>CAVVGN010000001.1:0-840000 GCA_963747855.1 uncultured Alphaproteobacteria bacterium
TTGCGAATGGCTAGCGCGCGTGCTTGTTTAGCCCATTAGCTTGCTTCGATGAAGATTTTGCGCCAGATGCCACGCGCATGCCGCTTTCGCTTCTGAACCCAAGGGCACATGACGAGGTCAGAAAGCTGCTTGGTCCTATCGTCGCGCGATTCGGCCATGTCGCCGCCGAAAGTGTGATCGATCAGAGGGTCGGTCGTTTAAATCAACACTGATAGACGACACAAGCAGGCGCAAAGAGCGTTCAATGTCCGACTTCGCGGATCCTATAGCGGCAGCGATGCTGCGACCATTTCATGACCAATCGATCGAGGTTGGATCAATGGTTGCCGTCGGGTGCCCGCCATGGCTGACCTTAAACAAAGGTATCGCAGGTGGATCGTCTACAGTGGCCCACGATGAGACGGTTTTGCTCCGCCTTCGTGCCGATCGAGGCGGAGATGCGAGGATTGTTGAGCGTGTTCCGATGCAGCCCTCATCCGCCAGCCATGTCGGGGAACCAGCTCACACGCCTGGACGCATCGCCAAACAAGCACGTGACCTCCTCGGTGATTCTGCGGGTGAAATGGTCTTGCTTTCACCTGCCCACGTCCTGAGCAATATGATCGTGCGCGGTGTTGAGAATATTGGTTTTTGTGCCATCGTTATTCTGGCGTCGCAAAGCCCCGGCGAAGCAAGAAGTATATGGAAATTACAGCGCACTTTGTTTGACTCGGGTCTCGTCGCCATTGGATCGGTTCAGGTCGCCGACTGCGAGGCTCGTTGTTTTTTGAGCAGCGACTCGTTCGATCTGTCCATCGTCTCGGCGCTGGGTCACGCGGGTACGTTGCGATGTCCAGCCTGGGAAACAACGGCCGTTTCGCCAATCAACTGTTTCAATATGCCTACGTGAAGCTCTACGCCTTGCGACATGGCCTGATTGCAGCAGTTCCGGAGTGGCAGGGCAGTCAGCTTTTCGGTCTCGAGGATGCATCGTGCATGGGCCTTAATCTTCCTGAGCTGAGGTTCCGTAATTTTAGTAAGGATGACCTTGTGCTCTGGAAGGCGGATGAACCGCCAGTGGATATCGATCTGTGGGGTTACTTCCAGGAAATTCCCGCGTGTTGGCAGAAGCATCGGCCGTTACTCCGGCGTATGTTTCAGTTATCCCCCGAGCACCAACGCGTAATCGAGGATTGGCGCGGTGAAGTTACGGAGGGAGGTCGCCGCACGCTTGTCGCAGTGCACGTTAGGCGCGGCGACTACCGCGATTATCGACACGCCATTTGGCCATGGTTCCGCTTGATACCAGAGGATTGGTACCTTGCGTGGTTGCGTGCCATCTGGCCCCATCTTCGCGATCCAATACTGTTCGTAGCAACGGATGAGCCGGAGGCAATATTGCCGCTGTTCCGGGAATTCGAGAGCGCTTCGGTTACATTTGCCCAGACGACGCCGGCAATTCCTGATCACGTTCGAGACTTTGAAGTCCTTCGTCGGGCAGACTACCTCGCAATTTGCAACAGCAGTTTCTCCCGCATGGCGGCTATATTGGCATCTTCAACCCAGCAATGCTTTTGTCCATCATTCCAAATGCGTTCTTTTGTGCCTTACGAAGCTTGGACGGATAGTTATTTCTGGGGGAGATTTAGTACCCCTTGGGCCCGACTGAGGTGGAGAGCATCCGCCGCCAAAAATCGTCTACTCGAGACCATGCGCCGCAAATGAAATCGCCGTTTCTCGCGGTTCACAGTCGGTGAGCAGTCGGTGACGCAATGCAAACGCTCGCTCCTTGGCCAAAAATTTCGAGCGAATGACGTTGAGTTCCGCGAATAGTTCATAACGCGTCTTTTTTATCATGCGTGCAGCAGCAAAATGATTCTTCACCCATCGACAGGCTTTCCGGGTTGACTACCCCTCTTTGCACGCTGATCTTCGCAGGTCAGCAAATCTAATTTACTGTGTGCAAGTTCATGCAATGAAATCCGATAAGCTACCCCTATGCTGCGATCAACTCTCTATGGCCCTCGAGAAGGGCCCTTCGCCGAGTGGAATTTTAACAGCTCTATTGCGTCGAGTTGATCACGAATTTCGGACATAAACGTCGCAACGCACATGCCACGCCTTTGCCCGGTCTCTTCAGCGGATGGGGTGGTGGGAAAATATTTGTAGATAGGAGATGACGTGTTAGTGGCGTCAAGATAATCGAGGGAGATTCGTTTCCCGGGCCCATAATCATCGAACCGATAGCCTTCGTCGCCGGGGACCTCAAAGTCATCAATCATAATTATCGACTTCGGGAGTAGCTGAGACAAGAGTTCAATCTCCTTTCTCAAGCGGCAGAAAGTCGTGCCCCAATGCGCATCGAGGTAAACAAACGTCGGAAATTTCTCCGCTTGTAACCGAACACAAATCTCAGGCAGCCGGTCGACGGATGAGCCCTGATAAAGGTGGACATTATTGGATGAACGTAAACGGATTTTGGAGTACTGGTAGTATCTTTTGCTCGCCTCAATGGAGTGTACCGGAAGGCCGGTCTGCGCAAAGAACGCCGTCGTTGTTCCACGAAAGGTGCCAGTTTCGACAATCTGTCCAACATTGAGTTCGGCTAATATGCGACCGAATATGCGTCGTCGAACAAGCTGCCCATTTAAAATCCCAAATCCGGCGGCAACAGAGGGCCGAAACCAGTAATCGAGTGTTCCCTTCGTCCTTTCGGGCAATAGCGACCAAACGCGCTTTAAAGGTTTCGGCAGCATTTAGCCTATCGGGTCTGTCTGCGCGATTTGGATTATCGCGGTGGTTGACGGCACGAGGTTACTTTTTGCGTCAATTTGAGCTTGATGCGCAAAACCTGCTTCAGTTTACTAAAAAAGCAGCAGGTCGATATGTTTTAAATGAGCCACTCTGACGTGGCTACGCTTGGAGCGCATGTTGATCGATGTTGCGCGGTTGGGGGTCGGTCTTCTGGGCGTGACTATTGCCAAGCGAGTATTGGCGCCAAAATGCCCGGTCGTTTGCTGTCCCAATAGGGAGATTTACTCAATCCGCCCTGTATCGAGAATGTTACGCTGGGAGCTTTAATTCGTGGCTCTAACAGCCAGGCCCGATAATGAAGACTGGCGAGCAGTTCTAAGCGATAGCGTCCTTCGTTCAGAAAATTCTGCGGAATAACGGTTTGCAAACTCATTGGTCCAACGTTCATCGTCGGCCAGTCCTCTTCGTTTCCGTCAGTCGAAAACGACCAAAGGAGTAACTGCTCATTCTCGTCATAGAGAGCAATGCCGACATTCAGAGCGGGGTCGGATCGCAAAACCGATCCGTTTATCATCACCTGAATCGAATAACCATTTGAAAAAACAGAGCCTGATTGTTCAGAAGCCCTGAGGCTGCGAACTTCCAGGCGTTGTGGTACAATATAGTCGTTTTGATATTCGTTACCGGAATTTACCCAAGCATTTGTATTTGCAGAACGGCTGGTACCGTCCAGGTAGGCTATTATGCCCATGCGCATATCGTCATAGTCGCCCACGAGATGCCCACTTTCGAGACAAATAAGTCGCGTACATAGGCGCTCGATCGCATTCATGTTGTGGCTGACGAACAGCACGGTGCGACCACCTCGCGCCACGTCGTTTAATTTGCTGAGGCATTTCCTTTGGAACTCCGCATCGCCGACTGCCAAGACCTCATCAACAATCAAAATTTCGGGCTCCAAATGAGCAGCGACGGCGAATGCTAGACGAACATACATGCCCGAAGAATATCGCTTGACAGGGGTGTCTAGAAACTTCTCCACATCTGCGAATTCTACGATCTCATCAAATTTTCTGCGAATTTCCATTCGCGTCATGCCGAGAATCGCGCCATTGAGGAAAACGTTCTCTCTCCCAGTTAGTTCTGGGTGGAAGCCAGTTCCGACCTCAAGCAAGCTTGAGACGCGGCCGCGTAACAGGAT
Source organism: uncultured Alphaproteobacteria bacterium (assembly GCA_963747855.1). Lineage (GTDB taxonomy): Bacteria > Pseudomonadota > Alphaproteobacteria > Rhizobiales > Xanthobacteraceae > BOG-931. The sequence continues at coordinate 3,935 of CAVVGN010000001.1, forward strand.
TCGGCCGCCGGTCGGCTCGGTAATGCGGCTTAAGAGCTTTAAAAGAGTGCTTTTTCCAGCACCATTGCGTCCGATAATTCCGATAACCTCGCCCTCTTTTACTTCGAAGCTAACGTTTTTGAGCGCCCAAAACTCCTCGATTTCGTCACCTTGCAAAATCTGACGACCGCGGATTAAGTCGGCAGCCCGAAGTGCAAAATTTCGAGCCTCACGCCCAATCACGTCACGCAGCGCAATATATTTATAATGCGCCCCCGTACTGGATCTGTGACCAAGCAAATAGCTCTTGGATAGATTCTCGACGACGATGGCGTTCTCCGACATAGCGGCGATGGTCCATTAAATTAAATCAGCGAAGCTTTTTTCCGTTTTGCGGAACTGATGCAATCCAAATAACAGGAGAAAGACACTCACAGCAACACTGGCCAACAGACCCGGCGGGTAAAGCTCACTTTGTGCTCCAAATAAACACCACCGAAATCCGTCAATCACGCCAACCATAGGGTTGAGCGAAAATATCGTCCGCCATTGAGCAGGCACAATGTTCGAACTGAATCCGACCGGCGACAAGTACAGACCGAGCTGGACCATGAAGGGGATAATGTAGCGGAAATCTCGATATTTGACGTTGAGCGAGGCGAACCAAAGCGCCGGACCGATGCTCGCAACAAATGCCAACAAGACAAAAGCCGGCAGAACGACGATCCGCCAATCCGGCAAGAATCGGTACCACCCCATCAGCAAGATCAATATACAGAAGCTGATGAGGAAATCGACGAACGCTACAACAACCGCAGCTGTCGGTACGATTAGTCGAGGAAAATAGACCTTGCTGATGAGATTTCCGCTGCTGATCACGCTGTTAGAGCCCTCGCTTAGCGAGGTCGAAAAGAAAGTCCAAGGCAGAATGCCGGCGAAAACCAGTAGCGCATAAGGTACGTTGCCGTCCGTTGGTAGCTTGGCGATGCGGCCGAAAATCAAGGTAAAGACCAACATGGTGAGAAGTGGTCGGATAAGTGCCCACAGCCCACCGATGACCGTTTGTTTATAACGTACTGAAAGATCTCGCCACGCGAGCACTCGAAATAGCTCGCGATATCGCCAAAGGTCGTGCCAATAGTGGCGCTCAGACCTGCCAGCTTCAATTACTAAGATGTTTTTCGTTTCACCATGTGCTGGATGTTGCACTTTAACCCTCGTGTACTTTAAGTATCATACGCGCGACGATGGTAGGTTGGCAGAGGGGTCCTATCAAAGCGGCACGCGCTTCGACACTTCCGTTAAGTCCGGGCTCTGCGCGCGTCGCTCGATCATCATTTCGGGTCGCCATAAATTTTACGCCCCACTTGGACGTTGTTGGCCTATCGCAGGCAGAAGAAGAAAGGTGCTATCGCAGCCGCAGGACCGAGACGGCTCATTGAGTTTGCGGGTGACCACCGCAGCACGGTCTTTTTTGCGCGCGAAGATTAGTGACAGAAGGTGACCTTACCTAAAACGTCTCACAAATCATGCTCGATTCGAACGATGCCCTGCCGATTGATCTGCGCTAAGTTGCTTTCGAATCGCTCCAGCCACGCATACTTCGCGTCCGGAGCCCCCTGCCACTCCAAAATTCGTCATCCTCAGAAGGATCATAATGGCGCGCACATTCAAGATTTGGTTGGCGAGCTTCATCGCGGTCGCTTTATTCACGCTAATCTCGGTGACGTGGTTGGATCGGCCAATCGCGCGTTTCGTTCACGGCATGTTTGGCAGTCGGCAGATCACCGGAGATCTTGGCCGATCACCAATTTTGTCAATTGCCCTGGTAACGTCAGCCGTTTTTTTTATATGCGGTCTCGCCGCCATCATGGGGCGTCGATTTTCGAAAATCGTCACAGCGATCCTGCTGTGCGATATCAGCGTTTTGGCAGTGTACGCCGCCAAGAACGAGCTTAAATTTTATTTCGGCAGGACGTGGCCCGATAGTTGGGGGCCCGGGATCGCGTCTTTCATCCGCGACAACGCTTACGGATTCCATTTCTTTCACTCCGGCAAGTCCTTTGAATCGTTTCCCTCCGGACACGCCGCCGTGATTGCTGGCGTTATATCGGTACTATGGATTTTCTATCCGAAGCTGCGCACGCTTTGGTCCGCTTGCATTGTCGCCACCGATACCGCGCTCGTGGTCATGAACATTCATTTTCTCAGCGACGTCGTTGCCGGCAGTTTCGTCGGCGTTTCAACCGGAATGTTCACTGTTGCTGCTTGGCGTGCCAGTGATGACCGTAAGCGGACGATCAACACCGACGACGTTCGGCTGCCAGCTAGAATGTAGAACGCGCGACTTCTGTGGAACGTGGGGGCTAAGCATAATCGCCTTTCATGACCTCGTGAAAAAGTTCCTGGCACAAGTTTTGCTCGACTTGGTCAGGAAAGCACGAGGTGCCTTAATGACTGATCTTACACAACCCGAACCGGCACAAGCTGGGTTCCTGTCCCCAAGCTTTCATCCTATTTGTTTCAAATCAGAACAAAAGCCATATCTGGCCAGTCGCGATCCTAGTATTGGGATTAGGCTCATCTGTTGTTTGGGTCGCATTTTTGGGCTGGTGTGCTTTCAGCTTGTTCTTTTGAGGGGTGCCCGGCAGACCGTCCGTAGGGGACTGTCCTCCCACAGGCACTCTCCCACAAAGCACTAAAGTTGCAGGCAAAACCCTTACGCGCTTCATGTGGTGACGGCCGCGTGTCCGCGACGGGAATAGGGAATCGTTTTTTCACCCGGACAGGACGCGCCTCAGATCGTCGGCAATTCAATCGAGGACGCGTCGCCAAACGCGCTTATCCCTCGCTGAGTTGATTCGGAATTGTCGCGGCCGCAGTTCCAATGGCGCAACCGCGGTACCCCTCGCAAAGTTCCATGACACGCGGTAGTCTTTTGAGAGGTAAGCTGTTGATTTTCAATCGGTATGATTGGTTAACCCAGTATCAGATGAATTAGCGAAAGATCGCCCACAATTCTTGACTAATGATCGGCAATTTGAGACCATTTAGCCGCATCAGTCTAGGTGTGGTGGCGATGGGTCTCGCCCTAGCAGGAGGCGATCATGCGGATGGGTAGATTGACGTCCAACGTCGCGTGGTCCGCGGCTTTGGTGGCCGGGGCTTTGGCAGCGACAGCGATGTCGGCAACTGGCGCAGGCGCTGCCAGCCTAATATCAGACGGCGATTTTTTGAACAGTAATGCCAGCTATTCCACTATCGCAGCCGGCGGAAATATCGGCGGGGTATGGACAGTGGCAAACGCTACTACCCCATCGACGACGACCGGCAGTGTTGATCTTATCGGCGGCTATTGGCAGTCGCCCAGTGGTCCCAACGCCTCCATGGGAGGAACGAACGGCAGCGTCGATTTGGACGGAAGCGGAGCCACTGCGAGCCAGGCTTCTATCAGCCAGAATGTCAATGCGACGACTGGGGGATTGTATGACCTGTGCTTCTCGCTTTCGGGAAATCCGGATGGCGGCCCCACGACCAAGACCGCGGCCGTCACCATTGATGGCGTAACCCAATATGTTTCATTCAATATAGGGTCCAATACCCATAGCAATATGGGCTACGTGTCGGAAAATATGCTCTTCACTCTCGCGTCCGGCTCGAACACGATTACCTTCGCTAGTTATAACACTCCCGGCGATTACGGTGCAGTCATTGGTAATGTTAGCTTGACCGCTACTCCGCTGCCGGCGACGTGGACCATGCTGCTAGCGGGTTTTGCCGGACTAGGCTTCATCACCTATCGTGGAGCGAAGAAAAACTCTGCAATCGCGGCCGCCTGATTAGCTGCCTTTTCGAGTTCCGCGGCGCTGCGATCTTATCGCGGCGCCGTTTTCTTTTCTGCGGGTAGGCTATCGTTGGTGCGACATCGTCGCCACTGCCTGCGATTCCCTGTTTAGCCTAATGGGCCAATTCGCTGATTACCGACGATCGAGGCGGATTTGACCACGTTCTTCGACTTTCTGACGGTCGCCTGCTTTCTCATCATGGCGATCGCGTTCTTTCTGTTGACAGCGCGGCGTATCCGAACACTGGTGCAGCTCTTAGTGCCGGGAATCCTGTTCGCGATTTCGAACCAGGCGGGTAATGCCGGGTGGACGATTCTTGCCCTCGTCTTGGTCGTGGCCGGCGCCGGATATGCAGCGTACATAATCATAAATGCCTACGACGCGACCCCAGGATAGCTGTTCTTCGCGCGGCGGCAGACGCCGCTGCAAAACTGCGACCCATCGCGGCCAACAGGGTGCGCCCCTGGCTTACGGCTCAGACTGATTATTATCTCCACATGTGGCAATGTTGTTGCGTGACTGAAGTATCACTCGTTTGATCTAACCGTTGATTCAAAGCACAAAAGCGAGAGTTAACCGGGATGCGCTTTTTTAGGCAATTCAACCGAAAACTTAGCGTCCCGTCTTGACCATTTGTGACCCATTTGAGACGATCTCAACCGTAGTGGTGTTGGTGCGGGGACGTTGCGATGTACCCGGCACACTGGGAGGCGCGCGTGATAGGTCGATCGACGTTTAGCGCTCGCGTGGTCCGCGGCCTTAGTGGTTGGTTCATTGGCCGCCGGAGCATTGTCGATAACCGGCGCGAATGCCACCAGCCTCATAGCGGACGGCAACTTCGCTAATGATATAACTTCGGGCATCGAAGGTCTCGGTTTCAATAGGTACTTTGCGGGCAATATCTGCCGGCGTATCCGTCTGGAAACAGCCCCTGGGTTGTCGATTCTGGCAACGTAGATTTTATTGGAAAATATTGGCAATCGCCCAGCGGCGCCAATCCACCTTCTGGTACGAATGGCAGCGTTGATTTGAACGGAAACATCCCGGGTTCCATCAGCCAGAGCTTCACTTCGCCGAACACGGGATTATACGACCTGACATTTTCGCTCTCGGGAAATCCGGATGGTTTCCCACTTAAAAAGGAAGTTGCTGTTACGATTGATAGCGTAACCAAGGATGTTTTCTTCATCTTAGACGTCAACACCCATAGTGATATGAAGTACGTGGCGGAAAGTTTGTTCTTCGATGTCACCACCGGCTTGAACACACTTACCTTCGCCAGCATTAATACGCCTGGCCAGTACGGTGCGGTTATTGGCAATGTCAGCCTAACCGCTACTCCGCTTCCGTCGACGTGGTCGATGCTGCTCGCTGGCTTTCTCGGACTTGGCTTCATCGCCTACCGTGGTGCGAAGAGAAGGTCTGCGATCGCGGCTGCCTGATTAGCTGCCTTACAAGTTTTCGAGGCGCCGCGGTGTTTATCGCGGCGCCGTTTTCTTTGCGTAGGGCGCCAATAGTGAGAGAGGCGGTCCCCCGGCGCAATTTCGATTTGTTGCCGCCTTGAACTCGTAGCCGGCGCCGGTCGTGCAGCGCGTGTCATCAGAAATGCCCACGATGCCACCCGGGATAGCTGAATGTGCCAAAGCCCTCACGCGGGCTACAGCCGCGCAACGGGTGCGACACCACGGCTCGGTCCATCCCTCGCAAGGGAATCTCGAGACCCCTGGTAAGGCGGTATCGGGTAGTCCAACATGGCGGCTCTAAAAAGTGCCGTGTTCCATGAAATTGGCTGCCTCAGCTTGCCTCGGCTTCATCGCTGCTGCAGCACTTGGCTGCCCGGCGCATTCCCAAAGCACGAATCCATATCAAGATGCTGACCAATCCCTCAGGATCTATGCCGTGCGCGTCCTGCGCGTTCCGAGAGAATCCTGGACCGGGTATGGGGTTTACTTGGGAAACGGATTGGTCCTTTCCGCAGCCCATGTCGTCGGAAACGAAATTTGGCATAAGACGGAAGTGGAAATCGCTGGAAAGGACATTCCAGCTACTGTGATCAAGAGGGGCAGCTTCAGCGATGTCGATTTGGCGCTTATTTCAATCGATGACGAACAACTTCCAGTAAGTCTGCGATTGCGCCGAATGACCATTTGCAAACAGTCGCCAATGCCAGGCGAACCGGTGATCGTGTCGATACCGGAGGGCATTGCGCGTTCGCACGTTGTCGTGCCCGCGCTCCTTCCTAAAAGTCTTGACCCAAAATTTCGGACAGCAATTGGTGATGTTGCGACGACCGGAAATTCTGGCTCCGGGGTCTTTGATGCTAACACGAAATGCCTGCTTGGCATCGTCAGCGGAAAAATACACGGCACTTACACTAGGCTGCTAAACGGGCGCCCGACCAAGCAACCTGCCGATATTGCAAAGTACTTCGTGTCCGCCCCGATAATACTTAGCTTCATTCCCGCAGAATATCGCAGCCACTGAGGTAATCGGCAGCGCCTACGCCCGACTGCGAGCGCGGGAGCAAAAATCGCCTCCGCTTTCGCCGTATTAGGTTCCTGACATCACCGAGATTTTCTTTCCGACAGCACAATTGGACCGATACATCACGGCGATCAAATAACAGCGGCGACCGTCCCGAGAGTGCTAGGCTTAACGCCGACGCGTAAATTGTCGCTGGAGTTAAGTAGTGAATAGATCGACGAGACCACCACCTGTGTCACTTTGGAGTAAGCGCGATCGCTAGCTTTTGATTCCTGCCGAGCAAGTTAGGTACAAAGGGCTTACCAGAAAGCAAGTCATCCGCCGAACCAATCTTGTCGCTTACGATTTCCCAGCGAAGTGAATTGCACACTTTTCTCAGTAAACTTGCAAGTTGATGTCGAAAAACGACAACATCGTGCGGCTGCAAGGCTAAAACATAGTCCTTGCCATCTCGCCTAATCGATACCTGTCGCCTAGGTCGCTTTAGCAAAGGCGCGATGACCGCATCGCTGATCTGGGACACGAGCCACCCAAAAATGTCGAGCCTGCGCTCGGCATTGCTCGCAAATTTGGCAAGCAGTTTGCCCGTCATCCTTAATCAGACGCCGCCCGCGTGGTACTCGCCCCCGCGTGGCCAGCGTCGTGTTGAATGCGAGCGGTGTATTGGCGCAGCCCTTCATCGTCGAGCGTAACGACCATCAGGACGCGCTCGGCCTGGGTTAGCGGTGACCAATTTAATTATGAAGGGAAAGCGGCACAGGAGATCCGTGACCTGTGGCGGTGGGTCGGCGAAAAACTGACGGTGGAATCAATTGACCAGGTATAATGGTTTCAGCGAAGTTGAATGGGCCGCAGTTGGGCCAAGTTTGAAGAGCCAAACGCCCTAGCGAAATCGTCGGGCCGCATTCCAGCAGTAATCGTCGGTATTGTCCCAAGTGCGACCCTCCATGGGAAATCTTCCGCCTTTATTTGCGACGACGCACGTGGGAAATACCCGATCGGCACTTGCGGTCGGTCTCCAAGAGTTACCGCCACAATAGTCTTCAATCCACGCTTCGAATAGGCATGCATGATAAGCCCTCGACTCTGTGCGGCGTGAGGATTACGCCATGCCGCTCCTGGGCGAACGCCGAAGACGGGCTCAACAGGTAATGACCCGCAACGAGCGTAGCCGCCATAACAAGAGCTCTCATAGACTTCCTCCTGACGGTCTGATTCCTAGTCCGGACTAATCGAGATAGCTTAAGGCCACCCTTAACAATCATCGCAAACCGAGCGAACTCTGTCACCCCCGCAACGCCTGTGCGGCTGGTTTCGAACCGGTCGTCGCTCAATAGGTCGAATCCACAGCTTTATTGGCTGGTTTTCCTTAACGCCGGGTTCGAAGGAAAACCATTTAAAATCAACTAATTATCTCTTTCATCGGTCCCCGACGGCATCAGCGGAACTCTTGACTTCCGGGGAACCAAAGCCGGTGGATTTAGGATGGTAAGAATAATTTGCCGAATGGGAGTGACGAGGGTCGTTGCCCTCGTGCCCGAGAACTTGCCTTGCAAATGGTGATTCCGAACCGGTATTGCCACGCGGCAAGGGCCGGAATGAAGGTCCGAATCGGAAACTGTCGGTTTGATTTCGCTACTGACGACATCTCTCTACCCGGTCCTGACCGGGGAGTTGCTGAAATACCGTGAGCAAGCCGATGCAACGGTTCCTTTAGATCTTTTTCCCCATTATTGCTCGTCGATAATTTGAACGCCTGTGAGGCGCCGGGAAGCAGAGTGAGATATTGGCCCGAAGTGCCGGCCGCTTGATCAGTTCGCGTGCACCTGAGAGCGCGTCTCACCCAAGGAATAATTACAAATTTAAATAACAAACAACTGAAATGCCTCCTAGGCTGCTCACCCGACACTAAGCAACAATCACTCCAACGTTTGACACGTCTCTGCCGTCCTGTGACTGTCCACGAACCGAAACGGGCGTGTCAGCGAACGCGCTGATTTCAGATTCGTCGATGAAATTAAAGGAGTGCTGAGCGATGATGAAGAGCCAGAGCCTTATTTGTTCCGTCGCCGTTGCGGGTACCTTGTTGGCAGCTACCGCAGTCCCATCTTGGGCAAATGGCATTGCTCTTTACGGGGTGTCTACGGAGACGGATACATCGTACGACGATGTTTATTCGTTCAAATTGACCCAAACAGAAGATGTCTATATTTCAGGTAGCGAGTTTAATATCGCAAACTTCACGGTTTCGGGGCTTCCGTTTGCTGTCACCACTATTCCAAATCCTACCGTATCTAGTCCCGCGGGTACTTGGGGTACTTTTTCTGGGGAGGGGGCGTTAGGCGCGGGAAGTTATAGCTTCACGATCACCGGTATGGGGAGCCCGACTAGTGACCCGTTGCCGTCGATGTACGGCGGTGCGTTTTTCGTGACCTCCAACACCATAGTCACCCCCACGCCGATCCCGGGAACACCGGTACTCTTCCTTAGCGGCCTAGGTTTGCTGGGCTTTTGGGGTTGGAACAAAGGACGGAAGGCTGGCTCGGATTCCGGTTCACTGGAAGCAGCAGCTTGCTGAAAATAGCTCTTCCCCACCCGCGGTAACGAGAATTCGAAGGCCTTCCACCGAACAGGTGGAGGGCCTTTTCTAGTTTGAACACGCCGGCGCCGACTAGGAGAATTTGGGGTATATCCACAAACGGGCGACTTGACGCGTAGAATACCCGACAAGGTTCAGAAGGCTCTGTTCAAAAATTTTATCGAATGAGCACGGGATATAAAGATCCGCTGCCATCGATACCCACGCCGGCCTTTGACATTCGAAACAATATTTCCGTCATTTGCGACGCTGTGCGGTAGTTATTGTCATAAATCACTCTCAAGGGCTGTTGATGCCGCACTCGGCGTTGTCATGACATGCCAAGAGGCCGCAAAAATCTAGCGTTCCGGCGAGCCGATATTCGGTCTCAGAGGAGAATGAAGCTAGGGCTTTCCTCTTCGGCGAATGAAACAAGGAGCTCAGCTCGGCGGGAGTCGAATCCGTAAGGTAGATCAACGCCATAAATCATATGTTACCACGCTTGCCGATGCGCAGACGGCCAAGCTTAAAATGACAGGGGTGGCGACATCGTACCGGTAATCGGAGATACTAGATCATCTCAATATACCGGTATGGCCATTTTATCGGCTCAATAAATTCACAAAGTAAGGCTTCAACCAACTGGCTCGCTCTGGGGAGAGCGAGCGATGCGGGCGATGGGGGAAATAGAAATAACAGAAATTCGCTGAGGGGAACGCGCGCCGACGCTTGGGCGCGGCAGCAAGGGGCTATGGGGCATGTCTAATTCTACACCCGCCGCAACGACGGCAGTTGCGGCCTCAACATTCGATAACTCGCTCGGCGTAAATACGCAGCTGTGGGATTCCAGCGCCGCTTACGCAAGCCTCAGTTTGGTCGAGGCCGACCTCGCTTACCTCGGCATCGTCAATATTCGCGACACTTTTGTACCTTGGCCACAGATGCAGCCTGAGTACCAGGCACTGGCGGCCCTCGGGTACAAATTTGACTTCATGATAGCCCCTGCTTCTGAGAACATCCCAACTTTCGTTTCAGACGTTGCCGCCTTCGTCACCGCCCATCCCGGTAGTGTCATTGCAATCGAGGGGCCGGATGAGCCCAATATTTTTCCCGTCGAATATGACGGTGGCTCGTCGCTGGCGGACGCCGCGTTATATCAACAAGCGCTGTATGCCGCCGCCCGAGCTCTCCCCGCTTTGAACAGCATACCGGTCTACAACCTGAGCGTGGCGTTCCTAGACACCGCTCAGTATGAGCAGTTGGGCAACCTGTCGGCGTCAGCAAATTACGCCAATAGCCACGTTTATTTGAATGACGCGCAACCGCCGCAGTACGGGATGGGCATCATTCTCCCGTACGCGCAGATCGATGCTCCCGGTTTGCCGACGGTTATCACCGAGACGGGCTACGAGACCAATCCGGCTGACACCCAGAGCGGGGTGGATCAGACGGTTCAGGCGAAGCTGACACTCGATACCCTTATGGACGCCTTCAAGGATGGAGTGTCCAAGACTTATATCTTCCAATTGTTTGATGATAGTACTGGCGATTGGGGGCTGTTCACCGCTAGCGGGACGCCGAAACTCGTCGCGACTGCGATACACAATCTGACGACCATCCTTGCGGACCCTGGCGGCACCTCCGCGTTCACCCCGGGAAGCCTTAGCTACGCAGTACCTAACCTGCCCGCCAACGGCAATCAGCTCCTGCTAGAGAAGAGCAACGGTACCTTCGATCTCGTACTCTGGGCAGAGGCGCAAATCTGGAACCCGACCACGGAGACCGAGGTCGTCGCGACGACCGAGACAACTACGGTTGATTTCGGCCAGACAGAGCAGCTCGTTGAGGTTTTCGACCCACTCGCGGGTACCACACCAATCGCGACCTATAACAACGTACAGTCAATCCAAGTCGCCCTGACAGACCATCCTCTCGTCATTGAAATTCCTTGCAATACCGATTTCTGGTCGGTTGGCAAAAGCGGCAATTTTGTAAGCGGGTCGAACTGGACACTGGGCGCCCCTCCAACGTCCAGCCAGGACGCCTCGATCAACGTTGCTGGCACCTATACGGTCAGCAGCACCGCTAACACGACGGTCGAAGCGCTTGACGTCGGCGATCCCGCCGCAACGCTCTTAATCACGAGCGGCACGACATTCAGCGCGACCGGTGGTGCCGGTGGCAATGCCAATCTCGGCGCCATTGTGGTGCAAAATGGCGCCGCACTCGACATCGGTGGCGGGACGTTTACGAATTCCGGCTCCATCACCCTAAGCGCAACGACAAATACTACCGCGCTCGGCGTCGCGGGCAATCTAACGCTGACCGGCGCCGGCTCGGTCACGCTCGAAGCCGATAGTGTCATCGTTGCCAATGGCGGCGCAGCGACGCTGACTGTTCTCGGTAATACGATTGCTGGCGCCGGCACAATCGGTGGCACTAATCTCTCGTTAATCAACTCCGGAACGCTGGAGGGGACGAGCAGCGCTGGATTGGTTTTCGATTATAGCAAAGTGACCAACTCCACTACGATCGAAGCGTTGGGGACCAATGCCAAGCTGGCCCTGAACTATGTCACCGTTACCAACAATGGCTCTGGTATCATCCTGGCTTCCGGCAGCGGCGCGAACGTCGATCTTAACTACGCGATCGTTAGCAACACCGGCTCGAGTATCGTCCAAGCCTCCGGCAGCGGCGCGAACGTCGAACTCGACTACGCGCAGATCCTCGGCGGCACGCTTAAGACCTCAGGTAGCAATGCCGTGATCGAGATGGTCAGCGGTACCACCAACTTGATCAGCGGCGCGACCATTGCGGCGGGCGCCACCGTCGAAACAACCAGCGGCAGCACACTATGGGCGACTGGGATCAATAATTCCGGGACGCTATTCGCGAGCGGCAGTGGCAGCACGCTGGATATAGGCGTCGTCAATGGCGGCGTTGTCGAGGTCGGCGACGGGATCGCTGATATCCAAGGCAGCAGTAGTGAAACAGTCACCTTTCAGTCTGGAGGAAGTGGCGGACTGCAACTTGATTCTGTGGCAGCCTATACTGGCGCCGTGTCTGGATTTGGCCAGAACACCCACCAATTTATCGACCTCAGTCAAATCAAGTCCAGCGGTAGCGTCAGTCTAACCTACTCGCCCAGTTCATCGCACCCGACTAGCAGTGGCGTGCTGACCGTTTCCAGCGGCGGCAAGGTGGTGGCGAGCATCGATTTGGTCGGCCAATACGTTACATCAAACTTCCTGATTAGCTCCGGCACCAATGGGAGCGTCAAGATCGTCGATCCGCCTGTCGTTGCGGGCGGCGTGCAGAGCGCCAACGTGGTCTTGCTGGCAAACTACATCGCTACAAGCTTTGTCACCGCGGCTGGTGGCCATGGCGCAGTTGTCACGGATAACTCGCCGACCACGAGCCACCAGTTAAACTTGGCGCCGCCGCGCGCATGACGAAATCAGCCCCCGCGTGCGCCCCCTCCCAAACGAGGCAGCCCGCAGCCTCTCACCTACAGGACGATTCCGGTCCACGGGAGAGAACAGGGTCGGGGTTCTTAGAGATTGAGGCGATGAGCGTCCCCAGACCCTTGAGACCACCGGTCAAGGTGCGCTGCTCGCTCATCGAGTCCCGAGGTCCGTCGCAGACGGACATCGGGTCTATGGTGGCCGCCTACTCGAATTCAACCTGAAATTGAATGCAAAACACCAACAGCCTATTATTGATCAACGCTCCGTTGCGGGCGTCGTCAGCGGGCGTTGCCGAGGTCGGTAACAGGGGCGTTATATCCAAAAGGCCACCTCAGCTTCCGATTGGGTGAGGGTGGGGACTAGAGCCGAATGATCTAACTGCCGATGTCGGGTTTGGCCTGATAGCGGCTGAAACAATTACCATCGGCCACACTCCCGACGCTCTGCTGGCATGCCGGCATGCCTTGCTTCGGAACAAACGACTTCTAAGTATTGGAAAACGCCGGATGCCTCCAGTCGCTACCCCTGCTCTCTGGCGGGTAATCGGCGCGGAAGACTTTAGCCAAAACTCCAATTTCGCTTTTGCGGTCCCTGAGTAAGATTTCATCGCAGTAGCGTTCCACCGAACTGGGCGGAGACTAGCCGTAAAGAGCCAATCAAATTGACTCTAATTTGAAGCAATTCAATCAAGAATAAAATTGCAGCTACCTCTGCAATTCAATCAAAAGCGTTCTTGCCTAGGTTCCAAAAAGCACGTTTGGCCGCGTCTGCTTTTGGAAAACTAGCAATTGCATGCCCAGCAATGTTCCAACGCCGACAGCGGCCCTAGCAGCCGAAACTTTCGATCAATCGATCGGCGTCAACGTTCATCTGCCATACACGTGGACGGCATACGGTGACATCGCCCTAGTAGAAAGCAGCCTTGCCTATCTCGGGATCGACCACGTTCGCGACAAGCTGGAAAATTCGGCCTACGTTCCCACCGCCAACTACGAGCAACTTGCAGCCGACGGTATAAAATTTGATTTCTTTCTTCCCGTATATGTCCCTTCCGGGACTGAACCCAATACGGTCAATGTCTCCGAATTCGTCAGCATGGTTGGCGCGTTAGTCGCCGCTTATCCGGGCAGCGTCAGCGCGATCGAGGGAGCCAACGAAGTAAATCTTTGGTCTGCCACCTATGACGGTGGCGACACCCTCGCGGATCAGGCAGCGCTTCAGCAAGCGCTCTATGCGGCAGTCCGGTCGGACCCGGGTCTGAACGGGATTCCCGTCTACAATCTTTCTATGGCGTTCACGGATGCCACTGAAGACGCCGCGCTCGGGAATCTGTCGTCAGACGCGAACTACGCCAACAGCCATGCGTACCTAAACGACGCACAGACGCCGCAATACAGTATGAGCGTCATTCTCCCGTACGCACAGATCGATGCTCCTGGTTTGCCGACGGTCATCACCGAAACCGGCTACGAGACCAACGTCGCAGATACTTATGGCGGCGTCGATGACACCGCGCAGGCGAAGCTCACGCTCGACGAGCTGATGGATGCCTACAAGGACGGTGTTTCGCAGACCTACCTCTACGAGCTATTCGACGAAGGTAGCCAATACTACGGGCTTTTTACCGCCGGTGGGACGCCAAAACTCGCGGCGACTGCAATTCATGATCTAACGACACTCTTGGCTGACCCCGGAGACAACAGCTCGTTTACGCCAGGAAGCTTGAGTTATGCGGTGCCCAACCTGCCGACTAACGGCAACCAGCTGTTGCTGGAGAAGAGCAATGGCACATTCGATCTAGTCCTCTGGGCGGAGGCGCAGATCTGGAACCCGAACACGGCGAGCGAAATCGCCGCGCCGAGTGAAGCAGCCACGGTAGATTTCGGCCAAACAGAGAATGTCGTCCTGGTTTTCGACCCGGTGCAAGGGACGGCGCCGATCGCAGCCTATCTCAACGCCCAATCGATCCAGGTCACCCTCACTGATGATCCCATCGTCGTCGAAATGCCAAGCACCACTGCGGCGCTTGCCACACCGACAATCAATGGTTCCTCGGCCGGCAACGGTTCAGCAAGCGACGGCATCACATTAACCGGAACTGCGATGGCCGATAGCACCTTGCTAGTGTTCGATAACGCGACGCAGATCGGGACCGCGGCGGCCAACACGAATGGTACTTGGTCGTTCGCGACCGGCACTCTAGCGGGCGGCACAAATGCGTTCACTGCTTTGGTCGTGGACACGTCCGGCGATGTCAGTGCACTCTCGACGGCTCTCGACGTCAATATTAGCGCGCCCGCCTCGGTAGCCGCTGTTACGGTTCCCATCATCTACGATTATTCGATCACCGCCACAGACCAACTGATACTGACCGGCACCGCAGCGGCAAATACTACGGTCAACGTCTTCGATGGCACGACTCTCGTCGGTACCGCGGCATCCAACACGAGTGGTTCCTGGAGCTATACGACCGCCTCCTTAGGAGACGGCGACTATACGTTCACTGCCACGGCAACCGATGCCGCAGGCAACACGAGCGCAAGTTCCAATTCCATTGATCCGGTTATCAGTTCGCCCCCGACGGTGGCATCGATTGCGTTGTCTGGCGCCGGAATTAGCAACGGCAATGGCGACGTCAGAACCGGCAGCACGGTTACTGTGACGCTCAGCACGAGCGGGACGGTGGTGGTCGCCGACGGAACGCCGACGCTCAGTCTCAGCGACGGCGAGACGGCGATCTACACCGGCAGCTTCGGAACCGACACCAGTGCTTTGACCTTCAACTACACTGTAGCTGCTGCCGACAGCACGCCTGATTTGACGGTGAGCGCGCTCAATCTCAACGGCGCTGTCATCGAGGATACGGTAGGTGATGCCTTGGTGGGTGCATTGCCAAACCCCGCAGGCGTTTTGCAAATCAACGCTACTGACTTGCCGACGGTAGCGTCGGTAGCGACCTCCGGTGCCGGTATTACCGACGGCAACGGCGACCTCAACGCGGGGCATGTCGTCACGCTGACACTAAACATGAGCGAAGTGGTGACGGTTGCGGGCGGGACGCCGACACTGACGCTTAATGACGGCGGCACGGCGACCTACAGCGGCGGTTCTGGCAGTAGCGCGCTTACCTTTAGCTACACGGTGGGTTCCGGGCAGAACACCCCAGACCTCGCGGTCACCGCAGTCAATCTCAACGGGGCGAGCATTACCAACGGTGCAGGAAATAACGCCAGTTTTTCCGGCACATTAAGTCCGGCCGGCACGCTGCAGATCGACACCACACCGCCAGCCGCGCCGGTCATTGCGAGCGACACGGTTAATGCCAACAACACCGTCACCCTCAATGGAACGGCGGCGGCCGCCAGCACGGTGACGGTGTACGATGGACAGACCGCGCTCGGAACCGCGACGGCGAACGCCAGCGGGGCTTGGAGCTACACCACCGGTCCACTAGCGAACGGTTCCCTGATCTTTACGGCCACGGCGACAGACGCTGCGGGTAACACGAGTACGACGTCGAACGCTGTTGATCCGACTGTCGGCGCGCTCACGGGAGTGCAAGCCGGAACCGTTTCCGTCACTGACGGCACAAGGCTGGAGATCACCGCTACCGTTGACAATACCGGGACAATCGCGCTTGACGCGACCGGCGATGGCGCCGATCTGGCCGTTGTCGGCAGTACCACGTTGACCGGCAGCGGCAAGGTGACGTTGTCGAACAACGCCGGCAACCTGATCGGCAGCAATGGTGCGCCAGCGATACTCACAAACGTCAACAACACGATTGCGGGTGCTGGCACAATCGGTGATGACGACCTGACGCTGATAAATCAGGGCGTTATTGACGCCAACCAGACTGCGGCGCTGGTCATCAATACCGCTAGCAACACGATTACGAACTACGGAACGCTCCAAGCGACCGCGAACGGTGGACTCGATATCGAGAGCAATGTCAGCAACGCGACGACCATCGAGGCGTATGGCACCAGCGCCAAGGTGGTGATCGAAAGTAGCGTTACGAATGCCACGACCGGCCTAATTTTGGCGTCGGGTTCCGATGCGCAGATCAACCTCGACAATGCCACGATCTCGGACGGCACGCTGCAAACCTCCGGCAGCACTGACCTAATCGAAACCGTCGGCGGCAGCGCCAATGCGCTTGACGGCTTGACTATCAGCCGCAATTCGACCGTCGAGATCAACCCCGGTTCAACACTGACGCTCAACGGCACCATCGCTAATTCGGGCACGCTTCTGGTGAACGGTGGCCTCCTTGACGTCGATGGCGTTCTTACTGGCGGCGTAACCGACATCAACGCGTCTGGCGAAGTGGTAATAAGCAAGGCCAGCAGCGAAGCGTTGGATTTCCTTTCAAAATCAACCGGCAAACTCGTGCTCGAACAGGCGACCAGCTACAGCGGGCAGATATCCGGATTTAAACTCGGACAATCCATTGATCTTACCGACATCGATTTCGCAGCTGGCGTAACGATGAGTTACAGGTCCAACAATAGGAGCAACACCAGCGGGGTGCTCACTATTACGGATGGTACCAACACTGCGAAATTGCAAATGGCGGGCAGTTACACCCTAGCGAATTTTACGGTGGCGAGTGATGGCAACGGCGGAACGCTGCTGACCGATCCACCGGTGGATACTACAAATTACACCATCGCCAACGGCACAACGCTGACAATTCCGACGCCGGCGGCAAGCACCGAAACATTTGCCGGGAACGGTGGAGCGCTGGTGCTCGACGATTCGACCGGGTTCGGCGGCAAGATCGCCGGGTTCGGCGGTCAAGACGCGATTCTGTTGTCCGATCTTGGGTTTGGCGCAAACACTACGCTCGGTTACGCGGCGACCGGCAGCGACAGCGGCACGCTGACCGTGAGCAGCGGCAATCAGACTGTTCAGTTAGCGATGCTCGGAAGCTACATCGCGTCAAGCTTCGTCGCTGCCAGCGACGGCTTTGGCGGCACAATGATCACAGAAGCGGCGCAAACCACCCCACACCCGCCGTTGACGGCTGCGCATGCGACATGAGAGCCGTCCCGCAATGACCCCTGACTAAAGACCCAGCGGGCTTGTCATGGCTCACCTCCATTGAAGTAGTCTTGCTTGAGGTGTGTGAGACCGCTGAGTGTACGTGGTCGCTGACGCACAGTAATTCCATAGCGCCACCGTTGCTAACTAATCAGCCCCAACCGAGGTTAACTCGACATAATTAATACCCGGTGGGTTGCAACCCTAAAATCAGGGTTCGCAGCAGAATCTTAATATCGAGCCAGAAGCTCCAATTGTTAATATACCAAAGATCACACTGGATACGTTTCTCCATGAGCTCAACCGTCTGCGTTTCTCCTCGAAAGCCGTTGATTTGAGCCCATCCGGTCAAGCCAGGCTTCATGTGATTCCGGTAGGCATAATTGGCAATGAGCCTTTCGTATTGCGAGTTGTGTGCCCACGCATGGGGTCTCGGGCCAACAACAGACATGTCACCGGCTAGTACATTAAAGAGTTGAGGCAGTTCATCGACGTTAGCACGCCGTAACATTCGACCCAAGCGGGTGATTCGCGGATCATCCCTAGTCGCCTGCCGGATCACCGGGCCATCCTCAAGCACGGACATCGTTCGAAACTTGTATACTTTAAAGGGTCGACCGCTAAACCCATTTCGCGTTTGCTTAAAGAAGACCGGACCGCGGCCCTCCAGCTTAATGAACGCAGCAACTATGACCATCAACGGCCCAAGCAGGATAAGGGCACTCGAAGCGATTATAACGTCGATGGCCCGCTTGCATGCTTGTTCGGTAGCAGATAGTGGCGCACGCTTGAGCTCAGCCGTCCAGGTTGTTCCGACATTGACAATTCGACTGCCGAGGAAGTGCGCAACATTCCGGTCTGGCAGAAGATAGATCGGGACCGGCAAAACCCGCAGGAGCTCAATCAACCGCTCGATTACGCCCCGGTCGTCCCAGGAGGCCAGTAGAAACACACATCCAAACGATTCTCGGTGGCTAATTTCAACAATCTCATCCCTCAACCTCTCAAGCCGGGATGAGGTGCCATTCGCCGACGAAATCGAGCTCGGAGAAAATTCGAAGGTTCGCAGCGGATTATAGCCGCAACGCTTGAGCTCCTCGACAATGCTCGAGTTCGACAAGCTCGCCCTCTTCGGCCAGCAGGATAGATTTCTGCTCGGCAAAGGAACCGACCGCCAATGCGTGCGAGATAAGCCGCGCCACGAACAAACGCCAGACCGCGATCGCGCCCCATCCAACCACGAAAAAGCTTAGTGTCGAAGCCCGCGAGAACGCTACACTGATTTTGAGCGAAAATCCTACCGCCAGTACCATTAAGAACACGAAAAGCCAGATGACCGTTATTTCCCGCACCTGCCTCGCAAAATTCAGCAGATTTTCCGGGCGATACCCTCCCCGAGCTGCCGAAATAGCTGCAAAATTTACGGCGGTCAGAATTCCGATGCCGAAGAATGCCTCTAGCGGTCCGGTACGGTCAAGAAACGCGAGATGATAAACGAACTCGGTTAATACGCTGATGCTCACGATTAGCACCAAGTCGGCGCATATGACGATACTCCCAATTAGTTGGAACGGCACCAACCGTGTCGCCTTTTTGTATGGAAGTCGTTCGCTGCGTAAGGTAACCGAAGCTGCCGTATTAACCAGTTCGAGCCTAGACAAATTACCCATAGATCTGCTCACCGCAAAACTCCGGTCCTTCGCCTCCTCCCAACGGCATCGTTTCAGATTTTATAGACGTCTAGAATGCGCTAATCAATTAATTTAAAATTGTTCATTGAATTAAGCTTACCTTGCTCAGAATTTCTCGCGAAATTCAAACCGAAAATCTTTTGCTGAAGGCAAGCTTCCAAGAATAACTTCCTTGTGCTCGTGCCCGGGAATGTCCACCGGTACGCATTCGTCCGAGTGATAGTAACATACCTGCATGGCAATTCGCTGCGGACAATTGTTGATCGCGTTGACCACGTGATCGTACAAATTGGAACCGCTGATGTGAGGCCGCGCAAATCCATTGATCTCGAGGCAGGGTTTTCCAGTGAAATCTCTGTGGCGAAGAACCGCAACGCCGGAACTCGCTCCAAAGGATGGCCGAATCTGAAGTCCGTTCCGCATACCGCTCGTTCCGCCCACCGTCGGGCCCGATAGACCCTCAAGGGGAGGGCTTGTTACGCTCTGTGCCGATGCTGGGCAGGCGTTTGCGAGAAACCAGATGGAGCCCAGTGCGACGCGGGCAATCAACGAGATAATCACAGCAGATCCCGGACGCTAGTCCACAATTTGCGGAGTTGATCCGGTGAATAGGCGGACAGTTTGCATGGGTCTTCTTTCAAATATGTGACGGATGCCCGGTTGATGGACATCAAGTCTCAATTGTGTCCAGATTGTGTCCTACGTAACCGCGCCGCCCCAGAGTGCGAAACAAAATGATGGCGAATCGCGATTTGATTTCACAATGGGGTTGGATCTCCGGTTTCGAACAACCGCTGCACCAACCTCCGAGCCAACACACCAGCGACACGGCGGCGATAGTGGCCCGGCGTGAAGGTGGTCTTCATCGCCATAATCTGATCGCGCACTAGCGCATCGAGACCCCGAAGGACGCGGTCATCAAGTCGGCCTCCGCAGAGTTCGGCTGTGCCGACGAGCCGGACCGGCCGTGGATTGGTTCCGGTAAAGGCGACCCGTAGATCGACCAGTGCTTCTCCCTCGCGCCGTAGCGCGACTGCAGTACCGGCGACCGGATATTCGATCGAGCGACGGATACGGATTTTGTCATAGGCGGTACGAAGTCCCGGAGTATTTCGCGCTCGCACCGCAGTAATAACCTCACCCGGTCGTAGCGACAAAAAGTATTTGCCGTCGCCGCGACTTTCCGTGACGGGTTCGTCCTGCCGCGCATAGCCGATGTAGAGAGCCGCGAGCGGCATTTTCCGCCGGCCGGCCGGACCCGCAACGTCGATTTCCGCATCAAGCGTGAGCAGTGCCGGCGCGAGGTCGCCGCTAAAGGTGGCGAAGCAGACGCCACGACTCTTGGGCGCGACATGACACACCTCGCCGGTGGTCTTGAGGCAGTGGTTATTTGCCTCGCGCCACCATTCGCTTTGATTGTAAAAGATGCAGCGAGTGTCAAGCGCGAGATTGCCGCCAACAGTTCCCATGTTGCGATGAGTTGGCCCGGCGATATGTCCAGCGGCTTGTGCCAGGCCCGGGTAATGACGCACAACGTCAAAATGGGTAGCAACTTCGGAGAGCGTCACCGCCGCGCCAATCTCGAACGCGTTCGCGTCGGCTTTGATGCCGCGCAGATCTGCCACTCCGTTCATATCAATGAGCACCGGCGGGGCTACAATACCGCGCCTGATGTTCACTAGAAGATCGGTACCACCGCCAATAACCTGGCTGTCGCGATGCGTGGCGCGAGCCTTGACCAACTCATCTACCGTAACTGGCCGGATGACATCGAAGGATGGCAGCACTTCCATTTAGTCGCCACCGTTTCGCTTGCGCTCAACTATTCGCACGCGCTTCTCAAGTGCTGCGAAGATTCGATCCGGAGTCACCGGCAGATCGTTAAAGCGCATGCCCGTGGCATCGACGATGGCATTGGTGAGCGCTGGCAAAAACGCCGCCAGCGAGCCCTCCCCCGCCTCCTTGGCCCCGAATGGCCCATGAGGATCGATGCTTTCAACAATGCCAACTTCAATCGGCGGCGAGTCCTGGATCGTCGGCACACGATAATCCAACATATTGGCAGTGAGCATGAGGCCGTCGTGGTAGGCGGCCTCCTCGCTCATGGCCTGGCCCATACCCATCCACACCGAACCTTGCACCTGGCCCTCGACCGTAAGGCGATTGAGTGCCTTGCCGCAATCGTGGGCGACCCACACCTTGTCGACGGTAACGACACCGGTTTCTTCGTCGACGCTTACTTCCACCACCTGGGCCGAGTAGCTGTAACCCATGCTGCCGCCGATCGCGGCGCCGCGATATTTCTTGCCACCATGGGATTCTGGAATTGTCGAATAGTTGCCGGTTACCGTGATGGTGCCGGTTTCTTTCAGAGCCTCCGCAACAACCTCATTGAAAGTCAGGCCTTTATCCTGTGCTCCGGCGCGATAAAACTCGCCCAGGCATTCGATCTCGCCGGGCTTCGCTTCGAGCTTGCTCGCGGCGGCTGCGATCAAAATGGCCTTAAGACGCTGCGCGGCGTCAATTGCGGCGTTGCCCACCATGAAGGTGACACGCGAGGAATACGAGCCGTTGTCCTTGGGCACCAACTCACTGTCGCCAGTAACGACGCGCAGCCGCGAAAGATCCAATCCAAGAACCTCCGCTACCGACTGCGCCAAAATGGTCGTAGAACCCTGACCAATGTCGGCGGCGCCGGAAAGAACAACAATCGAGCCGTCGAAATCCAGCTTTATCTTGACCGTGGCGTGAGGTTCGCCAGTCCAGTTCACCGGTTTCGAGGCTCCGCTGAGGTAATGAGAGCAGGCAAACCCCAAGCCTTTGCTTACGCCATTCTTCTTCGGTAGCGTGCCTTTGCGCTCCTTCCAGCCACTTTGCTTTTCGACCCAATCAACGCATTCGGGAAGGCCGTAACTGTTCACCATTAGATCGTTATCGGTAAACGTCGGCGCATTCAGATAATTGGCGCGGCGAACAACGATTGGGTCGACTCCCAACTCACACGCCATTTGATCTATCAAGCTTTCAAACGCGAAACGAACATCGACGGTGCCATGGCCGCGAAAAGCACCGCAGGGCGGCGTATTGGTAAGTACGCGCTTGCCGATGTATTTGACATTGTGCAGATCATAGATCGCATAGAGCATCGAGCCGGAATAAAGAATGGTGACGACGCCATACCCCGAGTGAGCACCGCCGCGCTGCACGCATTCGCATTCAACCCCCGTGATGCGACCGTCCTTTCGCATGCCGATCTTGAGCCGAATGTCGGTTTCCGGGCGCCCGCGATGGGTAATAAACGTCTCCTCGCGGTTGACCATCATGCGCACGCAGCCCCCGGCCTTCCGCGCAAGAAGCGCTGCAATCAACTCGACATTCAACGTCTCGGTGCGGCAGCCGAATCCGCCGCCGACATATGGTTTAATCACGCGGATGCGTGACATTTCCATATCGAGAATCTCCGACAGCATCAGGTGCACGTAATAGGGAACCTGGGTCGAGGCATGAACAGTGATGCGGTCGCGCACGGCGTCGTAGTCAGCGACGGCGGCGTGCATCTCCATCTGGTTCTGGCAGACCTCCGCGCAATTGTAGGTCCCTTCGCGTACAAGGTCAGCCTCGGCAAACCCGGCTTCCACGTTGCCGAGTTCAAAAAAGACCTCGCGCTCCAAATTATGCGGCCGATGCTTGTGAATATTGATGGCGTCAGATGCCATCGCCTCGCGAGCAGTGTGATAGGCCGGAAGCTCCTGTACTTTAAACTTGATGCGCCGAAGCGCTTCCTTCGCGGTCGCATCGTCGATGGCAGCGACAGCAGCTACCGGCTCTCCACGATAGCGCACTCGGTCCCGCGCCAATGGATGCTCGCTGCGGGCAATTGGCAGGATTCCAAAAGTTTTTTCACAATCCGCGCCCGTGACGATCGCCTTCACCCCTGGAAGCTTCTCCGCCTCGGAGACATCCACCTCCATGATCTCAGCATGAGAATAGGGACTACGAAATATCCGCCCGGCGAGCATTCCCGGGACAATGAGATCGGCGGTATATTTGGCACGCCCCGAAACTTTTTCCGGACCGTCGACCATCGGCACGTATTCGCCGATCGTATGTGCCGGCAAGACCTTATTCACTGCGACATTCCCGCGGCGCGAAGATCGGCCGCATATTTTACCGCTTCAACGATTTTCACGTAGCCGGTACAGCGGCAAATATTGCTGCCCAACGCCTCACGAATCTCATCGTCGTTGGGGCGCGGGTTACGCTGCAGCAGGCCGGCCGATGCCATAATGAAACCAGGCGTACAATAACCGCATTGCGAGCCGAGTTTTTCGTGAAACCCACGCTGGACGGCAGACAAGTGCCCGTCAATTGCGAGCGATTCGATCGTGTCGACACGCCGGCCATCGACCGAGCTCGCGAGAGTCAAACATGATAACCGCGGCTCACCGTCTATTAACACAGTGCAGGCACCGCACTCGCCGCCATCGCAACCCGTTTTCGTTCCCGTAAGCCCAACCATCTCTCGCAAATAGTCCAACAACAGCACATTATCGGATACTGCATCGTTGCGGGTGCGGCCATTGAGAGTCAGTCGAAGAACGCCCGCCGCACGGCGTTCCGGTAATTTCTTGTAATTCGATTCTTTAAGTCCGAGTTCTAGACGAGCCCTTAATTGATCGGCAAGATCGCCAACATTGGCGCTCACACCGTCGTGGCCGCCCGGTAATTTGATGATTTCCAGCTCAGGACTTATCCGGCGCCAAGTGTCGCCACTGTAATCAGCGGAGAAAAAGACTACCGGTACCGGTGTCGGAAGAGGCTTCGGATTATAGTTCAACATCGCGCCTACATATTGGCGGTCCCTCTCCGTCACATGCACTGGTCTCTGGATTTGACGGTCGACGTCGTTAAGAAATCCCGCCCTGCTCTTCAACCAGCGCCATCCCCGCTCCCAAACTGTCAAATCGGTTGCCGCATCAAGCCGTGTTAGCTCGGTCCACGTTTTTGCCATCAGGTCTTCAACGGCCGGACCAGCGAATGGCCGCGCAAGCCGCAGAGTTGCCAAGATAAATTGAACAGATCGACGGGCGTTAATGGTCGGTGGATCAATCATGCCGACCATCTCGACTTGCTTACCGGCAGTAACGAGCATTCGCGCGACCTCGAATGCCACTAGTCCTCCAACGCAGTAGCCACACAAACGATAGGGCCCGCTTGGTTGCGCATCGATGATTGACGGCAAGCGATCAGTCGCCATCGCTTCAATTGAACGCGGAATGGGGTCATTATCAACGCCGTGAGGCGCTACGACTATAAGCGGCTGCTCCGAACCTAGCCGATTCGCCAGCCTCGCCGCGTAAAATCCACCACGGTTGTAATCCCCATGGAAAAAAAACAGAGGCGCTCTGCGACCCCGGGACGGAAGTTGAATGAGAGTCTTTGGTCGTGCCGCATTCTTGGCAGCAAGACTTTCTACTAATTGGCGGACCGTCGGAGCCTCGAACAGAACCGAACTCGATATGGTCTGCCCGGTTAACTGCCCCAACTCAGCAAGCATTGTCGTGGCGAGGAGCGAATCCCCACCCATCTCAAAAAAATTATCGTCGAGACTGAGTGAACTACAATTTAGCAGGCGTTTCCAAAGCTCTATCAGTTGGGCAGTCAAATCCGCTCCGACAGGCGCGATCTTAACAGGCGGGGGCGCCGACACCGACACGTCGG
The DNA here is from genome assembly GCA_963747855.1 of uncultured Alphaproteobacteria bacterium. Taxonomy (GTDB): domain Bacteria; phylum Pseudomonadota; class Alphaproteobacteria; order Rhizobiales; family Xanthobacteraceae; genus BOG-931. Next base: position 28,746 of record CAVVGN010000001.1, read on the forward strand.
CCGCTGCGTCCTCCTTCACGGTCTCCGTCAGCAGGCGCCGCTGGATTTTGCCGGTGATCCCCTTAGGCAACTGGTCTCGTATAAAGATCTGTCGGGGGATTTTGAACGATGCGACCTTATCCTGAAGAAATCTGCGAAGCTCGAGCGGAGTGGCCGTCATGCCCGCGCGAAGAACGACAGCCGCCGCAACGTCCTCGCCGAGCCGCGAGTGTGGCACGGAAAATGCCGCGGCCTCGGCGACAGCCGGATGACGAATAAGCGCGTCATCAATTTCAACCGGCGAAATCTTTTCTCCGCCTCGATTGATCACATCATTCTTACGACCGTGAAGGGTGAGGAATCCGTCCTCATCAAGGCTACCGATGTCGCCAGTTTTGAACCAACCATCGATGAAGGATTCCCGATTAAGCTCCGGAGCATTAACATACCCAGACGTCAGCGTTGGGCCACCCACCAGAATTTCGCCCTGCTGCCCTGCTGGCAGCGGGCGTCCGTCCTCATCAACGATCCTAACGGTGTCGGGCCAGGGAATACCGCATGTGCCCACCTTAGACCGACCAGGAGGCGGCAAATTCGCCGCAATCTGAGCGGCTTCGCTGGAGCCATAATGCTCCACCACCGGCACGCCGAGCGTATCCTGTAGTCCCTCAAGAACATTCCGCGGGAGCGGCGCGCCGCCCGACAAGATAAAGCGCAGCGAATGCCCCGTCTTTGCGTCCGCTCTGGTCTGCGTCTGATCGAAGATCAAACGATGAAGCGTTGGACCGGCCGAATACCACGTAGGCCTGAGATCCTCGAACCATTCCGCATAGTCAAACTTGGAAGCATCTTTTGGAAACGCAACGGTTCCCCCAGTGAGAAGAGGCGTAAAAACGGTAACCTTCAAGCCGTGCGAATAATAAGGGGCGCTCACGCCAAGACAGCGATCCTGCGGCATCAGATCGAACCAAGCCTGAAGCCTGGCAGCGGCGGCGAGCATATTGCGATGGCTAAAAGGGATAAACTTTGGTGCGGCGGCCGTGCCCGAGGTTTGGAGAATAAAAGCAGGCGCATCCGGATCCGGTTCATCAGATCTATCCGGTGCTATCGCTGTGCTCTTGATCTGTTTGACCGTGCCGATGCTAAAATCGAGAGTGCCCTCTTTCGATGGAACTGCCTCGATAATCGCTAAGCCTTCACGTTCGGCCAACTGCCTAGCATCAGAATCGACACCCTTCATCAAGAGGACAGCGTCTGGCCGAAGAGTCGCCAAACAGACCTCGGTTTCACGAAGGGCCTGTCTGGGATTAAGAGGAACGCTGACCGCGGAACAAGATACAGCGATAATGCCTAATGCAGCCTGTGCATTATTCGGCATCCCGACCGCAATCCGGGCGTTCCGGCCGAGCCCGGCGAGCCGCAAAGCCGCACGGACCCTATCGATTAGAGATTGCAGTTCTCTATATGATAGAGGCGCAAAGCCGGAAGACACAACCGCCGCTTGATCCGGTTGAATCTCGGCTCGATGTCGGATCTCCGCTCCGATCGTACTTTGCCTTGGCGGATCGGGGGAAGGTCCGAAATTCCGCTGAGGCCCAGAACTTCCTTTAGCTTGGTAATTCATTCTGATTGATTAGCGACCAGCTGCAGCATTGATCGAAACCTCGCGCTAACATAATAATGTCCACCCTGATAGGGAAGCGTTATCTTCGGCAGGATTAATGGTCAATTCGGCCTATTTTTCTTAGAGATAACGGTCGTTTAGTCAGGCGCTTTGGGCGCGTTTTTCCTTGGGTGCAGCAAGTTCCACGTCCAGCATGTCTCGGCCAAGCGAACCGCCGTGTTGTCATTTACCAAGTGACAGGCGCAAAATTCTATTTTTGGTGACTTAGCCAATTTGAGCGTCGCACGATTAAATGCTCCTTCAAACCTCTCACCTTGCCGCACTCGATAGGGATCATTCTTTTTGGGATTCGAAAAGGTAGATCTCAAAGTGGTGAATGCAACCAAACCCCAATACCGAAATTCGCCGCCGATAAAAATTCGGCTGAAGGAAATGCTCTGGCGTCGCATGTATCGGGACCTTGCAATCGACGCAGCCGCTCATACGATTTCATTTGACGTCTTCGACACCCTCATTACCCGGCCGTGGTTCCATCCGTTCGACCAGTTTGCAGCAATTGCACCGCAACTACGGCAGCTCGGGCTTTGCGCCATGTCAGATTTGGAATGGCTGCAGCTGCGCCTCGACAGCGACCGCAAAGCGCGAATGCGTGCATTCGACGAAGAGATTTCGCTCAAGGACATTTATGCCGTAATTGCCGAGCGTGTAGGGTGGACCACTTCACAAGCAGGTCAAGCCTACGAGCTTGAGCTCCAACAAGAGCTCAGAGATATCCGCCCGATAGCAAATGCATTAAAAACAATGAAACAGGTTCGCCTCGCCGGCAAGCAGGTGATTGTAACTTCGGATACGTACTTTTCATCGGCCGAACTTGCACTCCTTCTCCAGCGCTGCGGGTACGATTTGCCTCCAGAGGATATTTTTGCCTCCGCTGATCACCGTGTTACCAAAGTTACCGGGCGCCTCTTTTCCGCGATCCTGGAAAAACGACAGTTCCGCGCACACCAACTTTACCACATCGGCGATCAACCGGTTCCCGATGGTAGAGCACCGGCCAATCTCGGGATTGGCAGCAGCCTTTCGAGCCACTATGGGCCGACGCGTTATGAACGACTGCTTGCCGAAGCAAAGGAGAACGATTTTCTAGTTTGGTCGGCCGTCGCTGGCTGCTCACGAGTGAGTCGCCTCGCGCGTTCATTCGACGATTCGCACTCCCAAGCGATCTGGGACACGGGGTGCAACGTCGCAGGTCCTTTGTTGTTCGCTTATACCCTTTCGGTTTTGTATTCTGCTCGCGAGTCAAGGGATAAATCGGATCTACTTTCTCGCCCGAGACGGCGAAGTATTGTTAGAGATTGCACGCCGTATCTGCCAGTGGCTGGGTTGGCCGATCGACTGCCGTTACCTATACGCATCGCGGCGGTCTTATTCATTGCCGCACTCATCGAGTTCAATGAGAGCGGCAGTGATTGGTTTTTGAATTGGTGGGAGGTACCGGTTGTACGTTCAATACTTACTGATGTCGCTGGCGGTTGCCATTTTCCCAAGGACTGGGATGGGGCTCTCAGCCTGGATGATCTGAAACAGCTGCATCGCACACTCAAAGACCTCGGCCTAAGCGAGAAAATTCTGGCTATGGCGCGAGAGCAGCGAGAGGTGTTGATCGATTATTTTTTGCAGGAGGGAATGGCCGATGGCACAAGGTGGGCCTTGTGCGATGTTGGATGGCGCGGCACTGCCCAGCTATGTCTTGCCCAAATCACCAAGGGCCGCCCAGAGTTTCCCCAAGAATTTAAGGGCTTTTACTTTGGTTTAAATCGGAAAAGCCTATTCATTCCCGTCGAACGAACAGAGGCGTTCTACGCCGGCGATGCCGGATTTGTAAGTAAGCTTGGCTGGCTAGTGGAAGCGTTCTGTTGGGCGGAACACGGCAGTGTGGAGTATTTTTCGAGAAGCGCATCTGGCTCAGTAGAGCCGATCCTAGCAACACCCAAGGATGAAGATCAGATCGAATGGGGCAGCCGCACTCAACGCGCCGCTATCATGCTTTTCGTCGATAATCTAACTCGAACGTTAAATTCAGCTACCGTTTCGGTCGATCGATTTGTCGAGCTATTCCGCAAAAAAGCGTTGGCCGCATTCGAACTCATGCGGACTCGACCAACTCTCGACGAGGCCGAGGCGTACGGGTCGATGCTAATTGACTACGACTTGGGGCACAAACGTAAGTTGATCGCAGGGCCAGCGCTCCGACCTGATCGATTACTGCTGTGGCTTGCACTTAGGAGCCGTAGCGGAGTAGCCCGGTTCTGGTGGCCGCAAGGTGCGGTCCGGCGGTCCGTGCGTTCGAGTTGGCTGCGAGCGATTTTCCACTCGGTAAACGATGCCCGAGTATTATGGGATCGCCTAAGAGGTAGAGTGGCCTCTTGAGCAGGTTCCACGGGTCGATGTTCACAACTGTTTCATTAGTCCGCGTATAACCTGTCAGCACCTGTCGGACGGAATAAACGGATTTCGTAAGAGAGGATTTCTGGTAGCTCGGTCAACCGAACACTGGCTCCGATCGGGATTTCAAACTCCAGCTTCCACGACTGGTTCGGTCGCGCCTGAAGGCGGTCGCCGAACTATTCGAAATGTGTCAATGACACATATCTCGTGCTCGAATTGAGGTCTTGGTCGTCATGGATGGACGCCGGAGTGTCACGCTCATTTTTCGGCCGGCTGCCAGCGCACGCTAAGACGGCGCCAGCTGATCAAATTGTTTGAACCGGAAGGATAGAGCGCGGCTTGCGACCGAGCAGAGTTAGCAGCGGGCGCTCGATCCAGAGATAAAAAAGTGTCACGATCAACCAAGCCCGGCAATTTTCAATGCGCGAGGACTGGCCGAGTTGCGGGAACTGTGAGATAATGCACCTACAACGATCCGGAAACTCGGCAGAAAGGTCGCAGGTGCTCCGCTCTTTTACGTTTACGCCGCCGGGCGGTCAATAAAATGAACACGACGAAAATTACAGAATCAACCGATGCCGTCCATTTCCGGCTTTGTTAGACTACCCATCAATGCCCTATGGGGCGCCCTAGGACTTAACGGCTTCGTCTATAATTCCTGCCTGCGCCAAATGATTAGACGACCGGACAATCCGGTGCGGCCCGTCGAGCTCTACGGGCAGCTAGGTGAGGATTTAATTGTCACGGCGCTCATCGAAGCCAGGGGCATTGGTGATGACCTAACAAGAAAAAGCTATCTAGAGATCGGGGGCAATCATCCATTCGCGACCAGTGCTACGTTTCTTCTTAGCAAAAAGCTCGGCATGCGCGGAGTTATCGTCGAAGCAAACCCCGATCTAATCCCGGATCTAAAGAAAGGCAGGCCGAACGATATTATCCTGCATGGCGCCGTGCAGGATCAAGATATCAGAACCGTAAAGCTCTTCATATCGAAATTGAGCGAAATCAGTTCGCTCGATCAGGCCTTTATGCTACGTTTGGCACAACGCTCAAATGCCTTGGCGCGCGTTGCTGAAGTCCCCGCACTGCGGGTGAACCAGATCGTTAGAGACTATCTGAATAACGAAGCGCCATGCTTTCTTTCAATTGATGTGGAAGGTTTGGACTTACAGATTCTGAAGGACTTCGACTTCGAACGCTATAGACCGTGGCTCGTTCAGATAGAATACCTTGACAACCGTCAGCAGGCTAGCAGCAACGCAAACGAGATCATCGAGTACATGCATTCAGTCGAGTATCGGCTCGTTGCGAAAACTGCCGTAAATCTTATCTTTGCGGATCGCTAGAAGAGAACACTGCGTAAGTCTTGTTGGGCAATCGAAGACCTTTTGTTTTGTTCCGCGGTTAGCGTCGTGACCAGGGCATCTATTACAAATTATAAAACGTTGACAACTGATGGATCGCTACCAATTGGCAATCGAGATGATCTGACGCGGTACGAAAGACTATTCGCTCAAGCATCAGAAAGTAGCACGCAGCGACTTTGCGCGGCAATTTCTCGTTCCGCATGGACTAGTCGGCTTGCGGGAAACTGTGTCGATAGACACCAACAAACAATTTGGAACGTCGGCACGAATGTTGCTGGTCCGTTGCTTTTGGCGTTTACGTTGTGGGCGCTTGATCGGGCGCGTTCCCAAAAGATCGATCGACTTTATTTTCTTGCCCGGGACGGCGAAGTGCTGCTTGAGATCGCGCGCCGAATCTGCCGTTGGCTTGGCTGGTCGATTGAGTGCCGCTACTTGTATACGTCAAGGCAGGCATTCGCGTTGCCGTCTCTCACTGGATTTGACGATAATGCAAATGATTGGATTTTGGATTGGTGGGAAGCACCGATAATACGATCGATACTAGCAGATTTGAGCGGCGATCGGCTGCGTCGCATGGATTGGGATCGATCGCTTACGCGAGAGGATTTAAAGCGTTTGCATGCGATTTTGCAGAACATGGGCGAGAGCGAACGGATACTAGCCATAGCTCAAGATCGCCGTGAGGTCTTGATTGACTATTTATCGCAGGAAGGAATGGCCGATGGTACCAAGTGGGCCCTGTGCGATGTTGGTTGGCGCGGCAGTATTCAAATGTGTATTGCCAAAATCACCGACGAATACTCACAATTCCCACCTGAATTCAAAGGCCTTTATTTTGGCCTGTATCAGAAAAAGCTATTCGTCCCAGTTGAGCTGACCGAATCGTTTTACACGGGCGACGCCGGCTACGTGAGCAAGTTTGGTTGGTTGGTTGAAGCATTCTGTGCGGCGGACCATGGCACCGTAGAGTATTTTTCGAGAAATTCCGCCGGCATAGCGGTACCCGTTCTGGCAGAGACGCATGATACTGATAAGATCAATTGGGGCTGCCGTATTCAACGGAGCGCAATCACCAGCTTTGTCGATGACCTGACTGGCAGGTTGAGTTTAGATGCCGATTCGGTAGGCCAATTCATCGAAATCCTCAGCCAAAAAGCTCTAGCTGCCTTCGATCTGATGCGATCTCGACCGGATCTCGCCGAGGCCGATGTCTACGGGTCCCTTGCAATCGTGTACGACGTGGCGCACAAACGCAGCTTCGTCGCGGCTCCAATATTGCGACCTGACCGATTGTTGCTATGGCTTGTGTTTCGGCACCGAAGCAAAGTCCTCCGCTTTTGGTGTTGGCCAGAGGGTGCGATTCGACGATCCGTAGGTTCGAGTGGACTGCGAGCGATTTTCTACGCCGTTCATACGGCTAGGGTATTGTGGGATCGATTCAGAGGGAGATCCGACTTTTGAGCCTGCCTATCCTTAACTTTCTCCGCGGCCTAACGGAGACGGTCAAGAAGAGGCGCCATCACATTAGGATAACAGGTCTTTATCTAGCCGAGCGCGTTTTTAACATTGCGCTGAACTTCATCGTCTTCACACTCTTTGCGCGCTCGTACGGCCCCGATCTGGTCGGGATCTTTAGCTATGCCACGACCGTCATGCAATTTGCGGTTCCTTTCCTAGCCGCTGGGGCCGAGGCGGTGGTCGTACGCGAACTCGTAAGAGGTGCACATCCGCACGGAGAAGTCATCGGCTCGGCCTTTGCAATCCTTTCGGCCACGGGTCTTGCGGTCACTTTGCTCCCCCTCGGCTTCATTGTTGCAACGAACGGATTCACGAACCCGCTTTGGAGTATTTCGATTTTACTCGGCCTCGGATTCATACCAAATGCGTTTCTTGTCGCTGAGCAAGCATTTAAGGCCGACGTCAAACCAGTGCCGATCATTATGGCAAGGATTGTTTCTGCGACCGTCAGTGGGGCTGCGAGGATTTTCCTGATTTTGCGTGGCTATCCGGTCGAATCTGTAGCCGCCGTCATTGCCGCCGAAGCATTCGTTCTGTCGGCGATCTTGCTTTATGCCTACCATCGGGCGGGATACAAAGTTAGCAAATGGCGCGCGAGTTCCGCCTTTTCCGTATTCTTGTTCAAACAGGCAGTGCCGGGTATGCTCGCGTGGCTGGTGGTTATGATTTTTTTTCGCGCAAACCACGTTTTGCTGATCTTCCTATCATCGTTGGACGCCGTCGGACAATATTCCGTAGCTTTTCAGGTCGCGCAGGTTTTTGCGATATTACCGGGTGTCTTTTTTAGCGGGATTTATCCGCGACTGGTGCATGTTCACACCACCGATTTGAAGAGGTACGAGTCCATCATCAACCTTTGTTATCTTGGATTTTCCGCTCTGGGGTACGCGATCATTGCATTCAACGTTATCGCAGGACACATCGTGTTCACATTCCTATTCGGCGCCCGTTATGCACTTGCGGGCGAAATTATCGTGGTGCTTTCGATCGCGACTCTCTTTAATTTTCTGGGGAGCGTACGAGCCCAAGTCATCAATATAAGCAACGCCATGCACTATCATATTCCAAATGCACTGGTTGGCTTGGCGATCTTGTTGCCAAGCAGTTTGTACTTGATTCCAAGGTACGGCGCCATCGGTGCTGCATGGTCCATTACGGGTGCCAGTTTTGTATCAGGTATCCTGACGTCCTTTATGATTCCGGCAACCCGCGCAACTGGCATTGCCCAAATCAAGGCGCTATTAATACTGCCGCTCTTACGTGGCTCGCTGCATTCCTTGTGAGTTATGGACTTGCCGCTTGGCAGCTTGTCAGCAGCATTTGGCCAATTCGGGGATGCGTCATCGTCCACGCCTTCGGTATGACCACATCGAGCATTTGGCGGATCGGTACCCCGGCTTTGGTGACCCGTTTTGCCAAACACGTAGCTTTCGCGAGCAACGCCGTCACATATCGGTTAAGGTTATTTGATTGTTATTTTCTATGTGCTCGCGTCACATTTACCACTAGTTTAGACATGTCCAAATGTGTGGCCCGTATCAGGCTCTAGTTAGGTGCACGAGCCCTCGAGCGTTCCGGTTGCAGAGCGCTGAGATGAGGTCCGCATGATTTCGCAAATACTGCGCGCTGCGATTAGTTCAGGAGTAGTAAGAGTAGTTGCGCTTTGTATAAACGTGTTCCTCACCCCATTCATGTTGCACACTCTCGGTGACACTCAATATGGGCTGTTTGTTCTCATCAGCTCGTTTGTGACGCAGGGAGCGATTTTGGATCTCGGAATCGCGCCTGCTGTCATGAAATACGTGGCTGAGTTCGCACGTCACGAAAGATTATGCTCGCGGCCGCAGCGTGATTGCGACTGCGCTGTGGCTCTATTGCACGCTTGCCGTTGGCGTTCTGCTGCTGGCTGTGCCACTTGCTGTGTTCTTCCCTCATATCTTCAATGTGCCACCGCAATTTCAAACCGCCGCGACAATCGCCGCATTCCTCATGGGCGTTCAAGTTGCGATTTCAATCCCGATGGCGATATCGGAGGCAATTCTTTGGGGCTCGCACCAATACGAGAGAATGCAGGGTCTATCGATGTTTGCGATCCTGCTGGCGGCATTGAGCACAGTAGCGGTTCTTTCAGCCGGAGGTGGCATCGTCTGGCTTTTTGCGGCCAACATACTTGCCGCACTGATACCGCAGGCAATTGGTGTATGGCTCGTCAGACGGCATGATCCACAACTTTCACTTGGCTGGCGAGGCGCTCGCCGAGAGCAAGTCAAGCCATTACTATCGTACAGTATAGTCACTTTTGTAATCCAACTTGCATCTACCCTGCAGACACAGATAGATGAAATTGTGATTGGCATCTTTTTGCCGGTGAGTGCGGTCGGCGGATATTACGTAGCGCGACGTGTCAGCGCACTCCCACAAATGCTTTCGCAGCCAATCCTTGGCGCTTTTATTCCCCTGGCATCACAGCTTAACGCAGAAAAGGACGTCGCCGGCCTGCGCGACCTCTATCTGTTCGGAAGCCGCGCCATTCTGGCGATCTGCATACCGCTGCTGGTGACGGTGGTGTTCTTGGCCGGTCCCCTGTTAGCGCTCTGGGTTGGCACAAAATATTCGGCCAACTCCGCAGTCGTCGTTGTCCTTGCTACGGCAAGTGTGCTGGAGGTCGGATATTGGCCTGGACGAATGATTCTCCAAGGAATAGGCCAACACCATGGCCTCGCCAAAGCGGCCAGTTTTGGTGCGATTGCAAACCTTGGATTGTCGCTTTTGTTGATCCGTTTTTACGGTGTGACGGGAGTGGCATTTGGGACTTTGATTCCGGCAATCGTCGTCAACATTGGTTATATTTGGCCCCATACGATGCGAACCGTCGGCGTATCTATCTTGGCGCTCCTAAAGGGAGCATTAGTGCCTGTATTTGTTCCCGCCCTACCGATGATCGCTTTACTCTACGGCATCATCCATACAGTAGAACCCACCGGATTCATTGCGGTGGGGACAACTGGGGCAGCCGGCTGTATGGCCTACGCAATAATTTATTTGATTTTCTTCGCGGGCATGCAAGAGCAAGAGTTGGTGAAAAAGATTATTCGCCGACTAAGTACGATCCTGTTGCCGCGCCTTCATCATTTATGAACAAGATAGCGGATTGCCCGAACAATGGTGGCGTCGTTCGCGCAGAGCCTTGGTGTTTTCTTCCGCCGCGTCGTCCACGGAAAACCAAAGCTTTGTCGTGAAAAATGAGGATTTTAGTTATACTCCACTACCGTGCGGACTGCCGATACTTCTCGGAATGGATGGATCAGAGGGACGACGGATCGCCGCCAATGCTCTGGCGCGAACGAGCGAGAGAATAGATAAGTCAGAAATGGAATTTGTGATCAACGGGCGGTTTTTGACTCAACGCATAACCGGAGTGCAACGCTACGCCCGTGAGTTGGTGCAAGCCCTAGATATCCTCTTAGACGCCGAGCCGGACATCCATATTACGGTGGTGTCTCCTCGACTTTCGGAACCGCCACCAACCTGGCGCAATATCGCTATTGCGCCAGGTGGGACGTCTCAACGGACACGCTTGGGAACAGCTCGAGTTGCCGTGGTACGCTCGCGGAAAAACGCTATTTTGTCCAGGAAATACGGCACCCGTCGTCTCCCTTCTTAGCAGCAAGTCCGTCATCGTCACGGTACACGATCTCTCCTATAAGTACTTCCCCGAAGCGTACCGTCTGCCGTTTCGGCTGTGGTACGGCTTCATGATACCGTTGGTTTTGCGTCGCGCGGCATCAGTAATAACGGTTTCGGAATCGGAACGCCAAGCGATCATCGCGCAATATCCCAATTCGCATTCGCGGTTGCACGCAGTGCCGAATGGGGGCTTGCTGGCAGGCTTTCCGCCCAAGGCGGCGCGGACGTGCGGATCTGCGCGACAGCTACATTCTCTACGTTGGCTCATTCAGTAAGCGCAAGAATTTCGGACGCATGCTGGAGGTAGCATGCCGATTGGCCCGAAAGCGTTCCTTTCAGTTCGTTTTTGTCGGCGGAGGTTCGAAGAGCCTTGCCACGTCCGTCGCCAATATTCCCGGTGATATGTTGTCGCAAATCAAATTCGTCGATGCTGTGGACGACCCAGTGGCGCTGAGCTCCTATTATCGAAAGGCAGCGTGTTTCATTTTTCCATCGCTGTACGAATCATCCGGCTTGCCGCCTATAGAGGCAATGGCATGCGGATGTCCGGTCGTCGTGTCCGACATTCCGGCGCTGAGGGAGCGTTGCGGCGATGCAGCGATATACTGCGATCCAAACGACATCGACTCCATGGCCGCGGCGGTTGAGCGGGTTATGGATGACAAAGAACTTCGCTCTCATCTCGAAGTGCTTGGCCAACAACAGGCGGCAACTTTTAGCTGGACGAGCTGCGCCACACAGACGTTGGCCTTGATTCGGCAATGTCATGAAAGCGCTAAAACCGGCGTTCGCACCGCACATGGCTTATGATCAATCGAATGCCATCCACTCACTTCGTGCCGAGCAATTCAAAACAGATGCTTTCCAGCCGTTCAGCCGTTTTCGACCAGGAATAGCGCGCCACGTTCTGACGTCCCAGCTCCTGAAGCCGTTGTCTCAGCTGCGGATCACCAAGCAATCGCTGGATGTGTCCCGCGAGCTGCACTGGAAACCGCGGATCAAAGAGAATTGCACCCTTTCCAGCCGTTTCACCAACGGCGGGCATCGAGGAGCAGATGACGGGGGCCCCCGCCTGCTGCGCTTCAAGCACGGGCAAACAGAGGCCTTCATAGAGGGAAGTATTCACAAAGCAGAGCGAATTAGCGTAAAGGCTAAAGAGCTGCCCGTCCGAGACCGGCCCGAGTGTGATCGGTGGGACACCGGAGTGCATCTGCGAAGCGGCATGCTTGAGCAGCCCTCGATCATCGCGTCCGACGTGGATGACCCTTATATCCAGACCTTGCTGAGCGATTAAGTCGATCGCATTTGTCAGGGCTTCAACATTCTTGTTAGGTAAGATGTTGCCGACATAAAGTACATAAGGCTTCTGTATCGTCTCTAGTATCGGATGCTTCTCAGCCGGAGCTTGGGTCAGACTAGCGCCTGCTCCAATGATTTGTGTTTTCCACCCATGCGACGGATAGAATCTTCGGACATCTCGTTGCGTGCTTTCGGATACACATGCTATGCGCCGATGCGATCGAAGCATCAGCGGCCATATGAAATACCGTTGCTGCAATCGATCGGTCAGCGCTAGAGCTTCCGGTATCGCTCTGGAGTATAGATCGTGCGCGATAAAAACCCGCGCCTTTCCGCCACGGACTAAGCCGATCTGATCGACATTAAGAATAATATCTGCGCCGTTCTTGTTGCCCAGGTTTTCGATGAATTGGCGGATAATATTCCACGAATAGGGTCTCGGCCGGTCGACCGTGATGACACGAGCAAGACCCTGCTGCAATTTTTGCGGCAACCGATCCTTGGGCCACGTAGTGACGAGGATGAATTCGAAATGACCCCGGTCAATCATTGCTTCTAGCAATGAAAATGTGTAGCGCGTTATGCCGGTAAACGTTCCCGAAACTTGACTTCGGTGATTGACCAGTATGACGTGTTTCATGCCGCAACCCTTAGCATGCGGGCTGGCTCAAATTGATATTCGTGTCTATTAAACGCGCACGATGCGACGCGGAGAGCCATGAATGCACTACCTGTTTGATCGGTCCGATTACAGATGGTCGATGCCTGACCTGCGCATGAAATGAGTCAAACGCCCCTTTGACCTCGGGAGCAATGATGCAGATTCTTCATCTGAATGTTTTTTATCCACCGATTGTGCATGGGGGTGCCGAACGCTTTGTCGCGGCTCTAGCCGAGGAACAGGTAAAGCGGGGTCATAAGGTTGGGGTCGTAACGCTGGGACCGGAGCCACAGCCGGTTCACGAGCAAAACGGCGTTCTGGTGCATCGAATCGGGCACGGAAACCTATTCTGGCTGCAGGACTGGGCTAAGTATCCCGCGCCGCTTCGGTATATCCACAAATTCTTCACAAACTGGAATCCGTTTGTCCGCGAGCGAGTCGGACGCGTGATTGAGACTTTCCGCCCCGACATTATCAACAGTCATAGCATGGTCGGCTTTGCCGTTGACTGTTGGAAAGAGGCGGCGCAGCGCGGCGTCCCTGTCGTGCATACGTTGCACGATTTCGGCTTATTTTGCCGAAATGCCAATGCATTTCGCCATGGCCGCGTGTGCGAGGGGATTTGCTTGGCATGTCGTGTAACCGAACCAAAGCGCTCGTATAGCCGCCATATTTCGTCGGTTGTTGGCATAAGCAATGACATTCTGCAGCGACACCTCAGTCTCGGTTTTTTCCACCACATTCCTCCTAAATTCCGCGTCGTAATTCGCAACATGTCGCCGATTGCCGTCAGCTCCCGCCCCCACCGTCCGCCCGCCGCGCCGTTTACCATCGGCTTTATCGGCCGTATTGTTCCCGACAAGGGACTCGAAATCCTGCTCGATGCGGTCGCTAAGTTGCCGTCCGAGGGCTGGAAACTCCTCATAGCCGGTAAAGTCCTCCCGCCACTTGATCTGAAAACGCTGCAAGCACGAGTCACTGGTCTGCCGGTCGATTGGCTTGGATTTGTCCCAGCGGAGGAATTCTATCCGCAGATCGATCTTCTCGTGGTTCCTTCCCTATGGGCCGAACCTTCGGGGTTGGTTATTCTAGAGGCGTTTGCGAATGCGGTCCCCGCCGTTGGTTCGAGGATCGGTGGGATCACCGAGCTCATCGAGGAGAACGTTAACGGCTGGCTTTTTTCGCCGGGCGACGTTTCAGCCTTGTCGGCCATCCTGGCGACGCGAATTCGCGCCGGCCGTGGCACGTTGCCGGCGGAAGCGGCATTTGACCGTTTGCGATCCGACACCTCCACTCAACGCGTGGCCGAGCGCTATGAAAACCTCTATCACGCCATCATAGCGAATTTGCCATCGAACACTATCATAACGCCTGCGGCGCAAGTTTGATTTACTCTCGCGGTTCACCATCGCGAGAAGTCACTCCGCGGCGCAGTTTTCTTCTCAAAAAACGTCCGCTACAATACGATTTCATCGGCAACGCGATTTAGGCAACGAGATCTAAATGCGGCGCAGGTATGGTAGAGGGTTGCAATAATTTCGTGTCTAGCCTTTCGGTGATCGCAAAGGGAAAAGCCGGCTAATGAGTCAGGGACTCGTGTCAGGAGCAATGCTTGCCCGAGAGCATGCGCGATCCTCTGACCATGATTATGGCGCCTATCATTCCAAGCGCTATGAGTATGTCATAGCCAAGTGCCTCAGCCGCAAGCCTTCATCGAACACGACGGTTTTGGACGTCGGCCGCAGCCCTTTAACACTGAGGCTTTGTCGACACTATCGGCAGGTCACGAGCCTTGGCTTTCCTTTGTCCTCAGAACAAAAGGAAGCGGCGGCTGGGTTCGAAACTTCTTCAACGGTGAAGCTCGACCACATAGAGTTTGATTTGAACAAAACGAGGACTGTTGAAAGTCTCGAGCGCAAAGACAAATACGAGTTAATCGTTTTCGGAGAGACCATAGAGCACCTCGTTACGCCTCCCGAGTGTGTTCTTGGTTTCCTTAAATCCCTGATGACAAGGGACGGAATTATTATTTGTCAGACACCCAATGCGGTAGCCTTGCATAAACGACTAAAAATGCTGCTTGGGCAAAATCCCTATGAGCGTCTGCGATTCGACATATTCAACCAAGGTCATATTCGCGAGTACACAAAACAAGAGCTGATCGAGATCGGGCAGAGTGTTGGCCTCCAAGTAATTGAGCACGAATACCGCGACTATTTTGGCGCAGAAGGAAGCAACGCCCGACGTTTGGCCATTGCAGCCTCAAAGGCTGCCTCCGCTGTTATCCCTCCCCTCTCTCGAGGTCAAACGATCGTATACGGGATACCCAGCAGCTAAATTCGTCCCCCGGTTCACGCCCCCAGAGTAGGTTTGCTTCTAATTAATCTATTCTTTCGCCAGCTGTTCCAAACGCGCCGGCGAGAAGAGGGGCTCGCTGGATGGGCCAGAAGCCCGCCGCCGATGGACGTTTTCAGATACGCGTGGCACATGAGTAAGCATGTGGCCATTGCATAGCAATACGACGCCGGCATCTGCTCGAACAGGAATGACAGGCTGACCTGCAGAGTAAACAGCGCAAAGAATGCATCAAGCCCACGCCAACTGCGCAAATTGGAGACAAAGGCTGCAACTAAAATGAGTAGCGGAACTATTCCGAAAATCGCTGCGAAGTAGATGAATCCGTTGTGCGGTGTATCAACCCCGCATTGGCTTCAAGGACCGACGCAAAATATAATTCCGACATCCCAAAAGGATTGCCGAGCACCAGCTGTAGCGCCGCTAATGTACTACCGATTCGCTCGCTGATGTTCTGTTCCGCCAGTTCGCTATTGCTAAAGCGATAGGCGACCACGTCGATTTGAGATAGTAGCAGCACGACAATGACAATCGCGCTTAGTCCGACCGCCAAGTACAGGAAGTTAATTCGCCGGCCCGATCCAAACACCAGCGGAATTCCAAGAATAACCCCGCTGACGGCCAATCCACCCCGCGTTTGCGTGTAATAGAATATTGCTAGTTCCGCGATGGCAGTAAGGACCAGCGGTACAAAACGGCGATGAACGAAGGCAAAATACGCTCCCGCCGCAGCCGAAAGAGCTGCGACGTGACTGGCTTCATTCGGGTGAACCCAAAGTCCTGCGTAGCGCGCGAAATTGCTTGTCGTGTAATGCAAAGCACCCCAATAGTTGTATTGAGCTGCCAAACCAAATTGTATCAGCGTCGACGAATAACCGAGGTCTTGGAGAATGAAAATCGGCACCGTCAGCAAGAGGCCGGCAATCAATCCCCAACAAAACCGATCAACCGCCGCACTGGTTGTGAGAATGATCGCGATATATAGCCCCGCAAAGCTATAGCCGAGATAGTGAACGAACAGTATTCCTGTTCGCGGGTCATCCCCATATGACGGTTCAAGTATGCGGAAAAACGCTATGGCAGCAACAAAAAGGGTAAACGCCGTGAGCGGAAGGATCCGCCGTGGAGCCAGCGAATAAAAGCCGAGAAGGCCGACCGCAATAACGGTTAAGAAGTCGGTCAGACGAAACCCATAACCGCCGACCGCCGATGCTCCCTCACCACTGCCCCCGATAAGTGCATTGAACTGGATACAGAAGCCAAACACGAAGGCCAGCCCCTGCATCCAAACGGGGGCGCCGTCTTGCGCGGCCGTTAACCTCTTTTCCCCAGCGGCCGGGACAGGTTTCGTCGCAGGTAAACGCGCGATCATTGGCTCAACATCTATACCATACACACGGCGATAATTTGAAATCGCGCGCAGTGATAGATACAATTTAAATCACAAAATATATTTAAATGCGAATGCGCGTAACGCCCCTAATTATTATCCTTGCGATCGCCGCCACGATGTTGGCGGCAGGGTCAGGTTTTCCCTCGAGTGGAACCGAGTACCGGCTCCTCAACCTGCGACAGGAGGGCAAGTGCACGGAGCTACCTCACTTTGGGGTCAGTACTCACAGAGGGCGCAATTCCGACGATATCAACGTCAAGCTCGTTTCCGATATTCAAGCCGGTGCGATCCGCTTCGACATTCCATGGATTGATGTTGAACACGACGGTAAATACGATTTTGGCGCATATGATAATTTGATGAGGACGCTTCGCGAGAAGGGCAAATCGATCGTATTGCTGCTAGCCTATGGACATCCGGATCACAGCGACGGAGTTGCGCAAAGCGGCATTTTCCCGTTACCCCCCCGCACTTCCGAACAGCGAGCGGCTTTCAGCAAGTACGCTCAGGAAGTAGCTAAACGTTACCACGGACCGGACATCACCTATGAAATCTGGAACGAGCCCAATCTCGCCCTTTTCTGGCCGCCAGTTCCCGACGCCAAGGCTTATGGCGAATTAGCGGCGGCGGCCGCACAGGCTATCCGCAAGTCGGAGCCAACAGCCACGATAATATCTGGCGGGCTTGCCAACGAGAACAACCCGCCCGCATTCATGCGTGTGGTAGCGGATTCCGGAGCACTTGCTCTATTTAACGGCATCTCATTCCACCCATATCGACAGAACGGACCTGAAAATAGCCTCCACGATATTGCCGAATTCGAGAATGCCGCGACCGGACGCGGTAATCTACCGCTTTGGCTCACCGAGTGGGGCTACAGCGAATCTTGGCTAGCCAAAATAAATCCAGACGGCGTCCGCCAACGATCCGCTGTCATGACCGCTCGAATGATGTTGACGGCAGCGCTCGCCAAGGCAAAAGCCCTTCTTGTCTATGATCTAATTGACGACGGCGCGAATGCAAATGATCCAGAATCAAACTTCGGTCTCTACGATTTTGATTTCAAGCCAAAGCCGGCAGCCACTGTGTTCCGTAAACTCGCCGGCTTGATGTCAGGTTGTAGCAGATATGAATTCAAGGCCGATGCGGCACAAAATTTAATCGTCGCGGCCTTCTACTCCGACGGCGAGGTATCAAACGTCATTTGGACGTACACGCCCAGTCCTTCCGGCAGCAGCTGCTTTGCCACTGAAGATGCTCGTCCAGTACTAGAGGATATTTTCGGAAATCATCTGCCATTCGAACGATGCGGCGATGGATCGCATGTCAGATTGAAAATTTCCGAGGCGTTAGGCCCGGTAATATTGCACAGCAGCAGATAGCAAAATGATACATTATTATTTGGATCAGCGGACATGAAGCACATTGTCATTGTAGGTAAGTATTACCCGCCAGAATTCGGAGGGGTGGAAAGATATACGCAAGACGTCGCGCGCATTGCAGCGAAAGCGCATCGAGTTACAGTTGTGGTTCACAACCGTGGGCCGAACGATCACATTGAATATGATGGAAGCATTACTATCGTACGTTGCGGCACCACCAAGACCATCAGTGCGCAGCCCATAAGCCCATCTATGCGTTCGCACTTGCGGTCCCTAAAACCCGACTTGGTGCATTTCAACGCACCGAACTTCTGGGGGGCCCTGATGCTATTGCTCACCCCTTACGATGCCCCTCTGCTGATTACCCATCATGCTGATGTTTTCGGTCGCCCGCTTCTCAGGCAGGCTGCCCTACCGATCTACCGGCACATTGCGCGACGTGCGACATGCGTGATTGTTAATTCCCTCAAGAATGCCGTTAATTCAAAAGATCTCCCTAAAAAGATTCTTCGGTTCGCAGAAATTCCATGGGGTGTCGAGGCCCAACGATACAGTCTGAGCGCACCTGAACACGCGGAGTTGCTGGCGGAACGCCGCCAGCGCTTTGGCGATGCTCCCGTGGTGGGTTTCGTCGGGCGGTTCGTGCGCTACAAGGGACTCCCGGTGCTCGTCAAAGCCCTAACCCGAGTCAATGGCGTACATGCCCTACTGATCGGCGATGGTCCGTTGCGAGCGCAGATTGAAGAGCAAGTACGCGCGGCCGGAATTGCGGACCGGGTACACTTTCTGGGAAAGCTCGATGAACGGAGCAAAATTCGCGCGATGGGCTTGATGGACGTGCTGACGCTGCCCTCAAATGATACGACGGAGGCATTCGGTGTCGTCCAAGTCGAGGCGCATTTGATGGGTCTTCCGGTCATCGCCTCCTGTCTTTCAACGGGAGTAACCGATATTACGTTGGACGGGATCACCGGGCTCTTGGTACCACCCAACGATGGCGGCGCTCTCGCTTGTGCTATTGAGCGGCTCGTTAAGGACCGCGCATTAGCACGGAGCCTTGGGGCCGCCGGTCGCGAGCGTGCGCTACGACTTTTCACATGGGATGTATTCGAGAATCGTATCTCCAGGCTTTTTAACGCGGTATTGGAGAACCGGCCACTTGACGACCTGATGACATCCTCGGCCGCCTCAACTGCGTCTGAGATCGGCCCAATCAAATCTGCACCGCAGGACACCTACAGCCGTAGGACGGAGGCCTTAGACGTTACCCCGCCGAAACAGGCGACACTCGCTTAAATGTTGTCTCTCGGTTCCGTCACGCTCGGAGTCATAACCGCGCGACAGATTGACAGTTGCGGTCACTAATTCCGAACACGTTTTCAAGCAGCCCTACCGCTCCCAAGAATGCAAACCCGGCATCTCGGTGTTAGGGATATGGATGTCTAGACCCTTGTCATAGAGCATCCTCGCAAACATCTGGCGAGAAATAGAGTTCGCGGCTCCGAGGTGCTCGACGATGCGATTTTGACCGTCCGGCGGGACGGTAGCGAAAATCGCTGCAGTCTCCTGATAGAGCCGTCCCGGTATCCACAAGCTTGACGAAATCGTTGATTGCCAAATCGGCAAGGTCCGGTGGCAGCTGCGAAAACAGCGCCAAAGCGAGCCGACTGCGCCGGAGAGCGATCCAACCTTCGTTGGGTCCAAAGGCGTAGGACAATCGCAAATACTTTGCATTATCCGACCCAAATCCACGTTTGCGGACATCCAGCCAGAATAGTGTCAGCCAAGCGAAGGAATCTGCTGGCGCACAGCTGAGCGCCTTTCGGGTCGCATCATATAACGGGTCGTAGTCCGAACTCGACGAGCGCCTGGTTCGTTGCAATCGCTTTATCCAGAATGGCGAGATAAAGAACAACCGCATTGTGCGCCGCAGCGGGATTGCAAAATGAAGATTGGTTAGCCTGCTCTGCCTGTCGCGCTGCGTCTCGAAGCCGTTGCATTTTGAAGGTGTCGCCCTGAAGAACCGCCGCAGCGATCCGATCAGTGGGTGCTTGCCGCCAGAAGAGCGGGAGGGCCCACGCACCCCAAGCGACGGCGCCCAGTCCCAGGAGACAGATCAGAATGCGCGCCAAAATGTAGGCTGGCGCCGCCGAAACGCCGTGGATTTCAATCGGTGTAGCCATAGCGATGATAGTTCTCGTGCGAGTAGTAACCATCGCCATGACCGTCGTACTGTGCAAGCGAGCTTAGATCAACTTTGTTGAGTACAATTCCAAGCAAACGCTCATAGACGCCCTTAGCGGAACCCAACGCCCGCTCCACGAAATCAGTCCTGGTTTTTCCCCATTCGACGACGTAGATGAAGGCATCTACAAGGTCGGTCGTCGCCCGAACGTCCACAATCGGCATCAACGGCGCAAAATCTACAAAAATATAGTCGTAGCTTTGGCGCAATCTGTCGAAGAGTTTTCGCGTCTGTTCCGATGCAAGAACTTCGCTGGAGTGGGCTAGGCGTGCTTTCAATGCCGCCGGTAAAAATTCCATAGCCGTAATCTCATCCAACCAAATCGCCTCCTCGAGATTTGATTGTCCTTTTAGCACCTCCAATACCCCGCACCGCGCCGTTGGTGACAATCGGCGCGATAGCGACGGATTTCTCAGATCGCAGTCAACCAACAGTGTCCTCGCGCCAGTCTGCGCCGTCAACCGTCCAACGGCAGCGGCAACGCTCGATTTCCCTTCGTTTGGAACCGAAGAGGTGAATCCAATGATCCTGCCTCCCGTCACAGCCCGACTCTGATCGATGGCGATCTTGATCGATCGAATAGCTTCGGAAAAAGCCGAAAAGGGCAATTCCACGATCGTCGAATATACGCCGGGCACCGGAACAATCGTCTTCTGGCTTGGATCAGGTGACTCTAGCTTTGTTACGGTTCGGAGCTTACGTTCTTGGTTGGCAAGTCTGAGTTCGCGTCCGCGCTCGCCAAGTCCGACCAAGTCCCTTAGGTGCGCAAGCCTTCTCTCCGGCCCCGCGATGGCAAATTTGTCCTCCTGAAACTCCTCTTTCACCATCGGAACCAAGGCAACACAATCGGTTTGAAGTAGCGTTTCAACCTGACTGGCTGTTCGAAATACCCGGTCGGCAAACTCACGCCATGCTCCCACCACAACGCCAAATGCTAAGCCGATCATCGTTGCAGCCGCCATCACGAGTAACTTCCTCGGATAACTCTTGAACAGCGGACGAGTCGCGGCCGAAATCACTCGCGCTTCTGTAATCGGAAACGACTGCTGTTGCACGGATTCCATGTAGCGTTGTAAAAAATTATCGTACAAAGCCCGGTAGGTTTGGGCATTGCTTTCTAGTTCGCGCAGCGCGACCTGGGCTTCATTGGTGTTCTGCGACTGCGACACCGCCACACTCGAGTTGCCGTTGCACGCTATCTTCATTCTGTTTGGCAATTTCAAAATCACTTTTGTAGGTCTCGGCGATGCGTTGTAGCTCATTGCGTATCGAGTTCTGCATCTCGCGCATCTGGTTGCGCACGTTTACAACCGCAAGGTGATTTGCGCCGTAGCGGGCCGCCCAGTCTGCTTCTCTTCTCGTCAACTCGAGATACTGGGAGCGCAGTTTGCTGATGACCTCGCTCTTGAGAGTATCAGCAACTGTTGCTGTGACGCTGGCCTCGGGCGAATCGCTTTGGAGCACCAACTGCACACGATCAAGCCTAGATCGCGCCTCCGCGGTCCGCGACCGGGCAAGAACGAGTTCGCTGTTGAGCTCGGCGAGCTGCTGCTCATTGATCGTTCGGCCGCCAGCATCGACCATTTCGTTCTTGTTCTTGAACGCGACGACGAGTCGTTCAGCCGTTGAAGCTTGCTCGCGCAACTCGCGAAGTCGCGCCTGCAACCAAGTGCCGGCCCGCCGGGCCGATTCGTACTTTGCTTCAAGTTGATCATTGATATATGCGTCCGCGACCTCATTCGCGATCTGCGCCGCACGATCCGGGCTGAACGACTGGAAGGCGACGAGAATGACATACGTAAGTCCAACACGCCGAACACTCAATCGACTCTCAAACGCGTTAACCGCCTCTCGAGTCAATGCGAATTCCGAATTCGGCTGCCGGTCGGACACAAACAATCCGGTCACAGCACCTAACAGCGTGCCAACTAGGCCCCCACTGGGCCCGACAAATTCAGGATCGTCTGTGAGGTGCAGTTTTTTGATAACCGCCAAGGCGATTGTTTCAGACTTTAGGATCTCAACTTGACTCTCAACGGAGCCGGAATCGATCGGGATATCGTTGAACATCGACTGCTGCTGAAACAGCTGGATCTTTTTAGTATCGATGAGCATGGTCGCAGTGGCGGTGTAGCTCGGTCGTGCGGTTGCGAGGTAAATCAAACCCAGCGCGATCGCTACGGCGGCTGCTAAGGCGATAATCCGGTATTGCCGCCGAATAAAATCTAAAACGGATTGAAATGTTTCGGACGACGTTGGCGCCTCGTCGGGGCTCTCAACGCGCTGGACGGGCATGGGATATTGGGGTCGGAGCATCTGTAGCATCTATTATCCGGACTGAACGATAGCGAAGCCTGCGTTGCACGCAGCGCCTCGCCGTTCTTTAGCACAAGGTAATTCAGCTACAAACAAGCCGAATGCTGGCTTTTTTCCTCATGCTTAAATCGCAGCAGTTAGCGACTCATGCGAGATACTGCCGCGCCGGAGTGACCCCCTCGGAGTTCCACAAAAAGTCTCAATTCCGTAGCTCGCCCGAATGCGCCATACCGCCGCTGCGCTGCTGGCCGACAGTCACTTTACTATACGCTGGTTCAGTGGACGCTCACACTGGAGCTCGACCCTGGCGTGCCTGCACTGAAAGTGGGGGTGGTGAAGCTGTCGGGGACGTTACGAACCCCCCCGCCGAGGTTAAATGGATTCCCGGCAAAAAACCCGCCAAAGCCGCTAGTCGTGGTAGTTTGCAACTCGCCGCCGCCACCGATCCCGGCGGTGCCGGTTGCCGCGCTAAGCTTGATGTCACCGCCGACCACCTCACTGAAGGCGACCAACGCAGAAGTATTGCCCGATTGGGCGATCTCCGTTTGCAGATCAACTGCGAAGGGCTGATCCGTGCTCACCGCCATCAACGCAACCTGGCCAAGCGCAGTGCCGATGGCCGACGATTGATCCGGGTTGGCGGTTTTGAGCAGACCGATCAGTGCGTCGGCCGTCGCTGGATCGGAGGCGGCAAGATCCCGAACCCTGGTAATCATCTGCGGTCCGCCATTGGGAAATTGCGGCAGCAGCGCCGCGGGGTCGGCTAAGAACTGCTGGATCGTATCCGCAGGCAGCGCCCTCTGCGGCGAATAGATCGCTGCCGACGCCTGAGGAGCGAGCCCAAGGACAAAGCCAAAGATCGTCGCCCCGAACATGGCGCAACAGACCGCACGGAAATACCGCATGGAAACTACCTCCGTTAACCAATTGGAAACCTATCATCAACGCGGGAGCCCCGCCAGTGGGGCGGCCGGCAACTATCTGATAATTCGGAAAAAACCGATTTTAATGCTGAATCGACGCCGTCTTAGCCCTCCGCGCGAATTCCATCGCCCTCCGCGCGAATCCCATCTGCCACGACAGTCGCCGCGCGGAACTTCCAATTCTGTGAAGTAATCGAAGCATTTCGGCTGCGCCGTGACTGCGCCAAACCGGCCCCGGTCAGCGCGAGGGCGACAATTGCGTAGCCCGGAATCTGCAGACTGAAATCAATCATCGAGTGCAGAACCGCCACCAATGCGACAACGAACGCCGCGAGCGGGAATATGATACCGCGCCGGCGCTCGCGGATCCCGTGCACTAGGACGGCGAAGATCACGATCCAGGCCAGGACGACAAGCGCCGCGATCGGTATACCCATGTCGGCCGCGATTTCCAGCAGGGTGTTATGGGCGATGTCCCAGACCCCCCATATGGAGACACTTGGACTGCGATAGGCCGGAAAAGCGTAGGCGAAGGTCCCCTGCCCCGTTCCAAACCAGGGGTGTTCGGCAATCAAACGAAGCGTCGCTTTGTAAGTCTCAAGTCGCCCGCCGCCGGCAAAACCCTGCGTGTCAAATCGTGCGTTGACGCCGGCACCCATCACTTCGAGCAACAAAAACACCATGGCGCCACCGCCGGCCAGCGCAGTCAACAGCGCCGCGCGTCGCGGTAGCTGCCGGCGAAAGAACAGGACAAATCCGACAACCATCGCCAGCAATGACAGCACCACCGCCCCACGCGACAGTGTCATGAACATGGCTGCCAAGCAGAGAAACAGCATCGCAAATGCGACCGTCACCGGTTTCGACGGTTTCGCCAACACCGAGTTGATCGCCGGCCAGGTCAAAACAGCACCGCGCGGCAGTTGCTGCCGCACGCGCTCCCACAGCAGCAGTGACCAAACCAGCGCGCACGAGCCGAAATAAGCACCCGCCGTATTGCGATTGATGAATGTGCCGGTGACTGAGTTGAGATAAGCGTCTTTGTCGCGCCACAGGATGTGGGTTGGATCGAAAATGTGCGCCAGAATGCCAAACACCGCGTAGACTACGCCCGACCAGGCGATGACGTTGAGAAGCTGTCGGGCGCGCCCGGCATCAGTGCCGACCAGAAAACCGCAGCAAAGCGCCAGCATACAAACGAGTGGCCGACCAAGCTCAAACCACGGTTGATTACGCGCTATTGAAACCGAACCGACGAGCGGTACACCAAGCGCCGCCTGCGCTTGCTCCCAGATCGGATCCGGACTGCGCATCCGGGAGCCAATGGTGAACAGCGAGTTGCTCATGCAAGACCAGCCCATAGGCGGCAACGATCACGCCGGCAACTGCGGCAAGCGCCAGTTGACCTTCGCTCAAGAATCGGACCGGCGCAAAGATCAGGCACGCGCCAAGCACAACACACCAGAACGCAACTGCCACTGGCTGGCTTGAGCCAAAAGGCAACGGAGCGAGCGCTACGGATGCAAACAGGAGCCAGGAGGCCACCCGGATCGGTCGCGCCTTTTGACTCAATTCATTTTTAGGCATGTTGCGCGGGTCGACCTTGGGCTATTGGCCCTGATTTAAGAGTATCGAACCCACACTACTATTTTCAATTGCATCAGGCGATGAGGCCGAGGAAAGTTTTACCAACGAAATTTCTCAAAGCGCTCGGCCGACCAAGATCGTTTAGTCTCACGCTGGATCGCGACGATCTTCTGTTTCAAATTCGCGCGAGTTGCAACTGAGGTTGAAAGCTCCGACTGAAGCCGTTCGACTTCGGCGTTTAGCTTATCGGCCACCTCTCTGCCGCGACTATTAACAACAAGAACTTTATGATTCAAATTGCCGTTGAGTTCCCGAGCAGCGAAGAGCTCCTGCTCAAGTCGCTCGATCTCGCGGTCCCGCTCATTGAGCAACCGCCTTTTCTGGTCTAGCTCCGCACGCAACTTTTGCAGCTTGCCCTCTGAGGTTGATTGTACCAGCTTGGCGTCTTCCACTGCATTCGATTGTACCTCGAAGGTCTCAACAGCGGCGCGCAGTTGCGTGCGTAATGTCTTTTCATTTGCCTCGAGCGCAACGACCCGCTCGTCCTTTTTGCAAAATTCCTTTTTCAGCTCATTGATGATGTCGGTCTTCTTGGTGATCTCGGCCATGTGAGCCGCCAGTTTGGTCTTCAGCCGTTCGACCGTGACCTCCAGCTCGCGCAGCGATATCGCACACCGGGCACGAATTTGATCTTTATCGGCACTGATCTCCTTCAGCGACAACGGGATGGCGGCTTCGACACGCTTGGTGGTAAGGCGCACAGCTCGATTATGGATCAAAGGTACAAACAACAGTCCGACCAATCCAGCGGCGAGAAATCCAATGCCCAAATACATGACCTGTTCGATCATGCCTAACCTCCGACCTTTCGCCACTCGCCTGATGCGATGACGACCGAGACTTATCTTTTGCCACGTGGAGGAGGGCGCGACGAGGTTGACTATGGGTTAACCTAAATCGACGGACGTTAACCAACAGGATCAGCCGCACGGTTCGGCTTGTCTAAAAATCAGATCGCTCGTGCCAAGGAATGGGACGCGGCTAGGACAAGGCGCTGCACGAGACGACAGCCCCCTCCCCGCAACGAGATGTTAGGCCGCTGGGAGGTGCACCAGCCGCCCACGCGCCCTCTTCGCCATGGGGCCGCAAGTCTGATGTTCAGACACAAGCCTTGACCGTGTCGCAGTAAGAAGCGACGCGCTCACAATCACAGGTGGCTGTCGATACGCCAAGTCTGGAAGTTGACGGCAGTCGTCGCGACGTTGTTGGGCACGCTGACCAGCGCGTTGAGGAAGGCGGTGAACTTAGTAACCTCAACTGCCTGCGCGTTCGCGGCGAATATGACGTCCTTGTTGTGCAACTGCACTCTGGTGGCCAGGAAATAACCCGCCGGATCGGCAAGGCTCACGGAATAGACGACCGGCACGGTTGGACCGTCATATTTTGAACAGTCTATACCCAACCTTTCGGCAAGAGCGCGCGGTTCACGTCGAAATAGGAACACTGATCCTGGATCTGCTTGCAAGTCGAGTAAGCCGCTCGCCGCCGCCACGCCCTCCGCAAGCGTCATGCGAAAAGCGGACGATTGGTTGCCAGCGCTGAACTGGAACTGACCCTGTTGGCCGGTGGCGCCGAAGGCCAGGAAGGTCTGCGGCTCCTTGTAGAGGTAGATGGTATCGCCCGGCCATGCCCAAATGTTATTGCCCGGTTCATACAGCAACGCGCCAAATGGCACCGTGGCCCGCCTACCTGCCCGTTCCAGAGTCACCCACGTGTCCTGACCCTGATCCCGAAGGCCGCCCGCCCGCGTGATCACGTCAAGTAAGTGCTCGCCCGCCGGCTGCGCCGGAATGCGGCCAGTCACCGAGGTGATCAGATTGTTCACCTCGCCAACGACGGTGATCAGCGAAGTGTTCTGGGTTACGAGCGCAACGACGACCTGCGGCTCGATCGCGCGGTTTTTGATCCGATCGACGATCTCTTTCTCGACCTCAGCCGGGGTCTTGCCGGCAGCCGGCACGAGGCCGGCATAGGGCACCGAAATGTACCCTTTGGTGTCGATCGGCTGATTCGGGAGCGTCACAAAATTGCCGGGTCGCACGCTCGCTTCGGCTGGGATGAACAGGCCGCCGGCGGCCGCCTCGAAGATGCTGACGGCAATGACGTCGCCAATTCCAAATTTGATGGTTGGCGGGGGCCGATGGTCGCCAAAGATCCCAGTAAGAGTCTGCGGACCGAATTCCTCGAGGATCTGGACGGTCGCAGGCGACAGCGTTACGTAACCGTAGGGCGGGCCATGCCAGGTGTCTTGAGATCTTATAACGATAGCGTTCGGCCCCGCGGCCGGGAGCAGCAAGGTGTCGCAGCCAGCCGTCAAGAGTGCCGCCGCAAGGGTGGCAAACGCAAAGAACCGCTGCGGTGCCGGCACCAGCATTCGGAGATCCCCCACAGCGAACGTTACCATGCGTTACCATGGCTAGAAATGCGCAAACAATGATCCGGAGCCCAAAACTGCCCAAAAGCAACGGTTCACAATAAGGTGTGGCGAAAATGACACAGAAATTGTTGCCTTTGGAGCGGGCCCCCGCGAATTCCGTTGCGAAGCTTTTCCTGTTTCGCCGATCGAGGTCGTCATGCCCCCAAACCGTAAATTTTGCGGCAATAATGCTTTGCGGAGCGCATTCGTTGTCGTCGGACTCGGCTTAGGTGCCGCGTCCACTGCGGCCGAAACCCAGCGCTCAGACTCTATGAGTGGTTGGCGGCTGTCACGAACCGCCAATCCGCGTGGCGGTCCCGAAGCCATCTCCATGAGCCACATCGCGGACATCGCCCGGTCTGATGTCGATTTGGCGGGCCTCATGCTTCGTTGTGGCGAAAAAGGAATTGAAGTTGCAATTGTCGTCGTCACTCCCTTTTCCCCGCGCGCTCACCCTGACGTGACGATAGATGCAGGCGGCAAGAAATGGCATTTCAGCGCCGACGTTGTGCCGCCCGGAGCAGAATTGCTACTGCCTCCAGAGGCCACGAGCCTCGCAGCCGGGCCTTGGCAATTTGCGCGCGAACTCTCGGTCAAGGTCGTGTCGCCGGAACAATCCATCAGCGGGGTCATGCCCATCGAGGGAATAGACACAGCGCTCGCCACACTGGCGACCAATTGTCAGGCTGGCTGAATTCCCGGCTTGACCATCCACGTTCACAAAATGAAAAGGGTATTAGCGCTTTTTTAATGCCACCGTCGCAGCATGCACCACCTTGGAGCTTCCAAGATGGTCGTGCTGATTCTGGCGATGCTTTGCATCTGCATCGGCGCCGTGCTCGGGGCGCGATTTAAGATCCTCATTCTCGTTCCGGCAATAGGATTGGGTTGTGCCGCCGTCCTCGCGGCGGGTATCGCGCGCGGCGATGGCGCGATGGCGATCCTGGTTGCAGTCGTGGTCGCCTCGAGCGGCCTTCAGATCGGATATCTCTGTGGCGTTCTCATGCAACATGCGCGGCGGCCCCGCCCACGCCGACCCTTCACAGCAGCCTCAATCGCGTCAATGATCGCGCGTGCCGACGCACGCTCCGGCTGCGATCCAGACACCGTCACTTAATCGGCAGCGACCGAGTACCGCGGATACGCGCGGACCGGCCCAAAATAATAGTGAGGCTCGGTGGCGTCATAATTGCGCGGATCGAAACCGATGCCGAACGTCGTCCGCAGCTCCCGATGGTAGACGTAGCTCGTGTGCAGGCAACCGCACGATCCGCAATCGTGGGCGGCACTACGTTGGACAGGTACCGCCAAGTCGGCCGCATCAGCGTAGCTGGAGATGGCCGGCAGGCCGGCAACAGTCACGATCCCGACCGCCAGTGCTGAGATCATCGCCTTCCACATCGATCGGTCTCCCTCGATAACGGCTCTGCAGGACGCCAACCGGCGTCCAACGCTAAGCTAGGCCATGTCGGTTTATCTTGCAATTGCTCATCACGTCCCAGCGAGAAGAGTGTCTATGGTCCACGACGCATTAAATTTTATACTGCCAAACCGGCCGGCGTAGATTTCTGGGGCCGCCAACGCTGCTTGTGTGAATGATTAGTCCGGTGCAAAGTCCCGCTGACGCCGCCCTGCCAAGCTGCAACATGCTGACTGTCCGCAATATTCTGGTTGCATTGATCTGCGCGTCTCCGGTCATTTTGCTTTGGGACGGCCTGATTATGCAGGGCCTCGTCGCCGGGACCGTCGCTGTTGCCTTGGTGTTCACAGCCCTAAAGCTGCGTCCCGGGGAGTCTGAGTTTCTCATATCCATCATTACTAATCCGATGATCGTTATGACAGTTCCAGCACTCTGGGTCCTGTTTCAGGTGCTCCCGCTCGGAGTGCTTGCCCACCCGATCTGGGCAAGTGCCGAGTCCGCGCTTGGGCGCCCGATTGCTGGTGTGATCAGCATCGACCCCGGAGCGAGCGTAATTGCGCTTGGTCAATATCTCTCCATGTCCGCAGTTGTGTTCATATCAGCAGCCATCGCCGTCGATCGCAGCCGCGCTGAGTGGATTTTGTTCGCGCTCACAACTGCAACTGCCGCGATAGCATTAATTGTGCTGACGCATCACATAGCTGGCCTAGCGCTGCCGCTATTCTCGGAGGCACAGGCCATCAACTGCGCGAGTGTGGGAATAATTGTCGCCGGCGCAGCTTGCTTCCGCGCAATTGAGCATTATGAGACCCGTCACTTAAGGCCACGACAGTCGACGTCGATCTTATTGTTGACTGGAGCTGGCAGCGCGGCCGCCCTGGTAATTTGCGTCACCGCATCGGTTCTTGGTGCGATGTTTTGGACGGTTTTCGCGCCGCTATGCGGTTTAGCGACGCTTGTCCTCGTGTGGATAATCCGCCGTTTCCGGCTCGGCAATTTGGCCACGACAGCAATCGCCGCGTTGTCTCTAGGCTTCGCAATACTCTTGATGGCCCATCATCCGCCTCAGCGAAGCGACAGCCTGCCGCTCGATTTCGCGGAGTCTTCTGTCTGGTTGAAATCCCTGAGCGAGCGCATGCTTAAAGATACGCCACTCTGCGGTACCGGAGCTGGAACGTTTGCGGCTCTTGCGCCAATCTATCGCGAGAGCAATGAACCACCACCTGGCATGGTAGCAGCGACTACGGCGGCCACGCTTGCGATCGAGTCGGGAAAGCCGATGTTCTGGATCATTACAGTGGCGACCGGCGCCTTTATCCTTATTTTGTTAAAGGCATCCCTGCGGCGCGGACGCGACGTCTTTTATCCGGCAATGGGAGCGGGTTGTCTCACCGCGATTCTCCTCTTGGCCTTCGTCAACCCAGGCTTTTTAGGAATCGCAACAGACTTGATTGTTGCCGCCGTGCTCGGTCTCGCGCTTGCACAAAGTAAGAGCCGAGTAGCAAGGCGCTAAACCGGGCGCGTCAATCCGATACAGTCACCTTCTGCAAAGTGCCCAGCACGCGCAACCAGAATTTTGGATTTTGCGGGGACTGAACTCGGATCCAAAGGTACTGATCGTAAGTCATCGCCACCAATCGAATATCATCATTTAAATTATCCAGCACCAAATCTCCGTCCTTCAAACGTACGACAAGAACGAGGTGATGCTCACCCGACAGTGTCACGACCTCAGACAGCAGCAACGCGCGCGACGGCCAACCGAGCGCCAAAAATTCATGCCGCTTGGTGACTGCATAGGCTTTGCAATCACCCGCCGCCGGCGCAATCAGCCACTCTTCGGTTAGCGGCGTTGCCTGCGGCGATCACCGGAACAATGTCTCGATTCACTTCGCGATTAACTCTGTTGAGCTCGTTCCAACGTTCCGGTGTCAGTCCGATATTGCGACGGCGGAAATCCATTGCGTGGGCCTCGCAATCGCTGACGTAGCGCAGGCAGAAGCGAGAAAACCCGATTGGAGGGAGCACCGGGACGTCGCGAGCATCGACTAGAAACATGCGGTTTTTAAGCACCCCCTCAGCGGCGACGGGCACCACTAGCGCGCCAGCAGCGGCTACAATTCCCAGCAATGCTGACGCCAGCTGCTTAGACCGGCGGGCACCTTTCGATGGCATGACCCCACCCCAGCACCATGGCGCGCTCCGCCAAAGGTGAAAAACTCAACAGACGCATATTTTGCACCAGCCGCTTCTGGTTGGCTACAGAGCAGTTGCGCAGTTTTCAGCCCTCAGCGGCTCAATTTGACGGCATCAGTATGCCTAGCAAAGCCCGCCTGTCTGCCGCTTTTGGATTTTGCGAAGTCCTGTGCAACCGCGATATTTGCGACAGGATAGTTGTTAACTTGAGCCTGAGCGCTTATCTGAGAGACATTGTCGGGGAAGAAGAACGAGCGTGTCGTAGGCGCTAGGGTAACGCGTTTGTCGCTGAAGATTTTGACATCTTGGGCCGTAAAGGAAAGGGAAAGGGCCTCTGTCCCAGCCGGCAGGCGTGTATACGCTGTCGGCGACATCCATGGGCGCGCTGATCTTTTGTCAAGCCTCTTAGCGCGTATAGACGATGATCTCAAAGCGCGTCCTATCGCGGACTCGGTTGAGGT
The DNA here is from genome assembly GCA_963747855.1 of uncultured Alphaproteobacteria bacterium. Classification (GTDB taxonomy): domain Bacteria; phylum Pseudomonadota; class Alphaproteobacteria; order Rhizobiales; family Xanthobacteraceae; genus BOG-931. The sequence goes on from CAVVGN010000001.1 coordinate 60,083, forward strand.
CTTCCTGGGCGACTACATCGATCGCGGACCAAGCTCGCGGGAAGTCATTGAATTGTTAATCGCGCGCCGACAAGAGCGCGATGTTATTTTCCTGAAAGGCAACCACGAAGCCTACGCCTTGAAGTTCTTGGAGGACCCGACTGTTTTATCGAAATGGAAGGAATTCGGCGCCGTCACTACTATGCTCTCTTATGGCGTAACGCCCGACCGCCGCGACGAACATCAATCGCCGCATCACGCCGCGACCGCGCTTGCCCGGGCCCTGCCCGACGACCATCATCGTTTTCTCCGAGGCCTTGCATTATCATTCACCTGTGGGGACTATTTTTTTGTTCATGCCGGCGTTCGGCCAGGCGTTCCACTGGGAGCGCAATTCCAGCGGGACCTACTTTGGATTCGCGAAGACTTTCTCTGGCACGAAGAAGATTTCGGTAAGATTGTCGTGCACGGTCATACCCCGGCTCGAAAACCAGAAGTTCATCCGAATCGCATCAATATAGATACTGGCGCCTATGCCACGGGTCATCTGACTTGTCTGGTGTTGGAAGGCGATCAGATGCGATTTCTCTGATAATCCGCGCGGCCGGCATCGATGGGCCATCGCACTTGGCGCTCCGCAAAAGCTGCACAATTTAGCCAGAAAACAGACCAGACGAGTATGAGTTGTCCGCTCAGCGATTAACGTCGACGCGCTGGCGATCGCCAATTGGCACGATTTAGTGTCGTTTGGAGTCTCGAGCGGCCGCGCGCGAACTTGAACAAATTGAACAGCACTTCGTTCTTGTTGTGTGCGGGTGCCCTGAATGCGGTGCACAATTGATCTTTTGTTGTTTACGGCCAAATCAGCTATTATTCACAGTCTTTTTTTGGCCTTATTCAACAATGAGGTTGGTATCCGGGAACTTAAGAAAGGCGATCTTCGCTAAGCGCCCTTCTTAATTTAGGGGGATAGGTACGATGGTTGCCTTTCTCGCCATTGGGACCTTTGTTGGAATTGTACTTGGGCTGCGCTTTAGTGTTTTCATTCTAGTCCCAGCGATTTTGCTAGCGATCGCAGTGATTGCGGCGACCGACACGGCGATGCATCAGAGCGCCGGAGTCACCGTAGTCACTGTGCTTGCAACCGTAGCGTTGCTTCAGATTGGATATGTGGGCGGCCGTGTTCTTAAAGTAGCAGCTGAAAGACGTACGTCGGCTCCATTGACGCCATCGCTCGAAGTCAGAGCCGGAAAATCAAAGTAGCGAACGACATACTGAAAACGTTGGTGATGACGTGGATTCACCTCGCGATGTATTGGGCCGCGGCACACTGCCGGCCAATAGTCCGGATGCAACCAGCGGGGTTTATATAAGGGGGAGCGAGGCGCCGCCTATCTTTGATGCCGAACAAGAAGAAACATCCGACACGGCGCCATCTGCGGGAAAACGCCTAACTAAATAGCCGCGCTAAAAGAGCGTCGCGTGGGTCGGATTGATGGCAACCTGCCAAGTCAGCCAGCTGCTCCGACGAGGCGGGGACTCATCAACACCGACCGAAATGCGGATTGACCCAAGCTTGACGACATCGCCAGACAGTTAGCCGCGAGATCAGCAGATCGTTTCGCGACACAACGATTTCGCGTGATTTTGCTACAGAACCGTCTCGATCAAATTACCAGCGCATACGATAAGGTTTAAATAAAAGGAATGTTGGCGATTGCGCTTCGGTGCGGATATTAGCCCCGCGCCTTGCTGGCTACGGCGGCGAGTGCGGGATGGACCGGCAAGCGATTAGTCAAATCGCACCGCGGGTATTTTTGCTCGGCAAGCCCCAGCGTGAGCGGGCCATATTTTAGCAATTGTGGCCGGTATGCGGCCGCCGTGCTGGTCTAGCGGCGCGACGGAGCGATCGATCATTTGCACAGCGGTTTGACGCCGGCAGTTGAGACGCCATGAGTTCACGCCCTGAGACTCGCTACAATTACGGTTAAGACTAGCTCCCGACTGGGCCGAGCGTAACAAACAATCGCACGGCTGATTTCGCGCCGTTGTCGTTGCGCTCTTTTTCCGGAGCGATGTCTCTCGGATTGTTGTCGCCTTTTCGCAGCCATTCCCTAGACCGAGCTGAGCTTAACGCTTTTAATTAGAGTTAATCCAAACTCTAAGCGCGATTGCGCCCGTTTGGAATTGCATCGCCCTCCCTAGCAGCCCTAATTTCGCGACACACAATTCCGGCGTTGCTGTGGCAACAGAAAACGACAAAACCGAACCATGTCATCTACGCAAAACACCAACGATCTGACCTATTCGTTTCAGCTCGTTGTCAAGCGCACCTTGGACGTCGTGATCGCGATCGCGACTTTACTATTCATTTCGCCTTTGCTCCTGCTGGTAGCGTTGGTGATCAAGTTAGAAACGCGTGGTCCAGTCTTGGCACGGCAGGTCGCCTCTTATTACAGCGGTCGCACTGTCCAGATTTTCCAGTTCCGAAGCGATACCGCCACCCTAAAATTGACCAGCCTCGGCGACCTCTTGTCTCGGAGCGGCCTTGATCGGCTCCCAATGCTTGCAAACGTTCTGCGCGGCGACATGTCGATCGTCGGAATCTCGTTTATGAACCGCAACGAACGGCCTCGGTCTGAAGAAGCATTAGTTTTGCGGCGGACCGAATTAAAGCCCGGGCTGCTGAAATGGTCTCGGGCGTTCGAACGCCCGGCCCCTAGCGCTCGATCGCAGGCGAGACTCCGGATCGAAGATGACCTGCATTATATTGCAAACTGGTCTCTCCTTCTCGACGCAAAAATAATCTTGAAAGCCCTGTTTGCGAAATCTTCCTACGAGCTCGATGGCGAGGATGGCGCGAGCCGGCGGGTAAGTATCAGCCGGAGCTAGTTCGACCGCGAGTTGCTTATCGCTCTTAACCAGCTTGCGGGCCTTTAACCGCGGCAAACAAAAGCATCGCTAGCCGATGGATGGACGCGCTACTCACAATGGTGGTTTCGCCTATCAGAACATTGAACATTTTTGCAAGTTCATCGATACGGCTTCCGCGCAGCAGGTCGCCAACCCGTGTCAAGCGTTGATGGTCTGGGCTACCAGGTGCTGGTGCGGTTCGGAGCCGGAATCTCAAAAGCTCCACGGGTCGATTTTTCGGGCCATTTTTGGCTTCGCGGACAAACACCGGCCCCGGCAAATCTACCTTGATCGCAATGATAGTAATCAAAACGATCGGCGCGAAAAACAAAATACCCGCAACAGCGGCCACCACGTCGATCGGCCGCGCGGCATAGCGTTTCAACCTGTCCACCGGTTTCTGCCTACTGAACCTCATGTTGGATCGGGCCATAATTCCACTTCCCTGCCCTTGGGCCTAAGGCTTGTTAACCTAGCGCCGGAGAGCGGCCCGTCGAGTGATGGCCGTCACAAAATTGCGCGATAGACGAGTGGATACGAATTTCGAGGGGCCTGAATTAGCAGAGCATAGACGCGAGGGACGGTGTGGGAAGTTTCCTGTCGGGGATTTTGGGCGGAATTGTTGCGTGGAGCATAATAGAGTTCTTTGTGCGCCCGTTGACCCGTTTCTTTGCCCTGCGCACTGAAGCTGCCGATGCTCTGGCTTTGTATGACGACCGTTTTGATCCGGATCCCGATGCGCCGCCGCCGAACCCGAGATGGCTGGCCAAACGAACGCTGGCGTACGAGAATTGCGGGGCCGATCTCATGGCATTCGCTACTTTGAATCAGTTCGCCACTCGACTCATGCACAAAATCCCACTGAGGCGTTTTCGGTATCATGTTCGCTCAGCCGGATCGAATATGTTTAGTTTGGCAAAGACAGAGCCGGCTACCGTGGCAAGCGATCATTTCCGTCAGGAGATAGTCCGAGCCCTAAGGCTCCGGTATCGGCCTCAGAGCGGAAAGCAACGGCAAAGGTAATTGCGCGGGACTGGCTGTAGCGGCGTGAGCAATCGAGGATGCAACCGGGGGAATTAAAGCCTTATTCGGTTATCGTCATCAGCTCGGGGGATTGTGATCTGCATCACTTCCAACAGCGCGGTCCAATGGTAAGCAACAGACCAAGAACAAAAAGGAGGCAGTCCATGACGTTACAATCTCGCGCCGCCGCAACGCCGACCGTGCCAGTAACGGGCCGCAGACCATCGTATCTTCATCGAATTTGGCCCGTGACCGGGCTAGCCTTAGGTCTAACGGCCACCGTGGCGTGGATCGCCCTTCTTGGCTACGGGCTTATCAAATTGCTTTGATGCCGGGGGAAATGCCGGCGCTCCAGGCGTTTCGGACGCATGGTTGTTAATTCAATTGGAGCAGGCGCTAGATTATAGCTTCCGCGCGTCGTTATCTTTCGGGCGACGGCCCCTGGTTCCAGAGGTTTGCTATGACAGAAAACGCCTTCGCAGTGAAACGTGATTGGCCCTATTCGGATAGCATCGCGATGTGGACGGTGCCCGGCATCCGCACGCGCGCCCAGAATTTTGGGTTTTGCGGCATCTCCATCCGTACCCACTGATATTGTCGGAAGGTCATTGTCGCCGGCCGGATACTGGCGTTGAGGTTGTCGAGCACCAAATCCCCATCTTTGGTCCGCACCACCAATACCAGGTGATGCTCACCGTCGGGCACGATCACCTCCGACAACAGCAGCGCCCGGGATGGCCATCCGCGCTCCAACAGTTCATGGCGCTTGGTGATCGCGTAGTCTTTACAGTCGCCGGCCTGCGGCGCGATCAGCCATTCTTCAAAAGTTCCGTTGCCCGGCGTCACCTTGGCAACGATGTCGCGGTTAACCTGACGATTAACCTGTTAAGTTCGTCCCACCGCTCCAGCGTCAATGCAATATTGCGACGACGGAAATCGATGCCATGGACTTTGCAATCGTCGGGATAGCGCAGACAGAACCGAGAATGTCCGATGGGCGGCAACATCGGACTATCCAATTCGATTTTCGCGAGCTGGTATTTGAGGGCGCGCGGCAGCCCAAAGAAGAACGCTTCTGAGCCGGACGACCAGACCATGGTCGCGATCATCGTCAGCGGCACCAAGAATTTCACATTTGCGACGCATCGCCGACGACCCCCAACAAGCTGTTGGGGAAACTTAGCGCCGAGGTTCTGCGATCACGTTCGCACCGCGCCCACAAATCAATTTAAAATCATTGTTTGCAATCAGGCAATTATTAACTTAACCCTGCGGGCGTATCGAAGCTGAGTTTTGCGAGAGGATCGGTGTATTGGAGCAGTTCTGGACGATGGTCCCCGGAGTAACGTCGTGGCCTGGAGCGTATTAACATCGCTGGAGGAGAAGCGGCGCCCCCGAATAGGTAAGCGTGTCTACGCCGTCGGCGATATCCACGGCCGGGCGGACCTATTGTCTGCATTGCTCGCGCGCATCGACGATGACCTGAAGACGCACCCAGCCGCCGATGCGCTACAAGTGTTTCTCGGTGACTACATTGATCGCGGTCCGAGTTCGCAGCAGGTCATAGAAATGCTGCTGCAGCGCCGTAGACAACATGATCTTGTTCTTCTTAAGGGCAATCACGAGGACTATCTTCTGCGGTTCTTGAACGACCCGTCTATACTAGCCGAGTGGTGGCGGATCGGCGGTCTCGATACGGTGTTGTCCTACGGCATAAAACCGACGCGCTGGAGCGACCCGCGATCCGCAACATGAGCTGGCAACTGCACTCAACAATTCATTGCCGAAGAGTCATCATAGTTTTTTTGGCAGCCTTTCCCTCTCATTCACTTGTGGTGACTTTTTTTTCGCACATGCCGGCGTGCGTCCTGGCGTTCCATTAGAGCGCACAATCCGAGCATGATCTACTTTGGATTCGCGACGAATTTCTTTTACACGAAGAGGACTTTGGCAAGATCGTGGTGCACGGTCACACGCCAGCGCCGCAGCCGGAGATACGCCCAAACCGCATCAACATTGATACTGGAGCCTATGCCACCGGCCAGTTAACCTGCTTAGTCTTGGATGATGACGGGATGCGCTTTTTATGACGACGCTTCATAGTTCGCTTGAGTTACCCGCAGCCGGTCACAAAATCCTCCGCGCGATCGTAGTTGGTTTTGCGGTCCTGCTGGCGGCGCAATCAATCTGGTTGCTGCTGCCGCAATTGACGCGGTCCGGCGTCAATCAATTACCCATCGACAAGATCTCCGCAGAACGTGCAGCCAATGACCGTCCTGCCGCGCGCCGGGCGGCGTTGTTCGGTATCATCCGCGGCGATCTCTGGGCGGCGTCAGCCTTTACCTACGCCGACCTGTTATGGACCGACACGAATATCGGCGCGAATTCGGGCACTATGCCGGCACTGGCCGCCGCTGTGAAAAGCCTTAACCGCGCGCTCACTGATAGTCCGCACCAATTCGGCGCATGGCTCCTCCTCGCTGACTTGGCCTTGCAGTTTCCCGCCGTGGGGCTTGACCCATCCGGACCACTGAAGATGTCCTATTACACCGGTCCGAGCGACCGCCGCCTCGTGCCGTTGCGATTGCGGATCAGCGTCCAATTACCCAAGTTCAGTGATGTTGAAATGCGCCAGCTTGTCGATCGAGATATTCGGTTGCTTCTGAGTAGCAAACAAACCTCTGAAGTCACCAACGCCTATTCCATCGCGTCACCCGCTGCAAAAACTTTCATCGAACAGACTGTCAAAGATGCTGATCCCTCAGCGCTTGATAAAGTGCGGACGGCACCCCAAAAACAAAACATTCCGGAATAGGCGTATCCCGATCGTGCAAACAATGATTGGCATCCGGCCAAGTTTGCTCTTAGCTCGGATTGTCGCTTGGACGTTGGCGGCGATCCTTTTGGTCCTATCCGTGGTTCCACCTGAATTACGGCCTGAAACAGGTGTGCCCCATTACTTCGAGCATTTCCTCGCCTATGGTGTAACCGGAGCCGTTTTTTGTCTCGGCTATCAGCGGAAGCCAATTCTACTCTCTTTCTATCTGCTTGTGTTCTGCGCCGTGATCGAGATCCTGCAGCTGTTTGTCCCCGGTCGCCACGCTCGTCTTGCTGATTTCGCGACCGACGCCATCGCGGCTTGCGCTGGAATAGCTATCGTATCGTCCATAACAAGGCTGAACGGCCAAAGGACGCCGGCCGCCTAAGGTTCAACGCGTGAAACTTCGGCCATTCGCCGGTGGAAGTCGGAAGGAACAAACACTTCGAGCGGATGTGAACCGTGCGGCATCGTTAAAGCGCCTAACGCACGTTGTGTGGTATTCACCATCCGCCGCAGGTGCAGGGGCAACCACAGCCATACGCTGGGACAAAGGTGGCGTATCCCGGATAGGCGTACGGCATTGCATAGGCCGCGCCGTAACCATAGGCGGGATACGCGTAGCCGGGATAGGTCGCGGCGTAGCCGAGCCCCATCCCTAGGCCCATGCCTAAACCGAGCCCGTAGCCGCCCCAGCCATAACCGCCGTAGCCAAAACCCCGGCCGTAAAAGCCGCCGTATCCGCCTCGCCACCCGCCGTAGCCATAGCGCCCGAAGGCCATAGCATCGGTCGTCAGCATGGTCGTCGCCGTTAAGAGAGCGGCCGCCAAGGCAATGAACTTTGTTCGCATATCAAGTCTCCCGTGCTTCGACCGCGCGTACGCGCCCTTTATCGCCGCACGAACGGCACTTTACCGAATTTTGCTGATACGTGTCCGAGAATCGCGAGGCTCGGTAAACAAATGAGGTAGGGCAGAAGTCACGTAACAAAAAGGCGCGGGACGTTGCGTCGGTGGCTTGAAGTGCGTCCGCGCTGCGCGGACACTCCCGGCCTCGTGAGTCGGATTGGTTGCGGTCTGCGACGCGCACCCCGCCTAAGGCCCAGCGGAAGACTGATTGCATCACGGTTCCTGCGCCAGGACCCTATCTTCCTTCCTTATCCATCAATGTTTGGGATCGGCTTGACCTAGCGACCTCGTAACTCCGGGCCAACTTCGACCACTTCTCTGCCAGACGAAGGAACTCCTCCCGCATCTGCTTGTTGACCGCCATTTTGGCTTGGCTTGAACACCACTCTGCGTGCTCGTAGCACACCCGAACAGCACTACTCGGATTTTGGAGCATGGCGTGACCCGGAGATTACTGTGCAAGCAAGGTGCGGGTGTCTTGTTTTATTTCCGTTTGGTCGCGCATCGATAAAGGCTTGGTCGTTGAACGCGCCACGACTTAGCCGCGGCGCGCTTTTGCTAGGCTTACCAACCGTAGCCGTAACATTGACCATACGGGTCATAGTAATACGGCGAACAATAATAGCCGCCGTACCCGTACAGGCCTCCTAGACCGAGACCCAGCAGACCGAGCCCGCCGTAGTAACCACCGTAGCCACCGTATCCATAACCGCGTAACCACCGTAGCCACCGTAGCCGCGACCGCGACCATAGCCGCCTGCAAAGTGGCCGCCACCATAGTGAGCACCACCATAGTGAGCACCACCAAAGTGAGCACCACCTCCAAAGTGGCCGCCACCGCCGCCATGACCTCCGCCGCCGTGACCTCCGCCGCCACCACGGGCTAACGCGCCGCCGGTGGTCGTCATTGCCATGCCGAGGGCGATAGCTGTAACAGCCGCAATCAGTTTCCTCCGCATCATCGAAGTCTCTCCTTTTGATGAGGTCGCCCCGGCGAACTCACGCCAGTTACGTACATCGCCGTACAAGAGAATTTTTCCAAACGTGCAAAGGTTGCTCGCCCTAAGCATTAAATTTTCGCAATAGTTGCAACGCACAAATCCAATCAAACACATTTTGCAATTAGGTCGCAGAACAGCCTCCGGCAAGTCTGTTCTGGGTCGCGAGGTCGTTTGACGCTTCAGGGCGACTTCCGTTATGACCCCAACTCCAGACATTTCGTTGCGTCGCAACAAGTAACGTGACGGGCCACGAACGGAGTCGAACGGACTCGTGCAGCGCAGCAAACAGCGACTCTATTCGCTCACGGTATAGCGCTCCTGAGGAGGGTCTTAAGCTTGCGTCTCGAACCCTCCGGTGCCAGATTGAAACGAGTAGAGTGCGGCACGATGGAGCCGCGTCACGATCAGTTGCCGGAACGTTGCGTACTGCTTACTCGCAATTGCGGGCGCACGCTTTCGAAATACGCTTCCGCTTTCGCCGCATTGCCGCGAAATCAGCCATTTACGTCATGGATAATGGATCAAGTAGGCCAGCTCGGAGCGCCTCACCGAGGACACATCGCGGAGCCATCGCGGCCGGCATCGCCAGCTTACTAGGTATCTGCCGCGAGGAGGTTCGAAATGCGCATGATAGTGGCACTTGTCTCCTTGGTTGCTTTTGTTCTGGTATCGTCCGCCATCAACGCGCAGCAGACGATTAAAGTGGGAATTATTTTGCCCTATTCCGGAATATTCGCGGATACCGGCGCTCAACTTGACGGTGGGATCAAGCTGTATGTGAAAGAACGTGGCGATACGGTCGCAGGAAAAAAGATCGAGTTCATTCGAAAAGACGTCGGCGGCGTTGCTCCAGATACTGCGAAACGTTTGGCGCAAGAACTCGTCACGCGCGACAACGTCGATATTCTTGCAGGATTCGTGCTCACCCCGAATGCACTCGCAGCGGCCGATGTATCTGCGCAAGCGAAGAAGTTGATGGTGATTATGAACGCGGGTACCTCAATCATCACGACCCGGTCGCCATATTCCACGCGAACCTCCGTAACCCTGCCTCAGGCCGCGGAGTCTCTTGCCGGGTGGGCCTTTAAGAATGGAATCAGAAAGGCTTACACAATGGTGGCCGACTTTGGCCCCGGTATCGACGCCGAAAAGGCATTCGATCTGGCTTTCAAGAAAAATGGCGGTGAAATTGTCGGCTCAATACGCTTCCCCGTAGCAACTCTTGATTTTTCTCCATTCGTTCGTCGAATTAAAGACATCAATCCGGAATCTATTTTTGTGTTTATGCCGGCCGGAGCACAACCGGCCGCGTTCGCGAAGTGTTTGGCTGAAAATGGCATAGACCCGAAGAAGACGAAGATTCTCGGAACCGGCGACCTCACGTCGGAAGCAGCATTGAAGAGTATGGGTCCCAGCGGCGCGGGCATAATTTCGGCGTGGAATTACGACTTTAACCTTGATTCAAAACTGAACAGCGAGTTTGTCGGAGAATATAAAGAGCTCAATAAAAGAAACCCGGATTCCATGTCGGTTGGAGGTTATGACGGAATGCACCTTATCTATGAGGCGCTCGTGACAACCAGGGGCAATTCCGATGGGGAGGCGCTAATCACCGCCGTAAAGGGGATGAAATGGGAAAGCGCGCGTGGTCCGATTTCGATTGATCCGGAAACCCGCGATGTTGTGGAGACGATCTATATCCGTCGGACGGAGATGGCTGGTAACGAGCTACGCAACGTCACGATCGATAAAATTGAGCACGTGAAAGACCCAGTCCTTGCGCGAATGAAAAACTAGAAAAAGGCGCGACAGCGCGGGACACAAGTTGCTGAACAACCGGCCGATGTCCGATTCGGGTCATCTGCGACTGCTTGTCGGCTCTCCAATTTCCTCGCTAAAGTTAGACGCCAATCGACAGGCGGAAGTCATCTAGAGTGAAGTCGCAGCGTCAGAGGATTACTGGTGTTCTTAGAACGCATCTAAAAGAAACCAATTTACGCGCACACGGGCCATCGACTAACGTGAGCGTACCTTCAGACGCATTTTTAGAATGCATCTAAAGTTTGGCGACGCCTCTCACCGTCGTCAAAAGGAGCCAAACGCGCATGGGCTCCATTCGCAGACTGTAACTGCTGGAGTAATCCAATGTACGTTCGTCGTGTCCTATCCGCATTTGGCCTTGCGGTCGGTCTTGCATTGCTGCCCGCGATCGGCCACGGCGAAGAATTCTATATCGGCGAGCCGGTCGAGCAAAACGACTTGCAGATCGTCCCGAACTATCTGGTCGGCATCGAGATGGACCGTATGCCACCTGGCATGGAAATGGGTCCCAACAGCATCCACCTTGAGGTCGACGTCCACGCGACCAAGAACGAGAAGCACGGATTTCCGGAAGATGCGTGGATTCCCTATCTCACGATCCGCTACACGCTGACCAAGGACGGCAGCCACTTCAAGAAAACCGGAGCATTAGCGCCAATGACGGCAGGCGACGGACCGCACTACGCCAACAACGTCAACATGGCAGGTCCGGGCACGTATCAGCTCACTTATGTCATCTCGGCTCCATCCTCGAACGGTTTCATCCGTCACATCGACAAGGCGACCGGTGTGCCGGACTGGTGGAAGCCAATGACGCTGCACTGGACGTTCACGTATCCGAGCAAGCCGAAGGGCTGATGTCGATACGTCATTCCATCGTCGACTTAGTGATCTTGATCCTGGTGGTGCCGGTCGCGCTCGTAGTAGGGTTGCGGATCAACGCAACGGCCGTCGCACAGACGACGATCGATGTTACAATTAAGGATCACAAGTTCTCGCCAGCCGAGATCCACGTTCCGGCTGGCCAAGCGACAACACTGAACATTAAAAACCAAGATCCGCTGGCCGAAGAATTCGATTCCACCGCTCTCAAGATCGAGAAGGTTATCGGCGGCGGCCGCGAAGGCACTGTGCATTTGCGGCCGCTTGAGCCGGGCCGTTATCCGTTTATGGGCGAGTATCACCCCGATACCGCCCAAGGAGTGATTATCGCTGAATGATTATTCCCAAAGCGACGAAAAATTTCTGATCTGGGTCAGTCGCTTCACTTCTGCGATGTCCGAGTTGTGTCCGCTCTTCACCCCATAGCGACTAAATAGCAGACATCACGGCACTTCAGTTTCGGGCCACAAACGGAAGGCTAGCAGGCGGAAATAGACCAGATTGGAGCTGCGCAACGTAAGTCTACGTGCCGGGACGAACTCGCCCGCGAAATTTCCCAGCGCCCAGCCGTTCGCCATGCGGACTCTCGGCACTCCTGCAGTCGCGCTATCGAACCGATCGCAAAACCGATGTCCACTTTTGCAGGACACCTTTTAATGTTCGACCCGGTACAGGCGCCACCGCTTGGGCACGCCTTTAAGTCGGTGAGCGCCGCGATCCTTAAAGCGGATTCCAGACTGCGACATCAGACCCTTGACCGCGCTCGAAACCAGGATTTCACCGGCACGCGCTTTCGCGGCAACGCGCGCGCCGACGTGAAACGCGAGACCGACCACGTCGGCCCCACTCACTTTGTATTCGCCTGCGTGCAGCCCCACCCTGATCTCCAGCCCCAGCGTGCGCACAGCCTCGCGGATTGCGGTCGCGCAACGGACCCCGGAAGCAGGCGCGTCGAACGTCGCGAGCAGTCCGTCCCCCGTCGTCACGACTTCTTTTCCGCGCAAACTCTTCAGCTCTCTACGGACGGCGGCGTAATAGTGATTCATCACCTGTGTCCAACGCGAATCGCCCAGCCGCGCGGCTTTTTCGGTGGACCGGACGATATCGACAACCAAAATCGTGGTGAGCACCTGTTCGAGGTCGGCGCCACGATTGGCACGTCGGCGCCGAATTGCAATATTTCCAGGCAGCGGTTCATAGCGATGGCTGCCTCGTCGCGCGATTGCGGTTTTTGCATAGTCTTTGGCGCGCTGCATCGTGCCGCAACGAATTGTTTTCGTGCGCGGCGGAAGCGTCCAGTAAATCTTTCGCCCATCTCCTACGCCATGGACCTCGACGGCGCCCCACTTCAGGAAAACCGTCGAGCCAACCCGACGAACCCACCATGCCTTTGAAGTGTATCCGGAAACGTTCGACTGATGGACTCCGATGCGAAGGAACTTGGGCATGTGCGCGGGGCCGCTCGCAAGACCGCTCGAGGATACCAGGGATAGAATGTGATTGGGGCCGTGCGCAAGATCCCGGGACGCCTTGAACCCGTTCACAATTCGCAAGGTCGGCTTTGGGTCGGCAACGGGCATTTCCCAATGTCTGCTTTCATGTCCGGTTTTCCCGATAGCGGACATTCGCCGAGAACGGCAGGCATGCTACTGCGCGACTTTACGCCGGCCGGCACTCAACGCGATCGAGCATGAGCGCCAAGCGCAGCGCAATAGCTGCATCGATGACATCGTGCCCGCGAGCCGCGGCATCAAACTGTTGCGCGACGTGCTGCCAAGTGGAACGTTTCCAGTGGCTATCAGGTAGATGGCGCAATAGCGTCCGCACATCCGCACGTCCGCGAGAGTTTTGAGCGTTGGAACCTTGGGGATGACAAGCGGCCGCGGCAATGAGCGAGACCAATCCGCGCGTTTGCGCAACCCGCGATTTATCCGCTCCCCGAGCACGACCAGATCGAGGCTCGGTTACACGCGCGGGTGCGTCAACAGTGGCTGCTGGTTCGCGGGCTGCGAAGCGTCCGTGACGACCGTGGCGCCTTGCCCGCCGGCCGCGGTGACGAAGCTCCCGGCGATGTAGTTGCCGAATAGCGCGATGTTGGCGCTTTGCACGCCACCTCCAATGACGGTCGGATCAGTGACTTCGACGCTGCCGCTGACGCCCGTAACGCTCTTGAAATTCCCGCTCGAATAATTGCCGATCAGCGTGACGGATGCGGTCAGCCCGCCGCTCGAGACAATCAGCGTGCCGCTGGTCGCGCCGGATACGTAGCTGACCGAGGCGCCGGAGCCGATGGCGGTGAAGTCGATGTATTCGTGCGCATCTTTGTGCGCGACGCCGCCCGACACGCCGAAGCCTGAGATCGTCACGTCGATAGCGCCGGTGCCGTCGAGGTCGATCTCGCCGCTGCCATTGGAGACGAACGCGACTTTGGCGGTGCCACCGGATTGCACGTCGACTACACCATTGGCGACATCGACATAGCCGCCGTTAATGACAGCCCCGGACAGAACCTGCACTTCGGTGCCGAAGGCGCTGGCGATGATAGTCCCGGAATTAGCCACGACACCGCTCATCGCCAAGGTGCCCGATGAGGTGGCCTCCATCTTGCCCCTGTTGGTGGTGCTGGTGGCTTCGACAAAAAGCGTGCCACCGGCGACGTTGGCGTTGATGGTTGCGCTGTTGATCAGCGTCAGGGTCCCCGAACCATTCTGGATCGTACCGGCGCCGGAGATCGTATTGTTGACGTTGGTCAGCGTCGCGGCGACGCCGTTGTCCTCGATAGTGTTGTCGCCGCTGCCAACAAGCGAAACCCTGCCGCCGCCGGCGAGCGTCAAGCTGGTATCAAGCAAAATCGTCGCGCCGCTGTTGGTCCCCGACAGATTGATCGATCCGGCGTTGCTGACTGAGGTGGTGCCGAATGTTAGGGCGGCACCGTCGGAGACATTGATCGCGCCGGCATTAGTGAGCGTACCGGAATCGATCGCACCGCTGACCACGTTGAAGCTACCGCCGGAGGAGACGACCGCCGTACCGCCGCTCAGAACCGTGGTATCGATCGCGGTGCCGCCGGAAAGAACGATCAGTCTAGCGCCGGCGCTGACCATGGCGCTGATGGCCAGCCCGCCCGAAGATACGATCTCGGTGCCGCCGCTGCTGACCGTGAGATTGCTGGTAGTTCCGGCGGACAGGACGTCGACTATATTGCCGGATGAAGCGGTGCCGCTGACCGTGCCGCTGAACAGGGCTTTGATCGTGACGCCGGCGGAAAGCCCCTCGATGCCGGTGACGAAGCCGGAGCCTACTTCAAGCGCAGCCCCGCTCCGGACGGTCTGGTTGTTGACAGACGCATTACCGAACGCCTCGAACGTGCCGCCCCTGCTCACCGTGGTGCCGCTGTCGCTACCGCCTGATGCGACGACTTCCGTTCCGCCGGACAGGATGGTGTCGCCGCTGGCTGAGCCGCCGGACAGGATGTCCGCCGTGACGCCCTTGCTGATCGTGAAGTCGCTGAGCACGCCGCCAGAGCTCACCACCAGGGTGGCACCGGACAGTAACGTCAGGCCGGACGCAGTGTTGCCGGCGAGGAGCTCGGCGGTGCCCCCCGACGAGATTGAAGCCGAGCCGCCGGCTACGATACTCAGGCCAATGTCGATACCGCCAGCGGAGACGAACACCTTGCCGCCGCTCTCGATCGTGTTCCCGCTGGCGATGCCGCCGGAGGATACGATTTCGGTCCCACCGCTCGATATGGTTGCGCCGCTGTCGGTACCGCTGAAAAAGACGGTCGCCTTGCCGCCGCTCGAGATAATCGAGCCTTCCGCCGTTCCGCCGGACTCGATCTCCAACAGCCCGCCGGCCAAGATCGGAACGTCAAGCGCGGTGCCGCCGGTAAGGAGGATGGCGGTAGCGGATGAGAGTGTCTGATTGGCGCCAATGACCGACCCCGAGATAATTTCGAGAATGGCTCCCGGGTGGGACGCCACGGCGGGCCCCGCGGTCCCGTACGAAGCGAACACGACGTCATCGAATTCCATCGTACCGCCGCTGCTGATGAGGATGCCGCCACCAGCCGCACCGGAGCCGAAACTGCCAAGGCCGGTTCTTATAGCTATACCGCCACCTTCGAAGACAAAGGTACCGCCGTTCAGGACCGAGATGCCGGACACGGAGCCGCCGCCCAAAAGGTCCACCGTGAGGCCCTTGCTCACAGCGAAATTGCCGAGCTCGGCGCCGTTAGCAACTTGCAGCGTGATGCCGGACGCCAGCGTCAACCTGCCCGCAATGTCGCTGCCGGTGACAAGCTCCACGGTGCCGCCCGACGAGATTATCGCAGAACCGCCGGCGGATACGGTCAGGCCGATGTCGGTACCGCCGGCGGAGACGAACAGCTTGCCGCCGCTCTCGATCGTGTTCCCGCTGGCGATGCCGCCCAAGGATACGGTCTCGGTGCCGCCGCTCAAGATATTGGTGTCGATCGCCGTGCCGCCGGACGACACAATCTCGACGCCCCCGCTACTGACGGTTGGACTGATCGTAAAGCCGCCCGACGAGATGATCGCGACGCCGCTTTTAAGGATCGTCGCTCCGCTGTCCGTGCCGCCCACCGCAACGATAAACTTACCACCGTCGCTGACGATCATCGCCTCCACCAAGCCGCCGGAGAGAATGTCTACGACCCCGCCGGAAGTGATCGCCCCGCCGCTCTGCGTACCGCCCGCTAGCACCTTCTCCGCATTGCTCCTGCTGACGCTGTTGCCAGTGATATAGCCGGAGCCCAATTCCACGATCGCCCCGCTACGCAGTGTCGGGCCGCTCGTCACCTGACTGCTGCCGACCCATTCAAGCGCCCCCCCGCTAGAGACAACCCCGCTAGCGGCGCCGCCGGCGGAGACAATTTCCAGGCCGCCGCTGCTGACCACGGCGTTACTGGCCGTGCCGCCTTCTTCGACGACCTCCGAGCCGGTGAAGACCGTCGCGCCGCTGGCCAAGCCGTAGACAAGCAGCGCGCCACCGGAGATCTGCGCGCCGAGGTCGGTGCCTCCGGCACTTACGATTTCGGTGCCACCACTCGAGATCGCCGTCGGATCGGCCACAGCGCCGGAAAAGATAACGAGCGTACCGCCGCGCAGAACGGTACCGTTGGCTATTCCGCCGGACGTGACATTCAGGGTACTGCTACTTAAGACCGTAATCGAACTCGTGGTTTGGCCAGAGCCAACGCTCACGTTGTAGCCGAAGCCGATTGCTAAGATGCCACCGGGTTGAATGGTGAAGCCACCGGCCACGGCGCCACTGAGCAGCTCCAGCGTCCCGCCATCCAATACAATGGTCCCGCTCGTCGAACCGCCGGCTGATACAACCTCAGTTCCGCCGAAATAAATCGTCGTGTCATTGGCGGTGCCTTCGACATTCTCAACGCCAAATCCGTAGATTGCCGTGTTGATGTCCGTGCCGCCGGAAAGGACCAGCTTGGTTCCGCCGCTGTTAATCGCGTCGCTGACGGCGACACCGGTGGACTCCACTCGTTCGGTGCCGCCGCTGTCGATCGTCGTGAGCTTATCCGTGCCGCCGGACTCCACGTACATCGTGCCGCCGGTACTGATTGTTACGCTGGTCGCCGTCCCGAAAACGTCATAGATGCCAAGGTCGTCCGCGTTGCTGATCGCCGCCCCGGAGTCGATTTGCTCGATGCCCCCGTTGGAGACGATAGTGCCGCTCGCAGAGCCGCCAGAAACAATTATCTCAAAGCCGCTGGTCTGGATCTCCGCCCTGATGCCGATACCGCCGGAATCGACTTGCGCGGTGCCGCCACTGTCGATGGTCGTGGCGCTGGCCGTACCGCCAGAATCGACAAGCATCGTGCCGCCGGTACTGATTGTTACGCTGGTCGCCGTCCCGAAAACGTCATAGATGCCAAAGTCGTCCGCGTTGCTGATCGTCGCCCCGACATCGATTTGAGCGGAGCCGCCGCTGGATACCGTTATGCCCTCAGCGGTCTGACCCGATAGGATCTCCAGAAAACCGCCGCTGTCGACGAAGCCGACGTCGTCAGCGCTGATCGTGACGCCGATGGCACTGCCACCGGCCCTAACTTCCAGCGTGCCGGCGCGGCTGACCGTCGTGTTGCTGGCGAGACCGTAATCGTCCAAATAGCCGTTCGAGAGCTGAGCGCCAACAGCGGTGCCGCCGCTCGCAACAATCTCGGTGGCGGCGTTATTGATCGTCGCGCTGATAGAGAGACCGCCAGAACTCGGCAAACATCGTGCCGCCGGCGCTGACGATAGTGCCGCTCGCCGAGCCGCCAGAGAAGACTGTCTCGGTGCCACCACTGTCGATCGTCGTGAGCTTATCCGTGCCGCCGGACTCCACGTACATCGTGCCGCCGGTACTGATTGTTACGCTGGTCGCCGTCCCGAAAACGTCATAGATGCCAAGGTCGTCCGCGTTGCTGATCGCCGCCCCGGAGTCGATTTGCTCGATGCCCCCGTTGGAGACGATAGTGCCGCTCGCAGAGCCGCCAGAAACAATTATCTCAAAGCCGCTGGTCTGGATCTCCGCCCTGATGCCGATACCGCCGGAATCGACTTGCGCGGTGCCGCCACTGTCGATGGTCGTGGCGCTGGCCGTACCGCCAGAATCGACAAGCATCGTGCCGCCGGTACTGATTGTTACGCTGGTCGCCGTCCCGAAAACGTCATAGATGCCAAAGTCGTCCGCGTTGCTGATCGTCGCCCCGACATCGATTTGAGCGGAGCCGCCGCTGGATACCGTTATGCCCTCAGCGGTCTGACCCGATAGGATCTCCAGAAAACCGCCGCTGTCGACGAAGCCGACGTCGTCAGCGCTGATCGTGACGCCGATGGCACTGCCACCGGCCCTAACTTCCAGCGTGCCGGCGCGGCTGACCGTCGTGTTGCTGGCGAGACCGTAATCGTCCAAATAGCCGTTCGAGAGCTGAGCGCCAACAGCGGTGCCGCCGCTCGCAACAATCTCGGTGGCGGCGTTATTGATCGTCGCGCTGATAGAGAGACCGCCAGACTCGGCAAACATCGTGCCGCCGGCGCTGACGATAGTGCCGCTCGCCGAGCCGCCAGAGAAGACTGTCTCGGTGCCACCACTGTCGATCGTCGTGAGCTTATCCGTGCCGCCGGACTCCACGTACATCGTGCCGCCGCTGCTGATCCTCGCGCTGACCGCAATGCCCCCTGAGGAGACAACCGCAATTCCGCTGCCGTTAATTGTCGTGGCGAAGGCTGTTGCGCCGACATAGATATCCTGCTCGCCGCCACCGAGGACGGTGAGACTGGCCAAGCCGCCGCTTGAAAGATATAGGACTGTACCGCTGGGAAGGTCGCCACCGGAAACGGTGGCCGGCATACCGGGCGCGGCGCCAACATTCTGCACGCTGCCGCTCGACACTGTTGTAAAAACTGCCGCGGCGCCGGAGAAGACGTTCTGGACGCCGTCGGTGACATCTGCACCGGACACCCTGGCGCCGGAATAGACGTCCTGATGGCCGCCGCTGAAGATCGCTTCGCTGATGATGGCGCCCGAGAAGACATATTGGAATCCACCGGAATCGATCTCGGTGTCGGAGCCGGTGCCGCCACGGTTGACGGCCTGAATACCGCCATTCGATACCACGGCGGCCAAGGCTAGCGCGCCGGACCAGACATCCTGCTGTCCACTGCTCAGAACCGTCGTCGCGACGGCAGTGCCACCGCCGGATAAGCTCGGCGCCAAGCCAGGCTCCGCGCCAACATTCTGGACGCCACTGCTGCTGACCGACGTGCCAGTGGTCATACCGCCAGAGAAGACGCTCTGGAAACCGTCCGTGACATCCGCATCGTCGACGTGGGCGCCCGAAAAGATTTCTTGGAAGCCGCCACCGAAGCTCGTGTCGCTAACAATAGCACCGGGCCGGACGTACTGGTGGCCATGACTGCCGACTAGGGTTGAATCAGCCGTGCCCCCGGAGGAGACGACCTGAATGCCGTCGATAACATAGGCAGAGGTGACGTCGGCGCCGGACGAGATGTACTGCGTGCCGCCACTGAAGAGCGTGTCGATAGCGACGCCGCCAGACCAGATTATTTGACTTCCGCCGCTGTAGATCGTGGTTTCGATAGCGGTGCCCGCCCCAACAGCAGAAGTATGAGCGGCGCTACCAACTATCTCAGAACCGCCTTCACTGAGCAACGTTCCGAAGTCAATACCGTAGTCAACTATTATGCCGCCGCTATCGATCGTGGTGTCGTTAGCCCTGCCAATTCCGACTAAGGCCTGGTTATAAACACCGACGAACCCGCCACTTTCAACGAGCGAGGCGTTGAGCGTGCCATAGTCAGAGACTACCGTGTTAGCACCGACGTCGAGAGTCGAAGTAGTGTCGGAACCAATGCCGATCTTAAGCAACACGGCAACGTCCTCTGCTTATCTGAGGTACGACCACGCGAAGCTCAGGGCGGATGTTCACTTGAGCAAATCGTGGCGTCCGCTTCGCTACCGGGTTTGGAATGATGCAGCGTCACTTGTGATGATTTCGTCTCGTGCCAACTTACGCCCTAGTAACGTGTCTGTCCCAGAGCCGGCCCCGGAAATCTGTACAGGACGCAGCGGTCGCTCCCCGCCTGTTGCAGCGCCGCCACACTGAACAACTATCGGCGCGTTAGACCGGCACCGCTGGCCGATGCAGCCGCTCTGTGACCCCTGCGCTACAGCCATCGCCGCCGTTACTCTGTATGGTGCGGCTGCGTCCAAGCAACGAGCACCTGCGATGATGGCGTACGTGGCGAGCGAGGGCAGACTATTTTGGTTGACGCCTACCGATTGGGCGGTGCTGCTCGTCGGCATGATGTTGTGTGGAGTACTAACGTCACTTTTCTTGACTTAGTTAGTGGACCCCGGTCCCGAGCTTCGCAACGCCTTCGGCGATGGCAGGGGAAGCAGGTCCCTCGCGTGCGGGGCAATGTCTATGCTCGGTATCACCTCGACCACGGAAATACGGAAAGACAGATCGCGCGTTACGCAACGCTACATTCAGTCCTTCCAGAAATTTTTCAACGGATGAGGCGCCGTGGGTAAGCACTCGATCTGAGGCTTGGCTCGCGACAACGACAGTTCCTTCGTAGATCGGCCGCAAAATTTATGTGGGGATGCCGCGCATTGTGATGCACGTCACAACCCCGGTCATCGCACAACGATAGCATCTCATTTGTAACGGCCGGAAATGGAGGCAGCTATGAGCAACGGGAGCGTTATGGTCACCGCACCACCCGAACAAAAGATCGCGCCGCAAACTCCGGTCGCGGCGGTTCTGCGTCACATCGGGCCGGTAGCAGGTTTGGCTATCGCCCTGATCGCGACGGTGGCTTGGATCGGCCTTCTGGGTTATGGGCTAATTAAACTGCTTTAGCTCTTGATGCTCATCGACCGGCCACGGAAGCGGCGAGGTGTGGGCAAACCCGACCGCTGTGCTCTTGGCTCAAACAATCTATCTCAGTCTAAGCCGTCGCTTGCCAAGCGGTGGTATCCTTCGGCCATTTCGTTCCTCCGCTCTTACGCAAGGGTTTTGCGTAAAGGAAAGCTAAGATTGGAACGTCAAGTTTAGAACCTTTGCGACCGTCCTGACGCTTCAATACGCCCCTGAATTGCAAGCGCGTGGGCGTCGGTATGAGTTATTCGATGTTCATTTTCCTGGTTGCGAGTTGGGTCGGTTATTTCTGGCTGGGCCTTCAGATAGGCAAGGGCCGGTCTGAATACCGGCACAAGCAAGAGGTAGAGGATTTAGAGCACCGGTTTCGGGTTGTGAGCGGCGAAGCTGTCGAGGTCCCAGATGTATGACGCTCGCCTCGCTAAAGAATAAAAGCGCGGGCGCAATCCGGTCGCCAATGATTTGCAGAAAATTACTTTCCCAAATCTGTTGAACAGCTAGAAACGGATGACTCGCAAAAGTCTTTATTTTAATTTTGCTAACCTCATGATCTTCGTGGTC
Source organism: uncultured Alphaproteobacteria bacterium (assembly GCA_963747855.1). GTDB lineage: Bacteria > Pseudomonadota > Alphaproteobacteria > Rhizobiales > Xanthobacteraceae > BOG-931. The sequence goes on from CAVVGN010000001.1 coordinate 81,422, forward strand.
TTCGGCGGCTAGCGTCGGAATTACCGGCAGTAGCCCAACCACGCCAACGAAATATCTGCAACGTTCTCGCGTCTTTTTTGCACCGCAGTTGCTGTGCTTGTTGCAGGCGGCTTAGGCCTATTAGCCGTTTGACTCGGCCTACGGCGCTGTTTTTAGAAGCAAAAAATGGTGGAGAGAAAAGCCGCTGCATAGCAGCCGGCCCTTTGTCAGGGATGCTTTTCCCTCTTCGACGCTCTGTCGCCCCCGGCTACGGCCTCTCTTTCGCACATGTAAGCACCTTTCTTCGTCGTTCCGTAGTTCTTCGTCCCTGCGAAGTGGTAGATCTTCGATTTTAAATTGACCCATACGACAATATCTGCGGGGCAATGACCCTTCGCTTCGGCCTCCGTCCTATACTGGCCAGCACCAGTAGGCGCGGTCGCCGCAGCCGGCGGTGGAGTTGAGACGGTGGTTGCCGGTGCCGGGGCGCGCGCAGGTGCGGGCGTCGCAGCAGGCGCCGGAGGCGGGGCCGGCGCGGCCGTGACGCCGCCAGCACGGCACTGCTCGACGTATTGTTTTTCCGTTATGCCCTTCGCCTCGTTATCGGCCTTATTCGCCCGCCATTCGGATCGACATTCCTTCGCTGTCTTCCCCTTTTCTGCCGAGGCTGGCGGGGGCCGCGAAGGCGCCTGCGCAGGAGCAGAAGCCGGCGGAGTGGCCGCGGCCGCTCCCCGGCACTGTGCGACATAATCCTTTTCCTTGACCCCCTTGGCTTGGTTCTCCGCCTTGTTGGCGCGCCATTCATCTTGGCATTGCTTGACGGTTTTCTCTTGCGCGATTGACGGCGATGAAATCGTGATAAACGCGGCCACGGCTGCGCACGCGGCAGCAAAAAACGGACCCTTCATTGCAGCCTCCTCGGTTCGACCTATCCGCCCGTGCACTTTTTCACGAAGCTGGTCTTCGCAGCGCCAGAGAGCGGCTTGCCGTCCTTACTGACAGCGCTTTCTTTGCAGCATTTGTTCATGAAGCTGGTCTTCGCAGCGCCCACCAGCAGCCTGCCATCCTTGCCGACAGCTTTCGATGAGCACGTCGCGTCCTGCGCGTTCGCCGAGCCGCCCGCCATGATCAAAGCGAGTGCCGCAGCTAATATAAACCTTTTCATGGAATGGCCCCTTATAGCTCTTTACACCCGACACCCTACGCCCAGAGCGACGCAACAACAATGGCTAAGAACTTGACGTAGCGGAATCGTGGGCGGATTTGTTGGCTGTATTGACGGGGCCATGATCGGGCAACATCTGCTCTCTCTGATCTCTGCTTGTTAAATGCTGTGCCGAAAGTGCGGCATTTTCAATTTTGAATTAGCGACCTTCTCATATTTATCAGGTTTTATGTCGTGAGTTCTATTTGGAACCGCGAACATGCGCGAACGGCGAAAGAACTTTCGTGTCGAGTGGAACTCGCCCGCATCGATTTGCGATCGCGACGGCGAGTTCACCCAGGTTTGTATAGTGCGCAACTTTTCGAACGGCGGCGCTAAGATTGTCGTTCCAGAGGGTAACAAACTCCCTGACGAGTTTTTTCTCCGCCTTTCGCCTCGCACCCGTGCCCGCGAATGTCATGTCGTTTGGCGTTCAAAGGACCATTTAGGCGTGAAGTTCATTGACGACCCGAAAGGGTCGCGGGAGCGAACAAAATCGCTTGCGGGTGCGGATTAAAAGCCGAGGGTCGCGCTCAAGCGACAGCCAACGCTTGAGCCTTTCGCCTCCTGCGCCAGCCAAGCAGACTTAACGGGCCGAGGGCGGTGGCGAAGAGCGGTAGAGCGGCGGGTACCGGCGCGCTTATGTCGATTGAGACGCTCTTCCATGTAGACGGCACAGATTTCTTCTCCAACCGAAACGTCAAAGGTCATTCTGTACAATTTGCAGCCATGCGACCTCGGAGGTCGTCTGGCAAAGCGGGCAGAGCGAAGTTCTTTATTCCACGCGACCAACGGTTCTCTTTTTTCAAGCGCCCCCTTGGGTGTTAATCCTACGAACGCCCTTTTCGCTCAGACTGTGCTTTAGAAGCGCGCTGGCAGGGTTGGTCATCACGCGGAACCCCTGATGTCGTCTCTCCACACAACGGGGATGCCGCCACCCGTCGGCTCGCGTTTGTATTCATCCGTGCGAGCCGCGCGGCTCATCACCTCCAATCATTTGCATGTTCACGTCCGGCTTACGGCTAGTCGTTCATGCCGGCCAGTACCGCGCTGCGCTGCCAGAGCAACAGAGCGGATTGGTCGTCCTGGGCCTGCGACGACGGGATAGCCGGCGCGGACTCGTAAAAGTATTGCCCTGTCGTCTTGGCCACGTCTGGCGAGGACGCGAGATAGACAATCGTTTCTGCGCCCTTAGCAGGAGATACCGCGAAAAATTTTGCAAGCCAAACAATGCGTGACATCAAGGCACCGCTTTGGTCGCCAAAGCGTGTAGCGACAAACCCGGGATGTAGGCAATTCGCAGTGACCTCCGTGCCCTGCAGGCGGCGCGCAAGTTCGCGCGTGAACAGGATGTTGCACAGCTTCGACCGGCCATAGGCTTTCATCGCTCTGAAGCTCTTGGCCGATTGAAGATCATCCAAATCCAAACTGGCGCCCCGGTGTGCGGCGGACGCGGTATTGATAATGCGAGCGGGACGCGAGGCCGAGAGCCGTTCGCGAAATCCTTGCGTTAAGACGAAATAGGCCATGTGATTGAGCGCGAAGGTACATTCAAACCCATCTTCTGTAACCCGACGCGTGGCGAACATCGCGCCCGCGTTGTTGATCAGGATGTCGATACGTGGCTCGCAATCGGCGATCTGAGCTGCAACGCGCTTCATCTCCGCCAAGTGCAGGAGATCGGCAAAATGAACGGAATGGGCGATACCAGGCCCACTCTCGCGCAGCCGAGCCAGGGTCGCATCAGCGCGAGCCTTATCTCGAGCCACCAAGACGATCCGGGCGCCCATTCTTGCTAGGGCTACCGCAGCGACCTCCCCAATCCCAGAGGTCCCGCCCGTGATCACAATAGTCTTCCCTCGCATCAGGCTTCTATCTCTGCTGATTGATGTCCCGTGCGGGCAGCAATGCTCAGCTTGTCCTTACTGGGAATAATGACGCCAGTTGGACGGCGTCAGCTGCGCGCCCCGGCCGTCGCAACGTGGTTCCGTTCCCGCGTCGTTCGCTGCCAGCTCGCGGCGACTTCGGTCGATAACAAGGTAAAGCACTTACACGCCCTCCCGAGTACCGAACCTCTCAGCCTGGTCTGCAGACGAGCACATTAGCTTGCGGATTCGACAGGCAGCGCCGAAATTCTCGAACATTGACTGCGCGTCTTAGCGGCTGAGAAACCAATAAAAGTCAATCCCTTAGCAAAAAGACGGCAGATTGTGTTGTTGATCACATCCCCCAACGCGAACATCGGGTACCTGTGACCGCACTCAGGATCGCCGGGCAAATGGAGCGAGCCATGAGCATGATGAGTCTCACCGTTACGTCCATCCGTTCGCGTCGCCTGCCGCGCTGGAGTGAGCTTCGATCCGTGTTGGTCGAATGGCACCAGCGCGCGCGTTCCCGCAGCGAGCTAATGATGCTCAACGATAGCGAACTGTGGGATATGGGCATGACCCCTATGGATGCTGACAACGAGGCTGCCAAGCCGTTCTGGCAGAAATAATGAGGTCCACCGAGCGCCTTTAGATACCGAACCTAAGGAGGGAGCCATGGCCACGATGAGCCTTACTGCAATCGGCGCCCGTATCGGGCGGCTGGCAAATTGGATCTTGGAAGAAGAGCGCAATCAGGGCGGCCACGGTCGCGTCATTCTTGCGCGTGGCAAACGGACACTATCTTCGCGCCTGGGCGTGCCCACCAAGGCTTTGTCGCGGCATCTCGCCGGTCTGTCAGCGCACGGCGTAACAGGCGGCAGGGAAGAAATCGTCATTGCTGATCGCGAAGCACTTCAGCGGCTTCTGTCCTTGTTCCGTGCCTATGTCGACGTCCAAAGAATCGCTCCCGAAATCAGCGCACGTTTTTAGTGACGGCTGGCGTTGGGTCGGTAATTTGTTCCGCGCGCCGCTATCTATAGCGCTGCCCGAAGGGTTACTGTCGCAAGCCGTACTTACAATGACATTTCTGCGGCGCAGTTCGATTTCCGGTTCGATCTTCTTACTGTTGGCGCTGCACATATCGGTCGCGCTCGCAGATAATGGTCGCGTGCTGCCGCGACCGGCGCAAACTTTCCGTAGCTGGGGAATGTCGCTGGCGTGGGAAGCCAACGATTTATGGCGGCGGCGTCAATCCACGCCGGGGTTTTTTCACTGCGCCAAGATTTATGGGCCTCCCGATTGCGCCAAAAGCAACCAAAGTGTTGGTTGCGTCCCAAATGACGTTCAGGGCCAGAAGGCGTTCAAAGCAAAAGTTCAATCGCCTTAAAAATTACCTTTAGACTTACAAATCCCAAGAACCCAATCCACGCCATACTGACCAACACGCCGCTAGTTAGGGCGGCAATCGGCAATACGATTCGCAACATGGAACCCACAGCAGCTACCTAGCTCGAAAACTGGCCAGCACTGGCCTTTGCGACTCGCCGGGAAGACCCGGTAGCTTGGTAGCGACGGCGCGCCTCAGCTCGGCGACGTAAAGAGATGAGAGCGCGAACGCCGTAGCCGATTGCGAATCCTGCGATGAAAGTAGTCAGACAGCTTCCCCAAAACGGTGTCATGACGCCACTCCACAGCTACCGGCACACCAAGAACTTAAGCAAACTTCGCGCCAAACGGGGTTGCAGCAAAAACCACCTATGCATTCAGCAGGACGGTCATCTCGTCCAAAAGGGACCACCCCAAAAATCCAATAGGGACCAGAGGCTTCGGAAAGGGGCCAGTACCCGCTGTTGCCCCAGAGCGACCACTCGGGGCTTTGGTCTCGAAACCTGATCCGGTGCTACCGGCACCATCTTCAAGCAATACTCGGCGTAACGCGCGTATTCGCTGTGCTGCGTTTGTCATTCTTCGGAATGGTCATGGCTCCCCGCTAGCGGGCGAAAATCTGTAACGCCCCATTGGAGAGAGTTTGTTCAAAATTGACCACTTTTCAAAACGGGCCATCGGCTACTGTCGTGCGGTCTCGGTGTCTGTCGTGGGTCACGAGCATCGTTTGACGCTTCCGGTGGCGACTTCCGCTATTCACCCAGGTGCAGACATTCCGATGCGTCGCGCTAAGTGTCGCGATGGGCCAAGATAGAGAACTCCTGCACCGCAGCATTTCAGGAACAGAAACGTTGATCTGAATCAACCCCCGTATTATGGCGCAGCGTCTCCGAGCGAGCCAAAGCGCATCCGCCTGCGGCACATAGCCGGTTATGTTGCGCCGGCCGATGGCTCACGGCCAACGGTAATCAGACAGGTGTTCTTCGATCAACGTGCAGCACCTTGAGCGCTCTTATCGAACGCCGTTGGGTCTCGGCCGGTCGAATTCTCCGATCCTTGCGGCAACGGATGCGTCTTCAGCCAAAGCGTGCGGGCCGCAGCAATCGGATCTAATCCAATTTTTGTCCACCAAGCGGCCTCATCGCCGCAACGGTGGAGCTCACGGTGGTGCCCTCGACACAAAGGGACAGTGAACTCATCACTCACCTTCCGCCCAAGCGCGCGCGGTTGTGCGAATCGCAGATGATGGGCGTCGGAGGGTTGCCGGCCACAAATCAGGCAGGCCTGTTTGGCAACCGATCTGACATGATCCCGATCACGAATTCGTCGCTGCTCCGGCACGGCCAACGCACTCTTATCGATCTCGCGCTTGTTGCCCTTGTTCCGTTGGCTTGCGGTCGACCGGCGCCGGCGGTCCCTCGCCGCCATCGACCGCAAATGTCCTTACTCGTGCTCGGAACGCCTCCTCCACCCGATGGGCGTCGGCGTTCGTCAGTTTATTTTTTTCGACCAGCCGCCGATGCGCCCAGATGGCCGCTTCATCGCCTGAAGTAAGATCCTTAAGCTCGGTAAGAAGTCGATCACACAACGCGGCGGATGCCTCGGCCTCCAACTTCGGCTCGGCGGTATTGTTCTTTAGGCGCTGACGCGGCGCAACTGTTGGTCCTGCGCCGCTCAACCTGCCGCCATTGAGCTTCTCCCGATTAGTTTTCGGCTTTTCAGATTCTGGTTGGATTATCGGCGGCACGAGGTCAGGCGCATCGAGATCATCCTCACCTGCGATCCCGACAAGGGTAAAGAGTGCATATCGCCGAGCATAGGTCAGCGCCGCACCCATCCGATGCGGTGTCGCCGTCTCGCCGATGGGGCAAACTGGCCAATCTGAGGCGATCCACTCTCCCGACGCATGCGCCAGTACCGTAGTCAAATTGATGATGCCGGCGGTCTGATCCAGAGAGGTGGTTTGGATGGTGGCGATTTCGTGCTGGCCTAAGGTCTTGCGCACAATATCAAGCCCGCCCGATAGCGGTGCATACCGAAACGTCCTTTCTCCCCCGCCTCGACCTTCGGTCCGGATTGTTGCGACCAACGACTTTTCTGGATTGACAAGTTCACCCTGGGCCTTGGCCAGAGCAGCAGCCAAGCCGCCGATCGAACCGCTAGACCGCTGCATGACCGACTTCTCCTTCGAGGAGGTCGAAACTGATGGCTCCAGATTTCGAGCGCCTGGCACGGACGCCATGGCCGATGGCTTGCTGCGCATCCTCGGGCACCAAGCCCTTGAGTTCGGCCTTGGCCTGCTCATGCTCTAGATGCGCCGACCGGGTCCGCGAGAAGACCGCCGCAAACTCCGCCCACGCATTCGACGAGCTCATGTCGACAATCCGCACCGCCTCGATGCGTGGCTTTGGCGGCTCGACCCCAAAACAGGCCGGCGGTTCGCCAGTCTCGACACAGCGCCAGAACTTCCGCTCGGCCGTGACAATCAGGTGCTGGTAGAGCGGATCAGCGTGGGTCTTGATCTCGACCCATTTACCGCCACCGGTAATCACCGAAAGCACCGCCGCCCTTGCCGCCACGACCCACATATTATGTTGCAGCTGCGGCATATATTTTTGCACCGCTGCTTCCTCCGAGAATTGCCAGGGCAGCATAAATTTGGATTCAAACACGTCGCCGCCCTCGACCCGACCGTCCAGCGTCGCCGCCATCCACCGTAAAGTCGCATGCCGGCACCACTGTTGGACGTCCGTGACCACCCGCCCGGTCTGGGCTTGGTACCAATGGCGGTTAAGTTTCTCGGTGACCCGGCCGAGCTGCACGATCAGATTGCCGGACAGGTCCTCGGGATCGGCTTCGCCGCGCTTTTCCCGCCATAACCGCAGGAGAGCAGCCTCATCATCGCCCATGATGATCCGGGCGTCGGAGCCGCCTATAAATGCTTTTCAATTCGGCGATTGGTACGGTTTCGAAAGATGTTCAGGCATACCGAATTTCCCTGGGTCCATATGATACCCCAAGTATCGCTGCTTAGGCCCAGATCTGTCAATACCTGAGGTATTAAATAATACCGCTAGAGAGAGGACCGCGACAAGCATGGGGAAAGCGGCACTGGCGCTTCGGAGCGAACTAATACGGGCGGCGCGTGCTCTGCTGCGCTGGGAACAACGTGACCTGGCGAAGGCGTCGTCAGTGTCATTACCAACCATAAAACGGCTTGAAATCTAAGCCGGGCATTATGGCTGCGCACATGTCAACGACAGTCGCGCTCAGAAAAGCGCTCGAGGCCGCCGGCATCGAGTTCATCGACGAGAACGGCGGTGGACCCGGCGTCCGATTGCGCAAGCGACTAAAGAAAAGAGACTGACACGCTAGAGACCGCGGGCAGAGCTCATCGACGAAAACGGCGGCGGGCCGGGCGGCCGGCTGTGTAAGCGGCACGCGCGACCGAGGATGCCAAACGTATCAAGGCCCTGCGGGCTGCATGAGCGGCCGATGGTGGCGATGGGCAGGCAGCAACGCTTGATGCCGACTTCACCATTTACCGCAAGCACGGCCGCGACCCGCTTGCTCTGCCCTATCCAGGTCAAGCGTAGTGCCGGCGTCGAGTTCACCAATGGTGACCAGCCCGGCGTCCGCTTCAATAAGGCCGCTATATCCAACTCTGCGAAAACAGGGCGCCGCAAAGCCACTAAGGCACCGGAGAAGAACAGGTAGGTGCGAGGTGGTAACGTGCACCGCCCCGAGGGGACCTCGGATAGTCTAGGGACGGTGACCTAACCCAAAAACCGCTGCCCTATGCGCTATGCGAGAAGATCAAACGGAACCTTGCTTTCGTCGTCGACGTTTAACTATGTTGCGTTGATTTCTAGATGGGGCATCCAAGATGACAAACCCTTCCAGGCGAGGAAGCGCGCCAAATCGCGCTCAACCCGACTACGCGCGGCCGGGCAGTTTCGAACCGGGCCAGCAAAAGCGGGGCGGGCGTAAGCGCGGCACCCCGAATACTTTCTCGAATGATTACAAAAAGGCGATCTTCGAGGCGGCTTGGCGCATCGGAGAGGATGGGAACGGCAAGGACGGTATAGTTGGTTATTTCAAATGGATCGGCATGCATCATTCGAGTGCGTACGCCGTGCTGCTTATGAACTGGTTGACGTTGGAACTTGCCGGAGCCATCCCGCCGGAACAACCGCACCGGACGAAGGAAGAACTCGACCAATCAATTCGAGACTATATTGGGCTTGAAGGCGCGAACCGGACGCGGGAAACCGATCAAGTTGAGGCCCGGGTACACTTGGATTGGACCGGCCAACCCTTCCCCGTTGGCACCCTCATGCAACTCGCCGTCAATGATCCAAAAGAATTCTGCAAAACGTTTGCAGCAGCGCTTATGCGGCCGCCGACCAAATGGCGCGGAACTCGCCGCGCAGCACCCCTGGTTCAGTTGAAAAAAATTCATGCTGCAACAAGTGGTAGTAAATCGTCATTCTTGCGCACTACTTTTGCAGCGAAAACGATTTGAGAAGCGCCGCGTTCGAAGCCGTCGACCGACACTGCAATGAAGGGTGACTGAGCCGCGACTTGGGTTTTCAAGACTTCCTCCGACGCAGAAAACCGCACCCAGGTGACGCGAACTCCTGTCTCGCGAGGCTACTTTTCGGACACAATTTCGCGATATTTGTGTTTTGTTGCCGCCAATCGGCGGCCGAGTGACTTCGGCACGACAATCAGTCCGAAGCTTGGGCGACAACGGGGCTTACAATGACGATCTTACGGAAATTGCTGCGACAATCTTGCGCGATTGCGACGAGTGGAGCGCTCGTCCTTGCGGGAATTCCTGCAATGGCACAACAACCGGCGCCGCCCGGGCAACCGCCAGCGGAGCAGGCCGCCGCCCAACCAGCGCAGCAACCGCTCGGTCAAGCCCAGTTAGAGAACTTGATCGCCCCAATTGCGCTCTATCCTGACGACCTGGTGGCGCAGATCCTCACCGCCTCGACCTACCCGATCGAGGTGGTGCAAGCCCAGCGCTGGGTCGCCGATCATCCCAACATGCAGGGTAGCGCACTGCAGGACGCCATGCAGCAGCAATCCTGGGATCCCAGCGTCAAGGGTTTAACGGCAGTGCCGCAAGTGCTGTCGATGATGAACGACAAGCTCGACTGGACCCAACAGCTCGGCGAAGCTTTCCTGGCGCAGCCGAATGATGTGTCGAACGCCATTCAGCTATTGCGCGCCAAGGCAAAAGCCAACGGCAATCTCAAATCGTCGAACCAACTCACGGTCGGCTCGATCGCTGCCCCGAATCCCCCACCGCCACCGGCCCCGCCACCTCCCGGCGCTGACCCAGCGATGCTGCCGCCGCCACCTCCACCAGATTACATCACGATCCAGCCGACGGATCCCGGCATGTATTATGTGCCGATCTACGACCCGGCGCTGGCCTATGGCCCGTGGCCATGGCCGGCATACTCGCCGTTCTATTGGTACCCGCCGGGATACGCGCTCGGTGCTGCTGTGATCGGCTTCGGCGTTGGATTCGCTGTTGGGGCAGCGCTCTGGTCGCACTACAACTGGGCTGGCGGTGGCGTCGCTATCAATGTCGCCCGCTACAATCAATTCAATCACACTAATCTCGCGGCTGGACGCGGCGGCTACAGCAATTGGCAGTTCAACGCCGCCCACCGCGGCTCGGTGGGCTTCCAGAACGCAGCGCTTCGCCAGCAATACGGTGGTGCGGCGGCCGCACGGGGCACATTGCAGGGCACGCAGCAAAGTCTTCGCTCGTCGACCGGCGCCGGAACGACACCGCTTAACGCCAAGGTCAACACCAACGCCAACATCAACCGCAACACAAACACGAACATCAACCGCAACACCAACGTCAATCAAAACGCCAAGGTCAACACCAACGCGAACGTCAACCGCAACACAAACACGAACATCAACCGCAACACCAACGCGAACGTCAACCGCAACACCAACGTCAATCGGAATGCAAACGTCAACCGCAATGTCAGCGCGACCCGCAACGTAAGCCGGCCCGCGGCGGCGGCCGGCAACAAACCACGTCGCTAGAGCCACTACTCCGCCGATGAATTAGGGCCGCGTACTCATAAATCCTATGCGCAGCTCGCTGAATGTCCGCTTCGCTCCGAAAGCGACCGAATTGTTGCGTCGCCGCGAAATGACGCAACGGGCCAAACGCCGACATCGAGCCTCGTCCTGCCACGGCTTTAATTTGCAGATTTGGCGACGACTACGTTGTAGGCCGCTAAAAGACGGCGGATGCCTTTGAGCGCAAACTCGCCAACTGGTTCGACTGTGGCGGCATCCTCGACCGCCATCAGGACCCGCGGGCTGATGAGGATTTGATCGGGCTTGGCCTCATCGCAAAGCCGGGATGCGACATTGGATACCGTTCCGATGACGGCATAGTCGAACGTGCGGCCGATTGGTGGGCGACGTCGGGACCAGTACTTTATGCGCGGCTTTCGACGTCAGCGGCCCTTGTCGGAAAATTCGATCTCGGCCACGGCGTCAGTCTGACGGGAAAGCCGCTCCTCGGCGCCGCCTGTGGCGCCTGCCTGCGCCAATTCGCCGAATGACAACGGCTCGCGCGGCGAGCGATCGACGTGAAGGCGGAAAATGTCGAAGCGGTTGTAATAGCCGACGACGTCGTGGAACTGCTTCGGTTCGACGCAGCGCGCGATATCGACGTCGGCGTAGACGATGCCTTCATCGTCGGCCAAAACCTCGCTCACGACTTCGCCGGTCGGATCGATAATCATCGTCACCGCGCGCGGGGCGTTCTCCAAGGTCTCAAGCGCCGCCTTGTCGAGTTGCGCGAGCGCCTGCCGCAACGAGGCGTCAACGCTTCCCGAACTGACGACGTTGAACACCTTGGCCTCGAAGGCGTGATTGCCGGCTCGGATTTCGATGGCGCGACGCAGATTATAGCCGGCATTGTCGTGCGCTGGCCGCGTCGGCCAGATCGGCGGATAGGACGACATGTGCACCTGCTCGCCCTGCGCCATCAACGTGAAGCGCGCCAGCGGGTTGGTGTTCTCGCCGCAGATCAGCATGCCGAGGCGGCCGATCCCGGCGTCGATCACGCGCAGACCCCGGCCGTCGCCGTTTGCCCAGATCAGCTTCTCGTAGAAAGTGGGCACGATCTTGCGGTGATGGTTGAGGGTCTCACCGTCGGCACCGATCAGGATGTTCGAATTCCAGATGCAGCCAACGCTCGCCTCGGTCCCTTCGCTGAAGCCGACCGAAACGACGACGCCGTGCGCGCGCGCTGCCGCCCGCAGCGCGGCAATCTCCGGTCCATCGAGCCGAAGCGCCTCGGCGGCAAGAGCGGCAAAGAAACCATGCGACTGGATCGGCGCCTGCAGCCCGGCCCATACCGGGAAGCCGGGGATGAACGATTCCGGAAACACCACGAGCGCAGCGCCGTTGCGCGCCGCTTCGGCGATCAGATGGCAGGCTTTAGCCGTGGTCTTGGCCGAGTCCAGAAAGACCGGGGCCGCGTGACAGGCGGCGGCCTTAAAGTGAGGATAAGTTTGTGTCATCGATCGGTTCCGCCGAAATGATCTGAAGGCTGCAGCACCATCGCGTGAATTTCAATTGTGCGCACATCGTGTCGCAAGGTCATGTCGCTCGATGCCATGCCGGTTGATGTCATGACGCTCGATGTCATGCCGCCCGCCTTCAAGTGACCGTGACGGCAAAACTATATATGGCATTGCGGCAACCGGAGATCGGCTGCGCGTCGCCCTTTTTCGAGATGGCGCGCGAAGAAAGGTTCACCGTTCCGGGATCGCGAAAGGCCCGGTGTAACGTGAAGCGCTGCCAAGCCCGCCCGGCGGTCGGCTCCAGCGTCGCCGGCCACCATTCGCCATCAACCGCAACCTCGACGGCAGCGACGCCGCCATCGGCCCAAGCCCAGCCCCAAATCTCGGCCGCAGTCGCCATCGGTATTACCTCGTCCGGCGCCGGCGTGACGATCAGGGATTGAGGCGCGATCGACCAAACCGGCACGGTGTGCCCCAGCGCGCCGCCGTTGGGCGCGGGATCGTTGTACCAGCGGGTCGTGAACGGGCTGGTGGCGCGCCCATCAGCGAGAGTCACGCGCGTGAGCCACTTCACGCTGTTGGTGCCGTAAAAACCCGGCACGACAAGTCGCGCCGGAAATCCGTGCTCGGGCTTAAGCGGCGCATCGTTCATCTCGTAGGCAATCAAGACGTCCGAAGCCACGCGCTCGATCGGCAGGTCTTTCACATACCCTTCCACGCTGACGCCGCCGAATTCGCCAAAGTCGGCGCCGGTCGACCAGACATATTGCGCGGCGGGATCGGGTCGGCACAGGGAGAGAATGTCGGCGAGGCGAGCGCCCCCCCATTTGACATTGCAGACGCGCCGCGTTGGCTCGGCGGGCGCCAGCGGACTGCCGGCACACTGGTGAACGGCCGTCACCTCGAATTTGGCAAAGCCCGCAAGATCAGCGAACGAGAGCATCAGTTTCGCGGCGACCAGCCCGTCGATTGTCAACGACCAATCCCCGCAGGCGATGCGCGCGACGCCGAGATGGCACAACACAACGGCGTCTTCGACACGCGTGAGACGGTCGCGCATCTGGTGTGGTGCAAGCGGCAGGCGGCGGAAGAATTGGTGAGGATCAAGTGTTGCGCGGCTCAAATGAACGTCCTTCCGTTCGTCCTTGGACACTACGCTCCTCAATCATGCCGCCGGTAAGAAATCTGACCGCCGGTACGGACGCGACTGCAGCGGCTCCGCTCGTCTCTCGCTAGCCCATTTCCAGACACTAGTGTAAGCTTTGCTACCGAGCAAACACCGAACCTTGGAGGCTGGCATGAACGAGCGCATGGACCGCCGAAGTTTCTTGAGCACGTTGGGGGTGGCGGCGACGGTCGGGACCAGCGCCTACGTGGCGGCTCCGCGCGCCGCGGGTGCCGCCACACAGCCAAAAGGCAAAATTCCAACCGACCCCTTCAAGGTCGGTCACATGACCTTCCAATCGGGTCCCGGCGCAGCGTTGGGCGCGCCCGCCCTGAAGGGCCACACGCTTGCGGCCGAAGAAATCAATGCCGAGGGCGGGTTTCTTGGTGCGCGCAAGATCGTGACCCTCTCTGCCGACGAGGCGGCCGGCACCGAGGCCAATGTCAAAGAGCTGCGCAGGATGAAGCTCTCGGAGAATATCGACTGGTTCACTGGCGTGATCTCCGCCGGCGACACGGTCGCGCTGGGCCCGGTCGCCGAGGAACTGGAAGTACCGACCATCTTTACCGACGGCTGCACGGATCACTTGTTCGACGTCGTCGACAAGAAGCCGAAATACGTGTTCCGCGTCACCAACATCCTTTCTTCCGACGCGGTGTCATGCATGGTGGCGGCATCGAAGACGTGGCCGGGGGTCAAACGCATTGCTCATATCCATCCCGACTACAATTTCGGCCGCATGCAACACGTGCATTCCAAGATTGCGGCTGAAAAGCTTTATCCCGGCAGCGAGATCGTTGCCGAGGCATGGCCAAAGTTGTTCGCCGGTGAATACACCGCGCACATCACCAAGGCTATCGAAGCCAAGCCGGACCTGCTGGTGACCTCCTTGTGGGGTGGCGATTATGTCTCGTTCTACAAACAAGCGCTGACATTCGGCATGTTCGACAAGATGCACGTCATTTCCAACATCGGCTTTGGCATCGAGCCGGGAGCGCTCGGCAAGGATCATCCGGAGGAAATCCTCGCCGGCGCCCACGCCAATTATCACTTCACCTATCCGCCGGGAAACGAATGGCCGCTCAACAAACAGTTCGTCGGGCGGTATCACCAGCGCTGGAACGAGTACCCCAATTATGCGGCCGAGGGCGCTTATACCACCCTGTACCTGCTCAAACATGCGATCGAGAAGGCCAACGATCTGATGGGCGGTTGGCCGGGCCCCGAGCAAATCATCACTATGCTCGAGGGCAGCGTCATGGCGACTCCTGCCGGATATCTTTATATCCGCCCGCAGGATCATTCCGGCTTCAAACCGACGGTGGTGGGGTTTAGCAAGAACCTGCCGGAATATCCGTTCCCGGTCTGGGATCCGGACCGAATAATCGTGCAAGACGTTCGCAACGTGTCCGCCCCGCCGGGATGGCCGCGGCCGGGCGAAGGACACAACGACCCGTCAGCGACCTACAACTGGATCAAGACGACTTGGCCGACACGGCCAGCGTAAGCGGATAACGTTGACCCTGAGCGCCGTCACGCCCTTGCGCGCGCGACGGCTTCTTCGCGGTCGCTCACGCAGCACCAGCAACAGCCGGCGTTGAAGCGAACGTCAAAATGGATGTTCTTATCGTTCAAATTCTCAATGCGGTCTATTACGCCTCGGTTCTTTTCCTGATCGCCGCCGGGCTGAGCCTCATCTACGGCGTCATGGGCATCGTCAATATGGCGCATGGCAGCCTTTTCGCGCTGGGCGCATTCGTTACCGCAACCATCACGCAATATGCAGCCGGCCACGTTCCGACGTTGCTGCTGTTTTTACTCCTGCCGCTCGGCGCCGTCGGCGTCGGCATCCTCGGGCTCGCCATCGAGCCTTTATTGCTGCGCCGGCTTTATGTCCGGGCGGCGGAGGAGTACCCGCTTCTGATCACGTTCGGGTTGTTGCTGATCCTGGAAGATGCGATGCGCTTTGTCTGGGGTAGCAACCCAATTTCGGCAAACTTGCTCGTGCAATATCTCGGAAGCGTCTCAATCTTCGGATCGCTCTATCCGGTCTATCTCTTGTTCGTGATCGCTGTCGCCATCGCGACCGGGCTGGCGCTTTGGCTATTCGTATATCGCACAAAATTCGGCATCATTCTGCGCGCGACGGCGCAGGACATGAAAATGGCGTCAGGCCTCGGCCTCGACGTCAGGCGCGTGTATATGCTGGCGTTTGCCGGCGGCTGTTTTTTGGTCGGGCTCGGCGGCGCGGTCGTTGTGCCGTATCAGGCCGCGGTACTGGGAATGGGCATGGACGCGTTGATCATTGCCTTCGTGGTGGTAGTGATTGGCGGACTCGGGAGCCTGAAGGGAGCGCTTGTCGGCGCCCTCATCGTCGGCGGCGTACGCACTATTGGCATCGAGTTCTTTCCCGAATTCGAACTGGCTGCGCTTTACGTCATCGCTGTCGCCGTTTTGTTAGTGCGCCCCACCGGCCTTTTCGGGACGAAATCATGAAGGGCGGCACGATTGCGCCACGCGGCAGCGCGATTTTGCTGCGCTTGGCCGTGGCGGCGATCCTCGGCTGCGCGCTGCTCGCGATCCCCCAGCTTGTCAGCCCTTATCAGACCCTGCTGTTGACATATGGGCTGGTCATGGCGATTGCCGCGCTCGGCTTCAACTTGCTGCTCGGCTACACCGGACTCCTGTCGTTCGGCCATTCGGCGTTCTTTGGCACGGGCGCCTACACAGCGGCGCTGTTGGCCAAGTATCTCGGCGTCCGTTCCATGGAGACGTTCATCCTCGCTGGGTTGGCGACCGCGTTTTTGATGTCCGCCCTTTTCGGCGTTGTCTGCGTGCGGCACACACGGATATTCTTTGCCATTCTGGTAATGGCCCTGTCGCAAGTGCTCTGGACGCTGGCCTACAAATTCTACGGCATCACCAACGGCACCGACGGCCTCAACGTGCCCTTTCCAACCTTGCTCGGCGGTAGCCTGACCTTTCGCGGCGCCGGCGCCTATCAGCGGTTCATCGTCCAATACTACTACTATGTAGCCGTTTTGTTTCTGGTAAGCGCGGCCGTCATGTGGATGATTACGCAATCGCCGTTCGGCAAGACTTTGCAGTCGATCCGCGATAATCAGACGCGGGCCGAATTCGTCGGCATTCGCGTGCGGCTATGCCGCTGGATTGCGTTTCTGTTCTCCGGCACGTTTACCGGCCTCGCCGGCGTGCTGTGGTTGCCGTTGAACCGGCACGTGACGCCCGACGTCCTCTACTGGCCGTTCTCCGGCGAAATCGTGTTCCTGACCGTGCTCGGCGGATTTCAAAGCTTCAGCGGCCCGATCGTCGGTGCCCTCGCCTTCAGTTACTTGAAGACATATGCCGTCGCCTGGACCGAATATTGGCAGTTGTTGTTGGGCGCGGTCCTCATCTTTCTGGTCATGGTCTTGCCGACCGGCATCGTCGGCACGCTGGAACTTTTGGCTGCGAGGCTCAAGTGGCCCTCCTTCAAACCAAAAATCTGACCAAGTATTTCGGCGAAAGCCGCGCCGTCGACAGTGTTGACATCGTTATCGATGAGGGCGAGTTCGTCTCCTTGATCGGATCCAACGGCGCCGGCAAGACAACACTGGTCAATCTCATCAGCGCTTACCTCGAACCCGATGCCGGAGAGATTTTTTTTCGCCATCAGAATATAAGTCAGTGGTCATCCATTGCGCGAATCAAAATTGGCATCGTGCGCAGCTTTCAGCTGGCGAGCCTGTTCGACACCTTCACGGTTCTCGACAACGTCGCGCAAGCTGTCTTTTCCCGCGAAGGAAAGAGCATTCGCCTCGGCGCCGCGGCGGACCGCAACGCCGGCGTACGCGACGAAGCGCGGCACGTGCTGGAGGAATTCGGTCTGCAAACGCGAGCCGACAGCATCGCCGGCAAGCTGCCGCATGGCGAGCGCAAGCTGCTCGACGTCGCCATCGCTTTCGCGCTGCGGCCCACGCTTTTACTCCTGGATGAACCCACCAGTGGCGTCAGCACGCGCGACAAAAACACCATTATGGACACCATCGCCGCCGTGGTTCGCGCGGGCAAGATCACCACCGTGACCATCGAGCACGACATGGATGTGGTCTTCAAATATTCCGATCGTATCATCGCCATGCATCAGGGCCGTATCCTCGCTGACGGCAGTCCGGACGCAATCCGTGCAAACGAGGAGGTCGCGCTGAATTTGCTTGGCACTTCGGCAACGATCTAAAGGACGCGATGCTTGAGCTAAAAAACATCCATACTCATCGTGGCGCAGTTCATGTGCTCAACGCGCTGTCGATCGCGGTCTCCGAGCGCGAGGTCGTTTGCCTGGTCGGTCGCAACGGCGCCGGGAAAACGACAGTCGCTGAGACGATCATGGGATACCTGCCGGCGCAATCGGGCCAGATCATTCTGCGCGACGAAGACATCACCCGCTTGCTGCCGCACCAGCGGGCTCGGCGCGGCATCGGCTATGCGCCGGATTATACCGGCATTTTCACCGACCTGACCGTTGCTGAAAACCTGGCCGTCGCCGAGCTTGCGGTCTTCGCCGATGTGCCGACGAAGAACGCGGCGCGGGACCATATTCTGTCGATCTTTCCGGAAATCCGGGAGTTCTCCAACCAACTTGGCCGCAATCTGAGTGGCGGCCAACGCAAGATGGTTGCCATTGCGCGCGCTATGGCTTTGTCGCCATCGCTGTTGCTGCTGGATGAAGCTTTTGAAGGCCTGGCTCCGGTCGTGGTCGCGCGCTTTTCCGAAGCTGTGAAAAAGATCAAGGCGTTGGGACTTTCCCTTTTGATGGCCGAGTCGCACCTCGCCGCTGCCTCGCGCGTCGCCGATCGGATTTACGCCATCGATCGCGGTGAAATCATTTTCCAAGGCACGCCCGACGAGTTCCGCCGGAGTGGCGAAGTCCTCAAGATCATCAGCGGCTGACTCCGTGGGCGAATACCTCGACAACAAGGTCATGGCAATGATCATGCGCGCCGAGCCGCTGCCGCCCTTTCCCGATAGCATGCCGCGGGCGCGGCTCGACCTAACCGTACCGATCCGCTTTTTCGCGCACTGAAGACAGAAAATGGGCTTCGTTTCGGCAGGCCAAAATCCAGAGAAATGAAACCTTGAAAAAGGGCGCCCGATCATTGCGCATGATGCAGCCATGATGCCTTCTTCAGGTCAACAACGCCTGATCGACGATGTCCGCGTAATGTCGGCTTGTCCCTCAGCTTCAGACATATCGCTGCGTCGCGGCAAACGACGAAATGGGCCAACAGCCGACATTCAAATTATTTCAGCTTAACTCGAAATATCCCTTGACGCCGCCGAAATAGTTCAGTACCTACTGAAATATGAAAAATGACCGAGCCGTTTCGGTCTTGAGCGCGCTTGCTCAGGACAATCGTTTGGATGTTTTCCGCTTGCTTGTGCAGGCTGGACCTCAAGGGATGCCCGCTGGCCGCGTGGCAGAAGCGACTGGATTGGCCCCCAACACCCTTACGTTTCATTTTGATCGGCTTCGGGACGCTGGATTAGTTACGGTACGTCGTGACGGTCGTTCAATGATCTACGCGGCACAGTACGAGACAATGAACGGCTTGCTCGCTTACCTCACCGAAAATTGTTGCCAAGGCGCGCCGTGCGCACCGGAGGCAGTGTGCAAACCGGCGCGCACCAAGCGCGCCAAGGTCACCGCATAGGGGGCCCCCGATGAAACGATTTCATGTGCATGTGGCCGTTGATGATCTGAATTACTCAATCGGCTTCTATTCGGCGCTGTTCGCTGCGGAGCCTGCCGTCATCAAGACCGATTACGCCAAGTGGATGCTTGATGATCCTCGCGTGAACTTCGCCATTTCTACTCGCGTTCGGCAACCCGGCCTCGACCATCTTGGTATCCAAGCCGAGAGCGGCGACGAACTGAAAGAGATTTACGCGCGGCTGCACAAAGCGGGCGGTAACATTGTCGAACAAGGCCAAACCGCGTGCTGTTACGCTCAGTCGGAAAAGTCATGGATTGACGATCCAGCCGGTATATCGTGGGAGACTTTCCACACGACAGGTGAAAGCATTGACTACGGCGATGGCACGGGCGAGCGCGTAGCCCGCGTTGCGCATGAGAAGTCGTACTGCGCACCCGCATCGGAAGTCGCGGAGACTGCCGCCGCGACTTGTGGCTGTTGAACCCCCTGATGTCGTGTCATGGCCGATCAGCCTTTCAACGTGCTGTTTCTTTGCACAGGCAATTCGGCTCGTTCGATCATCGCCGAAGCGATCTTGAACAAGGTGGGTGCGGGCAGATTTCGCGCGTACAGTGCCGGAAGCCATCCCAAGGGGAAGGTTCACCCCGAAACCCTGCGGCTGCTGCAAAGCCTCGGCTACAACACTTCAGGCTTTCGCTCGAAATCGCGGGATGAGTTTACCGTCGTACCGAAGTTCGATTTCGTCTTTACCGTGTGCGACAACGCGGCGGCCGAAGCGTGCCCATTGTGGCCCGGCCAACCAATGACCGCGCATTGGGGCGTTCCCGATCCAGCCGATGCCAAAGGCAATGCGGCCGAGATCGCGCTGGCGTTTAAGGATGCCTATCGCATGTTGTATCAACGGATCAGCATCTTCACGGCGCTGCCGCTACGTTCGCTTGACCAACTGACACTGCAAAACAAACTAAAAGAAATCGGCCACACTTAATGCCGTCGCTTGCGCAACGGGGAGTGGCCGAGTTCTTAGGAACGGCCTTCCTACTCACGGGCGTTGTCGGCTCCGGGATTATGGCCGCAAAGCTATCGGGCGGTAACGGCGCGCTCGCGCTTCTCTGCAATACGCTGCCGACCGGCGCGATTTTGACAGTGCTAATTCTCACGTTCGGCCCAATTTCTGGCGCGCATTTCAATCCGGCGGTCAGCGTTGCCTTTTCACTCCGCCGCCAGTTGCCGTGGCCGGATACGGCGACTTATATCGCGGCACAGATTATTGGCGGAGTGATCGGCGTGTGGACGGTACACCTGATGTTTGAATTGCCAGTGTGGCAAGTCTCCGCGAACGCGCGAACCGGTGCAGGCCAATGGCTCGCGGAATTTGTGGCGACCTTCGGACTGCTGCTCACGATCCTTGGCTGCGCGGCGCGAACACCTGCCGCAATACCGTATGCGGTGGGACTTTACATCACATCGGCTTACTGGTTCACGGCCTCCACGTCCTTCGCAAATCCGGCCGTGACGATAGCGCGCTCGCTATCCGACACATTCGCGGGCATCGCCCCTACGGGCGTCTTGGCCTTTGTCGCTGCCCAGTTCGTAGGGATGCTGGCGGCCGTCATTTTATGCCGTTGGCTTTGGCGAGCTTGAATGTCTGCGATGGGTCTTGGTCGTGTCAAAACGCTCTAGGGCATGGAGCGTAACGACCCCAGCGAAGTAGCGATGCGAGGGTTTCCCGGCTTGGACTATGCTTTGATCGCGGCCGTGAGCGGCTGGACGCCGATGATGTTGATTGCTCGGGTGAGATTGTAAGCCAACACGTGCAGCGCCATCTCCGAGGCAACCCGCGGCAGCGTCTTCATCAGGAAGTGGGTCGCCCCCATCCTCATCTTCATTGTACCGAAGGGATGCTCGACCGTTTCGCGCCGCTGGCGCATCTTCTCCGGATGTTGTCGAGCCGGCGCTGTACTGCTTCGAGAACACGCTCATGCTCCCATCGCGAGATCAGTCGTTCCTTGCTGGTGGTGCAGCGATACTTGATAGAACAACGCTGACAGGCGTTTGTCCGGTAGCGGCGCAAAACCATTCCTTTATCTTGCGTCGTAAACCAATAGGCGAGCCTGTTGCCGGCAGGACAAACGTAAACGTCCTCCTCAGCCAGATAGCGGAAGTCCTGCTTGCCAAAGCGTCCCTCCGCCTTTGAGTTCGAGGTCATTGGCTTGGGCAATGTGACCACGATGCCGGCTTGATCACACGCTAGGATTTCCTCGCCGCTGAAGTAGCCGCGGTCGGCGATCACATAGAGCTCCTTTGTACCTAGCGTGGCTTGCGCTTGCTTGGCCATATGAGCAAGCTGTGCTCGGTCGCTGCCGATGTTGGTCACCTCGTGGGTGATGATCAGATGATGCTCGGTATCGACAGCGACTTGAACGTTATAGCCCACAACGCCGGAACCCCGGCCGCTCGTCGCCATCGAACGGGAATCCGGGTCGGTTAGCGATATTTGCTGGTCCGGTGCCGCCAGCATCCGCTCCTTGAGCCCATGCAGGCGCTGCACCTCCTGCTTCAGCTTCGCGATCTTCTCCCTCATATGAGTTATCTTGGTCTCTCGGGCCGGTGACGCCTCCTGTCGATCGGCGCTGTCGAGCTGGTGCAGATAGCGAGCAACGCTCTCCTCGATCTGCGCCAGCCGCCGCTCCATCTTCGCCCGCGTGAAGTTATTGTCCCGATTGTTCACCGCTTTGAACTTGCTGCCATCAATCACAACAGTGGCTTCAGCGAACAGGTTCAGGCGTCGACAAACCATGATGAAGCGAGCGCACACATTGCGGATGGCTTCGCCATAGTCCTTGCGGAAGTCGGCAATCGTTTTGTGGTCGGGCACCAGCCGCCCCGTCAGCCACATCACTTCAACGTTGCGCCCAGCCTCGCGTTCAAGCCGCCGGCTCGACTGAACTCGATTGAGATAGCCATAGATATAGAGCTTCAGCAGGACCGAAGGGTGATACGAAGGCCGCCCGGTTATCTCCGGAGCGACCCCCTCAAATCCCAGTTCCGCCAGATCGAGTTCATCGACAAAGACATCAATTACCTGAACTGCGTTGTTCTCGTCGATCCAGTCGGCCAGGCATTCCGGAAACAGCGTCGTCTGTCCGCGATCCGTGCCCTCAACAAAGCGCTTCATTCGATCCCCCCGCAGCAGCAGAATCACACCACGGAGTAAATCACAGGCAGCGCGTTTTTACACAGCCAGGGTCATTCGATACCGCGGCTTCCGGCTCTAGCACCTCCCGATGACGTGCCGGCTGGAGGAGCCGTCCACAGCATCAAAAGGCGACATTCTTCGGCTCCGCGACTGACAAACCAACCGGGCTAGTCCTCCGCCGGTATCAGTCCATCGGTTTGGCACTTCTCTTCCTGCACCTGGGCTGACGAGCCGAGGTATTTCACTCGCACTTGCCATTAGCGACCAAAATTTTGCGGCGCCGCGATCGGACGCTATGGGCCGCAAGCAAACTCATGCACTGCAACATTATCGGACTGTGAAGCAGGTCACAGACCTGCCGATTGGGGCGTGCTATTGTTCAAGATGACCTTACGGGCGTGACCTCCTCCGGAGGATCCGATGGCGATCGGCATTGGAAGGCGTAAATTTATATCAGCCCTCGCGGGCACGGCGCTCGCCTGGCCCGTCACCACGCGCGCCCAGCAGCCCAACAAGCTGCCTACCATCGGAGTCCTCCTCGGTGACGCTTCGAGTTGGAGTGCGTGGGCCGCCGCTTTTGCGCAGCGACTGAGTCAACTCGGCTGGATCAAAGGTCGCACCGTCGCGATAGAGTATCGCTGGTCGGAGGGACGTCCCGAGCGCGTCGCCGAGTTTGCGACCGAGTTCGTGCAGCAAAAAGTCGACGTCATTGTCACGTATGGGGGTGCGGTCGCGACACTAAAGCAGGCGACGGCTTCCATCCCGATAGTCTTTGCACTCGCGACTGATCCGCTTGGTAGTGGTTTGGTTGCAAGCCTCGCGCGCCCGGGCGGCAACGTCACGGGATTGTCGCTTCAGGCGAGCGATATCGCCGGCAAGCGGTTCGAACTGTTGCGCGAGGCTGTTCCCCGTCTCCGCCAGTTGGCAATCATGTTTGATGCCGGCTATGCGGCGACTGTGCGGGAAATGGATGAGGCCCAGAGCGCCGCTCGCACGCTCGGCCTCGAAGTGGCGCCATACGGCATCCGGCGGGCGGAGGACATTGCACCCGCTTTCGACGCGCTCAAGTCCCAAGCGGACGCACTTTATGTTGCGGTAGATGCTCTCATTCTCGCCTTTGGCACCCAACTCGCTACGCTGGCGCTCAGCGCGCGGCTGCCGACGATGTTCGATGACCGCATTATCGTCAAAAGTGGGGGACTCATGTCCTACGGACCAAATATTTCGGCCCTGTTCGAGCGCGCCGCCGAATATGTCGACAAAATTTTGCGCGGGGCGAAGCCCAGCGACCTTCCGGTCGAGCAGCCGACCAAGTTCGAGTTGGTCATCAATCTCAAGACCGCGAAGGAGCTTGGCCTAACTATTCCGCAGACGATGCTTATTGCCGCTGATGAGGTGATCGAATGAACCTTTCGCAGTGCGCCAATAGACGGTGGCGAGAGTCCGTTCAGGGCATTCACGACCAGACATTATTGTTCGGCGCAGCGAAGTGACGCTCAGGGCCAACAGGAGACATCCCCGGTTGCTCGGCGTACAGTGAATTACATCTCGAGCGTCAGCCATTTCCGCTGTTTCACCCCAATGCAGAACAACGACCTTCTATTGCTGCCCTTGGTATATCCAGAGCCGCCAACGCAAGATCGGAGGAATGAGCGGTGAGTCCCCTACTGATGTCGATGATAGTCTTTGCATGCGTCTTGGCCGGGGCGTTTCTCGGCATTTTTCTTCGCAACACCTTGCCAAAGCATCATCTTAGTGAAGCTACGAAGGATGTCGTAAAGCTGGGAACAGGCCTGATTGGGACAATCACCGGTCTCGTGCTTGGATTGCTCATCGCTTCGGCAAACAGCACTTTTGAAACTCAGAGCAGCCAAGTCCAGCAGATGGTAGCCAATATTATTGTGCTCGACCAAACCCTAGCGCAGTACGGGCCGGAAGCGGTTTCGGCCCGCAATCTGATGCGTCGCGTAGTCGTCTCTTTGGCCGATCGGATTTGGCACGAGAACTCTTCACCTTCTGGCGAGTTGGCGCCGTTCGAGGCAAGCGCCGCAGCATTGTCGTTGTTCGATGAGATACTGAAACTGTCACCGCGAAACGAGATGCAACGCTCTCTGCAAGCCAGGGCAATAAGTACCCTGCAGGAGATAGGAAAGACGCGCCTGCTCTTGTTCGCCGAGGCGGGGGCGGCAATTCCTGTGCCTTTCCTTGTGGTACTGATTTTCTGGCTTGCCATCATATTCGCGAGCTTCAGCCTCTTCGCTGACAACAACGCAACCACCATTGTTGCCCTTTGCATATTTGCGCTCTCGGCGTCTGCTGCGATCTTTCTGGTCCTCGAGCTAGGTCAGCCATTCACCGGCCTGATGAGGATTTCGAGCGAGCCACTACGCAACGCGCTTGCACCCCTCAGCCCTTAAACGGGGGCTGCACTGCATGTCGCTCATGGGTCAGCAACGGGCATTTCCCAATGTCTGCTTTCATGTCCGGTTTTCCCGATAGCGGACATTCGCAGAGGCGTTCGCGATGTCGCCCTAGCGCCACAAGCAGACCTGAGCAGGCGCGGCAAAAAGTCCACTTCGATCACCTCGTCGGCAGAGATGCGACGCGAATGAGCCCAGCCCCTCGATTGATAGCCGCGTAGTGAGCTAGATTATGGTCGATGCTGAACAAGCCGGCTCAACCTTCAATGCGTACCACTTAGGCGGGCTAGGACAGGGTCCACGAGAGGAGACTCGATGAATACAGTCAAAGACGCTCTGGCCCAGAAGAGTGGCGTCCTGATCCATGTTCGCTCCGGCGACATGGTCGTCGAAGCCTTGCGCCAGATGCGCGACAACCGGGTCCGGTCGGTGCTGGTCATCGACGACGACGTCCTGGTCGGTATCATTACCCAGGGTGACTGCGCCATAAAAGTGCTGCTGCCCGGGCTCGATGCGAAGCAGAACTCCGGTGGGCCAAGTGATGACGGGCAACCCGGTGACGGTCAAGCCGTACGACCAACTGGAAGGCTGCATGGCAATGATGGCTGCGCGCGGCTTTCGCCATCTACCAGTGCTGGACGCGGGCAAGGTCGTGGGCGTGATCTCGATTGGAGACGTCGTCAAGGACATCATCCGCAATTTGGAGCACAACGTGGGCGACCTGATGGGCTACATCATGACGGACGGCCCCGGGGGCTGACAGATGAACCGCGGTGCCCTCGCCGGCGTTGCTGCAGATGTCCGTTCCCGGGCCATTTTCTGCCGTGAGCAGATGCAGCAAATGGCATCGTTACTCGATCACCACGTCGGCAAGCTCTTGCAGGTGCGGCGGCACGTTGAGATCAAGCGCTTTCGCGGTTTTGAGCGACATTGGCGTTTGCGCCCGATTGGACATCGACAATGCCGTTGCCGACCTCGACAACGCCGCCGTACCTCGCCGCCGCTACCGTGAGCCGGCCGCCCACCGGTGCGCAACTTCTCAGCAGCGCCGAAAATCGCTATCATCCGCAGCGTTCATCCGGGGAATCCCGGCTAAATACGAGGCGAGTCGTGTCATGACGTGCAAAATTGCTGCTGCACTCTTGACGAGCGTAGCTGTTGCAGTTGCGGGTATCGCGACCGATGCGTCGGCGCGGGGTGGTGGTGGTGGTGGTGGCGGTGGTGGTGGCGGCAGGGGCGGCGGCGGCGGCTTCCACGGCGGTGGCGGCGGCTTTCACGGATTTGCTTCCCACGGCGTCAGCCACAGCTTCACGGCTCGTTCTTCGGCTCATACCTCAGCTCACAGCTTTGCAGCGCGCTCGGCTGTTCACGGCACGGCCGCGGCCGCGGGCGGCCTTGCCACTCACAACGCGCTTGCAACTCACGCCGCCGTTGCCGGCAATCACTTGACCAGCAGTCAGTTCACTCACAACGAGTTTGCTGCCCGGAATTTCGAAGGCCTCCGCAACTTCAACCAGGCCGGCTTCAATCGAAACGCTTTTGGCGACCCGCATCATTGGAATCACTGGGGCCACTATTTTTGGGGCGCCGGCTGGAATCGTTGGGGCTGGGGATGGGGCGGATGGGCCGGACCAGTGTTCTGGCCGTTCCTGTACGGCGACCTCTTTTCTTATTTCTTCTGGCCGTACGCCTATTACGATCCGTTCTGGGCCTATGGTCCCGATTTCGTCCTCAGCAGCATCTTCGCGCCAGGGCCTTATTTCGGCCCGGACTCTGGCTATGGGCCTGATTACTACGGCTACGATGGCTCCCCAAGCGTCTATTACGGCAGCGGGCCTGCGCCCGCTCTGACGAGGGCCGACCGGGCGGATTTGGCGGCGGTCAACGCTGCGGCAACACAAAGTTGCGGCGGTCTTGCGCCGGGCGTGAACGACCTACCGATCGCGAGGATTCGACAGGCGGTCCACCCTACTCCGGAACAGACGGCACTGCTTGACGATCTCAACGCCGCGTCGGCCAAGGCGAACGGTGTGATCACAGCGTCCTGTTCAAGCGAGCATCCGCTGATCCCGGTGGACCGGCTCGAAGCTGCCAAAAAGCGCATCAGTGCCATGATCGATGCGGTGCAAATCGTGCGCACGCCCCTCGAGAAATTCTACGATTCGCTGAGCGACGAGCAAAGGCAGCTTTTCGACAAGGTAGGCAGCAGCGAAGGCAACGCCCCTGTGTCCGGGACCGATCCGCAAAAGCTCTGCGGCGACAAAAACGGCGCCACCGATGTGCCGGTGCAGCGCATCGAGCAGGTGGTGCAGCCGAACGCACAACAGCAAGAGGCCTTCGATGCGCTTAAGGCCGCTGCGGCAAAAGCCGCCGACCAATTGCAGGCGTCCTGCCCGACCGCAACACCGCTCACGCCGGTGGCGCGACTCGAAGCGGCTTCGGCGCGACTTACGGCCATCGCTGCGGCGATGGACACCGTTCGCCCGGCGCTCGAGAGCTTCTACGCCTCGTTGAACGACGAGCAGAAGGCGAAGTTCAACACCATGGGACCACCGCCAAAAGTTTCCACGGCGCCCGCGCAGACCACCGTTCATTAGCGACGCGTCGCGACCCCTGCGCCGGGACGGCGGAAAGTAATTCGCGGGCTGACGATCAGTTGGCCTTATGAGCCTTTTTATGCATGACTCAAATCGGGATTTTCCGCAGCGAACAAGGCGGCTGATTGATCCTGATCAATGTGGAAGCGAAGTAGATTACAAAGTGCCCCAGCAAATAAACGGTGGCTCAACGTGGGTGAAGTGTTTTTCCGGTGCCCAGTCGGGTAGCGCCGGAAAAGGACTTACACTTTGACGCTCTTCCAAAGGTTACCCAGTCGCCCTGCCACTTCGCGGACTCGGCGGCTCAGTCCAGCTTAGTTCGCCGATGCTGTGACGTAAAAGCCCGGCAAACGGGGAAAACCTAACTGCGTGATCAGGGACGGTGACATGGAATGAAGGTCGCGCGAGGGATGCGGTGCGCGCGATCAAGCTGCCGCCATCCTGAGCGTGTCCCGGCCCGACTGTGGCAGCATGAAGCGGTCGAAGTATGAGGCGAGCGCCTCGTATCCGTTGAGCGGGAGGACATGCGCGACGTATTGATCCGGCCGCACGATGATCATGCAGCCAAGTTCTCGGTCGATCCTGCGCATGGCGAAGATGTCGTTGCCGCTTTCGACGTTTGCACAAAATATCTTTTCGTAATCCTGAAATCCGTAACGTCCCTTGTGAGGCAGAAGGAGCGGAGGCATCGCCTCGATGGCGAGCTGACGATGAGCCTGCTGGAAAATCGCGCGGAAATCGATGACTGCGTCGATGTCCTCGCCGCGGCGCGTATACTTTCGGACGGGAGATGCGTGGCTTTCCGCAAAAAAATCGCACAACTGATGAATGGCTGAGCCCGCGGCAGCTCGATCATCCCTTCCAGCGAAAGCAAAGATTCGAAAGCGCCCGTCCGCCTTGACGACGTGACCAAGATGCATCGGCTTGGCGTCGGCGAGACGGATGACCGGCGCAGAGTGAAAGCGCTTTCCAACGACGAACCCTTCGGCCAGATGTTGGTAGGTGGGTTCGCCGGTAAGAAGCGACGGACGATAGTGCGTCGCTGTTCCGGCGGTATAGCGGCCACTTCTGACGAAATAGTTCTGGATCTTGGCAGGATCTGGGGCGGCATCGTCGCCATGGGTCGAGGCTAACAGTGCCGCCCATTCGCGGTCGAAGTCGATCAGTTCCTTGGCGATGGTCTGCCGTTCGGCGGAATAAGTGTGCAGTAGCGACGCCGGGCAGCGTCCGCGCAGAACCGCACTAAGCTTCCATCCAAGATTGAAGGCATCTTGCATCGAGACGTTCATCCCCTGGCCGGCTTTCGGGCTATGAGTGTGGCAAGCGTCGCCGGCAATGAACACACTCGGCAGCCGCGTTGCCGTGTCTTTCTCGGGCACGTCATCGAATTTGTCAGTCAGTCGCTGGCCGATTTCATAAATCGACCACCACGGGACTTCTTTCACGTCGAGCTTATAAGGATTGAAAATCCGCTGCGCCTTCGCAATGAGCTCGTCGAGCGTGATATTGCGGCTTGCAACCCGTTCACCGACATCGAGCTCGGCGAGTTCGACGTAAAGGCGAAATAGATAGCCCCCTTCCCGCGGGATAATAATAATGGTGCCATCATTGGCGGACTGGATGAATGACTTGCAGCGAATGTCTGGAAAGTCAGTGACAGCCAGGACATCCATGACGCCCCAGGCGTGGTTGGCCGAATCTCCGCTAAGCTCGCGTCCTATTGATGTGCGGACAATGCTGCGGGCGCCGTCGCAGCCGATCACGTAGCGCGCTTTGATCGTCTCGGTCTGTCCCTGGTGCGACGATTCGAGCCGCTCGAGTGTGACGGTCGCCTGCTGTGCAACATCGCCGCCACCTGCCCCGTGCTCAACGGCTACGACGCGGCGCCCATAGTAAGGCTCGAGTTTTGTGGCCGATCTGCGCATGAGGTCGAGA
This sequence comes from uncultured Alphaproteobacteria bacterium, assembly GCA_963747855.1. Taxonomy (GTDB): domain Bacteria; phylum Pseudomonadota; class Alphaproteobacteria; order Rhizobiales; family Xanthobacteraceae; genus BOG-931. The sequence continues at coordinate 110,469 of CAVVGN010000001.1, forward strand.
TAGAAGTCATGCACGCGTGCCTGGTTCAGAACGACGTGCGGGAACTCCGACAAGCCGTCTTCGACATCCTGCACCCAACCACTACGAACGATGTTCGCGGGTTGCCTCGCATCCGGCTTCCAGAACGTCGTCTCAGTAATCCAGGATGCTTCCTTCAATACGCGCTCGCTGAATCCAAAGGCATGGAACATCTCCATGGTGCGGCAGGCGATACCGTCAGCCTGGCCGAGCTGCATTCGGCCCGACTTCTGCTCAACAATGCAGGTCTTGATATCGGGAAATGCGGCCAATTGCGTCGCAAGCGTCAACCCTGCCGGTCCGCAGCCGACGATCAAGACATCGACCTCATGGGGTACAGAGCCTTGTGCACCTGAGGCTGGATATCGCTCCGACTGGTCGGAGATCTCCGGGTCGCCCGGCTCGAAGCCATTCAGGTGAAACTGCATGATTCCTCCCAAGAGGGCGCCTAAAGGGGGCCAAAACGCGGCCGGCCGTATCCCACCCCAGACATGTCGTCAGTAACCGCGAGAATAGGAATCGCTTTTGTGGCCTGCTGCGCCCCACGAATTGCCACGTCTCCGCAAACAACAATCACATCGACTTGGGCTTCGACTAGGCCCGCGGCGTACTGCGCGCTCAGATCGCTGCGAGATCCAAACTCGCGACAATCGACCGTGACGTTTTGGCCTTTGATGAACCCGCGACGGTGCATCTCATCACGGAATGCTACGTTTACCGGCGTACCTTCGCATCGAAACGGCGATAACACACCGTAGTGGTACGATCTCCCAACCTCTTGTGCCTCCGCTCCGAAGGGAAATGTGAGAATCGCACAAGTGACGAGTGCCGCATACGCGTGTCGTCTCATCGCCTCGGCCTAAGGGTTCAGAACAACAGTCCCATCTTAGAATAGCAGCCGCTTATCCCCAAGGTACCCCAGCCGGTGGCTTGGCCGCCTTTGGCCAAACCGCGACATCGCGTGACAGGTCCGCGTCACGGTAGCTTTACGGCCGGAAGCCGACTTTTGCTCATCTGGCCTTCGGGACTGAGACGCGAATGAGATCGAGCGCGCGCGGATAATCCATGGTGGCCAGGAGCTCAGGCTCCATCAATAGGCCGGATACAGAAGCGCAAGACCAACCTTCTCCAAATCATCATTTTCGGCTTGCAACGCGCGGCCGGTCCACACGGCTGGGCCAAGACGGGATTCATGCGGTGCAACAAAATCCGTCATTCGATTACCTCGTCGGCAAGCTGCTGCAGGTGCAGCGGCACGTTGAGACCAACCGCTTTGGCGGTTTTGAGATTTATCACTAGCTCAAACTTGGTCGGCTGCTCGACTGGAAGGTCTGCCGGCTCAGCGCCGCGGAGGACCTTGACAATTAGACGCGTCAACTGGCGATAGATAAGCGTAAGACGCGGGCCGTATCCGATCAAACCGCCCTCTTCCGCCATTTCAGGCCATTCAAAGATCGCGGGCAGACGCAGGGCTGCGGACTGCTCGATGACGATCCGGCGATTAAAGGAAAACAGTGGCGCGGACAGCACGTTAAGCGCGGTGGCCCCTGAAGCCTTGGCCTTTTCCATCACTGGCGCGATCTGTTCAGGCGTCCCCGCTGTAAAGACCGCGACCTCGACACCGCGCGCAAGAGGCGCCTTCTGAAGCGCCTTCAGCTCCTCCGGCAGCGTATTGTTGGGGTCCGCCAGGATTGCGATATTCCGCGCGCTGGGCACGGCCTCCATGAGGATTTCCAGGCGCTTGCCATCGAGTTGGGCCCCGAGAATACTGACACCTGTAATATTGCCCCCGGGATGGGAGAACGAGCGCACAAAACCTGCGGCGAGCATATCGTCGGATAGGCCGAAGCGTCGGGGGCGACTCATGTGCTGCGCGCGTTGCGACGTCACTGACGCAAAAGACAACGTCTGGAGCGGCCTTGAGTAACGTCGCCGCGACGTTCGCGTACTGATCATTGCGAAGCTCAAAGCCACCAGCAACGATCTTCAGATTTTGCCCCTCAACGAAGCCCAGTGTCTTGAGTTCGTCAAGAAACGCCACCATCCGTGGTGCCTGACGTGGAGCGCCTTTCATCATGGCGAGGCGGTAGATGCGTCCGGGCTCTTGCGCTCGCGCGACCGGCGATCGAAGCAACGGTACCGCCGCGGCACTTCCAATGAGCGTGATGAACTCGCGCCGCCTCATAGCACTGTCCTCAGACGGAGGACCGCAGCTTAGCATCGTTCGGCGCGCGCAGCGCTGTGCATCACAGCAAAATTAGCTGCCCAATGTCGCAGTAGGGTCACAAACAGACATCGCCAAGCCTTGACTGACAAAATCGAAGACCCCTGCAAGGTGGTGCCATGCCGGGGCCTTCAGTACGCAACTAGCGCAAGCGCTCAAGGGTGTCGAGGGGAACGGGGAAGGCGCCTGGCTATCCGCAGCTTCGCACCGGCGCTATCCGGTAGCTGTATCAAATTGCTCACTTCGGTGGGTAGTTAGCGGCTGTGGATATCTCAGTGGCGATCGTCATGACGATCATCATGGCGATCGTCATGGGGATGGCGGTGTCGCGTAGTCATGTAGAGGTTATCATGGTGCCGATGCCGTTGTGGCTCGCCAACGCCAACGCCGACGTTGCCAACTTCAACTCCGACTTCTTCCGCGACGATCATTGGTTTGTCGCTGGCGCTCAAAGAGCCGGCAAATGCCGGCACCGCTAGGAGCGGAACGACAAAAAAAGGCGAGTAAAGCATTCTTCATAACATTCTCCTGGGGCTGGGACGTTCGCTGTCCCGCTGTTCAACAGAATGCGCGTTTGGTGTTCTTGAGGTCTGTATAGAATTGATCAGTACGCTATTTGGAACCAATGCCCTGATGAGGCCGTTACCCCAGACATCAAACAAATAAATAACGAGGATAACGGCAATGGATAAAGATCGTATCAAAGGCTCGGCCGAGCAGGCCAAGGGAGCGGTGAAAGAGACCGCCGGGAAGATTTTTGGCGATAAGAAGCTGGAAACCGATGGCAAGACTGACAAGGTCGCCGGCAAAGTGCAAAACGCGATCGGCGGATTAAAGGATGCGGTGCGCGGTAAATAACTCAGCACCATCAAAGGAGACTTCCCATGGAATTGATCCTGATCATCGTTGTACTGGTGCTGCTGTTTGGCGGCGGCGGCGGATATTTTGGTCGCAGGCGAGGGTATTGGTGATTAAATTACCGGCGCGCCGCGCTATCGCGCAGCAGCGGACGTCTTGATTGGGCCGAACGAGGCGATAAACCGGCGACGTCGAATGATTTGAGATTCGTTTTGTGATTCATCGTTCCCCGACAGCTTTTAAACGATCAGAGCGGGAAGAATATCAATTCGCATTAGACGGGTTACGGAACAAGGCCGCGCTGCGGGAACCCGGGGTGGTCGGAACGTCGATTGGTCGATTGAAAGATAATTCCGCGTTTGTGCCGCGGTGAATAGGTCGGCAAGACGTCCACGCCGTTGAGAGGGTGAGCTGTTTGATACAGATTTAGAAAGCGGTCGACCTCATAATGTTTATATTAGGCGGTTTCAGTTCCCTTTTAGCCTAAGGAGTTGGCAAATGAACATCTTCTACGTTATCGGCGTTGTCGTCGTAGTGATCGTGGTTGCCGGGTACTTAGGAGTGCACCTTTGAAATAAAGAATCGATACGACCGAAAGTGTCTTGAATAATGACCATTGACCAAGAGCGAGGTGGCCGCATTCAGCCAGCGCCACACCGCAAGCACCAAGCTGTATGGAACGCTTTGGTCCGAGTTGTATTTGGAATTTTTGTTGGCAGCCTCGTCGTATTGCTAGTGTTGCTTTACGCTGGCGTGCCGATAGTTTGATTTGCGCGCTGACCGCTGGCGAGTTAGCTGCGCCTCGCAGCGGATACGTCGGGAACCTACGCCTTCCTAGTCTATCGGCTCCCCATCCAAACAAACCCCATCGATAAAACCATGCCTAAGATCGCACCTCGTGCGAACCATTCAAATTGTGGTGGCAAAAAGCTCGAAAGCACGCCAAGGACCAGCGCCCCGCCAATTGTAAAATAGAAAAGTTTCTTCGCAAATTGTGGATGTACGTGGCTCATGAGCGAATAATTCTATCCCCCATCGCTATGGTCGCGCCGGATCATATCCAACCGTAGATCATGCGGAATATCCTGTTCGCCGAAGCCCGGCTTGGTGACCGGCACCGGCGCCGGCGAAACGCCATGGTCCTTGCGACCTGCTCACGGGCTGCCATGGGGGTTGCTGAATGTTGCGAATCAAGCAACCCCCCGGTGATCCGACGACCGAGGGTGCTGCGGACGAGCTTCCTTTAGCCCGTCCGCAAATTTGGCCGACACGCCGCCTTGGTCCGGGTATGATCAGGCGCCTTGAGCCTCGTCGGTGACAATCACAATTGTCGGCGCGCCGCCGGAACTGATCGACGCCGCGTGGGTCAACGCTTCCTTGCCGCTTGAGGCAGCAGTAGCCTTAAGCGTCTCGATTGTTGGGAAGCTGACATCGGAGATTAGATGATAGGGCGGCGGCGCGAAGGATGGCCCCACCACGCGCTTGGTAACGACACCCGTGGCGCCTCTCAGCCTCGGGGCCGCATACGGCAGGTGTTCCTCGCGATAGGCGCGGTCAAATTCCTTCACGTCCTTAGGGTGCGGGTACATAATCAGCAGATGAGCGGTCATAGGACATTCCTTTCGGATTGGATGTCGAGCAACGAGAGGAGTCTTGTAAACTCAGCGACAGCACTCATGGGGTACGGAATCCTGACCGTCAGCGACCAGAGCCTCAGCTGTTGCGGCCGCGGCTACCCGAGCCTCGCGCCGCGGTCCGTCAGTAGTTCGCGAAGCACAGACCGATGGCACCGGGCCTCGTTTTCGCAGTAGCAACCGATCGATAAGTTGGTGCCATGCGAGAGCACCGCCAGCAGATCGAGCGTCCGCCGCGCCATCGGCGCATCCATCTCCGCTTTGAAGGCGCGGATGAAACGTTTCCATTGAGTTTCCGTCACCGCCGCCTGGCCCTGCGCCATCAGTTCCGCGCTGGGGGCGAGGTCGGGATACCAGACATCGAACCAGTCGTCGGGCGCATAGCGTTCCTTCCGAACGCCACGCGGCGGGCGCCGCACCGTGCCGATCCGAGTTCCCTCTTTCGGATCGCGGGGTTCGCCCAGGCGGACGATCCTCAGGGTCACGATGCGCCCATCGCGGTCAGAGCGGGCGAAGAGACTCTATCTCGACTCTCGCCCGGCTGGGCCGATATGGGCGAACGGATACAGGTTGAACCACTTCGGAAACGCCCGGGTAAACTTATCGGGCCCGTCAATCGCCAGCCCGATGCTCTGAGCCTTGACGAAACTCATGTCGCCGCGCCACCAGGCGATCAGGGCGGCCAGCGGTCCCCGCACGCATACCGGCTCGGGGAAGCCCGGGTTCCGATGACAAAGCGAAGCCTCGGTCTTCTTGAGCAGCATGAAACGTCTGTGGTGGCCGCGAACCTCGAACCGCACCACGAAGGGCTCCTTGGGAAGGGCCGTAAAGCGGACACGCCGTTGCATATCGACCAGCAAAGGCTCCAAATCGAGGTCCTCATTCGCCGGCTCGCGCGCCAGCCAGCGCTGGCCCCATGTGCCGAGTGCGCTCACCAGCACCGCCAGTTCCCGACCCGCTTCGGTGAGCTCGTATTCGGGGCCGTGGGGACCGTCGGTCCGGGCGGTCGCCCCGACGAAAACGAGGGCTCGAAGCCGTTCGGAAAGGACGGTGCGGGACACGCGGGGAATGCCCCGACGGATGTCGTTGAAGCGGCGGCTGCCGCACAGGATTTCCCGTACGATCAACAGGGTCCACCGACCCCCCAGCACTTCGTGGGCGCGCGCCATAGAGCAGAACTGTCCGTATCCCGTCATGCCCGACAATCTATCACGGCGAGCCCAACGGCGCGGTACGGATTCTGGACCTCAGGATTCTTCCTTCGAACGGCCCTGGCGGCGTTCAAACGAGGCGCGTTAAGGGCCGCTTTGGGCCATCTTCGACTATATGCGCCGCCACAAAAGCCGGACTTATTCAACCACCTCGTCGGCGCGCTCGACCTATTGCGATCGCCTTGATGACGCTGCCGGCGGCTGCCTTACTTCAGCGTCTTCACCACTGGACCTGAAACCGGGTCGGTGACGCCGAGCCCGCCGCCAAGGTCTTCAAGGGTGTCGCGGAACAAGTCGAGCGTCGCGATCATTCTGTCACGTGCGTTGACGATGCGCATCCATGTCGGTCCATTCAGCGATGACGCAGAAGGTATGCTCGCCGGTTTTAATGACATTGACGTCCCTAAGCCCAGGCCACGCGAATGCAGCCTTGTTGTGAGCGTCGAGGAATTGCTGTTCGCGCCCCGCCTTCACCTTGAAACGCACGGCATTGAACGCAGTCATGATCTGCCCCTTTTCGCTGATGTGGCGCGAACGCCCGGTGATTGCTCCGCTATCGTCTCGGAAAGCTCGGTGTACCCGGAAAGCTGATCCCGGCCAAAATGACGCCACCGCACGAGAAGAAAGCGCCTTTCAGGCGCCTTCAACAGACATCCGACCGGACGACGCCTAGGCCGCCCGCCGCGGTGCCTCAACCGGCGGCGTTCCATCCCTCATCGCAGTTCGGATCATGGTACGTAAATCCGGCGTGTCCTCGTGCCCATGCACAGTGATCGCGTGTTGTACCGCTGCCTCCAAGAGCTCGTCTTCGTTATCGGCACTCAGCGCGAGTGTACAATTCATTTCGCTCGGGTATTCACGACAATCGATGAACTTACGTCCCACTTTTCCTCCCGGCTTTGCGGACCAAAAAACGTTCCATCACCGGAACGCACACTGCATCACGGCAAAATCGACCTGTCGAGGTCAAAAGCGACCGAAACGCGATGTCCGCCGTCACGTCCGCTTCTCCCGAGAGCGACCAAATAGACGCGTTGTTTATCTCTGGTGACGGCTCGATCCTTCAGGATGAAGCGACAAGCCTCGCAACAAGCAGGACGAAAAGGATTAAGCCGATTTGAGCGGACAGCCCCAAGACAGGACGCGCGCGCAGGTCCCGCGACGCGTGCATCCACGAATGGAAGCGTTGAAGCGAGATTAACGGTTCGCGTGGGAACCTGATGTAGGCGAATTGAAAAGCATCCGGCAGAATGGCGGCGGCGGCACCACAAAGCACAACAGCAAAATCGCTTGGCCTCGCCAGAACAAGCAGCGCCAGCGCTATTCCTAGCATCGCGTCGGTACCGATCATGAGCATGTCACCGAGCAGTGCGCGGTCGTATTTCATCGCTCCCGCAATATCGGGATTCACCGAATCTGATCGTATCGGATAATCCCAATGCGGAATCGCATCCAGCAGAAAATGGCTGGCAAACGCAGCGGCAATCGCCAAAGACGGATATTCCGGTATTACGCTGGCGATTGCGGCACCGACAACTGCATGCGTTGTAAGTGTCAAAGCCCTTCACCCCCAATCTGCGCCCTGCAAAATCGACTATATCGGAGCCATTGCGGCAGCCGTGCGGCGCGCATGAACGATGGGAGATTGGAGTTAACGGCACCCTCACGGGCGCAGGGCGCAGGAAGCGGGTTTATTTGGGCCACCGCTTGGGCAAGCTGTTCCGCGACGTGGCGCCACGTCGCGCGCTCGCTCTCGCCCTGCACGCCATTTTAAAGTCACGCGCCCGTCACGTCGGCCAATCACTCTGTCTGCGCTGTATGTCCCCAAAACCCCTTTAGAGCCTCGGCCGCCAGGCTGAGGCTCCTTTTTTCTAACGGCGCGCGTGCGGCCACTGGCGCTACTTCTGCCGGCACTCGACGCCTTCCATGGACAGCACCAACCGCAGCGCGACTGCAACGTCGGCCGTGTCGGCGCCGGCGGCCGCCTTGTCGAGCTCGGCGGCGACGTGGCGCCAGGTCGAGCGCGTCCGGCGATCCTCGGGCAGGTGCCGCATAAGCGTCCGCACGTCGGCGAGCGTCTTGAGCGTCATGACCTTTGGAATGACCAACTGGCGGGTTAGGGGCCGCGACCAGTCCAGCGGTCGCTCTTGCAGCTTGGCTACGCGCGATTTAGCCGGGTCCAATCTTGGCGTTATGTCGAGTGATGGAAACGGGGGTGCACCACGGATGATGGCTGGTCTTGCAGGCATTATTCATGATCGCCAAGGTGCTGCCCGACCCAAGCAGTACGACCACCGCGAGAGCAAACAACAGGGGTCTTTTCATTTGCAAACCTCGCAACTGCGAGCCGCCGACACCTACCCGGTGCGCATTCTCAAAAAGCCTAGATGAACGCCGAATGAATGGACCTAGAACCCCATTTCAACCTTCTCCAAATCATCATTTTCGGCTTGCAACGCGCGGCCGGTCCATACAAATGGGCCAAAACCGGAAGTCGAGGCGATCAGCAAAATCGGCGCGACCAACCAATCAGCAACACGTCACGCCACGAAATGCCTGTCGGCTCAGTACAGAATCGACGGCAGGTAGGCGCCGGCCGGCTCGTTATAGAGACCGATGGTCATGAGTGTCCGTTGGTTGACGAGCCGCAGACCGCAATCCAGGCACCAGCGGAACACATCGTGGTTGCGCGTAGGCACAAGGAATCCCGGCCCGGTGAAAGCTGCCGCAGCGCCGATCAGCGCTTTCAAATCTTCGTTGCTTTCGCCGACTGCATGAGCGAACAAGCCGATCTCGGTGGCATAGCCGGTGATGCGGCCGAGATGCCGAACTACGGTAGCCGTATTGCGCGCAATCGCGTCGGCCAGTTCGGCGCCGCGATCGAAGCCGTGCACGCGGCGGCACACTACATTGCAAGCGGCGAGATCGGTTTGCACCGCGGGCCGCACCTCGTAGCCTGCAAGTTCGAGTTTCAGCGGCGCGCCTTGCATAAGCGAAAGAGGCTCTCGGGTCGCGAATCCCAAGCTCGTGTAGAGGCACAGCGAGCGATTGTGATAAGCGTCCTGCACCAACCTGATACCGGGCATTTTCTTCGCTACGGCGCGCTCCATTGCTGCTTGCATCAATTGGCGTCCGATCCCCTTATTCTGTACCGAAGGATCGATCGTGATCGGGCCGACACCGCCGATTACCGATCGCTCGTCGAGAAAATTGTTGCCGACGATGCGTCCGTCGCTTTCTGCCACGACGCCGTAGAAGGAGGGGTGCGCGATCAGCATCGACGCGACGCCGGTAGCAATCTCGGCGGAAGGAAAGTCCCGTGGAAAATTATGTTCAGCCGCAATTGTTGCGAACGCGGCATGGATGATGCGCCCGCATTCCGCAGCGTCGGCCTCTCGCGCTTCGCGGATCGTAACCGGCATGGCACCCTCCCTTTCCTGTTAGCGAGGACTAAAGACTGCGGCCCGATGGCGATATTGTAGCCGCCCTCAATGCGGTTGGCACGTTAGGATCGGGTCACGAGCATCGTTTGACGCACCCCGTAGCGACTTCCGCTATTCACCCAGGTGCAGACATTCCGATGCGTCGCACTAAGTGACGCGACGGGCCAGCGGGAGACATCGCCGCCCTCTGCGCGCTCTGGAAATTGGGTAGCTTTGGCTGCAAGCTGCCAGCGTGACGTGCCGACGTTCCGTGAATTCAAAGGTAGCGACTGTGCCTTCGGCAGGCAAGCAATCCGAAATCGACCATGGACCGACAATGTGATCGCGGTCGGCACGACACTGCGCAAAAAATGCACCGGAGTGCTCCGATGGCTACAAATGACGAGGTAATGATCCATCAGCTGATAAATGAACTTGTCGAAGCGTGGAAACGTGGCGACGCAGCGGCTTACGGCGCGCGTTACCTCGACGACGCCACCTTCACGAACGTGAACGGCATGTTTCATGTAAGCCGAGAAGAGTTTGATCAGCGGCACGACGAGATTTTTCGCGGAGCTCTCAAAGGAAGTGCGATTGCATTGACGCCCAGGAAAATTCGCTTCGTCCGCCCCGATGTTGCAATCGTAGACCTCGACTGCGCCGTATTGGGCTCGAAGGCGCAGCCTCCCGGAGCCCAACCGGGGGCCGATGGCTCCCTGCACACATCCCTGCTCCTGGTGCTAATCAAAGAAAGCGGCTCGTGGTGGATCGCCGCGTACCATAACGTCTGGCAGGCCACGGTGCGTTACGAGTCCACCGTGAAGGTTTGACGAGGGCGAAAAAGCGGCGAGCGGCTTCCGCTCAAGGCAATGACGCCCGCTTAAGCCGTTTGCGTTGAGTTCAGACGGACAACGGCGGCGGACCCGGTGTCCTATTGCGCAAGCGGCAACAGAAGAAACGCTAGCCTAGGCGCTCGTTTAGGGCGCCAGCCTTCCAAAGATCGATCGGCGACTCATCACTCGATCTGGTCAAGGTGCGTGCGTATTTGCCGGAGGAGATTCCGGAAGTGCCGGCGAGCTTCAATAGCTTGGCGAGTAAAATTCCCCAACTTCAGCGCGTTTCTGTTGCCGCGTGGTGCACCCGATCCAGACGCACCACCGTGCATCCGGCACCGTTTCTTTCCGGCCACCGCCGGAGCCATGCACGGCTTGCCTGAGCGTGTCTTGGCTCCGCAACGCGGGCTCGACAGCATGTTTGTGGTATTGCGGTGATGGTTGCTAATCATGTGCCGACCCTCGCTTTCTTGGAACCCGCACAGCCTTCAGTTCCGCGATCGGCTCCATGGCTGGTTGTCGCGCATCAGTAAGCGCCGGCGCTGCGTTCGGCGTGTTCTCAAGCACCGGTGCTTTGTGATCGATGTTGCCCACGATCGACTGGCCGCGGTCCCTCATCGCAAAGTGCTGAACGGTTACTCTTTGCTCACCGCCACTCCGGTAGCGCTTCAGCGCGCTCAGTTGCAGCGTGTACGTTCTGGTCAGCGACGCGAGCGCTCGTACCGCACTGTCTCGTTTGGGTAGGTTGATCGGAAGGGCCGGGATCGGAGCTAGTTCATCGGTGAAATTCATCATCGCCAGATGTACCGCGCTCATTTGAGCCAAGAGCAGTCTCTCGACATGATCCTTGGGCTTCATGTCTCTGATGAACGAAAGCGAGAAACTGACAGCCTCGCCGTAATTAAAATTGGCTGTTGCACTGATGAGTTGCTGAGTAAGGCCCCACACGAAGTCGGTGTCCCGCGTACCATAAGCTTCGCTGAGGCGCTCGAATGTTGTGTCCCGTTTTAGACGTCGCTCCGAGGCCTCTTGCATTATGCGATCGACATCAAAGTCCCGCTTCCTTGGATCAAAGCCCAACCTTTCTTCTCCCGACATGTCGGAAGACCGGGTAGCGCTCGGGGCGCCGTTTGAACCGGCTAGTTGGTTTTGTTTTTCATCGTCTATGTGCGGCCGGAAGCGGTTGGTGCGGCGCCGGGTATCACGTGACGCACGTGGTGCGCCGCTTGAATCGCTTGGTTGGTTCTTCGTGTTCTGCTTGCGCATTTTGCCACCTCGTGGGTTATGCGCATTTTTCTACCTCGTGGGTTACGTGAGGTCCTACGTGAGGTCCAAGGGTGTTAACAGCGGGGGGATTTTGCAAGGATTTTAATCCCACATGTTACTTTGCATGGGGTTGTTTTGCTGTTTTTTGCAAACCGCCGTTCCAGGAAGGCCGCCCCCCGGTCTGAGTAAGCAGCGTGTCACGGCCGCGACATTCTCGACGTGCGGCAAGCCGCTTCGAGGACCGCCTGCAATCGTGACCGATTTTCCGAAGACCAACGCACGGTCTTGGCAATCACCGTTGCGAACATCCCGGTCGCTTGTTAGCCAAGTTCAGTTTCGATTTTTAGATCGATGAAGGTAACTGAACGGGCTTACATGCCGGACGCAAATCGCGGACATGCGGTTCTAAACGATGAGCCCGCGGCCACAATTATATGATACGGCGGGCGAAATAGTTTTCGTGTAATACACCCGAGATAATAGATAGCGAGCGCCAGCATGTGGACGCTAATCCTGATAACAACGGTCGTCAGCGGTGCGGCCACTGGTGGGGTGGCGGCGAGCACGGCGTTTCTCGACTTTACCGACGAGACTAAATGTCGGGCCGCTGCTGAAGCCTTGGCCGGCACGCACCGGATGACCCTCGATCAATCTCCCAACCACCCCAATATATCACCACCGGCAACCTATCGCATTCTAGCGCAGTGCGTCGCGCGCTAACATTCAGCATTGTTGGTTGCTGGCCTCAGCATCATTGTGCCGTGTGTAAAATCACATGCCGGTTTATGAAGGGGAACCAAGATTGTGAAAAAGCGTAGGTTAATTCTGGGCTGTTAACCGCGCTATCACTCTGTGATACCGTTCGACTTAATCTTTCTGCATGATCGTAATCGCCCAAAAGGCAAGTGTGGAGTGGCCCCAAGTGCATCTCGAAACTCGCGTTCTGGTGACCGGCGGCGCCGGCTTTTTGGGATCTCATCTTTGTGAACGCCTGCTGCAGCACGGTGTCGATGTCATTTGCGTCGATAATTTTTTCACTGGCACGCGGCGCAACATCGAGCACTTACTCGATCATCGCGGTTTCGAGCTTGTCCGCCACGACATAACATTCCCGTATTATGTCGAAGTCGATCAAATCTGTAACTTGGCCTGCCCTGCCTCGCCTATCCACTATCAGCACGATCCCGTACAGACGACGAAAACGAGCGTGCATGGCGCGATCAACATGTTAGGGCTTGCCAAACGGCTGCGCGCGAAAATCCTGCAGGCTTCAACTTCAGAAGTCTACGGCGATCCGAGTGTCCACCCGCAGACTGAGGAATATTGGGGCAACGTGAACCCGATTGGACCCCGCTCGTGTTACGACGAAGGCAAGCGATGCGCCGAAACATTGTTTTTTGACTACTGGCGGCAGCATCGATTGCGCATCAAAGTCGCGCGCATTTTCAATACCTACGGGCCGCGGATGCACCCCAACGACGGCCGGGTGGTTTCTAACTTCATCGTCCAAGCCCTGCTCGGCAAGGATATTACCGTGTTCGGTGACGGCAGTCAAACTCGCTCGTTTTGCTACGTCGACGATCTGATTGATGGACTTAGCCGGCTCCTGGAGACCCCGGATGAAATAACCGGCCCCATTAACCTCGGCAATCCCAACGAGTTTACGATCCTCGAACTGGCAACCAAGGTCATCGACCTCACCAATTCACGCTCGCATATCGTGTATCGTCCAAAGCCGCAGGACGATCCAAGGCAACGCCAACCTAATATTTCCAAGGCCGAGGAGGAGCTCGCTTGGATGCCTCGCACACAGTTGCGCGAAGGACTGATGCGGACGATCGAATACTTCGAACGGCTGCTGACCGATGAGGGCGTTCGGCCATTAATTGCCGCAAGCTGAAAGTGATGCCAAGGTTATCCCGCGCGCCTGGTGTCCAGCTCGCTCAAGAACTTTCTCTGCTCGGTTAAGCTTTTGCTCCAACTTGGGTATGCGCCTTAAGGTTTATCTGTCTTTCGATTTCAATGTTCCGTCGTTTCATGTGCTGCTGCAACCGGCGGTCGGAATCTTAATTTTCCCCTTTTTTGAACGCCGATTGACAGGCTGGGCACTAAGCGATCTTTCTCTTCCCAGAGCACGTTCCGCAAGTTTTGACTTTGAGGTTCAATCTGCCGAAACCAATTCCATAACTCCTTCACGTTGAAATCGCTGGATGGTCTCGACAACAGCAACACAGTCGTCGACGATTTCGGGCATCTTTTCGGTAATCAACACCGCGTAGTGACTCGATGTCATCGGGTGCGATGCGCCCAATAGCGAGTTCGCAATCGCCGCTTCGCGCGGTCGGACTTCGATTTCCTTGCCGGTTGGCACATGGCGCAGTCGAAATCGCCGGCCCGGCAGTTTCGTCAAGATCGTCGACCCGCGCGGCATGCGCCAGAGGTCCCAAGATTGGTCGAGCAGGAGCTTGTGGCCTCGTGTCAAGCTAACCTTAGCCTCATTCGATTTGGAAAATTGTTGTAACCGCTGGAATATCTCCGCGAGCGCGGCCACCCGATCTCGGTAAAGTGTCCTTCTGGAAATCTGGCTCTCCGACCACCCGTTGTGGCCGGCGTGCGCGCCGGCGACGTGACGGAAACGCAAACCGAGTAGCGCGGCAATTGCGCTATATTCGGCGTCGGTCTCGACCTTGCGCGCCGGCCACCAGCCCTGCACGTCCTGCAGCTGCTGCGCGGCGGCGCGTCGCAGCAGATAAAGGTGGGGTGGGTACCAGATCCAGGAGAGCGTACGATGCACCTGATCGCGGACCTGTCCAAGACTGTGCCGCTGTTCGAATAGCAGCTTACCTTTCTCAATCCGGCGCATCGTCCAATCACAATATGCGATGTCATCCGTTGAATGCTGTTGCAGCGCCGCGACCTGAAGCGCGATCTTGTCCGGATCGAGCCAGTCGTCGGCATCCAACCATTGGATGAATTCGCCCCGCGCTAGACCATAGCCCCAGTTGCGCGCATTGTTGGCTCCCTGAGCGGCGCAAGTAGTGATGTGAAACTGGCGGGTCGTCGTTTGCGCGATCTCTTCGGCGATTGCCAAGCTACCGTCGGTCGAGTTGTTGTCGACGAAGATGATCTCGATGTTGGGATAGGTCTGCTCGAGCACCGAAAGCAAAGCCGGCCGGAGCATGGGTCCCGCGTTGAAACAGGGGATCACGACAGAGACAAGTTGCGTCACTGAGTTCATCCTCTGTTTGCTTTCGTGAAGTGACCGGGCCCACCTGCGCCCACTGGTCATGCAGGAAGATGACTAGCCGCTAGCTCGCTTGTGACCATCTCGGAAAGTGGAGTGTGCGTCGCGCAGGCGCCAACAAGCCTGGTAGCGGCTCGCCTCCGACGGCATAAAAATCGTCGTATGGTGTGTGCTCGGGTTGGCATTCGATAGAAAAGTGAACGCTGCAAGACCCATTGGAAGATTGCACGTCCAATAGAAATCAAAAATGGATAAGGTTATCTTCCTTTCCGCACGACGACATGTTGCTCGTGGATCACCCACTAATGATAGCAGAAAGACGATGAGTTCACAGATGCAACTTGTCTCTATCGTGATCCCCTGTTTCAACGCGGGACCCATGCTCCGGCCGGCTTTGCTTTCGGTGCTCGAGCAGACCTATCCCAACATCGAGATCATCTTCGTCGACAACAACTCGACCGACGGTAGCTTGGCAATCGCCGAAGAGATCGCGCAAACGACGACCCGCCAGTTTCACATCACTACTTGCGCCGCTCAGGGAGCCAACAATGCGCGCAACTGGGGCTATGGTCTAGCGCGGGGCGAATTCATCCAATGGTTGGATGCCGACGACTGGCTCGATCCAGACAAGATCGCGCTTCAGGTCGCGGCGTTGCAACAGCATTCAACGGATGACATCGCATATGGCGGGTGGACGCTGCGCCAAAGCCTGGCCTCGGCACCCCCGACGGAGCGCGTCAAGGTGGTTAGCGCGAGTGACGATCAAATCCGTCGGGTGCTGGCGGGGGAATTCTATCCGCCGATCATACATCTGTTCCGGCGTCAGGCGGCAGAGGCGCTGCAGGCCGAGAAAGCCTGGTGGCCCGACCGCAGAAACTCGACCGATTTCGAATATTCGGCCATTGCGGCCTTGCTCGGCATGCGCTTCCGCTTCGTGCCTGAGGCTCAGTCGGTCTATAATATTTGGTCGGATTCCCGACTCTCCAATGTTACGACCACCGAGCGCGCACGGACCATTTCCGATATCATGACACGGCTGCGCGCGCTCGCCACCCGACCCGAGATCGCGCAACGCCTGCGGCCGCAACACAAAGCGCTGATCGAGCAAAATTGCGACATTTGGACGATGTTGCCTGGGTCGGTGACGATCATGAAACAGCAGGGTCGCCAGTACGAGCTGAGACATCGACGGACCGGCGCCACCCTGCTGGTGCGACCACGCGAGGCCATGGTCGCCCGCACAATGCAAATCCAGCCGGCCCAGGATATCCTGCGTCTTCACGCGCGATACATTGCCTCCCGTGTGCCCGAGCTGGCCAACGAACACGCCTGGATCATCGAGGTGCTCGAGCGCTTTCGCAGGGCCGGATTGCTCGATCTCGTGTACGCGGCTCGATGACAGGGGCCGGTAGCCGGACGCGAACGCCGTCGATTCGGCGCGTCCTCATCTATTTCCCAAAGCCGAGGGCTTTCCTTGGCGCGAGAGACGTGATCTTTTCATTGCTAGCACGTTCCGCAAGTTTTGACTTTGAGGTTCAATCTGCCGAAACCAATTCCATAACTCCTTCACGTTGAAATCGCTGGATGGTCTCGACAACAACAACACAGTCGTCGACGATCTCGGGCATCTTTTCGGTAATCAACACCGCGTAGTGACTCGATGTCATCGGGTGCGATGCTCCCAATAGCGAGTTCGCAATCGCCGCCTCGCGCGGCCGCACTTCGATTTCCTTGCCGGTTGGCACATGGCGCAGTCGAAATCGCCGGCCCGGCAGTTTCGTCAAGATCGTCGACCCGCGCGGCATGCGCCAGACGTCCCACGATTGATCGAGCAGGATCTTATGGCGGTGTGTCGGGCCGACCTTAACTTGATCCGATTTGGAAAATTGTTGTAATCGCTGGAATATCTCCGCGAGCGCGGCCACCCGATCTCGATAAGGCGTGCTTCCGGAAATTTGGCTCGCCGATGACCAGATGTTGTAGTGGACGTGCGCGCCAGCGACGTGACGGAAACGCAAACCGAGTAGCGCGGCAATTGCGCTATATTCAACGTCGGTCGCAACCTTGCGCGCCGGCCACCAGCCCTGCACGTCCTGCAGCTGTTGCGCGGCGGCGCGTCGCAGCAGATAAAGGTGAGGTGGGTACCAAATCAGGGAGAGCGTGCGATGCACCTGATCGCCGACCTGTCCAAGACTGTGCCGCTGTTCGGACGGCGGCTTACCCGTCTCACTCCAGCGCGCTGTCCAATCGCCATATGCGATGTCATCCGTTGAATGCTGTTGCAACGCCGCGACCTGAAGCGCGATCTTGTCTGGATCGAGCCAGTCGTCGGCATCCAACCATTGGATGAATTCGCCCCGCGCTAGACCATAGCCCCAGTTGCGCGCATTGTTGGCTCCCTGAGCGGCGCAAGTAGTGATGTGAAACTGGCGGGTCGTCGTTTGCGCGATCTCTTCGGCGATTGCCAAGCTACCGTCGGTCGAGTTGTTGTCGACGAAGATGATCTCGATGTTGGGATAGGTCTGCTCGAGCACCGAAAGCAAAGCCGGCCGGAGCATGGGTCCCGCGTTGAAACAGGGGATCACGACGGAGACAAGTTGCATCTATGAACTCATCATCTTTCTGCTATCATTAATGAGTGATCCACGAGCAACATGTCGTCGCGCAGAAAGGACGATAACCTTATCCATTTTTGATTTCTATTGGATGTGCAATCTTCCAATGGGCCTTGCAGCGTCCGTTTATCTAATCGAACGCCTACGGAGCACACACCATACGACGATTTCTATGTCATCGGCATAATGCGCGGAGGAGAGCCGCTACCAGGCTTGTTGGCGCCTGCGCGACGCACACTCCACTTTCCGAGATGGTCACAAGCGAGCTAGCGGCTAGTCATCTTCCTGCATGACCAGTGGGCGCAGGTGGGCCCGGTCACTTCACGAAAGCAAACAGAGGATGAACTCAGTGACGCAACTTGTCTCTGTCGTGATCCCCTGTTTCAACGCGGGACCCATGCTCCGGCCGGCTTTGCTTTCGGTGCTCGAGCAGACCTATCCCAACATCGAGATCATCTTCGTCGACAACAACTCGACCGACGGTAGCTTGGCAATCGCCGAAGAGATCGCGCAAACGACGACCCGCCAGTTTCACATCACTACTTGCGCCGCTCAGGGAGCCAACAATGCGCGCAACTGGGGCTATGGTCTAGCGCGGGGCGAATTCATCCAATGGATGGATGCCGACGACTGGCTCGATCCAGACAAGATCGCGCTTCAGGTCGCGGCGTTGGAGCGCGCCGGCGGCGACATCGCCTATGGCGGGTGGACGCTGCGCCAAAGCCTGGCCTCGGCACCCCCGACGGAGCACGTCATTGCGGTTCGCGCGAGTGACGATCAAATCCGTCGGGTGCTGGCGGGGGAATTCTATCCGCCGATCATACATCTGTTCCGGCGTCAGGCGGCAGAGGCGCTGCAGGCCGAGAAAGCCTGGTGGCCCGACCGCAGAAACTCGGACGATTTCGAATATTCGGCCATTGCGGCCTTGCTCGGCATGCGCTTCCGCTTCGTGCCTGAGGCTCAGTCGGTCTATAATATTTGGTCGGATTCCCAGCTCTCCAATGTTACGACCACCGAGCGCGCACGGATCATTTCCGATATCATGACACGGCTGCGCGCGCTCGCCACCCGACCCGAGATCGCGCAACGCCTGCGGCCGCAACACAAAGCGCTGATCGAGCAAAATTGCGACATTTGGACGATGTTGCCTGGGTCGGTGACGATCATGAAACAGCAGGGTCGCCAGTACGAGCTGAGACATCGACGGACCGGCGCCACCCTGCTGGTGCGACCACGCGAGGCCATGGTCGCCCGCACAATGCAAATCCAGCCGGCCCAGGATATCCTGCGTCTTCACGCGCGATACATTGCCTTCCGTGTGCCCGAGTTCGCCCACGAGCACGCCTGGATTATCGAGGTGCTCGAGCGCTTTCGCAGGGCCGGATTGCTCGACCTCGTAGCGCGGGTCGACGACAGAGGCCGGCATAGCCAGACGCGAACGCCGTCGATTCGGCGCGTCCTCACCTATTTCCCTGAGCCGTAATCTGCCGATGAGGCAGCTGTAGCAGCTGCGCGTCAAGACTAATGTCCGACGCATTAGCCACGCGCTCTCGCGCCACACTCCACCAAAGAAAAGGCCCCGCGATCATCGCACGGGGCCCGAAGAGATTAGCCGTTATTCGCGTTAATACTTGGCGACCAGCGGCCGCGGAGGTTCTGGTCCCGTAAATTTATAATCGACGCCTGCGCGTATGAGATTGGCTGTGAAGCTGACGGTTTCTGGAACGGCCGGAACGATGTCAAACAGCTGCGCTGATCCGAGGTCCATGTAGAGATACTCAACCCTCGCCGTCCAATTTTGGGCGAACGCGAATTCTACGCCGCCGCCGACAGTCCAGCCGGCTCTAAACGCGCTGCCCGACGCTGGCGTCAAGTTATCCCAAGCATGAACTTCACCAACGGCGAGCCCGCCCGTTGCGTATAGCAGCCAGTTTCCGCCTGCACCCACGGCGTAGCCCACCCGACCCCTCAGCGTCCCATAATCTTGCAGCGTTGTGCCGCAGCCGTGGGGCGGCGCAAATCCGCAGGTCGCGGAGCTCCCGCTTATATTAGCCCAAGAGTAATCGCCCTCGATGCCGAGCACCCAGGGGCCGGTTTGCCAGTTGTAACCGGCCGTCCCACCAATAAATCCACCGCCCACCGAATACGAGCCATTACCTATCCCACTTCCTCCTCCTCCGTTCGTGTGCGGAGGCCCAGGATCGGTTTGGCCAGAGATACCCCAACCGTAACCACCCTCACCGCCAAGATAAGGACCGGTCCAGCTGTATGGAGATTGCGCAAAGGACGATGTAGCACCGGCAACAGACAAAACCGCAGCTTGGGTTAAAAGTAATTTTCGCAACTTCATGACAACCCCCAAAAGGCAAAGCGCCCAGCAGTGAACATCGAGGACCATAACCTAGATGCACCATGGAAGTTGTGGCCTGAAGGACACACTTAACAACTTTCATGATAAATGCTCGAGCGACATCTTTGGATAAATAGGGCGAATTCTCATGAGGTTACGCGATTACGTGCATTGTTAAGGTCAGCGAGTGGAGTTGCCGCCCGCGCCGGTTCCACCTTCCCCCATACCCCACCCCAGCATCAGCCGCTCCCGTCGATTCCCGTCTCAACCCAACCGAATCATTGTTCGCGGGTGGTCACAATGAGTTTTTGCAATACTATGAAGTGATTGTGCTGCAAAACTTGCGAGCATCTGCCGTTGCCGTGATCTGCCGATCAGGCAGCTGTAGCGGCTACGCGTCAGCACTAATGTCCGTTCGCATTAGCCACGCGCTCTCGCACCACGCTCCGCCATCATCCCACGGGGCCGAAGAAATCAGCCGTTGTTCACGTTAATACTTGGCGACCAGCGGCCGCGGAGGGTCTGGTCCGGTAAATTTGTAATCGACACCTGCGCGTATGAGGCTGGCTGAGAAGCTGACGGTTTCTGGAACGCCCGGAACGATGTCAAACAGCTGCGCTGATCCGAGCTCCATGTAGAGACACTCGACCCTCGCCGTCCAACGATTGGCGCCTCCGCGGCGAAAACTTCCTCGCTAGCAATGCTCCGGCGCCTAGTGTTCCGCGTCGCGCTGCCGAACGGCGCAGGCCCCTGGCCCACTGTCCCAAGACTATTGCTCCCAAGCTTCGATTTTTGTATGGGATGGCAGATCAATACTCGCTCAAGACGGGGGCAGAGCATGATCCTGAAAATGATGGCGTTGGCTATGCTGGGTGCTTTGGCCGCGACCGACGCTTCGGCACAAGCAGTGGGTACCCAGACTTGGGTGCCCAACCTTTCCGGCGTGTACCGATGCGTCCGTAACTGCGCCGGGATACACTTGGTCCATATTGCGCAGAACGGCCGGCAACTTGATCTCACAAATGAAAGCGGTCAGCCGTCGACGGCCTGGATAGGGGCGCCAGGCCATATCTGGACGCCGGCCTTGAACGAGGGTGCGGTCTATTCCCCCGACGGCTTTACGATCCAATTCAATGGCGGCATGGTTTGGGTTCTGGTAGACCCGACGCCGGCTCCCGGATCAGCGATATTCTATTGATAACGCCGATGCCCTGAAAGAGGTCGCCAACCGAGGCGGCGTCTAGGGGTTCAGTAGAATTACCCGTCTATTAAGTTGTGTCAGCCAAATGCCGACGCGGCTGCTCCACCCAATGTCCGTTGTTGAAGGTAAACTGGATGTGATACGGCGCAGATGAAATTGCATTCCGATCGGCGGCCGACCTTTCTTTTCCATCGGCATATTTCAAACAGAAATAGAAGCAATAGCGCAAGTCGCAGCTTGATTTACCCGTCCGTTGGCGGAACGACCCATCAAGAATATTGCCTAGATAATTCGATTGTTTTCGTTCACACCGGTAAATTTTTCCGTCAGTCTGCACGTTAACGAACTTATCACCCGCACTGCACAACCTGCCGCGAAACCTGGGAACTCCATAGAGATAGTTTTCGTCCCCAAATACGTCGATGCTCGGCTTCTCACTTAAGCCACGCAACATCGAGCCGTAGCTTTCCCGCGCTCTCGTCGCAAATTCAATGAAGGTCGACCTTTCTTTGGCGCTATATGCCCCTGGATAGATCCCTCCTTGGTACGGACCGCGCATTAATTTCGGAATTGGTGTAAGGCCAATCGGTTCTGTAAGCGCGATGACCTCGTCAACTCGGGAGAGCACGTCAGGGGTAGCGACAATACTAATAAAGATCGGGAAGTTGCGCTCCTTCAAGCACGCCGCGTACTCAAGAAATTTTGTTAGCCCTTTTCTGCGCTCCCGCTCTTCAGCGTGCAGACCCGCATTGATAAAATTGACGCGAGATGGATCCACACGCTTTGCAACTTCAACGACTGATGGATGAGTGAGATTGGTGTTGAATGAAAGGTAGTGTGTCGCCGTAAGCAATTGGCAAAGTTCTGCGAAGCGAGGATAAATAGTCGGCTCTCCTCCCGTAATGTGGACGAGCCACGTCAGACCTGTACGATCGAAAGCCCGCCTCCATACCTCAGGCTCCCCGTGTACGGTCAGCTTTTCTCCGAGCACGGCGGGAGGGAAAAAACAATATTCGCACCGATAGTTGCATGTGTGGAGGAGTTCCCAATCAGCCTCTATGTCGTACCGCATCGGAATCCCGCGTGCCGTAACTAGGCGAAAATGTTGTTGCCGTTCTCGCTATCGTGAAGGATAGCGATTTGTGGCTCGGGCGCAATACTGCCGTTCACGCTGAATGCTACCGGAACGCCGGGCCCGCTTGGGATAAATTCAATAACGGCATGCTTTGACTTTCGGCGACAATGCGCTGGTGCGCACCGTTATCATCCCCAACAGATGGCCTTTGCCGCCGCTGGCCTGGCCGCGTTCTGGGCCGTAACTAAGTTTATGTCTGCCCTGCGCGGCTAACGCCGCCTCCCTTGTCGAGCGTGGCGCACATTCGGTTTTCGACCGGCCGGTGCTGTAGGGAATGCTTGTCTGGTTGCCATCGCACGGATGCGCGAAAATTGCAGCGCGGATTTTGTCCGCACGGCTTACCTGCGATGGTTCTAAGCTAAGAAAGGGTCAGTGAGCCAAATTGCCAGCCCAGGGCGAACGGAAGGTGCACTTACAACAGCTGTAAAGTGCCGCCAGACCCGGCTCTGACGACCTTGAATCAAGGGTACGTTGGACGGGCAGCACCGTATTCTATTCAGCGGTTAGTAAGGCTTCCATACGGCTCAGGTGTGCACCACCCCGAGCAATGGCCGCCACCGCTATCGCAGGCTTCTGTCACAATGCAGACATTGCCGTAGCCGAAGTGGCAACTGCAAGTGTTGTAGTGATAGGCGCTTTTAGTAGCATTCGTAATCGGAGTGCCGTTTGCAGTCTGAGCTGCAGCGTAGCTTGATGCTAAACCTGCAACCGCGACGGCGATCAGCGCAGACCACGTGATGCGCATTTGCATGACCTCCTGTTACCCAACCCATGCACGCACTTTGTTATTGCAGGCGCTAGGCGTCCATGAGCTGATCGACTTTAACGCGCAATTAACACATTAGTTTCCTCCCACGGCTTGAATGTGATCTCGAGCACAAAAAGCACATTCAAGCGGTTCGACGATTTTCAAAGCTGAATGCGAAGGGAAAACCGTTCCCAGTTCTAAGTAACTGTCAAATCTTGGAAATGGCCCGGCAGCGGTCGAGAAAATTGTACGGTCATCCGCACTATTTCTTCAAGGGCACGGCGCTGGGCAACGCTCAAATACTGCGGATACGCGAACGCGGCTCGAGCTAGACCATCTGTCATTGCGCTCCAAGCTTTTAAAAAACACCGCGACCGCCGAGAGGGTTAACCCTCCATTTACCTTGTTACGACAAAGTACCAAATGGAGCGTCCGTGTCACCGCGACGCCCGGCGCACCACGTTCAGACGAAATTCGGCGGGGTCGAAGCGCAGACGGGAGATCATCATGGACGCTGCGGAATCAAAGATGTCCGTTTCCGATACGGCGACGAAAACAATCGAAGGCGGCATCCGCTCCCTCGTGCGCGGCGGCAAGCTCGCGGACCTGTCCGGGCTTAGCGATGACGTTATCGCCGCCGGTGTTGCGTCGATCGCTGATATTGAAAAGCTAATGGCTGAGCTGCTGGTCGCGCGCGACTATTTGCAGGCGGAAGGCGAGCGCGTACGCCGAATCAATGCCAATTATGCGCACTTGGCGCAGACTGCGTCGGCCTCGGTCAAGATCATCGCCGAAAGCATCGGCAAGTGGCGTATCCCCGAGCATGATGCGGTAAACCAGGCCTCTAAGGTCATGGGCCGGATGCATCACATGGCAACTATGAGCCAAACCCGCGATAGCGAGCACCAGCAGGAGCCCAAGGCTTCTTAGCGTCCAACAAATACAGCCGACGATGAATAGCGTTGGCGGGCCGGCTGACACCGCGATCGGTTCCAGTCCCCTTTAAGGCAACCACGAGGTAAAGAGCGCAACCGTGTCGAATGTCATCCGGAAACCTCAGCCGTTGCCATTTCGAGCGCGCTCCTACATGGCGTTCGTACTGGCCCCCGTGCCGCCGGTCGCCGATTGGCTGGCTGACCTGGACGCAAGTATTGAATGTTCCAAAGGCATTTTCGCGCGTCACCCCGTGACGCTCGATATGTCGGCGGTTAACTTCGGTGCAGGCGAAATCGTCGATCTGATCGCCAATCTTCGTGAGCGTCATATTCGTGTTCTCGGCATCGAAGGATTCGTAGCCAACGGCGCAGAAGAGGAGCTGCCTCCAATTCTCCGCGATGGCCTTGATGGCCAGACGTTCCAATTGTCCGAGGGCTCGGTCGTCACAAATGCGGTAGCGCAAAAGCCGGCGAAGATGGCGTCGCTGCTGATTGATAAGACCGTGCGCTCGGGGCAATCGATCGTATACATGGACGGTGACGTCACCGTGCTTGGTTCCGTCGGATCCGGCGCTGAAATCATGGCCGGCGGCTCGATCCACATTTACGGGACACTGCGCGGACGGGCCATGGCGGGCATAACCGGTGATCGCCAGGCCCGCATTTTCTGCCACCGTGCTGAAGCCGAGTTTCTCGCGATCGACTCGCACTACAAGATGGCCGACGACTTTGAAACCGGCCTCCAGAGCCAGCCGATCCAAGCTTGGCTCGAGGGAAAAACGCTGAAAATTTCAGCGATAAACTGACCGGCGCGGTCCATGGGGCGCACCGTTAGCCGCATGACACCTCGCAAAAAACGTAGACTGGACGGCGCAAGTACTGCCTTGGACACTCCGACCAAGGCCATTTCCGGATGACTTCGCGAGCCGGCCCGCCGGCCGGTAAGCCGTGTAGTGATTCCGCCTAAGCGGCCGCCTGGCGCCAACGCGAATGATCGGCGAAGGTTTCACTCCGTGCACCTGCGAACTGGCTGCCAATCCAGTTCCACAGCGCCTCGATTTCCCGCGCGGCTCGGCCACCACAAGCGTACTCGGTGACACCGAGACCTGCCGCCATCGCATCCTGAAAATCCATGCGCGCGTACAGCATCGGCTCTGCTAGGACCCCAAGGCGCATTAATCCTTTTGCCGCTTCGCTGGTTCGCGAACTGCGGTAGGTCGCCGGACACTGGTTCAGGACGAATGCAGCCATGCGCTTGGCCAGATAGACCGCGCGAAACGTCGCCGCTGTCGCCTCCACATCGAGCAGCGTCGGTCGCGTCGGCAGAAGGCAAAGATCCGCGCTCTCCGTTACCAAACGGGCAGCCGCAGTGTCGGTGCCACCGGTGTCAAAGATCGCGACGGTAAACCCAACGCCCGCAAGTCCTTCGAGAATTGCGCGCAGCCGCGGAAGGCGCTCGCCTTCGAGCGGTTCGATCATGACCTTGTTCGAGGTATTCGCGGCTTCGCGGCGTTTACCCCAGCGCGACAACGACGCCTGGGGGTCGAGATCGAGCCCGATCACCCTTTCGCCCGCTTGTGCCGCAGCCACGGCGATCGACGCCGCCAACGTGGTTCTTCCTGTTCCGCCCTTTTGTGTCAGCAGCGCGATAGTGCGCATCACATCTCCACTCCATTTCGAACACGCCGCTGTCGCGCCTGGCGCCTGACATTACCCGACCGTGACGGTGGTGACCCCACCCAGCACTGGATCGAGATTGGGGATCTCGATATCGACCGCCAAGGTCGACACCGATTTACCGCGATCCATCTTGATCTGCACCTTCTCCGGCTCGAACAAGACATGCCGGCGGATAACTGCGAGAATCTCCTCACGCAAAACGCCCAGCAAATCGGGACGGCTACGCGCGACGCGTTCATGCGCAAGCAGGATCTGCAGGCGTTCGCGAGCAACCGGCGCAGAGCGGTGGCGAAAGAGATCGAATAGGCTCATGCTGCTTTCCGTCCAAATAGCTTGTTGAAAATACCTTTGCTCTCCTCAGGAACTTGCACGGGAATATTCTCACCCTTAAGGCGGCGCGCGGCTTCGAAGTAGGCGCGGGCCGGAGCGCTTAGCGGGTTACTGAGAGTTACCGGCGATCCAATATTGGAGGCGCGTAGCACTTCCTGGCTCTCTGGGATAATGCCGAGGAGCGGCGTCGAAAGGATCTCAAGAACGTCGCTGATCGACAGCATCTCGCCGCGCGCCGCGCGCGCCGCATGAAACCGCGTGATCAAGAGGTGCTTGTCGACGCGTTCGCCGCGTTCCGCCTTGAGCGTCTTGGAATTGAGCAGCCCGATAATGCGGTCGGAATCGCGCACCGATGACACCTCGGGATTGGTTACGATGATTGCGGCATCGGCAAAGCGCATCGCCATTGTCGCTCCGCGCTCGATCCCGGCCGGACTGTCGCAGATGATCCAGTCAAAATTCGCCCGCAGCTCGTCGATGACTTTGGCAACTCCCTCTTCGGTCAGTGCATCCTTGTCCCGAGTCTGCGACGCGGGTAGCAAGTGCAAGGTTTCCAACCGCTTGTCACGGATGAGCGCTTGTGGAAGCTTTGCCACGCCGTTGATGACGTTGATCAGATCAAAGACCACACGTCGCTCGGCTCCTAGCACCAAGTCGAGGTTGCGCAGCCCGACATCGAAATCGATGACGACTACTTTCGCGCCGTCATGGGCGAGAGCGGCACCTAGAGCGGCAGTTGACGTCGTCTTGCCAACGCCGCCTTTGCCTGATGTTACGACCAAAACCTGCGCCATATTGCCTACCTTTGTTGTCCTAGTTCATCGCCGAAATTTGCAAGGCGCCACCCTCGAGCCAAGCTTGAGCAGGTCGGCAGCGCAGAGTGTCCTCAATGTCGTCAGCTGTCCTGTAGTGCGAGTCGATGGCGAGCAGCTCAGCCTCGACGCGGTGGCAAAAGATACGCGCGCGGGCATTTCCAGTAGCGCCCGCCAGCGCGCGGCCCCGAAGCGTGCCGTACACATG
Source organism: uncultured Alphaproteobacteria bacterium (assembly GCA_963747855.1). Lineage (GTDB taxonomy): Bacteria > Pseudomonadota > Alphaproteobacteria > Rhizobiales > Xanthobacteraceae > BOG-931. Next base: position 137,193 of record CAVVGN010000001.1, read on the forward strand.
GATCGATCCGCCGGCGACGATTTCGGCGCCGGACCCAACTGAACCAAGAACGGTCACATCACCTTCGATGAAGACCACGGATTGCCCGGAGCGCACCGGATCTTCAATCATGAGCGACCCAGGCTGCTGTTTCTGTGACGTCGGGCGGGGCGCGGTGCGAACCGGCGCCGCCGCGGGCAGAGGCCCGGACGAATCGGAAGTGCGCGCGCCGCGGCCACCGCGCAGAACGGGAGGGAGCCCCGCTTGCCATTTCGCAGGATCAATGCCTTCGATGCCGAGGACGCGGATGTTGCGCTGCTCGAGATTGGCGACAAGCTGACCGATGGCGGTCGAGCTGAGGTTGACCGCCGATAGATCGAGTGCCACGTGCTGATCCGCGAAAAAATTCTCGGAGCGCTCAAGACTAACGTCGAGCTCGGCAAGCCAATTCGCAATCGGCGGCTGCGGCGTGACGGCCAATGCCATGTAGGAGCGCGGTCGAAACATCAGTGAATGGCGCTGGCGAACGATGCTCGACACTTTGCCTCCGGACCCCGATGATTCTGGCTTGGTTAATAATCTGCGCATATTCGGTTAACGAGGGGTTAACGTCTGCCGGCGATGGCTTATTTCCGGCCCCCGCTTTGCGGTCGCGCTCGGTAACACGTTCGCGAGAGCCGCCTGGGGCGAAGCCGAAGTCAGCTTCCGCCTGCCGGCGATATCGCCGTCAAGGATCCGCTGATCGTTAGTGTCTGCAGCCAAGTTTCGCCTCGCGCGCGCCCGCGGTTAGGTCCCGATATCGAATAATCCACAATTTGTAACGAAGTGGCGTCTGCCGATCCGTGGTCCGAGCGAAAAGACTAGGAATCAAACACCGGTCGAGTAAAATCGACGGCGTTGTGTTGCTTGTGGTGTCCGATCATGGCGTCAAGCTCGAGGGAAGAAGCAATTCTCGGACTGGCATTTGCCGGTATTTCGCGGGTGGCGGAAGCTATCGCCTGCCTGCCAGCCGAGGATATTTTGCGGGCTTTCGCCGCGGCCGAGCGCAGCTATCGAAAGACCGCGCGGGATTTGGGATATCCCGAAAGCCAGGCGCGGGGATGGGCGGCGTCACTGATCGCAAGGCTCCGTGCCGAAGTCGCAGCTCTCGTCGAGGCGGGACCAGGCGAGTTGAACGACGTGGCATGATCTGCAGCTCTTGGGTTTTCGGCTAGCGCGACGGTTCAATCAGCACTTTGATCGCGTTTTTTAGCGAAGCAGATCTGAACCGGGCGGCAACCTGTTCGCGAATGACTTACTTCCCGATCTTGGTTAGCGCCTCGGTGAGACTTTGTGTTTGCTCCACAATAGCTTCGACTTGAGATCGCATAAATTCGCTCTGCAGTCGAACCAGGTCTTGAAAAGACTTTGCTTGGCTCAATTTCTTCATGAATTCGCGTGTAGCGGAGAGGTTCTTCACGGCATCATTTTTTATTTGTTCCCCGAATTCCGTTCCTCCAGAAGGAGCCGATGCCACAACCTTCCTGAGATTATCGAAGTAATAATCCATCGCCCAATAAGCGGGAGCGGACGGTTGCCCGGCGAGCGGCGTGTTTTCTTGTGGTTTTTCTTCCTCTGCCATCGCCGCGTTCAAGCGCGCAATGATTTTAGGCAGCTTCTTTTCGGACTATTCCCTGACGCCGCGCGATGGGTCGCAGGTCGCCAGGCTGAGATTCAAGACAGCGTATTTTCACAACGGTCCCTTCAGCGAGGCGGCGCTGATACGCCGCGGTGCAGGACATCGAACAGTATCGCATCCGCCAATAGTGATGGACGTTTGCTCCAAGGGGGCCGCGGCAGTAATCACACTTTATTGTCATAGCTAGGGCCTATCGGGCTGATCTGCCACGTCCCACGTCCTGAGTTAACGCTGACATTTGGTGGTAGTTCCACCGTGATGCACGTCCTCCTCACAGGGCGGTTTGGCTATCCTATTTCTCCAAGAAAAAAGCCCGGCGGCGAGACCGGGCTGGAACTCGTTTCTTGGGCATTGAGTTGCGTCCCCTGACCACGGAGATAATCCAATGCGACTCATCGTCGGAATAATCCTCGAATCGTACCCACGGTCGTAGCCGCTTTTGTCTATGACGCCGGCACAGGCCGCGCTGCAAATGGTTTGGGACCGACGGCGGCAGCAGGAGCGCCGCCATTGGTAAATTGGGACGTCGTCAACGACAATTGGCGCGGTGTGAAAGCTCAATTGGAGAAAACCGGCGCCGAAGTCGAGAAAGGTTGGAAGCGTATAACGGGGTAAATGGCGGTGTAGTGTAATGCCCGATCGTTGCTCCTGGCGTCGTTATCGCTTCGATTCCCGCGGCCGCAGGACGCCACGTGCCAGATAGAACTCCTCAATGAATTTCTCCGCCGCATCGGCGTCCGGAAAGCCGACCTGAACGGTGCGAAGGTCTCGTAGCGCGTCGACCACGGCGTATGTACCATCTGGCATTTTCCGAGTTACCAGCACCTCGAGCGGTTCATTGGCCATCTCATACTCTCCAGCTTGCTCGCAACATTTGCGTCGGCCTGATCTTAGCAGGTTATAGCGGGCGCCGTTTTGCGATTTAGCTTGGACGCACCACGAACTGCTGCGTACCAGGCCATTTAACGCAGTTGACTTGGACCCATGTCTGAGATGGGTGAGCGATGTGCTTGCTTAATGAACGCGCTGCCGGCCGAGTCACGATGCTCAGCAAGGGCGTGCGTGTGGCGGTCTGGCTGCGGCCCATCGCTACAAATGCCGGTAACAAAATTGGTGACGATCGGGGCGACAGCGGACATACGTACCGGCTATTGGCTCGCTCGAATGATGCCAGCGGGCCCATCTCAGCCTTCGCGCCGCGACTAAGCAACTAACGAAGGTGAGGCGTGTTAAACTCGCGGCCAACTTTGGCAAATGCCTGAATTACCAAAGCGAGCCCCGTCGCAAATGACTGCGGCCTGAGCGACAGAGGCCCGGCCGATACCAGGGCCTAAGCGTCAAGGCGAATAACCGGAGTGTCGCGGCTCAGTGGTTCGGCATAAAGGGAGCGGCAAAGTTGAACTTCCAGACAAGCGAGGTTGTAATCGTCTGTACATATTGTTGCACGTGCTCCGCAACGCCGAATGGCGCCCCGGTCGCGGTTATAATGATCGGGTCATCGGCCGGCTGGTAGCTCGAATACCGATATTCGGCTCGCAGGAACAATCCAACGGGCAATCCCGGAACAAAATCAGCTAACGCCGTATCCATGCCGCCGCCAAGGAACCACCCCTGATAACTTGTGGCGCCGAAACTAATGGCAGTCGGAACACCCGCGGGAGTATTGAGATTTACTTGATTAAAGCGTGTCCCGGTATAGCCGCCATCAAAATACGTCAACACCGCAGGAGAGATCAGATAACCGATGCGGCCGCCAGCATACCAAGCTCCCCTCTCGTTTTCGCTGGCTTGAGCAGGGCCAGACGGGTCCGCGAAGTTGCCGCTCAGATCCATGAAATCATAATCGCCGAACGCGCCGATGACAAAGCGCGACGCTATTTGATCGTCGCAACCGCCGCCGGCCCTGCCCAGCCAGCCGCGGCCACCTGAAGTGACGGGGACTCCTATCGGCACCAAGACTGGGAAGGTTTCAGAGTGGCTGTCCTGATTCCGCATGCCGTAACCGACACCGCCATCGACGTAACAGCCGGTCCAACTGGACGCAGGAGGCGGCGGCGCTTTAACAGGAAAGGCGCCGCAAGTGCGGAAGTCGTCGGCGCGGCCGGAGCAGCCCAATTGAACCTCCAGACCAGCGAGGTCGTAACGGTCTGCACATATTTCTGGACGTGCTCAGCGACCGGAATGGCGCCCCTGTCGTGGTTATAAAGAGCTGGTTATCGGCGGGCTGGTAGCTCGCGTACCGATATTCGGTGCGCAGGAACAATCCAGCGGGCAAGGGCAACCCAGGAAGGAAGGTAGACAAACTAGACAGTGCGGTGTCCGTGCCGCCGTCAACGAACCACCCCTGATAAGTAGCGGCACCGAAACTAAAGGGCGAAGGAGCGCCGAGGGGACCATTGAGATCGACTTGATTAAAGTGTGTCCCGGTATAACCCCCGTCAAAATACGTCAGCAGCGACGGGGAGATCAGATAACCGATGCGGCCGCCAGCATACCAAGCTCCCGTCTGGTTTTCGCCGGCCTCGGCTGGGCCGGAGGGGTCCGCTAAGTTGCCACTCAAATTCATAAAATCATAATCGCCGAATGCGCCGACGACGAAACGCGACGCTATTTGATAGTCGCAACCGCCGCCAACTCTGCCGAGCCAACCTCGGCCGGCGGAGGTGACGGGAGCTCCTATCGGCACCAAGCCTGGGAAGGTTTCAGAGTGGCTGTCCTGATTCCACATGCCGTAGCCGACGCCGGCATCTGCGTAGCAGCCGGTCCAGCCGGTAGCGGGTGGTGGTGGTGTCTTGACCGGAAGATCGGCCGCGAGTGCGGACGTGCCGAACAGTGCTGCAAGGCCCGCGCAGACAATCAGCAGCTTCATGACATCCAACCGAGCGGGCAGTATTTTTAGAGTGCGATTTTTGCACTTTCCACGATCCGGGACGACGCCGCAGACGACCTCAATTCGCTTTCACGCGACGTGTAGCGGAAAGAACACAGTCAGCCTTGCAGTGTTTTTGTATGTCCATTCAACAGTGTAGGTTCTGGAGAGGAATTGAAGCTGTCAGGTTCGATTTTAGCGCTATGTATGTTCCGATGCGTCACACTAAGTGACGCGAAGGGGGTCACAAACCGACATTACGGGCTTGGCTGGAAATCGATGAGGCCGCCCACTGAGTATTATCATTGCTCGGAATCGAGCACTTTATCGGTTGAGGCTCGTACACGACGGTAGTGAGGCGCTTTGATCGGCTTGCTCGGAAAGCAGCCGGTAATTGGCCGCCAAGGCCGCCAGTTCGGCCTTCACTTTCGGATTTGTGTCCAGCTTGGCTTGAGCATCTAGCGCTGCCGCGCGTGCGCGGTAGCGTTCCGCCGGGGTCATTCAAAGTGCTTATACTGAGGTGGTCGATCTCTCAAACGCGATGACTAAGGTTTTCGTTCCCAAAGGGGCCAGCCCCTTGAAACCGATGGATAGGCGGAGGCGGCCCGAACTTCCAACCAGGAACAGTTGCCTGCTTCTGCAGGAGGCCGCATCGGAGATTCGTTGCCGGCAATTATGGGCGACATTTGAGTTCCAGCAAGGAACCTTTGCAACACTTTTAACGTTCCGGTGCCGGCGGACACATCTGGGACCTCCTCGTCGGTAAGCCCGAGGAGTATTAGAGTTCGCAAAAGAATGTCTTCGGTGGGCGCTTCGCGCTCAATCGGAAGACGAACGGGCCGCTTATCTCGAGACGGCCACACTCGGACGCAAGCCGCGCAGCGTCTTCAAAAAGAGCCGCGCCACGATCAGCCGAACAAGAAGACCATCGAAAGGCCAAATAGATGAAAACTCTCCCAACATTGTCCAACAACAGCGCTTGTGAACTCGCGAGGGTCCAAACCTTGGATCGCGTGGAACGCTTTCAGTTGCGGCGAATTATGCGTTAGGCATAACCTAACAGAGGCAACTATGCGGAAAATTGTACTTTCAGTTGCTGCATTGGCGGCATTGAGTGTCGTGGTGCCGTTTGCGGCGCCTGCAAAGGCCGATACGGTCGTGATTCATCGCCATCATCACTGGTGGCACCCTCACGACAATAAGACCGTGATTATCAAACACGACCACGATTAATCATAGCGAAACCCGCGAGGTCGATGATGCCCTCGCGACAGCTGCACAAGTCGAAGTCGGAAATACCCGGGCAGAGCGGACATGCTCTGCCCGATCAACATTCGATGGCCCCAGAAAGGGCGTACGGCTTCATCCTCGCAGTTGGGTGTATCGCGTATCGAGCCGGTTACGCACGAGGTTAAGGTGCGACTTCATCGTGAAATAAAGATCCGAATAACTCATCGGTATTCCAATAGCAATGATTTCTCGGTCCAGGCCTTCAACCTCGGCCTTGAGTTCAGCAACACTTTCGGCAGCGATGTGATCTTTCAGATGGCGCTCGATGTCCCTGAGACGCCTGTATAACGTGCGCAATCGATATTCGACAAACCAGCGGTAAATTCTCGGACCATAGCCGAGGAGCGGAAAGACGATAGCGACCACCGTTACAAAAACGGCAACAGCGCGTTTGATGTAATTTGTTACCCAGAATGGCAGATATTGAACGGGCGGCCCGTTCTTGAGCAAATCCCGGGCTTCTTCGGCAACGGTATATTCCGGATCGACGAGGGTCGGAAATTCGTTTGTGCGCTGGAAAACACCGGGCGCGCTATGCACCTGCACCATTGCCTGCGTCAAAAGATCGATAATCGCCGGATGAAGCTCTTTGCGAACGAGCACGGCGTTGGTCGTGCCGATAAGGACAACATCTGTCGGAGGAATTTTCAGTTCATAATCTATAACGCGCCGCGGTAACACAAGGCGAACCAAGTAGGGAAAAACGCGCGTAAGAGCTTCCGCATCGTTCAAGCTCATGAGTCGAAAATCCGAATCTCTCAACAACGAGCCGAGAATAGGCGATTCAGGAGAAAAGTTGATGAACAGTGCATCGATCGTCCTGTTTTTCAGGGCACTGAGAGCCTGTTCGGGCGTGAGGTACAACAATGTACTGTTGTCCGATGTTACTCCGGCTTTGTTCAGTATCCGCTCACAGACAATCCTGGCGCCGCTACCGACCGGACCCAGCGCCAGACGCTTGCCTTTAAACTGCGTGAGATCGTCGAAATTTTCGTTTGCCGAATAGAACAGCCAGAAGACCTGGTAGTCGATCCGGCCAAGCGAACGCAAATCCGGCGCCGTCTCGGCGTTCCCGACGCCGCCCTGCACTAAGCCGATTGGAATTTTCCGTCTGGGGTCGTTCAGCACCTCCAGGTTCTCAGCCGAACCGTCGGTGGTAACAACATTTAGAGTGACGCCGAAGCGTGCCAGTATGCTTTTGTAGCGGTGGACCACCGATTGGAAATGCCCGCCAGGATAGGAGCCCGCGATGTCAATTTTCGTCGGCGGCGGGGGAAAGACAAATCCCAGTGCAATCCAGATCGCCGCGATCAGCGCCGCAGCAACGGCCAGCGCCGCGAACAAATGTAGACGTGTATAGCCGAGCATCCTTTTAAGACCCCAAGCTTAGTTCTTTAGCGAACGCGCTTCCGGTCGGAAAGCTTCATGTCGTGAAAGTGGATAGCTTGAATTAAAATCGGCACCATCGACTGTTACATTCGCCGTTCGCTCTGCTCAACCATCCTGCCCTTCGGCGCTCTGTAGCGGTCGCTCTTGGCCCTTGGCCGATACGTCTTTGGTACCGGCGAATATCCGGTGTGAGGGCAACTGGGCATCATGGCGAAGCTAAGGATGTCGCCTCATACAGAGACGCGCAGCGTAGCCAGTCGAAAGCTACGATTTCGACCGGCGAACTAGCCCGCGCTAGCGTTCGATCTGATAACTACTATTCGGGTTGCCAAACATCTTGCGCGCCCTCGTCGCTGATTGGAGACAACCATACAGATTGGTGTAACTCGCTAACCCGCCCATTGTCGTTTCTGCGACACAATTCTGCTTATCTGCTGAGGCGAAACTGGACCATCTCTTGACAAGCTTTGTCCGCACCGCTTGTTCGCTCCTGACGCACCGCGCAAAGGACAAGTCTGGTCCGCCCCTTTCGCCAGCACCTGACGCTCGTTGGGCGATGCCATGGCAGACGGGATCGAGGTTCAACACAGGAACTTCGTCAGACCACGCCGCCAAAACCGTGCTCAGCAGGAGAGCTGTCGAAACACTGGCCTGCAAGATCCAACGGACATAAATCATGCTGCCCACTTCTCAAGCCTGGGTTGACGCCTGGCGACGAAGACGGCGCACCCATGTGTCACAGTTCTAAGTTTCAGCAGCGCGCGGGTACGGATGGTGTCCGAGCATAGGCTGCCTGTAGTCATAATGACCTGCGCAAATTACCACATCACGGCGGCAATGTCTCTGTCGGCCGTGCGCGCCGAAGCGCCATAATCGCGTTGCCAGGCGCGGCGGAATCCGCTGTCGGGGAGTAAACCAGACATGGCGCTGAGATCACGCAACGTCCGTTGATGACTCCAAAGCGACATGCCGAACGAAATTTTCAACCCTTGATCTGCGCCAGCACGCCGGCAATGTCGCCCATGCCCCAATGCTCAACGATCTTACCGCCTGCGACGCTAAAGGAGTAAAGCGCAAGCTTTTCCCGGTCGCCGGCACGCCGTACAGAACGGCCTGATGCGTGCCGGAGTAGACGAAACTCGCCGCAGCGTGCTCCGTGGTCGCGACCAGCACCTCAATGGCCACCTTAAGATCGGGGATGCCTTTTAGCCGCGCGGCAAAGAACGCAACCGAGCCCTGCGTGGGCGTGACGCCAGCGGCCGGCCAGAGTGCCGCGGCGCTGTTCCGATGATTGACATAAGCAAATGTCGGCGTTCAGGGTAAAAGCACAAGTCGCTACCGGATGGCATCAAACGACGCTAATCGCCTTCGTTCTCCTGCTAACGGAAAAGATGCAAGAACGCTTTTTGTGTAATCTCGCAATAGCAGCTAAGCGGCGCTGGGCGCGCCGTGATCGTTTCGGTATTCCTCGATCGCTCGCATGATTAGCTTTTTGATGTTATCGATTGTGACGTCATCGCGCCGCTGAATGCCGACTTCCGCGCTTACGTTGTTGGGTTGCTTCGGTTGGCCTAAAAGGTCGAAGCCGTTGCCGCTCGTGACGGTGACCATCCCCCCACGCGGAACAATCAAATAGGCTAGGCTCTGGTGGCCTTTATTACTGGGCTGGTCTTGCAGATCCCGTTGATCCGTTATGCGGAAAGCAACCGACGTGGGCCGCAGCGTTTTTCCGGTTCTGCCGTATTGCCGAATTTCCACTTTACCGCCGAGTGGCTCTAACTTCTGAGAGGCGGCTTGTAGTTGGGGCAGCACCACATTGCTCAACACTGCGATGTCTGCATCGGCCTCCGCCTGCAAACGCTTGGCCTCCGTCGGACCTTCCCGTTGCTGGTCGTGTTCAAGCTTCGCTCTCTTGAACGCGTCACCATAGTCATCATCATCGCCAATCATATTGACACAACCTTTCCTCCGTCAGCGAAAAGGTGCGAACCACCCCGCCTTGCGCGGAATTTTGACCTCCTTACGCCCCATGGCAAGTGCCGATTTGAGCCTTGCCCGTCTCCTCTCCCGTTGTCGAGTCAGCGGCCCTATCCTGCCTATGTTTGCTCATGCTTGTCCGCCGTGGGCGCCGGTCCACCGCGGCGCCGGATCGGACGGCGAGATGAACTTCAGCGTAACTTCGGTTGCAGCGCCGAAGGCTGCATCATCACGAACTGACAGGTACTCTTCGATTGCTCGTCGCGGGCGTCAGACGGCAAGCCCTTCTCACCCTCGATACCCTTCTGTCGGTTGGCGTCGGCCCGGATCAAACTGGCATCGACCACAAAGGCCTCGCCGCCGACCAGACCTTCCCTGATACAGCGCTGCAGCACCGTCTCGAAGACGCGCCGCAAGAGATCGCTCTGGCGGAAGCGGCCATGCCGGTTTCTTGGAGAAGGTCGAGTGATCCGGCACTTGGCTAACGAGCCCGAGCCGGCAAAACCACCGGTAAGCCAGATTGAGATGGACCACTTCGCACAGCCGCCGCTCCGAACTGACACCGAAGCAGTAACCGATGACCAGCATGCTCAGCTCCGGATCAACCGAGGGGCGTCCGGCGTTGCTGTAGAACGGTGTTAGATATCGTCTTACATCGCCAAGCTCGACGAACCTATCGATCGAGCGCAGTAGATGATCCTATCTTGCTGTGGTCGGCCGAACAAGACTCGGGAGAAGCGTCATGTCCGTCTATGTCATTGCCGAGGTTGAGGTAACCAACCCCGAGGCTATGGCGAAGGAATTCACTGCAAAAAATCAACCGATAGTGAGAGCGGCCGGCGGTCGTTACCTCGCGGCCGGAGGCAAAACAGTTGCGCTTGAAGGCGAGCCGCCGAAACGTGTCGTGCTGCACGTCTGGAACAGCATGGACGAAGTCGAACGCTGGTGGAATTCAAAGCCATCAAAGGACCTGCGTGAAGTCGGTGCCAGATATGGCAAGTTCCGAGTATTTGCGATTGAAGGATTGAAGCAATAGCGTCGGACTAGAATCGACGTCAGAGGTACGAGCCACAATTAAAGCTTGGCAGTTTACGCTAGCCTGAGCGAGCCCCAAACGGACTTACCCATCCCTTTCTCTGGGGTTTGTGCCAATTCGGACACACTCCAAATCGTGGATTTTCGCGTGAGCTTGCCCGGACTTATTATTGGCTGAGGACGCAGTCTGTCGCTAGCCGGTCTCCACTGCAAATTCCCTGTTAACAGGGAAGACGCCGTGGCTGTTGGTCATAGCGACGGCCTAACCGTCTTAATTGTCGACAGCTGGAGATGAATTGCCGTCTTGGGCGAAAAAGCTGCACGATTACTCGCCCATCCGAGGTGCTTACGCTCCTGACGCGACTGCGCGAAGAAGAGGACGAGGAATAAGGCCGCTTCAGTACTGGACCCTTAGGCAGCGCGAAGCGCCTTGATCCGCTTTACGTCTCGGGGTTTGAGATTCTGCCGCGCCAACTTCAGATCGTAAGGGGTTTGCAGATTGAGCCAAAACTCCGGACTATTGCCAAAATACAAGCTCAACCGCAGCGCGGTGTCGGCCGTAATGCGCCGCCGGTTGTTGACGATCTCGGCAATCCGGTTCGGCGAGATGCCAACCACTTTCGCTAGCTGGTTCTGCGAGAGACCATACTCGCCAAAAATTCATGCTTCAGCATTTCCGCTTCGAGCTTGCGCTTGGCGCGGCGGACAACACGCGGCGCCACGGCAACATGCATTTGGGAGCGGGCCGGCAAGGCAACCAGCACGTGCGCCGCGTCGCGCTCGGCCGCCGTTCCCGTCACCATTTATGACGAGATTCCGGCTGATCGACGCTAGGCGGGTCACCGAAAGTGATGCTAATGATTCCTGAGCGACCCAATTGAGGTGTAATCCTCCATGGCACGACGTGTTCGGGCCGCCCCACCGAAGAGCGGGCTTTACTACGCGCGCGAAGCACGCCGCATGTCGCGCTCCGAACTGGTCCGGCTTTCAGGAATTTCCAAGCAACAATTATCGCGGCTCGAAAACGGCCAGATCCGTCTGCGCCTCGATCATCTGAAACCGTTTGCTCCGCATCTCGGCTATTCGGCAGAACAGATGCTGTTATGGGGGCGCTATCCCGGTATGGCCGGACATGACGTTGAAACCGCGGCGGCGCCTGGTCCGCCGCCGCGGGTCGCAGAAATCGACACCCACGCCGACCTCGCACCGCGCAAAGGCGCGCGCCACGGCGATCCGCTGAAAAGCCAAAAGTGGGTTTTTCCGGAAAGCTTCGTGCGCGAACAATTGCACGCTTCCCCCGACCATCTTCTGGTGCTGGAAGCGACCGGCGACGGCATGGTCCCCACGATCGGGGCCGGCGAGCGGGTGATCATCGACACAGCCCACCAGCGCCCTTCCCCGGACGGCCTTTATGCCGTTCGTGATACTTTCGGCTCGGTGATCATCCGGCGCCTCCACGCGCTGCATGCGTCGCGACCGATGCGCGTGAAACTCATTTCCGATAATGCCAAGCACCCGAGCGAAGAAATGCTACTTGATGACCTTGAGATTGTCGGCAAGGTCGTCTGCTGTCTCAAATTATATTGAGAGCCGCCCTCCAACTGCCCAACGGTCTCGCAATCCAGCCGCGGCGAAAAAAGTTCTTTTGACCGCCGGCGGCAGGGCGCCGTACCGGTCGCATCGGCGCGCTTGCCGATAAGTGAACGGTCCCGGGGGCGAATTGGGTCATGGTGCGGATATGCTGGATTTTCACACAAACACCGCGCGTTGCACTCGACGTCGAAATAACGTATACACATATATGTGTAGCTGTGTAGACGCTCTAGTATAGAGATAACGCGTATGGCCTTGCATATTCGCGATAATCGCGCAGCCAGCCTCGCCAAACGGCTGGCGGCCCGCCGGGGCGTCACGATGACCCAAGCGGTGGTGACAGCGCTCGAAAGCGCGCTCGCGCAGGAAGCCCGCCCGTTACCCGACCGCATCGCCGATATTGCACGAGATGCGTTGCGCCTTCGCCGCGGCAAGGCGGGTCGAACCGTCAACAAACGCGAGATCGACGACCTCTGGGGCAACTCGTGATCTTTGTCGACAGCTCCGCAATGGTTGCGATGCTCGCCGGCGAACCGGATGCGGCGATTCTCGCGGAAAAGCTTGCTGCAGACGGCCAGCGAATTTCAGCCGGGCACGTCATTCTCGAATCATCCATGCGCCTCGCTACACTCCTAGACGTGCCGCCGACCGCGGCGGACGCCCTGGTCACTCGTTTACTGCGCGAAGCGGAGATCGTAATTGTGCCGATCAATGAAGAAATTGCGCATTGCGCAGTCGCTGCGTTTGAACGATACGGCAAAGGGCGGAGAAACCGCGCCGGTCTGAATTTTGGTGACTGCCTATCTTACGCCTGTTCGCAAACTCACAACGCCCGACTTTTGTTTAAGGGTGCGGACTTCGCGCAAACCGACATCGCGACATCGTAGGTCGCAATCTTGAAGGAACAATCCGATAGACGTGCGCCCAATCCGCACCGGCAAAGAGCATCGCGCGGCTCTTGCCGAAATCGACGCTTGCTGGGGAGCCGGGGTGAAGGCCGCGTTACCCCGGCCCCGGCGTCACGACCCGAATGTGAAGTTCCCGCAGCTGCTTTGCCGTCGCCTCCGACGGCGCGCCCATCATCAAGTCCTCGGCGCGCTGATTCATCGGGAACAGCACCACCTCGCGCAGATTTTCCTCGCCGCACAACAGCATGACGATGCGGTCGATGCCCGGGGCGATGCCGCCATGCGGCGGCGCACCCAGCGACAGCGCGTGCAGCATGCCGCCGAATTTCTGCTCCAGCACGCTCTCGTCATAGCCGGCGATGGCGAACGCCTTCTTCATCACGTCGGGCCGATGATTGCGGATCGCGCCGGACGACAATTCCACGCCGTTGCAGACAATGTCGTACTGGATGGCTTTGAGCGACAGCACCCTGTCGCGGTCGGCGGCGTCGAGGGTAAGAAATTCTTCGGCTGGCAGATTCGGCATGGAGAACGGATTGTGGGAGAAGTCGATCTTCTTCTCCTCCTCGTTCCATTCATACATGGGAAAATCGACGATCCAGCAAAGCTCGAAGCGATCTTTGTCGATCGAGCCCAACTCTTCACCGATCTTGCTGCGCGCGGTTCCGGCGAATTTGTAAAACGCCTGCGGCTCGCCGGCCACAAAGAACACTGCGTCACCAGCACCCAATCCAAGCTGAGCACGCAATTTCTCCGTACGCTCTGGACCTAAGTTGTTGGCGACCGGTCCTTTGCCGGTTATTTTTCCACTGCCTGCACGTTCGCCGCCCGGCATTGCTTTATCGAGCGATTCCTTTGGGGAGTTACCAACCGCGGTAACCATCTCATCATCGAAAATAACGTAGCCGAGCCCCGGCTGGCCTTCGCCTTGCGCCCACGAATTCATCCGGTCACAGAAGGCGCGCGAGCCGCCCTTCGGCGCTGGAATCGCCCAGACGGCGCCCTTCGCATTGGTCTCGAGGATGCGCGCGAAAATCTTGAAGCCTGAGCCGCGGAAAATCTCGGACACGTGCTGCATGATGATCGGGTTGCGCAAATCCGGCTTGTCGGTGCCGTATTTCTCGATCGCCTCCTGGTAGGGGATGCGCGGAAACTTTGGCGTCACCGTCTTTCCATCGCCGAATTCCTCGAACACGCCGCGGATCACCGGCTCAACCGCTTCAAACACGTCGTCCTGGGTGACGAAGCTCATCTCCAGATCGAGCTGATAGAACTCGCCCGGCGAGCGGTCGGCGCGCGCATCCTCGTCGCGAAAGCACGGCGAAATCTGGAAATACCGGTCGAAGCCGGAAATCATGATCAGCTGCTTGAATTGCTGCGGTGCCTGCGGCAACGCATAGAATTTTCCCGGATGCAGACGCGACGGAACCAGATAGTCGCGCGCGCCTTCCGGCGACGACGCGGTGAGGATCGGCGTCTGGAACTCGAAGAAGCCCTGCTCCTTCATGCGCCGGCGGAGCGAATCGATGATCTCGCCACGCTTCATGATGTTCTTGTGCAGGTGCTCGCGCCGCAGATCGAGAAAACGGTACCGAAGCCTGATGTCCTCCGGATAGTCCGCGTCGCCGAATACCGGCAAGGGCAATTCGCCGGCCCGCCCCAACACTTCGATCTCGCGGATGTAGACCTCGACCGCGCCGGTTGGCAGCTCGGCATTTTCCGTGCCGTCCGGACGGCGCCGCACCTTGCCGTCGATCCGCACCACCCATTCGGAGCGCAAAGTTTCCGCGATCTTGAACGCCGGACTGTCGGGATCGGCCACCACTTGCGTAAGGCCATAATGGTCGCGCAGATCGATGAACAGCACGCCGCCGTGATCGCGGATGCGATGGCACCAGCCAGAGAGGCGGACCTCGTTGCCGATGTCGCTTTCCCGGAGTGCGCCGCAGGTATGGCTGCGATAACGATGCATGCTCGATTCCGCCCAAGGAAAAGGGTTGAAGAGGTCGCGCACAACCACATCGGCGGCGGCGACTTGTCAAGCGGCCGGTGCCACCGGGGGAAGTCTCGACAGAGCGCCGCCGATCTGCACACTTCCGAGCCGCAAGGACCGAGAATGAAGAAAAAGAAGCCCGATAAGGTCGTGACGGCGCTGATGACCGCCGCCGAGGCGGTCGTCGCCACACTGATCGCGCACGGTCTCGATACCGTTTACGCGCTGCCCGGGGTGCAGAACGACTTCCTGTTCGAAGCGCTGTTCACGTTCTCCAAGCGGCTGCGGACCGTGCACACGCGCCACGAACAGGGCGCCGCCTATATGGCGCTCGGCGCGGCACTGGCGACCGGCAAGCCGCAGGCTTATGCGGTGGTGCCGGGACCCGGGCTGCTCAATTCCGCCGCCGCGCTTCTCACTGCTTATTCGATGAATGCGCCGGTATTGGCGCTGGTCGGCCAAATTCCCGACGCTGATATCGGCAGAGGCCTGGGCCATCTGCACGAGATCCGCGACCAGCACGGCATCATCAAGCGGCTGGTCAACCACACGGAGCTTATCCGCAAGCCACAGCAGGCATCGCACGTGACCGCACTGGCGCTGCGGGCGATGCGCACAGGCCGGCCCGGGCCGGCCGCGCTCGAATGCGCCATCGACGTGTGGGGTAAATCCGCTCCCCTAATGCTGCAGCCGCCATTGCCCGTGCCGGCACCTAAGATCGACACCGATGCGGTCCGGCGCTCCGCCAAGCTGCTCGGCGCGGCAAGACGGCCGATGATCATTTGCGGCGGCGGCGCCCAGGATGCCGCAGCCGAGGTCGCGGCGCTGTCGGCAATGCTGCAAGCGCCGGTGCTTGGCTATCGCCGCGGCCGCGGCGTTCTCGACAGCCGCGACCCGCTAAGCGCCACGCTGCCACTTGGACACGATCTCTATGGCGAAGCCGATGTAGTGCTGGGGATCGGCACGCGGCTTCTCATACAATTTCGCGAATGGGGCGCCCGACGCGATCTTACCGTCATTCGCATCGACGCCGACCGCGCGGAGCCTGATCGCTGGCAAAAGCCCAAGGTCGCCTTGACCGGCGACGCCAAGCCGATTTTGCAAAAGCTGCTCGCCGAATTGCCGGCCCACAACGCCAAGCGCCCGTCGCGTCGCGCCGAAATGCAGGAGCGTCAGGCAATATGGCGCAAGCGGCTCAACAAGCTCGCCCCACAAATTGCCTTTCTGGAAGCGATCCGCACCGAACTGCCGGAGGACGGCATTTTCGTCGACGAGGTCACGCAAATCGGTTTCGCCGCCCGGCTCGCTTTCCCGGTCTACAAGCCGCGCACTTTTCTCTCACCGGGCTATCAGGACAATCTCGGCTGGGGTTTTGCCACCGCGCTCGGCGCGCAAAACGCCCGGCCCGACGTGCCGGTCGTATCAATCACGGGCGACGGCGGATTCATGTTCACCGCCAGCGAGCTTGCAACCGCGATGCGGCACCGCATTCCGCTGGTCACGATCGTCTTCAACGACGGCGCTTTCGGCAATGTGCGGCGCATCCAGCAGGAACGCTTCGGCAACCGGCTGATCGGGAGCGATCTCGCCAATCCCAACTTCGTCGCCTTCGCCAAAAGCTTTGGCGCCGAAGCAATGCGCGCCAGTGGACCCGAGGAACTGCGCGCGGCCCTGCGGCACGCGTTCGCGCATCGCGACGGACCTACCGTGATCGAAGTGCCGGTAGGCGCCATGCCGAGCCCGTGGGAGTTCATCCACATGAAAAAATTTGTGTAGCGGCACATTGGCGGCTGCTGCCTCGGCCCTTGCCACCCGCATCGCATCTGCACCAAACTGTTAAACACACATGGCGTTTCATTCCACGACCACTGACGCAAACCATCCGATCAGCTCGACGTCGGAACTGGATGCCGTGTGCCGGCGCATGGCGTCTCACCCGTTTGTCACGGTCGACACCGAATTCCTGCGCGAGACGACTTATTATCCGCTGCTCTGCGTGGCGCAGATGGCGTCGGCGGAGGAGGCCGTGGTGGTCGACGCACTCGCACCCGGCATCGATCTCGCGCCCTTCTTCTCGCTGATGGCGGACGAGAAGGTCATGAAGGTCTTCCACGCCGCGCGGCAAGACGTCGAAATCGTGTGGCACCGCGCCAAGCTGATCCCGCATCCGATATTCGATACGCAAGTCGCCGCCATGGTGCTCGGTTACGGCGACTCGATCTCCTACGACCAGCTTGTCCAACGCATCACCGGCGACGCCCTCGATAAATCGCACCGCTTCACCGACTGGACGCGCCGGCCGCTTTCGGCCGCGCAGCTTTCCTACGCGGTGTCGGACGTGACGCATCTGCGCGACGTCTATCTGGCGCTGGTCGACGATCTCGGACGACGCGGACGCGTCGACTGGGTGCAGGAAGAAATGAGCGTGCTGACCTCAGCCGACACTTACCGCATGGACCCCGAGCATGCCTGGCGGCGGCTGAAAACCCGCGTCCGCAAGCCGAAAGAACTGGCCGTGTTGATCGAAGTCGCCGCCTGGCGCGAGCGCGAAGCACAAGCGCGCGATGTGCCGCGTTCGCGGGTGATCAAGGATGAAGTGTTGGCCGATATCGCAGTGCAGGCGCCGACCACGACCGAGCGGCTGAAAAATCTGCGTTCATTGCCGAAGGGATTCGAACGCTCACGCTGGGGCGAAGCCATCGTCGCCGCTGTGGCGCGGGGGCTGGCGCGCGACATGAAAACACTGCCGCATTTGCCGCGGATGTCGGCGGCGGTCAACGGCACCGCCGTTATCGAGCTGCTCAAGGTTCTGCTGCGCATGATCTCGGAGCAGCATCATGTCGCCGCCAAAGTGATTGCCACGGTCGACGACCTGGAACGCATTGCCGCCGATGACGTGGCCGACGTGCCGGCGCTGCATGGGTGGCGGCGCGAGCTGTTCGGCGAAAAGGCGCTCGCGCTCAAGCACGGCAACCTCGCGCTCGCCATTGAAAAAGGCCGGGTGGCCGCGGTCGATCGCGGCTGATTGCGGTATTCCGAAGCCGATTGCCTATACGCTGCCGAATTTTTTTGTCCCGGCCCAGAGCGAGTACACATACCCGAGCAACAGCACACCGTAGGTCACGACCAGGACCCAGCCGGCCGGATTCATGACGTGGCCAAGCGTGGCCCACAGGGAAACCAGGAAGCCGAGAATGTAGCCGACCGTGCCGCCAATCAGCAGTCCGCGCATCGCCGTCCATTCGTTGGATTTCCTGACGAACCAGTTGATGAGTTCGAATTCGATCAAGGTCAGCCCAAGCAGCCGGAAGCCGAGGATCGCGCCGGCACCGGATTCAATGCCGTAAGTCGCCATCACTTTGTCCGGCACAAGAAGAAGACCAATTCCGTTCAGAATTGAAATGACGGCGATGACCAGCAAGAACCGTTTGAGATTTTCCATGGATTCCCCCTCCCCGAGGTGCCTTGCGGCAAGCGCGCCATTCAACCTGAACATTGCAGCTTAGGCAACGCGCCTAGCCTAGCAACATCACCGGCTCGCGCCCGATCAGCCTCGAAAGCGACCGCAATCGGCTGAGTACGCGGTCTCCGCCCAGCGCCGCGAATTCGCCCGGAAGCCGCAGCGCCAAGCGATGCCGCTCGACGCCGAGCCGCGTTTTCGGCAGCACGCCGGGCATCGCCGCCGAAATGACGTAAGCAAGGCGCAACGCAGCTCCGTGCACCCGCGCACGGTCGATCATGCGGGTCGAAGCAAGTTCCCGCAGCCGCGGTGACAGCTCGTCATCCACGACCAATCCGACATGGCGATAGAACACCGCCAATGCCAAATAGGCGCGGCCCGGATGATCGATGGCGGTAAAGCCGCCATGCGCGATGATGTTCAGCGATTGCTCGCCTCGGTAATCCGGATGCGCCCGCCAGCCAATGTCGGCCAAGAGGCACGCCGCGTGCCGAAGACGCCGTTCTTCCGACGTCTCTTCCAGACCGGAAGACGCCATGAAGCGATCGGTCCACTCGATCAGCTCTTCGCCGTGCCGCGGCGAACGTGAGCGCAGATGATTGAGATCGTGCGCCGCCTCGATCAGGGCGTCTTTTGACTTTTCACTTTTCTTCAGCAGCGAATAGAGCAGTCCCTCGCGCACCCCGAGCGCGGAAAACACCACCTGTTGCGGCTTGCCGATGCGCAGCACGTATTCGAGGACGAGCGCGGCATAAGCAAGCAGCGGGCGGCGGGCACTGTTCACCACTTCGATGTTGGAAAGCGTATCGACGTCGACCCTGTGCACCAATCGGGCAAATTCGAGCGCGTCGGCGGCGGAGATCGTGTAGCCGTGCATCACATGCAGCGGATAGCCGGTCTGCCACATGTGCAGCCGCGCTAGCGCCCGCCAAGTGCCGCCGACCGCGTAAAAGGTGCGATCCTCGCATTCCTTGAGCATCGGCAGCGCGCTAAGAATTTTCTTGACATACTTCTCGGCCTTTTTGACCGACTTAGAGGAAATATCGACCAATGCCAGGCCGCCGAGCGGCCGGGTCAGGCCGCGTCGCGTACGGGTGCCGTGAATGTCGATGAGTTCAAGCGATCCGCCGCCGAGGTCGCCGACCACGCCGTCGGCCTGATGCACGCCCGAGATCACACCGAGCGCAGTCAATTCCGCCTCGCGCGCGCCGGACAGAACTTCGATATCGGTCTGAATGATCCGCTCGGCGAGGCTGATGAAGGCGCGCCCGTTCTTGGCATCGCGGCAGGCGGCGGTGGCGATGGCGAGAACCTTCCGCACGCCCATCGTGGTGCACAGCGCCCGGTAGCGCTTGAGCGAAGACAGTGCTTGCTCGACCGCGTCGGCCGCGAGCAAACCGGTCGTCTGCACTTCGCGGCCAAGGCCGCACAGCACCTTTTCATTGAACAGCGCGGTCGGACTGCGCGATAGACCCTCGTAGACGACAAGCCGGACCGAATTCGAACCAATGTCGATGACGGCTAGCGGTGGGCCGTGATTGAGGCGTGCGGGTGTTTCGATTGCGCGGCGCATCTTTGGACTTTACCGCAGCTTCCAAGCCAAAACGCAGGATCCTGCGCTCACGTTCGCTCGGAGCGATGCGGCAACCGTGGAATGGAATCCTTGGGTGATTTTCCGCGCCCAGACAAGCTTGGATTGGTCATGAAATAGGTGTGGGCATTGAACTTGTCTTCCTGCGCGCCGGCCTTGATGCGCGAGGAAGTGCCGTCAGCTAACAATTGCCAGCTTTGTTCGTTGTCCTTCAAATTCGCCACCATGATCTGATCGAGCACCTGTTCATGCACGGTCGGATTGAGGATCGGACAAAGCACTTCCACGCGCCGATCGAGATTGCGCGGCATCATGTCGGCGGACGAAATGTAAACCGCGGCCTTGACATGCGGCAGGCTATGCCCGGCGCCGAAACAGTAGACGCGGCCGTGCTCCAGGAAGCGTCCAACGATCGATTTCACCCGGATATTCTCCGACAGGCCGGGCACGCCCGGACGCAGGCAGCAGATGCCGCGGACAACGAGCTCGATTGCTACGCCGGCACTGGATGCCCGATAAAGCGCGTCGATGATGTCGGGGTCGACCAGCGCATTCATCTTCATCCAGATTCCGGCCGGCCGGCCCGTTTTGGCGTGGGCAATTTCCTGATCGATGTGCTCGACAATGCGCTTGCGCAAAGTCAGCGGCGACACCGCCATCCGCTCCAGTTCGGCCGGCTCGGCATAGCCGGTCACGTAGTTGAACACGCGCGAGACGTCGCGGGCGATAACCGGATCGGCCGTGAAGAACGACAGGTCGGTGTAGATACGCGCCGTCAGCGGGTGGTAGTTGCCGGTGCCGACGTGCACGTAGGAGGCCAGCGCCGAACCTTCGCGCCGGACCACAAGCGACAGCTTAGCGTGGGTCTTGAGCTCGAAGAAGCCGTAGACGACTTGCACGCCGGCGCGCTCAAGATCGCGGGCCCAACGGATGTTGGCCTCCTCGTCGAAGCGCGCCTTGAGCTCCACCACCGCCGTGACTGATTTGCCGGCTTCGGCGGCCTCGGCGAGCGTCTTGACGATCGGCGAGTCGGCCGATGTCCGGTAGAGCGTCTGCTTGATCGCAACGACGTTCGGGTCGCGCGTGGCTTGATGCAGAAAATCCACGACCACGTCGAACAACTCGTAGGGATGGTGGACGATAAGGTCCTTTTGCCGGATGGCGGCGAAGCAATCGCCGCCATGATCGCGGATGCGATCAGGATAACGTGGCGTGTAAGGGACAAATTCGAGATCGGGCCGGTCGAGCTTGGCGATCTGCGACATTTCATCGAGCGCCAGCACGCCGTCAACCTTGAATACGCCGTCGTCGGTGGCGCCGAGCGCGCGCTGCACAAAGCGCTGCAATTCGGCCGGCATATTCGCCTCGATGTCGAGCCTGATCACCGACCCGCGCCGGCGGCGCTTGAGCGCGGTTTCAAACAGCCGCACCAGGTCTTCGGCCTCTTCGAGGATTTCAAGTTCGGAATCGCGAATGACGCGGAATGCGCCCACGCCCTTGACGGTATAACCGGGAAACAACTTGCCGATGAACAGGCTGGTCGCGCCTTCGACCGAAATCAGCCGCGCCTGGCCGCCATCGCCGGCCTGCGGCAGCCGCACGAAACGCTCGATCCGGTTGGGCATGCGGATGAGCGCGTTCATCGCCTTGCCGTCCTTGGCTCGCGCAAGCTGCAAGGCGATCGAAAAGCCGAGATTGGGAATGAACGGAAACGGGTGCGCCGGATCGACGGCGAGCGGAGTCAGCAGCGGAAAGATGTGCGAAAGAAAATAATCTTCCAACCACGGCTTTTCGGACTTGGCGACGTCCGGGCCATCGATCAGAACGATACCGGCCTGAGCCAGCGCCGCGCGCAATTCGAGCCACTGCGCCTGCTGATCTTCAACCAGCAGCACTACGGCTTCGGCAATGCGCGTCAACTGCTCCGCCGGCGTCAATCCTTCGGGACTTTTGCTGCCGATGCCGGCGCGCACCTGCGCACGAAGGCCGGCGACGCGCACCATAAAGAATTCATCGAGGTTGTTTGCCGAAATCGACAGGAACTTCAACCTCTCCAGCAAAGGGTGCTCGCGATTGGCGGATTCCTCGAGCACGCGGCGATTGAAATTAAGCCAGGATAATTCCCGGTTGATGAAACGCTCTGGGCTCGAGGCCAGTTCAGACGCCGCGTGGCTTTCACCCGGCTTGGCCAGCCGCACGGGTGCAACAAGCCGCCGCGCGTGGCCGCGTTCGACTGCAACGGCCGTGGCTTGGCCACGATCGGCCATGGCTACTCCTGGTTCCGCCGCCGTCACCCTCGCCGTCCTCGGTAACGATTCTATGACGCCCCGGAATGAGATAACGCGGCAGGCTATCGCTCCGTCAAGCCTTCCCCGGCAATAGCCGCAATGCCGGTGGGCTGAAAGCCTCAGGGGCTTTCGAGATCAATGGGTTACAGCCGGTTAATGCTTGACGATGTGGGCCCCGAAGCCTATGTGCGCGGGGTCCGGCGGGAACAGAAGCCGACGATCTTTGACCCCGTTCAGAGCCATGGGCAGTAGCAACTTCGGTGGTGCCGTAACGAGCGCTTTCGTGCCGGCGCCGCCGCCAAACATCGAAACCGGGCGCGGCATCGACCGCTGCGCGATGGCAAGCGATCACGGATAGCGATCTCTTTCCAACGCTCACGCCGAGACTGCAAGCGCGGTAAGGAAGTGAGCGATGAGCGCAAGAACTCGTGAAAGCCAATCGCCGGCACGCCGCGCCGGCACTCTTTGTAACGGATACGGACGTCGCGGGCATCATGCCGTCCGAAACCGACGGCAATGAACTCGACCGGCTCTACGTCGCGCTGGCGGCTATTTCCGCTGAAGAACATCCGCGCACGGCGCGGCTCCTCGCCTCCAGCACGCGCAAAGTGGCGCAAAAAGTGATCGAAGAAGCGGGTGAGGTCGCCTTGGCGACCGTCAAGCACGATAAAAACGGCATTGTGCGCGAGAGCGCCGATCTCCTGTATCACCTCGCCGTGCTGTGGCGGCGCGCGGGCATTGCTTCCGACGAGATTTGGGCGGAGATGCGCCGCCGGGCCGACAGCCTCGGCATCGCCGAAAAGCTGCCCAAAACCGACGCGTAGACGCGCCAAACAAAACGGCCGGGACATGATGATCCCGGCCGTTTCCACGCTAAGTCCTTACCGCCACGGTCAGGCGAGATCGAACCGATCGGCGTTCATCACCTTAGTCCACGCCTTCGCGAAGTCTTTTACAAACTTCTCCTTCGAGTCGCTGCTGCCATAGACTTCCGCGAAGGCGCGGAGTTGGGAGTGCGAACCGAAGATCAGGTCGACGCGGGTGCCGGTCCACTTGACCGATTTGGTCTTGCGGTCACGGCCCTCGTACACCCCTTCAGCGTTGGGCGGCTGCCACTCCGTGCTCATGTCGAGTAGATTGACGAAGAAATCATTCGTCAGCGTGCCGGGCTTGCTGGTGAAGACGCCATGCCTGGAGCCTCCCACATTGGCGCCTAGCACCCGCAGGCCGCCGACGAGAACCGTCATCTCCGGCCCCGTCAGCCCCAACAAGGCCGCCCGGTCCACCAGCGCTTCTTCGGGCTGCATGAACTGCCGCTTGCTGCTGATGTAATTGCGGAAGCCGTCGGCCCGCGGCTCGAGCGGCGCGAAGAATTCGACGTCGGTCTGCTCCTGTGAGGCATCCGCGCGTCCCGGCGTGAAGGGAACCTTCACGTCGACGCCGGCGTCCTTGGCAGCCTTTTCAATCGCCGCACAGCCGCCAAGAACGATCAGGTCGGCGAGCGAACCCTTGCCAAACACCTTTCGTATCGCTTCGAACTTCGCCAGCACCGTCTTGAGTTGCGCCGGTTGGTTGACCTCCCAGTCCTTTTGCGGGCTCAGGCGGATGCGTGCGCCATTCGCGCCGCCGCGCTTGTCGGAGCCGCGGAACGTCGACGCCGACGCCCAGGCAGTCGAGACGACCTGCGACACTGTCAGTCCGGAAGACAGGATCTTTGCCTTCAGCGCGGCTATGTCCTGCTCCCCAATCAGCGGGTGACTCACCGCAGGGATCGGGTCTTGCCAGATCAGCGTTTCCTTCGGCACGAGCGGGCCGAGGTAGCGCGCGATCGGGCCCATGTCGCGATGCGTGAGCTTGAACCACGCGCGGGCAAACGCGTCCGCGAATTCGTCCGGATGCTCGTAGAAACGCCGCGAGATTTTCTCGTAGGCCGGATCCATCCGCAGCGACAGATCCGTGGTCAGCATGGTCGGCACGTGCTTCTTCGACTTGTCGAAAGCGTCCGGGATGGTGGCGGCCGCTCCTTTTGCCTTCCATTGTTTCGCGCCGGCCGGGCTTTTGGTCAGTTCCCATTCGTTTTCGAACAGGTTCTTGAAAAAGAGGTTGCTCCATTTGGTCGGCGTCTGCGTCCAGGTGACTTCCGGACCGCCGGTGATGGCGTCGGCGCCGACGCCCGTGCCATGCCTGCTCTTCCAGCCGAGGCCCTGATCCTCGATAGCGCTGCCTTCCGGTTCCGGACCGATCAGCGACGGATCGCCGGCGCCGTGGGTTTTGCCGAAGGAGTGGCCGCCGGCGATCAGCGCGACGGTCTCTTCATCGTTCATCGCCATGCGGAAAAACGTCTCGCGAATGTCCTTCGCCGCAGCGACCGGGTCGGGATTGCCGTTCGGCCCTTCCGGATTGACGTAAATGAGGCCCATCTGCACGGCGCCGAGCGGCTCCGCAAGCTGGCGTTCGCCGCTGTAGCGTTCATCGCCCAGCCAGGTACCCTCGGGACCCCAGTAGAGTTCCTCAGGCTCCCACACATCGTCGCGGCCGCCGGCGAAACCGAATGTCTTGAAGCCCATCGATTCGAGAGCGACGTTGCCGGCGAGGATCATCAGGTCGGCCCAGGAGATTTTCCGCCCGTATTTCTGCTTGATCGGCCACAACAACCGGCGTGCCTTGTCGAGGTTGGCATTGTCGGGCCAAGAGTTCAGCGGCGCGAAGCGCTGCTGCCCGGCGCCAGCGCCGCCGCGGCCGTCGGTGATGCGGTAGGTGCCCGCGCTGTGCCACGCCATGCGGATCATCAGACCGCCGTAATGGCCGAAGTCGGCCGGCCACCAATCCTGCGAAATCGTCATCAGGGCCGTCAGGTCCTTGATCACCGCGTTGAGGTCGAGGCTCTTGAACTCCTTGGCGTAGTCGAAGTCATTGCCCATCGGATCGGACAGCGACGAGTTTCGATGCAGCATCTCGATGCTCGATGACTCCGGCCACCAGTCGCGATTCGACGGGCCGTGCAACACCGGGCACTTGCCGGCGCTCTTGTCATCAGTCTTGGCGTCCATGTTTCTCTCCGTTCGCGTTCTTTAACCGTATGGGGGCTGGTAGCTATCTAGGCTCTTCCGCTCATCAGGTCTAATCGTATTGCTTGGTGGTACTGATAAGCTTAGCTTATCGACGTGATCACTTTGCGCCAGTTGCGCTATTTGGCTTCGCTCGCGCGCCATCGGCATTTCGGCCGGGCAGCGGAGGATTGCGCTGTCAGTCAGCCTGCCCTTTCCATGCAAGTGCGCGAACTTGAGCGCGAGATTGGGGCAGAATTGGTGGAGCGGCGCGCAGGCGAAATCGCGTTGACGGAAACCGGCGCAGAGGTGGCGCAACGTGCCGAGCATATTCTCGCCGCGACCCGCGACCTGATCGACTTTGTCCGTCACCGCGATGTCCTGACCGGCAAGCTTTGTCTCGGAATCATTCCCACTTTGGCGCCTTACGTGTTGCCACGCGCGCTGCCGCGGCTGCAAAAATCTTACCCTCTGTTGCGTCTGGAGGTGCGGGAAACCCAAACCAAGACGCTGCTTGCGGAACTCACTGGCGGCGAACTCGACACGGTCATGCTGGCGTTGCCGGTCGATGATCCTGACCTGGAAACGCTGCCCTTGTTCGACGACCGCTTCATGCTGGCAGTGCCGGCCGCCGATCCGTTGCCGATGCTCCGGCGGGTCGGCGTTGAGGATTTCGACCAGCGCCGGCTCATTCTGCTGGAGGAAGGTCATTGCCTGCGAGATCAGGCGCTCGCGTTTTGCGGCACCGCCAACAACGACGCGCGGGCGAGCCTAGCGGCGACTTCGCTGGCAACCGTCGTGCAAATGGTTGCGAACGGATACGGCGTGACATTGTTGCCGGAAGTCGCGGCCGAATTGGAAGCACGCGACAGCCGCGTCAAGCTGTTGCGCTTCGTCGAACCGCAACCTGCCCGCACAATCGGACTGGCCTGGCGACGCACATCGCCGCGCAAGCGC
The DNA here is from genome assembly GCA_963747855.1 of uncultured Alphaproteobacteria bacterium. Taxonomy (GTDB): domain Bacteria; phylum Pseudomonadota; class Alphaproteobacteria; order Rhizobiales; family Xanthobacteraceae; genus BOG-931. Next base: position 163,247 of record CAVVGN010000001.1, read on the forward strand.
GATTTCACCGCGCTGGGCGAGATCGTTACGAAAGCGCTGGACTCCCCGGCAAACCGAGGCCTCGGCCGCGGAACAACTCGGCGGCGAGCGCGCGGGTAGCCGGCCGCCGCTGCCGCAGCGCCTCATTGTCGAGGGTCGCTACAGCCGCGCGCGCCGCGGCAAACGAGCGCTCGATATGTGTGGACACGTACCCAACCACACTTTCGTCGAGCACGAGTTGCCGGTCGGCGGCCAGCTTGACAAGCACGGCGCGCAACATCGCATCGTCGGGCGCATGCAATAACGCGACCGGCAGCGCGCGCAGTCGCGAGACGAGGTCGGGAATCACCGTCGGCCAGCTTGCTGGCATCGTCTGCGACGTGAGCAGCAGGAAGGCTTTTTCCTCACGCGCAAGATTGATGAGATGAAACAGTGCCCGGTCGTCGGTTCTCGTCGCCGCATCCTCGACCACCAGCGCGCCGGTGGCGAGCGCGGACGGAACCTCGGCTTCGCCGAGCGCGCGCCCCGTAATCACGCGGGCGCCCGCCACAGCCGCCCACATCATCGCCAGATGGGTTTTGCCGGAGCCCTCCGGCCCCACCAGCGCGACCGCGTTCGCCGGCCAATCCGGCCAGCAATCCACCAGCGCAAGCGCCTTTTCGTTGCACGGTCCGGACAGAAAATTCTCGCGCGCAAAGCTCTCGGCGTGATCGAGCGCGAGCGCGAGCTGGTGCGGGTGATGAGCCACGTAACTCAACTGGTCCGCTCTCCGGTATAGATAGGACTTGCGCGGTAGCGCCGGATCGCGAACCGCGTGAGCACGCCGATTGCGGCCGCGAGCGGCACGGCAAGCAGCAGACCGACGAATCCGAACAAATAGCCGGATGCCAGCAGCGCGAAAATGAGCCAGACCGGATGCAGGCCGATACTTTCGCCGACAAGCTTCGGCGACAATACGTTGCCTTCCAGGAATTGGCCGATGAGCACGACCCCGACGACGATCACGATGCGCGTCCAGTCAGGAAAAAACTGCGCCAGCGCCACACCGAAAGAAACGACGAGTGCGGTCAGCGATCCGACGTAGGGAACGAAGGTGAGAAAGCCCGAAACGGCGCCGATCAACAGCCCGAAGCTTAATCCGGCAAGCGAAAGGCCCAAAGCGTAGTAGCCGCCGAGGATGACGCAAACAGTAAGCTGACCGTGCAAGTAGCCGGAGATCGCGGTGTTGATTTCACGAACCAGGCCGCGAACGGTCTCGCGGTGCGGCAACGGAATCAGTTGGTCGAACGCGTTGACGACGCGGTCCCAGTCCAGGAGAAAATAGAACGCGACGACTGGCGTGATGACCAACAGCGAGAAGATCGACAACAGCGCCTCGCCCTTGGTCAGCAAGGTGGGTAACACAGCCGTCAAATAATCGATCAACTTGTTGACCAGAGTTCCGACCGGATTCTCGCTGCCACCGACGCCGCCGACCAGGTGCTGGATCCAGGGATGGCTCGGATCGTTCAAAACGGCCTGCAAATGCTGCACATAGCCCGGCACGTGTTGGGCGAAGCTGGCGAACTGGTTAGCCAAGAGCGGCGCGATGAGCACGAACAGTCCGGCGAACACGACGACAAAGCCAGCGAGGATCACAAGCGCGGCCAACAGCCGGCTCAACCCGCGCTTGGTCAGCCGGTTTGCCAGCGGATCCAGCAAGTAAGCGAGCGCGGCGCCGGCGACGAACGGCAAGAGAATGTGATGCAAAAGGTAGAGCAGCCCGGCAAAGACCAGCAAGGCGGCGATCCAAAAGACAAAATGCCGCTCGAACCGCATGGCACGTATCCCTTGCCGGCGGCAATTAGTGGCCCGCCCCCAGCGAATTCATGTGGCGCAGCCAATCGGCGAGATAGAAGGCGATTGAGATCAAGGTCAAGACAACCACCAAACCAACCAAGATTGCCGACACTGGAGCGGCATTGAAACCAAACCCATGCTCCGCCAGAACCACCACGGCGAGCAAGATTTGCGCCAACGTATTCGCTTTCGAAACCGGCAGCGGCTTGATTGGCATTGGCTTCCCCACCACCCAGGAAAGCATGAAGCCGGCAATAATCATGATGTCGCGCGAAACCACGAGAATAACCAGCGATATCGGCAAGCCGCCGGCAATTCCGAGCGCGACGTAGATCGAAACAATTAACGCTTTGTCGGCCAACGGATCGATATAGGCGCCAAGTTCACTCGCCATGTGGAAACGCTTGGCGAGAAAGCCATCCACGGCGTCGCTGATGCCGGCAGCCACAAACAGAAAAAAAGCCACGCGCATTTCGCCTGACGTGATCGCCCAGACGACGATCGGCACCAAGATAATGCGCCCCAATGTTATGAGGTTTGGAATACTCAAAACCGGCCCCGGCTCCAAGTTCCATTATATAGCCGCTACGCGCGCTTGCGCACCCGGCGATTCCGACGTAGGAGGCGCGAAACCGCCCTTCTGCGGGCATGGAGCCATCGGCAATTGGTGCGTCCGTGAAAGAGGCTCGCTACGCGGCCGCCGGCGTCGATATCGATGCCGGCAACCGCATGGTGGAATTGATAAAGCCGTTTCTGCGCAAGACCGCGCGCGCGGGTGCAGATGCGGAAATCGGCGGCTTTGGCGGCCTTTTCGATTTGAAGGCGGCCGGTTTCTCCGATCCGCTCCTCGTTGCCGCGACCGACGGCGTCGGCACCAAGGTCAAGATCGCGGTAGAGACCTCACGCCACGACACCATCGGCATCGATCTCGTCGCCATGTCGGTGAACGACCTGGTGGTGCAGGGAGCGGAACCGCTGTTCTTCCTCGACTATTTCGCCTGCGGCAAGCTCGATCCGCAGGTCGGCGCGAATGTCGTGTCCGGCATCGCATCCGCATGCCGCGAGACGGACTGCGCCTTGATCGGCGGCGAGACCGCCGAAATGCCCGGGATGTATCAACATGGCGATTATGACCTTGCCGGCTTCGCCGTCGGCGCGGTCAATCGCGCCGATCTTTTGCCGAGGCGCGATATCGCCCCTGGTGATCTCGTGATCGGGCTGGCCTCATCCGGCGTGCACGCGAACGGTTTTTCGTTGGTGCGCAAGATCGTAAGCACTTCCGGGGTCGGCTGGGACGCGCCCGCGCCGTTTGACCCCTCGCGCAGTCTCGGTGAAGCCTTACTCACCCCGACCCGCCTTTATGTGCGGGCGTGTCTCGCCGCAATCCGCGGGACCAAAGCCGTCAAGGCGCTCGCTCACATCACCGGCGGCGGATTCACCGAAAATATTCCTCGCGTCATGCCGCGCGGCTTGTGCGCAGCTCTCGATCTGGAGCGCGTTCCCGTCCTTCCGGTTTTCAAATGGCTCGCCGCCTCGGGCCAAGTCGCCGAACAGGAAATGCTGCGCACGTTCAATTGCGGAATCGGCATGATTGTCGTGCTGGATTCGAAACAATCCGCCGCGGCGATTGAGCGCTTCGCAGAAAACGGCGAAACCGCAACACCGCTCGGCGAAATCGTCACCTCCGACGGCGACATGCGGGTGAAATTTAGCGGGCATCTCGATCTTTCCTGGCGAACTCCATGAGCCGCAAGCGGGCCGCTATTCTCATTTCCGGCCGCGGCTCGAACATGACTGCTCTGATCGAAGCGGCCAAAGCCGACGAGTATCCCGCCGAGATTGCGCTGGTTGTTTCCAATCGTCCCGATGCGCCCGGGCTTGAGCGCGCCCGCGAAGCGGGTGTCCCCACGGCGGTGGTCGATCACGCTCCGTTCGGCGAGGACCGCGTGGCCTTCGAACACGCGCTGGACGCCGAGTTTCAGGACTTCAGGATCGATCTTGTGTGTCTCGCCGGCTTCATGCGTCTTTTATCGCCCTGGTTCGTCGCGCGCTGGCGCGGCCGAATGCTCAACATCCATCCGGCGCTGCTGCCTCAGTTCAAGGGACTGCACACGCACCGGCGCGCGCTCGAAGCCGGCGTGCAGCGGCACGGTGCGACCGTTCACTTCGTCGTGCCGGAAATGGATGCGGGACCGATCGTCGCACAAGAATCGCTGGCGGTGAACGAAAACGACACGGAAGCGACACTAGCCGCGCGCGTGCTTGAAATCGAGCACCGGATCTACCCCCGCGCATTGCGCAAGCTAGCGGAAGGCAAAGTCGCTCTAACTGCAGCAGGCAGCAAGAAAGAGACGGGCTAAAAGCAAACCCCCGCCACGAAGCCGGGGGCTACAGGATCCGGATGTTCCGCGCAGTCCGCTCAAGCCACTTTGAGATTCTCAGCGGATGTGCGGCCGCGGTTGGTCACGAGTTCGTACTCGATCTCCTGGCCTTCATTGAGCGTACGCAGGCCGGCGCGCTCGACGGCGGAAATGTGGACAAACACATCCTTGTCTCCGCCTGCCGGTTTGATGAACCCGTAGCCCTTCGTTGGATTGAACCATTTGACGGTGCCCTTCTGCATCGTCTGTCTCCTCAGTCATTCCCAGATGCGGCCAAGACGCTCGGCTGCCACCGCACGCAGCGGTGCGGGCGGCCGCTCCGCGCCACAAGCCAGATTTTGGGAAAAGTCCGAAACGATCTTATCGCCGAGGTTCGTCAATGACAGCACCGGCCGGAAGACCAAAATCCGATTGCACGTAAAAACAAACCGACAAATGCGGCGCAAGCATGGCTGCGTCATGCCGTCGAGGAGCGACTTCAAGCGGTCGCGGAAACTCCGCGTTGATGGAGCGTCACCCTGAACGTGGCGATCGGCGACCCCGACGCGCCGGAAGCTCCAGAATTTTTTCAACAGACAATTTCGTTGGCGGAGAAGAACTGCGCGATCTCTTTTTGCGCGGTCTCGGCCGCGTCGGAGCCGTGCACCGAGTTTTCACCGATTGACCGTGCGAACGCCTTGCGGATCGTATTCGGAGCCGCCTTCGCCGGATCGGTCGCCCCCATTAGGTCGCGATACGCGGCGATTGCATTCTCCCCTTCGAGAACTTGGACCACCACCGGACCGGACGTCATAAAATCTACCAACTCGCCAAAGAACGGCCGCTCGCGGTGCACGCCGTAAAAAGTTTCGGCTTGCGCGCGGCTGATCAAGAACTCGCTTCTGCGCGATTATGCGCAGTCCCGCCTTTTCGATCATCGCGTTGATCGCGCCGGTAAGGTTGCGCGCCGTGGCATCGGGCTTGATGATCGAAAACGTGCGCTCGACCGCCATCAAAAACATCCTTCGGGATTTTCGAATTGAGCGAAAGTTCGCGGCTTATAGCCGCCGCTTGTCATCCGGGCAAGCGGCGCGCAGTCGGAGAACTATGCAGCATTCAGCTCTTATCGGCCGCGCTCGATGGGTCTTTCGGTTTTCCCGGCTTTTTCTTTGCAATCTTTTTCTTTGCCGGTTCAGGCGGCAGCGCCGGCACCTCGACGCGGTCCATCTCGGTCAACCGCCCGCCCGCAAAACGATAGACACCTGGTCGCGGCCCGCTGCTGTAAGTGAGCACAGCGCTTCGATCTCCGTTCGGCGTCTTGCCGAGATTGACGGCCGTTGCCCGGCCCAGACGGCCCACGACGTCGCATTCGCTCATGCCGATAGCGACACCGCCGCCAATCAGCGAGGCGACCTCAGCCGAAAGTTGTGTCCCGCCGGCCGCGCTTGGCGGCTGTTGCGGCGCGGCAGGCGCGGGCCCTGGCGGCGCCGGCAGCGCCGGTGCCGCCGGACACGCACCACTGGCGTCGACCAGGTCATTTGCCGTGATCGGACGCTGCTGCGAGGTGTTGTCCGAGAGACTGGAATAGACGTAGCGGCTTTTGTTGCCGAACACGTCAAGCGGCTTCGAAAACCAGGCGCCGCTGGTGTCGAAATCATTGTTGGCGCAGCCGCCAAGGCCGAGCACCATCATCAATACCGCGAACCCGCCGAAGCGATACGAACTGACAAACACCCACATTCCCCCAGACTAACCCGTCCGCATGGCAGGTTGCGCCGGGTTATGTTTTGATCGTCGCATAACCGGACGCACCGCTTCCATAACCAGATTGAACCCTATAGGGTGAAAAAAGGTAAAGGCAAACAACCATGCGGGAACAATTATTTGGGCAGGCTCTGGCACGCTATCAATACGTCCGGCAATGTGACTTGCGTCACTGACTCATCCGCCAGGCGGCAGCAGATTGACAGCCGGCCGCAAACAACATCCGCATCAAATCTACACGTCCCTGGGGACCGTTCATGCAATTGCAATTCGTCGGGTGCGGCGATGCCTTCGGTTCGGGCGGACGATTCAATACCTGCTTCCATCTGGTCGGGCGCAATTTCAACGTTCTGATCGACTGTGGTGCGACATCGGTCGTTGCGATGCACAAGCTTGGGATCAAGCGCAACGACATCGGCAGCATCTTCCTCACGCACTTCCACGGCGATCACGTCGGCGGCATTCCATTCTTTCTGCTCGAGGCAAACTATGTGCTTAAGCGGGAACGCGCCCTGACCATTGTCGGGCCGCCGAACCTCAAAACGCGTCTCGGTGAGATTATGGATGTCGGCTTCCCCGGCACAAACGATCTGGAATTGAAATTTCCGCTGCAGCTTAAAGAGCTGGAAATCGGCAAGCGAAACGACGTCGGCGAATTGCGGCTGACGCCGTTTCACGTAAAGCACGACGATCGCGCCGGTCCTTGCCTGGGATTCAGAATTCGAGGCGGAAGGCAAGGTCATCGCTTATTCCGGCGACACCGAATGGACCGATGCGGTCATCGACGTCGGCTACCAAGCGGATCTTTTCATCTGCGAGGCATTCACGCGCGACAAGCCGGTGAAGACGCATATGGCGTTGTCGTCGCTTGAGCGCCACCTCAACCAAATTCGTCCGAAGCGGCTTATTTTGACGCATATGGGCGATGACATGCTGGCGCGCCGCGCCGAAGTTCCGTTTGAGACCGCCGCCGACGGAATGGTCGTCGAGATTTAGTAAAAGCTGTCAAGCCCCCGCGGACGCGACGGGCTTGACCAGTTTCTTGATGGCGCTAAGCGCCGCCTGGGCGGCGGCTCCATTCGGACCGCCGCCTTGCGCCATATCCGGGCGTCCGCCGCCGCCCTTGCCACCCAACTCGGCGACGCCCGCCTGCACCATTTGCACCGCATTGTTGGCGCCAGTCAGGTCGCCAGTAACGCCGACGACCAGCGCAGCTTTCCCTTCTGGATCGTTGGCGACCAGGATCACAATGCCGGAGCCAAGCTTCTTCTTTCCTTCGTCGGCGAGGCTGCGCAAATCCTTGGCATCGACGCCGCTGAGCGTTCTCGCCATCACCTTGACGCCGGCGACGTTCTCCACGCCTTCGTCCCCGTCAGCGGTTGAACCGCCGCCCATGGCGAGTTTTTTCTTCGCTTCGGACAACTCGCGTTCAAGCCTCTTGCGTTCGTCGATCAGCGCAGTGATCCGCGCCGGCACTTCGTCAACCGGTACGCGCAATTCAGACGCGGTCGTTTTGACAAGGCGCGCGAAATTATTGGCGTTGGCGCGTGCCGTCCGGGCGGTCAGCGCCTCGATGCGGCGAACGCCCGAGCCGACGGCGAATTCGCCGACGACGGAAATGAGGCCGATGTCGCCTGTGCGGCTGACGTGCGTGCCGCCGCACAATTCGACCGACCAGCCCATCGTGTTGCCGCCGCCTTCACCCATGGCGACGACACGCACCTCGTCGCCATATTTTTCGCCGAACAGCGCGCGCGCCCCGGAGGCAATGGCGTCGTCGCGGCTCAACAGCCGCGTGATCACGGGCGCGTTCTGCAATACCACGTCATTGGCGATGTCCTCAACGCGCTCGATCTCCGCCTCGGTCATCGGCTTTGGATGCGAGAAATCGAAACGCAGCCGATCGGGCGCCACCAGCGATCCCTTTTGCGCGACATGATCGCCGAGCACCTGACGCAGCGCCTCGTGCAAAAGGTGCGTCGCCGAATGATTTTTTCTGATGGCGCTGCGCCGGGCGTGCTCGACCTTCAGATCGAGCGCGGCGCCTGCCCTGAGCGTGCCATCCTCGACCGTGCCAAAATGCACGAACAAATCGCGCGCGCGCTTCTGCGTGTCGGTGACGGCGAAGCGAACGCCGTCGCCGGTCATCACCCCGCTGTCGCCGGTCTGCCCGCCGGATTCGGCGTAGAACGGCGTCTGGTTGAGGACGACCGCGCCTGACTCACCCTTTTTGAGCTCCGCCACTTCCTTGGCATCACGTACCAGCGCAACGACGACGCCGGCCGCGGTTTCGGTTTCATAACCGAGGAAATCGGTGCCGCCGGATTTTTCGCGCAACCCAAACCACACGGTCTCGTCGGCGGCCTCGCCCGAACCCGCCCACGAAGCGCGGGCCTTCTTGCGCTGCTCCTCCATTGCATCGGTGAAGGAAGCGATGTCGACGCCGATACCGCGTGCCCTGAGCGCGTCCTCGGTAAGATCGAGCGGAAAACCAAAGGTATCGTACAGCGTGAATGCAGTCACGCCATCGAACATGTCGCCGCTTTTCAATTTTCCGCTTTGCTCTTCGAGGATCGCAAGACCCCGCTCCAGCGTCTTGCGGAAACGGATTTCCTCGAGCCTGAGCGTCTCGGTGATCAAGCCCTCGGCGCGATGCAGCTCCGGATAAGCTTGCCCCATCTCCCGCACCAGCACCGGCACGAGCCGCCACATGAGCGGATCCTTGGCGCCGAGCAGTTCGGCGTGCCGCATGGCGCGCCGCATGATGCGGCGGAGCACGTAGCCGCGCCCTTCATTCGACGGCAGCACGCCGTCGGCGATCAGAAAGGCGCTGGCGCGCAAATGGTCGGCGATCACGCGGTGCGACGCCTTGCGTTCGCCTTCCGGATCGACACCGGTGAGGTCGGCGATGGCCTCGATCAGCGCGCCGAACAGGTCGATCTTGTAATTGTCATGGGTGCCTTGCAGCACTGCGGCCATGCGTTCGATGCCCATGCCGGTATCAATCGACGGCCGCGGCAGGTCGACGCGCTTGCCGCCGGCGAGCTGCTCATATTGCATGAAAACCAAATTCCAGATTTCGACAAACCGGTCGCCGCCCGCATCCGGACTGCCGGGCGGCCCGCCCGGGATGTGGTCGCCGTGGTCGTAGAAAATCTCAGCGCAGGGACCGCACGGACCGGTGTCACCCATGCTCCAGAAATTGTCGCCGCCAGCGATGCGCAGTAACTTTCGTTCCGGCAAACCGGCGATTTTTTTCCAGAGCTTGAACGCGTCATCGTCGTCGATATAAACGGTGATCAAAAGCTTGTCGGCGGGGACGCCGTATTCTTTCGTCACCAGCTTCCAGGCAAGCTCGATGGCGCGCTCCTTAAAGTAGTCGCCAAACGAGAAATTGCCGAGCATCTCGAAAAACGTGTGGTGGCGCGCGGTGTAACCGACGTTGTCGAGATCGTTGTGCTTGCCGCCGGCGCGAACGCATTTCTGCGCGGTGGTGGCGCGGCTATAGGGACGCTTTTCCAGGCCGGTGAAGACATTCTTGAATTGCACCATGCCGGCGTTGGTGAACATCAAGGTCGGATCGTTGCGCGGCACCAGCGGAGACGAGGACACGATTTCGTGCCCTTCGCGCGCGAAAAAGGCGAGGAAGTTCGACCGGATGTCGTTGACGCCGCTCATTTGCCGCAACTCTCTAGCGGTACGGGACCGAACACGCAATTGCGGGAGGTCCGCAAACCATATAAGCGCATCAGTCTCCCGGTGCCCGCGAGTTCTTCCATGCTTGATGCAATTAGCCCCCTTCCCCCCAGCCTGGCCGAGCGGTTGCGGGCCGGCCGTTTCGTCATGACCGCCGAAGTCGCCCCGCCGGTGTCCTGCGACGCGCAGGACCTGCGGCGCAAGGCGACGCCACTGCGGGGTCTCGCCGACGCGGTCAATCTGACCGATGGCGCCGGCGCCCGCTCCCATATGAGCGCACTCGCCGCGTCGGCCATCCTGCTCGGCGCGGGAATCGAGCCGATCCTGCAGATTACCTGCCGCGACAAAAACCGCATTGCCTTGCAGAGCGAGCTGATGGGGGCCGCCGCGCTCGGCATCCGCAATATCCTGGTGCTGACCGGCGACGACCCGAAGGCGGGCGATCAGCCCGACACCAAGCCGGTATTCGACGTCAATTCGCGGACGCTGCTGTCGACCGCTCGGCAATTGCGCGACGAGGGCAAGCTGCCGACCGGGCGCGAGGTTGCCGGCAAGGCGGAGTTCTTCATCGGCGCCGCCGACATGCCGATCGATCCGCCTGCGGACTGGAAGCCGAGCGGCCTGCAGGCCAAAGCCGCCGCCGGCGCGCAATTCGTGCAAACCCAATTCTGCATGGATGCGGCGCTGCTGCGCCGCTATTGCGACGCGCTCGCGCGCACCGGCCTGACCAAGCAGCTCGCCATGATCGTCGGCGTCAATCCGCTCCGCTCGGCGAAGTCGGCGCAATGGATGAAATCCCACCTGTTCGGCACCATTATCCCCGACGCGATGATCGCGCGCATGGAAAAGGCGGCCGATCCGGCAGGCGAAGGCATCCGCATCTGCGTCGAGCTGATCGAGGAGCTTGCCACCATTCCCGGCATCGCCGGCGTGCACGTCATGGCGCCGGGCAACGATGCGGCGATTCCGGAAGTCATTGCCGCGGCAAGGAGCCGCGTGCAGAAGGCCGCGGTCTAGACCGAGCCCGGCGGCCACTCCACAGTGCGGATATCGACCTCCGACGTCAGCGTGCGATGCACCGGACACTTGTCGGCGATTTCCATCAACCGCGCGCGCTGCGCGGCGGTAAGGTCGCCCTCCAGCGCAATCACCCGCTCGATGTGGTCGATCTGTCCTTCCTCGGTTTCGCATTCGGCGCAGTCGACGGCATAGATCCTGTCATGCCGCAACCGGATCTCGACCCGCTTGAGCGGTAACTTCTTTTGATCGGCATAAAGGCGCAGCGTCATCGACGTGCACGCCCCGAGCGCGGCGAGCAAAAGATCGTAAGGCCCCAGACCGCTGTCGAGTCCGCCAACATTTTTGGGTTCGTCGGCAAGCAAACGGTGGGCGCCGGAGATAATTTCCTGCTGGAATGTCCCGCGCCGCGTTTCGCGCACAATGACGATTCCGGGCAGGACAGTTGTCGTTTCCGCCGTCATGAGAACCTCCGTTCAAGGGATATGCTTACCGCCCCAACTCGCGCATTGCAGCGTCGAGACCCTCGAGCGTCAGCGGATACATGCGCCCGCCGAGAACCTGGCGCATCATCTTGATCGAAGCGGTCATCTCCCATTCTCGCTCCGGCACGGGATTGAGCCAGACGCAGGACGGATACGTCGCGGCCACCCGCTGCATCCACACCTGGCCAGCTTCCTCGTTGAAATGCTCGACCGAGCCGCCAGGTGCGACGATTTCATAGGGCGACATCGACGCATCACCGACGAAGATTACCTTGTAATCGTGCGGATAGGTGTGCAGCACATCCCACGTCGGCGTCGTTTCCGACCAGCGGCGCGCGTTTTCCTTCCACACTTTCTCGTACAGGCAATTGTGAAAGTAGAGATGCACCATGTGCTTGAATTCCGACTTGGCGGCCGAAAACAATTCCTCCGTCGCCTTGATGTGCCAGTCCATCGAGCCGCCGATGTCGAAGAACAGCAGCACTTTGATGGTGTTGTGGCGCTCCGGGCGCATGAGGATGTCGAGATAGCCCTTGTGCGCGGTTCCCTTGATGGTGCCGTCGAGATCGAGCTCGTCCGGTGCGCCGGTGCGCGCGAATTTGCGCAAGCGCCGTAGCGCAATCTTGATGTTGCGCGTGCCGAGCTCGACGTCGCCGGCGAGATCCTTGAACTCGCGTTTGTCCCATACTTTCGCCGCGCGGAAATTGCGGTTGCCGTCCTGGCCGATGCGCACGCCTTCGGGATTGTAACCGTAAGCGCCGAATGGCGACGTGCCGGCGGTGCCGATCCACTTTTTTCCGCCCTGATGCCGCTCTTTCTGTTCGGCGAGGCGCTGGCGCAATGTTTCGAGCAGCTTGTCGAGGCCGCCGCACGCCTCAATCATTTTCTTTTCTTCGTCGGTGAGGTGTTTCTCGGTCAGCTTCTTGAGCCACTCGAGCGGAATCTCGGCGGTCAGCGCGTCCTCGATGAAATCCAGCCCCTTGAAGACGTGGCCGAAAACGCGATCGAAGCGGTCAAGATTGCGCTCGTCCTTCACCAGCGCCGCGCGCGACAGATAGTAGAACTCCTCGATGCGGCGGCCGGCGAGGTCCCTTTCCATCGCCTCCATGAGCGTCAAATATTCGCGCAACGTCACCGGGACGCCGGCTTGCTTCAGCTCGTGAAAGAAGGTCGCAAACATCGTTGGGCCGGCTCGTCTCGTGCGGATCAAGCGGAATGATGGGGCGCTAGTCCGGAGGACGCAACCAAGCGGAGCTTTGACCTCGAACGATATACCTTGCGTTACATCTTATAGTGAGCTATCTAAAGATATATCTTTATACGCGGGAGAACAATGATGCGTGGAAATTGCGAGAGTTACGGCGAACATTGGGGTGCCGGAAGGCATCGCCGCCATGGCCGATTTGGTGGCTTTGGCTTCGGGCACGGCATGGGAGGACGCAGCGGCCGGGGCATGGACCCCGACGATATGCGCGCCGGACGCATGCTGGCGCACGGCGATCTTCGCCTGATCGCGCTTTCGCTCATCGCCGAGCAGCCACGCCACGGCTACGAAATCATCAAGCTGTTGGAGGAGAAGACCTCCGACTGGTATTCGCCGAGCCCCGGCATTGTCTATCCGACGCTGACCTACCTCGAAGAAGCGGGCTACGTCACCGGATCGACCGAGGGCGCAAAAAAGCTCTACGCCATCACCGAAGACGGCCGCGCTTACCTCAAGAGCAATCAGGACGTCGTCGACGCGGTACTCGACCGGCTGACGGCGATTGGCGAACGGGTCAGCCGCTGGCGCCGCGATGCGCGCGGCGAACGCGACAGCCGGCGCTCACTGCCGCCGCTGGTGGAAGCCGCGTTCGATCATTTGCGCGAAACCATCCGCAAGCGCCTGGAGAGCGGCGCGGACAGCGAAGCGAGCCTGGTCGAAATCCTCGCCGGCGCGGCGGCGGACTTACAGCGCAAGTAATCGGTTCAGACCGGCACGCGGACGCTGGCCCGCAATCCGCCTATCGGCGAGTCGCCAAGCGTGATGTCGCCGCCATGCGAGCGCGCAATATCGCGGGCGATGGCAAGCCCGAGCCCTGTGCCGCCTTCGTCCTGATTGCGGGCGTCGTCGAGCCGCAGGAACGGCTTGAACACGTCCTCGCGCATGGCCGGCGGAATGCCGGGCCCGTCGTCGTCGACGGTAACGGTAAGCCAGCGATGGTCGCGGTGACCGGTAATCGCCACCGTCGAGGCAAAGCGCCCGGCGTTGGAAACGAGATTCGCCAGGCAGCGCTTGAACGCGGCGGGCCGCACCGTCACCTCCGGCTGGCCGTGGAATGCGACGCTCGCCCGATGGCCGTGACGCTCGCTGTCACCTCTGAGCTCTTCCAGCATGGCGGTCATATCGGTCGGCGCCGACTGCTCGCCCATGTCGCCGCGGGCGAAGGCAAGGTAGGCCTCGAGCATGCCGGCCATCTCGTCGATGTCTTTCTTGATCGCCTCGACCTCGGGGCCGTCGCCGAGCAGCGCCAGCTCGAGCTTAAAGCGCGTCAAGATCGTGCGCAGGTCGTGCGACACGCCCGCCAGCATGGTGGTGCGCTGCTCGATCGCCCGCTCGATGCGGGTCTTCATTTCCAGAAAAGCGGCGGCCGCGCGCCGGACTTCGCGCGCGCCGCGCGGACGGAAATTCGTTACCTCGCGGCCCTTGCCGAATGCTTCGGCGGCATCGGCAAGCCGCACGATTGGCCGAATCTGATTGCGCAGAAACAGGATCGCGATGGTCAGCACAACCACCGAGGTCGCCAGCATCCACAGCAGGAAGATCCACGAGCTGGAATCGTAAGCGTCGGCGCGCCGAGCGATGACCCGCATGATCGTGTCGGGAAGTTTGATGCGAATCTCGACGATCGACGAACGCCCGAGCGTGTCGATCCAAAACGGCAAGCCGATCTGCCGGCGGATCTCGTCCGACAAAGTGGCGTCCAGCTGCGAGAAAAACGGCTTCGGCCCGGGCGGCGGCAACTGGGCCTCGGGCAGAAAATCAACGACCAGCCCCAGCCGGTCCTGGGCGATACGGCGCAGCTGCGCGCGATCCGCTGCTTGTGGATAGGACTTATAAACGTCGATCAGGGTGGCGATATCGCGCGTCACCGCCGCCGAAAGGTAATGATTGACCACGCTCCATTGCCGCTCGACGAACATGAAAGCGACCGCCGACTGCAACACTACCATCGGCATGATGATGATCAGCAGCGCGCGGGGGTACAGCCCTTTCGGCATCACCGTCTTGAACCAGAGATTGAAGCGGCCCCAGCGGCGGGCGATCGGCGCGGCGATGGTATTCGCCGCGGCGCCGACGTTGGTCGCGGTCAAGAGATGGCTGGCGGCGCTGCGCAGGCGTCCGACACCGTCGTCAAAGCTGGTCATGGCGTCGCCACCAGCCGGTAACCCAGGCCACGCACGGTCTGCACGATCAGCGGATTGGCCGGATCCCGTTCGATCTTGCGGCGGAGCCGGTTGACCTGCACGTCGACCGTGCGCTCGCTCACGCTCTCGCCGTTGCCGGCCAACGCCTGCCGCGGCACGGTCTCGCCGACGCTGGCGGCGAGCACGCGCAGCATATCGCGCTCGCGGTCGGTGAGACGGATCGCCTCCTCGCCGCGGCGCAATTCTCCGCGCGCCAGGTGGAACACAAACTCGCCGAAGCGCACGGATTCCACCGGCGGCGTACTTGGCGGCCGCGCACGCCGCAGGATGCTGGCGACGCGCAGTGAAAGTTCGCGCGGTTCGAACGGCTTGGCCAGATAATCGTCCGCTCCGATTTCGAGGCCCTTGATGCGACTTTCCTTCTCGTCTCTCGCCGTCAGCATCAGTATAGGCACCGCGGACGCTGCGCGGATGGCGCGGGCGAGATCGAAGCCGTTCTCGCCCGGCATCATCACGTCGAGAATGAGAAGATCGAAATTGAGCCCCTCGAGTTTGCCTCTCGCCTCGCGCGCGGTATCCGCGGTCGTGACGCGGTAACCCTCCCCGACCAGGAAACGGGACAACAGCGCGCGAATGCGGCGATCATCGTCAACGACGAGCAGATGAGGCGCGTCATCGGCCGGATTCGCGGCGAGCGCGGTCATGTGGACTAGTCTCGGCCGTTCGATCGAACGCGATCGGCGCGCGCAATCATACGCAGGACCCGTTCGCGATCCTCGGCGCCGATCATCCCGGCGAGAAAACGCCGCGCCGTCTCGCGCCCGCCCGGCCCAAGTTCGTCGAGCACACGCCCAATGCGGGCCGTCTGCAGGCCGGCGAGCTTCATCGCCAACGCTTCGCCCGCCGGGCTGACATAGAGAAGCCGCTGACGGCGGTCGTCTGCGCCTTCCTTTTGCAGGACGTAGCCTTCGTCAATCAGTTGCTTGAGCACGCGCCCGAGCGACTGTTTGGTGATTTTGAGGACATCGAGCAGCTCGGCAACCTTCATGCCGGGATTGCGGTTGACGAAGTGCAGCACGCGATGGTGCGCCCGGCCGAAGCCGAGCCGGTCGAGTACCTGGTCGGGATCGCCGACAAAGTCGCGATAGGCGAAGAACAAAAGCTCGATGAGGTCCCAGCATGGCTCGCGGCTGTCGGCGGCCGCATCATCGGCGGACGCCAGGACGCGCGGCTTGCTGGAGGTCGTCAAACTGATGTCAGCCATTACGTCAGCTATATTGACATATTTTAGTTTGATTGATACCCCCAAAAGCGCCATCTGAAGGCCGTCTCGCGCGAGATTGCCGGGCGCCTGAAGGCGCTTTTTGGGACAGCGGCGACCATATCGGGAGTCTCGTTTCGAAGCAAAAGCCCGCAGCCGAGCGCAAAGGCCTGAAACGCGCGGCAAAATCGGGCACCGAGCGGGCCATCGATGTGCCTAGGGAGGCAATGCAATGGCAGTGCCCTTCGACCAGCGTCCCGACCTGGTCTGGTTCGACGGCAAGCTCGTTGCCACCGCCGACTGCAAGATCAATGTGCTCACGCACGGGCTGCATTATGCGAGTGCGGTGTTTGAAGGCGAGCGCGCTTATGGCGGCGAGATTTTCAAGGGGACCGAGCATTCCGAGCGGCTCAAGTGCTCGGCCGTGCTGATGGACTTCGAGATCCCCTATAGCGTCGCCGAGATTGATGCCGCCAAGCGGCTAGTCTTGGAAAAAAACAACCAGAAAGATGCTTATGTCCGGCCGATCGCCTGGCGCGGCTCCCAGCAACTCGGCGTTTCCGCGCAAAATAATAAAATCCATCTCGCCATCGCGACCTGGGAATGGCCGAGCTATTTCGATCCGGCGCAGCGCCTGAAAGGCATCCGGCTCGATCTCGCCGATTACCGCCGGCCCGATCCGAAGACGGCGCCGGCGCTCGCCAAGGCGTCCTGTCTTTACGCGATCTGCACGATCTCCAAGCATCGCGCCGAGCGCCGGGGTTTTGCCGACGCCATGATGCTCGACTGGCAGGGCCGGGTCGCCGAATGCACCGGCGCCAATATCTTCTTCATCAAGGACGGCAAGATCCACACTCCGCACGCCGATTGCTTCCTGTCCGGAATCACGCGCGCGACCGCGATCGCGCTCGCCAACCGGCGCAATATCGAGGTGATCGAGCGTCGTATTATGCCGGAAGAGCTTGCGAGCTTCTCCGAGTGCTTCATCACCGGCACCGCCGCGGAAGTGACCGCCGTTTCGCAGATCGCCGACTGGGCCTTCGCGCCCGGCCGCATCACCCAGCAGTTGATGAGCGACTACACCGCCGAGGTGCAGCCGAAGGGCAAGGCGGCGGCGGCGTAACGCTCCGCTGAGCGGTCCCGTCGCTGCCCCAACGACGTCGTTTTCGCCGGCGGCGAAACGCGATAGGATGCGGTCGACATGAATCAAGCCGTTCGTCCGCGCATCGCCGCTTCCGCCTGTCCGCACGATTGTCCGTCGACCTGCGCGCTCGAGGTCGAGATTTTCGGCAACAACACCATCGGCCGCGTGCGCGGCGCACGCGACAACGACTACACGGCCGGCGTCATCTGCGCCAAAGTCGCGCGCTATGCCGAGCGCGTGCATCATCCGGACCGGCTGACACAACCGCTGCGGCGCACCGGTCCCAAGGACAGCGGAGCGTTCGCGCCAATCTCCTGGGACGACGCGCTCGATCTGGTCGCCGAAAAATTCGCCCGCGCCGAAGCCGCGCATGGCTCCGAAGCCGTGTGGCCTTACCTATACGCCGGGACGATGGGTTATGTGATGCGTGACAGCATCCACCGTTTGCGTCACGCCAAGAAATATTCCGGTTTTTTCTCCACCATCTGCGTCAATCCGGCCTGGACCGGCTTCATCGCCGGCACCGGCAAACTTGCCGGCCCCGATCCGCGCGAGATGGCCAAGTCCGACCTGGTCGTGATCTGGGGCACCAACGCGGTGAATACCCAGGTCAACGTAATGACGCACGCGACCCGCGCGCGCAAACAGCGCGACGCCAAGATCGTCGTCGTCGACGTCTACATGAATGCAACCATGCGGCAGGCAGACCTGCCGGTCCTGATCCGGCCCGGAACCGATGGTGCGCTCGCCTGCGCGATCATGCACTGCCTGTTCCGCGACGGCAAAGCCGACTGGGAGTATCTCGAGCGCTATACCGACGCGCCGCGCGAGCTGGCCGAGCACGTGCAAAGCCGCGATCCCGAATGGGCATCGCGCATCACTGGCTGTCCGGTCGAAACGATCGAGGCGTTCGCCCGCCTCGTCGGCGAGAACAAACGCGCCTATTTCCGGCTCGGCTACGGCTTCTCCCGCTCCCGCAACGGCGCGATCAATATGCATGCGGCAAGCTGCATCGCCGCTGTCACCGGCGCGTGGCAGCACGAAGGCGGCGGCGCCTTTCACAACAACGGCGGCATTTTCCATCTCGACGGCAGCCTGATCGAAGGAACCGACTTGCGCGACACGTCGATCCGCATGCTCGACCAGTCGCGCATTGGCGCCATCCTGACCGGCGACCAGGACGCGTTGCGCGGCGGCCCGCCGGTCACCGCCATGCTCATCCAAAATACAAATCCAGTTTCGGTCGCGCCCGACCAAGAAGTGGTGAAGCGCGGCTTTGCCCGCGACGATTTGTTCGTCTGCGTGCACGAGCAGTTTATGACCGATACGGCAAAGATGGCAGATGTCGTTTTGCCGGCGACCATGTTTGTCGAGCATGACGACTTCTATTCAGCCGGCGGCAGCCAATACTTGCTGCTTGGGCCGAAGCTGATCGAGCCGCCCGGCGAATGCCGTTCGAACCACGAGGTGATCTGCGCTCTCGCCAAGCGGCTGAACGCGGAACATCCGGGTTTTGCGATGACGCCGCGCGAACTGATCGACGCGACGCTGCAAAAATCCGGATGGGGGACGCTGGCGGAGCTGGAGGCCAAACGTTGGATCGACTGCCAGCCGGACTTCGCGACCGCGCACTATCTCAACGGCTTCACCTATCCGGACGGCAAATTCCGGTTCAAGCCGGACTGGCCGGCGGTCCCGTTCCGCCGCTGGCACCGGACGCATGACGCGCCATCCATTCCGGCGTTACCCGATCATTGGGACGTGATCGAGGAGGCGGATCCCGAGCATCCGTTCCGGCTGGCGACCTCGCCATCGCGCGGTTTCCTCAATTCGAGCTTCACGGAAACGCCGACGTCGCTGGCCAGCGAACGCCGCCCGACGGTCATGATCCATCCGGAAGACGCGGCGGCGCTTTCGGTGGCGGACGGCGAGGAGATCAAGCTCGGCAATCGCCGGGGCGCCGTGCGGCTGCATGCGCGGCTGTTCGACGGCGTACGCCGTGGCGTGCTCATCGCGAAATCATTGTGGCCCAACTCCGCCTATCCGGACGGCCGCGGCATCAATTCGCTCACCGGCGCCGATCCGGTGGCGCCGTTCGGTGGCGCGGCTTTTCACGATAATAAGGTCTGGCTGCGCAAACTCGCCAACTGATTTTTAAAACAAGCGCAAAGGAACGAGCAAGTGCCGCGATTGCGTTACATCGAAGAGGGCGAAAAGACGCCGCACGCGCGTGAACTGATCGAATCTGCCAAGCGGACCGGCGCACCCGATCCGCGCGTGGTCAGCGTGATGACGCGCGGCAAGCTCGGCACCGCCTGGGTCGAGTATTGGAACAAGCTGCTTTATCAGGGCGTGCTGCCGCACAAGCTCAAGGAAATGTGCCGCATAAAAATTTCGGTCGCGCATCAGTGCGGCTATTGCTCGACGGTGCGTTCGAACGTCGCCAAGGCTGAAGGTTTGACGGAAGACATGATCGGCGACCTGTTCGACCATGCCGGCAGCAAGCATTTCACGGCGCGCGAAAAAGCCGCGCTGCATTACGCCGACTTGTTCAAGCATGGCGAGCACGCCATCGACAAGGACGAGGTTTACGCCGATCTCGCCAAACATTTCAGCGATGAAGAAATCATCGAGCTCGGGCTGTTCTGCGCCGAGGTCGACGGCGTCGGCAAGTTCGTCAAATCGCTCAACGTGGTCAGCTGGGAAGAAGCCTGCGAGCTTAATCCGAAACTTAAGGACGCAACACCGCTCGCAGCGGAGTAGAAATCGCCGACTTAGCTAGCGGCCGGCCTTTATCATCTTGAGCGCGGCGCGGCCCGAGAAGCCATAAGGATTGGCCAGCGTCTCCAATATCTCGAAGTGGTTGTAGCCCTCGGCGACAAGGAGCTCGGCCGTTTTACCCGCAGCCTTCGCAGCCGCAACAAAGTCGCGCGCCTGCCGCTGAAATTCCGGCAACTCCAGCGTCCCATGCGAGACGAGGATCGGGCAGGTAAGCCGATCGACATGGCGCTGCGGGCTGAGCGCCTCGACCGCGGCGTCAGTGAACCGCACGTAATCGGAGCGCGCCGACAGCCGCACCGGGTGAAGGTCGTACATGCCGGAACTCAGGATGCCGCCCCGGACGATGTCCGACGGCAGCGCGAAACTACCGGCCCAATCGGTGGTCAGCACCACAGCGGCAAGATGCGCGCCCGAAGAATGCCCGGCCACGTAAACCCGCCGCGGGTTCGCGCCGACGCTCGACGCATTCTTGTAAACCCAGGCGACCGCTCGGCGCACTTGATCGGCAATCGGCATAAGATCGCCGTTCGTCGCGATCACATTGTCGAAATCAACCGAGGCGAAATGGATGCCGGCCCCGACAAACATCTCGGCGGCGAACGCGTGCGTTTTGGCATCGCCGGTGCGCCATGCGCCGCCGTGAAAGAACACACAAATCGGCGATTCCGCAGCGCGCGCGGGGTAAAGATCGAGGTGTTCAATCGCCGCCGCACCATAGGCCAAACGTTGCGGCTCACCCAAACGCGCACGCATGTCCGCGCTGTTTGAAGCATAGCGGGCTACGATCTGCGGCTGATTGGGAGCGAAATTGATCTGCGTATAGGCATCGTCCAGCTCTTGCTGATCCATGTCAAGAAAAACGCGTGGCCCTTTTTGGCGCGGCGACGAAGCCGACGGCACGGGAGCAGGAATCGGAGTTTTCAACGTTGCCTGCGTCACGGTTGAATACCTCTCGTTACAATTCACGCTTTAATACACCGGCGCGCGTCCAGGGTACGGACCATCGCTCCGCGGCAGCATCATCAGCCGCCTTGGCATCGACCCACGCCGTTCCGTCGACCGTCTCCACCTGCTTCCAGAACGGCGCGCGTGTCTTGAGATAATCCATTAGAAAGCTGGCGGCGGCAAAAGCCGCTTCGCGATGGCTCGACGCCGTTGCCACCAGCACGATGGCCTCACCCGGTGTTATCCGTCCGTGGCGATGAATGACCGTTACCGCGAGCAACGGCCAGCGTTTGGATGCTTCCTCAACGTGGCGGGCGATCTCGGCTTCGGCCATGCCGGGATAATGTTCAAGCGTCAGCGCCGCGATCGGTTGTCCGTTTTCATCGCCGCGGCAAATCCCGGTGAAGGTCACGGCCGCGCCAACATCCGGCCCGCCGTGCGCCACCTTCGCCGCTTCCGCGGCGACATCGATGCTTTCGCGTTGCAGGCGGATCGTGACGGTCATTTACCGGCTTAGCCTCCGGTCATCGGCGGGAAGAATGCGATTTCGCGTGCGCCCTTGATAGCCGCATCCGCGCGCACATGACGGTGGTCGATGGCTGCCCGGATTACCCTCGCGCTCTCGAACGCATAGGCCGATTGTTCATCGCGGCGCGCCAGCCACGTCATGAGGTCGCCAACCGTAACAACATCGGGCGGTGGGTCGATCAGCTCTTCCGCCTTGCCGACCCGCTCCCGCACCCAAGCAAAATACAAGACCTTCACGCATCCTCCCGGGTCAGGTGATGCAGCCCTGCCCGCAAATAGTCCCAGCCCGTGTAAAGCGTCAGCAAAGCCGAAAGCCACAACAGGAGGATGCCGGTCTTGGTCACGATCGGTACGAGCGCATCGCCGGCATCGCCGGCGATCAGAAAACCGACGGCGATCAGCTGCAGGGTCGTCTTCCATTTCGCCAAGCGCGTCACCGGCACGCTCACGCGCAGCTCAGCCAGATACTCGCGAAGGCCAGACACAAGAATTTCGCGGCAAAGGATCACGATCGCGGCAAACAGCGACCAGCCGTGGATGGTGTCTTCTGCCGCCATCATTAGCAGGCAGGAGGAAACAAGAAGCTTGTCGGCAATCGGGTCGAGCATCCGGCCCAACGAAGATTGTTGAGCCCAGATGCGGGCAAGATAGCCATCGAGGAAATCGCTGATCGCCGCACCGATAAAAACGGCGAGCGCCACCCACCGCAGCCAAAGCGGCCCGTCGAGGATACTTTGCCAAAACATGCAGCCGACCACGACCGGAATGGCGGCGATGCGGCCATAGGTGAGAATGTTGGGAAGCGCGAACCGATGCGCGCGCAATTGACCCGATGTGGCCGTGGAGTTCATGGCTTCACCATAACGCCGGCGCGAGTTGGCCGACAGGCCCCTGGCGCGCATGCCTGCCGGGCGGTGCCTGCGTCAAAAGCCCCCGCCGACCCACCGCTCCGAAGCCCGGTCACGCCGTCTCCTCGTGGAAGAACTCGTAAATGCGCCGCGCGGTTTCGGCGCTGATACTATCCACCTGCATCAAGTCGGTGACCGAAGCGCGCTCGATCGCCTTGAGCGTGCCGAAGTGATGCAGTAATGCGCGCTTTCGTGTCGGCCCGATGCCTGCAATCTCCTGCAAGCCGGCCTCTCGCAGATCGCGCATGCGGCGCGCTCGATGCGAACCGACCGCGAAACGATGCGCCTCGTCACGTAACCGCTCGACGAAATACAGCACCGGATCGCGTGGGGGCAGCTTGAACGAGTCGCGGCCCGGAATAAAGAAGGTCTCGCGGCCGGCATCGCGGTCCGGTCCCTTGGCGATAGCGGCGAGCGCAACATTGACCCCGAGTTCGGCCATCACCTCTCGGGCGGCCGTCAGCTGCCCCTGCCCGCCGTCGATCAGGACTAGATCGGGCCAGGGCGACTCAGGATCGTCGCTCGGGGGCTGTGATTGGAGAATGTCGATCCCTTGGCGCGGGAGTGCCGGCTCTTGCGTCGCCGCGGCAGCGGAAGCGGCAAGTTCGGCCACCGCGGATGCGCGCGGCGCCTCTGCCAAGAGCCGCTTGAAGCGCCGTGTGAGAACCTCACGCATCATGGCGAAGTCGTCGCCGGGGGTGAGCTCGGCCGACCGAATATTGAATTTGCGATAATCGCGTTTGCGGAAGCCTTCAGGCCCCGCGACGATCATGGCGCCGACCGCGTTCGATCCCTGTATGTGACTATTGTCGTAAACTTCGATCCGTTGCGGCGGCCGCCGCAGGCCGAATGCATCGGCAAGCTGCCGCAGCAGTCGTTGCTGCGACGACGTCTCCGCAAGCTTCCGGCCCAGCGCTTCGCGCGCATTGGCCAGCGCGTGCTCGATCAAATCCTTTTTCTCCCCGCGCCTTGGCACCAGGACTTCAATCTTGTGGCCGCTCTTCGTGCCAAGCGCTTCGGCCAGCAATTCACGGTCTTCGATATCGTGCGAAATCAGGATCAGGCGCGGGCTCGGCTTGTCGTCGTAAAACTGGGCGAGAAAGGCGCCAAGGATTTCGCCCGGCGAAATCGAACGATCGGCTTTGGGAAAGTAGGCGCGGTTGCCCCAGTTTTGGCCGGTGCGGAAGAAGAACACTTCGACGCAAGCAAAACCGCCCTGCTGATGCAGCGCAAAGACATCCGCCTCCTCGACACCGCGCGGATTGACGCCTTGGTGCGCCTGAATGGCCGATAATGCGGCGAGGCGGTCGCGGTAAACGGCGGCGCGCTCGAAGTCCAGCGCAGTCGAGGCCTTTTCCATCTCGCCTGCCAGCTCGTCCTTGACCGCCTTGCTGCGGCCGGAAAGAAATTGGTTCGCCTCGCGCACCAGCGCGGCGTATTCGTTGAATTCGATTTCGCTGGTGCATGGCGCCGAGCAGCGTTTGATCTGATAGAGCAGACAGGGTCGGGTGCGGCTTTCAAAAAACGGATCGCCGCATGAACGGAGCAGAAAGGCGCGCTGAAGCGCGTTAATTGTGCGATTGACCGCCCACACCGAAGCAAACGGCCCGTAATAGTGGCCGGCGCGCGCACGTGTGCCCCGGTGCTTGAGAATTTGTGGCGCCCAGTGATCCGACGTGATCAGGATGTATGGAAACGATTTGTCGTCACGCAAGAGCACGTTGAAGCGCGGCCGCAGACGCTTGATGAGATTAGCTTCAAGCAGCAGCGCTTCGGTCTCGGTACGGGTTACGACGAATTCGAGCGCGCGCGTGGCCGCGATCATGCGCTCGATGCGAGTGTCGAGGCCGGTCGGCCGTGCGTAAGCGCGAACTCGGTTGCGCACGTTTTTCGCTTTGCCGACATATAAGACGTCGCCGCGCCCATCGATCATGCGATAGACGCCGGGCTGCGCCGGCGCATTTTTTACAAATCGCAGAATGGCTTCGCGGCCGGCCGCGAGCAAGTCTTCGCCGCGATCTCCGGGCTCGACCTCTTCGACTGACGGAAGCGTCGCCTCTTCGTCCTCGGCGATCTCGACCTCGGGCTCAATGTCTTTTTTCGGAACACTCATGCGTTGTTCGCTTGCCGACAAAAGCGTTCACGCGGCGCTTGGCGGCAGAATTTCAAGGTACCGTTTTGCCGCCATCGAACACCAGGGGCCGCGCGGCGGGTAAGCGAAGGATGGCGCCAAGGACCCTGAACCTCGCTCCCGATACACTTTCTTAAGGCTAACAAATTTGCGCTGGTTAGCGCTTCATCAAGGCTTAACTTAAACATCGCGATAAATCTTTCAATCAAGGGACATCTTTGTCCTGCAACGAGCGCCCCTTTCTTCGTTGCTGCCGCTTAGCGTTTCACGCGTAGTTGGGAAGCCGTCATGAGATCAGTCCTGTGTGCGGCGATGCTGCTGGCGATAACGGGCATGGCATCGGCCGCCGATTACTTCGCGCCGTCGCCGCTTGGTCCATATAGCTGGATTGGTCCTTATATAGGCGCAACGGCGGGCTACCAGTGGGGCTGGGTGAGCAATAGTCTGACGCAACCCTCCGGCCTCGAGGGCGGCATTGAAGGCGGTTACAATTGGCAGCGCGGCAACTTCGTCTTCGGCGGCGAAGCGGATCTCAACCTCTCCGCCGCCAGCGCCACCGTTGCGCCTCTCGAATTCTCCAGTCCGTGGTTCTCGACAGCGCGCGGCCGCGGCGGCGTCACTGTCGGCAATGTGCTCGTGTATGGCACCGCCGGCCTCGCCTACGGCGATCTACGAGCGGACGCGGCCGGTTTGTCCGAATCGCATGCCAATATCGGCTGGACGGCCGGTGCCGGCGTGGAGGTTGGGTTTACGCCGCGCTGGTCGGCAAAAGCCGAATGGCTTTACCTCGACTTCGCCAACAGCAATTTCTCGGTGTCGGGCACCAGCAATGGGCTTACCGCCAATTTGCTGCGCTTTGGCGTCAATTACCGCTTCTAGTGGCGAGAGAGCATTGCGGACGACCTGCGCGTCCCATTTTTGGAAACCAGCGGGTACCTTTTACTTGCTTCGGACAGTAATTTGAAAAGACTTAACCATCATTGCGCCGGCGTTAAAACATAATTGGCTATAATCGTGACGGAGACACAGTCGTTCTCGCCGTATTATTGCCAACGTAGAGAAACGTGGTGTGTCCCCCCTGCACTAGACCAAAAATCACTCGCGAATACTATCCGCGGACAGACTTGTAATGGAGGTCCCTGTGATGAAGCGAATGTTGCTTGCGGGCGTCGGCTTGATTGCGCTGATCGGCGCGGCGGCGGGCGCAGATCTGCCCCCGGCTCAACAAAATTATTACAAAGCGCCGGCCGTCGTGCCGCCGCCCTACACGTGGAGCGGATTTTATCTCGGCATCAACGGCGGCGGCGGCCTCGGCAGATCGACTGGGACACCGTCGGAGGCTTCAACGTGGGCGGTGGGTTAGTCGGCGGCACGGTCGGCTACAACTATCAAATCCAGCACTTCGTGCTCGGCGTCGAAGGTGACGCCGACTGGAGCGGCATCCGCGGATCTAGCGGCGGTGCGTCAACCAGCGACTCTTGGCTCTCGACCGTGCGCGGGCGCGTCGGCTACGCCGCCGATCGTTTCATGCCCTACATCACCGGCGGTGGAGCGTTCGGCAATGTCAATGCTTCGGCGCCGGGCCTCGCCGGCGGCAGCGCGACCAACGCCGGCTGGACACTCGGCGCAGGACTTGAGTTTGCCATTGCCGGCAACTGGACCGCCAAAGCAGAATATCTCTATGTCAGCCTCGGACGCTTCAATTGCGGCGTCGGCTGCGGTGCGGCGACCGACAACGTTTCGTTCAACACCAACTTGATCCGCGGCGGCATCAACTATCGGTTCTGATGCTTCGCCCCGATCGAACGCCCTAAATCGTTCGTGTTGCAAAAACCCCGAGACATTCGCCTCGGGGTTTTTTGCTGCCCGCGACGATTGACGTGCCGCAAGTGCGGCGGCGCGCTTAAGCCGTTGGCGCGGTCGCCGCGAACGCCGGCACCCGCGCCGAAAAAGCATCGAGCCAGGCAAGGAGACGCGGGTGGCCGCTCCGCCAATCTCCGCCGAAGCGAAAATCGCGATAACCGAGCGCACAGGCAAGCGTGATCTGACCAACATCGGGCAGCGCCGGCGACGGATCAAGCGCGGGCGGAGATTTTTCCAAGATGGCGAGAGCGCGCTGCACCTTGCCCGCCTGATGATCGAGCCATTTTGCCTCATGTTTTTCAGGAGCGCGCCAGCGGCCTTCATAGATCGCCAGGATCGACGCATCGAGGATGCCGTCGCAAAGCGCCTGTAACCGCAGCGCAGCGAAACGCCGCCCTGGCTCACGCGGAATAAGCTTGCCGCCCCCAGCAAGGTAATCGAGGTATTCGAGGATCACGCGAGAATCGTAATACGCAGTGCCGTCATCGGTAATCAGGACAGGAATTTTGCCGAGCACGTTTTGTCGCCGGACCGTGTCGCTCGGATCTATGGTGTCCGCCGGCTCGATCTTGACGTCGTTTAAGCCGAGTACGGCAAGCGCAATCCTGACCTTGCGAGCGAAGGGCGAGGGCTCTGCGGAGCGCAGGATCATCATGCTGCGAGATTCCTGGAAATTGCAAAAAACTCCTGACTCGCCGCCACGCCATGCGTTGCGCCGCCGTTCGCCATTCTTAGTCGAGCATGATCGTTCTGGAAATCCGGCTCAGCACGTTTCCGGATCACGCTACTAGCCGGTGACGACTAGATTGACCGCTTTCGGACCCTTGCCCTTCTTGTCGGGTTCGACGTCAAAGCTGATGCGCTGCCCCTCGATCAGCGACTTCAGCCCGGCGCGCTCCACGGCTGTGATGTGCACGAACACATCGCGTCCACCGTCGTCGGGCTTGATAAACCCGTAGCCGCGCTCGCCATTAAAGAATTTGACCGTACCGGCCATTGCCATCGAGCAACTCCCTTCCCCGTGGTTGCTTCGCCGCCGGCCCCCACGGCGCGACGGCTTGGCCGGACATCCCCGCAGGCAAGGTCTTTCGGCCGCAAGCGGCCTTAAGTCACTCCGCCAGCCCCCACAGGAGGCGGAACGTCTGAACCAGCAACACTTCAGTTAGCCACATTTTATGCGTGTGGAAAAGGGCCGCTACCCTTGATGGCGCTACCCCTCGGGGCTCGCCGGCCGGATGGCCCCGGCCGAACCAGCCACTCGGTACTGACCGAGGCTTGTCGTGACAGCAATTGCGCAAGCACGGGCATCAGCGCTCGCAGATCCTGTTCGAGCCGGTAGGGCGGATTAACCACGATAAGTCCTGAACCGACCAAGCCGGCTTCAGGCCGCGGAGCGCCGAGCAAAAGTTCGGCCCGCAGAATGTTCGAAATCGCGTACCGGCGCAGCCGCCGGGCCAGCGTTTCGGGCGCTGCGCGCTCCTTAATCGGGTACCAAAGCATGTAAATGCCGGTCGGCCATTTGCGGTACGCGGCCGAGAGCGCATCCGACAGACGATTAAATTCGTTTACGCTTTCGAACGGCGGATCAATCAATACGAGCCCGCGGCGCTCCTTCGGCGGTAGGTACGCCCCAAGCGCCACCCAGCCGTCCACCGCCACGGCCTTGGCGTTGGCTCGACCGCGAAGCGATTTCGCGAGCAAACTTGCGGCTTCTGGTTCGATCTCGCACGCAATCAAGCGATCCTGTGGACGTAACAAGGCCGCAACAATGAGGGGAGAGCCCGGATAGTAGCGCAGCGCCCCATCCGAATTGAGCGCAAGGACAGCATCGAGATAGGCCGCCCACAAAGGCGGCGGCGTCTCCTCGTGCGACCCCTCCCACAGTCGCCCGATGCCTGCGCGCCATTCGCCGCTACGGATCGGCTCCGAGGCCCGAAGATCGTAACCGCCGGCGCCGGCGTGCGTGTCGATGACACGAAAAGCCGCGGGTTTTAGACGCAGATGCGCAAGGATGCGCGTCAGCACAATGTGCTTGTGCACGTCCGCGAAATTGCCGGCATGAAAGGCGTGACGATAATTCAGCGCGTCAACTCCTGCGCATCGGCGGCATGATCAGTTGATCCCGGCGGCAACTCCGATGCGCGATCTCTCCACAGTCGCGGAACCGGAGGTCCTTCGACAAACAAATTCTGACCTCGGTCAACCGTTTCTTGTCGCAACCGACCGCCATGCTGTTGGGCGTGAGCTCGGGGTTTGCCTTGACGAAGGCTTCTTCCACGCCAGCCGGTGTGACGCTGAGCGGCTCCTGCAAGTCAACATACTCAGGCGGGATTTTGACGGCCGCACGCGCCTTGCGCACGACCTCAAAATAGGCGCGCGGCGTCAACCCCGAGCAAGTGCCGTGCTTATCCCATTCGTTGAAGATGAGATGCGGCGCCGGCATCAGATCCAGCATGGAGGAAATGATACCGCGATCGAGCCTCGGTGCCGGGACTTGGCAGAATTCGGGAAATCCGCGGTCGTATTGGGGCCACAGGCCGTGAACAACGAACGCATAAGGCCGCGCTCCACATTGCAAGCTCGGTCCCCGCTTCGCGTAGCGTTCCGCAGCCGCCGCGCAAAACGACGGCGACCAGGACAGCGACAGGACGTAGAAATCGAATTGCCCGGCTTCCTTCTGCCGCGCGTCCTGCGCCGGTGCCGGTGCAAGCGCAATGGCCAAGAGTACCGCCGAAAAGGCGCCGCGAATGACGAAGTCCGCGCATAATTACCCCCCTCACCAATACAGCACGAAAGATAATCTGTATTCTTGAATCTGGAACAAATCAAGAACAGGAGTGGTGGCTCACAAAAACTCCCTTCCCAACAACGCCAAATTTCAGTGGCAGCTAACTTTGGCTATATTGACGATCCGAGGCGGCCCTTGGCGGGGGCGCCCGATCGCACGGATGATCGGAGCCAAGGGGGTGAATGATGCAACGTTTAATTCTAAACTTAACTGCGGTTTTCGGCTTGGCGCTGGCCCTTACGGCGCTGACAGCCGAGGCGCAGGCGCAGCTCGGTCAGCAACAGCAAATCAACTCTAACGCCCGGATCGGTCAAAGTGCCTCGAAAACGGTGGAGGACAAGAACCCTGCGCCGAAGGCAAACGACAAGGCCTACAACGCGGCGCTGAAGAATTTACCCGATAAGCAATACGATCCCTGGCACGGCGTGCGCTGATAGCGCGGGCAGGTGCCTTTTTAAGGCCGCGCCGCGCGGCAGCGCGGGCCATAAGCCCAGTTGCGATCAAGACCAACAACACAAAAATTGACGTCCCAATCCATACCTGCCGCACCCAAATCCTCAGCAATTGAATAGTAGATCGGATGGTGGCCGCCGTCATTGATCACGGCCGTGCCGGCGCAGAAACGGCGAGGAATTGACTGCGCGGCCCAAGGCAACAAGGCGGTCTCATGAATGTTCTCAATGCCGACGATCTTCAACTCGGAATTCCAAAACCGTGCTTCCTTGCTGTGGAAGTCGCCAATAATGCGATCGAGCGCCGCGGGTAAGTCGCAAGCGGGCATGTCGCGCTCGTACCGCGGGCCGGACAGCCAGAAATTTTTTTCCAACAAGTTCGCGGCTTCCGATTCGGAAAGCGCCGCGGCACTTAAAGCCAGCGAAAACAGGACAAGCACAATACAGTTTTTCATGCCGACAGCCCCGTACGACCCCTTTTTGTGCGCCTCATCGATAACCGTGCCGCGCCGACGTTCCCCGGTCAAGGGGCGCAAAAACCGAACAAACCGGCACGTATGGCCTCCGTCGCAGAAGCTGAATCACTTGGCCCGGCCACCAAGAGACTCCTGTCCAGTCCATAAGATTTTGCAGCGCGCGACTGTTGATCACAGATTTTTTGCAACCGCGGCACGACCTCAAACTACCGGCATCATGATAGCGCTCGTAAGCTGATGCATCTGATTCGCCGAAAAATGCCGGCGTCCCGTGTTTGGCCGCGATTGGCGCTTTCGGCTGCGTTTGGCTGGTGTCGCGGTTGGCGCCACAGCGCGGCGGCTGGCGGCAATTTGTGTTTCGCAAATAAACCGGACGCCGGCAAGTTGGAGGCGAAAGCCACGCTGCGCTGGCTCAAGAAAGGGGCAAGGCCTCGGGGGATTGGGCATGGGCGAGGTGCACCAGCTTGTAACATCTGAACCTGCGTTCGGTCTTCAGGCCGCAGGACGTCTGATGACCAAGATTTTCGCGCCTTGGGTCATGGACCTTGCGATGTTAGTGGAAAACGTTGAGCCGATTCGGCCACCGGGGGCGTCGCCCGATTGGCAGCCGGGCGCCGTCATCCGGCTTCCGTTCTCGAAAAAGATCTGTTCCGACGGACATACGGTTTGCAGCCAAGCCCTGATGGCGCTTGCGGAAAGCGCCATGGTCATTGCCTGTGCAGCGGCGTGGAACGGTTACCGGCCGATGAGCACGATCGACCAGACGACACACTTCCTCCGCCCGGCCACCTTTGATGTCGTTGCGGATGCCCGCGTGGTGCGGATCGGCCGCAACACCAGTTTTGGCCGCGTGATGTTGCTTGGCGCGGCCGATAAGCGCCCTGTGGGCATGGTTGCCAGCGCCTATTCGATGCAGTGACGCCGCACACTGGGCGAAACGACCACGCACCGTCGCGCAAACCACCGGCTTTTCATTTACCCGGGGAACTCCTAAGCTTGCGATCGTATTTTCGGAATGGAGACGCGACGATGCGTCGAATGCTCTTAGCTTGCGTAGCAGCAATCGCTTTGACGCCATGCGTGGGGCACGGCGCATCGGCCGGCGCGGTTGTTCTTGGGCCCGGACCGGGCCTTACCGCCAACGATACCGGCGGCATTATTGCCTATACGCCCGATGTCGAGCGCGGCGTTTATCGCCAAATGGCGGCCGACTGGTGCGCACGCTGGGACCGACTTTCTCACGTGACCAGCGTCATTCGCAAATACGGCGACTACATCGGCTTCGTCTGCGTTGATCGACCCGGCATGATCCACTGATCGCCGGCGAGGTTTTAGCCCCAATCTCCGATAACGGCCTGGACGAGCGCGAGCGCCGCCACTGCGGCGGTGTCGGCGCGCAAGATGCGCGGACCAAGGGAAAGCCGCACGACGTTCGGAAGCTTGAGCAGCAACGCGCGTTCCTCATCAGCGAAGCCGCCTTCCGGCCCGATTAACACTGCGAGTGGCCCACGCGATAGCCTATTGAGCGCGGCAACCGGGTCGGCCACGCCGACATTTTCATCGCAAAAAACGAGCCCGCGCCGCGAATCCCAATTGGCAATGACCCGCGCCAGTGGAAGTGGTTGCGCAATTTCGGGTACCGAGAGAATGCCGCATTGCTCGGCGGCTTCGGCGGCGTTCGCAAGCATTCGCCCGGTATTCACGCGCGCTACCTGTCCGTGACGAGTTATCACGGGTTGCAGCCGAGAGACGCCCATCTCGACCGCCTTTTGCGTCATGTAATCAAGGCGGGCGGCTTTGAGTGGCGCGAACAAGTAATGTAGGTCGGCCGGCTTCGTCTGCTCGCGGGTCTTGGCTTCGATGATCAAGGTGGCGGCGCGCCGGACGACGGTCAGGGCAGCGCTCCATTCGCCATCACGACCATTGAAGACCAGCACGCGTGCACCCGACGCCAACCGCAGGACGTTAATGAGATAGTGGGCCTGCGCCGGGTCAGGCACGATATGCGCTGCCGGCTGCAATGGCGCTTCGACGAACAGGCGGGGGTTGCGGAAATCGTATTCTGGCATGGAAAATGTGAACAAAAACAACGTTGCGGATACGTATGGCTTTTGTGTATCACCATGGCCCAGTGCTCGGCCGAGTGCCTTCCACGTCGCACTGCGTTGTGGAAGGTCTGCCGCCTTGTCGCCGAAATCAACGCGCTTTTTATCGGTCGGCCGGAGCTTAAAATTATGGGCAGCGCGAACCGAGGAAAGGGATCTAACGTGAGGAAGATCACGGCCGCCGCGTTAACCGGTTTAGCTATCGCGGTCGCATCATTCGCTTCAGCTTTGGCGCAAATGCCGCCCCAATGCGGCCAGTTCCCGCAGCTCCGGGACGATGCGCAGCAGAAAGCACTGGCCGTGCGCACCGCGATGACAAAGCACGCCGACCGCAAGGAAATTTGCGCTTTAGTGACACGTTTTTACACCGCCGAAACTGGCATGGTGAAATTCCTCGAGGAGAACAAGACGACGTGCGGAATTCCCGAACAAGCGATCACAATTTCGAAAACCAATCACGAACATACGCTGAAATTCCGCACCGCAGCCTGTACCGAGGCGCCTGTTGCAAAACCGCGCGCGCCGTCGCTGAGCGACGCCATCAACACACCATCGGTGGACACCAGCGCCAACACCAAAACGGGCCGCGGCACGCTCGATTCGCTCAACGGTAATCCGTTGGCAAAATGAGCCCGGTGGCCGGTCAGGTCGCCGACGCGACCGGCAATTGGGTCGACACCGTCGCACCTGGCTGGTCACGCCCATATTTGCGGCTGGCGCGGCTCGATCGCCCCATCGGCTCATGGCTTTTGCTGTTGCCCTGCTGGTGGTCGGCAGGGCTCGCCGCCGTTGCCGCACACCAAGCAGCGCCGAGTTTCGCGCATCTCGCTCTGTTTTTTGTCGGCGCTTTCGCCATGCGCGGCGCCGGTTGCACCTGGAACGATATCGTTGACCGCGATCTGGATCGTAGCGTCGAACGCACGCGCTCGCGCCCAATCCCTTCTGGTCAAGTCAGCGTCTTTCAGGCCGGCTTATTTCTCGCGGGGCAGGCCCTGGCCGGGCTCGCCGTCCTCCTCTCATTCAATGGCTTCACCGTCGCGCTTGGTATCTGTTCACTCGCTATTGTAGCGATCTATCCATTCATGAAGCGGGTCACCCACTGGCCGCAGATCGTGCTTGGTCTGGCCTTTTCCTGGGGCGCCTTAATGGGCTGGGCGGCGGCATTCGGGCGCCTCGACGCGCCGCCGCTGCTTCTTTATGCAGGTTCGATCGCCTGGGTGATCGGTTACGACACCATCTACGCTCATCAGGACCGCGACGACGACGCCCTAATCGGCATCAAGTCGACCGCGCTTTTGTTCGGCGAGCACACCAAGCCGATGCTGGCGCTGTTTTACGGAATTGCCGTTGTTCTCATCGCCGCGGCTGGATTCGCCGCCGGAGCGGGTGTTATTTTTTGGCTGTTCCTGGGCGCGTTCGCGGGACATCTCGGGTGGCAAACCGCCCGGCTCGATATTGCCGATCCCGACCGCTGCCTGGCGCTTTTCAAATCCGACCGGGACGCCGGGTTGATATTATTTGCCGGCTTGCTGCTGGACGCGGCATTGCGCCGCCTTTTTTGAACCGGCTAATTCCGGGCAATAATCTCGCGCTCGCCGCGATAGACGGCCGCTGGGTCCGATAATTTGGCGGCCCGGCGACGCAATCGAATTGAAGGCCGCCGCCGGGCGATGGCGCTGCGACGCCGGCGGCGCCAGGTCGGCGCTTCAACCCGGATTGCGCCCAAACGGGCGAAGGGTTCGCGCAAGGTCCCGTCACCCTCGGCGACTAGCAATGGCAGGCCGAGAACACGGCCCCAAGACTGCCATTCGACCACGATCTCGTCGTTGGCGTTCGAGGAGAACAGCGGAAGCGACAGCGCCGGATCGCCGTGCTCAAGCACGATCCAGATCGCGCTCGGCGGTTCTTGGGGGTTTCCGATCAGGCGAATGGCGACGCCGCGGAACCCCGCAATCGGCAAATTGAGCGCCATGCGCATGCCGCGCACGGACCGTCGCACCACGACGCGCTCGCGATGTAGATCGACCACGCGCAGACGTTCGTCAGCTGCCTCGTCGGCGGCTTCGAAACGTGCGGGCAAGGAAAAGGGGTCGAGCCGCCCTGTGCGGCTCGACCCGGCAGCGATCCTGCCGGCTTCCATTTGACGCCCCGAAACTCAAGCTCCCGCCGAGCTGTTGCCGCCCGGTTGCCGCGAACATGCCACATCCCAGTCGTCTTGGGCTTAAGAACCTCGGTTAAGAGCCCGTATCGCGCCCGCCAATGCCGCGCATGCTTGACGAGGCGTTGCTTTGCCGGCGGCAATTTGGCTACCGGGATGCTAATGCGCGCCAGTCTGCGGGTTGAACCATGCGAAGGACGACAAATCTTGGCCTTGTAACTCGCTGTGTGCCCGCTTAAACCGCCAATAGATGCCTTCTCCCCTCGACCAAACCGACCTTACCAATCTCGCCGAACGTCTGGTCGGCGCCGCCAAGCGGGCGGGCGCTGATCAAGCCGACGCGCTTGCGGTCCGCGCGGTGTCGCTATCGGTCGAGGTGCGTGACGGCGCCGTTGAGGAATTGCAGCGTTCCGAGGGGGATGATCTCGGCCTGCGCGTCATCGTTGGCCACAAGCAGGCCGTCGTGTCGACCAACGACCTCAAGAGCAACGGGTTCGACGCGCTGGCCGAGCGCGCAGTCGCCATGGCGCGTGCCGCGCCGGAAGATCGCTTCGCCGGCCTCGCTGATCCGAAACTGCTGGCCGACAAGCTGCCCGCTCTCGATCTTATCGACCCCCAGATGCCGGACGTCGAAGCGCTCGAGGAGCGGGCGCGAGAGGCCGAAGCCGCCGGTCTGGCGGTTGCCGGCGTGACCAAATCGGGTGGCGCGTCGGCCTCTGCCGGCATCGGCGGCCTCGTTCTGGTCACCAGCCACGGATTCCGGGGTGCGACCATTGCGTCACGCCATGGCACCTCCATGACGGCGATCGCCGGCGACGGCACCGGCATGGAGCGGGACTATGATTTCTCCTCGACGCTGCACGCGGCCGATCTCGACAGCGCGGAAGTGATCGGGCGGCGGGCCGGCGAGCGCGCGGTAAAGCGGCTCCACCCGCGCAAGGTCTCAACACGCCGCGTGCCGGTCATTTTTGACTCGAGAATATCGGGGTCGCTGGTGGGCCACGTAGCGAGCGCAGCGAACGGCGCCGCGGTCGCACGCAAGACCAGCTTTTTGCGGGAAAAACTCGGTGAAAAGATTTTTGCTTCCGGCATCAACATCATCGACGATCCGTTACGCCCGCGCGGGTTGCGCTCACGCCCGTTCGACGCCGAAGGACTTCTTGGCAGCAAACGCAACCTAGTCGACGACGGTGTGCTCAAGACATGGCTCCTGGATTGCGCGACCGCCCGCGAACTGGGCTTGGAAACGACCGGCCATGCCCAACGCGGTGTTTCATCGACGCCATCTCCCGGCGCCAGCAATCTGCATCTGGTGCCCGGCAGCAAAACGCCGCGCGAGCTT
Source organism: uncultured Alphaproteobacteria bacterium (assembly GCA_963747855.1). Classification (GTDB taxonomy): domain Bacteria; phylum Pseudomonadota; class Alphaproteobacteria; order Rhizobiales; family Xanthobacteraceae; genus BOG-931. Next base: position 198,677 of record CAVVGN010000001.1, read on the forward strand.
ATCGCCGAAATCAAAGACGGCTTTTACGTCACCGACATGATCGGCACGGGCGTCAATCTAGTGACGGGCGACTATAGCCGCGGCGCCTCGGGATTCTGGATCGAATACGGCGAATGCACTTACCCGGTGAGCGAAGTCACGATCGCCGGACACCTTTCCGAAATGTTTGCAAGCCTCACGCCGGCCAACGACCTGGTTTTTCGCTATGGCACGAATGCGCCGACCCTGCGCATGGAGAACATGACCGTTGCCGGCCATTGAGGCCGTCAATCCAGCTGAAGCCGCCGCAGAGCTTGCCGCCTGCGTGCGCGAAGCCGGCCAGTTGGCGCTGTCGATGTTCAAAAGCCCCATCAAGGCCTGGACAAAAGCCGGATCATCGCCGGTCAGCGAGGCGGACATTGCCGTCGACCGATTGTTGCGCGAACGGCTCACCGTCCACGGCTCAAGCTTCGGTTGGCTGTCCGAGGAAAGTGCCGACGACGACGCGCGGCTGACCAGGCGATACGTCTGGATCGTCGACCCGATCGACGGCACGCGGGCCTATCTTGCCGGCCTGCCGGACTGGGCCGTCTCTGCCGCATTGGTCGAAAACGGGCGGCCGATCGCGGCTTGCCTGTATGCGCCGGTCACCGAAGAATTCTTCATTGCCTCCGCCAATAACGGCGCCACCTGCAACGGTGCCGCGATCGCCGCTACGGCCGGGACGTCGCTTGCCTACGCCAGCGTCGCTGGCCCGAAAGGCTTTCTGGAGCGGTTCGCCGCGATCGCCCCACCCTTCACCATCGTGCCGCGGGTGCGTTCGTTGGCGCTCCGCCTCGCCCGCGTCGCGCAAGGAGCCATCGACGTGGCGATCGCCGGTGTCGACAGCCGCGACTGGGACCTTGCCGCGGCTGATCTTTTGGTGCACGAAGCGGGCGGCTTGCTGACGTCTTTCGTTGGACAGGCTGTGATTTACAATCGGCCTGTGCCGCGGCATGGGATGCTCCTCGCCGCCGGCCGCGACAGGCACGCCACAATCATCGAACTTCTTAGGGACGAACGCCTCGCGTCTTGATCAATCCTCAGCAGCGCGGAGCGATTGCTATGCCTGACGTTCCCAAGCAACCAGCCAGACAGTTGCTTCATCTCGTTTTCGGCGGCGAGTTAAATAACGTCGCGGGCACGGAGTTTAAGAATCTCGACAGACTCGATATCGCCGGCATTTATCCGAACTATGCGAGTGCTTATGCGGCCTGGAAGGCGAAGTCGCAGGGATCCGTCGATAATGCCGAGATGCGTTATTTCATCGTCCACCTGCACCGCATGCTTGATCCGGAAACTCAAGCGCCGCAGCGATGAGAGTGTGCTATGCAGAAACAGTGGGCGACGAGAGTGAAATCGGCTGAACGCGGCGATGCAGGGCGCGTCTAAAGCCGCCAACCAACCGCTGGGAGGAGAGTAAGCGTGCGCGATCGGTTGCCGCTCGCGCTGCGACTTTACCGGGTCGCGTCGCTAGCCCTTGCTTCACCGGTAGCGTCTCGGCTCTTAGCCTCGCGGGTCAAACGCGGAAAGGAAGATCCCTCGCGTCTGGCCGAACGTTATGGCCAGGCAAGCATGCCTCGCCCGCCCGGCCCGCTGATCTGGTTGCACGGCGCGAGCGTTGGCGAGATGCTGGCGGTCATTCCGCTCATCGAACGCCTGCGCGCCAAGGACTTCGCCATTCTGGTCACCTCCGGCACAGTGACCTCGGCGGCACTTGCCCAACAGCGCCTGCCTGCCGGCGTCGTGCACCAATTCATCCCGCTCGATGCACCGCGATTTATCGACCGTTTCCTCAACCATTGGCGGCCCGACCTCGCGCTGTTCGTTGAATCCGATTTCTGGCCAAATCTCATCCTCGCGTGCGCCGACCGCGGCATTTCGATTATCCTGGTCAACGGCCGGGTGTCGGAGCGTTCGTTTGGCCGCTGGCGGCTGCAGCCGAGCTTGATTGCCGCGCTGCTTCAGCGGTTCGATCTTTGCCTTGCGCAGTCAAAGGCGGATGCGGATCGCTTCGGCCAACTTGGCGCGTCGCGCGTCAGCAGTATCGGCAATCTCAAGCTCGACGTACCTGCCCCGCCGGTGGATTTGCCGACGTTGCGCAAATTCAAATCGGTCATCGATGCGCGCGTGGTGATCGCGGCGGCGTCGACGCACGAGGGCGAAGAAGCCGCGGTCCTTGAAGCGCATCGGCAGCTGCGCGCAGCCTTTCCGTCGCTTCTGACGATGATCGCGCCGCGCCATCCCGAGCGCGGTCAGAGAATAGCCGACGCGGCAAAAGCCGCCGGATTTTCGGTGGCAACACGCTCACGCGACGACATGCCGAAGCCGGAAAATGATATCTTCGTCGCCGACACGCTCGGCGAACTGGGGCTGATCTACCGGCTGGCGCCCGTCGTCTTCATGGGCGGCTCGCTCGCCAGTCATGGCGGCCAGAACCCGATTGAGGCAATCCGCCTCGGCGCCGCCGTAGTGCACGGTCCGCACGTTTGGAATTTCGCTGAAATATACGGCGCGCTCGACGCGGCGCATGGCGCTGAACAAGTCGCCGGTACCGACGGGTTGACGGCGTGCTTGCGGAATTGGCTAGCGAATCCGGCTTCACGCAAAGTGCTCGCGGACGCGGGCTCTGTTACCGTCGGCAAGCTCGGCGGCGCGCTAGAGCGAACCATGGCGGCGCTCGAACCTTACTTGATGCAGCTTCGCCTCGAACAAAGAGCGTCGTGATGCGGGAGCCCGCCTTCTGGTGGCGTCCCGGCGGCGGCAGCCTGCTGAGTCCACTCGCTGGTATTTACGGCGCGATTGCGGCTTTGCGTATGCAGGCGCATGGTTATGCCTTCAGCGTACCGGTTATCTGTCTCGGCAATCTCACCGTGGGAGGCGCCGGCAAGACGCCGGCGGCTCTTACCGTAGCGCATCTTCTTCTCGCGGCGCGTGAGCGACCATTCTTTTTGAGCCGCGGCTACGGAGGAAAATTGCCGGGTCCGTTACGTGTGGACCCTGTTATCCATTCTGCCATCGACGTCGGCGACGAGCCGCTTCTGCTCGCGCGGCTTGCCCCGACGATTGTGGCTCGCGATCGGGTTAAAGGAGCAGAAAGCGCGCGCCGTGGTGGGGCAACCGTCATCGTGATGGACGACGGTTTCCAAAATCCGGCGCTCCCCAAAGACCTGGCGATCCTGATGGTCGATGGCCGCCGCGGCATCGGCAACGGCCGCACGCTTCCGGCCGGTCCGCTACGGGCGCCGCTAGAGACACAGCTGGCGCGCGCACAGGCGCTGGTTTTCGTAGGACCACCGGTGGCCCTGACGGCTGTTGCCGATCGCGCGCGACATTACGGCGCGGCCATTTATCACGGCCGCCTCGAACCCGACCGGCAAATCGTGACCGCGCTCGGCGGCCGCAAGGTTCTCGCCTTCGCCGGGATTGGCGATCCGGAAAAATTTTTTGCCACGCTGAGTGACGCCGGAATAAACGTTGCCGCGCGAGCGATCTTCCCGGACCATCATCGTTATCGTGCGGCCGAAGCAAAGTCGCTATTGGCGCAGGCCGACGCTGCGAACCTGATGCTCGTCACCACGGAAAAAGATCTCGCGCGGTTTTCAAGCGAACCAGACCTCTCGGCGCTCGCGGCGCGCACCACCGCGTTGCCGGTACGCCTCGTAATCGAGGAGGCAAATGGTTTCCGCGACATGATCCTTAACGCGGTGAAGCGCCACGCAGCGCCGCGGACCCCCTAAGCTAGCAAATCTCGGCTTACGCTTTGCGCGTATAGGTCGCAGCATGCCGTTGCAGGACGGCCTCCGGTGTCGCGTAGGCCTCTTGCAGGTCGACGCTCCAATAGCGGAGTTCCTCCAGTGGGATGGAAACGCCGGTCACCGCGCAACGCACGAACGCTCCCGGCCGCACGACGCGAAAATCACCGTCGAGGTATTTAACCTCGGCCTCTCCGGGCACGGGGGAAGGTCGATCAGTGCGATTGAGCAAACGGGATCCTCCGCCGGGGCGAGCGATCCACGAGTGCCCCGCACGCTGCAAGATAATCATTCCCGTAGCGGAAAACCAAGCGCCGCCCCCAAGGTCTGGCGCGGCGCTCGAAGCGCAGGCGCGGCTGGGCTAACAGCGATGCCCGTGACACGAGTGGCGCCAATGACGGCAGCCCCAGCCACAATAAGCCTGAACGACGTGGCCGGAAGCGGCCTCGCTCGTTGCTCCCGCCGGGAGGGGAGAAGCAGGGGCCGCGTGGGAAACTCCGGGGACCGCCACAAAGGCCGAGGCCACGATCGCCGCCGAAAACACCATCCGAATCATGCTTGTTCTCCTGCGCCAATTCGTTTGTCGCCCTTCGAACAGTACGGATGGCTGACGTGGGTTCCGCCGCGCTGCAGTTTTTCCGGCGATTAACACAAATCTTCAGTTTTCCGCTCGGGAAATTCCAAGCGGCAAATGAAGAGATAGGATTTTGCTGCCCTTTTTGCGCCGGCCTTAAAAAAGATTGCCTTGGTCGGGATCGCTCCCGCGACGCGCGCGTCGTCGCATTGGCGCGGCACTCGGGGTGGTCGACGTTTGCACCACCTCTGCACGCGCACCGACATGACCGTCGGCAAACTCGACGTCGATGGGCATTCCGGTCGTCACGTTTGCCGCTGCGCGGAGCGGACGGCCGGCGCGATCCCGCACCAGTGCGAAGCCACGCGCCAGCACGCCGCGATAAGAAAACGCCGCCAAAAGCTGCGCATCGCGTTCGTAACGGGCAAAGCGCGCGTCGAGCACGGTGTCGATCGCCCGTCCGGCGCGCGCCGCGTACATAGCGACGCGCTCGCGCTCGCGCGTGATGCGGGCGCGGTGCATTTCGATATTCGCCGCGGCGCTCGCACGCAGACGCGTTGCGATCCCGGCATAGCGCTCACGGCGGCGCTCCACGTGCGTGCGCAACAAGTGTGGACTGAGCCTGACGCCGATGCGGGAAAAGCCTACGCGATGTATGTGCGCGTTGGCGCGTAATGCGCGCGATAAACCGGCGGCGGCATGGTCGAGCCGCTGCCAAGGCACCGCCACGACGTCATCGGCGCTCGGCAAGGCCCGGGCGGCCGAGCGTAGTTCGTTTCGGCGCGCTTCCTGGTTGCGACACCAGCAGGCGAGCGCGCGGCGGCCGAACCCTTGGATGTCCAACAGCAATTCGGCACGGACCGGGACCGCCATTTCGGCGGCAGCCGTCGGCGTCGGCGCGCGACGGTCGGCGGCGAAATCGATCAACGTCACATCCGTCTCATGGCCGACGGCGGAAATAAGCGGGATCAGGCTCGCTGCCGCTGCCCGCACGACGATCTCCTCGTTGAACGACCATAAATCCTCGAGCGAGCCCCCACCGCGTGCGACGATCAGAAGGTCAGGCCGCGGTATCCGTCCGCCGTCCAGCAAGGCATTAAAGCCGGCGATGGCGGCGGCAACCTCAGCAGCCGAGCCGTCGCCCTGCACCTTCACCGGCCAAACCAGAACATGCCGCGGGAAGCGGTCCGCCAGTCGATGCAGAATGTCGCGGATGACGGCGCCGGTCGGCGAGGTGATGACACCGATCACCAAGGGCAGGTACGGGAGGAGCTGTTTTCGCGCCTCGTCGAATAGGCCCTCCGCGGTCAGTTGCCGCTTGCGCTGCTCAAGCAGTGCCATAAGCGCGCCGAGGCCCGCGGGCTCGAGCGTTTCGACCACGATCTGATATTGCGACCGGTTCGGGTATGTGGTCAGCCGTCCGGTAAGCACCACCTCAAGCCCGGCCTCGAGCTTGAGCTTGATGCGCGCAGCGGTGGTGCGCCAAATCACGCCGGCGATGGAGGCGCGCTCGTCCTTGAGGTCAAAATAAACGTGGCCGTTTGAGTGATAGCTGACCTTGCCCAGCTCACCACGCACGCGCACGTAGCCGTAAGAGTCCTCGATGGTGCGCTTGAGCGCCGCCGAGAGCTCGGAAACCGTCAGTTCCGGCAGGTTGAGACGTGGCTCGTTCATAACGGCAACACCAAGCTTCGGGCCCGTTAGTGCGATGCGTTGACAGCGCCGGTCAAGACCCTTGGACAACCCCTGTCCCGACCTTGCGCGGGCGCTCTTACATGCTACAGGGGCTCCGGCAACATTTTTCAACCCATGAACATTCTGCTCCTTGGCGGCGGCGGCCGCGAGCATGCGCTGGCCTGGAAAATGGCGGCAAGCCCGCTCTCGGATCGGCTGTTCTGCGCGCCTGGCAATGCCGGCATTGCCCGCGAGGCCGAGTGTGTCGACCTGGACATCGCCGATCACGCGGCCGTCGTCGGATTTTGCCGCGTTCACGCGGTCGACTTTGTCGTCGTAGGTCCGGAGGCGCCACTCTGCGCCGGCATCGTCGATGATCTGGAAACCGCCGGCATCAAAGCCTTCGGACCGGCCCGCGCCGCCGCTCAGCTCGAGGGCTCCAAAGGTTTCACCAAGGATCTGTGTCGGGCAAATGGCATACCGACGGCGGCCTACGAACGCTTCCGCACGGCGGATCAAGCCAAAGCTTATGTGCGCTCGCGCGGCGCCCCCATCGTTGTCAAGGCCGACGGGCTCGCTGCGGGCAAAGGCGTCGTGGTTGCGGAAACGCTCGCCGAGGCGGAAGGCGCGATCGACATGATCCTCGGCGGCAATTTGGGCGAACCGGGCGCCGAGCTCGTCGTTGAAGAATTTCTCCAAGGCGAAGAGGCTTCTTTCTTCGCTCTCTGCGACGGCGAGAGCGCGCTGCCGCTGGCCTCGGCACAGGACCACAAGCGCGCCTTCGACGGTGACAAGGGGCCGAATACCGGGGGCATGGGCGCGTATTCGCCGGCACCGATCGTCGATGCGTCAGTAACCGATCGCGTCATGGCCGAGATCGTGCGGCCGACGTTGCGCGCCATGAAAGCCATGGGCGCTCCCTATAAAGGCACGCTGTTCGCCGGGTTGATGATCACCGCCGAGGGACCGAAGCTGATCGAATACAATGTGCGCTTTGGCGATCCGGAATGTCAGGTCCTCATGTTGCGGCTGATGTCGGACCTCGTTCCCGCGTTGCTCGCCAGCCGTGATGGCGTGCTCAAATCGGTCGACCTGCGCTGGTACGACGATGCGGCGCTGACCGTTGTGATGGCGGCGAAAGGTTATCCCGGCACCTACGCCAAGGGCTCTGTCATCGAAGGGCTTGAAGCGGCAGTCGCGGTTCAGGGCGTGCAAATCTTCCACGCAGGAACCAAGCAGGAAGGCGGGCGCATCGTTGCCAACGGTGGACGCGTGCTGAACGTCTCCGCCCTTGGCGAGAGCGTGATGCAAGCGCGCGAACGCGCGTACCAAGCCGTCTCCCGCATCAACTGGCCGGGGGGCTTCTGCCGGCACGACATCGGCTGGCGCGCGGTCGAGCGCGACAAACCCAAATAAAGGTTCGCGCGGCTGGTTTTAGGGCATAATAAGCATCCGGGTGAAGCATGGCCGGCAACGATCGCCAGAGTACCTTTTCCGGCACTAAGGAAGTCGCCGAACGGCTCCGCTTCGACGTCGACCGTCTAGAAGCCTATATGCGCGGGCATGTCGGCGGCTTTGCCGGACCGATTACGCTCAGCCAATTCAAGGGCGGCCAATCCAATCCGACCTACCTGATTGAAACGCCGCGGCAGCGTTACGTGCTGCGCAGGAAGCCTCCGGGTAAGCTGTTGCCGTCGGCGCACGCGGTCGATCGCGAGCATCGCGTGATCAGCGCGCTTTATGCGCAAGGTTTTCCAGTCGCCGAGCCGGTCCTTTATTGCGCCGACGAAGCAGTGGTCGGCACCGCATTCTTTGTTATGTCGTATGTCGAAGGCCGCGTGTTCTGGGAAGCGGAAATGCCTTCGTCGAATTCCGCACGAGCGGGCGCAAGTCTACGACGCCATGAATGCGACGCTTGCCCGGCTGCACAACTTTGATCCGGCGGCGATCGGGCTTGGCGATTATGGCCGCGGCGAAAACTACGTGGCGCGACAAATCGAACGCTGGTCGAAGCAATATCGCGCCTCCGAAACCGAGAGGATCGAGGAGATGGAGCGGCTCATTGCCTGGCTCCCGGCGCATTTGCCGCCGCCACAGCCGACGCGGCTGGTGCACGGCGACTACCGCCTCGACAACATGATTCTCGCGCCGGACGCCCCGAAAGTCGTCGCGGTGCTCGACTGGGAATTGTCGACGCTCGGCGATCCGGTGGCGGATTTCGCGTACCACCTGATGCAATGGGATATGCCGCCATCGGAAGCCGGGACCGGATCGCTGGTGGGACAGGACTTGGCGGCGCTCGGTATCCCGTCCCGCGAGGCTTATGTCGAAGCTTACGTCAAACGCACGGGACTCGATCCACGCCCGCATCTGCCAATGTATTCGGCCTATAACTTCTTTCGCATCGCCGCCATTCTGCAAGGCATCGTCGGCCGCGTGCGCGACGGCACCGCCACCAGCGCGCATGCGGCGGCGCGCGCCGCGCTGGTGCGTCCTCTGGCCGCCAAGGCGTGGGAATTCGCCGAGCAGGCTGGAGCCTAGCTAACGGAGTTCCTGAAAAAATTGCTTGAGCAGGGCCGATAATTCGGCCTCCGCCAAACCGCCATAGACCTCCGGCCGGTGATGGCAGGTCGCCGACGCAAAAAAACGTACGCCGCTGTCGACCGCGCCGCCTTTTGGATCGAGTGCCCCGTAATAGAGCCGGCGAATGCGCGCAAACGCGACAGCGCCGGCGCACATCGCGCAAGGCTCAAGCGTGACATAAAGGTCGCAATCAGCAAGGCGTTCGGAACCGAGCGCTGCGGCGGCAGCACGGATAGCGGCCATCTCGGCATGCGCGGTCGGATCGCGATCGGTAAGCGTGCGATTGCCGGCGCGGGCGATGACGCGGCGATCATGCACAACGACGCAGCCGATCGGGACTTCCCCACGCTGCCCCGCCGCGCGTGCTTCCTCGAGCGCCGTTTCCATGAATGTGCCGGGCATGAATAACGCCGTCGACGATTGCCTGATCGGTCGTCCAGGGTTATTGCCGGGCGCAGCCATGGACGACAAGGGCAAATTCGATAAACGCGGCGAGCGGATCGCGAAAGTCATCGCCCGCGCCGGGCTCGCCTCGCGGCGCGAGGCCGAACAATGGGTCGCCGCCGGCCGGGTTATGGTCAACGGCAAGATCATCGGCTCGCCGGCGCTCAACGTCACAGCCGGCGATCAGGTCAGCATCGACGGCGAACCGCTGCCGCAGCGGGAACGCACGAGGCTATTTCTCTATCACAAGCCGCGCGGGCTTTTGACCTCGCACGGCGATCCGCAAGGCCGGCCGACCATCTTCCAGCGTTTGCCGAAAAATCTGCCCCGCCTTATCAGCGTCGGCCGGCTCGATTTCAACACCGAGGGGCTGCTCCTCCTCACCAACGATGGTTCGCTCGCCCGCGTGCTCGAATTGCCGGCTACCGGCTGGCTGCGGCGCTACCGCGTGCGGGCGCACGGCTCGATTGCCCAAGCTAAGCTCGACGAATTGCGTGACGAGATTACCGTCGCTGGCATTCAGTATGGGCCAATCGAAGCGGTGCTGGAGCGCGTCCAGGGCTCGAATTTGTGGCTCACATTCGCGATTCGCGAGGGCAAGAACCGGGAGGTCCGCAACGTGCTCGACCATCTCGGCCTTACGGTGGCGCGGCTCATCCGCGTCTCGTTCGGCCCGTTTCAGCTCGGCGAACTCGCCGAGGGCGCAGTCGAGGAAGTCCGAACGCGCGTGCTACGCGAGCAGCTCGGCGCGCATGTGGCTTCACTCGCCCGCGCTGACTTTTCCGCGCCGGTCGCGGCCGCCCCGCGGCGCGAAGATGCACGCGAGAAAACGCCGCGACAGGCAACCGTGAAGCAATCGACCCACCATGTCTGGCGCGCCCGCGAAGACGAACGGCCGGCCAAGAAGCTGCGGCGGAAATTTCACGGTTCGCGCCGCGACACGAAAGCGCCGCGGGAACAGCCGGCCGGCAAGCCCCGCGCCGGAATCCTTGCCGATCGGAAGGGACGCATGATTCCGGTCGAACGGCATGGCGACACCAAGCCCGTGGAGCAACCCGACAAGCGATCGAGGGATTCGCCGCACAAACATCGCCGCCGCGGTCCGGCGGACCGCGCCTCGGGTCCGCGGCCGCGCCATCCCCGGGGACGCTGATGCGCGTCGTCGGCGGGCGGCTGCGCGGGCGCTCACTTAGTCCGCCGAAATCGCAGGCAATCCGACCCACCGCCGACCGGCTGCGTGAAACGCTGTTCAACATCCTGGTGCACAGTTTTGACGACCCGATCACCGGCGCGCGCGTGCTCGATCTGTTTGCCGGCACCGGCGCGCTCGGCATTGAAGCCCTCTCGCGCGGCGCGGAATTCGCCTTGTTCGTCGATGACAGCGCCGAAGCGCGCGCGCTGTTGCGCGAAAATGTCGCGACGCTCGGCCTCGGCGGCGTGTCGCGGATTTTTCGCCGCGACGCGACCAAGCTCGGATCGGCGCGTCCCGTCACGCCATTTTCGCTCGCTTTCCTCGATCCTCCCTATGGGCAAGGCCTCGCGATGAAAGCGCTTGCGTCAGCTGGCTCCGGCGGATGGCTAGCGCCAAACGCGCTGATCATTGTCGAAGAGGCTACGCGGCCCGGCTTTGTCCCGCCGGAGGGTTTCGCTGAAATCGATCGGCGCCGCTACGACGACAGCGAGTTGATTTTCATGCGGCCGTCGTAGACTTTAACGCCGCCCGAACAGCCGCTCGATGTCGGTGAGCTTCAATTCCACGTACGTCGGACGGCCATGATTGCACTGGCCGGAATTGGGCGTGACTTCCATCTCACGCAATAGCGCATTCATCTCTTCCGGGCGCAGCCGGCGGCCGGCGCGCACCGATCCGTAGCACGCCATGGTCGCGGCGACATGCATCAGGCGGCGTTCCAGCGGCACGGTCTCGTCCCATTCGCCGATATGCTCGGCGAGATCGCGAACAAGACCGACGCCATCGACTTCGCCAAGCAAAGCCGGTGTTTCACGCACCATGACGGCGCCGGGTCCGAACGATTCGATCACAACGCCGTATCGCGCAAGCTCGTTCCGATGATCGAGCAGCCGCCCGATCTCCACCTCGTCGAGTTCGACGACCTCCGGAATGAGCAAAATTTGGCGCGCAATGCCGCTCTGCGCGATGGCCGCTTTGAGCTTTTCATAAACGATGCGCTCGTGCGCGGCATGCTGATCGACGATGATCAATCCGTCTCGCGTCTGCGCGACAATGTAGGTGTCGTGCACCTGCGCGCGCGCAGCGCCCAATGGATGGTCCAATGCCGCCGCAGCAGGCGCGACAAATTCGACAGCGTTTAGTTCATCGGAGCGTAACGCCGCCGCCGGCGACCCCACGTCGAATGCTGCCTGCGCCGCCTCGGCAAAGCCCACGCCACGCGACCCGCTCCGCAGCGGGCGGGAGGCGCCCGTCCGCGGGCGAAACGCCGCAACGGTCGCACTGCCACCGGTCGTCGCCGCGCGGCGACCTTCGCGCGCCAGTCCCTGCTTGAGCGCCTGAACGATCAGGGCGCGCACCAACGACGGATTGCGGAAACGCACCTCGGCCTTGGTGGGATGCACGTTCACGTCGACCTCGCGCGCGGGGAGCTCGACGAAAAGCGCTACGAGCGGGTGCCGGTCACGCGGCAGATAATCGGCGTAGGCCGCGCGCACTGCGCCGAGCAGAAGCTTGTCGCGCACCGGGCGTCCATTGACGAAAAGATATTGGCCGAGCGCATTGGCGCGTGTCAGGGTTGGAAGAGCGGCAAACCCGCTGACCGCGACCTCCTCACGCTCGCTCTGGATGGCGACGGCATTGGCCCGGAAATCGGCACCGAGCACGTCGCCCAGCCGGGTGAGGCGTCCGGTCGCGCCGGACAGCGTTCCCGCAAATGTAACGGGCGCCCGCTCCTCGCCGGCGAGCGTAAAAGCAACATCCGGCCGGCTCATCGCCAAGCGACGGACCACTTCGCGCACGGCTTCCGCCTCAGTGCGATCGAGCTTCAGAAATTTGAGCCGCGCCGGGGTTGCATAAAAAAGGTCGCGGACCTCAACGCGGGTGCCCTCCCCAAGCGCAGCGGGTCTGGGCGCGGACTTCGCACCGGCATCGATTTCGATTGCCCAGCCGTGCGGCTCGCTCTTGTGACGCGTTGTAATCGCAAGCCGTGCCACAGCACCGATCGACGGCAACGCCTCACCACGAAAGCCAAGCGTTGAGATGGCCACAAGGTCTTCGTCGGCAAGTTTTGAAGTGGCATGCCGTTCGACCGCCAGCGCGAGGTCGGAGCGTGTCATGCCTTCACCGTCGTCGGTGACGCGAATAAGCCGCCGCCCGCCGCCGTCAGTGAGAACTTCGACGCGACTCGCGCCGGCATCCAGGGCGTTCTCGACCAACTCCTTGACCACGCTCGCCGGCCGCTCGACGACCTCGCCGGCGGCGATGCGATTGACGATGGCTTCGGAAAGCTGGCGAACGGGCATGACAACTCGCGTGGAGCAACGCCAAAGTCTAACGGGCGCAACACCAAAGGCGAATAGCGGCGAGCGACAGCCCGCCGTTATTCCTCATAATTCACGCCGTTCCGAGGAGCTAATTCGCCCAGCCGTGGTGCACGTCGAAGATGCGGGCGCCTTCCTTCGCGTCCGGTAGCTCGAAAACGCGCGGCTCGCCGAGTGCCACCTTGGTATCTTCATAACCAGCTTGCCAATGCTCTTCCATCGCCCGCCGCGAAAACTCGAACATCTTGCCGGCGGTCTCAAATTTGTTCGATTGATATTTCAACTGCACGATGGTCGCGACTTTGGCCCGGGCCTGCTCGGACAGAAATTGCACCTCGGGATCGTTCTGGCATTGCTCCGGAAGCTGATCGAGGAACCGCCGAAGCGCATGGCGGAACTTTTGCGTTTTCTTGTATTGATCGAGCGAAACATTGATCCGGCTGGCACTGTGGATTTCCATGGCTCGTAAATTGGCCGAAGGGATATCCAGCGGCGGTTCCCCGTGCGGGTCCCAAAGATCGACCTGGAAAACAAGCGCGGTGTGGCGGCCGCGATTATCGATGACGAACTGCATCGGCGAGTTGGAGACGACCCCGCCGTCCCAATAATATTCGCCGTCGATCTGGGTCGGCGGGAAGCTCGGCGGCAGGGATGCGCTGGCCAAAATATGGGCTGCGGTTATTCTTTGCTTACGATTATCAAAGTAAGCCGGCACGCCGGTCCGGACATTGGTGGCGAGCGCGGTAAATCGCATCGAGTTGACGTTGATCAGGTTGAAATCGACCAAACGGCTTAACGTCTCTCTTAGGGGCGTAATGTCGTAATAGCCCGCGAGCTCCGGGCTGTCGGCTTGCGAATTGATCGGCGGAAACGGCCGCGGCGAGAAGAAGCCGGGCGCGCCGTTGATCATGGTGGTGAAAGCACTGATCTTGTTGGTCCAAAGACGCGCGTGGCCGTTCCCGGTCCACGGCCCGTCCGCCAACCAGGAAAAGTTCGGCAACCGCACCGGTGGCTTGGTCACGGTTTCCCAAAAGTCGCGCAGTCGCTCGACGCGGCGTTCAGGCGGATTGCCGGCGATTAAGGCGCCATTGATGCCGCCGATCGAGGTGCCGCAGATCCAATGCACTTCGATCTTCGCTTCATCGATCGCCTGGTAGACCCCCGCCTGATATGCGCCCAGCGCTCCGCCGCCCTGCAATACCAGCGCAACGCGCTCGAATGGCAGTACGCGCGTCGCACCCTTCGCCAAGGCTTCCGATGAAGGCAACTGATTCATTCCAAGTCTCCCGACTGTCCACAGTTTATCAGCGGCATGAAATCGCCTGCCCAACCGCCGCTCTCCAAGTTTTCTCTGGCAGCACCCAGACACGCCAACGTCAGATTTTGCAAAAAATTCTTATCTGAGCATTTCCCCAATCTGCACCTAAGTGCGCCACCAGCGTCGCGCAAGCATCGCCGAAGCAACAGAAATTGATCGCCGCGCGACAAATTTGAAGTTCGAGTCACATAATTGATTCAGACGCCGCAAAATTGCCCGGATGAATTGAGCTCGCGTCGCCACAAGCGGCGCGATTCGGCTTTGCCCAAATAACAGGCTTAACGCGGCGTTGCCGCTTAACTTCGCAACGGCGCAACCGGAGGCGCCTCTCGCAATATCAAGCTAGCCGCTACGCCAAGCGTTTCAATCGAACGATGGCTCGATGCGACGCAGCCCTTTGACCCTTGAGCGGCGTTTTTTCGTCTCGACGCGACGTTCGCGCGAGGCACGGGTCGGTTTGGTGGGCCTCCTCGGCTGCGGCGCGACCGCAGCCTCGCGGATCAAATCGACCAGACGATCGAGCGCATCCTGACGGTTGCGCGCCTGCGTCCTATGGCGCTGTGCGATAATAACCAGAACGCCGTGGCGCGTGAGCCGGCTGCCGGCGAGCCGCTCCAGTCGCTCGCGCACCTCCGGGGGCAATGATGGCGACGCGCGCACATCGAAGCGAAGCTGAACGGCCGTCGAGAGCTTATTGACGTTCTGCCCGCCCGGGCCCGAAGCTCGAACAAAGCTTTCCTCGATTTCGCGCTCGTCGATGCCAATATACGCGTTGATGCGGATCATGCCGCAACGTAGCGCGGATATGAAATCCGGGAAACGCCGAGCGCGCGCGGCCTACTCGGCGCTGGTTGACATAAGGCCGTCGGGTCGGCCGACCACGCTGACCAGTAGGCCGCCGCCGAGCAATCTTTTGGCGACTCGCCGGGCATCGTCGAGTGTTACTGCACCGATCATTTGTGGACGCCGCGTGAAGTAATCGATGCCGAGATTGTCGACTTGCAGCTGCACCAATAAGGCGGCGATCTTGCTCGATGTGTCGAGGTTGAGGGGAAAAGAGCCGTTCAGGAACGACTTGGCCTTGGCAAGCTCGTCAGCCGTCGGGCCATCATCGGCCAGGCGGCGGATTTCCTTTTGGATCAGGTCGAGAGTGTCGGTTGCCCGCTCCGCGCGCGTCGCGGTGCCGCCAAGGAACAGCGGCGCGTGCGTGAGCCACACCAGCGTGTCATAGACGGAATAGGCTAGGCCGCGCTTTTCGCGCACTTCCTGATAAAGACGGGAGGAGAACGAACCACCGCCGAGTATATGGTTGACGATGTAGGCGGCCATGAAGTCCGGATCCTGGCGCGAAATGCCGAGACCGCCAAACGTTATGACCGTCTGCGGCACGTCGAGCCTGGTCACAATACGCCGGCCGGTCCCCTGCGGCGAAACGTCGGCGACCGCGGCAAGCTCCGCCTGCGCCGGCAGCCCGCCGAAAACGTGGTCGAGCATCACTTTCACCGACTCGGCGTCGATGTCGCCGACCACGGCGACTTTCAGTTGCCCGCGCGCCAAAATGCGATGGGTGTATTCCTTGAGGTCGTTGATGCTGATATTCGGCACGGATTCCAGTGTGCCGTTCACGGGGTGACCGTAAGGATGATCGGCGAATGCCGTCTGCCACCAGCGTATATTGGCGATTTCAGTGGGGCTTGTCGTTGCGCGTCGCAAAATTGAAATGATCTGCGCGCGGTTGATCTCAACATCCGTCGGATCGAATCGTGGCGCCGTGAGCGCGAGCCGCAGGGCCTCAAACGCTTCCTCACGATTTTGCGTCAGCGTCCGCAACGTCCCGCGCAGCGTGTCCCGTTCCGCCTGAAAGCCCAATTCAATTGCTTTGCGTTCAAGGCGCGCATGAAAAGCCTTTGAATCGAAATCCCCGGCGCCCTCATCGAGAAGAGCGGCAACCAGGCTCGCCGTCCCCGCCTTGCCGGCCGGATCCTGGGCGGAACCGCCGGCGAAGGAAAAATCAACGGCGATCAAGGGGACAGCCGGTTCGCGCACCAGCCACGCTTCGATGCCGCCGGGGCTCACCACGTGCTCAATCGTCGTCGCCATTCCCGGCACGCCGCCGAGCGGAAGCGCAACAAGTACGACAGCTGCCCGGCGGACGAGCCAGCCGCGGGCGAACCGGCTTGAGAGAACCGCTCGCGCGCTCACGAGTGTTTCTCCGCCGCCTGAAGGCTGTTCACCAGATAGCCGGTGACCGAAGAGCGGCGGTCGAGCCACTGCCGGGCCGCGTCACGCACCGCGTCGGCGGTCACCGCACGGATTTCATCGGGCCAATCGCGAACCATCTCAATAGTCTCTCCGGTCGCCAACGCCGCACCATACCAGCGCGCCAGCGTGGCCTGGTTGTCTTGCGCATAGACCGCATCCGCGATCAGCCGGTTCTTGGCAAGGCTTAGTTCGTCGGCGGTGACGCCATTCTCGCGGACGTCGGTCAGCACCGCGTCGATCGCCGCTTCGACATCGTGCAACGTCTTGCCCGGCTGCGGGGACCCGTAGATTCCAAATTTGCCGTAGTCGAGCGCCGTGTCCGAATAATAGGCGCCGGCATTGAGCGCTACCTTCTGCTCGACGACCAGAGCCCGATACAGACGGCTATTCGCTCCCGAGCCGAGGACGTGCGCAAGCACTTCCAATGCCTGACTTTCACCCGGCTTTTCCGCCGTGCGCGAAGGCGTCAGATAGTAACGGCTCACGCTCACTTGCTCGACCCTGGCGTCCGCCAGCGTGACAGTGCGCGGCGCCTCTTGTTGGGGCTCACGCGGACGCTGGCGCGGCGGCACATCGGTGCGACGGGCAACCTTGCCGTAGGTGTCCTCGGTATCTGCCCTGACTTCGTCCGTTGTCACGTCGCCGGCAACAACCACGATTGCGTTATTCGGCGTGTAAAAGCGGCGATAGAACGCTAGTGCATCATCGCGGTCGAGCTTTTCGATTTCCGGTCGCCACCCGATAACCGGCCGGCCATATGGATGATTGAGGTAAAGCGCCGCATCCATCTGCTCGGCCAGCCGGGCAGAGGGATTGTTGGCGACACGCATGTTCTGCTCTTCCAACACGACGTTGAGCTCGGGCCGAACCACCGCGTCAGTGAGCGCAAGCCCGGTGATGCGATCGGCCTCGAACGCCATCATCTCTTTAAGATGGTCACGCGGCACGCGCTGAAAGAAACCGGTGTAGTCGCTGGTGGTGAAGGCGTTCTCCTGACCGCCGATTGCGGCAACCTCCAGTGAGAAGCGGTCGGCGGGGTTACGGGCCGTACCCTTGAACATCAAGTGTTCGAGGAAGTGCGCCAAGCCGGATTTTCCCGGCGTCTCGTCGGCGGAGCCTACCTTGTACCAGATCATGTGGGTGACGACTGGAGCGCGGTGGTCGGGAATGACCACGACTTCGAGCCCGTTCGCCAACGTGAAATGTTCAACTTGGGTGTCGGCGAGCGCACTTCCGAGAGTCGCGAAGGCGCCGAGCAATCCGATGAGCAGCGGCAGGGCTTTCATGACGGCAGTCTCCACGCTCGATCCGGCTCTCCGATTACCTGCCGAACCAGAAATGCGCTAACGCCGGAGCGGCCGGCAGGCCGATTAGATGAAAAACTCGAAAGGACAACCGAACGCGGCCGGTATTTTTTCTTCCGCGGCTATTTGTCGGGCTGGCTTCCGCCTATCTGGCCGTAGCCGAAGTCCTTCGCGGTCGGCTTAAAGGGCTTCTTGTCGGGGCTAATGCCGTAGGGCTGTTCGGGGGACGGTACGCGATAGCCGGCCGGCGGATCGGTCAAATCCTGGCGCACCGGCTCGCCGGCGAAAGTCGCATATTCTGTTTTGTCGAACCATCCGGCCGGATTGTACCAAGGCTTCTTCTGGTAAGGCGGATTGGGAGTCTGCACCGCAGTCTCCGGAATGATTGCCTGCTTGGGTTTGGCGCGCTTGGCCTGATTAGCTGGATCCTTGGGCCAGTCCGCCGGCAAGCCTGAATTCGCCGCCGGTGGCGGCAAGTCGCGGCTGGGCGGCACAACGAGCGGCGGCCGCTCCGTGTAATTGATACCCGCGTCCGCCCCGCTGGCGTCGGGCGACTTTTTGAGGCCGAGCGTCTTCATGAACTTCGACCAGGCCGATGCCTGCGCTTCGCTGCCGTCATCGGCGGCACGCGCCGGCGCGTTAATGCCCATGAGCATGCCGACAAGCGTCACGGCTGCCAAGACGCGAACCGACGTCTTGCGCCCGCGCGCGCGGTACACCCGACAGCCGAAATCAAAATCCTGCCGCATACCCTCACCGAAGGCGCCGAAACGCCACGTCCCAAGCGCCAGTGTTTTTATCCGGGATCAGGGCGCTTTTGCGGCGTCCCGGATGTCAGCGAATCGTACAATAAACCGACCACCCCGGCCACAATGGCGGCATCGGCAAGGTTAAAGACGTACCAGTGGAAACGCAGGCTCGCCGTATCAATGTGAAACAGCACAAAATCCATAACACCCCGCCAATGAAGCCGGTCGACCGCATTGCCGACCGCGCCGCCAATGATGAGGCCAAGCGCCGTCGCGGTCAGCCGCGAGAATGAGCGCGCCAGCCAAACCCATAGGAACACGACCGCCACGGCTTTGAAGACGAGTAACCCCCAAAGACCCACGGCACTGTGCTGCTGAAACAGGCCGTAGCTGATCCCAGCATTCCATGTCACTACCAGATCGAGAAACGGCGTCAGCGCCACGCGGCCACGCTCTGGCAGATCAAGCCCGTCCAGCAGCCAGAATTTCGACGCCTGATCGACGATGCCCGTGACGATCGCCGTTCCAAGACCGAGCGCGGTCAGCGGCCCCCAGGCGTAAGAGGATTGCGCCTGACGTTGCGCAGCATCGGCCATGCTGCCTACTCCGCCGCCTTGCGCATCGCGTCCCATTCGCGCAACGCCTGCGCGTCGCGCGGCGTCACGCCGGGAAATTGCGGATCGCTGCCGACCGCCGGCGAAATCTTCCAGGAGCGGGCGCATTTGCGACCCTCGGCGAGGCGGGGCTCGACGGCCACGCCGAGTACATCCTCGAGGCGGAAAGCCGAGTTCGGCCCTTCGCCCTCGACCAGGGTCGCGCCCGAAGTGATGCACAATTCCGCCAGATCGATTTCCGTCGCGAGGCCGAACAGTTCCAAATCGGCGACGTAAACGATGGGCGCGGCTTCGAGCGAAGAACCGATCCGCTTGGCCGCGCGTTCAAGTTCAAGCGCGCCGGTTACCACACGGCGGAGATCCCGTAGAGCGCGCCACTTCTCGGCCAGCGCATCATTGCGCCAGGATGCCGGCACGGCTGGAAGCGTTTCAAGGTGAACGGAAGTGGCCGCCGGGTCGCGCGCCAGCCACGCCTCTTCGGTCGTAAAGCAGAGCATCGGCGCGAGCCACGTGACCGTACAGCGGAACAGGTGATCGAGCACGGTGAGACAGGCGCGGCGCTTAATCGAGGAATACGGATCGCAATAGAGGGCATCTTTTCGAACATCGAAATAAAACGCGGAAAGGTCGACGGTCATGAAGGCATTGAGCGCGGCAAAGATTCGCTTGTAATCGAAATCGGCATAAGCCGAGCGAACGATCGCATCGAGCTCGGCGAGCCGGTGCAGCATCAGCCGCTCAATTTCGGGCATCTTGTCGAGCGCCACCGGCGCTTCGCCGTGCCAATGGGCGAGATTGCCGAGCATCCAACGCAAGGTGTTGCGCAGCTTGCGATAGGTCTCGACGGTGGTTTTCAGGATTTCCGGCCCGATGCGCAGGTCGTCGGCGTAATCGGCGGCGCACACCCACATGCGCAGAATGTCGGCGCCCGATTGCTTGATCACGTCCTGCGGCGCGGTAACATTGCCGAGCGATTTCGACATTTTGTAACCGCGCTCGTCGAGCACGAAACCGTGCGTCAACACGATGTCGAACGGCGCGCGGCCGCGCGTGCCGCAGGATTCAAGCAGCGACGACTGAAACCAGCCGCGATGCTGATCGGAGCCTTCGAGGTACATGACCGTGTCGCGGCCGCCGTCGGCTATGCGCCTGATGCCGGCAAGCCCGGGGAAATGCGCGGCATCATCCAGCACGAACGCATGCGTCGAACCCGAATCGAACCAGACGTCAAGAATGTCGTTGATCTTTTGCCAGCCCGAGTTGGCGAGCTTACCTAGGAAGCGCTCGCGCGCGCCGGGCCGATACCAGGCGTCGGCACCCTCCGCTTCGAACGCTTCGATGATGCGGGCATTCACGTCCGGATCGTTGAGGATCTCGACCGAACCGTCCGGCTTCTCGCTGATGAACACCGCAATCGGCACGCCCCAGGCGCGCTGACGCGAAATCACCCAATCGGGTCGGCCCTCGATCATGCCAGTGATGCGCCTTTCGCCTTGCTCCGGCACCCAGCGCGTGGCCTTGATCGCCTGCGCGGCAAGCTGGCGCAGCGTTTTCCCCTCCCCTTCGCCCTGAAGCAGGGTGATCGGCCGGTCCATGGCGATGAACCATTGCGGCGTATTGCGGAAGATCACCGGCTTCTTCGACCGCCAGGAGTGCGGATATTGATGCTTCAGTCGCCCACGCGCGATCAACATGCCGGCTTCGATGAGCGCCATTATTAATGCTTCGTTGGCATCGCCCTTCTCCCCCTTTTCGGTCAGCACGCGCTTGCCGGTGAAGCCCGGCGCCTGCTCGGTAAAGCGGCCGTCGGCATCGACGGTATACGGGATGGACGTGTTGATGCCGCGATCGCTGAGTTCGCGCGCCTTCGCCGTCCATACATCGAAGTCTTCGCGCCCATGCCCGGGCGCGGTGTGAACAAAGCCGGTGCCGGTGTCCTCCGTGACGTGGTCGCCCGGGAGCAAGGGAACCGGAAATTCATAATCACCGGCAAAACCGCGCAGTGGATGCGCACAGGTCATCGTCTCAAGTTCAAGCAATGAAATATCGCGAAGTTTCTTGAATGCCGTTACACGTGCCTGCCTGAGTACGTCCAGCGCAAGACCGTTGGCTAGAATGAAACGTTCGCCTTTCTTGGCCCAATTGTCGGTCGGGGCGTCCTCGACAACATAAAGGCCATACTCGATCTTTGGTGAAAAGCTGATCGCGCGGTTGCCGGGAATGGTCCAAGGCGTGGTCGTCCAGATGACGATGCTTGCGCCAGATAAATTGCGCTGCGCTTGCGGATTTTTTTCGTACGCCGCGCTAATCGGAAACTTCACCCACACCGTATCGCTGACGTAATCCTCATACTCGACCTCGGCTTCCGCGAGCGCGGTCTTTTCGACCACCGACCACATAACCGGCTTCGAGCCGCGATAGAGTGTGCCGTTGGCCGCGAATTTCATCAGCTCGCGCGCGATCTGCGCCTCGGCGTAGAAGTCCATGGTCGTGTAGGGATGGTCCCAGTCGCCCACCACGCCGAGCCGTTCGAACTCGTCGCGCTGCACTTTAACCCAGTGCGTGGCGAAGGCGCGGCACTCGCGGCGAAATTCGACAAGCGCGTTCGGATCGGACAAATCCGGCTTCGGCCTGCCCTTGGCGCGGTAGTTGTCCTCCTCGATCTTCCACTCGATCGGCAAGCCGTGGCAGTCCCAGCCCGGCACGTAATTGAAATCGTAGCCGAGCATCTGCTGGCTGCGCGTCACCACATCCTTGAGGATCTTGTTGAGCGCGTGCCCGATATGGATGTTGCCGTTGGCATACGGCGGACCGTCGTGCAGCACGAAACGCCGGCGGCCCTTCCCGGCGGTGCGCAGCCGCCCGTACAAATCAAGGCTCTTCCAGCGCCCGAGAATCTCCGGCTCTTTCTGCGGCAGGCCGGCGCGCATCGGAAAATCGGTCTTCGGCAGAAACAGCGTCTCGCTGTAATCGCGCGCTTTCGCCGGCGTGTCGCTCATGACGCGCCTTCTAACAAGCGATTTGCATTGCGCAAAGGGCCTAACCGGGCGGTCCAGTTAACGGGCAAGGAACCCCCGGTCAGGATGTCGCGTTGACGGCGAAGGGCATCCGGCTAAGAGGACAATCAGGTGGAGCCTATCCGACTCACTCGGGAAGCCCGTCGCGCAGTCATCATCAGCGATCCACAGCCGGTCGAGCCCATCGGCGGCGTATGGGCATCGCTCGGGCGCGCGGCAAATGTCGGCGTATTCCTCCTCCTGTTCGGCGCTTTTCTCTATTTCGGACGTGCCATCTTGCTGCCGATCTTCTCGGCCGCGGTCGTGGCGATGACACTTGCGCCGTTGGTCAAGGCCGGCAAACGGCACGGCATCTCACCCTGGATCACAGCGCTGTTCATCGCTGCGTGCTGCATTGGCGCGCTCAGTCTCGCCATCACCGCCATGGCCGGCCCGGTGAGCGAATGGATCGGACGCGCGCCGGAAATCTGGGCGAGCATCAAGCATAAATTCGCGGTGCTGGATGGGCCCTTGGCTGCTGCGCGGCAGTTGCAGACGGCGATGTTCGGCGCGCCGGCCGCGCATGGCGCCGATTCTTCGTCAGTCGCGTTGCCGAACGTGGTGCTGCCGGTGATGGCGTTCGTCACTCCCGCGGCTGGCGAACTGTTGCTGTTCTTCGGCACGCTGGTTTTCTGCCTCGTCGGGCAGTCCGAACTGAGGGCGCGGCTCGTGTCGCTGTTCAGCGAACGCGACGCGAAACTGCGCTTCCTCAAGATCATGAATGACATCGAAAAGAATTTGGCCAGTTACTTGGCGGTCGTGACAACCATCAATATCGCGCTCGGAGCAATCGTCACGATCGGCGCCTATCTTGTCGGCCTTCCCAATCCCGCGATTTTCGGAGTGTTGGCCGCGTTATTGAATTACGTGCCTTATGTCGGCCCCGCCGTGATGGTCGTGGTCTTGCTGGGGGTCGGGCTGGTCACGTTTTCCTCGCTCAGCCACGCGTTGCTGGCGCCCGTCGGCCTGATGGCGCTTACCACAATGGAAGGGCACTTCATCACGCCGACCATTGTCGGCCGGCGGATTACGCTCAATCCGTTGCTGATTTTTCTCGCGCTTGCATTCTGGACATGGATGTGGGGGCCAATCGGAGCGTTTCTCGCGGCGCCGCTGTCCATCGTTGCGCTGGTCGTTTTCAATCATTTATTTCCGCACGAAGACGTCAAACTGCCCGATTGAATGGAACTTTCGCACACTTATATACTTGTCGCGGCACCTCGGGTTTTTGATGAATGGAGAGTGGCATGAACACCGCCTCGACAGCTTCGCAAAATCCGCGTGAGACGGCCAAAGAGGGGGGCGAGGCCGTGCACGAATTCCGCAAGGCCGCTTCCAATTCAGCAGGCAATTTTGAGCGCGATCTGCAGGCCCTGCGCGATGACTTTCGCCGCCTCGCAGACCAGGTCGGCGACATGCTCTCCGGCAAGGGCGGCGCAGCCTGGCAACGCGCCAAATCGAGCATGGACGAGGCCATTTCGGAAGCGCAGGACAAGGGGCAAGAGGCGGCCAACGCGGTCCGCGAAGTGTCGGATCATTTTGTCGAGGCGCTTGATGAATCGATCAAGACGCGGCCCTACACCACATTGGCGCTCGTTGCCGGTCTGGCGTTCTTGTTTGGAGCGACTTGGCGTAGGTAAGCTTGGCGCCGGGCGCCTGCATCGACCGAGCGAGAACACGCATGCTGAAAAACTGGCTGCATGACATTACGCTCGCGGTTCAGGCGCGCAGCGGCCTGAACGCCGGGCTTTTTGTCTGGCTCGCGCTCATAGCGCTCGCATCGCTGACGGCGTTCGCTTTTCTCTGCGTCGCAGCTTACGCGTGGCTGGCGTTGCAGTTCGGTACCATTTTCGCCGGCCTCATCATGGCTGGCGTGTTCATCCTGATCGGCTTGATTGCGGCGATCGTTTTTGCCGTGTCGCGCCGGCGCGCCAAGGAGCGCGCCATCCTCGAGCGGGCGGCGCGCGCGCACGGCTCTTCCTGGCTGCTCGATCCAAAAATTCTCGGGGTCGCCATGCAGGCGGGCCGCGCGCTTGGCTGGGAACGCATCATTCCGGTTGCGCTTCTCGGCTTGCTCGCAGCGCAATGGGCGCGCGAACGCAAGTCAGGCGACAACGAGACGAACTAGATCGGCGGAAAAATATCGCCGGCGCGCGCAAGCGAGCTGCGCGCCCGCTGCCCATCCTCGTCGATGGCGCGCTTGAGCTCGTCGATCGAGCCGAAGTTTTTTTCCTCGCGGATCCAGTCGATGAACGCGACGTCGATGCTTTGGCCGTAAAGATCGCCGGCAAAATCGAACAAAAAGACTTCGAGCAACACCGCGCCGCTGTCGAACATCGGCCGCCGGCCGAAATTCGCCACCCCGTCGTAGCGGCGACCGGCATGCCCCACGCGCACGGCATAGACGCCGTGACGTAATCCGCAAGCAGCGTCGAGCCGCAAATTCGCGGTTGGAAAGCCGAGCTCGCGGCCGCGCTTGTCGCCGTGGATCACTTCACCGGACGCGAACCACGGGTATCCAAGCAGGGCGGCTGCCCCGTCGAGGTCCCCGCCGGCGAGCGCGTCGCGGATCGGCCCGGAGGAAACCGCCCGTCCGTCGAGCTCGAACGGCGCCACCACGTCGACGGTGAACCCGAACTTGCGGCCTTGCTCGGCGAGAAAATCCGGCGAACCGGTTCGATTCTTGCCGAAGTGGAAATTGAACCCGCTGACGACCCCGCTCACGGCGAAACGCCCAACCAGGATGCGGGCAACGAAGTCTTCCGCCGAAAGCGCTGCCAGCGCGGCGTCAAACGTCAGAACGACCGCACCGTCGAGCCCGGTCGACGCGAGCAGCCGCAGCTTTGCGGCTTCATCGGTCAGTCGAAACAACGGCCCAGCAGGATTGAAGAAGACGCGCGGGTGCGGCTCGAACGTGAGCACGCCGGCCGGCTTGCCAATGCGTTTTGCACGATCAAGCGCAGCCGCGATCACCGCGCGGTGGCCGCGATGGACGCCGTCGAAATTGCCCATCGCGAGCACGGCGCCGCGCAAGGCGCCGTCGGGTCCGCCATCGCGCACGACGAGAAAATTCTTCGATGCCATCGGGTCTTCAATGGTTAAGACGCCGTAGGTGCCGCCGGGTTAGGTTTTAGTCAAGCAGCCGAGCCGAATGGAGCACATCGCGATGCCGCGCGGGTTGCCGCGATTAACCCGATATTCAATCCCTTGATGGTACAACTTCGGCGCCATGGCTCTCGATCCATCTATGCCGGTCCTGGTGGTGGACGACTACACCACCATGGTGCGCATCATCCGCAATCTTTTGCAGCAACTCGGCTTTGCCGACATTGATGACGCGCACGACGGCGCAGCGGCGCTCGCCAAGATGCATTCCAAACGCTACGGCCTGGTGATCTCGGACTGGAATATGGAGCCGATGACCGGGTTCGACTTACTGCGCGAGGTGCGTTCCGACCCCGAAATCGGCGCGACGCCGTTCATCATGGTGACGGCCGAATCGAAAACCGAAAACGTGATCGCGGCGCGCAAGGCGGGCGTGAACAATTACATCGTCAAGCCGTTCAACGCACAGACGCTCAAGGCCAAGATCGAGGTGGTGTTCGCCGGCAACGACACGTCGACCGAACCGACCGCCGCCTAAACACCCCGTCTTTCTCACCATTCGAGCCGCCGCACGACCGCTTTGGGCGCCACATTCGCGGCCGCAAAAACTGCGTTCAGCCGGGCGAGATTCGAGACCTCGCCCCCGCGCAGTTCTTCGGCGTGAATGCCGGAAACGACGAACAGGGAGTCGACGCCGAACGACGCGGCGCCCCTGAGATCGGTTCGAACCGAATCGCCGATGGCGAGCACGCGAGAGCGCGGCGGCATTGCGCCGCGAAGCACCGCGGCCGCGGCGAGCGCGGCTTCATAGATCGGCGCGTACGGCTTGCCGCAATAGAGAACCTCTCCGCCGAGTTCCCTATAAGCGTCGGCAAGCGCGCCGGCGCAATAAACGAGCGTGTCGCCACGCTCGACGACGATGTCCGGATTGGCGCACACCATAAACAGCGCGCGACCACGCATGGCCGACAAAAGCTCGCGGTAATTTTCCGGCGTCTCGACGGCATCGTCGAACAAACCGGAGCACACCACGTAATCGGCGGCTTCGAGCGGCGCGAATTGGATGTCGAGTCCCTCGAAAATCGGCAGATCGCGTTCCGGCCCGAGGTGGAACAGGCGCTGGTCGCGCCGGGCCGTGATGACGCCACGCGTCACGTCGCCGGAGCTAATGATGGAGTCATAGGCCGTGCGTGGCACGCCGAGGCGGTCGATGATGCGCTCGACCGATGCGGCCGGGCGCGGCGCGTTGGTAATGAGGATCACCGCGCCGCCGCCAGCCCGAAATCGCATCAGCGCGTCGCAGGCGGCCGGAAACGCGGCAACGCCGTTATGCACGACGCCCCAGACGTCGCAGAGCAACACATCGTAGGCGCCGGCGAGTGGGGAAAATTTATCGACAATCTCGGGCAATGCGGCCGGCCGCTTTAGTTGCGGGCCGTGCCGGCGCGCGCCAGTTGAGCGAGAATACCGCGCGCGGTGGCGGCAACATCGTCGGCCGGCGCCGGTTCGCCGCTCTTGGCAGGCTCGCTCTTGGGAGCCTCGCCGGCCACACCTTGCAGAGCTTCCGCCCGCACCGGACGCGGTGGCGAGAACAGAAAGCCCTGACCGAAGCGGACGTCGTAGTCGAGCAGATCGACAACGGTCGATTTACTTTCGATCCGCTCAGCCACCAAATCGATCCCGAACCGGCCGAGCAAATCGGAAAAATCGGCCGGATGAATGTTGGCCGTCGCACTCACCCTGTTGAGCAACAGTGCGGCGGGCGCCTTGATGAAGCGAAAGCCCCGCTCGGTCAATTCGCGCGGCTCGACCCGAAGATCGGTGAGGTTGTCCATGGAGAAGCGGAAGCCCCGCTCGGCGAGCGCCGCAAGGCTCTCATGCTCGATCGGGCCCATGCCACGAACAGCGTTCTGGGTGAACTCGAACACCAGCGATGGCGCGATCGCGCGGTTGGCTTCGATGAATTCCAGCAATTGCGGGAATCCCGGATCGGTCAGCGTCGCCGCGGCGAGGTTACAGAACAGGCCGACTTCGCGGTTCTTGAGCAGCAGGCGGCGGACGACCTGAACGCAACGCAGTACCGACAGATTGTCGAGCTTGGGCAGCAGCGCACCGGCTTCGGCATAGGGGAGAAAATCCGCGGCTGACACGAGTTCGCCGTTGCCGGCATTGAGCCGCGACAAGGCCTCGTAATAGCGAACCTTGCGCTGCGGCAAGGTAACAATCGGCTGCAGATAAAGATCGATCTTCTGGCTTTCGATGGCGCTGCGCACCAGCGCGACGACGCCGTCGCGGTCGAGACCACTGAAGGCGGGAACCTTGCGCAGCATTGGGCCCGGGGGCGCCGTCGGCTCAGGCGCATTCGCCGCGACCGCCGCCAGCACCTCGGCGGTGGCGCGCGGGGCCTCCCGCTCGCCGTCCGGCGCACGCGCAAGCGCCAAGTCGTGCTGCGCCACGGATTCAGCCAGTTGCCTGACCAGCCGCGAAAGCTCCTCGATCTCGGTGGCAAGCGGCGCCGCGGTATTTTGCGCCTTGTCGAGCGCAGTTTCGACCTTGCTCTCCACCGCGCTGAGCCGGCGGCCGAATTCGGCAACCTGCCGGGCGATATCGCCGGAGCCGCGGGCAAGGCTGGAGACCTGGTTGTTCACTTCCGCGCGGTCGCTTTTGCGGCCAGCGACGGCGTTATAGACGGCAAGCGCGGACAGGACGCCGAGCGCGACCAGCGCTGCATCGGCGGTTGTGAAGCCGAAGCGCAAATAAAGCACGGCGCCGATCGACACCGCGATAAGCACCATGCAGACGGCAATAAAAATGGCGCTGATGCGCACCATCGCTGACCCCGCGCCCGGATCAATTCATTGCACGACGATTCGGGTCCGGACGGTATCAGTGTCCACAAGCGCTGCGCCGCCGCAAGTCCGCAGGCCTCCGCCCGGGCCTACATGACCGCCCGGATCACCCGCGCCGTTTTCTCGAAGATCTCGTCGATTTGCGCCTCACTCACGATCAACGGCGGAGCGATCGCCAGCGTATCGCCGGTAATGCGGATCACCAGATCCTCGTCGTGGAATGCCCGGTCCATGGCTGCATAGCCGCGCTCGCCCACCGCGTCTGGGCGGCTTGCGAGGTCGATGCCGGCGGAAATCCCGACCGCGCGGATGTCGAGAACGCCCGGCAGGCCCTTGAGCGTCATCGCCGCGTCCGCAAACCGCGACTCCAGCCGCTTGGCGCGGTCGAACAGGTTTTCGTCGCGATAAAGGTCGAGCGCGGCAAGGCCGGCGGCGCAGGCGAGCGGATGCGCCGAATAGGTGTAACCGTGGAATAGCTCGATGGCATGCTCCGGCCCGTGCATGAAGGCGTTGTAGACGCCTTCGCGCGCGATCACGCCGCCCATCGGCACAGCGCCCGAAGTGACACCCTTGGCGAAGCAGAGAAGGTCGGGCGTCACCCCGTAACGCTCGGCAGCGAAGGCATAACCAAGCCGCCCGAAGCCGGTAATCACCTCATCGAAAATGAGAAGGATGCCGTGCTTGTCGCAGATCGCGCGCAGGCGCTCGAGATAGCCCTTGGGCGGCGGAAGGACGCCGGTGGAGCCGGCCATCGGCTCGACGATGACCGCGGCAATGGTGGAAGCGCCATGCAGCGCGACAATCCGTTCGAGTTCATCGGCCAGATGCGCGCCCCAGGCCGGCTCGCCCTTGCTGAAAGCCTGCTGCTCGCGATTGTAGGTCGCCGGCAGATGATCGACGCCGGTCAGGAGGCTGCCGAAGAATTTCCGGTTATTGGCAATGCCGCCGACCGAAATGCCGCCGAAGCCGACGCCATGGTAGCCGCGCTCGCGGCCGATCAGGCGTGTGCGCGTTCCTTCCCCGCGCACATTGTGGTAGGCGAGCGCGATTTTCAGCGCGGTATCGATCGCCTCCGATCCCGAATTGCAAAAGAACACGCGATTGAGATCGGCCGGCGCCAGCGCCGCCACCCGGCTTGCCAGTTCGAAGGATTTAGGATGGGCGAAATGGAAGGCGGCCGCATAATCGAGCTCGGCTGCCTGGCGGGAGATCGCCGCCACGATCGGTTCGCGGTTATGGCCGGTGTTGGCGCACCAGAGCCCGGCCAAGCCGTCGAGCACGGCGCGTCCGTCCGGCGTGAAATAATGCATGCCCTTGGCTCGCGCGATCAGCCGCGGCGCCCGTTTAAAGGCCCGGTTGGGCGTGAACGGCAGCCAAAACGCGTCGAGATCATTCGTTTGCGGTACAAAAGCGACGTTTGGCTGGGTCATAGAGGGATTTCCTGGGGCTTCTTGTCCCGCATTAATAACAAAAAATCATACGCGCCGTTTGGTTTCTATCCGAGGGGCGAGAGTGCAAAATTGAGCAGTGCAGCCTAGAGTAATGCCATATTCTGTAAACGGCTGAAGCGGAGCAAAGGCGACGATCGGAATTCTCTAACGGATTCATGCGGTTTCCAAATTGTGCCGGCTTGGTGGAAAACCGGCGTAACTGTCTTGACCCCGAGGGAGGTCGAGACATCGAAGCCGCACCGACCGGAAGGAATTGGCAGATCAAGGCTTACACCGTCGCCATTAAGGCCCTCGGGCGTTCCGCGAGCTTCGATCCGCAGACCGACGCCATCGTTCGGGTCGAGGCCGGTCGCCTGCGCCCGGCGCTCGCGCGCTATTATGCCGATGGCGGCCGCAATAACCGGCTTTTCATCGGGCTCCCGCTTGGCACTTATGTCCCCACATTCCGATGGCGGGATAGTGCCGGAAACCCGGCGCGAATACCGACTGCCGAGCGCAACAAAAAAGCAGCCCAGTCGGCTTTGTCCGACATCGTGTTCCGCTGCCAGCAACTTCGGACTCTCGTTTGCGGCGGCTCATCAGCTTCTGGAGATGCACAGACTGGAGCTTATGGCGGCGTTGGCCGAAATCGACAGCGCGCTGCACGCGTTGAGGCGTTCGCGCACATGCACATATTGAACCGCTGGCTCGGCTCCGTCGCTACCTGATTTGCCGCACGCCCTCGGCAGTTCGAAGAAACGCGCGAAAACAAGCCGTTACGGGCGGTGTCCGCGCTTGCCGCATGGCGGTGTGGCTGCTACCAACCGCGCCATCCTCAAAAACCGCTGAAATCAGGCCGGCGGATGGCCGATACACCGAAGAAAACCAGCAAGCTCAAGGCGCGATTGCCGCGCGGCCTCGCCGACCGCGGGCCGGCGGAGATCGCGGCCGCGCGGGCCATGCTGGAGACCATCCGCAAGGTCTACGAGCGTTACGGCTTCGAGCCGGTGGAGACGCCGGCGATCGAATACACCGACGCGCTCGGCAAATTCCTGCCCGACCAGGACCGGCCGAACGAGGGCGTGTTCTCGTTCCAGGACGACGACGAGCAATGGCTGTCGCTCCGCTACGACCTAACCGCGCCGCTCGCGCGTTACGTCGCGGAAAATTTCGACACGCTGCCGAAGCCGTATCGCTCTTACCGCCACGGCTGGGTGTTTCGGAACGAAAAGCCGGGCCCGGGCCGCTTTCGCCAATTCTTGCAGTTCGACGCCGACACCGTCGGTAGCGCCTCGCCCGCCGCCGATGCCGAGATGTGCATGATGGCCGCCGACACAATGGAGGCGCTGGACATTCCGCGCGGAAGTTATCTGGTGAGGGTGAATAACCGCAAGCTCCTCGACGGAGTGATGGATTCGATAAGGCTCGGCGGAGAAGCAAATAACGGCACGCGACTTACCGTGCTGCGCGCAATCGACAAGCTGGACCGGCTTGGCATCGATGGCGTGCGCCAGTTACTCGGTCGGGGTCGCAAAGATGAGAGCGGAGATTTTACTAAGGGCGCACAGCTTGATGTCAATGCCATCGAAACTTTAATTCAGTTTCTGCAAATGCATGTACTGCAAAACAAGTTCGTCGGACGCGAGGCGCAAGTAAATCATGACATCGTTGACGCTCTACGTACTAAATTCAAAAACAGCGCCACTTATCAATCAGGGTGCGAAGAGCTTTCCGAAATTGCTCGCCTCGTCGGTGCGGGACGTTATGGACACGATCGAATAAGCATCGACTCTTCGGTCGTCCGCGGCCTCGAATATTACACCGGCCCGGTTTTTGAAGTTGAGCTTACGTTTCCGACAAGCGACGGCGCATCGCGCTTCGGCTCGGTCGGCGGCGGCGGGCGTTATGACGGACTGGTCTCACGCTTCCGCGGCGAGATCGTGCCAGCGACCGGATTTTCCATCGGTGTGTCGCGGCTCGCCGCCGCGCTCGCGCATCTCGGCAAACTGGAGGGCGAAACCGCGCGCGGCCCCGTCGTCGTCACCGTGTTCGACAAGGACCGCCTCGCCGACTACCAGCAATTGGTCGCGAAGCTACGCGCGGCGAACATCGCCGCCGAGCTTTATCTCGGCAATCCGAAAAACCTCGGCAACCAGCTCAAATACGCCGACAAGCGCAACGCGCCTTGCGTCGTCATTCAGGGCTCGGACGAAAAGGCCAAGGGCGAAGTCACGATCAAGGACCTCGTCGTGGGCGCGGAACTGGCCAAGCTGGAAAAAGGCCGCGAGCAGCATCTGCAGAAACAAGCCGAAGCGCAGTTCGCCGTCGCCGAAGACAGGCTGGTCGAGGCCGTCCGCCAGGTGCTGACCCGCCACGGCCTTGCATTAACGCCGCATAACCCACGCTAACGCCAGCATTAACGGCCCTTTTCGATCTTTATCGAATAGCGACCTTTGCCGTGCTAAAGGGCCGCGCAATCGAGGCCATCGCCGCCGGCGTTGGGATGGTTTAACCAACACGCGGCGTGGAAGACTGTCATGTCGAGTATGGCGACCAATTCCGACCTGCGCGCGCAGAAGCTGATCTCGTCCTATGTGCGCGCCGGCTACGGCCTGATCGATCCGCCGGCGGTGCAGCCGGCGGAGCCGTTTCTCGATTTGTCCGGCGAGGACATCCGCCGCCGCATGTTTCTCACCTCCGATCCGCATGGCCGCGAATTGTGCCTGCGGCCGGACCTGACCATTCCGGTTTCGCGCGACTATCTCGCCTCGCCGGCAGCCGGCAAGGCCGCGTCCTACTGCTATCTCGGCGCGGTGTTCCGTCACCGCGAAGGGCTGGCGGCGGAATTCCTCCAGGCCGGCATCGAATCCTTTGCTCGCACCGACAAGGCCGCCGCCGACGCCGAAATGCTCGCGCTTGGGCTTGAGGCCACCACGCTTTACGGTTTGGCCAATCCGGAAATCCGTATCGGCGACGTCGGATTGTTTTCCGCTTTCGTCGCAGCGCTCGATCTGCCGCCGCCGTGGAAGCGCCGCCTGGTGAAAGACTTCAACAGGAAGTGGTCGCTAGCGCACGATCTCGATCAGCTCGCCTTGTCGGGCGCGCATGGCCCGCCCGAATATCAGGGCGTGCTGTCGGCGCTCGCCGGCTCCGATCCGAGGGCGGCGCACCACCTCGTCACCGATCTTTTGTCAATTGCCGGCATCGAGGCGGTCGGCGGCCGCTCGGTCGCCGAAATCGCCGAGCGCTTTCTCGAACAGGCCGCGCTCGGCACCGGTACGCGGCTGCCGAAGGAAATCCGCGCGCTGATCGAGCGTTTCCTCGCCGTGCGCGGCGAGCCCGATGAAGCCGCCAGCGAATTGCGCGCGCTCGCCGCCGATGCCAAGATTTCGCTCGATCCCGCGCTCGACCTGTTCGAGACACGCACCGGCTTTCTCGCCGCCCGCGGCATCGACGTGCGCACGCTGCGATTCGCCACCGCGTTCGGCCGCGGCTTCGATTATTACACCGGCTTCGTGTTCGAGCTGCACGATGCGCGCGCCAAGGGACCGCTGATCACCGGCGGCCGCTATGACGGATTACTAACCCGGCTCGGCGCGCGCGAGCCGATCCCGGCGGTCGGCTTTGCCGCCTCGATCGAAGACCTCGCCGCCTGCGGAGGCAAGCCGTGAGCGCGCCGCTGATCCTCGCCGTGCCGGCGAAAGGCCGGCTGCAGCAGAACGCGGAGAATTTTTTCGCGCGTTCCGGTCTTGAGCTCGTCAAGCCGCGCGGGCCGCGCGACTATCGCGGCGCCATCGCCGGCTTCGACGGCGTGGAAATCGCCTTCCTGTCGGCGGCGGAAATCACCACCCAGCTCGGCCAAGGCGCGGTGCATCTCGGCGTCACCGGCGAAGACCTGCTGCGCGAAATGATTCCGGAAGCCGACCGCGAGGTGGTGTTCATCGATCAGCTCGGTTTCGGCTTCGCCAACGTCGCCGTCGCCGTGCCGCAAGCCTGGATCGACGTGCGCAACATGGCCGACCTCGACGACGTGGCGACCGCGTTCCGGCTCAAACACGAGCGCAAAATGCGGCTCGCCACCAAATACGCCAACCTCACGCGCGGCTTTTTCGCCGACCACGGGGTGGCCGATTACCGCATCGTCGAGAGTTCGGGCGCGACGGAGGCCGCGCCGGCCGCCGGCGTCGCTGAATTGATCGTCGACATCACCACTACTGGGGCGACGCTCGCCGCCAACGGGCTGAAGGTGATCGACGACGGCATTATTTTGCGCTCGCAGGCCAATCTCGTGGCCGCGCGTGCCGCGGCGTGGGAGGCGGCGCAGCGCGAAACCGCGCGGCTCCTCCTCGACCGTATCGCCGCGCAAAAGCGCGCCCATTCGTATCGCGAAGTGCGAACGCGCTTTGCCAGCCTGAACGACACTTTGCTCAAGACGGCGCGCGAGCAGTTCGGCGTGGCCGCGCCGTTCGGCGGCCCGACCTCCTCCGGCATGCTCACCCTGCACTGCCCGCCCAAGCATGTGCACGCGCTGGCGAGCTTCTTGCGCGAGCATGGCGCGGAAGCCGTGTCAGTGGCGGCGCTGGATTATGTCTATAGGGGCGACAATGCGTTCTACGACCGGCTGGTTGCGGAGCTCGATCGGAGCGGAGCTAGCGCAAGCAGCAGCACCGCGTCGCGATAACTGCGGGCGTCACGCGCGTCCGGTCCGGCCGTGCCGTAACCAGCTGACCGCGTCGTCGAGACGATCGTCGCCCCAGAAGATTTCACGCCCGACGGCGAAGGTCGGCGAGCCGAAAATCCCCAGCTCTCTGGCGGCGTCGGTCTCGGCCAGCAAGCGATCATTGGCTTCGGTTGAATTCGCCAGCGCCAGTACCCGGCCCGGATCCTGCCCGATATCGCGCAGGCTTGCCGACAGATTAGGCTCGCTGCCGGTCTCCTCGCCCTGCACAAACCAGCGCCGGTAGGCGGCGCGCACGAAGTCGGCGCCCCATCCTTCGCGCACGCCGACAACAGCGACGAGATTTGCCGTCACCGATTGCTTGGCCGGATAAGGCGCGGGAAGTCTCGCCGGCAACCCATACATCGCCGCGCGCCGTTCGATGTCGCGCCACATATAGCGGGCCTTGGCCGGCTTGTCGGCGAAGGGGACATGCTTCATTTCCTGCAAGATCAGCAGCAAATGGAAAGGCCGCCAGCGGAACGACACGCCGCTCGCGCGCTCGACGTCGGCCAATCGGAGCACGCTCAAATACGAATACGTGCTGCCCATCGTGAACCAGAAATCGATCGTGTTTTCCGCCATGTCGATGCTCGCCTCGCCGTGCGCAGTATGACACTCTCTAACCTCTAACTAAACACAGACGCGGGAGCCACCATTGCCAAGCTCCGGCCAACCGAAAGTCCACGTCGGTCTTGAAGAGCGGCCGCAGGGCGTTGTCGCTACCGTGACCATCGACAATGCGCGCGCGCTCAACGCGATGAGCGGCGCAACGATGGACCAACTCGTCGCGGCGATGACGGAGCTTGCCGGCGAGGAGCATTTGCGCGCGGTCGTGCTGACCGGCGCGGGACCGAAAGCCTTTATCGTCGGCGCCGACATCAACGAAATGGCCTCGATCGCCGACGCCGATCAGGCCAGGGCCTTCATTACGCGGCTGCACCGCTGCTGCGACGCCATCCGCAACCTCCCGGTCCCGGTGATCGCCCGCATCCAGGGCTATTGCTTCGGCGGCGGGCTGGAAATCGCCGCGGCCTGCGATGTTCGCATTGCCTCGGACGCCGCTTCGTTTGGCATGCAGGAAGTAAAGCTTGGCATCCCTTCGGTGATCGAAGCGGCGCTTCTGCCTACCCTGATCGGCTGGGGACGTGCCCGCGAGATCATGTTGCTCGGCGAAACCTTTACCGCAGCCGACGCGCTCGCCTGGCGGCTGGTCGAGCGCGTCGCGCCGGCAGCGTCACTCGACGCGGCGGTCGAAGACTGGATCGGCCGTCTGCTGACATCGAAGCCGCAGGCCGTGCGGCTGCAAAAGCGGCTCATCCGTCGATGGGAGGATTTGCCGCTCTCGGCCGCCATCGCGGCCGGCATCAATACGTTCGCGGCCGCCTATGCGACCGATGAGCCACAAACCGCGATGCGCGAATTCCTCGCCGGGCAAAGCGCGCGCAAACGCCGCCATTAACCGGCCGCGCGCTGGCTCAAGCGTCCTTACGCACCCGAAACACGACAAAGTGCGAGAGCGAAAAGTTGACCACGAAGCTCGCCAGGATGGCGACAATCTTGGCGAGCCAGACCGGCAGCAACAAGACTTCTGCCGCCACAAGCAACGTCGCAGTGTTAGCGAGCCATCCGGCCACACCCGAAGCGACAAAGGCGAAATACGCCCGCCACCTCAGCTTGCGCCCGGATTCCGCAGCGAACGTGATCGAGGAATTCATCACATACGAGCCGGTCACAGCAACAAGCCACGACACCGTGTTGGCGGCGACCAGCGACACGGTCGCGGCATTGCCGCACTCGCAGAAACTGGCGGCCGACGCGAATGCCGCGAGCGCGGCCGGCGAGGCGTCGAACGCGGCGCGCGCCATCAGAAACACGCCATAATCGACCGCTGTGTTGACTAGGCCAACTAGGCCAAAGCTGATCGCCTTGAGGCTGAGCGCGCGATTGCGCCAGCCGTCCGCGAGCCTGGCGCGAGCGCTGTCAAAGCGGGAAACGCGGGTCATTGCCGCTTCCGCATATCACTTTCGAGCCGATCCGCCAGCCCCCCGGCACCCGCCCGTCTGAGCGGTTTGTCATGGCAGCGCTTGCGCGCGACACGGGGAGCCGATTGCGCTATAGATCGGCGCAAAAGGAAGAACGGCTAATTGGTTAACGCGATGACCGAATGCAGATCGGCGGCAACGCGCGGCGCTGGCGCGAACGAAAAGGCTTTTGGCGCCGGCAGCGGGCTTTCGATCGTGGTCCCGCTGCACAATGAGGCGGCTTCGCTGGCGCGCGTGCATGCGCAACTCACCGCCGTCGCGCGGGTTCTCGCCGCCAAACGCTCGCTCGCCTGCGAAGTCGTCTATGTGGATGACGGCAGCGGCGACGACACGCTTGCTATCGCCCGCCAGTTGCCGGCGCAGGCGCTCGACGTTCAGGTAATCTCGCTGTCGCGCAATTTCGGGAAAGAAGCCGCGTTGCTGGCCGGACTAGATCACGCCCGGCTTGGTGCGGTGCTGTTCATCGACGGTGACGGACAGCACCCGACCGCGTTGATCGAGACGCTGGTCGGCCACTGGCTCGATGGCGGTTACGACGTCGTCTACACCGCCAAGGCACACCGTGCGAACGAGTCGGTGGCGCGACGCATCCTGGTGAAGAGCTTCTATCTGCTGGTCAATTGGGGCGCTCGCAGCAAGATCCCGGAGGATGCCGGCGATTTCAGGCTGCTCTCACCGCGCGCCGCCGATGCACTGCGCCACCTGCCGGAGCGCAACCGTTTCTTCAAGGGATTGTCGAGCTGGATCGGCTTTCGGCAGATCCGCATCGATTAC
The DNA here is from genome assembly GCA_963747855.1 of uncultured Alphaproteobacteria bacterium. Classification (GTDB taxonomy): domain Bacteria; phylum Pseudomonadota; class Alphaproteobacteria; order Rhizobiales; family Xanthobacteraceae; genus BOG-931. The sequence continues at coordinate 235,461 of CAVVGN010000001.1, forward strand.
CAGCCCGATCAACGTACCGACGGCCGCACTACCTGGAACTTCCGCTCCCTGATCGGACTTTCGATCGATGGGCTCACCGCGTTCTCGGTGGCGCCGCTGCGCGTCGCTACCTTGCTCGGACTCGTCATTGCCCTCATCGCCTTTATTTACGGCGCGCAGATCATCTACGAAACGCTGATCTACGGCGAAAAAGTTCCCGGCTATCCGTCGCTGTTCGTCGGCGTCATGGTGCTGGGCGGCGTGCAATTGATCATGCTCGGCGTGGTCGGCGAATACATCGCCAAGATTCTCTACGAGATCAAAGGCCGGCCGGTTTATTTCGTGGCCGAGCACGCCGTCAAGCTCGTCGAGGAAGCAAGCCACCCTGAGCGCGACGCGCGCGCGGCCGCCGAGTAATCGTCAAAGCACCACGACTTTGGTGCCGACCTTCACGCGACTGTAAAGGTCTTCGACGTCGGCGTTGCGCAGACGAATGCAGCCCGATGACACGTTGGTGCCGATGGTCCACGGCTCGTTGGAGCCGTGAATGCGATAGAGCGTAGAGCCGAGATAGAGCGCGCGCGCGCCGAGCGGATTGTCAACGCCACCAGCCACGTAGCGCGGCAAATCGGGGCGCCGTTGCAGCATTTCCGGCGGAGGAACCCAATCCGGCCATTCACGCATGGCCGAGATTTCATTCACTCCGCTCCAGGTAAAGCCCTCCCGGCCCACACCGATCCCGTAGCGCAGCGCCTTGCCGTCCTCCATGACGAGATAGAGAAAGTAGTGCCGCGTGTCGACGACGATCGTGCCGGGCTGTTCGGTGGTCTGATAGTCGACGACTTGCCGATCGTATTTCGGATCGACCATCGGGTGGGCCATATCGCCGTATTCCGACGGCGCATAAGCGGGCGCCGGAACACCCCATGCGACAACCCGCGGCGCGGGCGCCGAGGCGGCCGCGCTTGGCGTCGGCGGAGCAGCCGGCGCCGGTTGCGTCGCCGGCTGATGCCACGACGACGAAAACTGGAAAAAGCCTTGCTGCGTCACCGGTGCTGATGCGGCACCGTTTTGCGGCGGACCGGTCGGTGTCGGTCTCGTCTCTGGCTGATGCCACGACGGCGTAGGCTGCAACAAGCTTTGCTTTGGCGCAGTCTGTTGAGTGGCTGCCGATTGCGGCGCGACCTGCGCCGTCTGAACCGTGCCGGTGTATTGCGGCGCGGATTGTGAGGGCGCCTGCCGGGCCGGTGTGGGCGCCGGCTGGTACGATGCAGCCCGCGGCTGATGCGCGGGCACGACCGGCGCTTGCTGATAATAGACCGGTGCGGGCCGATAGGCCTGCGCCTGCACGGCAGGAACTTGCTGATAATAAGCAGTCGCAGGCTGATACACGCGCGCCTGCGACGCGACGGCAGGCTGATAATACACTGGAGCCGGCATGTATCCGCGCGCTTGCGGCGCGGGCTGATACATCGGTGCCTGCTGATACATCGGCACCGGCCGGTACATGGGCGCGGCCTGATACATAGGCGCCGGCTGATAAGCGACCATCGGCGCGGGCCCATCGCCGAACATGGAGGCGATTACGCCCCCGCCGCCCGGGTTCGATTGGACGACATAACCGAGTTGCCAGCCCGGGTCGAGCAGCTGGCCGGCGAAAGCGTTTGTTGTTGCGATCGGCAGACAAGTCACACAGGCCGCGATTGCGAGCACCGCGGGTGCAGAAACAGAAATACGCCGCATCACTGAACTCTTCACGCGTTACACCGACACATGCCTCGCGAACACCGCGTTCGCCGACGCAAACGAGTACAGGCGCAAACCTCGACTGTTTGGTTAATTTTTTTCGGCGCGGCCGGGCGACCGCTTTATTCGCACATTGTTCATCAAGTTACGGTTTATTTTGCGTCAACGGCGCCACTGCATGGTTAACCGATCGTTTCACGCGCGCCGAAGTAGCTGCGTCGTCGGAAGCGGCCATGAACGCGGCATTAAGCGGGCAACACCTAAGCTGGACTTAGAGCGTATTCCGCAACATTGACCGGCAGATATGGCTGAACCGCGCAAGGTCTTTCGCATCGAACAGGCGGATGCGCTTCGGTCCGAGCCGCTCGCCCAAGGCGAGCGGTCGCCGCAGCTTACAGACATCATGCAGGAGTTGAGCGCGCTGCGTGCAATGCTGGCGAACGCGTCGCCGCCTTTGCCGGTTCACGCCGAAGCGTTCCGTCAGGATGATATCGACCGCCTGGCCGGCGGGCTTCGTTTTGTTCGGGCGGCTTTGAGCGGAGCAGTACAAAACCACGAATCCAAACATAACGCGCACGGCTTCGTTCAGCACACGCGTATTGTCAGCGAACTGGAGGCCGCGGTCGGCGCCAGCGAACAGGCGGCGCAGAAGATCCTCGCGGCGGCCGAAGATATCGACCAGGCGGCAAACAATCTGTCGGCCGCACTCAAGAACGAAATTGAGCAGGGCATTGCCCAGGATATTCGCGATCGCGTAATCCGGATCTTCGAGGCTTGCAACTACCAGGACCTCACCAGCCAGCGCGTAGCCAAGGTGATTGCAGCGCTGCGCCGGATTGAGCGCCGGATCAGCCGCATCGTGGATGAGCCGGCGCGCGCCGCGACCGCACCACCGGCCAATGGTCCGCGCCTTCCGCAGGATCAAGGTCACATCTCGCAAAGCGACATCGACGCGATGTTTGAAGCCAAATCCGCCTGATGCCCGTCGCCGCTATTGCCGCGGCGGCGGCGGCGCCCTGCGCCCCATCCCTTCCGGGGCGCAGCGCACATAGACCCCGGTACCGTAACGGGCTTGCACCTCGGGATTCGTCCAGCGCAGCACCATGGTGCGGCCGTCGAATGCGATGAATTCTCGGTCCTGCGGGCCGCCGGCCGGACCTGGCGGGCCGACAAAGTTTTTGCCGCTCGAACTGCCCTTGAGATTGAGCTCCTGCAATTGCGCGCTGTCGGCGAGATACATCAGCACCCCGCCATTCGGGCCGCGATTGATCACCACCGGCTGACCGCATTGGCTGCGCGCGGCCGCTTCCGTGCGCTTGCGATCCGCATCGTTGTGGTAGGCGCCGTAACCCCAGCGGCCGACAATCTCTTCCGGCCGGATCGAGGCCGGTATTTCCGGCGCGGCCGGCGGCGGCATGGCTTGCGGCGGCGGTGGCGCGGACGTGGATGGCGACGAAAGCGGATTGCTCGCGCAGGCGCAGAGCAGGACCGCGAACAAGCCCGCGCCGACGAAGCGAAGCTCGCGCAGCGAGGGGCTCATTCAAGGTCTCCTTGGACGCCAGTGGCGCGGTAAGGAATCGGCCGAACCGCGGGCCTTTTTGGCGGGACATTTGGTCCGCATGGTGACGCGTCTGCGGCCCCGGAGCCAGCCCCCGACAGCTTTGCGAGCGGCGGGGCAATTAAGTACTGTCTGCTGCGCGGCTTGACACCTTCCAAAGCAAACCTTATGTCCGGTTCGGCTTTTTGGCACTCAAAATATTAGAGTGCCAAGCAACTGAAATCAAAAGCCTTTCGATAACACAGCGGCCGCCCGACGCGCGGCGATGAGGTAATCATGGCGAAGCTTAAATTCCGTCCCCTGCACGACCGGGTCGTCGTCAAGCGCATCGACGCCGAAGAGAAGTCCAAAGGCGGCATCATCATTCCGGACACCGCCAAGGAGAAACCGCAGGAGGGCGAAATCGTCGCCGTCGGTCCGGGCGGCCGTGATGAGAATGGCAAGCTCATCGTGATGGGTGTCAAGGCCGGCGACCGGGTGCTGTTCGGCAAGTGGTCCGGCACTGAAGTCAAAATCGATGGCGACGACCTCCTGATCATGAAGGAGTCCGACATCATGGGTGTCATCGCGTAGATCCGCCTTCGCCCGTTTCCGAACGTAGAGCGCGGGTAATTAATAAGAACTCAGGAGTGAACTGATATGTCTGCGAAAGAAGTACGATTTTCCGGCGATGCCCGCGAGCGCATGCTGCGCGGCGTCGAGACGCTTGCCAATGCCGTGAAGGTGACTCTCGGCCCGAAAGGCCGCAACGTCGTCATCGAAAAGAGCTTTGGTGCCCCTCGCATCACCAAGGACGGCGTCACCGTCGCCAAGGAGATCGAGCTCGAAGACAAGTTCGAGAATATGGGCGCCCAGATGGTGCGCGAGGTCGCGCAAAAGACCAACGACGAAGCCGGCGATGGCACGACAACCGCCACCGTGCTGGCGGCGGCGATCGTCAAGGAAGGCGCCAAGGCGGTAGCCGCCGGAATGAACCCGATGGATCTCAAGCGCGGCATCGATCTCGCGGTCACAGCCGTCGTTTCCGACATCAAGAAGCGCGCCAGGAAGGTCGGCTCGTCGGCCGAGGTCGCCCAGGTCGGAACCATCTCGTCGAACGGCGACGCCAATGTCGGCAAGATGATCGCAGAAGCGATGCAGAAGGTCGGCAACGAGGGCGTGATCACGGTCGAGGAAGCCAAGGCGCTGGAAACCGCCGTCGAGATCGTTGAAGGGATGCAGTTCGATCGCGGCTATCTCTCGCCCTACTTCATCACCAATGCGGAAAAGATGCTGGCCGAGCTTGAAGACGCTTACGTGCTGCTGCACGAGAAGAAGCTGCCGGGTCTGCAGGCGCTGCTGCCGGTGCTCGAGGCGGTGGTGCAGTCGGGCAAGCCGCTCCTGATCATCGCCGAAGACGTCGAGGGCGAGGCGCTCGCCACGCTTGTGGTCAACAAGCTGCGCGGCGGGCTCAAGGTCGCGGCCGTCAAGGCGCCGGGCTTTGGCGATCGCCGCAAGGCCATGCTTGAAGACATTGCGGTGCTGACCGGCGGTCAGCTGATCTCCGAAGACCTCGGTATCAAGCTCGAGAACGTCACGGTCGCGATGCTCGGCCGCGCCAAGAAGGTGGTGATCGAGAAAGAGAAGACCACCATCGTCGACGGCGCCGGCAAGAAGAAGGACATCGAAGGCCGCGTCCAGCAGATCAAGTCGCAGATCGAGGAGACGACCTCGGACTACGACCGTGAGAAACTGCAGGAGCGGCTGGCCAAGCTCGCCGGCGGCGTTGCGGTCATTCGCGTCGGCGGTGCGACCGAAGTCGAAGTCAAGGAGAAGAAGGATCGCGTCGAGGATGCGCTCAATGCCACCCGCGCGGCGGTCGAGGAGGGCATCGTGCCGGGCGGCGGCGTGGCGCTCATTCGCGCCAAAAAGGCCGTCGGCAAGCTCACCAATGACAATCCCGACGTGCAGGCGGGCATCAACATCGTCCTCAAGGCGATCGAGAGCCCGCTGCGCCAGATTGCAGAGAATTCCGGCGTCGAAGGGTCGATCGTGGTCAACAAGATTCTTGAGAGCAAGTCGGAGACGTTTGGCTTCGACGCGCAGAGCGAGGAATATGTCGACATGGTCGAGCAGGGCATTGTCGATCCCGCCAAGGTGGTGCGCGTGGCGCTGCAAGATGCGGCGTCCGTCGCCGGCCTGCTGGTCACTACCGAGGCCATGGTCGCGGAAGTGCCGAAGGATGCGCCGGCCGTGCCGGCGATGCCACCCGGCGGCGGCGGAATGGGCGGAATGGGCTTCTGAGCTCCCGCTGAACGACTGAAAAGACAAAGGGCGCGCCGCAAGCCGCGCCCTTTTTGCTATTGTGAGGCGGCTAGCATCTCAAGGGAGTAAGCAATGACGACCACGCCCGATCCGTTCGAAAAATTCAAAGCGGCGCAGCGCGAGGCGTGGTCCAGCTTTGCATCGTGGGAGAATTTTACAGCCCAGGCCGCGGCGAAGTTGGTGAAATTCGCGCAAGTTGCTCCGGGGCAACGCGTGCTCGACGTTGCATGTGGAACCGGCGTCGTTGCGATCACAGCGTCCCGGCGCGGTGCAAAGGCGTCCGGACTCGATCTATCGCCGGTATTGATCGAGCGAGCGCGCGAAAACGCAAGCATCGCCGCCGTTGCGGCGGAGTTCGTCGAAGGCGACGCCGAAGCCCTGCCCTATCCGGACGCTTCATTCGACGTCGTGCTTAGCCAATTCGGCCATATGTTCGCGCCGCGGCCGGCCATAGCCGTGAAGGAGATGCTGCGCGTCCTCAAGGTCGGTGGCCGTGTCGCGTTCTCGACCTGGCCGCCCGAACTGTTCACCGCACGGCAGTTCCCGTTTTTTGCGCGTTACATGCCGCCCCCGGCACCGGGTGCCGAACAGTCGGCGCCGCCTCCATTGTGGGGAGACCCCAACGTTATTCGCGAGCGGCTCGGCGCAGCAGTAGCCAATCTGCAGTTCGAACGTGACACTCTGACGGTGCCGACAGTGAGCCCGCAACATTTCCGAATCATGCAGGAAGCAACAATCGGCATGTTTCCCAAGATCATCCGCTCGCTGCAGAACGATCCGGTTAAGCTTGCTCAGTTGCGCGCCGAGTACGAGGCGATGATCGACGAGGTGCTTGAGGATAACGTCGTCCACCTCCACTACCTGATGACACGCGCGACCAAGGTCTAGTCTGCCGCGCGAGTCAGTTGGTCAGCAGGCGAAAGCGCAAAGTCGTCGCGCCGGAGAGTTCGATGACTTCCCCGCGGCGTTTCCAGTTCGTCATTTGCGCAAGCGCCGCGAGCAGCTTTTCGTCGCCGCTCTGGCGATCCGGCGAACACTGCGCCGGTTCGAATGGGCCGGGAACGATGCTGATCGTATCGTCGGCCACATTGGCCTGGCCGCGTAGTCGCGCGCACCAGAGATCGAGAGATACCGCGCCATTCTTGCCGACTTCGATAATCGGCACCCGCTTCGACCCGCGCATGGGCGCTGCTTCCAGCATCAGTTCGCGGTCAAAGGGGAAACTTAGTTCGCTGGCAAGGGCCGCACCAGTTGAGCCGGCAATGGCAATCAAGAAGCAGCAGGCAATCGCCCGGCGCAAGCAACGCATATTTATTTTTCCCGGTTGATTGAAGTCAGTCGAGGAAGCGGCCGCCCTTGTGGCGGCCCCCGGTAGCTTTTGACTTAGAAGGCTCCGTTAGTGGTGCAACGCGGCAATGCCGGGGAAGAACAGGTAGCAGGCCACGCCGATGATAACGAGATAGACCAGCAGCACGATGCACCAGCCGAAATTGTGCCGGATCACCGCGCCTTCGTTGCGCACGAACTTGCTGGTGGAGACGCCCACGCTCGCGGTCTGCGGCGCGATCGGCTTGCCGACCTCGGCGCCTACCGAGTTCAGTGTCGGCAGGAGCAGCAGCGGGAAGCCGAGCACCTTGCCGACCAGTGCCTGGAAGGTACCGAACATGGCATTGGTCGAGGTATTGCTGCCCGATAAGGCGACCCCAATGAAGCCGAGGATGGGCGCCACCACGATGAAGGCCGGACCGAGCTTGGAGAAGGCACTGGCCAACGAGCCGGCCATGCCGGAGTAGTTGTAAATATAGGCCAAGCCGAAGATGAAAACGCCCACCAGGCAGGCACCCCACATCTGCGACCAGGTCTTGGCGAAGATTGTGCGGATTTGCGCGAAATTCACCCGCAACAGGATCGCGGTGATCATCCACGACGCCAGGATGGCCGTTCCACCGACGAACGGCGTCCAGTTGAACGTCGCGCTGATCTTGGCGCCAGACGTGATCGCCGAATCGGCTGCGACCGACATGTGCAGCATGATGATCTTCGGCAAATTGGACCAGGGCCCGGTCCACGCCACGACCACCGCAACCAATACCGCGATCGGCAACCAGGCCATGCCGACATCGCCGGCAGACAGACCGTGGGCTTCCGCTCGCGTGTCGCCGGTCACCCGCGCGCCGCCATAGGCGAGAACCTGCGCCGGCTGCCAGACCTTGAGCAAGATCAGCAACACGACGAAGCAGACGATCGAGCCGAGGACATCGGGCAGATAAGGACCCAGATAGATAGCGGTCGGCAGTTGGCCAGCGATATAGCCGAGCGAGCCGACGATCGCGAGCGGCCACGCCGACCACATGCCTTTGCTGCCTGAAACCAGATAAAGCAAAATCCAGGGCGGCAGCAGCGCGAGAATGGCGACAATCTTGCCGACCGAAGCCGAATAGATCGGCAGCAAATCAAGGAACGGCACGCCCAGCGTGCCTGCGGTCACGGTAGCGAGCGCGATGATCGGCGCACCCAGCGCACCGTAAGAAACCGGCGCATTGTTGGCGATGGCCGCAACCCGAATGGCGTCGAGATCGGGGATGCCGATCGCGATCAGGATCGGGGCAACGAATGCCCACGGATACCCGAAGCCGACGAGGCCTTCGAGCAGGGCCCCGAACGCCCACGCGAACAGGATAGTCTGCACCCGCACGTCGCGGGTTCCCTGCTGCACCAACCAGCGGCGGAGCTTGTCGAACGATCCGGTGGTGACCAGGGTATTGAACAGCATCACGCCCCAGAATGTGATCCAGTCGACGTACCAGACGCCGGTGGCGGAGCCGTAAAGATAGGCGCGCACGCCATCGCCGAGCGGCATCTTCCATACCCAGAGCCCCAGCAGGAAGGTGACGATCGAGCCGATAAGGACCGCGAGCCAGGCCGACATGCGCAGGCCGGCCAGCAGGAACAGCAGCAGCACGACCGGAATGAGCGCAACCAGCCAGGTGACGAACAGGTTCCCGGTCGGGTCGAGAATTTGCGTGAACATTGAAACTCCCCCCTAGAACGCCTTGAGTGGCGCCCGCATTCGGCATTGTCGCCGACGCTTGCACCCCGGTGAGGCTATCGCTTTTACGACCTCGGACCAACGAGCTTTTTTGTCACCGCCATAACACTATGCGAGTTCAACAACCTGCGCTATTGGGCTCTTCTTGGGCCAAGCACGCGGGAACATCTTCCATCGCGTAAATGCATTATGGGCATTTGCCAAAGCATTGACCGCTGCTCCGCCACAGTGTGGGTGTCTCGTAGGTCACCCGGCTCAAGCTCGTGGGCCGCGCCCGACAACGGAGGCCTTCCGTGAAACGTCTCGCATCGACGATCGCCACGATTTGGCGGCTGTCCATCCCCTATTTTCGCTCGGACGATCGCTGGCCAGGCCGCATCCTGCTTGCTTCGGTGATCGCCATTGAACTTTCGCTCGTGGCGATCCAGGTCATCCTGAACCAATGGTACAATCGCTTTTACAACACCCTCCAGGATCGCAACTGGGACGCCTTTGTCAGCGCGGTCCTGTTTTTCTGCGTAATCGCCGCCGTTTATACCGTGATGGCGGTCTATCAGCTCTACCTCAATCAATGGCTGCAGATCCGTTGGCGGCGCTGGATGACGCAAACCTACTTGCGGCAATGGCTCGATTCCGCCAACCACTACCGCATGCAGCTCCTGGGCGACGCCGCCGACAACCCGGACCAGCGCATTGCCGACGACCTGCAGATGTTCGTGCAATACACACTGACGATTTGCATCGGCATTCTCAACTCCGTGGTCACTCTGGGATCGTTCGTCATCATCCTGTGGCGATTGTCGGCCGAGGCGCCGCTGGCAGTATTCGGCGTCAACTACAACATTCCCGGTTACCTGGTCTGGGCGGCCCTGATGTATGCTGTCATGGGCACCACGCTCACGCACCTGATCGGCTGGAAGCTCATTCCGCTTAATTTCCAGCAGCAGCGCTTCGAAGCCGATTTCCGCTTCAATCTCGTGCGCACGCGCGAAAACGCCGAGCAGATCGCCGCGCTTAGCGGCGAGGCGGCCGAGCGCGAGCGCCATCTCAACCGGTTCGGCTACGTGGTCGGCAACTGGTTCGCGCTGATGCAGCGGCAGAAGCAGCTTACCTTCTTCACACAAAGCTATTCGCAAGCCTCCGTGATCTTTCCTTACATCGTGGTGAGCCCGGCTTATTTCTCCGGCGCGGTGCAGCTCGGCGGCTTAATGCAAACGGCGTCCGCGTTCAACAGCGTGCAGAATGCCTTGTCCTACTTCGTCACGTCCTACCGCAACATTGCCGAGTGGCGAGCGATCATCGAGCGTTTAAGCGGCTTCGAGGCGGCGATCGCGGCGGGCCGCGCCGCCGCAGTGACGCCGCCGGCGGTCGAGGTCATTTCGGGCGAGCAGGGTGCGGTCGCGATCGACCGGCTTAACGTGCGCTTGCCCCGGGGAGAACCGCTCGTCGCCGCCGATCACATAACGTTTCCCGAAGGCGAGCGCGTTTTGGTCACCGGACCTTCCGGTTCCGGCAAATCGACTTTGTTCCGCGCAATCGCCGGCATTTGGCCGTTCGGATCAGGCCGCGTCGTCATACCGAAGGGCGCCAAGGTCATGTTGATGCCGCAGCGGCCTTATTTTCCGCTGGCAACTTTGGCGACAGCAATCGCGTTCCCGGCGGAAGCGGGCACGTTCAACGACAAGCAAATCGCCGAGGCACTCGCCGCGGTCGGGATGCCGCAACTGATCGATCGCCTGGGGGACGAAGAGCACTGGAACCACATATTGTCGCTCGGCGAACAACAGCGCCTCGCCATCGCCCGCGCGTTGCTCCAGGCCCCCGATTACCTGTTCCTAGACGAAGCGACGGCTTCGCTCGATGAGGCCGCGGAAGCGGCGCTCTATCGCATGTTGCAGGACCGCCTCGAGGGAACCACGATCATCTCCATCGGCCATCGGTCGACGCTCGGGGCGTTCCATGGGCAGCGCGTTGAATTGACGCCGGACCAAGATCTCTATCGGGTGCGCGAGGTGCCGCTGGCGTCGGCCGCGGAATGAGCAAGAGGCCTATTTCTAACGCGGCCCGGCGCGCTGGACGCTGGCAGCTGACAGCCCCACTGCCTATGTTTCGAGGGTGACGCCGCGCGCCGGCGCGACGTCCGGAGGCGCATCCGAATGAAGGCAAGCGTTGACGGTCACGTCGTCGCGCAAGGTGATGATGTCGTTGCCTGCGACGGCTATCAATATTTCCCGGGCGATGCCGTGCGCATGGACTGGCTGGAGAAGGTCGCAAAAACCGAACATGATCTCGCCTGTCCGCACGGTGTTCAATTTTACGATGTCGTAATCGACGGCAAACGGCATTCCCGCGCGGCATGGTCTTACGAACAACCGCAGGCGAAAATGGCACACGTCGGGGGCCGGTTCGGCTTTTGGGAGGACGTGGAGGTGAGCTGACGCGCGAGCGCGCGCGTCAAGCCGCCGCTTTTTTGCGATTAGCCTCAAGCCGGGCGTCGACCAGCGCCACCTGCGCGTCGATCGCGGCATTCTTCATGCCCTTCTGCAAGGCTATCAGTTGCACCAGCTTGTCAGCGCGCTCGATATACGGCGCGCCGTTTTGCAGCGCGCGGGCCGCCGATGCCGGCCGCGTCAGCGATTGCGCGGCGGCGGCATATTTCTCGAATGGCACCAGGTCATTGGGCTTGGCGCCGAGCTTGATGCAGAGCTCGAGCACGAAATTGTACACCGAGCGCGAGGTCTCGATGTCGGTGTGGACCGCCTCCTGTGCCGTGCGCATGCCGTCCTTGGTTACGCAGCGGTAATTGCCGGCCAGCAGCATCGCCCATTTGGCAAGCGGCACAAAGATCGAGTCATAGACCCTGAGCTTGACCGGCAATTCGATTTTGCCTTCCGGCGTATCCCAGCGCGCGTCTTCAGCGTCTTTCTCCAGCCGCCGCAGGATGGCGGTTGATTGCTCGTCGTCGAAACGGGCGCATTTGAAGTTGGTCGGCAGCGTCACCAGCAACTCATTGGCTTTGCCGCCCGGGGGACGGATCGCCTGCGGATCGGGGCTGTTCAAGGTCATGGTCTTCGGATCGAAAGAGTTCCACACGCTCGGATCGGTGTAAGCGGGCTTAAGCGCCTCGTACTCCAGCCCGGGTATGCGCTTCACATAAGGAAGCGGCGGCATGTTCATAATCGACATGCACGGAACGCGGGATTTGGCGATCGCATCGAGCAACTCGCGCACCCCGGGGGAGCGATATTGCGGCTCCTGCATACAGAGGCCGATGAGGTCGTACTGCTTCGGATCGACACCCGCGGCCGGGCCGGCGCTGACCTTGCCGGGAAGTTTGCGCGAGTCGAGCAGCACGGGATCTTTGCGCCCACGCACCGGCAGCCGGACCTTGAAGCCCTCGGCGTTGATTAGATCGGCTTCCGCCGGCAGGCAGACCAGATGAATCGAATGCCCGCCGAAAAGAAGCTTGGAAGCAAGGAGCGACCCATAGGACGCACCCATCAATAGAATCTTGTAGGCCGCGGCCAAGAGGCACCTCCTGAAAGCGAAATCGCTGACGAGCCCGGAAAATTGCCGTATCCACGCCGTCGGCAGTCACTACTGGGATGCTAGGAGCCCAACCAAACCGTTGCAATGCGCGTCGCTTGACGCAATGCGCCGCGGTCAGCCGGCATTTGCGCCGGCTGCATAACGCTTTCGCGCAAAACGTTGAATAGTTTCAGGTGCCGGTGCCACCGAAACCCGAACCAAGCGGCGGCGGCCAGGATGGCGCCGGAGCGGGCTCCGGAGCCGGGGCCGGTGCAGGAGCCGGCGCAGCAGCCGGTTTTTTGGCCGGCGCCTTGCGCTTCGGAGCGGACTTCTTTTTCGCTACCTTCTTCTTTGCGGCCGACTTTACCGATTTCTTCTTTTTGCGCGCCGGCGCTGCCTTACGCTTTGCTGTTTTCCTTTTTGCCGTTTTTTTCTTCGCTTTTCTCTTCTTCGCCATGATCGTCCTCCGAACGCTGCCAATAATGGAGTTTTACGGCCCTACGACTGTGAAAGACCGTTTACGCGTCACAATGACGTAACGACCGAGCCCCGCTAGCCTGCGGCCGCAAGCGGCCGCTTTGCCAAACACCGCTGATGGTCCCGAAGCGCGGACGGACAAGGCCCTCCGGTAGCCCAATCGATCAATTCAACCGTGTGGACCGTGGGGAGCTTTGTGCCCGCCGCAATCTGCGTCATGCAGCCGATGTTTCCCGCCGCGATGACATCAGGTCGCAATCCTTCGATAGTCCCGACTTTGCGTTTGCGCAACCGCTCCGCAATGTCCGGCTGAAGAATATTATAAGTGCCAGCCGAGCCGCAGCAGAGATGGCCGTCGGGAACATCCCTGACCTGGAAACCGAGCTTACCGAGCAGTTCTTTCGGTTGCCGCACGACGTGCTGTCCGTGCTGCAGCGAACACGCGGCGTGATAGGCGACAACTAGTTCCGGCACTTTTGCGTCCGCTGCAATCGGCACCGAGATCAGGTATTCGCTGATGTCACGCGCTAGCCGCGCCACCTTGTCGGCACGCTCGGCATAGACCGGATCGGTCCGCAGCATGAAACCATAGTCCTTAACTGTCGTGCCGCAGCCCGATGTGGTGATCACAATCGCATCAAGGGCCGGGAACGCGGCCCACGCATCGATATTGGCGCGCGCTTGCGCCAGCGCCTCATTTTCACGTCCCATGTGATGCACGAGCGAGCCGCAACAGCCCGCGCCAGCGGCGACGATCACTTCAATACCGAGCCGGTTGAGCACGCGGATCGCGGCGGCATTGATTTGCGGCGCCAACACATCGTTGACGCAGCCGGCGAGCAAGGCCACGCGGCCTTTTCTCTCCTGTCCTTGGGCCGGAAAAATCTGCGGCGCCAGCGGCGGATGCGGCGTTTGCCACGGGGCGAGGCGCAGCATGGCGGCCAAGCGCGTGAGCCTGAATGCATCCAGGAGCGGCGCAAACGGCTTGCCGAGGCGCGCCGCATTGAGCGCGAGCCGGAAGCGCTGTGGATACGGTATTAGCCAGGCCAGTATCCCCCGCAGGAAGCGGTCGGCAAGCGGGCGCCGAAACGTCTCCTCGATATGCGCGCGGGCATGATCGACCAGATGCATGTAGTGAACGCCTGAGGGGCAGGTGGTCATGCAGGCCAGGCAGGAAAGGCAACGGTCGATATGTAACGTGACCTCGGCACTCGCCCGCCTGCCGTGCTCCAGCATCTCCTTGATGAGGTAGATGCGGCCGCGCGGCGAATCGAGCTCATTGCCGTCGAGCACGTAGGTCGGGCACGTGGCGGTGCAGAAGCCGCAGTGAACACAGGCGCGCAGAATCTTCTCCGATTCCGCGACGTGCGGATCGGCGAGTTGCGCCAGGGTGAAAGAGGTCTGCATCTCAGACGCCCGCCCACATCCGGCCGGCGTTGAGAACGCCCCGCGGATCGAAGCTTTCCCGAACGCGCCTGGTCAGCGAGGCAAGGGGTTCCGGTTCTGGGGAGAAAACATCTGTCTTCGCGCGCGTGGCAGCCGGCGCGCGAATGAGTGTCGCATGGCCGCCCAAGCCGGCGACGATCGAGCGCACGACAGACGAGGCAGCATCGTCCGATGGCGGCAAGGCCGCCCAAACGAGCCCGCCAGCCCAGTCGTAAAGCAGCTCGGCCTGCGCACGCTCTGAAAGCGCACATCCCACCTCGGCCCCGCGCGACGGCGCGGTAGAAATGCGCCAGACGATGCGCCCTCCGACTGGCCCCTGGGCGGAGAACGGAGTCACGTCGCGGATCGCCCGCCACAACGCGCGCGAGGGCGCCGCGCCTAAAGAGCCAAGCTCGCCGAATGGAGCGAGCAGTTTCTCAAGCAACGCTTTGCGGTGCGCGACCGAGGGAGCGACCCCTTCGAGCCGCAAAGCGGTCACGGCCCCTCCTCCACCGGCGATTTCCACAACGCGCGTCGCCGCCGGCGCCGGAACGTGCGCGGCCGCTGAGGCGTCGGCGGCAGAACCCATGACCGCCGTCATCGCTTTGGTCGCGGCGGCATCGTCGAGCTTGAGGACAAGCACGGTTTCTTCGGTTTCGGCACGCGGCAATGTCTTGATCGTGACTTCGGTCATGGCGGCCAGCGTGCCCCACGAACCGGCAAGGAGCTTGCACAAGTCGTAACCGGTCACGTTTTTAACTACGCGGCCGCCGGATTTGAACGTCTCGCCACGTCCGGAAACGGCACTGACGCCGAGGAAGTGGTCCCGTGCCGCGCCCGCCTTGGTGCGGCGCGGTCCGGAGAGGTTCGCCGACAGCACGCCGCCAATCGTAGCGGCCTCCGCCGATCCCCCGAGCAACGGTCCGTAATCCATCGGCTCAAAGGCAAGCGCCTGCCCGTTGGCCTCGACCGCGGCTTCGATCTCGGCGAGCGGCGTGCCGGCTTTGGCGGACAGCACCAGCTCGGACGGCTCGCACAGCGTGATGCCGGACAGCCCCGACAAGTCGAGAGTGGCGTCCCATTGCGCCGCCCGGCCGATCGCGCGCTTTGAGCCGTGGCCGACGATTTCCAGCGTCTTTCTGCAGGCAAGCGCCCAGTTGACGGCTTGTTCGACCTCCGCGTGATCGCGTGGTTTGAGATTGTCACTCATGCGCGCTGCTTAGAACCGCGGCAAGTCGGGAAACGCCACACGCCCGGCACGGACGTGCATGCGGCCGAGTTCGGCGCAACGATGCAGCGTCGGAAACACCTTGCCGGGATTGAGCAGGCCCTGATTGTCGAACGCGCATTTTAGCCGCTGCTGCTGATTGAGGTCGGCCTCGGAAAACATGGTCGGCATCAGATCGCGTTTTTCCACGCCCACGCCATGTTCACCGGTGAGCACGCCACCCACTTCGACGCACAGCCGCAGAATATCGTAGCCAAACGCTTCGGCGCGATCGAGCTCGCCCGCCTTGTTGGCGTCATAGAGGATCAGCGGATGCAGGTTGCCGTCGCCGGCGTGGAACACATTGGCGACCCGCAGGCCGTATTGCGCTGATAATTCCTGCATGCGGCGCAATACGAATGGCAACTTGGCGCGCGGGATCGTCCCATCCATGCAGTAGTAATCGGGCGAAATGCGGCCGACTGCGGGGAACGCCGCCTTGCGCCCGGCCCAGAACAGCAACCGCTCCTCCTCGGAATTCGAGGCTCGGCAAATCACCGCCCGGCATTCGTTGGCGATGTTCTGAACGCGATCGAGCAGGTGATCGACTTCGGCGCGCGGACCGTCGAGTTCCACGATCAACAGCGCTTCGACGTCGAGCGGATAACCGGCGTGGACGAATTCCTCGACCGCGTGGATGGCGGGCCGGTCCATCATTTCCATGCCGCCCGGGATGATGCCGGCGCCGATGATCCGCGCCACGCATTCGCCGCCGTCCTCGGAAGCGGCAAAGCCGATCAGCGCGGCCCGCGCGCTTTCCGGTTTCTTCAAGATGCGCACGGTGACTTCGGTGACCACGCCGAGCAGCCCCTCAGAGCCGGTGATCACGCCCAGGAGATCGTAGCCTGCTGCGTCGAGATGAGCGCCGCCGAGCCGCACGATCTCGCCCGTCATCAGCACCAGTTCGCAGCCGAGCACGTTGTTGGTGGTGACGCCGTATTTGAGGCAGTGCACGCCGCCAGAATTCTCGGCGACATTGCCGCCAATGGTGCAGGCAATCTGTGAAGAAGGATCGGGCGCGTAATAGAAGCCCGCATCTTCCACCGCCTGCGAAACCGCGAGGTTGGTGACGCCAGGCTCAACGACCGCGACGCGATTGGCGAAATCGATTGAGCGGATGTGGTTGAACTTGGCCATGCCGAGAAGCACGCCGTCGCCGAGCGGTAGCGCTCCGCCCGACAGTGAAGTCCCCGCCCCTCGCGGCACCACTCGCACGCGCTGGCGATGACAATAGGCGAGCACGGCGGCGACCTGCTCGGTTGTTTCGGGCAGGACCACGACCATCGGAAGCTGGCGGTAGGCGGTGAGACCGTCGCTTTCATACGGCCGCATCGCCTGTTCCGAGGCGATAACGCCTTCGCCGGGAACGATACGCTGGAGCGCCGCTACGATCTCGGCGCGCCGGGCAAGCACCGCACCGTCGGCTTGAGGCATCGCAACTGGCATTCAACTATCTCCAAAACTCGCTTTCGCGTCGTCGACGTCCGTCGCCGATCATTATAGCCGCAAAAGCCCGCAATAAAGCGCGCCGACGCGCCGCACAGCGGGTAACATTTGGCCGTTGACAGGCCGCGTTGCGACCGCTTCAACCGCGTTGACATCCACGGCCGATGCGGGGCGGCCACACAACGAAGGGGCCTATGATGGGAATGAGGCTGGCCATGGCCGCAGCGTTAATCGCCGCATCGACGGGAGCAGCGCCGGCGCAAGACGCCGAGAAGGGCGCGACCGTTTTCAAGAAATATTGCAGTCCCTGCCACCGGATCGGCCCGGACGCCAAAAATCTCGTCGGACCCGAACTCGATGGCCTTGACGGCCGTCACTCCGGCAACGTGGCGAGCTACAGTTACTCCGACGGCAACAAGAACTCAGGCATCGTCTGGAGCGAAGCCACCTTCAAGGAGTACATCAAGGACCCGAAGGCAAAAGTGCCCGGTACCAAGATGATATTCGTCGGCTTAAAGAACGAACAGGAAATCAACGATTTGTGGGCCTACATCAAGCAGTTCGATGCCGACGGTAATGTGAAGAAATAGGTTGAAGCGCGTGCAGATTTGATTTTGCTCAAATCGAACATTCGGGGGGCATGAGATAGGTGTGGCAGTTGATGTTCATCGTCCGGCGATTTGAGGAGACGCCCCATGATTAAAGATATCATTGTTAATCTAAGCGTCGGCGAAGGTTCGCACGCGGCGGCCGATTATGCCGTGTCGGTCGCCGCGAAATTCGACGCTCATCTCGCCGGCATTGCCTTTATCTACGATCCGATCGCGCCGGTCTCCGGCGCCGGTTACATGCCGGCCGAGATCATCGAAGCGCAGGAGCGCGACAATATTGAAGCGGCGAGAAACGCCGCCAATCATTTCGCGGAAGCCTGTAAGCGCGCCGGCGTCGGCGCCGAGCCGTTGACGCTGAGCGCCAGTTTCGGCGGCGTCGCCGAGCAGTTCGGCAGGATTGCCCGTCGCTTCGATCTTGCCATCGTCGGCCAAGCCGAGCCTGAGGTGAGTTCCATCGACGAAATCATCGGCGAAGCCGCTTTGTTCGAAGGGGGACGACCGGTCCTCATCGTGCCTTACATCCAAAAAGCCGCGCTCAAGCTTGATCAAGTCACCGTTTGTTGGGACGGCAGCCGCGCGGCAACACGAGCCATCGCCGACGCGATGCCGTTGCTCAAACAGGCCGGACGCGTCGAGGTGCTGATTGTCGCCAACGAGCGAGGCAAGCAGGATGAGATCGAAGGCGCCGACATGGGCGAGCATCTGGCCCGGCATGGCCTCAATGTGGAGATCAAGCGGACCCAGATCGGCGATATCGACGTCGCCGACGTAATCCTGTCGCACGCCGCCGATGCGGGGACCGACTTCATCGTCATGGGCGGATACGGCCATTCGCGCCTGCGGGAATTCGTGCTCGGCGGCGTAACCCGGACTATTATGCGGTCGATGACGGTGCCGGTGCTGATGTCGCATTAAGCGCGGTCCGCGAGACAGACCGCATTGCAAAATCAAGGAAAATATACGCGCCTCTATCGTTGACGCGCGAGCGGGCGGCATGTCACGTTTTCGTAGACCCTCTACCCCCGCTATCTTCGCGCAGTGGGGCGTCGCGGCGCGGCGTAAATAAATAAGACCTGGGTCGTGGAGGATTAGTCCCAATGGCGGATCAATCCGCATGACCGACACGCCCTTTGCGGTAGTCGCCGGTGGCCCCAACCCGACCAACGCCCTTTTGGACATCGTCGACGTGACCATGCGCTTCGGCGGCATTGTCGCGCTTGAGGCGGTTACCTTCTCGGTTAGCAAGGGACGAATTGCGGGACTCATCGGCCCAAACGGCGCCGGCAAGACCACGTTGTTCAATTGCCTTAGCCGGCTTTATCGGCCGATGCGCGGCGACATCCGCTTCAACGGTCAATCGCTCGGCCGCTGCGCGCCATCCGACATCGCGGCGCTTGGTCTCGGGCGTACATTCCAGGCGCCAACGCTGTTCGCCTCGATGTCGGTTCTCGATAACGTCAAGGTGGGCGCGCACGCCCGCGGCGCCAATACCCCTCTGACCGACGCCCTTTCGCTGCCGCGCATGCGGCACGAGGAGTACGAATTCGAGCAAATCGCCCGCACGATGCTCTCACTCGTCGGCCTGGACCAAATGGCCGCTCGGCCGGCGGCGAATTTATCGTTGGGAGCGCGCAAGCGCGTCGAATTGGCGCGCGCTTTGGCCGCTCAACCGTCGCTTCTTTTGCTTGACGAGCCGGCCGGCGGGCTCAACCACGAGGAAGTCGCGGAACTCGGCACGCTCATTCGTTCCATCCGCGATCGGCTCGGCATCACGGTCTTGCTGGTCGAGCACCACATGGGACTGGTCATGAGCCTGTCCGATCAGGTGGTGGTGCTCAATTTCGGCCGCGTCATCGCGGACGGGCCACCGGAGGAAGTCCGCAGCAATCCGGCCGTAACAGAGGCTTATTTAGGGACGCGGCACTGATGGCGCCGATTTTACAGCTGCGTTCAGTCAAAGCCTTTTATGGGCAGTCGGAGGTCGTGCACGGCATCGACGTGGCCGTCGAGGAAGGCGGCATGACGGTGCTGCTCGGCGCCAATGGTGCAGGCAAAACAACTACGCTGCGCGCCATTTGCGGCATGGTGCGCAGCGAAGGCGAAATCTCCTTCGCCGGAAAACGATTAGATCGGCGCTCGACTGAAGAGATCGCAGGCCTCGGCGTTGCACATGTGCCGGAAGGACGTGGAACGTTCATCGGCCTGACTGTCGAGGAAAACCTGCGCCTTGGTGGTTACACCCGCGGGCGAGTTGACGAAAGCATGCAACGCATGTTCGGATATTTCCCGATCCTGGCCCAACGCCGGCGTCAGCAGGCCGGCGCTTTGTCCGGCGGCGAACAGCAGATGCTGGCGATTGCCCGTGCGTTGATGATGGCGCCGCGGCTTTTGGTGCTCGATGAGCCGTCCTTCGGACTTGCTCCACGCATCGTCGAGGACATTTTCACCATCATCGACCACATTAGGCAGGAAGAGAAAGTGAGCGTTCTGCTGGTCGAGCAGAACGCGACTCTTGCACTCGAACTGGCGGATCACGCTTACCTGATCGAAACCGGCTATATCGTCACGTCAGGGACGGCAAGGGCGCTGGCCGACCATCCGCAAATCCGCCGCTCCTATCTCGGATATTGACGGGCTCGCGATGCACCAATTCCTGCAGCAAATATTTTCCGGGCTCGCGGCCGGCGCGATCTACGCCAGCGTGGCGCTGGCGTTGGTGATGATTTACCGAGCCACCGATCTCGTGAATTTCGCGCAAGGCGAGATGGCAATGTTTTCGACCTATATCGCCTGGACGCTGGTGAACGCCGGCCTGCCGTTTTGGGCAGCCTTCCTGATCACACTGGCCGTTTCATTTGTCGGCGGCATGGTGATCGAGCGTGTGCTGATCCGGCCGGTCGAGAACGCGCCGGTACTGGCTGCGGTGATTGTGACCATCGCGCTCCTTCTGATCTTCAATTCGACGGCCGGGTGGCTCTACTCGTACACGGTTCAGGATTTCCCGAGCCCGTTTCCGGATCGGCCGCTTTTTGGCGCGCTGATCACCACGCGCGACCTCGGCGTGATCGCGGTGACACTGCTGATGCTGATTATGCTGTTTCTGTTCTTCCGCTTTACCTCCACGGGGTTGGCGATGCGGGCGGCGGCGCAGAATCCCGAGTCGGCGCGGCTGTGCGGTATCCCCGTCGGACGAATGCTCGCGATCGGCTGGGGCCTGGCCGCGGCGATTGGTGCGACCGCCGGCATCATGGTCGCACCGGTTCTGTTCCTCGATCCCAATATGATGGGCGGTGTGCTGATCTACGCGTTCGCCGGCGCGCTGCTTGGCGGCATCACCAGTCCGGTCGGCGCCGTCGTCGGCGGCCTGATCGTCGGCGTCACCGAGAATTTGGTCGGCACGTATCTCATTGCCAGCCAACTCAAGCTGACCGTGGCGTTTGCACTCATCATCCTCGTGCTCGTGTTCAAACCGAACGGCTTGTTCGGCACCGCGATCGTGCGCCGGGTATGACATGGAAAAACGCGTGACCGCTGCCACAATGGATGGACCAGCGAACACCGGCGGCGCGGCATCAAGCCGCAATTCCGTGCAATGGATCAGCGTGCTCGTGCTGATCGCGTTCGCCGCTGCTTTGCCTTTTGCGCTGAGCAAATATCATGTGTTCGAGCTGACGATGGTGATGATCTACGCCATTGCCGTGCTCGGACTGAATATCCTGACCGGTTACAATGGGCAGATTTCACTCGGTCACGGCGGTTTCTTTGCCGCGGGCGCCTATACCGCGGCGATCCTCATGCACCGTTATGGCGTTCCCTACTGGGCGACGCTCCCGCCGGCGGCGTTGATCTGCTTCGTTCTCGGCGTGCTATTCGGGCTGCCGGCGTTGCGTTTCGAGGGTCCCTATCTCGCACTGGTGACGCTGGCGATGGCGCTGGCCACACCGCAATTGCTCAAATACTTCGACACCTGGACCGGCGGTCAGCAAGGCATCAACCTGCCCAAGCCGGTGCCGCCCCATTGGCTCGGAATAGACCGCGATCGCTGGCTCTACTTTGCAGCGCTGATCGTCCTGCTCATTGCCATACGTATCGCCGCTAATATACTGCATGGCCGAACCGGGCGTGCGTTGGTGGCGATCCGCGATCAACCGATTGCCGCCGCGGCCATGGGCATCCATACCGCGCGCTACAAGACAATCGCCTTCGGCACATCGACATTGTTCACCGGCGTCGCCGGGGCGCTTGCGGCCATTGTCGTCGGCTACGTCTCACCCGAGGGCTACAGCCTGTTCCTGTCGGTGTCATTTCTGGTAGGCTCCGCGGTTGGAGGCATTGCGACAATCGGCGGCGCGATTATCGGCGGATTGTTCATTGAGTTCGTACCGAATTTAGCGAACGATATTTCCGACGCTGCTCCCTGGGCGATCTACGGGCTGGCGATGTTGGTGTTCATGTACGCCATGCCGCGCGGCGTCGTCGGTACGCTCGGGCCCTGGATCGACCGATGGATCAGGCAATTGACCGCCGGCGCAGGGCTGCCGAAAAAGACCGAATAAGAACTTCACGGACTAGGAGCTGTTCGGAGATGTGATCTCCACCGAATAGACTGCGGAAAGAACGGGAGGAAGCAATGGCAAGATCGACAATCGCGGCGAGCATGGCGGCAATCAGCCTCGCTTTGACAAGCGGACTGGCTTTTGCCGCCGGCCAATACGGACCTGGTGCCAGCGACACCGACATCAAGATCGGCAACACCATGCCTTATAGCGGGCCTGCTTCCGCCTACGGCATCATCGGCAAGACCGAAGCCGCCTACTTCGCCATGATCAACGAGCAAGGCGGCATCAACGGGCGCAAGATCAACTTTATTAGCCGCGACGACGGCTACAGCCCGCCGAAGACCGTCGAACAGGTGCGGCAATTGGTCGAGCAGGACCAGGTCCTGTTCTTGTTCAGCACGCTCGGCACGCCGACCAACGTAGCCATTCACGCTTACCTCAATGACAACAAGGTCCCGCAATTGTTTGTGGCCACCGGGGCCGACCAGTGGAACAATCCCAAGCACTTTCCCTGGACCATCGGATTGATACCGAGTTACGGCACCGAGGCGCACATTTACGCCCGCTACATCCTCAAGAATTTGCCGAATGCGAAAATCGCGGTGCTTTATCAGAACGACGACTTCGGCAAGGACTACCTCAACGGCTTGCGCGACGGGCTCGGCGACAAGGCAGGCAAAATGGTCGTCGCCACCCAGTCCTATGAAACAACAGACCCCACCGTCAACTCGCAGATCGTCTCTCTGCAATCGAGCGGCGCGGACGTTATGGTGACGCTCGCCACCCCCAAATTCGCCGCTCAGGCCATTCGCAAGATTTACGATATCGGCTGGAAGCCAACTCATTTCTTGACTTCGGTGTCCAACTCGGTCGGAACCGTGATGAAGAATGCAGGGATGGAAAAAGGCGTCGGCATCATCTCGGCGGCTTTCGCCAAGGATCCGACCGATCCGCAATGGGCGGATACGCCGGAATACAAGAATTGGCTCGCGTTCATGAAGAAGTACAACGCGTCAGCCAATCTTGCCGACGTGCAGGGCGCGGTCGGCTATACCTACGCCCAGACGCTGGTCGCGGTCCTCAAGGCCTGCGGCGACAATCTTACCCGTGAAAACATCATGAAGCAGGCGGCGAGTCTGCATGATGTACAGATGCCCATGCTTTTGCCGGGGATTACGCTCTCGACCAGCGCGACCGACTTCGCGCCGGTCAAACAGATGCAACTCGAAAAGTTCGACGGAACCACCTGGAAGCTGTTTGGAGACGTGATCTCGGCTTCCGGCAGCTGACGCCTTAACAACAACGAGACGGAGGAAACCATGACAACGAAACACATCACCGCCACAAGCTTGGCCGTAGCCGCGCTCACGCTCGGCAGCGGTCTGGTGTGGGCGGCGGGCCAATACGGACCGGGCGCCAGCGACACCGAAATCAAGATCGGCCAGACCATGCCATATAGCGGCCCGGCTTCGGCTTACGGGACGATCGGCAAGGCAGAGGCGGCTTACTTCGCCATGATCAACGAAAAAGGTGGCGTCAACGGCCGCAAGATCAACCTCATCAGCCGCGATGACGGTTACAGCCCGCCCAAGACCGTCGAAGCGGTGCGCAAGCTGGTCGAAGAAGACCAGGTGCTATTGACGTTTAACATCCTCGGCACACCGCCCAACACTGCAGTGCAGGACTATCTGAATGACAACAAGGTGCCGCAATTGTTTGTCGCCACCGGCGCCGACAAATGGAACGATCCGAAGAAGTTTCCGTGGACCATGGGATGGCAGCCGAGCTACCGCATCGAAGCGCGTATTTACGGCCGTTACATCCTCAAAAACTTTCCCAACGCCAAAGTCGCAATCGTCTATCAAAATGACGATTTCGGTAAGGACTACCTGACCGGCCTGAAAGAGGGATTGGGCGACAAGGCCGCAAAAATGCTTGTGGCCATGCAAACCTACGAAACCACCGATCCGACCATCAACTCGCAGATCGTCGCCCTTCAGGGCAGCGGCGCCGACACGCTTTTGGTCGCTGCGATTCCAAAATTCGCCGCGCAGGCCGTTCGCAAAGTTGCCGACGTCGGCTGGAAACCGCATTTCTTCATCACCAACGTTTCGGCCTCGGTCAAGTCGGTGATGCAACCCGCCGGTTTCGGCAAATCGCAAGGGATCATCACCGCCGGTTATCTTAAGGATCCGAACGACACGCAGTGGCAGAGTTCGGCGGAGTACAAGGATTGGCTGGAATGGATGAAGAAATATTACTCGAGTGGTAGTCTCGCTGACGTAAATAACGTTTACGGTTACTCGGCCGCAGAGACCATGGTCTATGTGCTCAAAGCGGCCGGAAACAATCTCACCCGCGCCAACATCATGAAACAGGCGGCGAGCATTCATGATCTGAAACTGCCGATGGCGCTGCCTGGCGTCACTTTGTCGACGAGCGCGACCGATTTCGCCCCGATCAAGCAGATGCAGTTGCAAAAATTTGAGGGCGAGACCTGGAAGCTGTTCGGCGAGGTGATCTCCGGGTCCGGCAGTTAGGATGCTGCCGGCAACGCCGTCTGCACCACCAGACCGCGCGCGCGCGCATCGGCAACCCCGAGCGCGCGCAGCGCCGTCAGTGTGAGCGTCTGAACGGCATCGCGCTCGCGACCGGCTGCGTCGGGGGCGAGCGGTCCGATCAAGGCTTCGACCAGCAGGCCGATCAACGCAACGGCTGCCACTTCGGCATTTTGCTCCGGCAGACGTCCGTCGGCGATCGCCGCCGCAATCCATTGCGCAAACTCGTTGACTAGCGACCGGCGAAACTCGATGCGAATAGCGTCAATCTCGGCATCGACCGGCTCGGCGATTGCGGCAAAGGCGAGCCGGCGATCGCGCAATAAACGGGTGGCGAAGGTGGTGATGGCGGCCGACAGCGCCGAGAGCGGGCCAGGCGCTCCGGCCGCGGCGCGACGAAGCGCGCCGATCTCGCTTTCGGACATTACAGTCAATAGCGCCGCGACCAGATCGGTCTTGGCCGGGAAATATCGGTAGACGGTTCCAGCGGCGATGCCGGCGCGCGCTGCGACCGGCGCGATCTGCACCGCCGCCATTCCGCCTTCGCTTGCCATCGCCCGCGCAGCCGCGATGACCGCCTCGCGGCGCGCGGATAACCGGCGGACGACATTCTCCGTACGGCGATAGGGCATGAGCGGGCCGGCAAGAATCGCGGGTACTATAGCAACGGGTGAACCCGGATTCAGCCTTGATCCGCCCCTTTGTCCGCCAGCGATTTCGCGCGAATTTTGGCAAGCGTCGTCGCCGGCGTGATGGCGTCCGGGTCAATCGCCAGCCGGATGATGGCGGGCTTGCCGGACGCCACCGCCTGCCTGAACGCCTCGGGAAAGTCGGCAGTGCGTTCGACATTGGCGCCGTGGCCGCCAAAAGCGCGCGCATAAGCGGCAAAATCCGGATTGCGCAAATCGGTGGCGCTGATGCGGCCGGGATATTCGCGCTCCTGATGCATGCGGATGGTGCCGTACAGACCGTTGTCGGCGATCACGACAATGATCGGTAGGCCGTATTGCACGGCAGTTGCGAATTCCTGCCCGTTCATCAGGAAATCGCCATCACCGGCCACGCAGACTACTGGCCGCTCAGGATAAAGGCGCTTCATCGCCACGGCCGCGGGTACCCCATAGCCCATTGATCCGGACGTCGGCGCGATGTGCTGGCCAAAACGCCGAAAGCGAAAGAAGCGATAAATCCACGCCGCGTAATTGCCCGCGCCATTGCAGAGGATCGCATCCGCCGGCAGATTGTCGCGCAACCACACCATGACCGCGCCGAGATTAACCGCGCCCGGCTGCTCGGTCGGCTTTTCAGTCCAGGCGAGATAATCGGCGTGCGCCGCCTGCGCCTGTCCGCGCGCACCGCCAGCCGGTTCCAGATGAGCGAGTGCAGCCGCAAACGCTGTGGGCGAGGCATTGATCGGCAGACTGGCGGCGTAAACGCGGCCGAGCTCTTCGGCGCCCGGATGCACATGCACGAATTTCATCTGCGGCCGAGGGATGTCGAACAGCGTGTAACTTTGCGACGGCAATTCCCCGAGCCGTCCGCCGATCAAAACGACCAAATCCGTCCCTTCGATGCGTTCGAGGAGCTTCGGATTGGGGCCGATACCAAGATCGCCCGCATAGTTTGGATGAAGCGCATCGAAGAGGTGCAGGCGACGGAACGTCGTGCAGACCGGGATCGCGCGGGATTGTGCAAAACTCGCAATCTGTTCCGATGCCTGTTGCGACCAGCGGCTGCCGCCAAGGATGAAGATGGGCGCGCGCGCGGCGCCAAGCAGTTGCGCGAGCTTCACCATCTCAGCGGGCCCCGGGGATGTTTCGACCGGCGCATAAGGCGGTGCATCCTCGACGGCGACCCGTTCGGTCAGCATATCCTCGGGCAGGCTCACAACCACCGGGCCGGGCCGTCCGTTGCTGGCCGTGTAAAAGGCGCGCGAGACAATTTCCGGCATGCGTGCCGGATCATCGACCTCGGTCGCCCATTTGGTCATCGAATCAAATACGGCGCGGTAGTCGAGCTCCTGAAAGGCCTCGCGTTCGCGCATGTCACGCGCGACCTGACCGACGAACACGATCATCGGCGTCGAATCCTGACGTGCGATGTGGATGCCCGGCGAAGCGTTGGTGGCGCCGGGACCGCGGGTCACGAAGCAAACGCCGGGACGGCCGGTCGCCTTGCCGACGGCCTCCGCCATCATTGCCGCCCCACCCTCTTGCCGGCACACCGTGACCGAAAGATCGCTGTCGTGAAACGCATCCAGCACCGCGAGGTAGCTTTCGCCGGGTACGCAGAACACGTGACGCACGCCGTGGATGCGCAATTGATCGACCAGAACCTCAGCGGCCGTGCGATTATTGGCCTTGGCGCGCATCAGCGTGTTCCCGGGATAAAAAGCGCGGACCATTCGCCGCGCCGCGCGTTTATGACTTTGATTGCCGCGCCATGCACCGTTAGTCCAGTCCCTTGCCCGGCGGCCGGACGCCGATAGCATCCCCTGGGGAGTTTTGCCGCATGACTGCTGCAACAGCGGGCCAGGACGAGGTATTTGCCTTTCTCGCCGACCCGGCAACCCATGGCGGGCAAGAGGTGCAGCGGATCGACACCCATGCGGCCTCGGTGTTTCTGGCCGGCGAGCGCGTCTTCAAAATTAAGCGCGCCGTGCGCTTTCCCTTTCTCGACTATTCGACGCTCGGCAAGCGCAGACAGGCCTGCGAAGCGGAAATCGCCGTCAACGCCCCGTATGCGCCGCAAATCTACCGCGGCGTGGTGCCGATTACGCGCAACCGAGACGGCAAACTTGCCATCGGCGGACCGGGAGAACCGATCGAATGGGCGGTCGAGATGCGGCGCTTCGACGAGAGGCGCACGCTCGATCACCTTGCCGGCCAAATCGATGACGCACTAGCCGAAGCGCTCGGCCGCGCGGTCGCCGCGGCGCACGCGAAGACGCGCCCGGTCGATCCACAGCCATGGATCGCGGCGCTTGGCACCTATGTCGACGAGCACGCCGAAGTCTTCCGGCGGCATGCCGATATCTTTCCGGCCGGCGAAGCCGCGGAATTGTCACAAACAAGCCGGGCGGCCTACCAAAGAATTCTGCCGCTTCTGCGCGAACGCGGCCACGCCGACTTCGTGCGCCGCATCCATGGCGACCTTCACCTCGGCAATATCGCGCTAATTGACGGGACGCCCGTTCTATTCGACGCGATCGAATTCAGCGACCTGATCGCATCCGGCGATGTTCTCTACGACCTCGCCTTCCTATTGATGGATTTGCTCGAGCGTGGGCTGCCTGCGCAGGCAAATACGGTTCTCAACCGCTATCTGACGGAGACGCGTCGGGCCGAAGATTTCGATGCGCTGGCGGCGCTGCCCTTCTTTCTGTCGCTGCGCGCCGCGATACGCGCCAGGGTCACCGCCGCGCGCATGGAGCGCGCGGGCGCGCAGGACCGACCGGCCATCGGTAAAAGCGCGCGCGCCTATTTCGATTTCGCCGCGCGAGCGATCAAACCGGCAGCGCCGAAACTCATCGCCGTCGGCGGCCTGTCCGGCACCGGCAAGAGCAAACTCGCGCGCGATCTGGCTCCCTTCGTCGCACCGATGCCCGGCGCCGTCATCCTGCGCTCAGATGTCGAGCGCAAGGCGCTATTCGGCGTCGCCGAGACCGACAAATTGCCGGCCAACGCATATGCGCGAGAGGTCGATGATAGTGTCTATGGCGTTCTTGCCGAGAAGGCGCGCCGCGTCTTCGCGGCGGGACATTCGGTCATCGTCGATGCGGTCTTCGCTCAACCGCGCGAGCGCGCCGCTCTCGCCGAATCGGCCAGGTCCGCCGGCACTTTCCTCCACGGCCTGTTCCTCGCCGCCGATCTCGAGGTTCGGCTCGCCCGCATCGGTGCCCGCAAGCGCGATGCTTCCGACGCCGACGCGGCTATAGCGCGGACGCAAGAAAATTACGACATAGGGGCACTCGAATGGGCGCGCATCGACGCATCCGGAGAACCGGAGGCCACTTTGTCGCGGGCAAAGGCTACGCTGGCGGCCCTTGATTGACGGATACGCCATTGCGCCAATATAAGCGCGGGGTAAACCGGGCTTGGAAAGGCGCGAAAATGGCGGGTAGTGCAACGGCGGCGACTGGCATCGAACACCCGGAAGAACCTTCACGCCGCGACTTCCTTTACATCGCCACCGGAACGGTTGCCGCGGTCGGCGCCGCCGCCACTCTGGTGCCGCTGGTCGCCCAGATGAACCCGGACGCCTCGACGCTGGCCGCCGGCGGGCCGGTTGATCTCGACATTTCCAAAATCGAACCCGGCCAGCAGGTTGTGGTCCGGTGGCGCGAGCGTCCGATCTTCGTTTTCCACCGCACGCCCGAGACGGTGAAGTCGCTGACCGACCCGAAATTGCTGTCGGTGCTGTCCGACCCGAATTCCCAGCAAGACCAGCAAGCCCCCTACGCGACCAACGCCACACGCTCGATCAAGCCGGAATTGGGCGTTCTGGTTGGCATCTGCACGCACCTTGGCTGTATCCCGCTATTCTACCCGCAGCCGAGTGCCAGCACGCCGGTCTCCAACTGGCCGGGTGGTTATTTCTGCCCCTGCCATGGGTCCAAATACGATGCCGCGGGCCGGGTGTTTTCGGGCGTCCCCGCGCCGTACAATTTGCCGGTACCGCCCTACACCTTCGTCAGCGATACGACGATCAGGATTGGGCAAAATCCGGGCGGTAGCGCCTGGGATTTCGGCTCCATCCGTCAGCTCTAATCGCCCCCGCGCGGGCGTTGACGTGAGATGAAACTCCGGCGGCCATTACGGCTCGGGCTGTTGCGGCTATCATTGTTGGCGATCATCGTTGGCATCGTCACCGGATTCGGCGCGGTGTTATTCCGCGCCTTGATTGGGCTAATCCATAACATCGCCTTTCTCGGTGTATTCTCGGTTCCTTACGACGCCAGCGTGTTCACGCCGCCCGGCCCGTGGGGTGCATTTATCATTCTCGTCCCGGTAATCGGCGGGCAGCTCGTTACTTTCCTGATCACCAACTTTGCTCCGGAAGCGCGCGGCCACGGGGTGCCGGAGGTGATGGACGCGATCTATTACCGCGAAGGCCGGATTCGACCGGTCGTCGCGCTGATCAAATCGCTCGCCTCGGCGCTTTCCATCGGCACCGGCGCCGCCGTCGGCCGCGAAGGACCGATCATCCAGATCGGCGCGGCGCTCGGATCGACGCTCGGGCAGATCGTGCGCATGGCGCCGTGGCAGCGCATCACGCTCGTCGCCGCCGGCGCCGGCGCCGGCATCGCCGCGACTTTCAACACGCCGATCGGCGGCGTCATGTTCGCGATCGAGCTGATGATGCCGGAATTGAGCGCGCGGACTTTCTTGCCGGTAGCGCTCGCCACCGGCACCGCGACGTTCGTCGGCCGCATTTTCTTCGGCATTCATCCTGCTTTCGCGATCCCGAATGCACTCTTGGCCTCGCAGGCGCCAGCCTCGCTGACGGCACTTTTGCTTTACGCGCTGCTCGGCGGCCTGATCGGTGTGGCGGCGGCAGGTTTCGTCCGCGGATTGAGTTTCGCGGAAGACGTCTTTGAATGGATCAAAAATCCCTATCTGCGAAACATCGCCGGCATGCTGATCATCGGCATTCTGATTTACGCGCTGTTTGTCGGCGCCGGACATTACTACGTCGAGGGGGTCGGTTATTCGACCATTCAGGCCATTCTAAACGGCGATCTCGGCCTGCCGGCGCTGCTCCTGGTGCTGTTTGCCGCCAAGATGGCGGCCACATCGGTCAGTCTCGGCGCCGGCGCGTCGGGCGGCATTTTTTCCCCTTCACTGTTCATGGGCGCGACCATCGGCGGCGCCTTCGGTCTGTTGGTGAAGGCCGTCATGCCGGTACCGGATTTCGGCGTGACGACCTGCGCCATCATCGGCATGGCTGCTATGGTCGGCGGCGGCACCGGCGCGGCCATGACAGCCGTGACCATGATTTTCGAAATGACCCGCGATTACGATCTGGTGATGCCGAGCATCGTTGCGGTTGCACTGGCCATCGGCGTGCGCCGCCTGCTGTCGGTCGAAAACATCTACACGATTAAGCTGGTCGGCCGCGGGCATTTCGTGCCGAAGGCGCTGCACGCGAACATGTTTCTGGTGCGCCGCGCGCGCGAAGTCATGCAGAAGGACGTGACCATCCTGACCGCCGACGCCGACTTCGATGCATTCCTGCGCGAGAACGCGAACAAGGACGGCTTCCGGCATGTCGTGGTCGTCCGCGGCAATCACATTGCCGGCGTCGTGCGCGTGAATACCAGCCTGCGGCGCGGCGTCGAGCAGGCCTATAGCGGGGTGCGGCTCGGCGACGTTGCGCAGCGCAATTTCACCATCGCGCGCGAGGCCGACATCATGTTCGACGTGGTGCAGCGCATGGCCCGGCACGACGCCGCCATGGCCGTGGTCGTCAAAGGCCAAGGCCGCGGCCGGCCAGACGAGATCATCGGCGTCATTTCGAAGGAACACATCGCCAATTCGGTCGCCGAGAGCATCAAGCCTTTCGGCTGACGGCGTGAATCGCCCAAATAGCGGGGCCGGCGTGCAGGTGCTTTCGCGCGGCTCCTCCCGCATAATGTGACAATGGCTTTTGATTTCCGCGCGCTCGCTATTGCCACCGCCGGCTTCTCCGCTTTCGTCAATCTCTACTCGCCGCAGGCGCTTCTGCCGGAGTTGTCGCATGAATTCGGTGTCGGGCCCGGCGATATCAGCGCGCTCATGACCGCCACTACGGGAGCGATCGCGCTCACCGCGCCGTTTACCGGCGCACTGGCCGACGTGCTGGGTCGTAAGCAGCTGATCACGGCTGCTGCGTTCGCCATCGTCGTGCCGACCCTGATCATGATGCTGGCGTCCAGCGTGCCGCAACTCGTGCTCTGGCGTTTCATGCAGGGGCTGTTGCTGCCGCCGATCTTCACCGTCGCCGTCGCCTATGTGGGCGACGAATGGCCGCCGGCGGAAGTGCCGCGCATCGCCGGACTGTTCATTTCCGGTTCGAGCGTCGGCGGCTTCGCCGGACGGTTCGTGACTGGCATCGTTGCCGACCTGATGGGCTGGCGTGCTTCATTCGCTGCCGTCGCTCTTCTGACGCTGGCCGGAGCGCTCATCGTAACGTTTGCGCTGCCACCGGAACGGCAGTTCGTGCGCTCCGGCGGGTTTACCGCCGCGGCGCGGCAGATGCTTGCACACGTCGGCAATGTGCGCCTGCTCGCGATCTACGCCGTCGGCTTCAGCGTCTTGTTCAACTTCGTCGCTACGTTCACATACGTCAGTTTTCACCTCGCCGGCCCGCCCTATTTCTTTTCGCCGGCGATGCTTGGATCGTTGTTTGCTACTTATCTCGGCGGCAGCCTCGCGGTCCCTTGGGTCGGACGCGCAATCCCCCTGTTCGGCCGCCGGCGCTTCGTCCTCGGCATTATCGCGGTGTGGGTCGTGGGCCTGTTCATGCTGCTGGCGCCACCGGTCAGCATCATTGTCGCCGGACTGACGCTTTGCGCCGTCTGCGGCATGGTCTGCCAAGCGGTTTCGACCGGCTACGTGATCACTACCGCCAAGGAAGGGCGCTCATCGGCCGCAGGCCTCTACGCGTCGATCTACTATATCGGCGGCAGCGCCGGCGCATTCCTCATCGGACTTGTCTGGAGCGCCGCGGGCTGGACCGGCTGTGTCATCGCCATCATCGCCGTGCAGCTTGTCATGGCCGTGATCGTCGCAACCGCCTGGGAAGGATCGCGCATTTAACGACCGCACTAACGGCTGTCGATGGAGACCTGTTTCAGGTCGCGCCCCAACGGCGCCACAAAGCCGCCGGCGCGAGCCGCTTCGTCCAGCGCGTCGCGGTCGAGCGCCTCGTCGTGGGCGTAGACGTCCTCGCGAAATTCGATAATGCCGTCGCGCGTCATCCAGCCGGTGAGATAGACCCAGGCGACCGGCATCTTACGCGGCAGATTGATGACTTTCCGCTCGCCGGTGGCGATCCCCGCGTCGATGGCGGCGCGATTCCATCCCGGCACGTCGTCGAGAATCCAGGTTGCCAGATCGCGCACGTTGTCGACGCGCGTGCAGCCGTGCGAGTCGAAGCGGTAATCGTTGTCGAACAACTTTCGCGCATCAGTGTCGTGCATGTAAACCGAATACGGATTGGGCATGTCGATTTTCAAATACCCGAGAGCGTTAAAGGTGCCGGAATCCTGCCGGATGGTGAAGTTCGGCGAACGGTCGGATGACCAATCGATAGATGCCGGATCGATCTCTTCATCGTGCGCGCCCAGCACGCGCATGTGCATGCGGTCCAGATATGTCGGATCGCGGCGCATGTGGGCTCTGATCTCGCTCTTGGTTATCGAGAGCGGCACGGTCCAGGTCGGATTGAGATCGACCGCGGTGATGTAGGCGGTCAGCGTCGGCGAAGGCTTGTCGATTTTGCCGACGATGACCCGATAACGCCGCTGAACCTTGTCGTTACCAACCGCCTCGACGAAGGCGGCCGGAATGTTCACCACCACGTAGCGTTCGGCAAAAACGAAATCCATGCCGAGCAGGCGTTCAAGCGAGGCTTCAAGTTGCCTGATGCGCGCCGCGACTGGAACGTTGAGCGCGCGCAAAGTCTGCGCGCCGACACTGCCGGTGGCCTCTAAACCGTGGCGGAGTTGAAAATGTTTGACGCCCTCGGCCACGGCGGCGTCATAAGCGTCGCCCTCCTCCTGCGCGACCGGCATGTCCTCGGTAATCACAAGGCGCCGCCGCAACAGCGCGACGTTAGGTCCGCTCACGCCCGGCGCAAGTTTGGAATCGGCCGGAAGGGCCGGCCAGCCGCCGCGCACCTGGATATCGGCGTAGCTGAGCAGCGCCTCTTTGATGCGCGCGTAAGTGCCCTCGTCGAAAACGGGGTCGGACGATAGCGCCAGCGCCGCGGCCGAGCGCGCTTCCGGTGTGGAAGGTCCCTTGGCGGCACTACCCTTGGCGGTATTGGAAGGCTTCGCAGCTGGTGACGGCTTGGCGGCTGCGGCCGGCTTACCGGGGGCCGGCGGGGCGCCCGCACTAATAATCACCGGCTGGCCGGCCACTTGGGGCGGTTCCGCAAACGCGGCACCTGCTGCCAGGGCCAGGATGACGCCCGCGACCGGAAGCGTCCGCATCAACATACCCCCCTTGCCCCGGGCTTATGCCTGCGGCTGCGGCTCCATCGGCCCCGGCTCCGGACGCGGCCGGTTACGGCCGGCGCCCGCGGTCGGCACGGTCGAGCCGCGTGGCGTCGTAGGTTCGATCGTCGATTCGCGGTTCGGACGCTTGCCCATGAGCAGGTCCTTGATCTCATCGCCGCTCAGCGTCTCGAATTCGAGCAAGCCCTTGGCGAGGGTTTCAAGGTCGGCGCGCTTGTCGGTGAGGATTTGCTGCGCTTCCTGATAGCCGGCCTCGACCAGACGCCTGATCTCGGCGTCGATCTTCTGCACGGTCGCTTCGGAAATGGTCTGCTGGCGCGACACGGAATATCCGAGGAAAACCTCCTCCTGGTTCTCGCCATAGGCAACGTTGCCGAGCGCCTC
Source organism: uncultured Alphaproteobacteria bacterium (assembly GCA_963747855.1). Lineage (GTDB taxonomy): Bacteria > Pseudomonadota > Alphaproteobacteria > Rhizobiales > Xanthobacteraceae > BOG-931. The sequence continues at coordinate 269,572 of CAVVGN010000001.1, forward strand.
GGAGAGGCCCCAGCGCGTTACCATCATGCGGGCCAGCTTGGTCGCCTGTTCGATGTCGGAAGCGGCGCCCGAGGTCACCTTTTCGTGGCCAAAAACCATTTCTTCCGCAACGCGGCCGCCCATCATGATGGCAAGCCGCGAGGTCATTTGCTCCAGCGACATCGACAGCTTGTCACGCTCAGGCAATTGCATGACCATACCGAGCGCGCGGCCGCGCGGAATGATCGTCGCCTTGTGCACCGGATCGGTCGCCTTGACGTTAAGCGCAACGATGGCATGGCCGCCTTCGTGATAGGCGGTGAGGAGCTTCTCCTCCTCCGTCATCACCAGTGACTTGCGCTCGGCGCCCATCATCACCTTGTCCTTGGCGTCCTCAAACTCGACCTGCGTCACCATGCGCTTGTTGCGCCGCGCCGCCATCAGCGCCGCCTCGTTGACCAAGTTCATCAGATCGGCGCCGGAGAAACCCGGCGTGCCGCGCGCGATGGTCTTTAGATTCACGTCTGGCGCCAGCGGAACCTTGCGGACGTGCACCTTCAGGATTTGCTCGCGTCCGACCACATCGGGGTTCGGCACGACGACCTGACGATCGAAGCGGCCCGGCCGCAGCAATGCCGGATCGAGCACATCCGGCCGGTTGGTGGCGGCGATCAAAATGATGCCTTCGTTGGCTTCGAAGCCGTCCATCTCGACGAGCAATTGGTTGAGCGTCTGCTCGCGCTCGTCATTGCCGCCGCCAAGACCGGCGCCACGGTGGCGGCCGACGGCGTCGATTTCGTCGATGAAGATGATGCAAGGGGCGTTCTTCTTCGCCTGCTCGAACATATCACGCACGCGGCTCGCGCCCACGCCGACGAACATCTCGACGAAATCGGAACCGGAGATGGTGAAGAATGGAACGTTGGCCTCGCCAGCGATGGCGCGCGCGAGCAGGGTCTTGCCGGTGCCGGGCGGACCGACCAGCAACAGGCCGCGCGGAATACGTCCGCCGAGCCGCTGGAATTTGCCGGGATCGCGCAGGAATTCGACGATCTCCTGCAAATCGAGCTTGGCCTCGTCGACGCCGGCAACATCCTCGAAGGTGACGCGGCCGTGCGCCTCGGTCAGAAGCTTTGCCCGCGACTTACCGAAGCCGAGCGCTTTGCCGCCGGCCCCCTGCATTTGCCGCGAGAGGAATATCCACACACCGATCAGCGCCACGAAAGGCAGCCAGGAAATCAACAGTGAGACGAACCACGGCACGCTTTCCGACAGCGGCCGTGCCGTGATCGAGACGCCCTTGTTGTAAAGGCGCTGGACCAGGCTCGGATCGCTCGGCGCGTAAGTCTGGAAGGTGCGGCCGTCGGTGAAGGTGCCGTGAATTTCGGGCCCCTGGATCAGGACATCGCGCACGCGCCCCTGATCGACCTCGTTGAGCAGCTGCGAGAAGGAGACATCCTGCGAAGTCGTGTGCTGGCCGGGATTTTGAAACAGCGTGAACAGCGCCAGCAACAGGAGGACAATGATGACCCACAGGGCGAAATTGCGGAGATTGGCATTCATCGCGGGTCCTTTGCCGGCAACCTGCCGGCGCCCAACTACTTCATAATATTGACGAATTGTGGCGGCATCGCGTCTTACCGGTGAAATGTAAGCGTCGCGCCCTCGCCTGCCAAGGGAATCCCGGCACCCGGCAAGCTGTTTATTCTACGCTCTATTTCGTAAATCGGCGGTTGCCGGCACGGTGCGCGGCCTGGCGGCGGGACGGAGCGCGCTCCACGACCAGCCGGCCGCCGCCGAGCGCGACAAGCGCGCCGGCCAGCGTCCGGCGAACCGGCGCGTTGGCCTGCCGAAGCGCCTCATAGAGCAATTCGAGCTTGCCGAGTTCGACCGGTCCTTCGTCGCCCACATGCGCAACGGCGCGCCCGAGGAGCCGCAATGCCACTTCCGCAGGCAAGTCGTAAAAGCGCGCCGCGTCGATCGCGATCGAATGTTGCCACGGACCCGGCGCGAGCGCGTCACGCGCGGCGGCGACCGCGAACTCGATCGTCGCTTCGGCGCGCCGCATGCGCGCCGCCAGCCGGGCAAAGCCACGCGCGTCGAGTCCTTCGCCGGCGAGCTGCGCCAACAAAACCCGCAGCCGGGTGCGGGCAAAGCGCGGATCGCGATTGCTCGGATCCTCGCTGTGCGCGACACGGGCGGCACGCAACGTCGCAACGAGACGCGCCTTGGAGACGCCAAGCAGAGGCCGCACGAGAAAAACCGCTCGCCCCTCGTCCGCCGGGATCGGCAACGCGTGCGCCATGCCGGCAAGGCCGGTCAAACCGCTGCCGCGCGTCAATCGAAACAGCACCGTTTCCGCCTGATCGTCGAGCGTGTGCGCGGTCAGAATGTGCTCGCAGCGGGCGCGCGTCGCCGCTTGTGCAAGCAAACGGTAACGCGCGTGGCGCGCCGCCTCCTGCAATCCGGTCTTCGGTTTCGCACCGCGCCAGCGCATGACGGCGTGCCGGACGCCGAGCTGGCGCGCGAGTTGCCCGACCGCAGCCGCTTCGCGCGCGGATTCCGCGCGCAGGCCGTGATCGACGGTAACGGCTAAAAGCTTTGGCGCTCGCTTAATCCGCTTTTTCAGGCTTTTGGTCCAGCGCGAAGCCAAAACGAGCAGCGCGGTGGAGTCGGAGCCGCCGGAAACCGCAAGCAGAAGCCCCGGCAATCCCTCGAGACCACTGAACAGCACGCTCGCTTCTTCGTCGCGAACCGCTTGGTCAGCAATGCCCACGCTTTTGTTCCCGCCCCACGGCCTGCTTTATGGTCGCCGAAGCGCGCGGATATTTGCGCAGCACTTCGCCGAGCGAAGCGCACGCCGCTTCCTTTTCGCCCAATGCCGCCAGCGACTGACCAAGCCGCAATAGCGCCTCCGGCGCCCGCGCGCTGGTGTCATACTTGGTGGAAACTGCGAGAAAAGCCTCGGCCGCGTCGCGATATTGCTGCTGCTGGAACAGGCTTTCGCCGAGCCAGTATTGCGCTTCGGGCGCCAGCCGGTCGCTCGGATATTGCCGCAGGAAGGTGTGGAAGCTGTCGGCGGCAAGCCCGTAATCCTTGTGCAGGACATAGCCATAAGCGAGGTCGTAGGCGTCGCGCGGAGAACTGGTCGGCGGCAGCGTTGCCTGCATGGCGCCGGTTGCGCTGGGATTGACCGGCGGGGGCGGCGGCAGTGCGCCCGCCGGCGGCGCGGGGCCGGGCGTCGACAAATCGAGCGGTGCACCAATTTGCCGGGATCCGGGGGCCTCGGACATCGGCGGTGGCGGCTCGGTCGCCGCCGTGCTGGCGCCGAGCGGCCGTGGCGCGCCCGGCGCATTCGGATTGGCCGCGGGGTCGAAAGCGTCGCCGCGCCGGGTGCCCGCGGACGGCGGCTCGGCCATGGGTGCCGCCGCAGGTGGTGGCGCGGACGCTGCCACCGGCGCCGGCGAAGCTGCAGGCACAGGGTATTGCCCAACCGGGCGCTGTGGGGCCGGTGACTGCGAACGCGCTGGCGCCCGGCCTTCCTGCACGGCTTCATCCTGCAGGCGCTGTACCTGCTGCTCAAGCTGCTGGTTATGGTACTGTAGTTGTTCGATATTGCCAGTGAGTTCGCGGATCGTCGCCTCAAGCCGCCCGACGCGGGTGACAAGATCGGCATCCGACGTCTGCGCACGCGCGGGCTGCGCGCCAAGCGCGCAAACGAGAACAGCGAAAAACGGCAAGACTAAACGGATCATCGCCGGCGGTATAGCGTGCGAAGGTGTTGCTTACCATAGACCGGCCTGCGTCCAAATTGTGACTTGGACGCACATTTGGATTGGTCTTAGCCGATCTTCGCCGACCGCAACCGGCATTTCAGAATGAAAAAATAGCGAGGCAACCCGGCTTACGCCGGATTGCCTCGTACTTGCTCAGACGTGCCGTGTAGATGCGCCGCAAAGACGTGCTACGAGCTCTGATTGAGCACCGTCACCGCGCGGCGGTTCTGCGACCAGCACGAAATATCGTTACACACCGCGACCGGCCGCTCCTTGCCGTAGGAAATCGTGCGCATGCGTTGTGCGGCGACGCCGCGCGAAACCAGATATTCGCGCACCGTCTGCGCGCGGCGCGCGCCGAGCGCGATATTATATTCACGAGTGCCGCGCTCGTCGGCGTGACCTTCAATGATGAAGGAATAGCGGCCGTATTGGTTGAGCCACTGCGCCTGCTTATCGAGCGTCGCGCGCGCCTGCGGAGAGAGATCCGAAGAATCGGTGTCAAAGAAGACGCGATCGCCGACGTTGACAATGAAATCCTGCTGGCTGCCAGGGGCGGCCGCGCCGGCCATGGCCGCTTGATCGGGCTGCTGCTTGGCGCAGCCCGCAATCGCCAGTGCGCCCAGCACAATGGCTGCAATTTTGGCGCTGCGAATAATACTCACCACGTTCATCCCGGTGCCTCCATTGTTCCCTCATGCCCGGACATGGCTGGTCCCTGGTGCGATCTAGCAGCGCCTTCGTTAAACGAACGTTCCGTCAACCTTGATGCGATCTTGTAAAGAAGGCTCAAACCTGCCGATCCCCCGTAAAGCTTTTGCGGTGGTTAATAGGGCGTGAATGCGGCGAGGATGTGGGGCGACGGCCGAAGCTACGACAGCAGCGGCGACCACGCGGGATCCGACGCAAAACTCGGGGTCGGAACGCGCAATTCATTGCGTCCGCCAATGTCGATGGTGAACAACGACGGCCCGCTATTGCCACCGGGGTCGCGGAAAAACATGATGACGCGCCCGTTCGGCGCGAATGTTGGCCCCTCGTTGTGGAACCCCTCGGTCAAAATCCGCTCGCCGCTGCCGTCTGGCTTCATCACACCGATCGCGAATTTGCCTTCGGCCTGACGGGTGAAGGCAATGTAATCGCCGCGCGGCGACCAAACCGGCGTCGAGTAAGTACCTTCGCCGAAGCTGATGCGCTGCGCCGATCCACCTCCCGCCGACATAATATAGATCTGCGGATGGCCGCCGCGGTCGGATTCGAAGCAAAGCTTGGCGCCGTCCGGCGAGTAGGACGGCGCGGTGTCGATCGCCGGCGTGTCGGTCAGGCGCGTCATTGCCTTGGAGCGCAGATCCATCACGAAGATATTGGAGTTGCTGCCCTCCTGCAGGCTCATCACCACGCGCTGCCCATCCGGCGAGAACCGCGGCGCAAAGCTCATGCCGGGAAAGTTGCCGACAATTTCGCGCTGGCCGGTCTCGATATTGAGAAGATAGACGCGCGGATCGCCCTGGCCGTACGCCATGTAGGTGATCTCTTGCGTCGACGGCGAGAAGCGCGGCGTCAGCACCAATTCATCGCCGCGCGTCAGATAGCGGATGTTGGCGCCGTCCTGATCCATGATCGCGAGCCGCTTGACGCGGCGCTCGGCCGGTCCGGTCTCGTCGATGAACACGACGCGACTGTCGAAATAACCCTTCTCGCCGGTCAGCCGCTCGTAGATCGCGTCGGAAATTATGTGCGCGATGCGGCGCCAATTGTCCGGCGTGGTAAAATACTGCTGGCCGGCAAGCTGCTGCCCGGCGAAGACGTCCCAGAGGCGAAACTCGGCCTTCAGCCGGCCGTCGTTCTGGCGCGTGACCCGTCCGGTCGCGAGCCCTTGCGCGTTGATGGTTCGCCAGTCGGGAAAGCGCGGCACTGCGTCGACGCTGGCGATTTTCTCGAGGAACGCGGCGGGATCGATCGGCGCGAACAAGCCGCTCCGCTTGAGGTTGGCGGTGATGATCTGCGAAACACCGACCGCCGTTTCGTTGTCGGCCGGCGTGCCGCCGAGGAAATCCGGGATCGCAATCGGCATCGGCTGGAAATTGCCGGGCGTGACGTCGAGCTGAAGCACGGCGGCTGCACGCCGGCCGGACAGGGTGAGGCCGGCTGCGAACGCGCCAGCCGCCAGCACGCTGCGGCGCGTTAGAAGCGGGAAAACCGGATGTCCAAGCGCGGAGGTTCGGAAATGAAAGCGATCAGCCACCAAGCAGCTCATTGTTGAACTTGATTTCAATGTCTTTCCACAGATCATAGTGCTCGGGCCGCAGCATCGTGAAAGGCTGGCACGACATCAGGGCGCGTTTGGCGCTTTCCGCGAGAGCGGGACCGACCGAAGAACCAGAATCCGCGACCACCTCCGGTTCCTGCGCCAGCGAGGCGTCGGCTTTGAACGACACGCGCAGCGTGACAGAGGGCTTTGAATCGACATCGGCCCCGGCGGGCGGACTCCAGCACTGACTGAGCCGCGCGCGTAGCGCGTCCAGCTCGCTTTGCGACAGATGCCCGGCATTGCCGTTGGGTGCGCCGAGCGAAACGGCGCCGTTTAGCGTTGCGGCAGTCGCCACCTGCCGCTGCGGCTCGCGATGGTCGAGCAGCGCCGCGATTTGGTCGGCATCGTATTTCGGCGTGGGCTTCTTCTGTTCATCCTTCTTGAGCTGCTCGGCAATCTTGTCCGGCTTGAATTCCGGCGGTTTCTTCGGCGGCTTTTTCGTCTCGTCTTTCTTCAAAGCCTCGGCGATCTGGTCCGGCTTCGGCTTGTCCTTGGGCTTTTCGGTCTTCTCCGGCTTGGATTTGGCGGGAGTCGACGTGGTCTTGATCTCCGGCTTATCGGCGATCTTGGGCGCGAGCTCTTTCACCGGCTTCGGGTCGCCGACCTTCTCGGCCAATGGCTTGGCGTCCTCGATCGCTCTCGGCGCGTTCTTCACCCCGGCGGTAAGCTGGGAAAATTCCGTCGCGGACACGAATTCGACCGGCAGCGGTTCCGCTGGCGGCGCCTCATTTGGCCGGGCGGCGAACGCGACCAGACCCCAGACGAGCACGAAGGCGTGCGCAATCGCCGATATGATCAGAGGACGCTTCATCCCCCACCTGGCTCGACCTCGGTCACCAGCGCCACGCGGTGGTAACCCGCCGCCGACAGCCGGCCCATCACCCGCATCATCGTACCGTAATCGACCTTCTTGTCGCCACGCACATAAATGCGCTCGTCGGCGCCGCCGCGTGCATCGGTGATCGCTTTGAGCTTGGCCACCAGATCGTCAATTTTGATCTCGTTGTTCTGCAAAAAGACCTGGCCCTGAACATTGACCGAAATCGTAAGCGGCTCGCTGTCCTGATCGAGCGACTTGGCCTGGCTCTGCGGCAGATCAAGCGGCACGCCGACGGTAAGGAGCGGCGCCGAGACCATGAACACGATGAGCAGCACCAGCATGACGTCGACAAACGGCGTCACGTTGATCTCGGCCATGACCGGGCGACGGCGGCGCTTTTTTCCGCCCCCCGACGCCGCGCTCACGACATTCGCCGCCATAGCCTTCCCCCTCACCCGCGCTCGTCGATCTGCCGTGACAGGATCGCGGTGAACTCGTCAGCGAAGCCTTCCAGGTGCTGGGCCTGCCGGTTCACCTCGGTGATAAACTTATTGTAGAAAATAGTCGCCGGAATGGCGGCGATGAGGCCGATTGCGGTCGCGAACAATGCTTCGGCGATGCCGGGGGCGACCACCGCCAGCGAAGTGTTCTTCGAGGCGGCGATCGACTGAAAGCTGGTCATGATACCCCAAATCGTACCGAACAATCCGATAAAGGGCCCCGCCGAGCCTACGGTCGCCAGCACCAACAGCCAGCGCTCCATGTGTTCGACCTCGCGCGCAATCGCGACGTTCATGACTTTCTCGATGCGCATTTGCAGCCCCGCGAAGGAGCGGGCATGACCCTCGAAGCTTCGCTTCCACTCGCGCATCGCTGCAACAAATAGCACGCCGGTCGAATGGCCGGGCTTGGCGGCAAGTGAAGTGTAGAGTTCTTCCAGCGACTGGCCCGACCAGAAGGCCTGCTCGAAGCGCTCGCCGCTTTTGCGAATGCGCCGGAACAGAAACGTCTTGTCGATCGCGATTGCCCACACCCAGACCGAGCACACCATCAATCCGGTCATCACAGTTTTGACCAGCCAATGGGATTGCCAAAACAAATGGAAGAGCGAGAGATCGGAGGAGGTCAACGGCAGGGCCGACGTTGGGATGTCGGCAGCATTCATGGGCGCGTCCTTTCCGGCGATCCAACCGGGCCAAAGGCCGGGGCGGCGGCCTCGCGCGCGCCGACCAAGACCTTAAAAATTTCGCGAGACCCCAGGCCGGACCCGTCCGCCGGCCGGACCGAAATCATCGCCAAACGTGTCCAAACTAGGGCGCAACACAGGTCGTTCAGTTCTACGAAGCCCGGTTGTCCTTAATGCGACGTTAATGCCGTGCCCCCGTTCGCGGCCGATGCGGCCCCGAAATGCCGCGGGCCGCCCACCTTATGGAGATGGACGGCCCGGAAGCTTTGCCAGCCGCGAGAAAACTCAGGCTTGCGGTTGAGGCGGCACGGCTTCGTCCTGTGGACGATCGCGGCGCTCATTCATGAACTGATCGAACTCTGCGCGGTCCTTGGCGAAGCGCAGCCGCTCGAGGAATTCCTTGAATTCACGCTGCTCGTCCTCAAGCCGGCGCAGCGTCTCGGTGCGATAGTCATCGAAGGCTTTGTTGCCGCTTGAGGGTGGGGTATCCCACCAATCACTGCGCCTGCCTTCCATCCTGGAGCGCATGCGATCCATTTTTTCCTGCATCCGCTCCATCTTCCCATGCCAACGCTCTTGCCACTCTTCGCCGTGGCGGCCGTGCCAGCATCCCATTCTTCCGCTCCCAAATCTGCCGGTGCCGATGGAAAAGGCCAGCACGCCCAAGCCAATCGGCCACCAAGCGATGAAGCCGAGGACCGCGAGCGCGATCCAAGCCGGCTTGCCGATTTCATCCAGTTTGTCGACGAGGACCATGACGGGACCTCCCAAGTGTGAATGTAAATAACATTAACATCGCGCTCGCCTCTGTCAAGGGTCTCCCGACTTCGTGATGTTAAGTCCGAAGCTACCCCGGATTTGGGGCCTATCTCGGCGAACCGCTAGCGCGACGCCGCCGCCGACTTCACCTCGGGCACACCCAAGCCGCGCAAATAGATCAGCATCTGCGCCTCGAGCAGATCCTCCGGCGACATCGGTAGGGCGCGGCGCGCGGCATCGCCGCGGCCATAGAGCGACGCGATGCCGTGCGAAATCGCCCAGATGTGCAAAGCGACCATCAACGCCGGCGGCTTGGTTCGTCCTGAAGCCTGCGCGCAAATTTTTTCCGCCGCTGCGCGCAAGATGGCAAAGGCGCGGTCGCCGGCCTCACGCAATTCGGGATTGGCGGTGAGCGAAATGCCGCCCTCGAACATGGCCGAATAGTAAGCGGGCTCGTTACGCGCAAAAGCGAGATAGGCTTCGCCCAGCCGATCGAACGCGACGAACAATTCGGGGCGGCCGTCGTCCCACGCGCGCGAAAGCACCGTTTCAAATTGATTGAAGCCGCGCAACGCAACGCTGGCGAGGAGTTCGTCGCGATCGCGGAAGTGCCGGTATGGCGCCGCCGGGCTCACGCCCGCCCAGCGCGCAGCTTCGGCGAAAGTGAATCCGGCCGGCCCTTTCTGGGCGATCAATTCCAGCGCAGCTCGAACGAGCGCTTCTTTCAGGTTACCGTGGTGGTAGCCGCGCGGCGCGGCCTTGTCGTCCTTCGACCAACTCATGTTAATAGTGTTTACATGAGTCTGGTTGATGCGTCGATTGCCGATTGTGCCCGCTTAAGCGCGCCGCCGCCGCGGCGCAGCTTGCAGGGGCAGCTCGGCGAATAACGTCGCGCCGGAAGGCTGCGCGCCTTCAATCGAGAGAAGCCGAAGTTTGGTGCGCACGCCACCCGGGGCGGAGAAGCCGCCCATCTTGCCGCCGGCAGCCATGATCCGATGACAAGGCACGATGACCGGAAATGGATTCTGCGAAAGCGCCTGCGCGACGTCGCGGGCCAGACTGCGATCGCCGAGCCGGTCGGCGATTTCACCGTAGGACAAGGTGCCGCCAGCCGGGATAGTCCGTGCGACGTCATAGACCCGGCGATGAAAGTCCGGCACGCCTGTCCAATCGAGCGTAGCGCCGCGCAAATCTCTCCGTTCGCCGCCAAGCAAGACGACGATGTCGTCGATCGTCCGCCGCACGTCCTCGGTCGGCGCCGCCTCGCGTGCCGCCGGGAAACGGCGCTGCACTTGGCTTCTGGTCGCGCGCTCGTTTGGCCCAGGCAGTTGTACGCCGGCAATGCCGCGCGCGCTCCAGACGATGCCGCAACGACCGATCGCCGTGTCAAACAATGCGAAAGTCGAAGTGCTCATAATCGCACCAGTATAGGACGGCGGGCTGGTGCGGCGCAGCCCGATTACTGCATCCGGTCCAGGTCCGCTTTCATGGCAATGCGCAGTGGCTTCGGGATTGGCCGTGCCCGGCTGGCGCTGATGAACGCAACCCGCACGCTCGCCGCGCAAAGAAGATTATCGGCGCGCATGACTTTCTGTCGCAGCGTGACGGAAGCGCCCAAAACTTCCTCCGGTTCGGTGATCACATCGAGTACATCATCCATGCGCGCGGGCTTGAGAAAATCGAGGTGCATCGAGCGCACCACGAAGGCGAATCCGGGCGCTTCCTTTTCCGCGGCCTCGAACAGCGCGCGATGATCGGCACCGATCAGCCGCAGATAATTGGTTCGCCCGCGCTCCATATAGCGCAGGTAATTGGCGTGATAGACGATGCCGGTGAAATCAGTGTCTTCGTAATAGACGCGCACGACCAGCTTGTGGCGGCCGTCGCGGATTTCGCCATCGAGCAAAATTCTGGTCACGATTTCATCTCCAAGGCACGCGCTCGGCGGTTGGCCGGACACCGTCTCTGGCATATTTGTTCCAAAGCGAATTACGTTATCGGCGCCGCCCGTGTATCATAGGCGGTGCAGGGCGTCAGCGGCGGACGTCAATCGCACGAGGTACGCTGTGGCGAAATGGATTATTGCGGCGCTGCTCGCGCTGATGCTCCCGAGTACCGCCTTCGCCGACTGTACCGATGACGTCTGCGGTTCCATCCAAAAAATCCTAGGCGCGCGGTCCGGCAAATTCGCGAAAATCAAAGGTAAGTCCACGCTCGATCCCAGAGGCGATCCGGTCTGGGAGGGTACGCGACCGATCGGCGGCCTGATCCAATCCTGCACCATCAACAAGCGGGGCGAAGCCTCCCGCTACGAGTACCGCTGCGAGTCGACCCCATTCCGTTCGGCCGATGAAGCGAAGAATGCCGCCGAGAGCGTGAAGGCCGCTTTCCAGTCGGCCGATCCGAAGCTTGCCTGGTTCGACGACCCGGCCGCCATGACGCTCGCCGGGATCGACGGTTTTCGCGGGAGCGAGGGCTGGTACGCGGGCTATGCGAAAAACAAGACGATGTCGGCCAAAGTCGAAGTGATCGTCTCGGAGGCGACCGGCTCTACCGCCGTGGTGACAGTTTTTGCCAAGCCCATCACGCGGCGCGATCTGAAATAACGCGATAACCGGAAGCTCTATTCCTCGTCCGTGGCAAATAGCCCGAACTGGGCCGGATCGCGTGCCGGTTCGGGCAGGCCGAGATGGCGGAAGGCGTGGCCGGTGATCAGTCGTCCCGCGGGGGTGCGCTGCAGAAAGCCGCACTGAATCAAATAGGGCTCGATGATGTCCTCGATGGCGTCGCGCGGCTCCGATAACGCTGCGGCCAGAGTCTCCACGCCGACCGGGCCGCCGCCGTAATTCAGCGCGATGGTGGTGAGATAACGCCGGTCCATAGCATCGAGGCCGGCGGCATCGACCTCCAGCGCCGCCAAAGCCTTGTCGGCAACGGCGCGATCGATCGCGGCGGCGCCGGCGACGGTCGCGAAATCGCGCACCCGCCGCAGCAGGCGGCCGGCGACGCGCGGCGTGCCGCGTGCGCGGCGCGCGATCTCGTTGGCCCCGTCGGCGGTGACGCCGATGCCAAGGACGCGGGCGCCGCGATTGACGATCTGCTCGAGCTCGCTTTCCGAGTAGAAATTTAGCCGCACCGGAATGCCGAAGCGGTCGCGCAGCGGATTGGTCAACAGCCCCGCGCGCGTGGTCGCACCGATCAGCGTGAACTTGGCGAGATCGATCTTTACCGAGCGCGCCGCCGGTCCGGTGCCGATGATGAGGTCGAGCTGGAAATCCTCCATGGCCGGATAGAGAACTTCCTCGATCGCGGGATTGAGCCGGTGGATTTCGTCAATGAACAGAACGTCGCGCTCTTCGAGATTGGTCAAGAGCGCGGCAAGATCGCCGGCCTTGGCAATTACCGGACCGGCGGTGGCGCGAAAATTGACGCCAAGCTCGCGCGCCACGATTTGCGCGAGCGTGGTCTTGCCGAGCCCCGGGGGGCCGACGAACAGCACATGATCGAGCGCTTCCTGCCGGCCGCGCGCTGCCTCGATGAAGATGCCGAGATTTTTCCGCGCCTGCTCCTGGCCGATGAACTCGGAGAGCCGTTGCGGGCGCAAACTTGCTTCCGCCGCCGCGTCTTCGTCGCGGCGCTCCGGTGTCACGAGCTTACGTCCTGCGCTTCCGCTCACCCCTCCGACCCCCGCCTGTATTTGTTCGGCAACAGCTCGCCGATCGGCACCAACGCCGGCGACTTTCCGTTCGGCACAATCACCCGCGCCCGCGGATCGTAGTCGAAGATCAATTCACGGCAGGCGCCACAAGGCGATACGACCGCGATCGCCTGATCCTTTTCTGTCGGCGACGGATGGCGCACCGCGACGATCGTTTCGATCCCCGCTTCGCCAAGATCGACCACGGCGCGGCCGAGCGCAACCGCCTCGGCGCAAACCGCCATGCGTCCGAGGTAAGCGTCGAGATTGACGCCGGTGAAGATTTTCCCGGAGCGGGTGCGCAAAGCTGCGCCGACTTCCTGCCAGTCGTCGCGATAACGCTTGGTAATGGCGGCGCTTGCGGCCACGATCAGCTCGCGATCCGCTTTGCCGAGTTTGGCCAGCCGTTTCACTTCGCTAGCTCCTTCAAGCCCAGGCGAATGAGCGTCCTCACCTCCGCGGCTTCGCCGGCGCTGCGCGCCGCGGCAGCAATGGCGGCGGCGGCTTGCGGCTGCGCGTAGCCGAGATTGACCAAGGCGGAAACCGCATCGCTGATCGGCTGCGGCGCGCGCTTTTCGTCGAGCGCGCCGGAGAGCCGCACCAGCGCCGGATCGATGTCGGTGTAGGCCGGTGCCTTATCCTTGAGCTCGGTGACGATCCGCTCGGCGACTCTCGGCCCGACGCCCGGCGTGCGCGCGACCATCGCCTTGTCGCGCATGGCTATCGCCGAAGCGAGTTCGGAAGGTTTCAGCGTGCCGAGCACGGACAGCGCGACCTTGGCGCCGACTCCCTGCACCGTTTGCAGGAGCCGAAACCATTCGCGCTCGATGTCGGTCAAAAACCCAAACAGCTTGATCTGGTCCTCGCGCACATAGGTTTCGATCGACAACGTGGCCGGCTCGCCGGCCCGCGGCAATTCCTGCAACGTGCGCCCCGAGCAATGCACCTGGTAGCCGACGCCATTGACGTCGATGATGACAAAGTCTTCGCCATGAAGTCGACGATGCCCTTGAGCTTGCCGATCATCGCACCGCCACCTTGAGCAATACGCGTTGCCGGTGATGCGCATGCGTCACTGCGATGGCCAGCGCGTCCGCGGCATCGTCGGACGACGGATCGGCTTTCGGCAGAAGCACGCCGATCATCATGCGGACTTGCGCTTTGTCGCCGTGGCCGGCACCGACAATGCTCTTTTTCACTAGATTGGGCGCGTATTCGGACACCGGCACGCCTGCTTTGGCCGGCACCACCATGGCAATGCCGCGCGCCTGGCCGAGCTTGAGCGTCGACTTGGCGTCCTTGTTCACGAAGGTCGTCTCGACGGCGGCCTCATCGGGCCGAAACTCGTCGAGAATGCGCATCAGCCCGTCGTGGATGGCGAGCAGCCGTACCGCGAGCGGTTCGTCATTGCGTGTCGTTACCGATCCGCAGCCGAGAAACCCGAGCCGGTTGCCGGCGATCTCCACCATGCCCCAGCCGGTACGGCGGAGCCCCGGGTCGATGCCGAGAATGCGAATCGGGCGCGTCATGCCAGCGTGTTCATAACATGGCCGGACGCCGGACGGCTTGGCCCGCTTTGGCACTTACGCGCTCAGGCAATTCACCAGCGCGTCCGACACTTCGAAATTGGCGTAGACGTTCTGCACGTCGTCGTGCTCGTTGAGGCTCTCGATCAGCTTGATGACCTTCTCACCCTGCTCGTCGTCGATCGCGACCGTCTTCTGCGGCCGCCAGACCAGAGCCGCCTTGCGCGGCTCGCCGAATTTCGCCTCCAGCCCCTTGGCAACCGAGCCGAAGCGGTCCTGCGCCACGTAAATTTCGTGGCCGTTCTCGTTTGAAGCGACGTCATCGGCGCCGGCCTCGAGCGCTGCTTCGAACATCGCGTCCGCGCCCGCCGTCTTGGCGTCGTATTCGATGACGCCGACATGATCGAACATGAACGAGACCGCACCGGTCTCGGCGAGATCTCCCGCCGCTCTTGGTAAAGGTCGCGCGCACCTCGCCCGCCGTGCGGTTGCGATTGTCGGTCAACACCTCGACGATGACGGCGACGCCGCCGGGCCCGTAACCTTCGTAGCGGATCTGCTCGTAATTCTCGCCCTCGCCGCCCATCGCCTTCTTGAGGGCCCGCTCGATGTTGTCCTTCGGCATATTCTCGGCGCGCGCGGCGATGATGGCGGCGCGCAGCCGGGGATTCATGGTCGGATCGGGCACGCCCATTTTTGCGGAGACGGTAATTTCTCGCGCAAGCTTGCCGAACAGCTTGGACTTGGCCGCGTCCTGCCGCCCCTTGCGATGCATAATGTTCTTGAATTGTGAATGTCCGGCCATGATCGAATTCCGTAGCGTTTGGCAAACAGCAAATAATGCAGCAGCCGCTTTAAACTCAAGCCCAGAACGCCGGTGCCGCCTGTTCCAGGCAGCCGCCTAGCCGCACCGGCGCGACGCGCACCGCCAGTCCCGATTGCGGATCGGTTTCGACCGCGACGCCGCACAACGTCGCCTCGCCCGAGGCCGCTTCGAAGCGCCCGGACGTGATCCGGCGGGTGAAACGCTGCAACGGTTCGTCCTTCGTCATGCCGATAACCGAGTCATAGTCGCCGGTCATGCCGACGTCGCTCATGAACGCGGTTCCGCCCGGCAGGATGCGCAAGTCCGCGGTCGGGGTGTGCGTGTGCGTGCCTACTACGAGGCTCGCGCGACGGTCGCAAAAATAACCCATCGTCTGTTTCTCACTGGTCGCTTCGCCGTGAAAATCGATCACGATGACGTCGGCGCCCTGCCGCAGCGGGCATGCCGCCAGTTCACGATCGATGGCGGCAAACGGATCGTCGAGCGGGTCCATGAAAATGCGGCCCATGGCATTGACCAGCAAAACGCGCCCGCCGCTTTTAGTTTCGCACAAGGCGGCGCCGCGGCCGGGCGTGCCGGTCGGGAAATTGATCGGACGAAGCAGCTTCGGCGCACGCTCGATGAAGACCAGCGCCTCCTTTTGATCCCAGGAATGATTGCCGCCGGTGATCGCATCTGCCCCGGCATCAATCAGTTCGTGATAGATCGCTTCGGTGATGCCGAACCCGCCGGCGGAATTTTCGCCATTGACCGCGACGAAATCGATTTTCCAGTCGCGAATGAGGCCAGGCAAGCGCTCGGTGATGACCGTCCGCCCGCTGCGGCCGACCACATCGCCGACGAACAAAATCCGCATGCTCAATGGCCCCGCAAATCAATGACCTCGCGCTCGGTTAGCACGAGATCGAGACGCGCGTCGCGGGGTGTCGCTGGCACCGCCGGGACCTCCTGCGCGGCGAACGCCACACCCACGGCCATAACTGCTTTGCGCGCGCGCAATTGGGTAATTGTCATGTCGTAATAGCCGGCGCCATAGCCGATGCGATGACCGGTCCGGTCGAAGGCGACGGTCGGCACCAGGAGGATATCGGGATCGGCCGCCACCGCCGTCGGCAGGGGCTCGCGGATACCCCAAACTCCTTGAACCAGCGGTTCACCGAATGCCCATTCGCGCATGACCAGCGGCTTGCCGCGCCCAATGACGATAGGCAGCACTAGGCGCGCGCCTTCGCCGGCGAGTTTGCGCATCAGCGGCAGCGGATCGAGTTCGTTCTTGAGCGGCATGAACCCGGACACGATGATGCCCTGCGCCAGCGGGAGCGGGAACGGACGCGCCGCGAGCGTATCAGCCGCGGCCGCACGCGTTACCGCCGGCAACGCGTCGCGCCGTGCGACAACGTCGCGGCGCAGCACAGTTTTGGAATCTTCGGCCGGCGTTACATTCATGATCAATTAAGCGCGGAGCCGCCTGGCCGTTGGAGCGTTCGATCCCGGGTTCCCTACGAAAGTAGGTGGGCACCGTGTGTCCGGGCCCAGGGGCCCGGTCAGGGACAGCTCCCTTAAGGATCGATAAGGCCCCGGGGATATGGCTCCTGACGTACCAGGCAGCCCCGTTTGCGCAATGTAGTACCAAGGCGAGCGCGGCGCCATCACCCGAGCGCCACGCCGCTGCCGCCTATTGTCTTGTTCAACATCCTGGCGACGCTTTCGATTCGCTCCGCCGCCGACATAATTGCGGCGGCGACTGCAGCTTGCGCGCTACCGTTGCGGTTAGCCGCTTCCGTTTGGGCACCCCGCACCGCCCCCAGTTCCTCTTCCAGACGCCCGAGACGTTGCCCCATTTCGGAAAGTTCGTCGGCAATGGTGATCGCCGCCATGACTGTCAGCCGTGTGTCGCCGATCTCGCCGAACTTCGCGCGCAAACCTTCGATCCGGCGATCGAGCTGTTGCGCCAGTTCCGTCAAGCGCGCCTCCTGGCCGTCCTCGCAGGCCATACGGAACTGCCGCCCGTTGATGGTGACGTTGACTTGAGACATTTTAGCCTCGGGACTTTCAGACTTGGGTCATTTCACCCGCGGCTGACTGAACGGGCGGCGCTCCTCTCATTCGTTCTGATCGAGAACGCCGCGGATCGTATCGATCGCCTGCGCAATTCGCTGCGCCACTTCGCGATTGGCGGCCTCCAGTCCGCGCGCCCGCCCCGCCGCCTGATCGAGTTTGCTGGCCAGCCGCGCCCGGTCGGAGCCGAGCGCGTGGATCTGGGTCGCTAACGCCTCTTCGTTGCGATCGGTCTCGCCACGCCGCTCGGTCGCCGCTTCGAGCGCGTCGAGCGCAAGCATCAAACGCCGGGTTGCAACCTCGATCGCGTCGGTATCGCCCATTCGGCCATCCATCGCGGCCATTGAGCCGCCACCCCCACCGGTCGAAAAGCGTGCGACGGCAACGATTTACCGTCGGAACCTTACGTCGCATCGAGCGCGAGCGTCAACGGCCAAACGAGCGCGCGAGCGCCCTGTGCATGACGGGTTTGGCGTACTTTGCCTGCGTTTGACTCAAGAGCCTCGCATGCTAATGGTGCGCCCGCTTGTTCCCGTTGTCGCAGCGGCGACGCACGCACGCCGCTCTTGGCCCGTTCCATGACGATGCCGGACCGTCTTTCCGCGGCGAGCGCACCTCTCGCCCAGGCGCAACGTTTTCCCTCCGCAGGCGCAGCCGCGAGCGCGCGCACCGAGCACGACCGCATGGCCAACGCCATCCGGGCGCTCGCCATGGATGCGGTTGAGCAGGCGAAAGCGGGACATCCCGGCTTGCCGATGGGCGCAGCCGACATCGCCACAGTGTTGTTCACGCGTTTCCTCAAATTCGACCCGGCCGATCCGGCCTGGCCTGACCGGGACCGCTTCGTACTCTCCGCCGGCCACGGTTCAATGCTGATCTATGCCGTGCTGCATCTTCTCGGCTACGAGAGGATGACGATCGACGAGATCAAGCGCTTCCGGCAGATGGGCTCGCTCACGCCCGGCCATCCGGAATACGGCCACACGCCCGGCGTCGATACCACCACCGGCCCGCTCGGCCAGGGAATTGCCAACGCGGTGGGCATGGCGATCGCCGAGCGCCATCTGGCTGTGGTGTTCGGCGGCAACGTCGTCGATCATTCGACCTACGTGCTCGCATCCGACGGCGACCTGATGGAGGGCATCAGCCAGGAAGCGATCGCGCTCGCCGGTCATCTGAAGCTGAAAAAGCTTATTGTGCTTTTCGACGACAACGGCATCACAATCGACGGCCCGCTTGCGCTTTCCAACTCCGTCGATCAGGTCAAGCGGTTTGAGTCCGCCGGCTGGGCGGCTGCGCGGATCAATGGCCACGATCCGGCGGCGATCGCCGCCGCACTCGAAGCCGCGAAAAAATCCGACCGGCCGTCGCTGATCGCCTGCCGCACGACGATCGGTTTCGGCGCGCCGACCACGGCCGGCAGCGAAAAGACCCACGGTTCGCCGCTAGGCGCCGAAGAAATCGCCGGCGCGCGCGAGAAACTCGGCTGGAGCGCGCCGCCATTCGAAATTCCGCCGGCGATCCTAGCGCTGTGGCGCACGGCAGGCGAGCGTGGCCGCCCGGCGCGGATGGTCTGGCAGCAACGGCTCGCCGCGCTCGATGGCAACATGCGCGCCGAGTTCGAGCGTCGCATCGCCGGCGCCCTGCCCGCGGAAGCGCTGGCCAAGGCGGTGCGCGAGGTCAAGGGAAAGCTCGCCGCTTCGCCGAAGGAAATCGCGACCCGCTCGGCCTCCGAAGGCGCGCTCGAAGCGATCACCGTGTCGGTGCCGGAGATGATCGGCGGCTCCGCCGACCTCACCGGCTCCAACAATACGCGCACCAAAGCGATGAAGGCGATAAGCGCGGCCGATTATTCCGGCCGCTTCATCCATTACGGCGTGCGCGAGCACGGCATGGCCGCTGCGATGAACGGCATGGCGCTGCACGGGGGCATTATTCCGTACTCGGGTACGTTTCTGGTCTTCTCCGATTACTGCCGGCCGGCCATCCGGCTCGCCGCGCTGATGGGGCTGCGCGTCATCCATGTAATGACTCACGACTCAATCGGGCTGGGCGAAGACGGGCCGACGCATCAGCCGGTCGAACACCTGGCCGCCCTGCGTGCGATCCCGAACCTCAAGGTCTTTCGCCCTTGCGACACCGTTGAGACGGTCGAATGCTGGCAGCTTGCGCTCGAAACGGCGCACGGTCCGAGCGTGCTCGCGCTGACGCGGCAGAATGTGACGCAGCTTCGCCTCGGGCTCGACGAGGCCAATCGTTGCGCGCATGGCGCCTACGAACTCCTCGCCGCCGAAGGCGCGGCCGAGGTGTCGCTGTTCGCGTCCGGCTCGGAGGTCGCCATTGCCTGCGCGGCGCAAAAGCTTCTCTCCGCGCGCAAGATCGCGGCGCGCGTCGTGTCGGTGCCGTGCTTCGAGCTCCTGTTCGCCGCGCCGGAAATGGAGCGCGCCCGCATCATCGGCGCGGCGAAGGTCAAGGTCGCGGTCGAGGCCGGTGTCCGCCAAGGTTGGGACGCCATCATCGGCGCGGATGGAACTTTTGTCGGCATGACCGGATTTGGCGCCAGCGCACCATATAAGGAGCTGTACCAGCACTTTGGGATTACGGCCGAGAAAGTCGCCGAGGCCGCGTTGGCGCGATTGGCAAAGGCATAGGGAGAACGGAATGTCGATTCGCGTGGCCATCAACGGATTTGGCCGCATCGGCCGCAACATCTTGCGCGCGGCGGTGGAAGCGGGACGCAAGGATTTCGAAGTCGTCGCCATCAACGACCTCGCGCCGGTCGAAACCAACGCCCACCTGTTGCGCTACGATTCCGTGCACGGCCGCTTCCCCGGCGAGGTTACGGTCAAAGGCGACACCATCAGCGTCGGCAACGGCGCCATCAAGGTCACGGCGGTCAAGGACCCCACGCAATTGCCGTGGAAAGATCTCGGCGTCGACATCGCGCTGGAGTGCACTGGCATTTTCGCCTCGAAGGAGAAAGCCGCCGCACACCTGCAGGCCGGCGCCAAGCGCGTGCTGATTTCGGCGCCGGCGGAAGGCGTCGACCTCACCGTCGTTTACGGCGTCAACCACGACAAGCTGACCAAGGCGCATACCGTGGTGTCGAATGCGTCCTGCACCACCAATTGCCTCGCGCCCGTAGCCAAGGTGCTTCATGACGCGGTCGGCATAGACAAAGGCTTCATGACCACGGTGCACGCCTACACCAACGATCAGCCGACGCTCGACCAGGTGCACAAGGACCTTTATCGCGCGCGCGCGGCGGCGCTGAACATGATCCCGACCACGACCGGCGCTGCCAAGGCGGTTGGTCTGGTGCTGCCGGAGCTGGCCGGGAGGCTCGACGGCGTCTCCATTCGCGTACCGACGCCGAACGTCTCGGTGATCGACTTCAAGTTCGTGGCCACGCGCGCCACCTCAAAAGACGAGATCAACGCCGCGGTAAAGCGCGCCGCCGAGCAGCAGCTTAAAGGCATTCTCGGCTACACCGACGCGCCAAACGTCTCCTCCGACTTCAACCACGACCCGCATTCCTCGGTCTTCCACATGGATCAGACCAAGGTGATCGACGGCACGCTGGTGCGGGTGATGTCGTGGTACGATAACGAATGGGGCTTCTCCAACCGCATGGTCGATACCGCGGTTGCGATGAGCAAGCTGATCTGAATTCGCCGGGCCGGTCCGCTTCGAACATGTCGTTTCCGACGATCGACGACGCCGACGTGAAGGGCAAACGCGTGCTCCTGCGCGTCGACTTCAACGTGCCGATGAAGGACGGTGAAGTCGCGGACGTCTCGCGCATCGAGCGCCATGCACCGACCATCATCGACATTGCCGACCGCGGCGGCAAAGTTATCCTGCTGTCGCACTACGGCCGGCCGAAGGGCCGCGACCCGGCCGAATCGCTCAGGCCCGTGGCCGCCGCTGTCGCGCGCATCATGAGGCGGCCGATCGCTTTCGCCGAGGACTGCGTCGGCCCAGCGGCTGAGAAGGCGGTGGCCGGCATGCGACCGGGCGACATTCTTTGCCTGGAGAACACCCGCTTTCATCCCGGTGAAAAAAACAACGATGCCGAATTCGTCCACAAGCTTGCCCGGCTCGGCGACCTTTTCGTCGAAGACGCATTCTCCGTGGCGCACCGGGCGCATGCCTCGGTCGAAGGCATCGGCCATCTGTTGCCGGCCTATGCCGGACGCGCCATGCAGGAGGAGTTGCGGGCGCTGGAGCGGGCTTTGCAAGCTCCGGATCGGCCGGTTGCCGCCGTCGTCGGTGGCGCCAAGATTTCCACCAAGCTCGATCTGCTCGGCAATCTGCTCGGCAAGGTCGATTCTTTGATCATCGCCGGCGGCATGGCCAACACGTTCCTCGCAGCGCAAGGCAAAGCGGTCGGCAAATCGCTGTGCGAGCCCGATCTCGTTCAAACTGCGCGCGATATCCTTGCCAAGGCGAAGTCGCTTAAACGCGAAATCGTGCTGCCAGTGGACGCCGTGGTGGCGCGGAAATTGGCCGCGCACGCGCCCTCGCGCGTGGTGTCGGTTGATGACATCGGCCCCGCCGACATGATCTTCGACATTGGACCGCGGACCATCGAACTGGTGATTTCGGTTCTGGCTCGCTCCAGGACGTTGGTCTGGAACGGACCGTTCGGCGCTTTCGAGCGGGAGCCGTTCGACAACGGCACCGTCGAGGTGGCGGAAGCGGCGGCGGAACTCACCGCGGCCGGCAAGCTTGTCAGCATTGCCGGCGGCGGCGACACCATGGCGGCGCTCAACGTGGCCGGCGTCACCGGCCGTTTCACTTATGTGTCCGCCGCCGGCGGCGCTTTTCTGGAATGGCTGGAGGGCAAGCCTTTGCCGGGCGTCGAGGTGCTGAAATTATCCCCTGCTCCCGCGACCACGCGGGGTTGAGTCATACTGAACCGGTAATAACGTGGGCCAGGATCGAGGCGAGATGACGAATAAAAGGAGGGAGCGATGAACCTCAGCGAATTGAACAAAGTAGCGGGAGCCATGGTCGCGCCCGGCCGCGGCATCCTCGCCGCCGATGAATCGACTGCCACGATCAAGAAGCGGTTCGACGCCATCGGTATCGAGTCGACGCCCATCGCACGGCGCGACTACCGCGAGATGCTGTTTCGCAGCAACGAGGCGATGTCGAAATATATCTCCGGCGTCATTCTCTATGACGAGACTATCCGTCAGCACGCAAAAGACGGCACGCCGCTGGTAAAGGTGATCGCGCAATCCGGCGCGCTTCCCGGCATCAAGGTCGACAAGGGCACCAAGCCGCTGCCGTTCTGCCAGGGCGAAGTCGTCACTGAGGGTCTCGATGGCCTGCGCGAGCGGCTGGTGGAATACCGCAATCTCGGCGCCAAGTTCGCCAAGTGGCGCGCGGTCATCGATATCGGCCCCGGCATCCCAAGCTACGGCTGCGTCTTTACCAACGCACATGCGCTCGCGCGCTACGCGGCACTTTGCCAAGACGAGGACATCGTTCCGATCGTCGAGCCGGAGGTCCTGATGGACGGCGATCACACCATCGACCGCTGCGCGGCGGCGACCGAACTCGTGCTCAAGACCGTGTTCGAGCAATTGTTCTATCAGCGCGTGCCGCTCGAAGGCATGGTGCTCAAGCCGAACATGGTCATACCCGGCAAGAAATCCGGAAAGCCCGCTTCGGTCGAGGAGGTCGCCGAGAAGACCCTGCGCATCCTCAAGGCCTGCGTGCCCGCCGCCGTGCCCGGCATCGCCTTTTTATCCGGCGGCCAGTCCGACGAGGAAGCAACCGCGCACCTCGATGCCATCAACAAGATGGGCCCGCTTCCCTGGCGCGTCACTTTCTCCTATGGCCGCGCGTTGCAGGCCGCGCCGCAAAAGGCCTGGTCGGGGAAGCCGGAAAATATCGCCGCCGCGCAGCGCGCTCTCGGTCACCGCGCCCGAATGAACAGCCTGGCTGCGCTCGGAAAGTGGAAGGCCGATCTGGAAAAGAAGGCGGCGTGAAACGGTCTCGGTCACAATGAGCGCGCAGCGGCCTCGCCAGCGGCTCTATCTGGTGACGCCGCCGCTAACCGACACGGCCTCTTTTGCCCGCGACATCGGCGCGGTCCTTGCGGCCGGCGATATCGCCGCGCTGCTGCTGCGGCTTGAACCTGCCGACGAGCGCACCCTGATCAACCGGGCCAAGGCCATAACCGCTGTCGTGCAGCGCCGTGATGTCGCCGTTTTGCTTGACGGGCATCCAGAGCTCACCGCCAGGGCAGGCGCCGATGGCGCACACCTTACCGGTATCGAGGCGCTGACCGCCGCCATCGGCTCGCTCAAGCCCGACCGCATCGCCGGTTGCGGCGGCTTGCGCAGCCGTCATGATGCCATGCTCGCGGGTGAAGCTGGCGCCGACTATGTCATGTTCGGGGAGCCGAACCGCCAAGGCGGCCGTCCGCCCTTCGATGCTATCGAACAACGAATTGCCTGGTGGGCCGGACTGTTCGAAATACCCTGCGTCGGCTACGCATCGGGCCTCGACGAAATACCGCCACTGGCGCTGGCCAAAGCGGATTTTATCACGCTCGGTGATTGGATATGGACGAACCAAAGAGCGCCGGCCGAAGCGGTGACGGAGGCAACCGCCCGCCTCGCCGAAGCCGTCGCCTCGGGATAAAGCCGACGCGTGGCGGAGCCATGGCACGCGTGGCGGCGCTGCTGATCGCCGCCGCTTTCGCCGCGCCGCGCGCCGCCGCCGCCGATCCCGATTTTGCCTACGGCGAATTCCAGCGCGGTAATTTCCTGCGCGCCTTCGCGCTGGCGACGCATTACGTCGAAGAAAAAAGCGACGTGAAGGCGATGACGCTGCTCGGCGAACTTTATTCCGACGGCTATTGCGTTCCGCGCAACGACGCTAAGGCGGCCGAGTGGTACAAGCTCGCCGCCGACCGCGGCGACCCGGATGCGATGTTCGCGCTCGCCATGTTCAAGATGCAAGGGCGCGCTGGCCCGCGCGACCGCGAAGCGAGCGCCAAATGGCTTGCCGCGGCGGCCAAGCTCGGCCATCCGCTTGCTGCCTACAACCTGGCGCTCCTCTACATGGAAGGCCAATTGTTTCCGCAGGACTTCAAGCGCGCCGGCGAATTGCTGCGCGTCGCGGCAGACGCCGGCAGCCCGGAAGCACAATACGCGCTCGGCACGCTCTACAAACAAGGCCGCGGCGTGCCGAAGGACATGAAAGAGGCGGTGCGATTGTGGGCCGCCGCCGCGCTTGCCGACAACACCGACGCGCAGGTCGAGTATGCGATCGCGCTGTTCAACGGCGATGGCGTCACCGAGAACGAGCAGGCGGCGGCGGCTCTGTTTCATAAGGCAGCGCTGCACGGTAACGCGATCGCTCAGGACCGCTATGCACGCATTCTGGCCGAAGGCCGCGGCGCTCCGCGCGACCCGGTCGCGGCGACGAAATGGCATATCATCTCCAAGGCGCGCGGCGAGACCAACCTAAAACTCGACGATTTCGTGAACGGTCTCGATGCCGACGCCCGCTCGGACGGCGAGCGCGCCGCCAAGGTCTGGCTCGACTGGCTCAAGAAGCCGCCGCCGTCGTAATCGCGTTGGAGGCTTGACGTGGGCGCGCTTTGCACCGTACGCGGAGCACCATGCCCCATTCCGCAATCCTCAACGTCATGGTCAAGGCGGCCAATCGCGCCGGCCGCAGCCTCAAGCGCGACCTAGGCGAAGTCGAGAACCTGCAAGTCTCGCTCAAGGGACCGCGCAACTTCGTCACCGCCGCCGATCGCCGCGCGGAAGAAATCGTGCGCGCGGAACTCACCAAAGCGCGGCCGGATTATGGCTTCCTCGGCGAGGAAGGCGGCGCGCGCAGCGGCGCCGACAAGACGCATCGCTGGATCGTCGACCCGCTCGACGGCACCACCAATTTTCTGCACGGCATCCCGCACTTCGCTGTCTCGATCGCGCTTGAGCGCAGCGGCGCCATCGTCGCGGCGCTGACCTACAATCCAGCGAACGACGAACTGTTCTTGGCCGAGCGCGGCAAGGGGGCGTTCCTCAACGACCGCCGCATCCGCGTCGCCGCGCGGCAGCGGCTTGATGAGGCCGTGGTTGCCTGCGGGCTGCCGCATTACGGCCGCGGTAACCTCGCCGTCGCGCATCAGGAGATTTTCGCCGCGCAGCAGAACTTCGCGGGGCTGCGCCGTTACGGCGCCGCCACGCTCGATCTCGCCTGGGTCGCCGCCGGCCGCCTCGATGCCTATTGGGAGCGCGACCTGTCGCCGTGGGACGTTGCCGCCGGCATTCTCCTGGTGCGCGAGGCGGGCGGCTTCGTCAGCGACGTTGACGGCGACGAGGCGAGCATGACCGAAGGCAGCATTGTTGCCGGCAACGACACGATGCACGGCGAGTTGTTGCGGCTATTGAAGGCCGCCGGCAAAGACGCCCCCAGGGACATAGCCAACCCGGCCGAGATATCCTGATACGGCCGGCGCAACCCTTAAACGGCGCCGTAAAGTTTGCGACAGTCGAGCCCATTCAGGATGCGCGCACGCGCCGCGATTTCATGCGTTTTTCTTAAGCCGCGGCTGTGCCATAGTGCGTTGCACACTGGCGTTAAGTGAAGGCCGATGGCGGACGACTTCGATCACATCAAGCTCGCCTCCCCCCGCATCTTTCTGGTCCGGATGCTGGTGTTCCTGATCCTGTGCGGGCTGATCGCCTTTGTGCTCCAGCGCCAGATCCTCAACGCCTTCATGGCCAATCCTTGGCTCAACGGGCTGATCCTCGGCGTTCTCCTGATCGGCATCATCCTGTCGTTCGTGCGCGTGATCCGGCTGTTTCCGGAAGTCTCCTGGGTCAACAGCTTCCGCCGCGCCGATCCGGCCGTGCCGCCCGCGCGCGCGCCGACGCTGCTTGCGCCCATGGCCGTCATCCTCGGCGGCGAGCGCACCGGCCGAATGGCGATTTCGGCGCAGATCATGCGCGCGTTCCTCAACTCGCTGGCGAGCCGGCTCGATGAAGCGCGCGACATTTCGCGGTATCTGACCGGGCTTCTTGTCTTCCTCGGCCTGCTCGGCACTTTCTGGGGCCTGATCGAGACGGTCGGCTCGGTTGGTACCATCATCAACAACCTCAATGTCGGCGGCGACGCCGACACCGTTTTCAACGCGCTCAAGGAAGGTCTGGCGGCGCCACTCGGCGGCATGGGTATTTCGTTCTCATCCTCGCTGTTCGGGCTGGCCGGCTCGCTCATTCTCGGCTTCCTCGACTTGCAGACAAGCCAGGCGCAGAACCGTTTCTATAACAATCTCGAGGACTGGCTCGCTACCACGGTGCAGGACCTCGGCGCGACCGGCGCAGCTGCTGTTGCCGCACTGCCGGGCGGCATGGCCGATGCCATCGAGCGGCTGCGGGCATCGATCGCCGAGGCCGGCTCGGGCAAGGCAACGACCGCGGCCATGGCCAATCTCGCCGAAGCGATCCAGGGCCTCGTCCAACACATGCGCGCCGAGCAGCAGATGATCCGCGATTGGGCCGACGCGCAAACGAAGCTCAACAGCGATATCCGGCGCTTCATGGAAGCCCTGTCGCGCGAACGCGTCGACTAGGAAAGAGACGGGCGCAGCCGCATGGCGCTTTCCCGAACCCGCCGCGACACCGGCATGAATTACTGGCCGGGCTTCGTCGACGCGCTGTCGACACTGATCCTGTCCATCATTTTCCTGCTCACCGTGTTCATGGTGGCGCAGTTTTTCCTGTCCCAGCAAATTGCCGGCAAGGACACCGCGCTGGCCCGCCTCAACGCGCAGATTTCGCGGCTGTCCGATCTGCTGTCGCTCGAGCACACCGGCAAAATCACTCTCGAAGAAGAAGTCGCGCATCTGCGCGCATCTTTGTCCGCCGCCGAAGGCGAGCGCGACATGCTGCGCGGCGCCGCCGAAGGGGCGCAAAGCGCCGACACCGGCAAGGCCGAGGTTGGCCGGCTCACCTCGCAGATCGACATCGAGAAAGAGGCGACCGCGCGCGCGGTGGCGCAGATCGAAATCCTCAATCAGCAGATCGGCGCGCTGCGCCGCCAGATTGGCGCGCTCGAAACCGCGCTCGGCGCGTCCGAGCAAAAGGAGAAAGATAGCCAACTGCACATCGCCGATCTCGGCCAGCGGCTGAATGTGGCGTTGGCGCAGCGGGTGCAGGAATTATCGCGCTATCGCTCCGACTTCTTCGGCAAGCTGCGCGACATTCTCGGCAACCGCCCCGACATCCATATCGTCGGCGACCGCTTCGTGTTCCAGTCGGAGGTGTTCTTCGATTCCGGCCAGGCGGTGCTTCGGCCGGAAGGCCGCGCCGAGCTGGACAAGCTCGCCGCCGCGCTGACCGACCTGGAGAAGCAGATACCGTCGGAGATCAACTGGGTTCTGCGCGTCGACGGCCACACTGACGTGCGCCCGCTCGGCGGGAACTCGCCGTTCAAGTCGAACTGGGAGCTTTCCGCCGAGCGCGCCATCTCGGTGGTGCAATATCTGATTACCAAGGGCGTCTCACCGCAGCGACTGGTCGCCGCCGGCTTCGGCGAGTTCCAGCCGATCGATTCCGGCACAACCGACGACGCCTACAGCCGCAATCGCCGCATCGAACTGAAACTGACGGAGAAATAGGCCGTGCGCCTGCGCCGCTACAACGCGCGCGACGAGGACGCCGCAAACGCTCTTTGGCTGCGAACCTGGCAGGCCGCCTACCCGCAGATCGACTTTGCCGAACGGCTCAACTGGTGGCGCGAGCGCTGGCGCAAAGAGCTGGTGCCCATTTGCGAAATCACCGTCGCCGAGACAGATGGCGGCATGATCGGCTTCGTCACCGTCGATCCGAAAACCCGCTATCTCGACCAGATGGTGGTCGCGCCAGACCAGTGGCGATCCGGCGTCGGCACTGCGCTGATCGACGCGGCCAAACGCGTCTCGCCCGAAGGGCTCGATCTCGACGTCAACATCGATAATGCGCGCGCGATCGGCTTCTACCGACGACAGGGGTTTTCCATCACTGGCGCCGGCGCCAATCCGATCTCCGGCAAGCCTGTGCACCGCATGAGCTGGCGGCCTTAAACCCCCGCCTGTTGCCCGCAGTGGGAAACCGGCGATGAAAACAGCCATTACAAATTTTCCGATTGACGCAATGCTTTGGTGCCGGTGAGCCGCCAAATCGCCTCCGACCATCGAATCAGCCCGCGGATGCCGCGATTTTCACAACGATACGCGCAATGCACCACCATGCTTGGGAGCGACCGATGCGCGCAAGCGCACGTTCCGTCGATCGAAGCCTCGGCGCCGAAGCCACCGAGATCGCGGCGGCGGAGCACGCCGCCTTGCGCACCAATCGTCGACGATTTGAGCGTGGGAATCGTCCTGCTCGACCAGGGCCGGCGGGGCGATTCATCAATCGTGCGTTCCGCGGGTGTGGCGAATTACCGACGCGCTGGCCGACAGCCAGCCTGCATTTTTTTGCCGTGCTCTTTCAGGGCCGCGGCCGAACCGCGTCGACCGTATCGCATCATCTCCTCGCCGATTATGCCACCAAGCAACTGGATCTGATTCAGACCGGTGAGGAACGCCCGCTCCAGATCCGGCTGACGAACGGCGACGTCATTCAGTTCCGCTGCACGGCGTTGCCCGACGGCGGGCGGCTCCTGACCTACGGCAACGTCAGCGAGCTCGCGCGGCAGGCCGATGCCATGCGGCGGCTAGCTAGTATCGACGCCATGACGGAAGTGAACAACCGGCGGCATTTCTCGTCCTCGCCGAGGACGAATGGTCGCGGTTGAAGCGCTACGGACGGCCGCTGGCGTTGCTGATGATCGACGTCGACCGGTTCAAGTCCATCAATGACACCTTTGGCCACAATGTCGGCGACGAAGTCATCAAGGCAGTCGCCACAATTCTGCGCACACACAAACGTTCGTCCGACATTGTCGGCCGCCTGGGCGGCGAGGAATTTGCAATGATTCTGCTCGAGGCAACGCTTGAAAACGCGTTCGCGGCCGCCGAACGGTTGCGCCAATTGGTAACCGAGAGCGTGATCGCGGCGGGCGGACACAACATCCAGGTAACCGTCAGCATCGGAGTGAGCGCCTGCCGGCCCGAAACAAGCAGCATCGACGAACTTCTGAAGCAGGCCGACGTGGCGCTTTACGTGGCCAAACATGCCGGACGAAATTGCGTGTCCCGGTTCGATCTAACCTATCCGGTCTGAAATTGCAGCTTCGCCAGCCGCGCATAGAGCCCGCCGGCGGCGGCGAGTTGTTGGTGCGTGCCTTGCTCGACGATGCGGCCCTGGTCGAGCACCAGGATCCGGTCGCACGACAGAACGGTCGCGAGCCGGTGCGCGATGACGATGGTGGTGCGCTCGCGCATCAATTCGGCGAGCGCCGCGGCGACCTGCGTCTCGCTTTCGGCGTCGAGCGACGAGGTCGCTTCGTCGAGCAGCAACAGAGGCGCGTCGCGCAGGATGGCGCGGGCGATGGCGATCCGCTGCCGCTGGCCGCCGGACAGGGTGACGCCGCGCTCGCCGACTGGCGTGTCCATGCCGCGCGGCATCGCAGCAATGAACGTATCGGCGTGCGCGTGCGCGGCGGCGCGCGCCACTTCGGCGTCGGACGCGTCCGGCCGGCCGAAGCGGATATTGTCGCGCACCGAGGTCGCAAACATCACGCTGTCCTGCGGCACGAGCGCGATATGCTCGCGCAAGTCCGCTAGATCGAGATCGGCGATCCGGATGCCGTCGTAAGTGATGCGTCCGGCAAGCGGATCGTAATAACGCAGCAACAGATGGAAGATCGTGCTTTTGCCCGCGCCGGAAGGACCGACGATTGCGACTTTCTCCCCTCGCGCGACGGAAAACGATACGCAGTTGAGCGCCGCGACGGTGGTTCGCGTCGGATAGGCGAAGCGGACATCGGCGAAGGCGACCTCACCGCGCGCCGGCGACGGCAGCCCAACCGGCCGGGCCGGGGGCACGATCGCAGGCTTGATCGCCAGAATTTCGAACAGCCGCTCCGCCGCGCCGGAGGCTTGCGCCACTTCGCCGCCGATCTCCGACAGCGATCCGAGCGCGGCGGCCGCCAGCACCGCGTAGAGGATGAACTGGCCGAGCCGGCCCGGCGTCATCTTTGCCGCCAGCACGTCCTGCGCGCCGACCCACAAAACGATGATGACGCTGGCGGATACGAGGAAAATAGCAATACCGGTCAAGAGGGCACGCGCGCGGATCGAAGCGCGGGCGGCGTTAAACGCCCGGTCGACTGCATCGCGGAACCGGGCGATGCCAAGCCGCTCGTTGGTGAAGGCCTGCAACACGCGCACCGCGCCGATCAACTCGGCGGCATAGGCCGACGCATCGGCAAGTGTGTCCTGCGCGAAGCGCGAGCGGCGGCGCACCGCGCGGCCGAAGGCGTAAAGCGGCAGCACGATGAGCGGGATCGCCGCAAAGACGAAAGCAGAAAGCCGCGGGCTCGACACCACCATCATGACGCCGGCGCCGATAAACAGCACCAGATTGCGCAGCATCACCGACACGGACGAGCCGACCGCCGCCTTGATCTGCGTGGTGTCGGCGGTCAACCGCGAGATCACTTCGCCGGTCCGCGCTTCGTCGAAGAAAGCCGCCGAAAGCGACGTGACATGTGCGAAGACGTCGCCACGCAGATCCGCGACGATCCGCTCGCCGAGCGTGGTGACAAGGTAGTAACGCAGCGCGCTCGACAGCGCGAGCACGGCGCCAACCCCGATCATGACCAGGAAATAGCTGTCGATCAGAGCAAGGCCGCGCGCGGTAAAGCCGAAATCAATCATCCGGCGCACGGCGATCGGCACCACCAGGGTCGTCACCGCCGCCAGGATCAACGCACCAAGTGCGGCGACGGCTCGCCAGCGATAACGCCGCACGTAGGGCAAAAGCGAAGCGAGCGGCCGCAGATTGAGGCTTCGAGGTGCTGCCGGCGCTTTGAGCGCGGCCTCGGCGGTCAAGGCTGCACCATCTTTTTCGGCACTCAAACTCATGCGCCGCAATACCTTTTCGCGGCCCCGCCGCCCGCACCGGCCGCGACAATGCCTCGGCGATGGCCGGCCCGCAACGTGCGATGCGTTGCTTCGGCGGCTTGTCTATCCGGCTTACCCGCGGTATAGAGCCGCGGAATTTCACGACAACCAGCGCCGCCGCGGCTTAAAGCGATCGCCATGAAAAACGAAACGCATCCCGATTATCACCAGGTCAAAGTCATCATGACCGACGGTACCAAGTTCACCACCCGCTCGACCTGGGGAAAACCGGGCGACACGCTGCATCTCGACGTCGATCCGAAGTCGCATCCGGCCTGGACCGGTGGCCAGCAGCATCTGGTCGACCGTGGCGGAAGGCTGTCGCGCTTTCAGAAGAAGTTCGAGGGCTTTCTCAAAAAGTGAGCGGACGCACAGCGTCCCGCACTTTGCCGCTTAATTTAGGCGCGGTCCTGCCGCTCGAACGCGGCTTTCAGCAGGCCTAGCTGACGCTCCACCGGATTGCCGGCCCCGATCTTGAGCGGCGCCGGCGCGTGCATGGTCGCATCCAGTCGGCGCACTTCCGCCTGCAGCTTGATCGAGCGCGCGATCAGGTCCTGGAGCTTTTGCGGCAGCAGCGCGATCGATTTCGCGTCGCCGGGATCGCAGGCGGCAAGCCGCACCTTGCTTTTTTCCTTGTGCGCCTGGGCCAGCGTCATCTCGCCTTCCTTCACCGCGCGGTGCAGCAACAGCCATGAGGCGAGCTGCATCAGGCGGGTGGTCAGGCGCATGCTTTCGGTGGCGTAAACCAGCGCCCCGCTGCGTTCGAGTTTTTTGGATTCGGTGCGGCCGGAGCCGTCGAGATAGCTCGCGGTCTCCTCGACCAGCGCCATTCCGTCGCGAAACAGATTGGCAAAAACCTGGGACCCGGCCAGCCGCTCGCTGAAAGACACCGCGTTGGCTTCACTCGCACGCTTCTCGGACATTGCTACGCCTCACACAAGCCGCAGCATCGCGCGGCCCGGCGTTTGAGTCCAGCGGGCGGCCGTATCGAGTTCCGGACATAGTTGCCGCGCAAGCGTGTCGCAGAAATGCCCGCCGAACATAAAAAAGAGCCGCCGTTGCCGGCGGCTCAAGGTGATAACAGGGAGGCGTCAAACAGAGTGGACAGGAGCCACTCGATGTCCAGAAGATGGACAGTAACCGTAATGAACGAGAAAGCTTAACTAATGGTTAACAAGCCGGGCAAAGTTGCCAAATCTTTTTGCAGCTTTCCGTCACACCTTACTTCTTGAAAACAGCATCGGCGGCCGTTTGCGAGGCGCGCTTTCTCGCCATTTCCGCCTCCAGCCGGACAATTTCCTCCTTGAGGAGCCCGATACGCGCGGCAAGCTCGCCGACCGAAAGCAGCGCGAGATCCTGGCCGATCTCATGGGTTATTTTCTTCTTCGGCAGATCGTCCGGGTCGATCGCGGCCATTTCGCTCTCCAGTGCGATAAATTAACGGCCGCGCCAGCGGTTGTCACACTGGCGCGCAGTCGTTGCGACCTCTCTGGTTTCGTTCATCCCCGAGCGCACGACGGTCATGCTGACCCTTTGAAAACTCAAGGGAAAATTCTTGCGCTCGCGCGCCCCAGCGGCTACTCATCGGCTCGCGATTTAATGTTTGCGGCGGGCCGCGAATTCGGCGCAAAGCCGGTTAGATTATGGAGCGGGGAATTCCGGAAAGTCTCTGCGCCGGTTGCCGTTAGCTCGGAGGGCGTCTCTTGGCATGTCTGCGCGCCGCAACGGCGCTTACGGCCTTCGCATTCGCGGCCTGGCTCGGCATTTCCGCCGCCGCCGCGGTGGAAGCCGTCAACATCCGCCTCGATGCCGCGGCGATCGATCTCACTGACGCCGTCGAGTTCCAGCATACCGACGGCGACCGTGTGCAGGTTTCCACCGCGCCCGGCGCCGACGGCATCGTGCGGCGTATCGAGGTGCGCGCGCGTGAAGCGGGAAACAACTGGGCGGTGTTCGCGCTCGCCAACAACGGCGACGAACAGATCGATCGCCTGATCGTCGCGCCGCATTACCGCATGGTCGGTTCCGGCCTGATCTGGCCCGATCTCGGACTATCCCGCATCGTCAACATCACGCCGTCATCCGGCGATCCGCCCGAACGGGCGGACAATGCCACCACCGACGTATTCCGCGTCACGCTCGATCCCGGCACGGTGATCACCTTCGTCGCCGAGTTGCGCGCGCCCAACCTGCCGCAGCTCTATCTGTGGGAGCCGGATGCATTCAAAGACAAAGTTAACTCGCTGACGCTCTATCAAGGCATCGTCATCGGCATCGCCGGATTGCTCGCCTTGTTCCTCACCATTTTGTTCGTGGTGAAAGGCAGCGTGATGTTTCCGGCTGCCGCCGCACTCGGCTGGGCAGTGCTGATCTATATCGGCATCGATTTCGGATTCTGGACCAAGGTGTTTGAAGTCTCGTCGGGCGTCGAGCGCATCTGGCGCGCGTCGGGCGAAGCGATCCTGGCCGCGACGCTGCTGGTGTTTTTGTTCGCGTATCTCAACCTGAACCGCTGGCATGTGCGATACGCGCACATCACCGTCGGCTGGCTCGCATTTCTCGGCGCGCTGGTCGCGGTCGCGCTGTACTCCCCGCCGGTCGCTTCCGGCATCGCCCGCATGTCGCTGTTCTTCGTCGCCGTGATCGGCCTTGCGCTGGTCGTCTATCTCTCGACGCACGGCTTCGACCGCGCGGTGATGCTGATTCCGACCTGGTTCCTTCTGGTTGTTTGGGTATTCGGCGCCGCGCTGACGGTGCTCGGCTTCCTCACCAACGACATCGTCGCTCCGGCCCTGCTCGGCGGCCTTGTGCTGATCGTCATGCTCATCGGCTTCACGGTGATGCAGCATGCGTTTGCCGGCGGCATCGCGCAGGGCATCGTGTCCGACGTCGAACGCCGCGCGCTGGCGCTGACCGGCGCCGGCGACATGATCTGGGACTGGGACGTGTCCGCCGACCGCGTGTTCACCAGCCCGGAAACAGAAGCGATGCTCGGACTAAAGCACGGCACGCTTGCGGGCGCGGCGGCAACCTGGCTCGAAATTCTGCATCCACTCGACCGCGACCGCTTCCGCGCCACGCTCGACGGCGTCGTCGAGCAGCGGCGCGGCCGGGTGTCGCAGGATTTCCGCATGCGCACCGCCGACGGGCATTATCTCTGGTTCGCCTTGCGCGCACGGCCGGTGGTCGGCTCCGACGGCGAGGTCATTCGTCTGGTCGGCACGCTGAGCGACGTGACCGAGTTCAAAACCGCTGAGGAGCGGCTATTGCACGATGCGGTGCACGACAATCTGACCGGCTTGCCCAACCGCGAATTGTTCCTCGACCGGCTCGAAGCCGTGCTCGGGCTTGCCAAAGCCAATTCGACCATTCGTCCAACCGTCATGGTGATTGACGTCGACCGCTTCAAGCAGGTCAACGATTCGGTCGGCATGGCGCTTGCCGATTCGATCCTGCTAACGCTGGCGCGCCGGCTCGGGCGGCTGATCAAGCCGCATGACACGCTGGCGCGGCTTTCCGGCGATCAGTTCGGGCTGATCCTGCTGTCGGAGCGCGATTCGGCCCGCATCACCTCGCTCGCCGAAACCATCCGCCGCACGCTGCGCGCGCCGATTACTTTCAACGACCGCGAAATCTTCCTCACCGGCTCGATGGGGATGGCGCTCGGCGATTCCGAGCCGCAGCGCGCCGAGGAACGGCTCAAGGACGCGGAACTTGCGATGTACCACGCCAAGCGCAACGGCGGCGACCACATCGAAGTGTTCAAGCCCGCCATGCGCGCGCGCAAATCCGATCGCCTGTCGATCGAGTCCGATCTGCGCCGCGCGCTCGAGCGCGAAGAGATCACCATCCTTTATCAGCCGATCGTGCGGCTCGACGACCGCGCGGTCGCCGGCTTCGAGGCTTTGGCGCGCTGGAACCATCCGAAACTCGGCCGCATTTCGCCCAACGAATTCATCACCATCGCCGAGGAGAGCGGGTTGATCGTCGAGCTCGGCCTGTTCGTGCTCGAACGCACCGCCCGGCAACTCAGCGCCTGGCAGCGCACATTGCGGCCGCGCGAAAGTCTGTTCGCCAGCGTCAACGTCTCCTCGCGGCAATTGCTACGGCACGATCTGATCCAGGATTTGCGCACCGTGCTGGCGCGCTCACCGCTCACCCGCGGCTCGCTCAAGCTGGAACTGACCGAATCCGTGGTGATGGAAAATCCGGAACACGCCGCGCAGATGCTACACCGGATTCGCGAGCTGGGCGCGGGTCTCGCGCTCGACGACTTTGGAACCGGGTATTCATCGCTCGCCTATCTGCAGCGGTTCCCGTTCGACACCATCAAGATCGACCAATCCTTCGTGCGTACAACTGCGAAAGGCACCCGGCCGGTGATCCTGCGCTCGATCATCGCGCTCGCCCACGACCTCGGCATGGACGTGGTCGCCGAGGGCGCTGAAACCGATTCCGACGCGGTCGAGCTCTACCAACTCGGCTGTGAGTACGCGCAGGGCTTTGTGTTCGGCGAACCGATGACGCCGGAACGCGCCCGCGCCCTGCTCCAGCCGCACAGCAAAGTTGAGATGGCGCGCTGACGACGCTTAAGCGTGCCCGGCTTCGCTTGAGAGCATGCCGAGATCGATGCCGATCTTTTTCAACGCACGGTCGTATTTACCGCCGATGTCGGTACCGAAGATCAGTTCGGAATCGGGCGCACAATGCAGCCAGCCGTTGCCCTGGATTTCCGTCTCGAGCTGGCCCGGCGCCCAACCGGCATAGCCGAGCGCAAGAATGGCGCTGGCGGGACCATCGCCCCGCGCAATGGCTTTGAGAATGTCGAGCGTGGCGGTGAGGCAAATGCCGTCGTCGATCGGCAGCGTCGAATTCTCGATGAAGAAATCGGCGGAATGCAGCACGAACCCGCGCTCGGTCTCCACCGGACCGCCGCGCATGACTTTCACAACGCCGGCGCGCGACGGCAATTGAATCATATCGGCGGCCGGAATGACGTCGAGCTTCACCAAAAGGTCGGAGAAATTGACGTTGGGCGCTGGATGATTAACCACGATGCCCATCGCGCCTTCGGAAGAGTGCGCGCAAACGTAAATCAGCGAACGCGCGAAGCGGTCGTCGAGCATCGCCGGCATGGCAATCAGCATCTGGCCGTCAAGATAGCCCTTGCCCCGACCCTTGCCCTTTCCCGATGTCCCGCGCGGCAATTTCATAGCCAAAGGTTAGCCGATCGACCCGTTTTTGCAAACGAATGACAGCGGCAAAAGTTCACTCGCGCTCGCCGCGTCACAGCCGTCGCAATAAGGTCACGATGATGTCAGTGGCGCGTGTGGACGGCTTGCCCTTAAACAGCGACGGCATGATCGAACCGCGAATTCGGCGAATAATGTTTGCGGCCGTTGCGATTATCTGCGCCGGCGGACTGCCGTGCGCACGCGCGCAGGATGCTTCGGCGTGGGACGGCGAATTGCATGCTGCCGCGCGACTGATTGCCGGCGCGGCGGTTCAATCGGCCGGAGCAAAATGGTTGCGGAGCGGTGTGGAAATCCGGCTCGATCCCGGCTGGAAGACCTATTGGCGCTATCCCGGTGATTCGGGCGTGCCGCCGGTTCTCGATTTCGCCGGCTCGGAGAACGTCAAATCGGTGACGGTGCTGTGGCCGGCGCCCAAACACTTTGACGACGGCGCCGGCGGTCAATCGATCGGCTATGCCGGCGACGTGGTGTTGCCGCTGCGGATCGTGCCGCAGGATCCGGGCAAGCCGTCGGCCCTGCACGTCAAGATCGACTTCGCCGTTTGCGGCAATCTGTGCGTTCCCGCCCAGGCCAGTCTCGACCTCGCGCTGTCCGGCAAAGCCGGCGCCGAAGAAGGCACGCTGGTCGCGGCCGAAGCGCGCGTGCCGCGGCACGTGCCGCTCGACTCGGGCGGCGATCTCGTCATCCGCGCCGTGCATCGCGTCACCGACGGCGGCCACGCGCACGTCGTGGTAGAGGTTATCGCGCCCGCTGGCGCACCGGTCGATCTCTTCGCCGAAGGCCCGACGCCGGACTGGGCCTTGCCGCTGCCGCAACGTGACAAAGCCGCCGCCGAAACCGCGGGCGTGCGGCGCTATACCTTCGATCTCGATGGGCTGCCGCCCGGCGCCGGCGCGGACGGCGCAACGCTGACCTTCACCGCCGTATCGCCCACCGACGCCATTGAGGTTAAGGCGCATCTCGACTAATCCACCGGTTCCGCTAATTTACGTGGTGCGCACCAAAGTTCATCCGCATCACGAGAGGATACGACCATGCCGATCAAGGTTGGCGATCGTCTGCCACCCGACTTGAAATTCCGCGTAATGGGTCCCGACGGACCGGCGTGGAAGACGACCGAAGAAGTTTTCAGAGGCAAGAAAGTCGTGCTGTTCGCGGTTCCCGGCGCCTTCACACCAACCTGCAACAACAATCATCTGCCCGGCTTTCTCAAAAATGCCGATGCGTTCAAGGCCAAGGGCATCGATACCGTCGCGGTGACCGGCGTCAACGACGTCTTCACCTTCGACGCCTGGAAGAAATCAACCGGCGCCGGCGGCAAGATTGAATTTCTCGCCGACGGCAACGGCGACTTCGCCAAGGCCATGGAAATGACCTTCGACGGTTCGGCCGGCGGTCTTGGGCTCCGCTCCAAGCGCTATGCCATGTTGGTCGAGGACGGCGTGGTGAAAAAACTTAATGTCGAGGAAGCGCCCGGCACGGCCGAGGCGTCGAGCGCCGAAAGCATGCTCAAGCAGATTTAAGCGCCCGCTTCGGCTCGACGCGGCGCGTGACGCGATTTAACGCCGCATCGAAAACCTGCCGCTGATACCGCCGGTTTGAGCGGACGAACAGGGACAGGAGGATCTTCACGATCCTTCTGATCATGTTTTTGCGCACCAGCTCGCGCGTGCGCATGGCGGAAATCTGCGTCTTTTTCTTGTCGAGCCCGACATGCGGGCGGCTGATCTCAAGGCTCTGCTTGCTCAGTTCGCCGGAATGGCCGGTGGTAAATAAATCGAAACCGGAATTAATGGTGAACGCGTAAACGCCATTAAACACGACGCGCGCGTTTTGTTTGTTCGCCCGCGCACCGGCAGGCCGTTAACCCCCGGCGTCGCCGCCGCCGCGAATTTCCGCGATCGCCTCACGTGCCAATTCGTCGGCGCGTTCGTTTTGCGCGTGCCCGGAATGACCGCGCAGCCAATGCCAGCG
Organism: uncultured Alphaproteobacteria bacterium; assembly: GCA_963747855.1. Classification (GTDB taxonomy): domain Bacteria; phylum Pseudomonadota; class Alphaproteobacteria; order Rhizobiales; family Xanthobacteraceae; genus BOG-931. The sequence goes on from CAVVGN010000001.1 coordinate 307,825, forward strand.
CACCTTGTGGGGAGCCAGCGCAGCGTCCAGCCGCTGCCAAAGGTCGATGTTTTTCACCGGCTTTTTGTCGGCGGTGCGCCATCCGTTCTGCTTCCACTTCTTGATATAGCTCATGATGCCGTCGCGCAGATATTGGCTGTCGGTGTGCAGATCGACGCGGCACGGCCGCTTGAGCGCCTCGAAAGCGGCGATCGCGGCCATCAACTCCATGCGGTTGTTAGTGGTGTCGGCCTCACCGCCCTTGATCTCCTTCTCGTGGTCGCCGAACGCGAGTATGGCCCCATAGCCGCCCGGTCCCGGATTGCCGGAGCAGGCGCCGTCGGTGTGAATGACGACATGCGGCAGCGTCGCGACCGGATCGTTCACGGCGCCGCCACTCCGTAATCGCTCACGCCCTTCGCCTTTTGATGGAAGCGTAGCTTGCGCAGATATTCGAGCGGATCCTTTGGTCGCACCAGCGCGCCAGCCGGCACGTTGAGCCAGTCGACCAGGCGGGTCAGCAGGAAACGGAGCGACGCGCCGCGCGCGAGCAGCGGCAGCATTCGCCATTCCGCCGGCGACAGCGGCCGCGCCTTGGCGTAGCTCGAGAGAAGCGCGCGGCCCTTGGTGACGTTGTAGGAATGATCCGCCTCGAAGCACCAGGCATTGAGGCAGATAGCGACGTCGTAGACGAGCGTATCGGTGCAGGCGAAATAGAAATCGATCAGGCCCGACAGCCTGTCGCCGAGAAAAAATACGTTGTCGGGAAAAAGGTCGGCGTGGATCACGCCCTGCGGCAATCCTTTCGGCCATTCCCGCTCGAGCAGATCGAGTTCGGCCGCGAGCAGCACCTTGAGATCGCGCTGTACCTCATCGGCGCGGTCGCCGCATGCGGCGTAAAGCTGCCGCCAGCCGGAGACCGAAAGCGCATTCTCCCGCCGCATCGGAAAATCCGCACCCGCCAGATGCAGCCGCGCCAGCGCTTCGCCGAGCGCTGCGGCATGCGCCGCGCTGGGCCGCCTTATCCACAAGCCGTCGAGGAACGTGACGATCGCCGCCGGCCGCCCGGCGAGCCGGCCCAGGGTCTGCCCGGCGCGGTTCTTCACCGGTTGCGGGCAGGTAATGCCGCGGCCGGCCAAATGCTCCATCAACTCGAGAAAGAACGGCAGATCGGCCTCGGCCACGCGCCGCTCGTACAACGTCAGAATGAAGGAGCCGCGGCCGGTGTGAACGAGAAAGTTAGAATTCTCCACGCCTTCCGCAATGCCTTTGTAAGCAAGCAGCTCGCCGATGTCATAGCCGGCGATAAAGGCCGCCAGCTCTTCCGCCGCGACGTCGGTATAAACCGCCATAGAGGTCTCCTAGTCTCCGGATCGGGCGGTTTGGCGAGCGCCGCGCCGGGCAATATGATTGCAGAGAGGTAGCTGCAGCAAGGGGCGCGGGGATGCTGTTATGTCCGCCCCCCGGCGGTTTTGACGTTCGCCGACGATGCTCGCCGGATGTGCCGCAGCATTGATGATACCCGCGCGCCGGCGGTATGATTGCCGCGCCGTGGGTAACGGCACCGGGGCGCGCGCATGAAAACCATCCTCGTTCCCACCGAGCAAAATACCGCGATGGCCTCGGCGCTCGACGCCGCTCTCCTTCTGGCGCGGAAGTTCGACAGCTGCATCGAAGGCTTCCCGCTGCGCCCGGCTGTCGCCGACATGGTGGCGATGGATCCCGACGCCGGCTTGACCATGGTCGCGGTCAAGGAGAACGACGCCGAAATGGTGCGGCACGCCGAGGAGACGTTCCGCGCTTTCATGCAAAGCCACGCCATCAAGCAGCGCACCGCCGAAACGTCGGCCGGCTCGGTGGCCGCTTCGCTGTCGTGGGCGTGGAACGCCACCGCGCCCAGCGGCAACGACTTCGCTGGCAGCTACGGCCGCGTCTTCGACATCATCGTGCTGGCGCGCCCCGGCGAGGAATGGCAGAGCCCGTCGATGGTGACGCTCGAATCCGCACTGTTCGAAAGCGGCCGTCCGATATTGATCGCGCCACCGGCGCCGCCGCGTTCGCTCGGCACCCACATCCTGATCGCCTGGAACCGCTCAACCGAACAGGCGCGCGCCACCGCTTTCGCCATGCCGCTGCTGCGCCTGGCGGAGCGCATCACCATCCTCACGGTCGAAGGCGCGACAGTCGCCGGCCCGAGCGGCGCCGAGCTCGCCCGCTCGCTAAAAATGAACGGCATCGCCGCCGAGCCGATGACGGTCGCACCCGGCAAGGTCAGCGCCGGCGAAACCATCCTCGCAAAGGCCGCCGAGCTCGGCTGCGACCTGATCGTCAAGGGCGCTTACACACAAAGCCGCTTGCGGCAGATGATTTTCGGCGGGACCACGCGGCACATTTTGGCCAACGCCGAGCTGCCGGTCCTGATGGCCCACTGAGGATTTCGTCATTGCCAGCGTAGCGAAGCAATCCAGCGTCGAGTGTCGGTTTTTGGATTGCTTCGTCGCTTCGCCCCTCGCAATGACAGAGATCACTTCAAATCCTTGCGGATGATCTTGCCGACATTGCTCTTGGGCAGGCTGTCGACGAACACAATCGTCTTCGGCACCTTGTAGCCGGCGAGCCGCTCGCGCGCGAATTTGGTCAATTCCGCCTCGGTGACCGCCGGATCGCGCTTGACTACGAACAGCTTCACGCCCTGCCCGGTGGTGGGATCGGCGACGCCGATGACGGCTGCTTCCAGCACGCCCGGATGCTGCATCATCACGTCCTCGACTTCGTTCGGGAAGACCTTGAAGCCGGAGACGTTCACCATGTCCTTCTTGCGGTCGAGGATCTTCAAGAAGCCCTCGGCGTCGAACGCGCCGATATCGCCGGTGTCGAGCCAGCCGTCCGAGCTCAGTACCAGCCTGGTTTCGTCCGGCCTCTGCCAATAGCCCTGCATCACCTGCGGGCCGCGCACCCAGATTTCGCCCAACTCGCCAGTGGGGACTTCGTTGCCGGCATCGTCGCGGATCGCGACCTCGGTCGAGGGGACCGGCAGCCCGACGGTGCCGATTTTCGGCTTGCGCACCGGATTGATGCACACCACCGGCGACGCTTCGGTCAGGCCGTAGCCTTCCACCAGATCGGCGCCGGTAATCTCGCGCCAGCGGATTGCGACCGCACTCTGCACCGCGGCGCCGCCGCCGACCGCGAAGCTCATTTTGCTGAAATCGAGCTTGGCGAAGTCCGGGGTATTGATCAGCGCGTTGAACAGCGTGTTGACGCCGGTCATGGTCGTGACCTGCGCGCGCCGCATCGTCTTGATCAGTCCCTTGATGTCGCGCGGATCGGGCACCAGCACGCTCAAGCCGCCCATCTGCGCGAAGGCGAGCAAGTTCGCGGTCAGCGAGAAGATGTGATAGAGCGGCAGCGGGGTCAGCACCGATCCCCGCTCCTCCTCGATATACGGCTTGATCACGGCCCGGCACTGCAAGGTGTTGGCGACCAGATTGCGGTGCGTCAGCACCGCGCCTTTCGGCACGCCGGTGGTGCCGCCGGTATATTGCAACAGCGCCGGCGATGAAGCCGCCGGCTGTGCGTCTTTGTAGGAAGCGCCGGGCGCGCGGTTGCAGGCGGCGTGCAACAAGCTGAACCGCGAGAACTTCCAGGCCGGCACCGCGCGGCGCACGTAGGTGTTGACGATGTTGAACAGCACGCGTTTGGGCGCCGGCATGAAATCGCCGAGCCGCGCCACCACCACATGCCGGATCTGCGTCTCGGCCAGCACCGATTCGACCTTGTGCGCGAAATTCTCCATGATCACGATCGCGGTCGCGCCCGAATCCTTGAGCTGCTCGCGCAATTCGCGCGGCGTGTAGAGCGGATTGACGTTGACCACGACCAGGCCGGCGCGCAGCGCGCCGAGAAACGCCACCGGATAGGCCAGCAGGTTCGGCAGCATGATGGCGACGCGCTCGCCGGAGCGGCAGTTAGCTTCCTCGAGCAGGAAAGAAGCGAATGCGCGGCTGACGGCTTCCCACGCGGCATAGCTCATGCTCGTGCCGAGGCATTCGAACGCACCGTGCGCGGCGTGATGCTTGCAGGCATCGAGCAGCAAGGCGGACAGCGACGGATAGGCATCCGGATCTATGCTGTGTGGTATTCCCGGCGGGTAGGACGCAAACCAGATCGGCTCTTGTCTCGAAGCCGCGGCCGGCGCCGGCCTGCCTTCCTGCAATGTCATGTGTGCTCCGCCCTCGGGCCGGCGTAACCGCCCTCCCTGCAATCTACGGCAAATTCCGGAGTCACGGTATCGAGGCTTTTTGGTCCGCAGTGTGCTGCTTCCCTCCCTTCGTCACCACCGGGCTTGACCCGGTGGTCCATGCCGAAGTTCAGCGAATGACGACTATCCGGTAAATCAGCGCGACTGCCGCATGGATTGCCGGATCAAGTCCGGCAATGACGCAATAGACGCAATAAGAGAGCGTTCTCGCGGCGCATCGTCTGCGTCCGAGCTTTGCAAACCACCACGAAGCGAAGATTTTTATCTTCCCTTAGTCGACTCGCTTCCGGCATTAAAGACGGGAAGCGGAGCGCCGAAAGGCGCATTGTCCAACCAATATCCGCGCAAAGCGCGGCTGCGCGCTGCTTGTTCGGCGGCGCGCCGCCTTTCGGCGCTCACGCTTGCGGCACTCGCCACCGGCTCATACCCCGATGGCTCAGCTCCAGAACCGGGTTTCCCGCGGCGGCTGCTGACGGGTGTTTTGCCCGCTTCGCCAGAAGATACCGCGGTTAAGCGCGCTCCGTGCAGACCGGTCCTTGTGCCGGTCGTCGCGGACCCGAAGCCGCCCTGGTGCGGTGTGCGAAACCGCCCGCGGGGACCGCATCTCGCTCACGCAATGAAATATGGATAAGGATCATGCAGTGGCAGCCTTGGCCGCGCTCGCTCAGGACAATCGGCTCGCTGTTTGCCGGCGGCGACCAGCAAACCAGCTCGGGGGAAGCGCATCAAAATTTCGGCCTAAGGAGTTGCAGATGAAACGTCTGCATGTCCACGTTGCGGTCGACGACCTCGACCGGTCGATCGGCTTCTATTCCGCGCTGTTCGCGGCGCAACCGTCCGTCACCAAGCGGGATTACGCCAAGTGGATGCTGGACGACCCGCGTGTGAATTTCGCGATTTCGACGCGCGGCCGGACGCCGGGGCTCGATCACCTCGGCATCCAGGTCGAAAACAAAGCCGAACTCAATGAGGTTTATTCCCGCCTGCGCCAAGCAGGCGGAAACATCGTCGAGCAGGGCGAGATTTCCTGTTGCTACACCAAATCGGAGAAATCCTGGATCGACGATCCGGCGGGGATTTCTTGGGAGACGTTCCACACCACCGGCGAGCAAGCCGATTACGGCGACGTCACCGGCGAACGCAAGGCGCGTATCGCGCATGCGAAGTCGTGTTGCGCGCCGAAGATCGCGACGTAAGTCGTTTTCATTTGCCGCAAGTTATAAATCGGCTGCGCCAAACAAAAAGCAAACGTAGGACGCACGATGACCTGGACGGTTCTGGTCATTGAAATCATCGCCGGCATCGTCGGTGCGCACGCCATTTCGGCGACCGCGAAGGAACACTCTTTCGGAGCGATAGGACACACCGTCGCCGGAGCCGTGGGCGGTGCGATAAGCGGCTATTTCCTCCAAACGCTCGCGGCGACCGTCGTCAACTCGACTGGCGCGGTGCAGCAACACACCGACGCAGTGACGCTGTGGTGTTGCAAATCCTCATGGGGCTCGCGGCAGGTGCCATTCTGGCGATGGCCGTAGGATTTGCCAAACACAGCGTTGAACAAACACAAGTCGGCAAAAAGCTGAGCTCAGCTTCTTGATCTAAAGAGCGCACGAATGGACGACGTCATTATTTATCACAATCCGGACTGCGGCACGTCCCGCAACACGCTTGGCCTGATCCGGAACGCAGGCATAGAGCCGCACGTGATCGAGTATTTAAAGTGTCCGCCGAGCCGCGCACTGTTGCAAAATCTCATCGACAAGATGGGTATTTCTGCTCGTGATCTGGCCCGCGTGAAGGGGACGCCCTACTACGACCTTGGCCTCGGCGATCCATCGATCAGCGACGAAAAGTGCTCGATGCAATGATCGCGCATCCAATCCTCATTACCGGCCAATCGTATGCACGAGAGCCAGGTGTTTTTCCGGCGGGCGTCGCCGGAACCCAACGCTTTGGAGCACGTCTGGCCGGCGCCTGCAGCCTGACCGGCCGTTACACGCCCTCCCGAAGCCACGCCGGTTCTCTTAACAGCCTGAAGGAAAAGCAATAAATCCGAATTCCGGCGTTAACCAAATGGCTATTCGGGCCGCAACCAGAGCCTTGGAAAACCCTTAACTGCCCGGCGGTGGCTATCTTTTGCCGCATTGGACGGTTAACCCTTATCGCGTCGGGGGCGGGGTGACAGAAGTTCGCGTTAACCCTTCCCATAATACAGATGGGGTTTGGCCGTCCGCGTCGGCTTCGCCGCTGCGGGCGCCGCAAGTGTCAACGCGAGGACGCCGGTGCTGGTTGTTGGGGCCCGCCTGAAGACCTGTCGTGTTGTCGCCGCGCGCACCGCAGCTTCCTGCGGACTGGCCGCGTTGCTGCTCATCTCCGGCTCGCGGCTGTTGCAGAACGCGATCGCGGAGGGCGACACCCGCACCATTATGCTGCATCACATCCACACCAACGAAGACATCACCATCACCTTCAAGCGCGACGGCCGCTACGACGAGGGCGCGCTCGAGAAGCTCAACTGGTTCTTGCGCGACTGGCGCAAGGAACAGGAAACCAAAATGGACCCGCACCTGATCGACCTGGTGTGGGAGGTGCAGCGCGAGACCGGAGCGAAAGCTCCGATCTGGGTGGTCTGCGGCTATCGCTCGCCCGAGACCAACGCCATGCTCCGGCGCCGAAGCGGCGGGGTCGCGCGCTTCTCGCAGCACATGCTCGGCCACGCCATGGATTTCTACATCCCAGGCGTCAATCTCGAACAGCTCCGCGAAATCGGCTTGCACTTGCAGCGCGGCGGCGTCGGTTTCTATCCGACCTCCGGTTCGCCGTTCGTGCACATGGATACCGGCGGCGTGCGCATGTGGCCGCGCATGACCCGCGAGCAATTAGTGCGGGTGTTCCCCGACCAGCGCACGGTGCACATTCCGAGCGACGGCCGCCCGCTGGCCGGCTATGCCCTCGCGCTCGCCGACGTCCGGGCGCACGGCGGCACGCCGTCGGAACTGCTGCTTGAGCAGGCGCGCGACGCAGGTGTCGCCGTGGCCGACAACAACACGGCGCACCGCTCCGCCAATCCCATCGCCAGGTTCCTCGGCCTTGCGCGCGACGGTGAAGACGAAGATGGCGCCGCGCCGGCAGCAGTCGCCGCCAACACGCCGGCGCCGCTCGCCGAGCCGCTGCGCACCCGCGCCAAGGCCGCAGTCGCCGCCGCGATCAACCGGGCCGAAGACAAGCTTGCGACCGCGAAGGACAAGCTCGCTCGCGCCGAAGACAAATTGGCTGCGGAGAAGACCAAGCTCGTCAAGGTGGCGTCCAAGGTGCACGTGATTTCCCGCGCCGAAGCGGCGCCGCTCGCCGCGCTGACGCCGAACCAGATCATTCTGGCGCGCGGCTTTTGGCCGGCGGCGAAGGACGCCGCCCCGGAAGCGACCGGCGCGCTTAATCCGCTGGCCGCCGCGCACGACAATCCCGCACCGCTCGAAGACGCGCTCGCTTTCGCCGACCCGCCCAGCGCCGATGCCACCGCGCGCGCCGCGAGCGTCAGCAGCGCGCCGCTGCCGCGCATTGCCGCGCCGCGCTTCGTCCCGGTGCAGACCGGCGACGCCACGACCACCATCGCCGTCAAGCGGGCAAACGACCAACCGGCCTCGGCGATCCTCACGGTGGCGCACCAGCGGCTGGCGACACCGCTGTCCGACCCAGCCCGGCTCAGCGATCCGTGGCTGCGCGCGGTCGTCGCGGCGCCGGACATGAGCCGCTCGCCGTCGACCAGTTCGCTCGGCGGGCATGACATCCGCACCATGGCCGCACTGATGGTCAAGCCGGAAAGTTCGGTGGTAATGACGTTCGCAGCCGATCCGTCGCCGGGGCTTAGTTACAACCGCTTCAGCGGCAGCGCGATCATGTTCCTCTCGACCGTCATCTATCCGCTGCGCACCGCGGATCTGCGCTAGTTGTCATTCCGGGGCGCGCTGCAAGCTTGAGCCCAGAATCCATAATCACAGCATCAGCAATCAGCGCCGAGCACCTGCTCGGAGCACAGGGGTTATGGATTCCGGGTCCGGCGCTACGCGCTGTCCCGGAATGACGCCTACCCCAGCATGCCAAGCGCGTGCATGTAGGTCTCCAGCACCGCTTCCTGCTCCTTGCGCTCGTTGACGTCCATCTTGCGCAGTTTCACCACCGTGCGCAGCGCCTTAACATCGTAACCGTTGGCTTTCGCTTCGGCGTAAACGTCCCGGACGTCGTCGGAGATCGTCTTCTTCTCCTCTTCCAGCTTCTCGACGCGCTCGACGAACGCCTTGAGGCGGTCCTTGGCGAAGCGGTGGACTGGCGGGTTGTCTTCGGCGGCGGCGGCGGTGGCCATTGGGCACTCCTGGGAAATAAGCTGCCCAAACTTGTCGAAAGCGCGCGCCCTGCGGTCAAGCCGCGTTCGCGCTCATCCACGCATTGCACAGGCCATTGCGGCGCTGTGCCGGGCGTTAGTGCTTTTGGCTTGCTTTTTCGAAGCCCGCCTGCTGGCCGGCGGACGCTTCCTTCTGATATTTCGCCCGCCATTCGTCGTAGGGCATGCCGTAGATGATCGCCCGGCTTTCGTCCTTGCTCATCGGCACGCCTTTTTCGTCGGCGGCGTCCTTCATCCAGTTGGACAGGCAGTTCCGGCAGAAACCAGCCAGGTTCATCAAGTCGATGTTCTGCACGTCGGTGCGAGCCCGCAAATGCTCGACCAGGCGCCGGTAAACGGCGGCCTCAAGTTCCACGCGGGTTTTCTCGTCGGTTGCCATGATTCCCTCGGCGGCGGTGTTATAAAAAAGATAGAGGCGGCGGCGCGGTCCTGCCAGACCGCGTTTTCTTGATTGGTTGCGTGACGATGGATCGTACAGCGCGTGACTTCCTGGAATCGCTGTTTCGCAGCGCGGTCGCGGCCGCACATCCGGGCGGCTGCCTGCCGCCAAACCTGCCGGAGCCGCCGCCGCGCGGACGCCTCGTCGTCCTTGCCGCCGGCAAAGCCGCCGGCTCGATGACCGAAATCGCCGAGCAATTCTATGCCGACCTGCCGCCGGCCCGGCTTGCCGGTCTCGCCGTCACCCGGCGCGGTTACGGCCGGCCGACCAAACGCATTCCGGTGATTGAGGCCGGTCATCCGGTGCCGGACAAGATCGGCATTTCCGCGACGCGGCGCGTGCTCAAGCTCGCCGATGCGCTCGATGCCGACGACCTGGCGCTAGTGCTTCTCTCCGGCGGCGCGTCGGCGAACTGGATTTCGCCCGCGCCCGGGCTGACGCTCGAGGAAAAACAGGCGACCACGCGCGCGCTTCTCAAAAGCGGCGCCGCCATCGGCGAGATTAACACCGTGCGCAAGCATCTCTCTCGCATCAAGGGCGGCCGATTGGCGCAACGCGCGCATCCGGCCAAATTGGTGACGCTCGCCATCTCTGACGTGCCCGGCGACGGTCCCGCAGTGATCGGCTCGGGGCCGACCATGCCCGATCCGACCACGCTCGCGGATGCGCGCGCGATCGTGAGCCGCTATCGGCTCGATCTGCCGGCGGCCGTGCTGTGCGCGCTCGACGATCCCGGCAACGAGACGCCGAAGCCCGGCGACAGGGTTTTCGCCGGCTCCGATTACCGGATCGTGGCCCGGCCGGCGGACGCATTGCGCGCCGCCGCCGAACGAGCCAAGGCGGCGGGCTACGAGTGCGTCATGCTCGGCGCCCGGTTGGAAGGCGAGGCGCGCGAAGTCGCCGCCGAGCACGCTAGGCTCGCGCGCGAGGTCGCGGAAGCAGGGCGGCGCGCAGTGATCCTGTCCGGCGGCGAATTGACCGTCACCCTGCGCGGGAAAGGCCGCGGCGGCCCGAACCAGGAATACGCGCTGGCGCTCGCAATACATCTTAACGACCCCCCCGGCATCACGGCGCTTGCCGCCGATTCTGATGGTACCGACGGCGGGGGCGGCCGACCGGACGATCCGGCCGGCGCCTTTGTCGGGCCGACGACGATAGCCCGCGCCCGTGCCGCCGGCCTCGATCCCGCCGCCTTTCTCGCCGACAACAATTCCACGGGGTTTTTCAACGCCATCGGCGATTTGTTCCGGCCCGGTCCGACGTTCACCAACGTCACCGACTTCCGCGCCATCGTCGTTGACAGAACTTGAGTTTTGACCGGAATCTGAACCGGATATGAGGGACGGGATTAGCCTTAAAACAGCGGGGAGAGCGTTCCTCGCCAGTGCCGTGGTTGTGCTTGCCATGGCGGCGTCGGCCTCGCCGGCAGCAGCCGATTTTCGGCTATGCAACAACACCGGCAGCCGGGTCGGCATCGCCGTCGGCTACAAGGATGCCGATGGCTGGACCACCGAAGGCTGGTGGAATCTGCCCTCGCGCACCTGCGAGACCGTGCTGAAGGGAAATCTAGTCGCGCGTTATTATTATGTCTACGCCATCGACTACGATCGCGGCGGCGAATGGATGGGCCAAGCCTTCATGTGCACCCGCGACAAGGAGTTCACCATCCGCGGCATCAGCGACTGCTTGGCGCGCGGCTTCGACCGCACCGGCTTTTTCGAGGTAGATACCGGCGAGCAGCGCGCTTGGACGGTGCAACTCACGGAATCGAGCGAGCAACCCGTGCAAAAGCCCTTGCCGGCCGGCAATCCGCTGACGCCGCCGCCGGCCGCGGCGGTGCCGCCCGCCGCAACGCGCGCCGGCAAAGCAGCGCCAGTAGAGGCACCCGCACCGGCGCCCGCGGTTTCGCCTGGAAGCCAGAACCGATGAGGCGGCAGCGGCGCACCAAGCTGGTGGCGACGCTGGGACCGGCCTCTTCGAGCCGCAACGTGATCACCCGGCTGTTTGCCGCCGGCGCCGACGTCTTTCGCATCAACATGAGCCACACCACGCACGAGCGCATGCGTGAGCTGGTGGACACGATCCGCGCGGTCGAAATCGAATGCAACCGGCCGATCGGCATCCTGGTCGATTTGCAAGGACCGAAGCTTCGGCTCGGCAGCTTCAAGAACGACGCGGCCACAATCGACGCCGGCCAGGACTTCGTGTTCGACGCCGATTCCGCGCCCGGCGACGCGACACGCGTGCACCTGCCGCATCCGGAAATCTTCGTCGCGGTCAAGCCGGGCGATGCACTGTTGATCGACGACGGCAAGCTGAGACTGACCGTGCTGCAAACCGATCGGCAGCGCATCGTCGCCCGCGTCGAGGTCGGCGGCAAAATATCAAGCCGCAAGGGCGTGAGCCTGCCGCATACCGTCGTGCCGGTGGCGGCGCTGGCGCCGAAGGACACTGCCGATCTCGAAGCCGCCCTCGACGCCGGCATCGACTGGGTGGCGCTGTCCTTCATCCAACGTCCGGAGGACATCGCAGAAGCCAAGAAGATCACGCGCGGACGCGCGTCGGTGATGGCCAAGATCGAAAAGCCGCAGGCGGTCGCACGGCTCAACGACATCCTCGATCTCGCCGACGCGCTGATGGTGGCGCGCGGCGATCTCGGCGTCGAGATGCCGCTGGAAAAAGTGCCCGGCGTGCAAAAGGAAATGACGCGCGCCTGCCGCCGCGCCGGCAAGCCGGTCGTCGTAGCGACCCAGATGCTAGAATCGATGATCACCAGTCCGGTGCCGACCCGTGCCGAAGTTTCCGACGTGGCGACGGCGATTTTCGACGGCGCCGACGCGGTTATGCTGTCGGCGGAATCCGCTTCCGGCCAATACCCGGTCGAGGCGGTGGCGACCATGAACCGGATCGCCGAGGAGGTGGAAAGCGAGGCGTTCTACTCGCCCGCGCTGCATGTCCTCCAAACCGAGCCGGAGGCGACCGGCGCGGACGCGATCGCGGCCGCGGCGCGGCAGGTTGCCGAAACGCTCGATCTCGCCGCCATCATCTGCTGGACCTCATCGGGCGCGACCGGGCTTCGGGTCTCGCGCGAGCGGCCAAAGCCGCCGATTGTGGCGATTTCGCCGATGCTCGCCGCCGGCCGCAAATTGTCGCTGGTCTGGGGCGTGCACTGCGTGGTCGCCGAGGACGCGCGCGATCAGGACGACATGGTGGAGCGCGCCTGCCGGATCGCATTTCGCGACGGCTTCGCCAAAGCCGGCCAGCGCGTCATCATTGTCGCCGGCGTGCCCCTCGGCACGCCCGGCGCCACCAACATGATCCGCATCGCCTTCGTCGGCGGGCAGAGCATCGCCGAGATGTAAGCGCGCTTTTCGGAATTAGGATTTCGCCGCGATCTGGGCGACCGCGGCCGCGATCCGGTCAGCCGCGGCGTGATGTAGCATGTGCCCGAAGCCCGGCAGAACGTTGACGGTGACGCAAGGCGCGGCGGCGGCGAGCTTGAACGCGTGATCGGCCGGCGCTACCAGCGGATCGCTGTCGCCGTTGAAGACGATGGTCGGCACATCGAGCGCGCCGTAGCGGACCGCCTGCCGCGCGAGAAAACCGTCGAGGACGCCGACATCGGCCCAGTTGTTCAGCAGCGTCGGCGGCCGTAGCACCAGCGTCCCCGCGCTTTTCTTTACATAATGCTGCGGCATGGGCTGTGGCCGGAACGCGAAGCGCGAGCCGGGCCTGATGAAGACGGCACCGAACGGCAGCGCCAGGGTATGCGCGAACAGCCAACCGACCGGTCCGGCCAGCACCGCGTTGAGCTTGCTCAAAGACCACACGCCCGGATGAGTTGCTGGCGCGATCAGAACCAGACCAGCGACCCGCTGCGGAAAGTCCAGCGCGAAAGCCAGCGCCAGCGTGCCGCCCCAGGAATGGCCGACGATGATAGCCCGCGCGATGCCGAGCTGGTCGAGCAGATCGCGCAGCACGCGAGCCTGGTAAGTGGGGGAACTTCCTTCGTCGCGCTTTCGCCCGCTGAAGCCGAATCCGGGACGATCGACGAGAATGACGCGATGACGCGCGGCCAATCGCTCTCCGAGCGCAAGATTCATTTCCTCCAGATTGGCGCCGGCGCCATGCAACACCACGACCAGCGGCCCGTCGGTGGCGCGGCCGAGCTCGACGATGTGCTGGCGGTAGCCGCCGGCATCGATGAACCGGCCGCGTGGTCTATGCCGCCGCTCGATCAGCCGCGCGCCGGCGGCAGTGACGATGGCGCCGGCGCAAAAGACCGCGACGACGATGGTGAGCGTTATCACAACGCGTCGCCTCGCAGCCAACGTGCGCCACGCGCATAGAGCTGCACCAGCTCCGGCCCGTCGATGCCCGGCATGTCGAGCTTCACCTTATAGCCGATGCGCGTCTGCAGATAAGCGAGATGGCGGTAGCCTTCGGGAAACCGCTTGAGCAATTCCGGATCGAGCGAAAGCTTGGCGCCGGGATCGACCGGATCGAGCCGGTCCTTCTCGTAGATCGGCTGGCGCAGCACCAGCCCCCAGCGCCCGTCGCGGCGCGCGAAGAAATCGAAGAAACGTCCGGTACAGACCACGTCGCAGACGACGCCTTCGACCGGCGCGCGCTGCGAGATGGTCATTTTGGTCTGGGCGACGGCGCGGTCATCGGCGACGTCGATCGAGCTGCCGCCGAGGAAATGCAGGATGCGCACGCCGCGCGCCCAGCCTTCGTCGTTGACTTTGATGAATTCCTCAAAGCCGCCCTGAAACCAGGTCGCCATCATCCGCCCGTCCGCGTGCCAGACGGTGCGGAAGCGGTCCCACAGCCGCGCGTCGCGCCAGACCGCCCAGTTCTCCACCAATTCACGGATAACGACTTTGTCGGCGGCAACGTCAGGCATGCGGGGATCCGTCGTCATTGCGGGCGCAAGCGAAGCAATCCAGCGGCCCGCGAAGGCTGGATTGCTTCGTCGCTTACGCTCCTCGCAATGAGGTGACAAGAGCGGAAGAAATCAGATGTCGCGCCCTTCGACCTTCTCGCTCAGGGTCTTGACGACGTCGGGCAGGTTGTCGAGGTGGGGATCGATGGCGAGCGCCTTGCGGTAGGCTTCGAGCGCGTGCTTGTCGTCGCCGATGTCCTGCAAGATCAGGCCAAGGCCGGACAGCGCGCCGAAATGGCGCGGTTCGCGAATAAGCACCTCGCGAATGTCGAAGAGCGAATGGCCGTAATCCTTGATCAGGTAATTGAGGGTGGCGCGCCGGTTCCAGGCTTCCACATAATCCGGCTTGATCTCGATCACCGCGTCGAGAAGCTTAATCGCCAGATCGTAATCCTTGGCGTCGGTCGCGGCCTTGACCCGGCCCATCAGGAGATTGCAGGTGTCGCTGCCGGATGCCGTCCACATCGCCCAGATGCGTCCCTCGATCGCCTTGGCGCTTTCGGCGTCCGGCGCAATCTTGAGCGCGGCGAACAAGGTATCGAGGTTGTAGCCGTGCTCGCCGCGCTCGGCCCGCGGCAGCTTACTGGGCGGCGCCACCCACTCGGGCGCCGGCGCATCCTCACCGCCGATTTCGGCCTGCGCGGACGGAGCCAGCGCCAGCAGCGCCGTCAGCGCAAGGACCGGAACGGCCAGAAAGAATTGAGGGCCCATAACACAAGTTTAGTCACGACCCAGCACGCAGCAAGCCCGAATTAGTCTCACAACCGCGTGAAAAATGGGCGCTTTTGCGGCAGCCGGCGATGGCCGTCCGAGTGCTAGCCTTGGCGCGCTTTGAAGCGCCGGTGCGTCTTATTGATCACGTAGACGCGGCCCTTGCGGCGCACTATGCGGTTGTCGCGATGGCGACCACGCAGCGATTTCAACGAATTACGGACTTTCATGATCGGTGTCCCGCCTTTTGGCGGTTGCTTACGGAGCCGCCCGCGGCTTGTCAACGACGCCGCGCGCCGGCCGCCGCACGCCCAGCGTCGCGATCTAGGCGCCGGAGCGACACCGATGCATGCGCGCGTTGTCCTTGCGCTCTCGCACTTGCTCGATCCAGTTTTGATCGAGCCGCCGCGCCGGACGCCGCCAGGTGTTGTCGATACCGGGAACTCACGCGCGAGATCGACGTGTCGGTCGGCGAGCCACGGCTGCGGAACGCGTCGAGCAAAGTCGCGCCGTATTGGCTGAAATAGTGCAGCGGCGGAACGGGATAATGCTCGCGCGCGCCAGGTAGGTGAAGACCAATGTCGCGCCGGTATTCGCGCAGAAGCGAATCTGTGTCGTATTCCGGATGACCCTGGAAGAAAGCGAACAGCGAGCCGCCGTGCTCCTGCCGCGCGAAAGCGTCGATGCCGGCCGAGGCCGATCGGCTGAGCAATTCGTAGCCAGTTTCCGACAGCGCCACCGCCGGCAGATCGTTGTAGCGCGAATGCGGCACGCAAAGCGGCGCAACTCCCGCCATCAGCGGATGCGGTGTGATGGTTTCGCATGCGAAAATGCCGGACAGCTTTTCGGCGAGCGGACGGCGCTCGATCCGGTCGGAATGCAGCACGGCGGCATGCGCCGCCAGGCACGACCAGACGGTCGACAGCGTGTTCGCGCGCGCCCAATCGACGAGGCGCGTCATTGCCGGCCAATAAGGTTCGTCGGTCAGTTTCCCGGCCCGCGGTTCGGTGCCGGTGACAATCAGTCCATCGAGCCGCGCATCCAACAACAGCGATATCTGCGTAGCGCGGCGCGAGTGATTGCCGGAGCTTCCGCGCGCGCGTAACTTGCGGGAGCATCTGGCGCACCGGCTGCCGGCTTACGCGGGCCCGAAATTCCTCCGCCTGGCCGGGGCCATCGCCGCCACCGGCACCTTCAAGCACAGCAAGACCGAATTGCAGCGCGAAGGATACGATCCGGCCGCAACGGCCGACGCGATCTATGTCGACGATCTCGCGGCCATGGCCTATATGCGGCTCGACGCGGGGCAGCATGCGTGCATAAACGCTGGCAAGCTGCGCTTCTAATCGCGCCCCGCGACACACCTCGACGATGACGATTTGATCCGTGCGCGGAAACGCGCCAAAACCCTCAAGCATGAGCACCGCCTTTTCCGGCCATTACCCGCTCGAACAGCGCACTGGCGAGATCGAGCGCCTGTTGGTGCAAGGCCAGGCGATGGCGTCGGACACGCTCGCCATGCTCGACCGCTTTGGCCCGATGCAGGGTTGGCACTGCCTCGACAGCGGCTGCGGGCCGCGTGGCATCACCGATCTCTTGGCCGCGCGCGTCGGCGCCAATGGCCGGGTCGTCGGTCTCGATATGAATCCAGGCTTTCTCGAATTCGCGCGCCGGCAGGCGGCGGCCAATACCAAATTTGCGAACGGCGACGCTTACGGCACCGGCCTGCCCGACGGCGGCTTCGACCTCGTGCATATGCGCTTTGTCGCCTCGACGGCCGGCGATCCGGAGCGGCTGTTGCGCGAGGCCAAGCGCCTCGCCAAAGCCGGCGGCATTGTCGCGCTGCAGGAGCCCGACGGCTCGACGCTTCATTGCTATCCGCCGCATCCGGCTTTCGAGCGGCTCAAAGCCGTGCTGCTCGCGGTGTTCCGTGGCGTCGGCGCCGATCTGGAACTGGCGCGCAGACTTTACTTCGTGGTTCGGCAGGCGGGATTGCGCGACGTGCAATATCGGACCGCGCTCCTTGGCGTGCGCTCGATCGATCCGATGGTCGATTATTTGCCTTCGACGGTCGAGTCGCTGCGCGCCGCGGCGCTCAAGCTCGGCCTCATCGACGAACCCGATCTTGATGCCGCGCTGGCCGAATGCCGCCGGCATCTCGCCAAGCCCGACAGCTCGTTCACGATGTACATGGTGGCGCAGGCGTGGGGACGTACCGCATAAACCGTCATCCTGAGGTGGCCGCGAAGCGGCCCTCGAAGGATGCTGCCGAAGCGTTTGGGACCTCGCCCTTCGAGGCTCGCTGCGCTCGCGCCTCAGGGTGACGGTCGGTATTCAAATATGCTCCGCCGCCTGCGCGGCGACGAAGATGCCCGCCTCCGCCTCTTCCGTGGTCGTGCGGTTGAAGAAGGCGTTGAGCGCCACCGCCGAAATCGATGTGAGAATGATGCCGTCGCCGAAGATCGGCTTGAGCAGATCCGGAAACACGTGGAAGAAATTCGGCGCCACGATCGGGATGAGGCCGAAGCCGATCGAGATCGCCACCACCAGCACGCTGTGGCGGTGTTTGACGTAATCCACCGTCGATAAAATCTTGATGCCGGTCGCCGCCACCATGCCGAACATGATGAAGGCGGCGCCGCCGAGTACGCATTGCGGCACCGAGGCGACGATGAAGGCGAGCTTCGGGATCAGCCCAAGGACGAGCATGATAATGCCGCCGGCGACGCAGACCCAGCGGCTGAACACGCCGGTGACGCCAACCAGCCCGATATTCTGCGAATACGACACATACGGGAACGTGTTGAAGATAGCGCCGATCACGGTGCCGAACGAATCCGCGCGCAAGCCGCGCTTGACCGCATCCGCGTCCACCTTGCGGCCGGTCATGGCACCGAGGGCCAGGAACATGCCGGTCGCCTCGATGAACACGATCATCATGACCAGGCACATGGTCAGGCAGGGAATCAGATAGAATTGCGGCACGCCGAACTGCAGCGGCAGCACCACCCGCACTATCGGCTCGTTCTGGATGCCGGAGAAATCGGTCCAGCCCAACGCAATGGTGACGAGGTAGCCGACGGTGATGCCGATCAGCACGGCGACGTTCTGGATAAAGCCGCGCCCGAATTTGATCACCAGCAGGATCACCGCCAGGACAAGTCCCGCCACCGCGAGATAGCCGGCCGCGCCGAAATCCGCCTTGCCGGCGCCGCCGCCGGCCCAATTGACGCCGACCCGCATCAGCACGACGCCGATCATGGTGATGATCGTGCCGGTCACCACCGCCGGAAAGAAGCGCAGCACATATTTCACGAACGGCGCGACGCACAGCCCGAAGATGCCGGCGACCAGGACGGCGCCGTAGATTCCGGTTAAGCCCACGCCCGGCATCGCCGCCATCGCCAGCATCGGCGAGATCGACACCGCGGTCACGCCCATGATGATCGGCAGCCGGATGCCGAACGGCCCGAAGCCGATGGTCTGGATAAGCGTGGCGATCCCGCAGGCGAACAGATCGGCGTTGATCAGCATCGCCAGCTGGTCCTTCGGCAAATGCAACGCGCCGCCGATGATCAAGGGCACGGCGACCGCGTTGGCGTACATCACCAGCACGTGTTGCAGGCCGAGCGCGCCGAGCTTTGGCAGCGGCAATACCTCGTCGACCGGATGGACAGGCTCGCTCATGGAAATCTCCCCGCGCGGCTGAAATCACCCGCAGCCATGCAATTTCTGCGCCTAATAAATGCGCGCGGCTTTGGCCCAAAAGTCCCCTGCCATGCCCAAACAGGATGCGGGAATTGACGCGCCAGCGGTCAAGCGGCGCGGCGGAGCAACGCGCAAATGGCGGCGCCAATGAGCGCGATCCAGGCGACAATCAGGATATTGCCGCCGGTGGGAGCGGCAAAGGGAAACAGCCGATGGCCGGCAAACGCGCGCATCGCGACGTCGCCTGCAAATAATGCCGCGCCGACAAACCAGCCCGTCAGCACCGCCAGCATCACCAGCCGCCACAGTACACCTTGCTGCGTGAGCGACGCCCCGCCCAAAATCGCCGCCGCATGAAACAGCAGCATGTAGGCCGCGCCGTCGAGACCGGCATGCGGCGCCGCATGCGCACCGGCGGCAGCCAGAACGACGCCGCTTGCGCCCATCACGCCGGCGAGGGCGATCAAGATTATCACCGCCACCATGGCCGTGCCTTCTTCGCTGTCATCGGCGGATCGGCGTTAGGGATTTCTCCTTAGAGACAATATGTGAATTTTCGAGATCTCGTTCGCTTCGTATTGCAACATTGCACTGGGAGATTGACCGATGAACCGCCAGCACCAATTCCATTTCACGCGCCAGCCGCATGCTCGCGCGCGCGCGGTCGCTCTAACGCAGCAACAAAACCAGCAGAGAATTACCATGTTGGTCGGCTACTCGCTCGCGAGTGCGATTATCGTCCTGAGCATGGCGTACTTGCCGTTTTTGACCGGCTGTATCCTGACAAACCTAAACATTGTGCCGACACATTGAATTGGCTTAGCGCACCGCCCTACGCTGTAGCGCCGGCATCCACCGTGAGTACCGTGCCGATGATGTTGCGCGCTTTGTCGCCGAGCAGGAATTCGACCGCATTGGCGACGTCCTCAACCTCGGCGAGGCAGCGACGCCGCATGCTCTTCTGCAAGGTGTCGCGGTCGAAGCCGTGCGTCATGTCGGTCGCCAAGAATCCCGGCGCCACCGCATTGACGTTGATGCCGAAGCGGCCGACCTCGCGGGCCAGCGACCGCGTCATGCCAATCATCGATGTCTTGGTCGCGGCGTAAGCGGCAAGCCCGCTATAGCCGGTGACGCCGATCATCGAGGCGACGTTGACAATGCGGCCGGCGCCATCCGCCATCATGCCGCGCACCACGTATTTGGTCAGAACGATCGGCGAGAGCGTATTGACCCGCACCTGCTCCTCAAGCTTGGAATTGTGCATGGTCGCGAGCGCGCCGGCGTGACCGATGGCGGCGTCACTGTGCTGCCGGCGCAAGGCGAGCCGCTTGCCGGCGCGGATCCGGCCGATTGCGAGGTAATGGCGCAGCACGTCGCGCACGGCTGCATCGGCTTGTGGTGCGTTGCCGGCGGCCGCGCCTATCCGTTCATGTTCCGGCCACGCCTGATCCGCGGCGCCATGCCGAGCGCGCTCTTGATCTATTGCCGACGTCGTCAACGCCAGGGGGCGCATCCCCGGGCTGTTCGGCTTTTTCCGCCACGGCGTCATGCCGAAATATTTCAAAGGGCCGCAACAGCCGCGGCTCGGCGATCTCTCTTACACCGAGCGGGCGGTGCTGGGAGTTTAGCTCTCGCCGCTCCTCCCCGCGAAAAGGAGATCCAGATTTTTTTCCCACCAACTCAGTTTGGATTCCCGTCTCCGCGGGAATGAGGGGGGATTAGGACGCAGCTTTTTTATTGTGTGGCCTTCCGCGATTTGTGACAGACTGGCTACAATTACACGTCAGTTCGGTTGCGCGTGGAGTAGCATATGAGTTCCGAATGGCGGGCAGGGTCGAGTTCCCTCGCCTGGTCAAATCCGCTGGCATGGTGGTGGAGTCTGTTGACGCTGGTCAGCGGCGCAAACATCGCGGTTTGGTTCCTCCTCTACCATGCGCTTCACGAACCGCAGGCCGGCAGCTTTGACGGTACGTCCGGCATCGAGCTCATGCTCCTTCTCAGTGCGGCCTATGTTTTCGGCTGCGCATTCAGATCGTTCCTTCCGCGCGCGGACGTTCAGCGGATTTGCCTGTTCGACACGTGGCTGTCGAGCGTTATCATTGGCCGGTCGGTGGCAACCGTGGCCGAGCTCTGCTTTGCGGCACAGTGGGCCGTTATCCTTTATCAGCTGGGCACGATGACGGGAGCGGACACCACCTTGAACGCCGCGTGGGTGATCGTGCCGCTGATCCTGATCGCGGAATGCTTCTCATGGTATGCCGTGCTCACCACCAACTATTTCGGCCACGCCATCGAAAATTCGATATGGGCTTTCACATTTTTCCTGGTCGGCATTGGCCTTACTCGGTTGCTTCCGGAGTTCGACGGTCCGGTCCGCCTGGCCTTCGCCGCTGCGATCATCGGGATCGCCGGCTATCTGGCGTTTCTCATGACCGTCGACGTGCCGATGTATCTGAGCCGATGGCAGACCGAGGTAGCCGGCGGCGGCAAGTTTCTGCGGCCCTTCGAAGGCTTCCGTGACGCCAGCACCCGCTGGGTCGTGACGCATGACCTTGCCGAGTGGAAGGACGAGATTCCCTGGATGTCGCTTTATTTCAGCATGGCGGTCTGGGCGAGCCTCGCGCTGTGCGTCTTCTATTCGCTCGAAGATCATCTGCCGCGCTATCGTATCCAAGCGGCGGTCGAAGCGCAGCCGCCGAACCCATCGGCGGCAATCGCCAAGCAGCTGCCGGTCATCGCGCGCCACGGCGTTTAGCGCCTTGGTCCCGCATGTAATCGGCGGCTCGTGCCGCCGATTACAATGGCGTGGATCGACGTGATGCGGTTAGGGACCGCACAGGTCCAAGCTTCTCGCCATCACACCGGCGCGTTGCTAAGATTCCAAGGCTCGGCGGGGACCCCGGGCCGATCCGGGAGGACGCATGGAATTCGGCATTCTTTTCACCTCGCACCCCAATACCGAGGCCGAGCCCTACCCCCACCGCGACGTCCATGCGCGCGTGACGGCGCAGATTCTGCGCGCCGACCAGCTCGGCTACGACTACGCCTGGGTCGCAGAACATCATTTCAGCAACGAATACGGGATCATGCCGGACGTTTTCGTCTATGCCGGCTATCTCGCGGCGATGACCAAACGCATCAAGATCGGCACCGCAGTCGTTACGCTGCCGCTCGCCAATCCGCTGCGGGTCGCCGAGAACACCGCCTTCGTCGACATCCTGAGCAACGGCCGGTTCGCGCTGGGCCTGGGCTCCGGCTATCGCAAATATGAATTCGACGGCTTCGGTGTCGACTTCGACGCGCGGCGCGACATCCAGGAGGAAGCGCTGCCGCTGCTGCTCGACCTCTTGCACTACAAGCGCGCCGATCATCATGGCGAGCGTTTCCGTTTCAAGGTCGGCGGTCAGTACGAAGTGTTTCCGCAGGCGCTGCAACAGCCGCATCCGCCGGTTTTTCTGGCTGGCGCGACCGACCGCTCGATCGGTTTGGCCGCGCGGTTCGGGCTCGGGCTGTTCCTGTCGAGCTGGACGCCGTTCGCCGAACTGGCGCGGCAAAGCGCAAGCTATCGCGCGCTGCTCACCGAGACACCGCAGATGCTGCGCGACAATCCGGCGCGCGGCCACGTCGATGTCGCCCGCTGGGTCTATGTCGCCGAGAGCGACGCAAGAGCCAAGCGCGAGAGCGAACCCGGCATCATGCGCAATCTCGCGCATTTCGGCAGCGGCCATACTTCAGGTTATCTCGGCACCGTCTCGCAGGACGTGGGCGCCAAACCGCGCGATTACGACACGCTTGTCCGCGACATCATCCTGCATGGCTCGCCGGCGACCGTGATCGCTAAAATCGAGGAATTGCGCACCAAGGTTCGTAACGCCTCGATCATGCTGCATTTCCCGCCTTGGTATGGCACGGAGAAAGCGCTGGCCTCGCTCGAATTGTTCGCCGCCGAGGTTATGCCGAAATTCCGCGACGCGTCGCGCACGCAGAAGCGTGCTTAGAGTGAAATCCGGGCAAATAGAAGCAGCCGATATTCTTAGGTTACCGGTTGCAACGGACTAAGATCGACCGGATGCAAGTCAGGACGCCAAATTCTGTTGGACCCAGGCACGGAGCGCGCCGGCAGACATGGCGCCGCTTTGACGTGCTACTTCGCGACCGTCGCGGACAAGGACCATTGTCGGAATCGCCTGGATGTTGAAACGGGCGGCGAGATTTGGTTCTGCATCGCTATCGACTTTGGCGAAGCGCAGCCGCGGCTCGAACTCCTTGGCGGCGCTTGCGAACACCGGCGCCATAGCCCGGCATGGACCGCACCAGGCGGCCCAGAAATCGACCAGCAGCGGCAAATCGGCGGCATTGGCGTGGCGGTCGAAATGCGCCGCATCAAGGTCGATCGGCTTTCCGGCAAACAGGGGTTGATGGCAGCGGCCGCAGTTGCCGCCTGCGCGGCGTTTTTCCTCCGGCACGCGGTTGAGCGTGTGACAATGCGGGCAGGGAATGGTGACGAATGTTTCCATGACATTACTCCCGTCGATGCGACAAGCACCTAGATCGGCCCGGGGACCATCGCGACGCCAGCACAGATTGGCCTAGAACAACCAGCCGAACCGCCTGCGCGGCATTGCGCCGGTGTCATCGCGGCTTGTGCGGGTCGGCAATCCGGCAGCTTTCCAGGCGACGATGCCGCCGCTCAAATGGTAGGCGTCGCGGAAGCCTTTTGACATCAGGAGCCGCGCGTTCGATCCCGTCCGCCCGCCACTGTGGCAGTGGAAGACCGCGGTTTTGTCGTGCACATCGCCGAAATTCTCCGCGTGCAACTTCGACAGCGGCGCGAGCCGCGCGCCTTCGATATGCTCACGCGCGTGTTCGTGCGGTTCGCGGATATCAATAAGGAGGGTATATCGCCGGCAGCGAGCCGCTTCTTTAGCGACAATGCATCGATGGCTTTGATTTGCATTTTGCTTTCTCCTCCTTACGCTAGTGGGACCGTTTGCCCCGGCGCCGTGGCCGGCAATAGATATCGGCCAAAGTCTGCATGACAACTCCGGCGGGAGCGCTGGCCAGACGATAGTAAATCGTCCGAGCTTCGCGCCGCGTGGTCACGATGCCGGCGGCGCGCAGCTTGGCGAGATGTTGCGACAGCGCCGACTGGGTTAGCCCAACGGCCTCCACCAAACTGCCAACTGAACGTTCGCCATCCACCAATTCACAGAGAATGGCCAGCCGGCTTTCATTGGCGAGGGCGGTCAGCAGCCTGGCCGCCTCAGCGACCTTCTGCGTTAATTGTCCTGCGTCCCGGATGTGTAGCGTCAAAAGTGTCTCCATCAGGCGGCGAGCACTTCGCCATTTCTGAATTTCACCGGAATAGTGAGATAGCGAACGCCGTTGCTGTGCGCCGGCGGAAATTTCCCGGCGCGGATGTTGACCTGGATCGAGGGCAACAAGAGCCGCGGCGCTGCCAGCGTGGCATCGCGAGAGGTACGCATGGCCACGAATGCCTCTTCGCTCACGCCCTCTCTGACATGAACGTTTTTGTCGCGCTCCTCGCGCACCGTGGTCTCCCAGGCATAGACGTTGCGGCCGGGCGCTTTGTAATCGTGGCACATGAACAACCGGGTATCGTCCGGTAGTGCGAGCAGCCGGTGAATCGACCGGTAGAGCCGATGCGCGTCACCGCCGGGAAAGTCGGCACGCGCGGTGCCGTAATCCGGCATGAACAGGGTGTCGCCGACAAAGGCCGCATCCTCGGTCTTGTAGGTCACGTCGGCCGGCGTGTGACCCGGCGTGTACAAAACCTCGGCGACCAGCTCGCCGATAGTGAAGCGTTCACCGTCGGCGAACAAACGATCAAAGTCGCTGCCGTCAGTCTTGAGATCAGTGGCGTCGAATACCGGCCGGAAGATTCGCTGCACGTCCTTGATATGCTCGCCGATACCGATCTTGGCGCCGGTTTTGGCCTTGATGTAAGGCGAGCCGGACAGGTGGTCGGCATGGGCGTGGGTTTCAAGCGTCCACACCAGCCGATACCCTTGCTCCTTGGCGACGCGCAGCATGGCGTCGACCGAGCGAGTATCGACCTGGCTCGCGGCGGGATCGTAGTCGAGGACAGGATCAATCGCGGCTGCTTCCTTGCTCGCAGGATCGGCAACAAGGTAGCTCACCGTATTGGTGGGCTCATCGAAAAACGCATGAATGAGGGGTCGGCTTCCTCCATTGCCGTCAAATATATTAGCTATTACTAATTTAGCAATACCTAAACTAAAGAGGCGCGCATTTGATCTAGGTCAAGGCGCCCGAAAGGTAACGAATACAAGCTAACATAAAAGGGAGGAATCCATGGCCCACATTATTGTTCTCGGTGGCGGTATCGGCGGCGTGTCTTGTGCCTATGAGTTGAAGAAAAACCTTCGGCGGGAAGACAAAGTCACGCTTGTTTCCAACAAGCCGTTCTTTCAGTTTACGCCGTCCAATCCGTGGGTCGCCGTCAAATGGCGATCGAAAGACGATGTGATCATCGACCTGGCATCGGTGCTGCCGCGGCACGGCGTGGGATTCAGCGCCGCCGGCGCCAGGCGCGTTTACCCGGACGAGAACCGAATCGAATTGGGTGACGGCTCTTCGATCGCTTACGACTATCTGGCGATCGCCACCGGTCCGGAACTGGCCTTCGACGAGATCGAGGGTTTCGGACCCGAGCACAACACCAATTCAATCTGCGACGTCGATCATGCCGGCGGCCAATCACCGCTGGGAGGAATTCTGCAAGAATCCCGGACCGATCGCGGTCGGCGGTGTGCAGGGCGCCTCCTGCTTCGGCCCGGCCTATGAATTCGCCATGATCATGGATTCCGATCTGAGGCGGCGCCGCATCCGCGACAAGGTGCCGATGACTTTTATCACGGCGGAACCCATATCGGCCATCTCGGCGTCGGCGGCGTCGGCGATACCAAAGGCGTGCTCGAATCCGAAATGCGCCAGCGCCACATCAAGTGGATCGTCAATGCAAAAGTCGACAAAGTCGAGCCCGGCAAGGTCCAGGTCACCGAGGTCGACGAGGACGGCAAAAGCAAAAAGACGCATGAGGTGCCGTTCAAATTCGCCATGATGATTCCAGCGTTTCGCGGCATTGCCGCCGTCCGCGGCATTGAAGGCTTGACCAATCCGCGGGGCTTCATAATCGTCGACAAACACCAGCGCAATCCGAAATTCCGCAACATCTTCGGCATCGGCGTCTGCATTGCGATTGCTCCGCTGGAGCAAACGCCCCTGCCGGTCGGCGTGCCGAAAACCGGTTACATGATTGAATCGATGGTGACGGCAACCGCGCTCAACATCGGCCAGCTAGTGCGCGACGAAGAGGCGACGCACGAAGCGACGTGGAATGCCATCTGTCTCGCCGACATTGGCGATTCCGGCGTCGCATTCGTCGCCATGCCGCAAAATCCGCCGCGCAACGTCAACTGGGCGTCGAGCGGGCGCTGGGTGCATGTCGCCAAAGTGGCGTTCGAGAAGTACTTCCTGCACAAGGTACGGGCCGGCACCACGGAGCCCTATTACGAAAGGGTCGTGATGAAAATTCTTAATATCGGCAAGATCAAGCGGCCGGCGGCGTAACTTCTCGTCACGCTTAAACCGCCACGCCGGCCTTGCGCAGCCCGTCGGCAATACGCTCGACATCCTCCGGGCGATAGGCCTGCCGGCCGAAATGTTCTTGGAAGGAATATTTCGGATTTATCTTTTGCAATTCGCCCCAGATGCGGCGCGCTTCGTCGAGCTCGCCGAGATGACCGAGCGCGGATGCGAGCATGGCGCGGGTGAAATCCGTCTCCGGCATTGCCGCGATGCGCTGCCGAAACATCGCCGCGGCGGTCTCGTACTTGCCGGCGAGCAAATACGAGATGCCGAGGAAATGCAGATATTGCGTGCCGAACGCCGGGTCGAGGCGCATGGCGCGCTCGATCACCGGAATCGCTTCCAGGGGCCGCCCCGAAAGATTGAGCGTGTTGCCGAGCAAATTGTAGGCAAGCGACAGGTTCGGATTGAGCTTGATTGCGGTGTCGACCTCGGCCCGCGCCTTCACCAGATCCTTCTCGAAGATCGCGACCAGACCAGACACGAGGTGGGCGAGCGGCTCGTTCCCGTCCTTTTGCACCGCCAGCGCCGCGTATTTCTTGCCTTCGGCAAGCGAGGCGTCGGGATCGGCGGTCCAGCGGTTCTGATAGTTGAACATGTGAGCGAAGGCGAGGCCCGCATAGGCCACCGAATAGTTCGGGTCGATCTCCAAGGCCTTGCGGTAGTACCCGGTCGACTCTTCGAACACCTTGAGGTTCTTGGTTTTGCCCAGCATGACCTCACGGCCGCGTAGGCAAAGATCGTAGGCGGCCATGTTCTCGGTCTCGGTACCGGCAAGCCGTGCCTTTTCCGCCGGCGTAAGCGTCACCTTGAGCGCATCGACGATGCGATGAGTAACGTCGTCCTGCACCTCGAAAATGTCGGTCAGATCGCGATCGTAGCGATCGGCCCAGACATGTGCGCCGCTTGCGGCATCGATGAGCTGCGCGGTGATGCGCACGCGATTGCCGGCCCGGCGGATCGAGCCTTCCAGCACGTTACGCACGCCTAGTTCGCGCCCGACAGTGCGGACATCGATCGACTTTCCCTTGTAGGTGAAACTCGAATTGCGCGCGATCACCGTCAGCCCGGCAACCTTCGAGAGGTCGGTGATGATGTCTTCGCTGATGCCGTCCGAGAAATATTCCTGTTCCGGATCGCCCGACATATTGGTGAACGGCAGCACCGCGATTGAAGGCTTATCATCAGCGGGCGGCGACGCGGAGGGTTGGATGGACGGCGCGCCATCCATCAGTCCGACTTTTACCGGCGCACCATCGAGGCGGATGTCGTAGGCCCGCACCGGATAAGCGATGTTCTTGAGCTTGTGCTCGCCGCGATCCTGATAATCGAAATTCAATTTGTGGCGAATCTCGTCATGCACCTTGCTCGACACGCAAATGCCGCCGGGCGGGGCAATGCTTTCGAGCCGCGCCGCGATATTGATGCCGTCGCCGAAGATGCGCTGTTCGTCATAGATCACATCGCCGAGATTGATGCCGATGCGAAACTGCATGCGGCGCTCGGGCTCGACGGTGGCATTGCGCTCGCCCATGGCGCGCTGAATGGCGATCGCGCACTCGACCGCATTCACCACACTGCCGAACTCGGCGAGGATACCGTCGCCGGCGGTGTCGATAATACGGCCGCGGAAATCGCCCACCATCGGCAGGACGACGGCCTGGTGGCCCTTCAAATCCCGCACGGTGCGCGCCTCGTCCGCACCCATCAATGCGCTGTAACCGGCAATGTCAGCCGCCAGAATGGCTGCGAGCCTGCGCGATTGACTCTCCGGCATGCCTGGTTCTCCCCGGGGGCTTGGCAAGGACCATGCGAGAGATATTGCCGCAGCGAACAGATTGCCAGAGCCAGATGACGGCGGTTACCCGGTCTTGCGCTCTTTGCCCAGAAATTCAGCGAGGGCGGCGATGTCCACCTTCTCGGACTGGAAATCTTCTGCCATGCGTTTGTAGAAATTTGCGGCACCGTCATAAAGGCCGCGGGCGGCCGGGTCGTCGCCGACAAAGCCGGCGATTTCCTGCATTTCCGCCACCCAGCGGTAAGCCTTGGCGGGCATTTTCGGCAATTGTTGGCAAAATTGCGCCAGCAGCTCCTTCTGGCTGAAGGACAATTCGGCGAACAAGGCCTCGGCTGAACCCGCGCGCGTCGCCGCCAGGATCATCGCCGCCCCGATCGCCTGCGTGCCCTTGGTAATGCCGGCGTAGGACATTTTCAGCGCCGATGCGGCGCTCAAGCTTCCCGCCAGCACGCGCACATCGAGACCGTATTCCCGCAGGGCGGCGAAACGCGGCGCCGCTTCGCCGGAGGCGTAAAAGCGCGGGCCGGCGCGCTCTCCTTGTGGCGGCGGCCCGATGATGCCGGCATCAACGAACGCGCAGCCGGTCGGCGCGATCGCCGCCGCGACGCGCTCGACCGTGGCCGGATTGATGGCGTTACAGTCGACGTAAACCGGTTTTGTGTTGCTCGCCTTAGACGCCGGCGCAAGACGCTGCGCGAGCGGCAAAGCATCGCCCGGCGGCAGAATCGAAAGGATGAAATCGGCGGACACGATTTCGGCATCGCTCGCGTCGGCCATGCCGGCATCCGCCGCGCGCTTTGCCGTCGCTTCACTGCGCCCGGCGAGCGTGGTCAGAACTTTGGCGCCATTGCCGGTCAGCCTTTTGCCGACGGCAGCGCCCATCGCGCCGGGCGCGATCACTGCAACGACCGGATTCATGCAAGCGGCTTATACCGCTTCGCGCACCCTTGCGGCAGGGGCCGCTTGCAGCCGGCGCCGCAAAGCCGGAACACGGCCGTCGGCGCTCGGCTGATAGAACACACTGAAGCGCGAGGCGGCCTCGGCGAAAACCCGCGCATCGGCCTCCTTCTTCACCTCAAACGAATTGAAGCCCGCGCGCAGCAGGAACTGGAATTGATCGCGCAGCACGTCGCCGGTGGCGCGCAATTCGCACCGATAGCCGTAACGTTCGCGCAACAGCCGAGCCTGGCTGTAGGCGCGGCCGTCGCGGAATTTCGGAAAGACCAGCGCGATCAGCGACAGATTCTCGAGCCACGGCTCAAGCTCGGCGACCCGCTTGTCGTTCGGCCACAGCACGCCGATCGGCGCATCGCGCGCGACCAGCTCGGCGGCATCGGCGAAAAAGCGCGCGCCCGGCACGATTACCGGCACGCCATCGGGGATTGGCGCGTCGTCGACCGCGCGCACGTAACGATCCTCGACGATCCGGCCGGCCTTAACGAGTGGCATAGACGCGCTCCTTGAATGGCTCGATGCCGGTGCGTTTGACGGTATCGATGAACAATTCTTCTGGCCGCGCGCGCAGCTCGACATAGGCCGCGGCAATGTCCTCGACCACGTCGGCGACCTGCGCAAACGGCACCGCCGGCCCGATCAGCGAGCCGAGCGTGGCATTCTCGTCGGCCTTGCCGCCGAGCGTGATCTGATAGAACTCCTCGCCGTTCTTCTCGACGCCGAGAATGCCGATGTGGCCGACGTGATGATGGCCGCAGGCATTGATGCAGCCGGAAATGTTGATGTGCAGCCGGCCGAGTTCGCGGGCCAGATTGCGGTCGCGGAAGCGGATCGCGATCTGCTGGGCGATCGGAATCGAGCGTGCGTTGGCGAGGCTGCAATAATCGAGGCCGGGACAGGCAATGATGTCGGAGATGAGGTTCACGTTCGGCGTGGCGGCGCCGATATCGTCGAGCTTGCGCCATAGTTCCGCCAAGTCGCGCTGGGCCACGTGCGGCAGCGCCAGATTCTGCTCGTGGCCGACACGGATTTCGCCGAACGAATAGCGGTCGGCGAGATCGGCGATCGCGTCCATCTGCTCGGCGGTGGCGTCGCCGGGCGTGCCGCCTTCGGGCTTGAGCGACAGCGTGACGATGGAATAGCCCGGCGCCTTGTGATTGGCGACCGAATTGCCGACCCAGGTATCGAAGGCGGGATCGCCACGGCGGGCGTCGGTCAGCGCGCGCGGCGAGTCGTCGAGCCCCGCATAATCGGGATAACGGAAACGTCCGGCAATTTCGGCGAACGCGGCGGGATCGAGCGCCAGCGCGCCATCCTTGATGCTTTGCCATTCGGTCTCGACTTCTCGGGCGAACGCCTCGGCGCCGAGCTCATGCACCAGAATCTTGATCCGCGCTTTGTAGATATTGTCGCGCCGGCCGAACTGATTGTAGGTGCGCAACACCGCCTCGATGTAGCTCAGCATGTCGCGCTTCGCGAGAAACGGCTTGATGGTCTTGGCGAGGAACGGCGTGCGGCCGAGCCCGCCGCCGACCATCACCTCGAAGCCGAGTTCGCCGGCGCCGTTGCGATGCAGCCGCAGCGCCAGATCGTGGATGCGCAGCGCGGCGCGATCGTGCGCTGCCGCGCCGAGCGCGATCTTGAACTTGCGCGGCATGAAGGAAAATTCCGGATGCAAGGTCACGTGCTGGCGGATCACCTCGGCATAGACCCGCGGGTCCTCGATCTCGTCGGGCGCGACGCCCGCCCATTGATCGGTGGTGACGTTGCGCACGTTGTTGCCGCTCGTCTGCATGCCGTGCATGCCGACTTTGGCGAGATCGGCCATGGCGTCGGGCAATTCGGCAAGCTTGATCCAGTGGAACTGAATGTTCTGCCGCGTGGTGAAATGGCCGTTGCCGCGATCGTAGCGGCGCGCGACATGCGCCAGCATGCTCAACTGCTCCGATGACAGCGTGCCGTAGGGGATGGAGATGCGCAGCATGTAAGCGTGCAGTTGCAGATAGACGCCATTCATCAGCCGCAGCGGCTTGAATTCATCCTCGGTCAATTCGCCGGACAGCCGGCGCGCGACCTGGTCGCGAAATTCGGCGACGCGTTCGACGACTAACGTGCGGTCGAGATTGTCGTAGAGGTACATGCGTGCCGACTTTCAGCGTCGCGCTAGATACCGAACGTCACTGGCAGGTCGATGGTCGGCCCCGCAAGCCGAATGAACTCGCGCAGATTGCCGGGATGCACCTCACCGTCCGCGGTGAGCTTGACCGGCGCAATATAAGGACCGACCGCGCGCAAATCGTCGGCGACCGCGGCGGCTACGAGTTCGCGGGCGGTTGCGGCATTGCTGGTCACGGCCGCGTCGGGCAATTGCGTGGTCCAGCCGCCGTCAGCGCGGCGATAGACTACAGCGCCGTCGCCGACACGATTGGCGGTCACCACGACCGGTCCGGTGATTTTGATTTTTTGGTCGAGGGGCGAGGTCATTGAAGCGCCTCCGATTTTTATGGCCGGCGGGGCCGGCGGGAAACGACCTTCCATATAACCGCACCTAAGTCATTGAAAAAGAAGATTATTCTACCAAATAGCCAGCTCTTAGGAGCATGGTTCACCTTCAAAACGGACTTACCGCATAGATCATCCTACGCGTGGCGTTTTAGGCTTTGGTCATGACCGCCCAGCCCAATTTGACACCGACAAGGCCCGTACCGGCTGGCCATGTCAGCGAGGTGTTCGCCGTGTTTTTGCGGCTCGGGTTGACGAGCTTCGGCGGGCCGATCGCGCATCTCGGATATTTCCACGACGAGTTCGTCTTGCGCCGAAGCTGGCTCGACGAGAAAACCTACGTGGATCTGGTCGCGCTGTCGCAATTCCTGCCGGGGCCGGCGAGCAGCAAGGTCGGCATCGCGATCGGTTTGTCGCGCGCGGGATATATCGGTGCGCTCGCCGCCTGGCTCGGCTTCACGCTGCCGTCGGCCGTCGCGCTCGTCCTGTTCGGGTATGGCGTCAGCGCCATCGGCGGCGCGCTCCACAGCGGCTGGCTGCACGGGCTGATGGTCGCCGCCGTCGCCGTGGTCGCTCAAGCCGTATTGTCGATGATGCGGACGCTGGCGCCTGACCGCGAGCGCGCGACGCTTGCGATTGCCGCCGCGATCCTGGTAACGGCGCTGCCTTCATCCTGGGGCCAGATCTGTGCGATTGCGCTCGGCGGAGTAGCCGGCCTGCTGTGGCTACCCGCCGCCCCGCCCGGCGACCACGTCGCCTTGCCGCATCCGGTAAGTCGCACCGCGGCGATCTCCGCCCTTTGCCTGTTCTTCGCCATCCTGATCGGTCTGCCGCTCGCCGCGGCCGCATCGCCGAGCCACGCGTTGCACTTATTCGATGCGTTTTATCGGGCGGGCTCGCTCGTGTTCGGCGGTGGGCACGTTGTGTTGCCGCTTCTACAAGCCGCCGTGGTGCCGCCGGGCTGGATCGGCAACGAGGCCTTCCTCGCCGGTTACGGCGCGGCGCAGGCGGTTCCCGGCCCGCTCTTCACATTCTCCGCCTATCTCGGAACGGTGATGACGCCGGCGCCGAACGGTTGGCCGGGCGCAATCCTTTGCCTGGTGGCGATGTTTTTGCCGGCATTCCTGCTGGTGATCGGCCCGCTACCCTTCTGGGATGCACTGCGCCGCCGCGCCGGCGCGCAATCCATGCTGCGCGGAATCAATGCCGCGGTCGTAGGCTTGTTGCTGGCGGCGCTCTACCACCCGGTCTGGACCTCGGGCATCGCCAATGCAGGCGATTTTGTTCTCGCCGCGGCGGCCTTTCTTCTTCTTTTCATGTGGAAGACGCCGCCGTGGCTCGTCGTGGTGTTTTGTGCCGCCGGCGGAGAGGCGCTTAGCCTCTTGTCCTCTACCCGCTGATGACGCGCCGGCATGGAACCAGATGTTAGGCATCGGTCTTATCCGGCGGGAAACGGGATGGTCAAAAAGCCGCAAAGATCGCATGGTTGCAGCCGCGAACAGCGACTCATGGAATCGCGGCGCTCATTGGAGCGGACACGCGCATCCGCTTCTGGCCAACCGGTTCAGCGCGACGGGCATTCCTGGCGAACTCATGCGACCCAGCGCCTTCAATGAGGCCGGAATCGCGGCGACGATCCGCATCCTGCAGTTTTCCGAGCGGCTGCGGCAACATCGGATCCTCGGCTACGCCATCGCCTTCATCGCCATCGGATCGGCGTGTCGGCTGCGGTGGCAATTCGCGACCGGCTATGGCGGCGCTCCTTTCCTGACCATTTATCCGGCGGTGATATTCACTACGCTGCTCGGCGGCTTGGGGCCGGGCTTTCTGTCTGCGGTGCTCGCAGGCTTTTCGCAGTGGGGGTTTTGCATCATACACCTGCACTGGTTCGCGGCGCTGACTTACGCGTTCGATGCAACGCTTGCCGTGCTGTTGATCGTGTTCATCAATCGAACTCTGGATTTGCTGGTTGCGGGAATCGACCTGGAGAAACAGGGCAAGCAGCATCAGTATCTGTTGGCTACCGAACTGCATCACCGCATCCAAAATCTCTTCACCGTCATCCAGGCTTCAGCTTGCCGGGCGACGGCGCGATCCAGAAATCCGTCATTAAGGAACGTCTGATCGACCGCCTGCAAGCGATGTCGGCCACCAACCGCGCGATCACCAATTCGATGGGCGGCGGCGTGCGCTTGCTCGACCTCATCGACAGCGCAATCCACGGCTTCGAATCCCGGTTCGACATTACCGGCTCGCCCGGTCTGGCGCTCGGTCCGCAGATGACCCAGAATTTCTCGCTCGGCCTGCACGAACTTCTGACCAACGCGCTGAAATATGGCGCACTGTCGGTTCCCGAAGGCCGCCTCGGCTTGCAGCTCGACTGGACGTCGTTTGTGCTGACTTTCGTCTGGCAGGAGCGCGGCGGGCGGCCGGCGGCCGCCGGATTCGGCAGCCGCATCCTCGGCGATTTCGCCAAAAGCTTTTGCGAGAATGTGCAGACAAGCTACGCGCCGGGCTGTTTCCGCTACTCGCTGCAAAATCCGGTCCGACCAAAACAGATTGGCCGAACCAAGCCTCGCATCGACCACAACTTCGGATTCCGTTGCCGCCGCAACCGCCAAGCTCAAGGAGGTCGCGTCCTCCGGCGCCGCGCGCCGCGCCGAAGGCGCGCCACACAAACAAGCCGTGCTGCACGACTGGTCGCTTTATCAAACGGGCAAGGAAGAGCGTTAGCGGCGGTCAATCTTCCGGAGAGGGGCCGCACCAGCCGGGCAAATAATCGGCGTCCTTCGCCTTTGCCAATTCCATCGCCCGCTCCATCGCGCCAT
This sequence comes from uncultured Alphaproteobacteria bacterium, assembly GCA_963747855.1. Classification (GTDB taxonomy): domain Bacteria; phylum Pseudomonadota; class Alphaproteobacteria; order Rhizobiales; family Xanthobacteraceae; genus BOG-931. Next base: position 341,981 of record CAVVGN010000001.1, read on the forward strand.
CGAAATCGCTCTCGACTATTTTGCGCTTGATTCGCCGGCGCAGGAAATCCGCCCACAGAAATTCGCTGAACGGCGTGGTGTCTTTGGCGAAGCCGCCTTGCCGGCGTAGTTCCCCCGCCAGCGAGCGTAACGGATCATCGACCATCTCCATGATCGATTTCGGAATGTAGGTATGATGCCGCCGGCGGCCCTGATCGTCGTAGGGATGCATCCAGCTGCGATTATCCAGCACCGCCCAGAACGCATCGCGATCGAGCGCGCTCAGATTCGAAATAACCGTGACGGCGACGTCCTTCACCCCTTCATCGTGCAACGCCCGCGCGAGATGGTGATGATCGATGACGTAATTCCGATCCTTGGGGCCGAGCACCACCGGGATCATGTGCTTACCGAGAAACTCGCCGGCCTTCTTCTTCGCCTTCTTCGCGGTTTCCCGCCAGTGTTTGCGCTTGGCCAAAACCTCACGCATGCCTAGGGTGATCTGCGTGGGCCGCAGATCGGCGATGGCGACCGTAATCAGCACCGGTTCGCGCACGGGCGTCATTGTCACCTCGCCGAACCGTTCCGCCGTTGACCGCAGCCGCTTTTTGGTACGACAGGAGGAGCTTTCGCACAAGTATGACGGGCGCGCGTGGACAACGGCCGCAGAGCCCGCTATGGGCGAAGCAGCATGCTTGAACGGCAATGGGGGTTACGGGCCGTGCCGCAGCTATGCAATGGCGCGCCTAGCATCACGATCTGCCGGCTTGCCGGAGCTGCGGCACTGACGGCGCTCGCATTGCTGGCATCAGGCGCACCCGCCGCGCGTAGCGAAGAGCCTGCCGCGCAGCCGGCTAACGCGCCGCCGGCCAAATCGACCTGCCACCGCTCGGCTTTCCGGGTCGTGCTCGACGTCGGCCATACGATCGACTCGCCCGGTGCCGACAGCGCGCGCGGCGTTCCCGAATATCAGTTCAATCTCGCGCTCGCGGGAGTGATCAAGGATAAACTGGTCGGAGCCGGTTTCGACAACACCGTGCGCCTCGTTACCACGATCAAACGCGTGGCGGGGCTGGTCGACCGCGCGGCGCGCGCCAACGCCACGCACGCCGATCTGTTCATCGCCATTCATCACAACTCGGTGCCAAACAATCTGATCGAATCCTGGGAATACGAAGGACAGAAGCACCAGTTCAGCGACCGGTTCAGCGGCTATTCCATCTTCGTGTCGAACGAGAACGGCGACTTCAAGGGCAGCCTCGCCTTCGGCCACCTGCTGGGCCTCGCCTTGCAGGCACACGGGCTGCATTACACGCCGCATTACACGTTGCCGCTGATGGGACGCCACCAGCGCGAACTGGTGGACGCCATAGCCGGCGTCTACCGCTTCGATCTGCTGGTGGTGCTGCGCGAGACCCGGATGCCGGCGGTGCTGCTGGAGGCGGGTTCGATCGTTAACCGGGCGGATGAACTCGTGCTCGCGACCGACGAACGACGCGCGCTGGTCGCCGACAGCGTCACCGCGGCCGTGGAGGAGTTCTGCGCCGCGCGCGCGCAACCGGTGAGCGCGGCTATGCCCGCTCGGCTGCGGCCGACCGCGCTGGCGCATTAACCGCCGTCCCGCGAAGCTTCACAACGCGGGAATAAAACGCCGCGTCGGTCACTCTTGTCTGCGGAAGCCGCCTTCGATCGAAACAAGATCCATCGGCGGCATGGACGTGGCGCGGTGCCACGCGTCTGCAGCACGAGACTTACATGCCCAACATGCAACGCCGCTTCGCGACGGCGATCGTCACCACTTTGCTTTCGGTTTCGGTCATGTCGGTGGCGCAAGCCCAGGGCGGCGAAAAAATGCCGGCCCATAAGGCGATCTACAACACGACCCGCGCTGCCTCCCCGATGGACCGGGAGTCACCGGCGCTGGACGGGACACTCCACATCAACCTCACGTGGCCGGAGGGAAGCCCGGATTATCACGGCACGAACGGCGGCTAAGCTGCCGGCAGCGCCGGCCAGATGACCGGCAAGATGTCTCGCGCGCCACCGCGCGGGACATCCTCTTATATCCCCCGGCATATCCCCGACCCACCCCGAAAAATATTTCGCCGAGCCGGGAATAAATCGCGATCGAGCCGATCTCGTCCTTGCAAGCCGGATTGGCTGGCTTCGAGGAGAGACGCAAATGCGCGAATTTGACCGTGACGACGGGCCCAGCCGGAGAAAAGTGCTTGAATGCATGACCTGGGCAGGAACCGGGGTGCTGTGGAGCGTGGCCGGCGGCGTGCCGCGCTCGTTCGGCTTGATCGACCAGGCACTCGCCAAGGAAGCGCCCGGACTGACATTCCTGCAAATCAGCGACAGCCATGTCGGCTTCGACAAGCCGGCCAATCCCAACGCGCTCGGAACGCTGGAAGAAGCGGTCAGCCGGATCAGCGCCATGCCGGTCAAGCCGGCCTTCATGATTCACACCGGCGACATCAGCCATCTGTCGAAGCCGTCGCAATTCGACGACGCGGACCGCATCATTTCGCAGACGCGGCTCGACGTGCATTACGTCCCCGGCGAGCACGACTTCCTCGACGAGGAGATGAAACTTTACCGCGAGCGGTATGGCCGCGGCAGCAAGGGCGCCGGCTGGTACAGCTTCGACGCCAACGGCGTGCACTTCATCGGACTGGTCAATGTCATCGACCTGAAGGCCGGCGGGCTAGGCTTCCTCGGCGCCGAACAGCTCGAATGGCTGGAAGACGATCTGAAAGGTCGCTCGACGTCGACGCCGATCGTCGTCTTCGCCCACATCCCGTTGTGGAGCGTCTATCCGGAATGGGGCTGGGGCACCGACGACAGCGCCCAGGCATTGTCGTACCTCAAGCGCTTTGGCTCGGTGACGGTGCTCAACGGCCACATCCACCAGGTGATGCAGAAGGTGGAGGGCAACGTCACCTTTCACACCGCCCGTTCGACCGCGTTCCCACAGCCGGCGCCGGGCACTGCGCCTTCGCCCGGACCGCTCAAAGTCGCTGACGACAAATTGCGGACGCTTCTCGGCACCGCGAGCATCGCGTTCACGCGCGGAGGGTCCCGCCTCGCGATCATCGATACGCCTTTGCAGGGCTAGGGAGCGCGGCATCCATGCAAACGTCCGTGCGAAATGTGCTCGTTGCCGCCCTGCTTGGCGCAATGACCGCGCTTGTCCTGTCGGCCGCTTTGCTCGGCGCGCGCGCACAGGACGTGCCGGCCATGGTCACGATCGACAACTTCACCTTCAATCCGCAGCGCATTACCGTGAAAACCGGCACCACCGTCACCTGGACCAACAAAGACGATATCCCGCACGCGGTGGCGGCGACCGGCAAAGCGTTCAGATCGAAAGTGCTGGATACCGACAACAGCTACTCGTTCACGTTCACCATGCCGGGGACCTATGACTATTTTTGCTCGCTGCATCCACACATGACCGGCACGGTCGTGGTAGAAGGCGCGGGCGGCACCGAAGCGCATTAATGCTCGATCGGACGCAGCAAATTACTGCGGCGGCTTGGGTAGCCGGGCGGGAGCAGATGTCAGCAGAGGTCGACCCCGATAAAGCGCGACGTTTTCGCGACGCCGCGCTGCCGCATCTGGACGACGTTTACACGCTGGCGCGTTATCTGATGCGCGATCAAATGGACGCCGAAGATGCGGTGCAAGAATGTTACTTGCGCGCACTGCGCCATTTCGACAGCTATCGCGGCCCGGCGATGAAACCGTGGCTGCTGGCGATCCTGAGAAACGTGTGCCGGGCCGAGTTCGCGCGGCGGAGCAATCAGCCGGCGCCTCATAACAATGCCGCAGTGGATCCGGAAATGGGTGAAACGCCGATGTGGCAGGAGCCGCAGGCCTCGCCGGAGGCGATGTTGTTACGCCGGCACGACCACGAGACGATCAACCGGCTCGTTGCCGGGCTGCCGCAGCCGTTCCGGGAGGTCATCGTGCTGCGGGAGATCAATGAGTTGTCTTACGGCGAAATCGCCGGCGTCGCCGGGGTGCCGGTCGGAACGGTCATGTCGCGGCTTGCTCGCGCGCGCGCCATGCTCCGCTCGGCATGGAATGTCGAAGAGGGAATATCGAGATGACTTGCGAAGAATCCGAAGTGCTGCTTCACGCGCTCATTGACGGCGAGCTTGACGCCGGCCATACGCGCGACGTCGAGGCTCATCTAGCGGTTTGCCCGGCCTGCACCGGGAAACTTGAGGCCTTCGGCGCGATGCGCGACGCAATGGCCGCGGCGCGCCTGAAAGAGGCTGCGCCCGCGCATTTGCGCCGCCGCATCGAAGCAGCAATCCCAGCGCCGGCGGCGCGCGCACCCAGTCTGAGCAAAGCCTGGCAAACAAGCTGGCGCACTTTCTTCGGCGGTTTCGGCATCGGCACGGCGCTTTCGGCCGCCGTCGCCGGCACCCTCCTAATTGCCGTCGTGCGCGACGACCATGATCAGAAGATCGCGAGCGAAGTCGTCTCGGCGCACTTGCGATCGCTGCAACCGGGCCACCTGACCGACGTCGAAACCAGCGACCAGCACAACGTCAAGCCGTGGTTCAACGGCAAGCTCGACGTTGCGCCGCCGGTGGTCGACCTGACCGCGGAAGGCTTCACGCTGATCGGCGGCCGGCTCGACGACGTCAACGGCGAGACCGCCGCTGCGTTGGTCTATCGGCGCCGCCACCATGTAATCAATCTGTTCGTCGCGCGCCATCCGGCAGGCGAGCATGCGCGAGCCGGCAGCGAAATCCGTCACGGCTTTAACGTCCGCCACTGGACCGACGAAGGGCTCGATTTCTGGGCGGTCAGCGACATCAATGCCGCCGAACTTGACGAGTTTTGCAAAAAGTTCACCGCCGCCGCGCACCCTGCCCCGGCACCTTCTTAGACTGGTTTCGACAGCCGTTACCGGCTAAACAATGGTCCGGGAATTGCCCGCTTGATATCCCCTCCGCCAAAGCGGAGCTTGCGGAAACCCATTGAGCGCGCCGGACGTTTATTCCGATTATGGATCAGCGCACTGACAACGATCGCCGCCAGGACGCGGTGCCGGGCCGTGAACGACGGCCGGCGATCGCGCCGCCGCGCAAGCCGCAGGCATGGATCGATTGGCTGGCACGGCGGCGCCGCACCGTGCTCGTCGTCACCGCGCTCATCATCGCCGCGATCGTCACGATCGTGGTCTGGTGGATCAACACCAGCGGCTATGAAACGACCGATGACGCGTTCATCGACGCCCGCACCGTGTCGGTCAGCTCGCAGGTCGGCGGGGCCATCGTCGACGTGCCGGTGACCGACAACCAGCTGGTCGAGGCTGGTGCGGTGCTGGTGCGGATCGACGATCGCGACTACAAGGCGCAGCTCGATCAGGCTAAAGCCAACATCGCCAACATCGATGCGCAAATCGCCGCGCAACAGGCGCGCATCGAACAGGCCGCGAAACAGGCGACCGAATCGCAGGCCAACCTCACCTTCGCCCAGCAGCAGGAGGAGCGCTACACCGAGCTGGTGCGAAAGGAAGCGGTGACGGTCGAGCAGGCGCAGCAATACGCATCCGGGCTGCGCCAGGCGCAAGCCAATTATTCGGCGGCGCAGGCCAACGCGATCGCGACGGAAAAACAGCTCCCGGTGCTGCGAGCGCAAAAAGAGCAGGCCGCCGCGCAATTGGAGATCGCCGAAACCAATCTGTCGCGCACCGCAGTGACGGCGCCCGAAGCCGGCCGCGTGGTGCGGCTCACCGCAGCCCTAGGCAACTACGCCGCGGTCGGGCAAGCGCTGATGATGTTCGTGCCGCGCAATATCTGGATTACGGCGAATTTCAAAGAGACGCAGTTGCTGACGTTGCGACCCGGCGATCCGGTCGACATCGAGATCGACGCCTTCCCGAATAAGAAATTCAAAGGCCACGTCGACAGCATCCAGGCCGGCAGCGGCACCGCGTTCAGCCTGCTTCCGGCGGAGAACGCTACCGGCAACTACGTCAAGATCGTGCAGCGCGTGCCGGTCAAGATCGTGTTCGATCAGCCGCCTGACGTACTGCTCGGGCCCGGCATGTCGGTCGTGCCGACGGTGCGGACAAAATGAGCGACCAGCGGCCTGCTCCCGGCCGCATGAGCCGTTCCGCGGCGGGCGATCGCAGCCCGTGGCTGATCGCCATTGTCGTGTCGATTGCCACCTTCATGGTCGTACTCGACACCGCCATCGCCAACGTGGCGTTGCGCTACATCGCCGGCAGTCTCGCGGTCAGCGTCGACGAAAGCACCTGGATCGTCACCACTTACCTGATCGCCAATGCGGTGGTGCTTCCGGTCAGCGGCTGGCTGTCGAACGTCGTGGGCCGCAAGCGTTTCTACATGATCTGCGTCGCGCTGTTCACGGTAGCGTCGCTGTTGTGCGGGCTTGCCACCAGCCTTAACGCGCTGATCGTGTTCCGCATCCTGCAAGGCCTCGGCGGCGGCGGCATGCCGACCAGCGAACAGGCGATGCTGGCCGATACGTTCTCACCGCGGCAACGCCCGCAGGCGTTTGCGATCTACGGCATCGCCGTGATTGTCGCCCCGACCGTCGGGCCCACCATCGGCGGGTGGATCACCGACAATTACTCCTGGCACTGGATTTTCTTCATCAACGTGCCGTTCGGCATTCTTTCGCTCTTTCTCGTCCACTGGCTGGTCGAGGAGCCGGAAGTACTCGAACAGGAGCGTCGCGAGCGGCTCGCGGGCGGGCTCAAGATCGACTGGGTCGGAATTGTCCTGATTGCGCTCATCTTCGGCGGCCTCGAACTCGTGCTCGACCGCGGCCAGATCGACGATTGGTGGCGCTCGGGCTTCATCGTCATTTGCGCTCTGATCTCCGGCTGCTCGTTGCTGTTCTTCATTCCGTGGGAATTGACCCATCAGAATCCGGTGGTCGATCTACGACTGTTGTTCCAGCGCCAGTTCGGCATGGCCTTCATCGCAATGCTGGCGGTTGGCGCGGTGCTGTTCGGCTCCAACCAGATCACGCCGCAACTGATGCAGTCGAACTTTCCCTACACAGCGATGCTGTCGGGGCTGGCCATGATGCCGGGCGGGCTGGCGATGCTGTTGATGATGCCGCTCGCCGGCCAGATCATTCCGCGCATGCAGCCGAAATACTGGATGGCCATCGGATTTTCGATCATCGCGGTGGCGATGTGGGCGTCGACGTCACTGACGCCCGACGCGAGCTTTGGCTACTTCGCCACCATCCGCGTGTTCCAGACTGTCGGCATGCCGTTCATGTTCATTCCGATCAACTCGGTCGCTTACACGGGGCTGGCGCCGCAAAAGACCGGCCAGGCCTCGGCGCTGGTTAACGTTGCGCGCAATCTCGGCGGCAGCATCGGCGTATCACTCGCCAACACCGAGTTAGTGCAGCGCTCGCAATTTCATCAGGCCCGGCTGGTGGAAAATATCTATCCGTCGTCGCCGGCATACCAGTCGGCGCTGCACAACATGACGCAGTATTTCAGCCAGTTCGGTTCGCCGGAAGCCGCACAGGGCCGCGCGCTCGGCGTTATCGGCCAGACCATCGCCGATCAGTCCGCGCTGATGGGTTATATAGATATTTTCTTCACCTGGGCCGTCGTCGCGGCGGTGCTGGTGCCGCTGGTGCTGCTTGTGATCCGCCGCATCGATACGACTGGCGGCGAAGCGGCCATCGGCCACTGAGTACCGGCCGGGCCGCACCTCGCCTTCATCCTGGGCACGCCGATGAAAAAATGCGCCCCGGCCGAACGTTCGGCGAGGTAACGCGTTGGCGTCGCAGCGGCAGTGAAAATAGCAAGGCACCCGACTGATCGGCGCGTGAAGGCAACCTAAAGCCCTAATTGCGACATGCTCCTGCGGTCGAATATCTGCCGTGCCGCAATGACGGCACTGTTCTTGCTTGAGGTTTATCGTCTGAGGGTAGTGGGGGGTTTGCAAAACCCCGGATGACACGCCGGGAAGAAAGGAGTCACCCATGTGTGACTTTAGCCTCCAAAGCGTGCGCTCACGACCCGCGAAAGTCGGCGACAAGCTGGTTACGCGTGACTTCGGCACTGGAACGCGTGGCTTCGCCGCCTCCGACGATCTCGGCATGGCTGTATGCTTGTTACCCGGAACGGAATTGGCATTCGCCGGCGAAGTTGCTTGCTTGCCGGCCGGTCTGTTGGGCTGGAAGACCAAGACGATAAGCCACCAGACCGCCATTTTCCGCCAAGTCAACAAAGAGAAGTTGGCCGCGCATCACGACGCCCTCGAATTTCCCGACGGGCGCACCGTGTTGCTGACGCTTCTGTGCGAAGGTCAGGCGACAACCGTGTTGCAACTGCCGGCGCAGCCGAAGACTGAAGCCGACGCGCGTGAGCAGGAGCGGGTTGGCTTCCTCGGCTAAATCGCGGCGCTACGCTCGTTTGTAAACCGGCCGCCCGATCCCGGGCGGCCGGCGTTTTTATTTGGCCTGAATCGCCGGCGACACCGGAGCTAGGACGGAATGGCGGACCCACTGTCGCGTTGCGGAATGTCACGTCTCGCGCGCGATGGCCAAGACCAGACCAATTGACGGACACCCGTTGCCTCGCTGAAAACACTCTAAACAGCCGGTATCGCTGGCGAAAACGACCACTGTTGCACGACTGGCACACGACCTCATTTTGTTCGGTTGTTTCACAGCCTGGTTTCGTGGATTGCTTTCACCTTCTGTACGATCGCTGCATAGTAACCCGTTGCCGATGGGGGCGGCCGTCGCGCTCGGGTGAGTGGTACCTCGTTGCCGCGGGCATTTGCTTGGTCTCCGGCGCCGACGCGCCAGTACTTACAAAATCGCCCGCGCAAAATTGCATCCAGGCGGTGGACGGGATCAACGGCGAACTTGCCGGGTTCGGCGGCATATTCGGCGGTCAGCAATATGACGGCGGCATGGGCTCATTGTCGGTTCCGCTTGGCTGTGAATGGCGCCCAGACCGATGGCGCCGCCGCGGGTTTCGACGGGCGCTTTCTCGGCACCGTCGCCGGCCATTTGTTCTGCGCAACCCGGCCCAGGGTTTGCTCGGCGCGTATGGCGACTTCACCCAATGGAACGAGTTCGGCGGCGTCCGCGCCGCGCATCGTGCCCCTGAAGCGGAATGGTACAATGGTCGCTTGACGGTAGCGGGCGTCGCCGGCCTCGAAGTCGGCAACGCGCAGTCCGGTACCGTGGGAACGGTCATTCAAACCTTTAGCGTGCCGACGCGTTTCTTTGATCAGATCAATCTTGCCTATTATCCACTCGACAATCTCCAAGTTTACGCCGGGCACCGCTATCTGGACGGCGGGAATGCGCTGGCGCGCGGCGGCGAGTGGGGCGTGCCGATGAGCCACGGCGTCATGAGTGCGTTGTTCGTCGAAGGCCGCGTTGGCGACGGCGCTTATCATGGCGTTTGGGGCGGCCTGCGCGTTTACTTCGGCCGTACCGACAAGACGCTGATCCGCCGCCATCGCGAGGACGACCCGACCAATTGGAACGACGGGGCCGCATCTACGTACAACAACGGCAGCCAGACCTCGGCACCACCGACGATGACTTGTCCGCCCGGCGAACACTTGGTTGGCGGCCATTGCGTCGGTCTCTAGCCGGGTCGTGATCTAATCTTCTTGCTCGACTCACCGTCCGTCATCCGGCGCGATGAAATGCGTTACCTTGGGCGAACCGTGCAGGTGGAACCGCTGCACCGCCTGCTGCACGATACGATCGGCGTTGGTGACGCGTTCGTGCTGGCGTAAATGCTCCATCCACGATTCGACCAGGAAGGTTTCGAGAATGCGGCCATCCTCGGCGGCGTCCTCGAACACGCCCCACGCGTAGGCGCCGTCGCGCCGCCGCCCGTGCTCCAGTTTGGCGAGCGCGGCAAGGAATGCCGCGCGATCGGCCGGGCGGATGCGATATTCGACCGTCACCAGCACCGGCCCGCGATCGACGTTAACGGTTTGGCTCGTGACCGGCGCCGGCCAATGCATCGACGGCGTAAGATCGAGGCCGGCACCGGTTTGCAGTTTCCAGCGCCAGGTCAGCGGAATCGCTATGACAGCGCCGCCACCGGCGAGGAACAACGCGGACGAGAGCCCGACCCACTCGGCCACCTCGCCCCACGCCGCGCTGCCGAGCGTGAGCGAGCCGAAAAACACCGTCGTATAAACCGCCAGACCGCGCGCCCGCACCCATTCCGGCAGCGCGACTTGCGCCGATACGCCAAGCGTCGCGAGCGCCGCGATCCACGACGCCCCGGCGATCAGGCTCGCGGCGACGGCGATCGCCGGCTCGCGCGCGACGCCGTAGAGGAGCATCGTCAGCACCTGGCCGAGCGCACCCAGCGCCATCAGCCGGTCTGGTCCGAGCTTCGACTTCAGCCACGGCAGAAAGAATGCGCCGCTGACCGCGCCGGCGCCGATAAAGCCGAGCAGGATGCCGTACAGGCTTGGTCCCCCCGCGATCTGCTGGCGGGCGACCAACGGCAGCAGCGCCCAATAAGCGCTGGCGAACAGAAAGAACCCGACCGACCGCATCAAGGTGCCGCGCAAGTGGGAATTATGCCGCGCGTAGCGAAGCCCGGCCCAAATCGCCTGGCCGAACCGCTCCGACGGCAATAGCGAGCTTGGCCGACGCGATGAACGCCACCAAACGAGCGAGCCGACAATGGCGAGATTGGCGATGGCGTTGGCCAGGAACGGCGCAACAATGCCGAACGCGGAAATTGCCGCGCCGCCGAGCGCCGGACCAAGCGCCCGCGAAATGTTGACGCCGACGCTGTTGGCGGCAATGCCCGCGGGCAAATCGTCCTTGGGGACAAGTTGCGGCACGACCGCTTGCCAGGCCGGGGCCGTCAACGCTCCGGCAGCTCCGATCAACAACGTGAACAGCAGGAGATTGCCGGGCGTAGCCAGACCAAATCCAACCATCGCCGCATAAACCGCCGAAACGGCCGTGTAGAGCGATTCGACCACCAGCAGATATTTGCGCTTGTCGAAAATATCGGCGAGCGCGCCGGCGGGCATCGCAAGCAGGAAAATCGGAAACGTGCTGGCCGCCTGCACCAGCGCCACGATCAGCGGATCTGGATTGAGGCTGGTCATCAGCCAGCCGGAAGCGGCGCTGTACATCCAGCCGCCGACATTGGAGACCAGCGTCGCCGTCCAGATGACCGTGAACGCGGCGTGCCGGAACGGCGCCACGAACGACACGGTCTTCTGCGCGGTCGCGTTCGTCGTGTTCATGTCACACACGCCGGCCGGGATCGCGCGCCGTACAGACCCACTCTCGGTATAGTGAACGACGGATCACGCTCGGCACTTCTTGTCCGTTGACCCCGTTGCACCGCCGACTATAGGCTTCGTCGAACGGCTCTGTGAAAAAAGCCACAACACCGGGAGGTTCCCATGCCGAAGGTCAAGGCGAACGGCATTACCATCAATTACGAACAACAGGGAGCGGGCGAGCCGCTCCTGCTCATTCCGTTTCTCGCGGCCGACAACGCCTGCTACGCGTTTCAAGTGGCCGACTACGCCAAGCATTTCACCTGCTTCAGCATCGATCCGCGCGGCGCGGGCGAAACCGACAAGCCGGCGGGCGCCTATTCGATGGAATTGTTCGCCGACGACATCGCCGCGCTGATGCAGGCGATCGGCGTCGAACGCGCCCATGTTACCGGCGTTTCGCTCGGTGCGGCCACCGGTATGTGGCTCGCCGGCAAATATCCGCAGCGGGTCAAAACGCTATCGCTGCACAGCGGCTGGACCAGGTCCGATCCGTTTCTCAAAACGGTGGTCGAAGGCTGGCGCAGCATCGCTAAAGGCCTCGGCAGCGTCACGGAAATGGTCATCCAGGGCATTTTCCCCTGGTGCTTCACGCCTGAACTCTATGCCGCCAAACCCGACTATATCGACCAACTCGCGGCTTTCGTGCGCAGCCGGCCGAAGCAGCCTTATGACGCGCTCATCAGCCAATCGAGTGCGGTGCTCGCTCACGATGCGCTAGCGCAACTGCCGCGCATCAAGGCGCCGACCCAGATCACCTTCGGCCGCCACGACATCGTGTGCTCGACCCGGTTCGCCGACGCGATGAAAAACGGCATCAAAGGCAGCGAACTTTTGGTATTCGAAGACTGCGCGCACGCCGCTATTTACGAGAACGTCGCCGATTTCAATGCCAAGACGTCGAACTTCCTCAATCGCCACGCCGGTTAAGCACTCAAGCCGGCCGCCGATGCGCCAGCCAGCGGCCGGCTTCGGTGGCGGCAAAAAAATCCGAGAGCGCGGCGTTGACCGCCGCCGGCTCCTCGCTGGTGATGGTGTGCCCTGTGCGCGGAACGACCAGAAGCCCGGCGGTGGGCACGGTGCGCTTGAGAAACAGACTGCCGTCGAGGCAGCTTTCGTCTTCGTCGCCGACGATGACCAGGAGCGGCGGCACGAAACCCCGCAGATCCGCTTCCATGTCCCATAACGTCGGGCGCCGCGCTTGCACCATCGTCATGGTGAGCCCATGTCCCTGTGTTGAATGTTCCGACATCATACGAACGAATTGCGCGTAACCGCGCGGGTCCTTGTATTTCTGCGTCAGGCGCGTCGGATTGTCGGTGTAGATCGCCGCCGCTTCGGCAATACCCTTCTCGCTAAACATCACTCCGGTCGCGGCCGCGATCTTGCGCATCGCCTCGCGCTCCGCCGGATCGGCCACCGAGCCCCAGCCGCAGCCGATTGCGGTCACCGAGGAACAGCGGTCGCGGTGGCGGATGCCGACGTGGAGCGCGGTATAGGCGCCCATGGAATGGCCGACCACATGCGCCTTGTCGATGCCGAGCGCGTCCATGATCGCGACGACGTCGCCGCGCGCCATGTCCTGGCCATAGCGCGCAGCCTCGCTCGGCACGTCGGAGGGCGGATAACCGCGCGCGGAAAACGTGACGCAGCGATGCGCGCGGGAAAAGTGCCGCATCTGCGGCTCCCAGGTGCGGTAGTCGCCGGCGAATTCGTGCACGAACACGATCGGCGTGCCGGTTCCGGCTTCCTCGTAATAAAGTCGGGTGCCGTCGGTGCTGCTGATTGTGGGCATCGCTGTCTCGCGAATGTTTTCTCGCGAGGGCAGCTAACGCCAGACCCCAGCGCAAAGCAAACGGGCCGCCGTCACTTCTGCCAAAAAGGCTTCGACGATTCAAATTCCGCTTCGCTGCGCGACAAGCCGATGTCACTCAGATCCATCTCGCTCAAACTTGAGAGTTCGTGACGCGATCGCACGCGCTGCCAGTAGCCGAACTGCCGCTTCCGCGACGCATGATACGCGCGATACGTGGTGGGGACGCTGATGTTGATTGTGCTTATGGCTCGCTCCATTCCCCGGCGGTCGTATACTTCTCCCCGACGTCACAATGTGATCGGCAGCACAGTTCGCGCTTTTCCCCTAAAGCGTTGCGCCTGTTATGTTTATGCTACCTGCGACTGAGGTCTTTATGCCAGCGCGGTTCCGCGTCGTCATTAGCGCTGCTGCGACGGCTGCCGCGTTACTCGCCCTTTCGATTGACCGCGTCGCGGCGGGACCGCCATTTCAAACCGACGACCCGGAGCCGGTTTCGTGTCAGCATTTCGAATTCTACACGCTGACAACCGGCACAGCAATGCGCGGCGACACGCAGGGAATCGCGCCGGGTTTTGAATTCAACTACGGCGTTATTCCCAATGGCCAAGTGCACATCGTTGCGCCATTTACCTTCGACAGCCCCGGCGGCCCGGCGCAATGGGGCTAAGGCGATACCGAACTCGGCTTCAAATATCGCTTCATCGACGAGGACAAGAACGGCGCGCGTCCCATGGTCGGCGCCTACCCTCTCGTCGAGCTACCGACGGGGGACGAAAGCCGCGCCCTCGGCGCCGGCCACGTTCGTGCCTACTTTCCCGTCTGGATTCAGAAGAGCTTTGGCGACTGGACGACCTATGGCGGCGGGGGTTACTGGATCAACCACGGCAACGGCACAGCCGATCGCGACTATGTTTAGGCCGGCTGGTTGCTACAGCGCCAGGTAACCAAGCAATTGGCCATAGGAGCCGAAGTCTTTCATCAGACCGCTACCGTCGCGTTCGGCAGCACCGACCCGGCCGCCACCGGACCGACAACCGGTTTCAACATCGGCGCGATCTACGATTTCGACAATCATAACCACCTGCTCGCCTCCGTCGGCACCGGCCTGCAGAATGCCTCAACTACCAATTTGTTTTCCTGGTACTTCGCATATCAAATTACCGGACCCTGAGCCGAATCGCCAAAGGTGGGAACAAAATCGGAAAGCAAACATTTCACGTCAAAAGCCCGCCGCTTATCGTACGTCGCTGCGAAGGAATTTGGGTATAATTCGATCCCTTCGACAGGCTGAACCATCACTATTCGCTAGCGGGACTGCACGCCGAGATCGAGCTGCCGATCATCGGTCGGCATAGCAGCAGGAAGAAAAATATGCGCAAGACCAAGCTTGGCCGCACCGGCCCCGAGGTCGCGGTTCTGGGCCTCGGCTGCATGGGAATGTCGCCCGGCGTCTACGGGCCGGCGGACGAGAACGAGTTGATCGCCACAATCCACGCCGCACTCGATGCCGGAGTCACGCTGATCGATACCGGCGATTTCTATGGCATGGGACACAACGAGATATTGATCCGTCGGGCCCTCAAGGGCGTGCCGCGCGCCAATTACATCCTGTCGGTCAAATTCGGAGCGTTGCGCGATCCGGCGGGCGCGTTTCTCGGCAACGACGCCCGTCCGACGGCGGTGAAAACGTTCCTGACCTATTCGTTGCGGCGGCTCGGCACCGATTACATCGACATTTATCGCCCCGCGCGGCTCGACCCCGAGGTGCCGATCGAGGACACCGTCGGCGCCATCGCCGACATGATCCACGCCGGCTATGTCCGCCACGTCGGCCTGTCGGAAGTCGGCGCCGAAACCGTCAAGCGCGCACACAAGGTGCATCCGGTCACCGATCTGCAAATCGAATATTCACTGATGAGCCGCGGCATTGAGGGCGCGATTCTGCCGGTCACCCGGGCACTCGGCGTCGGCATCACCGCTTACGGCGTGCTGTCACGCGGCTTGTTGAGCGGACGGACACCCCCCGCCGACTGCAAGGGCGATCTCCGCGTCAATCGCATGCCACGCTTCCAGCAGGGCAATCTTGAAAAAAATCTGCGCCTGGTCGAGGCGCTGCGGCAGATCGGCGAGGAAAAGGGAGCTTCGCCTGCGCAGCTTGCGCTAGCGTGGGTGCGCTCGCGCGGCGACGATATCGTGCCGGTGATCGGCGCACGCCGCCGCGATCAGTTCAACGAAACGATCGGCGCGCTCGAACTCTCGCTGGATGCGCGCGACCTTGCGCGGATCGAAGCCGCCGTGTCGCCCGGCTTGACGGCGGGCACACGCTACGACCCGGCGCAGATGGCGCATCTCGACAGCGAAGCGCATTCGTGAAGCGGGTGCCGCCTAAATCGCGATGGCAACGTCGCACCGCGCGCCTTCGACACGCCAGTCGAACGTGATCTCGCCGTCGAGCTGCGCGATCATCCGCTTGATCGCGCGCGTGCCGAACCCTTCATGCGTCGGCGGACTTACATCGGGACCGTCGCTCTCTTCCCAGATCAGGTGCAGCCGCCGGCCGGTTTCTACCGACCAGCGGACGTTGACCCGCCCGGCCGGCTTCGACAGCGCGCCATATTTCGCGGCGTTGGTCGCCAACTCGTGCAGCGCCATCGCCATCGCCTGGGCCGATTCCGGCTTGAGCAACAAATTTGGCCCGTCCATCTGCGCGCGCACATCGCCGTTGCGGAAATAAGGCGACAGCTCCTCCGCCACGAGTTCGCGCAGATCGGCGCCGGCCCAGCGCGCTTGCGCCAAAAGCGAATGGGCGTTGGCAAGCGCCCGCAATCGGCCTTCGATCGCCGCTTTGAGCCCGGCCGTTGTATCGGCCTGGGTGAGATGAACGGTAGCCTGCGCGACGGCCAGCAGATTGTTGGTGCGGTGATCGGCTTCGCGGGCAAGCAGGCTGATCTGCGCCTCGCGACGCTTCTGGTCGGTGATATCCCGCGCGATTTTCGAGGCGCCGATTATTCTTCCGGTCTCGTCAGTGACCGGGGAAACGGTCAGCGAAATGTTGACCAAGGTACCGTCCTTGCGCCGCCGCACCGTCTCGAAATGCTCGACACGCTCGCCGTCGCGGATACGGTTGAGAATATCGGCTTCCTCGTCGTGGCGCTCCGGCGGGATCAGGACGGTGACTGACTTGCCGATCATCTCATCCGCGACGTAGCCAAACAAGCGCTCCGCCGCCTTGTTCCAGGTCGCGATAATACCATTGAGGTCTTTGCTGATGATCGCGTCATCGCTCGATTCAACAATCGAGGCCAGGCGGCGGCTGATGCGTTCGGCGCGCTGCCGCTCGCTCATATCGACCAGCACATTCACGGCACCGACCAGCGTGCCGGTATAGTCGTGGAACGGAGTCGGGAACGCCATGAACGGCACGCGCGTGCCGTCGGGCCGTTCCGCTATCGCTTCGCGGCCGCGGTTCGGCTTGCCTTCCTTCAGCGCGATCGCCATCGGGCATTCGTCGTGCGCCAGAGGCGTGCCATCCGGCCAATAAAGCCGCCAGGAACCACACCATTGATCGCTGTTAAGTTTCGGGCGGGTACCCCAAAGGGATGCCGCCGCCTCGTTGAAATAGGTAATTCGGCCAGCCGCATCGGTGACGTAGAGCGCGGCGGGCAGGACGTCCAGGAGATGGGCCGGCCGCGAAAATTCGTTGGGCTGCGTCGGTGTCGGCCAAACGCCGGCGGCAAACTCTGCCAACCCTATTTCCGAAAGTAACATGCTCGCCCCACGCTCGGTCTGCCCCGGGGGCATAACACCCTCGCCGTCGTTCGGTTCCCTGACTGCGGGAGGTAAGTCGGCTTCGACGCCGGATTTCTCGTCCATCAACGGTCCTTGGCAGCTCCAACCTGAGGCGCGCCTTGCGCCGTTATTCTATGCAGTCGTCCAAGCGGCTCGGCAAGCGTTTCCCCGATTGCCCGGACGACAAGCGCTTGATCGCGGCCTCCTTCCACTGAGATAGTTCCATTTCAACCGCATAACTGCGGATTGCTTTGGGGGAGCACCATGGCCGAGCACGATTACATAGTCGTTGGCGCGGGTTCCGCGGGATGCGCCGTCGCCAGCCGGCTTTCGGAAGATTCCACGACCCGCGTGCTGTTGTTGGAGGCCGGCGGCACCGACTACGACGACGTAAGGATTTCCTCTCCGGACCGCTCCTGGGAACTCTGGAATACGCCGTTCGACTGGGCGTTCACGACAGCGCCGCAAGCGGGCGCGCTCGACCGGGCGATTTTCTGGCCACGCGGCAAGGTGCTGGGTGGATCGAGTTGTCTCAACGGCATGATCTACATCCGCGGCGCGCGCGCGGATTTCGACCACTGGGCCTATCTCGGCAACGCCGGCTGGGATTACGACAGCGTGCTGCCCTACTTCAAAAAGTCGGAGGATTATTACGGCGGCGCCTCACACTATCACGGCGTCGGCGGCCCGCTGACAGTCTCCCGCCACACCACGCCGAATCCCCTGACCGACGTGTTTATTGAAGCCGCGGTGCGCGCCGGGCATCCGATCAATTACGACTTTGCCGGGCCCGATCTGCTCGGCGTCGGCTGCACCGACACCACCACCCGCGACGGCGTCCGTTGCAGCGCCGCGGTTGCCTTTCTCAACCCGGCGCATAACCGGCGCAATCTAACCGTGCTGACCGGCGCGCGCAGCCGGCGGCTCGTGATCGAAAACGGCCGCTGCAACGGCGTCGTCTACGAGCGCGAAGGCAAGCTGCACACCGCACGCGCGGCCGGCGAGGTCATTGTCAGCGCCGGCACAATCGGCTCGCCGCAAGTTCTGCTTCTCTCCGGCATCGGGCCGGCCGACGATCTCGCGGCGCTTGGCATCGCCGTGCACGACGATCTGCCGGGCGTCGGCAAGAACCTGCATGATCACCTGTTGACGTTTGTCATCCACGAGGCGAGCCGGGAAATTCCCGCGCCAAGGCACAACGTGCTCGAAGCGCACCTGTTCGCCAAAACCGATGCGCGGCTGCCGGCGCCGGATCATCAGCCGCTGTTCATGTGCAACGCGCCGCCGCTTCCGGAGCTCGATATTCCGCCGAACTCTTATGCGATAGCTCCCGGCATCATCCGCCCGATCGCGCGCGGCGAGTTCAAGCTCACCGCCAACGACGCCGCCAAGCCCCTTCATATCGATCCGCGCTATCTCAGCGAGCCGGCCGACCTCAATGCGCTCACTCACTCGCTTGAAGTCTCGATCGAGATTTTGGAGAGCCCGGTGTTCGCCAAATGGCGCAAGCGCTCGCTTTGGCCGAAAGCGAAAACGCGCACCGAACGCGAGCAATGGGTGCGCCAAACCTGCGAGACGTATCATCACCAGGCCGGCACCTGCAAAATGGGCATCGATGCGATGAGCGTGGTCGACCCGCGGCTGCGCGTCCACGGCATCGAGGGCTTGCGAGTGGCCGACGCCTCGATCATGCCGACGGTGACGAGCGGCAACACCAACGCGCCCGCGATCATGATCGGCGAAAAGGCCGCCGATCTCATTCGTGGTATCGACGCCGTTTAGACCGGCGCGTAAGCGCCGGGGCTTGCCGCGATCACCGGCGCCGCCGGCACCGGACGATTGATCGCGAGCCCGCGCCAGGCCGCTTCGATGATGTCGCTCGTGCCGAGCCCGTATTTGGCGAACAGATATTCGCGGCTGCCGGCTTCGGCGAAGGTGTCGGCAATGCCGACGCGGCGGAGCGGCGCGCCGACGCCGGCTTCCGCCAGCGCCTCGGCGACTGCCGAGCCGAGCCCGCCGACGATCGTGTGGTTTTCGGCGGTCATGACGAGGCGGCTGCGCCGTGCCATGGCGGTGATGGTGGCACCGTCGAGCGGCTTGATCACCGGCGCGTTGATGACCGCGGTGGCGACGCCGTTTTGAGTCAGCGTGCGCGCGGCGGCAAGCGCCGCCGGCAGCATCATGCCGGAGGCGACGATGCACACGTCGCTGCGCTCGCCGCCGGCCACCACCTGCGCCTTGTCGAGATCGAGCCGGTGGTCGTCGTCGAAGATCAGCGGAATCTCGCCGCGCTTGAGCCGGAGATAAACCGGGCCGGGACGATCGGCGATCGCCGCCACAGCCTGCTTCGTCTCGATCGCGTCCGCCGGTTCGACCACCGTCATGTTGGGCACCGCGCGCGTCAGCGCCACATCGTCGATCGCCTGGTGGCTCGGACCGCCGGGGCTGGAGAGCCCGGGCATGAAGCCGACGATTTTCACGTTGAGCTTCGGATACGCCACCGACATAGCGATCTGGTCGAAGCAGCGGCGCGTACAGAACACGCCGAACGTATTGACGAACACCACGCGTCCGGCGCGTGCGAGCCCGCCGGCGATGCTGAGCATGTTGGCTTCGGCCATGCCGACATTGACGAAGCGGTCGGCGATTTGGTCGCGGAACAAGTCGGTCTCGGTCTGGCGGGTCAGGTCGGCGCCGAGGCAAACGATCTCCGGCCGTTGCCGGGCGAGCTCGACCAAGGCTGCGCCGTAAGGCTTGAGCACCGTCTGATAAGGTGGCTCACGCAAGGCCCGCCTCCAGTTCGCGCATGATCGCCGCTTTCAGGTCGCCGTCGAGCTTGATGAAATGGCCGTCGACGGTCGGCGGAATGGCGCGCACGCGCCCCAAAATCTCTGTGCGTGCGACAATAGCGAGCGGACACGCGTCGTGATGCCGGGACGCAAACGCTTCCCCGAGCGCATCGACGTCATGGCCGTCCACTTCGGCGACGCGCCAACCGAAGGCGCGCCATTTTTCCGCCAGCGGCTCAAGCGTGGTCACCGAAGTCACCGGGCCGTCCACCTGCGAATTGTTGGCGTCGATCACGGCCACCAGGCGATCGAGCCGCCGGTGCGCGGCAAACATCGCCGCCTCCCAGACTTGCCCCTCCTCCATTTCGCCGTCGCTGAGGAACGCAAACGTGTCGCGATCCTCGCCGCCAAGCTGCGCCGCAAGCGCAAAGCCGATCGCGCCGGAGAGCCCCTGTCCGAGCGAGCCGCAAACAAGATCGGCGACCGGCGTGCGCTCGCTGCCGATCGCTTCGAGCGCCGAGCCGTCTGCCCCATAACTCGCAAGTTTTGCCGGATCGAGCAGGCCGGTTTCGGCCGCCGCCGCATAAAGACTGATCACATAATGTCCGGGCGAGACGATGAAGCGGTCATGGCCGTGGCGCATTGTCCCACCGAACAAGACCGCGAAAATCTCCGCCGACGACATCGCCTGGCCGAGATAGCCGAAGCCCTGGATGGCGACCATGTCGGTCGCGCGCATGCGGATGCGCATCGCCAGGCGGCGCAATTTTGTCGTGTCGAGAAGGGTTTGCCCGCCCATCCGATCGTCCTGCCGGCGCGTGCTGCAATGGAAGCCAACCGTTAGCACAGGCCCGGCGAGCACGTCGATGTTGGGCAGCAAAGCGTCGAATTGTGCTTTCCGTCACTTCCTGCGTGCGCGTGCCCTCTAGTCTGCAAACTAGCGAAACCTCATCCACGGGGAGAAGCAAATGTCCTACCCATCAACGCTCGCTTGCCTCGTGGTCGGTTTGCTGGCCGCGGTCTTGATCGCGGGCACGTTGCGCAACCAGCCGGCGAGGGTATTTTGTCTGAGCGACCAAGGCCATTGCGCCACAGCGTCGAATTTCGATTTCTATGCGTTGAGTGCGGAGCACTAGCTACAGTGAGATGAAAGCAGCCGTCGGTCGAAACTGGGGCGAGGCGTTCGTCATCGAAGACCGCTCCACCCCAGAGCCAAAGCACGGGGAAGCCGTGCTTAAGGTCGGCGCGGGAGGCGTGGGCCTCACCTTATTGAATATGCGCAGCGGCCGGTTCGGCAGCACAACGCCGCGAATTATGGGTCATGAACTGGGCGGCGATATCGTTGCCGTCGGCGAAGGCGTCACCAACGTCAAAGTCGGCGATCGCGTTGCGGTCTACTTTTACCTTGTATGCGGAAGATGCTGGTGGTGCCGCAGTGGCCATGAAACACTCTGCGAGAATTTCGGCGGTTACGTCGACGTACACCGTGACGGCGGATTCGCGGAGCTTGTCTCCCTGCCCGGCGAAAACTACCTGAAAATCCCGGATGCCCTCGACTACGAAACGGCGGCCGTGGCCGCTGACGCGGTGAATACAAATTGGCATTGCATGCGCGAGCGAGCGCGCATCAATCCCCACGACACCGTCCGCACGAGCGGTAAACCATGTGCGGCTTGCATCGGCTAATTAAACTGCTTCAGCTCTGAGTGCTCGTCGATCAGCCACGGCGGCGGTTCGTCCAACTCAGGAGGTGCACATGGGCGAGGGCGAGAAGCGATCAGGCAAAGAGCGACGCGGTAAGAAAGAACGACGGAGCGGCATCGACACACGATCAGAAGAGGAAAAAAACGGCTGATTGGTCAGCGGAGAACCAATACCGATAGGCGATCTGGGATTGATAGGCGTTCCGACGTTAGGAGGGCAAATAAGCCGAAAAACGACTGAATGCCGGTCGGCCTCCCCCGTGATGCTACTGACCGGAAACGGCTAAATCCAACATCCGCTCCGCCGCAACCGGGATGTTGACTTGTCGCCCCCGTTCGCCGGTGGCGTTCGAGGTCTTAATGCGCGACGGCGGGCACCATGGCCAGAATGTTGTGAGCGACGAATGTCGTGAAAACGGCTGCGCCTACGAACAGTGCGTAATAAATCACTTTGGCCCGGATCATTGGCAGCATCCTAAGCGGCAATGCTGTCGTTCTCCTATCGGCGAATTGTCGTGTCCGCGAGGCTCTATGCCGCAGTCAGTTCTACCGGCTCAACGATGGACGCATCGTCATTCTCTTTCAGAAATCGCTCGGCAGCGATGCGTATCCTTTCCGAAAATTCCAACCAATCTCCT
Source organism: uncultured Alphaproteobacteria bacterium (assembly GCA_963747855.1). GTDB lineage: Bacteria > Pseudomonadota > Alphaproteobacteria > Rhizobiales > Xanthobacteraceae > BOG-931. The sequence continues at coordinate 364,004 of CAVVGN010000001.1, forward strand.
TTGGTGACTACCCCGCTGGCCTGTAAGTGTTGGATGGATGCAGTCGCAGCGTCACGCTCGGACTCGTACCGTTTTAGGGCCGTCTCCTTCGTCCCACTGTTGCCTATCACAGCATCTTGTTGGCGGTGAAAGACGATACTCATCGCAACCTCACGAACGCCCAATCCCTTAGCAACGTATTTGAAATCAAAGCTTCTCCCCGAGCAAACGTAGCCTGTGGACAATTATGGAAAGCACTGCTTCACTTTAGGAACAACACCGAACCCGGGTGCCGAGTGTTTCGCCGAAACGACCCTGAACGTCGGCAAGGTCCTAAGAGACGGGCTGCATTTTTTGGCAGGCGAACAAATTTGTAAGGCCCATACGCCGTGACAGGTCGCGCGCCTGAGCTACAACAATAAAGTTTGCTCCGTGGCTTTCCCTTTGAGAAGCTTCCAGCTACAAGGGACCGTTCCTAAAACTGGGGGTTTTGAATGCCTAAGAGGATATCGAAGCGCCGTGCGTGGACACCAACACATGTGCGGACCTTGAAGACACTTGCTCGTAAGAAAACTCACGCAGCAAGAATCGCCAAAGCACTGAATCGAACGGAAGGCGCGACGCGGCAAAAAGCGTTTAGTATGGGAATATCTCTTGAATCGCGTGCCTGAGATTTGCACAAGGCGATAAAGAGGGCCGACCATCGTGTCGGCCTTTTCGTTCCTGTAAATCCGGAGCGGGTTGGCCTATGCTCCCGCCATCGGCGAGAAGCGCCGCGTCATCGTGCCAATTTTGGGTTCTCCTGTGGCAAAAAAACCACACGTTACTGAAAATCGATAGCGCCTGGATGTTGCTCACATCTGGCCACCCTTCTGCCCCGCCCAACCAATCGGATTCGGCTTGGTTGGGGAGAGCGCCATGTTTTGCGCCAGTTGTCCGGAAACTTTGCTTGGTGGTCGGAAGGCCGTTCAGTGCTTTTTCATCGCCCTAACAGCGGTGACCCTTGCGGCCTGCGCCCAATCCCCCACTAACAAAACCACATCACTCGCCGCGACACCGCAGGCATTGCTCGCTCCTAACCGTACAGTCTCAATCGTGAAGAATGGGCGCACCGCCTTCAAGATCAACAAACGCCAAGCCGGAACACCGGGCGCGATGTATGGAGTTGCGAGCTTCTATACCGAAGGGTCACAGACGGCGAATGGCGAGAAATTTGACGGACACAAAATGACCGCCGCGCACCCTACGCTGCCATTCGGCACGCGGGTGCGCATCACGGACGTTACTAATGGGCGATCCGTGACGGTTCGGATTAATGACCGTGGTCCGTTCGTTCCGGGACGAGTCGTTGATGTGTCGCATGCCGCGGCCGAAAGCCTAGGGATGACCGAACGGGGTATCGCAAAGATCAAACTTGAAGTCTTACAATAGCCAGACTCCCTTTTTTTCCAAACCCGAGCGATCCCAGTGCAGTCTAATAAGAACCGGCCAAGTTCCCACGTGCCCTGGGGATTGTGTCAAGTTAGTGCAGGCTGAGTGATGGTGTCGAGGGCTGAAGTGGCACTAATTCTAGGAATGGCTGTAGCACGCATTCCCGAAGTCGCACAAACGATCGCTAATGTTTCCGCTAAAAATAGGGCAATTGCTTTTGACGCGGCGGAACGGAGTTACTTACAAACGGCGAGGAATTTAGGTTGTGCGGAAGCGGAGGCTCGAACTTGGGTTTTCGCAGTGATGTTTCAATTGCGGGCCGAAGTCGGCGAGTTGGTGAAGGTAAAAATGCTGAAGAGGGGCGCCGCCTGAATCGTCGCTTCAGCGAAGGCTCATTTTCCGAGGGCGCTGGTCGCTTCGTTGGACTTGGACCGGGTTTGGTCAAGACTTCCCAACGCATTGCAGCCTCAAGCCAAGCATTCGCCATTTGTTGAAAAATTTGACGCTCCTTGGTTGACTTGGCGGTCTCGCCCAACCCCGGTGCTTAGCCGCGTATTCGCGAGAGCCCTTTGCTGTCATGATGCCCTCCGCGTCTCGCTCGCAAACCCTGCGCCGCACTTAATGCTTTAAATGTGACCTCCAGTTCCCAGACCGACGCACTGCTGCAATAAGCTCGGCCCGAGCCGAGGCTTTAGGCAGAATCTTGAAATCGTCTGTAGGAAAGACCCCTTCGGAATGGTCGCACCCAGGAGGGTCATTCGGGTGCGCGTGCTGGCACGTCGGCAAGCACTTAGGCGCACCTTAAATTGTCCATTTGCGCGTCCAATACTCGTCTACCTCTAGACACATTCCTAAACTTTGCTTGCGGGGTCAGCGGGAGCGTGACACATGCAGCGGAAATCGCGAAGCTTTGGCGCAGACGACAGACCAGTGTGCCCGAATTGCAGTAAGCCCACTTCTTTAACAAGACATCCGAAATTACAATCTCCGTTACGAGCGACAGATTTTCACTTGCGGGAATTGTGGTCATCAGATTGAGCGCGTCGTAGATGTCGATGGAAATCTGGCCGCCGAGATGACGTAGAACGTCAACCGTCTTCTAGATCAAGGCTGAGTTGATGGTGGCGTGACCTTTATCTTCGCCAGCGATTTCTGCGCCGACCATACCGCCATGAGCCAGGTGCTACTGTCGTCGCTTACAGCTTAGACTAGTTTTAACTCGGCCAATTTGGGCTCATGGCTCGTGTCCGACTTGAGCCCGCAGCGACACCGGTCCCCGGCAGCTTGGCGAGTTCGCCGAATGTAAAGCGCCTTGTGACGTGCGCGAGGGCTCGATGGCCTGTTACTTTTAGCACTTGGAAGGCGGTCATGGATAATTGCGTGCGAAGACGCCGAAACAGATTCCGTTAATCCGCGAACATAATTTAGACGGCATCCAATTTACTCGGCTGATACACTTTCCGCGATACGAGCACGATCTGACGCTGCTGCGGCCGGCAATCATGCATGAGCCCCGCTCCAAATGGATCGACTTGTTCGAAAGCAAGAATCGCTGCCACCGGAAGTTTATCTTCCCCTGGTCGATTCGCTTTTTTTGAACGGCCAAACCCTATTATTAGGGACACTGTGTGTTACTTGTGCCGAGTTCGTCACATATTGGAAGACCGGCGAGATCCTTCTTTTGTACTGCGCACTAGCGACCAGTGTTGTTGCTTGTGCGCGTGGCATGTTGATGCCCGCTTACTTTCGCGCGCGCCCAACCATCACGACTATAGAAACTGGAAGACAATGGGAGGTTGGTTATGTCGCGGGCGCCGCCGCATCTGTCGCGTCGCTTGGAATCTGGTGTTACGTCGCGTTCACCCGCACCTCGGATCCGTATGCCCATCTCGTCAGCTTTTCAATGACGATCGTTTATGCGGCGGGCATCTTCGGGCGAAACTATGGCAACCCGCGCTTTGTGGTCGTGCAATGTTTGTGCGCGTGGATACCAATGACGGCCGCACTGCTGTTTTATGGAAATCCGTTTGATTGGATTTTTGCCGGCCTTCTCGCGCCGTTCTTTCTCGGTATAAAATTAGTGGCGGAAAGTTTGCGCGGCACGTTACTCGACGCGGTGATTGCGTCGCGAGATATGTCGTTACTCGCAACCGACATGTCATTGCTCGCAAACCAGTTCGATACTGCACTAAATAACATGCCGCACGGCCTGTGTATGTTGGATTCCGAGCGCCGGATTGTAGTCTCAAATCGAAAGCTGAAGGAACAATTGGAATTGCCGTCGTATTTTGAGCCGAAAGGTTTGAGTTTGCACTGCTTGATAGAAAACCTTGTCAAGGTTTGCCGGATTTCGGATGTCAACGGACAGCGTCTTATCGACCGCTTGGAAAACCCACTTTCGGATGACACTCCTCTCGTTATAGACGCCCAGCACGGGCGCACGCTTGAGTGCAATTTGCAGCCCATGGAAAATGGCGGGATCGTCGTTGTAATTGAGGATATAACCGAGCGGCGGATTGCCGAAGATAAGATCAACAATTTGGCGCGATTTGACACTCTGACCGGGCTCCCCAATCGCACTATTTTGCGCGACCGCATGGAACGCGCCCTGACGAAATGGCAGCTGGGGAGTATGTGCGCCATTCACTTTATTGATCTGGATCAGTTCAAGCAGGTCAACGACACCCTGGGGCATGCCCGGGGCGATATGCTTTTGCAGTCTGTCGCCAACCGGCTGCAGGATGCTGCCCGGGATGCCGATGTCATTGCTCGGTTCGGTGGTGACGAGTTTGTAATTTTGCAAGCTTCAATTACTTCCAGCGCTCAGGCGGAAGCTCTCGCTACCTGCGTTCAGGGCGCTCTTGCGGGCTCCTACGATCTTGACGGACACAAAGTCGTGGTTACAGCCAGCATTGGGATCGCGGCCGCCACAGATCGGATCGACCCAGACCAGCTTCTGCGAAACGCAGACATGGCTCTTTATCGGGCGAAGTCCGAGGGTCGAGGTACATGGCGCTGGTTCGAGGCGAAAATGGAGGCCGATGCTCAGGCGCGCAGAAACCTTGAATTAGACTTGCGCCAAGCATTGGAGAGCAAAGTATTTGAACTCTACTACCAACCGGTTTTCGATCTGAAAGCCAAACGGATCGTAGCATGCGAGGCATTGCTGCGCTGGCCCCACGCTGAACACGGATTGATCTCCGCAGCAGAGTTCATTCCGGTCGCAGAAGAAATGGGGCTCATCGTCGAAATTGGTAATCAAGCGCTGCACAAAGCCTGCCAAGAGTGCCGCCGGTGGCCTGGCGATACTGCCGTGGCGGTCAACTTTTCATCGATCCAGTTCGAACGTTGCAATGTTCCGGCACTTATTCGAGAGGCGCTGGCCGCAACGAATCTTCCGGCCAACCGGCTTGAGATTGAGATAACCGAATCAACTCTGTTGCAGAACACAATGAGGACCCGCGCCGATCTACATGAGCTGGCCGAACTTGGAGTGAAAATCTCCTTGGACGATTTTGGCACCGCCTATTCGAGCCTCAGCTATTTGCACAGCTTTGCCTTGCACAAGGTGAAATTCGATCGGTCATTCCTGCAGGGTCTTGGCGAGGACAATCGCCGGTCGGCCTTGCTGCGCGGCTTGACGCGGCTCAGCGCACAACTGGGACTGCGTGTTGTTGTGGAGGGCGTCGAGACCGAGGAACAGCTCGAATTGCTTGCCGCCGAAGATAGTATCGACGAGGTTCAAGGCTACTTACTTGGTAGGCCCATTCCGGCATCGGACTTGTTTCAGCTGCTTTGCGCGTCATATGTTCCCCACGCTCTGACTTCCTCGCAGATGGTGTGGCCTACGAAGGATGTAGCGTGAGCCTTTACGAAGGCTAACGGCTTATTCTGTCTCGTTTTTTGTAAGAAACGAAAGTGCGGCTTAACCTTAATAATCGGTAGAAATTGTGCAGGCGTTAACGAACTGTTAACCTTTCTTGCTGGCCCGCACCGGAGCCAACGGGGAAGTTGATTATGCCGGCAGCAGCGTTTGTGGATCAATTGCGTTCGCCTGTATCGCGTCATGCCGTCTCAAAGACTGAATTTTCAGATCGCGTTGCCGCACTCTTGGATAGAATTGATTGCAGGCTCGCCGATACGAGCGAGCAACGCGAAGCAATCTTTCGGCTTCGCTATCAAGCCTATATACGCGACGGAGCGATTGCTCCTAATTCTTCCAGGACGTTTTCCGACGCCTATGACGAAACGGGCGATGTCCATCTTTTCGGGCTATATCTCGACAATGAGTTAGCCAGTTCGATCCGTATTCACGTGGCCGCCGGCGAACGTTCCCACTTTCCCAGCCTAGAAGTCTTTTGCGATCATTTGCAACCCGAGCTCGATGCCGGCAAAGTCTTGATTGATTCAACCCGCTTCGTCACCAACGCGAATCTTGCTCGGCTGCATCGCACATTGCCATATGCAACTCTTCGGCTCTGTGTAATGGCGGCCCGACACTTTGGTGCCGACTATCTTCTCGCGGCCGTGCGGAGAGAGCATCAGGCGTTTTATGAGCGGTTCGGCTACTGTCAATTGGTTTGTGAACCGCGGCCTTATCCACTGCTGACAAAGCCCATCTGTCTGATGATGCTCCATTATCCGACCGTCATGGACGAAGGGCTCCGGCGATATCCATTTTTTCGTTCGACCTTCTTTGAGCGGAGAATGCTATTTGAGCGTTGTCAGACGCCGGCCACTTTTGACCAAAGGAACACGAATTTACCGAAGACTTGTTGAAATCGCTTGTCAAACGGCTCCCAAATTTGACCCTCGATCGGCGTCCAATTTTGACCCCCTTTGGCGACGTGTTTTGGCGGTAGTGCTCGCGCCGTCGGAGCTGGTCGGGGTTGCGGAGACGGCGCGAGCGCGGGTCTTGCTGGCCCGGTAAAGCATCGTCGCGCCGTCGTTCACCAGCGTTCCGGTTGTGGTCAGCGTCTTACCGCCAGGACAGCCGCCGCAAGGCGTGCAGTTCGTCCGCGAGGATTGGATGCGTGCTCGGAGTGCCTTTTTTCACCCTGCGGACGTGCAGAGTCGCCGTTTTGAAATGCACCTGTTCGCACCGGAGGTCGACCAATTCGGAAGCTCGGAGGCCGTGCCGATACGCCACCAGGACTATGGTGGCGTCGCGGTGCCCGCAACGATTGCCCTTGGCCGCCTCGATCAACCGCTCGACCGCGGCTTCAGTCAGGTATTCCCGCGAGCGAAGTTCGCGGTTCGGTGGCCGTCTTGGGGGAACTGTTCCGTTTACGGTGACTGACGATACCAGCTTGAGGTGCGTCTTGGCCATCGGTGTCGCCCTCCGGCCTGAACAACTGTTCGTATAACAATCATTTTAATAACGGTGTTAAGAGAGCTCTGGCGGAGCGTCAACCTTAATGTCGAAGCGCTGTAGTGTGTTCCGACGGTGCGTGCTCTTTTCCTCCGCTAAGACCAGTCAGACATGCAAACGGCGTGGAAAGTAGCGATGAAGTCGGAAGCACGAAAACCCTTCTTCTGCGTTGTTCTAACTGACGGCGAGAATTGGCTTGTCGAAGCTGAATGGCCCGACGGCACAATCGAACAAATTGATGCTTTCAAGGCTTATTTCGAAGCTACGAATTGGGTAAGCACTCGATCTGAGGCTTGGCTCCAGAAACGTGGGGGCTGACGACAGTTCTTTCGTGGCTCGGCCTCAAATTTATGTGGGAAAGCCGCGCGCTGTGATGCACGTCACAACCCCGGTCATCGCACAACAGTAGCTTGTCGTTGGTAACGCCGGGAAATGGAGGCGGTTATGAGCAACAGGAACGTTATTGTCACCGCGCCACCTGAACAAAACACCGCGCCGCAAACACCAATCGCGGCGGTCCTGCGTCAAATCGGGCCGGTAGCGGGCTTGGCAATCGCTTTGATCACGACGGTGGCTTGGATCGGCCTTTTGGGTTATGGGCTAATCAAACTGCTTTAGGTCTGAGCGCTGACGCGCCCACAAGACCTAGCGTCTCGACCTCGATCCCGCCGTTAACGTTCAATAACGGCCCAAGGCGGGCATAGCAGGCGATGCCGCGGCCGATAGGGACGCAATAGGTCTATGAAAGTTCTGACGGTGTCGATCATTGCGCAGCCGATTGCTATCATTGATAGCGGACGCATCGAACGGCCTCGCGGTAGCGCTCCCAGTCGGCTACCGCGTCGCGAAGGACACCGAGTGGGGCCTTGATTTTGGTCCGGCTGCCTAGTCCCTTACACTCGTGGCACGCAGTAACGTTGCTGCATCGGCCAGAAGCCATTTGTTGTCGTTTTTCGGTAGTGTCTCATCGTCTAACCGCTTCCGACCGCGGGGAGTCGGAGCTTCTTTGCGCTCGGCGGTGTCGCAGTCCGTTGCCAGGTATTCTAACCTCGAGCCGTCGTCAGCGATAGGTTAAGCGCCGGTATTGAGGCGCTGCGGGAGTTTAGCGCGTGCAAACGTACAAAAGACCCTACGCTCCGCCCCGGACATTGGAACGGGATCTCGCTCGCGTGCGGAGCTTTTGGGAAGGGCTCAAGCGCCGAGAAGCCAAAATACCTTTTTGGGATGACGTCAATATGTCGGCGCCGCTGGAGCTTTCGGGCAAGCTGATAATGATCGAGGCGTCCGAGAAGCCAGTGCGATTCCGTTGCGGTTTCGGTGTCATCGGTAAAGAGATTAAACGCCGATATGCTGGCGATCTCGGCGGCAGATTCCTGGATGAAATAGACGTGCGCCACCCGCTGCAATTCTTGCTGTCTCAATGCAGCGCTACTGTCGAGAGCGGTGAACCAACCTATTACCGACACGGCGTGGCGAGCGGACGCGGTTCGCGCGCGCGGAAAGGATATTCCCGGCTGGTTCTTCCATTATGGGGAGGAGGTCGCATCGGAATGCTGCTCGGGGCGTTCGCCTGGGCATAGCGATCGCGGTGCCGGCGCGTCAACCTCAGAGCGGTGTTCACTGAAGCGAGATGAGAATGGCCGAGATCGTCACGCTCACGATGAACCCGTCGATTGATATTTCAGTTTCGATCGAGCGCGTCGCGCCGTTTCAAAAGCTGCGATGCGCGGCCGCGCGACGCGATCCGGGCGGCGGCGGCATCAATGTGGCTCGCGTCATGAAGCGGTTCGGAGCCGACGTCATCGCGATGTATCCGAGTGGCGGTGCGCTCGGCAAAGTGCTGCGCCGTCTGCTCGACGAGGAAGGTGTTTCAGGATTGACCATTCCGCTAGCCGGGGAAACGCGCGAGGACTTCACGGTATTCGAACAAGCTACTGGCTCTCAGTACCGGTTCCTCCTTCCTGGGCCGCAGTTCAGCGAACAGGAGTGGAGCAATTGCCTTGCGATGCTCGGCCGTCTCGACCGGGGGGCAAGCTTTGTCGTGGCCAGCGGAAGTCTCCCCCCGGGCGTTCCTCACGACTTCTATGGCCGCACCGCGCAAGTCGCCAAAGCTGCGAGTAGCAAGATCGTCATCGACAGCTCCGGGCCGGCCTTGCGAGCTGCCTTGGACGTGGGCGTTTATCTCATCAAGCCAAATTTAAACGAATTCAAACTGCTGATGGGCGAGCTGCTCGAAACGCAAGCCGACTGGATCAGGGCGTGCCGTTCCCTCGTCGAAAGCGGAAAGGTCGAGATTGTCGCGCTCACGCTCGGAAATCGGGGAGCGCTGTTAGTAACCCGCGATTGTGTTTTGGGCGCGCAAGCGCTCGCGATAAAGCCAGTGAGCGTTGTGGGCGCCGGCGACAGTTTTTTAGGGGCGATGATTTGGAGCCTAGCGTCCGGGCACGCCGTGGAAACCGCATTCCGCTACGGCGTGGCGGCCGGATCGGCCGCTTTGCTCGCGTCGGGCACAGAATTGTGCCGGCAAGAAGACGTCGAGCGTCTCGTCAACGATGTCAAGTTGCAGATTATTTGATCGTTCCGGCTCTTGCAGCCGAATACTCTCGTCTTTTATTGGCAATCGTTGAGCAACGCCGCAGCGCCGACCAAGCCAAGAAACGGTCGCACGATGAGATAAGTCGGAATCGTCGCCAGATAACCACGCAGCCGCCCCTTCGCTTCAAACCGCGCTCGAAACTCGGATTGCGCTAAGAACGATGCCATCCGAGGCACAATGCCTCCAGCGATGTAGATGCCGCCGCGCGCGCCGAGTGTCAGCGCGAGATTGCCAGCCACGGTACCGAGCATCGCGCAAAATATCGACGCCGCCTCGCGTGCGCGCGGGTCTTTATTCCAGATCAAGGTACTGGTGATCTGCTCAGCCGTATAGGACGCGACCGGCATTCCCGCCAGCTCACAAATGGCATTGTACAAATTGACCAGTCCGGGACCGGACAACACTCGCTCGGCCGATACATGGTCGTCGCGTCTGCGCATGAGATTGAGCATCGCGCTTTCTTGCGCGGTGGCCGGTGACATGGTGACGTGGCCACCTTCGCCCGAAATAGTCACCGCGCCCTTGACCCAGCGTACCAGTGCGCTCACGCCAAGGCCGGTGCCGGGCCCAATAACCCCGATAGGGGCATCACTGACCGGCTCGCCACCGCCGATCTGAATGCGATCCTTTTCATCAAGGTGCGGGATCGCAGCCGCATTGGCGGCAAAGTCGTTGATCACTAGAAGTCGCTTCAGTCGGAATTGTTGCCGCAGCGCATCGACCGAGAATGTCCAGGCGTGATTGGTCATAGTAATCTGATCGCCGATCACTGGTGCGGCCACCGCCAACACCGCCCGCACCGGCCGTACCGCCGGCGACGCATCGGTCAGATACGCATCGACCGCCTCGGGAAGAGAAGCATAATCGCTCAACGCGTAGACCCGCGCGGCAGTCGATTTGCCGTCCGGCTGCACCAGCGCAAAACGTACGTTTGTCGCGCCGATATCTCCAATCAGGCCGACACCTACATCGGTCATGGCCGCCAAGCTGCCCGCGGTAAACTCATGTGCCGCGGCGAGCAGTTTTTGTTTCAGCCGCCGCTACGTGCTGCTTCACCGCGATGAAACTGTCAGGGCTCACCGATATGGAGTCAATCCCGCACCGTACGAGGAACTCGGCAAATTCCGGATGATCGCTCGGAGCCTGTCCGCACAATCCTACTTTGGCGCCGGCCTTGTGGACTTCGCGAATGACATGCTCGATCATCCATTTCACTGCTTCGTCCTGCTCGTCGAACAGCCCGGCCAGATCCTCGGAGTCGCGGTCGACGCCGAGCGTCAATTGGGTGAGGTCGTTGCTGCCGATCGAGAACCCATCGAAACGCTTGGCGAATGCCTTCGCCAAGATGACATTGGAGGGAATCTCGCACATCACATAGACTTGTAGCCCCTTATCGCCGCGTTTGAGACCATTCTCAGCCATGACCGCAAGCACCTGATCCGCTTCCTTGGTTGAGCGGCAGAATGGGATCATGACGATGGCGTTAGTAAATCCCATCTCTTCGCGCAGGCGGCGAATCGTCAGGCATTCGAGTGCGAAGCCATTACGGTAGCGCGGCGAATAGTAACGCGACGCACCGCGGAACCCGAGCATCGGATTTTCTTCCTTCGGCTCAAATGCGGCACCGCCGATCAGATTCGCATATTCGTTGGTCTTGAAGTCACTCATCCGAACGATGACAGGGCTCGGATAATAGGCGGCAGCGATCCGCCCCAAGCCGCGAGCGAGGCGATCGATGAAATATTGGGTTTTTTGCGGGTAAGCCTGGGTGATAGCGGCGATCTGTTGTTTGGCGCTCTCGTCAGCAAGCGTGTCGTAGCGCACCAACGCCATCGGATGGATCTTGATGTGGTTGCTGACGACGAATTCCATCCGGGCGAGGCCGACGCCATCGGCCGGAATCCGCCACCAGCGGAAAGCGGCGGCCGGATTGGCGAGGTTCAGCATCACTTGAGTGTGCGTTTTCGGGATGCCGGCCAGGTCGAGCTCCTCGGCGTCAAAGTCGGCAAAGCCCTCATACACAAAACCCTGATCACCCTCGGCACAGCAAACGGTCACCTCCTGCTCGTCGTGCAGAAGTTGCGTCGCATTTCCCGTGCCGACAATAGCCGGCAAGCCAAGCTCGCGACTGACGATGGCGGCGTGCGACGTGCGTCCACCGTGATCGGTCACGATCGCCGCCGCGCGCCGCATGATCGGTACCCAGTCGGGATCCGTCATCCGTGTGACCAGGATTGCGCCGTCGACGAAGCGATCGAGGGCGTGCGGGCTTTCGATCAAGCAAACTCGTCCGATCGCGACGGCCTCGCCGATGCTCAACCCCGATACCAAAGTGCGGCCCTTCGATTTGATCCGGTATGATTTGAGCGTGCTTGCCTGCCGCCGGGATTGCACCGTTTCGGGCCGCGCTTGCACGATGAACAACTCGCCGGTCTCACCGTCCTTGGCCCATTCCATGTCCATCGGACGGCCATAATGGCGCTCGATCACGCAGGCCCATCGCGCCAAGCTCAGGACTTCACGGTCGTCAAGCACAAACGTGCTTCGCTCCGCCTTTGAGGTCGCTACGTTGCGCGTCGGCCGGTCGCGGTCGGCGGCGTAGATCATCTTCTGCGCCTTCTCACCAATGGTCTTCTCAACGATCGGAGTGAGCGACGGGTCGGATAGCAGCGGCTTGTAGACCTGGTATTCGTCGGGATCGACGGTGCCCTGTACGACATTTTCGCCGAGCCCCCACGAGGCATTGATCACGGCGATTTTGTCAAAGCCGGTCTCGGTGTCGATCGAGAACATGACGCCCGCGCCGCCGAGGTCGGAGCGCACCATGTTTTGAATGCCGATCGAAAGCGCGACCTTCAGGTGATCGAAACCCTTGGCCTGCCGATAGGAGATCGCCCGGTCGGTGAACAGCGAGGCGTAACACCGTCGGCAGGCGTCAAGAAGCGCGGCGGCGCCGCGAATATTGAGGTAGGATTCCTGCTGGCCGGCGAAGCTTGCGTCGGGCAAATCCTCGGCCGTCGCGCTTGAGCGCACCGCCACATCTGCGTCGGTCTTGCCACCTCGACGGCAAAGTTCCTGGTACGACGACGAGATCGACTCGGCGAGGTCCGCCGGCCACGCGCCGCGCAAAAAGGCGCGGCGAATTGCAGATCCCACTTCGCTCAGTATGACCTTGCCGCTTGCGAGGTCGTCAAGGAAAGGGACAATCGTTTCTGTCAATTTGTTGGATTCGACGAACCGCCAATAGGCATCCGCCGTGGTGGCGAACCCAGCCGGAACTCGGACGCCTTGTTTGGTCAGATGACATCCCATCTCGCCAAGCGAAGCGTTCTTGCCGCCCACGACGGGCACGTCGGCCTGCCCTAACTCCTCGAACCAAATAACGGGCGCCGGCGGGGCTTTTCGCCGGGCCGTTTTGGAATGCTGTTGGAGCATCAGTTCCTCGGTCAACGTGCCAGCCGCATTCTTTCCGATGTCATGGAAAACACCAGCCTACAAACCTTTTACATAGACCGATATGCGGAATATTCATTAAGACAAATCAATGATTACGAAATCGGAGGTAGCTAGAAGCCCTTAGCGAGCGGCGGCTTGCGATGGACAGTTTGCCGCTCCTGCGTCCGACCATTCGGTGGTACGACTTAATGGTTTTGCCTTTCGGGTCACATTATGGCTGCCGGTTTCGCCTCGCGCCAAATCGTTTGCCGGTTTCGTGTGGGGCGTTTCGACGTCGAGCTATCAAATCGAAGGCGCTGCCAATCAAGATGGTCGCGGGCTGAGTATCTCGAACTGATCCGGCGCAAGTAGCACCGGCATTCGGTCATGGATTTCCGCCGCGATGGCGTTCGACTCGGTGATGATCATCGTGCACGATAGCAGCGGCCGCCCGGTTTCCGGGTTGCGCCAGCCATCCCAAACGCCAGCGGCCGTGAGCGCCGATCCGTCACGCGCCGTGTATTACCAAGGCTGCTTGCCGTTCGGCGTATACTGCCACTCGTAATAGCCCGACATCGGAATGAGGCAGCGGTTGCGCCGGAAGGCGTCGCGGAAAAATGGCTTTGTCTCGACTGTTTCGGCTCTCGCGCTGAACGTCAACGCGCGCAACTCATCAAGCGGCTTCGACCACCAGCGTGGCACCAAGTCCCAACGCATCGGCACCATCTCACGCCGGCCGTCCACCTCCCGCACGACATCCACCGGGTCGGTGGGGCAAATATTGTAACGCGGCGGCAAGCTGTGTGGCGGCGCATTCATCGTCAGGCCGTACAGCGCGACGATTTCCGCCCAGGTCATCTTGTTGGTGAAGCGCCCACACATACCCAAATATAGCGGTTTGGCGCCAAAGCGGCATGGTCGGCCGGTCAGGCAAAAATCAGGAATATAAGGTTGAACGTAATTCCACCGTCACAACTAATACGCTAGGATTTTGGTCGGGGAGGCGCTCACTAAAAGGGGAGTACGACCATGGCCACGTTTTTTATTTTTGGAAGCTGGACGGATCAGGGAATTAAGAGCGTCAAAGATGCACCTAAGCGATTAGCGGGCGCTCGCGAACTGGCGAAAAAATTGGGCATTGATTTCAAGATTTATCTGACCACCGGGGAGTTGGATATGATTGTCATCGCTGAAACGGCGAACCCCGATGCCATCATCAAATTTAATCTCGCGATAGCATCCATGGGCAACTTACGTTCGCGAACCGTGCGGGCGTGGCCGGAAGCTGAAATGACGAAGCTAATTTCAGAAGTGCCTTAGCACGACGCTGCAAGCTTAGGAGGCCCTGGCCTGCCCCAGGGCCTCCGCGGCAACGCTCGACGGATTGGCTGTGCCGTTCTCGCCGTAGCCTTGACCGCCAATCTTGAAAGCTCGGTCGATGACGATGGCGACCGCGAGGGGTGAAATCACGCGCGGCGCGCGGATGTTGGTGACTTGATCGGGCGCGGGCGTCTTGGTCGAGCGAAGGCCCGTCGCGTTTCCTTTTGCGTGGTCTTAACGGCCATGACACGGCCCTCCTATCAAAGCGGGCTCCTCCACCCGGCTGAAGCCGGAACACCCTGAAAAAAATGGCAGGCCGCCTGCAGCAAGCTGCACCCGCCAGAAGATAGCCAACAAGGGTGTGTACCGATCACTTATCGAATGGACACGAGGCAAAGTCGGAACAAATGGATTTAAGCTTTTAGTCGACGCCGCACTACCGAATACACGGGCGAGGATCTGGTCGCTCGTTATGCTGGCCGTTTTCCGGCCGACATCCTAGCCTTGGCGCGAGATCGCCTCAAATCTGATAAAATTGCTCTTCCTGAAACCGGGTCCTAGACGCTGTGACAGCGGCCTGATCCAATTGGCAGACGGCGATAGGCCTCACACATGCTTGACGCGACCTCCGGCACCCGGAAAAGCCCGTTCTACGGGCCTGAGCACGAGGCCTTTCGCGCGAGCGTGAGTTGCTTCGTCGAGCGCGAAATCGCCGCGCATGTCGACGAATGGGACGAAGCCGGCGGGTTTCCACGCGAACTCTACGCCCGCGCGGCCGAGATCGGCCTGCTTGGCCTCGGATTCCCCGCCGAACACGGCGGTGTGGATGCCGATCGCTTCATGCGCCTGGTCGCGACCCAGGAATTCGCGCGCTGCGGTTCGGGCGGCCTCGCGGCGAGCCTCTTCAGCCACACCATTGGCGCGCCGCCGATTGTGCGGCGCGGTTCGGCCGAGATGAAAGCGCGCGTGTTGCCGCGCATCTTATCCGGAGAGAAGATCTCGGCGCTGGCGATTACCGAGCCGAGCGGGGGCTCCGACGTCGCCAATCTGCAAACGCGCGCACGGCGCGATGGCGACGTCTTTGTCGTCGACGGCGCCAAGACCTTCATCACCTCAGGGATGCGCGCGGATTATCTGACCGTCGCGGTTCGCACGGGCGGGCCGGGCATGCGCGGGATCAGTCTGCTGCTGATCGAGGGCGATACGCCCGGCCTCGCACGCACGCCTCTGAAAAAGATGGGCTGGTGGGCCTCGGACACGGCGACTCTCTATTTCGAGAACTGCCGCGTGCCGGTCGCCAATTTGATTGGCGAGGAGAACGCGGGTTTCCGCACCATCATGCTCAATTTCAACGACGAGCGCATCGGCATGGCCGCCTCCTCGACCGCCTTCGCGCGCTTATGTCTGGAGGAGGCGATCGCCTGGGCGCGCGACCGCGAGACCTTCGGCAAGCCGCTGACTCAGCATCAAGTCATCCGTCACAAGCTCGTCGACATGGCTCAGCGCATCGAGGCGACGCAGGCGATGCTGGAATTGCTGACCTGGCGCCTTGAGCAGGGCGAGGACCCGATCGCCGAAATCTGCATGCTCAAGAACCAGGCCACGACAACGCTCGCCTTCTGCGCCTCCGAGGGCGTGCAAATTCTCGGCGGCGCGGGCTTCATGCGCGGCGCCAAATGCGAGCGCATCTATCGCGAAGTGAAAGTCAATGCGATCGGCGGCGGCACGGAAGAAATCATGAAGGACCTCGCCAGCCGGCAGATGGGGCTCTGAAGATGATTACGTTATACCATTCCGCCGACGCCCACCCATTCCGCGCGCTCCGGGCGCTCGAAGAGGTCGGCGAGCCCTACGAATTGAAGCTGCTGCCGTTTCCGCCGCGCGTCGTCTATTGCGAACCCCTGTCAGCCCCCGACGCGTCCGTCCTCGATGGAATTTTGTCATGAAACCCAGCGTCGGTCTCGCCCATTGGTTTTCGCGCCGCGCCTCTCGCACGCCGGAGCGCAAGGCCCTCCTTTTCGAGGGGCGAACCTGGACCTACGCGCAGATGCAGGCCGAGATCGAGCTTTGTGCGGCGCGCCTCGCCGCGCTTGGCGTCGGACGGGGCGAACGGGTCGCTTTCCTCGGCCTCAATCAGCCGATGTTCTTCTTTTCGCTGTTCGCCACCGCGCGGTTAGGGGCGATTTTCGTGCCGCTCAATTTTCGTCTCACCGGTCCCGAGCTCGCCTTCATGATCGAGGACTGCGCGGCGGTCGCTTTGATCGTCGATGCCCATCTGGCGCCGACGATCGCGCCGCATTGCGACAATCTGAAAACGCTGAAGGCGTTTCTGTCCGCCGAGAAAGAGGCCGAATGGACAAACACAGCGCCCGCGGCGGTTGGCGAAACCGAGGCCACCGAGGACGATGTGGCGATGATCATGTATACATCGGGCACCACCGGCCGCCCGAAGGGCGCCATGCTAACCCATGGTAATTTCTGGTGGAATAACGTCAATCTGCTGCTCACCTTCGATCTGAAGCTGGACGATGTCACGCTGACTGCCGCGCCGATCTTCCATATCGGCGGCCTCAACGTGCTCACGCTTGGAACTTTCGAGAAGGGCGGTCTCGTCGTGCTGCATCGCACGTTCGATCCGGGCCGGGCGCTCGTCGACATCGGCGTTCATCGCGTTACGACCATGTTCGGCGTGCCGGCAATGTTTCTGTTCATGTCGCAGCACCCGGATTTTCAGAACGCCAATCTCTCCACGGTGCGCACGCTCATCGTCGGCGGCGCGCCCTGCCCGCTACCGTTGCTCAAGGCCTATTCCGCACGTGGCGTGCAAATGCAGCAGGGCTACGGTCTCACCGAAACCGCGCCGCTGGTCGCGCTGCTCGCGTCCGAATACGGCGAGGCCAAAACCGGCTCGGCGGGACAGGCGCCCGTGTTCACTGACATCAAGGTGATCGATCCCGAGGGGCGCGCTATCCTTGAACCGGGAGTCGCGGGCGAAGTGCTGGTACGCGGCCCGAACGTGACGCCGGGCTATTGGGGCCTGCCGCAGGCGACGAAACTCGCCATCGACGCCGACGGCTGGTTCCATACCGGGGACGGCGGCTATTTCGACGCGGACGGGTTCCTCTTCATTAGCGACCGCATCAAGGACATGATCATCACCGGCGGCGAGAACGTTTATCCCGCCGAGGTTGAGAGCGCTTTAATGCGCCATCCGGCGATCGCCGAGGTCGGCGTAATCGGCGAGCCCGATCCGCAATGGGGCGAGATGGTGGTCGCAATCGTCGCCTTGAAAGCGGGGCAGACTCTCAAGCTTGAAGAGCTGCGCGCCTTCGCGAGCGACCACCTCGCGCGCTACAAGCTACCGCGGCGCCTCGAATTCGTCGCAGCGCTGCCGCGCAACGCCACCGGCAAGATCCTCAAGTACCAACTGCGCCAGAGCTTCCTGGGCGCGAAGGGCGGGCAGCAATAAGAGGGCTGATCCTTCCTCGTGTCCGCCGTCGTCCCGTGCGTTCGACCCTGGATTGAAAGCGGGCCGCGTGAGCACGAAGATCAACGAAAGAGCAGTCTCAATAGGCGAGGCCCGCCGGATGGTCGCGGATGATCGGCGGGAGTAGCGTTCGCTCCGCGTGGGCTTGGCTACGCCGCAGACGTTGCCAGTTCTATCGGCTCAACAATCGACGGATTCATGTCCGTTTTCCCGATAGCGAACATTCATGAGCGGCTCGCTTTGGCAGCTTTGGGATAGATTGAGACATGCATCATCGTATCGGTGCGAATTTGCGCTCACGGTAAGTGGTCAGAGCGACTTGCGGACTGTCTTTCTCAAGGTGATTTCTGGTCTGCGGAAACCCATCGCGATCCAAGCGGCGATAAGCATCAACATGAACTTGCCAGAGTGACCATCATAATTCGGCAAGTCATCAGCAAGCGCAACGCCACGCAGGAAGTGGCAAGGGCTTACGACGCTCAATGCACGCCCGACTTCTTTGGCTTCAATGCACGGGACGAGCTACAGTATCGCTCGATGCTTCGCGCATACAACCGGTGGCACATGCCCGTCGCGACCTTTTCGAGGCCATGACGCAGGTGGCCGAAACTGGGCCCGGCCCCGCCGATCAGACCCCCTCAGCGGGATGCTCCATCAAGTGGAAGGGTTGAGAACTCGCTTATGGCGAAGGCGAGATCCACAGCCCAAGTCACTCCATGGCCGCCTTGGGTCTCGCCTTCACCGCGGCCGGCCGCTTCAGACATCCAGCCAGCCATTGGTCCACATGCGGGAAGCCTGCCAAGTTGACCCCGCCCATCCGGGCCCAGGACAGCACCGAGGCAACGTTGAGGTCCGCGACAGTGAAAGTCGAGCCCACTAGAAAACCGGTTGTTGCCAGCCGTTGATCGAGCACCGCGAGCGGTTTCTGTAGCTGCTGCTCGCCTTCATCCGCCAGCTTCGAATCGCGCTGGTCCTTGGGCAGGAAAAATCGATGGAGCAGCACCGCCAGCGCTGGTTTCTCCACCTCGGTCATCGCCCAAATGCTCCATTGGATCGCCTGCGCCTCGTCCTCCATTGTTTTCGGCGACAATCCGCTGCCGTGCTTCTTCGCGAGATAGAGGTTGATGGCCATCGATTCCCACAGCTTGAACCCGTTATCGTCGATGGCCGGGATCCGGCCGTTCGGATTTACCGCGAGATATTCCGGCGTCTTGGCACTGCCGTCGGCGAAATGGATGGGGACGTTCTCGTAATCGAGCCCGAGCTCATTGGCCATCCAGAGCGTGCGATAGGCGCGCGATAGAGGAACCCCATATATCTTCAAATCACTCACGGTTGTTCTCGGACGTTGCCGGGACCGAGAGGATACCGCGCTTTCGCGACCGGGTCATCTGTCGCACCTCGTTGAAGCAGGGCGCATGACCGCTTTGGGGCCGACTGAGGAAGCGACTCTGTTCGATCGCGTTTCCCTTTCCGTAATGCGTAAGAGTCTTGGCCCCGTCCGATTTGGTCCACGTCATTATCGCGATCACTGGTCATCCCCGAAATCATGACGCTAAACGCTGGCCGACGTGGTGCGCTGATGCGGCATCTTCCCGAAGATCGCCGGGCACAGTGCGGACCAGCTTCAGGCAACCAGCGGCGCTAATCCCGCACACGTCGCTGTGGCGCTGAGCCGCTGAAGCGCTGTTCCGAAACCGGTGATCTGGCCAGCACGCTGGCTTCAGCCTTGAACTTGGCACCGTTTCAACAGATGGCAAGATCGACACTGGCGCTGGTGTCCGATCCCGACACTGATCCGCACCAACGCTAAACGCCACTGTTGCTCGTCGCTCCTGGCTGACCCTGCTGACGCGAAGCATCGCTCGCTAAGCAAACGTACGCGCACTGCCCTAACCAATACATTTGACGGCGGAGGTGACGTTCGTGACCCGATAGACCGTCATCTTGCCGAAATCCGGTAGGCGCGCGCGGTCAAGGCGACAACTTTGCTGCTTGGCGCAAAACGAGTGACTACGGCGGCCTTGCTCACACTGACAGCGTTTTGGGGATCGCGCTCGAGTGAAATTGCGCTCCCCCAATCTCCGGTTCCATCCGTTCTTGTTTCGTGCTACGAGATGGAATCAGACGTCATGCACAAATGAGCCTTACATACAAATACTTAGCACGTGGCGGTAGGCTGTGACCGCGGCAGCGTATCTGGCCACGCTAAACAGTGAACAGCGGCGCGCTGTCGAACACGGATGCAGCGCGTTTGACGAGGCACCGCCGCTCCTCATCATCGCCGGTGCCGGCTCGGGCAAAACCAACACATTGGCCACGCGGGTCGCACACCTGATCGTCTTGGGCGCCGATCCGCGCCGGATGATGCTACTGACGTTTTCCCGCCGCGCCGCTGCTGAAATGCAGCGCCGCGTCGAGCGCATCGCAGTGCAAGCCCTCGGCGAGAAGACCCGCCCCATGGCACAGGGGCTCACTTGGTCTGGAACGTTTCACGCGATCGGCGCGCGGCTTCTCCGCGAGTACGCGCACGACATCGGCCTTAGTAGCACCTTCACAATTCATGATCGCGAGGACTCCGGCGATCTGATGAATCTCGTTCGACATGATCTCGGCTTCTCGAAGACCGACAAACGTTTCCCCATGAGGGGCACCTGTCTTTCAATCTACTCGCGCGTAGTCAATGCCGAAGCACCGCTCGGCGAAGTGCTCGCCAGCTACTTTCCCTGGTGTGCAGAATGGGAAGCCGAACTGCGAAAGCTGTTCGGCGCCTATGTGGAAGCGAAGCAAAAGCAGAACGTACTCGATTACGACGACCTGTTGCTTTATTGGGCGCAGATGATGATCGAAGGCACCGTTGCACGCGATGTCGCGGGCCGCTTCGACCATGTGCTGGTCGACGAATATCAAGATACGAACCGCTTGCAGGCTTCGATTCTCTTGGCGCTCAAGCCCAACGGGCGCGGACTGACCGTGGTCGGCGATGACGCCCAGGCGATCTATTCCTTCCGGGCGGCAACCGTGCGCAACATCCTCGATTTTCCGGGACATTTTAACCCGAAGGCTGAAATCATCACGCTGGACCGAAACTACCGCTCGACGCAGCCCATCCTTGCTGCGGCCAACGCCGTCATCGATCTCGCTGCCGAGCGGTTCACCAAAAACCTGTGGTCGGAACGTGTCTCGGCGGAGCGCCCCTACCTCGTCAACGTGACGGATGACGGGGCTCAAGCCGGCTATGTCGTTGAGAAGGTTTTGGAGAACCGGGAAACTGGTATCACGCTAAAATCGCAAGCCGTCTTGTTTCGAGCTTCGCATCACAGTGCCAACCTCGAAGTCGAGCTCACGCGTCGCAACGTTCCTTTCGTGAAGTTCGGCGGTCTCAAATTCCTTGAGGCTTCGCATATCAAAGACGTGTTGGCGGTACTGCGCTGGGCGCAAAACATCCGCGATCGCGTCGCCGGATTCCGCGTGGCGCAGCTACTGCCCGGTATCGGCCCCAGTTCGGCGGCGCGCCTCCTCGATCATATGACAGAAAGGACCGATCCGATCCAGGCTCTGGGAGGTTTCAAACCGCCGGCAGCGGCGGCCGAACACTGGCAGCAATTCGAAGCAACTATCGGCATGTTGCGCCGAAATGCGGTGGGCTGGCCGGCCGAGCTTGATCTCGTCTGCCGCTGGTATCGGCCGCATCTTGAACGGATTCACGACGACGCCGTCCTTCGCGAGGCCGACCTGACGCAATTTACGCAGATTACTTCCACCTATCCGAGTCGGGAGCGTTTTCTGACCGATCTGGCGCTCGACCCGCCGGATGCGACCAGCGACGAGGCGGGGGTGCCACTTTTAGATGAGGATTATTTGATCCTCTCAACCATCCACTCGGCCAAGGGACAGGAGTGGGCTTCCGTTTTCCTGCTCAACGCCGTCGATGGGTGCCTGCCATCCGATCTTGCCACCGGCTCAACGCCAGAGGTTGAGGAGGAGCGCCGGCTGCTCTATGTGGCAATGACGCGAGCAAAGGACCAACTTCACTTGATCGTTCCCCAGCGCTTCTTCGTGCACGGTCAGCGCAGTACCGGCGATCGCCACGTTTATGCACAACGTACGCGCTTCATTCCCAATTCAGTGGTGGACAAATTTAAAACCACATCGTGGCCACCACCGCAATCTATGAATGAAGGTGGTGGTAGGATGCACAAGCCCATTGATGTCCGTGTGAAAATGCGTCTGATGTGGGGCTAACGAGACGACGCCTTTTTCGTCGGTTCCAAGCCTTATATTTAGCCAATGTGCGGTCGCGTCCGTTTGTCGTCCGACTATTCCGAAATCAAAATTCGCTTGAAGTTTGCTCCGAATTCGGCGGCGCCAAACTTCGAGCCCGACTGGAATAAGGCGCCCACCGAGCCAATGCTGGTCGCCATCCGCTCGGTGGATGCCGAGCGTGTGCCGAAAATGATGAAGTGGGGCCTCATTCCCCATTGGGCGAAAGACGACAAACTTCAATATTCGACCTTTAACGCGCGCGCAGAGGAATTCGCGACGAAGCCGGCCTTCCGGGACGCGTGGAACTGGGGACAGCGCTGCTTGGTAGTTACCGACGGGTTTTACGAGTGGAAGAAGCTCGACGCCAAGGGGAAAGTAAAACAGCCTTACGCGATCGCCATGACTGATGACCGGCAAATGGTCATGGCGGGCCTTTGGTCAAAATGGAAATCGCCCGCCAGTGGCGAGGAAGTTCTTAGCTGTACGATACTAACGTGCGGGCCTAACAAGGTGTTGGGCGAGCTTCACGATCGTATGCCGGTTATCCTCGAAGAGGCTAACTGGCCGGTGTGGCTTGGCGAAGTGCCAGCGGATGAGGACGAATTGCTGGCGATGCTCAAACCGTGCTCGGATAACGCGTTGAAGATTTGGCCGGTGGACAAGATGGTCGGCAATGTCAGGAACAAGGGCGCCCACCTGATAACACCAATTAGCTCGTCGCTCTTCGGCGAGTTGACCTAGACCTGACCGCTAGCGACGATCTCTCTTGCTCTATGTGTCACTGAAACGCCGTTCCGGCGTTGGCAGTCGTTCCTGCCAAGCTGAGAGAGCCATCCACTTTTGGTTGCTCAGTCGCCCACACCTGGCGCGTGTGTTGCTCGCGCAATTCGTCGGTGACGCTCTTATCGGAAAGGCGCACGAGATCGGCAAACGGCGCGTGCGGCAGGCAGGAACGGCACGACAGCGCCGGAATGAGACTGGTCAGCGCCGGAATGAGACTGGTCAGCGCCGCGAACGGATGGCGGTCGAGCTTCCGAAGGTCGAGAGAGCGTGTCGTGCGGCAAGCCGGACAGCGCACCCTAAGAAACGAATGCCTCGCCGTGAGAGCACAGCCGATCGTCGGCGAAACAGCATTGGCATCCGCTTGGATTGCCGTTCATTCCACGCCGCAACAAGGCGGGCAGCGTCTTCCAGGATTTGCATTTCGGTCGCACGCCGTGCGGCCGCTTCTTTTTCGGCGGCAGCGATGCGCTGCACTTTCAGCTTGCGGCGATTGAAGCCCATGGGGGTAGTCGGCCGCAATGGTGATGCACTCGTCAAGCAGGCGATACGTTGTGGGTAGAGGGCGAGCTTTACACCTATAAGCTGACCAGGGAAGAAATCGTCAGGCTTTGTCGACTCACGCTTGGCCAGCCGGCGCAAAAACACGCGCGCCCGTTATAACGGCTGTCCGACCACGACAATCGCGTTCTCAGGCTTGCCCTCGTTCCAAAAACAGATGACGTGACGATCGCGGTATTTTACGCAGACACGGCCGCTCGTTCATGTGAAAATGCATCGATCGTAATGGAGCCAAACGAAAGGCCCTCACAATGAAAAAACCCGTTTGCGTCGTAGTAGGCGTCGGCCCCGGCAATGGCGCCGCCCTGGCTCGACGCTTCGCTGCAGGCGGCTACGCCGTTGCCCTAATGGCACGCGGCGCCACTCTTAGCGGCGCCCTGGCGGCGGAGCTCGACGATGCGCGGGCTTATGAGTGCGATGTAGCCGATGAAACGTCCGTTAAGGAGACCTTTGCTCGCGTCAGGGCGGAGCTCGGCGAGGTAGACGTGCTTGTTTACAATGCCGGTTCAGGTTCCTGGGGTTCGATCGAGGAGATCACGCCAGAGGCCTTTGAGGCTGCTTGGCGCGTCAATGCCTTGGGATCCCTGCTCGTAGCCCGTCAGGTGATACCCGCAATGAAGCGCGCTGGTGCGGGCAGTATCATCTTTATCGGCGCCACAGCGTCCCTGCGGGGGATGCCGAGGACGGCAGCCTTCGCGCCTGCCAAAGCCGCACAGCGTATCCTCGCGGAATCTATGGCGCGCTCGCTCTGGCCGGCCGGTATTCACGTGGCCATCGTAGTGCTGGATGGCGTGGTCGACCTCCCAAAGACCCGCGAGATGATGCGCGATAAAAGCGATGATTTTTTCATCAAGCCGAAAGACGTCGCCGAAAACGCCTTCTGGCTGTCCCGGCAGGCGAGGTCGGCCTGGTCGTTCGCCATTGAGGCGCGGCCTTTCGGCGAGAAGTGGTGACGGCGTAAAAGCCGCATGCCATCTGACGGGTCAAATGGCGACGTCGCTTGATGTCCGCGCGAAGTCCGCTTAGGCCCCAACTGCCGACATTCGCTTGCGCTGCAATATCTGACGAAATGGGCCAACAGCCGACGTCGCTTCTCAGGTTGAAGACAGCTGCTCGAAGCTCACTTGAGGCCGGCTAGTCCGGCTTTCGAGACCACGTCATCCTGTGACCCGGTGCCCCCACTTACGCCGATGGCGCCAATGACCTTGCCGTCGACGATCAGCGGATTGCCGCCGCGCGATGCGATCACGTCATCAAGCGTCGTCAGATAAGCAAAGTACGGGCCCTTGCCGAGGAGCGTCTCCCACACCAGGGTCGGCCGTCGAAAGCGCGCCGCCGCGCGAGCTTTGTGCGGCGAGATCGCAACAGACGCGAACTGGCAATTGTCCAGCTTCTCGAAGTAAACGAGGTCGCCGCTCGGACCGACGACGGCAATGCAAAACGCATCCCAGTTTCGTTTTGCCGCCTCAGCGGCAGCAGCGGCGGATACTTTCTTGGCGGTCGCGAGGTTGATCGGTTCGCCATAAGGCGGCGGCGTGGCCGCATCAGGTATAACGTCGTTGGGATTATCCGGGTTGGGGGACACCTGGGTAAAAGCCCCGGTGTTGATCAACAGCGCAACGCACACCGCGCCAACCATCAATGTCAAACGACGCATCGTTAGCTCCTTCCATGCGACTTCATTTGCCCGGCTGAATCTGCTTTGGTTCCCACTCCACCGACGAACCGCTATGCGTCAAGATCATAACGGATAGGTTGGCAACCCTTGCTGTTCGGTTTGCCAATCTCCGACCTAAGTTATTGAAAGCAATGGAGCACAAAATGAGAATGGTGGGCCCGGGAGTTGTGCCACTCCGTCGCGATTTCAAGAACTTGGACTGTCAAACGGCTCTAAGCACGATCACGGGCGCCAAAAGCATTTTTCCGCACTGTCAACCTAGTAAGTCACAACGCCGCGTTTAAGAACCTTGAGCAATGTCCGCTATCGAGGGGCAGAGCGGACATCGCGCCGACAAGTCGCCTGGTCCGCTCATGACCGATACCGTTGATAAAGTCGGCGATGAGAGGCGTGAGGGTCTCGATCGGCTGCCTTGATCGTTTTTATCCTCCCGTCCGGCGGCACAACCTCCGCACTGACGCTTGATGGACTTCTGCTCACAAGACGCTTGCTAGCTGCGTTTCGGGTGGCGGCCGCCAGAGTTGGCTCGCCAGTGTCTTGAGGTTTTGTGCGATGGCGGCGAGGTGGAACTCGTCACGTGCACCGGAGAGGCCGCGCAGCCGCATACGTTCGAAGCGATGGTGAGTTTTCAGGTGAGCAAAGCGCATCTCGACCTTCTTGCGCTCGTCACGGGATTTGGCAAACTCGGGCGTTGCCATCAGTGCACGGGCGTGATCGCGGGCTTCCTCGTTCAGATCGCGTGTGACCTTGCGTGAAGGCGTCTTCGGACAACACCGCGGCTTGAGGGGGCAGACCTGGCAATCGCGCTTGAGCGCGAGATAGCGAACAACATGGTCGGCACCGACGCTGCCAGTGGTCGTGAGCAATTCGCCGGCGGGGCAGACATAGAGGTTGCGCTCATTGTCGAATGTGAAGTCGGCGCGTGAGAAGGTGCCGTCCTCTCGCATACTCTTATCCCAGACCGGGATGTGAGGCGTGATGCCTGTCTCGATTAGCCAACCGAGGAACTTGCCCGTGCCATAAGCCGTGTCGGCGACGAGGCGCTTCGCCTTGAGCCCCAACCGTTCCTCAGTCCGCGTGATCATCGTCTTGGTGGCGGCGACCTCGTCATAGGTTCTGGCCGGCGTGGCTTCCACATCGACGATGACCGCGTTCGCAATGTCGATCAGGTAGTTGAGCCCGTAGCCGAACTGCACGCGCTTGTTGGCTTTTGCTGTCCATGCCGAGCATGGATCGACTGGCGAGACTAGCTTCGGCGACTTGCGATCGGCGTAAGGGTCCTCGTCATCGAGGCCCCCAAGGAACTCGGCGACCGCGCGGGTCTGGCGCTCCGGCAGGGACCAATCGATCTCATCGGGCGCCTTGCCGTGATAGCGGCTGGCATCCGCCTCTATGACACTGGCATCCACAGCGAAGCCTTCGCCCTTGACCAGACCCGCAGTCATGCAGGCCTGCACCACCGCCTCGAATGCACGGCGCAAGATGTCGCTGTCGCGGAAGCGGCCGTGACGATTGACCGAGAACGTCGAATGGTCGGGCACCCCGTCGTCGAGATCGAGCCGGCAGAACCATCGATAGGCCAGATGCAGTTCGACTTCCTCGCACAGCTTCCGCTCGAAGCGGATGCCGTAGCAGTAGCCCACAATCAGCATCCGAATCATAAGCTCGGGATCAATCGAAGGCCGGCCAATGTCGCTGTAGAAGGGCGCGAGCTTCTCGCGTAGCTCACCCAGTATCCGCGTCACGACCGGATTGATCCGGCGCAACAAATGGCCCGCTGAAATACGCCGTTCGAGGTTGAATAGGTAAAACAACTGGCTCTGATCGCCGGTCTGCCGACCCATCATGACGAGCCTCCGCCCCTTGATAGCCTCAAGCAGACGGAATCACGGTTCGCCGAAAATCACGAGCCCTTTTTCAACACCATCGACCCATAGGCGACATGGGGTGTTACTATTTTTGGCGCCCTTGCCAATCTCAATCGCCTTTCGCTGGCCTGGCAGGCCACTCCAGACCGGGAACGCCTTTCAGTGTTTGGCTTCCACGGTCGCTGAAGCGGCCTATTTATTTTCAACAAACAGCACGCGACAGATCGACGGACCAACGTTCTGGGCGACATGTGAATTGGTGAAAGGCACCGACATCGCATGACCCGCCTTGTTTCTGACGATGCGCGTTTCGCCGTTAGCCGAGGTCAGCTTGAGCGTGCAGTTGGTCAGCGAATAGACCACCGAGGGCACCGGGTGTGCATGCGGCTTGTCGCCTTGGCCCGGCTTCCATGTCGCGACGATGACCCGAAATCGCGCATCCTCGAAGATCAGTTTATAAACTGCGGGATCGGCCTTATAGCTCGGCGGCGACCACTGAGCCTGTGCAGCAGGCGAAGCGATAGCAGCAATGACAACAAGGGCGGCAGCGGCTACGGCGCGGATCATTGGCGTATACTCCCCCGATTGGTCGCAAGGCTGCGGTCGGTCGACAACCTATACCGAGACGCCGACAAGCGGCAACCGGTCCCCGGATCAAATTGGTGATAAGCCGACGGCGCGATGAGCCGCATGCCTTATGGCGACGAAGCCCGGCGCATCGCCGCCAACATCGCCAAGCTGCCGGAGTTGCTGCGGCGGTGAGAAAGCCGCAAGGCCCTATCAATTTGTCACGTTTTGGGATGACAGTGACAGGCTGTGCAAATTCTGTTGCAGAATCGCACGCGCAAACCACGTTCAAAAAAAGGGAGGACGAAAATGCCTTTATTCATCACATACGCCTCGTATTCAAATTCTGGCGCGAAGGGACTTCTCGATAAACCCTCGGATCGCACCGGAGTTATTAAGGGGTTGGTCGAAAAAGCAGGCGGCAAGTTTATCGCAATGTATTTTACGACAGGCTCAAACGACATCGTGCTCATTACCGAGGTCGCCGATGGATCGGATGCAGTAGCGACTGGTATGGCTGTAGCGGCAACTGGCTCGGTATCCAAAATAGAAACAGTACGCGCTTGGACGCCGAGCGAATTTAAAGGCATCGCTGAAAAGGCCGCCAAGGTCGCCGGTGCTTACACCCCGCCCGGAAGATGATTGAAGCAACGCACGGCGCTATAAAAGCGCCGTGCACACTGTTGAGTTTAAGACCAAGCGCACCAGATCGCCGCCAACATCGCCAAGCTTCCAGTGCTGCTGAACAAACCGCAGCGGGTTGTCCGCTCTCGGGATAAGCGGACATCGCGCGGACATCGCAAACCGGTCGCTCGTGACCCAATGTATGGTCCGGCCGTGCGTTGCAAGAGTTTTTGTCGAGCTGGCGGTGAGCGGTTTTGCATCAATGTATTCGGCCTCTGATTGGAGCGCGTCAGCTCCGGGCCATCATGGATATCAGCGCGCGTGCGATCTCATTAGCGGATAGGCCTCGACCGGGCCATCTGGGTCACCAGTGTTCGCATGCGCCGGGGGAGGACCGAACCTCCATTTCGTCTCATCCTCTCGCAGACCTCGGCGGGTACGTCGTATCGATCTGACTACGCCATCGCGGGCTCCTCATTTTCGGTGCTCATCTCGCGTTGGACGATCAAGCAGCTGGGATGATTGCGTTAGTATTCGTCCTTGCTTCGAAGTTCCGGCCGCGGGCCAGAACACCCCAAGCGATGCGGGCGAGCTTGTTGGCGAGCGCAATCGCCAGCACGTTGGGATGCAGCCGCTTCTTGGCCGCCTCGATCCAGGATTTGAGCCCGTGGCGCTCCCAACTCTTGCCCAGGATCGTGCGGTCTCCTGTCGACATCTGTCTCGGCACCAGACCCAACCATGCGGCGAAGTCACGGCCTTTAGAGAACCCACCTCCAGTACCGATCGCGGCCACCATCGCGCTGGAGATGATCGGGCCGATGCCGGGGACGCTCATCAGCCGCTCGCAACCGGAATCCTGGCGCGCAATAGCCTCGATCTCACCCGATAGACTCTCGACCCGCTCGTCGAGCCGGCGCCAGTCTCCAACTAGACCCTCGATGACCCGCACCATGCGGGGCGACAGGACATCGGGGGGTGTAGCTAGGATGCGCGGCAGCTCGGCGCGCAAAAACCGTAACCCCTGCCGCACCGCAACGCCGCGCTCCAACAGGAAGGCACGGATTTGATTGACGATGCCGGTGCGCTGGCTGACCAGCCGCTCTCGCACCCGGTGCAGTGCCTGCAGGTCGAGCTGATCAGCGGTCTTCGTCGCCACGAACTTCATCGTTGGACGCTGCACCGCTTCAGCGATCGCCTCCGCATCACGGAAGTCGTTCTTCTGTCCCTTCGAATAGGGCCGAACGTACTTCGCCGGCATTAGCCGGGCATCGTGGCCGAACTCCTTCAGCTTTCGGCTGAGATGATGCGCGCCGACGCAGGCCTCCATGCCGATCAGGCACGTAGGCATGTTCGCAAATCGTGCGTCTACTTGGCCACGCGACCACTTCTGCCGCAGCACGATCGCCCCGCGCTGATCAAGGCCAACAACGTGGAATGAGTTCTTGCCGATATCGATGCCCACTACGGCGATCGCGATGTTGAGTGTCTGAGATATGGCGTGCTCCTTGTCTTTGGCGCCCCTTGCCAGCTTCGATCGCTGGCGGGGCAGGAGCACGGCCGGACCATTCCATTAGCGGACCTTGCACATGCGCTGATAATAAACGGACCGCTTATCTGGACGGGCTACGGGCGGCCTTTCTACGCCCTGATTATTTTGAGATGTGAGAGGGAGGCGCGGGTTCGACGGGGGTCAGCTTCGGCGGAGCCTCAGGTGATTGCGCAAGCAACACGATCAAGGCGTTTTCCGGATACCCCGTGAAATGGGTAATCTCATCTTTTGTATATTTCGCGATTCCGAGCAGAATGTCGACACGTTCGTCGAGCCTCTTGTCTGCGCCGGACGGTGGATCAGAATCGATGACTTGTTGCCGCTCTTCAAAGAAAGAGGTCGTGCATACCCAGGCAGCCGGATTATCGATCAGCCCACAACCTACGAACCATGGGTAGGGCGAGATGTGGTTCACGACGATCTTCCGGAGCTCCCCGACGACCTTGCCATTGACCACAACATCGGTCGACGGCTCGCTTATCCCAAGACGTTTCAGGCCGGGTGTCGCGTGATCCACTTGCCGGATGTGCACAGGCGTCTTTTCAACCGCCTCATGCCGCGAAAGCATACAGAGTGCGGTTTCCCCCGTGAGCAGTTTGGAGGTCTGGATTGACTGGACCCAGGCAAGTGCGCCGTTGTGGAAGCTCGTCATCGTCGAGCATTGCGACGCTGGAACCAGCCGCGCAGCGAGATCGCCGGCATAAGCAACCGGAATCCGATTATGCGCGACGAAGTATTGGACCATATTGGTGCCCGCGTCGTCGAAGACCAGGGACTGAGTCGAAGGATCGAAGTCCATCACCTTCCCGACATTGATGCTCTTCAGCTTTGGTGTCTCTTCGGCGAGCAGTCGATGCTGTTCCTGGTAGGCCCAATACCACGCGCCGACGGCAACGGCCGGAATAATGGCCACGACGCGAGGCAATCGGCCAATGACGCCTTCAACGAACAGCGCGACGAGAAAGAGATAAATCAGCAATGCATTTACGAACCCAGCTCCCATAAACATGAGGAACAAGCCCGTAATGGGAATAAACTGAAGCAGAAAAAGACCAACGCTGGCGATAAGCAGCCAGAATGCGATTGATCTTTTGATCATAACGACAGCCTCACCTTGAATAGTGTCTAGCGAGTGGCGCCGGCCGCTCGTTATATCAATCAGCAGCTGTGGATTGGTTAGTTCTGCCTATCCTCTTGCCACTCTGCTTTCATTGATCCGTTAACGCTCCCCTACCTCCGCCAGCAAGTCGTGGTGACTATAATCGAGGGCCCGAAAGGAATCGGGCGCTGCCAACAGCAGCGGCCAGCCGTTACCTAACCCGAAGCCGTGACCAACAAGCGATTTGGCTAATACGGATTACAAGACGGGAAGCGGACGAGCGATAGACAGCAGCGTACGTCTGAATCCTGCTCTTGGCAGACGTTTGATTTCTTTCCCCGAAGTCCGCTTCTGGCCCTAGACGGACATCCCGATGACGCCGGCGAATGTCTGCTATCGAAAAAAGCAGCCGCGATAGCGGACATCGCGTTTCGGTAGATGGGGTAATCGGCCGACGAGCCTGTGGATAGCTGAAGATCTTGGGTGCTGCGCTTCAGGCTGATGGTGAAAGGTCGGTGTGAACCGCCTCAAGCATCAGAAGGAGAAGCGCAGCATGGACCATTTTGCTGGACTGGACGTTTCGGTCAAGGAGACCAGCGTCTGCATTGTGGATGACACGGGCAGGATTGTTCGGGAAGTGAAGGTAACCAGCGACCCCGAAGCGTTGTTGACGGCACTGAAGAACCCCTCCTATCACTTCAAGCGAATTGGATTGGAGGCCGGGCCACTTTCGCAATGGCTGTTCAGCGCTCTGGCCGAGGCAGAGTTGCCGGTGGTCTGTGTTGAGACGCGGCACATGCGGGCGGTGCTGAAGGCACAGATCAACAAGACGGACCGCAACGATGCACGCGGCATAGCGCAGATGATGCGGGTGGGGCTTTACCGCCCCGTGCATGTGAAGACGCTGCGCAGTCAGAAACTGCGGATGATGCTGACCCATCGCAAGTTGCTTCAGTCGAAGGCCATCGCCATCGAGAACGATCTACGGGGTACTTTACGCAACTTCGGTCTCAAGGTCGGCATCGCCGGGAAGACGAAGTTCGAGGCCCGCATCAGGGAGCTAGTCGAGAACCTTCCCGACTTGGCCGAGTTGGTCGAACCAATGCTCGTTGTCCGGCGGACGCTGCGTGAACAGATCGTCATCCTGCATCGCCGTTTACTGGCCATCGTCCGGGATGACGAGGTGTGCCGGCGCTTGATGACGACCCCCGGCGTTGGCCCGGTGGTGGCGCTGACCTATCGCGCTACCGTCTACATTCCGGCTCGCTTCCGCAAATCCAAGTCGGTCGGGGCGGTGTTTGGGCTGACGTGCGCCAAGTATCAATCGGGCGAGGTGGATTGGGACGGCAGAATATCGCGCTGTGGAGATGAGATGATGCGGACGATGCTCTACGAAGCGGCCCAGGTCATGCTCACCCGCACCAACAAGTGGTCGTGGCTTAAGGCCTGGGCGATGCAGATCGCCAGGCGCCGCGGCATGAAAAAGGCGATCGTGGCTCTGGCACGCCGCTTGGCCGTGATCCTGCACCGCATTTGGGTTGATGGCACCGAGTTCCGATGGACCAGGGAACAGGCCGTAGCAGCGTGAAAACCCTGCGGGATCACATCCGATAGGAGGAAACTCGAGCTCCACCCTGCGGTGGAATGATGTCCCTCGCGGGACGATGGATGAGGTGAGTTCGCCCAATCGCTTGGACCTGCCGTTCGTTACAGCAAGGCCGCTCGGTAGATTGTTCCGCCTCGTCTTCGACTCCCATGATGGAAGGGCCTGGTGCCGATTCCAAAGCGAAGCACGAGCCCGTGAGCGACATCGACACTGCTGTGGTGGTGGTTGGTCTGAAAGCGCTTGACCCTGAATGGCCGATTAGAGAAGCGATTGACCCATTTGTATGGTCCGGCCGTGCGTCGCAAGAGATTTCGTCGAGATGACGGTTGCGGTCTTGCATCAATGTATACGGCCTTCGATTGGAGCCTGTTTTGCTCGGGCCACCATGGATATCAGCGCGCGTGCGATCTCATTAGCGGACAGGCCTCGACTGGGCCATTTGGGTCACCAGTGTTCGCATGCGCCGGGAAGACCGAACCTGCATCTCTTCTCATCCTCTCGCAGACCTCGGCAGGTAAGTCCTATCGATCTGGCTACGTCATCGCGGGCTCCTCATGTCCTTCGGAATGAGAATTAGGCCGACTGGACAGCGGTCACACTGATCGTCCTCGTCTCGAAGTTTCGACCGTGAGCCAGAACGCTCCAGGCGATACACGCCAGCTTGTTGGCAAGCGCGATCGCCAGCACATTACGGTGCAGTCTCTTCTTAGCCGCCTCGATCCAGGACTTGAGCCCGTGGCGCTCCCAACTCTTCGGCTTGATCAGAACGACCCATGCCGCCTGAACGAACAGGACGCGCAGGTAGCGATTGCCGCGCTTCGATATCTTGCCGAGGATGGTGCGGTCGCCGGTCGAGATTTGCTTGGGAACGAGCCCCAGCCAAGCAGCAAAGTCGCGACCTTTGGAGAACACATCTCCAGTACCGATCGCGGCCACCATCGCGCTGGAGATGATCGGGCCGATGCCGGGCACGCTCATCAGCCGCTCGCAACCGGCATCCTGGCGCGCAATAGCCTCGATCTCACCCGATAGACTCTCGACCCGCTCGTCGAGCCGGCGCCAGTCTCCAACTAGACCCTCGATGACCCGCACCATGCGGGGCGACAGGACATCGGGGGGTGTAGCTAGGATGCGCGGCAGCTCGGCGCGCAAAAACCGTAACCCCTGCCGCACCGCAACGCCGCGCTCCAACAGGAAGGCACGGATTTGATTGACGATGCCGGTGCGCTGGCTGACCAGCCGCTCTCGCACCCGGTGCAGTGCCTGCAGGTCGAGCTGATCAGCGGTCTTCGTCGCCACGAACTTCATCGTTGGACGCTGCACAGCCTCGGCGATCGCCTCCGCATCACGGAAGTCGTTCTTCTGTCCCTTCGAGTAGGGACGCACGTACCTCGCCGGCATCAGCCGGGCATCATGACCAAATGCCTTAAGCCGGCGACTGAGATGATGCGCGCCAACGCAGGCTTCCATGCCGATCAGGCACGTAGGCATGTTCGCAAATCGTGCGTCTACTTGGCCACGCGACCACTTCTGGCGCAGCACGATCGCGCCGCGTTGATCAAGGCCAACAACGTGCAATGAGTTCTTGCCAATATCGATGCCGACTACGGCGATCGAGGTGTTTGAGTTCTGAGACATGGCGTGCTCCTTGTCTTTGGCCCCCCTTGCCAGCTTCGATCGCTGGCAGGAGCACGGCCGGACCATTCCATTAGCAGACATGACCCGCACGCAACTACCCGTTGGGCTCGATGCGAAAGTGCTTTCGGTCGCGCGCGCGTGGATAGACAACAGGCCAATGCCGCAATGTATTTCGCTATTGTGCTTTAGGGCGCAGCAGCATCCGGCCAAACACGATCACGAAGGTCCCAAACGCAACGATCCAGCCGAGCGCGGCAGCAATTAGGGTCGCAAAATAGATCCCGGGTAAGAGCGGCGCCGCCACACGCGCCAAGGCAGCGGCCAGGATAGCGACATAGATTACCGTGGTTTCCGGCGTCGACATGACGTCGCGGCCGGTGTGCCCAAGCGTCGCACGCGTCATCACCGCAAGCGTCATTGTTCCCATTGCGCCGGTTGTCCATGCATGCAGCGCGCCGCTCGGCGGCATAACGTCCGGCAAGAATATTGAGAGAGCAAGCGTCAGGAAGCCGAGCGGCACAAAGGCGTAGCCGAGATGCAAAATGAGCAGGATGGGCTCGCGCCAGGTGCGTTCACCGGCCCAACGTCCCAACCGCGCGGCTTGGGCAATCCCCGCGATCACGAGCAGCACCGCGATGCTGCGCCAATCCGGCGCGACGATCCATGATAGCAGCGCGGCGGCGGCGAGTGCGATGGTGATTATGTCGAAACGGCCGAGCGGCGCCGGCAGCTTGTCGCTATGTCGCCGCGCCAGCCAATTGTTGGTGAAGCTCGGAACAATCCTGCCGCCCACTACCATGATGAGCGCGACGATCGCCGCGCAGCCGAGCCGCAGACCGTAATCCAGCGCACCGCGGAGGAGCACTTCGGTCTGGAACACGACATTGGCGAACGCCACCACGCCAACGAGAATCGTCACCCGCAAATTGCGCCAGTTTTTGCCGGCGATTATCTCCCGGAAAATAACGACGGTTAGCGTCAGCAGATAAACGCAATCGATCACTGCCGCAGCGCCGATGCCGATCTGGTCGGTCAATAGCATCGCGAGCCGCCCGGCCAGCCACAGCAGAAACAGCGCTAGCAGTGGAACTCCTTGCAGTGGAAACCGGCCGGTCCAATTCGGGATCGCGGTCAGCAGGAACCCGGTCATTACGGCGGACACGTAGCCGAACAGAAATTCATGCGCATGCCACGCAATCGCGCCGTAGGAATTGGCGAATGTCCAAGTGCCGAATAATAGTCCGATCCACAGCGTCATCGCCGCGCAAGCCCACACGGCCGCGCCGAGAAAGAACGGCCGAAAGCCGTAGCTCAGAAGCGGTATAGCTTCGTCCCGCAGCCGCGGAATGCCGCCACGCGGCGCAGCCGTGGCCCTCTCACTCATCATCAATTCAACACACCTCCTCTGCGGTTCCAGCAATCATCCTAATGTCCCATGCCGGGCATCACCTGGCCGTTATAAATCTCAGGATTCGGTGGACCCTCGACAGTCAGGATACCGGCTAACCCCGGCTCCACCAACCAAAAGCGGAAGTCGCGCTGTTACGGCGGCCTGACTGTCCGCTACCGATCAGCCCACCTTCCGCACCGCTGGAATTGTCCACGATCCGTCGATGATCGAGGGGGCCTTCTCCTTCGGCCAATACATGCGCAGCATCAGGATGAACTTACCAGCCGGGGCGGGAAGCCAGTTGGATTCCTTATCGGCACCCGGCGATTGATTTTGAATGTAAAGGTCTGTTGATCCATCCGCGTTGGTCTTCAGCCTCTGCCGGGCACTGATCGAATAACGATTGATCGGATTGGCGACGAAAAAGTAATTTGCGTCATACATCGTCAGGGACCAGAAACCATCAACGGGTGGCAGCTGTCCTTTTCCGAAATGCATGACGTATTTGTTAGCCCCTTCGTATGCCTCGCCGTGAGCATCCTTTAGCGACGTGGGATAGATGGCGTCTTTCGGCCGGTTCG
Source organism: uncultured Alphaproteobacteria bacterium (assembly GCA_963747855.1). Classification (GTDB taxonomy): domain Bacteria; phylum Pseudomonadota; class Alphaproteobacteria; order Rhizobiales; family Xanthobacteraceae; genus BOG-931. Next base: position 399,830 of record CAVVGN010000001.1, read on the forward strand.
CGCCGAGACCGATGGCGGTCACGAGCGCCCGCATGAAATAGTCCGTTCCATAAATCCCCGTCTTGGTTGTGTAGCCCCAACCGTTGACGTCCTTAACTTCCTTGTTGACCTTGAATTGGAGCATGATCCGGTCGAACGCGACTTGCGGGATGCGCTTTACGAAATCCGCGTTGAGCTTGGTCGCGTCGAAATCCTGACCGGCTACCAGTCCAATCTTGGCAAATTTAGCAAGCGCAGGGGCGTCTGCTGCTGCCGGAGGGTTGGCCTTCATCAATTGCGCGAGAAGCGTGAAATAGCCTGTCGCGTCCATCCCGTTCACCTGGTCGCGCACGGGTGTTTTCATGTCGATGGAAGGATCGACCGTGCCAGCAGGTGGCGTATACGGCTTCCCGTAAGCGCTCATCGGCACCAGCGCGCACTGATCCTGTAGCGCGTGAACGGCGTCGTAGTCCTCCGGCGTGCCGGTGCAATAGATGCGACCAAGTAACCAAACGATGCTGGTGGGCGACTTGTATTCCTTGACGCCGGTCGGCAGCGTTCCCCGCCATCCCGGACCGGTGATGGCATACGTCTGTGCGCCCGTACCGGTGGTGCGCTTGCCGGGGACTTGGAACACATCAGTCCAGCCGTCCAACATTGGGAAAAGGTAGTAGCGATCCTTCATGTCGGGGATGCTAAACACCCATGGCTCCTTGCCGACATCAAAAAATGCCGTCGTGTAAAGTGTATCGGCGTTGGGAGCGGTCACGTCTCGGAAAGAAGCATCCGGATATTGGCGCAGCTTGATGATATGGCCCATTGGTCCGCGCGTGCCTTGAACGCTGGCGGCGTTGGTAATTACGCGCCGAGTCATCTCCATTGTGACCAGCGGATAACCGTAGATGTAGGCATCCTGGGCTAGTGCGAAGTCATCAAGTCCTTCGCCGAAATCTCGTAGACCCTCACCAAATTCAGCACGGGCTATTGTGTTCGTGGACGCGCCCGCGAGAAAGCTGAGACCGCCAATTGCTGCGGAACGACGTGTGATGTTCATGCCTAATTCTCCAATATTCCAAGGTTTGGGGCGGTTAGGGAAATAACGGCGCGCTGGCCATCCCTGAGTCCACCATGCCCTCAAAAAGCTCTCCGAGGCTATGCTTATTCGGTAGCGCTGGTCACCGCCGGTTCGTCTGCGGGATGTCTGAAACTGGCCCAAATGTATGGTCCGGCCGTGCGTCGCAAGAGATTTCGTCGAGATGACGGTTGCGGTCTTGCATCAATGTATACGGCCTTCGATTGGAGCCTGTTTTGCTCGGGCCACCATGGATATCAGCGCGCGTGCGATCTCATTAGCGGACAGGCCTCGACTGGGCCATTTGGGTCACCAGTGTTCGCATGCGCCGGGAAGACCGAACCTGCATCTCTTCTCATCCTCTCGCAGACCTCGGCAGGTAAGTCCTATCGATCTGGCTACGTCATCGCGGGCTCCTCATGTCCTTCGGAATGAGAATTAGGCCGACTGGACAGCGGTCACACTGATCGTCCTCGTCTCGAAGTTTCGACCGTGAGCCAGAACGCTCCAGGCGATACGCGCCAGCTTGTTGGCAAGCGCGATCGCCAGCACATTACGGTGCAGTCTCTTCTTAGCCGCCTCGATCCAGGACTTGAGCCCGTGGCGCTCCCAACTCTTCGGCTTGATCAGAACGACCCATGCCGCCTGAACGAACAGGACGCGCAGGTAGCGATTGCCGCGCTTCGATATCTTGCCGAGGATGGTGCGGTCGCCGGTCGAGATTTGCTTGGGAACGAGCCCCAGCCAAGCAGCAAAGTCGCGACCTTTGGAGAACACATCTCCAGTACCGATCGCGGCCACCATCGCGCTGGAGATGATCGGGCCGATGCCGGGCACGCTCATCAGCCGCTCGCAACCGGCATCCTGGCGCGCAATAGCCTCGATCTCACCCGATAGACTCTCGACCCGCTCGTCGAGCCGGCGCCAGTCTCCAACTAGACCCTCGATGACCCGCACCATGCGGGGCGACAGGACATCGGGGGGTGTAGCTAGGATGCGCGGCAGCTCGGCGCGCAAAAACCGTAACCCCTGCCGCACCGCAACGCCGCGCTCCAACAGGAAGGCACGGATTTGATTGACGATGCCGGTGCGCTGGCTGACCAGCCGCTCTCGCACCCGGTGCAGTGCCTGCAGGTCGAGCTGATCAGCGGTCTTCGTCGCCACGAACTTCATCGTTGGACGCTGCACAGCCTCGGCGATCGCCTCCGCATCACGGAAGTCGTTCTTCTGTCCCTTCGAGTAGGGACGCACGTACCTCGCCGGCATCAGCCGGGCATCATGACCAAATGCCTTAAGCCGGCGACTGAGATGATGCGCGCCAACGCAGGCTTCCATGCCGATCAGGCACGTAGGCATGTTCGCAAATCGTGCGTCTACTTGGCCACGCGACCACTTCTGGCGCAGCACGATCGCGCCGCGTTGATCAAGGCCAACAACGTGCAATGAGTTCTTGCCAATATCGATGCCGACTACGGCGATCGAGGTGTTTGAGTTCTGAGACATGGCGTGCTCCTTGTCTTTGGCCCCCCTTGCCAGCTTCGATCGCTGGCAGGAGCACGGCCGGACCATTCCATTAGCAGACGTGTTGCTGACCGTGCGCAACGTCCGCTTTAGGGGGGATTGTGTTGCGAAACTCGGCCGCCTTTAGCCGCTGGGCTGGATTTGAGCGTTCGTCAGCTTATGGGTTTTCCGCTGAGAGCCTCTAACTGCGTGACCGAAGCTTACGCTGCACAGGGGACCTTGAGCGATGGCGGCGGTCGACAGAGAAACTTGACGAGACGCCGCAGGTTCTGAGCGGTTGCGGTCAGTAGGACCTCATCCTTGGCACCACTTAAGCCCCGCAGTCGAAGTCGATCGAGTTTGAAGATTCGCTTCATGTGAGCAAAACACATCTCGACCTTTTTGCGCTCCCGGCGTGATTGTTCGAAAGCGGCGGTTTTGGCCAATGCGCGGGCGACATCGCGTGCGTCCTCATGAATATCGCGAGGAATCCACCGCGAAGGAGTGTGAGGGCAGCACCGCATTTTGAATGCGCAGACATCGCAATCGCGCTTCGAGGCACGATAGCGAAGTGTACCGCCGTCGATGACTGTTCCGGTAGTGTGCAGCAGCTTTCCTTTCGGACAGATATAGACGTTGCGCTCCCGATCAAAGACGAAGTCGGCCCGGCTAAAGGTGCCATCGGTGCGTGCCGACTTGTCCCAGACCGGGATGTGCGGTGCGATCCGACGGTCCACCAACCACTTGAGCAGCCTGACCGCGCCATACGCGGTATCACCTGCCAACTGCCGCGGCTCAAGATCGAAGCGGTCCTTGACGCGCTGGATCATCGTCTCGGTGATGGCGATCTCGGCTATACGATTGGCGCGTGTACCTTCGGCGTCGACGATGATCCCGGCCTTGTTGTCGATCAGATAGTTGGCGTCGTAAGCGAAAAAGGCATCAGTGTTCTTCCTTGCAACCCATGCCGCCTGCGGATCGGTCAATGATACTTCTTTTGGCGGCTTGGGTCTGTTGCCGCCACCGCTCAAACCACCGTCATCACCGCCGTTCTCCTCGTCATGGTGGGCGGCATCAAGAGCGGCGAGATACTTGCGAACCGCGCGCGACGCTTCTTCGGCCCGTGGCCACGCAATGGGCTGATCCCCCGGGAGCCGTTTCTGCTTGCCGGCATCAGCTCTGATCAGGCTCGCATCGATCGAAAAACCCTCGCCACCAACCAGGCCAGCCGCAATGCACTTCGCCACTACGCCCTCAAATACCCGGCGTAACGCGTCGCTCTGGCGAAAGCGCTCATGCCGGGCACGGCTGAACACCGAATGGTCCGGTATCCCGTCCTCGATGCCGAGTTTGCAAAACCACCGATAGGCCAGATTGACCTGCACTTCAGAGCACAGCCGCCGCTCCGAGCGGATCGCAAACACGTAGCCCACAATCAGCATCCGGATCATCAGCACCGGATCGATCGAAGGCCGACCTGTGTGCGAGTAGTGGGGCGCAAGCTCCTTGTGCACCCAATCGAGATCGAGAACGCCGTCGATCTGCCTGACCAAATGATCCAGCGGCACCACCTTGTCGAGATCGAACGCGTAGAAGAATTGACCTTGTCTGCGCTCTCGCCGCCCCAGCATCCACCGCTCCCGCGAATCATCTCCTATTGGACGGAATCACGGTTCAGCGGCCATCTGAACGAGAGTTTTGCAACACAATCGGGGGTAAAGCAGACATCCTGCGGGCAACATTGCAGTCCGGTTTGACAATTAGGTCTAAAACGCTTGGAAATTCAAAAACGTTTGGTGGGCCCGGGAGGACTCGAACCTCCAACCAAGCGGTTATGAGCCGCTGGCTCTGACCATTGAGCTACGGGCCCGCCGCAATGATGCGCGGCGCAGTGGCGACCTTATAAATGAGATTCCGGCGGCGGCGAAGCTCACATCTCAATACGGCGGCCGATCTCCACCAGCGATTCCGTCGGCAGGTTGAACCGATCGAGCATATGAACCGAATTGCGGAACATGAAGGCGAACAGCGCTCGTCGCCACCGCCACCAATAGGACGCGCGGCCTTTCGGTATGATTTCGTCGCGCTCGGCAAAGTACACCGCCTGGTCCAGATCGATGGCGCCGGGCATCTTTTTGCGAGCTTTGGCGAGCGTCGCCGGGACGTCCGGGAATTCAAAAAAACCGTAACGCACGGTCAGGTGCCAAAATGAATGGCCGATGTGTTTGACTTCGACGCGCTCGCTGGCGTGGACGCGGGGGCGATCGGAAAACCGCACCGTCAGCGCCACGATGGTTTCGGGAATGGCGCCGATTTGCTTGACGTGTTGAAAGATCAGCGGGTGAACGCGCCGCGACAAACGGGTGAGAAAGACCGCCGTGCCCGGTACGCGCCGGCGCTCGTCGTCGCCGATCTCGCGCAAAAAGCTGCGGAAGGAGACGGAGGCGCGGTTTTGCATGCGGTGCATCGTGTCGGTACCGGCCCGCCAGGCAGTCATCAGCGTGAACAACACCAACGCGAGCAGCAACGGGATCCAGCCGCCGTCGCGGATCTTCAGAAGGTTGGCGGCAAAAAACCCGGCGTCGACAGCTATGAACGTCACGAAGACCGGCAGCGCAACCGAGGTGCGCCATCGCCATACGTTGTGCATCACCCGGTAGAGGAGGACGGTTGTCAGCATCATCGTCGTCGACACCGCCGTTCCGTAGGCGCCGGCAAGCCGGCTGGACGTGCCGAAACCGACGATCAGCGCGACGGTCAGCAGCATCATGATCCAGTTCACGGATGGCACGTAAATCTGACCATATTCGTCCGGCGACGTTTGCCGGACGGTCATGCCTGGTAGCCAGCCGAGCTGAATGGCCTGCCGCGTCATCGAGAATGCGCCGGAAATGATGGCCTGACTGGCGATGATGGTGGCCAGCGTCGCCAACGCCACCAGCGGATAAAGACTCCAGGCGGGCGCGAGCCGATAAAACGGATTGTCGGACGCGCTCGCGCCGTCGACCAGAAGCGCGGTTTGCCCGGCGTAGTTCAACAGAAGCGCCGGCAGAACCAGTCCGAACCACGCCAGCCGGATCGGCCGCGAACCGAACTGACCCATGTCGGCGTAAAGCGCTTCGCCGCCGGTAAGGGCGAGAAACACGCCGCCAAGCATCGCGAAGCCGATAAAGCCGTGATACAGCAGAAAGCGGGCGGCTACACCCGGATTGACCGCTCCCAGCACGTCGGGGTGCCGCGCGATACCGGCGATCCCGAGAGCGCCAATGACCATGAACCAGATGACCATGATCGGGCCGAAAGCTCCGCCGACGCGCGCCGTGCCGAACCGTTGCAGGCCGAACAGCACCACAAGCACGACCACGGCGAGCGGCATCGCTTCATGCGCGAAGTCTTTTGTGGCGACGTCGAGGCCCTCAAGCGCGCTCAAAACCGAGATCGCCGGCGTGATGACGCCGTCACCATAAATCAGCGCCGCGCCGAACAGGCCGCAGGCGACAAGCAGCCATTTGCGCCCGCGCCAGGTCAGCCGCGTCATCGCCATCAGCGCCAGAATGCCGCCTTCGCCGTGATTGTCGGCCCGCATCACGAACAGGCAGTATTTCACCGAAATGGTAATGATCAGGGCCCAAAAGACCAGCGAGAGACTGCCCAGCGCAGTCGCGTAATCGATGCTGCCGCCGGTTACCTCGGCGATGGTCTTGAAGGTGTATAGCGGGCTCGTGCCCAGATCGCCGAAAACGACGCCAAGCGCGGCGACGATTACGCCGGTGTTGGTCCGGTGGAAACGCGGTGAATGCTCGACCAAATCGTCCGCTTCAACGTCAGCTTTCATCAGGCGTTTCGATCACCAAGCGGTCCAGAAAAGGCCGACTGGCTTCGAGGCACGCCGTTTTCCCGTGGGCCGTGATGCAACGGGAGGACAGCAGACCGGAAGCGGGGCTTACGTCCGTCGGCGGCTCAGCAAAAAAACCGCCTGTTCACCGAAAAGGTTCCAGAACCACCAGGGCATCTTCAGCCGCATGCGCCGGCCCCAGGCATTAAGCGCCACCGCCTGCTCGATCTTGGCGCCGGAGACGCGGCAGAGCTGGCGAAAATCCTTGATGCTGCAAAAGTGAATGTTCGGCGTCTCGTACCACGCATACGGCAGATTGTCGGTATGCGGCATGTGCCCGCCGAGCGCGACCTGCAGCCGGATGCGCCAGTGGCCGAAATTCGGAAACGACACGATGGCGTGCCGGCCGATCCGCAACATGTGCTCGAGCACCACGCGCGGATTGCGCGTCGCCTGCAAGGTCTGCGACAGGATGACGAAATCGAAAGCGTCGTCGGGATAATCGGCGAGGTCAGTATCGGCGTCGCCCTGCACCACCGCGAGCCCCTTGGCAACGCACTCGTTCACGCCTTCGCGCGACAACTCGATACCGCGGCCGTCGACGCCGCGAGTCTCGATCAGCCGCAGCAGCTCGCCGTCGCCGCAGCCGACGTCGAGCACGCGCGCCCCATGCTCGACCATATCGGCCACCACCAGCAAGTCAACGCGCGAGCCGCCCGGGCCGCGCGCGGCTTCCGCCATGGTGAGGTCGTGCTTGAGCCGCGACAACATTTGCTATCTCCGCGCCGGCTTTAACCCGCGCGCCCGCGCCGCGCCTTCAAGAAAACCGCTGACGATGGTGAACAATTCCGGCTCGTCCAGCAGGAACGCGTCGTGACCCTTGTCGGTGGTGATCTCGGCGAACGACACGCGCGCGCCGGCGGCGTTGAGCGCATGCACGATGGCGCGCGATTCCGCGGTCGGAAACAGCCAGTCGCTGGTGAACGAGATGACGCAGAAACGCGTCGGCGTGCCGCGAAACGCTTTGGCCACCACGCCGTCGTAATCGGCGCCGAGATCGAAGTAATCCATCGCCCGCGTCAGATAGAGATAGGAATTGGCGTCGAAACGCTCGACGAAGCTCGATCCCTGATGCCGCAAATAGGATTCGACCTGGAAATCGGCATCGAAGGAGAACGTCGGATTATCGCGGTCCTGGAAGCGGCGGCCGAACTTGCGATGCAGCGCCGCGTCCGACAGATAAGTAATGTGTGCACCCATGCGCGCAACCGCGAGCCCGCGCCGCGGGTTGGTCCCCTCGGCGAAATAACGCCCGCCCCGCCAGTCAGGATCGGCCATCACCGCCTGACGGCCGACTTCGTGGAAGGCGATGTTCTGCGCCGAATGCCGCGTCGCCGACGCGATCGGCAGCGCCGCGAAGACGCGCTCCGGATAGCTAGCGGCCCATTGCAGCACTTGCATGCCGCCGAGCGAGCCGCCGGCGACTGCAAACAACGACGCGATGCCGAGATGATCGAGCAGCATCGCCTGCGCGCGCACCATGTCGCGCACGGTGGTGACAGGAAAATCGAGGCCCCATGGCATCCCAGTCGCCGGATTGGTCGACGCCGGGCCGGACGAGCCCATGCAGCCGCCGACCACGTTCGGACAAATGACGAAATAACGCTCGGTGTCGATCGGCCGGCCGGGCCCGACCATCGTCTCCCACCAGCCGGGCTTGCCGGTCACCGGATGCCGGCTGACAACATGCTGGTCGCCGGTCAGCGCATGGCACACCAGCACCGCGTTGCTTCGATCCTCGTTGAGCGCGCCGTAAGTTTGATAAGCGATCTGCAGCGGGCCGAAATCGATGCCGGCGTCGAGCCGCAACGGCTTGTCGGCCGGGGATCGCACCACCGGCGAATGCGGTTGGTCCGCTTCGCGCGTTCGGTCGGCAAGATCGAGCGTCGCGCTAACGTCTGCCATAACAGGTCCCGGCATGGCCGTTTCCGCCTTTCTTAGGCGGCCAAAGGCGGGTAAATAGGCCGCTGACCAGCGGAGTCAATGTTTTCTTTGATTTAGGGCTTAACCGCTCCTATCAATCAGGCCGACTGTCGGGAACGCCATGCCGAAACCGCCGCGTCAAACACAGCCTTCGCTCGCCGATCTGCGCCGTGAGATCGATCGCATCGATGAAACCATGCATGCGCTCCTGATCGAGCGCGGCGAGATCATCGAGCGTCTGATCGCCGTCAAGAAGACCGAAGAAACCGGCTCGGCATTCCGCCCGGCCCGCGAGGCCGACATGATGCGGCGCCTGGTGCAGCGCCATCGCGGCTCGCTGCCGCTCGACACCGCCGAAGGTATCTGGCGCGTTATCATCTCGACTTTCACTTACGTGCAGGCGCCGTTCGTGTTGCACGCCGATCTCTCCGCCGGCGATGCGCTGATGCGCGACACCGCGCGTTTCCATTTCGGTTTCACCGTGCCGTTCGTGCCGCATATGGGCGCGGCCGGCGTGGTGCAGGCGGTGACCGCCTCGAAAGGCGATCTCGGACTGGTGCCGGCCTTCGCGATTGCAGGGGCCGGCGGCGGTCCGTGGTGGACCGCGCTCGAATTCGACAGCGCGCCGAAAATCATCGCGCGGTTGCCGTTCGTCGAGCGCGCCGATCATCCGGCCGGGCTGCCGGTGTTCGTGGTTTCGCGCGTCGCGGCGGAAGCCATGGTGACGGAAACCGAAGTCTGGAGTGTGCGCGTCTCCGGCTGGAATGCGGCCTTTGCCGACAGCCTTGCGGGGCTCGCCGACGCCATCGCCGTGCCAGACCGCGCGTTCGACGGCGCGGCGCTGCTCATTTCGGTAGCGCGCGGCGGCATCGATGCCGTAGCCGAGGCGCTACGTGGCACCGGCGCGTCGATCCGTTCGAAGGCCCTCGTCGGCAGCCATGCGACCCGCTATACGGTGCCGCAGAAAACGACGTGACCAGAGATAAAGGCTTAAGTGATGACCGCGGCCTATCCGCAAGCCCGGCCGGGCGTGCTCGACATCAAGGCCTACGTTCCCGGCAAGAGCGATGCGCCTGGCGCGGCCAAAGTGTTCAAGCTGTCGTCGAACGAGACCCCGCTCGGGCCGAGCCCGCGCGCGATCGCCGCCTACAAGGCGGTCGCCGCGCATCTTGAAGAATACCCGGACGGCTCGGCCTCGGAATTGCGCGAAGCCATCGGGCGTGCTTTCGGTCTGGACCCGGACCGCATCGTTTGCGGCGCCGGCTCGGATGATTTATTGAATCTGCTCGCGCGCGCCTATCTCGCCGACGGCGACGAAGCGATCCACACCACGCACGGTTTCCTGGTCTATCCGATCGCCACGCTCGGCACCGGCGCCAAGCCGGTGGTCGCCGCGGAGAAGGATTATACCGCCAGCGTCGACACAATCCTCGCGGCGGTGACGAAGAAGACCAAAATCGTCTTCCTCGCCAACCCGAACAATCCGACCGGCACTTACATTTCGTTTGATGAGGTCAAACGGCTGCACAAGAACCTGCCGCCGCAGGTGCTGCTCGTGCTCGACGCCGCCTACGCCGAATATGTGCGGCGCAATGATTACGAGTCCGGCATCGAACTGGTCGCCACCAGCGACAACGTGGTGATGACCCGCACTTTCTCCAAAATTCACGGGCTGGCGGCGCTGCGTCTCGGCTGGATATTCGGCCCGGCGCACGTCATCGCCGCGGTCAACCGCATTCGCGGGCCGTTCAACGTCAACGCGCCGGCGATCGCCGCCGGCATCGCCGCGATCGAGGATCACGAGCATCAGGAACGCTCGCGCGAGCACAACACCCGGTGGCTCGGCTGGCTCACGCAGGAGATCGAGAAGCTCGGCCTCAAAGTGACGCCGAGCGTCGCGAACTTTCTGCTGATCCACTTCCCGGAGAAGAAGGGCCACACCGCCGCCGAGGCAGACGCCTTTCTCACCACGCGCGGTCTCGTGCTGCGCCAGGTCGGCGCCTACCACCTGCCGCATGCGCTCCGCATGAGCGTCGGCACCGAGGAGGCGAACCGGCTGGTCGTCGCCGCGTTCAAAGAGTTTGTGGGAAAGACCGCGTGACGCCGTGAGTTTGCCCGCACCTTTGTTCAATCGCCTCGCTTTGATCGGCGCAGGCCTGATCGGCTCGTCGATTGCGCGCGGCGCGCGCGCGCAAGGCGCGGTGCGCGAAATCGTGGCGACAGCGCGAACCGCCGAGACGCGGCGGCGCGTTGCCGAACTCGGCCTGGCCGACCAGGTGGTCGAGAGCAATGCGGCTGCAGTCGCTGGCGCCGACCTCGTCATCGTCTGTATTCCGGTCGGCGCCTGTGGCGCAGTTGCCGCCGAAGTCGGCCCGCACCTGGCGCCCGGCACGATCGTTTCCGATGTCGGCTCGGTCAAAGGCGCGGTGCTGCGCGATATGGCGCCGCATCTGCCCGCGGGCGTGCATTTCGTTCCCGCCCACCCGGTCGCCGGCACCGAAAATTCCGGACCGGATGCCGGCTTTGCCGGACTGTTCGTCGGTCGCTGGTGCATTCTCACCCCGCCCGACGGTGCCGACGCCGCCGCGGTCGAAAAACTCGCCGCCTTCTGGCGGGCGCTCGGCGCCAATGTCGAGACCATGCCGGCGGCGCACCACGACCTCGTGCTGGCGATCACCAGCCACCTGCCGCATCTGATCGCTTACACCATCGTCGGCACCGCCGACGAACTCGGGGAAGTCACCCGCTCCGAGGTGCTCAAATTCTCCGCCGGCGGCTTTCGCGATTTCACCCGCATCGCCGCGTCCGACCCGACAATGTGGCGCGATGTGTTTCTCACCAACAAGGACGCGGTGCTGGAAATGCTCGGCACCTTCAACGAAGATTTATCACGGCTGACGCGCGCGATCCGCCGCGGCGACAGCGACGCGCTGTTCGAGCATTTCACCCGCACCCGCGCGATTCGCCGCGGCATCGTGCAGCTCGGCCAGGATTCGGCGGCGCCCGATTTCGGCCGCGGGCATCCCGATCTGCCGGTCGCGCCGATGCCGCGGCCTTACGCGGCGTCGGACGATAATTAAGCTCAGTTCCGCGAGCGCACGGTCAGCGCTTCGTTGACGGTTGCGCGCAAAGTCGCGACCGAGAACGGCTTGGCGATGACGTCGTGGATGATGGCGTCGAGGCCGGAGGCACGCTCGCGCTGGTCGGCATAGCCGGTCATCAACAGGATGGTCATATCCGGATAGTCGCGCGCCGCAGCGAGCGACAGCGCGATGCCGTCCATGATCGGCATGCGGATGTCGGTGAGCAGCAGATCGAATTTTTCTTTGCCGCCGGCCAGCACGTCGAGCGCCTCGCTGCCGTCGGCGGCGGCTTTGACCTGATGACCGTCGGTCGCAAGCGCGCGCACACACAATTCGCGAAGCGCTTCCTCGTCCTCGGCGATGAGAATCTGTGCCATGGGAGCCTCAGCGATTGCCGGCGAGAATGTCGCGGCGATTGACGAACCGGAGAACGACGTCGTGCGCGTCCGGCGGCGGCGAGACGAGCCGGGTGCGGAAGGTTTCCGCTTCCCCCGGCTGCAGCGCGTTGTGCGCCGGCGCCACCATCCACGAATAAATTTCCTGCCGCGCGGCATTGCGAACAATAAATTTCAGCCGTGGTACGTCTTCGGTCTTGCGCGCGCTGTTGAAGAGAGTGCCTTCGACCACCAGGATCGGCACGCCTTCGTGCTGCTCCATCGCGGTCGAGACATTGTCGAACGACAGCCCGCGCAAATTCACCGGCAAGCCGAGCATCGCGTAGAACGACGCGGTCTGCGGCATGGCGCGTACCACGTCGCTGCGCCAGGCGACAAGAACGATGTTGACCAGCACAAGCGCCAGGATGGCGGATTGCAGGCGCGACAGCGGCCAGCCGGGCATGCGGTTTTTGGCCTTGCGCCGGTAGCGCCGCGCGGCGACCGTCTCGATGTCCTCGGCCGGCTCGGGCAGCACCGATCCCTCGGCGGCCGCAAGTGGCTCGCCGGCATCGCGATCGGCCGGCACGGTCGGCGGGGAATCCGCACCGGCGTGTTCGCCGGCGGCGTCGGTCATCTCGGCCGGTGGGAAATGGATTTCCTCGGGCCCGGGAGCGACAGCCTCTGCCACCGGCTCCGGCAGCGGTTCGGCGGGTGTGCTGTCCGGCAAATCCGCTGCGGGCTCGGCCGCGGTCTCGGCATGCGGCGCTATCGCCGCGGCGGCAGCCAAAAGCTTGTCGGCCTGGCTCAGCTCGGCATGCCATACGGTATGGCAACGCGAGCAGCGGACCTGGCGCCCTGCCGGCGACAGGGTGGCCAGTTCCACGTCGTACGAGGTCGCGCAAGACGGGCAGACGATCAGCATCGGCGAATCAGATGGGGCGTCACCTTTTGGCCGCGACCTTAAGGCCCCATCCGTTAACGAATTGGAAACCATACCGACCCGGCGGTGACGGCATGGTATTGTTGTCCCCGCTGCTTCGGAGGGACGGCGTGATCCGGTTTGAAAACGTCGGTCTGCGCTACGGACTCGGTCCCGAGGTGCTGCGCGACCTCAACTTCGGGATCGAGGGACGTTCCTTTCAGTTCCTCACCGGCCCGTCCGGGGCTGGCAAGACGTCGCTGTTGCGGCTGATGCTCTTGTCGCTGCGCCCGACCCGCGGCCTGATCAGCATGTTCGAGAACGACACCGCGACGCTGAGTAAGGACGGCCGGGCTAATCTGCGGCGGCGGATCGGCATCGTGTTTCAGGATTTCCGCCTGCTCGACCACATGACCACCTACGAGAATGTGGCGCTGCCGTTGCGCGTGCTCGGCAAGGAGGAAAACGAATACCGCGCCGAAGTGGTCGAACTGCTGCAATGGGTCGGCCTTGGCGAGCGCATCGGTGCTTTGCCGCCGGCGCTCTCCGGCGGGGAAAAGCAGCGCGCCGCCATTGCGCGCGCGGTGATCGCGCGGCCGCAGCTTCTTCTCGCCGACGAGCCGACCGGCAACGTCGATCCCAATCTTGGGCAACGCCTGCTGCGGCTGTTCATCGAGCTCAACAAAAGTGGGACCGCGGTGGTGATCGCCACCCACGACATCGCCTTGATGGACGAATACGACGCGCCGCGGCTGGTGCTGCATGAGGGACGCCTTCATGTCTATGACTGAACCGCTCGAAACCATGGCGGAGCCGTGGGACGAGGTCGGCGTATCCCCCACGCTGCTGCGCGGATTGCCGGCGGCCACCTCGATCGTGCCGCGCAATTCCATCGCCGGCCGCTCGCTCACCGCCGTCGTCGCCATCATGACGTTTCTCGGCGCACTCGCGCTCGGCTCCGCTATGGTGATTGTCAGTGCCGCCAGCGATTGGCGCGCTGAGGTCGGCCGCGAGGTCACCATCCAGGTGCGGCCGACACCGGGCCGCAATATCGAGGAGGATGTGCGCAGCGCCGTCGAGATCGCAGGCGCGGCGTCCGGCGTCGCCGAAGTGCGCGCTTTCACCAAAGAGGAATCCGCGAAGCTGGTGGAGCCCTGGCTCGGAACCGGCTTGGCGCTGGAGGACCTGCCGATACCGCGGCTGATCGTCGTCAAGCTTTCCGGCGGCGCGCGGCCCGATTTCGCCTCGCTGCGCCAGGTACTCGCCGCCAAAGTGCCGACCGCCAGCCTCGATGACCATCGCCGCTGGATCGACCGCATGCGCACCATGGCGGGCACCGCCGCTTTAGCCTGCGTCGCGGTGCTGGCGCTGGTGCTGATCGCGACCGTGCTTTCGGTAACCTTCGCCACCCGCGGCACCATGGCCACCAACCGGCCGATCGTCGAAGTGCTGCATTATGTCGGCGCGACCGACGCCTTCATTGCCCGCCAATTCCAGCGTCATTTCCTGGTGCTTGGTTTCAAGGGCGGTTTGATCGGCGGCGGGGCCGCGATCCTTCTGTTCGCCGTCGCGGAGGCCGGCAATGCCTGGCTTGCCGGAACACCCGGCGGCGACCAGGTCATCGGATTGTTCGGCAGTTTCTCCATCGGCATCGCCGGTTACCTGGCGATCGTCCTGCAAATCGTCTTTATGGCGCTGGTGACGGCGTTTGCCTCGCGCCACACCGTCAACCGCACCCTGGAAGCCATCGACTAGGACGCAAAATGCGATCAACTTGCCGCGGGGCACGGCGGTGATTCGGCCGGAAACGACATTGGGCGCGGGGGATGCGCGCGGCGATGCTCAGCCTTAGATCCGCGGTCACAACGCGGCGCATCGGATATCTGGCCGCCCGCTTGCTCGCCCTCGCGGCGATTGCATGGCTGCTCGGATTTTGCGCCTTCCTGTGGCTGTTGCCGAACCAGGAGATCGCACTCGAACGCAACGCTGATGGCATCGTCGTCCTGACCGGCGGCACCTCGCGCGTTTCCGACGCACTCGAACTGCTCGCCGCCGGCCGCGGCAAGCGCCTGTTGATCACCGGCGTCAATCCCGGCACCACGACCGCCGACATTACGCGCGAAGTGCCGCATTACCGCCGCTTCCTCGCCTGCTGCGTCGATCTCGATTATTCCGCGCTGAACACGCTCGGCAATGCAATCGAGACGCGACGTTGGGCGCTCGACCGCGGCTTCCAGTCGCTAATTATCGTTACGTCCTCCTATCACATGCCGCGCGCGCTGGCCGAAATCGCGCACCAACTGCCATCGGTGACGCTCCTGCCCTACCCGGTTGTCTCCGACCGGCTGCGTGTCGAGCCGTGGTGGTCGAACGGGACCACCACGCGGCTGGTGCTGTCGGAGTATTTCAAATACCTATTTGCCAAGGTGCGCATGCGTTTCGACTCCGTGGCAGAAGGCCAGCCCGGTAACCGGCTCGCGCAGCTTTAGGATGACGGCGATCAAGTGAGTCACTCCGTTCTCGCCCGTTCGCTGATCTTCAACGCGCTGTTTTACGTCAACATTATCACGCGCATGATCGTGGCGCTGCCGACGATCGTGTTGCCCCGCAAATTCCTGCAAGACGTGCTGCTGCATTACTCCGCGAGTAGCCTGTGGCTGCTGCGCGTGGTCTGCCGGCTCGATGTGCAATGGCGCGGCCGTGAGAAATTGCCGCAAGGCGCGTATCTCGTTGCCTGTAAGCATCAGTCGCTGTGGGAGACGTTTGCGCTGTTCCAGATTCTTCCCGATCCCGCCTTCGTGCTCAAGCGCGAGCTGATGTGGATCCCACTGTTCGGCTGGCTCGCGCGCGCCGCCGGCATGATTCCGATCGACCGCGGCTCACGCGCGTCCGCGCTGGGGCGCATGGCGGAAGCGGCGCGACACGAGGTCGCCCGCGCGCGGCAGATCGTGATCTTTCCCGAAGGCACGCGACGCCCGCCGGGCGCGGAACCGCGTTATCTGCCGGGCGTCGCACTCCTTTACGCCGAAATGGAGCTGCCCTGCGTGCCGATTGCGCTCAATTCCGGCCTGTACTGGCCGCGCCGTTCGTTCCGCCGCAATCCCGGCACGGTGCTGGTCGAAGTGCTCGATCCTATTCCGCTGGGTCTCGAGAAGCGGGCGTTTCTCGCCCGCCTGCAAGAGGCTTTGGAAGAAGCGACCGCGCGCCTGGTCGCCGAAGGTTCACGGATGGCTGACCGCTGATTGCGCGCTTTTGAGCCGCCCGGCGATCAGATGCAGATCGGTCTCGCGATAGCCGAGCGCTTCCAGCGCCTGCACCGTTTCCAGCACATAATCGCGGTTATGGCCGGAGCTGCCGTGGCCCTGGCGCACGTGATGCACGCATTCGGCGAGCGTGAGCCGCCCGGCATATTGCACGTGGCTGCGATCGACAATGAAGCACAACGCCCGCACCTGCCGGCGCGTAGGCTCCTCAAGCTCGATCCGCCGGATCGTCTCCAGATAGACCGTGGTCACCTGCTCGCGCGCGCGCAGATAGTCGATGGTTTTTTCGCGCAGTTTGCGGGCGACGCGAAACGCGATGCCGCGGCACATGCCGCCCCGGTCGAGCCCGAGCACCAAGCCGGGGCGCTCCGGCGTGCCGCGATGCACGAAGGAATAGACGCACAGCGCCCGGTGCAGACCGATCAGCCGCGCCGGCACCCGTTCGAGATAGTCGAAGCCCGGCCGCCACATCAGCGAGCCGTAACCGAACACCCAGAGGTCTTCGCGCTCGTGCGGGTCGATGGCATTGTTCACGATCGTTGACTCTCCGCGCAACTTCCGTTCGCCTAACAGCCCCCTGGCGGCGGTGCAATGGCGGCGCTGCGTCGTTTAAGTCTTTGAAAGGCCGCACTTGGCGGGCGAAAACATGACCGAGAGCAGAAAAATGCCAGGCGAATCCCCTCTCGGAACCATGCGGCCACCCGCCCAGCGGATGCGGCCGCGCGCCGTCGCCCGCCCGCCGAAACGACGGCGACGCTGGCCGATCCTCATGCCGGTTGCGCTCCTCATCCTGGCGGCGATCGCCTCGGGCTGGGCCTGGTACTACGCCGCCATGGTCGCCGACCGCACCATGGCCGGCTGGATCGAGCGCGAGGCCGCCGCCGGCCGGGTCTATTCCTGCGGCACGCAATCGATCGGCGGATTTCCGCTTGGCCTGACCGTGCGCTGCACCAACGCGGCGGCACAGATCAAAAATACCGTGCCGCCGTACGACGTGAAGGCCGGCGGGGTGAGCTTCTCCGCCGAGATTTATCGGCCGACCCGGCTCGTCGGCGACATCGTCGGCCCGCTGTCCTTGGCCGAAGCGGGACGGCAGCCGATGTTTGCCGCCAACTGGCGGCGGGCGCAGGTCGGCGTGACCGGTGTGCCGCCCTATCCGGAAACTGTCTTCGCCGACTTCGACGGTCCACATCTCGATCAGGTTTCCACCGGCGGCAAGGAAAACTGGTTCCAGGCCAAACGCGCCGATCTGCATGGCCGCGTGCTGTCGGGATCGCCACGCAATCATCCCGTCATCGAGACGACTTTGCACCTTGTCGCGGCGACCGCACCCACGCTGCATCCGCTGTTTGCCGCGGCGGTCGATGTCGACGCGGACGCGGCGCTCAGCGGCTTCGACGACTTGTTGCCGAAGCCCTGGCCCGAACGCTTCCGTGAGATGCAAGCGAATGGCGGCGGGGTCGAGATCAAGGCACTGCGCTTCGCGCAAGGCAAGGCAATCATTGTGGTCGGCGCCGGCAAGCTCAGCCTCAACGAGCACGGCAAGCTCGACGGCGTGATCGAGGTGGCGATCGTCGGCCTCGAACAAATCGTTCCGCAGCTTGGCCTCGGTGAATTGCTGGCGCAGGGCATCGACCGTTTGTCCGGCACGCCCGGCACCGCGGCGCAGGGCCTGAACGCGCTCGACCAGCTCATTCCCGGTCTCGGCGGCGCGCTGCGCGAAACCGCCAATGCCGGCATCGTCGACAACTTGAAGAAAATGGGTCAGCCGACCACGGTTGAAAGCCAGGCAGCCGTGGTATTGCCGCTCCGTTTCGCCGACGGCGGAATTTATCTCGGCATGCTGCGGGTCGGCGAGGTGGCGCCGCTATTCTGAAGCTGAACCGCGCTTGGTGCCTGCGTGCCAGCCGACGGATGCGTCCGGCACCGAGTCGGTCGTGACAAAATACGGCTTGATGTCGAGTAGCGGGGTATCGTCCAGGCAATCGAGCCCGACGACGGTGAGCGTGTTGCCGTCGATGCGAACGAGCTTTGCCACCGAAACCGCGATTGGATTGGGCCGCACCGGCGAGCGCAGCGCAAAAGTTCCGCGCCGCTCGTTGTAGTGATGCGGCGCTTGCAGCACCAGATCGCGGCGTGCCCGGTCCATCCAGTAGAGCACGACGACATGGCTGACGGTTTCAAGGCCGCGTAATCCCTCGCTCCAGCGCGGATCCAGCACGATCGTGCATTCTTCATTTGTCTCGCGCGGATTCTCGGGGCAGTCCTCGCGCCGCTTCCACGGCGTGCGGATGCGGCCGATGAAATAAAGTGCCGCGTCGAACTGCGCCGGCAGGTCAATGGCGATCTCGCCTTCTCGCAGGCCGTTCGAAGCCGCTTTCGCCTCGCTCATGGCTGCCGTTTTCGCATGCCGGCCACGGCGCCGGCCAGCGCTTGCGCCGGCCGGGAAGTCAGGAGAATTCCGCCGCTCGTGGGATAATTCCCATTGACAGGCCTGTCTTTTAACGCATAAAGATATCTTTATATCCTTTGACTACCGCCAAAGGTGGCTTGGATGGGGCCTGCCCAGCTGTCGTTTCCCGACCTCACCGTCCTCCTCAAGGCTGCGGCGGAAACCACGCGGCTGCGGCTTTTGCTGCTGATCTCCGAAGCCGAACTGACCGTTTCCGACCTTACCGCGATCCTGCGCCAATCGCAGCCGCGCCTGTCGCGGCACTTGCGGCTGTTGACCGAGGCCGGGCTGGTGCAGCGGCACCGCGAGGGATCGTGGGCATTCTTCGGGCTGGGCGAGCGCGGCGGCGTCGCCGACATCGCCCGCGACCTCATCGCCCGGCTTGATCCGAGCGATCCGCTGATCGCCCGCGACCGCGAACGGCTCGCCGCCGTCCGCGCTGCCCGCGCCGCCGCCGCTCAGAATTATTTCCGCCGCCACGCCGCTGAATGGGACCGCATCCGCAAGCTGCACATCGCCGACGTCGCCGTCGAAGAGGCAATCCGCGGCGCGCTCGGCACCCAGCCGATCCACTCGCTGCTTGACCTCGGTACCGGCACCGGCCGGATGCTGGAAATGTTCGGGCCTGATATCGAACGCGGCCTTGGCCTCGATCTCTCGCTCGACATGCTGGCGCTGGCCCGCGCCCGCCTCGACCGTGTCGGTCTGAAGAATTGCAGCGTACGTCACGCCGACATCTACGACCTCACTTTGCCGCGGGATTCGTTCGATGCGATCATTATTCATCAGGTGCTGCACTTTCTCGACGACAGTGCGCGCGCCATCCGTGAAGCGACGCGCGTGCTCCGCCCAGGCGGGCGGCTGCTGATCGTCGATTTTGCGCCGCACGATCTCGAATTCCTGCGCGACGAGCACGCCCATCGCCGGCTCGGCTTTGCGATCGAGACGGTGACCCAGTGGCTCGAGGCGACCGGCCTTCGCCTCGTCCGTCAGCAGACCTTGCCGCCCGGACCGGAGGGAAAGATCGCCGTCTCGCTGTGGCTCGCGGCCGATCCGCGCATCGCGCTGGCGGCGCCGGCCAACCGCGAGGTGGCGTGATGGCGGCAAGTGCGCGTGGCATTCGCGTCTCGTTCGAGTTCTTCCCGCCGCGGACGCCGGACATGGAACAGGCGTTGTGGCAGGCGATCGCGCGGCTCGCGCCGTTGCGTCCGCATTTCGTTTCGGTGACCTACGGCGCCGGCGGCTCGACGCGCGAGCGCACGCACGCCACCGTCAAGCGCATCCTGACCGAGACGATGCTGACGCCCGCGGCGCATGTGACCTGTGTCGCCGCCACCCGCGCGGACATCAACTCAGTGATCGAGGCTTATGCGCAGGCCGGGATCCGGCATATCGTTGCACTGCGCGGCGATCCGGCTGGCGGCGTCGGCGAGCGCTATGCGCCGCACCCGGGCGGCTATCGCAATGCCGCCGATCTCGTCGCCGGCATCAAGCGCATCGCCGACCTGGAAATCTCGGTCTCCGCTTATCCGGAAAAGCATCCGGACAGCGCCGATGTCGCCGCCGACCTCGATATGCTCAAGGCCAAGGTGGATGCCGGCGCGAGCCGCGCCATCACCCAGTTTTTCTTCGAGAACGACCTTTATTTTCGCTACCTCGACCGCGTCCGCGCGGCCGGTATCACCATCCCGATCGTGCCCGGCATCCTGCCAGTGCAGAACTTCAAGCTGACCAGGAATTTCGCCGCGCGCGCCGGCACCTCGGTACCCGACTGGCTGGCCGAGCGCTTCGATGGTCTCGACGACGATCCCGCAACTCGCAAGCTGATCGCCGCAGCGGTTGCCGCCGAACAGGTGCTCGATCTGGTCGAGCGCGGCGTGGCTGAATTTCATTTTTACACCATGAACCGCGCCGACCTCGCTTACGCCATCTGCCATCTGCTGGGGCTGCGGCCGGAAGCGGACCGCGCTCCGGCGCCAACTGAAGCGGAGCCGGCATAAATGAGCGCAGCCGCATTCCCGTCCGCTACCGAGACAACTCTGCGGCGGCTCGCGGCCGAGCGCATTCTGGTGCTCGACGGCGCCATGGGGACGATGATCCAGGCGCTCGGCCTCGACGAAAGCGGCTATCGCGGCGCCCGTTTCGATGCCTGGAACCGCGAGGTGCGCGGCAACAACGATCTGCTCAATCTCACCCGGCCGGACGCGGTGCGCGCCATTCATCTCGCCTATTTCCGCGCCGGCGCCGACATCGTTTCCACGAACACCTTTTCCTCGACCCGCATCGCGCAAGCCGATTACGGCATGGCCGAGATCGCCTACGAGCTCAACCTGGAAGGCGCCCGGCTCGCGCGCGCGGCGGCGCACGTCGCGCAGGATGAGGACGGCCGCCCGCGCTTCGTCGCCGGCACCATCGGCCCGACCAACCGCACCGCTTCGATCTCACCCGACGTGCTCAATCCGGGCTTTCGCGCCGTCACGTTCGACGAGCTGCGCGCGGCTTACGGCGAGCAGGTGCGCGGCCTGATCGACGGCGGCGCCGACACGCTTCTGATCGAAACCATCTTCGACACGCTCAACGCCAAGGCCGCGATCTTCGCCTGCGCCGAAGTCATGGAGGAGCGCGGCGTTACGCTGCCGGTAATGATTTCGGGCACCATCACCGACCGATCCGGCCGGCTCTTGTCCGGGCAGACACCGGAAGCGTTCTGGAACGCGGTAGCGCATGCCGCGCCACTGTCGATCGGATTGAATTGCGCGCTCGGCGCGCGGCAGATGCGCGCGCATATCGCCGACCTTGCCCGCGTCGCCGACACGCTGATCTGTGTCTATCCCAATGCGGGGCTGCCGAACGAGTTCGGGCGTTACGATGAGGGCCCGGAAACGATGGCGGCACAGATCGGCGAATTCGCCGCCGCCGGTCTCGTCAACATTGTCGGCGGCTGCTGCGGCACCACGCCCGACCATATCCGCGCCATCGCCACCGCCATTGCCGGCAAGACGCCGCGCGCAATCCCTGCGATCGCACCGCGGCTGCGCCTGTCCGGCCTGGAAGCCTTCACGCTGACCGAGGCGATACCGTTCGTGAATGTCGGCGAGCGAACCAACGTCACCGGCTCGGCACGCTTCCGCAAGCTGATCGCCTCAGGCGATTACGCCGCAGCGCTCGCAGTCGCGCGCGATCAGGTGGAAAACGGCGCGCAAATCCTCGACGTGAACATGGACGAGGGCTTGCTCAACTCCGAACAGGCGATCACCACCTTTCTCAATCTCATCGCCGCCGAGCCGGATATCGCCCGCGTGCCGCTGATGATCGATTCCTCAAAATTTTCCGTGATCGAGGCCGGCCTGAAGTGCGTGCAAGGCAAGGCGGTCGTGAATTCGATCTCGCTCAAGGAGGGCGAGGACGCCTTTATCCGCCACGCCAGGCTCGTGCGACGCTATGGCGCCGCCGTGGTGGTGATGGCGTTCGACGAGCGCGGCCAGGCCGACACGCTCGAGCGCAAGACCGCGATCGCCGCGCGCGCCTACGACATCCTGGTCAACCGCGTCGGCTTTCCGCCGCAGGACGTGATTGTCGATCCCAACATTTTCGCCATTGCAACCGGTATGGAGGAGCACAACGGCTACGGTGCCGCCTTCATCGAAGCCGCGCGCTGGATCCGCCGGAATTTGCCGCATGCGCATGTCTCCGGCGGCGTGTCGAATCTTTCGTTCGCGTTTCGCGGCAACGAGCCAGTGCGCGAAGCGATGCATGCGGTGTTTCTTACCCACGCCATCGCCGCCGGCATGGACATGGGCATTGTCAATGCCGGGCAGATCGCGGTTTACGACGATCTCGATCCGCAATTGCGCGAGGCGTGCGAGGACGTCGTGCTTAACCGCCGCGCCGACGCCGCCGAGCGGCTATTGGCTCTCGCCGAACTCCACCGCGGCCACGGTAAGGAAAAGAAAGAAGCCGACCTCACGTGGCGCGAATGGCCGGTGGAGAAGCGGCTCACGCATGCGCTCGTGCACGGCATCACCGATTTCATCGCCGCCGACGTCGAGGAAGCGCGGGTCAATGCGCCTCGACCGCTGTCGGTGATCGAGGGTCCGCTGATGGACGGCATGAACGTAGTCGGCGATCTATTCGGATCGGGACGGATGTTCCTGCCACAGGTGGTGAAATCGGCGCGGGTGATGAAGCAGGCCGTGGCCCATCTTCTGCCCTACATGGAGCAGGAGAAAGACGGACGCGCGCATTCCTCGTCGAACGGCAAGATCTTGCTCGCCACCGTGAAGGGCGACGTGCACGACATCGGCAAGAACATCGTCGGCGTGGTGCTCGCCTGTAACAATTACAAAGTGATCGATCTCGGCGTGATGGTGCCCGCGGAAAAAATCCTGCAGGCGGCCACCGAGCAGCAAGCCGACATCATCGGGCTGTCCGGCCTGATCACCCCATCGCTTGATGAAATGTGCCATGTCGCCGCCGCGCTTGAGCGGGAGGGCTTCGACCTGCCGCTCCTGATCGGCGGGGCAACTACGAGCCGGGTTCATACCGCGGTGAAGATCCATCCGAATTATCGGCGGGGGCAGACGGTCTATGTCAACGACGCAAGCCGCGCCGTCGGCGTCGTTTCCTCGCTGCTGTCGCCCGAAACGCGCGGCCGCGCCGTCACCGAAATCCGCGCCGAATACGCCCGTATCGCCAGCGCACATGCGCGCGGCGAGGACAGCAAACACCGGCTGGCGCTGGCCGACGCGCGCGCCAATGCGCTGCGGCTCAATTGGTCGGGCGCTTACCGGCCGCCGGCGCCGCGCTTTCTCGGCACCAAAGTCATTGCCGATATTGCGGTCGCTGATCTGATCGGTTTCATCGACTGGACGCCATTCTTCTCCACCTGGGAGCTGAAAGGGAAATTCCCGGCCATCCTTGAGGATGCAAAATTCGGCGAAGCCGCACGCGGGCTTTTTTCCGATGCGCAGTCGATGTTGCGGCGAATAGCTACCGAGGGCTGGTTCAAGGCGAGCGCGGTGCTGGGGTTATGGCCGGCCAATAACGAGGGCGACGATGTTCTCGTTTTCGCCGATGAGGCGCGCAGCGCGCCGATCGCCGTATTGCATACGCTACGCCAGCAATTGCCGCGCCGCGAAGGCCGCGCCAATGTCGCGCTCGCCGATTTCGTCGCCCCGCGCGCCAGCGGGCTTGCCGACTATATCGGCGCTTTTGCCGTCACCGCCGGGAACGGCGAGCAGGCGGTGGCAGAACGCTTCACGCGCGCCAATGACGATTATTCGGCGATCATGGCCAAGGCGCTGGCGGACCGGCTGGCGGAGGCGCTCGCCGAAAACCTGCACGCACGCGTGCGCCGCGAGTTTTGGGGCTACGCGCCCGACGAGGCGCTCGGCACCGGCGAACTGATCGCCGAAAAATATCGCGGCATCCGGCCGGCCCCGGGCTATCCGGCCCAACCGGATCACAGCGAAAAGGCGACGTTGTTCAAGCTGCTCGATGGCGAGCGGCAGATCGGCGTGCTGCTGACGGAAAGCTTCGCCATGTGGCCGGGCGCCTCCGTATGCGGGCTCTATTTTAGTCACCCGGACAGCTATTATTTCGGCGTCGGCAAAATCGAGCGCGATCAGGTCGAGGATTACGCGCGGCGCAAGGACTGGACGCTGGAGCAGGCCGAACGATGGCTCGCTCCAATCATCAATTACGATCCGCTGGCGGCATTGCGCCGCGCCGCCGAGTAACACAAGAAACAAAACACCGGAGCGCGAACGCTCCGGTGTTTTTATTTGCGGCCGCCGGTTTGACGCGCGCGGCCCTTGATGGTTCTGGCGTTAGGATGCTTACGACTTCGGATGACTCAGAACGCTCCGAGCAGAACGGCGCCGACGAACACGAACGCGGCGCACACCGCCAGAACATTGAGCTTCAAAGCGAGATGCACGCGTCGCACCTCCATCACGTGTTGTGCTGAAGAGAAGGCTAGCAGGCCGATGTGACGGGCAAAAGCGAAACACTTGCTGCGCTGCCGCAGGAATATTTGCACATTAATCTTCGGCGGCAACGCCGTGAAATCCGGCGACAATCTGCAAGGCGCAGAATAGTTCCGGGCGCGACCAAAAATATTTATGCACAGCCCGGCGTCGGAGGCCGGCGAATTTTTCGTTCATTCGAGCCAAAAGCCCGCGCGAAACTTGTCTCGGATGCCCTTACCTTCAATCAGCGCAACGATACGCATGGTCAGCGTGCGCACGAGCGGCAGCGCGAAAAAGCCGAGCACGCAGGCAACCGGCCAGCCGATGATGAAGGCGCGCAGCCAGCGCGTCACGAAATCGGCGCGGAAACCAATGTTGGCGAACGTCACCACCGCACTGACGACAAAGACGATCACCGCCGTCGCCAGAATGGGGAATATGAATTTCGCTTTGCCTTCCATGCCGGCCTCATCTGGGTCATGGTTAACACGGTCCTTCGCGCGGGAAAATGCGACATCATTGAGCAGTCCTTAACGGAAATACTTCCATTGTTTGCGCATGTGGCGTGCGGTTCAGTGGTCCCTCCTCGGCTGCATCGCCGTTGCCGCGCTGATCGCGCTCGCCGGCTGCGGCCATTACTTCAACGTCGGCGAGCGCGAGGCTTGGCGACACGATGCCGAAGTCGCCTGTCTCAACTCCGGCACGGTCAAGGACGGCCCGGAACGCGTGCGCATCTCCGCCATCAGCGGCCCCGGCATTTGCGGCATGGACTTTCCGGTCCGCGTTTCGGATATCGGCGAAAACGGCCCTCTCGGTTATGATGACGAAGCATTAAGACCGCCGGGCGCTGTTCCCGACGGCGCGCTGCCGCAGCACTGGCGGATCCAGTCAAACGCACTGCCGCCACCATCCCCGCCGCCGTCGTACCCCCCGCAACCTTATCCGCCGCCAAGCTACAATCCGCAACCTTACAATCTTCCCGTTGCCGCGCGGCCGACGCCGGCCGCCGCGTCGCAACCCGGCACGCCGATGTCGCTTTATGCGGCTGGCGTGCCCGAGCCCGGCGAAGACGATGCCGCGTTCCAGCCCGAGCCGCCGCGGCCCTATGACGCCGCTCCGGCCACCCGCGGCGGCGTGTTGCCGCCGCCGAAATATCCGCCGCCGGACCAGCCGCAGACTTACACGCCGCGCGCGCTGCCGGCGCCGGGAGCGGAGGAGCGCGTGCCGCTCGGCTGGCCGCGCGCGCCGGTAACGGCGGCCGGTCCGGTGGAGATCAAACCTGCCGCCACGCTTGCCTGTCCGATCATCTCCGCGCTCGACCAGTGGATCGCAACGGCGGTGCAGCCGGCGGCGCGCCGCTGGTTCCACCAGCCGGTGGCCGAGATCAAACAGATTTCCGCTTATTCCTGCCGCGGCATGAACGGCGATTCCAGCGCGCACATCTCCGAGCATGCGTTCGGCAACGCGCTCGACATCGCCGAATTCACCCTCGCTGACGGCCATCGGATCAGCGTGCAATACGGCTGGCACGGCTCGCCCGAGGAGCAGGGCTTCTTGCACGACGTGCAGCTTGCCGCCTGCGAAAGCTTCACCACCGTGCTCGCGCCTGGAGCCAACGTCTATCACTACAATCACATCCACGTCGACCTGATGCGGCGCGCAAGCGGCCGGCGTATCTGCGAGCCTGCCGCTATTCCCGGCGAAGTCGTCGCCGAACGCGCGCGGGCGCGCTATGCGTCGCAACATTACGGCGAGCCAGCCACCACCGGCTCGATCGGCAAAGCGAAATCCGGGCGGCGCGCCCTCAGCTATTCCGGCGAAGACGACGACAGCCTGCCGGTCGCGGTGCCGGGCGAGGATTAGCCGCCCACCCAACAGTCGTTCAGCGGAAGACTCAGCGTGTATTATTCAGGAGGTTCGGCTGATTCGCTGAAGGCGCGACATTCCCCCGCGGCAACCGATCGTTCGGCTCGACCCGACGGTGCGCAATGAACGCCGAATAAGGCATAACCCTCAAAACCGAGAATGGCTGGGCGATTCTTCCGTCTTCGCTCAAGCGGCCGGATCAGTCGCCGCGTTTTAATTTGAGCTTTCCTGCTTACCTTGGCACCGACATCGGTGCGCAACACCTGGTCGCCAACGAATCCGGCATCAGCTCGAGTTGTCGACGCGAAATCTCATCGAGCGCACTTTGCGGCGCGGCGACTTGTTTTCGACGTCGGCGCGCATTGGGGATTCTTTACGCTTCAAGCCGTTACGCACCCTGCCGGAGAGATCGAGGTCATTTCGTTCGAGCCGGAATTGGTGAATGCGGTGGTCCTTTCCGAAAACGTCGCCAAGAACAGATTGACCGAAATTGTTACCGCCATTTGCGCGGCCTGTGGCAATCAATACAGCATCGACGCGGAAGGGTTTGAGCCGCAGGTCATCGCCGGAGCCAAGTCGCTGCTGCGAAGTGGCCGCGTTGCCCTGATTGTTTGGGAATGGGGTTCCGCTTTCGTGGAAGGGCACGAACGCACGGCATTGGCGGACATGGTCGCCTTTTTGAGCGAATGCGGATTTCAGCACTTCCAGCCGCCGGCACACGAGACCGATGGCGTGTTCAACAAACTAAACCTGGAGAACGCGCATTTGGGAAATGTGTTTTCCTTCGCGCCGCAGCTGATCGGCGCAGCGGCCGCGGAATAGTTTTCCCGCCGGCCGCCCGGGTACACTGTCGCCACCGCAAAAGCCGACCCCGGCCATAAACATCAATGCGCTTCCATGTGCGCAAGCAGCGCCGCCGTCGGCCAGCAATCGAGCTTTAGCCCGTTGTGCTTCTGATACTCGCCCAGCGCAGCGCGCGTTTTCATCCCGGCCTTGCCGTCGATCTTGTCGCGGTAATAGCCGCGCGCGGTGAGAATCTGCTGCATGCGGTCGAGATCGCGGGTCGGCAGCTGCGCCACCCTGCCCCACGGCGTTTCGAACGGCCGCGGGTCGGTCATGCGGTCGCTGAGATGTCCGACGAACAGCACGTACAGATCGGAGAAATTGTACTCCTTGATGGCGAAGTAGTTTTGCGTGGCGAGAAACGACGGCCCGTAAAGACCCGCGGGCTGCAACAGCGAGGCGGACGCGGCACGTTCGGCCGTCGACAATTTGCGGCCATAGGCCGGCACAAAACCAAGCTCTAGCCACCCGCCGATTGGACGGGTGTTTTCCGGAATGCCGGTCGTGCAATCGACATTCGCCGGCGGATGCACTTCGTAGGCCCAGTGCAGATCGCGCTGCCAGCCTTTGTCGACGAGCTGCTCGGCGGTCGAGGCGAGTGCGTCCGGCACCGAATTCCAGATATCGCGCCGGCCGTCGCCGTCGAAATCGACGGCGTATTTGAAAAAGTCCGATGGCAGGAATTGCGTGAGCCCCATCGCGCCGGCCCATGAACTCTTCATGTCGGCGAGCTTGACCGTGCCCTCGTCCAGCATCTTGAGCGCGAGCAGGAATTCATCGCGGAACTTGTCCTTGCGCTTGCCGTAATAGGCCTGCGTCGCTAGCACCCGGATGGCGTTATGGGTGTCGTGGGCGTGGCCGTAATCGGTTTCACGGGCGAATATCGCCAGCAGGATCGTGGGCGGCACGCCGAATTCCCGCTCGATCGCCGTCAGCGGAGCGTGGTAACGGTCGAGGAGTTTTCTTCCTTCGCCGGCGAGACGCTCGATGGTCAATTCCTTGAGGTAGTCCGCGGGCGTCAGCACGAATTCCGACTGGCCCGGCGCGGGCCCCTGCGGACGGCCGGGAATGATCAATTCCGGCAGCGACAAATCGGGCTCAAGCCCGCGAGTTGCCATGTCGAAGGTCGTGCGCGAGACGCCGAGTTCCCGGGCCTGCGGCCACAGCGACTGCAAAAAGTCCTGGAAGCCCACGTCGGCCTGCGTTTCTTGGACGCCGGCGATCAGGAGCGCGGCACAGAGACAAAACGAAGCGATTCTCATCGCCCCGGACTGTCACCAGCAGGCGACAGAATGCAATCCCTAGGATGGCTTGGCCGGCGGCCGCGGCGGCACGGTCTTCTGAAAGCTCGGCCGCGCCGACAGCCGGTCGAAATAAGCCGAAAGCGACTTTGCTGCCGCGATCGCGCTCCCGGATTCGGGAAAGTTCTTCAGATAGGCCAAGATCGGCATCACATTGATGTCGGCGAAGGTGAAGCTGTCGCCGGCGAGGAAGCCGCCCTTGGCGACGGAGCGATCGAGCAGGTCAAGCTCCCGCAGAACGGCAGGCACTACGGCATCGATCGCCTTGCGGTCCGGCGCGCCATCCGCACTTTTCGGGAACACATAATTGACCAGGTAGCTGCGGACCAGCGTGCCGTCCATCTTGGTGTTGACCAGCGACACCCATTGCTCGGTCAGCGCGGCGTGCCGCGGAGCGGTCGGAATCAATTTCGGTCCGGGAAAGCTGAGATCGAGATAGGTGGCGATCGCCTTCGATTCGCACAATTCGAAATCGCCGTGCCGCATGACCGGAACCTTGCCGAACGGATGAATGGCGGAAACGTCCGGCGAATGCGGCGGCGACTGCTTGAACTCATAGGCAATTGCCTTTTCCTCGCAGACCATTCGGGCAACCCGCGTGTAGGTCGACGGCGCCGGACCGATGATTTCAACATTTGCCATATTGGCCACTCCCCTCGGGGTTTTAATACTTTACTAAATGGTTAAGTGTAACGGCACGGTGCAGCCTGTCAAGCGCGAGCGGCCGCTAGCGAACGGCGACGATAAAGAGACGCGGGAATTTTAGCAGTAGTTTGCCGTCCACGCGCGGCTTGTAGGCGGCGGCGATTTTTTCCGAATAGGCAGCGAGGAATTTTTCGCGCCCTGTGGCGTCAAGCTCCGACAGATATGGTTGCAAGGAAGAACCCTTGAACCATTCGACGATGGCGGCCGGCGTTGCCATCACGTGATTATAGACGCTGTGCCAGATGTCGATCTGCGCGCAGACCGGCCGCAACAGGTCGTAGTAGGCTTCCGGCGCCAATAAATCGGCGCGCGGAGCCGCCTTGTTCAGCGCCGCAGCCCACGGTCCGTTTGCCGCCACCTCGCGCTGGAGCCGGTTCGCAGGCTCGGCGGTGTTGTCGGGCATCTGCACTGCCAGCACGCCGCCGGATTGCAGCTTGTCCAGCAGCCGGCGCAACACCTGCGGATGCTCCGGCACCCATTGAAACACCGCGTTGGCGAATAGAAGATCGGTCCCCTGCTCCGGCGTCCAGGCGGCGATATCGGCCTCCACAAATGCGCATTGCGGCAACCGCTCGCGCGCCTTGCCCAGCATGTCGGGCGATGAATCGAGCCCGATCACTTCGGCCTGCGGGAAGCGCGCCACCAGAAGCTCGGTCGAATTACCCGGCCCGCAACCGAGATCGATGGCGCGGCGCGCGCTTTGCAGCGGCACTTGCGCCAAGAGATCGCGCGGCGGCCGGGTGCGCTCGTCCTCGAACTTGAGGTATTGCCGCGCGTTCCAGTCTTCCATTTGCGCGTTTCACTCCGCTGGGGCGGCGTGTGGCGGCGCCGCTTTCGCCGCGTTGGCCGCGAGCTTCGACCTGTCGGCTGCGAGCATCATATAAACGGCCGGCACCACGAACAGCGTGAACAGCGTGCCGATTGACAAGCCGGACGCGATCACCAGGCCCATCTGGAAACGCGATACCGCGCCGGCGCCGGCGGCGGTGATCAGCGGCACCACGCCCAATACCATCGCCGCGGTGGTCATCAGGATCGGGCGCAGCCGGATGCCGGCCGCCATCTCCACAGCCTCGCGCTTGCCGTGGCCTTCCGCCTGTAGATCGTTGGCGAACTGCACAATCAGAATGCCGTGCTTGCTGATCAGTCCCATCAGCGTCACCAGTCCGACCTCGGTGTAGATGTTGAGCGAGGCGCCGGCAATGCCGATGCTGATAAAGATCAGCGCGCCGGCGATCGACATCGGCACCGAGACGAGGATGATGACCGGATCGCGGAAACTCTCGAACAAGGCAGCGAGCGCGAGAAAGATAATGATCAGCGCGAAACCGAACGTGCCGACGAAGCCGCTCGTTTCCTGCACGTATTGTCGGCTCAGGCCGCCGTAATCGACCGAATAATCACGCGGTAAAGTGCGCGCCGCCAGATCCTGAAGATAGGTAAGCGCGTCGCCTTGCGACACACCCGGCATGGCGACGCCCTGAATGGTCGCGCTGTTGAGTTGCTGAAAGTGATTGAGCGATTCCGGAACGGTCTTGGTCTCGACCGTCGCCACCGTCGACAGCGGCACCAGCGAACCGTCGCCGGTGCGGATGTGATAATCGAGCAACTGCCGCGCGTTGAGCCGGAAGCGCTGCTGTACCTGCGGAATGACCTTGTAGGAGCGGCCGCTCATGCTGAAATAGTTGACGTAACCGCCGCCCAGCATGGAAGCGAGCGCACCGCCGACATCGCTCATCTTCAAGCCGAGCTCCGCCGTCTTGTCCCGATCGATGGTCACGTTCGACTGCGGGGCGTCGATCTTCAGGTCGCAGTCGAGGAAGATGAAATTGCCGCTTGTTTGCGCTTCCCGCAGGAATTTCTGCGCGATGTCGTACAGGCGCTCGAAGGATTCGGTGGAGCCGATGACAAACTGGATCGGCAGACCGATGCTGCCGGGCAGCGGCGGCGGCTGAAATGCGACTACCCGCACGCCCGGAATTTTCGCCACTTCCTGCTGCACCACCGGTTGCAGCGCATTAGTCGATTTTGAGCGCTTGTCCCACGGTTTCAGCGCCATTCCGGATATGGACTGCCCGGGCACGTCGATCTGGAAAACGTGATCGGTTTCCGGGTGATGCATGAAAGTCTCAAAGACTGCATGCGCGTAAAGCTGCCGCTGCTTGAGCGTGGCGTTTGGCGCCGCATTCGACAGCGTCAGCAACACGCCCTGATCCTCCTGCGGGGCCAGTTCGGTGTGTGCGGTAATAAACAGAAAATAGATGCTTGAAAGCACAATCAATGCGAACACGACGGTGACCGGGAGATAGTCGAGACTGTTGTGCAGACGCCGGTCGTAGGCGGCCTGCAGCCAATTGAAGCTGCGATCGATGAAGTAGGTGAACTTTTCTTCCCAGCCGCGGCGCTGGGGATCATGCGCTTTAAGGAGCCGCGAACACAACATCGGCGACAGCGTCAACGCAACGACGCCGGAGACGGTCACCGCGCCGACCAGCGCGAAGGCGAATTCGGCGAACAGCGCGCCGGTCAGGCCGCCCTGAAAGCCGATCGGCACGTAGACCGCGCCGAGCACCACCGTCATCGCAACGATCGGCCAGCCGAGCTCGCGCGCCGCGTTGATGGCAGCTGGAATTGGCGCCACGCCTTCTTCGAGATGGCGGTTGACGTTTTCCACCACGATGATCGCGTCGTCAACCACCAGACCGATGGCGAGAACCAGCGCCAAAAGCGTGAGCAGGTTGATCGAATAGCCCAGCGCCAGAAGCACGATGAGCGTGCCGACCAGCGACAGCGGGATGGCGACCACGGGAATGAGCGACGAGCGGATCGAGCCGAGGAACAGGAATACGACGATTGTGACGATGATCAGCGCCTCGACGATGCTGCGCACCACCTCATAGATCGCGGCATTCACGAATTCGGTCGAGTCGTAAACGATCTCGCCGTTCAGGCCACGCGGCAATTGCGAGGCGATGTCGGGCCATATTTTATGTACGCCGCGCGCCACCTCCAGGAGGTTCGCTGCGGGTGCTACCTGAACGCCGATGTAAACCGCACGCTTGCCGTCGAAACCGACCTCGGATTCGTAGTCCTCGGCGCCAAGCGTGACATTGGCGACGTCTTGCAGGCGCACCACCGCGCCGTTGCTCTGCTTGATAACGAGATTACGGAATTCATTGGCCGTATGCAGGCCGGTCGATGCGGTCAGATTGACCTGCACCATCTGGCCCTTGGTCGTGCCGATTCCGGAGATGTAATCGTTGGCGGTGAGCGCCTGGCTCACGTCGGTCGCGGTTAGCCCGTAGGCGGCGAGCTTTTGCGGATCGAGCCAGGCGCGCAGCGCAAACACCTTCTGGCCGAGCAGCTCGGCGGTCTGCACGCCCGGCACGGTTTGCAGCTTCGGCTGCACGACGCGGGTGAGGTAATCGGTGATCTGGTTCGGCGCGAGCGTGTCGCTGTTGAAGCCGAGATACATCGCATCGATGGTCTGACCGATCTTGACGGTCAGCACCGGCTGCTGAGTGCCGGTCGGCAGCTGGTTGAGCACGGAATTGATCTTGGTATTGATTTCGGTGAGCGCCTTATCGGCATCGTAGTTGAGCCGCAGATAGACGGTGATCGTCGAAGTCGAGCTCTGGCTGGTCGACGTCATGTAGTCGATGCCGTACGCCTGAGCGATGGCGATTTCGAGCGGCGTGGTGATGAACCCGGCAACCACGTCTGGATCGGCGCCGTAATAGGTCGTGGTGACCGTCACTACCGCGTTCTCGGTGCGCGGATATTGCAGCACCGGCAGCGCATAATAAGCGCGCACGCCGAGCACCAGGATCAGAAGACTGATGACCGAGGCGAGAACCGGGCGGCGGATGAAGATATCGGTGAATTTCATGGCGGTGGCCTAGCGGTCGATCGGTACCGGCGCCGCGTCGGCGGTCGGCGTGACGGAATTATCGATGAGCACAACCGAGCCGTTGTGCAACTTGATCTGCCCGGCGGTGACCACCATGTCGCCGTCTTCGACGCCTTTGAGCACGGCGACCTGGTCGCCGCGGGTCGGGCCGACGGTGACGAAGGTTTGCCGCGCGGTCAGTAGTTGTTTGCCGTCGGCACCCTTGTCCTTGCCTCCGACGACGACATAGACCGTATCGCCATACGGATTGTAGGAAATCGCCGTCTGCGGTAGCGTGATGTAATTCTTCGGCTCGCCGGTCGAGATGTCGATCGTGGCATACATACCCGGCAACAGCCGGTGATCCGGATTCTTCAGCGTGGCGCGGACCTGCACGTTGCGGCTGCCAGTATCGACTTTGGGGTTGATGGCGGAAATCTCGCCAGTGAAGGTCTCGCCCTTGAACGCGTCGATCTTCACCGTCACCGGCTCGCCGAGATGCACCTGATCGACCGACTGCTGCGGCACGAAGAAATCGGCAAAGATCGGATCGAGCGCCTGCAGCGTGACAATCACCGTGCCCGGCCCGAGATATTGTCCAAGGTCCACCGCGCGAATGCCGAGATGGCCGGCAAACGGCGCCCGCAGAAGCTTCTTGTCGATGATCGCCTGCTGCTGAACGACCTGCGCTTGCGCGTTCTTCAAATTGGCCGCGTCGGTATCCAGCGTCGCCTGGCTAACCGCCTGCATCTTAAACTGCTTCTGGTCACGCTCGTTGGTGATTTCGCTCAACTCGGCGACCGCTTCCAGCGAGTGCAGCCGCGCCACGTCGTCCGCGGTGCGCAGCTTTAAAAGCGGCGCGCCGGCCTCGACGTCGTCGCCGGAATTGAACGAGATCGAATTCGACCACGCCAGATACTTCCAGCGACAAATCCGCGCCCTTCACCGCACGCAGCGTGCCGACCGCTTCGATCTTCGGCTGCCATTGGTTGTAGCCCGCTTTGGCGGCCGAAACCGTCTGCGGCGGATTACTCGCCGCGGCGATGAACTTCTTGATCATAATCCCTTTGAAGACCTGGAATCCGAAGATCAAGCCGAATACGACGGCGACCGCCACCAGCATGATCACCATGCGTCTTTTCATTGACTGGGCTCCGGTCTGGTCGGCAGCGGCGTATCGCTCGCAGCCTGTACGATTTTTGGTTCGGGACTGAAGGGATCCGGCAGCGCGTCCACGCGATTCCACCAGCCGCCACCCAAAGCCGCGAACAATGCCGCGGTATCGGCGAAGCGCGCGGCTTGCGCCTGCACCAAGGCGAGCAACGCCTGCTGATAGCTTCGCTCGGCGTTAAGCAGAATGATGTAGGTGATGGCGCCGAGGCGATACTGGCCGCGTGTCAGGTCGAAAGTATCGGACGCGGCGCGCACGGCGCGCTGCTGCGCCTTCAAGGTGGCGGCGTCGAGTTGCAGCGCGCGCAAGGCGTCGGCGACGTTCTGGAACGCCGTCAGCACAGTATTGCGGTATTGCGCGTCGGCCATTTCATAGGCGGCCCTGGCCGCGCGTTCTTGATGCATCAGTGTAAAACCGTGAAACAGCGGCTGCGTGCCTGCGGCCGCGGCGCTCCAGATCGCGGTCGCGGGCGTAAACATGGTCGCCGGTGTCAGCGAAGCGCTGCCATAAGCAGCGGTGAGAGTGAATTGCGGCAGCCTGTTGGCGACGGCAACACCGATCAAGGCGCTGGCCGAATGCAACTGAGACTGCGCCGCGCGCACGTCGGGGCGTTGCACGACCAGTTGCGTCGGCAGGCTTACCGGCAGATCTGTCGGCAAGCGCAGCGACGTCAGCGTTACATGCTCGTGCGACTTCGCGTTGGGAAAGCGACCGATTAAAGC
Organism: uncultured Alphaproteobacteria bacterium; assembly: GCA_963747855.1. Lineage (GTDB taxonomy): Bacteria > Pseudomonadota > Alphaproteobacteria > Rhizobiales > Xanthobacteraceae > BOG-931. The sequence continues at coordinate 434,759 of CAVVGN010000001.1, forward strand.
GAGCAACACGTGATGCTGCTGCTCGAGCTGCTTTTCCAGCGGCGGCAGCGTGGCTAGCGTGGTCGCGACTTCCGAATCCTGCGTCAGCACGTCGGCGCGGGTGGCCGCGCCAACCTCAAACTGATTGCGCACGACGTCGAGCTGGTCGCTTTCCGCCTTGATAATCTCCTTGGTCGCTTCGATTTGTCCGCGCAGCGATGCTTCCTGAATGGCCGCCGTCACGACATTCGACGCGAGCGTCAAATACGTGGCCTCAAGCTCGAAGCGCTGATATTCGGCGAGCGCCGCATTGGACTCGATCTGGCGCCTTATGCCGCCGAACACATCCGGCGTGTAGGAGACGTTCACTGTAGCCTGATAAAGATTGAAAGTCTCCGGCGCGCCCGGCAGACCGAATTCCGCCAGAGAAAGCTGTTGGCGCGTGAACGAGGCATTGGCGTCGAGGCTAGGCAGCAGCTTGCCGCCCGACGCATAAAGAGTTTCTTTCGCCTGCCAAAGCGCCGCCTGCGCGGCCTGCAAATTCGGATTGGCGTGCAGCGCTTCGGTGACTAGCGCGTCGATCTGTTTCGAATGGAACACTTTCCACCATTCGCCGGGAATGTCGTGCCCCATGACGAAGCGTTGCGGCGCACCGCCGGGCACGTCCGCCGAAGCCGTCGGCGCCAGATGCGCTTCGGGTGTGTAACCGCTGCCCGAAGGCGCCGGCGGCACGGCAAAATCCGGACCGACCGCGCAGGCCCCTAATAGACACAGCAGGGCCGCGATCGCGGGCGTGCGCCGCCCGAAAACGCCCAATCGAGCCAAAAACTTCGCGCACCGCGCGCCAGCCTGCCGGCCAAAGCGTGACCCAAACTGCCCCACAAAATTCAGCACCGGTCCACCCTTAACAAAGGCAGACTAGTTATTTACTATCCGGTTAGTCAATAACGGCGACTTGGCTGTGGAACAGGACTTAAAGTCCATGACCGACGTGCTGGAAACGCACACCGAGACGCGCCGCCGCCGCAAGGCCGAGCGTCCGCATGAAATCCTCGAAGCCGCGTTTCTCGAATTCTCACGCAACGGCTATGCGCTGACCACGCTCGACGCCATCGCCGAGCGCGCGGGTGTGACCAAAGGCACCATCTACGTCTACTTCGAGAACAAGGAGCATCTGTTCATCTCGATGGTGCGCGAGCTGATGAAGGTCACGCTCGACACCATCCACACCATGTTCGAGCGCGATGAAGGCTCGACCGCGGATTTGTTGCGGGCGCAGTTCAGCTACATTTACGAAAATATCGTGGAAGACCGGCGGCGGCGCGAAGTGGTGCGCATGCTGATCGCCGAAGCGCCGCGTTTCCCGGCGCTGGCCGACCGCTATTACCAGGAAATCCACCTCCCCTGCATGGATTTGCTCAAGCAGGCGATCCAGCGCGGTATGGACCGCGGCGAGATCCGGCGCTCCGCAGTCACTGATTGCCTGCTCGTCATCATTGCGCCGATCGCGCTTGTCGACGTCTGGATGATGATGTTCGACGAGCGCCAGCCGCTCGATCTGAAGGCGTATTTCGACGCCCATCTCGATTTGGTGCTCAAAGGATTGCTGGCGAAATAGCGGCGCAACGAAAAGAGCCGCTGCAACGACAGCGGCTCCCAATCATTCTGCAGCGAATAAATCGGCGGCGGTGGTTATGCCGCCTGGATATTGCCGACAGCGATCTTGCCGGTGCGGCGGTCTTCCTGGGTGTCGAAGGCGACCTTCTGGCCTTCGACCAGCCCGCGCATTCCGGCGCGTTCGAGCGCAGTGGCGTGAACAAAAACGTCCTTACCACCATCGTCCGGCTGAATGAAGCCGAAGCCCTTTTGGTCGTTGTAGAATTTCACGGTACCTGTCGTCGTCGTCATGAGATTATCCTCTCGCTAATGCCGGCCATGAGCCAAGGCGCGACTGCGCGGCTCTGGACCAACTTGTCGATGTTTGGTGGGTCTGAACGTGCGCCTGGCATTCAGCGAAGGCGAGACGGCCCGATTGTCCGGCCAAAGTCGATGTGGAGCGGTAAAGCAAATAAGCGGCTTTTGCAAGGCGCGATCCGCGGAAGCAGCTGGCGCGCCCGCCAAACCTGCCACAGCCTTAACACCGACTGAGCGCGCGGCTAAGCAATAGCGGCTATTCGATAAGATCTGAGCGTGGGCTCCGCTGGGTTCGCAGCTTGCGAAAACTAATGAGTTGCCGCGCCGTTTCATCCCAAAGCACCAGCGGCACGCATGAAAAGCTCTGGATCAATGTAAGCCGGCCGATATTCGCCAGCTCCGGGTACCGCCGAAGAATGAGCGGCAATCGATAAAACGGCACTTGGCTGCACAGATGATGCACGTGGTGAATACCTATATTCGCGGTGAACCACCGCAATACGATCGGCAGGTCATAGTGGGAGCTGCCATATAGGGCGGCCTCGCGCGCATTCCAGGCCCCGTTGCGCGCCCAAAACGTCCACTCGAACTGATGCTGGACGTAGAACAGCCAGACGCCGAATGATGCGCCGATCAACACGATCGGTACTTGCACCAGCAGAAAAGCATTGATGCCGACGGCCCGGATTGTGATCGCCGCGAGCAACGCAATGCCGAGATTCGTCGCCATGGTGCTTAGCCAAGGCCGCCAGCCTCCCCGCATCAATCCGATTGGCAGACGTTGGCGCAGAAGGAAGAGATAAGCCGGGCCGAGCCCGAACATAACCAGCGGGTGCCGGTAAAGGCGATATTGCAGCCTGCCCCAGCGCGGCCGCGACAAATATTCGTTCACAGTCAGCGTATCGACGTCGCCCATGCCTCGCCGGTCAAGGTTGCCGGAGCCCGCGTGATGCATGGCATGCGTGCGCCGCCAGAAATCGTACGGCGTCAATGTCAGGATGCCGATGCAGCGGCCGACCCAGTCGTTGGCTCCGCGGTGCCGAAAAAACGCACCATGGCCGCAATCGTGCTGGATCATGAACAGACGAACGAGAAAACCCGCGGCAGGAATGGCCAACAAGAGGTAAAGCCCATACCCGATGTCGAGCGCGAGCCACATTGCCAGCCATATGAGAATGAACGGTATCACGGTAATCGCAATCTCGACGGCGCTGCGCCCATGATTCGGTTGGCGATAGCGCGCGAGATCCCGGGTCAAAGTACGGGTATCGGTCACAACAGCAAATGCCTCTCGTTCCGGTTGCAACATCTTCTCTCAGAGCGGCGATTTTCCGGGTCAACGATGTCGGCGCTGACGATCGCGCGCGGATCGAGGGTTTCACTTACTGTTAACGAAGGACGCGTTCTTCGGCTTGGACGGTAGAGCCAACCGCTCTTCGCATATGCATCCGGCTGATCGCTTCTGCAACGCCGCACTCGCATCACGACCGCGTGGAGAACTCTATATGTCGCCGGTCTGCGCGTCCACAATGACGGTCGTCCGCCGGTTTCGGCAATACGCCGCGCGCCACCGGCCTAGTATTGCTCGATTTTCCACTTATATTTCTACTTTTGGATAGATGCGCACGCTGCGCTGAAAAGGCGGACCTATGAGTAAATTTGACTATGATGCGGCTGCTGAGTTGTTTCCCGCCCGCCGGCGCGTGCCGAAACTGCAACCCATCGGCTACAAGCGTTTCGATCAGGCGTCACAAGCCATCCGTTTCGCAGTCGAGGATGTTGCGCCGGAACTTCTTGTCGGCGCCTGCCTCGAAGTCGACGAGCGCCGATACGGCTGCGACGAGATCCGCCAGTTATACGAGAGCAGCGACTATCCCCTTGCCCGCCGCGGCAAGCGGCCATGACCAACAAGACCATCGATCTCGATCAGCATCGCGGCATGGCTGCCCAAAAGGCCACCAATCTCCGCCGCCTGCTCGCCGACGTGGAAGCCGATCAACTACAGCTGTTGCGTCGTCAGGATGAGCTGGAAGCGCATCTGATGGCGGCGCCAGCGGCGAACTGGCAAGAAGCCGCTGAAAAAGCGGGCTACCTTCTCAACCTCTTTGCCACCACCCTGCTCGCCGAGGATCCGAGGAAGCAGAAACTGATCGCCGCCGTTATCGCCGACTTCAAGCGGCTGGCAGGCGAAAGTTGACGCTTACTCGAACGAGCTGTTTCAACCGAGGTATTTCACCCCCTACGAGAGCGAGGACGCCGTGGCAAAAGGTCAGATGCGCAGCAACCGCGAGAAGAAGAAGCCGAAGGCCGACTGGAATAAGAAAAAAGCCAAGGGCGCGGCGCCCTCTTCTTTCGAGTCACGCCTTGCCGCAAGCTCACAACAGAACAACGGCAAGAAGTATTCCTGACGGGGCTCTCCGTGTCGGCGAAAAAGCCGACCGGCACTACACCCGGAAATCGCTTACCGTGAGTTCGTAGGATCCTCTGCGGGTCTTCGTAAACGCCGTGCTGGCTGCCGCGTGAATCAAAGGCCGATTGTTATCGAAGGCATTTAGCAAGCCCGCCTCGTCGCGCTGCATGTCCGGTTGCATACGCTTGAGTGCGTCTTCGGTGACGAAGAACGACCACTCCATCGCCTTTTCATATCCCCAAAATCGCACCGCACGCCGCGACGGATCAAAAAACCGGCTTTGGTTGGGGAAACTCAACATGCACTGCTCATTGCTTTTTCAGTCGGCACTGGAAATCCAGCATTTTCGCAGGCCTTCAGCGTCCCGCGCCCACCAATAATTTTCCTCCGGGTTATGCCCAGAAACGTTGAACGTCTTCACATGCCGCTTGATTGCGGTCACGGCCTGCTCGCGGGTCGGATATCTGTTGCCGACCTGTGCCCCCGGCGGCGAACCGGAGCTTTTTAGTTCGAGAATTTTGAACATCGCGGCTTCCTGTCTGCTGCAGCTGATCCGATCCATTGGGCGCGCCGTGCGGCGAATTTTCGGCGCGCCGTCCGCCAGCTCGGATTTCAGTCGAATTTCACATGAGCAGTCAGGATGAGATCGCTTTCCCCGACTACGCGCTCATGCGACTCACTCTTGTTCCTGACCCGGTATTGCGGATTACCGCCCTCGGCCGGCCGCAGGCTGACAATTTCGTAATGCCCGCTCGCCGCCGACCGGAAGGTGGACGGTATCAGATCGACGCTCTGGCCGATCCTGAATTTGTGCGCCGGTTCCGTCATCGCCGATTACTCCTGCACTGGGACATCGATTCCGCAGCAAGCGCTTGCGGCTTCATTTGGCGGCCTTTTTCATCCGCCACAGTTGAAATCCGCGTTCGTTGATTGCAGCTTCGATCACGGTCCGCGACAAATTGTGCGGAGGGTCCTGATCGGGGGCGACCGCGCCGACCGCGTGCCAGGGCCGAAACTGGCTTGGCAGTGCCATGCCGGCCAGGTCGGCGCCAAAAGCGCGCAGATTGGGGCTCGCGTCCGATTTGAAAATGAATAGTCGCATCACATCGCTCCTTTGGCCGCGAAGTCGTTGCCGGTTTTGTGCCCGAGCATCGCGACTTACCTCCGGCGAAACTGATGGCGCTGGGGGGCGCGGCTGGCCGATGCGGCCCGTTCGTCCTTGTGGCGGAAGATCAGCCGGCCTTTTTCCAGGTCGTAGGGCGATACTTCCACCGTCACCCGGTCGCCGGCGAGCGTCTTAATGCGGTTCTTCTTCATTTTGCCGGCGGTATAGGCGACCAGCACGTGGCCGTTGTCGAGCTGAATGCGGTAACGCGCGTCCGGCAATATTTCCAGAACGAGGCCCTCGAATTCCAGCAGTTCTTCTTTAGTCACGTCACGATTCCTTTGAATGAGCGGCCCAACGCGACGCACGCTGGTCGACATGGGGCCTCGACGGCGCAGGACGCTGCAGGAAGCCGATCGAAGCAATCGCGCCGGTGCTTTCCTGCGGCTGCCCGTGATACCGGTCGCGGCGCAACGATTGGTTCCGGCGCCGCTTGCCTCGCTTGTGCGGGGCGCTGGACGCCGGTCGCGTGGGCGCGGCATGCGCGGCGGCGGGCTCGGGCCGGTCGGCGGGCGCATTTCGGTTGCTCACCGGAATGGACATGCGGATAAGCTTCTCGATATCGCGCACCAGGCCGGTTTCCTCGCGGTCGCACAGCGAGATCGCGACCCCGGCCGCGCCAGCTCGCGCCGTGCGCCCGATGCGATGGACGTACGTCTCCGGCAAGTGCGGCAGGTCGAAATTCACCACGTGGCTGATGCCGTCAACGTCGATGCCGCGTGCGGCAATATCGGTGGCCACCAGCGTGCGGACCTCGCCTTTGCGGAAAGCGGCCAGCACGCGTTCGCGCTGATTTTGCGATTTGTTGCCGTGGATCGCCTGCGCGGCGATGCCGGCGCGGACAAGACCGCGCACGACCTTGTCGGCGCCATGCTTGGTGCGCGTGAAGATCAGCGCCCGGTCGATCGCCTCGCTGCGCAGCACGTCGATCAATACCGCGGCTTTGCCGGCGCGATCGACGCGGATCAGGCGCTGTTCGATACGCTCGACTGTCGTTGCTTCGGGCGTTACCGCCACCTTGACCGGATCGCGCAGCATCTGCGCCGCGAGTTCGGCAATGGCGCGCGGCATTGTCGCCGAGAACATCAACGTCTGCCGCCGGGCCGGAAGCTTCGCCACGATTTTCCGGATGTCGTGGATAAAGCCCATGTCGAGCATGCGATCGGCCTCGTCGAGCACGAGACATTCGACGTCGCCGAGGCGAAGGGCATTTCCCTGCACGAGGTCGAGCAGCCGGCCGGGCGTGGCAACAAGAACATCGAGGCCGTTAAGGAGCGTGCGCACTTGCGCTCCCATCGACACTCCGCCGATCGTCAACGCGGCGCGAATGCGCAAGTGACGGCCGTAGGCACGGAAGCTATCGAGAATCTGACCGGACAATTCACGCGTCGGGCTGAGCACCAGGACGCGGCAACTTTTGCGAACAAGCGGCCTTGGATTGGCGGCGAGGTGATGCAGGATCGGCAGTGCGAACGCGGCGGTTTTGCCGGTGCCGGTCTGAGCTATTCCGATCGCATCGCGGCCCGCCATCACGAGCGGAATGGTCTGCGTCTGGATCGGCGTCGGGGTGACGTATTTCTCTTCCGCGAGAGCGCGGGTAATCAAGTCATTGAGTGCGAAGTCGTGGAAATTGCCAGAATTTGTCAATTGCGAAGTCTTTCGTTGCAGCAATCGCGCTTTTGCGCGCCGGGCGCGAAAGCGCCAAGCCTGGGTTGCGGGTAAGGTGGACACCCCGCGCGATCTGGGCTGTCAATGGATTAAGAGGATAGCGAGCAGGAAGCCGATTGGCGGTGTTCCGTACACGCGGCTCGCCGCAAGCCTAATGAGGCTGCTGTTTCTTCTTACGTCGCGGATGTGTTCCTTTCAAGGCGATTTCGGCCGGAGCCGCCGGCTTGCCATTCACCGACGCGACAGGTCCGGCATTTTGGTCGGCCGCCTGCTTGGCGAGACGCAGGGCCTTCAGCCGCTCGGTCTTTTCGCGAATGGCGCGGCTGTTGGCCTGATATTCCTGCATCGCCTGAGCGCCCTCTTTGGCGCGCTGCTCTTTTTTGAAATTTGCTTCAGCCCGCGTGCGGGCCTCGGTGGCGTGGGCTTCACTGGCTTTGGTAGACAATGCTAGCTCCTTGCAAACGTGACGGCGCGAATGCTCCGTCACGTGCTTATTTTCGGATTGGAATAAGGGTTTCTCGCGCATCCGCGGGTGCAGTGAGTTGCATATATGTATCGCGGAGACGAAATGTAAGCGGCGTTAACCCGCTGCCCGGCGCACCAGATCGCCGCGCGCGATTTCAGTGCAACTGGGTCGAAATCGAACTGAAAGTACTCTTCAGTTTGGAGCCGAGATTTGACACCACGCCGATCACGGCAAGTGAAATGCCAAGAGGCGATCAGCCCGTATTCGATGGCGGTTGCGCCGGATTCGTCCCTGAGGAAGTCCAGAAGAAGCTTATTCACGATCAGAACCTTCAGGCCGCGCGATCGGACGCGTTGGGGTTTGCTTAAGTCTGACATAACGCCCGAAATCGCTAACAATCGCTGGTAATATCCGCATAGCCTAGTCGGTGTGTTGTGAGGGTTATCACATAGTACAAAAATAACTTTTGCAGCGCGATATTTCACATATGCAGAATGTGTTAAAGTAAAGCCAAGTCTATACTTGACCAATACAATCAGCGCGAGAATTTCTTGTATTTAATCCGTTGCGGCAGGATCGAATCTGTTCCCAGCCGCCGCATCTTGTCCTGTTCATAGTCTTGGAAATTGCCCTCAAACCATTCGACGTGGCTGTCGCCCTCAAAGGCGAGGATGTGGGTGGCGATGCGGTCGAGGAACCAGCGGTCGTGGCTGATGATCACCGCGCAGCCGGCGAAATCTTCCAGCGCTTCTTCCAGCGCGCGCAGCGTGTCCACATCGAGATCGTTGGTCGGCTCGTCGAGCAGAAGCACGTTGGCGCCGGACTTGAGCATCTTGGCAAGGTGAACGCGGTTTCGTTCGCCGCCGGAGAGAGCTCCGACTTTCTTTTGCTGGTCGGCGCCCTTGAAGTTGAACGCGCCGCAATAGGCCCGCGAATTGACCTCGCGCTTGCCGAGTTGCAGCTGATCGAGCCCGCCGGAGATTTCCTCCCACACGGTCTTTTTGCCGTCGAGTGAATCGCGCGACTGGTCGACATAGCCGAGATGCACGGATTTACCGATCTTGATGGTGCCGCCGTCGGGTTTCTCCTGCTTGGTGATCATGCGAAACAACGTCGTCTTGCCCGCCCCGTTCGGACCGATGATGCCGACGATGCCGCCGGCCGGCAGGTTGAACGTCAGATCGTCGATCAAGAGGTTATTGCCAAAACCTTTGCGCAAATGCTCGAACTCGACCACGTTCTGCCCGAGCCGCTCGGCGACTGGGATGACGATCTGCGCGGTCTGCGTCTGCTTCTCGCCGGCCTTTTTCAGCAATTCTTCGTAACGCTCATAGCGAGCCTTGGATTTGGCTTGGCGGGCGCGTGGCGACGCGGCGATCCATTCCTGCTCGCGCACGAGCGTGCGCTGGCGCGCTTCTTCCTCGCGGCCTTCCTGTTCGAGCCGCTTCTGTTTCTGGGTCAGCCAGGCCGAGTAATTGCCCTCGTACGGAATGCCGCGGCCGCGGTCGAGTTCGAGTATCCAGCCGGTGACATTGTCCAGGAAATAGCGGTCATGGGTGACGATCAGAATGGCGCCGGGATAATTGCGCAAATGGCCCTCGAGCCACATCACCGACTCGGCATCGAGGTGATTGGTGGGCTCGTCGAGCAACAACAATTCCGGCTGCTCGAGCAGGAGCCGGCAAAGCGCGACCCGGCGCCTTTCGCCGCCCGACAGCTTAGCGACCTCGGCATCGTCGGCCGGGCAGCGCAACGCATCCATCGCCAGATCGACCTTGGAATCGAGATCCCACAGCCCTTTGGCCTCGATCTCATCCTGAAGCTTGGTCATCTCGTCGGCGGTCTCGTCGGAATAGTTGGCGGCAAGCTCGTTGTAGCGCTCGAGAATGGCCTTCTGCGGCGCCACTCCCAGCATGACGTTGTCGCGCACCGATTTTGCCGCATCGAGCTGCGGCTCCTGGGGCAAATAACCCACGCGGGCGCCCTGAGCGGCCCACGCCTCGCCGGTGAACTCGGCGTCGAGCCCGGCCATGATACGCAGCAGCGTTGACTTGCCGGCGCCGTTGACGCCGAGCACGCCGATTTTGGCGTCGGGATAGAATGACAGGTTGATATTCTCCAGGACCTTCCGGTTGCCCGGATAAGTCTTGGACAGACCCTGCATGTGATAGATGAATTGGCGGGCCATTCTTGGTCCGGGCTTGAGCGCCCTGTTCAAGGCGCGACGCTAGAAGCGTCCATGGTGGGAACTGCCGCTGATGTAACGATGGGACCGCAGAAGGGCAAGCGCCGCCTTTAAGCCAAACCGGCGGCTGGCGGCAACGGATCGTAAAGCCTGGCCGCGTTTTTCGCCGCGATCGTCGGACACCGGAACCACCCCAGCAGCGCTTTCGCACGAATTTTTAAAGCTTTTTTGCTGAAACTTTTCGGCAAAGCCGCAGCCTTCGCGGTCCCGCGCCAGACCGGCGCGGTCGCGGTGCGGCAAGCCAGGACGTCCCCGGAGCGCGTCATGCGCAACAAACTGAACAAGACGATCCGCGAGCTGATGCGGACCTTTTCCCGTCCCTTCGACCCCTACCGGCCGGAACTCCACTACATGCGCGGACCCGGCCCGAAATGTGCGGCCAAACGGGCGGGCCTTCCGGCCTCTGCCGCGCACACCCCCCGCACCGGCGTCGCAACGCTCGGCGCAATCGCCAAGGCCTCCGCCTGACCTAGCGTCTGCTTGTCATCAGCCGGCTGTTGTGGGACGCCTAGGCGTCCTCATCCTGGTCGGACGTCATGGTTCTTCGCTGCGCGATCCTCGACGATTACCAGAATGTCGCTCTCGCCTCCGCCGACTGGTCGAAGGTCGACAACGACGTTGAGACCAAGGTTTTTAACGCGCATTTGGGCGGCGCCGACAAAGTGGTGGCTGCACTCAAGGACTTCGCCATCATTTGCGCAATGCGAGAACGCACCGCTTTTCCGCGTGCGGTAATCGAAGCGCTGCCCGCGCTCAAGCTTCTGATCACCAGCGGAATGCGCAACGCCTCAATTGACCTCGCCGTCGCCAAGGCGCGCGGCGTCGTCGTTTGCGGCACGCCGGCATTCGGCAACGCGACGGCCGCCATCGCCACCGGACTGATGCTCGAACTCGCCCGTCACATCGGCTACGAAAACGCCCGCCTCAAGGCAGGCGCGCCATGGCAGAGCACGATCGGGCTCGATCTGGAAGGCCTCACGCTCTCGCTGCTCGGTCTCGGCCGGCTCGGCACGCGCATGGCCGAGATTGGCCGCGCCTTCAAAATGAACGTCATCGCCTGGAGCCAGAATCTCACGCCGAAGAAATGCGCGGAGGCTGGCGCCGAAAGGGTGAGCCGCAAGGATTTGTTTCGCCACGCCGACTTTCTTTCGATCCACGTGCAGCTGTCGGACCGCACGCGCGGCCTTGTCGGTGCACCCGAACTCGATTTGATGAAGAAAAGCGCTTATCTGATCAACACGTCGCGCGGGCCGATCGTCGAGGAAGCCGCGCTGCTCGCGGCCTTGCGCAACAAGCGCATTGCCGGCGCCGGCCTCGATGTTTTCGACATCGAGCCGCTCCCGGTCGATCATCCGCTGCGCAAGCTCGACAATGTCGTGCTCACGCCACATCTTGGCTATGTGGCCGAGCAGAATTACCGCGCCTATTACGCTGGCATGGTGGAAGATATCCGCGCCTACCTCGACGGCGCGCCGGTACGCGTTTTGACGTAGCGCGCGGTCAACCGTGGCGGATCTTTAGCGCCAGGATGGTTGCGGTGACGGCAAACGTCACCAGGCTTGAACCGATCAGCGGTCCGTCCACGATCGCCAGTCCGTAGACCAGCCACAGCAGCACACCGAGTACGCACAGCATCGTGCCCGGCAGCGAGATCGCGCGAGTTTCCCGGTCGCGGATGATTTTGACCGCCTGCGGCACCCAGCATACGGTGGTGAGAACGGCGCCGGTTGCGCCGATTGCATCGATAAAACTGGGCGTCATTTCATGAACATCGCGTCATGCTATCGCCGTCGGACTGTTTAAATCTAAACCAGCGAATCGTCTTCGATCTTAGGTCGGCGCCATGTGAACATGATGACAATTGCCAGTGCGCGAACGTGGAATGTCATCGGAACGTCACGCATGAATCGTAGAATCATCAAGGCGTTGGGTTAGTTTTGTTCCGGGCCTGTGGCGTTTACTGCGGTGCCAGCAGCCCCGAAGAATCTCCAGCGCTTCGCGGAAACAATATGAACGTCTCCGAGCACACCGCCCGAGTTTTCGACACCGATCTGACAAAGCTCACCCAAATGGTCGCGCAAATGGGCGGCCTCGCTCAGAAGCAGATCACCGATTCGATCGATGCACTCGCGCACCGCGACGTCGGGCTGGCGCGTCAGGTGATCGGCGCCGACGCTGCCGTCGACGCGCTTCAGCGGCAAATCGAGGAGAAGGCTATCGCCACCATCGCGCTGCGCCAACCGATGGCCGTCGATCTGCGTGCGCTGGTCGCGATGTTGCGCATCGCCAATGACCTCGAGCGGGTCGGCGATTTGGCCAAGAATATCGGCAAGCGCGTCATTGCCGTCAGCGGCGACAACTCGCAACGCACACTAATCCGCGGGCTCAAACACATGGCGGCGCTGGTGGTGGCGCAGTTGGCGGCGGTGCTCGACAGCTTCGTCGACCGCAATCCGGGTACCGCGGTCAAGGTCTGGCGGGCCGACAAGGAAGTCGATGCGCTTTACGTTTCGCTGTTTCGCGAATTGCTGACCTATTCGATGGAGGACCCGGGGACCATCTCGATGTGCATCCATCATCTGTTTTGCGCCAAGAACATCGAGCGCATCGGCGACCATGCCACCAACATTGCCGAGGCGGTACATTACATGGTCGAGGGCCATGCCATCGCCGGCGAGCGGCCCAAAGGCGACATTTCGAGTTATGTCGGCGAGATCCCCTCGATCGCCACGAAGGTACCGGCCTAAATCGCCGCCTTCCTCCCGCGTTCCGCGGCGTTAACTTCTCATTAGGGTTAACATTCTATTGATGACCGGGGCTGAAGGCGCCGCCACGCTCTGTGCCGGGGCCCGTTTTTGCAGCGATCGAGATGCGCTTGACCGGTACGATCAGGACCCGCCCTGCCCGCCTGCTGGCTTCGGCCGGGTTTCTCGTCACCCTCGCAGCGGCCGCTGCCGGATGCCAGACGACACAGACGACCGAAACAACCGGTTCACTGCCGATGGCCGCTATGGACCCGCCGGCCGGCGGCAACCTTCAGCACGAAGAGGAAGTCTTCGGGCAGCAATATCGCGCCGATTCCACGAATATCGAGGTGGCGCTCCGCTACGCGCAGATTCTCCGCGCCAAGGGACAGCGCGCTCAGGCCGTCGCCGTCCTGGAAAAGGCCTCGCTCGAACACCCGCATGATAAGTCCGTGCTCGGCGCCTACGGCCGCGCGCTGGCCGAAGCGGGAAATTACGAACAGGCGCTGGACGTGCTCGATCGCGCACACACCCCCGATCAGCCCGACTGGCGCATCCTGTCCGCGCAGGGCGCCGTGCTCGACCAAATGGGACGCCACGCGGAAGCGCAGCGTCATTACCTCACCGCGCTCAAAATCGCGCCCAACGAACCGTCGATCCTGTCAAATCTCGGCCTCTCCTACGCGCTCTCGAAGGATCTGAAGGACGCGGAGACAACGTTACGCCGCGCCGCCGTCCAGAAGCCAGTCGATACGCGCGTCCGGCAAAATCTTGCGCTGGTTGTCGGCCTGCAAGGCCGGTTCGCCGAAGCCGAGGCAATTGCGCGCGCCGATTTGCCCCCCGACGAGGCCGCGGCCAACGTCGCCTATTTGCGTCAGATGCTGGCCCACCGCAAGGACTTGCGCGACCTCAACCGCACCGCCGGCAGCACGAGCTAGAGCTCGCGGCCTAATGCAGCGCCATCACGCGGATCGCGGCCGGACCGAGAATGACAATAAAAAGCACCGGCAGGAAGAACAGGATCATCGGCACGGTCAGTTTCGGCGGCAGTCCGGCGGCCTTTTTCTCGGCTTCCGACATGCGCATGTCGCGATTTTCCTGTGACAGCACGCGCATGGTCGTGCCGAGCGGCGTGCCGTAACGCTCCGACTGCTGCAGGGCGATGCACACGGATTTTACGCCTTCAAGGCCGACCCGCTGCGCCAGATTCTCGTAGGCCTGGCGGCGATCCGGCAGATAAGACAATTCCGCCGTCGTCAGCGTCAGTTCTTCGGCCAGCGCAATCGATTGCGCGCCGATCTCTTCGCTGACTTTGCGGAAAGCCACCTCGATCGACATACCAAACTCGACGCAGATCAGCAATAGGTCGAGCGCGTCGGGGAAAGCGCGTTTGATCTCAGTTTGCCGCCGCTGAATCCGATTTTTGAGGAACAGGTTCGGACTCAGTACGCCGAAATAGGCGGCGCCGATCGATATCGCGATCTTGAGCGTTGCCGGTTGCTCGAGCTTGAGCATGACAAAAACATAGAACAATGCCGTGCAGAACATGACCGCCGGCATGATCAGCCGAAAGAACAGATAGGTGACGTAAGGCGCTTGGCCGCGGTAACCGGCCTGGACCAGCATCAGCCGCGCCTGATCCTGGCCGAGCCATTTGTTGAGATTGAAATTCTCCACCACCGTCTTCATGAACGCACGGGGTGACTGCCGCAGTGAAACCTTGCTGGCGCCGGCCGCCATCCTCTCGCGCTCCCGCTGGCGAATTTTTTCGCGCTCGAGCGCGACTGCCTTCATGCGCTTGCCGAGATTGTCGCTGGCCAAATAGGGCATCGCCAGCGTCAGCACGGTCGCGCCAGCGGCGATCGCAGCGAACAGCATCGCCAAGAAATGCGGATCGATGTATTGGGTAAACTGCTGAACCATGCTTCAATCAGAAGTCGAAGTTAATCATCTTTTTCATCACGAACACACCGCAGGACATCCACACCGCGCTGCCGGCAAGCATCAGGCGCCCGACCGGCTCGGTCCACAAGAGTTCGATGTATTGCGGACTGGTGATCCAGACGAGAGTCATGACCGCGATCGGCAGGGCGCCGATGATCGCGCCCGAGGCCTTGGCCTCCATCGACATAGCCTGAATCTTGGCCTTCATCTTCTTGCGGTCGCGCAAAACGCGCGAGAGATTGCCAAGCACTTCGGAAAGGTTACCCCCGGAGCGCTGCTGGATGGAAATGACGATCCCGAAAAAATTCGCTTCCGGCACCGGCATCCGCTCGAACAGCTTGAGGCAAGCTTCGCCGATCGGCATGCCGATCGTCTGAGTCTCGACAATCGCGCGGAATTCGCTGCGGATCGGCTCGTCGGCGTCGTTGGAAATCATTTTAAGGCTGTCGATCAACGGCAATCCGGCCTTGATGCCGCGCACGATGACATCCACGGCATCGGGAAAGCCGTCGAGGAATTTCGCCTCCCGTCGCTTCTTGAGAAACGACAAACCCCACAGCGGCAGGCCGAATCCACCTGCAAAGCCGGCAGCAAGCGCCGCCAGGAGCCCGCCGCCGGCTAGCAAAATCGCCGAGAAACCCGCCAAGCCCAGCCCGCCGGCAGTCACCATAAACCGGTTCTTCGACCAACTCAGACCTGCTTGCGTTAGCCGCACCGACAGTGGCGGACGCTTAACTTTCTTCCGCCGTTCTTCGATGTCCTTGAGGGTGGCTTCGACCTGCTCCCGGCGTGATTTCTGTGCTGCTCGCGCCTGCCGCCGGGGGGCCATCGGTTCGGCTTTGGCGACGCTTGCCATCCGTCGCTCAGCGTTCCGCTCGCCGGACAGGATCGGATAAACGAAAACCCAAGCGATCCCGCCGATCGCTGCCGCCACCAAAAAGAAAAGCACGTAACCGTTCATCGCATTTTCCCGATCATTCGCCGCGACATGCCGTTGCGGAATAGCCCAAGCCGCCCATCCGTGCGGTCATGCACTAAATCCGCACCTGCTCCCGGCCGCCGGTGACTTCCGCTGCGTCGAGGGCGGCCGCAAGCCGCTGATCTTCGCCGTAATAACGGGCGCGATCCCAGAACTTGGGATGACCGATGCCGGTCGATTTGTGCCGACCGACCAGGTTGCCGTTGGCGTCCTCGCCGGCGATCTCGTAAAGGAATAGGTCCTGGGTGATGATGACGTCACCTTCCATGCCCATCACTTCGGTAATGTGGGTGATGCGCCGCGAGCCGTCGCGCAAACGCGACGCATGCACAATCACATCGACGGAAGCGACAATCATTTCACGGATCGTGCGTGAGGGCAGCGCGTAGCCGCCCATCATGATCATGGATTCCAGCCGCGAAAGAGCTTCGCGCGGGGTGTTGGCGTGCAGCGTACCCATGGAGCCATCGTGGCCAGTGTTCATCGCCTGCAGCAAGTCGAACGCTTCGCCGCCGCGCACTTCGCCGACGATGATCCGCTCCGGCCGCATGCGCAGGCAGTTGCGTACCAAATCGCGCATGGTGACCTGGCCTTCGCCTTCGAGATTGGGCGGCCGGGTTTCCAGCCGAACAACGTGCGGTTGCTGCAGCTGCAACTCGGCCGCGTCTTCACAGGTGACGATGCGCTCGTCGTGATCGATATAGAGGGTCAGACAGTTGAGAAGAGTAGTCTTGCCCGAACCGGTGCCGCCAGAGACGAGTGTATTGACGCGGCAGCGGCCGATTACCTTGAGGATATCGGCGCCCTCCGGCGAGATCGAGCCGTATTTGACCAGCTGTTCGAGGGTGAGCTTTTCCTTGCGGAATTTGCGGATAGTGAGCGCCGGCCCGTCGATCGCCAGCGGCGGCACGATGGCATTGACACGCGAGCCATCCGGCAGACGCGCGTCGCAGATCGGCGAAGATTCATCGACGCGGCGGCCGACCTGGCTGACAATGCGCTGGCAAATGTTGAGTAGCTGCTGGTTATCGCGGAAGCGGATGCCGGTCTTCTGAATCTTGCCGCCAACTTCGATGTAGACCGTGCCGGAGCCGTTCACCATGATGTCGGCAATCTCGTCGCGCGCCAACAGCGGCTCAAGCGGCCCGTAACCGAGCACGTCGTTGCAGATGTCGTCGAGCAGATCCTCCTGCTCCGAGATCGACATCACGACGTTCTTGATCGCGATAATCTCGTTGACGATGTCGCGGATCTCTTCGCGCGCGGAATCGGCGTCGAGTTTGGCAAGCTGACCAAGATCGATCGCCTCGATCAGCGCGCCGAAAATTGTGCCCTTGGTTTCATAATCGGATTCCGAGCGGCGGGTGTCGACCGCCGTCGGAATTTGTTGAGCGGTGGTCGACCCGCCGCCCGTGCTATTCGTTGGCGCGGGGGCATTGAGAATCGGTGCCCCCAGGCCGGCGGAGGGCATGGGTGCACGGCCGTTCGGCGACGGTCCGGGATTTGCGGTGGGCGGAGGGGCCGGACGCGGCGCAGGCCGGGGCGGCGCGGCGGGCGGAGGGGCCGGACGCGGAGCTGCCGGGGGCGGCGCGGCGGGCGCCCGATCTGCGGGTGCGGGGCCGGGGCCACCGGGGAGAGGACGCTTGCCAAACACGAACGCAACTCCAAAAAACGTTAGCGGTTACGATTGCCGTTGCAGCAGTTTCTCGAACAGCGGGGACAGCAGGCTTGAACGTTGTTTCTTGACTTCGGCGCGACCGGTCAATTTCTGCGCCAATTGGCGGAGCACGTCAGTGGTCCGATGATTGGCCGCGATTTCCGCGATCATCTGTCCGTTGTTCGCAGCCGAGCCGAACAGCTGCGGGTCGAACGGAATGGCCGCGACCGGATCGTCGTCCAGCGCCTTGGCGAAATCGGCGGCCTTGATCTCGGGCCGCTTTGGTACGCCGATCTGGTTTAGGCAGTAAAGCGGACGATGATCGTTCGGGCGCGCCGCCTTGAGGAAGTCGTACAGGTTTTTGGTGTTGCGCAAATTGGCAAGGTCGGGGGCGGCCACGATCAGGATGTCGTCGGCGCCGACCAGGATCTGCTTGGTCCAGCCGGTCCACTGGTGAGGCACGTCGAGCATGACACAGGGAACCGTGGCGCGCAGCGAATCGAAGATCGCCTCGAATGCATCGGCGCCGAAATCGTAAACGTGATCAAGCGTCGCCGGCGCGGCCAGAAGACTTAAGTGATCGGTGCATTTCGAAAGCAGCCGGTCGACGAAGGCGTTGTCGATGCGGTCGGGCGAAAATACCGCCTCCGCAATGCCCTGCGGCGGGTCCTGGTTGAAGTCGAGACCTGCGGTGCCGAAAGCGAGATCGAGATCGGTTACCACTGAATCCAGCGTCAAGTCGCGGGCGATGGAAAAGGCGATGTTGTGGGCGATAGTAGAGGCACCAACGCCGCCCTTGGCGCCGACAACGGCGATGATCCGACCAACCGGCTTGGCGTCCGGCGCCGAAAACAGCCCGCATACGGCACGTACGATCTGCAGCGCGCCGACCGGCGCGATCAGATAGTCGCTGATGCCGCGCCGCACCAGTTCACGGTAAAGCGCGACGTCGTTCATCCGGCCGATGACAATAACCCGGGTGGCCGCGTCACAGACCGAAGCGAGCTGATCGAGCCCCGCCAGGATGTCCTCGCTGCGATTTTCCGATTCAAGGATGATGACGTTCGGCGTCGGCGAGCTCTGGTAGGCTTCGATCGCAGCGATCAATCCGCCCATCTGGATGCGCAGATGCGCTTTCGCCATGCGCCGGTCTTCACCGGCGGCCTGAATCGCGGCCGCGGTCTCCACTGTTTCGCAGAATGCCTGCACCGAGACGCGTGGCGCCGGTGCTATGCGCTCATCGCGACCGGCGACTTCGACCGGCGAGCTTTCCTGCGAGACGGCTTGGCTAGCTTCTTTCATCACACTGCATCACACAACGTCATTTGCCCAGATCGCTGATTTTGGCCGAGCTATTGGTTTGATCTTGCGTCGCCGTCGTGGTGCCGGCGCGATACTTTTCGATCACCGTCGTGCGCCGCTCCTCGTAGGTCGGCGATTCGGCGCGCGGCTGCACCAGATCGGCTGGGTTGCTTACCATCGCGGCGAGATTGCGCTGAGTCGCGCATCCTGCGTTATAGGGCGGCTGATTTTCGAAGTAATTGCGATTGAAGCTCGGTCCGATATCTTCCGGCCAAAGCCCGCACGGTCCTGCCTGCGCGGCGATGCGCGGGTAAGTGATGCGGATGGTGGCGAGGTTGATGGCCGGCGGATGATACCCGCGTACCAGTAAGCCGTTCGCCGGCACGCCGCTGGCGATCAGGATCGAGCGGATGGCGCGCATGGCTCCGGCCGCTGAACGCTCGTTGCTGGTACCAACAGGAAGATCGACCACGACGCCGCCGGTGGCTTCGCGCTTCCAGGTCTGGGCGAATTCCGCCACTTCGGCGCGCTGCGTCGGGTTGAGTTCACCGCGGCTCGATCCGATGAAGACCTCCAGCGTGTGGTCGGCTTCGCCGATGGTGATCGGATGCCGCAGCCGATAGTCGGTCGGCACGTCGGGAACGCCTGCCACCTGATTGTCGGTGTTGCACCCACAGACGAAGACCACACAGGCGCCGACGAGCGCGGCGCGTACGGCCAGCGCCGCGACGCCGCGGGGCTTGGCGATCGTTGTCCGGTCAGTCTGCATCGTCCTCTCCTCGCGCGGCAACTCAGTCAAGGATGAAACCGTATTTGCCGCGGTAATTGTCGGGTGGATCGGTGTTGCCACCGGCGCCATAAATGCGATTGAAGCGGCCGAGCAGCACCTGCGCGGGATCGCTCGGATCGGCGAAGCCGTCGTCGGGTCGCGACAGATCCTTCTGCGCGACCGCATGTACGACGTATGGTGTGACCAGCACCATCAGCTCGGTCTGCTGATTGATGTAGTCGTTGCTCTTGAACAGCGGGCCGAGGATCGGAAGCTCCATCAGGCCCGGCAGACCGTTGATGTTGTGTTTCGTATCGTTCTGGATCATACCAGCAAGAGCGAGCGTACCGCCGGACGGAATCTCGACCGTGGTCTCGGCGCGGCGAGTCCGGATCGACGGCACCGTTACCGTACTGGTCGTGCCCGGGATCGGAATGGTGAGTGCATTCTAACTCGAGATATCGGACACCTCGGTCATGACTTTGAGGCTGATGCGGCCTTCGCTCAGCACCACCGGGGTAAAGTTCAGGCTGACGCCGAACTTCTTGTATTCGATTGAGGGCTGGCAGGTCGTCGGCGCGCCGGGTGTGGTCGAGGTAGCCGAGCAGGAATAGCCGTTGAGGATCGGAAACTCGCCGCCGGCGAGGAAGGTCGCGGTCTCTCCAGAGATGGCGGTGAGGTTCGGCTCGGCCAACGTATGGATGACGCTGGCCTGCTCCATCGCTTGCAAGGTGGCGTTAATCGCCTTCCACCCGCCGGAAATGCTTGAGCCGCTGAGCGACTGGCCATAGGCCGTGAACGGGTTGGTGTTGGTCAGGTTGAAGACGGCGGTGCCGTAATTGACCGCACCGGAAAGATTGATGCCGAGCTGCTTGATGACGTCGCGCTCAACTTCAGCGACGGTGACCTTGAGCATGATCTGATCGCGGCCGCGCACAACGATCGCGTTGACCACCTTGCCGCCGGTACTGACCACTTCCGACGACGATGCGCCGACCAACCGGGTGGCGATGTCAAAAGCCTGTTGCGCTTCCGCCGGCGTGGACACAAAGCCCGTGAGAATGACGCCATCGCCGATACCTTCGACGCGGATATCGGAGTCGGGCACCACCTGCTTGATTGCCGAGCGAATGCCGTTGAGGTTGCGCGTTACTGCAATATCGAGGCCGACCATCTGCTTGCCTTCGGCATCGAAGAAAAACACGTTGGTCTGACCGATTTCGGCGCCGATGACGTAAGCGCGGCGCGACGAGCGGATGATTGCGTTGGCGATCTTGGGATTGGCAACGAGCACATCCTTGATGTCGTGCGGAAAGTCGATCACCACGGATTTGCCGACGCCAAGCGCGACGGCGCGCGAACCGTAATCGCTCGCGGCGACGACGATGGTCTGTTGCGCCTCGAGCTCGGCCGCATACGCGGCGCCGCCGTGCGCGGGGGCCCATCCGACGAGACAGGCCACGAGTCCGGCGAGCGCCGCCGCCGGGATCGCTGTCCCTGGTCCCATGTTCATCCCCTCCGTGCGCTCAGTGCGTTGCCGATTGCGTGCTCACGCCGTAACGAACCGTGTTGACCGATTTGGCCGTGCTGTCGTCGTTGTTTTCACCGCCTTCCGGCGTGGGCGATTGCGAATCGAGCAGGCTGCGCAAGGTTAGCGACAGCGTTCCGAGCTGATGTGAGAGCGCCAGCGTCTCCGCCTGGCGCGGATCGAGCTCGATGGTCGCGGTTTTACCGATCACGACCTTCTGGCCATCCTTTTCTTCGACGTTCTGGTCGACGGCGAGAACGCGCACATTTCGCAGCACCGTTTCGCTGATAACCTTCTCGGTGCCGGTCACCTTCTCCGCGGCCTTGTCGTGGCGCGTCAACACCACGTCGACGTGGTCGTCCGGCAGGATAAAGCCGCCGGCGCCGCTTTCCGGCGACACGTCGATTGCAACCGCGCGCATGCCGCGCGGCAGAATGGCGGCCATGAAGCCGCCCTTGCCGGCGACGACCTTGGAATCACGGATCGGTTCACCCGCCATAACTCGCGTGCGGACGATCGCGCCGACGAAATCCTTGATTGCGTCCGGCCGGTCCGGCTTGCGGATGAAGTGCGAGCCAGCGGAGGCCGCGGGCCAGGTCTGCCAGCCGACGTCTCCCGCGCCGACGACCTGGCCGGTGTTGAGGTCCGACTTTGCCACCAGCACGTCGACGGTCGCGAGCGGCGGCGGCGGCGGGGGCCCCTTGGGCGCTTCCGGCTGCCGGTTGCCGCTCGCCAGCATGGCGGCGACGCCGCCGGCGGCGAGCGCAATACCCAGGACGATGAGGCGCGCGGGTTTCATGACCCTTTGGTTTCCCAAGACGGCGCAAACGGCGGGAGCAGCCGCTGCTTGCGGATTTCATCAGCTAAACGTCAAGGCATGGTTAATGAGGCGTATCCAAATCGCGTTAATTACGCGTTACGCCAACGTTTTTAGGGCCGAACCTGAGCCGATCCGGCGGCGTCCGACGGGCTTAGCGGCGATGTGTTAACGAGTAATAGCCGCCATCCACTCGGTGTGCGGATAGACCAATAGCGCTGCCGCCGCGAGCGCAATGCCGTAGGGGACGCCGCCGTCCAGCCGGTGCAACCGCTCGGCCCATTCCCGGCCGACGAAAAGCCGCGGCAACGGCATCGCGCGAAACTGGATGATTGCAAGCGTGAGCGCCCCGCCAAACAGCGAGGCATAAACCAGATAATCGGCCAGGTGCGCGAAGCCGAGCCACAACACGGTGGCGGCCGCAAGCTTGGCGTCGCCGCCGCCAATCCAGCCGCGCGTGAAAAACCCAAACACGACGGCCAGCACGACAGCCGCGGCGCCGGCGTGCGAAATCATTTCGGCCGTGCTCATGCCGACCAGCAGCGCGAGCAGCCCGAAGCCGGCGACCAGGGTGAGTGAAACGCGATTGGCGATCGTCATCGTGAACAGGTCGCTTGAAGCGGCGAACGCCATCATCGCTGGAAACAGCGTCAGTTTCATTGCCTCGGTTACGAGCGTCATAGCAAGCGGTTTAACTCGGCGGGAGTTGAGAGCCGGTTATCGGCATTCGACAAACGCAAAAGGGCTCCGGCGGTCAGCCGGAGCCCTCTCGTAATCATTGCGAAAGGGAGGCTTACTTAAGCTGGCTGGAGATCGAGCTGAACGTCGAGTTCAGCTTGGAGCCAAGGCCGTTCACGACGGCGATAATGGCAACGGAGATGCCGGCAGCGATGAGGCCATATTCGATGGCCGTAGCGCCCGAATCGTCCTTCACGAAACGCGAAACAAGGGTCTTCATAAGTTAACTCCTTAGGTCCACACGTGGCTGTCTGAGCTCGACCCAAAGCCCGTTTATTTCGGACCATTTGGATCGTCGCCGACCGTAACAACGAGAAATTTCAATGCGGTTAAATCAATCGCGGAAACCCTGCTCCATCAGGCCGTTCGGTATCGTAGTTAACGGTGCGTTTATGCCGCGCGCGAAATTGTCCGTTTCGTTCCCGCGGCGCGGACGCCGTTTGCCCCTCCGTCAACTCGCGGACAAACATATGCGAAGAACATTTCAGCCGCGTTTGCGGGCGACGTCCAATTGTTGCGACCGGCGCAATTCAGTAACGCATGCACCATCGATCTCACGCAACGCGTAATTCATTGCCCATTAATGCGCTTGCCCGATACCAGTCGGAGCAAACACGGCGCGGCACTCGCGGCAACTGCACCGGGCGAACCGGTCAACAACGGCTCATCAGATGGATCAGGAACTGCTCGCCTTCGTCGTCAGCGTCGGCGAAACCCTTATGAAAAACGTCCCGATTTCGCTCGGGCTCGCTGCGGTTTTCACCGTGCTGACCTACTTCTTCGCCTGCAATCCGGGCAAGCACTGGTGGCAAAAACCAGACCTGATCACCGACCTCTGTTACTGGTTTTTCATTCCGGTCATCACACGCTATCTGCGCATCGGCATGCTGGTTGCGGGCGCCGCGGTGCTATTCGGTATTACCACCGCTTCCGGCCTGATCGCTTTCTATGAGAATGGGCACGGCCCGCTGGCGACGCTGCCGCTGGCGGCGCAAATGATCGTCTTCATGATCGGCGAGGACTTCATTCTGTACTGGACGCACCGCCTCTTCCATCGCGACCGGCTGTGGAAGTACCACGCGGTGCATCACTCCTCCGATGAACTGGAGTGGATTTCGGCGGCGCGTTTCCACCCAGTCAATCTGTTCTTCGGTGCGGTAATTGCCGACGTAGTCATGCTGCTGATCGGGATCTCGCCGAATATCTTTGTTGTGCTGGGGCCAATCACCATCGCGCATTCGGCTTTCGTGCATGCCAATCTCGATTGGACGCTCGGCCCGTTCAAATACGTGATTGCAACGCCGGTCTTCCACCGTTGGCATCACACCGCTGCCGATCGTGGCGGCGAGAAGAATTTCGCCGCGACTTTCCCGATCCTCGACCTGATCTTCGGCACCTTCTATATGCCGGCGGGCGAGCTGCCGGATCGTTACGGCATCGCCGATCGCGAGTTTCCGACGAGTTTTGGCGCGCAATTGGTGCACCCGTTCACCAAATAGGCGCCTAGCCGCCCGCAAGCGCCGACTACCGTCGCAAATTCCGGGCTTTTGGCCGCCGATACGCCGCGGCTGCGCTGGCTGCCGAATTTGCATTTCTTTCACCAATTTGGCGTCAAGTGGCGGCGTGCGTCTGTTTTAGTTTCGCGTAGCGTATCGGAGAGTCTCGATGGCGGCGTTGTTCGCGCGGGCCTGGGCCAAAGGAAGCCCGCTGCATGTTCTGTCCGCCGTGCTGTTCGCTCTCACAGTCGCAGCGCCTACAGCTGCGGCGCCGGCATCGGCTCCGCCCGAACCTATCATCGTTCATCTCGACCAAGCCAGGCTTCTGCAACTGCCCGACCGAGCGGTGACTATCGTGGTCGGCAATCCGCTCATCGCCGACCTGTCGATCCAGCCCGGCGGTCTCGCCGTGATCACCGGTAAAGGCTATGGCGCCACAAACTTCATCGTGATGGACAAGACCGGCGCCGTGCTGACCGAAAAAATTGTCGAGGTACAAGAGCCGGCCGACAATACCGTTGTGGTCTATAGCGGCGAGACGCGGCAGACTTATAGCTGCACGCCGGACTGCTCGCCGCGCATCACACTGGGCGACACCGGCGTCAAAGACTTCGACAAAGACACGCGAAATTACAACGATTTCTTTGGCAGCACATTGACTCAGGCCGTTACGCGCAACTCGCAGGCCGCAGGCGCCGGCGCGCTTGCATCCGGGCACTAAAGCTCAAGGAATCGGCAGCGCGGTCGTCGACTTGATCTTCTCCATAGCAAACCGCGACGTGACGTTCTTGAGAGGCACAGCTGCGATCAGTCTTTTGTAAAACGCGTCGTAACCGGTCATGTCGGGAACCACGACGCGAAGCATGTAATCGACATCGCCGGCCATGCGATAAAACTCCATCACTTCCGGCATGGCGCCGACGGTCTTGGCGAAGCGGTCCAGCCATTCCCGCGAGTGGTCGCCGGTCTCAACTGAAACGAACACGCTGATGCCCAGCCCGATGCGATCCTGATCGACCAACGCGACGCGCTTGATGATGACGCCATCGGCTTCGAGGCGCTGGATGCGTTTCCAGCAGGGCGTGGAAGACAGGCCGACTTTGTTGCCGATCTCGGCGACCGACAGCGAAGCGTCGTCTTGCAAAACCGATAGAATTTTGCGGTCTATCGCGTCCATAGAAATAATCTTCCAATTATTTTTGTGCGGATTGTTTAAATAGAAAAAAATTCTAAAGCAAGCTTTGTTTGGCCGTCAGCGGGACGAAACGCGGTGTCCCGCCAGAAAATCTTCGACCTCAGCCCGCGTCGGTGTCCCGGCCGAGCCGCCCATGCGGCTGCATTTGATACCGGCGACGGCGGCACCGAAGCGCAGTGCTTGCGGCTCGCTCCGGCCCTCAGCCATCGCGAGCGCGAAACCGCCGTGCAACGCGTCGCCGGCGCCCAACGTGTCCACCGCGTGGATCTTGAACACCGGCACACGCGCCAGCGCGCGGCCCTCGAGAAACAGAATGTCGTTCGGCCCGTCGCTGACGGCGAGAAAGGCATCGGTGAGTTCCGCCATGCGGTGCAGTCCGTCGGCAAGAGCACTGCGCCCGGTCGTCGCAATCAGGCACTCGGCTGAAAAGACGACATGGGTGGCGAGGCGAAACAACGGGTCGTCTTCCACCGTCGCCTTGTCGGCGTCGAGCACAACGCGCAGATTGCGCCGCCGCGCTGCTTCGCAGATCGGCTGCACGAACTGCGGATACCGGTTGTCGGCAAGCACCAGATCTGCGCCGGCGACCGATGCGTGCGGATCATTCGGCGCTGCCGCAGCAATGCGCCGGTCGCGGTATGTCACGATCGTGCGGTCGCCGCGCGCATCGACGAAAATCGCTGACAGCGCGGTGGCAATTCCGTCGATCCGCCGGCAATCGCCGGTATCGACCCGCTCGTGCGCAAGCGCCGCCAGCACGCGGTCGCCGTTGCCGTCTTGCCCGGCCGGGCCGCCAAGCGGCCCGACAAGCTTCGCCCTTCCGCCGAGACGGGCGATGGCAACGGCGGCATTGGCGGCGCAACCGCCGTTGACGATGAAGAAGTCCTTGGCCTCGACTTTCGTATCCGGCGGCGGAAAGTTTTCGACGTGAAAGACCTCGTCGAGCACGATGATGCCGGTGCACAGGATGCGCGGCGTTGCCGGCGCCATCATCCCACCAGCACATCGTGGCCGCGCTCCACGAAATCACGGATGATATGGTGCGCGATCGCGACCGGGGGCGGGGTTGCCAGTCCGTCAGGATGCGCGCGTGTCAGCATCAGCTTGAGCTCGGTGCGGTCGAACCAGCGCGCGTCCTCGATTTCGCTTTTGTCGATAACGATGTTTTCCGTCAGCGCCTCGGTGTGACAGCCGATCATCAGCGAAGATGGAAACGGCCATGGCTGTGACGCAAAATAAGTCACGCGCGTGCAGTCGACGCCGACCTCCTCGCGAACTTCGCGACGCACTGCCTCCTCGATCAACTCGCCCGGCTCGGCAAAGCCGGCGAGACAGGACCACATGGTTGCGGGAAAGCGCGGCGAACGGCCGAGCACACAGCGTTCGCCGGCAATCGGCAGCATGATGACCACCGGATCGGTGCGCGGAAAATGCTCCGCGTTGCAGGTCGGACAGTCGCGGCGCCAGCCGCCTTGCGTCAGGTGGGTAGGCGATCCGCAATTCGGGCAGAACCGGTGACGAGCGTGCCAGCCCAGGATCGCCTTGGCTTCCGCCAATGGCGGCAAGTGTTCGCCGGCGATCGCGCCTTGCACCGCAATCGAGCGAAGATCGACCAGCTTGAGATCGGCGTGCGCCTTCAGCGGCTTGATCGCATGCGTATCGAGGCCAGCGCCGAAGCGAGGCGCGTGGTCGAGCAAGCCGAGAAATACGGTCTCGCGCGCATCGCCCAAGGCTCGTGCCTCGGCCCGCGAAAATAACGGGTCAAACGCTTCGCCGCTTTTCTTGAGCACCACCTGATCCCCGGCAATCATATAGAAGCCGGCGCGGCCGTTTTTCGCCATCGTCGCGAGCGTTGCCGCGTCGCCGCGCTGGCCGGCGGCGCGTTCGAGGCGACTTCCGGAATACGCCTGGGATGGAGATTTCGGGTCGGGGTGTCGGGACACGATAGCGCATTAGAAGCCGCGCCAATCATCGGGGTCAAGCGCGTGCGGTGCACAAGGCAACTAGCGGGACGCCGCGGCCGCGGAGGCGGAACCTTTGTGTGTTGGACCGACTTATGTAAGAGACTAATTGCCTCTTTCCGGGAGATTGTTAATGGATTCGGATCTGCGTGTCGCGTCCACGGCGGTGGACATTCATTCGGGCTTATCGTGGGCTGCGGTCGCTGCCGGAGCGGTCGGAACGGCGGCCTTATCTTTGCTGCTGGTCTCCTTTGGCGCCGGACTAGGTTTTTCCGCGATCTCGCCGTGGCGCGATACCGGCGTGCCGGCATCGAGTTTCGAAGTCGGCACCGGCATCTATCTCATTATTGTCAGCGTGATGTCGTCCGCCGTCGGCGGTTATCTCGCCGCCCGGCTGCGCACCAAATACGTCGGCGTTCACAGTAGCGAGGTTTTCTTTCGTGATACGGCGCATGGCTTCGTGGCCTGGGCGTTCGCCACCCTGATCAGCGCCACGGCACTAACCTCGGTCACGGGCTATCTCGCCAACGGCATGACTTCCGCCATCGGCGGCGCTTCCGCGCAAACGGCCCGTTCGGTCAACCCATCCGAAATTTACGTCGATAAACTGTTCCGGACCGCGCCGGGCCAGCAGACTGCCGCAGCACCTGCGCCGGCGAGCGACAACACCGGGGCGGGCGCTACGCCTGCCACAAACAGCAACGCCGCGATGAATAATACGGGCCAGACGCGGGCGGAAGTGCTGCGGCTGTGGACCGCAGACTTTCGCGACGACAAAGATCTCTCCGCTCCGGACAGATCTTACGTTGCACAGCTTGTCGCCGCGCGCACCGGCATGAGCCAAACCGACGCCGAGAAGCGCGTCAACACGGTCGTGGCGGAAGCGAAAACGGCTGCGGACGATGCGCGCCGCACCGCTGCGCATCTCTCCTTCTGGCTGACGGCCGCGCTGCTTTTCGGCGCCTTTGCCGCAAGCCTCGCCGCAGCCGAAGGCGGAGCCTTGCGCGACGGCACCTGGAACGACCGCGTACTCACGCCGCGAACGGTATAGGAGCAGTCAACATGGGACGCGGAATTCTTCTCTGGCTGCTCGGCGTGCCACTGCCGATCATCATTCTGCTCGCGCTTGTCTGGCACTAACGGCTACTGCCAGGCAAGCGAGGAGATCGTCGCGCTCACCGAGCCCTTGGCGTCGGCGATGATGCGCAAGATTTTGTCGTCATAGGCGATACTCGTCAGCCGCAAATCGTTGATTGCGACGGTGGCGGACAATCCGGCGCCTTGCCCGGTAAAATCGGCGACCGCGGCGCCGATGCGTTTTTTTGCGTCGGCCGCGAGCGGCTTCAAATCGATCACCGCCTGTTCGGCGAGCGCCTTTTGCAGATACGGCACCGCGGCCTTCGCCGCCTCGCCAACCAGCCCGAACGCCGCTTTCGACTTCACGTCGATATCGAACCGCAGGATCTGCCGGTCCTGATCGAGCGCCGGGCGGCCCCAGACATGCACCGTGGCGTCGGCGCCGACGCCGAACAAGCCGCGCTTCTTGACGTTGACCAGGAGTGAAATCAGCAATCGATCGCCGGACGCCGCGACCGCGGTCTGCTTGATGGTCGTCGCGAACGAACCGGAGCCGTCTTCGGGAAAGGTCTTGCCGGCGAACTGCGCCTCCACCAGGCGGCCCACTTCGGTGAACGGCATGTCGATCGGCACCGCGATGTCGACCGAGCCTTCGTTTGCCTGCGGCACCAGGTCGAGCTCGCGCGGGAACGGGCAAACCGGCTTGGTCTCGCTCGGCACGATGCGCGTCTCTGCCTGCACGCCGATCAGGAGCGTCACTGCGTTGGCGTCGATTTTCGGCTGCGCGGCGATGGCGCGCGTCGGGCGGATTTCGAGCCAGAGTTTCGGCATGCCGGCAGCCGCGGCACCGAGCGAAATGGCGCGGCACAGCTTGGTCCATTCGTTCCGCGCCGCACGTTCGATAAACGGATCGTTGCGCAAACGCGTTTCCAGCCCATCGACCTGCTCGCGCACCAGATTGTCGAGCACCGGCTTCACTTCGCTGGAAACGCTGAGCTTGATGCCGGCGATGGGAAGAACGACGTCGACGACGTTGACCTGCGCCGTCAGATTGGGCGAAAGCCGCCAGTTCGGCGCGATGGTCGGCCGGGAAACCGCCGTGACCGTGCCGTGGATGTCGGCATGCTGATCGAACGCCTTGCCGGCAAGCAATTCCATTTGCTGCCCGACATTGCCGCCGATGATGTTGCCGAGCGCGTTGGCGGCGCCCCCGAGCCTGCTGGTCAGCGTCCCCAACGCCTCGAATGTGCCGGACAAAGGCGTCGTAATGGCGATCGTATTGGGCCGTCCCGTGACGCTGAGCGGCCCGCGCGTGATGTTGAAACTGAGCTGCGCGTTGGACAGAAGCTGCGAAACCGGATTGGCTGGCTTGCCGGACAGATTGCGCGGCGCCTGCGCCTCCAGCGCGTCCCGGATCGCCGTCATGGCAATAGCGGCGGGCGCAAGCACCGTTGATGTGCCGGTGAGCGGCTGCAAGGGCGGCATTGCCACCAAAGCCGGATGGTCCTGATTGAGGGGAGCAGACGGCGTCGGCCACAACACGTTCATGAGCAAAGCCGCGCCGGCAAAGGCGATGACGATAATGAACAAGCCGAGGATGATCGTGCGAATGTTCATTTTTTGGCGCGCTTGACCGACGGTGCCGGCAATCTACCTTTCCGCCTTCGATCGTGGGAGAGGGGTCGGCGAAGCTTGCTTTCTACCCCCTCGCGGACGATATAGGAGCCGGGAGGTTGGCGGTGGACGAGCCACTCGCCAAACCGGGTCAGGTCCGGAAGGAAGCAGCCCTAACGAGCGCGGTTCGGGTCGCTCGTCAGCCTCCCACCCTCTCATATGAATTTAGCTCGCATTGAGCGACGCGAAATGCGGGGACAATCGGCCGGCATCTACGCTTAGGCGGATTTCGCCTCGCTCAATCCGGGCTACGCTTTTGAAAGCCATAGGCTCAAGGCTGCGATGAACGATGTTACCGACCAGGCCGGCGCCTACCGTGTGCTGGCGCGAAAATACCGGCCGTCAACCTTCGCCGATTTGATCGGCCAGGACGCGATGGTGCGCACGGTTTCGAACGCTTTCGAAGCCGGCCGTATCCCGCAGGCCTGGATCCTCACCGGCGTGCGCGGCGTCGGCAAGACGACGACCGCCAGGATTCTCGCCCGCGCCCTCAATTACGAACTGCCGGACGGCTCGATCACCGCGCCGACCGTCCATATGCCGGTGCTGGGCGTCCATTGCCAGGCGATCATGGAAAGCCGGCATCTCGACGTGATCGAGATGGACGCCGCCTCTCACAATGGTGTCGAGGACGTGCGCGCCATCAACGACGCCATCCGCTACGCGCCGGTCTCCGCCCGCTACAAGGTCTATATCCTCGACGAAGTGCACATGCTGTCCGGCGCCGCATTTAACGCGCTACTCAAGACGCTGGAAGAACCGCCGCCGCACGCCAAATTCGTGTTCGCGACCACCGAAATCCGCAAGGTGCCGATCACCGTGCTGTCGCGCTGCCAGCGTTTCGACCTGCGGCGGGTCGACGCGGCGCTCCTGGTCAAGCACCTGCAAGGGATCGCCGGCAAAGAGGCCATCTCCGCAGAGCCTGAGGCGCTGGCGCTGATCGCGCGCGCCGCAGAAGGCTCGGTGCGGGACGCGCTTTCGCTATTCGACCAGGCAATCGCGCATTCCGGCGCCTCGGGCGCCGGCACTTCAACAACCACTTCCGCCGGCCCGGTCCGCGCCGAAGACGTGCGGCAAATGCTCGGACTCGCCGATCGCGGCCAGATCATCGATCTGTTCGAGGCGCTGATGCGCGCCGACCTGCCGCGCGCGCTGGCGGAAGTGCGCAACCAATACGACGCCGGCGCCGATCCCCCGATGGTGCTAGGCGACCTTGCCGAATTCACGCATTTCGTCACGCGGGTCAAAGTGGTTCCGTCACTCGCCGACGATGTGTCGTTGACCGAAGCCGAGCGCACGCGCGGCCGCGCCTTCGCTGCCAAATTGTCCATGCGCGTTCTCGCCCGTACGTGGCAGATGCTGCTCAAAGGCATCGAGGAAGTGACCTCCGCCGGCCGGCCGCTGGCCGCCGCCGAGATGGTGCTTGTCCGCATCGCTTACGCCGCCGATCTGCCGACCCCGGATGAGGTGATCCGCTCGCTCGGCGAAGGTACGCGCGGCAATGGCGGCACCCCTGCGCCTTCCAGCCAGCCGCCGTCCCGCATGGAACTGCCTCCCCGCGCCGACATGCAGCGGGGCGACGCGCCGCGCGGCGGTAGCCGCGCTGCGTTGGCAGCCGCTCCGGCTGAAATTCCCACCGGCGGGCCCGTTGCGCGCAACAATCAGGAACCAGTCACCGCGCGGGTCGTGCAGAGCTTCGACGATCTCGTGGCGCTGGCTGCCGAGAAGCGCGATCTCGGCCTCAAAAGCGCACTTGAGCGCGATGTGCGGCTCGTCCGTTTCGAGGATGGCCGGCTCGAAATAGCGCTGGAGGCGAGCGCGCCGAAGTCGCTCACCGGCGAGTTGTCGAAAAAACTCTCCGACTGGACCGGCCGGCGCTGGATGGTGATCGTCTCAGCGGCTCCGGGAACTCCGAGCCTTTACGCCCAAGCGCAGACCCGCAAGGCCGAGTTGAAAGATGGTGTCCGCGGCGATCCGCTGGTGAAGGCGGTTTTGGCGCGCTTTCCCGGCGCCGAGATCGTCGATGTTCGCTCGCCGAACGACATGCCGGCTGCGCCAGACGAAACACCGCCCGACGCGACCGACCTCGGTCACCCCGACGAAGAATGACGCACGGGTGAAGCATGGTCGATTTCCTCGGCCTGATGAAACAGGCCACCGAGTTCAAATCCAAAATGGAGGCGATGCAGGCCGAGCTTGACCGCATCGAGGTCGAAGGCAGCGCCGGCGGCGGGCTGCTCACGATCACAATGTCGGGCAAAGGCGAGCTGCGCGCGGCGCGCATCGACAACTCGCTGATCAAACCGGACCAGAAGGGAATTCTCGAGGATTTGTTTGTCGCCGCCCACGCCGACGCTCGCCGCAAGCTTGAAGCCGTGCTGCAGGAGCGCATGCAGGCGCTGACCGGCGGCCTGCCGCTGCCGCCGGGCTTGAAGTTATTTTGATCGATGCCCGTCGTCGCCGCCGGTCCCGAAATCGAGCGCCTGATTCAGCTCCTGGCCCGCCTGCCGGGATTGGGACCGCGCTCGGCGCGCCGCGCGGCGCTTTTTCTCATCAAGAAGCGCGAGTTGGTGATGGCGCCGCTCGCCGCCGCCTTGCAGACCGCGATCGAGAAGGTCGAGGTGTGCGGGGTTTGCGGCAACATCGACACGCAAAATCCCTGCATCGTCTGCACCGATCCGCGGCGCGATGCATCCGCGATTGTCGTCGTGGCCGACGTCGCCGATCTGTGGGCGCTCGAACGTGCGCACGCCATCAACGCGCGCTATCACGTCCTTGGCGGCACGCTGTCGCCGCTTGATGGAGTTGGCCCGGATAATCTGACGATCGACGCGCTGGTCAAGCGCGCGCACGACTTTTCCGTGCATGAGATCATCCTGGCACTCAACGCGACCGTCGACGGTCAGAGCACAGCCTATTACATCACCGACCTCCTGCATGACGCCAATGTGAAGGTCACGCGGCTGGCCCATGGGGTGCCGGTCGGCGGCGAACTCGATTATCTCGACGAAGGCACGCTTGCGGCAGCTATGCGCAGCCGCACCCCCTTTTAGCGATGATGCAGCAGCCTGCCCGGAAAATAGTCACCCTTCGCCCGCGGAGCGACCAGAGCTCGCCTGCCCGGCGCAAATCCCGCAGGAAATCAACGCAGTATTGGCGGAGCCAGCTTTTGGCCCGTGGCTTGCATAGCCTTTGGTGCGATCTCGATCTCACAACTCGTGTTGAATGAGATTGCTTGGAGCCCCGGCGATCCCGGCACCGGGGCTCCATCCTTTTCTAGCGTCCTCGTGCCCGGCGGCGGGTTTTGGCCGCGCGGCGCATGAGCAACGATATCGACTACAATAGGGTGTTCGACCTCGTTCCCGGCCGGCCCGCCGAGGTGGCGTCGGGCGTGCGGGCGCTGGTCGCCAATAATCCCGGCCCGTTCACCTTCAAGGGCACCGTCAGCTACATCGTCGGCCGTGGCAACGTCGCGATCATCGACCCCGGCCCGGACGACGGCGCACACATCGCTTCGCTCCTCGACGCGGTCCGCGGCGAGACCGTGACCAGCATTTTCGTCACCCACACTCACCGCGATCACTCGCCGGCAGTGCCGAGCATCAAGGCGGCCACCGGCGCCATTGTCTATGCGGAAGGTCCGCACCGGGCCGCGCGGCCGCTGCATATCGGCGAGAGCAACCGCCTCGACGCCAGCGCCGACTTGGATTTCCGGCCGGACGTCGCACTTGCCGATGGCGTCGTGGTGAGCGGCGATGGCTGGACCATCGAGGCGATCGCGACACCGGGACATACCGCCAATCACATGGCCTATGCGCTGAAGGAGGCGGACCTGATCTTTTCCGGCGATCATGTCATGGCCTGGTCGACGTCGATCGTGGCGCCGCCGGACGGTGCCATGAGCGACTACATGGCTTCGCTGGAAAAATTGGCACGCCGGGCCGAGCCGCTTTATTTGCCGGGTCACGGCGGGCCGGTCCACGATGCTCCGCGTTTTGTGCAGAGCTACATCCGGCACAGGCAGGGGCGCGAAGAGTCTATCCTCCGTCAACTCGCCAAGGGCGCGGCCGATATCCCGACGCTGGTGCGCGCGATCTATATCGGGATCGATTCTCGGCTGGCGGGAGCCGCCGCGCTCTCAGTACTGGCGCATCTCGAAGACCTTGTTGCCCGCGGCATCGTCGCCACCGAAGGCGCGCCGTCGATCGGCGGGATCTACCGCTTGACCGGCGCTCCCTTGCCCGCCGCCTGAACGGGCCTGGGCGCCGGCTGCTTCTTCTCCGGTGTCGGCCCGGAGAGAATGTCGTCCACATCGTCGATCAGCGCGCGCACGCGCGCGGCATTGGCGCCGAGATCGTGGCGGCCGTAACGCGACGCCGAACGCACATCAATGCGCGCGCCGTCCGGCGTCGGCCGCACGCGCACCACCACGTCGTCGCGGAAGCTCAAAATCGGCGTGCGCGCGATCGCCTCGATCAACCCATCTCGGGCGCCCGCGCTCTGCGGCGGCCGGGCGTCGACAACATGCCAGCGGCGCTTGGTGATGACCTTGAGCGCCGCGTCATAGGCCTCCTGCGGTGATGCGGTCGTGTTATCGGGCTCGATATCGGAATAAGCCCTGCGTTGCAGCTCCGCGAGATGCAGGCCGGCATAGGTGACCGGATTGGCGTCGCGCGGCCGCAAGCGCGCGATCGCCTCGAAGCGCGGCGGGTCGATCGGATCGGTGGTCACATCGTAAATCGCCGGCAGCCTATAGGCTTTGAGGCCGAGATAAAGCGGATAGGCAGTAAGCGCGAGCCCGATAAACAAGGCCGTCAGCGATTCGCGGATGCCGCCGACCCCTTCCATCCAGATGACAATGCCGGCTGCACAGGCGAGCAGGATTGCGACCACGGCAAGCGTCAGCGCACCGGCGAGCGTCGACAGCGCCGGCACGATATCGAGCGCGCCCGACCGCACGATGATGATAGCAATGAAGGTGGCGGCGAGCGAGAAAAAGGCGAGCCGGCGCGCCCAGATGGCGAGCCGCGAGGTCGGCTGCTCGGCAATCCGCCTTCGCACCATCTTAGGACGATCCTTTCCGCCGCTGTTTCTTCGCCGTGCCGCGCTTGATCCCAGCCATTGCTTCCAGCACCGCGCAAGTCGAGGCGGTATCCTGCGTGGCGTAGCCGGTCGACATGGCGGCGGCATAGATGGGCAACGTCGCCGAGAACAACGGCGTCGGCGCGCCAAGCTCGCGCGCGAAACTGCCGATGACGTCCATATCTTTCTGCCAGATCGAGACTTTCATAGTTGGCTGGTCGTAGCGGCCTTCCACCATCATCGGCGCGCGCAATTCGAAGACGCGTGAATTGCCGGCGCCGATTTTGACCTGCTCATAGACGACGTCCGGCGGCAGCCCGGCCTTCATGCCCAGCACCAGCGCCTCCGCGCTCGCCACATTGTGGATGGCGACCAAAAGATTGGCGATGTATTTCATCCGGCTGCCATTGCCGAAGGCGCCGAGGTCCTGAACGGCGCGGGTAAAGTCGGCGAATAGCGGCCGCAGCTTTTTGATTTCGCTGCTCGGACCGGAAGCGTAGATCACCAAATCCTTGACCTTGGCCTGAAGGCCGGTGCCGCTCACCGGGCAGTCGAGCAGGACGTGGCCGGCTTTGCGCAATGTCGCCGCGGCGGCGATCTTGTCCTCGAGCTTGAACGTCGAGGCTTCGATTACCACCCGGCGCGGCACCTTGGCCTTGGCGATCGCTGCGACCGTTTCGGCCAGTGCCGCCGGCTTCGGCAGGCTTAGGATGATGACCGGCGCCTGCCGCGCCACGTCTCCGGCATTCTTGGCGATTTCGACGCCTTGTTCCGCCAAGGCGCGACGCCGCGAAGCGTCAATGTCATAGCCGATAACACGCCGGCCCGCGGCGACAAGATTTTCGGCGAATGCGCCGCCCATGATGCCAAGACCGACAACACCGACGGCGTCCCGCTTTTTTTCAGCCATGCTTCACTTGCCTTTCAGATTCATTGCAACCGACCACAGCCGCTGTTCCTGGCGTTTGCTGGTCGTGCCAGCGGTGGCTGCTTTATATTTCTTGAAATGATCGGTGGCTACATGCGCTTTCAGCGCATCTTCGTTGTCGTAAACTTCGAGAATGAAGACGTGGTTGGGGTCGGCCTGTGACACCGCGACGTCGAATTCGCGGCATCCCGGCTCCTTCACCGACGCCGCGCCATTCTCCTTAACCGCCGCCAAAAAGTCGTCGACCTTGCCCGGTATCACATCGTACTCAACGGCGGCGATAAAAAGCCGTCCGGATTGCGCCGCCGCCTCATGACTGCGAATCGGAATGAGGAACGTTGCTGCAAAGGCTAGCGCGACTGCGGCAGTCAGTGTGATTGATTTCAACATGACCTTTCCTCCCATTTTCAGATTCTTGCCGCCAGCTTGGGCCGGAGCAAATCCGATCCGACAGCGTAGCCGCTCGATGGTCCGCTCGGAAGCCCGCAAAACTGCCTCGAACGTCACAAAGCGCTTTTGAGAAACCGCATCAGCTTCGGGATGATCTGCGCGCTATAGCTGTGCGGATTATTTTCAAACTGTTCGCGCACCCATGAATGCCCGGCACCGGGCACCATGATCAGGCTTGCCTTCGATCCGGCCTGGGTAAGCGCGGCGACGAACGCGCCCGATTGACTGGCCGGATCGACGCGACGGTCTTCTTCCCCGCATATGAGCAGGACGGCAACGTCCTTGCGCTCGGCAGCGTGGTCGATCGGCGAAGATTGTGCATAGAGTTGAGGATTCTCGGCTGGCGCGACATCGAGAAAGTCCTGCACTATGCTGTCGCTTGGCGTCACGATCATATCGTGCCTCCATTGCGCCAGCATGTCATACACGCCGTAAAATCCGACCATGACCTTCACATCGCTCGGCACGCCGGCCTGCGGATCGTCACGATAAGCGGCGTCGATCGGCTTGCCGGCGAACGCCACCATCGCCGCCAGATAGGCTCCGGCGGAGTCCCCGACGATTCCGATGCGGTCGGGGTCAATATCCAGTTCGGCGGCGTTGGCGCGCACGAACTGCACGGCGGCCTTGGCGTCGTAAACCGCGGCCGGATACATGCCGGCTTTGCCGAGGCGGTAATCGATGGCGAACACCGCGTAGCCGGCGCGCGCCAGGAACAAACCCCAATAGCGGTAATAGTTTCGGCCGCCCGTGCGCCAGCCGCCGCCATGGACCGCTATCAGGACCGGCGCCTTGGCCAGGCCCTTTGGCTGGTAAAAATCGCCGACGAGTTTGCTGCCGTCGTGCGTGGCGTAAACCACGCCGGGGCGGTTCACAATCTCATATTCTTCTGCCGACACGCCACCGGCCAGCATCAGTCCCGTCAACGCTGCCGCGAAGCCGACCATCATGCGCATTGCATGTGCCCCGACGGGTTTGTGCCACTATTGCCGACGTGCGAGCCGCATCTATGGCACTTGAACGTAAGATTACCACCAGTCGGGGAAATGGTGCAGCGGCCCGCGGCCACCGCCGACGTCAAGCCGGTCGGCAGCCGCAATCGCGGCGCTGACATAGACCTTGGCTTCGCGCGCTGCCTGTTCAAGCGCCAATCCCTTGGCCAATCCGGCCGCTATCGCCGACGCGAAGGTGCAGCCGGTTCCGTGGGTATTGCGGGCGGTTATCCGGGGCGCGGAAAGCCGCACGCAACTGCCGGGCTCAACTAGGAGATCGACGCTTTCGGGACCGCCGCCATGCCCGCCCTTGATCAGCACCGCGCCGGGACGAAGCTCGAGCAGGCTCTCCGCCTGCGCGCGCATTTCATCCTCGTCACGCGCCGGTAAGACATCCAGCAAAGTCGCGACCTCCAGGAGGTTGGGCGTGACCACCCGCACCCGCGAAATCAATTGGCGCAACCGGCCGAGAGCGTTCGATTCCAGCAGCTGGTCGCCTGAGCTCGCGACCAGAACCGGATCGAGCACGACATTGCGCGGCCGGTAGCGATCGAGCGCGGCTGCGACAACGTCGACAGCCGCCGCCGTATTCAGCATGCCGATTTTCACGGCGGCGATATCGAGGTCGGTAAAAACGGCGTTGATCTGTCCAGCGATTACATCGGCAGGGACGTCGTGGATGGCGAACACGCGCTTGGTGTTCTGCACAGTGATCGCGGTGACGACCGAGGCGCCATAGACGCCCAGCGCCGCAAAGGTCTTCAAATCCGCCTGGATACCCGCCCCGGCACTTGAATCGGAGCCGGCAATGGTCAGCGCGATGGGAACGCTCATCCACGCATTCTCCCGCATCCCTCCAGGCTCATGCAACTTTTGTTTGCTGCAGCGCAATCATTGCCGAAATTTAACGCGCAAGCCGCGCAACTTGCGGGACGGCGGGAAGTTTTGTGCTCGGGGAGGCGTGCGCCAAAAAACGCGCCAAGACGTCGAGGAGATCGTGCCATGTCGAGCCACACGTCGAGCAAGTTGGCGGTTGCACTCCTAACCAGCGTTGCGGTGGCGATCGCGGGCTTTGCGGGCGGCGCCATAGCAGCCCCGCGTGGGGGCGGAGGCCCGCACGGCGGTGGCGCCCATTTTGGTGGTGGTGGTGGTGGTGGTGGTGGTGGTGGCGCTCATTTCGGCGGAGCTCATTTCGTCGGCGGCGGCTTGCACGGATTCGCTGGCCATGCCGCTATCGCGCACAGTTTTACAGCCCATGCCCCGGTAACCCACAGGAGTCGCGCCGCGACCACCCACAATTTCGTCAACCACACTGTGACTGCGCATACCGCTGTGACTACGCACAACAATGGACGCAATGCGGTCAACGGCGCCAACGCCGCAGGAGCCAACGGCCGAGCCGCACACGCCGAGTTTGCCGCGCGGAATTTCCACGGCCTGTATGATTTTCACCGCGCCGGTTTCAACCGCAACGCGTTCGGCAACGGACATGGCTGGAATCGCTGGGGCGGCCGCTTCTGGGGGGCCGGCTGGAATAATTGGGGCGGCGGCTGGGGCGGTTGGGCCGGACCGGTGTTCTGGCCCTACCTTTACGGTGATATCTTCTCGTTCGCGTTCTGGCCGTATGGCTATTACGACCCCTTCTGGGCGTTCGGACCGCAGTTCATCCTTGCCAGCATTTTCGCGTCGGGGCCGTATTTCGGGCCGGGCTATTACGGCTATGCGGATCAACCGAACGTCTATTACGGCGCCAGCGCAGCGGACCGACGGGCGATGGCCCGAACCAGTGCAGCCGCCGCCCAAAGCTGCAGCGGATTGGCCCCGGGCGTGACCGATTTGCCTATCGCGCAGATCAAAAAAACCGTGCGTCCGGCCGGCGATCAGGTCGCGGCACTCGACGCGCTGAGTGCAGCGGCGGGCAAAGCCAACAACGTCGTCGCAAGCTCCTGCCCCAACGACATCCCGCTCACGCCGGTAGCGCGGCTTGACGCCGCCGAGCAACGGCTCAAGGCCGTGATCCAGGCGGTACAGATCGTGCGTGACCCGCTCGGAAAATTCTACGATTCGCTAAGCGACGAGCAGCGACAGAAGTTCGACGCCATGGGCAATGCGAAAGCCAACCGAGCCTCGGTTGCGCCAACCGATCTGACCGCATTATGCGGCCAGCAATCGGGCGACGTGACCGCGCTCCCGGTGCAACGCATCGAGCAAGAAGTACAACCAAACGCGCAACAGCAAGGCGCATTCGACGGCCTGAAGAAGGCCTCGCAGGACATCGCGGCCAAGCTGCAAGCCTCCTGCCCGACGCAGGTGCCGCAGACGCCGGTCGCGCGGCTCGACGCGGTCAAGACGCGGCTCGACGCCATCATCGACGCGATGAACACCGTCAGGCCGAAGCTCGAAGCGTTCTATGCTTCGCTCAGCGACGAGCAAAAGGCCAAGTTCAACACGATGGGACCGCCGAAGAACGCCGCGGCTGCGCCGCAGGATCAGACCAGCGAACAATAGCTGGATACGCCACAGATGCGGGCGAAGCGAGGGCGTCACGTGCCCCGCTTTGCCAGCATGCCATCGACGATCTCGCGCAGGGCGCGCGCGGCACCGGCCGGATCGGACGCGAGCGATAAGGCTGAGATCACCGCCACACCGTCGGCTCCGTGGGCAATGACCGCGCCGGCATTGCTGGAGTTGATGCCGGCGATGCCGCAAGCCGGCAGGACGGGCGCACGCCGCCGCAGGACGGCCGCGATGCGCGCAAACCCTTCCGGACCGATTGGCGGCTTTGCCTGTTCCTTCGTTGCGGTCGTGTAGATATTGCCGATGCCCGCATAGTCGATGCACTCGACCGGCGCGGCTTCCGCCTCGGCAATCGAACTGATGGAAAGTCCGATGATCGCCGCCGGACCGAGCAAACGGCGCGCATCGGTAGCCGCCATGTCATCCTGGCCGACATGCACGCCGTCGGCGCCGGCGGCCAGCGCCACGTCGACGCGATCATTGACCACGAGCGGCACCTGAAACGGCGCGAGCGCGGCCTTGATCGCGCGTGCCTCCTCCACCATCGCCCGCGTTTCCCCACGCTTATCACGCAACTGGACCAGGGTCGTTCCGCCGGCGGCGACGCGGCGGGCCAGGTCGACGATGTCGTGCCCTCCCGCCACCGCCGGGTCGACGATTGCGTTGAGCCGAAGATCAACCGTATTCACGGGGCGCACTCAGCCGGTGCATGCATTGCCGCTGCCGGGTCTTATCAGGGCCGTCAGTTTAGCTTAGCATTTAATCCAGAGTCGGAGGCGCGCATGGTTCCGTTCTTTGTGCAGATCAAATGCCACATGGGCAAATCTTACCAGGTGGCCAACCGGCTGGCCGACGCCGAGATTGCTTCCGAGGTCTACTCCACCGCGGGCGACTTCGATCTGCTGGTAAAATTCTATGTTGAGCAGAATACCGACATTGGTCATTTCATTGCCGAGAAGGTGCAGACCATTCCCGGCGTGCAGGACACGCGCACCATCATCACCTTCAAGGCCTTCGGGGGAACGTGACCGCCGCAATCGCGGCAAGCTGGATTATTTCCTCGGCGGCTTGGGCCCTCCCGCTGCGGCGGCGAAGCGATATAGGCGCCAATCGCGGCGCGATCGCCGGAACTCAGCAAGGGTATGGCGCTGAAACCGTATCGTCGTTCAGCCGTATAATGACCTGAACGGCGCACCGGCAGCATCGATAATGAAATCCGTCTACCGCTACCGCAGGGAACGGCACTTTCCCAAGCCGCCGGAGGCGATTTGGCCGTTCATCGCCGATACCGCGCGCGTCAACGAACTTTCCGGCTCGCCGCGTTACACGGTTGAAGAGCGCACCGACGAGCAAGGCCGCATACGCCGTTTCGCCAGCGTCGGTCGCTGGCCGTTGCGGCTGCGGTGGGAAGAAGGTTACGGCGAATGGCAGCAAGACCACCGGCTCAGCCAGACGCGTAACTTCCTCAATGGACCGTTTCGTCGCTCGCATTCGGATTTCGAACTTTATCCGGAAGGCGGCGGCACGAAGCTGGTGTTTTCGGCGGAGGTTGATTGTGTTGGCGTGCTTGGCTGGCTGACCAAGGTATCCGGAAAAATCGGTCGCGAGGGCGACAAGCGCCTTGCGACAATTGAAAAGCTGGCGGCCAATTCGGAACCCGCCGACGCCGTCCCGGGCGCAAGCGCGGAAGCCTCGATAAAACCTGCAGCGCGCCGCCGTTTCGACGCGCTCCTTGCCGAGCTTGATCGCGATCCTGCAAGCCACGGACTCGCGGCGAAGCTTGCCGACTTTCTGCTACATGCGCCGACGCTCGCGCTCGGCAACATTCGTCCGCTGGCGACGGCGCGGAATTGGCATTCGGCCCCGGAGCAGACCGTGGAGATGTTTCTCGCCGCGCAACGCCTCGGCCTCCTGGCCATGGGGTGGGACTTGCTGTGTCCGCGTTGCCGCGGCGCCAAATCGCGAGTCAGACATCTGCATGATTTGCCCGAGGGCGCGCATTGCTCCTCGTGCAATATCGACTACCAGCGCAACTTCACCCGCAACGTTGAACTGACCTTCCATCCGGAGCCTTGGCTGCGCGCGCTGCCGAAGGGTGAGTTCTGTATGCTCGGCCAGGGTTCGACTCCGCACGTCAAGTTTCAGGCCGAGGTCGCCGCGCATTCGAGCAAGAGCTTCGCGCTGATGCTGGCGCCCGGTCCGTACCGATTCCGTACCGTCGAAGCGGGAGATGAAGCCGACGGCGAAATCGGCGACGATCGCAACATCCCGGAGCTCGCCGCCAACGGCGAGGACATGAAACTGACCATGCCGGGCCATCCCGGCAAGTTCGTCATTCGCAATGAGACCGATCGTCCGCGGATTTTCGTGATTGAAGACCGGCACTGGGCAAAGGATGCGCTGACCGGCGACATCGTCATCGCCATGCCGGCGTTTCGCAGGCTCTGTCCCGAACAACTTCTGCGGCCGGGCGACGAAGTCGAGATCGGCCGCGTCGCAATCGTGTTCACTGACCTGCAAGGTTCGACGAAACTGTATGACGCCATCGGGGATGCCAGCGCCTACCGCCTGGTGCGCGATCATTTCGCCTTTCTGTCGGAGCGGATAACGCGCCATAACGGCTTCGTGGTAAAAACCGTCGGCGATGCGGTAATGGCGGCGTTTCACGATCCGGCCGACGCAGTGCGTGCGGTACTGTCGATTCAGGACGACGTGGCGGACTTCAACAAAGGCCGCGCCGATGGCGGCATCGTGCTCA
Organism: uncultured Alphaproteobacteria bacterium; assembly: GCA_963747855.1. Lineage (GTDB taxonomy): Bacteria > Pseudomonadota > Alphaproteobacteria > Rhizobiales > Xanthobacteraceae > BOG-931. Next base: position 477,214 of record CAVVGN010000001.1, read on the forward strand.
AGCTCGGACTGCACCAGGGCGGCTGCATCGCCGTTACCGCCGGCGACTTGCTCGATTATTTCGGCTCGGTCGTCAACACCGCGGCGCGGCTCGAGCACCAATGCAATGGCGGCGAGGTCATCATTTCCGACGCGGTGTTGGCAGACCCGGAAGCGCGCGGCGTGCTGGCCGGCCGCCCGGTCGCCGACGACAGCGCGACGTTGCGCGGACTCAACGCGCCGGTGCGCTTCGTGCGTGTCCGCGCCGCCAGCGCACCCTCCGCCTGACTATTCCACCGCCTCCGCATTGGGCTGCCGCCGATTTCCCCGCCGCGGACCGAGCAAGGCAATCCAGCGAGCGATCACGTAGAACACCGGTGTGAAAACAAGCCCGAACGCGGTTACGCCGATCATCCCGAAGAAAACGGCGGTGCCCAGCGCCTGACGCAATTCGGCGCCCGCGCCGATCGCCCAGACCAGCGGCGTAACGCCGAGAATGAACGCGAACGACGTCATCAGGATCGGGCGCAGCCGAAGCCGCGTTGCTTCGACCGCTGCGTCCCATCGATTGCGGCCCTGATCTTCAAGCTGACGGGCGAATTCGACGATCAGAATGGCGTTTTTGGCGGCGAGCCCGATCAGCACCACAAAGCCGACCTGGGTGAGGATGTTGTTGTCCTGCCCGCGCAGAATGACGCCGATGATCGCGGCGACGAGGCACATCGGCACGATCAGAATGACGGCAAGCGGCAACGTCAGGCTCTCATACTGCGCGGCCAGCACCAGAAATACGAACACCACCGCCAGCACAAAGGCGAATATGGCGGTGTTGCCCGCCTTGATCTGCTGGAACGCCAACGACGTCCACTCGGTCGCAAAGCCGTTCGGCAGCGTTTCCGCCGCGAGCTTGTCCATGAGCGCGATTGCTTGGCCTTGCGAATAGCCGGGCGCCGCCTGCCCGTCGAGCTCCGCGGCGGGATAGAGATTGTAACGAGGCACCCGGAACGGGCCGGACATATCGGTAACCGTGGTGAAGGACCCGAGCGGTACCGTGTCGCCATTGGCGTTGCGCACGCGGATCTTGAGCACGTCGGCGATGTCCTGCCGATCCTCGTCGCGCGCCTGTGCGGTGACGCGAAACGTGCGCCCGAACAGGTTGAAGTCGTTGACGTAGGCCGAGCCGATATAAACCTGCAGCGCGTTGAACACGTCCTGTACGTTGACACCGAGAAGCTGCGCTTTGGTGCGGTCGATGTTGAGATAGATCTGCGGGGTCGAGGTTTCGAACAGCGTGAACACCGTCGATAAACCGGGCGTGTGCGCGGCGTTGACCATCATTGCCGTTACCGCGTTACGCAACGCCGCCGAACCGGCCCCGGTCCGGTCCTCGACGATCATGCGGAAGCCGCCGGCATTGCTGATGCCGCGCACCGGCGGCGGCAGCACCGCGATGAACAAGCCGTCCTGTATCTTCGACAGCCGGTGATTGAGCTCGGCCTGGATGGCGGATGCCGATTGGCGACGATCCCTGGCGCGCTCGTCAAACGGCTTGAGCGTCAGGAAGATCGCGCCGGCATTGGGCGCGTTGGTGAAGGTTGCGCCGGAGAAGCCGATCACATTCACGCCGTGGGCGACACCGGGCACGCCAAGCGCGATGTCGAGCGCGCGCTGCTGCGCGGCATCGGTGCGGGCGAGCGACGCACCCGGCGGCAACTGCACGACGATAATCTCGTAGCCGGCGTCGATCTGCGGTATGAAGCCGACCGGCGTGTTGCGGAACAGATTGAGGCCGAGCGCAATCAAGACAGAGTAGACGGCGACCATGAGTATGGCGCGGCGTACGGTGCGCAGCGCCAGCCAGGAAACGCCCGATGCCACCACGGCAAAACCGCGATTAAACCACCCGAAGAAGCCGTGGATCGGCCGCTCCCACCAGTGGTCGCGATGCCCGGCACCGTGCGGCTTGAGCAACAGCGCGCACATCGCCGGCGACAACGTCAAAGAAACGATCAACGAAATGATGGTGGCGCCAGCGATGGTCAGCGCGAATTGTCGATAGAATTGCCCGGAAATGCCGGTGATAAACAACGCTGGCACGAATACGGCGCAAAGAACCAGCGCGATGGCGATCAGCGCGGAACCGACTTCGTCCATGCTCTTGCGTGCGGCATCGCGCGGATTAAGCCCCGACGCAATATTACGCTCGACGTTTTCGACAACGACGATCGCATCATCGACCACAATGCCGATCGCCAACACCAGCCCGAACAACGACAGGTTGTTGAGCGTGAAGCCGAACGCCGCCATGAAGAAAAAGGTACCTACCAGCGACACGGGTATGGCGACCAGCGGAATGATCGCGGCGCGCCAGGTTTGCAGGAACACGATCACCACCAGCACGACCAGCACGATGGCCTCGCCGATGGTGTCGATCACGGCGTCGACCGATTGCTGGATGAATTGGGTCGGATTGAAGAAAATGTCGTATTTGACGCCTGACGGAAACCGTTTCGACAACTGGTCCATCAGGCTTTTGACGGCTTCTGCGGTGGCCAATGCATTCGAGCCGGGGCGCTGGAAAATAGCGAGCGCGACCGCGGGATAGTGGTCCAGATAGGAGTTCGAGGAGTAATCCAGCGCGGCCAACTCGACCTTGGCGACATCCTTCAACCGCACGACCGCGCCTGGCGTCTGTTTGATCACGATCGAGGCGAACTCCTCGGGGTCGGCCAGCCGCCCGAGTGTCTGCACCGCAATCTGGAAGGCGCCTGGATGAGCGACCGGCGGCTGATTGAGCATGCCGGAGGCGACTTGGATGTTTTGCGCCTGCAGCGCATTGGTCACGTCGCTGGCAGTCAGGCCAAGCGATTGCATCCGGTCGGGATCGAGCCACACCCGCATTGAATAGTCGCGGGCGCCGAACACGATGATCGAACCGACGCCGTCGACGCGAGTCACCGCGTCAGTCACTTCCAGGGTGGCGTAATTGGAGATGAACAGCGAGTCGCGCGATTTGTCGGGCGAATACAGGTGCACGACCATCATCAGATCGGGCGAGCTCTTCTGCACGACGACACCGATATTGCGGACGTCGACCGGCAACCGCGGCTGCGCGATGGCAACGCGATTCTGCACCTGCACCTGCGCGATATCGAGATTGGTGCCGAGATCGAAGCTGACCGCGATCGAGAAACGCCCGTCGGCGGTCGAATTCGACGCCATGTAAATCATGTTTTCGACGCCGTTGACCTGCTGCTCGATCGGCGTCACCACAGTCGCGGCCACGACCTCGGCGCTGGCGCCCGGATATTGGCCGGTGATGCTGATTAACGGCGGCGCGATCTCGGGATATTGCGCGATCGGCAACCGCGCGAACGACACGGCGCCCAGGATCACGAACACGATCGAGATAACCGCTGCGAAAATCGGCCGGTCGATAAAGAAATGCGAAATGCGCATGTCGCCGGGCGCCTTAGTCGGCCTTGCTCTGGTCGGCGTCCTTGCGCACGGAAGAGGCGGCGGGCGCCGGCTTTTCTTCGGCGGCGACCTTCACTCCCGGCCGGGCGCGCATCAGTCCATTCACAATAACGCGGTCATTGGCGGTCAGCCCCTCTTTGACCACGCGCATAGAGTCGTCGAGCTGGCCGGGCACGATGTATTTCTGCCGGGCGATCCCCTGATCATCGACCACCAGCACGTATTTGCGCGCCTGCTCCGATCCGATCGCCGCATCGGGAATGAGCAGTGCGGTGTACGGCGGCGAGCCGGGCACGCGGATGCGTCCGAACATGCCCGGCGTGAACAAGCCATCCGGATTGGCGAACACCGCGCGGCCGCGGATCGTGCCTGACGAATGGTCGATCACGTTGTCGACGAAATCCATCTTGCCGGCGTGCTGGAAATCCTGCTCGTCAATCAGCTTGAGCGCGACCGGGACGCCGCCCCGGCCATTCGCCATTTGCCCGTTGCTGCCGGCGAAGCGCTGGTAGCGCAGATAGGACGCTTCGTCGAAAGTGAACTCGAAGCGGATCGGATCGACCGAGACGATGGTCGCCAGCAATGTCGTGTTGCTGCCGTTGCCGCCGGTGACCAGATTGCCGACCGACACCCGGCGGTCGCCGATGCGGCCATCGACCGGCGCGCGCAGCTCGGAGTAATCGTTCAGGTCGAGCTCGGCTTGGTGCACCATCGCTTCCTGTGCGGAAACGGAAGCCTCCGCCACGCGCTTGGCCTGCGTGCGCTGATCGTAAGTCTGCTCGGTAATGGTCTTGTTGTGTAAAAGCTCTTGGCCGCGCGCCAGATCGGCTTCGGTGAAAGCGAGATTGGCGCGCGCTTGCGCGAGATTGGCGCGCATCTGGTCGAGCACGATCTGGAACGGCCGATGATCGATGGTGAACAGAAGGTCGCCCTTGTGCACCGTCTGTCCGTCGGTAAAATGGATCTCGGACAAGTAGCCTGAGACGCGCGAACGGATTTCGACGGAATCGACGGCGACGAAGCGGCCGACATACTCGTCTTGATCGACGACGGTGCGCTGCACCGGCTTTCCCACCGTAACCGCTGGCGGTGGTGGACCGGCCGACTGCTGACCTTGCCCGCATCCGGCAAGGGCGAGAGCCGCAGCCGCAATCAGAAAGGCGGCGGCCCGAGAGGCCGCCTGAACGCTCTGCATAAAGTCCTCGTCGAGGATTGTCCGTGCTTGTCCCGCACCATACGCGATCGACGCCGTCAACCGCAGCAGAAAATCGCCACCCTTTCCCCAAGGGCGCCCAGTTCCCATATCTCCGGTCCAGCACGTCATCCCGCGAGAAAATGGCGTTTTTTAAATGAAGATCATACTCTTGAATGGCGGCCTTGGCGGCGCCCAACCGGCCGCGGCCGAACGCGATCCGACGGCGATCCCAGCCGAGGATCAGGCGTTGCTCGACGCGTATTCGCGCGCCGTGATCGATGTGGTCGACCGCGTCGGCCCGGCGGTCGTGGGGCTTAGCATCCGCACCGATAAATCCCGCGGCGGCAACGGTTCTGGCGTCGTTGTTGCGCCCGACGGGCTCATTCTCACCAACAGCCACGTCGCCGGTGCGGGCGGCGGGAGCGGTTCGGCCGCGCGCATTGCCGTAAGCACCGCCGACGGCCAGGAATTGCACGCACGCCTCGTGGGCGACGATCCGGACACCGATCTGGCGCTGCTGCGCGTCGACGAGCCGGTGACTTTGCCCGCTGCCGCGCTCGGCGATTCCAAGTTGCTCAAGCGCGGCCAATTGGTGATCGCCATCGGCAATCCGCTCGGCTTTAAATCGACAGTCACCACCGGCGTTGTTTCCGCGCTGGGCCGTTCGCTCCGCGCGCGATCCGGCCGCCTGATTGATGACGTGATCCAGACCGACGCCGCGCTCAATCCCGGCAATTCGGGGGGCCCGCTCGTCTCCTCGCGCGGCGAAGTGGCCGGCATCAACACCGCCGTGATTATGGGCGCGCAGGGCATCTGCTTTGCGGTCGCCGCCAACACTGCGAACTTCGTGCTCGGCGAACTGGTTCGTCACGGCCGCGTACGCCGCGCCTTTATCGGCATTTCCGCGCAGCAGATGATGATCCCGCGACGGTTGCGCCGCGCCGGCCTGATGCAGGACAGCGCGGTGATGGTCGGCACGATCGAAACCGGCAGCGCCGCCGATCGCGCGGGACTGCAAGCCGGCGACATTCTGCTCGCGCTCGACGGTGTCGCCATCACGGGCGCCGACGACCTGATCCGCGCGCTCACCGGCGAGAAGATCGGGAAAAACGTCGCGGCCGATGTGCTACGCGGCACCGAGCGGTTGGCGGTGTCGCTGCTGCCGGAAGAGCGCAAACGCGCGGCGTAAGCTCCGTCGCGCAGGCGAGATGGTGTCAACGCAGCAGATCGGTCACGCTGTTGGCCTGATCGGCGCGGCCCGAGTTGAACGCCGCTTCCCAGATCGCAATCTTGCCGTCGCGCATCACCCAGATCTCGACGCCATAGCCGCGCATGGCGGCACCTGTATCGGCGTCTTGCCATTCGCCCTTCCAGACATTGGCGATCGTATCGTTCATCAACGACCGAAATTGTTTTTCTAGTCGATAGCCCATTTGCTTGGAGCTGCGCGTCGTAAAGAATGTGCGCAAAGACTCGCGGCCGCGAAACTCCGAGACGGTGCCGAAACGTACGACGCAGTCTTCGGTAAACCCATCGACCAGTGCATCGATGTTCCACGGCATGAACAGCGATTCGACGTGCTTGACAAAGGCGCGCGCCGCTTCCGCCGTTTGTGGATTACTACTTTCGTCCTTGCGTAAAGGTTGAGCTGGCATGGTGTCCTCCCGGTATGAGTTTTTGAGCGCTGACTAGCATGCAAAGCGGGATAATCGGGTAAGTCAACGCAGTGCAGCGCCCTTAAGCGGCCGTGACCCGTCCGATGCCGTCGGCGGTGGGGACCGGTTTAAGTTCGCCTTGGCGGAGCATGTAATTCACGTGCGCCAGTACTTCGCTAAAGGCGAAGCCGGTCTGGTGCGGATCGAGCTTGAGCGTGAACACGAACGGGATCAGCTCGGCCGCCGAGTGCGGCGCCGCGCGGCAAGCATCCAAAATCATGTCGCAGCGGTGACGGTGATGAGCGAGTAATTCTTCGGCGCGGATGTGCAGCCCGTAGAACGGCAGATTGTGCCCGGGCAGCACCAGCACGTCGCCGGCAATTTCGGCCTTCAGCGCGTTGAGCGAGCGCAGATAATAGCCGAGCGGATCGCCTTCCGGGTCCACCGCCACCACGCTGACATTCGGCGAGATCTTCGCCATCACCTGGTCGGCGCCGATAAACAGCTTCTCTCCGCGAGCGCGCAACATCACCTGTTCCGGAGAATGACCGCCGCCAGTGATTACGTCGAACTCGCGTCCGCCGATGCGAATGACATCGCCAGCGACGATGCGGTGGTAGGTGGGCGGCAAACCCGATGTCAGTTTAAGGTAAGCATGCCCGCTAGTGACCACGCGCCGCGTGGTTTCGGCGTCGAGGCCATGCTCGAGATAAAAGCGCCGGTAATGCTCGGCTTCGAGCGCACCGGGATCAAGATGGATGTTAAGGCTCTGCAGATATTCGGTCGCCGCCATATACAACGGCACGTCGAACTGCCGCAGCAGAAAACCAGCCGCCCCGACATGGTCGGGATGAAAATGCGTGGCGATGATCCGCGTCAGGGGCCGATCGCGCAGCATGCCGTCGAGCAACGGCTGCCAGGCGCGCAAGGTAGCGGCGTCGCCGAGGCCGGTATCCACCAGCGCCCAGCCCTCGCCGTCGTCGATAAAATAGATGTTCACGTGATTGAGGCGAAACGGCAGAGCAAGCCGCATCCACAAGATGCCGGGCGCCACCTCGATCATTTCTCCGGCCGGCGGAGGCGCACCATGCGGAAAGACAAGATTTGCCGGAGACGGACGGGGAAAATTCGGCTTGACCTGCATGGTTTGTGATCGCCCGCAGCCAGCCGAATGTCAATCGCGGGTGCGGACGATCAGATGCGTCGCGCGAGACAAATCCAGTCCCAGGGGAGCGTCTTGTCCAGACGCGAGCACCGCAGTCCTTCGCTCGACCACGAATAGGCGACGCGGCCGAGCCGTTTCACCTTGAAACCGTGATGCGCAAGGACCGACTCAAGCTCGACGCGCTCGAAGTGCTTTTGCCAGCTGTCCTCGCGCCGCACCACGCCGTTGCTTTTCGAAGCAAGCCGGCGATTTTTCCTCAAGTATCGCTGCTCGACCATGCGGTTCGATTCCAGCGACGGCACGACGATAAGGGCGAAGCCGCGCGGCTTGGTCACTTTCGCGAGACACTTCCATAATGCGTTCCGCTTGGCCGGGCTCGGCGAGGTGATGACGTTCATGCACACGGTGAGGTCGGCGCGCGCCCCTATAGCCTTAAACGCGCTGGCGATGTCGGCGACCAGCCAGGTCACGCCGGGTTGCGCCGCGCACCGATCCTTGGCCCGGGCAATGATCCGGGCGGCAAAATCGACCGCTGTCACCTCCCGAAACCGGTGGCCGAATTTTTGCACGAAGCTGCCGACCCCGCAGCCGAGATCGACCAGCACGGCGTCTGCCGGCAGGCGCGCAGACCTCACGAACCGGCTCAATTGATTGTTGGTTTCATCCGCAGTGACGTCGCAGATCGCTTCTTCGAACTCGTGAGCATGCAGATTCCAGTCGTGTTTGTTCACGTTTGGCTTCCTCGATCGATTTTGGCCGGAAAAACAGCGAAGCAACCAAACAGACGATGCGAATCGCACGCGTTTCCGCCTAACGCCCTTCATCGGATTGAACGGAGGGGAAATCAATCACGTCTGCCTTTTTTTCAACAAATAACTTGCCGACCCGCTCAAATAATTAACAAATGAATTAACGCACTCGCGCCGGCCAAAAGTGACCAAAATTTGTTGATGCCGGCCCGCAAACAAATACTTGCTATGCAAAATTAGGTCGCTCAGAGAATCAATAGGATGCTATGACGGCCGCGCGCCTCGCCGATCAGCGAGGCGTTTTTATTTGTATGGTCTCGCCCAAACTTCTCGGTTTGGGCGAGTTTTCGTCTGGGGTGGAAAACAAAAATGCATCGTCAACAGCACGGGGACCACTTGGATGAAAGTGATGACGTTAACCGCCACGCTTGCGGCTTTATTGGTGTTTGCACAATCCGCGCATGCGCGGGAGCATTATCATCGGCACAGTGCCGCGTCCGCGCCGCGATATTTTGATTCGGCCCCGGCTGCTGCGACATCGTGGGGCACGTCTTGGACCGGCGCTCTGAAAAACTCGACCAACCAGAACGCGACGAGCGCGGGTTACGGCGGAAGGCCGCGCGCCTGGTGCGGCTGGCAAATGCGCCAGCTGGTCGGCGGCGACCCGGGCCCTCAATTTAACCTTGCGCGCAACTGGGCGCATTGGGGACATGCCGGAGCGCCCGGCGTCGGTGCGGTCGTCGTATGGTCACACCACGTCGGCAAGATCGTCGGCCAGGAGAATGGCATGTGGGTCATTCAATCCGGCAACGACGGCAACCGCGTGCGCACGCGGCCGCTGCCGATCAGCAACGCCATCGCGATCAGGTGGAGCTAACGCCCGATCTCGATTGCACAACGCGCGACGGCCGCTCGGGACACCGGGCGGCCGTTTTTCATTGCTGCGATATTGGCGTCGCAAGCGGTCAACTTTACCGCGATGCTGCAATAAGCGATCATTCAGCGATACGGGACCATCGCCATAATGACCGATATTCTGAAAACGCCACCGGAGCGTTTCACCGAGCTGCCCAACTTTGCCTGGCGAGCGCGTCACCGGTCCGACCTGCCGGGTTATGTGGGATTATCGATGGCCTATATCGACGAGGGACCGTCGAACGCGCCGGTCTTTCTTTGCCTGCACGGCCAGCCGACCTGGAGCTATCTATACCGGCGCATGATTCCGCATTTTCTGGCCGCCAGCGGACGCGCGGTCGCACCGGATTTCTTCGGCTTCGGCCGCTCTGACAAACCGGCCGATGACGGCGTGTACACTTTCGATTTTCACCGCAACAGTTTGCTCGCCCTCGTGCGCGCCCTCGACCTGAAAGACATAACTTTGGTCGTGCAGGATTGGGGTGGCCTGCTCGGCCTGACCCTGCCGATGGACATGCCCGACCGCTTTCGACGTCTGATCGTGATGAACACGGCGCTCCCGACGGGCGACGTCCCGCTCACCAAGGGATTTCTCGACTGGCGGGCGTTTTCCAACAGCCATCCGGACATGGCAATCGGCAAGCTGATGGCACGGACCTGCCCGCATCTGACGCCGGCGGAAACGGCCGCTTATGAAGCGCCCTTCCCGGATGCGCGCTACAAGGCCGGCGTCCGTCAGTTTCCCAAGCTCGTGCCGGAATTTCCTGACAGTGGTGGCGCCGTAATCGGCCGCGCCGCGCGGGAGTTTTGGCGCAACGCCTGGCGCGGCCAAAGCGTCATGGCGATCGGCATGACCGATCCGGTGCTCGGACCGCCGGTGATGCGTGCGCTCCACCGCGACATCAACGGCTGCCCGCCGCCGCTCGAATTCGCCGAAGCCGGCCATTTCGTCCAGGAATGGGGCGATAAGGTCGCGCCTGCGGCGCTCGCGGCGTTAGACCACTGAACGGCAACGACGACGCTGCGTACCAATAATAAAGGAAAGCCCGATGCCGAAGGTAATCTACGAGAAGGACGGTCGGATCGGACGCGTCACGCTCAACCGGCCGGAAGTGATGAATGCCATTGACGACGAGATGCCGGTCGAGCTCGCCGATTGCGTCGCGCGCGCCAACGCCGACGCGGGCGTCCATGTCGTCGTGCTCGCCGGCGCCGGCGAGGCGTTCTGCGCCGGCTACGATCTCACGTATTACGCGGAAGCCAGCGGCAGTGCCGGCAACAATGTCACCCAAGAGATGCCGTGGGATCCGATGAAGGATTACGCCTTCATGATGCGCAATACCGAGCTGTTCATGAGCGTGTGGCGCTCTTATCGCCCGGTAATTTGTAAGGTGCACGGCTATGCGGTCGCCGGCGGCTCTGACATCGCGTTGTGCGCCGACCTCATCGTCATGAGCACCGACGCGCGGATCGGCTACATGCCGACGCGGGTGTGGGGCTGCCCGACCACCGCGATGTGGGTCTACCGGCTCGGCGCCGAACGCGCCAAGCGTATGATGTTCACCGGCGACAAGATCACCGGCGTCGAAGCCGAGAAACTCGGACTCGTGCTTAAGGCGGTGCCGCCGGAGGAGCTCGACGCCGAGGTCGAGGCGCTGGCGCTGCGGATGGCGACCGTGCCGGTGAATCAGCTGATGATGCAGAAGCTCGTCATCAACCAGGCCATCGAAGCCATGGGACTGCATACGACGCAGCTTATCGCCACCGTATTCGATGGCATCACGCGTCATTCGCCCGAAGGGCTTAACTTCAAGAAGCGAGCCGAGGCGGTCGGCTGGAAGACCGCCGTCCGCGAACGAGATAACGGCACCTGGGATTGGACCGCGAACCGGCCGATCGATCCGCCGGGTTGACTTGGATCAAAACCGACCCGCCCGATCCTTCTAAACTTAATTTTATTAGGAGGATTGAATGTCCGTATTCCCAAATAAGCGGAAAAGGCGGTCGCCGTTTGTAGCGGTTGCGCAATGGTGGAGCAGCTGGACCGGATCGGATTCGGCAGACCTGAGGCTCTGCGGAGACGAAGGCATCAAACGCATCGCCGAGGAGGCCGGCATGGCGCCCGGTGAGTTGCTTCGGCTGGCGCGCAAGGGTCCCGGTGCTGCCGATCTTTTGCGGCCGCGGATGGAGGCGATCGGTCTCGACCCGAACGAAGTTGCCCGTACCGAGCCGCAAACCTTGCACGACATGCAACGGCTTTGCTCGATGTGCTCAAGCCACGGGCGTTGTGCGCGCGACCTTTCACACAACCCGGCCGATCCGGCGTGGAAGAATTATTGCCCAAACGCGGGAACGCTTGACGCACTCGACAGGCAGCCTTGGGCGACGCGAAGCGAGTGGTAAGATGCGCCGCAGCGATTTAGGGCGCGGCCGCGAGCAGCCTTTCGCTGTTGGCCCGTACCTGACGCCGCAGCGGCTCGTAAGCTTTCTCGACAACCTCGTAGAGTCCGCATCCTAGCGTCAACGCGCGCTCGGCGGCGGCTTGAACGTCGGCGAAAACGACCATTTTCTCGGCAATCATGCGGCCCGCTTCGGCGGCAGCGCGCGGATCGTTTGACGCAAACAGCATGAGACGCGCTGAAATGACGGCTTGCGCTTCGCAGGTGAAGCGCACCGCTTCATAACAACTTCCCCAAAAGTCGAACATGAGGCCCCCGAAGCGGCGTGCCCGATGGCGCACGACCGAAAGGAGTATCGCTCAACCCTTCGAAAATTGATTTTCGTAATCCGTTAAAGTTGTCCGGCTTGCATCAAGACACTCGAAACTAAAGAGGCGCCCCGATCGGGGGCGCCTCGCACGTTTGCAATGACGATCGGACAGCTCAGTAAAAAGCGCCGTAGATCACGTCGACCACCTGACCGGTAGCCACATTGACCAGCAGAAGATCAGGTCCGTAGCGCACCCACTGGAAGCCGGGGTCCGGTGGCGGCAATCCCAACCCAGCCCAGCCGCTGTAGTAATAGGCCGGCGCCAAAAACAGCGGCGGCAGCATCATGCCGATGCCCCAGCGCCGGTATCCCCACCCGTGCGGATAAATAAACGGCGCGAGATGAACCCGGTTGAAGGTGTGACCGCGCCAGCTGACCGCCGGCCCGCCGGACCCATGAGGACCGGCAACGCCGGCGTGCGGACCGGGGCCAGCCGGGCTGTGCGTCGGCGGTCCATGCGGGGCAACCAACGGCCTCGCGGCCGGCGCCTTGCCGGGCGGCGGCTTGCCAGGCGGGTGGCTTTCTTCAGCCATCGCCAAGGTCGGCAAGGTGAGCGCGAGGATCGCGGCAAAAGCGGCTAACTTGCGTAGCATTGAAACTCCTCGGTTTATTGGCCCACATGGGCCTGAAATCGGCGCGAAGCCTAGCAACTCGATGTAGCGATACAACCACCGTTGGTGACAAAATCGAAGATACTCAGCCGTTCAAAAGCTCATCCGGTCCGGCCGGGGGCGTTGACGTGCCTTCAAATTCGCCTGGCGAAACGCCCGGCGCTGCTTGCGCGCGCTGGCGCATCAGCGAAAGCCAGCGCCGTCCGAACAGCGCCAGCACGAGCCCACCATAAACGACGAAACCAAGCAGGGCCAAAATAAGCAGTTCCGATTCGTAGCGGAATTTCGGCCAGGACGACGTCAGCGCCGAGACGACCGGAACGGCGAAGACGAGGACGACTGCAAGGAAAATTCCGGCCGCCAGGAGGCGCACGAGAGAGGACCTGAGCGCGGCATCGGCGGCAAAATGGCCGGCGCGGGCAGCCAGCCACAACACCAGAATAAAATTGATCCAGGCGCCAATCGACGTCGCCAGCGCAAGACCGACTTGCGCCAACGCTCCCATCAGCAGCACCTTGCAGCCGATGTTGACCGCGGTGCCGATCAGCGCCGCCTTCATCGGTGTCAACGTATCGCCGCGCGCGAGGAATGGCGCGGCGACGCTGCGGATGAGCACGAAGGGAATGAGCCCGACGGTGTAGGCCATCAGCGTCAACGCGGCTGCATGCGCGTCGCCGGCGGTGAAGCGTCCGCGCAAGAAAAGACCGCGCATGATCACGTCCGGCACCACGAGAAAGGCGACGATGCAGGGGATCGCCAGCAGCAGCGCGAACTCGATGGCGCGATTTTGCGCTGAGCGCGCGCCGGGATCGTCGCCGCCGGCGATCTTGTGCGTCATTTCCGGCAGCAGCACGGTCCCGACCGCAATGCCGATGACGCCGATCGGCAGCTGGTCAATCCGGTCGGCGTAATAGAGCGCCGAGATGGCACCAGTCGCCAAAAGGCTGGCGATGATTGTGTCGGCGAACAAGGCAAGTTGCGTTCCGGCCGAGCCGATGGTGGCCGGTAAGAGCGCCTTGAAGAAGCGGCGCACATCGGCATCGAGACGAAGCGCGCGAAAGGCGGTGAAGGCGCCGACCCGCAGCGTGTCGCCGCCGACCAGCGCCGCTTGCAGGATGCCGGAGATCAACACGCCCCAAGCGGCTGCGTAACTGGCGCCGCCGAAGAAGGCGGCCGACGCCAAGGTCGCCATCATCGCCACGTTGAGCAAAATCGGCGCCGCCGAGGCGGCCGCAAAACGATGCAGCGCGTTGAGGATACCGCCCCACAACGTCACCAGCGTGATGAGGAGAAGATACGGGAACGTGATCCGCGTCAGCGATACCGCCAGCTCGAACTGATGCGGCTCGCGCGAGAAACCGGGCGCCAGCACTTCGATCACCTGCGGCGTGAACACAAGCGCAAGCGCCAGAAGTATCGCCTGGGTAACGATCAATAGCGTGAATATGCGATCGCCGAACAAGCTTGCCGCCTGCGGGCCGCTTTGGGTGCGGATGCGCGCGTAAGCAGGGATAAAAGCAGCGTTGAACGCGCCTTCGGCGAAAATCGCGCGGAAATGATTGGGCAGGCGGAAGGCGATAAAGAACGCGTCGGCGACCGGCCCAGCGCCGAGAATCGCCGCCAGCATGATGTCGCGCAAAAAGCCGGTCACGCGCGAGGCAAGCGTGTAGGCGCCGACGGTGAGAATCCGCTTGATCATAGAGTCGTTGTTAGCATTCGCCGCTCGTCCCGGCGAAAGCGGGACCCGGCAGTCCACAGCCATAGTGCCCAGATTCCCGCCTACGCGGGAATGAACGGACGTAATCGCTATCCGGCGAGCGCGCGACGCACGGCGGCGATGATGCGGTCCTGCACCGGCGGTTCGAGGTAGGGGTGCATCGGCAGGCTGATGACTTCACCGGACAGTCGATCGCTGACCGGCAAGCCGCCATCGGCCACGGGAAAGCCTTTATAGGCGGCCTGACGATTGAGCGGCTTGGCGTAATAGACCGCCGTCGGAATGCCTTCTGCCTTAAGCGCGGCGGCAAGCCCGTCCCGCCGGCCGGGCGCAAGCCGAATGGTGTATTGGGCCCACACCGAGGTCGCTTCATTGCCCACGCGCGGCACCGTGGCGGCATCGGCCAGGCCAGCCTCATAACGCCGCGCAACGGCGTTACGCGCCGCGATCTCCTCGGGAAAAATCTTGAGCTTCTCCAGCAGCACCGCCGCCTGGATGGTATCGAGCCGGCCGGTGATGCCGATATGCAGCGCATCATATTTGTCGTTCGGACTCTCGCCATGCACGCGCAAGCTCTTGATGCGCGCCGCCAGCGCGTTATCGTCGGTGAAAATCGCGCCGCCGTCGCCGTAGCAGGAGAGCGGTTTGGCCGGAAAGAAGCTGGTCGCGCTCGCCGCGGCAAGCGTGCCAAGCTTGCGGCCTCGGTAGGTCGCGCCGAATGACTGCGCCGCATCGTCGAGAACTTTGAGGCCATGCGCGGCGGCAATCGCACCGATGGCGTCGTGATCGGCCGGCAGCCCGAACAGATCGACCGGAATGACGGCGCGAGGCTTGAGGCCCAACCGCTTCGAAGTCGCCGCCGCGCGCTCGCAACTGGCCGGGTCGAGATTGAAAGTGTCGGGCAGGACGTCGGCAAGGATCGGCGTCGCACCGGCAAGCGCCACGACTTCGGCCGTGGCGCAGAATGTGAAGGCTGGGCAGATGACCGCATCGCCCGGTCCGATTTCCCAAGCCATCAACACCAGGCGCAACGCGTCAGTGCCGCTCGAACAGGCGATCGCGTTGCGCGCGCCGCAAAACGCCGCAAGCTCCGCCTCGAGCGCGCGCACCTCCGGTCCCTGGACGAACTGACAATGCGCCAGCACGCGGGCCACGGCGTCATCGATTGCGCGGCCGAGGCGGCGGCGCTGGGCAGCGACGTCAATGAACGCAATTGACTGCTCGTCGAGACGGGCAGGCGAATTCATGAGCGGATCCAAGCAAGCGAAGCCGAAATCAACCGACGACGCGGCGCGGCCCTTTGCGCTGCGGGGCGGTAGCGCGGCCGGCGCGCTCGTCGAGGCAACGAATAGCAACTTCGAGGCTCGCCACACCCTCCTCGCCGGTGACCGCCGGCGGGCGGTTGGTGCGAATCGCGTTGACGAAAGCGAGCAGCTCGGCGCGCAACGGCTCGGCATAGCCGACCGACAGATGCCGCATTGAATAGCTGCCGTCGGGCTGGAAGCCGAAGCATTCGGTGACCTGCAACGTCAGCAAATCCCCGATCAGATATTTATCGCGGGTAGCGACATGGATGGTGCGCGCCTTGAACGGCGTCAGCCAGTTGGTGTTGATGTGCGCCAGCACGCCCGAGGCGGTGCGGAATTGCAGCAGCGCGATGTCCTCGCGCTCGGCGACTGCGCTCGACAATTGCGGCTGGATCTCCACGATCTCCGAATCGGTGAACCAGCGGATCAGGTCGATGTCGTGCACGGCGAGATCGATCACCACACCGACATTGGACATGCGCGGTGGGAACGGGCCGACGCGGGTAATGGCGATCGAGAGGATGTCCTGATTCTTGATCGCGCGCTTGATAAACTCAACCGCCGGATTGAAGCGCTCGACGTGGCCGACCATCAGCGTCACGCCGGCGCGACGGGCCGCGGCGACGATGGCGCGCCCTTCCTCGACCGTCGGCGCAATCGGTTTCTCCACCATCACGTGAATGCCGCGAGAAATACAGTCGAGTGCGATGTCGTGGTGCAGATGAGTGGGGGCGGCGATCGTCACCGCCTCGACGCCGCTGCCGAGCAGCGCGCCCGCATCGGCGAATTCTGCGCAACCAAGCGTGCGTGCGACCTGTTCGCGTTGCTTGCGGTCGGGATCGGCGACCCCGACCAGCTCAACGCCGGCGATATCCGCCAGCACGCGGGCATGGTTGCTGCCCATCACACCGACGCCGATGACACCAACTTTCAACGGACTCGTCGCACCCAACCCAGCCTCACCCATGACCCGAAGGGCTCCCTCAACGTCATCGCCGCCCACTTTCCTCTAGCATGGCCAAAGTCCACTGGCGACCCATAGCGGACACAACCCGAACACCTTTAATTCCAGATGTTTACAGTCAAATACGGTCTACGGAATTCCGCAAAGATCGGTCCTGCGCGAAAGATATATTTGCGCTATGCCGGGCCGGCAGCGCCAAGCCGGCGTTAACGCAACAAAATGCGGTGGACGGCTTTGCCCCGCTAAGTCCGTCTCAAGCGAAGGACCCGCGCCATGCCTTTGACAAAGATTATGTCGTTTCTTTTGTTGTCCGTGGTCTGTGCGGCGGCGGCCGGGTTTATTTCCCCAGCCGCGGCCGAGGACGCGACTTACGGCCCGGAGCTGCAAGGCTTCGACTACCCTTGGCCGGTGTCTTCTTTCGCCTTCACCTCTCAAGGCGAAACGATGCACATGGCCTACATGGACGTGAAGCCGACGAC
This sequence comes from uncultured Alphaproteobacteria bacterium, assembly GCA_963747855.1. Taxonomy (GTDB): domain Bacteria; phylum Pseudomonadota; class Alphaproteobacteria; order Rhizobiales; family Xanthobacteraceae; genus BOG-931. The sequence goes on from CAVVGN010000001.1 coordinate 494,195, forward strand.
GGCTCCCAACGACAAAACCGCTGTCCTGTTCCACGGCAAGAATTTTTGTGCGGCCACTTGGCAAGGCACCATCGCTGCGCTGAGCGAAGCGGGCTATCGGGTAATCGCCGTCGATCAAATCGGTTTCTGCAAATCGACCAAGCCGGCACATTACCAGTATACGTTCCAGCAGCTTGCCGCTAACACGCGTGCGCTACTCGCTTCGCTCGGGGTCGAGCATGCGACTATCGTCGGTCATTCAATGGGCGGCATGCTCGGCATGCGTTACGCGCTCATGCACGCCGACGCGGTCGACCAGCTCGTATTGGTCGACCCGATCGGGCTCGAGGATTGGAAACAAAAGGGCGTGCCGTGGCAGAGCGTCGACGCCTGGTATCAGACGGAACTCAAAACGACCACTGACTCGATCCGCAATTATCAGCGCGCGACGTATTATGCCGGCACCTGGGATCCAAAATACGAGCGATGGGTGCAGATGTTGGCCGGGCTTTACCGCGGCCCGGGACACGACATCGTCGCCTGGAACGCGGCGCTGGTCGACGACATGGCGATGACGCAACCGGTCTTCTACGAATTCGAGAAAATCTCGGTTCCGGTGCTGCTGATGATCGGCGACAAAGACAATACTGCGGTCGGCAAAAATCTCGCACCGCCCGACATTCGCGCCATGCTTGGCAATTATCCGGTGCTGGGAAAACAGGCCGCGGCACGGATGCCGCATGCGCAACTAATCGAATTTGCCGATCTCGGCCACGCGCCGCAAATCCAGGCGCCGGACATCTTTCACCGGGCACTGCTCGACGCCCTACGGAAATAGGACGTCGCGGACCGGGCTTAGCGGCGACCGCGTGTCCCGCCGGCTTTACAAAAATGACACCGTCACCCGAGCCTGAGTTTACTAGTGAGGCAAGATCAATGAGGTTGGTCTGGTCAGCAACCGAACGAGACCGTCATCATCGACTAACAAAGGTCTGCTCGATCGAGTTGAGGAGCCGTTGCAGGACCCGCTCCATTTCCGCACCAACGTCGTCTGCGACCCCGGATTTTTCCAGCTCCGCCGAAAGCAAATCTGTAGCCCGCTGCCGTATATCCGAGATAACGGCACGCACTTTATTCCGGTCAGAGCCATGACCTTCACGAGCTAGGTCACCCCGTAGCCGAATGGCCTCCAGCTGAATCGATGAAAACTGCGGCTCGATATGATCGCGCAAGGCCGCGAGCAGCATCAGCGCGGCACGGTCGACCGTTTCCCGGTAGACATCAGATCGCGTGAAACTCATGATCCTTGTTCGCCACGAATCAGCGAGCAAGATTACGGGAGATGATGTGGTGAGGGCCAGCCGTAACAGCCTGTCCTCGCCTTGCCGCATAGGCATGATCGCCGACGGCACCGGGAAGTACCGGCGTTCGCAGCCGAACCCACGAGTTGACCGTGGGTGCCGGTCGCAACAAAAATCAAATTTGAAGGCGCCGATTCGCGCCGAGACCCGAAGAACAGGGTAAATGACGATGCGAGCACGCTTGCAGCTGCCACGCCGCGGATTTTAGAGCCGCTCCTTTTGAAAACTCTACTGAGTGGGCGTTAGTTCTTGATCCATTTTCCCGTGCCGCGTCAGGCACAGCTTGTAATAAGCGTGACGCAAGTTAGTCACCGCCAGCGTATCCGGCAAATTGGCTGGGTGGGCCTGCAAGGCCATATTTTTACATTGTTTTTTGAGGTGCTTATCCACCTTGGCCTGGGCCGGCAGAGCCGCGCCTATGGCAGCTAAGAAAATTATGATCCAAAACCATCGCATCGCCTCCATAACGCGTGGCTGATCCATCGGTTCCGATAACCGACATCGCGATGATCCGGTGTGAACAGGACGTCACCGAGCGGTTTGCGCGGGCGATGAACGAATGGGGCGCGGCTTGCGCCACGTCTCCAACAGCTGACGCGATGGAAGGATGAGACATCATGACCGATTTCGCCTTAGCGCTCATGAAGCTGTGGCCGAACGAAGACCCGCATATGCCGGCATCATTGCCGCATTAGCTCAAGCAGGTGTCATCCAAACCGGGTGCAAGCCAAGACATTAGATTCCACGCTGATTTGCGCGCCAAACCTTGTTGGCCGCGGTTCGTCAATTTAGAAAAGTAACCGCATTGCTCCCCAGTGGCCTGCGCCGTACCGCTCATTTGAAGGGGAGCAATGCTTCAAGCGCCCAACTTCGGCGTTGCGGCTGGATCGACCGACCGGGTGGAAGCCGCCGCATCAGGTTGTGGTGACGGTGACGGCGACGGGGGCGGTTCCCGCCAAACCGTCAGAACGTAGCTATCAATCAAGCGACAGGCACTCTTGATAGCTAATTGATCGTTTGCGGGCTCTAGGGCGCCGGAAACATCCTGAGAACTCGCTGTCATTTGCGATCGAATGGGTTTTAGGCTTGGGCATGATATGCACCCTCTGCAGACGCCACTCTAACATTTTAAATGTACTACCAATTGACGTGGCCCGCTAGAGAACTCGATTGGAGATGGCCACAATGCTCTTTATGTAAAGAGCCGTATCTCCTTGGCTCACAGTCGGATCGATATAGCGATCAACGCGACGCGTACGGCTGGGAATTAGAGTGCGGCACACGCTACTGGTTTAATAGGGTGCATTTCAAGAAGATCTGGGGTCAACGACCAATCCGGCGTTGTCAAATATACTGAAGTGAGGGCGCGCCGAATGGACCCTTTCACCTCCAGTTTTGAACTTGTTCGTGGCTGTGCAACCGCGCTTCGTCGTTTCAGTGAATTTGGCCGCGACTAAAACGGGTTCCAGGTGGGAGCCGGCGTAAATTTAAGATAGCCGACATTATATCCAAGGCGTAGCCCAACTCCGGAACGGATGGGCACGACAACTATTCTCTCATCGGCTGACGTAAGCGCCGTCAGCCCGAAGCCAGCGATGACATAAGCAGCGCCGGCGACACCGTTAAACTGCTCGAATATCGCGTCGGTGCGCGGCAGGCTGTACACTAACATCATGGTGCGCGCGCCGTCGGCTCCGGCATCGACGCCGATCGTGGGGCCCTGCCAGAACACCCTCAAGTCGCCGGCATTCTTGGTGTACAGACTGCCTTCTCCGTAGCGTACGCCGCCAATGAAGGCGCCCCCTGCCTCTTCGCCGAGTATGTAACCGTTCGGTTGGCCCCATTGAGCTGCCGCTTTCTCTACGACCGAGGCAATACCCTTGGAGACGCCGCCGAAGAAGTGATGGCCAGCATCCATAATCTCGCCGGAAGAGTATCGATACGGCGGGACATGGGATACATCCGCTTGGAACTGAGGCGAACCCACCGGCTGTGCCTGCTGCGCTTCGACCGGTGCCGCCAAAAGGCCAGCAAGCAGTATTCCGGCCACCGCGATCCGCAAAGCAAATTCGTTATGCGAAATCGAAATCTTCACGCGACGCATTTTGACCTGCATTGGTCCAGGACCACATATCGATCGCATTAAAAACAAATTAAATTAAATATCGGCTAACGGGGTGATCAATTCGGCGGCATCGACGCCGCCCAGCAAGAGCAGCGCTCACGGGGGTGACCACGTGTTCAACTCGTTGTCGAATGAGACGCTGTCCCGCGCTCTACCCAGCTGCGTCCTAGCCGCTGATTGTCGGCGCCTTGGAAATTTTTTTCACCTGCATCATACTTTCGGAGATGATCCTTGTCATCTCGACCACCGATTGGCTGCGCGCCGCGTATTCAACGATGTCGCGTTCGACCCGATCGCCGTCGGCCCGAAGCTTTTCGCGCAGGGTCTGCAGTTCGCTGATGAGATTGTCGATCTCGCTCGTTGAGTTTACCGATACCCGGCGGAACAAAGTGCTGAGATTGTAGGTCGCAAGCTCGCTGTCACCGTCGGTCCGGCTAAGAGCGCTCTCGCGCCGCGCCAGTTCGTGAATTTTTCCCTCGAGCTCGACTTCGGCCGACTTTTCGATCCGTGCGGACTCGCGCTGTTTGACGAAGTTCATGACGCCGTCCCCCTGCGTTTTCGCGTGCCCTGTCCCAGGCGGCGATCCGACGTTCATGACCACATGACAATGTGACGGCTTCGCGGCTGGTTAAGGGCGCGATTAAGCCAGCTGGGGATTACTGTCCGTCGGCAACGCCTGTCCAAGTAATATCATGTATAGGTGCAGCGGAAATGTAGCGAAGCGTAATCTGGGAGACCTCGACGCATCATTGCCGCTTCGGATTTCGCCGCGCTCCATCCCTTTCGCTTTCGGGATACAGCTGGGGGGTAATCGGCCGGCAGCTTGTGGATTGCGGAAGATTTGCGGTGCTGCGCTTAGGCTGATGGTGAAACGAGGTCCGTGTTACCGCCCCAAGCATTTGAAGGAGAAGCGCAGCATTGACTATTTTGCTGGACTGGACGTATCGGACAAGGCGATCAGGCTCTGCATTGTGGATGATCGCCGCTGGGGCGCATTCACCTAATAAATCCCCATATTCCACCGAAGAAATTTCTTATAAAATTGCTTCACTAAGAAAAGAAGCAGCGCTCCAACAAGTACAATGTCTGCACCGGTAAGTACATAACTGTCCAGGTCGTTCCCCGAACCCGTCTCCTTTTTTGACGACGGCTCGGGAGCGGGAATGACAGGTGGCTGCCGCGCAATATTGCCCGGCTGGTCTTTCGCCGGTGACGGACTGTCACTATGTGCCGCAGATGGTCGCACCGTTAAGGCGCTGGGCGTCTCACCATCTACGGGTTTGGTTTCTTGTTTATCTGAACGCTGTGTTTCTGCCGAGGCAGACTTCAATAATCTGAACTCGAGATTGCTCGTATCGGAAGCATATGTCTGGCAATTTCGTGCGACCCGCGGAGCCTGCCCCGTCAGCACAATCCGTTCATCATTATCGAGAATGGCTCCCGTGACCCGAAACGGAATCTGTCCACACCGCGGGTTAAAAATATATGCCGTTCCCGAGTATTGTCCGTCCTTGGCTTGACCCCAGAATAAAAGAGAACCGGGTCGTGCACCTGCTTCCAACATTCCCGGACGAGGTTTTTCATAATAGAACTTTTGTGACAAGCCGTTAGAAACCAAGTACATCACTGAGCCATTGTGAGCCCAGATCGTTCGCTGTGGTGCCGCATTTGGCGTCTCAGCGTACCCGCTCGTTTTCAAGAAAAGGATCAGAAGGACGGCGAAGAGCGTAGCGTACTTCGGCATCGTGATTTCCGCGAGTGCCCGTGACACCGCCATACCGCATTGCGCGTCTTGTTTACCCGCTGATTTCGTCCTGAATTGGGCGCAGACCTTCATTCATCTGAATATCATGATCTTTGTGCTGCAATGGAGTTTATCTGCGATAGGGTCCTTCGCGGCATCGCCGTAATGCGGAATTGCAAGTCGGTTTTGATCCGCCGCTTTGTGTAGTGCTCGCCTGCTTCAAGGTGAGCGATCCGAACATTGCGGTCATTCGCGATGACGCGGTCTGGGCAGATCAGAGATGCTTGATTGGCATCGCAGCGGCTCACAAAAACCGCGCCGAGGCGTCGGTGCCTGCTTCCCAAATGTTAAGCGCGGCTTCCCATAAAGCGAGCTTGCCGTCGCGGTATTGCCAAAACTCGGCACCGTGGCCGAGCATCGGCTTGCCGGTCTTTACGTCCTCCCAGGACGCCGTGTAGGTGGCGCCGATCTTGAACCCCTCGACCATGAACAAGGTCTTTTTGAGCCGGTAGTTTTTCTGCCGGGCAAAGCGCGCCCGCAGGAATTTCTCCGCCGCGCCCTTCCCGCTTATTTCCGGTATACCCGCAAAGCGAATCACGACATCGTCGGCGTAACGGCCGAGAATCGCGTCGACATCGCCGCGATTGAAGGTGTCTTCCGCCCGCTGCACAATCTTGAGCGCTTCGTCCCAGCCAAACCCCTGCCGCGCCACGACGTCCATGCGACCGTTCCCTTTATTTAGGCGCGCACTTTGCGGAAGGCGTTTTTCTTGACCACTTTGTCGCCGACAAACTCCAGGAGATCGCAACCGGCAACGCGCACGCGCTGGCCGCTTGGATCGGTGGCGACAAAATCCCACTCGAACGTTCCGATGTCGCCCGCCACCTGCACCTTGAGGTTCTCGAATTGGCCGTCGGGAAAACGGTCGAAGAAAGCCTGCACGCCGCGGCGAACTTCCTCTCGGCCGAAGTAGCTCTTGCCCAGCGGATCCGGTCCAACGGAAGCGTGATAGACCCCGTCGTCGGCGAAGAAACTGACGACCAGTTCGGCATTGCGGCTATTCCAGGCGGCGCCGAACTCGGCCGCCCGCTGGCGTGTCATTTTGGCGCCCATATCTTCTCCCTAATTACGATCTTCGGGCGGATTTTAGCGCCGGCGCCGGATTCGGCTAGCCCGGAAGGCGGCGATCACGAGCGGTGATAATCGTCCTCGATGCGCACGATGTCGTCCTCACCGAGATAGCTACCGGTCTGCACTTCGATCAATTCCAGATCGATCTTGCCCGGGTTCTCGAGCCGATGGCGCGCGCCGCTCGGCACGTAGACTGAATTCATTCTCGTGCAGCATCTGCACTTTGTCGCCTATCGTCACGCGCGCCGTGCCGCGCACCACCACCCAATGCTCAGCTCGATGATGATGCAGCTGCAGCGACAGCCGTCCGCCCTGCTTCACCACGATCCGCTTGACCTGATAGCGGTCGCCCTGTTCGAGCGACTGGTAGGAGCCCCACGGCCGGTGCACCTTGAGGTGGTCTTCGGTCAGCGAAGGCGCCACCTCCTTGAGCTTCGCGACAACGCGGCGCAGTCCGTCGCCGTCCTCGCGCCGCGCGACCAGCACGGCGTCGTCGGTCGTCACCACGACGACGTTGTCTAATCCGAGCAGCGCCACCAGCTGTTTTTCGCTGGCGACATAGGAGCCGCGCGTGTCGGTGAATACGGCGCTGCCGTGGGCGGCGTTACCATCGCCGTCGCGTTGCGACAATTCCCACACCGCCTGCCACGAGCCCACGTCCGACCAGCCGTAGGATACCGGCATGACTGCCGCGTGTGCGGTCCGCTCCATCAGCGCATAGTCAATGGATTTGGCCGTCGCGCGCGCAAACGCTTCCGGTTGCAGCATGACGAAGGAGAGGTCGGTACCGGCCTCCGCAACCGCGGCGGCGACCGCGGCTTCGGAATCAGGCTCGAAGCGGCGATACTCTTCCAGCAAGAAGCCGGCTCGAAACACGAAGTTGCCGGAGTTCCAGAGATAACCCTCGGACACGTAGCGGGCCGCGGTTTCCGCGTCCGGCTTTTCAATGAAGCGCTCGATGGCATGCAGGCCGGGCCGGATCGATTTCGCCGGACCAATGTAGCCGTATTCGGTCGCCGGGCGCGTCGGATGCACGCCGAAGGTAACGATGAGATTTTCCAGCGCCGCTTCGCCAGCGATCCTGCACACTTTGGCGAAAGCGGCTGGATCGGTCACAACATGATCGGCGGCAAGCGCCACCAGCACCGGATCACCGCCGCGCCGGTGCGCATAAGCGGCACCGGCGACAATCGCCGGTCCGGAATCGCGCCGCATCGGCTCGAGCAGAATGTCGGCTTCGGCGCCGATTGCAGCGAGCTGCTCCGCCACCAGAAACCGGTATTGGCCGTTGGTAACGATGATCGGTCGGCCAAACAGCGCCGGATCCGACACGCGGCGAATGGTTTCCTGAAACGTCGACAGCGGACCGAACAGCGGCAGAAACTGCTTTGGCCGGTTCTCGCGCGACGCAGGCCACAGCCGCGTGCCGGCACCGCCGCACATGATCAATGGGATGATCGGGTGAGCCATATTACGTCCGCGATTGCTTGCGCATCAAAAGCACTCGTCCGGTATAGGTAAGTACGCACCGCGACGGCGAGTATTTCGCGGATCGTGCAACTCCCACAAGAAAGAATGGCTGTCAAATGCCGCAACGCCAATGCGTTAACGATCACGCCGGGGATCAATTGCCGCCCCGCGGCTCGGACATTCTTTGCGTCACACCCTGCGGGCCGACGATCGGCGAAGACCGCGGCCAGGCGAAGGCGAGCCAAGCCAAGGCTCCTGGAAGCGACGCGATGAAAACGCAAAGGCCGAAATATAGCGAGAACGTCAAGGCGCGTTCCGCGTCCAAACCGTAGCCACCGAACAATGATACCATGGCGAATTCGCGCAAGCCCCAGCCGCCGCCTACGGCAATCGGGATCAGCGAGACACCCACCATGATGGCAAACAGAACAGCCGCATCGTTAGCGAACAATTCAAGCCCCTGCGCTCTCGCCAGCGACCAAATCGCCGCGATGGTCAAAAGGTGGATCAGGCAGCCAATGCCGAGGATCGCAGCCCCGCGCGGACCAAACGTGACGTGGTGCGCGCTCCACAACAAATCTCCAATCCATATACCCAGGCGGCCCATGCCAAACGCGGAACGAAAACGCGCACCAAGGGTAACGACGATCAGACAGGCGAGCAGGACAGTCGCCAGAACCACAATCAACTCCGTGCGATAGCCGGCGAATACATCGAGGCGCGATGGCAGACACATAATAACCAGCGCAAAAGCCAACAGCAGTCCAATGCCCACGCAACGGTCGATCGCCACGCTGACAAAGGAATTGCGCCAGCCGCCACCAAACCGGGTCAGGAACCACGCGCGCACGCCGTCGCCTGCGGCAACCAGCATCACTTGGCCGAAGAACTGGCCAATCGCCGTACCCCAGCAGAGATAAGCATAGGACAATCCAACAACGGCGATTTTCAGCGTCCGGATGATTTCCATCCAACGCAACGCGACCAGCGGGATTTGCACGACCAGCAGCAACAACGTGAGCGCCATCCAGGGCAAATGGATGTGCGAAAAATCGTGGCGTAGCGCGCCGATGTCGACGTGGATAAAGACATACCAAAAGCAGGCGATGGTGACGGCGGCTTTCAGCACCAGCATGGCAATGCGGTTTTTGCTGAAGCTGCCCGACGACGGCGATGCGACCCAATAACTCAAAGCGTGACTTTCGTTAGGACATCAGAAGTGGGCCGGGCGTTTCATCCCGCCATCGGGCCGCGGCGCAACACCCGCCCGGCGACGGCGTCGAGCTTCTTTAGCAACGCTGGATCACGCGCCTCCGGCGCGGTGATCAGCGCATTGTCGAGCGCCCGGTCGGAGCCGATCGGACACGGCTCGTGTTCGCGCGGGAAATCGCCGGCGAGCCGCGCCACCAGACGCTTGGCTTGTTCCGCATTGGCCAGCAGCACTTTAATGATGTCCTGCACGGTGACCGCGTCATGATCGGGATGCCAGCAGTCGAAGTCGGTCACCATCGCGACCGTGGCGTAACAAATCTCCGCCTCACGCGCGAGCTTGGCCTCCGGCAGATTGGTCATACCGATGACCGAATAGCCGAGATTTTTGTAAGTGAGACTCTCGGCCAGGCTGGAGAATTGTGGACCTTCGATACAGACATAGGTGCCGTCGCGCACGACCTCGATCCCTTCGACCCTGGCGGCTTCGGCGATGTGGATGCGAAGCCGCGGAGAAACCGGATGCGCCATCGAAACATGCGCAACACAGCCGGTGCCAAAGAACGAGGTGGCGCGGGCATTAGTGCGATCGACGAACTGATCGACCAGGACGAAGGTGCCGGGCGGCAAGTTTTCCTTGAACGAACCACACGCCGAGAGTGAAACCAGATCGGTCACGCCGGCGCGCTTGAGCACGTCGATGTTAGCACGGTAGTTGATGTCGGTCGGCGAAATCCTGTGGCCCTTGTCATGGCGCGAAAGGAAAACGATCGGCAGGCCGCCGATCTCGCCAGTAAGCAACGCAGCCGACGGTTTGCCCCAAGGGCTTTCGATTGTTTTGCTTTGAGCATTCGTCAGACCCGGCAAGTCGTAGATGCCAGAGCCGCCGATGATGCCGAGAACCGATTCAGTCATAGATTAACTAAGCTATGTGCCATGTCATTCACACCTGCGTTGCCACGTACCCGCTGCGAGCTGAGGTGCATAGCCGGCTGGCGCCATCATCGAAGCGCTTGCGGCAATCCTTTCGGCGAGATCCCAGCACTGGACGCGGATGTCGGGGATAGCGATGCACTCCCAAAAGGCTGCTCGTGCCAACGGTCCCACGGCGAGCACACGCCGGGAACGTTGCGACGCAGCGTCGATCAACGCGTAATCCTCGTCGATATAAAGCCCAATACCGAGCGGGTCGGTCCTTGCGACACCGCGCGCGAGCAAGTTGCGGATGAGGGGGTTTTCCGAGCGACGGGGATCGTCGGCGAGCCCAGTGCAATCGATCAAGCGCGCGAACTTGCGGATTTCGCGGCCGCCGCCACGCCTTGCAATCTCCACGTCAATACCAGTTTCCACGTGTTTGGCCCGAACAATCCGCGCGGCCATAATCTCCAGCCGGCCGGCCGTGCGCAACGCGATGATTTGCTCTTCGACCTCGGGTGCCATGCGATGACGGTGAATATCCCAATACACGCGCGCATGGCGCAGGAAGCGTCGCCTTTGCGCGAGCGACATTGACCGCCATAGGCGCTGCGTGTGCGGGCGAAGCGCATCGATCGCCGAGCGCCAATCGCCGCCCTGACTTGTCGCTGTCCGGGCAAGACGGCGCAACCACGCGATGATCTCGGACAACTCGGCGCCGAACGGCACTTCGCCGGCGGCAATCGGAAGCGACTTCACCGGCCGATGCGGCAAAGACACAAGCCCATGAAACGAAAGCGCCGTGATCTTCCCCAAGTGGCCGCGCCGATCGAGCGACAGCACCATGTCCACCATGGTGAGGCCTGATCCGACGATCAAGACCGGTGCATCGGGTGGCAGGCCGCTCAGCGTCGTTTCGGTCCAGGATTGCACGGCGGGAATGCCGGAAAGCACGGGCTTGACATCATTGCCCGTCGCCAGCACGACCCATTCGGCCCTAACTGTTTCACCCGAACTGAGCCTGAGCGTGACTGACTCGGCGTCTTCAATAAGGTCGAGGCAGCGATCGCGGATTTGACGCACTGCACCGGATGTAAGCAGCTTCTGAGCGAGATCAGCGATATAAGCGCCGTATGTACCGCGCGGGATGAAACAAAATGGTGTTGCTGCAGCAACGCCCCGCACCGCTCCCTCGCGCCGCAGCCACTCGAGCAAATGATCCGGCTGATCGGCGAAAGCACTCATGTTGGCAACGCGAACATTGAGCAAGTGTCGGGGATCGTCGGTAGCATAAGCAAGACCGCGGCCAACCGTCCCCGCGGGTTCGATGACGATTATTTCGGCTTGGGATTTAGGCAACGCGCGAACAAGATGCAACGCTACGAGCGCGCCGGTCGCGCCGCCGCCGACGATTGCGATCCGCGTGGTGGATGTCATTTAATTATGCCAGATCCTCGCCGACACTTATTTATCGATCCCTTGGATCCTTAATGACAGAAAAAATCATGCTCGTCACTCGGCCGCGTGTGGCGGAACGATCGGCAGCGTCAGGCCGACCGAAACGGCGTCGTCGCGAAACGCCTTGACCGCATCAAGCGACAGCTCTGCTGCAGTTTTCGATCCAAGTGCCGGCAGTTTCTTGAGCACTGCAGCGGGCGCGGTGATGATGTGACAACCGATTTCGTCGGCTTCGATCACGTTGAAAACTTCCCGTGTCGACGCCCAGATGATTTCAACGTTCGCGGTTCTGCGCGCCCACGCGACCGCGTCACGCATGATCGGCCGATAATCGATTCCGGCATCGGCAAGACGTCCGGCGAACACGGATACGCAGGCCGGCGCTCCGCCGGCCAGCGCGTCGATCCCGGAAGCCGCCTGCTCGGGCGTGAAGACCGCCGTCAGATTGACTTTGATGCCGTCGCGCGCGAGCGAGCGCACCGCCTCGAACAAAGGTTCGCCGCGCGTCGTCGTCACCGGCAGCTTGGCGTAGACGTTGGCGCCCCAGGCGCTGATCACACGCGCCTGCGCCACCATCTCGGCGATATCATCGGAAAAAACTTCGAAAGAGATATGGCGGTCGGGAACCGCCTCGACCAGATCACGCGCATAAGATTGATAGTCGGAAACTTTGGCCGCCTTCATCAGCGAGGGGTTGGTGGTGAAGCCCCGAATCCAATGTAACTGAGCCATTTCGCGGATTTGCGCCTTGTCGGCGCCATCCGTGAAAAGCTTCACTTTGAGGTCCTTCAGTGTGGTGGCCATGACAAAATAGCTTGATACGAGATTATAGTGTTTCTGTTCCTTCAATATAGCGATGGAACTCGCGAAACCACGCAGCAAAGCGGCGAACACCCTCCTCTATCGTGGTCACCGGCTTAAACCCGAAATCGCGCATCAGATCGTCGACATCGGCGCAGGTAGCCTGCACGTCTCCGGGCTGCATCGGCTCGAACTCAACCTTCGCCCTGCGGCCGATTTCCTTCTCTAGCAGGCCGACAACATAAGAGACTTCCACGGTCTTGTTGTTGCCGATGTTGTAAAGAGCCCAGGGTGCGACACCGCTCTGGGCAGGATCGGGCACGGCGTCAGGGCCTGCATCGCGTTTCACCGGCGGCCGGCCAATGACCCGTTCAACTGCCTCGATGACATCGTCAACATAAGTAAAATCACGCTGCATGCGGCCGTGGTTGAATAGTTTGATCGGTGCGCGTTCGGCTATCGCCTTGGCAAAGATGTACATCGCCATGTCGGGGCGGCCCCACGGTCCGTAGACGGTGAAAAACCGCAACCCCGTGGCCGGTACTCCGTAGAGATAAGAATAGGAATGCGCCATCGCCTCATTGGCCTTTTTTGTAGCCGCATAGAGGCTCAACGGATGATCGACGTTGTCGTGCACTGAAAACGGCATTCGCACGTTGGCGCCGTAGACAGAGCTCGACGATGCGTAAACCAGGTGCGGCGTTTTCCGCGCCCGGCAGCCCTCCAACACGTTGAGGAAGCCGGCGAGATTGGCTTCGCCATAGGCGTGCGGATTTTGCAGTGAATAACGCACGCCGGCCTGCGCGGCCAAGTGCACGACCGGACCGAATTCTTGTTCGGCAAAAAAGGCGAGCGTGGCATCGGTGTGCGCGAGATCAAGGCGGCGAAATCGAAACGAGTCGAATCGGCGCAGCACATCGAGCCGCGCCTCTTTCAAGCGTGGATCGTAATAGGAATTGACGTTATCGACGCCGACTACCGCGCGGCCGTTCTCGAGCAGTCGGCGCGCGAGGCAAAAACCGATGAAACCCGCCGCGCCGGTAACCAAAATCGGGTCGTGCGACATTTATTTCCTTCGACCGAGCATCACATCCGCCAAAGGTCCACGCCTTCGGGCGTCTGACCGCGGTCGAGCTGCGATTTGACATCAAGCACGACGCCGCCTCCATTCTTCAACAGCTTCACGATGAACGGCCAACCGCCATGCACGTAAAGATCGTGAGCGACGGCAAAGATCACCGCATTGGCCGGCTGAAGCGCATCGAGGGCCGTAAGCTCGATGCCGTATTCGCGCTTGACGTCGTCCGGGTCGGCTAATGGATCATGGACTTGCAGGCCGAAATTGAGCAAGCGCAACTCCCGGACAATGTCCGCCACTTTAGAATTGCGCGTGTCGGGCACGTTTTCCTTAAACGTCAGACCAAGAACAGTGACGGTTTCGCCACCGCCGTTGCGTTTGCGCAGCCGGCGGGCGCATTCACTGGCGATGCGCTGGCCAACTCCGTCATTGATATGCCGACCGGCCAAGATCACTTGCGGCTCGTAACCGGCCTTCTGCGCCCGGTAGGTCAGATAATAGGGATCGACGCCGATGCAGTGCCCACCAACCAGGCCAGGGTAAAACTTCAGAAAATTCCATTTAGTCGAAGCCGCCGCCAGCACGTCGCCGGTGTCGAGGTTCATACGTTCGAACACGGCAGATAGTTCATTCATAAAGGCGATGTTGAGGTCGCGCTGGGTATTCTCGATGACCTTTGCCGCTTCGGCAACTCTGATCGACGGCGCACGATGGATGCCAGCCTTCACCACCGAGCCATAAACCTCAGCGACGATATCCAGTGTCCGCTCATCTTGCGCACTGACCACTTTGGTGATGGTTTCGAAGCGATGTTCCTTGTCGCCCGGATTGATCCGCTCCGGCGAGTAGCCGAGACTGAAATCACTACCCGCCTTCAGCCCCGAATGACGTTCGAGCACCGGCGCGCAATCTTCCTCCACGGCCCCGGGATAAACTGTGGATTCGTAGACGACGATATCGCCCTTCTTGAGGGCCCGGCCGACTGTAGCAGAGGCCGCCAGCACTGCGCTCAGATCCGGGCGGCGCCCGGCATCGATTGGCGTCGGCACGGTTACGATGTAAAAGTCAGCTCGGTTGAGCGCGGCCGCATCGCTCTCATAGTCGAGCGTCAGCTTCGCAAGATCCGCCGCCTCGATTTCGCGCGTGCGATCAACGCCGGCGCGCAATTGATCGAGCCTTTTTTGATCGATATCGAAGCCGATGACCGGCATGCCGGAACGGGCGAACGCCACTGCGACCGGAAGACCGACATAACCGAGCCCGATCACAGCGATCTTGCGTTGATGCTTCACTACTGACCTTTGGAGCGGCGGGGCGCTCTGTTTAGCCGTGCGCCTTTGCCGTGGCAACACCGGCAACCTTTTGCTCGTGCTTGAAATCGTAGCGCGAGCGATGGGCCTGAAGCGCTTGCGACGCCCTTTGCGCGTCGACCGCAAGCACCACCCAACGCGGGCTGCGACTTAGGAGAACAACGAGAGGATTCGGCAGCACTAGGATATTTCCGGTCCTTACCCGGCTCCACTGGCAGTGCCGGCCGGTAGCGCGAAAGCGTGATTGTCTCCCCCCTGATTGCCTGCAAGGATTTCGCTGATCGGTCGCGGGATCGTCTCACCCAGAGCGCGGTACATGATTTCGTATTGCTGGACGCAAGCTTCCAGCGAAAATCTCTGCACGACGCGGCGGCGCGCGGCGTCAGCAAAGCGCTCGCGCAGGGAGGGATCCTTCGCCAGCCGCGATATGGCGGCCGCCAACGCACCCGGATCGGTCGGGGGCACCAGCAGTCCTGTTTCTCCGTCAACGACGGCATCGAGATTGCCGCCGACAGCTGTGGTTATGGCGGGAACGCCGCCGGCCATAGCTTCCAAAAGCGCGTTGGAAAAGCCTTCCTGATGCGACGGTAAGACGAAAATATCGCTGGCCGAGAGCAGGTCGCCGACGTCCGTGCGCTCGCCGAGCCACATAATATTATCCGCGACTTTTAGCGCCTCCGCTTGCCGCCTGAGTTCGGCGCCGATGCCGTCGTCGCGGCCGATGGCAAGCAGCCGCCACGGCGGCAAGCGATCGTTGATGAGCGCCAGTGCTGAGATGAGATCGCTATGGCCTTTATAGGCCAACAGATTGGCAACAACCGCGATCACGAGCGCATTATCTGCGATGCGCAGCGCGTGGCGCACGCGCTCTGGGTCGGACGCGGTAGCCGGCTTCAAAATTTCGATGCCATTGTGAATAAGCGCAAGCTTGCGGGGATCGTCAACTTCGGCACCAAGTTGATCGAGCACTGCCCGTGAATTCCCGATCAAACCGGCGGTGCGGCTGTGCAAAAGCCGCTCCACGCTACCGAGCAATGGGTAGCGAGTCCGGTAGTTGGTCAATGAGCGCCTGCTCATAAGCCGTCGCCGCTGGCCGGCAAGCTCAGCCGCCAACGAGCCATAAAGATAAGGACGTGGTAAAAAGAAATGAACGATGGTCGGTCGCTCACGCCGCAGGAAGCGGGCCAGGGCGACGGTTGCTCTTGGCCAACGGAAGAACTCCGGCCAGCTCGGCTGCGGCCCCTCCAAACGAATGCCCTGGCGCAAAAGCTCACCTTCCAGCGAACCGCCGCGCTCCATGAGATAGAGAGTAATCTCTATTCCTTTTCGCTTGATCTCTGGCAGAACCCGCACAAGATGTCGCTCCGTGCCGCCGATGTCGAGACGAGATGTGACGACCAAAATCTGCGGCGCTCCCACGCGCCTTCCGTCAGCCATTTGCAATAGGGGGCGCAACGTAGACGTATTCGTCACAGCCCGAGCCGAAAAGTCCGATTGAAGCCGGCTGCACCTTGCTGCGCATATGAGCGAAACCGAATTCACTCATTTCTCTAGCGACATCACCCGGCGTGATCGATTCATAGGGATAGCCGCCCAACCAATCGTGAACGTCGTGGATAAAGTTCATGCCGCGCTTGCCACGGTATCCCGAAACATAGGCGGCGAAGTTGCGCCCACGCAGCGCAAATGCAAACCGCAGCAGCGCCACATAAAGTCCGCGCGAAAGCGACTGCGCGCGCGACGAGGCCTGGCAATACCAGCGCTTTTCTAATGCCCAGAACCAGCAAAGCCCCGTCTTGCGATAGAGCGCAAACACAAATATTCCGTCCGGCGCGACCAGCCGCGATGCGTTTTCGATCGCGTTGCGCATGGCACCGGTGTGATGCAAGACGCCCCATGAATAGACGATGTCGAACCGGCCAAGCTTGGCCAAATAGTTGCGATCCAAAATCGAGCCGCGCTCGACCTGCCATTCCGGATCGTCCGGAAAAAAACGGTCACGCACCATCGCCGTGCATTCGAACGATTGCAGATCGTAATCAAATGAGACAACGCGGGCGCCGAGGCGCCGCGCAGCGAGCGAGCTCAAGCCGCTGCCGGAGCCGACATCGAGGAAACGCATCCCGTCGAGGCGTTGCCGCCCCAGCAGCCATTGCAGCGATTTCTCAGCTTCGGCGATGCGCGCCTCGTCGAGCCCGGTGACGAAAGATTTCCAGTTTTCGCCGAACGCGAACCGGTGAGCCTCGGCCCGGCTTTCATTGGCCATATCGACTGTCTTTTGCTGCATCAAAAAGCCGCTTTTACGACAAAATGCCGCGCTGCCGCATGAAATCGATAATGCGATCCGTCAGATCGCTGGCGCTTTCGTTGAGCGTATCCAAGGTCAATTCGGGATACCTCGGCGGCTCATAGGGCGAATCCAAGCCGGTAAAATTCTGCAATTCGCCACGTCTGGCTTTCTGATACAGCCCCTTCGGATCGCGCCGTTCGCAGGCCTCGAGCGGCGTATTGACGAATATTTCAATGAATTCACCGGGCTCGACGAGTTCGCGCGCCATCTCGCGCTCGGCCCGGAAAGGCGAGATGAAGGCGACAATGGTGATTAGCCCCGCCTCGACGAACAGCTTCGCCACTTCCGCAACACGGCGAATGTTTTCGACACGGTCACCTTCGGTGAAGCCGAGATCACGATTGAGGCCGTGACGGACGTTGTCTCCGTCAAGCACGAAGGTGTGCTTGCCCAGCGCATGGAGCTTCTTTTCAAGATTGTTGGCAATCGTCGATTTGCCGGCGCCCGACAAACCGGTGAACCAGAGCAAGGCGGGCTTCTGCGCATTAAGGCGCGCGCGCGCCACTTTCGTCACCTCGAAAGCTTGCGAATATGTATTGGCGGCGCGGCGCAACCCGAAGCGGATTAAGCCTGCAGCCACCGTTGCATTGGTGTACCGATCGATCAGAATAAATCCGCCGGTGTCGCGGTTCACGTCGTAAGGATCGAAGCTGATGGGCTCGACGGTCGCGACATTGACGAAGGCGATCTCATTGAGATGCAATTCCTTGGCAGCAAGGTGATCGAAATTGCCGACATCGATTCGATATTTGAGCTCGGTCACCGTGGCGCCGACGGTCTGCGCGCCGACTTTGAGCAAATAGGTTCGTCCCGGCAAAAGCGGCGACTGCGACATCCACACCAGATGGGCTGCGAAGGCGTCCGCTCGCTGCGGGGGCTGTTCGGTTGAACTGATAATGTCGCCGCGCGAAACATCGATAGCGTCAGCAAGAACCACGGTAACGGCGTCGGCTGCGGATGCGGCCTTAAGCTCGCCGTCCATGGTTACGATCCGCGCGACGCGCGATCGCACGCCGGTGCGCGGAATAAGAATTTCCGCGCCCTCGTGGAGCGAGCCGGATATCAGTGTCCCGGCATAGCCGCGGAAATCCGCATTCGGTCGGTTGACGTATTGCACTGGCAGGCGCAGCGGCGCCCCGCCCGACGGTTCGTCGACCGTCAAGCTCTCAAGATATTCGAGCAAAGGCGGGCCGTGATACCAGGGCATCCGCGCGCTCCACCGAACGATGTTATCGCCGTGCAGTGCGGACATCGGAATGGCGACGACATTGCACTTGGGAAACTGTCCCGCGAATTGCGCAAAAGATTCGCTGATTTCCCGGAATCGGCGCGCGTCGAAACCGATTAGGTCCATCTTGTTTACCGCGAGGACGAACTGCCGAATGCCGAGGAGCGAACACAAGAAGGCATGCCGTCGCGTTTGTTCCAAGAGCCCTTTGGAGGCATCGACCAGAAGGATCGCAAGCTCGGACGTCGATGCCCCGGTCACCATGTTGCGCGTATAGTCCTTGTGGCCGGGCGTGTCGGCGACAATGAAGCGCCGACGTTTTGTGCCGAAATAGCGGTAGGCAACGTCGATGGTGATGCCCTGTTCGCGCTCGGCCTCAAGCCCGTCGACGAGTAATGCGGGATCGAAATCGCCCGCGACCGTACCGTGTGTATTGGAATCGCGGGCCAACGCCGCGACATGGTCGTCGAATACAAGCGACGCATCGAGCAATAGTCGTCCGATCAGCGTCGACTTGCCGTCATCCACCGAGCCACAGGTCAGCACGCAGAGCTGATCGCGCTTCACCGCGAATGTGCTTACCGCAACGGCGGTGGCGACGTCGTGGTCAGAAGTAGCCTTCACGTTTCTTCTTTTCCATGGAGTCGCCCGCGTCATGATCGATCAGCCGGCCGGCCCGCTCCGACGTTTGCACCGCCTCTATCTCGCGAACGATGTCGGCAAACGTCGTGGCGCCAGATTCAACGGCGGCCGTTAGCGGATAGCAGCCGAGCGTACGGAACCGCACGACACGCATTGCCGGCCGCTCGCCTGGCTCGAGCGGAAAGCGGTCATCGTCGACGACGATGAGCCCGCCGCTCCTTTCGACGACCGGCCGTGGGCCTGCGAAATAGAGCGGCACGATCGGGATGTTGTCATGTTCGATGTAACGCCACACATCGAGCTCGGTCCAGTTCGACAGCGGAAAAACCCGGATCGACTCGCCCGCTGCAATACGGCAATTGTAAAGGTGCCACAGCTCCGGCCGCTGGTTCTTCGGATCCCAGACTTGATTGGCCGAGCGGAACGAGAACACGCGCTCCTTGGCGCGGCTTTTTTCTTCGTCGCGCCGCGCACCGCCGAACGCGGCGTCGAAATCATGCTGGGTCAGTGCCTGCTTGAGCGCTTCGGTCTTCATGACTTGGGTGTAGAATGACGAACCGTGCGTGAATGGCGTAATGCCTTGCGCCAACCCCTCACGATTGACGTGTACGATCAGGTCGAGCCCGAGCCGCGCGGCAGTATCGTCGCGAAAGGCAATCATTTCGCGGAATTTCCACGTCGTGTCGATATGCAGAAGCGGGAACGGCAGCGGCGAAGGAAAGAAGGCCTTTCTGGCGAGATGGAGGAGAACGGAGGAATCCTTGCCGATCGAATATAACAGGACCGGTTTGCGAAATTCGGCCGCCACCTCGCGAAAGATGTAAATCGCCTCCGCTTCCAAGCGGCCTAGATCGGCAGGCAATGATTGGCCAGTCAAATCGCTGTTCCCGTCACCTCGTTAAAGCACGTTCTCGCGCTCACACGACATGGATACTAAAAACCGTATTCATCGATACGCTCTCAAGATTGATCTCCTGAACGAGCGCGCTCTTCGCAAGATCATAGCAGGCGATGCGAGTCGGAGCCGGTGGAAGACGATCGGCATCCCGAAAGCCGCGCCGTATCCAATCCAGATTTTGTCGCAGCGCAGTGTATCGAATCCGTGAAAATCCGACCCATGAGTATCGCCCGATCTGCGAAAGGCCGCGACACCAGCCGAGCGGACGATCTGGATAAGAATTCGCGATCTTGTTGAGGTCGAAAGACTGCCTTTCGCCAGATGCCAAATCGAAGCGCAAAACACGCCCGTCGACGGCTGTGAAGTAGATATGTTCCGCGGTCACATGGCCGTCGTGCACGCCCTCGGTTCCGAGGCGAAAGATCGCCTTGCCGGCAGTATCGCCTTCGAGCGGCACGGCGTCGCGTTGCTGAAAGCGCGTTACCCACGGCTCGCCATCGAGAAAAAATACGAAATTGGGGTGCGCTTGGTGCGGCTTAGTCGTCGTCACTTTGCGGTAATCGACCGTCATCGAAAAGCGATCCCACACCGATCCGCCGAGGACGCTGATTAAACGCAGCAACGTTCCGTCCGGGGTAAGCTCGGCTACCGCATCGAGTCCCGTCACCGCCACAAACAAGCGGCCGTCGGGCGCGACGGCGACATGATGTACGTCGTTGAAGCACGGCAGCGAAATGATCTTCTGGATCGAGAATGACGGGAAATCGCAGATCAGCACCTCGGTTTGGGTGCACAGATATGCGCGATCGCCTTTGATCGAGGCTGCCTTGAACAGGATCGCAGGCGAACCGTCGGCACAATGCTCGGGCGGCGTTTCGTATTCGAGCACACGCTGAAGCTGCCCGCCCGAGGCTTTTACGACGACAGCTTTTTTGTAAAGCTTCCATTCCCTGGTCCAGTGGGGAACGCCGCGCTGCTCGCCGCCGACTATCCAAATTTCATCGGGTCGGTTCATTTAATGTTCGACGCAAATCCAGGCTCGCTTTATAGTCCGGCTGTTATGGTCAGCGTCACGCAAACGTTGACTGCAATGTGCGTTCACGTTCCATGTGATTGAACAAAGCCGCCAGGAAACAACGCATGTTGTACGGGCGCAGCATCGGCTCGTTCGGAAGACCCGGCGTGTCAAAGAACACCGGGTAGCGCACGCTCATGAGCTTTGCGACACGTTCAATAATGAATTCATCTGTTGGGGGCTCATTGATTGCGTTCAGTATCTCAGTGCGAAGGTTGCCCATCATCGCGATACGCCCGATCGTCCAAGCTGAATATCCCGGGCCGAAAGCTATTGACGGGCGGCCGAGCAGAAATGCTTCGAATGCGGCCGTCCCCGTCACTGTCGCGGTCAATGATGCCCGCTTCATAACCTCGATCGAAGAGACCGAGGCCTTAAGGACGATGACGCCGGGAAGATTGCGCAAGCGTTTCATGAACTTTACCGGCCGCATTTCCACGCAAGCAGGATGCTCCTTCACAACCAGTAAATAGTCACTTGGCATGGCAAAACGCAGGGCATCGATGACGCGCATCTGATCAATGAAATAAGGAGCAGGAGTATTGATGGATGCTTCGGGGGTAAATTGGAGCGGATAGAATATAAAGCGTTGCGGCAGAGCGGCGATCTCAGCAACGTGGTATTGGTCAGCGTTTCGCCATGCGCGCAGCCCTCTAATGGTCTTTCGGACTATGCTTGAGTTAGCCATCACTGCTCTGCGTATTTCATCATGATCGAAGATGTCGGGCCGCTCTTTGATCGCGTTTATCGATCGCAGGACGCGGCGCCACAACGGCGGACGAAATGCCGACAGAGCTGCGTCGCTCGTGTTTGTTGCAATCTCCATCGGCACCGTTTGCGCGGGCAAAGATTTTTCACGAAAATTACGGACAAACTCGACTGCTTTAACCCTGCTCGCGGGATCGGCTGCCGCATAAGCCGGTGGGGTTTCATGGCGATCCGATGAAAACATGGTGCCTGTTATATTTCTCATGTCGACCGGAGCGATTACCCTGACGCCCAGCTCTCGTGCGGCCGCTACTGCGATCTTGGCCTCCGGCGTCTCAATTAGCGGCATCAAAAGGTGAGTTGCGCCACGGTCGGCAAGAAATCCCTTATACGTTTTGTAGTAGTCGATGCCGCGCTTGAAAAGCCACTGTCCATCTCGTCTCCTTCGTCGGCGCTTCTGCGCCGCGAGGTCCCCCACCAAGCTTCCAGGATATTGAGAAAGGCAAGCCAAATCGCCGCCGACTGGAACCCGCGGCAAAGCCTGGAATACGTCCAAAATCTCACTCGCCGGGAGAACCTCGCTGATAACTTGCCGGTGATGAGGCGCGGGAAGGACTTCGCACCACGTCAGCGGCAATTTCTCCTTGGCGGCAAGTTCGATCAGATGCCGATGCATAACCGGATGCGAACCAAAGCCATAAAGTGCGATTTTGTACGCAGGCGAACGTGGCGCACTTCGCGGCCTTATCGCGACCGTCTCGGAAATTGTTCCGACGTCCTTGCTCTGCATGCGCTCACTCCTTTATTTCTATGTTGATCAACACTGCCAAGCGCGCGTGTAATGCTCGAATTCGGCAATACGGTTGCACGCCTGGTCAGCTCCCCATTACAAGTCGGTTAAAAGGCGGAGTTTTCGACGATGTCTTGTCCAATTTGCGGTGAAGCAGCGAGTTGGCCAATAACCCACCGCTCCGATCCGCGAATAACGGGATGGCGATCTGAGATTGGTGATTCGCGCATCGATGACTGGCAGCTATGCCGCCGATGTGGCAATGCCTTTCCACGGGCTCAGCCAGAATTGCAAGTCCTTCACCGCATTTGGCAAATGAAGCGCGCAACGTTAGATACGAGTCCGGCCGACGAGCTAAAGATGTGGGACAATCGGCGTCATGCTGGTCAGGTATGGGCGGAACGCTCATATCGATTTTTGTCTCCTTTTTTTGCTTCAGGCGCCGGGCGATTTCTCGACATTGCGTGTGGCCTCGGCCACACTGTCCGGACCTTCGCAGATCACGGCTGGGATGCCGAAGGGATCGACGCCGATCCGAACATGCGGCCATTACACGAGCAACTTGGAATCAAGAGCCGCATCGGCCAGTTTGAACGACTCGAATTGAAGGGAAGCTATGATCTTATCCATATCGCGCACGCGATCTATTTTATTACTCACCCTATGAGTTTTATTGGCATTGTGCGCGCTCATCTGACCCCGGGCGGACTTTTTTGTGTGATCATTAGCGACTTCATGTCGAGCGTCGACCCCAACCCACCTTCCTACGCGCATACTTTCCTGCCGACCTCGGCGTCGATGCGTTACGCGCTCGCCGTCGCGGGATTTGAGACAGTGTTCAGCCGCAGAATTTCTGGAAGCATTTTTGTCGTGGCTCGCCCCACTACCGAACGGCATTTGGTGAAGATCCATCCAAGGACAACGCGAATGGGATACCGTACAAAAAAAATCCGTTACATGTTGATCGGCAAGCCCTATCTCGGCTTACGCGCTACAGCGAAATGGTGCCATCAGCTCTTAAGAGACACGCCCTTGAAGTGAACAAATGAAATATGCCCGCCGTCCTTATAACAGATCCCCGCGGGATGGCGTCAGACCGAATACAATAAGACGGAGTTGTTCGCGGACGACAAAGTAACAGAGCAGCACAACCGACCCAAAGACCGCTCCGCCGATCGCAAGGCGCAGCCAGGCGTTTTCAAATCTCCAGATTGCGGCAACTGCCGCGACGCACGCGATCCCGCTGACAAAAACCGCCAGCATGAGCCAGCCCAAAATCGTGCGCCAGCGCAACGGGACTCCATAGCGGCCGACCAAATAAGCTGTGCTTATCGTACCTACAGTGCCGCCGGAAAGCTGCATCAAGGCAATGCCACGGACGCCCCAATCGAGACCGAACACGAACAGATACCCAAAGATGGCGACGGAGACCGCTGTGATAAGGTTCACCAAATGGGTGGAATGAATACGATCGACGATTTGTAACATGCGGAATAGCGGCGTCGACACCGCGCCCAGTATGAGCGAAAACGCGGCAATTCGCAGCACATCAGCGGTCATGACGGTGGCCGCGGTATCGAACCGTCCGCGCTGGAGCATCACCTTTATCAGTTCTGGCGCGAAACAAGCAACGAGCACCGAGAGAGGAACCGCTAGCAGCACCAGTCCGCTGAGCAGCCGCTCCAACCGCTCGATGCGTTCGGTCTGCCGTGCCAACGGAACCATGTAAATTTCGCGAAGCGTGAGCAGATTTGAGAGGCTGGCGATTATTTGCGTCGAATAATTGACCGCCCCAATACCGCCCACGATAAGAAACGATTGAATGTGCCGATCGACTAGTGTCCTTAATCCGCCGGATTGATAGGAGAGAAACAACTCGCCGACGTTTCGCATAACATCGCGCACGGAGGACGATGGAACTTTGCGGACCCCGTGCCAGGCGCCGCCGGCGAGCAAAACCAAACCGACCGCGTATCCTGACGCATAGGCGAGCGGCAGCATCCGTATGTCGTCATGCCGGAGCGCCAAAAAGCCCGTCGACACCGCGATGATGACGATCTCAGCGAAAAAAACGCGATTGTAGTGCCACTCCATCTTGTGCTGCGCCCCAGCCGCGTAGTACGGCACACACACAAGAGTTCCAAGGCAGAAAGTACCACACCAGTTTTGCTAAGCTGCTACGTTCTTCAAGTGAAAAGCCGGTAGCGAAGATCGGCGCGACTAGAGGGACCGCGATCAGGAAGACCACGCTCATTCCGGCGCTCAACACTAGGCTCAGATAGAAAATCGAGCGCGAGAGTGCGAGCGCGGCATCGTGACCTTCGTTTTCGCGCGTGCGCACCAGATGCGGGACGGCCACCGAGTCGAAGATATTGCCGAAGATAAAGATTAGGAGGGTCGCCAAAGCATAGATCGTGACGTAAGAGTCAAAATCGCGCCCCACGCCGAAATAGGAGGCGATCAGTATCTGCCGCCAAAACGCGAGCACCTGCACGAGCAGACTTACTCCCACGGCCGAGGCGGCAACGGTCAAGAATCGATTTTTAAGTTGCACGGTTCTGTCAGGCCGGCGATCGCATTTCGATCAATCTACGCGAGACGTGGCTTCGTCAGTGGCGCCATACACGTAAGCCTTCAACTGATCTGCTCCATGAGACCCTCTGATACGAGGCGGCTGACCAACGCGTTGCATCCCATTGCGTCCTCACCGATGTCGTCGGCGAGAGCGATCAGATCGCGCGTGCCATCAGCGTATGAAAGAATGTTTAGCAACGTCCGCACCTGACGGTTGCTATCCAGGGTGCTGAGCGTCGGATATAAGCCTCGGCGACCGAGTTGGGGATCGCACAGCGATGTCACGCGCCAGACATGGTTCGCCTCAAGAAGTTCAAGGCAGCGGCGGATGACCGAATACCCACCCAAAAGCCCCTCGGGCGAAATGAGAGATAAGTTATCAAGTGAGGTATGATATTCTGGATAACATCCGAATTTGGAGCGCATCACCAGACAGACCGGGAGATCGATCCCCGGGGCGCAATATCGACGCTCGTCGCTGCCGCTTTCGAGGAAGGAGTAACTGTGAAATTTTCCGACAGCGCGGCTTAGAACGTGCCTAGCAGCCCGATCGGCGAGCGTGTTACCATTTCGCGAGGCCAGATAGGAGTAACTTCGGTCGTCGCCTACGCAAGTGACCACATAACCAGCGACCGTCCTTTCCTTCATCTTTTTATAATTTCGGCTGAGATAAACAATTGAGCCGATCCCTTCTGGGATGAAGACGATCCTATACGTGTAGCGCAGCTCCTTGCGCTAAATCAGCCAGCGCGCAAGCGCGGCGGTCACGACCGGACCGGAAAGTTCATTGTTCGCGAGCGAGGGATGACAGATATACGTCGATAGCAGAACTTCGCGCGTCTCTTGACCGGGAAGGATCAGCTCGCCGTAATTCAAAACACCGGGCGTCAACGTGCTGTCGATCACCGCGTGATACCGACCCGGTGGCAGCGTCCGGCGCTGGCGATCCGCGAGGCAGAAGCCCCACCGTTGCACGTAGTAGGAGGTCACATACGGTACGGCATCGGGCTGATCGGGAAGCGAATGGAGGTGCTGATCTAGCTCGTCGCGATCCAGCCACAAATCAACAGGTTCGGAATAGCCTACAACGTGAAGGTTCTGCTTTTGAAAGTCGACAACCCGGTTGCCGGCCTCGTCAGCGATGTAGGCGTCGCGGATGGTCCACTCCGGTGGGACCGTCCAGTCGAAAGCCTGGGTACCGGACGGCACAGTGTGAACGTCCAATTCGGGAAGAAGCCTCCCTAGATAAGCAAGAGTCTGGCGAACCCCCTCACCCGTGATGCTGCGGCAAATGGGAAAGAGATCGGTTGCCCAGCTGTACATTTCGCGACCAATCGCGTCGCTAATCCCCATCTCGGCCCTGGCACCGCTCTCGCCGGTCAATGACGTCATCATGTGCGGTAGGGACGTATCAAAGGCGGATGATCGCACCAGACATAAATGTCCTGTGCAAATTCCTGAACGCTGAGATCATAGAACTCGCTCAACTCGAAACAGCTAATTTGGCCTCGTCCAAGCTTGGTCCGTGAAATGCGCAACTTGCCTTCAAGACGCGCAAAAAGGCGTCGGTTCTGCGACGCCTTAACGTCGGCGTCTCGGTACCAGACAAACTGGTAAAATGGCTCGATAACGATTTTACCACCCCTCACAACGGGTTGCATGAACTCCTTATGATACCGATAAGGCACCCCCATGATGTGCTCGACGTGGTGGACTGTGGTGATGATGTTTGACCCAACACCCAGAGCCAGAAACTTAGTATCAAGATCGATCATTCGCGCCTCGGGTGTTTCTGGACCATACGCATGCCGTGTCACGTCTTCGGTAATACGGCCGGCCTGAGGTCCCAAGGCAACGTAGGATGTGAATGGATGAAAGCTGCGTTTTGCCCCCGGGAGAACACGCAGATACTCCGGAAAAAGCCCGCGCTCGAAGCTCGGGGTCGAAACCGGATCAAACACGATATCGGTGTTACACAAATTTTGAGACGAAGTCGGAGCAACGATGGTGCCTTCGTCCGTCACAATGGAACGGAGCGCTTCGTAAAACACAGCCGACGTATCCGCGATCGCGGCAAAGCCTTCGAGGCCGGGCAACCGCGAGAGGGCGGAAATAACATAGACGGTGTCACCGCCTTCCAATCCAACAGCACGAAGACAACGTTGGATATCTTCAGGTCGGTAGTCCAAACGGAACGCCCTTAAACCTTTCGGGCGACAGCGAGCCATTCGCAATGGCTCACCCGCTCCGGCCGAGACATTTCAGTCTCTTCGATATGTTTGATGCTCACTAATTGCCAGCCATCATCGAAAAGGTTGCGTAAATCCTGTAAGCTGTAAAAGCAGGTCTGTGACCCGCCGATGATCGTGCCAGCCGAAATAACGCGCACGGCGCCATCAGCGTCGGGGCTGCGGTAGAAGCTGCTGTCGCGATCACTGTACGGCCCGCACTGGAACAAACCACCGGGTTTAAGCACTCGCCTCACTTCGGCTATACAGGCCGCCGCCCCCTCCCGGTTTGTGAATGACAAGGCTGCGCGCTCGAATATCAGGTCGAAAGACGAACCGGCGAATGGCAACGTCTTGGTAAAATCCCCAACTTCTAGGCAGGCATCGAGTCTCTCCTGCGAGAAGCGCTCGCGCGCAAACTCGATAGCTGTGCCGCTGGCGTCTACGCCCGCTGCCCGGAAGCCTTCGCGGGCTACAAACCAAAGATTGTTACCTGTGCCGCAACCAATCTCGAGCACGCCGATCTCCGAACGTGGCCGGTCCTTCGGTGCCCGGCCCAGAACGAAGCTGACGACCGCGGTCCAGGGATAATAGTTCCGGTAGGTTTGATCTGCCTGATAACGTTGCTCCCAGGCAGGATCGAATGTGCCGGAAGTCATTCCACTCACTTCTTCAGAGCTTGGTCAACTCGCCGGCGGAGGCCATTCTGCTCAACCTGCTGCGTTGCACCTTGCCGTTAGCGGTCACTGGGATCTTGGCTATGAGAAACGCCTCACGCGGCACGTAGCTTGAAGGTAGCACTTCAAACAGACGAATACGGAATTCCTTCCATACAAAATCCGGCGTCTCCGCTCCCTCAATTGCAATAGCGACGACAGAGCCAAGAACGCCAGATTGATCAGGAAGAGCAAACACGGCGATCCGCCGTCCCGAAACTAGCCGGCGTAAGGGCTCTTCGACCTCGATAGGCGCAACTTTACGGCCGCCAACATTGATAGCCTCATCATTGCGGCCCAAAATGAAGACAAATCCGTCGGGATCGACGTAGCCAAGATCCGCAGTGGCGTACCATCCATCGCGAAACCGCGATCGCCACAACTCGTCTTTGTTGAGATAACCCGAGGCGACATTGCCTCCGCTGACCTCAATCTCGCCAGTCTCCCCAGGCGGCAGGATCTCGCGCGCGTCCGAGACGACGCGAACCGATACGCCAGGCGAGGGTCGTCCGACTGAGCCGAGCTTGTCAGGGTGATCAGCAAACGGAAGCAAGCAACAACGCATAGCTTCAGTCAGTCCGTAATTCATGATGATCCGGGCATTAGGCAGATGATCTTGAAGCGCCCGCTTGTCCTCGATCGGCATCGCCTGGCTTGCAACCTTAGCCCAGCGGATCTGAGGCCCGATGGTGCGAAATCGCGCGCTCATGTGATGCAAAAATAGCCTAAATATCGGCGTGTCGCCGGCGATGGCATTACCCTTGTGCTGACGCAACGCACTCAGGACATTCAACGGGTTGAGCGTGCCCGATGATACCAGCGCAGTCCCTCCTACGTGCATGAGTACCCGGCAACGGCCGAACCAGAATGCGTTATCCATCGGCGAGGCTACGTATTCGATGACGTTTTCGTCTAGTTTCATAACTTCGCTAATATAGCGGGCGGTCACGCTCAACGCGCGGTAGCTTTGCAAAACACCTTTGCGGATGCCGCCCGAGGTCCCTGATGTGTAGTAAATCATCGCCACGTCTTCGGGCTCAGGCCGATGCGGCAAAGCCGGCACATCGTCGCTGCCCGTGCGCGATAACTCTTTAACGCCGATCGAATTATTGGGCTCGCTAATCACAAATCGGCGTAGCCCATTTGCGAGGACAAACCGTGGCTGAGCGTCGGATAGAACAGCTTCATAAGATTCGGCCGAATCGTTTGGCATGGCCACCGCCGACCCGCCAGCAAACATGACGGCCACGGAAGCGGCGAAATGGTCAATCGGATCGTGGGTCTCGATACATATCCTGTCGCCTGTGCGCATGCCGTTTCGCTTGAGGCTCTTGGCAATGACGGTGACAAGCTCCTTTAAATCGCGATAGCTGACCGCACGATCATCCGCGATTAGCGCCGCCTGGTCAGGCCGACGTTCTGCATGGCTGAAAATCGAGTCGTACGTTGTGGCAAGTGGCGAGGTCATTGGGCAGCCTCGTTTCCCTGAGATGCGAACTCGACGACGGCCTCACAAAAATCTTCGACCGTCACGACGCGATCAAAAAGTGTCAACGGCACTTCGTGGGCTACAATCTCCTCGATTGCAAGAATCATGCGCATCCAGCCAAACGAATCCCAACCCGGCACGAATGCCGGCCGAAGACCCGGACTAAATTTGAACTCTGCCGGCAGCGAAAAGACTGCACGTATCAGATCGTGAACAGCATCGGTCGTCAGCGTCATGAGACCTCAACGCAGCAGCGAAAGGGAGCGGGTTATAAAGATAGCTTCTCCGAATTTCATAGAAAGCTTCTCTGCGACGCGCCGCAGATCCTCCGCCGGATAGTCACCCGGAAAGACAAATCCAGCGCAGGTTCCACTGTGCGTGGCTTGCAGGCCAAGGACACCATCCATATCCGCCGCCCCCAAGCACTCCTGCAAAAAGCTGTCCTGGGTCATCTCGACCTGAAGCCGCGCTGACCGCGTCGCGCAGTCTGCGATTGCCGCATCGTCTGCTGCTTCGAAAGCCGCAATAAGATCTCCTAATAATGTATCGAATGCCTCCATGTGCTTCGACGCGAATACCTTAATCTTGTTGTAGGCAACGGTATCCACGATCCCGCCTTTGTCGACGCAGACAAGAGCGAACGATGGAATGTATTCCAGGTTTCTAATCAACCGGCCCCTGCGATGGTTGTAAATCACGCTGTTGTTGTAATGCAGGGCGTCGTGCGGCTCTATTTCGTGAAATAGCCGGGAAACGAAAGCATCAGTAAGGAGAAAGCCAAATGTTTCTTGAAGCGCGCGCAGCGCTGCGAGCATGTCGGCAGTACTCGAGCTCAGGCCCTTCCCAATGGGAATGTTCCGAGTGAACTGGATGCCGATGTGGAAACCGGTCTGGAGTCCCAAACGTTCGAGAACTCGCGCCACGGTAGCCTGGGACTTTGGCAGTTCGCATTCGATGACGAGCGGACCCCGAATAGGGGTGCAAGTCAGCTCGCAGGTCGACCACAAATCGACCGGTAGCGTGACAAGAAAATCCTCTTCGTCGCTGGTGCGCCCCTGCACTATTTCCCCGAAACTGGCGAAGGATTTTCCGTAACCGATCCGCGACCCATCGGCAGTCACGAGGCTGGGACGATTAGCCGGAGCAATCATCCCGAGAACGCTTGCGCAAGAGCTTCCGTATTCTTCCAGCCGCTATCGCCGGAAATCACAACGATATCGCCGGATATACTGAGCTTACGTGCCCCCTCAATCGCCGCATGCACAACGCCGCCTGTTTGCAGGCCGACAAAGAATCCCTGGTTCGCGAGCTCGCGCGTGCGCTGGACCGCATTGACATAAGAAATCCTCTGCCGATGCGTAAAAAGTTGTTCTTTTAGGCCTTTCTCAATGAAGGGCGTAACGTATTCGCCATCATCGAAGCCCCCGGTTCCTGGAAGCTTGGTTCCCGCGCTCGCTTCGGTCGTTATCACGATTGCCCGGGTGTCACGATCCTTCAAGTATTTGGCCGTACCGTACATAGTACCTCCCGAGCCGAGCGATCCCACAACCGCAGCGACATCGGGAAAATCCCTCAGGATTTCCGGGCCCATCGTTTCATACGCCGCTTGTGGGTTCGCCCAATTGTGCAGCTGGTCCAGGAAACAATAATGCTCGGGCGCCGAAGGCAGGATTTGCTCGCGGCAAAGTCGGTTGCCCTCTAGAGTGAGATGACCGTGCCGTATCAATTCAGCTCCGAAGAGGCGAATGAAGTTAGCTTTATCCGCCGTAAGTTTGGAGCTGCAAACAACCTTGACCTTATAACCGAGAATCCGTCCGAAGTAGGCGACGCCACACGCCATGTTGCCGCTCGAAGCCTCCAGTATGCACATTCCCGGACGCAGGTCCCCTCGCCGTAACGCGTCCTTGAGAAGAAAAGTGCAGGCGCGGTCTTTGATGCTGCCGGTTGGATTGAACCCTTCCAACTTGATCCAAAGTCGCGCCGCTGAAGGGAGATGAGCGTGGCGAAAGCGAACCAACGGCGTATCCCCTACCAAGCCTTCAAATCCGTCTGAACGCATCCTACGGTCTCGTCAAATTCCACAAGAAATCAGACGAGCGTTGATGAGACCGGGTGACTTGCGAGCGGACGGAAAAGACGGGCTTGATCATCTGATCGAGGATGCGCGTGAAATGTCGCTGCAACCAAGCCCGTCGTATTGCAGCCGTGCTCTTAGCCATCATACCACCCTAGCCGGCGTCGCGATTAATATCCGGGAGCCGCCCCTCGCGATCGAGCACCGATCGACCCATGCGGGCCTGGATGATGCCGACGGTTGCTTCATCGCTCGGCTACTCGATCAAGTCCCAGGACAGCGCGGTGCCGCGCGGCAGCGCACGCCGCGCGCGCTTACCCATCACGTCCGGCAAATGCTTCGGCGCCAAACCGAATCCCGGGCGGATAATGCGAATGTTCTCCCCCGTCAGCGTCTCGCCTGCGCCGATGTCCGCGACGACATAGAGCGAGCGCCGGAACACTTTACTGCCCTCTTCAATTTCAGCTCTCGCTACCGTTCCTGTTCCAAGCGCCGCGAATGCCGCGCCCGCGCCGCGGACTAGCGCCGAAAGCTCTTCCGGCTCCATCGAAAACGCCAAATCCGGGCCGCCGTCGGCGCGGCGCAACGTGAAATGTTTCTCAATCAGGCAGGCGCCTAGCGCGACGGCAGCGATCCCAACTTCGATGCCGAGCGTATGGTCGGAGAGTCCGACGGGGCAATCAAAAGCAGCGGCCAATTGCCGAATGCGCCTGAGATTCGACTGCTCGACCGGCGTCGGATAACCGCTAACGCAGTGCAGAAGGACGAGGTCGTGGCCTCCCGAGGCGCGGAAAACCTCCACCGCCTCACCGATTTCCTCGGGTGCTGCCATGCCGGTTGACATGATGGTCGTTTTGCCCGTCGCGGCGACGCGCCGGATCAACGCCAGATCGATCAACTCGAATGAGGCGATCTTGTAGGCCGGGGCCTGCAGCTCCTCCAGAAGTTCGACGGCACTGTGGTCGAACGGCGTGGAGAACACGGTTAGGCCTAGTTCGCGCCCCTTGGCGAATAGCGCCTCGTGCCACTCCCAGGGCGTGTGTGCTTCCTGATAAAGCTCGTACAGGCGCCGACCGTCCCACAAGCCACCCTTGATGCGGAAATCCGGTCCGTCATTGTCGATGGTCATCGTGTCGGGCGTATAGGTCTGCAATTTCACGGCGTCGGCATCCGCCGCTTTGGCCGCCTCCATGACCGCGAGCGCACGCTCTAGGCTGCCGCCGTGATTGGCGGACAGCTCGGCGACGATGAAGGGCGGCATTCCCGCCCCAATCTGCCGGCCGGCAATTGAAACAACCCCTATCACGCTACGCCGGTCTCACTTGCGAGAACACTTCGCGACCTTCCGAAAGGCACGCTTGGGCTGCTGGCTGCCGATACCGCGTTGCACCCACATTTTTGTATCCGGCGCGTTTAAAGAGCTTTTGCGACGCAATATTTGCATGCGATATCTCCGCCTCGAATACGGCAGCCGGCTGCAGACGGCGTACCAGGTCCAGGGCGTTCGATCCGACACCGCGTCCGTGAAGTGTCGGGCAAACTGCGATCGATATCTCGAACGACGAATTTTCACTCTTCAGGCGATCAAGACGGACGAAGCCGGAACGCTCACCATCCACTTCGATAACCAGCAAAAATACATTTTTATCAAAGAGCGTCCGCGCCATCCAGCGCGCGTGCTCCGCGGCAGTTGGCACCGCCGGATTTCTCGCATGTCGTCTGGTTTGCGGCTGCTGCTGCAGCCAGTGCAACCATTGTTCGTCGCCGCCTTCGGCCAAGCGCAATTTTACCCTTAAGCCCTTCCGGGTTTGCGTCTTGCCGGCCAGCTCGATCAGCAAGCGCAGCCGGCCGCGGCCGTCTACGAGCGCCGCCGCTGCTTCGGCCATGCGGATACGCGCGCCCGGATCGGCGATCAACCGCGGTATGATCACATCAAGCCGCGATGACAATGTTGCATCGAATTGCCCCGCATCGACTGTTGCGCCAGCCTCAGTCAGAGCTTTGGCGACGCCAAGCTGGTTTTCCGCTAGAGTGACAACGACCGACGGCAGCCCGAGCACGGCGCGCTCAAATGAACTGGCGCCGGCCGCGCCGATCGCAAGATCGGCCTCCATCATTAGCTCGGCCATGTTGGCGTCGAGCACGAGTCGCATCCGGCCGCGCAGCTTGCGGCGGACCTCGTCAAGATGCGGCGCTTGTGGCGACAGGGCGACGGTCATCGAAAAGTCGTCGGCGAAGCGGTCGAGAGCATCGAGCGCGGCCGATGTCGCATTTCGCGGGTCGGTTGCGCCGAATGATATGAGGAGGTTCTCCACCGGCCGCCCGTCACGCCGCCGCAACGCGTCGGCGCGCCGCGCAACGAACGCGCGCCGCATCAGGCTGTAAGCCGGGCCGAGCAGCAGCCGCCCACCCGCGGCAACTACGCCCTGATAAATCGAGCCATCGCTCGCCGCCGCATCGACGAGAAAATCGCAATCGTGCTGCCGCCCGGTTCCGTCGTCCAGCACCAGGATTTGGCGCGTCCAACCGCGGCACGCTTCTTCGAAACGGACGTCACGCTGATAATGGTCGACCACCAAGAGGGCGACGCCGACGGGACAATACTTACGCAGCGCCTCAGGTTCATCCTCAGCCGAGCAGGATAATTCTTGCAGGGAAAAATCTCCCGCATTAATCGCCGGCACCATCGCGACTGTGCCGCGGCGAACCGCAAACGCGACGCGCCAGCCCGTCTCCGCCAGCGCTTCGGCAAAGGCAAGACAGCGGGTTATATGACCAGCACCAATCTCCGGCGACGCGTCGCAGCGAAAGACAACCTGCGCGGTCATGGCTTCTCGAACAGCCACCAAGTAAGATTGTCGAGCCCGGTCACACGTTTCCAGACAAAACCATATGCGCGCACGTGCAAATCGGGGAACGTGTCGAGCCAGAATCCGCCGAAGTCGCGTTTAAACAGGCGGTCGTTATGGCCACGATAGGGAATCATCTCCGGCTTATCGGAAAAGTATTCGATCGCCCCAATCCAGCGCGCGGTGCAGCGATGAATTTCCCTCACCGATGCTTCCAGATGGTCCGGATGGATATGGATCAGCACGCCCGAGGTGAAGACGAGATCGGCCACGCGGTCGGGCAGATCGATTGAAGAGGCCGTCCCGCCGCACACGTCCGAAGCAGCGACCACCTTTTCGTCGACCAGCTGCTGGCGTGCCTTGTCGCTCGGCTCGACCGCGAGCAAACGGGCACTTGTCAAAGCGCGCAGTGCACGCAGGTTGATGCCTAAATTGGCCCCAATTTCCAGGATGGACCTCGGCGGCGCCGGCAGCGTGTGCGAAAGAATTTGGACCCACATGGCCCGCCTCGCCTGCAACTGCTCGGGCGAGGCGACGTTGCGATCAGTGTAGGCGTCGCCAAAGTCTCCCCGCCAGAAATCAACCTGCGGCGTGAGAGGGCTGCTCATCGATGGCGCTTGCTTACGAGGTGGCATCGTGCCGCGCCCTACCGGCATTGATAGCGACGATATCCGGGCGCTGCTTCAAGAGCGCGACTATTTCCTGCAGGCCGGCGCAACTGCCAGCCGGAAGTGCCGCATATAAGGCTCGAAAAAACGCCAGATCTTCCGGATAGTCGAGCGTCCAGCGATAGGCAGCGAGCGAGGCATCGTCGGCTGCCAAATTGACACGCTCGAGATGCGGCGCGCGACGGAGCCACGGTGTCACATGTTCGCGGTCGTAGGGTTCGTTCGTGCTACAGGCCGCTTCGGCCAACGCCGCCATCGTGAAAGCCTCGCAATCGAGACCGTGTGGATAGCTCCGCGGCGCGTTATTGGCCGCGTAGGCTGCGCCAGCGCGTTCACGCAGCGCCAGCACCTCCCCGCAGACGTGCGGATCGATCAGCGGACAGTCGCTGGTGACGCGCAACAAGATCTCGGCACCGACCCGGTTTGCGGCGCCGAGATAACGCGCTAAGACATCGGTTTCGGAACCGCGAAACACGGTCGCTCCGCATTCGACGGCGACCGACTCGAGCGGCTGGCTCGCAGATTCGTCCGGCACCGCGCATACCACGATGTCGGCGCCTGGAATGGCCCGGCAGCGTTCGAGGACGTGATGTAGCACAGTGCGGCCGGCCAGTTCCTGCATGACCTTGCCGGGTAGCCGGCTCGATCGCATACGCGCTTGCACGATGACAGCGGTGATCAAACGGCTAAAGCCTAATTGAGATGCTCGCGGCCCGCGGCACTGATTAACCGCCTCCCACGACGTCGGTCACCGCCGAGACAACGTGCTCAACTTCCTCATCACTCAACCCCGGATGAAGCGGCAGCGAAAGACACCCGCGGTAGTAACGCTCCGCCTCGTTAAAATCGTTCGGATCGATTAACCGGCGGCGCGCATGATAGGGGTGATGGTAGACTGGCACGTAGTGGACTTGGCTGCCCACGCCCCGTTCAGCGAGTTCTTGTAATAAAAGCAGTTCGCGTCGTGCGCATCGCTGCAAAGTCCAACCAGGCAATGTAGAGGTGATGGGCTGAGCGCGCGCGCTCCTTCGGCGCCGATTGCGGTAGGCGGATTGGCGGAAGCTTGCCGAAAGCCTCGTCGTAGCGGCGTACAATGGCACGCCGCCGGTTGAGGAAACGATCGAGTTTCTTTAACTGCGACAGGCCTAGCGCCGCAGCGAGATCGGTCATTCGATAATTGAAGCCGAGCATTTGTTGCTCGCCGAGCCACGGCTTGGAGCGCCCGTCTTCCTTCGTGTCACTCCCGATAAATCGCTTTGCGTCGGGCTCGATGCCGTGACTGCGCAAAAGCCTCGCTCGCCTCGCCAGCTCCGGATCATTGGTCAAAACCGCACCGCCCTCGCCGGTCGTGATCGGCTTCACCGGGTGGAACGAGAAAATGGCGAGGTCAGAATAGGCGCAGCCGCCTACAGCTCTGCCGCATGGATAGAGACCGCCGAGGGCATGCGCCGCGTCTTCGATCACGATGCGACCTCCGGCGAATTTGCGGATATCGGCGGCCGCGTGCGCGAGCCCCGCCAGATGCACCGAGATGATCGCTTTCGCCCATGGTGACATCTCGAGCGTCCGCGCCAACGCCGAAGCAGACAATCCAAGACTTGCGGCATCAATATCCACGAATGCGACTTCGCCACCCGCATAAATAAGGCAGTTCGCTGACGCCGCGAACGTAATCGCGGAAGTTAGACCAAGATCGCCTGGTCCTATTCCCGCGGCGAGGCAGGCAATGTGCAGGGCAGCGGTGCCGCTGCTGACCGCAACCGCGTGCCTCGCGCCGACGCGCTCGGCAAGGGCCGCCTCAAACCTCTCAACCTGCGGCCCCTGGGTGAGAAAATCGCTTTCAAGCGTCGCCACCACGGCATCGATGTCGGTGCGATCGATGTTCTGGCGCCCGTACCCAAGAAAACGATCGGACATCGAGCTACTTGATCGCCGCCTTGAGCTGCTCTTCGTCAAGCCAGTGGCTGTTCGTATCGCTGGCATATTCGAATTCCGGTGCCACTGGGCGGCCCTCTTCATCGCCGTAATTGCGATGTTCGGTGTGGTTCCAGAGATGGACGGCCGGCTGAATCACAAAAAAAGAATCGAATTCGAGGGTGTGCGGCGCGTCATCGCGCGCGATCAACAACTCGTGCAGTTTCTCTCCTGGGCGAATACCGACAGTTTCCTGTTTGCAGTGCGCGCACACCGCCGTTGCTAAGTCGGTAATCCGCATCGACGGGATCTTCGGAATGAAGATCTCGCCGCCCTGCATTATGCCGAGCGCGCGTTGCACGAAGCTGACCCCCTCTTCGACGCGGATCCAGAACCGCGTCATGCGTGGATCGGTGATCGGCAACTTGCCCGTCTTGCTGCATTCCTTGAAGAAAGGCACCACGCTCCCTCGTGAACCAATCACGTTGCCGTAGCGCACGACAGCAAAACGGGCGCCTCCCTTGCCGGCAAGATGATTGGCCGCAATGAACAACTTATCGGAGCAAAGTTTGGTCGCGCCGTAGAGGTTGATCGGGCTGACCGCCTTATCGGTCGACAACGCGATCACCTTGTCGATGCCCTGATTGAGGCTAGCATTGATCACGTTTTCAGCCCCAAACACGTTGGTCTTGATACACTCGATCGGATTGTATTCGGCGGCCGGGACCTGTTTCAGGGCCGCGGCATGCACGACGATGTCGACGCCCTTGAGCGCCCGCTCAAGACGGGGAAGGTCGCGCACGTCGCCGATGAAGAACCGAATCTCATCCTGAGTGAAGCGTTGCGCCATCTCATACTGTTTGAGTTCGTCGCGGGAATAGACGACAACTCAACTCGGCCGATGCTCGGCGAACAGCCGGCGGATGAATGCCTGGCCAAACGATCCGGTCCCGCCAGTCACCAGAATGGAAGCGCCGTCGAGTGAAGGATTATTTGCTGTCACGTCAATTCAAACGCACTTTCGAATGCATTTCAGTAAAGCGGAAATCGAATTCGCCTGATTTTGAATTTTCCACGCTACCGCACTCCGGGTGAGACGAGGTTCCCAGAACACACAACACAAGGCGCCCCCCCGACACGATCTGACGCGGTCGCCTTGCGCGCTATTCAGCGCACCGACAACTTAGGCCGCGGCCACCAGATCGCCTTCCAGCACGACCCGGACCTTGCGGCCCAGCAGATCGAGCAGGATTGCGACGCGTTCGCGTTCCGCCATGCCCTCGAATAGGCCGAGGCAGGAAGAGAACGCGCCGTCGAGTACGCGAATCTTATCGCCGGGACGAAACGAGGGCAGAGGCTGCAGCTTGATGAGTCCGTTGATGTCTTCGCGGCTTTTTAATTCGTCGACGATTCCGTCCGGCACTGGCGTCGGCTCGTCACCGTTGCAAACCAGCCGGGCGACCCCGACGGTCGAATAGATCGATCGCCAACGTTGCGCCGTCACGTCAACGGCAACGAACAGGTAGCGGGGGAACAGCGGCGCCGCGACGGTTTCGAGCTTGCGGGCATGCCGGCGTCGCTTCAGATAACGCGGGACATAGCTTTCAAAACCCTGCCGCTTTAGATGCAAGGTCGCCTTCACCTCAGCGTGCGGCTGGGTATGGGCGACGAACCAGCGCGGGTGAAGTTCGATCGTCATGCCATGCTCTCCGCTGGCCGATTGATGCGAATCCCCAATAACGCCGGAACCAAAACGCGTTCGGCATCGACTTGATCGATGCAAGTGCGCACTGATTCACCGGTTGCTTCAAGATCGGTCACAACAAGAGCGTCAAACCCTCCACGCACATCAGCGATTGCCTCCACCACCGGCATGCCGACGAAGCGATCATTCTTCGACTTGGCATCAATGACGGCGACGATAGCGATGCCCTGTTCGAGCGCACAAAGGATCGCAATCTCGGCGAGGTCCGATACGCCTACGAGTGCAATCCGATTCCAGCCCCGTGCTTGCGCAAGCCTAAGAACAGACGCGCAATCCTCCCGCGCGCGACGAAAGAACGAGAATGACGAAGAAAGATATTCGACGGTGAGCCGAGATTTTTCGGCGAAGCCGTGTGGGGTGAGATAATACGCATAGCGGCGCGCCGGCGCCTGGCTGACCTTGAGCAGGCCTTTCTTGACGCACCGCTTCAGGTAGGCGTTGACAAGACCCAGCGCGATGCCGAGATCGGACGCGAGCTTGCGCTGAGATTGCGCACCATCGCGCTCAACTGACTCGAGAAGCCCGAGGACTATCCTTGCGTTGTCGGCTTCCTCGCCCTGGGCCGCTTGCGGCATCACCAAAAACCCTCTGCGGCGCGCAACCTACTCTGTTCATGCCGTGAACGTCAAGGCCATCGTTCATACCGTGAACAATGCTAAGTAGCTGATATAAATAAGATTATCAAGACGGAAGTGCAGCCATTTTGGATCAGAACCTTGCCCTCGCCGTGGCGCGTCGGGCCGTCTATACCTTTGCGCGATAGGTTTCGGGGATGCTATTTTGGCGGAACGCATTGCCAACCCGCCCGACGCTGAGTTAGGCGCCGCGGCACCACTGCCGCGGCTGCTCTACGTCGTTTCCGAGGATTGGTATTTTCTTTCGCATCGGCTGCCGATGGCGCGCGCGGCACGTGATGCAGGTTTCGAAGTGCACGTCGCGACCAACGTCAAAGATGGCTCGGCGGCGATCGAAGCTGAGCGATTTATCCTGCATCCCATTCCGTTCGCCCGCGGGCGACTGTCGCCACGCGCCTCGCTCACCGCCATCATGGCGCTCCGCCGCATCCATCGGCTGGTTGCGCCTGCGGTGACGCATCACGTTTCGCTGCAACCGTCGGTGCTTGGATTGATCGCGGCACTTGGGCTCCCGACCGCGTGCGTCAATGCGCTTACCGGGCTGGGCTACTCTTTCACCTCGACGTCCGTCAAGGCGAAAGCGGTGAAGTTTGTGATCGGCGCCGTGCTCCGTCCACTGCTTGATCGCGATCAGGTCATCAATCTCGTGCAGAACGACGACGACCGCATGGCGTTGGAGGCGCTTGGAGTCTCCCCGTCCCGGATCGCGCTCATCCCCGGCTCCGGTGTCGACGTCGTCCGGTTCAAACCGCTGCCCGAGCCTGGCGGTCCACCAACCGTCGGTTTCGTCGGCCGGCTACTCGAAGACAAGGGGATCCGCACTCTGGTCGAAGCGCAGAGAATTCTACGCGCGCGTGGGTCGCCGTCGCGGTTACTGATCGCTGGTACGCCCGATCTGGCCAATCCGGCGTCGGTGACCGAGGCCGAAGCCGCGTCGTGGAACAATGAAGCCGGCGTGAGCTGGCTCGGCCAGGTCGACGACATTTCCGGGTTGTGGGCTCGCGCGCATATCGGGGTCCTGCCGTCGCGCCGCGAGGGCCTGCCGCTGTCGCTGCTCGAAGCCGCTGCCTGCGGCCGCGCGCTGGTCGCCACCGACGTTCCCGGCTGCCGCGCCATTGTCATCGACGGTGAGACCGGACTGCTGGTGCCGGTCGATGACGCGAACGCGCTGGCAAATGCGATCCAGCGGCTCATGGATGACCCGCAGCTGCGTGAGCGTTTTGCACTGGCGGCGCGCCGTCGCGCCGTCGAGCTTTTCTCGGCCGATCGAGTCGGGTCCGAGATCGTCTCGCTTTATCGTCAGTCGCTTGATCTGTCCTCTACCGTACGCTGCACGGCTAAGGGCTGATAAAAGGCCCGCATGGCTCAGCAGGTAACGGCAAAGTGGTGGCTGGAGGGTGCGGCGGTAGTCGCCTCCGCCGCTATCATCTGCGCGTTACTGATCGTGATCTTAAGCCCTTTGCTTGAGCGTTATGCGCTGGCGAAGCCAAACGCGCGCTCGTCACACGTTACCCCGACCCCACAGGGGGGCGGCATTGCCGTTATCGCGGCAACCATCGCCGCCACCTGCGCCGCTCTTTATCTTTCGGCCGGGACGCCGGGGCCGCTCCTTGCGTTGTTCGCGTCCGCAATTTTCATCGCCTGCGTGGGCGCCGCCGACGACGTCCGTTCGATCGAGGTCGCGCCTCGGCTCCTGTTACAGGCATTGGCCGTCGCGGCGGTGATCTATGCTCTGCCGGCGGACATGCACGTCTTGCCGTCGCTGCCGTGGTGGGTCGAGCGGGCGCTCCTCGTGATCGGCGGCCTGTGGTTCGTCAACCTGGTGAATTTCATGGACGGCCTCGACTGGATGACCGTTGCCGAGGTCGTCCCCATTACCGCCGCGCTCGCGCTGATCGGAGCTTTTGGTTATTTTCCGCCGCAAGAAACGGCCATCGCCTTGTCGCTGTGCGGCGCGATGATTGGCTTTGCCTATTTCAACCGGCCGGTCGCCGGACTTTTCCTCGGCGACGTTGGCAGCCTGCCGATCGGATTATTGCTCGGATGGCTGTTGTTGCGCCTCGCTGCGAGCGGACACCTGGCGGCCGCCCTGCTGATGCCGCTCTATTATCTCGCCGACGCGACGATCACCTTGCTGCGCCGCTTTTTTCGCGGCGAACCGGTGTGGCACTCACACCGCTCGCATTTTTATCAGCTTGCCACCGACCGCGGGTTTACGGTCATCGGGGTCGCCGCATCGGTGTTGGCCGTCAATGTCGGTCTGTGCGCGTTGGCGATCCTCATCGTGGTTTGGCCAACCCGCCCGGCCGAAGTTGCGACGCTCACCGGCGGCGCTTTTTTGGTCGCGTGCGAAATCTTTGCGTTTACGCGCGGACGGAAATAACGGCTCGGGCCGCGACGGCGCCGGTTATTTACCAATGGCGGTGCCCGAATGACCCCAAAGCCGTGAATAACCTTAGCTGACCGGAGGTGAAATCAACCACTGTTGATGTCGGTCGGCTCTCGGGTAGGATTGCAGGCAAGAGAGCGTACAACGGCGCCATTTGAAAACTTTCGGGTTTGATATGATCGGTGTGCGAAATCTCTGTGTTGTCATCGCCATGGGGACGCCCACTCTCGCCCTGGCAGCTACTCCAGCTCCCAGCGTGACGGTTCGCGCCGCCTGTACGCCCGACGCAAAAAGGCTTTGCGGCGCTGTAATCCACGATCCAGAAGCCCGTCACAAATGTATGATTGCGCATCACGCGCAATTGTCCGAAGCCTGCAAGACGGCACTTGCCGAGGATAAAAAAGCACCAGCCTCGATGGGCTCGTCAGCGGGGGATAGGGGTGAGTCAGCGCCGCCAGCTGCACCATCGGGCGCCAATGCTCCCGACACGAAGTAGCGAGCGCTGTTTTATCTTTGCTATCCCAAAGCTGCCGTCTGGAAGTGACCGGTGAATGTCTGCTCTGGGGACGAGGAGCAGACATCACAGATTGAAACCGTTACGTCTGTTTTTGACACTTAGCCGTCGACCGATACGACAAGCGTCCGCAAATTGATGGCGCAACCGCTGAGGCAAGTTGCCCCTCAGCGATTGTAGCCGTTGCGAGGGCAACCACGAACGTATTCAATACTATAACGAGGGCAGATCCGCAGCCATCCCCATATCGGCGGACAGGCGGCGTCAATGCCATCAAGGAAGCAAAGATGGGCAAGCTTTGCGTCGCGGTGATCGGCGCGGGAATGGGTGGTCTTGCGACCGCGGCTGCGTTGCGACGGGTGGGAATCGAGGTCACTGTTTATGAACAGGCGCGACATTTCAGTCGCATTGGGGCCGGTATCCAGATCGGCTGCAACGCGATGAAGGTCTTGCGCGCCTTCGGCCTCGAGCCACCGCTGCGAGCGGCCGCCTTCTATCCCCGCTCCTGGAACAACAAGAACTTCGACACCGGTGAGGTTCGCTTCGACATGATCTTCGGCGAGGCAGCGGAACAACGCTACGGTGCGCCGTACCTCCTCGCACACCGAGGCGATCTTCACGCCGCTTTGGCGAGTGTCGTGCCTGAAAGCGATCTACGTCTCGACCATCAACTGACGTCGCTCGAGCAGCACGCGGACGGCAGCGTCCGGCTGCGGTTCGCCAACGGCACGACCGCCGAAGCCGACGGGGTGATCGGCGCCGACGGCGTACATTCCGTGGTCAAGGACATATTGTTCGGCAAGGACGAGCCAGACTTCACAGGGCGCGTCGCTTACCGCACGGTTTATCCGGCGGCGCTGCTCAACGGCTATCAGATCGACGATTGCACCAAATGGTGGGGACCTGACCGCCACATTGTCATTTACTACGTCAAGCCCGACCGTAG
The DNA here is from genome assembly GCA_963747855.1 of uncultured Alphaproteobacteria bacterium. Taxonomy (GTDB): domain Bacteria; phylum Pseudomonadota; class Alphaproteobacteria; order Rhizobiales; family Xanthobacteraceae; genus BOG-931. Next base: position 537,228 of record CAVVGN010000001.1, read on the forward strand.
CGAAGTCTACTTCGTGACCAGTCAACCTGAATCGGGCTCGGCCGCCGAATCGTGGTCGGCAATGGGCGACGTAAATGTGTTGCGCGCCGCCTTCGCCGGTTTCCATCCGCAGGTTCAGCATGTGCTCGCCGCGTGCCCTGCCGTTCACAAAAGGCCGCTACTCGATCACGATCCGCTGCCTCGCTGGTCGGACGGCAATGTGACGCTGCTCGGTGACGCCTGCCATCCGATGACACCCTACATGGCACAGGGCGCCGCCATGGCGATCGAGGACGCCGCCGTGCTGTCGCGTTGTCTAGAAAACGTCGATCGGCCGGGCGTAGCCAATGCTTTGCGCCGTTTCGAGGCCGCCCGCAAGCCGCGCACTTCTCGGATACAGCTCAGCTCGCGGACCAATACCTGGCTTCGCGACCCAACTGATCCGGATTGGGTCTACAGCTACGATGCCTGGACCGTACCGCTGCCCGATCAAGGCCTCGCCGCAACTCCGCCGTCGGCTGCGGTTAGCTGAACCAAAAGCGCACCGGAGCTGTGAGGACGCGAGATGAAAAAGTTTGCGATGGTCATTGCGACGACGGCGCTTCTGGGATCGGCGGCGCACGGCGCTGATCCCGCGCCCGTCACCATCGTGGTGTTTAATCCACCGTCCCTCGGCTCAATCTTCCCGTCAGTCATTAAGGCCCAGAAATTCGACATCGCTAACGGCATCGACATCACATTCGTTGAACGTCCACCGGACGCGTACGCGGCTCAGTTCAATTCCGGCGAGTTCGAGGTTGGCGGCAGCGCCTCGGTGCTGGTAGTTGGCCTCGGGACAACGCGCGGCATCCAGACGAGTTATCTATTCAACCTATTCGATTATTGGGGCACGGTGGTTACCAACCGGCCGGACATCAAAACGCTGGCCGATCTCAAGGGCAGAGAGCTTGCCGCCGCCAAGGGGACGACAAACTACGCAATGTTCGCGTGGTTTGCAAAACAACAAGGCGTCGATCCTCACTCGTTCCAGGTGCTCAATACGGCGACGCCGGGTCTCGTCGGCTATGCGCTTGCAGATCGCGCCGATGCGGTGCAGCTGTGGGAGCCGGCCTATGCTCTGGTCACGGCGGAGCGGCCGGCTATCCGCACCATCGATCTGCACATCGCCAAAGTGTGGCGCGCGTTCACCGGCGGCAATGTGATCCCGTATCTCGGCGTTGCGGCACACCAGGACTGGATCGAGAAACACCATGATCTCATTCCGGGTCTTTATCGCGCGTACAAACAGGCCGCTACCTGGGTGATGGCCAATCCGGCCGCGGCGGCACCGCTGGTCGCCTCGGTTAAAGACGACGCCGAGCGGCGGGCGATTGCGGACATGATCCGCGATAATGCCCGGCTTGGCCTCAACATCCAGCCGGCTGGAAGGATCAGCAAACAGATTGAGGCGACCTACCAGGCAGGACTTGCAGTTGGATTGTTGAAGGAGATGCCACCCGCGTCTTCGATCTATACCGGCGAGATGGAGTAATGGCGCCGGACGAAAGCTCGCGTAGCGCATGGCGTATCGGCAAAGGCCTTGGCTATTTCAGTTTTGGCTACGAAGGCTTCGTCGCACTCGCGGGCCTGGCGTTCATCTGGCAGATTGTCTCGTTCTTCGTTCCGCACTTCCTGTTTCCCTCGGTGCCGGAAATTGCAGCGCGCTTATTTGCAATCTTCACGGCCTGGAATTCCGTTTCTGATGCATTAGCGACCAGCGCCCGCATCCTTGTGGGGCTTACCGGCGCCTTCGTGCTCGGCACAGTGTTGGCCATGCCGATGGCGCGGTCGGCGGCGTTTGAGCGTTACGCTTACCCGCTCTTGAATTTCAATCAGGGAATCCCGGCTTTATCGTGGGTGGTCATCGCGATCATCTGGTTTCGTGGTATCGAGTTCCGCATCTTCTTCATCATGGTAATGACGACGCTGCCTGCATTCACCTTCCAGGTACTGGATGCTTATCGGGCAATGTCAAAGGATCTGTTCGAGATGACGCTGGCGTTTCGGCCGACGCGGCTCGACCTATTCCGCACCCTGATATGGCCGACGGTGCTTCCCGGCATTCTCACAGCATGGAAGGTTAATCTCGGAAGTGCCGCGCGGGTGGTCGTCGTCGCCGAGCTTGTCGGTGCGACCGGCGGGGTGGGTTATGAGCTTCTTCAGCAGCAGCAGATTTTCGACATGGCTGGCGCCATCGCCTGGACGCTCGTGCTGGTCATTTTCGTGCTTATCGTGCAGGCCCTCATTACGCTCATCGAGTTGTATGCCCTGCGCTATCGCGCCTTTGCCGAGCATTCGCTGTGAGCAAGCAAGAAGAAATTCTATTCGAGCACGTGAGCAAGGTGTTTACCCGCGCTGACGGGGCCGCTCCGTTTGAGGCCGTGCGCGATTTAAGCTTTGTGATCGGTCGCGGCGAGTTGGTGGCCATTCTGGGAAAGACCGGCTGCGGCAAGTCGACTACGTTCAATCTGATCTCGGGCCTGCTGCGGCCATCCGGAGGCCGCGTTCTCGTCAGAGGCCGCGATCCCTATGGTGATTTCGCCGCTTTCCGCGGCAAAATCGGCATCATCTTTCAGAACGATCGGCTGATGCCTTGGCGTACGGCGATCGACAATGTGGCGCTCGGCCTTGAGCTCAACAAGATGCCGCGCGCGGTACGTCTCGAGATCGCCGCGTCATGGCTTAAGCGACTCGGGCTTTCCGGTCATGAGCACGATTACCCGCATGCGCTCTCTGGCGGCATGCGCCAGCGCGTGTCCATCGCCCGCGCGTTTGCCGGCAAACCCGACATATTGTTGTGCGATGAGCCGTTCAGCGCGCTCGACGAGCACACCGGTAATGCCCTGCGCAAGGAATTTCGCGAACTGTTGCTGCAGACTGGCGCCACCTCTGTTTTCATCACCCATTCGATTGAGGAGGCACTTGCACTCGGCGAGCGACTTATGGTGTTTGAGCGGCCTGCGCGCATCGCTTACGAGGCAACGCTGCACGAGGACATGGACGGGATCGAGCGCGAGGCTGTTCGTAGCCGCATCCGACGGGTTCTATCAGGCGAAATGTTCGACATATGAGAAAAACGGATCGAGGGATTCGCTTGCGGATGAAGCAGACTTCGTTATTTGATCGTATTCGCGTCGCGCACCGAAAGTCCGGCCACCTGCAAGATAGCTCAGCGTTGATGTTTGTGGCTTTGCAGTCGGTGTAGCAAGCGATTTGTCACAGGGTAAAAGTAGCGCTTACGCCGCCACCCCGTTCTGCGGGAAGGCCGGTGGCGCACTGGTGACGCTGCCGCCGTTGGACACCGGCCGATCTCTCCGCAGTGCCGTTGGGTGATGCGTCGACCCAGGCTAACGCTTGCGCGCCGACAATCGGCTGACAGTGGCGAGCTAGTTTGTTCGCGCCGGTCCCCCGCTGTCCAGCGAGCACTCATTATTATAGGGAGCGCACGAATTATAGGGAGCGCACGACATCATATTGGCTGGGCGCGGCGTTTCGGTCACTCCAGCACCTATGCCGGAAACCGGCGGCGCCGCAAAAGCGCCGGCGCAAACCCGCCGTTGAAGCAGCGGAGTGATCAACAGAACAATTATCGAGTTATTTTCGGATCGCCGCGCACCCGGCAATTCCGGAATCCATACTCACCGGCTCAGGGATTATGAATTCAGGGCTGGCGGCTACGGCGCACGCCGGAACGATGCACGACCGGGGTTTTGTCGGGTGCGGATGGGCCAAGGTCGGCGGCTGCACCGCTGGCGCTTCCGGCACTTGCCTCACCAGGGTGCCGCCGTGGCCGTCGGGCGAGGTGACGAAGCTTGCCTCCATGTAGTTGCCCCGAGGAGCGCGATGCTGGTCGCTTCGCCGCCGTTGCTGACGGTGAGCGTGCCGCCGGTATCGGTAGTGTTCTCCGCATAGCCGAGCGTCATGTCGTTGGCATTGAACGCAAGTTGCGTCAGATCAATGCCGCTGTGCGGGAAGGCTGACGGCGCGCTGGTGGCGCTGCCCCCGTTCGACACCGTCGGGCCGGTGATCTCGGTCGTGCCGTTAAGCGTATGGCTGGTGAAATCCCCGCTCGAATATAATTGCCGATCAATGTAACCGACGCGGTCACGCCGCCACCCGACACGATCAGCGTTCCATTGGTCGCGCCCGATACGCAGCTGACCGAGGCGCCGGCGCCGATGGCAGTGAAGTCGATGTATTCGGCGGTATCTTTGTTAGCGACGCCACCCGATCCGCCGAAACCGGAGACTATCACATCAATAGCGCCGATGCCGTCAAGATCGAGGCCACCGATGGCCTATTCGCTGCCGTTCATCTTACGCGGTCTCTTCGGCACATCCGCGTCAGCAGCTGGCAATAAATAATAAGAAAGCCGAGGTCGCGCCCGCTCCGGATACAAGCGGAAAACCCGAAAACCTGGCCATGTCAGGGAGCTGGCTATGCCGGATTGAACAGTTTCCTGAGGCTTTTTCACTTTATTGTTTCCGTAACCGGGATATGATCTTGCGTAACCGGGATACGTCCCGCAGACGTTGTAAGGCGAGTTTCCGGCGCTGACGGTCACGCTTACGAAGAGGTCCTCACCTCAGCGCGCGTCTGCCGGTTAAAAGGCCCTCTTAGGCGATCGCGCTGATACGGGCCACGAAGTTTCGCCGGATTTCAGTGATTGATAGCGCTTGCGGGTATGTAGCTGCCGAGAAGCGTGCGCGCATAAAAGCGCGCTGTCTAGGTATGTGCCGGCGCTATGTGCGCACTGGTTGAATGCGGCGCGTCGGTAATCAGCGAGCCGCCGTTGCCTGCCGCCGTGGTGGCGAAGGTCGCGGCGATATAATTGCCGAACAGCGCGACGTTGGCGCTTTGCACTGCGCCCCCGTTCGGCACGGGTGGATCAGTGATCTCGACGCTACCGCTGACGCCGGAACTAATATGGAAATTCGACGTCACATAGTGGCCGACCAGATTGATTTCCGCCACTGCCGAGCCGCCACTGGAAACGGTCAGCACCCCGCCGTCGGATGAAGTGGATGTGTAGCTGAGCGTCGCACCCGCAGAACCGATTTCGGTGAAGTCGATGAATTGGTGGGTGTTCTGACCAAAGCCGGACACGCTGCCTGTATAGGAGCTTCCGAGCGCGCCGATTTCGAGCCCGCCGCCCCCAGTCGACAGGAAAGTGACATTGGCGTTGACGCTTCCGCCCGATTGGATATCGACAATACCGTTACCGACCTCGACGACGCCGCCATTGACCACGGCGCCGCTGGTGATTTCCACCAGGCTGTGAGAAGCGCTCGCCAATAGCTTGCCGGAATTGGTGACGGTGCCGCTCACCAATGCGGTGCCGCCGCTCAGGGTCTCGACCAGCGTGGAGGAACCGATCGTGCCGCCGCTTAGCGTCAGCGTGCCGCTGCTTAAGACCTCAACCACGCCGCCGGAAATTGTGGCGCCGTCGAGGTTGAGCTGCGCGCCGCTGCCGACAGCCTCAAGGGTGCCAGAATTGCTAACCGAGCCAATCACGTTCGCCGTACCGCCAAGCCCAACTCCAACGGCGTCGCCTTTACCAAGCGAGCCGCCGCTGAGCGTCAGCGTGGCGCCGTTGAAGGCAGCGAGTTCGCTGTCGGCTCCCAGCGTCACGCCGTCGACGGTCAGCGTGCCGCCGATGGCTTCGACAAGCGACCTCGATACAATGGTCACGCCGCTGATCGCGTTGTCACCGCTGGCCGCCAGGACCGACCCACCGCCAGAGGTTTTCAGCTCCCCGCCCACGATCGTCGCGCCGAAGAGATCGACCTGCTCCTCGGTACCGGATACCAAGATCAGCCCGGCGCCGGTGTTGCTAATCGTGGCATCCTGAATACCCACGCCAGCGCTGGTTCCAAGTGCCGCAATGGTCCTGGAATTGGTCACGTCGCTTTCAAGCGAGAGAATGCCGTGTCCGGATGTTTGCAACAGCCCCGCGTTGGTGACGGGGTTGCTACCGGTGTTGATCTGAAGGAAACCGCCGGCCGCATCAATGGTACCACTGTTGACGAGGGTCAGATTATCGTTACCCGAGCCGATCGTGCCGGCCCCGGCGACGGTGTTGTTGACGTTGGTCAGTGTTACACTGCCCACGCCGGCATTGATGAAATTGTCTCCGCTAGAAGACAGCGATAGCTTGCCGCCACCCGAGAGCATCACATTGGCGTCGATTTGTAATGTCGCGCCACCGCTCACGCCCTGAAGATTGATGGAGCCAGCGTTAGTGACTGTGGTGCTGAGCGACAGTGTCGTCCCATCTGCCACATTGATGGCTCCGGAATTGACCAGGGTGCCGGCATCGGTCTCGCTGGTTTGCACGTCGACGACACCGCCTAAGGACACGGTCGCCGTACCGCCGCTGTCGATCGTGACGTCGATGGCACTGCCGCCGCTTAAGACGTTCAGCGAACCGCCGTTCGTTATCACAGTCCCAAAGGCAATGCCGTGGGCACTGACGATCTCGCTGCCGCCCGAAAGCGTAGTGCCGCTCGCGGTGCCGCCGGATTCGACTACCTGCACGCCGGAGAAAGCCGTCGCACCGCTGGCCAGTCCAAAATTAAGCTGCGTGCCGCCGGAGATCACCTCACCGTCGTCGGTGCCCCCAGAATGGACGATTTCCGAGCTGCCGCTCAAAACCGTCACGTCGATGGCGCCACCGCCGGAGAGTACGATCAGCTCGCCGCCGCTTGCCACCGTGACGCTGACCGCGGTGCCGCCCGACGACACGATCGCGGTGCCGCCACTGGAAATGGTGGTGCTCTGATCGAGCGCGCTGAAGAACATGGTCTCGGTGCCGCCGGAGCGGATTGCCCCACCGGCCAACACGCCGCCGGATGAGACGAGCAACTTGCCGAAGTCAGTGATGCCGCTGCCGGAGCCGCCGAACAGAATGCCCAGCGTTCCGCTGGTCAATACCGTGCCGCCGAGGTCGGTGCCGGCCGACAGAATCTGCGTCATGGTACCGGCGAGCACAGAGCCACTGAACACCGTACCCGAACCCATTTGCAGAATGGCCCCAGCGCCAGAGAGGATCGGTAGGCCGGTCGGACCGTTGGCGAAGCCGACATATTGCAGCGCGCCGCCGCTACCCAGCGTCGTCGTGCTGACGATCTGGCCGCCGGAATCGAGGACTTCGGTGCCGCCGGATTTGATGCTGGCGCTGCTGGCGGTGCCGCCCGACTCAATGATCTGCGTGCCGCCGGAGACTTGGGCGCCAAGGTCAGTGCCGCCGGAGGCGACGATCTCGATGCCGCCAGCCAAGATCCTGGCCGGATCGGCGATGCCACCGGAGAGCACATCGAGCACGCCGCCGCTCGATACCGTGGTGTTGCTGGCAATGCCGCCGCTGGAGACAACTTCGGTGCCGTCGGCCTTGACCGTCGTCGCCGAGGTAACGCCGCCGAGAATCGCCGCCTGGGTGCCACCGGACAGCACCGTCGTACTGATCGCCTCCCCGCCAGAGTAAGAAACTGCCGAGACGACGAGACCGACGTCCTCAAATCCACCGCTGCTAATGATGGCATCGAGTGCGCTGCCGCCGGAGAGCACGAACTGGCCACCGGATACCGTGCCGCTGATGTCGGTGCCGCCGGAGAAAACCGCCTCTTGCGCGTTAGCTTCAATGCGCGTGTCGCTGGCGATACCGCCGGACAGTCCGAGCCCGCCATAGTCAGGCCCATCCGTGCTGCTGTTGTTGACAATCGCCGAAATCGCCAGCCCGCCATGGAACACCAGCACCCCGCCGCCGCTTAAGATCGTCGTGTCGGACGCGCGGCCGCCGGTAAGTAGATCCACTCAAAACCCTGGCTGTTGAAATTGGCGCCATTGTCGCCGCCGGTCAGCGTCGCCGAAATGCTGATGCCGCCGGAATTGATGAACAGCCCGCCGCTGTCCACCTCAGCGTCGATGTCGGTACCGCCAGCAAAGACGCCTTCCTGACCGCTGACATTGATAATCGAACCGCTGGCCTTGCCGCCGGTTGAAACCACCAACCCACCAAGTCCAAGCCCATAGCCGGTGTTCTCGACCGTGGTCGAAACCGCAACTCCGCCAGCCGAGACCAACAACAGCCCGGTACCCGAGACCGTGGCGCCGCTGGCCAGGCCATGATCGAGCTGCGTGCCACCGGCCAGAATGTGCGCGCCGTAATCGCTGCCGTGGGCGATGACGATCTCGCTGCCGCCGCCCGACACCGTCGTGCCGCTCGCCGTGCCGCTGGTCTCGACGATCTGCGTGCCGCCGATATCAACTGCCCCACTGGCCACGCCATAAACCAGCTGCGTGCCGCCGGAGATGTGCGCACCAAGGTCGGTGCCATGCGCGCTGACAATCTCGCTGCCGCCAGAATAGATCGTAGTTGGATCGGCGGTGCTGCCAGATAGCACCGCAAGCGTGCCGCCGCTCGATACCGTCGTGTTGTCGGCCACCCCGCCAGACGACACCGTCGTCACGCCGCCGCTCGACACCGTGGTGCCGCTGGCAATCCCGCCATTGGCGACAATCTCGCTGCCGCCGCTTCCCACCGAGGTATTGATCGCGGTACCGCCCGACGACACGATGGTGATGCCGCCCTTGGCAATCGTGGTGCCACTGTCGGTGCCGCCGGCAACGATCTCGCTGCCGCCGCTCGACACAATGGTGCCGCTCGCCGTGCCGCCGGTGGCGACGATCAGTTTGCCGCCGCTCGATACCGTCACACTGGAGGCGACGCCGCCGTTGCCGACCTCGTCAATAACGCCGCTGCCAACCGAGCCGCTGGCGGTATCGCCAGCCGCGATCTCCTCAATGGCGCCCGCCAACAGATGGACGCCGCTGATCACCGCGCCGCTGAATACCTCAAGCGTGCCGCCGGCCGATACCGTGCCGCTGGCAGTACCGCCCGACGCGACAACCTCGGTGCCGCCGCTCAATACCGTAAAGCCGCTGCCCCCGGAGATGACCGTGCTGCTGGCAGTGCCGCCGGATTTAACCACCTGTGATCCGGTAAAAATAGTGGCGTTACTGGCATAGCCATACACGAGCTGAGTGCCGCCGGAGATTTGCGCCCCTAGGTCGGTACCGCCGGCGCTGACGATCTCGATGCCACCGCTGAAAACCGTCGTTGGATCGGCAAACCCGCCAGAGCTAACCTCAAGTTTGCCGCCGCTGCTGATCGTGGTGACACTTGTGATGCCGCCGGCGCTGACTTTCTCGATGCCATCGAGGGTCGTACCGCGCGCCGTCCCGCCGGAGAGAACATTCAGAGTACCGCCGCTGAGGACGGTGATCCCGTTGCTCGTTGCGCCGGACGGTATGTTCAAGCTTTGGCCGCCGCTGACTATCGGGCCGCCGCTGCCGAAACTTACTCCGCTGAACTGATCGACCGCCCCTGAAAAGTCGACGGGATCGCCATTGACGTCGGTGATAGTTGCGCTGTTCAACTTAAAGGTTGCGACCTCAAGATCGGAGGCGGGAATATCATCGGCTCCCGGCGTATAGTCGAAGATTAATGCACCAACCGAAGTCCCATTTCCGTCATAGGCTTGCGACGCACTAGCATCATACGTCGCGGTCGCACCGTTGTTGAGTGTCAACGTCGGTACGCCCGCCGATGTGTTGACGATGACATTTTCGCTCATCGTCAGCAGGAACTGAATCTGCTGGCCCGACGTGAGCTGTCCAAGTTGCGAGGTCGTGACGGCGACGACCGTGGTCGGACCGACCTGCAAGCCCGTGGCCGCGTAGACCGCGTTGGTGAAATCCGCACTGTTGCCATAGGCGTCCGTTATCACCGCGCCATTGGACGAGACATTGGTGATATCGAGCAGAAGCGCCCGATCATTCTGGCCGGCGGTGTAGTCGAACGTCAGTGTGCCGGACGACGGATTGGAGGCCGCGGCATCGTAGGTTGCGGTAGCGTCATCATTGAGCGACAGGGTCGGTGAGCCAAGCGAGGTGTTGATGCTAAACCCCTCGCTCATGTCGAGTGTAATCTCGACCGTCTGGCCCGCGGCCAGTTCGCCGCTGCTGGAATTGGTGGTCACCGATGTGACATAAAGATCGCCGGTGTGTATGCCGGTGGAAACGTCGAATGCGGCGGAGAAGTTGGCGTTGTAACCTTCGGCGTCGCGGACCGAGGCCGGGTTGCTCGGATCGTAGTCCAGATTGACGCCGGTGATTTCGAGGTTGGGCACGACCTCGCTCGCGTCCGGGATCACTGCGTCGAAGGTGATCTGCGTTTCTGGAGAGAAGATTTCGCCGCGACCGCCGTGTAGCCGTCGTTGAGGGTCACTTCCGGATTGCCGACCACATTCGCGGGCTCGCTCATGGTCAGGGTGAAATCTACGGTCTGATAACCGTCTGCGTTGGTCGATGAGGCCGTGACCGAGGTGACGGTCAACGGCGACGGGCCGATCTGCAGCGAGGTCGGCGCACTTAGGGCCTCGGAGAAGTCGGCGCCGTGCCCGGTTGAATCGGTGATGATGGCACCGCCGGAATTAACGCTTGCGATTTCAAGATCGGGGGAGCGGTCGCTTGAACCGACGGTGTAATCGAATACCAATGCACCGGCGGAGAGATTTGACGCAGCCGCGTCGTAGGTCGCCGTTGCCGTGCCGCCGCTTACCAGCGCAAGCGTCAGCGACGGGGTTCCACCGGAGGTGTTCATCGTGATCGGCTCGCTCATGTCGAGCGTCAGACTCACGACTTGGCCGGCGTCTGCCTCCCCCGGACCAGGGCTGGCGCTCAACGAGGTAACGTAAAACGGCGGATTGATCTCGACGCCGGTCGGCACATCGAGCGCCTCGGAGAAATTGGCGCCATAGCCAGCGGAGTCGAGTACAAGCGCCGGTTACTCCGGTGATCTCGAGATCGGGCGTGTGCACCGTCGGCGACGTCGAGTTGGAAAATTCTCCCTGCACATAGTAATCAAACACCAGCGTACCGCTGCCGAAGTTCGATGCGGAAAAATCGAGGAATGCGCCGTCTGTGCCGCCGTCGCCGTCGTTGAACGACAGATAGACACCACCGGCGGGTTGTTGCACCGCCTCGCTCATTTGCAGCGTGAGCTGAACTTCCTGACCAAAATCGACTTCGCCTGTTCGCGACGCTGATACCGACTCCACGGTCAAGGGCGAGGCGTTGATCTGTAGCGAAGTCGGCTGGTCGAGAATGCCGCTGAAATTGGCACTGTTGCCGTAAGCGTCCTGGACCGTGCCGCCGTTGGAGACAAAGCTCGTGATCTCTAGGTCCGGCGAGTGATCGCCCGCGCCGACCGTGTAGTCGAATACCAGCTTGTTTTCCGCGGGATTTGACCCGGTCGGGTCGTAGGTCGCGATGGCCGTCCCGCCGCTGGTCAGGCCAATCGTTAGGTATGGAAGACTGCCGCTTGAACCCGAGATCACGGTTACCGGATCGCTCATATCGAGAACGATCTGGACCCCGTCGCCGGTATCCGCTTCGCCCGTCGGGATGGAGCTGAAGGCGACCACCGGCTGGAAGAGGAAATTGTAGGCGGTGAGCGTCGAGCGCTCGACGTCGTCGAGCGTGATCGTCCGGCCGCTGCCGAAATTGATGACGGTGTTGGACCCGACCTGGGTGGCATCGGCCATCACCGCGCTGAAGGTCTTCACGCTCGTCAGAGCGGTCAAGTCGATGCGGTCGCCGCTGTTCGTGCCGGCGGCGAAGTTAGTGATGGTGTCAGCGCCGAGGCCGTAGACGAAGATGTTGCTGCGTCCTTCAAATCCGCCGCCGGTCAATGTGTTCTTACCGAGGCCGCCGCCGAGCACGCTGGTGCCGTCGGCCGAACCGTTCAAATTGTCGTTTCCGCTCCCACCGACGACGATGATATTACCGGCAAAATCGCCGCCGATCGGTTCGCCGTTGTCGCCGACACTGGCATCGCCGATCGTGTCGCCATCATTGTTGCAGACGACGTAGGCGCCGTTGGCCTCTATACCGATGACGCTATCGACGTTTTCTACGCTGAGCGTCCCGCCATAGGGGTTGGTCCCCTGACCGGTCAGCAGATTCAACACTAGCGCGCCGGACGCTCCCGCGAATCCGGTCGGTGTGGCCTCCGGTTCAAAGCTTAACGTATTACCGGTGCCGTTCTCGTCCCAAATGACGTTCTTGGGGTGCCATACGTAGAGCGTGTTGTTGGTGCCGCCTTCCACGGTGGCCGTACCCCCGCTGCCGACTTCGAGGGAGTCACCGGAATCGCGAGGATCGACACGAACGCTCGTATTCCCGTTCAAGAGGGACACCAGATACACATAGGAATCGACGGTGTAACTCGGGTTTGCGTAAAACGAAGTGCTGGAGGTATCGAACGCGGCCAACAATGTAGACAGAGGAACGTCGAGCCCAACAGCGGCAGCAAGTTCTTGGCCCGTTGATGCATCGACCGCGATCAGACTCTTAATTGATGGATCATTGGACACCACTGTTTTGACCCCAGTGGCCGTATCCTCTCGGGTCTGTAAATTTAGGAGCCAGCCGAAGGGATCAAAGGGTATCCATCCCATAAATCTCTCCTATGCGTTCTGCATGATACCCGCTCGATTCACGAGCGCGTCGCCTCGGGCGCAAGCTTCATTCGATAGAGACTGCCAACCTCTTGCATGCCCAAGCCGAGATAGAATTTCCGGGACCGTTGTGGTGCAATTCCGGAGGCGGTTCCCATCCAAAGCAGATGCGCGCCCACCTCGATCGCCCATGACTGGAATTGGGACCAGAGGCGATAGGCAATTAGACTGCCGCGGCGCTCAGGCCGCACGTAGACGGCCAAATCCCACGCGCCCTTTTGCGGCGAGAACCAATAGTGCTCGCAATACCCGATCAAAAGCCCGTCGACTTGTGACGCAGCAAATTCGTAGAGCAGCACACAGGCGCGATCCTGGCGATCAAGACATCCCAGCAGAAACTTGGACACCGTCGTCTCGTCCGGGGGAACGTCGTGGAACACGCTCTCCGAATGGAACTGCCGAAGCAATGGCAGAATAGCGGGGATGTCATCCTTGCTCGCTTTACGGACGCCGGACATGATGGGTTTCTCCAGTGGGCAGGGATCCACGCCCATCGACCGAAGGCAAGATCTCAGCACGCTCTGCAACGGGTGCCAAGGCCACGTGTGGGTCCCGCAACGGGAAGTGCACGAAATCCTGATAATTCTTTCGAGACCGGACTTGGTTGCCCGTCAAGGCGACCCTACCGCTAGCGAAACTCACCGACGCGGACATCGACGTATTCCTGCGTCACGCCTCGGTAGCGTGCAACGGCATCGCGGCGGAGCAGGCGGGTATTCCAGTATGTTACGCCGGCATACTGGATGACCTGATAGGCTGCGCACGTCAGTCCGCAAAGAACTGCCGGGTCCTGAACCCTGAACTCCATGTCCGCGTCGGTGAACAGCAGATAATCGTAGGGCATGTCGGAGGCACGGGCGCGTTCCAGCGCCTCGTTGCGCGCCTGCTCGAAATTCTCGAACGGAAAGCTGTGCAACTCTCCGAGAATTCCGCGCGCCGCAAAGAAGGAGCGGATGAAGTCCTGGGTGCCGTCCGTGGACCCGGTATCGCCGACCACCCAGCAGGTGATGTAAGGCGCCACGGCACCAAGACAGCGTTCGAGATTGGCCATCTCGTTCTTGACGATCATGTTAAGGCAAAACGCCTTATGGGTGCCTTTGCTTGCCTCCATCCGCTGCGACAATAATTTATCGCGCGCCAAAAGCGCGTTCTGTTCGATCCGCTCACGCATGTCAGCGGTGATGCTTCCGTCGCGCAGCAGGCGCTCGCAGGCGGCGAGACAATCCTCGTAGCGTCCGATCCAGTAGGCGTTCACTGCAAATTCGTCGAGCAAGGCATGCCGATAGACCCAATCCTCCAAAAACAGGCCTGTGTCTGGAGGCTTGATAGCTAGAGCGCGTTGGGTCAGGTCGAATGCCTGCTGGTACTTTTGCTTAGTGCGACAGTAGTGCGCGGCGCCATATAGAGCCTCGGCACGATCCTTGCGGATATCGTGCGCCCGGAGATAGCTAGTAATCACATCCTCGTCGTCGAAGCCGAGCGCGGACTTGAGATCCGCCGATCGGTAGAGGCTGATAAACACTTCCTGATCCCAGAAGCCGAGCGACGCACGCTCCTGATAAGCGGCAAGCGCCTTCTCCTTATCGCCGGCATTAAGATAGCTCTGTGCTAGATAGAATTTGTAGCGCGCGCGCAAGAAAGCGTCGGTCTCGGCCGAGAGTGCAGTTTCCAATACGGCCGCATCCCGGTTAAATCTCTCAGCCGTCAGTGCCGGCACCGCTTCGTCGTCTACCCGAATTTTTGCATCCGGCAGGCGCTTTTGCTTTAGGTTCTCTGGAAACACTCTCTGGTTGTTCTTATCGACACCACACGTGAGGAACTCGTGAAGAACGCCCTCGTAGCGCCACAAACGAGAGCTGCGGAGAAGTTGCGGCCGCCAATAACGCTGCTCTCTGTTGCGAATCTCCACGGTGTAAGAATCCGCGTCCAGGAACGGCACCGCGAAATCCGGAGACACATCCAGCGTTTCGGTTGCATCGATAATCAAGGTATAGTCGCCATGCGATCGGGCTAGGTCCAGCACCTCATTTCGGTTATGGGCGAAGTTGATCCAAGGCCGCCGGAGCAACTCGCCGGGAATGCCGTGCAGCGTTTTGCGGATGATGCTAGCCGTGTCGTCGGTCGCGCCGATATCGGCGATAACCCAGTAAGCGATGAGCGGGCGAACCGAGGCAAGACAACGCGCGATCGTGGGTGCGTTGTCCCGCACAATCATCGACAAGCAAATCTTCTGATGTTCTGGTTTCACCACTTGATTGCTCGGTTGCAGATGCAAGTTGTCATGCGTTTATCGCGGCGCATTATGTATGATAGTGGGTGAGCGCGGAATATGGCATCGCCGTCCGGGCAAATTGGGAGAACATGTGATGGGCGGTGAAGGCAAGGCTGGCGAGGTCGAGGCCGTTCTGCGGGAAGGCCGCGCCGCCGATTAATATTGTCCTGATTCACCAACAAATTAGTAGCTTATAGATTTTTGTTTTTTGTGCTCGTCCGGAAACCCAGTGGTCAAAAAACTCGTCGAATGTTCACTGCCAATCCTTAAACCGACGCGACGCGCCTAAAGGCGCGCCGCTCTAGGTGTGTGCCAGCGCTATGTGTGCACTGGTCGAATGCGGTGCGTCCGTGATCAGCGAGCCGCCGTTGCCTGCTGCCGTTGTGACGAAGCTCGCGGCGATATAATTGCCGAACAGCGCGATGTTGGCGCTTTGCACACCACCCCCAACGACCGTCGGATCGGTGATCTCGACGGTGCCGCCAGTGCCGGCGCTGACGTGGAAGTCCGATGTCACGTATGCGCCAACCAGGTCGATAGTTGCAACCAGCGTACCACCGCTCGAGACTGTCAGCGTTCCGATGGTGTTGGAGGTATTGGCGGAAGTGTAGCTGACCGCAATCTGCGATGCGGCGGAAGTGACGGAGATGAGGTCGATGAATTGGGTATGGTTGGCGTGGGTGGCACCGCCAAAGCCGGACACCACCCCGGTAAAGGCGGACGTGTTGCTCAGGGAATCCGCAATTTCGAGCCCGCCGTTGCCGGTGGACAGGAAGGCGACATCGGCGCTGCCGCCCGATTGGACATCGACAATGCCGTTACCGACCTCGACAAGGCCGCCGTCGACCACGGCGCCGCCGGTGACCTCGACCAAACTGTGAGAAGCGCTTGCCAATAGCGTGCCGGAATTGCTGATGGTGCCGCTCACCAACGCGGTGCCGCCGCTTAGGGTCTCGACCAGCGTGGAGGAACCGATCGTAGCGCCGCCCAGCGTCAGCGTGCCGCCGCTGATGGCTGCAGCGGTACCGCCGGAGATGCTGCCACCGTCGACCGCGACCCCTGCCCCGGTGCCCGAGGCCAGCACAAGGCCGCTTGCGGTATTGCTGATGGTGCCCGAGACCGTCACCGTGGCACCCGTGCCCAGCGCCTCGATGATCTTGGAATTGCTGATCGTGCCGCCGATGCTCAGACTGCCGCTGCTCGTCACCAGCGTCCCGGAATTGGTCATACTACCATAGATCGCAACCGTCGCGCCGTTTTGCACCACCATCGTGCCGCTCACGGCGATGATTGCGGTGCCGCCGCTGTTGATGGTGGTATTGATGGCGTGACCGCCGGACGAGACGATCACCTCGCCGCCGCTACTGACCGTGGCACTCCCCGCCGATCCACCCGCCAGTACCGCCAGAACCCCGCCGCTATTGACGGTAGCGCTGATGTCGATGCCGCCGGAGGAGACGAACTCGGTGCCACCGCTGTTGATGGTGGTGCCGCTGGCGAGGCCGTGGCCAAGAACCATCAGGCCGCCGGACGCGGTCCGGCTGTCGACACTGGCGCTCAATGCCGTACCACCGGAGGAGACGATCAACTGTGCCGCCGCCGACAGCGATGTAGCCGACGCAATACCGCCGGAGCGGACGATCTCCTTGCCGCCGTTGGAGCTGTTGCCAACCAACAGGCTCGACACCGTCAAGCCGCCGGTCAGGACCTCCAACACGCCGCCGCTATTGACCGTGGCGCCACTATCGACGCCGCCGGAGGACACGATCACAGTGCCGCCGGCACTGATCGAGGTGGCACGGTCGGTACCGCCGGAGAATACGATTGCCGTGCCACCACTTTCGATGCTGGCATTGCTCATCAGGCCGCCAGACAGAACCTCGGTCAGTCCACCGGACAGCACCGTGCCGGAAAAGGCAGTGCCGCCCGCCAACACCTTCTCAGTCACACCTTTGCTGATGGGGTAACCACTGAGCACGTAACCGGAAGCCAGTTCCAGGGTCGCCCCGGAGGAAAGGGTGTACGAGGCCGTGCTGCCGCCGAACAGTTCGAGTGTGCCGCCGCTGCTAACCGTCGCGGTCGTCGTGGCGCCGGACAAGACCTCCACTGTCACGCCCCTGCTGACGACGAAACTATTCAGCACGTAGCTAGAACCCACCTCCAGGGTGGCCCCGGACAGCAAGGTCAATTTGCCGGCACTGACATTATTATTGCCGCTGAGCAGTTCGATCGCACCGCCGGACGATACGATTGTGGTGCCACCCGTACTGAGGTTGAGGCCGATGTCCGTGCCGCCCGCAGCAACGATCTCAGTGCCGCCGCTAGAAACCGTGGTGTTGCTCGCCGTACCGCCCGTTTCGATGACCTGCGAGCCGGTGAACACCGTGGCGCCGCTGGCATGGCCATAAACCAATTGCTTGCCGCCGGAGATCTGCGCGCCATCATCGCTGCCGCCGGCGCTGATGACCTCGCTGCCGCCGCTGAGGACCGTCGTCGGATCAGCCAGGCCGCCGGAGGAGACCAACAGCGTACCGCCGCTGCTGACGGTCGTATCGCTGGCGCTGGCGCCGCCAGCGACGATCAGCTTGCCGGCGCTGCCGACCGTCATGTCAGACGCCGAACCGGCACTGCCAATCTCGATGGTGGCGCCGCTACTAATAGTCGAAGAACTGACCAAGCCACCAGCCCCGATTTCCAGTATTCCACCCGGCTTGATGCTGTCGCTGGTGACGCTGCCGCCGCCTAACAACTCGAGCGCACCGCCGCTCGACACAGTGGTGCCGCTCGCCGTGCCGCCGGACTCTATGATTTCCAAACCGCCGCCGTAGACGGTGGCGCCGCTGGCCGAGCCGTAGACCAACTGCGTGCCGCCGGACAGGATCGCCCCATCGTCGGTGCCGCCGGACGAGACGACCTCCAGGCCGCCCGCCAAAATCCTGGTCGGATCGGCTATGCCGCCGGAGAGCACATCGAGCGCGCCGCCGTTCGATACCGTGGTGTTGCTCGCGGCGCCGCCGGTGAGCACCAACAGTGTGCCGCCGCTGACGATGGTTTTGCTCGTCATTCCGCCGGACGACACGACTTCGGTGCCGCCGCCCAAGATCGTCGTGCTGATCGCCCCACCGCCGAAGGACACAGTTTCCGTGCCGCCGCTGCTGATCGTAGTGCTGCTAGCGGTGCCGCCGGAAGAGACGAATTGCCCGCCACCTGTTAAGATGGTCGCACCGACATCGAGGCCGCTGAGCAAGACGAGTTCTTGACCGCCACTGCTTAGAACGGTGCTGCTGGCGGTACCGCCGAACTCAACGATCACGCCAACATTGGTGGAACCGAAGCCGGTGCTGAGCACGGTCGTCGAAATGGCAACGCCGCCCGCCTCGTGAATAAGCAACAAGCCGCCGGCTGAGATCACGGTATGGGAAGCGCGGCCGCCCGCCACTTCTTCTTCCCCACGATCGCCCGAGCCTCCGCCAGTCACCGTGGTCGAAATCGCGAGCCCACCAACGGCCAAATATCCGGCGCTGTTAACTGTCGCGCCGATGTCGGTCCCGCCGAACTCAACAATTTCCTCGCCCTGACTATTGACGATGGTGCCACTCGCAGTACCGCCAGAAAAAATAAATTGTTGCCCGTAGCTGCCGACGGTGATCGAAACGGCCGCGCCGGCCGACAACACAATGATCTTGCCGTCGGCGCCGCCGCCGCTGACGATAGTGGCGCTGATGGCGCGCCCGCCAGCGGAAATAGTAGCGGTGCCGCCACTGAGAATCGTGGCACTTGCCGTGCCGCCGCTGTCGACCACTTGTGCGCCACCGCTAAAAGCTTTGTCACCAGCGGCCACGCCGAAAACCAACTGGGTGCCGCCGGAGATCTGGGCGCTGACGTCGGTGCCGTGGGCGCTGACGACCTCGCTGCCGCCGCTCAGCGTGGCGGAAATCTCAGTACCGGCGGAAAGCACATCGAGAATGCCGCCCAACACCGTCGTGCCAATCGCGGTGCCGCCAGACTCAACCACCTGTGATCCGATGAAGGCGGTGGCGCCGTGGGCCAAGCCGTAGACTAGCTGCGTGCCGCCGGAGATCTGCGCGTCAAGGTCGGTGCCGCCGGCGCTGATGCTTTCGATACCGCCGGTGGAAATCGTCGTTGGGTCCGCCGTACCGCCGGAGAGCACGTCGAGCGTGCCGCCGCTGCCGATGTTCGCGTTGGTAACAATGCCACTATACGTAACGATCTCGGTGCCACCTTTGAGAATCGCCGTGCCGCTATCGACCCCACCCGACGACACGATCTCGGTGCCGCCACTACTCACGGTCGCACCAATGTCGCTGCCACCGGTTGCGACGATCAGCTTGCCGCCGCTGGCGACGGTCATGTCAGACGCCGAACCGCCGCTGCCGATCTCGATGGTGGCACCGCTGCTAATGGTGGAAGAACTGACCGAGCCCCCAGCCCCGATTTCCAAAATTCCACCCGGCTTGATGCTGTAGCTGATGGCGGTGCCACCGCTCAGCACCTCAAGCGTGCCGCCGTTCGACACAACTGTACCGCTCGCAGTGCCGCCGGACTCCACGATTTCCAAACCGCCGCTGGAGACGGTGGCGCCGCTGTCCGAACCGTAGACGAACTGCGTGCCTCCGGGGATAAGCGCGCCGACGTCTGTCCCGCCGGAGGACACGACCTCGATACCGCCGCTCAAAATCCTCGTTGGATCGGCGGTGCCGCCCGATGAGACCTGCAGCTGGCCGCCACTCGACACGGTGGCGTTACTCGTCGTGCCGCTGGCGAAAACGATTTCCGTGCCGCCATTGCTGATGATCGTGCTGTTTACCGTGCCACCGGACTCAACTATCTGCGAGCCGCCGGTGAACACCGTGGCGCTGCTCGCAACGCCGTAATCGAACTGCATCCCGCCCGAAATCCGCGCACCGAGATCCGAGCCACCAGCGCTGATGTTTTCGATACCACCGCTTGAAATAGTCGTCGGATCGGCAAAGCCACCACTCAGCACGTCGAGCGTACCGCCGTTCGCAACGGTGGTGTTGCTCGCGATCCCCTTAAATTCGACCACCTGCGAGCCGGCAAAGATTGTGGCACCGCTCGCGGTGCCAAATACATCCTGCTCGCCGCCCGAAATCTGTGCGCCGCGATCCTTGCCGCCGCTGCTAACGATCTCCAACCCGCCACTGCTCAGCGTCGTGTCGACCGCTGTTCCACCGGAGAGAACGACGAGCGTGTTTCCGCTCGACACAGTGAGGCCGGTACTCGTTTTCCCGGCGGAAACGTAAATCGTGCCGGTGCTACTCGATGCGCTCGGGCTAATCTGAAACAAGGTCAGATCCGCTGGAGTGAGATCCGGCACATCATCAGCAAATACTTCAGATGTTTCGGCAGCTGTCCCGTTCGTTACCCAAAGATTGAAGTCGCCGCTCGCGTCTCTGCCGTCGAATAAAGCTTCGCTGCCAAATACGCTAAAATTGTTTGGAGATAGACCGCTCGACGAAGCCCCAACGATTGAAATCTCCGAGGTTCCTGCCGCGGTCCCGTTCGTCACCCAAAGACCGTATTTGCCGCTGGCGTCGTCGCCCTCGAATAGCACCTCGCTGCCGAACGCGATCAGATCGGGGGCGCTGTTATCATAGAAAAGACCAAGCGAGTAAGCTGTGGCGATAGAAAGCTCCGACGTCCCGGCGCCAGTTCCGTTGGTCACCCAAAGGCCGTAACGATCATCGGCGTCGTAGCCATCGAACAGCACCTTGCTGCCCAATATGGTGAGATCGCTCAAATAGAGACCGTAAGTCGAATTGGCATTCGCGACCGAAAGCTCGGAGGTCCCGGTGCCGGTTCCGTTCGTTACCCAAAGACCGTAATGATTGCTGGCGTCGTAGCCCCTGAACAGCACTTCACTGTTGAATAGCGTAAGATCAGCAGGACTAAGACCGTAAGTGGAACTCACGTCCGCGACGGTAATCTCCGACGTTCCACCTGCGGTGCCATTGGTTATCCAAAGATCCCCGTCGTCACTTGTGTTATAGCCCTCAAACAGCAGCTCGCTGCTGTTGAGCACGGTGAGATCTGTCGGATCGAGACCGTCAGGATCCGCGTTCGCGACCGTCAGCTCCGAGGTCCCGATACCGGTGCCATTCGTGACCCAAAGGTTTTGAAAGCTACTCCCGTCGGTGCCCTCGAATAGCACCTCGCTGTCGAATACGGTCAGGTCGTCCGGACTAAGACCTTGGGGATTGTCTATGCCCCGAAATCCCGTATACGTGCCGGCGACCGAAAGTTCAGAAGTCCCGGCTGCGGTGCCGTTCGTCACCCAAAGACCGACATAACCGCCTTGGCCACCCGCGGTATTATCGTCCGCACCCTCGAACAGCACTTCGCTGCCGAACACGGTAAAGCTTGGATCGAGTTCATACGCTGGAGCGGCGTAATCATAAAATAAGCCGTCCGGGTTCGCTTGGGCGACGGAAATCTCCGAAGTTCCGGAGCCGGCACCATTTGTCAACCAAAGGCCAGAACTGCCCGCAGCCAGCCCCCCGAACAACACTTCGCTGCCGAAGACCGTGAAGTCATAGGGATTGAGACCATACGATAATGTTCCCGCGACGCCGGTGATCTCCGACGTCCCGGAAGCGGTGCCGTTGGTCATCCAAAGGTTGGCATGGTCGTTTGCGTCAAGGCCGGAGAACAACACTTCGCTGCCAAATGTCGCGAAGTTGCTTGGATCAAGACCGCCCGAATACGCTCCCGCGACGGAAATCTCCGATGTCCCACTAGCAGTGCCGTTAGATACCCAGAGCTCGGGTTCGTCATTCGTGTCCAAGCCGTCGAACAGAACCTCGCTGTCGAACACCACGAAGCTCGGATCATGATTGTTATAGAATAAGCCATCCGAATATGCTTGAGCGATGGAAATCTCCGAAGTCCCAGAAGCGGCTCCGTTCGTTACCCAAAGGTTAGCGTGGTCGTCAGCATCGAAGCCGGAGAACAGCACCTCGCTGCCGAATGCAGTGAAGTCGCTCGGATCAGGAACAGCCCCCGCGACTGAAATCTCCGACGTTCCTAAAGCTGTTCCGTTCGTCACCCAAATCTGGGAGTGACTATTAAACAGAACCTCGCTACCGAACAGAGTCAAATCGGTTGGATTTAATACGCCGGCGATAGAGAGCTCGGAAGTCCCTGAACCAGTCCCGTTGGTCACCCAAAGAACAAGGCTCGTGCCGTCGCCTTCGAACAGCGCCTCGCTGCCGAGCACGGTAAAATCGTTCGCATCCAGACCGGATTCACTGCTCGCCCCCACAACAGAAACCTCTGAGGTTCCTGAAGCCGTGCCGTTCGTCACCCAAAAACCGCCGTTGAAGGTTCCGGATCCCCCGAACAGCACCTCGCTACCAAACACTGTGAAATCTTCAGGCGAACCCAACCCTTCGACGGAAAGCTCTGAGATCCCGCCAGTTTCGTTTATGACCCAAAGACCCGGAAGGCCGCTATTAACGACGCTGCCGTCGAATAGCACCTCGCTGCCGAAGCGGGTAAAATCAGGAGCAGCTCCATAAAAGAGCCCGTCCTGACCGGCCCCAACGACAGAAAGTTCCGACGTCCCCGCAGCGGTGCCATTGGATATCCAGAGATTTTCCTGACCCGCACTATCGTATCCGGCAAAGAAGATCACGTTCTCGAGTGGCGGCGGCGTTTGGGAATAAACTGCGAAGTCTGCAGGTTGAAGAGCTTCCGAAGAAAGTTCTGAGGTCCCGGAAGAAGTCCCGTCGGTCACCCAAAGACTGGTGCGGTCACTCGCGTCCCTTCCATCGAACAGCACCTCGCTGCCGAACAAGGTAAGGCTGACCGGATCTAGCCCCTCCGAATACGCCCCAGCAACGGAAAGCTCCGACGTCCCGGAGACAGTCCCGTTGGTCACCCACAGGTTTCCGGCGCCGGCTGTATAACCATAGAACAGGGCCTCGCTGCCGAGTACGGTGATATATTCGGGTTGAAGATCGCTCGAAGTAAGCTCCGAGATGGCGACCCCGTTGGTGACCCAGAGATCAAGATCGCCATTAGCGTCGCGGCCCTGAAATAACACCTCACTTCCAAACACCGTGAAATCAGGTGAGACGTCACCCGGTCCAAAGATGCCGCCCGAATAGGCTCCACCGATAGAAAGCTCCGAGGTTCCGGAAGTGGTCCCGTTTGTGACAAAAAGACCCCAGTCGGAGTTAGCGCCAGCGCTGTTGTCGAAGCCCTCGAACAAAATCTCACTGCCAAATACGGTTAAATCATTCGGCTGCAGACCATAGTCCGCATTGCCGTCGGTAGGTAAAAGTTCCGAAGTCCCTGAAGCAGTGCCGTTCGTCACAAAAAGATTGTCGTCGCCGCCGACGGCTTCGGCTTTACCAACAAACAACACCTCGCTGCCGAGCACAGTAAAATCTGTTGGCTCAAGACCTTGATTGCCTTCCGAATACGCCCCTGCGACGGAAATTTCAGAGGTCCCGGAACCAGTCCCGTTCGTGACCCAAAGTCCAAATTGGCTATTTGAATCTCTGCCCTCGAACACTACCTCGCTGCCGAGCACCGTCAGGTTCGGACTGCCGCCAGTGAATAAGCCCTCCGAATTCGCCTCCACGACGGAAAGCTCGGAGGTCCCTGCACCGGTGCCGTTCGTCACCCAAAGATTGAAGTCGTTATTCGTGTCCCGGCCACTGAACAGCACCTCGCTGCCGAACACGGCAAGACCTATTGGGTCCAACCCTTCTGAAGATCCGTTGGCAACGGAAAGCTCTGACGTCCCGGCCGCAGTCCCGTTGGTGGCCCAAAGGCCCTCATGGTTATTTGCACCGTTGCCATCAAACAGCACCCGGTCGCCGAGCTGGGCGAAGGATGGATCGATCGCAACTACGATGCTTAGTTCGCTATAACCGAGAAGGCCTTCTGAATAGGCCGCCGCCACGGACAGCTCGGAGGTCCCAGCAGCCGTACCGTTCGTCACCCAGAGATTGTCGCCTGCTTCGAAGAAGACGACGTTCATTGAGATCCCCTCAGCTTCTTTGCGTATCCGAAGCGAGAAGTTTCCCAGCCTGCATCTGGCCGAAACGAGGAAAGTTTGGCCTGATGGAGCCTAGTCACCTCTCTTTATCGTACTGAAATGCCTACCGAGGTCACCCTGAAACGCAGTCGGTCCATAATGTGTAAGTTTACTACGGATGTCGAGCCAGATTTCGCCGCCAAGGTCGCTCCAGCGGCGGCAGAATGCATAGTCTTCGGACAAGTAGAGACCGTTCTCCGGATCGATCATGCATTCGAACAACGCGTAACGAGCGGGGCCATCCTTGATCAGGTCGGCCTCGTGCTGCGCGGGCTTGTAACGGAGCTCAGGATGCGCCGCGCACATGCGTAGCAGTGCCGAACGCCGGATCATGAGGAAACCGGTGCCAGCGTAGCGTACACGGACGAAATCCTTGCGGGCCTGCATCGGCCCTTTCGTTTCGAAATATAGGACATAGTCCATGACAGCGGTATGCAGGTCGGGCTGCCCGCTCTGCGCTATTCGTTGCACCTTCTCCCAATCGATCGTCTTCAGCGGATAGGCAGCCGCCGTCACGTCGGCATCAAATTCGAGTAGCCGAAAGACCTGTTCCGGTTCGAACCCAATATCCGCGTCGATGAACAAGAGGTGCGTGGCCTCGGACTGGAGAAACTCACCGGCCAGGTCAGCCCGCGCGCGCGTGATCAGGGCTTCGCCGTTCCGAAAATTGAACTGAATCCCGACACCGCGCGCCAGGCAGCTTCTTTGCAGTGCGAGAACTGACGTGGCGTAAGCCCCAGTCAGTTGACCGCCGTAGCACGGGGTCGCAACCATGATGTGCGGGCTATCGGCCGGCATGGGCACTCGCTCGGATGATGAATTGAATTACGGCCATACCGATGTGGCGACCGTAACGATTACAAGCTTTGCGCCGAGCCAGTCCTCGAGCAACTGATTCATGATCGTCAACGCAGCTATCGCCCTTTCCTTCCAGTATGGCGCTTCTCCGCGCGCAAAGTCGCAGCGACCGCCTCGATCGTCTCGGACCAATCCGCTCCGGCACTTCGGCGGAATAGTCGTGCGCCCGGATACCAATCGCAATCTGAGCGCTCCCGGCCCCACCAACAGGCCGGTTCATCGGGCAGCACCACCATGAGTGGGTGACCTAGCGCGCCGGAGCAATGCGCCGCCATGGTATCGACGCTCACCATAATATCGGTCGCAGCGGCAGCCGCCGCAAATTCGTCGAGCGTAAGCTGCATTTGCATTGGATCAATCGCCTCAGGTGCGATCCGTGCCAGCTCGCGTCCTGCCGATCCATATTGCAGATTAACAAGATCGACGTCTTCGAGCTTTGCCAATGGCGCAAGATCCTTGGCGAGCATGGAACGGTTCGCCAGCGCACGATTGTTCGGATTGGCCTGCCAGACAATACCCACCTTGCGCCATCCCGGACGCCCGTGTCGCTCGTAGCGTGCGCGCCATGCCGCAATTTGCGTCGGATCGGCGCTCAAATAAGGCACCCGCAGCTGCGTGACGGCGCGGGCGAGACGAAGCACATGCGGCAGACTGAGCAAAGGACAGAATGCATCGAATGAAAGTCTGCGCAGGTCGATCTTGGCGTGCGGCGCGTCCTCGGGTGGCGACAGGATGGTGTCGAGGAATGCGAGCCTGGCAAAAAACGGGCGCATCGGCGCGCGGCAGATGAGCGTGATGGAGGCGCCGCGTTCGGCAAGCACGTCGAGAAAGCGAGCGCCGAAGAAAACATCGCCGAGGCCCTGTTCCGTGAACACGGCGATCCTGCGTCCGCGGATCGGATCGCTCGGCTGCAGCCGCCGCTCGGCGACGGCAATGAGACTTTCCGGCAGCGGCAGTGCCTGCTCGCTCCAGAGCGCAATGTCCTGACGCGCTTCGTAATTGGCGAAGCCTTGATCATATTCACCATGACGTAATTGGGCCAAGGCCAGTTCGAGTGTTGCCGGCGCGCTGGGCGCCATGCTGTTTTGCCGTAACAGGGAATTCGGCCGATCACTTTGCTGGACTCTTTCTGTAGCCGTGGTCACCAGCTCTTGGCCATTTTTCGTTTCGCCCACATTGACGGCTGCCCGTTCAAGGGAAGCGACGTTGGCGGTTATTTCTGCGGCGATCGTTGCCATGGCGCTCGACCAGTCGCGATTTTTCTGCTGACGGAAAATGCGCGCGGTCGGATACCAAGGTGTCGTCGCGCCGGTGAGCCCCCACATCCAATGCGGCGAGTGCGGCACCACGACCCAGGTCGGGCCTCCAAGCGCGCCGGAAAAATGCGCAGCCATGGTGTCTACAGTGATTAATAGATCTGTAGCGGCGAGCGCCGCGCCATATTCGTCGAGCGGCAGATCACCAGCCAAAGGATCGATGATTCCGGGAGCTGCCGCCGCAAGCGCTCGGCCCGCCGGACCATATTGCAGATTGACGACATCAACGCCGTCGAGCGAGCAGAGCGGAACGAGATCGGGGATCTGCATCGATTTGTCGGAAAATCCCGGGCCACCGGGATTGGCCTGAAACACCAATCCGACCTTCGGCGTTCCAATACGCCCTGCTTCGGCAAATCGAGCTCGCCAAGCGGCGATGCGCGTTGCGTCGGCGGTCCAATATGGGATGTCCGCCGGTACGTTCGATAGATCCGTGCCGAACCAGTACGGCAGGCTCAGCAGCGGCAACCAAGCGTCGAACGGCAGAGCGGCTAGATTGATCTGTGCGAACGGCTGATCGGGCGGCGGCGAGAGTAGCGTTTCAGAGCCGTCCATGCGCGCGAAGAATGGTCGCAGCGTCGGATTTGATGCGACAACAATCTGCGCTCCCCGCTTTGCCAGCAAGGGGATATAACGGGCGCACATGATACCGTCACCGAGACCTTGCTCCGCGAGCAGAAGAATGCGTCGCTGATCGACCGGCTCACCGGGCCGGAGCAGGCGGCCGCGGTTAGCGGCGCGGCTGTCAGCAGTGGCAAAGCCTGACCACGCCGGCTTGTCGAGGCGCGCTTCGTAGAGGGAAAGTCCCTCGCGGTAGTTGCCGAGCCGCAGCAAGGCCATCCCAAGATTAAGTCGCACCTGCGGCCCATCGGGCATCAATTCGCAGGCACGGCGTAAATGGGCAAGCGACGCATCCCAATCGTTCCGCCGATCGAGAATGTTGGCGATCAACGAATGGGCGTCGGCATTGCCATCATCCTCAGCGAGCATCTCCTCAGCGAGCGATTGCGCCAGATCCAACAAACCAAGGTTCAACAGACGCCGAACCTTCGAAGTCTTGTCAAAGCTTCGACGGCGGTGCTCGATAGCCTTCGGGCGACCTGAAGGAGATTGTTGTTCACCCACGGGCAAAGGAGCCGAGGTCGGCCAATCGTCCGGTGGAGTTGCACTGCGACCCCGCATTCCTCGCCCCCACACATCCTATAATAAATTAATCTAGACCAGGACTCTGCGAGCAGCCTAGTAGGACCTTCGTAACTTCTCATTGCTCATTGCCGAGCCAAATGTTAGCGACGGTTACATCGCTCAGTTTAGGTTTTAGCGTGCCGCTCGCATTTTCCTCGCTTGGCATTAGCTGGGTACTATCGACGATATCCGGCTACGGCATTTACGGCCTACAAATCGTCCTGCAGTTTCTACGCCAGGGCGGCGAGGAGGTCGTGCTGACTAGATTTCCTGCCGCGATTAATGCGCCACCGCTCACTCAGGCGAAATTGGTGCCGATCCTTGAGCTGGCGCGCAAATTACAAACCTTCTGCAAGGAGTATCCTGACGAGATTCTCAAGTTCAAACATCCGGTACTGCATGGCTGCAGCAACGACTTCGCAAGTTTTCGCAATCATGACAAGGTTAAGGGCCGACCAAATGTTGCCTGCTGCGCGATGGAGCATATTGGCTTGAGCGCTTACGGTCGGGAGGCGGCGAAGAACTATGATATATTCATCGCCATTTCACGTTGGAATGAGGCCCTGCTGAACAGCCGGAACCTGCAGGGACCGGTACATCTTTGTTATCAGGGCGTTGATGGAACGCTGTTCAGCCCGGGCCCGCGCGCTGGCCTGTATCGTGATCGTTTCGTGGTCTTCTCCGGCGGCAAATTCGAGTTTCGCAAAGGCCAGGACATTGTACTTGCCGCCTTCAAACGTTTCCGTGCGCGGCATCCGGAAGCACTGCTGGTCACCTGTTGGCAAAACGTGATCGCCCCAGATATTGCGGCCTTCGCGCTTGCGGGTCATTGCAGGACACTGCCGCAGCTCGTGTCGAACAAAGGTCTGCGGATGATGCCATGGCTGGTGCAGCAACTGCCGCCGGGTAGCTTCATTGACCTCGGCTACACCCATAACTTCTTAATGCCAATGGTGCTGCGCGAATGCGACGTCGCGGTTTTTCCCAACCGCAGTGAGGGCGGCACCAATCTCGTCGCGATGGAGGCGATGGCCTGTGGTGTCCCGACCTACGTCGCCTATAATACCGGGCAAAAAGACCTCGTCGATCTAATCCGCTGCGGCGCGTTCCGCTCCCAAAAGCCGGTAAAGCCGTCGGTTGCCATGGGCAGCGTCGAGGATTGGGGCGAAACCGAAGTGGACGAAGTGGTGGCGGCACTAGAGCACGTCTATTCCAATCGCGAGAGCGCGGTTGCGGAAGCGCAGCGCGTAGCGGCGGCCATGAGGGAATGGGATTGGGGTTTGCTCAACGAAAAGCTCTTCGCCGCCATAGGAACGCAGATACCTTCCGCTGTCTAATCTCAAGAGCTAGCGCGCCGCACCACGGATTTGGGCGCATTCATTCCACATCGAGCGACTTGGGTTCGTTGGCAGCGAGTATGTTGCTTAGCCATACCTCCCATTGTTTTGCCCTCGACGGCCACGAATAAAACGTATCGGCATAAGCCTTTTGCAATCGACAACGGCGCTGAACATCTTCGTTGCGAACGTTCTTTACGGCTTGTTCCAGGGCCGAACCAAACGTTGCGGCATGTTTCTGAAGGTTTTCGTGAAAGCCGTACATGAGAAGTCCAGTTTGCTGCCGTTTCGAAAAGTGCTCCATAATTCGAATGCACACAGAGCAAGCCCGCCGACATGGACTCCATCAAACAGAGACAGGAATTTTCAGGCCAGATAGACGGATAAGCGAAAATATCGGATTTCGCCAAGGCTTTGCGAATCTCCTCATGATCTTCGGCCATTTCATGATAGGCGATCATTGGATGGCGTTTGGCGAAGTCGAAAAGACCGGCATATTCTCGGTCGCGATCACCCCATCCGTAAAGCTTAAACGATGAGAACACGTCGAGATGGATATCATAACTTCGGGCTAGGCGATCGAACACTGGAAGAAGGATGCTCAACCCCCGATTTGGACTGCTATGGTAGATAAGATTAATTCGACCACTTCTATTCACCCGGGACGACACGTCGATCGGATAGATACCATGCGACATCACCGCACACTTCGACCAGGGAATACCGAAGCGCAGAATGAAATGTTGCATCTGCCAATTGCTGACAAAGGCCAGTCTGTGAAAATTCCTCCATCCCCCGTTGGCAAGATGTTGCACTTCAGCATCGCCGGGCGTCTCGTGAAGCCATAGAACTCGATACTTGTCCTTCTTCAAGGCACGAACGCGGCTCGGAATGATCTGAAATTGCTCAAGAATCTTACGGGGCACGCGCCCGTCATAAAGTCGTTCCATGGCGGTTTCAGTACCGCCACGAGACATTTTCGCCATTTCAGGAGTTTCGATCAGATCAAAGTTATTGCCGGTCATGTGATTTCAGATCCACACTTCGGCTCACTTGCCGGAGCTATCGACGCGCTACAGGAAGGCAATTACTCCCCGAAGTAGCTGTTGGGTGAAATCGAGCAAAAACTCGAAACTGCTCAAAGACGAAAGAGACATCGGCTGCTAACACAATTTAGCGCGACGCTCTCCCTCATACATGTCCCACCTGTTTCATGGACTGAGACTCTTCTAGGGAAGCAACTGCGCGATTGAATAAAGTCGCCCGAGGACGCTAAATTTCTTGCCCTCGTTCCTGCAGGCAAAGCAGGACGGATTTTTTGCCAGCTTTGGAATGGCCCCTCCTTTGTCGATTATGGCGCGCAACTGTCAGCGGCTCACCGACCGCAAATCATCAAATCGTCCGCACGTACCAGAGCTACTCGCGCTGATGTTGCGCAAGGAGCGCCACGAAATCATCACTCATGCGGGTGCGCCAACAGTGGCTGCTGGTGTGCGGGCTGCGAGGCCTCTGTGATGAGCGTTCCGCCTTGCTCGCCCGCCGCGGTAACAAAGCTCGCGGCGATGTAGTTGCCGAACAGAGCGATGTTGGCGCTTTGCACACCACCCCCAACGACAGTGGGGTCGGTGATCTCGACGGTGCCGCTGATTCCGGTGCTTACGTGGAAGTCCGATGTCACGTAGCTGCCGCTCAAAGTGATCTCCGCGACTGCCGAGCCACCGCTGGAAACTGTCAACACTCCGCCGCCGTAAGTGGCACTGATCTCGCCGGCGGCGGAAGTGACGGAGATGAGATCGATAAATTGGGTATGGTTGGCGTGGGTGGCACCGCCGAAGCCGGACACCACGCCGGCAAAGGCCGATGTGTTGCCCAGGGAATCCGCAATTTCGAGGTCGCCGTTGCCAGTGGACAGGAAGCTGACGTTGGCGCTGCCGCCCGATTGGATATCGACGATGCCGTTGTCGACCTCGACAACGCCGCCATTGACCACGGCACCGCTGGCGATTTCCACCAGGCTATGGGAGGCGCTTGCGAGCAGCGTGCCGGAATTGGCGACGGTGCCACTCACCAACGCGGTGCCGCCGCTTAGGGTCTCGACCAGCGTGCCCGAACCGATCGTGCCGCCGCTCAGCGTCAGAGTGCCGCTACTCAAGGCCTCAACCGTGCCGCCGGAGATTGTGGCGGCGTCGAAATCGACCTGCGCACCGTCACCTGAGGCCAAGATCATACCAGCGGCCGAATTGATCACAGTACCGCTGACAACAAGGTCACCGGTGCCCGTCGCTTCCAGCGTTCCCGAATTGGTGAGCGGGCCGACGATATTCGCCGTACCGCCGCTCGTGCCTTCGACAATCGCGCCCGAGTCGATCGTACCGCCGCTCAATAGTAGGATGCTGCCGCTGGGGGTGCCGCTGCTGGTGCCGATGGCCGTGGCTTCGAGACGCGAGTCGGCCGCAATGGTGGCGCTGATGATCGCGCCGCTTCCACCATAGACCACACCGATCATGGCGTCACTGCCGGACGTCTTCAGCGTGCCGCCCGAGATGGTAGCGCCGTCGATATCGACCAATGCGGAGCCGCCTGAGGCCAGAATAAGGCCGTCGGCATTGGTAACCGTGCCGCTAACAGAAACCTCACCATAGGCGCCCAATGCCTCGATCGTGTTGGTGTTGATCACGGCGCCGGAGATAACAACGTAGCCGGTCGCTTCCACCGTACCGGAATTGGTGAGCGGGCCGACGATTTCCACCAAGCCATAGCTCAGCAACGTGGCCCCCGATGCGTCGATGGTATTGTCGTTAACGACGGCACCGGAGATGAATAGAGCGCCATCACCGGTTGCTTCCACCGTGCGGGAATTGGTGGCGGTACCGAAGATATCGACAAAGCCGTCCCCACTCGCGAGCACCGTGCCGGAATTGGTGACGGCACCGGAGATGACTACGCCACTATCCCCGCTCGCTTGCACCGTGCCGGAGTTGGCGAGGGTGGCGGACACGGACAGAAAGCCGTCACCGGTCGCTTCCAGCGTTCCTGCATTGGTGAGTGTGTTAGTGCCAATCTCGATATTCAGGCCTGACGACGACCGGATGTCGGCGTCGATGGTGCCGCTGTTGATCAATGTCAGGTCATCGCTGCCGTCGCCGATCGTGCCGACGCCCGAGATGGTGTTGCTGAGGACGGTCAGAGTCGCACTGGTGCCACTATCGGTGATGGTATTGTTTCCATCGCCTAACAGTGACACCTTGCCGCCGCCGGAGAGCGTCACGTTTCCATTGAGCAGCAATGTCGTCCCGGAAGTGATTCCTGAAAGATTGATGGAGCCGGCGTTAAAGACGGTCGCATCGGCCAGCGTCAGTGTCCCGCCGTCGGCGACATTGACGGTTCCGGAATTGATCAAAGTCCCGGAATCCGCCGCGCTCACTTGTACGTCGGCGACGCCGCCCCCGGAAACGATCGCCATGCCGCCGGAGTCGATCGTGAAACCGATGGCACTGCCGCCGCTTAAGACCTTCAGTGCGCCACCGTTCGCTATCGTTGCCCCCAAGGCAAGGCCGTGGGCGCTTACGATTTCGCTGCCGCCAGACAAAGTCGTGCTGCTGGCGACGCCGCCAGAACTCAACCACCTGTGAGCCGGTGAAGGCGGTGGCGCCGCTGGCGAGACCATAAACCAGCTGCGTGCCCCCGGAGATGTGCGCGCCGTCATCGGTGCCGTCAGTGGAGACAATTTCGGTGCCGCCGGCCGAAATTGTGAGCGGATCGGCGAGCCCACCGGAAACAACGAACAGCGCGCCGCCTGAGTAGATCGTCGTATTGGATGCCGTGCCGCCCGACGACACGATTTCAGTACCGCCCTTAGAGATAGTGGTGCCGCTGTCAGTGCCGCCGGCAACAATCTCGCTGCCGCCGCTCGACACATTGGTGCCGCTCGCGGTGCCGCCGGTGGCGACAATCAGTTTGCCGCCGCTCGATAACGTCACACTGGAGGCGACGCCGCCGTTGCCGACCTCGTCGGTGACGCCGCTGCCGACCGTGCCGCTGGCGGTATCGCCAGCCGCGACCCCCTCAATGGCGCCCGCCAGCAGGTGATCGCCGCTGACGACGGCACCGCTGAACACTTCGAGCGTGCCGCCGGCCGATACGATCGTGCCGCTCGCGGTGCCGCCGGCTTCAACCGCCTGCTTGCCGCCGCTCAAAACCGTAGCGCCGTTGGCGGTACCACCCGAACTCAATGATCTGCGTGCCACCGGCGGATACTTGGGCGCCGAGATCGGTGCCGCCCGAAACCACGATCTCGGTGCCGCCCGTCAAAATCCTGCTCGGATCGGCAGTGCCGCCAGACTGCACGGTCAGCGTACCGCCGTTCGATACGATGGTGTTGCTGGTGATGCCGCTGGAACTGACAGCCTCTACCCCGCCATTGCTGATCGTGGTGCTGATCGCGGTGCCGCCGGACGACACGACTTCCGTGCCACCGCTCAAGATCGTCGTGCTGGTCGTCGCGCCACCGGAGGACACGGTTTCCGCGCCGCCGCCGGAGATTGTGGTGCTGCTGGCGACGCCGCCGGAAGAGACAAACTGCCCGCCGCCTGACAAGATGGTCGCACTGACATCGCGACCGCTTAACAAGACACGTTCTTGACCGCCGTTGCTCAGAACGGTGCTGCTGGCGGTTCCGCCCATGAGAGTCAGGCCACCATTGGCGGAACCGAAGCCGGTGCTAAGCACGGTGGTCGAGACAGCGACACCGCCCGACTGATCAATAAACAACAAGCCACCAGCTGAGATCACGGTATGGGAAACGCGACCGCCGCCGCCTACGATCTCCTCCCCGCGGTCGGCTGAGCCGCCGCCGGCGAGCGTGGTCGAAATCGTGACCGCATCGAAACCAACGAATAAAGCTCCGGCGCTGTTCACTGTCGCGCCGATGTCGGTGCCGCCCGAGTTAACAAATTCTGAGCCCTGACTATTGACGGTGGTGTCCACCGCCGTACCGCCGGCAAAAATAAATTGTTCCCCGAAGCCGCCGACGGTGGTCGAATCGGCCACGCCCGAGACGATCGTCTTGCCGTCCGCGCCGCCACCGCTGACGATCGTGGCGCTAATGATGCGCCCGCCGGCGGAAATAGTAGCGGTCCCACCACTGAGGATCGTGGCGCTTGCCGTGCCGCCGCTATCGACCACTTGCGCGCCATTGCTAAAGACCGCGTCGCCACCGGCCAAGCCGTAAACCAGCTGACTGCCGCCGCTTATGATCGCGCCGGCGTCGGTGCCATGCGCCCTGACAACCTCGCTGCCGCCAGACACAGTCGTGCCGGTGGTGACACCGCCAGAGGAGACGATCTGCGTGCCGCCGAGGTCGGTGGCGCCGCTGGCAAGGCCGTAAACAACCTGCGTGCCGCCGCTGGAAATCACGGCGCCGTCGTCTGTGCCGCCCGCTGAGACGATCTCGGCCCCGCCGCCGGAAATCGTTGCTGGATCCGCCGTGCCGCCGGACGAAACGATCAGCACGCCGCCGCTCTCGATAGTGGCGCCGCTCGCCGTGCCGCCCGACGACACAATCTCGGTGCCGGCCTTGAGGATGGTCGTGCCGCTGTCGCTGCCACCAGCAGAAACAAGCTCGGTGCCGCCGCTCGACACAAAAGTGGCGCTCGCCGTGCCGCCGGACGCGACGATCAGCTTGCCGCCACCGGGCACGTTTACACCGGAGGCGGTGCCGCCGTTGCCGACTTCGAATACGGCGCCGCTGCTGGCGGTGCCGCCGATCACGCCGCCGCGCGCGGCTTCGAGGATGCCGCCCGCCG
This sequence comes from uncultured Alphaproteobacteria bacterium, assembly GCA_963747855.1. Lineage (GTDB taxonomy): Bacteria > Pseudomonadota > Alphaproteobacteria > Rhizobiales > Xanthobacteraceae > BOG-931. The sequence goes on from CAVVGN010000001.1 coordinate 571,687, forward strand.
AGATGGTGCGGCCGCTGGTGGTGCCACCGCTGAAGATCTCGAGCGTGCCGCCGGCCTTGACCACGGTGCCGCTCGCGCTGCCGCCCGTTTCGACCGCTTGCGTGCCGCCGCTCGACACCGTAGCGCCGAAGCCGAAGCCGTAGACCAATTGCGTGCCGCCTGAGATCGCCGCACTCGCGGTCATAGCCCCCGCGCCGATTGACTCCGTGCCGTCCGACATCAATTCAACCGTGCCATCGCCCTGCAGCGTCGCCCCGGAACCTATAAAGAGCGCGCCGCCGCTAACGGCTATCGTTCCAGAGTTCGTGAAAGTCCCGCCGATCTCCAGAGCGCCGCCGCTCCGCACGATGATGGTGCCGCTATTGGCGTCGTTTCCGGTGCCACTGAGCGCCGACAGCATGCCGCCGCCGGTGATCAACAGCGTCGCCGTCTTGTCACTAATACTGAGTGCGGCGACGGTTGTGCCGACGCCGCTGCCGACCGAAACCGTATAAGTGCCGGCGGCATTGATCGCGGCCTCCTCACTGGAGGTCGGAGGCGCGCTCAAGGTCCATGCGGCACCGGTATTGAAGTTACCGCTGCTGCCATGCGCCCATAAATCGGCATTGACCGCGATATTGAGCGCAGACGCGAGATTGGCGGACAGCGTGTTGCCGGCGGAATCGGTAACCGTGCCGCCGCTTTCGACGCCGGTGATCGTGAGATCTGCTGTGGCTTCGTTGCCGACAGAATAGGTGAACACCAGGGCGCTGGCATTCGCAGCACTCACATAGGCCGCAGTGCCACCGTCGTTGAGCTCGAGCACCGGTCCGCCGCCGTTGACCGCGACCGCTTCGCTTAGGTCGAGCGTGATAGCGACCGTGCCGCCGCTCGCGACCTCAGTCCCGGACGGCGAGGCGATCGCAGTCGCTGTGCTTACCTTCGGTGGAACGCTGTCGATGACGAGATGCAAGTCCTCCTCTGCGGCAGTCAACGTCAGATTCGCGGCTTCGCCTGCCAAATCCTTGACCGAAGCGCCGCTTGTCAGACCCACGCTGCTAATTTCGAGATCGGACGTGTTCTGGCCGCTCGCCACCGTGTAGTCGAACTCGAGCACCCCGCTCGTCGGAGTCGATGCCGACGCATTGTAGGTTGCCGTGCCGCCGTCGCTGAGCTTAAGCGTCGGCGTTCCGCCCACCGTCACCGCCTCGTTCATATCGAGATCGATCTTGATGGGCTGGCCGAGGCCGACACTGCCGCCGCCCGGCGGCGTCGAGGCAACGCCGCTGATCGTCGCCGTCGGCTCGCTGCCACTGACGGTCTGTTCCAAGCTGATGGATGCACCGAGAACGCCCTGCGGGCTTGTTTGTGTGCCCAGTCCGCCGGGGTTCGACAGCACAACGGAAAAGTTCTCCTCCGGAACGGACGGATCGACGTCGAGCGTGAAGGAGAAGGATTCCTCAATCCCGTTGAATCCATAGATGGCGCCGGTGGCACTGGAAAAGGACAACGTTCCCGAATTTACGTTACCGGCAAAATCGCCCTGGCTCGGGCCGACGACTGTCCACTCAACCGACCCGCCGTCGGCGGTATCGCCAACCATGTCGACCTGATAGGTGAACGTGACGGAGGTGGTGGTCGGGCTGAGTTGGATTACCGCCGCCTGCGGCTGGGTCTGGGCAAACGTGAAATAGGCGGCGCCGACGAGATTGGTCGGTTGGTCTTCGATCGTCAACGTGCCGGCGACCGATCCGTCTTGCTGAACGTATGGCGTTGCGGTTCCAACCGTGCCGTCAATTCCGTTTTCGCCTGGAGACTCGCCGTCATCACCGGAATTGCCTGGGGGACCGAAGCCTAACCCGTTGTACCCACCCGCTCCGCCATCGCCGCCGCCGCCGACGCCTCCCTCATTGCCGCCCTTGCCGCCGCTGCCAGCACTCGCGTCGTCAAAATAGAGCAGTGCCGCTCCGGCAACATTGATAGTGCCCAAATTGTAAAGAGCGCCGACAGCCGAGCCGCCGTCGCCGCCGTTGCCACCATCGCCACCGTCATTGCCATCGCCACCATCGCCGCCAGTGCCCGCGCCGCTGACCTGATCGTTAAGGACGCTGCCGCCCGCGCCACCGGCGCCGCCGGCGCCGCCGTAGCCGGCATCACCGCCACCACCGCCTTTGCCGCCCAACGCCGAAGCATCGGCAATGATAGTGTCGGAAAGATTTCAGCGTGGCGCCGATCGAATTGTAGATCGCGCCGGTTGCATTTCCTCCGTTGGAACCGTCGCCGCCAGATCCGCCCAGCCCGCCTACCCCGCCGTTACCGCCGGTGCCGGCTACGTCGCCCCCGCTCGTTCCGCTGCCGCCACTGCCGCCGGCGCCGCCGTTGCCGCCGGCCCCCCCAGCGCCGCCGTCGCCGCCGACCGCGGCTCCGTGCACGTAATCATTGGTGAGCGTTAGTATGCCGTTATTGGCGATCGCGCCGATCGCATTGTCCGCATTCGGCGTGGCGCCGACGCCGTTGCCGCCCGCAGTCCCATTACCGCCACCGTCGCCGGTGCCATCCTCGCCGTCCTCGCCATCATCGCCATCGTCACCATCGGCCCCGTCCGGCGCGGCCGACGTTTCGCCGGCGCCGGCGATAATTAGATTGCTGATCGAAACGTTCGTGCCGTTTGCAATCGTGATGAGCGCGCTGCTGGTATCGGCGAAGGAACCTGGACTCGTCCCCAAACCGGCCGCCTCGATCGTCACACTCGGCGTCCCGTTCGGCAAAAGCTGCCCTTCGATGGTTATGTCCTTGTCGATCGTCAGAGGCTCCGACAAAGCGATCTGGCCGCTGCCGATGATCTGAATAACGTCGCCATTGCTGGCACTATTGATGGCCTGCAGCAACGCCGTGTCGCCGTAGGACACAGTGGATGCCGATACGGTGAACACGGTTGGATCGGTGATTGCGACGGTGCCGTTGCTGCCGGAGACGATGTGGAAATCGCCGGACGTGTAGCTGCCGACAAATTGGATGCTGGCCTCCAGCGTGCTGCCGTTGGAAACCGTCAGCGTGCCGCTGGTGTTGGAGGTATTGGCGGAGGTGTAGTTGAAGCTGATATCGGCGCCAGAGGTGACGCTGGTGAGATCGATATATTGTGTGGTGTTGGCGTGGTTTACACCGCCGAAGCCGGAGATCTTGCCGGCATAGGCGCTGGTGGCGCCGGCCTTATCGGCGATCTCAAGCCCGCCGCTGCCGGTGGACAGGAAGCTGATGCTTTCGCTGCCGGTACCGACGATATCGACAATGCCGTTGCCGACCTCAACTGAACCGCCGTTGACCACGGCGCCGCTGACGATCTCGATCTCGCTGCCGGCGCCGCTCGCCGACAGCGTGCCGGAATTGGTGACGGTGCCGCTGACAATTGCCGTGCCGCTGCTGGTCGTCTCGACGGTCGCACCAGCGCCGATCGTGCCACCGGAGAGCGTCAGCGTGCTGGCGCTGATCGCTTCGACCAGGCTCGATGCCGCGACGGTGGCACCGCGGATGGTCGCGCTGGCGCCGCTTTCGGTCTCGATCACACCACTGACCGACGTCGCCAGCGTGCCGCCGGAGATGGTGGCACCGGTAAGAATAATGAGTGCGGCGTTGCCGGAAGCCAACAGCAGTCCGCTGGTGGTGTTGGCGACAATACCTTCGATGGTCGCGGTGCCGCCGCCTTCGACATCGATTGCGCCGGCATTGCTAAGCGTTGCGACGCTGACGGTCAGCCTCGCCCCGTTCGCTACGCTGATGGTGCCGGAATTGGTCAGCGTTCCGTCATCAACGCCGCTGACCTGCACATCGAGGTTGCCACCCCGGGAATTGACCGCCGTGCCGCCGCTCGACACCGTCGGATCGACCGCGCTGCCGCCGGACAGAACGATCAGCTCGCCGCCGCTTGCCACCGTAGCGCTGACCGCGGTGCCGCCCGAAGATACGATCTCGGTACCGCCAGAGCCGATGCTCGCCGTCCTGTCGGTGCCGCCCGCCAAGATAATGAGTTTGCCGCCGCTTCCTACCGCGGCGCCGACGTCGCTGCCGCCGGCGGAGACGATCTCGGTGCCGCCGGAAATAATCGCGCTGACGGTGTCGCCCGCGGAGACGACAGAAAGGACACCGCCCTTGGCGACCCTGCTGCCAGAATCCACGCCGCCGGAGGAAATGATCAGCTTGCCCGAGACCGTGCCGCCGCTGGCACTGCCGCCGGACAGAATCTCGACGGTGGCGCCGGCGGACACGATGCCGGTGAATACGTAATCGGAACCGGCGGCGAATATCACGCCGGTGCTAAGCGTGTAGTTCGCAGTGCTACCGCCATCGAGCTCAAGCGTGGCGCCGCTCGATATGGTGACGCCGCTAATCGTGCCACCGGACTCGACCACCAGCGTGGCACCGCCATGCACGACCGAGGCGTTAAGAGCGGCGCCGCTTGCCACCTCAGCGCTGGCGCCTGAGTCGATATTCCAACCGCTGCCGCTACCGGTCAGCGTCCAGTTGCCGCCGCTGATCTGGAAGTTGGTGAAGCCAACGTACTGCGCGCCCGAGCCGACGCTCGAGAGATCGAACGACGCCGATCCGCTGCCGCCCAGCGCGAGCGTATTCGTCCCCGATTGCGGATCAACCTTGCCGGAAATCACAAAGCCCGATCCGAGACTGAGCGTATTGCCGCTGCCGGCGAATTCGATCGCGGTGCCGCCGGAGCCGGCGATCATACCCCCGTCGAAAATGCTGACGCCGGAGACGCCGACAATATCGATGCCGATGAGGCCGGAGATCGTCCCTTCATTGACGATGCCGCCGGAGAGCGCGCCGCCGCTTTCGACTAGGATGCCGTTGTCGCGGCCCGCAATCGTCCCAGCATTGCTGATGCCGCCGAGGAAGGTCGAAATATTTTCCACCTCGATGCCGGTGGTGTTGCTGGCGATAATCGTTCCGCCGCTGGCGTTGCTGATCCCGCCGGAGAACACCCCGCCGCTTTCGACAAAGATGCCATCGTCGGCCGCCGAAATCGTGCCGCTATTACTGATGCCGCCGCGGAAGGTACCGACCCGCTCGATTTGAACAGCGGTGCTGCCGGCGGTGATGCCCGTAGTGTTGTTGATGCCGCCGGAGAATACCCCGCCGCTTTCGAAAAAGATGCCATCGTTGGCCGCCGAAATCGTGCCGCTGTTGCTGATACCGCCGAAGAATGTCGACACCCGGAACAGTTCAACGCCGGTCTCGCCGGCGCTAATGGTGCCGGTGTTGGTGATGCCGCCGCCGGCCGCCGTCGTGCTGAACGTTCGAACATCGGTCACATCAATGCCGACATAAGCCGCCGAGATCAGGCCGCTGTTGAAAATGCCGCCTAAGAAGGTCCCAACACCAGACCCTCCCCCCGTGTGCCCAACGAAAATCCCGCTGTGGCCGGCGCTGATGGTGCCGGTATTGGTGATGCCGCCGCCGGGAGCGGTCGTGCCGAACACCGCGGCGGTCGAGACGTCGATGCCGCCGTGGCCGGCGGTGATCTTGCCGCTGTTGCTGATGCCGGCAGCGAACGTGGTGACATTGAAAAGGTCGATGCCGGCGTGATCGGCGACGATGGTCCCGTTGTTAGTGATGCCGCCGGCGCCGCTGCTGCCGAATTTGGTGACGCTGCTGACATAGACGCCCACTGCATCCGACGAGCCGAGCGTGCCACTGTTGACCAACCCGCCGAGGAAGGTGCTGACACGCTTGATTTCGACAGCGGTGCTACCGGCAACGATGGCCCCAGTGTTGCTGATGCCGCCGGAGAAGATGCCGGCGCTCTCGACAAAAATGCCGTCGTGGCCTGCCGTCGCCGAAATCGTGCCGGCGTTGCTGATACCGCCGGTAAAGCTCTTGCCGGTGATATCGATCGCCGTGCCGGTCGCCAAAACCTCGCTGGCGCTGTCGATACTGATGCCGTGGCTGGTCGCCAGAATAGTGCCGGAGTCGACGATCGCACCGCTGATGGTCGCATCCGCGATGGCAATGCCGGTCTTGCCTGCAAGCGTGCCGCCATTGGCGTTAACGATGCCGCCGGAGAAACTCGTCACCTTGTCAACGTAAATACCATCCTGGTCGGTCGAGGAGATCGTGCCGGAATTGATGATACCGCCGGAGAAAGCGACCTCTCCGGAGACGAGCACGCCGGTTTTGCTCGCGGAGATCAGCCCGCTGCGCGCGACGATTTCGCTGCCGCCGCTGAGGACGACGCCACCGCCAGTACCATGCAACTCGATCACCTGCTCGCCGGCGAACACGGTGACGCCGCTGACAAAGCCGTAATCGAGCTGCGTGCCGCCGGAAATCTGCGCGCCCAGATCGGTGCCACCGGCCGAGACGATTTCGCTGCCGCCGCTGAGAACGGCGCCACCGCCGGTGCCATGCGCCTCGATCACCTGCAAGCCGGCAAAGACGGTTATGCCGCTGGTGAGGCCGTAGGCGAGTTGCGTACCGCCGGAGATCTGCGAGGCGAAATCCTTGCCGCCCAAGCTGACGACCTCACTGCCGCCCGACAGCGTCGTGCCGCTGGCAATGCCACCGGATTCGACGAATTGTCCACCCGAGAAAGCTGTGGCGCCGCTGGCCAGGCCGTAAATGAGCTGCGTACCGCCAGAGATATGCGCACCAAGGTCGGTGCCGCTCGATGAGACGATCTCGGTGCCGCCAGAGGAGATCGTCGCCGGATCGGCAACACCGCCAGAAAGAACGCGCAGCGTACCACCGCTACTGATGATGGCATCAATCGCCGCGCCGCCCGACGACACGATCGCTGTGCCGCCCTCGGCGATCATGGTGCCGCTGGCGATCCCGTCGGCAACGATCTCTGTGCCGCCGCTGGAAACAATGGTTCCGCTCGCCGTGCCGCCGGTGGCGACAATCAGCTTTCCGCCGCCCAATATAACCACACCGGAGGCGACGCCGCCGTTGCCGACCTCTTCGGTGACACCGCTGCCGACCGTGCCGCTGGCGGTATTGCCAGCCGCGATCTCCTCAATAGCGCCCGCCAACAAATGAACGCCGCTGATCACCGCACCGCTGAATACCTCAAGCGTGCCGCCGGCCGACACCGTGCCGCTGGCAGTACCGCCCGACGCCACGACCTCAGTGCCGCCGCTCAATACCGTAAAGCCGCTGGCGGTGCCACCCAACTCAATGATCTGCGTGCCGCCGCTGGAAATTTGCGCGCCATCGTCAGTGCCCCCGGCAGACACAATCTCCGTGCCGCCGGCCAAAATCCGGGTCGGATCGGCGATACCGCCGGAGAGCACATCAAGCACGCCCCCGTTCGACACAATAGTGTTGCTGGCGATGCCGCTGGAACTGACAGTCTCCGCACCGCCGTTGCTGATCGTGGTGCTGGTCGCGGTACCACCCGACGACACGACTTCCGTGCCGCCACTGCTGACGATCGTGTTGCTGGCGGCGCCGGTGCCACCGGAATAGCCGACATATTGCGTGCCGCCGTTCAGGATGGTTGTACTGATCGCCGTCCCAACGCCGGAGTCTCCGACGTATTGCACGCCGCCGTTCGAGATCGTGGTGCTGCTCGCCTTGCCGCTGCCGCCGACATAGCCGACGTATTGGTCCCCGCCATTGGATACGGTTGTGCCGGTCGCGGTACCCGTGCCATCGTCGCCGACATACTGGTAGCCGCCGGAGGCGATCGTGGTGCCGGACGCCGTTCCGCTGCCCGAAAAGTAGCCGATCGCCTGCGTGCCACCGCCCAGTATCGTCGTGCTGATAGCGGCGCCGCCACCGCTGAGGACGTCTAGGTAACCGACATACTGCGTGCCACCGCTCGAGATCGTAGTGCTGCTCGCCGTGCCCTTGGCGTTGTCGTAGCCGACGCGCTGTTCGCTGCCACTCCCGATCGTAGTGCTGATCGCTGCACCGCTGCCGCCGCCGTAATCGCCGACAACCTGCGTGCCCGAGTCGATCGTAGTGCTGACCACCGTGCCGCTATCGACATACTGCTCGCCGCCGCTAATGATCGTGGTGCTGGTCGCCGCGCCACGAGCACCGTTGTAGCCAACAAACTGAAACCCATCGTCGATAATGGTGCTAGTCGCTGTGCCGCTGCCGGTCGCGGAGCCGACATACTGCGTGCCCTCGTCGATCGTAGTGCCGATCGCCGCCCCGCCGGAAATCACCTGCGTGCCATCGAAGAACGCCGTGGCACCGCTGGCGATACCGTAGACGAACTGCGTGCCACTGGAGATCAGCGCGCCGATGTCGGTACCGTGCGCACTGACGATCTCCGTGCCGCCGGCTTCAACGATGGTCGGGTCGGCCAGGCCGCCCGACCGGACCTCGAGCGTGCCACCGCTCGCTATTGTCGTATTACTGGCCGTGCCGCCCGCTTCGACGACCATGGTGCCGCCACTGACGATGGTGTCGCCGCTTGTGATCCCGCTAACGATAAACGGCGAATTGCCCTTGCTGACGATCACACCACCGCCGCTGCTGCTGCCACCACCGTTGAGAAGCGTAACCTCGGTACCGGTATCGCCATCGCCGGAGACCGCGAAGTGGTCGCCGGGGAAGCTCGTCGGACTACCTAAGCCGAGCTTGTAGGTCGTTGCACCAACGGTGACGTCGAGGAAGGTACCGGACGCGGTCGCGGTCGCGCCGTTCGCGAAAGCAAGGTTGGTGAGATCGATCGTGTCGCCGACGGCAAGCCCGCTGATCACCAGCCCCGACATGAACGGCAGCGACGAGCCGCCGATTTCCAGCCTCCCGCTTCCGCTCGCGAAGATAACCGGCCCGGAGATGCTCGCGCCACTTGTGAGATCGGCGGTGCCACCGCTGATGACGACTGTGCCACCCTTGGCCACCCTCGTCGGCTCGCCGAAGCCGCCCGAGAGCACGACCAGCGTGCCGCCCGAGGACACCGCACCGCTATCGAGAATGGCGCCGTTCGCGAGTTGCAGGATGGCGCCGCTGTCGACGGTCCAGTCCTGTCCGGAGCCGGTCGCAGTCCAAGTCCCGCCGATAACGTTGAAGGTGGCGAAGCCGGTATATTGCTGGCCGGCACCGACGGAGTTGAAGGCAAAGGTGCCACTACCGCTGCCGCCAAGCTGCAAGATGTCGCTGCCGCCACCCTTCACATTGCCGCTGATGACGTATCCCGGCGCCAGCGTCAGCGTATTGAGCGTGCTCGGACCACTGTCGCCGGCAAATTCGATCGCGGTCAAGTTTGTCGTTTCGATCTCGCCCGAATCAAACAGGCTAACGTGCTGCACGCCCAATTCGACAGCAATGGCGCCCGAGATCGTCCCGGTATTGGTGATACTGCCTCCGGTACTTGTATTCCCGAACAGCGTGACGCTGCTGACGACAATGCCGTGAAATCCAGAGATGACGCCGGTGTTGACGATTTGACCGGCGAAAGTTCCGTCAAGAAGGCCGTCTATGACTTCAATGCCGTCACCGCCGACGCCAGCCGAAATGGTGCCGCTGTTAGTGATCCCGCCGAGGAAGGCGGTGAAGTCATGAACCTGTACGCCGTCCCTGCTGGTCGATCGGATTGTGCCGCTGTTGACGACGTTGCCCAGAAACACACCGACATTGGCATCGGGTGAGCCGACTTCAATGTCAGTAAATTGTGTCGAGACGGCGCCGCCGCTGGCATTAATGATGTCGCCCGCGAAGGTCGAAACAGTGGCTACCTCGATACCGGGGTTTTCCCCCGCGAAAATGGTGCCGGTGTTGGTAATGCCGTTGAGGAAGGTGTTCACTGCGGCAACGGCGATGCCGCCGATATGCGGGGCCGAGGGCGAGCCGTCATTGAAGGTAATCGTACCGCTGTTGACAATCCCGTCGCCACCGGATGTGCCGAACACCGTCATGCTTTCGACGAAAATTGCAAAGTCGGCGCCGGCTGTGATGGAGCCGGTGTTGGTGATGCCGCCGGCGAAAGTCGAAATGCTTGCGAGCGCAATGGCGCTGTTGCTGGCGGCGAAGATGTTGCCGCTGCCGGTGTTGACAATGTCGCCGGAGAACAGGCTGATATTTCCAAAATCCAGAGCCTGATTCTTGGTGGAAATCGTTCCGCCGTTGACGACGTCACCACTGAAGGTCGACACGGCGTGGGCGCCAATGCCCTCAAATGTCGAAATCGTGCCGGTGTTGGTGATTCCGCCGGACACGATGACGGCGCTATAGACGACGATGCCGCCAATCGCGCCGATACCGACCCGTGAGATCGTACCGCTGTTGGTGATACCGCCCGAGAAAGTCGAGACTTGATCGACTGTTATGCCGTTGCCGCTCGCTCCCGAGAGCAGGATGGTGCCGGTGGTGACGATCCCACCGCCGAACGACGAGACGCCGCTGACCACCACTGGGCTGGTCATGGCACCGGCCCGGCAGAGGACGCGTGAGGGTATGGCCCGGTGTAAGCCAACGGTGCCTCTCAGGACAATCGAAGGTGGATCAGCTGCAGGCTCGGCGCAATCATCGATAACGCCCTCAATCGCTCGCGGTCACATCGATGCAGGCCGCGGCTGAAGGTGGCGCCGCTGATCACTAGGGCGAAAGGAACGCCGATAAAATCGGTTGGCCCTGACACAAAGGCCATGATTTGTCCCCGCCGCTCGACTAGCCGGACCCGTCGACGGCTCACTCACGGCTAGCTTGGTAAAATGTCCACCCGCTGTCCAGCCTGCCTTACATTAATTATAAGCTGCGCATCGCATTATATTATACGTGCGTGGCGTTTCAGTCACTGGGCGCGATTGTCCAGGCCTCGGCGGTAAGGGCTCCACACCCAAGTGTTTTTTCGGATCCGCAACTCTGCGACGACGCTCTTCATAGCGCACCTCAAGAAAGCTGCCCGCCGGAAGCACGCGGCCCCAATGCGTCATCAATCGCTCATAGGGTTTCTAGTAGCGCCCGAGTTCGCCCCAGTCGAGCAAAACCACACCTACGATCAGCGCGTCGCCCGGCCATGAAGGTCGTGCTTTTTTGCCCGGCAAGCCGCTTCATGCACGCTTCGATACCATGGGCGCGCGGGCGGCCAAGAGGCTAGATGGCGCGTAGCGAATGAACATAGACTGGACGACGGCGCCGGCTTCGATCCAGTTCGCGCCGGGACCCGCAAGGAAACTTGCTACCTGAACCCCTCAAGCAATGAGCCGAGCCCGCTATAATCTAGTTGCACGAAGACGCCATATTGCTCAGTCTTAGCGGGCTGTGTCTGACAAGGACATGGTGCGCCGGCGAAATCAGCGACTGTATTCCTCGTCGTCCACATCGCCCAGTAACGCCCACCAACGCCTACGGAGAATTGCTCGGTGATCAGGTAAGACAGAATGCTTTCGAATTGCACCCCTGTTCCCGCGCCCAACTCTTGTATTGTCAGAGTTCTCAATACGTGATCGTCAGTTCCGTTGAATTCGACGTACGGCAGATAGGCAACGTCAGCTCCTAGCTTGAACCGATCAGTTATCATGATTTCGCCATTGACGCCGATGCGGAACGACTTCCATGTATCGTCTTCCGTGACGACGAGAACCGAGCCGGGGATTGCGGAACTGCAATCGGACAACGGATTGGCGATCTGCGCACAGCCGTATGCGCTCATATCATCTTTGTAATAATTGTAGCCAACGAACGCGCCCAGTTTGTAACCAGGTCCGCGGAAAAAATCATACCCAAGATCCAAGGTCGCGTAGTTAATGCCCCCTCCAACCGGGGCAGACAATGTATTTGAGTAGGGGACTGTGCCACCGAATAAGGCCCAATCCTCGTCGTTCATGTGGCCGCCTAAAAGTGAACCAACCCCGATATTGCCTTTCACAAATACGTTCTGCGGAGTTTCTATCCGGCCAAACAACTCGCCCGAGTCAGCCGTCGTATTATAGGTTAGTCTCGAAATGAGAATGTTTGCTAATGCTGAACCGGAGGAATCTCCTAAGTCTTTTTGAAATCTGCCGCTGCTATACCAGTCGCGCACGCCCGCCTCGAATTCCCAGCCGGGCAGGACGATGATAACAGGCGCCTTGACGGGAAAGGCCGATGCCGCCGGACCCCACTGGGCCGATGGGTCCACCCCGAATTTATAGTTCAGGCCCAGTTCAACTTCTTGGAAATTCTGGGTCACGTGCGAAGTAGCAGCAGGCGTGAGATTATATGCGTTTACTCCTGCAGTGGGTTGGACAAGGCCCGGCGGTGTCGCGACAGTTTCTTCGCCCAAACCGACATAGTCGTATTCGAGTTTCACCGACCAAGCTGGTGTTATCGCATGTTCCACGCCAGCGCCAATGGTCCAGCCGACTTTCGTGTAGCTCGAGCTGGTGGTGAGAGGAGCAAGGAGAAAGCCCGGGGTTGCGTTCGTTGCAATATCAATCGCATTATGGACGAAGGCGGCTCCGCCTTTGACATAAAGCAGGCTGTGGTTGGAACGGCCATATGCCCAACCGGCCCGCGCTGTTAGATCGCCCATCATGTTGGGCTGCGCCCGGCAATTGGCTGAGACAAAGAGGCCGGAGAACGCCAGACAGGTGTTGGTTCCATCGGAGTCCAACCAGTTGAGGTCGGCTTCGAAGCCAAACACCCACGGTGAACGCGGCACTTGCCAGTTGTAACCAACCTGGCCGCCAGCCAAGAAACCTGGGGTGGTTACGCTATCTCCGAAAATCGAAGAACCGAACGGATTAGAAAAATTCGCAGTGCCCGCGACTGCGCCGAGGTGGACGCCGCCGTAGAACCCTGTCCACAACCAGATTAGTGGGGCAGCTGCGATCTCCTTCACCGGGTAAGATGGCGCCAAAGCATCCGCCGGATACCAGGGAGTTGTAACCTGCTGCACCCGATTGGTGCCGGTCACCTCATAAGCATCCGACCCGCGCAGATAGGCGGCATCCATATCTGCCGCTGCGGCCGCGCGCACGACCCCGATCACCCAAATGCACATAAACAATCGGTACATCGGGCTGGTATTTGCTCGGCTCGCTGAAACCTGACTGTGCTGCGCCCGCCATCATTGATTGTTAACCTTAAGGTTTGGTTCACGCCGCGGACAACCCGGCTCTCTCTTCCATGCACGCGACGGCTTGGATTTTTTGGATAAACGCCTCCAGCATGGCCGATGCGCTACCCGCCCGCCGGTTGGGTTGGATGACTTTTCCCTAACGTCAATCGAAATGTAAATACAAACGCAAACGTCAATCGAAATGCAAATCGGAACGCAAATATCTCATGAGGTACCAACGCTGGCGCCGCCGCGCGAACCGGAGGCGGCGGCAATAAACAGCATCACTAGTGCAAGCCGGCCTTCGTCATTCAAACGTGCGGATGCGTCAACATCGTCTGCTGGTTTGCGGGCTGCGCAGCCTCGCTGACGACCGTGCCGCCTTGCCCGCCGGCAGCAGTGACGAAGCTCGCGGCAATGTAGTTGCCGAACAGCGCGAGATTGGCGCTTTGCACCGAGCCGCCGCTCGACACACCGGGATCGGTGATTGCGACGGTGCCGTTGCTGCCGGAGACGATGTGGAAATCGCCGGACGTGTAGCTGCCGACAAATTGGATGCTGGCCTCCAGCGTGCTGCCGTTGGAAACCGTCAGCGTTCCGCTGGTGTTGGAGGTATTGGCGGAGGTGTAGTTGAAGCTGATATCGGCGCCGGAGGTGACGCTGGTGAGATCGATATATTGTGTGGTGTCGGCGTGGTTTACACCGCCGAAGCCGGAGATCTTGCCGGCATAGGCGCTGGTGGCGCCGGCCTTATCGGCGATCTCAAGCCCGCCGCTGCCGGTGGACAGGAAGCTGATGCTTTCGCTGCCGGTACCGACGATATCGACAATGCCGTTGCCGACCTCAACTGAACCGCCGTTGACCACGGCGCCGCTGACGATCTCGATCTCGCTGCCGGCGCCGCTCGCCGACAGCGTGCCGGAATTGGTGACGGTGCCGCTGACAATTGCCGTGCCGCTGCTGGTCGTCTCGACGGTCGCACCAGCGCCGATCGTACCACCCGAGAGCGTCAGCGTGCTGGCGCTGATCGCTTCGACCAGGCTCGATGCCGCGACGGTGGCACCGCGGATCGTCGCGCTGGCGCCGCTTTCGGTCTCGATCACACCACTGACCGACGTCGCCAGCGTGCCGCCGGAGATGGTGGCACCGGTAAGAATAATGAGTGCAGCGTTGCCGGAAGCCAGCAGTAGTCCGCTGGTGGTGTTGTCGACAATGCCTTCGATGGTCGCGGTGCCGCTGGCGACATCAATAGCGCCGGCATTGCTAAGCGTTGCGACGTTGACGGTCAGCCTCGCCCCGTTCGCTACGCTGATGGTGCCAGAATTGGTCAGCGTTCCGTCATCAACGCCGCTGACCTGCACATCGAGGTTGCCACCCCGGGAATTGACCGCCGTGCCGCCGCTCGACACCGTCGGATCGACCGCGCTGCCGCCGGACAGAACGATCAGCTCGCCGCCGCTTGCCACCGTAGCGCTGACCGCGGTGCCCCCCGAAGATACGATCTCGGTACCGCCAGAGCCGATGCTCGCCGTCCTGTCGGTGCCGCCCGCCAAGATAATGAGTTTGCCGCCGCTTCCTACCGCGGCGCCGACGTCGCTGCCGCCGGCGGAGACGATCTCGGTGCCGCCGGAAATAATCGCGCTGACGGTGTCGCCCGCGGAGACGACAGAAAGGACACCGCCCTTGGCGACCCTGCTGCCAGAATCCACGCCGCCGGAGGAAATGATCAGCTTGCCGGAGACCGTGCCGCCGCTGGCACTGCCGCCGGACAGAATCTCGACGGTGGCGCCGGCGGACACGATGCCGGTGAATACGTAATCGGAACCGGCGGCGAATATCACGCCGGTGCTAAGCGTGTAGTTCGCAGTGCTACCGCCATCGAGCTCAAGCGTGGCGCCGCTCGATATGGTGACGCCGCTAATCGTGCCACCGGACTCGACCACCAGCATCGCACCGCCATGCACGAACGAGGCGTTAAGAACGGCGCCGTTCGCCACCTCGGCGGTGGCGCCTGAGTCGATATTCCAGCCGCCACCGCTTCCGGTGAGCGTCCAATTGCCGCCGCTGATCTGGAAGTTGGTGAAGCCGAGATACTGCGCTTCATCGATCGACGCCGACCCGCTGCCGGCAAGGATGAGCGTGTTGCTGCCCGACTGCGGATCGACAAGGCCGCTGATCGTATAGCTCGTGCCGAGCGTCAGCGTGTTGCCGGAGCCGTTGAACTCGATCGCGGTGCCGCCGGCGGCGAGGATTGCCCCGTTATCGACGATGCTCACGCCTGAGGCGCTGGCGATGATGATGCCGTTTGAACCAGAGATCGTTCCGGCATTGGTGATGCCGCCGGTGAAGGTCTTACCGGCGATGTCGATCGCCGTGCCGGTCGCCAAAACCTCGCTCGCGCTGTCGATGATGATGCCGTGGCTGGTCGCGGCGATGTTGCCAGAATCGACGATGCCGCCGGCGATAGTACTGTCGGCAATGACGATGCCGTTCTTCCCCGATAGTGCCCCGGCATTGGTGATGCCGCCGGTAAAGGCCAAGGCGCCCGAGATCAGGATTGCGCTGGCGGCGGCAGCGATCTTGCCGCCGCTCGAGTTGACGATGCCGCCGGTGAAGCTCGGAGTTCCGTGAATTTCAATACCGGACGCCCCGACCGCGCTGATCGTGCCGGCATTGGTAATGCCGCCGGAAAAAACGCCATCGGTGTAAATGTCGATCGCGCCATAGCTGCCGTTGCCGACGACGGTGCCCTGATTGGTGATGCCGCCGGCAAAGGTAGATACGTCGTATACCTCGATTGCGGAATACAGGCCGCCACTGACCACGCCGGAAACGGCATTGACGATGCCGCCTGAGAACTCGGAACCGCTCCTTACAGAGATGCCCTCGTCGCGACCAAAGAGCTTGCCGCTGTTGACAATGCCGCCGGCGAAGGTCGTGGTGCCGTAAATCTCAATGCCGGACGCCCCGACCGCGCTGATCGTACCGGTATTGGTAATGCCGCCGGAAAAAGCGCCATCGGTGTAAATGTCAATGGCGCCGTAACTGCCGTTGCCGACGACGGTGCCGGCATTACTGATGCCACCGGCGAAGGTAGATACGTCGTATACGACGATGGCGGAATACCGGACGGCGCTGATCACGCCGGAAGCGGCGTTGACGATCCCGCCGGAGAACTGCGAGCTGCGCTCTACATAGATGCCCTCGTCGTAACCAACAAGCGAACCGCTGTTGACGATGCCGCCGCCTGCTGACGCGGTAAAGACGCCATCCCGGGTTATGTTAATGCCATAAAACCCGCCCGAAATGGTTCCTGAATTAGTGATGCCGCCGGAGATGGTGCTGACATCTTCGATTAGGATAGCCGACTTACCAGCCGAAACCTTGCCGGCGTTGACGATGCCGCCTGAAAACAGCGAGCCGCCGCCCTCGCCATCGATATAAATGGCGTAATCGCTATGCCCGGTGAGCGTGCCGCTATTGACGATGCCGCCGAGGAAGGTCGTATTGTCGTAAAGATAGAGGCCGTATTCGCTGCCCGAAATATTACCGCCACTGGCATTGAAGATGCCGCCCTGGAAGGTCGCGTTCTCGCTCAGATAGAGGCCGGTGCGGCCGGCCGAGATCGTAGTGGTGTTGCTTATGCCGCCAAGAAAATTCCCGACCTCTTTGACTAAAATGCCGTCGTCGGCCGCTGAAATCTTGCCGCTGTTAACAATGCCGCCGCCGGCGCTGGCGACTCCGAATTGGGCGACGGTCGTGAGATCGATGCCGAACTCGGCGGACAACGTGCCAGCATTGGAGATGCCGCCGCTGAACGTGCCACTGTCATCGATATAAATCGCGGAGTATTTGGCCGCGATCGTTCCGCCGCTGGCATTGACAATGCTGCCGGAGAAGCTCGTCACCTCAACGAGTTCAATGCCATCGTCATCGGTTGCCGAGATTGTACCGGTGTTGCTGATGCCGCCGAGGAAATTGCTAACCTCTTTGAGGTAAATGCCGGAACGGGCCCCTGAGATCTTGCCGCTGTTGACAATGCCGCCGCCAGCGCTGGCGAGGCCGAACTGGGCGACGGTGGTCAGATCGATGCCGTACTCGGCGGACAGCGTTCCGGCATTGGAAACACTACCGCCGAACGTACCACTGTCGTCGATATCAATGGCCGAGTCTGCAGCCGTAATCGTGCCGCCGCTGGCGTTGACGATGCTGCCGGAGAAGCTCGTCACCTGATAAAGGTAAATTCCCTGGCGGCTGGTTGACGAGATCGTGCCGGAATTGAGGATGCCGCCGGACAAGGTGCCGACGTAGTCGACTTCGACGCCCACATCCTTGTCCGAAATCGTGCCGGTGTTGCTGATGCCGCCGAGAAAATTTCCAACATCGTCGAGGTCAACGCCGTCGTAGGCCGCTGAAATCCTGCCGGTGTTAACGATGCCGCCGCCGGCGCTGGCGACCCCGAACTGGGCGACACTGGAAAGTTCGATGCCGTCACCGGCGGACAGCGTGCCGGCATTGGAGACGCCGCCGCTGAACGTGCCACTGTCATCGATATAAATCGCCGAGTCGTTGGCCTTGATTATGCTGCCGCTGGCATTGACGATGCCGCCGGAGAAACTCGTCACCTTGTCAACGTAAATACCATACTCGTCGGTTGAGGAGATCGTGCCGGAGTTGAGGATACCGCCGGAGAACGCGACCTCACCGGAGACGAGCACGCCGGTTTTGCTCGCGGAGATTAGCCCGCTGCGCGCGACGATTTCGCTGCCGCCGCTGAGGACGACGGCACCGCCGGTACCATGCGACTCGATCACCTGCTCGCCGGCGAACACGGTGACGCCGCTGACAAAACCGTAATCGAGCTGCGTGCCGCCGGAAATCTGCGCGCCCAGATCGGTGCCACCGGCCGAGACGATTTCGCTGCCGCCGCTGAGAACGGCGCCACCGCCGGTGCCATGCGCCTCGATCACCTGCAAGCCGGCAAAGACGGTTATGCCGCTGGTGAGGCCGTAGTCGAGTTGCGTACCGCCGGAGATCTGCGCGGCGAAATCCTTGCCGCCCAAGCTGACGACCTCACTGCCGCCCGACAGCGTCGTGCCGCTGGCAATGCCACCGGATTCGACGAATTGTGCACCCGAGAAAGCTGTGGCGCCGCTAGCCAAGCCGTAAATGAGCTGCGTCCCGCCAAAGATGTGCGCACCAAGGTCGGTGCCGCCCGACGAGACGACCTCGGTGCCGCCAGAGGAGATCGTCGCCGGATCGGCAACACCGCCAGAAAGTACGCGCAGCGTGCCGCCGCTACTGATGATGGCATCAATCGCCACGCCGCCCGACGACACGATCGCTGTGCCGCCCTCGGCGATCATGGTGCCGCTGGCGATGCCGCCGGCAACGATCTCGCTACCGCCGCTCGACACAATCGTGCCGCTCGCGGTGCCGCCGGTGGCGACAATCAGCTTGCCGCCGCCCAATATAATGACACCGGAGGCGACGCCGCCGTTGCCGACCTCATCGGTGACGCCGCTGCCAACCGAGCCGCTGGCGGTATTACCGGCAGCGATCTCCTCAATGGCGCCCGCCAGCAAATGCACGCCGCTGATCACCGCGCCGCTGAATACCTCGAGCGTGCCGCCGGCCGACACCGTGCCGCTGGCGGTACCACCCGACGCAACAACCTCGGTCCCCCCGCTCAATACCGTAAAGCCGCTACCCCCGGAGATGACCGTGCTGCTGGCGGTGCCGCCGGATTCCACCACTTGCGATCCGGAAAATGCGGTGGCGCCGCTCGCCAAACCATAGACCAATTGCGTGCCGCCGGAGATCCGCGCGCCATCGTCGGTGCCACCGGATGAGACGATCTCGGTGCCGCCGCTTCCTACCGAGGTATTGATCGCGGTCCCGCCCGACGAAACGACGGTGATGCCGCCCTTGGCGATCATGGTGCCGCTGGCGATGCCGCCGGCAACGATCTCGCTACCGCCGCTCGACACAATCGTGCCGCTCGCAGTGCCGCCAGTAGCGACAATCAACTTGCCGCCGCCCAATATAATGACGCCGGAGGCGACGCCGCCGTTGCCGACCTCATCGGTGACGCCGCTGCCAACCGAGCCGCTGGCGGTATTGCCGGCAGCGATCTCCTCAATGGCGCCCGCCAACAAACGCACGCCGCTGATCACCGCGCCGCTGAATACCTCAAGCGTGCCGCCGGCCGATACCGTACCGCTGGCGGTACTGCCGGACACAATAACCTCGGTCCCCCCGCTCAATACGGTAAAGCCGCTGGCAAACCCGGAATCGATCTGTGTGCCGCGGGAAACTTGCGCGCCCAGATCGGTGCCGCCGGCAGAGACGATCTCCGTGCCGCCGGCCAAAATCCGGGTCGAATCGGCGATGCCGCCGGACGACACCCAGAGCTGACCGCCACTCGACACAATGGTGTTGCTAGCGGTGCCGCCAGCGCTGACAGTCTCGGTACCGCCGCTCGATACGGCGGTGCTGCTCGTCGTTCCACCGGCGCCTATGATCTCGGTACCGCCGCTCAAGATCGTGGTGCTCGTTGCAACGGCCAAGCTCATAACATCTTGAAGCCCGCCATTTTCGATGATGGTGTTCTTGGCAATGGCCGAGCCCTGAAAAAAACCAAGAATTTGCTCTCCACCACTCTCGATGGTGGTGTTGCTCGCCGTGCCAGAGCCTGCATCAACGCCAACGAACTGCGATCCGCCACTTTCGATCGTAGTGTTGCTAGCCGTTCCGGAGCCACCATCGAAGCCAACAAACTGCGATCCGGCACTCTCGATGATGGTATTGCTCGCAGTCCCGGTGCCACCGCGATATCCGACATACTGCCACCCGCCACCCCCGACGCTGGTGTTGATCGCCGTGCCGGAACCACCATCAAAGCCCACGAACTGTGTGCCACGACTCTCAATGGTGGTATTGCTCGCCGCGGCGAAACCACCAGCGCCGCCAAGGAGGCCCACCTCTCCGACGATCTGGACTCCGCCCGCTATCGTCGTATCGATCGCCGTTCCAGAACCACCCTCGACGGCGACCGCTTGCGTACCGCCGCTCTCGACGGTGGTACTGATCGCCGCGCCGGAGCCATATTCGACGCCAACAAACTGCGATCCGCCGCTCTCGACGGTGGTAATGCTCGCCGTGCCTTGGCCACCGGGGCCAACTCCAACCTCCTGCAAGTCGTCGCTGCCGATCGTGGTGCTGATGGCCAGCGCACTTTCGCTCGCAATCGTGGCCCCGTTCGCGATTGTGACGTCATTCACCGCGCCGCCGGGGCCGCCGGCAGTATGGGTTTCTGTAGCGTTCTGCGTATCGTCGGGGTCGGCAAGCGTGGTGCCGATAGCAGTGCCAGCCACGTCTTGATCACCACCGTCGTCGATGGTCGTGTCGACCGCCAAGCCGTCCACCTCCTGATAGCCCCCCGAAATCACAGCACCGAGATCAGTGCCGCCGACGTTGACATTTTCGACGGCCATACCGCTCGCCGTTCCGCCGACGAGGATCGTGCCGCTGGCCGTTCCACCGCTATCGATGGTCAAAGAGCCGCCGGAACTCACTGTCGTCATATCAGCGAGCCCTTGCGCGAGCACGAAACTGGAGCCGCCGCTGAACACTGTGGCGCCGCTGGCCAAGCCGTAAACCAGCTGCGTACCGCCGGAAATCTGCGCACCAAGGTCGGTACCGCCGGCGCTGATGATCTCGCTGCCGCCGCTAGAAATCGTTGCTGGATCCGTCGTGCCGCCGGACAGGACAATAAGTGTACCGCCCGAGCGGACTGCCGCCGCGAGATCCAGACCGCGGACCATTTCGCTGCCGCCGAGCGTGGTTCCGCTGTCAGTTCCGCCAGCGCTGATGGTCAGAAAGCCACCGGAGCTGACCGTTGTCGCCTCTGCGGTGCCGCCCGAAAGAACGAACATCGAGCCGCCGCTGACGACAGCGTCGCCGCTGTCAGTCTGTCCGGACGAAACGTTATAGGGCGAATTACCCTTGCTGACGATCATGCTCGATTGTCCGCGCCCGTGATATGGCCGCCACACCCCCAGGCGCCCGCCCTAAGGGACATTAGACTAACAGCGGCGAGCTAGTTTGTTCGCGGCGGCCCCCGCTGTCCAGCGAGCACTCATTATTATAGGGAGCGCACGACATTATATTGGCCGGGCGTGGCGTTTCGGTCACTCCTGCACCAATTGCCGGAAACCGCCGGATCGGCCATGCCCGAAGATAAGTGCTGGCGCACGCAGTGGTGCTTTTCTAAGCGGGGCCACGGCCCGCTGATCGGTATTTCCGAGCATGGCCGCTCGTCCGCGGCCATGCTATTGAACCGTCGTGAATAAAGTGATGGGGCAGGCAAGCGGCACGCTTATCCCGCTCGGCGAAGCGCTGGAGCAGGCCGAACGCCTTCGCGCTGAAAATCGCCTCGTTGAAGCCGAAGCCTTGTGCCATAGCGTGCTGCAGGCGGAGGCCGATCAGCCGCAGGCCGAGCATCTCCTTGGCCTGATCGCCCACCAAAAGGGCAAACTCGGCGAGGCAATCGAGCACGTTCAGCGCGCGGTCAAGCTCGCACCTCGAACTGCGCTGTTTCATGCCAATCTCGGCGAGATGCTCCGCCTGGCCGGGCGGCCGAAACTTGCCGTCGACGCAGCCCGTCGGGCGCTCGCGATCGAGCCGGCTATGCCAATGGCGCTGAGCAATCTTGGCATCGCCCTGTACGAACTGAAGGACTTCGAGGGCGCGATCCTGGCCCAGCGCAAAGCGATCGCAGCCAAGGGCGATTTCGTCGAAGCGCATTCCAATCTCGGCAACGCCTTTTATGCGCTGCGCCGCTACGCCGAAGCGATCGCGGCGTACCGCCGGGCGCTCGAGCTTAATCCCAACTACGCCGACGCCTGGGCCAATCTCGGTACCACTTTGCATCATGCCGGCGACATCGTAGAAGCTGCCTACGCGCTCCGCCGCGCCATCGCCCTGGCGCCCGCCCATGCCAATGCCCATTCCGGATTGGGCATTCTCCTCTTGATGCGCGGCGACCTGGGCGAAGGCTGGGACGAATATGAGTGGCGCCTGCGCTCGAGCGAGCGCAAGGGCCCGCGTTTTCCCGAACGGCCGTGGGAAGGCGAGAACCTAGCCCGCAAGCACATTTATGTGCAGGCCGAACAGGGCTTCGGCGACAGCATCCAGTTCGCCCGATATCTGCCGATTTTGACCGCGCGCGGCGCCAAGGTCACCTTGCGCGTGCATCAGCAGCTGGTTTCCTTGCTGCGCGAAAGTCTCCCCGGCATTGCCGTGCTCGGCGACCGCGGTACGCCCGAGACTTACGATTGCGACACCATTCTGCTTAGCCTGCCGCGCCTCCTTAAAACACGGCTCGAAACCATTCCCGCCGATGTGCCTTATCTGCGGCTGCCGCCAGAGGCAGTCGCGCGCTGGCAAAAGCGGCTCGCCCCCATGGCCGGCTTCAAGGTCGGCATCGTTTGGGCGGGCAATCCTGAACATGTCAACGATCACCGGCGCTCGCTCGACCTGCGACTGCTGGCGCCACTGGTTGCGATGCCCGGCGTATCTTTCGTCAGCCTGCAAGTCGGCCCGCGCGCCGCCGATCTCAGAAAGCTCAACCGCAGCAAGAAACAGAAGCCCACCATCGAGGATCTTTCGCTGGCGCTTACCGATTTCGTCGAGACGGCAGCAGCAGCGGCTGCGCTCGATCTCGTCATCGCCGTTGACACATCGGTGGCGCACCTCGTCGGCGCGCTCGGCAGGCCGGTCTGGCTGCTGCTGCCCTGGGTCACCGATTGGCGCTGGATGCTAGATCGCGACGACAATCCCTGGTACCCAACGATGCGGCTGTTCCGCCAGCGCAAGAGCGAAGATTGGCGGCAGGTGATCGCCCGCGTCGCCGACGAACTTAAAGCGCTGGCCGTGGGCGACGCGAGGCTGCTTGTTCCATTCAAGGCCGAGGGCGAGCGTCGCGCGGCGCAAGCGGCGGCGATCATCGCGGCGGAAGCGGCGCGCGCCAGTGCGCCGCCGGTGGCGGAAAAGCCGCAGATCACGCCCGGACAGGCGCTCATTCTCGCTGAGCAGAAACGCCGGCACGGTTTTCTTGGCGATGCCGACGATCTCGCCCGCCGTGCCGCGGCTACGCAACCGGACAATGCCGAGGCAGCGCACATGCAAGG
Source organism: uncultured Alphaproteobacteria bacterium (assembly GCA_963747855.1). GTDB lineage: Bacteria > Pseudomonadota > Alphaproteobacteria > Rhizobiales > Xanthobacteraceae > BOG-931. The sequence goes on from CAVVGN010000001.1 coordinate 594,865, forward strand.
CATTATCGCGCATCAGTCGGGCAAGCTCGGCGAGGCGATCGAGCATGTCCACCGCGCTATTACGCAAAATCCAAACGTGGCGATCTACCACGCCAATCTCGGCGAGATGTGCCGACTGGCCGGCCGCCTCGAAGAAGCCGTCGCCGCTGGCCGGCGCGCCATTGAGCTTAATCCCGATTACGCCGCCGCCCACAGCAATGTCGGCATCGCGCTGTTTGATCAGGGCAAGTTCGAGGAGGCGCTGGCGCACTACGACCGCGCCGTCGTCATCGAGCCGGATTTCGCCCAGGCGCACTCAAATCGCGGCAATGCGCTGTTGCGACTCAAACGCTTCGCCGAAGCGGAAGGCTCCTATCGCCGCGCGATCGAATTGCAGCCCAATTTCGCCGACGCCTGGAATAATCTCGGTACCTGCCTGCGCGAACTCAAACGCCCGGAGGAAGCCGAGATCGTCTACCGCAAGGCGCTGGAGCTCAATCCCAACAATCCCGATACCCTCGATAACCTTGGGCTGGCGCTGAAAGACCTCGAACGGCTCGAGGAGGCGGCCGAACTTATGCGCCGGGCGCTGGTGATCGAGCAGCGGGCCGGCAAATTTCATCTGCATTACGGCAGCGTGCTCATCGACCAGGACAAGATCGAGGAAGCGGCAGTCGCGACCGAGCGTGCGCTTGCGCTCGATCCGAACGATCCCGACGTCGTCAACCAGATGGGCCGCGTTGCTTTCGAGCGCGGCAACCTCGAGGCGGCGCTTGGTTATTATCGGCGTGCACTCACGCTCAAGCCCGACCTTGCCGACGTGCATAACAACATGGGTAACGTCCTAAAGGAGCTGGGCGAGTTGCAGGGGGCGCAAGACGCCTTTCTCGAAGCGCTGCGGCTTGATCCGGAAAACACCGGCGTCTTTGTCAACCTCGCCGATTCAATCAAGTTCGCGCCCGGCGATCCGCGCGTTGCCGCCATGGAGGCGCTGGCGGCAAAGAGCGAAGGATTGTCGAAAACTGATCACATTCACCTCGATTTCGCGCTCGGTAAGGCCTATGCCGACCTGAATGATCACGCTCGCTCGTTCAAGCACCTCATCGCCGGCAACGCCGCAAAGCGCGCCGCCATCTCGTATGACGAGCAATTGGCGTTTGCCCTGTTCGACCGCATCGAAGCGGTGTTCACCCGCGAATTGATCGCCGCAAAATTCGGCGGCGGCGAATCCTCGCCGCTGCCGATCTTCGTCATGGGGATGCCGCGTTCGGGCACGACCTTGATTGAGCAGATCATCGCCAGCCACCCGCTGGTGCACGGTGCCGGTGAATTGCAAAACATGAACGACGTCGTGCTCACCGTGCGCGGGCCGGACGGCAACACAATTCCCTATCCCGAATTCGTGCCGGCGCTGCAAGCATCGGCGCTGAAGCAGATCGGCGCGCATTACCTTGCGTCAGTGCGAAAGCTCATTCCCGCCGACAAAGCCGCCAATTACCAGCGCGTCACCGACAAGATGCCCTCGAACTATTATTTCGCGGGCCTTATCCACCTAGCACTCCCCAATGCCACGATCATTCATTCCGTGCGCGACCCGCTCGATACCTGTGTGTCGTGCTTCTCAAAATTATTTTCCGCACAACAGAACCACACTTACGATCTCGGCGAGCTGGGTCGATACTATCGTCGGTATCAGCAGCTGATGGGGCATTGGCAGCGTGTGCTGCCGCCGGGGCGCATCCTTGATGTCCGGTACGAGGAAGTAGTTGCCGATCTGGAGGGGCAGGCGCGGCGCATCATCGCCCATTGCCGCCTGCCCTGGGATGATCGCTGCCTCGCGTTCCACAAAACCAGCCGGCCGGTGCGCACCGCAAGCGCGACGCAGGTTCGCCGCCCGATTTACAAGAGCTCGGTCGGCCGGTGGCGCCTCTATGAGAAAGAGCTCAAGCCGTTGCTCATGGCGCTCGGCGCCGCGCCGCAAAAGCGCCGGCGCAAACCCGCCACCGAAGCAGCGGAGTGATCAACAGGACCATTATTGAGTTATTTCCGGATCGCCGCGAAGCCGCAACCCTGCAGTCCATACTCACTGACGCAGGGATTATGGATTCCGGGCTGGCGGCTACGGCGCGAACGATGCACGACCGGGGTTATGTCGGGTGCGGATGGGCCAAGGTCGGCGGCGTTTGTGTAGCCTCGGTGACGAGCGTGCCGCCATTGCCGTCGGGTGTGGTGACGAAGCTTGCCGCCATGTAGTTGCCGAGGAGTGCAATGCTGGTGGCTTGGCCGCCGTTGCTGACGGTGAGCGTGCCGCCGGTATCGGTATTGTTCTGCGCGTAGCCGAGCGTCATGTCGTCGGCGTTAAAGGCAAGCTGCGTCAGGTCGATGCCATCCTGCGGGAACGCCGCCGGCGTGACGGTGCCGCCGTTGACCACCGCCGACGTTACTGCCGGGTCGGTGATTGCGACGGTGCCGTTGCTGCCGGAGACGATGTGGAAATCACCGGCCGAATAGCTGCCGACAAATTGGATGCTGGCCTCCAGCGTGCTGCCGTTAGAAACCGTCAGCGTGCCGCTGGTGTTGGAGGTATTGGCGGAGGTGTAGTTGAAGCTGATATCGGCGCCGGAGGTGACGCTGGTGAGATCGATATATTGTGTGGTGTTGGCGTGGTTTACACCGCCGAAGCCGGAGATCTTGCCGGCATAGGCGCTGGTGGCGCCGGCCTTATCGGCGATCTCAAGCCCGCCGCTGCCGGTGGACAGGAAGCTGATGCTTTCGCTACCGGTGCCGACGATATCGACAATGCCGTTGCCGACCTCAACTGAACCGCCATTGACCACGGCGCCGCTGACGATCACGATCTCGCTGCCGGAGCCGCTCGCCGACAGCGTGCCGGAATTGGTGACGGTGCCGCTGACCTTGATCGTGCCGCTGCTGGTCGTCTCGACGGTCGCACCGGCGCCGATCGTGCCACCGGAGAGCGTCAGCGTGCTGGCGCTGATCGCTTCGACCAGGCTCGATGCCGCGATGGTGGCACCGCGGAGCGTCGCGCTGGCGCCGCTTTCGGTCTCGATCACACCACTGACCGACGTCGCCAGCGTGCCGCCGGAGATCGTGGCACCGGTAAGAATAATGAGTGCGGCGTTGCCGGAAGCCAACAGCAGTCCGCTGGTGGTGTTGGCGACAATACCTTCGATGGTCGCGGTGCCGCCGCCTTCGACATCGATTGCGCCGGCATTGCTAAGCGTTGCGACGCTGACGGTCAGCCTCGCCCCGTTCGCTACGCTGATGGTGCCGGAATTGGTCAGCGTTCCGTCATCAACGCCGCTGACCTGCACATCGAGGTTGCCACCCCGGGAATTGACCGCCGTGCCGCCGCTCGACACCGTCGGATCGACCGCGCTGCCGCCGGACAGAACGATCAGCTCGCCGCCGCTTGCCACCGTAGCGCTGACCGCTGTGCCCCCCGACGACACGATCTCGGTACCGCCAGAGCCGATGCTCGCCGTCCTGTCGGTGCCGCCCGCCAAGATAATGAGTTTGCCGCCGCTTCCTACCGCGGCGCCGACGTCGCTGCCGCCGGCGGAGACGATCTCGGTACCGCCCTTGCCGATCACGGTCGCGCTGGCGACGCCGCCCGACGCAACCACCGCGGTGCCGCCGCTCGATACGGTGGCGTCATTATCCAGACCGCTGGACAACACCTTCACCGTCAGCCCGCTGGCAACGGTGGCGCTGAACACGGTGCCGGAACCAATCTCCTCGATGGCGCCGGCCCCGAATTTTGCCGTACCGGTGGCCCCGTCAACGAAGTCGACAGCACCGCCGGCGCTCACGGTCGTGCTGACGATCTGGCCGCCGGAATCGAGGACTTCGGTGCCGCCGGATTTGATGCTGGCGCCGCTGGCGGTGCCGCCCGATTCAATGATCTGCGTGCCGCCGGAGACTTGGGCGCCAAGGTCAGTGCCGCCGGAGGCGACAATCTCGGTACCGCCGGCCAAGATCCTGGCCGGGTCGGCGACCCCACCAGAGAGCACATCGAGCGTGCCGCCATTCGATACCGTGGTGTTGCTGGCAATGCCGCCGCTGGAGACAACTTCGGTGCCGCCGGCCTTGACCGTCGTCGCCGAGGTAACGCCGCCGAGAATCGCCGCCTGCGTGCCACCGGACAGCACCGTCGTGCTGATCGCCTCGCCGCCAGAGTAAGAAACTGCCGAGACGACGAGACCGACGTCCTCAAATCCACCGCTGCTGACGATCGCATCGAGTGCGGTACCGCCGGAGAGCACGAACTGGCCACCGGACACCGTGCCGCTGATGTCGGTGCCGCCGGAAAAAACCGCCTCTTGCGCGTTAGATTCAATCCGCGTGTCGCTGGCGATCCCGCCGGACAGCCCGAGGCCGCCATAGTCAGGCCCATCCGTGCTGCTGTTGTTGACGGTCGCCGAAATCGCCAGCCCGCCATGGAACACCAGCACCCCGCCGCCGCTTAAGATCATCGTGTCGGAAGCGCGGCCGCCGGTGTAAACCCACTCAAAACCCTGGCTGCTGAAATTGACGCCATTGTCGCCGCCGGTCAGCGTCGCCGAAATGCCAATGCCCCCGGAATTGATGAACAGCCCGCCGCTGTCCACCTCGGCGTCGATGTCGGTACCGCCGGCAGAGACGCCTTCCTGACCGCTGACATTGATAATCGAACCACTGGCCTTGCCGCCGGTTGAAACCACCAACCCACCAAAGCCAAACCCATAGCCGGTGTTCTCCACCGTGGTCGAGACCGCAACTCCGCCAGCCGAGACCAACAACAGCCCGGTACCCGAGACCGTGGCGCCGCTGGCCAGGCCATGATCGAGCTGCGTGCCACCGGCCAGAATGTGCGCGCCGTAATCGCTGCCGTGGGCGATGACGATCTCGCTGCCGCCGCCCGACACCGTCGTGCCGCTCGCCGTGCCGCTGGTCTCGACGATCTGCGTGCCGCCGATATCAACTGCCCCACTGGCCAGGCCGTAAACCAGCTGCGTGCCGCCGGAGATGTGCGCACCAAGGTCGGTGCCATGCGCGCTGATGATCTCGCTGCCGCCGGCATGGATCGTGGTCGGATCGGCGGTGCCGCCAGATAGCACCGCAAGCGTGCCGCCGCTCGATACCGTCGTGTTGTCGGCCACCCCGCCAGACGACACCGTCGTCACGCCGCCGCTCGATACCGTGGTGCCACTGGCAATCCCGCCATTGGAAACGATCTCACTGCCGCCGCTTCCTACCGAGGTATTGATCGCGGTGCCGCCCGACGAAACGACGGTGATGCCGCCCTTGTCGGTCGTGGTGCCGCTGGCGATGCCGCCGGCAACGATCTCGCTACCGCCGCTCGACACAATCGTGCCGCTCGCGGTGCCACCGGTGGCGACAATCAGCTTGCCGCCGCCCAATATAATCACACCGGAGGCGACGCCGCCGTTGCCGACCTCCTCGGTGACGCCGCTGCCGACCGTGCCGGTGGCGGTATTACCGGCCGCGATCTCCTCAATGGCGCCCGCCAGCAAATGCACGCCGCTGATCACCGCGCCGCTGAATACCTCGAGCGTGCCGCCGGCCGATACCGTGCCGCTGGCAGTACCACCCGATGCAACAACCTCGGTGCCCCCGCTCAAGACCGTAAAGCCGCTGCCCCCGGAGATGACCGTGCTGCTGGCGGTGCCGCCGGATTCAACCACCTGTGATCCGGAGATGGCCGTGGCGCCGCTCGCCAGGCCGTAGACCAATTGCGTGCCGGAGATCCGCGCGCCATCGTCGGTGCCACCGGATGAGACGATCTCGGTGCCGCCGCTTCCTACCGAGGTATTGATCGCAGTCCCGCCGGATGACACGATGGTGATGCCGCCCTTGGCGATCATGGTGCCGCTGGCGATGCCGCCGGCAACGATCTCGCTACCGCCGCTCGACACAATCGTGCCGCTCGCGGTGCCACCGGTGGCGACAATCAGCTTGCCGCCGCCCAATATAATCACACCGGAGGCGACGCCGCCGTTGCCGACCTCCTCGGTGACGCCGCTGCCGACCGTGCCGGTGGCGGTATTACCGGCCGCGATCTCCTCAATGGCGCCCGCCAGCAAATGCACGCCGCTGATCACCGCGCCGCTGAATACCTCGAGCGTGCCGCCGGCCGATACCGTGCCGCTGGCGGTACCGCCCGACGCGACAACCTCGGTACCCCCGCTCAATACCGTAAAGCCGCTGCCCCCGGAGATGACCGTGCTGCTGGCGGTGCCACCGGATTCAACCACCTGTGATCCGGAAAATGCGGTGGCGCCGCTCGCCAGGCCGTAAACCAATTGCGTGCCGGAGATTCGCGCGCCATCGTCAGTGCCCCCGGACGAGACGATCTCGGTGCCACCCGAATAGATCCGGGCCGGATCGGAAGTGCCGCCCGCGGAAACGACCAGGATACCGCCGCTACTGATCATGGCACCGATCGCAGTGCCGCCCACCGAGATGATCTCGGTGCCACCGCGGCTGATGGTCGTGCCACTGTCGACGCCGTCGGACGACACGATCTCTCTGCCGCCGCTTAAAACTGTGACGGCGTTGACCGTACCGCCAGACAGAACGTCGACCGCAGCGCCACTGCCGATCGTGCCACTGAACACCGCACCAGAACCGACGTCCTCAACCGCCCCGGTTCCTAGGATCGGCGCCGCGATGCCGCCACTAAGGACTTCAACAGCGCCGCCGCTGCTGACGGTTAAGTCGCTGGCCGTACCTCCGGAGGAAACAATCTCGGTGCCGCCGGCCTTGATAACGATTCCGCTCGCGGTGCCGCCCGTTTCGACCACCTGCGTCCCACCGCTCAATATCTCCAGCATCGCGCCTGAAGCGGCCAATGAGGCGCCTTTCAATGACATTGTGCCGGCATCCGTCACAAGACCGCTGACGATCGCCGTGCTGCCGCTTGTCACTAAAAGGTTCGCGCCGGCTCCAATTGCATCGCCGCTGAAAGTCAAAACGCTGTCGCCAACGACATCGATGATCGAGCTTGCGACGATGGTGGCGCCGTCTATCGCATCAGTCGTTCCGTTGACGGTTTCGATGACTGCGCTCGCACCGATGGTCTGCAACTGACCGCCGGATATCGCAACGTTATCAAGTTCCAATAGGGTTGAATTGGTCGGCCCACTGAGCGTAATGGAGCCGGAATTTACGAATTCGCCGCCAATTTCGAACGTCGCGCCATTGCCGATCACAATCGCGCCGGCATTGACGCCGGTGCCGGTGCCATCAATCGCAGTGAACGTTCCGCCAGTGACATCGAGCGTCGCTCCGTGCGAGGTCACGATGCTTCCAATGAACGGATTGTCGGACGCTGTGCTGCTCACCACGCCGCCGGAGCCAACGATCGCTTGCGTACTTGAAGTGGGAACTCCACTGGTCCAATTGGAGGCACTCGACCAATCGCCGGTTCCACCGGCTTTCCACGCATCCGGGCTGAGATTGATAACAGTCTGCTCGATCGCCGAATCGGTGCCGAGCACGCCGCCAGTTGGTGCAGTAATCTCAACCGTAAAGGTCTCGACCGCGCCCTCACTGGCGTCTGGGTTGAGCGTCACGCTGATGGTTGCGGTCCCGGGATTACTGAAATCGAGGGTGCCCGATGTTGCCGTCGTAAAATCGGTGAGAGCAGGGCCACCTGAATTCGGCACGATCTTCCACTCGACCGAGCCGCCGCCCGTTGGGCCGTACATGTCCACGTTGTAAGTGAATTTGGAGCCGGCGGTCGCCAGGGTGGTCGATGCGGGATTGAGTGATTTCGCATCGAAGATGAACAAGTGAGTATCGCTCGTCACCACGCCAGATGTTGGACCAGCGCCGGCGTAGTCATCGGTCGCGCCACCGCCGACGCCATCTCCACCATCGGGCCCATCTGCACCCGCCGTGCCCGGCTGGCTGGGTGCGCCGGGTGGAGTTCCGGTACCCGGTGTGCCGGCTTGGCCGAGCGTTCCCGCTTGTCCGCCGTCACCGCCATCGCCACCATCGCCGGCGTCAGCATCATCATCAAAGAGAACCGCCGTCGTGCCGACAACTTGCACCGTGCCGAGATTAGAGATTCCGCCGACTGCACTACCGCCCACTCCGCCATTGCCACCGGCACCGCCAAATCCGGCGTTGCCGCCGTGGCCGGCCTTGCCGCCGGCAGCGATGCCGCCCGCGCCACCGTTACCCCCGTTACCCCCGGTGCCACCGTCGCCAGCGTCGCCACCGTCGCCACCGTCGCCAGCCTTTGCGGTGCCAGTGGCGAGCACGTCTTGCAGAATGAGCGAGCCGACATTGTAGATGGCGCCGACGGCACTGCCGCCAGCTCCACCGCCTCCGCCTGCACCGCCGTCGCCCGCATTGCCGGCCGCGGCCCCGGCACCACCGGGTGCTCCCGGAGAGGGGTTGGCCGCACCGTTTCCTCCCCTGCCACCGTCACCGCCGTCACCGGCATCGCCACCGTCACCACCATCGCCGGCAGTTAAATCGGCGGTGATGCTCACATGGTTGAGCGTTGTGTTTCCGTAATTCTGAATAGCGCCGAGGACGGAGAGACCCGAACCCCCGCCACCGCCATCGCCGCCGTCACCGCCGAACAAGCCTATGGTGCCGCTTCCACCGGGCGGCTTGCCGTCTTGACCCGCGGCGCCGGCGTCCCCGGCGCCGCCATCGCCACCGTCGGCGCCGTCACCAGCCTGCCCATTGAAGCTAATATCGACGTAATAGAACTCCGCGGTGGCGCCTTGCTCGATGATGATCGGCTGCGTGGTGGTCAGTTGCATCGCATCGAATGTACCGGTACCGCCGCCGAACCCGTCGATGACGACATTCGTTCCGGTAGGAATAATGAGTGGTGAGCTCAGCGTGATGTTGGTCGGGTCGATCGTCTCGCCAGGCGCTGCGATGTCGATCGCCACCTGCAGGGCCGCCTCAGTGTCGGCGCTCAGCTGCACGGTGCTGCCAGCCACCATGGTGGTATTGGCACCAAGCGTCCCGAGCGCAATCGGAGTCGTTGAGGCGCTGACCGGCGTGCCGGTAACGCCTTCGATCGTCCCGCCCGATAAAGTCGACAAGGACGTTGTAAGCTGCACTCGCGTTCTGTCCGGAGCTGACGGTGTAGCTAAAAGTCAGGTCATCGGTGCCGGAACCGCTGACGTAGCTGGCGATGCCGCCATCGTTGAGCGTCAAAGTCGGTGTGCCACTGACCACCGCTGGCAAGCTCATGTCGAGGGTGAATGTAACGGTCCGGCCAACGCCGTACGCGCCGCTTTCCGGCGACGTAGCACTTACAACTGTCGGCGCGCCGGAATTGGGCTCGAAAGTAATTTTCGTTCCCGATCCAGCGTCGAGCGAGGGGACAAAACTATCCGCGGCAAGGTTTTGCGCCGGATTGAGATGTAGTTGGTAGGTCTTCCCGCCCTCGACGATATTGAGAACATTGCCCGCTCCGAGCGTGGCGCTGCCGCCGCTGCTGAAGGTGACATTGGGAAGGTCGATGACATCGCCGAAAACCAGACCGCTGATCACGTTGGTCGGCATGGCGGTACCGTCAATCTCAAGCATACCGCCAGAACCCGAAAACGTGATCCCACCGTCGACGACCGCGCCGGATCCGAGCTGTAGCATTCCGCCGCTGATCGTCGTTCCCGTTATTGTGCCACCGGAAAAGACGTTTTCGGTTCCACCGCTGTCGATGACGGTAGCCGACGCCGTTCCTGTGCCGCCGATGAGCGCGACATCCTGCAACCCGCCGCTCTCGATGACGGTATCGATTGCCGTGCCAACTCCGTTCCAGGAATCCGACAATCTGATTCGCACTTAAGATCGTGGTATCGATTGCGATGCCAGTGCCGCCATCCTCGCCAACAAACTGGGCTCCGGCCGAGATGGTGGTAAATTCTGCGATACCGGTGCCGCCACTGGTAAAGAAGCCTGGCCCATCTCCGAGGATCTGCCCTCCACCCAAGATCGTGGTGTACAACGTCGTCCCGTCGCCGCCTTCCTCTGCGACGTCCTGGGTCGCTCCGCTGTCGACCACGGTGTTGATAGCGACGCCTTCGTCACCTTGGAAGTATCCGACAACCTGACTGCCACCGCTGGAAATCGTCGCATCGATCGCCGTCCCGTAATCACCGTAGCCGAAATCAGGCGACGTTCTGGGTTCCACCGCTGTCGATCTGCGTGCCGCTGGCGGTGCCGCCCAAATCGACGTCTTGTATGCCGCTGCTGTATGCAGTGGCCCCGCTGGCGTAGCCATAAACTGTCTGCTCGCCGCCGGCCGAAATCTGCGCATTGAGGTCAGTGGCTCCGGCACTGATGTTTTCGAGTCCGTAGGCCTCCTCTCCGCCGCTGACGATCGTACCAATGGCCGTTCCGCCGCTGGCCACATCAAGCGTGATCGCGGCCGCGACGTTGAAGTCGCTCAGCACATAGCCCGATGCGATTTCAAGAATCCCTCCGGAACTAACCGTGAAACCGCGAGCAATCGCGGTGCCCAGCAATTCGAGCGTACCGGCACTCAAGACTGTCGTGCCACTCGCCGTGCCGCTCGCTTCGATCACCTGGGTACCGCCGAGAGAAGGCAAGTCAGCTTCAGCAGCCGAGGAGAAGTAAGGTGGGGCGCCGGAAACGCTCGCGCCACTGGCATAGCCGAACACTTCTTCCAGTCCGCCGGGAGAGATTAGCGTGCTCAACGCGGTGCCGCCCAACTCGACGATCTCAGTGGCAACATCAACGCTGGCGCTTGTTCCACCGCTGAGGATCGTGCCGCTGTCTTTGCCGCCGCTGTCGATGGTCAGAAAGCCTCCGGAGTGGACCGCAGTCGCGTCGGCAAGTCCTCCGGAAAGGACAAACATCGAACCGCCACTCAGGACGGTATCGCCATTGTCCGATCCGCCTGATGAGACTTTGTAAGAGGAGCCATGGCTGACGATCACGGTGCTCATGAAAGTATCCTCAACTTCGGCGGACGTTGGAGCTCAGGGATGCGCCCAGCGGATGTGACCGCCTGGTGGCGGCCACGGACGGTCAAGGTTTTTTCAGAAGCAACCAAAGCTCGAAATTTTCCGTCGGCTCTTCGCCGATCGTGACCAAACTCTCCGGGATTTATTTTGGTGTAAGAAACGTTAGCGCAGGTCCGAACGAAGGATACATTAGCGTCGGTTTGCACAGACGACGTCGCGCCGCCGACAACGCTCCAGGTCGCAACGCATCGAATGATTGCGCTCATTTCAAACCGGACTCAAATACCAGCCGCAATTTGAGTAACTACGTGCGAGGACTTTGCGCACGCCGGCGAGACAGCACGCATTCACACAAGAAGCAACTTCGCAACCCAGACCGCCACCCTCACCCGGATCGCACTTTCATCTCATAGTAAAGTGGGAATCTCGCTTGCAAAAGCGCTTTTTTGGCCCAACCGCAGGTCGCCATCACGCTTTTTAAATTGTGATTTATCGGAACCGATCCCTCCTACGCATAAAGGTGCTGAAATTCCGCACGCTTATGTTGGGTGCGGATGGGCCAAGGTCGGCGGCGTCTGTGTCGCCTCGGTGACGAGCGTGCCGCCATTGCCGTCGGGTGTGGTGACGAAGCTTGCCGCCATGTAGTTGCCGAGGAGCGCGATGCTGGTGGCTGCGCCGCCGTTGCTGACGGTGAGCGTGCCACCGGTATCGGTAGCGTTCTCCGAGTAACCGAGCGTCATGTCGTCGGCGTTAAAGGCAAGCTGCGTCAGGTCGATGCCATCCTGCGGGAACGCCGCCGGCGTGACGGTGCCGCCGTTGACCACCGCCGACGTTACTGCCGGGTCGGTGATTGCGACGGTGCCGTCGCTGCCGGAGACGATGTGGAAATCACCGGCCGAATAGCTGCCGACAAATTGGATGCTGGCCTCCAGCGTGCTGCCGTTAGAAACCGTCAGCGTGCCGCTGGTGTTGGAGGTATTGGCGGAGGTGTAGTTGAAGCTGATATCGGCGCCGGAGGTGACGCTGGTGAGATCGATATATTGTGTGGTGTTGGCGTGGTTTACACCGCCGAAGCCGGAGATCTTGCCGGCATAGGCGCTGGTGGCGCCGGCCTTATCGGCGATCTCAAGCCCGCCGCTGCCGGTGGACAGGAAGCTGATGCTTTCGCTACCGGTGCCGACGATATCGACAATGCCGTTGCCGACCTCAACTGAACCGCCATTGACCACGGCGCCGCTGACGATCACGATCTCGCTGCCGGCGCCGCTCGCCGACAGCGTGCCGGAATTGGTGACGGTGCCGCTGACCTTGATCGTGCCGCTGCTGGTCGTCTCGACGGTCGCGCCGGCGCCGATCGTGCCACCGGAGAGCGTCAGCGTGCTGGCGCTCGTCGCCTCGACCAGGCTCGACGAAACGATCTTGGCGCCGTTGATTGCGTTCGTGCTGCCGCCGACGGTTTCGATTAGGCCGCTGATCGATGTGTGCAGTGTGCCGCTCGAGATGGTCGCGCCGTCGAGATCGACAACACCGCGCGATACCAAGATCAAGCCAGCGGCACCGTCGTTCACGGTGCCATCGATAACAAGCGTGGCGGAGGCGGCAAGACCGCCGACCGCTTCCAAGGTGCCGAAGTTGGCGACCGTGCCGCTGATGTTCGCGATGGCAAAAGCCGAAGCATCGATTGTAGCGCCGGCGCCGATCGTGCAGCCGCTGATCGTCAGCGTGGCGCCGTCCTCGATGAACGAACCCGCACTGATCGTCGTGCCAAGTATTGTTGCGCTGGTGTCCAGCACCGCGATTTCACCGTTGCTGGTCGTCTGCAACGTACCGCCCGAGATTGTCGCGCCGTCGATATCGACAACTGCGCTGCCCAGCGCCGCGATGTGGCCGCCGGAATTGTTGACCGTGCCGCTCAGATACACCAACGCAAAGCCACTAGTAGTACCCCCTCCTTCGATCGTGCCGCCCAAATCGCTGACCGTGCCGCTGATCGTCAATTCGACGCTGCCATCTGAACCGGTCGCCGAGGCTACGATCTTGGCGGAATTGGTGATCGTGCCGCTTATGGTCATGAGGGCATCATTATCGCCACCGCTGACTGCCACCTCCATGGTGCCGCCATTGACGATCGTCCCCTCGACAGTCACGTCAGCATTGCCCAGCGGGACCGTGTCGAGCGCCTCGACCGTGCCGGAGGAGTTGGTGACGGCACCGCTGATGACCAGCGTACCCGACCTCGCTTCCAAGATGCCGCGGTTGAGGACGCTCGATACGTCCAGACCGAGTGTGCCACCGGCGTTGGCGTTCACCGTGCCGCTATTGATAAACGTCAGGCTACCCGAGCCATTGTCGATATAACCGACGCCGGAGATGATGTTCTTGACGTTGGTCAGGCTCGCGGTAACGCCGCTGACGGCTTCGATGGAGGCGTTGGTGCCGCCCATGCTCACCGTGCCGCCGCCGGAGAGCAGCAAGCTCGAGCCGAGCTCAATTACCGCGCCACCGGTGGCCCCCGAAAGATTTATGGAGCCGGCATTGGTGAGCGACGCAGTATCGATGGTCAGCCTCGCATTGCCGAAGACGTTGACGGCGCCGGAATTGCTGAACGTGCCGGAGTCGGTGGCGCCGTTGACCACGTCGAAGATACCGTAAGAGGAAACGATCGCGGAGCCGCCACTGTTGACCGTGGTATCGATGGCAGTGCCGCCGGACAGAACGATCAACTCGCCGCCGCTCGATACGGTTGTGTTGTCGGCCACGCCACCAGACGACACCGTCGTCGCGCCGCCGCTCGACACCGTGGTGCCGCTCGCAATCCCGCCATTGGAAACGATCTCGCTGCCGCCGCTTCCTACCGAGGTATTGATCGCGGTACCACCCGACGACACGATGGTGATGCCGCCCTTGGCGATCATGGTGCCGCTGGCGATCCCGTCGGCAACGATCTCTGTGCCGCCGCTGGAAACAATGGTTCCGCTCGCCGTGCCGCCGGTGGCGACAATCAGCTTGCCGCCGCCCAATATAATGACGCCGGAGGCGACGCCGCCGTTGCCAACCTCTTCGGTGACGCCGCTGCCGACCGAGCCGCTAACGGTATTACCGGCCGCGATCTCCTCAATGGCGCCGGCCAACAGATGGACACCGCTGATCACCGCGCCGCTGAATACCTCGAGCGTGCCGCCGGCCGATACCGTGCCGCTGGCGGTACCACCCGACGCAACAACCTCGATGCCGCCGCTCAATACCGTAAAGCCGCTGCCCCCGGAGATGACCGTGCTGCTGGCGGTGCCGCCGGATTCAACCACCTGTGATCCGGAAAATGCGGTGGCGCCGCTCGCCAGGCCGTAAACCAATTGCGTGCCGGAGATCCGCGCGCCATCGTCAGTGCCCCCGGACGAGACGATCTCGGTGCCGCCGCTTCCTACCGAGGTATTGATCGCAGTCCCGCCGGACGACACGATGGTGATGCCGCCCTTGGCGATCGTGGTGCCGCTGGCGATGCCGCCCGCGACGATCTCGCTGCCGCCGCTGGAAACGATGGTGCCACCCGCGGTGCCGCCGGTGGCGACAATCAGCTTGCCGCCGGCCAATATAATGACACCGGAAGCGACGCTGCCGTTGCCGACCTCCTCGGTGACCCCGCTGCCGACCGTGCCGCTGGCGGTATTGCCGGCCGCAACCTCCTCTATGGCGCCCGCCAACAAATGCACGCCGCTGATCACCGCGCCGCTGAATGCCTCAAGCGTGCCGCCGGCCGATACCGTGCCGCTGGCAGTACCACCGGATGCGACAACCTCGGTCCCCCCGCTCAATACGGTAAAGCCGCTGGCAAACCCGGAATCGATCTGTGTGCCGCGTGAAATTTGCGCGCCGAGGTCGGTGCCGCCGGCAGAGACGATCTCGGTGCCGCCCGCCAAAATCCGGGTCGAAACGGCGATGCCGCGGGACGACACCCAGAACTGACCGCCACTCGACACAATAGTGTTGCTGGCGATGCCGGACGACACCACTTCCACGCCGCCGTTCAAGATCGTGGTGGATATGATCGTGCCGGAGCCGCCACCACCGCCGACGATCGAAGAGCCGCCGTTGGAGACGGTGGTCAAAATCGCCGTGCCGACATCGCCGGCGCCGGCTCCAACCTCTTGTTCGCCGCCGCTCAGGATCGTCGTGCTGGTCGCCGTGCCGGTGCCACCCATGAAGCCGATGAGCTGCGTGGCGGCGTCGCCGACAATTGTGCCGCTCGCCAGGCCGGATTCGATCTGTTGTTCGCCGCCGGAGATGAGACTAGTGCTGATCGCCACCGCGCCGGAGCCGCTGATTATCTGATAGGCACTGCCGCCGGTCCCGCCATTGACGGTGGTGTCAATCGCCGTGCCCCCGGAATTGAGATACTGGTGGCCGCCGTGCGAGATCGTGGTGCTGGTCGCCGTCGCGCCGGCAAGGTTTTGTACCCCGGAGTTCAAAATGACGGCGCCGAACGCCTTGCCGCCGCCATCGACCGTCTCAGTGCCGCCATTCGATAAGACAGTGCCGCTGGCAACGCCGGCGCTGAAGACGACCTGACCGCCGTCACCGACAACCGTGCCGATCGCCGTGGCGCCTGAGTAAACAAATTGGTTTTCGCCGTTTCTGACCGCGGCACTGATCGCGGTGCCGCCCGACGAGACATATTGAGCGCCGCCGATAATCTGCGGGCTGATGGCCAGACCGAGAACCGTCTGCGCACCGATAACGATTTGCGCGTCAAGGTCGGTGCCGTGGGCGCTGACGATCTCACTGCCGCCGGACTGCGTCGTGCCGCTTGCGGTGCCGCCGGATTCGACGATCTGTGCCCCGGTAAAGATCGTCGCCCCGCTGGCGAGGCCGTAAACCAGTTGCGTGCCGCCGGAAATCTGTGCGCCCAAGTCAGTGCCGTGGGCGCTGACAATCTCGCTGCCGCCGGAAAGAACCGTACCGCTGGCAGTGCCGCCGGATCCGACGAGTTGCGCGCCCGAAGTGTCGGTCGTGCCGTTCGCCGAACCGTAAACGAGTTGCGTGCCGCCGGTGATTTGCGCGCCAAGGACGCTGCCGCCCGCTGACACGATCTCGGTACCGCCATCGACACTCGTGTTGGAGCCAACGGCGGTCGACAATATGGTCTCGGTGCCGCCCAAGCTGATCATGGTGCGGAGGTCAGTACCGCCGGACGACACGATCTCCTTACCGCCGCCTAAGATCGCGACAGCGCTGACCGTACCGCCGGCCAGCACGTCGACCGTGGCGCCGTTGCCGACCGCACCGCTGAACGTCTGGCCCGAGCTGACCGTCTGGGTGACGCCAATCAGTTCCAGCGTCGCGACGGCACCGTTGAGAAGGATGGCAGAGCCGCCGCTCGATACGATGATGTTGCTCGCGGTGCCACCGGACGAGACGATCTCAGTGCCGCCTTTAAGCACAATCGTGGCGCTCGCCGTGCCACCAGATGACACGATCGCGATGCCGCCGCCCGACGCAACGGTGCCGCTGGCGCTACCGCCGGAACCAACCAGCTGTAAACCGCCCGAGGAGATGAGCGCGCCAAAATCGGTGCCACCGGCAGATACAATCTCCGTGCCGCCCGATAAAATCTTCGCTGGATCGGCGGTGCCGCCGGAATTCGACGGTAAGCGTGCCGCCACTCGATACGGTGGTGTTGCTTGCGATGCCATCGGCCAACACCACTTCCGTGCCGCCACTAGAAACGCTCGCGTTGGACGTTGTGCCGCCGGAGGCAGCCTCGACCACAACGCCACCGCTGATCGAGTAACCGGAGAGGCTCGCACTGGAGCCGATCTCCAAAGCGCCACCGGAGCTGATCTCGGCGCCGGACTGGTGGGCCCCGCCAAGCAGCTCCAGCGTGCCGCCGCTTGAAACCACGGTCCCGCTCGCCGCGCCGCCGCTCTCGACGACCTGCGAGCCGGTGAACACCGTCGCTCCGCTGGCCAAGCCATAGACGAACTGCGTCCCGCCGCGGAGCTGCGCGCCGGTGTCGGTGCCGCCACCGGACACGATCTCGATGCCGCCGCTGGAGATTGTGGTGGCGGTTGTCGTGCCGGTGCCGCCCGAGTAGCCGACAACCTGCGTGCCGCCGCTGCCAACCGTGGCGCTGCTCGCCACGCCATTATCGAACTGGGTACCGCCGGAGGAGACGAACGCGCCGAGATCGGTGCCGCCGGCGGACACGATCTCCGTGCCACCCGACAAAATCTTCGCTGGATCGGCGGTGCCGCCGGATTCGACGGTGAGCGTACCGCCGCTGGAGATGGTGGTGTTGTTCGCGAGGCCACCAGACGCAACCTCAACAGTACCGCCGCCACCGAACGAATATCCGGAGAGTGTTTCGCCGGAGCCGATGTCGAGAATGCCGCCGGATGAGATTGTCGTGGTGCCGCTGTTCTTGGCGCCGCCCAGAAACTCCAAGGTGCCGCCACCGAGCACGGTCGTGTTGCTCACCGTCGCGCCGGATGTGACTTCAAGCGCCGCACCACTGCTGACGGTGAAACCGGTGGCCGTGCTGCCAGAGCCAAGCTCCAGCGTGCCGCCGGATGTGAGGTCCAGACCCGGCGCGGTGCCACCGCTCAGCAGTTCGAGCGTGCCGCCGCTCGACACGATAGAACCGCTCGCAGTGCCGCCGGACTCGACCACCTGCGAGCCGCCGAAAACCGTGGCGCCGCTGGCGGAGCCATAGACGAGTTGCATGCCACCGGAAATCTGCGCGCCGACGTCGG
Organism: uncultured Alphaproteobacteria bacterium; assembly: GCA_963747855.1. Lineage (GTDB taxonomy): Bacteria > Pseudomonadota > Alphaproteobacteria > Rhizobiales > Xanthobacteraceae > BOG-931. The sequence continues at coordinate 612,578 of CAVVGN010000001.1, forward strand.
CGCCGCCTGCACTGACGATTTCCGTACCGCCGCTCAAAATAATTGTCGGATCTGCGAGTTCGCGGCTCAGCACGTCAAGCGTACCGCCACTCGACACCGTCGTGCCAGTGGTGGTCCCCCCTGATTCAACCACCTGCAAACCGGCGAAGACGGTGACGCCGCTAGCGGAGCCAAAGACCTCCTGCGTGCCGCCGGCGATCTGCGCACCGGCGTCGCTGCCTTCGGCGCTGACGATTTCGCTGCTGCCGCTGTCGATAACGGCATCGAGCGCCGAGCCGCCGGCGAGAACGACAAGCGTGCCGCCGGCCTCAACGGTGACGCCCGTGCTGGTGACGCCGCTGGAAACATAAGCCGTCGTGCCGCTGACGACAGGCCCGCTCGGTCCGGAGAGGGTGATCTCCACCGAGTAGCCGATTGTGGACATTACGAATTGTTGGCTGCTGAAGTTCTGCGACGGATTAAATTGGAACTCGTAATCCGTGTCGTCGAAGAAAATGTCCTGGACGACGACCTGAAGTACGTTGCCCGACGTCAGCGCAATGCTGTCATTATCTCCACTATCCAAAATTTGACCCACGCCGGACAGGACGATCGTGTCTCCAGGCGCAAAGCCGTTGATGGTCGCCGTCGGCGTGACGCCGTCGTCGATCTGCAGCGTCCCGCCGGAGCCGGCGAAGGTCAGCGTTCCGCCGCTCAGCGCGCCGCCGTCCACGATCTCCAGCGTCCCGCTGTCGCTGATGGTGGCACCACTGACAATACCGCCCGAATCGACATAGGCTTCCCCACCGCCGCCAACGACCAGATCGGCGGCCGTGCCGCCGGGCGCTACATATTCGTAACCGCCGTTGCCGACCGTGGTGCTGACGCTCGCGCCCAAAACGTCCTGATAGCCGTCGGAGGTGACGGTGGCGCTGGTCGCGGTGCCGTCGGAATAGACGTATTGCAGGCCGTCGATTACGGTCGCGTCACCGTCGTGGCCGTAGACAACCTCGGTGCCGCTGAGCAGCGTCCCGCTGGCGCTGCCGTAAACATCCTGCTCGCCGCCGATGGCGACGTCGGTATCAAGCGCGGTGCCGCCTGAGGAGACGACCTGAATGAAATTGATCGGCACGGCAACGCCAGAAGAGGTCTGTCCGGGCCCGACCGAGGTGAATTGACCGTATTCAATTAAAGTGCCGCCGGCTCCGCCGTCGCTGTCGCCTCCATCCGGCGTAAGATGGAAAGTTCCGCCCGAGTAGGTTTGCGCAAGGTTCAGCGTATAGTCACCGCCGCCGGCGCTGACCGTCAGTGTTGTGCCATTGACGGAAACCTTGTTGCTGCTCGAGAACGCGACGAGACCAAGATCGATCAGGTCGCCTTCGACGAAGCCGCTGATGAGGTTCGACGGCGTCGAGCCGTCGATCACCAGCGTGGCGTCGTTGCCGCTGAGCGCGAGCGGACCGGACAGCACGGCTCCGTCGTAAAGATAAAGCGTCCCCGCGACCGTGGCGGCCTCAACGGTGCCGCCGGAGCTGACGTAGTCGTACCCCCCGCTCTCCACCACTACGCCGCTTTGGAGCGGGTACCCATAGCCCGGATACCCATAGTACAGATCGACGAATCCACCGCTCTCGATGATCGTGTCGTCTTCCACGGCCCCGTATTCCAAATAGACACTGCCGCCGCTTGACACCGTCGTCGATTGGATCGTGCCCGAGTAAACGTCCTGCTCCCCGCCGCTTTCGACGGTCGTGCTGATCGCCTTGCCGTCGACGACCTGGTAGCCATAGGCAAATGTATTGACGGCGGTGCCGCCGACGCCGACGTATTGGTCGCCGCCACTCGCAATGGTCGTCACGCTGGCAACGCCGCTGACATATTGCGTTCCACCGACGATTGTGCTGACCGCGCTGCCATAAACGGCCTGCACTCCGGTACTGCCGACCGAGGTGTTGCTGGCGAGGCCGCCGGCGAAAACATATTGAATACCTTGGTTGGACCCGCCGACGGCCTTTCCGCCCGAGTAGACCAGCTGCACGCCGCCGTAATCGATCGTGCCGTCGCTGTCGGTGCCGGAGACGTCTTGTTCGCCGGCACTTTCGATTGTGGTGCTAACGGCAGCGCCTCGGACGAGTTGTGCCTCTCCGAGGCCGAATGATGACCCGGTGGCAGTGCTTCCGGCAGTTACCGAGGTCACGCTCACCAGATCGATGGCGGTGGCAAATAGGGCGTCGCTGTCGTTGTTGATAATCGGAACGACGTCAAACGACAGGCCGGAGTAACTCGAATTCGCGACATGGAATGTGTACTCGGTCCCGCCGAGATCCGCGTTCAGTGCGCTCCCGGTAACCCCGGCGCTGTCGCCCGCCGCGAAGCCGACATCAACCAGCTCGATGCTATCGCCAGCGGCCAACCCGCCGAGCACCGCGGTCGGTGCCGAGGTCGTCTCGAGCTCCAAGGCGCCACCGGAACCAGCGAATGTGATAGGCCCGCTAATAACGACGTCGCCGTTACCCAGTTCCAGGGTCCCACCGCTGATCACGATGCCGCTTAACGTTCCGTAGTCGATCGCGAGCCCGCCGGAATCGATCGTCGTGTCATTCGCCGATCCACTTCCTTCATATCCGATATAGTCGGTGCCGCCGCTAAGGATGGTGGTGCTGGTCGCTGCCCCGACGCCACCATCGCCGACATATTGAACGGCGCCATTGCCGACGATCGTGCTGGTGACTGCGCCGCCGTCAATCTCCTGCGTGCCGCCGCTCAAGATCGTCGCGGTTGCGCTCGCGCCGACGACCTGGGTGGCGCCGCTCGAAACCGTGGTGCTGACCGCGACGGCGATGTCGTCATAGTCGAAATAGATGTAATCGTTGACCTCCTGCACGCCGCCGTTCAAAATTGTCGTACTGATGGCCGTCGCCACCGCTGTCCCGGAGCCTGTGTAGGCATCTCCAAAGCCGACATACTGCGTCCCACCGTCGATCGTCGTTAAACTCGCTGAAGCGGCATACCCGACTCCTTGCACATCGCCGCTGCCAATCGTGGTGCTGCTCGCAAGGCCGCCACTCGCGACTTCTTGCTCGGAATAATGCGTATAGCCGCCCTCAAATGAGATAACGCCGCTGAGCGTTGTCGAGATGGCAACCCCGGAGACGAATTGCTGGCCGCCGCTCAGCACTGCGGTGTCGATCGCCGTGCCGCCTGAGCTGACGATCCCGCTGGCGCCCTCGACCAACGTCGTGCCGCTGGCGATGCCGCCGGAGGATATGATCTGCGTGCCGCCGGCATTGACGTCGGCGAAGTCGCCAAGGACGCCAAGGATAGTGCTGCTGAGCGAAAGTCCACCGGAATTGACGATTTCGACGCCTGCCGACAGCACCATCGCGTCGAGGCTGGTGGCGCCGGATTGCACCAGGTCGGTGGCGCCGCCGAACACCAGCAAATTGGAAACGATACCTGAGGAAACGACGTCGGTGGCGCCGCTCAGGACCGGCTGCTGATCGAACGTCAAAACCGTGCTTGAGCCGTCGTCGGCCGAAAACAGCGTGAACTTGGTGCCGCTGTAATTCGCGCTCGGATCGAGCCACAGCTTGTAATCGGTGCCGCCGGTGCTGATGGTGAGCACGTTGCCCGACGACACGCTGACCGTGGCGCCGCCACTATAGGTTATGCCGTTGAGGTCGATCACATCGCCGGATGTGAAGCCGCCGATCACATCACCGCTGGTGAAAGCGGCAATGTCGTCAATCTGAAGCACATTGCCGAGGCCGGTGATGGTGACCGCAGCAGGACTGGCGAGCTCGGTTACGCCGCCGCCGGCGATGATGAGCGCGTTACCGCTCACCGTCCCGGAGAAGAAGCCGCCGCCTTCAAAGGTGATCGATCCCTCGTTGCTGATCGGTCCGTAGAGCGTACCGCCGCTGTTGAGCACCACGCCGCCGCTGCCAACGTTCGTTGCGCTTGCGACTTCCCCAATAACGAGGAGCGTACCGCCCGAAAGAACCGATGCCGACATATCGGTTCCGAGCTCCTCGACCTCTTCGGTGCCGCCGAAGGAAATTATGGTCCCGCTGGCGAGCCCGGCGTCGTCAAGCAAGCCGCCGCTGGAGACCTTCGTCGCAAGCGCTGTCCCACCACCGTAGGAATTGCCGAGAACCAGGTCACCGCCGGAAATGATCGTCGTGGAAATCGCCGTGCCGTCGTAGTCGACATCCAAATCGTCGGCGACCGTCGTCGAATTGGCGACACTGCCGGACTCAACGGACATCAAGGCGTCATAGCGATCAATCGTCGTAGAGTTCGCCGTTCCCCCGGAGTCTACATAAAGATCGCCGGAACTGATCGTGGTTGCATTCGCCACGCCGCCGCTGACGGTCAAATCGCCGAAATCCTCGAGGACGGTGCCGGTCGCCGTGCCGAAGACATATTGATCGCCGCCACTAACCGTCGTGCTGACGGCAGCGCCGTAGACGAACTGGCCACCGCCGCCGAGGAGCGTATCGCTGGTCGCCGTGGCGCCCGAAGACACGACCTCGGCGCCACGGCTGACCGTAGCGCTGAGATCAGTTCCGCCGGAAAAAATGCACAGAACGCCGCCACTTTCGACGCTGGCTCCGCTCGTCGTGCCACCGCTCTCGATGATCTGCGCAGCACCGCTTTCGACCGCGACACTGAGCACTGTGCCGTAGACTTCCTGCACGTTGGCGCCGGTCACTGACGTGTTGGTAGCCGAATGTCCGGCGGAAACTGACGTTACGGATCCGAAGAGGACGGTCGTGTCGCCGTACTCGTCCTCATTAAGATAGAATGTGCCGCCGGAAGTCGGTGCGCTGGTGAAAGACAGGGTGTATTGGCTGCCGCCGCTCAAAATCGTCAGCACATTGTCCGACAGCGTCACGCCGCCGCCAATGAAGCTTACCTCCTGGAGGTCGATGACGTCGCCGGCGCCAAAGCCGCTGATCGGGCTCGTCGGCAATGGGGTCGTATCGATGGCGAGCGTGCCGCCGGTGCCTGTAAAGGTGACCGTGCCGCTCAGCGTCGAGTACTCTTCCACCGTCAGCAGGCCGCCGTTGAGGATGACGCCACTTGCCGAGCCGAAGCTGTCAAGAGTTGCGCTGCCGCCGGAGTCGACGGTCAGCCCGGACACAGTGCCGTAGAAAATGTCATCGTAACCGCCGCGGCTGACGGTCGTCGCTACCGCCGTGCCTTCGTCCGTCTCCGTGCCGCCTCGGATGATTGTCCCAGATTCGAATCCTTCGTAGTTGAGCTCCATGCCTCCGGAGGAAATGATGGTGCCGTAAATGGTTCCGCCGGCTGTGTAATAGGCTACAAACAATTCCCCCCCGGACGAGACAACCGTTGCCGAGGCGGTCCCGCCAAAATCCACAATCAGCTCGCCGCCACTTACGACGGTATCGTCGGTCGCGGTCGAGCCGCTTAGAATAGTGACTGTCGAGGTGATCGTCGTCATGCGACGACCCTTAGGCCGGAGCCGAGCGCCAGCGTCGCGTGTATAAAAGTGCAGCCGCCGCTGACGACGCCGTCAGCGCCAGCGTGTCCGGAGAAAGTCTCGCTGCCGGCAACACCTGAGATCGCGCCACGAACAACGATTGCGCTCATTCCAAACCGGACTCAAATTCCAGCCGCAATTTGAGGAAGCACGCGCACGAACCCTACGCGTGCCGGCGAAGCAGCACTCATTCGTACAAAATTTCTGCGCACCAGCGCGGACGGCCCGCCCTCAAGGCCGGACCACACTTCGAACGGCTTATGCTAACGCGGGAATTACGCCCACGAAAGCGTTTTTTGCGCAATCCGCCGCTTCCATCACGCTTTTGAAATTGTGAATTAGCAATCCCAACCGATCCCAGGCGCGCGCCTGCCAAGGCAGTGCGGAGATACCGCACCTTTGATTATGTCGGGTGCGGATGGGCCAAGGTCGGCGGCGTTTGTGTCGCCTCGGTGACGAGCGTGCCGCCATGGCCGTCGGGTGTGGTGACGAAGCTTGCCGCCATGTAGTTACCGAGGAGCGCGATGCTGGTGGCTGCGCCGCCGTTGCTGACGATGAGCGTGCCGCCGGTATCGGTAGTGTTCTCCGAGTAACCGAGCGTCATGTCGTCGGCGTTAAAGGCAAGCTGGGTCAGGTCGATGCCATCCTGCGGGAACGCCGCCGGTGTGACGGTGCCGCCGTTGACCACCGCCGACGTTACTGCCGGGTCGGTGATTGCGACGGTGCCGTCGCTGCCGGAGACGATGTGGAAATCACCGGCCGAATAGCTGCCGACAAATTGGATGCTGGCCTCTAGCGTGCTGCCGTTAGAAACCGTCAGCGTGCCGCTGGTGTTGGAGGTATTGGCGGAGGTGTAGTTGAAGCTGATATCGGCGCCGGAGGTGACGCTGGTGAGATCGATATATTGTGTGGTGTTGGCGTGGTTTACACCGCCGAAGCCGGAGATCTTGCCGGCATAGGCGCTGGTGGCGCCGGCCTTATCGGCGATCTCAAGCCCGCCGCTGCCGGTGGACAGGAAGCTGATGCTTTCGCTGCCGGTACCGACGATATCGACAATGCCGTTGCCGACCTCAACTGAACCGCCATTGACCACGGCGCCGCTGACGATCACGATCTCGCTGCCGGAGCCGCTCGCCGACAGCGTGCCGGAATTGGTGACGGTGCCGCTGACCTTGATCGTGCCGCTGCTGGTCGTCTCGACGGTCGCACCGGCGCCGATCGTGCCACCGGAGAGCGTCAGCGTGCTGGCGCTGATCGCTTCGACCAGGCTCGATGCCGCGACGGTGGCACCGCGGATGCGTCGCGCTGGCGCCGCTTTCGGTCTCGATCACACCACTGACCGACGTCGCCAGCGTGCCGCCGGAGATGGTGGCACCGGTAAGAATAATGAGTGCGGCGTTGCCGGAAGCCAACAGCAGTCCGCTGGTGGTGTTGGCGACAATACCTTCGATGGTCGCGGTGCCGCCGCCTTCGACATCGATTGCGCCGGCATTGCTAAGCGTTGCGACGCTGACGGTCAGCCTCGCCCCGTTCGCTACGCTGATGGTGCCGGAATTGGTCAGCGTTCCGTCATCAACGCCGCTGACCTGCACATCGAGGTTGCCACCCCGGGAATTGACCGCCGTGCCGCCGCTCGACACCGTCGGATCGACCGCGCTGCCGCCGGACAGAACGATCAGCTCGCCGCCGCTTGCCACCGTAGCGCTGACCGCGGTGCCGCCTGACGACACGATCTCGGTACCGCCAGAGCCGATGCTCGCCGTCCTGTCGGTGCCGCCCGCCAAGATAATGAGTTTGCCGCCGCTTCCTACCGCGGCGCCGACGTCGCTGCCGCCGGCGGAGACGATCTCGGTACCGCCCTTGCCGATCACGGTCGCGCTGGCGACGCCGCCCGACGCAACCACCGCGGTGCCGCCGCTCGATACGGTGGCGTCATTATCCAGACCGCTGGACAACACCTTCACCGTCAGCCCGCTGGCAACGGTGGCGCTGAACACGGTGCCGGAACCAATCTCCTCGATGGCGCCGGCCCCGAATTTTGCCGTACCGGTGGCCCCGTCAACGAAGTCGACAGCACCGCCGGCGCTCACGGTCGTGCTGACGATCTGGCCGCCGGAATCGAGGACTTCGGTGCCGCCGGATTTGATGCTGGCGCTGCTGGCGGTGCCACCCGACTAAATGATCTGCGTGCCGCCGGAGACCTGCGCGCCGAGGTCAGTGCCGCCGGAGGCGACGATCTCAGTACCGCCGGCCAAGATCCTGGCCGGATCGGCGATGCCGCCAGAGAGCACATCGAGCACGCCGCCGCTCGATACCGTGGTGTTGCTCGCGGTGCCGCCGGACGACACCGTTTCGGACCCGCCGCTCAGGATGGTGGTGCTGATGGTCGTGCCGGAGCCGCCGTTGCCACCGACAAACGCGGCGCCGCCGTTGGAGATCGTGGTCAAAATCGCAATGCCGATGTCGCCGGCGTCGTTCGCCACGAATTGCTGGCCGCCGCTCATGATCGTCGTGCTGGTGACCGTGCCAGCGCCGCCAAACCGCCCGACGTATTGCCCGCCGTCGTTGGATACAGTCGTATCGATGGCACTTCCCCCGGAATCGGCGATGCCGACGATCTGATAGCCGTAGCTTCCGACGATTGTGCTGCGCGCTAGGCCGGAAAAAATCTGCTGTTCGCCGCCGGAGGTAAGGGTCGTACTAATCGCCACCGCCCCAGCGAAATTAAGGTACTGATAAGCGTTACCGATCCCACCATTGACTACGGTGTCGATCGCCGTGCCGCCGAAATTAAGATCCTGGGCGCCACCTTCGGCGCCACCTTCGATGGTGGTGTTAGTCGCCGTCGCGCCGTCAAGGACCTGCGCCCCGCCGTTCGAAATGAGGGTACCGAACGCTTTGCCGCCGCTATTAACATCCTGCTGGCCGCTGCTCGATACCAACGTGCCGCTCGCAACGCCGCCGCCAGAGACGATCTGGAAGGAGCCGCTGTTGATCATCGTGCCGATCGCGGTGGCGCCTGAGTAGACGTATTGGTCTTCGGCACCGCTCACCGCGGCGCTGACCGCGGTGCCGCCGGAAGAGACATTCTGGGCGCCGCCGATAATCTGCGTGCCGCTCGCCAGGCCGTACACCGTCTGTGTGCCGCTGACGATTTGCGCGCCGTAATCGCTGCCGTGCGCGCTGACGATCTCGCTGCCGCCGGACAGAACAGTACTGCTGCCAGCCCCGCCAGCGCTGACGATTTCGGTACCGCCTGAGGAAACCGTGGCGCCAAAGGCAAATCCGCCGGACAAGACGATGCCGGTGCCGCCGGAGGAGATGATTGCGTCGGAGCCGGTGCCGCCGGACCCGACGATCGCCAGGCCGTCGATTGTCGCGCTGATGTCAATCCCGCCGGCGGAGGCGATGCCGGTGCCGCCGGCAAGAACGGTTCCGCTGAGTTCGGTGCCGCCGGCGGCGATGCCGAGACCGTGAGCGCTGGTGGTGTCACCGATATCAGTGCCGCCGGAAGACGCAATCCCGGTGCCGCCGCTCGCAATCGTGCCGCCGCTGAACGTGCCGCCGGAGACGACGATCACCTTGCCGAGATCGGTGCCGCCACTGCCGTAGCCGCCGGACACAATGGCGGTTGCGCCGCTCTGCAACGTCACAGCGACACCCGTGCCGCCGGACCCGACGATCAGGCGCGAACCGCTCTCGAACACCCCGCCGCTACCATAGCCACCGGCGAGGATTTCCAATGTTCCGCCACCCAACGCCGTGCCACCGAGGCCGGTGCCGGCGGAGAGAATCTGCGTCGTAAGCCCCGCAAAAACGGTGCCGTCGGTGACGACGGTGCCCGAGCCGAATTGGAAGATCTCGCCGGAAGTAAATAGCGGCAAATCTGCTTCGGTAAATCCGCCGCCAAACCCGACATATTGGAGTGCGCCACCGCTGCCGACCGACATCGTGCTGATGATGCCAGCGCCGAAATAGACGATTTCCGTGCCGCCGGACTTAACATTGGCGTTGCTCGCAACGCCGCCGGACAGCACCACCTGCGTACCGCCCGAGATCATCGCGCTAACGTCGGTGCCGCCGGAAGAGATGACCTCGGTGCCGCCGGCCAAAATCTTGGTCGGATCGGCGAGCCCGCCAAATTCCACGATCAGCTGACCGCCGCTTGACACCGTCGTGTTGCTGCCAGTGGCCCCGACTTGCAGATACTCGACACCGCCGCGCGAAATGGTCGTACTGATCGCCAGACCGACGCCAAATACGCCAACGTTTTGTATCCCGCCGTTCAGGATCGTCGTAGCGATGGCCGCGCCAGTTTGGTAAACGACCTGCGCACCGCCGCTGAGCACGGTGCCGCTGGCGATGCCGCCGTCCTCGACGACCTGAGAGCCGGCGAAGACGGTCACGCCGCTGGCGAAACCGTCCACGAGTTGCCCACCGCCGGACACTTTAGCCGCCAGGTCGGTGCCACCAGCGGAAACGGTCTCGACATTGGCATAGATGACGGTCCCGCTGGCGGTACCGCCGAAGTCGACTTCCTCACTCCCGGCGACGAGTAGAGAGGCAGATGCGACGCCACCGCTAGCGATCACCTGATTGGCGCCCCCGTCGACGGTGGTGCTGATCGCTTTGCCGCCGCGATAGATGGTTTGGCCGCCGAGGGTGAGAAGTGCACCGATCGCGGTGCCGCCGGAGGATACGACTTGCTGACCGTTCGGCCCGAACGTGCCGCTGATGTCGACGCCGAAAACCCTCTCCGTGCTATTGTCGACCTGCGCACTGACCGCCGTGCCGCCGACTTCGACAACCTGCGTGCCGCCGCCGGAATCGGTCGAGCCGCTCGCCAAGCCGTAGATCAGCTGCATGCCGTTGGAAATCAGAGCGGAAAAGTCTTTGCCGCCCGTGCTGACGATCTCGGTGCCGCCGGAAATGGTGGTGGCGCTCGCGACACCGCCGGCGCCGACGATCAGCGCGCCAGTGAGGTCGGTGCCGCCGTTGGCAAGGCCGTAATCGAATTGCGTGCCGCCGGTGATGACGGCGCTAAAATCGGTGCCGTGGGCACTGACGATTTCGCTGCCGCTGAATAGGACGGTGCCGCTGACGACGCCACCGGATTCGACGGTCTGGGTGCCGCCGAAGTCGGTGGCGCCGCGGGCCAGGCCATAAACCAGTTGCGTGCCGCCGGAAAGGAGCGCGCCAAGATCGGTGCCACCGGTGGAAACGATTTCTGTGCCGCCGGTCGAAATTGTTGCCGGATCGGCCAAGCCGCTGGAAACAACGAATAACGTGCCGCCACCCTCGATGGTGGTATTGCTCGCCGTGCCGCCCGATGACACGATCTCGGTGCCGCCGGAAATGATCTTCGCGCCGCTGTCGATGCCGCCGGCAACGATTTCGGTGCCGCCGCTCGACACAGTCGTGCTGGTCGCGGTGCCGCCTGCGGCGACAATGAGCGTGCCCCCCCGCGATATCGTGACGCCGGAGGCGACGCCGCCGTTGCCGACCTCGTCGGTAACGCCGCTGCCGACCGAGCCGCTGGCGGTATTGCCGGCCGCGACCTCCTCAATGGCGCCCGCCAAAAGATGCAAGCCACTGATCACGGCGCCGCTGAATACCTCGAGCGTGCCGCCGGCCGATACCGTGCCGCTGGCGGTACCGCCTGAGGCGACAACCTCGGTCCCCCCGCTCAATACCGCAAAGCCACTGGCAAATCCGGACACGATCTGTGTTCCGCGGGAAACTTGCGCGCCGAGATCGGTGCCGCCCGCAGAGACAATCTCCGTGCCACCCGCCAAAATCTGAGTCGGATCGGCGAGGCCCCCGGACGAGACCCAGAGCTGACCGCCGCTCGATACGATAGTGTCGCTGGCCGCACCGCCCAACGACACGACTTCCGTGCCGCCGCCCGAGATTGTTGTGCTGTTTGCGACGCCCGTCGATGCGACGTTCTGCGTACCGCCACTCAAGATCGTCGTGCTGATCGCCGTCCCGGCACCACCCTCGTATCCGACGTACTGGACACCTCCTCTCGAGATCGTAGTGTTGCTCGCCGTGCCGCTGCCCCCTGTGTTTCCAACGACCTGAACGCCGCCGCTCAAGATCATGGTGTTGCTCGCCGCGCCGGTCCCGCTTGTGTTTCCGACGTATTGGTAGCCTCCGCTTGAGATCGTGGTGTTGATCGCCTTGCCGATGCCACCGTAGAATCCCAAGAACTGTTCACCGTCGTTCGATATCGTGGTGCTGATTGTCGTCCCGGCTCCGCTTACGTTCCCGACAGTCTGGTTACCTCCATTCAAGATCGTGGTACTGGTCGCCGTCCCGGTGCCCCCGTTATCTCCGACATACTGGTGGCCTCCGCTTGAGATCGTGGTGCTGATCGCCGTGCCACTGCCACCGGATTGGTATCCGACGTACTGGTAGCCTCCACTTGAGATCGTGGTGCTGGTCGCCGTGCCGCCGGACGCAATCTGCTGCAAACCAACGTCGTTAACCAAGGCGCCGCTGGCTACGCCGAACACCGTCTGCGTACCGGCGATAATTTGCGCGACAAAATCGCTGCCGCCGGCCCTGACGATCTCGGTGCCGCCTGAAAGGAATGCACCGCTGGCGACACCGCCGGACTCGACCACTTGCGTGCCGCCGAAATTCGCGGCGCCGCTTGCCAAGCCATAGACCGACTGCGTGCCGCCGGAGATTTGCGCGCCATCGTCGGTGCCGCCGGCCGACACAATCTCGCTGCCGCCGGAGAATATGGTCGCAGGATCGGCCACGCCGGCGGAAAGAACGAGAAGCGTTCCGTCACTCGAGATCGTCGCGTCGTTTGAGGTGCCACCGCCCGACACGATCTCCTTGCCACCGGTCGAGATCGTCGGGCTGACATCGGTGCCGCCGGACAGAACGATCTCGGTGCCGCCGGAGTCGACCGTCGTATCCGAGGTCACGCCGCCCGATGAGACGAGCAGCAAGCCGCCGCTGAGCACGGTCCAGCCATCTGCTGTCGAGCCGCTCGAGACAGTAGACGTCACGCCGCTGTTGACGCCGATCGGCATGTCTACGAGGGTCCCCCCACGAGCATCATTAGTGACTTCAAAAGGTCCACTACCGACGCTGGCAGCCGCTACGCCTATAACATAGGTAGAGGCGCCCACTGAGACCGACAACGCGGTGCCCCCATAGATTTCTGCTGTCGCGCCCGGTACGAAACTGACGTTGGTTAGATCGACAGCATCCGAGAGTTGCAATCCACTGAGCGTCAAAGTGGAAAGGGCGGCGCTCGTCGTATCCCCAATCTGCATTGTCGCGCCGCCACCTGCGAAAACAATGGCGCCGGAAACTGTCGCGGCATCCCCACTCTGGATCTCAGCAGTGCCGTCCGTGCTTATTATGATCCCGCTGGCGATGCCGCCGAATGAAACCACTTCAACTCCTCCAGCGATGAGTGTTGTGTCGATTGCGGAGCCGCCGGACAGCACGACCTGCGTGCCCCCGCTCACGACCGTATCGATCGCCGAACCGCCAGAGCCGATGCTTTGCACGCTGGAGGCGGTTGGATCGGTGACGGTCGTGCTTATCGCCGCACCACCTGCGACGATGAGCTGGATGCCGCCGTCACCGATCGTGCCGCCGATCTCGGTGCCGCCGCTGCTGACGATTTCGGTGCCGCCGCTCAAGACGACGCTCGCGCTCGCTAGCCCGCCCAACTCGATGAGGATGCCGCCGGAATTTACAGTGGTGTCTTCGGCGATTCCGCCGGAGAGCGTGACCATCGTGCCGCCACTCTCGATGGTGGCGGAATTGTCGATAATCCCGGATGAAACGTCATAGGGAGAGTTGGCTTGGCTTACGACCGCCGCACCGGTCCAGCCAAGCGCCTCCATCAGGGTGACGTCTTCTTGCGAAACGATGTTGATTACGCCTGCATTACTGTAATCGTTGAAGGCGTCATTGCCGCCCGGTGCCGGACCTTGGGGATACCAATCATCTAGATCGCCGTTACTCGGGACATTGTTCCAGGTTCCAAGATTGGTGACGCCGTAATCGATCGAAAAATAGGCGGTGCTGTTGAAGCGGTTGTTACCGGCGGTGAGATCGCGAACTCCAGACGACGAATAACGAAAGAGATCAGCCACCGAGTATTCACCGGTGGGAGGCGAGCCGAGCAACGATACCCGGCCCATATCTTCAGTGATTTCGTGCTCGACGACGCCGATAAAATAATATTCGTCCGCCGGCGGAACGGTGCCGCTCGTGTAGCTGAAGGTGTTCAGAGCGGAGGAAAAACCGACATAGCCGTCGATCGCGGTGCCGCCGCTCGTGGTCGGCAGCGATACCGAGGAAAGCGTGGATCCGAGACCCAGTGCCAAGGCCTCCGGCGGACTGATGTAGAGCTGATCGCTCGCAGGAAGAGGCGAGGTTGCCGGCAGCGTCGACGCACCAGGCGCGTTCTCCGCCTTGAGCGCGCTTACGACTGCGGCGTAGCTTTCAGGTACCTCGACGGGCCAATTGCTCTCGCCGAGATCATCCGAGTCCAAGGGCCCGCCGCCTGACCCGCCGACCTCGCCGTAGCCGACGTCAATGGTAAAGGTGACCGGATTGCTGAATTCGCTGTCGAGATATTGGACCGCCGCCTCGACGCCGGTTTTGAAGCCGGCGGGCGCGTCGTCGACGCTCGAGTCCCAGATAATTACAATTTGCAATGAGCCACTCCGATCAATCTATTTGCAGTTTGGTCTGCTAACTGCGCGGCGCCAACGATCGGGGATTTTCCGAACGACTCACTAAGGACACGTTAGTTTTGGTGTTTTTGGGGCCTAGGCGAAACCGGAGACAAATCCCAAGGTCAACTGGCTCCAAGTCGCCGTTTCGCTAGGCAACGCGCGGTCGGCCTATATGGGACGGCAATTCCAGCGGTAACCAGCTAAACCGCGTTTATTGGCTCCAGAATCCCGCCAACCCCACCGCCCCGCCGCTGTCGATCATCGACAGCGCGGCGCCGCTACTGCCGACACGACCGCTCGCAGGCCGTGCATCACTTCGCGAAACTGCCTGACGGCTCCGTCGCCCGGACCGGCCCGTCTCGGAGCAATCACTGAGGTCGGCGCCGCCGCTCAAGTTAATTGTTAGACCGGCGAACTGCCGGAGGACACCACCAGCGGGCAGCCCGCGACTACGAACAGAGCGTCACCATCTAGTGCAGGATGAAATCGGCCGCGTGCTGATGGACCGGCACCCAGTTCATGGCCCCGCTGTTTCCAACATCGATGAACCAATCATGGCCGCCGTCTGCGGGCTGGATCGACGACACCAGATGCTTCATGTGCATCGAGAAATCGCCACGTTCAGATTTATCTGGCACTTCGCTTTGCCCCAAAAAGCCGGCAACAACCGAGTCTTCTTCGATTCCCGAATGGAAGACAAAGCTATCGCTCGTCGACTCGACCGAGGGCTTCGCTAGGTTGGGCGTCGGCGGGTCGTAAACGATGGTTCCGCCATCGCCATCAGAGGCAAATTGAAAGTTGTCCTGCGAATAAGTGCCTAAGAACTTAAGATTTGCCGTGTTCGTCCCATCGGTCACTGAGAGAACGCCGGTCGAGCTATTATAGATCGCACTGAAGTCCGTGGCGGTCTCGTTGATGCCAGCGAGATCGATTTGGTCCGAGCCCGCCAGAGTGCCATTTCCACTGAATCCAGCGATGTCTCCGGTGAACGTCGATGGTGCGTCGAGCTTCAGCATACCAGTGGAAGTATAGAATGTGACCTCCGCACTGAGTGCCCCGGTGACCTCCAACGTTCCGTCGGTAATGCCAACATTTCCGCCCGCAACGTCACCAGATACCAACACATCGCCATTATAGGCCTCGATCCGCCCAAGCGCTGCATTTTCCACATCGCCTTGAATGTTTAATTCGCCGGTACTCATCGAGGTACCGGCTTCCAAGAGACCCGCATTGCTGATGGCATTGCTTTGGAAATCAAGATCAAGTGGGGCAGTGCCGCTGGCGGCTATCGTGCCGCCTAGCTGATTAATGAGCGTCAAATTGCTGCCGCCGATAGTGCCTGCCCCGAGGATCGTGTCGTCCTGATTTGTCAGCGTGGCGCCGGAGGCATTGCCATCGACGATATTGTGAGTGTCGTCGGAAAGCATGACCGCGCCACCACCCTCGAGCGTAACGGCCCCACCGATCGACAACGTCGTATCATCGCCACTCGCAGCGATGTCTATATTGCCGGTATTGTTGATGATTCCCATGAGCGTCAATTCGTGACCGTCGCTTACGACCACGTCGCCAGTATTGGTGACCGGTTTGTTCTGCGTTCCATCGAATGTACTATCAACCGCACTGATTATGCCGCCGGGAGAGGTCGCCAGCGTGCCACCCAAAAGGTCGGCATTTTCCAATTCGACCAACGAATTTGCACCATTAGCTTCGATGAAGCCGCCGCCCGAGCCGTCCACAGTGGTGTCGAGGATAACAAGCTGACCACCATCACTCGCTTCGAAAATTCCGTCGTTGGTAGCGACGTTGCCCTCCGTGTTGACAACGAGCGGCGTGACATCATCCGCCTTGATCACTCCGGCGTTCTCGTTAACGAGCGTTAGCTCGCCGTTGCCGAGTTCACCCGCGCCAGCGATGGTGTTAGCCACAGTAAGCGTCGTGCTGGCGCTAACGCCGATGATAAGGTTAGCGGCATTGTCCGATAACGTGATCTGGCCGTCACCTTCGAGTATCGCGTTGGCGGCGCCAATCTCCAGCGTGGTCGCGTCTCCCTGCGAATCAAGCCAGATGGTACCGGTGTTGTTGATCGTGCCGACCAGCACAAGCTGATCGCCATCATTCACCAGCACCGTGCCGGTGTTAGCCACGACATATTGAGTACCATCGAAGGTGCTTGCGCTATCACCGATCGTGATCGACCCCTCCAGCGTGCCGCCGACAATGACGTCATTTTGCAATTCGACGGCACCCCCGTCGCCGTTTATCGAGCCGCCTCCGGAGCCGTTGATCGTGGTGTTTTGAATCAGCAGTCCGGCGATTCCCGTCGCCTCCAGCGTTCCGTCATTGAGGACGGCGTTACCCGCGGTATCGAGTACCAGCGGCGCGTTGGCGCCGCTGGCATCGATGGTGCCGTCGTTGATCAGCGTGAGTTGGCCGTCTCCCAGAAGACCTGAACCCGTAATCGTGTCGTCATTGGTAAGCGTGGCGCTCGCCGCTACGCCGGTGATGATGTTGTCGCTGTGGTCCGATAGATGGATCAAGCCGTCGCCGCTGAGCGAAACATTTGTGGTATCGATCAAAAGCGTCGTAATGTCGCCGCTTAAATCCAAGTCGATAATGCCGCTATTGCTGATACTGCCGCGCAGTGTCAATTGCTGGCCATCGAGCACCTCCACATCGCCGGCGGCACCGATCGTGACGGTCTTGCCATCGGTACCGTCCAGTACACTGAGACCACCGATCACATCGATCAGACCTTCGATGGTGCCGCCGACAAGCGCGGCGCTTTGCAATTCAACTGTACCGCCGGTTTCCGCCATCGACACGAATCCACCACCTGAGCTATCCACGGTGGTGTCCAGGATCAGTAGCCCAGCGGGTCCCGTCGCCTCCAGCGTGCCGTTATTGATGACGACGTTGCCCTGCGTATTGATAATAAGCGGGTTGAGATCGCCGGTGGCGTCGATGGTGCCGTATTGCCCGTTGATCAGCGTCAACTGACCATTTCCCAGCTGACCGGAGCCAGAGATGGTATTATCGTTGTTAGTGAGGGTAGCGTTCGCCGTTACACCGGTGATGATGTTGTTGCTGTGGTCCGAAAGATTGATCGTGCCGTAGCCGTTGAGCGATACATTTGAGGTGTCGATTAAAAGCGTCGTAGTGTCACCGGTTGAATCCAAACCGATATAATTCGTATTATTAATCTCACCACGCAACGTCAGTTGTTGGTTGTCTAGCACCTCGACATCGGCAGAATTGGTCAACCCAGAGTTGGTTGCGCTGCTGTCATTCGTGCCGTCGAAAATGCTGCTGCCGTTAACCACGTCAATCACGCCGCTAGCATAACTGATTAGCGTGCCGCCCAGGATGGTGGCGCTTTCCAGATCCACTAGCGAACCGTCATAAGCAATAATGTCGCCAACGAATCCGAGCGAGCCATTTACCGTGGTGTCTTCAATCTTAAGTCCGGCGGCTCCCAACGCTTTCAGCGTGCCGTCATTGATAAGGACCTGGCCCGCGGTATCGACAACGAGCGCGTTCGTATCGCCGGTGGCGTCGATAAACCCATCTGGCTTATTGATCAGCGTGAGCTGCCCATCACCCAAAAGGCCGGAGCCTGAGATAGTGTTATCCACGTTAGTAAGCGTGGCGTTCGCCGTCACGCCGGTGATGATGTTGTAGCTGCTGTCGGACAGATTGACTGAGCCGCCACCGCTGAGCGAAACATTTGTAGTATCGATCAGAAGCGTTGTAGCGTCACCGCTTGCCTCCAACCCGATAGCGCCGCCATTGTCGATGCTGCCGCGCAGTGTCAGCTGCTGACCGTCCAGCAAGGCGACGTCGCCGGTGGCATCGATCGTGACCGTCCCGCCATCCGTGCCGTCAAGCGTGCTGAGACCGTTACTGACATTGATCTGACCGTTCAACGTGCCGCCGATGAGCCAAGCGCTTTGCAAGTCAACCGGTCCGCCGCCCCCACCAACTAGGCCACCTCCCGAATTATCGACCGTGGTGTTCTCGATCACTAGCCCGGCGGCTCCAGTCGCCTCAAGCGTGCCGTTATTGATGACGACGTTGCCCTCAGTGTCGATAACGAGCGAGTTTATTTCACCGCTGGCTGTGATATCCCCGCTGTTGACCAGCGTGAGCTGCCCATCGCCCAAAAGGCCGGAGCCAGAGATCGAATTGTCCGCGTTAATAAGCGTGGCGCTCGCAGTCGCACCGGTAATGATATTATTTTCGCTGTCGGACAGCACGACCTGTCCACCACCGTCCAGCATGGTGGTCCCAATAATGCTCAAGGTCGTATCGGCGCCCGTCGAATTCAGTGTGATGACGCCGCTGTTCCGAACCTGGAGGTGCAGCGCTAATTCGCTGCCGTCACTAACCACCACTTGGCCCAAAATGCTGCCAAACTCGGTCCCGTTAGCAATCGTAAACGTAGAGGAACCGCCCGTCACGCCTATCGCTAGCGTCGCATCGGCGCCAACACTAATGCTGTCCACCGATTGGGCAGACGAACTGGTAACGATAACCGTATAGTCCGCCCCCGACGCCGTGATGAACACGTCATCGGCCGAGTTCGGAACGATCCCGCTATCCCAATTGGCACTATCCTCGAAGATGCCACTAACGGCATTCAGCCAATGCATCGGCATCGTTTCGGAAATGTATGTGCCACCGTCACTGTCGCTGGAGGCAAAAAAGCTGCCAGTCGTATATTGGCCGACCATGCTGATCGCGGCGCTGTTGTCGCCATCGCTCACATACAACGTTCCGCCAGTGTTCGCGGCATTACTGACGTAAGAAAAGGTCGCTTGCGGATAGCTGATGTCCATCAGGTCATAATAGTCGCCGGGTGCAAAGCCCGTGACCGTGCCCGAAAACTCGGCGGAATGTGCAAGCTTCAGACCGCCGACGGCACCGACCTCAAAATCGGTTGCCAGGCTCGATGACCCGTCGTACTCGAGAATTCCGTCGGCAATCTCGGCCTGACCGCTGCCGGACGCGGCGCCGACAACGGTCACATTGCCGTTTTGCGCCAGCAGGCTACCGGTGCTGTCGAGCTCGCTGAGCAGTTCCAGGGTACCGCCTGCCGTCGCCTGCAAAACTCCGTAGTTATCGACATTTGCTTGAATAGTGCCATCGCTCAGAGTCTCGGCCGCTATCGTTCCGTTGTTTGTCGTGATCCCGCGGATGGTAAAGTTGCTGCCATCGATGGCCGCGACTGTTCCAAGATTGTCGAGTGAGGCTTCGATGTTCAACGCGGCACGTGAAACGGCCTGCAACGTACCGGTATTGGAAATCGGACTGAGGATGTAAACGGCACTGAGAAGTGACGCCTCGATCGTCCCAGCATTACTGATCGAATTGCTCCCGGTGTCTAAAGTCATCGAAATGTTGTCACCGTCGATGACGCCGTTTGCCTCATTGACCAGCGTCAAGTCATTGGAGCCGTCGCCGATGTTGCCAAAGCCGGAAATTGTATTGTCCATGTTGGTCAGGATCGCGCCGCCCGCCCCGGCAATAACTCCGCCGAGCAGGCTGATCTGCCCGCCGCCCTCGAGTGTGGCGCCGCCAGCGAGGACGATAATTTCTGCCCCGCCTATTGTCTGATTTGAATACCCACTGCCATCGAGCTCGATATAACCGCTGTTGGAGAAAGCGCCTCCGATGTCGAAGTTTGCGTCTTCGCCTGCAGCAAAATTGCCAATGAAAACGGATCCGGCATTCTCACTTACTCCGGCGTTACCGGTTACTGTGAACGTTGCGCTGTTATAAAGATCGATGTAACCGACGTCGGTGTTATCTAGGACGTTGTCCACCACTACCGAGTTATCATAGAGAGCAATTTGGCCGGAATTCGTGTCGCTGCCATCTTGCATTGTGCTGGAGTTAGAAAGTGTGATGAATCCCGTGCTCTCGTCGGTGAGCGCGGTGTTGTAGATTGCAGCAGCATTATAGATCGCAACGTCAACGGAATTGTCCATGACGGTGTCGTGCACCGTACCGTCGTTGTACACGTTTAAAAAGCCGGAATTCGTGAGGCTATCGGCATCGAGATTGCCGTTGTTGTTGACTGCGATGATGCCGTAATAAGCGTTGGTTATGAACTCGCTGCTCACAGTGCCAAAATTATTAATTTCGATCGTCCCCAGGTCTAGAAGGATCGGGCCACCATTGGCCAGATCGACGGCTGCAAACGAGCCGTGATCGTTGACATTGATATTATCCTCGTTAATGACCGTCGTTGCCGAAAATCTTGCTGCGTTGCCAACATCGATAGTTGCAAAGAACGTATTGTTCACCGTACCGTTGATCTGAAGCGAGCTGCTGTTGAACACTTCCAGCAGATTGTTGTTAATCACGGTGGTATTCTGGATCAGCATCCCCGCCGCACCAGTCGCCTCCACCACACCGTTATTGGTGAGGGAACTGCCACCAGTGTCGACAACAAGTTGATAATTGTTGCCGGTGGCGGCTATCGTTCCAGCAGAGTCATTAATCAATGTGAGGTTACCGTCGCCGAGCGAGCCTGATCCAGAAATCGTGTTGTCGATATTCTCCAGTGTCGGATCGCCACCTGCACCAGAGACCGTATTGTGGGCTTGGTCCGTCAGCGTGACGGCGCCGCTGCCGGACAATGAAACGTAGCCATTGATCTGGAGAGTTGCCCCGCCGGAGCCATTTTGTCGATCCAGCTGGATCGTCCCCGAGTTTTGGACCGTGCTGAAACTTTCGAGCATCGCGCTGTTGCCGAACGCGAGCGTCGCGTTGCTACCGACCGCGATAGTTCCGGCATTACTGGCCTCGGAGGTGATGACGAAGGTCCCGTCAGTTATCGACAGCGTAGCATTACTAACCGTACCGAGAGTGTTGATCCTTTGATCGAGATCGCTGGTCACCGTGTACGTTCCGGTATGATCAATAAGGACTTGATCGGTGAATCCGGGAACGCTGGATGTGCTCCACTTCGCGGCGTCATTAAAATCGCCGTCAGTACCGGTCCAGAAAATCGGTTCGGTGGCGAGCGGCCGAGTTCCGATGATCGTCACCGTCACATTTTGGCTGGCAATGCCACCATCGCCGTCGTCAACGCTGATGGAAAAAGTGTTCACCTCCGACTGGCCTGCCGCCAACGTCGCGGCTTGCGTTTCAGCGACCTGATAGGTCCACTGGATCAAGCCGCCGCTGCCGCTTGCAGTCGGATCCCGAATGACATTCGCTGATAGCGTGCCGAGTGCACCTGCTTCGGCTGTAACCGAGACCGTGTAAACGTCGCCCTGTGCGCCCGAAAATTGAATTTCGCCGTGCGTGGTCAAGGTTTGCACGGAGGTATCATCAAGCACAGTACCAGTGGTTCCGCCTGACTCATCGGCAAGGTATACATCGGCCTTGCCGTTTGAGTTGCCTGATCCGAGATTCGATGCCGAGCTGCCAAACAATACTATTATTCCGTCCGCGCTCACCGCCGAACCGAATGAGCTATCAGCATTACCCCCCACCCCGCCAGCGGTCGCGGAAACAAGCTCAATCGTGTTCGTTGTGAGATTGTATAAAAACGTGTTGGCTACACCCGCGGTGCCCCCGGCTAGGAGGTTCGACGCTGAACTTGCAAACGTGACGAAAAGACCGTCCGCACTGAGTTGCGGCATGACGCTATCGCCATTCGCGGCACTGCCATTGTCAACAGTCGACAGATCGCGGATTGCTCCCGTCGTCTGATCATATATGAAAATGCTGGAATGCGCTTCGTTGCCGCCCGTAACGAGCGGGTTTTCCGCATCGCTTGCGAATACGATGTAGCGTCCGTCGGCGCTCATTGACGCCGCAGATGCAAGCGCCGCGGCGTTGCTCGGCGAGCCGCTGTAAAGAACCGCCACCGGCCTGACTGTGTCGGTGACACGATCGAAAACGTAGAGTTCGGCCGTTCCGCTGGCCAGACTGTTGGCCTCAACGACGGAGCCGTTTGCGGTCGTCACATCGATCTCGGAACCGGTACTCCAGAATGTGACGTACCGACCGTTCGCGCTGATATTCGGACTGTTGACGGCGCTAGCGCCGCTGTCGGATGAAATGTTGTCAAGAACCGTTCCATTGCGGTCTACAAGCAAGATGTGAAGCACGCCGTTCTCGACCTGCTGCATGACAATAAATTGGCCGTCCGCGCTGATATGCGGCGCGCTTCCACTGATCGGGTCGTTGGTGGTTGGATCGGTAAGCAGCGCCGTCTGGTTGGTGGACCGATCGTAAACGTATATGTCCGGCTGGGCTCCGGACTGACTGCCGCTTGGGTTCTGGCCCTGGAAAACAACAAAATTCCCGTCGAGACTGATGGACGGGTCGCTGTAGGTCTCGCCTGCGGGCGCGTCAGCGATATGGCCAACCGTCAGCGACGTTGTAGTCTGTGAAATCCGATTGTAGAGGAACACATCGCTAGGTTCGTTCTGTTCAGTGCCTGCACCGGGCAAGGAGGATGCTGCATCGAACACGACGAATTGTCCGTCAGCGCTTATACTTGGGTCGAAGCTGTTCGCGGCACCTTCGAACACTTTTGCGGATACCGCGATCTGCGTAATCTGACTGGCAAGATCGAATACCGGCGGTGCAAAGATCCCGGCGCGAAAGGGCAGCGGGATCGGTGATGGTGGCAGTGACAGATTTGAGCCATTGATGAACGTTGTCGTTATCGTCGTCGTGGCGTACGGAGTTTCCAACCTGATCAGATTCAGATTTTCGTTCGGATTTTCGGAAGGCGGCGTACTGCTACCTGGCGTAGGCGGTGAATTTGGATTGACCGGCTCCTGCTGCGAGTGAGCGGAGTACTGAAAAACTTGTTGCACAGCCTGTTGTTCGATCGCGACTTCGTATGCAGTCTTTACCTCGGTCGTTATTGCCGGCGGCTGGCCTGGGGCTGTTGGAGTAACTAGCCATACCAGATCAGACTGATCGACCGACGCCAGCAGCGCTCCTGTGAACCGATCAAGAATGTCGTACGCCCCAGTTGTCCCGTCCGGTTCAACCATGACGGACAACCGCACCGTGCCGTTCGTTGCCGTGATGTCGATGGGAATGTCGGCTTCAACGGCCGTGCCGCGAATTCCTAGCTTCGCGATCGGCGTATCCACTTTCATGTCGCCGGTTTTTGCGACCTTGCCGGCAACAAAGCTGAAGGTCCCCTGGACCAGCGTCACAAGCGCAGCGTTAGATGCGCCGTTGGGATCGTATATAAACTCATTGAGAACGATTCTTGCGTGCGCTGACAAACTGAATGCGGTTCCATCGACGAAGCTCATGCCCGCAGCCGAATCCGTCCCGGTCTCGATGACATCGTTCTTAAAGACCAAGTCGCCGACGTTAAGGTGAGCCGCGACGCCGTTGCGCATCGCGGTTACGAAACCGGACACCTTCTCGATGTGGCCTATCGGTGTCGCATGGCCGGTGGTAGCGGAGCCGGCCTGCGCGTACTGACCCGACGGTGCGACACCGGCGAGTAATTCAACTATTTGACCCGACAGCCCAGCACCATCGGGTGCCAACAGGGCGGGATGTTTGTCATGAACGAAATATCCGGAAACAACGTGCCGCCGGTCCTCGTTGAAGAGGACCAAATCGTTTCCCGATCGTTTGTAGTGGCCAGAGAACAAAAGCTCGGCGTCGGGTACAACAATTGCATCGCCGTCGTGATGGGTGGCAAAAGCGGGTTGATGCGCATGGCCTATCGCACCTACGGTGAATTCGGGACCCGCTTCGCGAAACATTGACGCTCCCCAAACTATTTCGACACTACTTTTATCGATTAGTTGGTAGACATACAAATTCGTTTTAGAACCATGGTAACGTTAATGTATGCCGAGGTATTGAGGCGATAAATCTGCAAATGGACCACGACCTCATTCTCCTCCTGCCTGGCGACTTCCTTTCCCCGCCGGAGCGGGAGCGCGCCGGGCCTTACCGCCGGACTTGCACCTAGCCGTGCGGTGGGTGTGTCAACAGGGGCGGCTGGTTGGTTTGCGGCGCCTCGGTGATCGGCGTGCCGCCTTGCCCGCCGGCGGCAGTAACGAAGCTGGCGGCTATGTAGTTGCCGAACAGCGCGATGTTAGCGCTTTGCACACCACCCCCGACGACCGCAGGGTCGGTGATCTGCACGGTACCGCTGACGCCGGCACTGATGTGGAAGTCCGATGTCACGTAGCTGCCTATCAAAGTGATGTCTGCAACCGTCGTGCCGCCGCTCGTGACCTCCAGCGTTCCACTGGCGTTGGAGATCGATGTGTAGCTGACGGCAATCTGGGAGGTGACGGAGGTGACGGAGACCAGGTCGATATATTGGGTGTGGTTCGCGTGGCTCGCTCCGCCAAAGCCAGACACCACGCCGGTAAAGACCATCGGATCGCCTTGAGTATCCGCAATCTCGAGCCCGCCGCTACCAGTGGACAGGAAGATGACGTTGGCGCCGCCGCCCGATTGGATATCGACAATGCCGTTGCCGATCGCGACGATCCCGCCGTTGATCACGGCATCGCCGGCGATCTCCACCAGGCTGTGAGAGGCGCTTGCCAGCAGCGTGCCAAAATTGGTGACGGTGCCGCTTACCAATGCCGTCCCACCGCTTAGGGTCTCGACGATCGTGGCCGAGCCGATCGTGCCGCCGCTCAGCGTCAGCGTGCCGCCGCTGATGGCCTTGGCGGTACCGCCGGAGATTGTGGCGCCGTCGAGCTCGACCTTCGCCCCGCTGCCCGACGCCAAAATGATGCCGGAGATGCTGTTGCTGATCATGGCGCCATTGATCACCACCGTCGCACTCGTGCCCAGCGCCTCGATGGTCTTCGAATTATTGACGTTACTGTCGATCACCAGGCCGCCGGTCGAGGTGTCTTCCAGCGTGCCGGAGTTGGTGATCGTGTTGTCGGTGCTGATGGTCAGCGCCGACGTGGTGTTGGCGTTGATGGTGCCGCTATTGACCAGCGTCAGCTGATCGCCGCCGATCGTGCCGGCGCCCGCGATCGTGTTGTTGACGTTGGTCAGTGTCGCTGCACCGCCGTTGGCGACGATGGCATTGTCGGCGTTATTCGACAACGTCACTTTACCGCTGTCGGTCAGGCTAACGGCACCGGAGATGGCGAGCGTCGTCGCCGTGGAACTTGCGGCCACAGAGATCGTGCCGGAATTGGCGATGGTCCCGGCCAGCGTCAGTTCGGTGCCGTCGGTGACTTCGACGATCGACCCCGACACGATCATGCCGCCACTGACCATGTTGGTCGTACTGCCACTGACTGTTTCGATCACCGCGTTGCTGCCGGAGGTTTGCAGCTTGCCGCCCGAGATGGTCACGCCGTCGAGCTCGACCTTCGCCCCGCTGCCCGACGCCAAAATGATGCCGGAGATGCTGTTGCTGATCATGGCGCCATTGATCACCACCGTCGCACTCGTGCCCAGCGCCTCGATGGTCTTCGAATTATTGACGTTACTGTCGATCACCAGGCCGCCGGTCGAGGTGTCTTCCAGCGTGCCGGAGTTGGTGATCGTGTTGTCGGTGCTGATGGTCAGCGCCGACGTGGTGTTGGCGTTGATGGTGCCGCTATTGACCAGCGTCAGCTGATCGCCGCCGATCGTGCCGGCGCCCGCGATCGTGTTGTTGACGTTGGTCAGTGTCGCTGCACCGCCGTTGGCGACGATGGCATTGTCGGCGTTATTCGACAACGTCACTTTACCGCTGTCGGTCAGGCTAACGGCACCGGAGATGGCGAGCGTCGTCGCCGTGGAACTTGCGGCCACAGAGATCGTGCCGGAATTGGCGATGGTCCCGGCCAGCGTCAGTTCGGTGCCGTCGGTGACTTCGACGATCGACCCCGACACGATCATGCCGCCACTGACCATGTTGGTCGTACTGCCACTGACTGTTTCGATCACCGCGTTGCTGCCGGAGGTTTGCAGCTTGCCGCCCGAGATGGTCACGCCGTCGAGCTCGACCTTCGCCCCGCTGCCCGACGCCAAAATGATGCCGGAGATGCTGTTGCTGATCATGGCGCCATTGATCACCACCGTCGCACTCGTGCCCAGCGCCTCGATGGTCTTCGAATTATTGACGTTACTGTCGATCACCAGGCCCTTAGAAGTCGTCCCTTCGAGAATCCCGCCATTGCGGGTTATCGCGCTCAGCGTCAGCGCGTTGAGCGCGCCGTCGCCATCAACGATGCCGCCCAATTCATTGATCAGAGTGAGATTGGCGTCACCGATCGTGCCAGCCCCAGAGATGCTGTTGCTGACGTTGGTGAGCGTGACGCTTGTGCCGCCGTCGATAATAAAATTGTCTTCACTGGGCGACAGCAACACCTTGCCGCCGCCAGAGAGCGTCACATTGTTATCGATCAACAATGTCGCGCCGATGCTGCTTCCCGAAAGATTGATGGAACCCGCGTTGATGACCGTCGCGGCGCTGAGCGTCAGTGCGGCACCGTCCGCCACCTCGATGGCCCCGCCGGAACTGACGAGGAGAGTTCCGGAATCGATCGCACCCGCTAACACTGCAAAGGTGCCACCGGCGGCAATGATCGCCGTGCCGCCGAAGTCGATGGTGGTGTCCGTGGCCGTGCCGCCGGACGAGACGATCAGCTTGCCGCCGCTCGCCACCGTGGTGTCGCTAGCGATGCCACGGGAGGAGACCACCTCGGCGCCGCTGAAGACCGCTGCACCGCTGGCCAGGCCGTAGACGAACTGCGTGCCGCCGGAAATTTGAGCGCCGTCGTCGGTACCGTAAGCGCTGACGGTTTCCTTGCCGCCACTGTAGATCATCGTCGGATCGTTGGACCCGCCGGAAAGCACTTCGAGCATGCCGCCCGACGACACCCTGGTGCCGCTCGCGCCACCGCCTGCGGAAATAATCTCGGTGCCGCCACTACTGACAGCGGCATTAATATCGAGGCCGCCGGACAAGACGATGTCAGTGCCACCTTTGAGGATCGTCGCTAGGTCCGTTCCAGAATTCATTTCCTTGCCGCGCAGCGTAGTGCCGCTGTCGATGCCGCCGCTTTCAACGGTCAACAGGCCGCCGGAACTGCCTGTCGTTTCCCACGCAACGCCCGCCGCGGAGATGATTGCAGTGCCGCCGCTGCTAACGACGTCGCCGATGTCGACCTGGCCGGCGGCAACGACACCGTATGATCCACCGCTGGTGACGGTCACGCTGTGAATGACGGTGACATCGATGCCGTCGGCGCCGTCGCTAGTCACCCTGATCGTATCGCTGGCCGTTCCGGCACTCAAAATTGGCGATGCGAGCCCGAGGGTATATGAGGAGCCGCCCACCGAGACGACAAGCTCGGTGCCTGCGGACACGGAAGCGGTGGCGCCCGAAGAGTACCCAATGTTTGTCAGATCGATTGTATCACCGCCGGTCAAGCCGCTGAGCGTCAAGAGCGACAGGACCGCGCTCGAGGTGTCGCCTATCTCGATCGTGCCGCCGCCAGTCGCGAACAAGATCCCGTACGCGGTCGTCGCCGCCCCACTCAGAAGTTCCGCCGTGCCTCCAACTCCGACGCTCAAGCCGCTCACGATGCCACCGGAGGAGACCACTTCAAGACTACCGGAGGCGACGGTCCCCCCCTTGCCCGAACTCTGGACGGGGGCAACCTTGGTTTCGATCGCGGTGCCGCCCGCCGATACATACAGCACGCCACCGATGATTATCGTACTGACCGTAGTGCCGCCAGAATCGACGACCTGGGAGCCGGGATCGACAATGGTGAGGCCGCTTACGACTCCGCCAGACTCAACATTTAAAACGCCGGCGTCGCCATCAGTGCCACCGCTTTCGACGCCGCCAGAAATGAAGACGGAGGCGCTGCTGACCGTCGTGTTCAGCGCCGTGCCACCCGACGTTACGGTTAGCGTGCCGCCACTAACAACGGTGGTACCGCTCGCGGTCCCACCGGACGACGCGGTGACCATGCCACCGCTACCGATTTCAGTGTCGGCAAGCGTGCCGCCGCTCTGGACGTTGACGGTTACGCCCGAGCCAACCGCGGCTCCGCTTAGCGTTGCGCCGGTGCTGATCGTCACGCCAGTGATGGTGACGTAGGTCCCGCTACCCCCTGAGAGTGGTTGCAGTCCGAACGTAAACTCGGACATGCTGGAGCCGAAATTGATCGAGTAGTCTGTTCCGTCCTCATTCACGTCGAGACTGCTGCCGTCGACCGTAGCGGACGCGGTCCCGCTACTATCGAAGGCAATATTCTGTAGTTCGATGGCGTCTCCAACGTTGAAGCCGCTGATAACCAGGCCTACGGGGATTGCGGTACCGTCGATCTGCAGCACATGGGAGGCGCCCAATTGATTCGTGCCGGTAAGAACGACACCGCCGCTGATGACTGCATTTGAATCGAGCGCGAGGATCGTGCTCTCGCCCATCGTCGCGGGTCCGGACAGCACGCCGCCGGAGAGAATGTCTTCCTGACCGCCGCTGCCGAGAACGGTACCGCCGAGGTCGGTGCCGCCCGCGGAAACGATCTCCGTTCCGCCTGCCGAAACCACAGTGGCGCTCACCGCACCGCCGCTGGACACATTCTCGATGCTGCCGCTGCCAGCGATGGTGGCCGAGATGCTACTGCCGCCCAAATCGACGTTCAGCACCCCGCCGCTTTCAACATTCGTATTCGAGGCCACACCACCGGAGGAAACATTGAAGGACCCGGCGGAAACATTGAGGAACCCGGGCGCGCCGATCACCGTCACGTCAATTGCGGTTCCAGCAGACAGCACCGTGACATCGGTGCCGATCGGCATCGTGTAATTGCTTAAAACGTCGCCTGACCCGACCACCAGCGTGGCGCCGGCGTCGAGCGTCACACCGGCCGGGGTGGCGTTGCCGAACAGTTCAAGGGATCCGCCGCTTTGAATGACCGCGCTGACCACAGCACCGCCGGGGTCAAGGATGAGGACTCCGCCGCTGCCGATCGTGTCGCCGCTTAGCGCACCGCCTGCTTCCACCACCTGAGAGCCGGCGAACACGGTCACGCCGCTGGCAACGCCGTAGTCATACTGCGTGCCGCCGATGATCACCGCGCCGTCGTCGGTGCCGCCGGCGCTGACGATCTCCGTGCCACCAGCGAGGATCATCGTCAGATCGGCGAGCCCGCCGGAGAGAACGAGAAGCTCGCCGCCGCTCGAAACGGTCGTGCCGCTCGCGGTAGCGCCGCTGCTCACGGTCTCTACGCCGCCGGCGCTGATGATCGTGCTAAAGGCAATGCTACCCGACGACACGTTCTGAATGCCCGCCGACCCGAGCGTCGTCCCCGACACGCTGGCAGCAGATTCAAGGTTCTGCGTGCCGCTGACTACATTCATGCCGCTGGCGCCGGCGGCAATGACATCCTGCGTGCCGCCGCTGAACACCGTATTGCTGGCAACCCCCGATGAAATAATGGTCTGGGTGCCGCCGGCATCC
Source organism: uncultured Alphaproteobacteria bacterium (assembly GCA_963747855.1). Classification (GTDB taxonomy): domain Bacteria; phylum Pseudomonadota; class Alphaproteobacteria; order Rhizobiales; family Xanthobacteraceae; genus BOG-931. The sequence goes on from CAVVGN010000001.1 coordinate 642,228, forward strand.
AGGATCGTGCCGCTGGCGACGCCGCCGGATTCGACTACCTGCGCGCCGCCGAAATTCGTGGCAGCGCTGGCGAGGCCGTAAACGAGCTGGGTACCGCCAGAGATTTGCGCGCCGAGGTCAGTGCCACCCGCCGACACGACCTGTGTACCGCCGTTGAGTGTCGTGACGCTGGCGACGCCGCCCGATTCGACCACCTGCGTGCCGCTGAAATTCGTGGCGCCGCTGGCGAGACCGTAAACGAGCTGGGTGCCGCCGGAGACGAACGCCCCGAGGTCAGTGCCAGCGGCCGACACGACCTCGCTACCGCCGGATAATATGGTCGCGGCATCGGCCACGCCGGCGGAAAGAACGAGCAGCGTTCCGCCGCTCGAGACATCGGTGGCGCTGGCGATACCGCCAGAAGATACGATCTCGGTGCCGCCGCTGCTGACCGTCAGATTGCTGGTAATTCCGCCGGATAGGACGTCCACCATATTGCCGGATGAAGCGGCGCCGCCGCTGACCGTGCCGCTAAACAGGGCTTTGACCGTGACGCCGGCAGAAAGACCCCCGATGCCGGTGACGAAACCTGAGCCCACTTCAAGAGTGGCACCGCTCCGAACGTTCTCGTTGTTGACAGACGCATTGCCCATCGCCTCGAACGTGCCACCGCTGCTAACCGTGGTGCCGCTGTCGGTGCCGCCGGCCACGACTTCAGTGCCGCCGCTTGCGACCGTGGTGTTGCTCGCGATGCCGCCGGACTCAACGATCAAAAGGCTGCCTTTAAGACCGGTGCCGCCAGTGAGCGTGCCGAAGACTTCCGTGACGATGCTGCTAACCGCGATGCCGGGGAGCAAGACACCGGCTGCGATCAGGTCCGTGGCACCGCTGAGCAGCGTCAACGCCGTCGAAGTGCTCGGGTAGCCGCCATCGAATACAAAAACGCCGCCGCTGGAGACAGTGGTGTTGGAGGTGATACCACCGCTGTAGAGAATTTCCGTGCCGCCGGCCTTGACCACTGTATCCACGGTGACGCCGCCGAAGATCGCATCCTGCGTACCGCCGGAAAGGACCGTCGTGCCGATCGCCCTGCCGCCGGCAGAGGAAACGACACCGGAAATGATCAGGCCGACATCTTGATACCCGCCGCTGCTGATAGTGGCGTCGAGCGCCGACCCGCCCTCAAACACGAACTGTCCGCCGGTCGACAAGACCTGCCCACTGACGTCAGTGCCACCCGAAAAGATGGCTTCTTGCGCGTCAGGATCGATGATGGTGACGCTGGCGATGCCGCCGGACAGCGCGAAGCCATAATAGGGACCGTCCGTGCTGCTGTTATTGACGGTGGTCGAAATCGCCGAGCCGCCTTGTAGAACAATCAAGGCGCCGCCGCTCAGAATGGTCGTATCAGAAGTCCGACCGCCGCTATAAACGAGTTGATAGCCCAGGCTAGTGAAATTGGATCCGTTATCGCCGCCGGTGAGCGACGCTGAGATGGCCAGGCCACCGGACTCGACGTACTGCACGCCGCTGGTCACGCTCGCGCCAACGTCGGTACCGTCGGCAAAAATGGCCTCTTGCGCGTCAGGATCGATGATGGTGCCGCTGGCGATGCCGCCGGACAGCGCCATTCCGCCAAGCTCTGCGTCACCGATGCCGCTATTATTGATCGTCGTCGAAATTGCGAGCCCGTGAGAATAAACGATCTCACCTCCGCCGGAGAGAATCTCGGTATCGATGCTGGTGCCGCCAGCGGACGAAACTACGCCGGAAATGATCAGGCCGACATATTGTAAGCCGCCGCCGCTGATCGTGGCGCCGCTGGCGCTAGCGCCGGTAAAAACGTACTGGTCGCCGCCGGACAAGATGGTGGCGCCGAAATCGGTCCCGCCGGAGAACATCGCTTCCTGCGCGTCGTCACTGATGATCGCCGCACTCGCCGTGCCGCCGCCGGCGGCGCCGGATAGCACCAGGCCGCCAGCGAAAGGACCGAGGCCGTCGTTGTTGACGGTTGCCGAAACCGCAAGCCCGCCGTTGGAAACGACGAGGACGCTGCCGCTCTGAATTGATGTGTCCGAAGCGACGCCACCGAACGAAACGACATCAATGGCGAAGGTGTCGAAGTTGATTCCGTTTGAGACGCCGGTGAGCGTAGCCGACACGTCGGTGCCGGCGGGCTTAACGACCTGCTTGCCGCCCGCACTGACCGACGTATCCGAGGTCACGCCGCCCGATAGTACGAGCAGCAAGCCGCCGCTCAGGACAGTATCGCCGACATCGGTCTGGCCCGAGGAGACAGTCGAAGTTTGACCACTGCTAACAACCAACAGTGTGCCGTTAATCACCGTGCCACCAGCCGAAACGATTCCCGATACATTGGCACCCAAAACAATGATTAACTCGCCGCCGGCCGAGACGGTCGGGTCGATTGCCGTGCCGCCGGACAAAACGATCTCAGTGCCGCCGGCCGATATGGTCGCGGCACTGTCGAGACCGCCGGACGAAACGATGCCGGTTGCGCCACTTTCGATCGTTCCGCTGATGCCGGTGCCGCCGGGCAAGATCGTGGTGACTTCGCCGTCGGCGGCGGTTGCGCCGCTGAGCAGTCCACTAACGGCTAACGTGCCGGCGCTGGCAGTGCCGCCGAGGCCGACACCGCCGGCTTCAATGATGCCAGTGTTAGAAATGAAAATGCCGTTGCCAACGCCAGTGCCGCCAGAGCCAATGATGTCAGTGCCGCCAATAGCCGTACTTCCGCTGCCGGTGGCGCCGGCCAGCACCTCGATCGTAAAGTCCTGAGGACCAGGAGGACCCGGCGGATAGTAACCGGAAACCAGTTCAAGTATGGCGCCGGATAGGAGGTTAAACCCTCCCGATGGGAAGTTGTCGCCACTGATCTCAAGCGCTCCACCGGAGGAAATGATCAGCGTACCGCCAGCATCAACAATCGGGGCAAACGCGGTGCCGCCGGAGGAGACAATCAGCGTGGCACCGCTATCAACCGTCGCGCCGACATCGAGGCCGCCGGACACCAGGACTTCCACGCCGCCGGATTCGACGGTCGCCCCGCTGGCCACGCCGCCGGCCAAAGAGACCGACTGATTACCATTTGAATAGGCAACACCAACCGTCAGGATTCCACCGGCACCGACGGTCGCGTCGAGATCGGTGCCGCCGGAGATAACGGCCAGCGCGCCGGCCGCTGTGATCGTCGCGCTGATATCGGTGCCACCGGCAAAAATGCCTTCAAGGCCGCTATTGGTAATGACGGTATCGCTGGCGATGCCGCCGGAAAGAGCAAATCCGCCAGGATCGTTACCTGCGCCGGTGGATTGAACGGTGGTCGAAACGGCGAGCCCGCCTGAGGAAACAATCAGCAGCCCACCGCTGAGAAGCTGGTCGTTGAAGACTTGGCCGCCCGACGAAACGATCTCTTCGCCAAATGGGCCGAACATCACACCAGTCAGCGTCGCCGCAATGCCGATGCCGCCGGAATTGATGACTAGGGTTCCGCCCGACGATACCGTGGCGCCAGCATCGGTGCCGCCAGCGGAAACAATCTCGCTGCCGCCTGAGGAGACGGTCGTGAGCAGCGCCGTACCAGCCGACGCCACAAACTCGGTGCCGCCGCTTAGTACGGTGTCGCCGACATCGATCCGGCCGCTCGAAACTGTGGAGATGTGCCCGTTGCCAATGACAAGCGTGGCGGCGCTCTCGACAAGGCCGCCATTGGAAATGGTGTCGGAAACATCGGCGCCGGAGACGATAATGAGCGCCCCGCCGCTGTCGAGGACGGCGCCGATCTCGCTGCCGCCAAATTCGACGATCAGAACGGCGCCGGATTCGACAATCGAGGCGCTGGCCGTATCGCCCGACGTCACAATCGCGGTGCCGCCGGAAGAAACAATCTGCGTGCCGCCGCTATCAATCGCGGCCCCGACGCCGGTACCACCGGCGAAGATCACTTCCGTCCCGCCAGATTCAACCTGCGCGCTGACGGCGACTCCACCGGCGGAGGATACGATTCCGGAAACGAAGAAGCCGACGTTGAGGATACCGCCGCCATGGATTGTTGCGTCGAGCGAGCTGCCGCCAGTGAACACGAACTGGGCGCCGGTCGAGAGCACTGTGGCGCTGACATCGGTGCCGCCGGTAAAAATGCCTTCCCCCCCGTCGACGTCGATCCGCGTGTCGCTGGCGACTCCGTAAAGTCCCAATCCGCCGTAGAGCGGCCCTAGCGTGCTGCTATTGTTGACGGTCGTGGAAACCGCCAAGCCGCCGGCGGATACGACCAGTGCGCCGCCGCTTTGGATTAGCGTGTGGGATACCTGCCCGCCGGCGAAGACAACCTCCGTTCCATGGCTGGCAAAATTGACTCCATTGTTCGCACCGGTGAGCGTCGCGGATATCCCGGTGCCGCCGCTTGAGATCAACAGCACGCTCGCGCTGTCGACGTTAGCGCCGATATCGGTGCCGAGCGCGCTGACAATTTCGACGGCGCCGCTATCAAGCGTCGTGTCGCTGGCGATCCCTTGCGAATAGACGAATAGGTAACCGGAATTGAGCGTGGCGCTGGTCAGCGTTCCGCCGGCCCCGAACCCGACGCCGCCGAGATCGAGATAGCCCTCGTCGAGTGTCTCCCCGCTGCCGCTGCCGCCGGCGAATATCTGCAGATTGCCGCCGTAGACCGTAGAGCCGCTGTCGACACCGCCGGAACTGATAATCTCAGTACCGCTGGTAAGGACGGTAGCGCTGATTATCGTGCCGCCATCGCCAACGTTTAGGCTGCCGGCAATTAGGAAGCTGCCGCTGCTAACGGTTTCTCGGCTACCTGTCCCGGCGGAAAAGATCGTGAGGTTGCCGCCCTCAAGGGTAGTCCCGATATCGGTACCACCGGAATTTACATCCTCGAAACCGCCGCTACTGATTATCGCGCTGACAACGACCCCGCCGGCCCCATACCCCGACACTCCGTCCAGCAGAAGGCCGCCGCTTTCGACAACTTCGCCACTTCCGATGCCTCCGGAGAAAACCTGCAGATTGCCGCCGCTGAGCGTCGTGCCGAAATCACTGCCGCCGGAATTGACGATCTCGAAACCGCCGCTGCTGACGATCGCGCTGACAACGACGCCACCGGCGCCATAGCCGGATACGCCGGCCTGAAGAAATCCGCCGCTTTCGACAACTTCGCCACTTCCGATGCCTCCGGAGAAAACCTGCAGATTGCCGCCGCTGAGCGTCGCGTCAAAATCGGTGCCGCCACCAGAGACGACCTCAACGCCGCCTTGCTCGATGGTGGTGTCTGTCGCGGTGCCGCCGGACTGAATCCCTTCATAGCCGCCGGAGAGGACAAGATCACCACTGTCGCTGGACCCGCTGCTAACGAAGTAGTTCACGCCAGAACTAACGATCATTTGGTCCAGCGATCCGGTTATCAGCGAACATATCGATATGTCTGCGCGACAGGCGCGCACTTGTCACATTGCAGCGCTGGGAGTCCGCCCCCTCCACAGCCCGCAGACACCCCGACAATCTACGGTAGAATCGAACCTTCGCGACCGCAACAACTTTTGGCGCGAAAAACCCGCGAACAGCGTGTCTTTTGGAACTATCAAAGCCCGCTCGGGGAAGTAAGCATTACGGCGAAGCGTGACCGAGCTTCCCATTCGTGTCGGTGGCGGCGCGGTCGGCTTTAAGCCGGTTACGCGGCGAATACGCAGAATCGCGGAGGCCGAAGCCTCGCTCACGCAGCAGCGCGCGCCTACCGCGCCTTTCTTCCCATAATAAGGTTTGCGGCGCGCTGATCTTTACCGAAGATTAATTCGTAATGGCGGCGGGCGGATCGGTACGGGCGCCCTCCTCGCCCGAATTACGAGCGGGCCTGCTTCTTCTTGCCGCTCGAGCCTTTGCCAACAGCTGCCGTCTTGTCTGCAGCCGCCTCACGGCCCCGAGCGGACGTGATTACCGGTGTGGCGTTGCCCGCGGCCGGCTGCGGCGCGGCACTCGCTTGCATTGCTGTCATATGCGCACCAAAACCGGGAATGCGCTTGATGGTCGCCTTGACGTGATCGACTGTAATTAAGCGCGTGCACTCGAATTGCCGCGGCGTATTTTTATGCCGTGGGCACCACAGGAAGTCGCCATGGTCGAAACGGTGGCGCACGTCGTTCCAGCAAGAGTTGCAGGCGTGATAGTTGACGATGCGATACGGGGTGACGAATTCGTTGGTCGGATGAGTGAAACCGGCGATCATCACCACCGGCGTGCCGGACGCCCAGGCGAGCCAGGACAGTCCGCTAGAAAGGCCGACAAAAAACTCGGAGTGCTTGAGCCAGCGCGCGCGCTCAGGAAGAGGCCGATCGCCGGTCTGGTCCTCGGCACCGTGCGGAATGTGATTCCAGACGAGCCCGGTGCCGTGCACCCGCTTCTGATCGATGCAGATAACGCGGTAGCCGGCCTCCTTGAGGAAGCCAATGATTTCGTGCCAGCCCGCCGGATTATTCCAGTATTTGCTCTGGGTCGTGCTCTGCACCCCGATGCAAACATAAGGCTCAGGGATTGGTCGGCTGTCGTCGGGGATCGCGATGCGCGGCGGCTCTTCGGTCGGATCGACGCCAAGAATATAGCCCGCGGTGCGGTGCAGTCCGACATGGCGGAAATCGCTCGGCTGATACATAAAGTCCTTGTCGTCGAAGAACAGGCCCATGCTGTAGGTGGCGTAGTATTTGTCCGGCTTGACTTCTTCGTGGGGCAGGAAAGTGACGTCCGGATAGGCGTCGCGAAACAGCGGAATGAGCTTCTCCGCCATGCCGCAGGTAAGCCGGCAGCCATGCTGCTCCTTGAACTTCACAGCATAGGGGAACCAGCCAATCGTGTCGCCGAGTGTGCCGACCGGAAATTGCACGAGCACGTCGCGGTCGACGGCCGAGTAATCGTGCACGAAGACGCTCTCACCCTGCTGCCAGGCTTCCACCCTGAAGCGCACGTAATAGCGTTTGGTTGAATTAATGCGGCCGCCCTTGAGTTCGGTCTCGAACAAAATGTTGCCGGTGTCGAGGTCGCTTAACCGCACGCGCCATGGATGCGCGGTTTCCGGCAGAACGACGCGGCAGCCATCATTGAAATCGAACTGAAGGCCTCCGGCGCCCTGCTGGGTCGGCATCTCGGCTGGCGCCGGATAGTTGCGCTTGGCGGGCGCAGATCCTGAGGGACTCGCTGGTGCCGCGGCGGCGGCGGGCGGTGCGACGGGTCCGATCCCGGGATTCGGCGCCGGATTACCGTTGGTCGGCGGTGCCGGCGCGGGGGCCGTCGGGGCCAGCGGATCGGCAACAATTAAAAGCGGTGACTTTGCCGCCTCCGGCAAGTTGCCTGCAACTACATCCATGTGCCACGCCCTCACCAGGAAACGCGCTTACGAACGCAAGTGCTGCTGCAAGCTCTTGGGCGCGACGAGCAAAAATTATCAGACCAGGCGAACGCCTTCAACCAGAAAGCGCGGAACAAAAACGAAGAAAAAACAAAATGATGAATCGGGCTATCGGCAACGGAACAAAACACACTAAGCCGTCCACGTTGCCGTCATAATATGTGCTTGCCGCCGCGCCACCGGCCGATCGGCATAGCTGTTCCCAAGTAACAAAGCCTGCACCGCGACCATCGGCAGCGCCAGCAGGATCGAAACCGAAAGCGGCAGACCGAGCGCGCAACAACCCGCTGCGATCAGGCCCGCGCAGACACCACCGCCATCCCAGCCGCCTTCGGCGGCGAACTGGAAGCGCAGCGTGCACGGTGCAATCTTCGCCTCATTATAGGCCGCCGTCATCCAGGACGGCAGATAGACGCCACTCAGCAAGGTGGTGCCGATCGCGACCGCGACGGCTGCCGCGGCGTGACCGAAAGTCGCCGCGCGCAATACGACGACGAGCGCCAGCATGGCAGCATTGATCAATACCGCCGAGCGCGCGTGCCCATTGTCGATCAGGCGCCCGAGAAAAATTCCCCCTACCGCGCCGGAGAACGCGGCCAGCGACAAAGTTCCGCCAAAGCTATCGTAACGCTCTCCCAGCGCCTGGAACAATACCATGCTCCAAGCGCTAGTGAGGCTGACCTGCATCCAGCCGTCGGCGAAATAAAGCTTGACGCCAGTTTTTGCTGCCGCATAGGCGTCGCGCGGTTTTTCGCGCACCATCGGTGGCTCGGCGATATGGACGAGCGGCAGGATGGCTGCAAGCGCGATCAGGGACGCCGCACCGAAGGTCGGCCACGGGCCGCGCGTTGCCAGCAGCACGCCGCCAAGCGCCGGGCCGAGCATGGCGGCCACTGTACCGAGCGCCTGGAACGCGCCGACCTGCGTCGCGCGGCGGCCGCGATCGCTCACTGTGGTAAAGAACACATGGTAGCAGGTGCAATAGAATACCTGGCCGAGCGCGGAGACGATGACGAAGACCGCGAGACCGAACCCGATGCCGCTGACGAGCGCAAGCGCCGGGCAGGACAGAGCACAGAAGATCGCTCCCAGGATGAAGGTGCGGCGAAGCCCAAGCACAGGCGCTGTGACCAGCACCAGCGGACGCATGACGAACCGCAAAGCCAACAGCGCGGCGAAGGCAAGAAAGATTTGCGCCGGCGTTATGCCGGCGCGTAGGAGAAACACCGCCGAGAACGCGCTCGACAACGCCCAGGCGAGCGTCGCCACGGCGTTGTGCAGCGCCAGCCGTTTGATATCACGATTACTGGAGTTAATCATGATCGATGTATCACCGCCACACGTTAACGCGCCGTTGTGACAACGCGCCATTGCGACAAAGGCGACTTAATTTACATCAACGGCGCTATGATGGAGGAGCTGCACGCCGGCTACCCCGCCGCCTGTCTCTGCGCCCGCAATAGCAAATCCCGGTTGTCCTTGGCGGCGGCATAGCTCGGGTCGATTGCCAGCGCCTTCTCATAGCTCGCCAGCGCTTCCTGATAGCGGTGCAATTTCTGCAATATCCATCCGCGATTATTCAGCGCGTAAAGGAAGTCCGGCTTGAGCGCGAGCAGCTTGTCGTAGGCCGCCAGCGCCTCATCGAGTCGATTTAAATCTCCTAAAGTGGTAGCACGATTATAATGCGTCTCTACCGAACTCGGATTCAGCGCCAGAATTTTGTCAAAGATCGCCAACATTTCGTCGAATCGACCGGCCTTCTGCAATTCCGGAATCAGCCTGCTCAGCGCCGCAACATCGTCCGCTGCTGGGTCCCGCGGCCCAGCCGACGGCTGCTGGCTTAAAGTCTGCAAATGCCTGAGTGTTGAGGCGGGTTGCTCATTTTTTGAAAGGACGAGGGGCGGGAAAGTAATAAAGGCGTTGAGCTGCGGATAGGCCGCAGACATGATCACATCGATCCCGATATTCGACAGCCGTCGACCCGACTGCAGATTTCGACTAGGCTGCGCCAGCTGAATTGACAACGGCCGGATGGGCAGACTGAAAGCCTTCAGTGCTTTCGCCCCCTTGGGCGATAAAGAATAGGATGAGCCAAAAGCCTGCAGCACTCTGACGGGCTGCGGCGATACCGGGCGCCGTTGAAACTCCTGCATGTTCGCCCGCAATCGGTCTTCATCGCATTGAACGACTGCCGAGCTCACGCCAGGCAGCATATCAATCAACAGTATCGAATCGAAATTCCAGCCGTACAGCAGGACATCCCAGTCTGCGGGTAGGCGGCTGATAATCGCCTCAGCGTGCCGCTCGAATTGATGATGGAATGTAGCGTCGTCTTCGCAGACCGTGACGACCACGCCCTTCTCAATGGCCGTGTCCCACAGGGAGATATGGGCAAGCGCTAGCCCGAGCGCTCCTGCCGTATAAGTATTAGTTATGTCCTTGTCGATCGTTCTGCTTTCGATCAATGCCCGCAAATCTAGTTCACGCCCGTCGAACTTCGAGCATCGGCGAACCTCGCGCAGATGCGCGTTGTTGGTCATGAACTCCTGCCGCCGCTCCGCGAAGCGGTCCAGATTGATGAAGTCAACAATCACGAAACCGCTCCCAAGTTACACTGATGTATAGATGGCAGCCGCAAACGGGCCATATGAGCTGCAGATCTTCAGCGTCCCGTCGAATAACAGTCGAGCGCCCGAACGATCCCCTCTTGAAACGAGGTCTTCGCTCTAAACCCGAGCGCCGCTTGCTTCGCCGTATCCCCTCCGCGGGCGAAAACTCCCTCCGGCTTGTCGGACATGCCCTTGACCTCCGGTTCGTATCCGGCGATCGCGGCGGCGATACGTGCGAATTGCTTAAAGCTGGTGAGAATCCCCGTTGACAGATTAAGTGCGCCACCATCATCGATCCGATCCATCGTCGCCATGACGCCGTCGATGCAGTCGTCGATATGGATGAAGTCGCGCATCTGGTCACCGGTGCCCCACACATAAAGGGTTTCGGCGCCGCGATTCTCCAACACCCGCTTGCAGATGCTCGGGAAAGGATAGGCGTCGTCCTGATCCTCCCCATAGCCGGAAAAAGGCCGGTAGCATACCGTGTTGAGCCCGTGTTTCTGGTAGGCCAACCGCGCAAGATATTCGCAGGTCAGCTTTGCCCAACCATAGGTCATGTCGGGCATACCGATTGCTCCCTCAAAGGAGATCATATCCTCGCGCAGCAGAACGAAATTTCCTACCCTCTGGTGCTCGACGGGATAGGCTGCGCTGGAACTAAAGCAGACTGATTTCTTCGGCCGCGCGACCTTAGCCCACTGCCAATAGGCAGCGTCGATCGCCAAATCATCTGCAACGGCAAGGGGATTATTTTCGATCATCAGCCGACCGCCGACCATGGCCGCCAAATGGAATGCATAGTCGAATTCGGTATCTAACACCCGGCCGAACCAGTCACGGCAGTCTTCCCGGTAAAAGATAAAGTTACGATACTGGCGTGGATCAAATTTTGGCCAATCATCCGCAGGATCGATTGCTCCGGTATAATGACAAATATTGTCGACGGCGTGTACCTCGTCGCCCGCTTCAAGCAATCTACGAACAATCTGGCGTCCGACGAAACCGGCCGCACCGGTAACAAGCATCTTACGCATGATCGCAAGTACCGAAATGACCTGAACGGAGAACCAACTTCCGAACCGGCGCCAATACCTACTTTTCTCGCTTCCCGCAAGATAGACACTACATTTGGCCGGCCAGAATTAGCTTGGGGACAGACTAGGATGGGCGCGGTGCTCGTCACGATCGGTGATAGTCGTCCTCAACGCGCACGATATCGTCTTCGCCGAGATAACTGCCGGTCTGCACTTCGATCAGTTCCAGATCGATTTTGCCTGGGTTTTCGAGCCGGTGCCGGGCACCGCTTGGCACATAGACCAATTCGTTCTCATGCAACATCTAGACCTTGTCGCCGATGGTCACGCGCGCCGTACCGCGCACCACCACCCAATGCTCGGCACCATGGTGATGCAGTTGTAGCGACAGCCGGCCGCCCTGCTTCACCACGTTGCGCTTGACCTGATAGCGATCGCCCTGATCGAGCGACTGGTAGGAGCCCACGGACGATGCACCTTGAGGTGATTCTCGGTGATCGCCGGCGAGCGCGGCTTCCCACAAAGCGAGCTTGCCGTCGCGGTATTGCCAAAACTCGGCACCGTGGCCGAGCATCGGCTTGCCGGTCTTTAGGCATCCCAAGACGCTGTGTAGGTGGCGCCGATCTTGAACCCTCCTATCAAGAACAAGGTCTTTCTGAGCCGGTAGCTTTTCTGCCGGGCAAAACGTGCCCGCAGGAATTTTTCCGCCGCAGCCTTGCAGCCCCTCCCCGGTTTCTACTCTGTACGGATTTTAACGCCAGCGACCGATTAGGCTCGGCCGGACGATAGCAATCAGTAGCGGCGGCATGTGCGCCGGATATACAACCTTCCCCAAGTAAGCCGCGAGCGATCCTTATTCCAGCCACCACGCGACCGCGTTCGAGCATCCGTCGCGCCACGCTAAAGCCGACAAAGCCAGCGGCTCCGGTGATCAGGACAGGGTCGTCCGCCAGTCCACTGCCACGCTAACGCACCCTAGCAACAGTCTTAATCTCCCGCTCATCTACCGTCCGGGTTTCGCACGCCGATCCAAGCATCACGTATTTGTTGATAGTGCACCATCGGATCGTAGATCTGGACGTTGAGGCCGAGCCGCTGCATCGATAAGCCGCCAACGGCGGCAAGCAAAGCGTACGAGGCGACCACGCGATCGTGCTGCGCGGTGACCAAGTCGACGCGCGCGTTGACCAATTCCTGTTGGGCGTTGAGCACGTCGAGTGTGGTGCGCTGGCCGACGCGCGCCTCGGTGCGCACGCCATTGAGCGCGACCTCCGCGGCGTTGACTGCCGCGGTCGCCGCCACGATTTCCGACTTGGCGGATTCGCGCTGCGCCCAGCTTTGCGCCACCGTGGCACGCGCTTGATCGCGGTTGACGTCGAGCGTGAGCCGCTGCTGTCCGAGCGTCTCCTTGGACTGGCGGATGGCAGAGTACTCGGCGCCGCCCTGATAGAGCGGCATCGTCAATTGCCCCAGCACCGACGCGCTGGTCTGCATGATGGATTCAAAGGCAGGGTCCCAGCCCTGCGTCACCGCCGCTGTGATCCCCAAGGTCGGATAGAGCGCGCCTTCGCTGATTTTGACGGCAAGCGCAGCGACGTCGACGCCGTAGCTTGCGGCAAGAACCGATGGGCTTTTCGCCTGACCTTCGACGATCGCGTTCGGCAGCGTATTCGGCGAAAACCGGTCGACCGCAACGCCCGGTGCCAGCCGGCCGGGATCGACCCCGATCACCCGCCGATAATTGGCCTGCGAAGTCGCCTGGTTTGCTTCCGCGTTCAGTAACGTGAAACGGCTAATGGCCAGACGCGTTTCGGCCTGGGAGACATCGGTGCGGGTCAGTTCGCCAATCTGGAAGCGATCGCGGGTCTGCCGCAACTGCTCTACCAGCACGAGGACGTTGCGGCGGTCGAGATCGTAGATCGCCTGATCGCGCAACAAATTCATATACGCGGTCACCGCATCGAGCAGAACCTGTTGCTCGGTGACGCGCAGTGTTTCGCGCGCGCCTTCCACCTGGCTTTCCGCCTGGCGGACGCGGTTGGCGGTCTGGAAGCCGTTGAACAGCGTGTAAGTGCCGTTAGCGCCGATCCCGCGCGAGTAGAAGGTCTGGGCGAAGGGGCTTTGGCTGATCGGCAGGCCTGGGACAACCGATAATCCCGTCGAATTCGTGTAATTATAACCGCCATTGGCGGTAAGGCCCAGTTTGGGGCGATAGCCAGACAACGCTTGCGGCACGTTCTCGTCGGCCGCGCGCAAGGCGGCGCGTTGCGCGTTGAGCGACGGATTATTCTGGTAGGCCTGCACCAGCGCCCATTCGAGCGTGTCGGCCGCCGCCGTTTTTAAGCCTGCGGCTAGCGCGGCTGCGGCCAGAACAAGGCGTGCCGCCACGGCCCAGTTGTGCGCCCGCACCTCCCGCATCACCCGTACGCTCTCCCTACCCTACGCTTAGCGGTGAACAGCCTACCCCGAGCGACAAGTCACCCGCCATCAGTCAAGCAGACGACCGAGGCTTACGACACAATATCTTGGGCCGGAGGCGAGGCGAAATCTAATTCTGGGGTCAGGATTGCGGCACAGCGCGAGTTCCATTCGCCGCAATCGCCCGTCCAAAACCGGGGATGCGGCGGATCGTTTGCCTGACCTGCTCCGCAGTAATCAATCGCGAGCATTCAAACTGTCGCGGCGTGTCCTTGTGGCGCGGACAACTGAGAAAGTCGCTGCGATCGAACGGCGCCAATGGACTGTTCCAGCAGCTGTTGCAGGCGTGGTAGTTGATGACGCGATACGGCGTTGCGAATTCGTTGGTCGGGTGGGTCACGCCGCTGATCATCACCACCGGAATGCGCATGGTCCAGGCAAGCCAGGACAGGCCACTCGACAAGCCGATGAAGAAATCGGCATGCTTGAGCCAGCGGGCGCGTTCAATCAACGGTTGGTCGCCGGTTTGATCCTCGGCGCCCGGCGGGATATGGGTCCAGATGAGACCCTTGCCGTGCGTCGACTTTAAGTCGATGCAGACGACGCGGTAGCCGGCCTCCTTGAGGAAGCGCACGATCTCGGCCCAGCCGGTAGGGTTGTTCCAATATTTGGCCTGCAAGGTGCTCTGCACGGCGATGCAGACATAAGGCTCAGCGATTGGGCGCGTGTCGTTGGGGACGACGATGTGCGGCGGCTGTTCGGTCGGATCGACGCCAAGGATGTAGCCGGCGGCGCGGTGCAGGCCGACGCTGCGGAAATCCGACGGCACGCAGTCCTTGTGGTCGTAGATCAGGTTGGCCTGATAATAGACCGCAATGGTGTAGCTCGCATAGAAGCGCTCCGGCGTAACCTCGCGCTCGGTGAGGAAGGTGATGTCCGGGTAGGAGTCGCGCAGAAGCCCGCCCATCTTGGTGCTCATCGAGCAGGTGAGCTTGCAGCCGTGCAGCTCCTTGAACTTGACCGCGTAGGGGAACCAGCCCAGCGGGTCGCCGAGCGTGTCGACCGGAAAGCGCACCAAGACATCGCGGCCGGCGGCCGAATATTCGTGGACAAACACGCTCTCGCCCTGCTGCCAGACCTCGAGCCGGAAGCGTACGTAATAGCGCTTGGTTGAGTTGACGCGCCCGGCCTTGAGCTCGGTCTCGAACAGAACGTTGCCGGTATCGAGATCGCTCAAGCGTACGCGCCACGGATGCTCCGCTTCCGGCAGCACTAGGCGACAGCCGTCGTTGAAGTCGAACAAGATACCTTTCGGCCCGCGCTGGGTCGGTAATTCGGCGATGGCCGCAGGAGCGCCTTCGGCCGCAACAACCGGCGCCGGCGCGACCGGCGTGAGCGGAGCCGAGGCCGGCGGCGGGGGGAGCGCGCCCGGCGCAGCCGGTTCGGCAATAAGAGTGGTCGGTGTCGCCATGCAAAAGCCCGTTGCTCGCTGCCGCGACCTAGCGTTCGTGCAAGCTGTCGTGCCGGTATCGCATGATCGGCGACAATAAATAAGAGATCACGGCGCGCGATCCGGTCTTGATCTCGGCGGTTACAGCCATGCCCGGCTCAAGGTTGGCAACCCTATCGTCGACCTGCATCTTTGTCCGGTCCAGCAGGATGCGGGCGGCATAGGCGAATTCCTGCCCTCTGGGTTCGCTGCTATCGACGTCGCCCCCCCTCGCCTTGTCATTATTATTGTTCCTGTCTTGCGCAACATCGCGGACGATGGCGTCCGGCGATACGCTGACCACGCGACCATGAATGAGACCGTAGCGGGTGAAATTAAACGCGTCGATCTTGACCTGGACATCCTGGCCGGCATGCACAAAGCCAATGTCGCGGTTGGATACCATCGCCTCAACTTCAAGTTCGGTGCCGGCCGGCACGATCACCGCCAATTGCTGCGCCGGCGTCACCACGCCGCCGATGGTGTGCACCGAGAGCTGTTGGACGACGCCGTCGACCGGCGCGGTAAGCAGCTGAAGCTTGGTGCGCCGCTGCGCTTTCGCTAAATCGTCGGCGAGGCCGCCGGCCTTGCGCTGCGCTTCGGCAAGCTCGCCGAACAGCGTGCGCTCGTATTCGGCGCCGGTTTGTATACGGGTTTCAACAATAGCGGCCAGTGCCGCGTCGGCCTCCCGCAGCCGACTTTTCTGCACCACGAGGTCGTTCTCGCTATCGGTGAGTTGCTGCTGCGTTTCCAGATAGGTGAGCTTCGAGCCGAGCTCCTTGTCCGACAGATATTTGCGGATCTCGACCCGCTGCTGGATGAGCGGAGTTGACGCTTCAAGCTTCTGGATCGTTGCCGCAATGGTATCGCGCTCGGCTTGCTTCTGCGCCCGCTGACGGTCGAGCGAAGCCAGTTTAGCGCGATGTTCCTCGACCTGCTTGGCAAGGAATTCGCGCTGCATGGCGACGAGCGCCGGGCTGGCATCGGCCGGCGGCTGAAATTGGCTTACCGGGTCGTCGACGCCGCTCAATGCCGCGCGTAACCGGGCGGTGTCGAGCTGCGCGGCGATAAGATCGTTTTTGATATGCTGCTCGTCGGCGCCGGTCATGGTGGGATCGAGTTCGATGAGCACGTCGCCGGCCTTCACCGCCTGCCCGTCATGGATTTGAATGGCGCGCACCACGCCGGTTTCGAACGGCTGGATCAGCTTGACCCGGCCATTCGGTACGATCTTGCCCTGGGCAGTAGCGACGATGTCGACATGGCCAACGCACGTCCAGATCAGCGCCGCACAAAATAGCGCGGCCAAGGTCGCGCCGATGGCACGGCCGATCGGCGACGGCGGCGTTTCCACGATTTCCAGCGCCGCCGGCAGGAAGGCGATCTCGTGTTTGCGGCGCTTGTTGGCCGGCGGAAACGCGACGACGTTTTTCTTGGCGGGATCGTCTGCGTCCGAGGCGGCCTCGTCCGTTGCCTTTTCGTTAGCTGACTTCATGGATGCCACTCATACCACTTTGCAGGCGATACAGCGTCGCATAGCGACCGCCGGTCCTGATCAACTCGTCATGGGTGCCGTCTTCAACCACGCGGCCCCGATCGATGGCGATGATCCGGTCAGCCATGCGCACGGTCGAGAGCCGGTGGGCGACGACGATCACGGTGCGGCCCTTGCAGATCTGCGCCATATTCTGCTGGATGATACGCTCACTTTCGTAGTCGAGCGCGCTGGTCGCTTCGTCGAAAATGAGCACGCGCGGCTCGGTCATCAGCGCGCGCGCAATGGCGATGCGCTGGCGCTGCCCGCCGGACAGGCTGGCGCCGCGCTCGCCGACGACGGTGTCGTAGCCCTCCGGCAATTCCAGGATGAATTCGTGTGCGCCGGCAAGCTTGGCGGCGGTGATCACCCGCTCGATCGGTACGCCGGGTTCGGCCAGCGCAATATTATCGCGCACGGTGCGGTTGAACAGGATGTTCTCCTGTAACACGACGCCGAGCTGGCGGCGCAGCCAGGTGGTGTCGACCATGGCGAGATCGACGCCGTCGACCAGGACACGGCCGCTCTCCGGAACGTAGAGCCGCTGCACCAACTTCGCCAGCGTCGATTTGCCCGATCCGGAAGCGCCGACGATGCCGAGCACCTGGCCGGCCGGTACGGTGAAATTGATATCATGCAGCACCTCGGCGCCGTCGATGCGGTAGCGAAAGGTGACGTGCTCGAAAGTAATGTCGCCGCGGATGGCCGGCAGCGCGGCGCGGCCTGGATTGTAGGTCGGCTCGGCCGGCGTATTGAGAATGTCGCCAAGCCGGTCGATCGAGATGCGCGCCTGATGAAAATCCTGCCACATGCTGGCGATCCGCAACACCGGAGACGAGACCCGCCCGGCGAAGATGTTGAACGCGACCAGCTCGCCGACCGTGAGCTGTCCGGCAATCACCAGCTTGGCGCCGAAATAAAGCGTAGCGGCGGTGACCACTTTGCTGATCAACTGGATGCTGTTGCTGGCATTGTTGGCGAGCGTGAGCACGCGAAAGCTGGACGCCACATAACCGGCGATTTGCTCTTCCCAGCGGCGTTGCATCTGCGGTTCGACCGCCATCGATTTTAGCGTCTCGACGCCGGTGACGCTCTCGACCAGAAACGCCTGGTTTTCGGCGCCGCGCATGAATTTGTCGTTGAGGCGCTGGCGAAACAGCGGCGTCGCGCCTGCCGAGATACCGATATAGAACGGAAACGCGCCGAGCACGATAAAGGTCAGCAGCGGCGAATAGAGGAACATCACCCCCAAGAAAACAAAAGTGAAGAAGAAATCGATCACTAGAGTCAGCGCTGAGGAGGTGAGGAAGTTGCGGATGTTTTCCAGCTCGCGCACGCGCGCGACTGAATCACCGACCCGCCGCGCCTGGAAATAGGCGATCGGCAGCGCCAGCAGATGGCGGAACAGACGTGCGCCGAGCTCGACGTCGATACGGTTGGTGGTGTGGGCAAACAGATAAGTGCGCAGAATGCCGAGTATCGTCTCAAATCCCGAGACGGTGATCAGCCCGATAACCAGTACGTCCAGCGTCGACAGTGTGCGATTGACCAGCACCTTGTCGATGACGACTTGGAAGAACAGCGGCGACACCAAAGCAAACAGCTGGAGGAAGAATGAGGCGACCATAACTTCGCCGAGCAGGTAACGGTATTTGTGGATGGCGCTGAGGAACCAGGTGACGTCAAAGCGGCGCGACAGATCGAGCAGACCGGCGCGCGCGGTCATCAGCACCAGCCGGCCGTCCCAGACTTCCTCAAACTCAGCGCGCGTCATCAGCGCCGGCCGCGACGCCAAAGGATCCTGCACCAGGACCTTGTCCTCGCTGGCTTTGCCGAGAATGAGGAAGCGGCCGTCACGCAAAACCGCGATGCCCGGCAATGGCGTCTGCTGCAGCCGGGCCCAGGTCGATTGATAAGAGCGCGATTTTAGGCCGAAGTCCTTGGCACAGCGCAACATTTCGGCGACGCCGATCTCGCCGCCAAAACGGTGCTTGATTTGCTCCGCGTCGGCGCCGATGCCGTGGAATCGCAGTAGCAGCACCAGCGCGGCGGACCCCGATTGGCTCGAGGCCGGTGTTTCAGTGGCGGCGGACAACCTACCCCCTACGAACGTCACGGCGCGCGGTTAACGACCGATTGATTGGACCGACGGTTCGTCGCGCGGTGGTGTGGGTGGCCATGCACTTCTCATACGGAGTTCGGTCCTGTCAACCGCGTCGGCAGGCCGTTTTGCGGCGCTTCTGTGACCAACGATTGAACGCCGCGGTCATGCTCATCGACGCCACAAAATTGCCTAACGGGCGCAACCTTCGGTACCGCGGTTGCCGAGCGGCGGATCGGTGCAGCTTCCACCCCGGAAACCCGCCCCCGGCCAGCGCCCATCAATGGTTTTACTTTATCACCAAAGCTTTAATTTAACACGAACGCTGCCCCCGTCGGCCGATTTGGGCGACTGGCACAACCGGACCGGCATCACGCGCGGATTGATTGCCAGCCGTCCCCCGTCCGCGTTGTCCAGCACCTCAATTGGGAAGGCCATCGCGCTTGCGCTCAGCTGCCTGAAGGCTCGCGTAGGCCCTATCGGACTCCAATTTAGCTTGCTGTTCGGAGAGTTCGCCGCGATCAATTTTTGCGGCCAGCGCGAGCCGTTTCGCCGTAAACAATTCGATCAAGTCCATGTATCGGTATTGCGCTTCCTTGAATGCGGCGATCATGGCCGCGTTAGAGCATTGCGCCGAAGCGACGTAGGTTTTTAACTCGCCGCCTAATCGCTTGGCCCGACATTCGTACGCAGCTCGAGTGGTTACTTGGGCTGCCGCCTGCAGTAGGTCCACTGGAGCCGGTTCTGCGGTCGCGCCCGGAGCGGGTTGCGGCATCGGCTGCCGAGCCGCGGTATTCCAATCCGGCGCGCCGGAATTTTGGAGCATGATGGCGAGGCAGCGCCCGGGCGACAATGGCCCGTATTGTCCCGCGATCGCGAGATCAACGACACTGTCGGGAAGAACCGTCGCCAAGGCATTACGCTGCCGCGCGCTCTCGCGGAGGACGCCGCAAGGCGAGAGCGTTCCAAAATCCCAGTAGATGAGTGCAGCCACCAGCACCGCCGCGCCGGCGAGGGTCTGAATGGTTCTTACGCCGCGGGTTCGCACTGCTTAAGCCATTCCGCATGGATCGCTTTGTCGACGAAGTCGATGCGCGCCGACCGCAGCGTTAAATAAGGAAACGCCTCGGCCAGCAAAGGTCATCAAATTTAAAATCTAAAATGAAATCCTGCCGCCGCCCATCGCCCGGTTTGGGCGACAGGCGCGGCCGGACCGGCATCAAGCGTGCGGATGCGTCAACAGCGGATGCTGCGGCGTTTCCGTGTCCGAGGTCACCGAGCCACCGTTGAACGCCGAGGTGGCAAACATCGACGCCATGTAGTTGCCTAATAGTGCGACGTTGGCACCGGTGCCACCGTTGCCGACCGGCGGAGCCCGCTGCCGTTTCCACCGGCGCCAAGCGAGGGATCGCTGATTGCTACGTTCCCACCGGCGGCGTCGACGACATTGAACGTCGCGTAGGTGTAATTTCCGGCCAGACTGATGGCGGCCAATCGACCCCCGAGCCGCTGCTCAGACACAGCTCCCCGCCACTTGTGGGACCGTTCCATAAGGTTTGAAGAGTGGCGCTATACGTGCTGTGAAGGAGACGACCGCCGTTGAGTTCGATAAGTTGGCCAGAGTATCTCGCCGGCTGAGCCGCCAAATCCGCTCACGGTGCCAGAGCCGAAGTACTGGTCGCGTAATTTCGAGCGTTCCATTCACCGTCTCGGACAGGAACGTAACGTTTGCGGTACCGCCGGAGCTGATAGTGACCAGGCCGCCGTTGCCGATCGCAACGACGCCACTACTGCCGGGGTGACAGCACCGACGCTGGTGATAGTCCACCACGCCACCGCCACTCGCGACCAGCGTTCCAGGAATCGGTGATGGGGCCATTCACAATCACCGTGCCGCCCCACGCTTCGACGGTCGCGCCCTTGCCAATGACGTGCCGTTGCTGAGCGTTAACTCGCCGTCGGTTGCTGCCAGGACAAAAGAACCAGAGGCAATCGTCGCGCCGGAGATCGTGGCGGCGTCGCTATCGTCGACCAGGATCGCCGCCTGACTGCCGGATGTCTTGAGCGTGCCGCCCGAGATCGTAGCGCCATCCTCAAGATCAATCACTCCATTTCCCGAGGCGAAGATGAGGCCGCTAGTGGTGTTGCTGATCGTGCCGTATAAATCGACGTAGGCAACGCTGTCC
The DNA here is from genome assembly GCA_963747855.1 of uncultured Alphaproteobacteria bacterium. Taxonomy (GTDB): domain Bacteria; phylum Pseudomonadota; class Alphaproteobacteria; order Rhizobiales; family Xanthobacteraceae; genus BOG-931. The sequence continues at coordinate 663,007 of CAVVGN010000001.1, forward strand.
GCACCCGCCAACGCCTGGATGGTGCCGGAATTGGTGACACCGCTGGTGCTCTCAAGATCAACGAAAGCAGAGCCTTGCCCAGACGCCGCCGCCTGGATCGTCTTGGTATTGATGACCATGCCGCCATCAATGGACAAAGCGGCTTCGGCAGACCCATTCGCCGATGCCAGCATCATGCTCGTATTGCTGATTGCTGCTGACCGAAGACGGTTGCGGTGGCATCACCATCCAAGGTCGCCAACGACTGGATCGTTTTGAATTGATGACCGTGCCGCCGTTAATAGACAAATCGGCTTCACTTCGGTCCCTTGGTTAAATCCATTTGCAGACGCTACCATGGTGCCGGAATTGGTGATGCCGGTGCCGTCAACACCCGTAGAGGCCTCGCCACCGGAGGTCGCCAACGCCTCAACGGTGCCGGAAGTTGGTGACCGTGGTGCTGCCATAAGCATTGACATAGAGGCTTCGCCACCGGAGGTCGCTGACGCCACAATGGTTTTGCTGTTGGTGACGACGCCGCCATCAACACTCGTATAGGCATTGCCTCCCGAAGTCGCCACCGCTTCGATCGTGTTGACATTGGTGACGGCATTGGCCGAGCCTGCGGTGACATACAGTTGTCGACCTCGCCGTTCGAGGTCGCCAACGCCTCGACGGTGCCGGAATTAAAGAGCCCGCCACTGATCGTGATGGTTCCACCTTCGAGGTGACGACAAGCACGCCCCACTGAAGCGCGTCATATCGTTGAGATACAGCTCGCTATCAACCCACTGGCCACGATAGTCGTATTCGCCGCAACGGTCGCGCCGTTGATCGTGCCGAACCATCGCCTCAAGTACGCCAATCTTCGCTCCGGAGCCGATGGTCTTTAGCGTGCCGCCGGAGACGACAGCGCCGTTTTCGCCAAGATCGATACCCGCCGTCCCGCTGGTGGCCGCCGAGGCAAGGAGAATGCCGGCAATGTTGTTGACTGCGCCGGCAAGGAACACGACGGCAGTGGCACCGGCACCTGCGACCGCGTTGATGGTGCCGGCATTGTTGGTGGTGCCGACATCCTGCATTTCCACTTCAGCGTAGCTAGTCCTAGCCGCCGACGCCACGATGGTTGTATGTTGTTGAGAGTGGTGGCGCTGTAGTATAGCTCCGCGAGGCTATTACTGGTCGCCGACGCCAGCATGCCGCTGTTATTGGTGATGTTGGTGCCGTTGACATTCACCTCAGCCGTGGCGTTCGCTGTCGCCAACGCCTGAATAGTCTTGAGATTGGTGACGGTGCCGCCGGAAACGATCAACATGGCAGTGCTATCGTTATTTGCGGATGCCACCATGAGACTGGAATTGGTGATGCCGGCACTGCCATAGGCAGACAGAAAGGCAGAACCATTTGAGGTCGCTAACGCCTCGACCGTTCCGAAATTGCCGAGCGTAGCTCCAGCGCTGATAGACACACTGGCGCCACCATCAATACTGGCGTTCCCCGACGCTATGATGGTTCCGGAATTGACGACATTGCCGCTTGCGCCAACATCCGTCTCCGGATCGTTGTAGAGCCACCATTTGCCACCGCTTCGATCGTCTTGGCGTTGGTGAGCGTGCTGCCTCGATCGAAACAAATGTATCCTGAGCCACTCCACCGGACGCCAACGCCTCTACGGTACCGGAATTGGTGACGACGCCAGTGCCGTTAACGTGATATTGCCGCTACTCGCGGCTTCGGCAATCGCGCCCGCGCTTAAAGTGATCGTGCCGCCCTCAAGCGTCAGTGTGCCGCCATTCGTCGCCGAGAGCGTTTCACTTGTACTAAGCGTCACGCCGCTGAGCGTGAGGGAGGCGCCCGGGCCATCGGCTTCGGTCGTGACCTTTGCGGCAAACGTCCCGCCGCTGAATGTCAGCGTGCCATCGTCGAAAATAAACGCTCCACTCGAAACGGTCCCAGTGTTGACCGTGCCCGCCGCGCCGCCGAAAACCCCGATTTTGCCACTGCCGACAGTCTGCAACGCGGCTCCGGAAATAATACCGCCATCGATATCAACGGTCCCATTTGCTGAGGCCACGATAGTGCCGCCGCTGACGGTGTCACCGATGACGACTAAGGCATCGGCCCCGCAGAGGTCGCAGCTGCGACAATCTTGCCGCCAGAATTAACGAGCGTGCCGCCGTCCACAAAAACCTCAGCAAAACCACCCGAGCCCGTCGCCGATGCCACGATGGTGCCGGCATTGGCGGCGTTGCCCAAGATACCGAGGTATGCGTTGCCGCCGCTCGCTTCTAAGATCCCGTCATTGGTTGTGGAGTTCGTGGCGGCGCTGGAGATAAAACCGCCCGACCCATTGACGATCCCCCCCGGATTGGCGGAAAGACCTATCCGAGTTCCGCCCGCGTTGATGATCACAAGGCCGCCGGAATTGACCGTCGTTGCAGACGTTGTCCCTCCCGAGCCGAAGATCAGCGTGCCTTTGTTGCCTACGGGGTAGGTGGAGGTGGTGTTAGATGTAAGAGTGACCGTGCCGCTGGAGACGATTATGCTCATGATGCTGACGTCCTCTAGCTCTCGTGCTTGTGTCCGTAACCAGCAACAACTCTAGAGTTGTTGGTGCCGCAAACCAGAATTGAGGAACGCGTTGGCGCCGCCGAGTACTGGCGCTGCCTGGCGTCCTAGTTTGAGTTGCTGGTAGTGTGGCTTTGCGCACCTGCGGCGGTCTTGGCGGCAGACGCGTCGAGGATCGGATCATCGATAGTGTTGGACACCGTCCTGTCGGTCCAATCCGCAGCGGTCTTGAAGCTCCCGCTAGCATCCTTCAGCCAATGCAACGCAATAGACATGACTTAAGTCCCACTGACGCAACGTGGAATTTCGCACGGCGATGACGTGTGATCTTCCCCACCCCACCCTTCAAGAGACTACAAGAAACGGCCCATCATGTTAACTTCATTTCGATCAAGGTCGGGCCAGTTGCGGAGCGCGGGCCTTTATGGTTAACGGCGCGCCCAGCCTTTGCGCCGTAGGCGCCGTTGAAAGCGCGTCAAAACGCTTTTTTGAAGGCTAACTTTGGCCGATGCGGACTTAATCTTTAGCTTGCGGGTGGTGTGGATGCGTCAACAGGGGTTGCGCCGTCAGCGATGTTTCGCCGCTCACCAGCGTCCACTTTACTAAGCCCTTATCTTGAAAGCGGCGGGACCTTCATTCCTGTGAGACGCGAGGTCGTGCAAGTCTAGCGTCTCCCTCCTAAAGCGCCGAGCGATCGGTCTAGCGGACTTAGCCCCTCCTCTGGTGCCGCTTTCGCAGCCGGCCCAAAAGGGTCGACAAATATCGCCGATGTTTCACTTTGGCATAATCCCCCTAGGCACCCGCGTAAATTACGCGGGATTTACGCGGCAGAGGGCATTTATCCTTCCCCACCCTTCGTCGATCAACCTGTAATTCTAAAGATTAAACAATGTATTCGACCTTATATTACAGTACAAGTCTCAGCATATTAAGTATTATTTCAGGTAATACAGCTTAAATAACCGTTTGCTTACTAAGGCTTGACTTCATTAAAGACTCGGTGGCTCCAACCCAAATCTTCAAAATTTTTCATGGTCGTCAAAGTGCCGAAGTTAAGCTTGATCCGGCTTGCGGATCGCCGGCATCAGACTTACTTCCAAGGAACCAGGGCCAATTTTTGGAGGATCCGACCATAAGTTGATCCGGCGGCCCAGATGCGTCTCAAGTCCCAACTATCGGCCGCCCGTTCGCCAACGGTAATCCCGGGCGCCCACCGGGCACCAAGAACCGCACGACAGTCCTTGCAGCGGCACTGCTGGACGGCGAGGCTGAAGCGTTAGTGCGCAAGGGCGTCGAACTCGCCAAGGCCGGCGACGTCGTGATGCTCAAATTCTTCCTCAGTCGAATCCTGCCGCGGGATCGGCTGATCCAGCTCGACCTGCCGGCTATGAATTGGGCCGACGATGCCGTGGAGGCTCTCGGCTCCATCATGCGCGCCGTGTCGGAGGGGCAGATCAGTCCAGCGAAGGCGCGGCACTGGCTACGCTGACGAAATCCTACGCGGAAGCGATCAATATGGCCGACGTGGTGAAAAGGCTGGATTCGCTCGGGGCGAAAAATGATGGCGGTCCCCGCTCCCTTGCGGAGAAAAAGAGGGAGCCGCGCAACATGAACCAGACCCGACTTCGGCAACTCGCGCAATTGGAAAAGCTAGCCGAGCCACTCCACGAAGCTCAACGCCAGGCCTGGCGAAAATGGTAGTGGACTGTTCACGGAGCGTCTTGCCACGCCGCCATTCTGGCCTTTCTCATCCGCTACGGAAATCCGAAAATTGACGAGCCATTGTCCCAGCGCATGCCACCGAGCGTGGAAAAAGTGCCGCGATAAGTGGGAAGCAATGGAACTATAAAAGCATCCCCGGCGATGAATTGAGAAATACGGCGACAAAACGCCACCATCATTCCCAAGGCGAATGTATCTGCGGAAACCTGGCATAGTTGATGGCTGTAATGTTAGGTAGGTGAGTTCCTTCGTCACGAGTTGATAGCCCGGTTCTCTGGGGCCACTGAGGAAAAGGAAAAATTAGAACAAAGTTTTTGCGTCGGCACCGCCGTGGCTCATCTGGTTTACTTTTGCAGATTACACGGCTGAATTGCTAGGCCTGTCGCTACCAGATCTTTCAAGCGTAGCGGGTTTCCTCAATGTCAAAAAGCAGGTTTCCGACTAAGCAATCGGGCTGCACTGCTCAAGTGGTGCATTTGTTCCCAACCTTGGCCTGAACGGGCCCAACAATGAACCGTCTTGCCCGCACCGATTTGAATTTATTACGCCCCGCGACTGAATGCGTGCCATTACTCCGACAACGCGCCGTGAAAAAAGATGCGACGCATGCTACAAATTACATGAAAACTACGGTCTGGCTAAATCTAGCGAGGATTGGCCGGGTCTCATTCCATTAGAGGTTAATCTTACTCAAAATGTCGCGTGAGGAAGGAAATTAAACCTGCTGCGAGAGTGGCTGGCGACAAATCGTGCGACGCCTAGTCAACTTTTTCGTTGCCGCCTGTCTGGCAACCTTACCGCCGGGTCCACCACCGTTCTCGTCGATGAACTCAGCGCCCGGCACTTCAAAGGGTGGCAGTTGGCTCCTCATTTGCGGTCGCTTTCGTTCAAGCTTGCTTGTTTGCAAGCGGACCTCCGATTTCGTCTTTTCCGTCGTCGATGAATTGAATGCCAGCCTGCTCTAGAACGTTTTGAACCTTTGAGCACCGTGGCGAATGATTGCCCTTCACCACGCCTTTGTTTTCTTTGCTATCTAATACGTTGTAGCGTCGCCAGGCTGATTTCCGCGGCATCGGCGAGCTTAGCTTGTTGCTTCCAGCCTAGCAGTGCTCGTGCAGCGCTAAATTCTGAGGCCGCCTCAAAAGTCGCATCGATTTGCCCAGTGTTTCTGAGTTGAAAAATTAGACTAATTACAATCGTCTCAAAATACTAGATTATTTTCACTCATATTATGTTACTTATGACATCAAATGATAGATGATGTCTTTCGCCCTTCCTATCTGGAGGTCTCAAAACTGCTGAGCGCACGGACAGTTTTCCAACTGCCGAAGGCAACGGACGCCGTGCATTCATCGGCGGCTCGGACGCCCGGATCATCATGGGCGACGATGAAGCCGCTTGTTGCGCCTGTGGCGGGAAAAGCGCGGCGAAGTCGATCCCGAGGACCTGTCCGGAATCTGATCGTGCAGCTCGGCCGGGCCACCGAGAAACTTAACCGCCACTGGTATCAAGCCCAGACCGGGCGGGTCGTTACCGACGTGCAAAAGTGGCGCCGGCATCCGCTTTACGGTGGATGGCGGCGACGCTCGACGGTCGGGTCGAAGGCGGCGACGTGTTTGAATCCAAATTTATGCTGCCCTGGCAATTTTCCGAGGAAGCAGCGGCGCAAAAATATATGGCGCAACTGCAGCATAACATGTGGGTCGTTGCGGCAAGGGCTGCGGTGCTTTCGATGATAACCGGTGGCGGCAAATGGATAGAGATCAAAACCCACGCGGACCCGCTTTATCAGCACCTTATTCTTACGGCCGAGCGGAAGTTCTGGCGCTGCGTCGAGAGCGGCACACCCCCTGCCTATTCGGGGTCGAACCGCCAAAGCCACGCATCGAGGCGGTGCGGATTGTCGACATGAGCTCGTCAAATGCGTGGGCGGAGTTTGCGGCGGTCTTCTCGCAGACCCGATCGGCGCATCTCGAACATGAGCAGGCCAAGTCGGAACTCAAGGGCTTGGTGCCGGAGGATGCCCAGCAAGCGATTGGCCATGGCGTCCGCGCCAAGCGCTCGAAATCGGGAGCGATCAGTGTTGACCTCCTCGAGCCGGAGGCAAGTCATGCAGCGGTCTAGTGATTCATCGGCACCTTGGCGGCTGCTCTGGCCAAGGCCCAAGGTGAACTCGTCAATCCAGAGAAGTCGTTGGTCGCGACAATCCGGACTGATGGTCGAGACGGTGGCGAAAGGACGTTTCGTTATGCACCGCTGTCGGGCGGGCTTGATATCGTGCGCAAGACCTTGGGCCAGCACGAAATCGCCACCATCCAAACGACGTCACTGGATCAGACCGCCGGCATTATCAATTTGACCACGGTGCTGGCGCATGCCTCGGGAGAGTGGATCGCCTCAGATTGGCCAGTTTGCCCCATCAGCGAGACGGCCACTCCACACCGGATGGGAGCGGCACTGACTTACGCTCGGCGTTATGCGCTCTTTACGCTGGTTGGCATCGCCGGCGAGGATGATCTCGATGCGCCGGACCTCGCAACGCCGACAAGCCAAAAGTCAGAACCTGAAAAGCCGAAAATTAATCGGGACAAGCTCAATGCCGGCAGGTTAAGCGGCGGAACACCAAAAGTCGCGCCGCGTCAGCGTCTAAAGAACAATCCCGCTGAGCCGAAGTTGGAGGCCGAAGCATCCGCCGCGTTGTGTGATCAACTCCTTGCCGAAGTTGGCAAGCTTGTACCGGTGATGATGCCGCCATATGGGCTCACCGCTGCATGGGCCAGAAAAACAGATTGACCGCAGTTGATGCGCGGCGCGTTGGAGGAGGGTTTCCGGGTGCGCTTGGCTAGTTTACCGGTCGCTGCGGACCTACCTCAAATGGCCGATAAAACTGCAGCGGCTTCAGCACCACAGATTGACGATGCAGAAGGGCTAACCAGCCAACCGTCGTCAGCGATAATCGACAAGGCCGAGCTGACCTTGCCCCAGCCGCGCCGGATCCGCGACCGCGACCACGTCAAATCTGTCGCCCGGCATCCTTGTCTGATTTGCGGTCGACGACCAGCGGATGCTCACCACCTGCGCTTCGCGCAAAGCCGGGCGCTCGGCCGCAAGGTCAGCGATGAGTTCACTGTCCCGTTGTGCAGAGGACACCATCGTGAGATCCACCGCCACGGCGATGAAGCCGAATGGTGGAGGCGCGCCGGCATCGACCCTACTGTCGCGGCTCGAGAGTTATGGCTCCAAGTCATCCCTTGCCCAGGAGTCAGCGAACGAGCTTGCCGACATCGTTGAATTCTTCAGCCACCAACCCAAACTGGTATAGCGCGATGATTGTCGGTCAATTATGTTTGTGGGCGGTCCAACAGCGGCTAATCTGATAGCCTGTTAGCGCACGAAGAAGCTGCTTAAGACGTCCTCCAAATTGAGGGAAAAATCGAATGCCGCTGCCCGGGTTGTCGTTGGTTGGATTTATGCAACGGCAGCAGGCACACGGTCACTTGCTTAATCAGTGTACCCCCAACAGCGCCGATCCAGCAGCGCTGGACACGGAGTGGGCGGCAGCCAAGGAGAGGCTTGGCGGGACGATCGCAAATGCGGGGCATCCTGATGTTCGACCGATCCCGGCACCCTATGATGCGCACGTCCAGCAACTAATAACGACGCCATGGTGTGCTCCCGCTTTTGCAGGACGCTTCCGCGGCTGCGAGTTCAAGCTCGTCGAGTTGGATCCACTGCTTGAACACCAGTTCACCGTCAGCACCAGCCGCGCACTCAAGCATCGCGCTGAGTTGGCGAAGCCCTCAACAATGCAGCAAATGCTGGACTTTTGCTTGCCCTTGAAGCAGTCACAAAGCAACTTTTCAAACCGTTGAAAGCCCCAATGGGATGATGATTAAATCCGATAGCTTGGAGCTTCGCGCTTTAGGCGGTGGGGTCTTCAATGCCTCATTTTTGGGAATGCAGTTTGGCCTGTCATTACCGTTCATGCAGGTCGCATGTCACAACAATCGTTACCACCTGATGTAATGGTCTGCAACGCGCTGTTTGCCTGCGGATCATGGGAGCGACCCATGCCCCTTGCATCGTCAGGAATTTGTCGACCTATGAGCAGGTGGTGAGTAAAGCCGATGGGAGCACCTTTGATCACGCGCTCCTCGAAGGATGCTGATGAACCAACTGTCGGCCACTTCACACAAGGTCCCGCCTATGACGTTAAGCTTCGAAAGGTGGCTCGGTTACTCTACGCGAATTGGGCTGAATATGTTCTGCCAGAGGAATATGGACCAGAACTTTTCGGATTTACAGGAAGCGAAGGTCGTGGACCTCAAAAGAACTCCAGTAAATCATGGGAATGCAAGGCTTCAAATGCTACGCGCCGACCTGCAGTTCAAAGGCAAATGAACGTCGCCTGATGCGAATATTTTCGCAATAAACCAAGCACCCACGGCGTCGCGCGATGCAGGTCGCCTAAAGTCGCCGGCGTGATCGAGACCATAGTCGACAAAGGCTACATGGAGGCGTCGAACAAGGATTACGGTACGGCCTTTGCCACGTGCGAAGGTCACCCGATTTCTGAAGCAACTTAAGCAATTGAGGTGACGCGTTACGCGATGTAGATTGCCAACAGCAGCTCACGCGAGATTGGTTGCGCCGCCTCGCGATGACCGAAGCGCCATGTCCAAGGATCAGTGACGGCCAGTAGCGTCGCGTTCACGACATCAGTGCGATGTTGGCGCTTTTGCGCACCACCCCCACCACCGTGGGATCGGTGATCTCGACACTGCTGCTGACAGCAAGGAATCCGGGTTCAGAGCCTTCCCATGGCGAGCTGGCGTTTGAGGCGGTATATGTGCCGCGGGCGCAGACGCCGCAGTTTTGGGGGATGAGGAGGCTTGGCAATGGCCGAATATCAGTTCGAGCCTGTCTATGTCGAGAGTCACGAGCCATTCAGTCTGACCTATGAAAACAGTAGTGGAACGCCCGTCAATTGGCTCGTTGGCTCTTCGTTCGATGGGACACAAGACACGCCGGCTTCGTCCTTGCCGGGCTCGGGCGATGATATCGTTCTGAACGGCTACGATTTCATCGGCGGCGGCGGACCCTATGGCACCGCCGCCGATGGCGTGATGGACTCCGGTGACCTCACCGTCATTGGCGATGCCAGCAGCATAGCCGTCTCGATGGCGGGCCAGTCATTCAAGCTTGCCAACGGCAGCGGCGGCCAGACGACATTCACACCCACAGTCGGCGCGGCAAACCTGACCGCAGGTGAAGCGGATCTATGCGCAGTTGGCGCAGCCGGCGAAATCATCGCGCCAACTGTCGACACTGTCTTCGTCGCCGGCGGAACCGTCAGCGCCACGACCATCACCAACCTGACGGAGGGCGTCACCGGCGTTGTGCCCGGCGTCGATATGTATAAGCAAAGCTTTCAAGGCGCGATCAAGGGCTTCACCGACGGCGGCACGGTCGTCGCCACCAATATCATCGGCGAGAATACGGCCAGCCTGGACCTGATTTACGTGGTGGGCGCCGGCGACGGGATCAAAGGCACGATCTCAGCGGGCAACATCTATGCGCTGTCGAATGGCATGGCGGTTGAGGTCGTCGGCACCAATCAGAGCCTGACGGTCGTCAACTATGAGAATTTTTTGGATTCGCCCGGCGGTCTGACCGACGACCTCACGGTGGTCAGTGGCGGAACCGTGAACATCACCGGCTCGGATGAGTTCGGTCAAATGGCGGGCGACGCAGATACCGTCACTATTTCTGGAAAAGGCGCGCTGCTCAGCCTCGGCGCCACGCCGTTCGAACTCGGAGTTTCGGGCAGTGTTGGGTTCGATGTCGACAGCGGGGGCACCGCGATAAGCCAGCAGGGCCTCAATGCAGGTCTCGCTTCGTCCGGCAACGCCACGATCGTCATTTCTGGCAGCGGTGCGCTGCTTTCGGCAGCCGACTTCGAAATCGGCGGTTCCGGTTCGGCGACGATGATGGTGCAAGGTGGCGGCAAGGTGGTCGCGTCGTCATACGTCGACATCGGTATTAATGCGACCGGCAGCGGGGCGCTTTTCGTTACCGGTTCGGCCACGACGTTCAGCGCAACGACCAGTACGATTGAGGTCGGCGCTTTCGGCGCCGGCAGCTTCAACGTTGGCAGCGGCCAGAAATTCATCGGTCAGACGATTGACGTCGGTGAATTTTCCGGTGCGAGGGGAACCGTCAACCTCAACAGCGCGCAAATAACCGTCTCGTCGATGGACGTTGGCGGCGGTCCCAATGCGGCGGGCGGGGAAGGCACCGTCAATGTCAACGCCGGTGGCAAGCTGCTGGTCTCGGGCAATCTGAACGTCTGGGACCAGGGGACCGTGACGTTGTCCGCTTCGTCGCCCTCTCTAGCGCTGGCCGTCGTTAGCGGCGACCTTATGAACAGCGGAACGATCTCCGCCGGCCAAGGCGGCACCTTGGGCATCAGTGGTGCAGTCAGCGGCGCAGGTGTGATCGAAATCGGCCGAGCCAGTCTGGTAGCGCTCGGCGGCGCCGTTTCGGCGGGCCAGAACTTTGAATTTGAGGGCACCAAGGCCGAACTGCTGCTCGCCGCGCCGTCAAGCTTCAACGGCGTTATTTCGGGCTTCGCGCCGACCGACATCATCGATCTGGCGAGCATGCCGTTCAACACCGGCTCCAAGGTGAAGGTTGTCGGCAGCACTGTGATCGTGACGCCGACCAACGGCTCGCCGGTGCAGCTGAACTTCGGGTCGACCCCGCCCAACGCTTTCGTCCTGAAGAAAGACGCCGCCAACGGCACCACCGACGTGGTGATCGGGCCGCCCATGGTCACCAGCGTTTCGACCAATCCGTCGAGCGGCGGCGCCGTGCATCTGGGCGATACCATCAATATCGTCGTCGACCTGAACGACGCGGTCACGGTCATCGGCACGCCGGCCTTGAAGCTCAGCGATGGGGGCACCGCATACTACACAGCTGGCGGCTCATCGAGCCCGTCGAGCGGAACGCTCGAATTCGACTACACAGTAAGCGCCGGGCAAAAATCAACCGACCTCACCATCGTCGGTGCTGTTGTCGTCAGCGGCGCCTCAATCGAGGACTCCGGCAACCAATCGGCGACCCTGTCGTTCACCGCAGCGGAAGAAAATCTCGGCCTAACCGTCAACGGCATCCCGCCGGTCGCATCCGGTATCACGGCGGTGCCGACCTCAGGCGGAGCAATTACCAGCGGCGGCACCGCCGTGATCACCGTCAAATTCAGCGAGGACGTAAACGTATCCGGCACACCATTCCTCGAACTCAACGACGGCGGCAGCGCCGGTTACGTCAGCGGCACCGGAACTACGGCGCTGACGTTTGTGTATTCCGGCGGCAGCGAAACGACGGCCGACCTTAAGGTTGTCGGCGTCAACGAGACCAGCGGGACGATCACGGACACATTCGGCAATGAGGTTTCGACAAACCTCACGTCAGCGCTCAATATCGCCGTCAACGTGGACTCCTGGGTGCACGGCTCGAGCGGCAACTTCAACAGCGGCGCCGATTGGACATTGAACGCTCCGCCGACGTCGAGCCAAGAGGCTTCGCTCGGTGTCGCCGGCAGTTACACCGTGTCGGTTGGCAGCGGCGCGAGCGATTCGGTCGCGGCGCTTAATGTCGGCGACAAGACCGCGACGCTTCTGGTCACGAGCGGGGGCAGTTTCAGCGCGACCAGCGCGACCGGAGCGGATGCGAGCCTTGGCACCATCGCCGTCAATGACGGCGGCACGCTGACCCTCGGCGGCACGGCCGATAATTCCGGCACGATCGCGCTCACCGCCAACGCGCCCGGCACGACGCTCGCTATCGCTGGCGGCCTGACCTTGACCGGCGGTGGCAACGTCACGCTTTCGGCCACCTCCGGCAACGCTCTGTCGATCAGCGGCACCAATGTGACGCTGACCAATGTCAACAACACCATCGCCGGCGGCGGTGTCATCAGCAACACTGCGCTGACCTTCGTCAACAGCGGTGCGGTTAACGCCAACACGTCCGCTCCGCTGACCATCGATACCGGCGCTAACACCATCTCCAATTCCGGTGTGCTGAAAGCAACGGCAAGCGGTGGCCTCTACCTCGAAAGCGACGTGGAGGATGCCGGGACACTGGCGGCGCTCGGGGCTCACGCCAAATTGGTGCTCGCTGGCGTCACCGTCAGTGACGTCAGTATCAGCCCTATCACTGTGTCCGGCGCAGGTGCCCAGGTCGATCTCGACGGCGCGACCATCTTGGGCGGCCTCCTCAAGGGCTCCGGCGCCAGCGCGGCCTTCGAGACGGTCAGCGCCACTACGAACAATTTGATCAGCGGCGCCACGCTCGTGTCCGGCGCCTTGCTCGAGGTCGCAAATGCGACCGCCTTGACGCTGAGCAACGTCACCGTTGATTCCGGCGCCGCCGTCCAAGTCCTCAGCGGCGGCTCAGCCGTGCTGGCGGCCACCGCGACAAATTCCGGGACAATCACGGTGAGCGGCGGCGGCACATTGATCGTCGGCTCCGACGGCGCAACGCTGCAAGGTAATGGCAAGATGATTTTGGCCGGCGGCAGCATTACTGCGCCCCTCGGCACATCAGTGACATTGGAGAACGTCGCCAACACAATCGAAGGCGCCGGCATCATCGGCGGCAATGCTTTCCTCACCTTCGAGAACGCCGGCGGTGTAGTTGCCACATCGAGCAGCACGCTGACCATCAATACGGGCAGTAACGCCGTGACCAATGCGGGCACGGCGGAAGCACTTGGTACCCACGCGCAGCTTATTTTCGATAGCGACGTCAGCAATACGGACTTGATCGGTGCACTGGGAACGAGCGCCGTGGTGCTGCTGAACTCAGCGATCGTCGATAATCTCACCGGCTCGATCGTCGCCTCTGGAGCCGGCGCCGCAGTCGAACTCGATAACACGGCCATATTCGGCGGCGGCATCAAGACCTCAGCCGGTGCGGCGATCAAGACCGTCACCGACACCTTCGACAATAATATCAGCGCGGGAACCGTCTCCTCGGGGGGCCTGGTCGAAGTCGTGAGCGACAGTCAGTTGACGCTCAGCGGCGGGACCATCGGTAGCGGCGCCGTCGTCGAAACGCTGAGCGGGGGCAGCGGCAGCGGTAGCGTCCTGCTAGTCAGCGATATCGCCAATTCCGGCACGCTGTTCGCAAGCGGCGCCAACAGCCTCGTCCAGATTACCGGCGCCATCACCGGCGGCGGCATAGCCGAGGTCGGCAACGGCGTCGTCAGCATCGAATCGACCGGCGAAAACATCAGCTTTCAGGCCGGCGGCGCCGGCCAGCTGCAGATCTTCGATACGATCGGCGACGCGACCGACTACACCGGCAATATCTCGGGTTTCGGCCAGAACGTCCACCAGTCCATCGACCTGCAGTCCGCCACCGTCAGTTCCGGCACCACCGTGAGCTCGATCTACACGCTCTTCTACGACGCCGATAACGGCGCTAATACCAGCGGCACATTGACGATAGTGAGCGGCGGCAGCGATGTTGCCGAGATCACTCTGGTCGGCCACTACACCAAGGCAGATTTCGAGATGGTTGCCGACTTTGTTTCCAGCGGCGCCCCTACCGGCACCCTGGAAATCATCGATCCTCCGGTCTGCGGTACCGTGCAAAGCGCCAATGTGCCGCTGCTTGGCAATTATTTGGCGGCAAGTTTCGTCACGGCGCCGGGCGGTGGCGCCGTGATCGGCGGCGAGTTACAAACAAACAATCAGCAGCCTTTGCTGGCGGCGCATCCGCATTGAATTTTGCTCCGGCCCTCCGGGCCGGGATCGATCCTATTGTCACGGCTCGCGCGTTGTGGCTCGAAAGACATCCCTTGCCCACGGATCGGCAAACGAGATTGCCAACGTCGTTGAATCTTCAGCCACTAACCCAAACTGATGTAGCGCGATGAGTTGCGCCCGGAATCATAGGTTTGAACCGGTTTTAAATCGGTCTGGAGGTTTGACTCCAAATGCCAAATGCGGAAACTCGGGTGTTCAACGCTATCGGCGATGGACGACTAAATCCGTCATTTCGTTGAGCCGGGTGTTGACAGCGTGCAGGCCAGGGTCCGTCTGATGAAAAACAGCGACAAAACCCCGAAAAAAGGTTCCGCGGAAGCCGCTGATTTCGGTGGGGTGATGGCGACCGAACTTCGCGACGAAAAATGGCTCACCGAAGCGTATTCAATCATCGAAGAAAAAGCTGAAATACAAACGATCACGACCGAGCTTCGTGATTTCCTCAACATCGATCATCTGGTCTACTTTACCTCCAAGCTTGGAGGTAGTCCGTCCGTCGACCCTTACGTTCGTTTGACTTATCCCCCCTCTTGGCTCGCCCGCTACCTGGCAATGGGGTATGCCGATGTTGACCCGATCCTCCGAGAAGGCTTTCGGCGTACCCTCCCATTCGAATGGCGTGAACTTGATATCAGCGGCAGCGCCGAGGCGGCGTTTCTCGAGGATGCGGCCGCGCACGGCGTTGGGCCCCATGGCTACTCAATCCCGGTTTCGACCAAGCACGGGCATCGGGGACTGTTAGCAGTATCCAGTTCGGGCTCCGAAGGAGAATGGACCAAATTTTTGGCGAGCACGCAGCCGAGCCTAATCCAAATCGCAACGCGGCTGCATCGCCGGGTTGTTGGCGAGCTTTTCGGTGAGGATCGGCCACACCTGACACCAAGGGAGCTTGAGTGTTTGCGCTGGATCGCGCTCGGCAAAGACACGACCGAAATCGCCGCAATCTTAAATATTTCTCCGCATACTACGCGGGATTATTTGAAATCGGTTCATTACAAACTGGATTGTGTCACCTCGGCGCAGGCAGTCACCAAGGCGGTAAAGCTCGGACTTCTAATCCTATGATTAATTCTATGATCAGAAAATAAATTGCTATCTGTTTTTTCAATCTGTTCGTAACTCGCAGTGCTCCATAAATGTTCGGTTAGGCCTTGTCGGGCCGCCCCCGCATCGGTGCGACCTCAAGCCATCCGCATCACGCGTGAAACGTATTTGCGGGCTCGCACTAAAGATTATTAGGGGAGTTGGCGAGGTGATCGTCGTTGTTGAGAAATCGAACGCGCATCGGCATGCGAGTTTGCTCGATAAAATGTTTCGGCAGCGCGCCCGGTTCTTTCATGATCGGCTTAAATGGGATGTGCAGGTTACCGATGGTAGGGAGCGTGATCGATACGACGATGAAGGACCCGTCTATATCATATACACCGACGACCTCAGCGGTGAAGTGAAGGGGAGCCTGCGTCTTCTACCTACCACGGGCCCCACGCTTTCTGCCGATGTGTTTTCGGATACGCTACCCGATGCTGCTCATCTCAGCGCTCCGACCATCTGGGAGTGCAGCCGCTTTTGTCTCGATGAGGATGTCCTGGCAAATGGAATAGAGGGAATAATTTTTACTTCTAGGGTTTTGATAGGAGCGTTGGGCGACGTCGCAATGCGGGCAGGAATTGAATCCATCATTGCCAATTTTGATGCTTCGAAGCTTCGGCTTTACCGGCGCCTCGGATGCGAGGTGGAAATTCTCGGCACGACGTCGAGATACGGAAACCCCGTATATCTTGGACTGCACCACATTTCCGAAACGATCGTGCGCAGGGTATGGGGAAAGCTGAAGGACGATCGCCTGGTCTCGGTAATCGCGCGCGAAATTGCCGCGTAAGGTCCACAGATCAGTATTGCGGTGTCGCCCGCTTTAGCGAAAAACTCAATCGCTTGCCAAATGCGTTGGAGTTACCACGCCGCTGTCTCCGTGGAGCGAGCAGGAAAAGATCCTCCAGTTTGAGACCGGCAGCCTAGCGGGGCGCCGCATCCTTCATGGGATTTTTTGATGGAGCGCCGGCTCCGGGCCACCATGGAAATCAGCGCGCGTCCGTCAATTAACGGAACGGCCTAAACAGAGCCATTTCGTCACAGTGTTCATACGCGCCGCTCTTCATTCTCCTCCCATCATCTCGCAGGCCTCGGCGCATATGAGTCAATTTCTCGCGCACTGAGTGGCTGACGCCACGAGCAGCGTTGCTCGAAGCGTCGGTCGCGAGCCAGAAGCTCCACGTGATCGGGCCAGATTGCTGGCGAGCGCGTCGCAAAAACACGGCAGTGCAGCTGTTTCTTGTCAGCCTCGATCCACATTTTGAGGCCGCAACGGTTTACAGTACGTGCGCTTGCCGCTTAAACGAAAGCTCATCCAACCCCCCATAAGTTGGAGGTGACGACATCATTGCCGGTCGTATAGACGGGAAAGGACTCGTCAAATGGCGCGCCCTAGGCGTTCGCAGGAACCAGTGCTTTTTTTCGTTGGCGGCATCTTTGTTAGCGCTAATCTCGCGTTCCCGCTCGCCGCAATCCTCCGCGGAAACAGCGATTGGGGGTTGAGCAGTCGTCTCCGTTAGTTTTCCAGGCGGAATTTGGCATCGCAGAAATACCGATCTACTTCTCAACAGGGTCGGCTGTTCAACAGGGATCACTATCGCGGAATCGTGAATAAGCTGAATAGCAGCGCATCGTGAGTTGAGCGTTGGCCATACGAATTTCAGTTCAATCCCACTCGGATGATATCGTCGGTAAGGCTGTAAAGTAAGGTGGTTCCGCGGACCGTCATGGGTTCGTAAGAAATTCGATTTCTAGTCTCCCCCCCTATTTGGGGGGGGTGACGCGAGTCGACGAACTGTTAAACCTCTTAGTCACGGCTGGCAGGTCTGCCAACGGGAAAGTTCTGAGTATGGCTGCAGAGGCAACGCTTTCAAACTCTTCAGATCACGAAGGCGCGGAGAGTAGTTTTTCCGATCGTATCGCTCGGCTGTCAGACCGGATCGATTACAGGCTCGCTTATTCCGACGAACTCCGAGAAGCAATCTTTCGTCTTCGCTATCAAGCCTACATTCGCGACGGAACGATTTCGCCAAACGCTTCTGGGAGATTTTCAGACCAATATGATGATACCGGCAATTTTTACCTCTTGGGATTGTACATCGACGACGAGTTAGCCAGCTCAGTCCGGCTTCACGTGGCCTCCAGGGAACGTCCTGACTCTCCCGCACTCAAAGTCTTTGCCGATGTTTTGCAACCTGAACTCGATGACGGCAAAGTCAT
The DNA here is from genome assembly GCA_963747855.1 of uncultured Alphaproteobacteria bacterium. Lineage (GTDB taxonomy): Bacteria > Pseudomonadota > Alphaproteobacteria > Rhizobiales > Xanthobacteraceae > BOG-931. The sequence goes on from CAVVGN010000001.1 coordinate 680,427, forward strand.
CATCGATGCAACCTGCTTTGTCGCCGACGAGAAAAATGCTCGGCTCCATCGTGGATTACCGTATGTCACATTTCGACTTTGCATGTTGGCGGCGCGATACTTTAGTGCCGATTATGTTCTGGCAGCCGTAAAAGCCGAGCACCAGGCGTTTTATCGGCGGGCCTTCAACTGCCAGCTGATTTGTAAACCGCGGCCTTACCCGCTACTAGCAAAGCCATTCGGCTTGATGGCGGTCCATTATCCGTCCGAGAGAGACCAACTAGACCGCAGATATCCATTTCTCCGTTCGCCTTTGTTCGAACGGCGAATGCTATTCGAGCGACCGCTAGCCTCCTTGCAACCTCAAGCCGGGGTGCTCTCAGTTGAAACTCCACCATTTGTCGAGCTCGGTGCGGCAGGCGGTGCCGTGTATTAACGCTGTACAGCTCGCACACTGTCTGCTTGGGCTTTTTGGTGCGTCTTCGACGTGACGAGTGGTCAGCCCTGCTCTGACTTTCTAAGCAAATATTCTAGTTCATGTATTGAAACGTCGCAAAGGTGCGCCGCGTACTATAGCGCTTCGTCGCAATGCCTATCCAAATCATTGCAGTTGTCCGGATACCCAATGACAATCGGGGGGTGCTACCCCAAAACAACCCGACGTGGCCGTCACCCAAACCAAAGCGGCTGATGTTCTAGCTCGCACAAAATTCGCACATCGTTTTCATGGACTAATTCCCGACCTGGACCGCGCAGCTGTTAAGAGTGATTCTGTACAAGAAGCGCCGTTGGCTGCGACCGACTGTACAGATAGAATTGCACGATGAATGAAGACAAGCCAATTACCTCAAGGGAGGCTCAAGTCATTGCGTGTCCGAAGTGCGGCAGACGCTCTAGGTTCTTTAGAAGTCCTTTCCCCGAGATCGACAGCTGCGGATTCGAAAGCTACGCCCTCGAATGCAAGGAATGTGGGGTCAAACTTGCCGGCATCATCGACCCCGACGGAGAAGATTTACTGCTCTCGGAATTGGAAGGCGGAAAGTGAATATGGCTGTATTTGACCGCAGCGCGGAACGTCCACCGTTGATGTCCTTGTTGCGCATCTGGAATGACCATTGTGGCCTGTATGCCCTGCACCCGGTGGTCACGTTCTTCAACAGACGCTGGTGCGCTGGCGTCGTGCAGAGTTTTGGCGAAGTCCCGCTCCAATACGTCAGAATTTGAGTTTTCGGTACACACAAGCTCTCTCAATCTGGCCGCGGCATTTCGAACATGGCGTCGGGACGGATTTCGAAATAGTCGCCTCTGCGCCCTGCGCGAGCGATAGGGCGTGCGAGTGCGGTCTGGTAGACGCCGTTCTTTATAAAGGTCTTGTCGATGTGGACGGCCACAACTTCGCCCAGCGTTAGCCAGGCCTCCGCTCTTCCGCCGTCCGCGCCCTTGAGCTGGATGATCTCCGAAAGCCGGCACTCAAAGGATACCGGACTTTCCGCCACCCGCGGCACATTGACGAGCCTGCTTGGCGTTGCCGTTAGCCCAGCGATCGTGAATTCGTTGACCTCATGGGCGACATGGGCCGAGGTTGCGTTCATCTGCTTGGCCAGAGCCATGACCGCGAGATTCCAGCAGAACTCTCCGGTTTCCTGGATGTTCGAAACGCTGTCCTTCCAGCTGGTGGAGGAGAAGCCAACGATCGGCGGTTTGTAGCAGAAGGCGTTGAAAAAGCTGTACGGTGCGAGGTTGATATTGCCTTTGGCATCCCGCGAGGAAATCCAGCCGATCGGCCGTGGTGCGACAATGGCGTTGAAGGGATCGTGCTTTAGTCCATGCCCCTTGGCGGGCTCATAATAGTGGATGTCCTTCTCCGCCATGCGTGCTTGCCTTTTCTTAAGCAACGACTCACAGATGGTTCGCACCGTGATGCGCTAAAATTAGCGTGTGCCGTACGTGTTGAGCCCTTTAAGAGCGGATGTGCAGTTCGACGACTCGCCGCAACGCGGCACTTACAGCACATAATGACAGATTATGAGGCGAATATTGGCATTACTTAATCAGTCGCCAAAAGGCGAATCGCGTTGTACGACGGCGCGAATACGCATCCGGCAATATGTCCGATGTCTTTGTCCCGACGCCGCAGTGCCTTGGGCGGGCCACTTTCCCAGAACAGTGGCTTGCACACGTTTCAAGAGCAGCGGAGTGAGTGACGATGTCGGGTCACATGAACTTTCTTGCCGCGTCCGATGCGGTGCGGTTCGTTGTGTTCGGTGCGCTGATGACGCTGCTTCTCGGCAGCATCGCTTGGGCAAGTTTCATTGACGAGTGGAAAGAAAGAAAAGCACGTCTGCGCGATCGGTCCAGGCGCCGGCAAAAAAGCGACGAATCCGAGCAGGGCGACTCCGTTCGCCGCTGACATTTATCTGAGCAAGATAGTGACGCCGCATCATTAGCCCACGCCGAGGCCGACGCTCACGCGGAGGCCACGGTGGAGACATAAGCGAACACTTCACCGGCGAGGGCTTTGTGGTGATCGTGAGGATCGTCCCGGGAGAACTCATTAGGGAAAATTTTTGAGCTAGTTTCGGGCTGACAAAGAAAGTCGCATGTCTTAATCAGTTGCGGGGCGGCGAAACGCGTTGCGCTGTCTCGCGTAGAATCATTCGCATAATGACAGGTTCGGAACGAATGGCGGACTAAGAGGCCGTTTCGAAACTCGTTGTTGACGAGCCATTTGGAGCCGGGGGCGCGGGCCAGTTCATTACATTCGCGTCAAGCCATTTTTCGCGCGGGACGGCTGTCGAGGTAAGACATCAGATGGGCGCTGAGGTCGCGGGCGTCGTCGCCAGCACCATCGATCAGCGCGGATTTTCTACGGCGCATGAACTGAGTCCCCATCAGATACATCCCCGGTGATGAAACGACTCCTCCGTCATGCCGGAGCCGGCCCTTTCGGTCGAGAACAGGCACTTCAAGCCAAGAGTAGTCGGGTCGGTAGCCGGTGGCCCAGATGATTGCTTTGACCTCGCCGGTTGTCAGGTCCATGCCGAGTGGCGGCGCCGGCTCAACACGGGTTGGCGGCAGGCGATACGGCGGGCAGGCTGCGTCATCGAAGCCGCTCTTGTGCGCCCACTCGTCAATTCGGTCTAGCAATCTTCCAATCTTGAGATCGGAAAGCGCGCACATGTTGCGTAGTGACCCGGAAAACTGCGCCTTACCATCTTCGCTGATACCACCGAGGCGGCCAACAAGCTTCACGCCTATTTCGGTGAGGGCGTTGATATCGAGGGTCGATCGATCGGGCGTGCCGGCAAGTTGCAGCGAGGGAACCCGTCGTGCCCTCGCAATATCGTCCATCTCGTCGTAGCGCTCGTCGAGCAGACCAGCGGCATCCATCCACCACTCCAAGTCTTTGCCACGGTAAACGCGTGGCGCTCGAATGTGCTCACCCACCGACAAAGTGACCGGGCGGCCCGAGCGGTGTATTTCATTGGCGATCTGAGTACCGCTCGAGGATGCACCGACGACTAAGACGCCACCGTCGGCGAGCTGTTCGGGATTACGGTAGTCCTGGGCGGTCAGTTGCATGATCGACGGTGGCACCCTGTTGGCAAAGGTGGGAACGTCAGCGATGTTGCATGCCCCGGAGGCGACTACGACCGCCCGGCACAGCCAGTCGCCCTGATCGGTGCGCACCAGGTATCCAGACTCCGTGCTGCGCACCGATGCAACCGTCGTGTGGGTTCGCACCGGGGCCGTGATCGCCTTCGCGTAACTCGCGATGAATTCGATGACCTCGGCCAGCGTTCTGTAGCCGTCAGGATCGTCGCCATTGTAGCTAAAGCCAGGCAGTCGGCTCTGCCAATTAGGCGTCAGCAGTCGTAACGAATCCCAGCGTTCAGTGCGCCAGGTATGGGCGACCTCACCGCGTTCCAACACCACGTGGTCGATCGAACGCTCAGCGACACAACGGCTCATGGCCAGACCAGCGTGCCCGGCACCGATGACGACTGTGGTAACAGTGCGAATAGCGATCGTTCTCAGTCTAGCGTGGCAATGCTGGCCCTGCGGCGGCTCAATCCACCACGACCGTGACATTGGTCGGATTGGTCACGATGTCATACACTGCCGATCGCTTCTGCGATTGCGCAACGAGAGCTTCAATGTCTTCGCGTTTCGCATCGGCGTCGATCTTGTAGGTCACTTTGATGCCGCCGAAGCCATTGCGGACTTCGTCGTCAATGCCGAGAATGCCTTGAATGTCCATGTCCCCTTCTATGGTCGCTGTGACCGAGCGCAGTTGAATGTTGCGGTGTTGGGCGACGGCGGCAACACCTGCGGTCAGACAACTTGCCAATCCAACTAAGACATACTCGACTGGAGTGGCACCTTTGTCCTCGGAGGCGAAGATTTCCGGATGGTCAGCGTCGAAGGTAAAAGTTTTCTTGTGATGCTGTTGTTGTCCGAGGCCGTAAAAACCCTCGACTGTAGAATGACTGTGAGTGCCCTCCTTCCATTCGCAGGCGGCGCGCCATTTAAACTGTGCGGCAGCAGGAGCTTTGGTAAGCGCTTCGCGGGCGGCAAGCAAAGCTGCGACGTTTACGCCGTTATTAACACTGCTACTAACCTCGGCCATCGGTACCCTCCATAGGCTCGATCGATGAGCAAGCGTTCTTTGTCGATGTGGACGGCATTGTCATCCACATTATAGCGTCGATGGAGCTTCCAGACCAGTGCGGTCCTCGAAACACAACCTCCGATCGTTCATCGGCTCGAATATATCGACCATTCCGCGCGGGTTCGGGGACCCATGCACCTCCCTGCATTCATGTCGCCAATTCCTCGAGCAATGCCTTAGCCTCTTTCAGATCGAGCGTGTCGAACCCTTCGGTGAACCAGCCGTAAACTGGAGCGAGCAGTTCGTGTGCCTGCTGTGGCTTCCCCTGATCGCGCCAGAGCCGCGCCATGCTCATCGCCGCACGCAGCTCCCAGGATTTCGCTTGCTGCTGACGCGCGACGCCGAGGGCGCACTCGAAATGCTTTTCCGTATTCGGCGCGAGCGACTTGAGTGCGATTTCCCCGGCAATGCGATGCACCTCGGCCTCGCCCCATTTTTCCTTCGACCTCTCTACCTTGTCTAACGCTTCGTCAATGCAACGCCGGGCATCGTCAAGTTGACCAAGATCCGCATAAGCCATGGCCAAAAACGATAGATGCCGCGGTTCATAAAGAGTTGCTCCAGTTGACCGAAGTGAGGTGATCCCCGAGGTGATCGCCCAAACTGCATCGGATGGTTTTCCGGTCACCGCGAAAAGCCAACCCCGCACTGCGGTTCCAAGTGCTTTCCAATACGGTGCCTCTCTTTCGTCTGCCAAAGCGATAAGCTCGTCGACCTGCGCATTTGCAGCGGCGTAATTTCCGCAGCTCACGTGGCTCTCACCTGCGAAATACAGCGCATACATCAATGTGGTAGGCTGACCGGTTTCGCGCGCATTCTTGATTGCGCGCTCGCAGTCATCGCGCGAAGCTGCGGGATAACCAAGTAACCACAGACACGCCGAACGAAACGACAAGAGGGTCACCCCGACATCTCGGCCAGAACGTGTCGCAATCGGACGGTGTTCGGCAGGATCGTAAATCGCGAGCGCCCGGTCGTAGTGCTCTTTGCCAGTCACAAAGTCGCCAGTGAGCGCAAGAGCGTTCGCGAAAGCGACTCGAAGTTTGATCTCTTCGCGACGCAAAGCCGGCGTGGCCGGCAATGTCGCGATTTGGTCAAGTGCCCGTTTGAGCTGCTCCGCGCCCTCAAGAAGCGCGGATCGCGCCAGCGATCGCTGTCCCGCTGTGCCCCATAAACCCATGGCTTTCTCGATCAGGCCGGCCTCGGTGCAGTGCCGCGCCAGCAACTCGGGCTGGCTCTCGGCGATCTCGGCGAACTCGCCCTCGAGGGTTTCGGCGATGCGGGCATGAAGCGTGCGTCGCGGCTCGCGCAGCAGCGTGCCATAGGCCGCATCCTGCACCAGAGCATGTTTGAACAGATAGCTGGCATGCGGGGGTACGCCCTGCCGGAACAGCAAACCAGCGGCCATGAGACGGTCGAGCGCCGATCCCAACTCCGCCTCCGGCTTGCGCATCACCGAAGCCAACAGGGGGTGGGAGAACTCCCGCCCGATTGCCGCACCGACCTGCGCCACCTCCTTGGCCGGGCCAAGCCGGTCGAGCCGCGCCATCAGCGAGGCGTGCAAGCTCGCCGGGACTGCGAGCGCCGGCGACGGAACCGCGGCAGCGGTTCGCTGCGCTTCGCCCTCGCCCTCCGCCTCCAGTACGGCCTTCGTCATCTCCTCCACAAACAGCGGAATGCCGTCGGTGCGCTCGATTATGTCCTGCCGAATGCTCATTGGCAGCATCTTGTTGCCAACAACCCGGTCGATCATGGCGTTGACGTCGCGCTGCGCCAGCCGATTGAGTGTGAGGGCGGTGACGTGTGATCGCCCGATCCAGGGCGCCGCGAACTCCGGGCGGAACGTCACGATGAGCAGCACGCGGAGGCCCGCGATCCGATCCACCGCACGACTAAACAGTTCTAGGCTCGTGGGGTCGGTCCAGTGCGCATCCTCGAACATCATCAGCACCGGTTTGGTGCGTGTCAGCGCTTCAGTTTGTGCAATGAGCGCGTTCATCGTTCCTTGCCGACGCTCCTCCGGGGCAAGGTCGAGCGCTGGATACCTCCCATCGTTCGGCAGCGACAGCATCTCGGCAAACAGCGCCGCGTCCTGGATGGAGGTCGAGGTCGGCGCGAGCACGGCATCGAGCTTGTCGAGCTTTACTTGCGCGTTGTCGTCGTGCGCAAATCCGGCGGCGCGTTCCATGTGGCTGATAATGGGATAAAACGCGCTATCGGTGTGCTGCGGAGAGCAAAAATAGCGTAGCCGCGCATGCGGCTCGCCGGCGAGGCGTTCCAGAAGCGCAGCCGTAAGCCGCGATTTGCCGATACCGGCCTCGCCGGAAAGCAAAACCACCTGACCTTCACCGGTCTTGGCCTGGGACCAGCGTCGAACCAGCAATTCGAGTTCTTCTTCCCGCCCGACGAGGGCTGTTAGGCCGGTCGCGTGCAGCGCCTCGAACCGACCTTCCGCCGAACTCACCCGCAGCGCCGTCCAGATCCGCACCGGTCCGGCAATGCCCTTAAGATCCTTTGCGCCGAGGTCCTCAAGCTCGAAGAAATTGCCGAGAAGTTTTCGCGTGGCCTCGGCAATGACGACGGTGTTGGGCTCGGCGATCCCTTGCAGCCGCGCCGCCAGGTTCGGCGTTTCGCCGACGATGCCGCGTTCCTGCGCTTCGCCTGATCCGATCAAGTCGCCGACCACGACCATACCGGTCGCAATGCCGACGCGGGTCTGCAGGGAAGCATTTGACTTGATTGAACTAACCGCACCGATCAGCTCCAGGCCGGCGCGCACCGCCCGCTCGGCATCATCTTCGTGGGCTTGCGGATATCCAAAATACACGAGGACGCCGTCGCCCATGTATTTCGCTACGAACCCGCCGAAGCGGCGCACGGTCTCGGCGACGCATTTCTGATAGGCCGAAATGACCTCGCGCAGGTCCTCCGGGTCCATGCGCGCGGAGAGTGCCGTCGAACCAACGAGGTCTGAGAACATCACCGTGACTTGGCGGCGCTCGGCGGTGTCCTGGGACTTTGGCTCGATTACGGGCGCAGGCTGAGGCGTGGCCGGGGCAGCGCCGGCAAGCTGCTCGACGGCGTGCAACATCTTCAGGCGATGCCCGAGCGAGACACCCAAGTCCTTGAGATGCTGGTCGGTCAGGTGGGGGAGAACGGCAGTGTCAATGTCGTTCTCGGCAAAGCACTGAGCGTACTCGGACATGCCGAGTGCTTTGAGCCAGTCCGCAATTTGCTGCATCGCGGGCCCCGTCGCCTGCGCTTCTGGATCGCCAGCAGGCACAGTTTATCCCAGCCGCCGCGAGTTTGAAGGGCGCTTTCTGACAGGTCCGATGTTCTTGCCGAGCCTTCTGGCCATCGCCGACGAGGTGATCCAATGCGTCTTTCGCAATGCGTCAATTGATGGTGGCGAAGTGACGTCATGGGTCATCAACGGGCATTTCCCGATGTCCGCTTTCATGTCCGGTTTTCCCGATAGCGGACATTCATGAGCGGCTCGCTTTGGTCAGCTTTGGGCTAGCAACGAAAGTAAGGAACCTTAATTCATCGCCGCGCATGATCAAATGGCCTCGGGAGATGATCGGGCCGTATATTCACCTTTTCTGAATACAGGCGAGCCGTTCGGGGAATGCCTCGCTGGCGCTGCATCGCAACTATTTCTGCGGCACTACGGCGATGGCCTCGATCTCGAACAGCGCGCCCTCGCGCGCGAGCTTTGAGATCTGAACGGCCGTCGATGCCGGCGGCGCCTTGGTGTTGACGTAGCGGTCGCGCACTTCGAGGTAGATCGGCAGGTGCGCGATATCGACGAAAAAGGCGGTGACTTTCACCACGTGCTCGAAGCTGGCGCCGGAGGCGGCAAGAGCCAGTTTCAGGTTCTCGAAGCACTGCACCGCCTGGGCGCGGAACTCGCCCGACGCACCGGCGAATTTCCCATCCGGCGTCATTCCGAGCTGCCCCGACAGATAGATCGTGCGACTTGGGCTTGATGTCTCCACGACGTGCGCGTAGCCGCGCGTGGCGTGCATCGTCGAAGGATTCTGGAAGCGATTATCGGCCACGTTCAACTCCTGTCGGCAAATGTCCAAGTTCTGATTTCATCATCCTAATGCCTCATGGCAATTCAAGATACCTTCCATAGGTGGCTCGACACGAGTAATTCGATTTCGTCAGCGCCTTGGCCGCATCGTCGGCTGCAGGTCCATCGCCAGCTCGTAGCCTGTCGGTGCAAGTAATAGGCTATCTAGAGAGGAACCATGCCCGCTGCCGTCTTTATTGTCCGGTCCATCGTCGCCGATGCCGCAAAGCGCACCGCGTTCGACAAGTGGTACCAAAACGAACTCCTGCCCGACGCCGTAGAATCCTTCTGCGTCAAAAAGGCATGGCGGTTTTGGAGCTTAACCGATCCTGCTATTCATCAGGCGACTTATCAGTTCGATAATGAAGCCGCGCTTGATCGCGCGATGAAGGAGGAAGTGCCACGGCTGATCGCCAAGTTCGTGCGCGCCTGGCCCGACGTGCCGCGCATTCGCGAGACCTTCGTAATCGCGCAGGAATTTGGAGCCTAGTTCCAGCGCGGCGTCATGCTGTGCGGCGGCGCGGCCATCGTCAGCCGGTAGAGCAAGCGTCGTCGGATGCATCTGGCAACGACGTCCGCTCTTACCTTGAACGCCGGCGTTTGCTTGCGGTGCACCAAGTGACCTACCGGGCCAAACTCGGAAGTACACCGTAAGGTCTGTGATTTCTCTCAACCCCGACCGGCGACGAAGCCAGTCAGGGTTCGTTAGAATGCGAGCTTGTCACCATGTCACTGGTAGTTTTCCTTGTTCTTACGATTGGCGGTGGCCTACTGGTCGGCTTCGCGACCCGACCGGGCGAATGGTATGTGAAGCTTTCCAAGCCTTGGTTTACGCCGCCCAACAGCGTCTTTGCGCCGGTGTGGACGCTGCTCTACGTTATGATCGCAATCGCCGGATGGCGCATGTTTATGCGTGATCCACTCGGTGCCACGATGATTGTCTGGGCCGTCGCGCTGGCGTTAAATTTTATCTGGTCACCGATTTTCTTCCGATTGCACCGTCCGGCGGCTGCATTGTTTGTAATTCTAGCTCTGCTCGCCGTGATCATTGCATTCATCACACTGTCATGGCCGGAGGATGCGCTATCTGCATTATTGTTTGCACCATACGCGGCATGGGTCGCCTTTGCGGCAATACTCAATGCCTCGATCTGGCGTTTGAATGGCTGAACCGTGATGTCCGTTCAGGGTCACGAGCGACCGATGCAGTTGACCTTAGCTCCCGGTTCATGTCCGCTTTGCGCCAAAAGCAACCAAAGTGTTGGTTGCGTCCCAAATGACGTTCAGGGCCAGAAGGCGTTCAAAGCAAAAGTTCAATCGCCTTAAAAATTACCTTTAGACTTACAAGTCCCAAGAACGCAATCCACGCCATACTGACCAACACGCCGCTAGTTAGGGCGGCAATCGGCAATACGATTCGCAACATGGAACCCACAGCAGCTACCTAGCTCGAAAACTGGCCAGCACTGGCCTTTGCGACTCGCCGGGAAGACCCGGTAGCTTGGTAGCGACGGCGCGCCTCAGCTCGGCGACGTAAAGAGATGAGAGCGCGAACGCCGTAGCCGATTGCGAATCCTGCGATGAAAGTCGTGAGACAGCTTCCCCAAAACGGTGTCATGACACCACTCCACAACTACCGGCATCCAAAGAACCTAAGCAAACTTCGCGCCAAACGGGGTTGCACCAAAACCACCTATGCATTCAGCGGGACGGTCATCTCGTCCAAAAGGGACCAACCCCAAAAATCCAATAGGGACCAGAGGCTTCGGAAAGGGGCCAGTACCCGCTGTTGCCCCAGAGCGACCACTCGCGGCTTTGGTCTCGAAGGTCGCGACGGGCGGCAAAAATCACGAAGAGGCCACTAACTGAGGCGGCCGACATCACCCCATTTGCATTTGCCGGGGTCTTGAACGCCGTCCAATATCATCCGCGAGTTTCAGCCGTTCAGCCGCCATTTCGCGCTGAATAAAACGCAATTCCTGATCGCTTGCCGCAGTTACCATCTGCAAGCAGTGCGCAGCATAGCGCGCGTATTCTTTACGCTTGATATTCTCCGGAATTGCCATGGCTACACCCCCGACACGACTCTACATCAGTTGAAAATTGACACCCCCCGCTAACGTAAGTCTGGTCAAAATTGAACACTCCTGTTGCCGTGGGGTCAACAACGTCTGATCGACGATGTCCGCGTAATGTCGGCTTGTCCCTCGACTTCAGACGTACCGCTGCGTCGCACTAAGTGACGAAACGGGCCACAACCGGACCAAGTGCGGTGCCGCAAAAGCATCACGTGGGATTAGCTCGTCGGGATCGGCACGCGATAATCAGCATCTTTCTTACCCGTGGATTGTTTCGCCACGCTCGAGCATGGCTATGAATTCCGCAATCTTGCGCGCCCTCGTCTCGGCTTTTTTGACGTTGCCGATTCGATACAGGATTGCGTAGCGATTTCGACTGTTCAATGTTGCAAAGAATTCGGACGCTTTCGGGTTGTTGTCCAAGGCCTTCTGGAGGTCGATGGGTACTTCGGCCCAACTCGCCGGGGCGTAGGCGGCCTTCCACCGACCATCTGCCTTAGCGGCTTCGATTTGCGCGAAGCCCGCAGGTCTCATGCGGCCCTCCTTGATGAGCGTCAGCGCTCTGTTGCGGTTCAGCGCCGACCACTTGCTGCGCGATTTCCGTGGCGTGAAGCGAACAAGCCAGTGTTGGTTGTCATACTTTTCCAGCTTTCCGTCGATCCATCCGTGACAGAGCGCAGCGTCAATCGCTTCTGCTTTCGTCAGTTTCGTTCTTGTCGCCGCCTTCTTGGCGAACCTAATCCAAACGCCAACCGCATCAGCTGGTTGAGCGGCGAGCCATCTTTCGAACGACCTTTGATCCGCGAAGCCAAGGACCGGCAAGCCTGATCGCTTTTCCGTCATAAAGAGCCCCGCTTCTCTATCGATCGGGACCGATACTGCCCGAATCCGCGCTGAGGTCCACGCGCGCAATTTTCGTCTCCGCCGCTAAACGGTTCCACGACCGATGTTGGTCACTAGCGTCACGGCGATGTCGACGGCATGTCCGCTGTTGCTCCGATCGCTACCGATTTGCTGCGTTAGAGCAACGGACGAAAAGGGCCAATCGCCGACATCAAGCCTCGTTCTGCACGGCTTTAATTTGCAGATTTGGCGGCGACTACGTTGTAGGCCGCTAAAGGACGGCGGATGCCTTTGAGCGCAAATTCGCCAATTGGCTCGACTGTGATGGAATCCTCGACAGCCATCAGCACTCGTGGGCTGATGAGGATTTGACCGGGCTTGGCCTCATCGCAAAGCCGGGATGCGACATTGGATACCGTTCCGATGGCGGCATAGTCGAAACGTCCTTCAAACCCGATGGTGCCAAGAGTGGCAAAGCCGTGCGCGATACCGATCCCGAAGCCTATGTCGTGTCCCAAACGATGCCACTTCTCGGTCAGCGCTCCGATAACATCACGCATTTCGAGCGCCATCAGCACTGCCTGCAGCGCTGGCTTCTCGACCGGCACTGGATCGTTGAACACAACCATGACCCCATCCCCGGCATAACGCTCAAGCGTGCCGCTGTACTTGATGATGGTTTCGCCGATGGCTGCATGGTAGTCGCGCAGCAGCGCCATCACGTCTTCCGGGTCTGAACTCTCGGAGAAGCCAGTGAAGCCGCGCAAATCGCAGAATAGCGCGGTAATCTCTCGGCGATGGCTTTCGAGTTGCTTCTCTGAGCCGGAGGCGACGATCAGGTCGGCTACCTGTGGCGGCAGGAAACGCCGCAACCTACCCATGCGCTCGATTTCGCCAACTTGGTCGGTGACGCGCTGTTCGAGTTGTTGGTTCAGTTTAACGACCTCCTTTGACTGTACTTCCAACTGCTCGGTTCTTTCGCGCAACTCTTTCAGCAAGCGAGCGTTCTCAATGGCAATAACTGCCTGTGCGGCGAAATTCTGGACCAGCGCGATCTGCTTGTCGGTGAAGGGTCTAACCTCTTGGCGGTAAATCGCAAACACCCCGACAAGCACGTTGTCCCTGAGCATTGGAACCGCAAGGAGTGTACGGAGGCCGCCAAGCTCGACGGCGGCTACCGCCCCTGGATAGCGCTCGATATAGGCCGGCTCATCGCGCAAGTCGCGTACGTGCTGCAACTGGCGCGTCCCGATGAGCCGGCCTAGTGGATCATTAGGGGGTGGACGGACGGTCGGCTCGCGGCGTCTTAGCTCGGACCATTGCGATGGCGCGCCGTGCATGGCGACGATACGGAGCGCGCCATCCTCGCGGAGTAAAAGATTGCCGGAGTACGCTCCGCAGACCCGCACCGCGTTCTCCACCATCGCGGCAAATACGGGTTGTAGATCGCCGGGCGAGCTGGAAATCACTTGCAGCACCTCCGACGTGGCGGTCTGCTGCTCCAGCGCTTCCGTGAGGTCAGTGGTGCGCTGACTAAGGTCGTCGGTCCGCTGGCGCAGTTCGTTGAGCAACCGCGCGTTCTCGATGGCGATGACGGCTTGGGCCGCGAAGTTTTTGGCTAACTCGATTTGCTTGTCGGTGAACGTACGAACTTCCTGCCGGAAAATGACAAATGCTCCGACTAAGGCCTGCTCCCTCAGCATCGGTACGCCCAAGAGACTGAGCGCGCCGTCTTGTTCAACGCCAGCAACGAACAATGGATGGCGTTCAAGATAAAGACGTTCCTTCCTGGTATCTTCAATCTCAACAACGTCTTTCGAGGCGAGGATGCGACCAAGAATGGTGTCGGGGTGCGGGCCTATCGGACCACGCTTCATCAATTCAACGAGTTTAGAGCCAGCGCCGATGTGCGTGGCCAACGTGAAGTGTTGCCCGTCGTACAGATAGAGGACGCCAAACTTAGCCCCGCAAATGCGCGTTGCATTCTCCAACATCGCTCGGAAAACGGGCTGCAGATTGCCCTGCGAAGAACTTATGACTTGAAGTACATCCGAAGTAGCAGTTTGCCGTTCTAGCGACTGTCTAAGTTCGTCGAGCAAGCGCGCGTTCTCGATGGCGATGACGGCTTGGGCAGCGAAATTCCTGACTAGCTCGATCTGCTTTTCGGCAAACGGGCGGACTTCTTGACGGTAGATACTGACTACACCGATCAGTTCCCTGTCCTTTAACATCGGAACCGAGAGCAAAGTGCGCGCGCCTGCAAGCTCAACTATCCATCCTCTCAATTTCTGCTCGGTCCTCGCATCGGGGATATGAACGACCTGCTTGGTACTGATCACGCGATCCAGTATATGCCCGGCAACAGGACGAAAAACGGGCTCGCGCCGCATTGCTTCAGCATATGCTGGCGGTACGTCGTGGAGTGCCACAGCCCGCAAGCCATCGCCTTCTAGGAGTTGCATAATGCCGAATTTGGCCTCGCAGATGCGCGTTGCGTTTTCGAGTATGGTCCGGAATACCGGCTCAAGCTCGCCGGGCGACGTGTTGATAACGCGCAGCACTTCCGAGGTCGCGGTCTGCCGTTCAAGCGATTGTTTCAGTTCGTTCACTAGCCGCGCGTTCTCGATAGCGATGACCGCTTGAGCTGCGAAGTTCTGAACCAGCGCGATCTGCGATTCGGTGAAGGGACGAGGCTCTCGCCTATAAATAGAGAACGCGCCGATCAACTCGTCACCCTTGCGCAACGGAACGTCTACCGTGGCTCGCGCTCCGCCAAGTTTTACAGGTGGGTGGTCAGGTGAACTCTCGGCGGCGTAGTCTGCGGTGTGAGAGGTTTCCCTTGTTCGCTTGACGCGCTCAAGTAGCGTGCCTCGTTGCGGGTGAAACGGCCCACGCTGCCTCAAAAATTCAGCAAGGGCGGGGGGCGTACCGACTTCCGCCACAAAAACACAGCGTTCGCCATCGAAACGAAAAATGATACCGAACTTGGCATCACAGATGCGTGTCGCTTTCTCAAGGATTGACCGAAATACTTCTTCAAGCGCGCTAGAGGACGAGCTGATCACACCCAGCACTTCGGAGGTTGCTGCCTGCTGTTCGAGCGCCGCCTTCAGTTCGCGAGTAAGCCGAGCGACCTCCGCGCCCTCGCGGTTAGGCGTCGATTGGGAACGAAGAGCGGCCTTGAGCACAACGCTGCGCCTCGGCTTCGCCGCCTGCGGGCGCCGTGTCTTGGCGCGTGCGCCGCTAACCTTGGAGCGCCGCTTCATTGGCCCCCACCGTGGTACCTGGAGGAGGCATCCTAACCGGTCAGATGACCGTATCGGAAGTGGCGACTTTCCTCGCTTGTGGAGGGGACACGACACACGGGCGCTGCGGGCGCGCAATGTCTGATGTGGGTCATCAACGTCATTTCGACGTCGGGCTCGTCACGGCAGCTTTACCCTCAACTTCGGACAAATTGCTGTCGCGCAACAAACGACGTTTCGGGCCAAACTCAGACAAAATGCTCCGCAGCAAAACAGCACATTATTCGATCACCTTGTCGGCGCGGGTAAGGAAGGATTCGGGGATAGTCAGCCCGATCGCTTTGGCAGTTTTTAGATTGACGACGAGATCGAACTTCGTCGGCTCCTCGACCGGGATGTCTTCTGGCTTGACGCCGCGGAGGACCTTAACGAGCAGACCTGCTAACTGCCGATAGAGCAGCGGAAGACGTGCGCCATATCCGATCAGGCCACCCTCCTCTGCCATTTCGGGCCATTCATAAATCGCGGGCAGGCCCAGAGCTGCGGCCCGTTCGATGACGATACGGCGATGGAAGGAGAACAGTGGCGCCGACAGAACATTAAGTGCAGTAGCGCCCCATGCCTTGGCTTCGTTCATCATTGGCGCGATCTGTTCGGGTGTTCCGGCTTTAAACACGGCGACTTCAACACCGCGTGCACGAGTGGCGTTCTCAAGTGCCGAAAGCAGCGCCGGCGGGGTGAAGGTCGGGTCCGTAAGGAATGCGAAACGCCGCGCGCCGGGGACAGCCTCCATGAGGATGTCCTGCCGCTTGCCATCGATTTCGAACGCAAGGTTGATGCCGGTGACATTGCCACCTGGGTGGGCGAGCGAGCGCACAAAACCCGCGGCAACGATTTCGCTAGCCAAACCGACGATTGGAACGGTCTGGGTCAATTCTTGGGCGGCATGCATCGCGAGATTGCCGACGCAAAAGATAACGTCCGGGGCGGATTTGGCCAGCGTTGCGGCGACTTCCGCAAACTGTTCATCGCGAAGCCCAAAGCCATCGGCGACGATCTTCAGGTTTTGCCCCTCAACAAAGCCCAACGCCTTGAGCTCATCAAAAAGCGCTACGTTCCGTGGTGCCTGACGAGCAGCGCCGGTTACCACACCAAGTCTATAGATGCGTCCGCTTTCCTGCGCTTCCGCGATAGACACCCGGAGGAAGAGCATGGTCGCCGCACTTGCGATCAGGGTGACGAATTCCCGTCGCCTCATGCACCGCCCCTTGGTTGGCGAACTACACCCTACCACATCGTCGGGCCCATTGTGCAGCTACAGCAAGACTAACCCAGGCCATGTCGCAGATGGGTCACGAACGTCATTTCGGCTTTGTCCGCCATAAGTCCGTTCTTCACCTGATCGCCGACATTATGAGGCGCACCGTGATCGGTCTCACCGAACTCGTGTCCGCCATGGGTCAGTCACGACCGATGCTTCGAGTACCCCCGACGCACCGCAGCAAACGACTTCTCTATTCGATCACCTTGTCGGCGCGGGCGAGCAGCATCGGCGGCACGGTGAGGCCGAGCGCCTTGGCGGTTTTGAGGTTGATCACTAATTCGTACATGGTCGGCGCCTGCACCGGTAAATCGTCTGCCTTCTCGCCCTTCATGATGCGGTCGATGTAACCTGCCGCTTGGCGAAACTCTTCGGCGAAAACACTACCGTAGACGATCAGGCCGCCTGAATCCGCAAAGAAGGCATTGAAATAGATCGCTGGAACCCTGTAGCGGGCCGCTAGCGCGACAATCAGATCGCGATTTGCCGCGTTGAACGGGTCCGGCGTGACGATGAGGCCGCCACCCGGATTGATTGCTTGTGCGGCAATAACGCCTTCGATCTCATCCTTCGCGTGAACCGGAGCGGCAATTGCCTGGACCCCAAAGGCTGACGCGGCGGCCTGAACAGAAGGCATGAATATTTTGGGCGGCGCAGCTGTTTCCGGGTTGAACAGAAGTGCCACGCGCATCGTGTGCGGGGCGATTTCTTTCAATACCTCCACCCATTTACCGCCCTGCGCGGAATTGTCTGTCGTGAAGCCGGTGATGTTGCCGCTCGGACGTGCGAGACTCTTGGCGAAGCCACTGCCGATCGGATCGGATACTTGCACGAACACGATCGGGATGGTTCGTGTTTCGAGGGCAAGGGCGCGGATCACGGGCGTGGTCTGACCAAGCATCACATCGGGTCGCAGATTGACCAGCTCTTTTGCGAACGTCTCGATCCTAGCTGCATTACCGTTGCCCCAGCGAAGTTCAATCCGGAGATTGCTGCCTTCCGTCCACCCCAGCTTCGCGAGCGCACCACGGAAAGCCGTGACCAAAGACTGCGTGGCCGGATCACCCTCCTCCCAGCCCATCAGCACGCCGATCAGCCGCATCCGGCCTGACTGCTGCGCACGTGTGGCAAGCGGCCATGCGGCCGTAATGCTGCAGAGACTGGCGATGAAGTCGCGTCGCCTCATGGACCGCCTTTCAGCCTGGGAAGTCACACTCTACCACACCCGCTGGCACGTGAGGGCCGCCTCGCGCAGCACAGCAATATTGCAGCGCCGATGTCGCAGATGGGTCAATCGCTACCGAGCCATTGGCGCTGGTGCGGATCAATGTCCGCTATTCTCCCGTTAGCGACCGAACAGCGTACATTCAAAGACCAACGCGATGGGCCAAACTCGAACATATCGGTTCTGCTCGGCGTGACACGGTGGCGTCGAAAATTTACAACGGGTGGGTTTCCATCTAATTTGCGGTTGGTGGAAGCGCTGGCCAGCCGTAATCGGGAATTTGGAGGGTGTCGATGATATCCCGCCCGAACGCGGCCCTCGCCAGCCCAGGGATGGCGAAAGCCCTTATTATTTGATTGCGCAGAAACAGACCCCATCGGCTCTTTGGCGCGAACGCAGCGGAAAGACGCTCCGCACCCTTCTGTTTTGAACTGACATAGGCCCGCAAACGCCTCTCGTAATTACCGAAGGCTTCTTCGTGTCGCCCAGCGGCTTTGGTGAGTTCTCCCGCCAGTACATAGGCTGCCGTCATCGCCAACGCTGACCCTTGCCCAGCCATCAAGGACACACAAAATGCGGCATCCCCTACCAACGCGACGCGGCCTCGCGACCAAGTGTCCATTTTGATTTGGCTGACGCGGTCGAAATAGAGGTTCTGGGCACGGTCCAGCTCGCCAACGATGCGTGAACATTCCCACTTCCCCTCGGCAAACCTCCTGCGCAGCATTGTTTTTTGCGTTGGCAAGTCGAGGATCGGAGGTGACCGTTCAACATCAGCGGTGAAGACAAATAGGAACAACGTTCGATCGTCGTGCAAAGCAAAGCGCCCAAGCATCTGGCCCGGCTGACTGTAGATCACATACACATCTTCGTCGCGCGGACGGTAGCCCCGGATTTCGAACGCCGCGACCACAAAGCCGAGCTGCTTCTCAAACCGACCTTGTGACTCGAATACGAGCTTTCGAACATTCGAATGAAGCCCGTCGGCGCCAATTACCAGATCGAATAAGCGCTCGCCCCCATGTTTGAATTGTACCTGCACACCGTCTACGTTTTCGCGAAGATAAACAATCTCATCGCCGAATATGACTTCCGTTGTCGCACCAATCTTCTCGAACAGTAATCGTGAAAGATCGCTGCGCCCGAGCGTCACGAAACGTCCCGCGGTCAGCTCACGGAATACCTTTGTCCCGAAGCCAGCCAAGCGCTCGCCCCGGTCGTCGACGATCCGTAGCTCCCGCATGTGATATCCCACGCGCTCGATGTCGCTTGCCAACCCCATCCGTTGCGCGAGGTCGTAACCGAGCCCCCAAAAGTCGATGACAAAGCCGCCGGCGCGGAAGGCAGGCGCATGTTCGATTAGCGTCGGCTCGAACCCCCCAGCTTTCAGCCAGAAGGCGAGCGTCGGTCCTGCGATCCCTGCACCCGAGATGAGAATTGTCTTGGCATTCATCAGCATTATTGTGGGCTGGTTTGTGTGGGCAGCGGCTCAAAATTGATATCGTATTCCGATATTTCGAGCGTATTTTCTATCGAAACAGACTCCAAAGTGTGGCACGCGGCGAGGAGACGGGATGCGTGAGAGCTGCATCGATTGGTGGCATGTGCTGTTGGCCACGCGGGCGCCGGGCTGGTCCGTCCTGGTTCGTCTTCTTGTCGGGCTTGTGGTGTTTTTCCCGGAGGGAATTCAGAAGTTGATCTTCCCGGAGATTCTCGGTGCCGGGCGTTTCATCCACATCGGTATTCCCTATCCGGACATTATGGGACCGTTTGTCGGCGTGACCGAAATCGTGTGCGGCGTGCTGATCATGCTCGGCCTGTTCACCCGGCTCGCGGCAATTCCGCTGATCGTGATCATGGTCGTCGCAATTGTCTCGACTAAGATTCCGATCCTGCTCGGTCACGACTTCTGGATTTTTCACCTGCCTAAACTGCCACGCTACGGCTTTTTTAGCATGGCGCATGAAGCGCGGGCGGACTTCTGCATGCTGCTGGGATCGCTCTATCTGCTGATTGAAGGCGGAGGTCGGTGGTCACTGGATGTGCTGCTGAGAAAAAATGGCCTTGGGAAGGGAGCAAGTTGAAGACGCCCAGACCAGCGGCGCAGGTTAATAAGCTCGTCGCCGTCGTCGTGACCGCAACAGCGACGTTGGGTTTGCTTACAGGTCGCGGGACCGCGGGGCCGCCGTTTGTCACCGACGATCCCGAGCCGGTACCGTACCAGCATTTCGAATTCTACAACTTATCTTTGGGCACCGCGATCCGCAGCGATACGTTTAGCGAAGCACCCGCGTGGGAATATAATTATGGCATCGTTCCTAACGGCCAAGTTCACATCATTGCCCCGCTGACGTTCGATACGCAGGCCGGCGCCTACGGTTACGGCGATACGGAACTCGGCTTCAAATACCGCTTCATCGATGAAGATAAAGACGGTTCACGCCCCATGGTCGGCGTATATCCCCTCGTCGAACTTCCAACAGGCGACGAGAGCCATGCGCTCGGTGCCGGTTATGTGCGCGCCTATTTTCCGCTCTGGCTGCAAAAAAGCTTCGGCGATTGGACGACCTATGGCGGCGGCGGCTATTGGATCAATCAGGGTGACGAGACCGCCAACCGGAATTATTGGTTCTTCGGCTGGCTCCTGCAAAAACAGGTGACCAAGCAATTGGCCATCGGCGGCGAGCTGTTCCATCAGACCTCGACCGTCGCTTTTGGCGCTAGCAATGCGATTTACACGCAACCCACAACAGGTTTCAACATTGGCGCAATCTACGACTTTGACAACGATCACCACCTGCTCGTATCGGTCGGAACCGGACTGCAAAATGCGTCGACGACGAATGTGTTCTCTTGGTATCTCGCCTATCAGATCACCGGGGCCGGCGCGTTCATCGGCAGCAACGGGCCAGGATTTTTACCCTCGCAGCACTAACGACGTTCGCCTAATGGCAGAGATGGGTCATTTGCAACCGACGCAATTGATCTTGCCCGCCGGCTGATGTCCGCTTTGCTCCGAAAGCGACCGAATTAGTGCGTTGCCGCGAAATGACGCGATGGCCAGTTTCGACCAAAGTGCGCTGCAACAATTTTGTGAGGCTGAAGCCTATTTTAGGCCGCTCGCTCGACCCGCGTGTCGATCTCGCTGCGAAGCGTCTTGAAGTCGATCGGCTTGGTCAGCAGCGCTTCCGCGCCCTTCTCCAAAGCCTGACGCTTGGTCTCGGCATCGCCATAGGCCGTAATCATGATGATCGGGACATCAGGACGCGCCGCCTTCGCTTTGGGTAGAAGCTCAAGGCCGCTCATGCCCGGCATGTTGATGTCGGACAGGATCAGGATGAGCGAGCGGTCGCCGGCATCGGCGATGCGCTGAAGCGCTACCGGGCCGGATTGGGCGAAGTCCATTGAAAAGCGACACTCGCGGAGGTCGCGCCGGAACTGCTGGCGAAACAGCGCCTCCACATCGGGCTCATCGTCCACCACGAGAATGAGCAAGTTCACGCGCGCCATCCCTATTTTGCGACCGTTGCAGCCCCGCGCGGCAGCACGATCCGAAATTCGGTGAACTCCCCGGGCTGAGTATCGACCCCTATAGATCCGCCATGTTGCTTGACGATGATGTCGTGACTGATGGAAAGGCCTAGCCCGGTCCCTTCACCGGCTGGTTTTGTCGTGAAGAACGGATTGAACATCTTCTCCTTCACGTCGGGGGGTATGCCGGTGCCGTTGTCGCGGATTCGGATTTCGACGCGGTCGCCGAGGTTCTTGGTCGCGGCGGCCAGCGTAGGCTCATAGTTATCTCCATTGGCTTCGGCTCTGCGCTTTGTGGCCGCATAGAAGCCGTTGGAGATGAGGTTGAGCAGCACCCGCGTGATCTCCTGCGGGAACAGGTCGACCTCGCCGGCGGTCGGATCGAATGACCGCTCCAGGGTGATATTGAAGCCCTGCTTTTCCGCCCGCGCCCCGTGATAGGCGAGGTTGAGGCTCTCCTCGACCAGCGCGTTGACATCGACCGGCCGGCGCTCGCCGGAGCCCGCACGCGAATGCAGCAGCATGTTCTTGACGATGGAATCGGCGCGCTTGCCGTGCTGCACGACCTTATCAAGATTGCCCTGTAGCATATCCGCTATCTCGTTGATTTCGGTACGTCTTTTGTCGTCAAGATGAATGCTGCCCAGCGTTGCGCGCATTTCGTCTATGAGTTCGACTGACATGGATGAGAAATTGTTCACAAAGTTTAGCGGGTTCTTGATCTCGTGTGCGATACCGGCAGTCAGTTGTCCGAGCGAAGCAAGTTTCTCGGTCTGCACTAGACGATCCTGCGCGGTGCGCAATTGATCGAGGGAGGCGGAAAGCTCGCGGGTGCGGGCCTCGACGCTCTCAAACAACCGCACGTTCTCGATCGCGATCACAGCTTGGTCAGCGAATGTCGTCACCAATTCGATTTCACGTTCGGAAAACGGATGAACTCGGCTGCGCGAGAGCCCAATGACTCCGATCGGCTCGCCCTCACGCATAAGTGGCACTCCGATCATCGAACGGTGCCCTCCGAGTTTGGCATCCTCTTTTTTTTCATACAGCGGATCGTTCCAGGCATCGTCGATCTGGGCTACCTGTCGGGTCATGGCGGCGCGCCCGATGAGTGTTCCTAGCCCCGGAGAAATTGGCGATTGCCGCTCTATTTCCAGATAAGCCGGAACAATGCTGTGGCCTGCCGCGAAGCGGTAGAGTCCGCCCTCCCGTCGGAAGATAACGGACTGTTCGGCACGGCAGAGCCGCGCTGCGGTATCGACCAGGCTTTGCAAGATGGGCTGTAGATCGAACTTAGAGCGGCTGATGACTCCAAGAACCTCCGACGTCGCCGTCTGCTGCTCCAACAACTCGGTGAGGTCGTTGGTGCGCTGCCGCAGCTCGTTGAGCAGCCGCGCGTTCTCGATGGCGATGACCGCCTGAGTGGCAAAAGTTTGTACCAGCGCGACCTGCCTATCAGTAAAGGGCCGAACTTCCTGCCGATAGATGGTGATAGTGCCAATTAACGCTTCATCATTGAGCAGCGGCACGCAGACTGTAGATCGTGCTCCGCCGAGCGTTGCCGCTCTGCCGATCGCTTCGGCGGCGTTGTCGGCGACGTAGCCCACTTTCTTTGTTCGTACGACGCGCTCCATAAGACTGCCTGCGATCGGTTGATATGCTCCGCGTTGGCCTTGGTGAAATTCGGCAAAAGCAGATGGTACATTGTGGATCGCAACCGCACGAAAGGACCCATTCTCATAAATGTTCAGAACGCCGAACGCGGCTTCGCAAATGCGCGTGGCATTCTCAAGTATAGTCTGGAACACCGGCTTTAAATCGCCCTGCGACAGACTTATGACGTTGAGAACCTCGGAGGTGGCGGAGAGCTGTTCCAACACCTCATCACGCTGGCGGGTGAGCCGCGCGACCTCACCTTCTTCACCGGCAGCGGAGGAAGTGCGACGGGTTACCTTGTTTGGCGGATCGCGTCGCTTCAGCTTCGCCGTCGTTCCGTGGCGCGGTTTGGCTGGTTTGCCGCCAGATCTGGGGTGCCGTCGCATTGCCTCCCCCTATGCTCGGGACAAGGCATCGTAGACCGCCAACCCACCGAACCGGAAGTGGGCCGGTCTGCCTCCAGAGAGACGTCGATGGGTGGCCGGCTAATGTCGCTTATGGGGCAACAACGGACATTTCCCGATGTCTGCTTTCATGTCCGGTTTTCCCGATAGCGGACACCCGCCGAGCACGGCTGGCATGCTGCCGCGCGACTTTGCGCCCGAGCGCGGGTTTAGCCCATTCCTAAACGCGCCCAATTTTCCGCAGACGTGAGTAGTCGCTCCCCGGCTGTTGCAGCGCCGCCACACTGAACAACTATCGGCGTGTTGGACCGGCACCGCTGGCCGATGCAGCCGTTCTGTGACCCGTGCGCTACAGCCATCGCCGCCGTTCCTCCGTATGGTGTGGCTGCGTCCAAGCAACGAGCACCTGCGATGATGGCGTACGTGGCGAGCGAGGGCAGGCTATTTTGGTTGACGCCTACCGATTGGGCGGTGCTGCTCATCGGTATGATGTTGTGCGGAGTACTAACGTCACTTTTCTTGACTTAGAGGCGGTTTCCGAATTCGTCGTCAGCCGTGCAGTTCATCGAGCAGCGCCTTGGCCTCTTTCAGATCGAGCGTGTCGAAGCCTTCGGTCAACCGGATGGCTCCCATGGCAAAAAATCTCGGCAAGCAATTCCAGTGGCTCGATTCGTCGAAGTTTCTTGACGATGCTGCTACGGTGATGGAGATACCCCAAATTGTTCACGCCAGCGCTCAAGCGCCCAATTCCAATCAGATAGTGTAGACTGCCCTTCAGCTTGGTCGCGTTTGCGTCTTCTTTGGACAGCTTCCCGGCGCGGGACCTCTCTGTGTGCCGGTGCCATCTGGTGCTGCTCGGGCGATAAAACCGGCAGGGTCGATGGCTCTCGGCTAACTCCTCAAGAATGTCGCGCTGGGGACGTGTCGCCAAGAGGGCCAGGCGCGTTTTCCTGTGGACGCGCCGAACAACGATTTGAAGATCGGCGCGTTTCTGAAAATGACCCGACGGGCAATCTGCGCCGGGCCGGCACCGCGCTTGCCCGGCGCATTTTTTTGGAATGACCGCCACTCGCACCCGCGATCCTAGCCCGTGGTGTCGTTGTCCCTATGCACCTGAGAACGGACTTGGCGTGTATGCAGCACAAGTGCAGCGATAGGCCAACAAACACTTACGAAACTCGCTTGGCGCCACAAAGCTAATATCTGCTTTGGTGTCCGCCAAGGACCAACTGTTCCATCATTGCGAGATGAAACATGGGAGAAGGCAATAGCGAGCTTGCCAATTTGTGTAGCCTTTCTTGTGTTATTGAGATTTCGCTAATAACTGTTGGCTAGGTTTGTGCAGATGAGCCGCGAGGTTGCGGAAAGAAATATCCGCGTCAGTTGGCTACGCACCATGGACGACAAGCGCGTCAAGCAACGTCAACGGGTCTTAAGGTCCGCCAAGATCATGTTAGAGCGCGGCGGCGTAATTGATTGCACGATCCGCGACATTTCCGAGAATGGTGCTGGCCTACGGGTTGCGAGTGCGCTTGGAATTCCTGACTTCTTCGAGCTTATTCTCGATGAAAAAACCCTACGGCCTTGCCAAGTGAAATGGCGAAAGGAAACGATGATCGGCGTTGAATTCCAACACGAAGGCGGGTGGGCGACTGACGCTAAAAAATATTCCTTTGCCGGCTGGGGAAATAATATGAACACGTCGCTCCCGGTTCTCGTCGTTGATGACTCTCCTACGATGACTCTTCTGATAACCGACTTCATCAGGAAAATTGGATTTACCGATGTAGACGTCGCACACGACGGCCACTCTGCACTTGATCGACTGCGTCAAAAAAAATACGGGCTGGTACTTTCAGACTGGGAAATGCAGCCCATGAGCGGAGAAGAACTCTTTAAGGAGATGCGACAAGACAAACTGATCGGCAAAATTCCTATTATTTTAATCAGTGCGACGGCACGTAGGGGCGCCTCATGGCTTGCGGGTGCGGCTGCCTATCTTCGTAAGCCTTTCAGCGAAAGTGACCTTAAAGCCGTTATTGAAAGGGTCTTAAAGCCTCTTTCAAAATGAGCTGAACGGTGAGGTTGACCGTTTTGGGTCAATCGCTACCGAAACGAGATGTCGGCTGTCACGTCTGCTTTTTTCGATAGCAGACATTCGCCGGCGTCATCGGGATATCCCTTAAGGGCCAATCGCCGACATCGGCCTTTCGTCTTCATTTCGCGGTTCGCGCCAATTTCTTGAATAGGCCTCATATCCTGCTTCACTTAAGCGTTGCGATGTATGCCGCGAGATCGGCCGCGTCACTGCGGGATAATCCCATATCCGGCATCTTTGGATGAGGATCGAGCAGGAACAACGCGATCTTGTTGGCATCAAAGCCTGGCGTTTTCGCAATAGTCGCGAACGGCGGCGCTTGATCGGTCGCGGATTGGTGCTGCGCCGCTGAAACTACGTGGCAAGCCGCACACCATCTATGAGCAAGTCGCTCACCATTGTTTGGGTCAGCGGCGAATGCTGGCGTCGCGCCGATAATCGTACAGAAAAAGATGTAACGCAGTCCGCCCAGTCTAACCATTTGCAGCGATCTCCCCCGAATGGAAGGCGAGCAACGAGCTATTACTGTTTTTGATCTTCGTCGTATTTGGCTTCTTCGTCGAGAAGTAATTTTTCGATCCGCCGACCCTCTGCGGGATCGGTGCAGCGCATAACCGTCAGTTATTTTGGGGCCAGTTCGCCGTACCAACAGGCGGCCGAGACTTCGCCATCCATAAGAAAGTCGCTGCCGGTAATGAACGCGCCGTCCGGCCCCATCAGGAACGCGCCGACGACCCCGACCTCGTCCGGCGTGCCGCCTCGCCCGGCCGGGGACAACTCAAGCATATGCCGGTAACCTGCGCCGCGAGGGCCATTTAGTTCGTCCCGGGCGAGCGGGGTGAAGATGACGCGAGGGCTGATGGTGTTGACCCGTGCACCGCGCTTGCCCCAGCGGACCGCCTCGGCCATCACTCGTAGCGCGTTCCCCGCGCTTGGAGAGTTGGTATGCATGCAGGGAGTCTCTTATCTGCTCTGGCTGGAGCATCGGCAGAGCGAGCAGTTCGTCAGTAGGTGTCGTAGCAAGAGCCGCATTTTGTTCGACCGATAGTGGGGGCAAGCGGTGCCCCGACATCGATGCAATGACAACGCCGGCGCCGCCGCGCGCGATGATATTACCAAACTCCTCTAGGACGAGTGTAGTGCCGTAAAGATCGACCGCGAGGTAGCCGGCGGCGCTTGCGTTGGGGAGACGCCGGCAGCGTGGATGACACCAGTCACCTCCCCAAGAGCCGTAGCGGTCTGAACGAGCGCGTGGACCGACTCGCGCGATGACACGTCGACGGTCGCAGTACTTACCTCAAATCCGGCATCGCTAAGCACGTTTGCAGCCGTATCGGAGTTTTCCTGACGCAGGTCAGCCAGCAGCACCCGCTTGCCCGCGCTAACTCGCCGCGCGATTGCCTGACCGATCGAGCCCGCACCGATGACGACAATGGTATTGGTCATGGTAATTCCATTCCGAGTAACTCCGAGAAGACCCTGTGGTCCGCCCGCGCAAGAAGTACCAATACTGCACACCCCCCTGACTACGACCACCCTTTTCCAGCGCAGTGTATGACGTTACGTGCCGGGAAGGCATTTCCACCGGGACCTCGGATGCGCACTGTGGGTATAATCACGGTATGGATGAAAAGCTTTTCAGCGAATTGCCAGCGTGGCTGACACAAGCCGGGCTGGCCGGCACTCACGAAACTCAGATCCTCTCTGGGTTCTGCGATCGTTGTGTCGCGGCCGGAATCCCCCTTAGTCGGAGCCAGCTTTTCATCGACACGCTACATCCGATCCACGAGGGGCGCCTGTTCCGCTGGGGCTTTGATCCTAGCGAACCCGCCATGCGTGAATACGGTCGCACTAGCTTGGAGAGATTTCGACGCATCCGCCCCTGGATCTTTGGATGTGCAGGCGGCCAATAGCTGGCGGCGCAGCTCCTTCTATAACATGCTGCAAACTGGTGCCTCCCTCCTGCGCCGCCGTTTAAATGCAAACACTCTAGACGAGTTCTCGCCGCTGAGCGACTGGCACGCAGCCGGGATGACCGAGTATGTCGCGATCATCAACCGCTTTGCCCTCGAAGGCGTTCTCGGGGAGATGGATGCCGTGTACTCATCATGGGGGACAAGGGTAACTGACGGATTTAACGACGGCCAAATCGCCACGCTTGAGCGCCTCGTGCCCTACCTTGCGCTTGCCATCAAATCTGTATCGCTCGCGCGAATAACCCGAACGCTGATGGAAACCTATCTCGGTCGCGACGCCGGCCAGCGCGTGTTAAGCGGACGGATCATGCGCGGCGTTGCGGAGCGAATCGAGGCCGTCGTTTGGTTCAGTGATTTGCGAGGCTTCACGCGCATCGTCGACACTGCGCCAGAACAGGTGATCCCCCTGCTGAATGATTATTCCGATGTTATAGTGTCAGCGATCCATGAACATGGCGGCGATGTCCTTAAGCTGATCGGCGATGGCACCCTTGCTATCTTTACCGCCGAACATCCCGTTCACGCATGCAACACAGCACTATCCGCCGCGATAGCTGCACGCAAAGGTGTTGCCGAATTGAAGAAACGCCGCATGGCGGAAAACAAGCCGATAACCGACATGTATCTCGGCTTGCATATTGGCAAGGTCTTTTACGGCAATGTAGGGAGCCAGGAGCGGCTAGACTTCACCGTCCTTGGACCGGCTGTGAACGAGGCAAACCGGATTGCTGCAATGTGCCGTTCGGTCGATCAGCCCATTTTAATGTCTGCGGCATTCGCTCAAGTCGGGGCGATTAAGGGCAAGCTCGTCTCGGTCGGACGGTATGCCCTGCGCGGCGTATCGCACCCCCAGGAGCTATTCACTCTCGAAGGTGACGCGTAACGGTCCTGCGGATTTGAACCGTCCATTTGTTAAACCTTTGTCGCACCCCCTGACGCCCGAAAAGGGGCATTTGCGACTGATGCCGCCGGTCATGCCTACCGGCTCATGTCCGCTTCGCTCCGAAAGCGACTGAATTGCTGCGTCGCCACGAAATGTCGCCATGGGCCATTTCCAGACTTATGGCGGAGCAGCAAATTCGCTGAGATGTTAGGGCGGGGCCTTGTCGGCTAGGGCGCTATTGGCTCACAGCGATTAGCCTTGCGACGTTGGGACCTGAAGCCTACCTTCGCCGCAATTCGGTGCGAGGAAACTGCTTCAATGAGCGAGACCGAAGCCCTCTTTGGTGTACTCCGCCAATCGGCCGATCATGATTATGCCGCCGCCATCGAGCATTTGGTTCGCGAAGGATCCGATCCCGACCTCTGTCGCATCAATGTGCTCGCCTTTGCCGGCAAGCGTAACCTCGATGAAGAGCGCGCCATCGCCGCGTTCCTGCATGCGGCTCAACTCGGTCTGTTCGAACTGTCGTGGAATGTCCTCTGTCCTGGATGTGGCGGCGTGCTCGAAGCGGCTACCACGCTAAAGACCGTTAACCGTGACGAATACGACTGCGGATTGTGCGCTGCCGGTTACAAGCCGACGCTCGATGAGATGGTGGAAGTGACCTTCACCGTCAGTCCGCGCGTGCGCCGAATTGCCGGGCACAGCCCGGATTCGCTCCCCGAAGTCGAATATTACCGGCAGATTTTCTGGTGTTCAGGTGTTGATCTTCCCGAGACGCTGGCCGAGAGCCTTGCCGAGTTCACCGTCGATTCGATCGAGTTGCCGTCCGGAGAGAAGGCGGTGTTGTCGGTGCAACTCCCTAGTGATTTTGTCATCCTCTTCGATCCGGTGACGCACGGAACACAGTTTATCGACGTCAAAGGCGAGCCGACGCGCGAGCGGCAAACTCTGACGATGGTCTTCAATAACGTGAAGGCGCCAGTCGGCACGGTCGAGATGCGGCCGGGACCGTTGCGGCTCGCGCTCGAGAACCGTACCAACCGCCGCGTATTGCCGGCGCTGTGGATCGCCGCCGATCCGTTGCACCATCTGCTGGGCAAGCGGCGGCCGTTCCTGACGGCGAAGCGTCTCCTGACCAATCAGACATTCCGTAACATCTACCGCACCGACACCCTTGACGTAGATCAGCGGCTTAAGATCACGAGCCTCACCTTCCTGTTCACCGATCTCAAAGGCTCGACTGCGCTTTATGAGCGGGTGGGCGACCTCGTCGCCTACGATCTCGTTCGCCAGCACTTTCACGTTCTCTATGACGTCGTGGCCGCGGAGGCAGGCGCCGTAGTCAAGACCATCGGCGACGCCGTGATGGCGACCTTCGAGACCCCCGATCGCGCGCTGGCGGCGGCATTGCGCATGCGCGAGGAAATGGCGCGCATCAATGCCGAACGCCGCAATGAGGATTTGCTCCTCAAAATTGGCATTCACGAAGGGCCATGCCTCGCCGTCACGCTCAACAACAGCCAGGATTATTTCGGCCAGACCGTAAACATGGCCGCACGCGTTCAGGGGCTGGCTTCGTCTCGCGCTATCTTTGCCACCAAGTCGGTCGTTGAGGACGTCAAAGCAGTGAAAATTCTCGAAAGCTCGGGCCTGCGGCCCACGATGCAGCGTGCAGCGCTGCGCGGCATCGCGGACGAAACGACTGTGTACGAGATTCCCTGAAGGCAAACGGTGGGCCCGCTGATATCGCCAGGAAACGGGAATGCCTCACCGCAGACCGTACTCGTGCGCGCCGACGCGGTAAGCTTGGCGAGCTTATCGGGCATTGCGATAACTGCGCCGCTCATGTTGCGTTGCACCGATGAATCGCAGCAATTGGTCGCTCGGGGTCAACAACGCCTGATTGACGACGTCGGCGCAATGTCGGCTTGTCCCTCAACTTCAGACATATCACTGCGTCGCGGCGAACGACGTTGTGGGCCAATAACCGACTCATGCACTGCGGCACACTGCCTCCCCGAACTCATTTCTGATAACCCTTGAAGTCCTCGCCGACCTTGACGTTGGGGTATTGTTTGAGGCTCTGCTCGTATTGGCCGATGATCCGTAAGAACGGCCCAAACATCCAGCCGTTGGTTAGATCCGTGTACCAGAGATTGTTGTCCTCGTGCGGATCGCTGCTCAGGTCGTACATCATCGGAAACTGCGGCTTGATGTATTGGCTCTCGATTGCAGGACGCGGGCCGTCGTCAGTGTAGCGGAAGATAGCCTTGAAAATCTTCCACTTGACCGACATCAGCTCGCCGTCGACGCCGAAGAACATGTAGCTGTCGCGGCCGGTCGTTTCGCTTTTGCCCAGCATGAAGCCGGAAGCGTCGACGCCGTCGATCGGCCGATCCTTGGGAACGAGCTTCGATGCGCCGATCAAGCTCGCCAGCGTCGGCATCCAGTCCACGTCGGCGAGTATCTCCTGCGTGACGACGCCAGTGGGAATCTTGCCAGGCCAGCGGATCATTGCGGGCACGCGCATGCTGCCCTCGAACGGCGTGTTCATGAAATTGCCGCGAAATGGCCCATTCGTGAAGCCGCCGATTTGCGGTATCACTCCGCCGCCTGCATTGTCGCTGCTGAGAACGAATATCGTGTTGTCCTCAACGCCCGCTTGCTTGACGGCGTCGAGGACTTGCCCGACCCGGTAGTCCATCTCGGCGAGGAGGTCGGCGAACGCTCCGCCGCGCTGGACAGACTTGCCGGCGAAATCCGGGTTAGGGATGGCCGGCGGGTGCATCTCGGAGTAGCCGACATAGACAAAAAAGGGCTTCTTCGCCGCAGCGTTCCGCTTGATGAAGTCGATGGTCTTGGGGATGATGTACTTCTCGTCCACTACGGGCCGCACGTTCAGATCGAGCGGCATCACCGGCTTGGACGGCTCGCCCTTGTTCCCCTCCCAGATCATGGGCACCGGCACGCCACTCTCTTTGAACTGCGGCCATGCGGTGTAGCTCGCCTCGTCCCAGCTGTCCTTGATACCCCACCATTCGTCATAGCCTTGATTGGTTGGCAGCCGGCCCTCGACGTTGCCGAGGTGCCATTTGCCGTACAGGGCCGTGGCGTAGCCGGAGTCGGAGAAGAGTTTGGCGATAGTGTATTCCCACGGCACTAGACCAGCTGATCCCTGGCCGGGCCAAGGCACGGTGTAGGTTCCCGAGCGAACTGAATAGCGCCCGGTATGGATGGCCGAGCGCGTCGGCGTACATTGCGCCTCGACATTGTAATTATTGAATTGGATACCCTCGCGGGCCAACTGGTCGATATTCGGAGTGCGTACTGGTCCGCCGTAGACGCCAAAACTTCCCCAACCGACGTTATCCACCAGGAAGAACACGACGTTGGGTTTTTGCTGCGCTTGTGCCGGCGAAGCGGCCAA
The DNA here is from genome assembly GCA_963747855.1 of uncultured Alphaproteobacteria bacterium. Classification (GTDB taxonomy): domain Bacteria; phylum Pseudomonadota; class Alphaproteobacteria; order Rhizobiales; family Xanthobacteraceae; genus BOG-931. The sequence continues at coordinate 711,846 of CAVVGN010000001.1, forward strand.
CGCTGCACCGATCAAAGCGCAGCAGCTGAGTGCAAACCGCCTGTTGCTCAGCTTCATTGGTGTCTTTCCTGAAGTCGTTGCCGAACGATATTCAAACGGCTGCGCTAAGACAATGTGGTGCGATGCACACTTGATGTCCGCTCGGGGGCAACAACGCCTTATCGGCGCTGTCCGCGTAATCTCGGCTTGTCCCTCAACTTCGGACATATCGCTGCGTCGCGGCAAACGACGCAACCGGCCACTAACCGACATCGCTGATCTGAACCTCAGTCTGTTGATTTAGGCTATTGATGGGCGCTTATGGACGCGAGAAGATGTGGCGTAAATGAAGGGTTCAACTATGGCGAAATACGCGAAATGCTTTGAGGCGCTCTGCTTTAGCTTGGCAGTATTGCTCGTATACGCAGCGCCATCTAATGCGCAGCAAAACCCGGTTACGGCGATCGACATTGCGCTGGAGCCGGACGCAACGATGATCCAGCACGCGCAGGCCGACAACGCTCGCTTGCTCAAGGCATTCCCGAAGGGCTTTGCTCTCGACGCGACGCACCACCCGCATATCTCAATGTTGCAACAGTTTGTCCGCACGGCTGACCTAGACAAGGTTTACGCGGCAGCGGACAAGGTTTTTGCGAGTGAGAAGCCGACTAGCTGGAAGCTAAAGGCGTTTAAGTACTATTACATCCCGTCGCCGCCGATTGGCCTCGCAGGTATTGTCGTTGAGCCGACGGCAGACTTGCACAGGCTGCAACAAGAACTGATCGAGGCAGTTACGCCTTTCACAGTGAAAACAGGGACGCCCGCAGCGTTCATGTCCACCGAGGACGGCCACGACATTCAACCGTTCTTAATCGAATACGTCGCCAACTTTGTGAAGATCGCGGCTGGTAAAAAATTTAATCCGCATGTCACAATTGGTGTTGGCACCGAAACCTACTTGAACGCGATGCTTGCCGAGCCGTTCGAAGCGTTCACGTTCTCGCCCGCGTCGGCATCGGTCTATCAACTCGGCAGTTTTGGTACGGCCCGAAAGGAACTCAAGGCGTTGGACTTAACGCCCTAGTAGGACGGCCTCGGGAAAAGACGGGACCGCGAACGCCTGACGAAGGCATCCGACGCAAGTGTCGAAAGGTAATCAACCATGTCGCCGAAACCTTACTTCTCGGGTGTCAGCCGTCGGGTGCTGCTTTCTGCATTTGCGGCGCTTCCGGTCTTGTCCATTTCAGCAAGCTCGCAGACAGCGGCGTCAGGCGACATGCTACCTTCTTGGAACGAGGGCGCTACGAAGCAGGCGATCCTGAATTTCGTTGCCGCCGTGACGCGAGAAGGTTCGGCGGATTTTGTACCGCCCGCTGAGCGCATCGCAACGTTCGATAATGATGGCACTCTGTGGGTGGAACATCCGATGTACACCCAACTGGCTTTCGGGCTTGACCGCGTGAAGGCACTGGCGGCCCTCCATCCAGAATGGAAGAACACGCAGCCGTTCAAGGCCGCCCTTGAAGGGGACATGAAAACCCTCGCCGAGTCGGGCGAGCACGGTATGGCGGAACTGGTTATGGCGACCCATGCGGGGATGACCACCGAGGAATTTCAGAAGATCGTCATTGACTGGATTGCCACGGCGCGCCATCCGAGATTCAAGCGCCCATACACCGAACTCTCATATCAGCCGATGATCGAGTTGCTCGGCTATCTGCGCGCTAACGGGTTCAAGACCTTTATCGTGTCGGGTGGCGGCATCGAGTTCATGCGTCCGTGGACCGAGCGGGTCTATGGCGTGCCCCCGGAACAAGTCGTTGGATCGTCGATCAAGACCCGGTTCCAGATGCGCGACGGAAAACCGGAGCTTTTCCGTTTGCCGGAACTCAATTTCATCGACGACAAGGCTGGCAAGCCGGTTGGCATCAATGAGTTCATCGGCCGCCGTCCGATCGCGGCATTCGGCAATTCCGACGGCGATCTCGAAATGTTGCAATGGACGACGATTTCGGGAGGCGCACGCCTTGGCCTGCTTGTCCATCATACCGATGCGGCACGCGAATACGCCTACGACCGGGACACACCCTTCGGTCGCCTCGACAAAGCCCTCGATGCCGCAGCAATCAATAAATGGGTCGTCGCCGACATGAAGGACGACTGGAACCGCATCTTCGCCCTCGGTTAGGCAAGCCATTTTTGACGGGCTGGCCTGCGTGGCTCATGTCCGGTTCGGATCAATTGCTACCGAAACGCGACGTCCGCCGTCAGTCTGCTTTTCCCGATAGCGGACATTCGTCGGCGTGTTCGGATTGTCCGCTAAGGGCCATTAGCGAACTCGGGGTCAAAGCCCCAGTAATAACCAGGGCGTCACTCGATCACGTGATCAGCCGTCGCTAGCAAAGTAACCGGAATGTTAAGACCAAGTAATCGCTTGATCATAGTGGAGTCGGCTCTGGCCAATATCACCGGTGTACATCAAGGTGATGGCCGTAATGCGATGCCCGACACACAGAGAACAAGAGTAACGGGTCTTCCGCGGGCTCTCAGCGGGCTTGGGCTTGTTCGATAAGGAGGCGCGCCCTTTCCGCGGCCGCCTGCGTTTCAGGAGCGGCGTATCCTTTAACGTGAATAAGCGGAGCTATGAGCGCGACTTGGAGCCTAATCTCTTCGCGGCGTAGCTCGGGCGTTGAGGGCAAGATCGTGAAACCCGCTAGGCATACAGGGATTTCTCATCCACCAGATGACCGTCAACGTCTTCAATCCAAACGTAGGTGTGGCCGGTTCCCCGGAGGTGCCGCACATTGGCGAGAGCACTTTCCGACGTGTCGCAAAGTACCTCGGTTTCCAGCCCCGCGCTGTCGCGCGTTTTCACCCTTAGTGGGAATTTAGCCATGCGCCCCCGCTTGCCCGGCTCTCTATGGACTTTGAAAACGATAGAGGCCCCGCCTTCCCGGCGCGGGGCCTCTCTGTTGTCAGCTGGACATCTGGTGCTGCTCGGGCGTTAAAACCGGCAGGGTTGATGGCCCCCCTGTGACAACTCATTCAGAATGGCGCACTTGCGCCGTGTTGCCAAGAGAACCGGCTGGGGCTCCGCGTTTCCTGTGGATGAGCCGACCTGCCTGCCGACGCTGGCGCCGTGTCGGGGTCGCTTTGCACCTGAAAGCGGACGTGGCCGTGCCGCCGCGCTGAGTGTCGCTAAGGGCCAGGAACAGACATTGGCAGAAGGGTACTTTCATGCGTCAGCGACCAGCTTAAATCACTGTCACGTCAGCGTTTGAATCGGCAGTGATTGGAGCGCGGCTCAACGCATGCCGGTCGAACGATACTGCTTTGATGACTGCATAGACGCCGCGTCCAGCTATGAGGCTAAGGGAGTCGACTGATTTTTGCGTCAGTCGTGCGGCCACACGGACCCCGCCGCAATCCAGAGTGATTTCAGCCATACCCCCGGCGAGAGACTCCACTCCGGTCACTCGGCCCGGAAGCACGTTTAATGCGCTGAGGGCTTTGGGCTGCGACGTTGCGATCATTACGTCTCGCGCTCGAATTTGCAGTCGAACACGCGCACCGATTGGAAGACCGAGCAAAGGCGCGTACAGCGTTCCCGCCGGACATCGCATGACGGTCAGCCCAAAAGCCTCATCGAATCCGGAGACGGTCGCTTCGACGATTGCCCCAGTCTCCGCTGGCGCTTCTGCGGCGACGAGGTCTCGACGCCCAAAGATTTCTGTTGGCGACCCTACCCCAACGATGCGTCCGTCTTAAATCACGGCGACGGTGGTGGCCAATCGTGCGACTTCCGGCAGTGAATGCGAGACATAGACGATTGGTACATGCGCTTCATCACGCAATCGCTCGATGAATGGGAGTATCTCTTCCTTTCGAGCCTCGTCGATGGAAGCGAGTGGTTCGTCCATCAGCAGAAGGTGTGGCGAAGTTAGCAACGCGCGGCCGATTGCTACCCGCTGCTTTTCTCCACCTGAGAGAGCCATAGGGCGGCAATTCAAAAGGTGCCCGATGTCGAGAAGTTCGAGGACTTGATCGAGAACAAGCTTGCGCTCGGCGCGCGGCGTAAACCAGCGCCCGTACAGCAGAATTCCGCCGGACCGTAAGGTGCGGAAAGAGCCGCGGTTCCTGGAACACGTAGCCGACGCGCCTTCGATGTGCCGGTATGAAAATCCGACGATCGGTGTCCACGAGTACTCTGTCGTCGAGGACGACCGAACCTCGATTGGGACGCACAATTCCGGCTATGATATTGAGCAGTGAGGTCTTACCCGAGCCGGAGCGACCAAAAAGCGCCGTGAGTTTTCCCTCAGACGTAAAGCGTGCCTCAAGGACGAACGATCCGAAACGATGCGCCACATCAACCGCGATGATCACTCAATCTCCATCATGCCGCACAACCTCACCATTGATGCCAGTTTGGCATTGAACCATCGTGTTTGTTCGCGAAACTCACACGCTTCCAAAAGGAGATACCTAATGCGTCTCAGCGCACGCAATCAAATCAAGGGCACGGTAAATTACCAAGGGAGCCACAACTTCGCACATCAGCGTAGATATCGGTGGCGGCAATACCGTGATAGCCTCCATCACAAATGAAGCGGTCGATGAACTTGGAATAAAGTCGGGCTCCAAGGTGACTGTCGTCATCAAGGCCTCTAACGTAATGATTGCCGTTGAATAGCGACCTTCTCCCACGCTCTGGCGGCAGCCATCGGGGTTGATCCTTCAACCTCGATTTGCTGACCCATGTGATCACCATTGGCAACCCAGGCGGTCTTGGGTTTGGAGTAGACTTCGATCTCACAAGATCGCCCTGAGACATGCACGCGAAAAGGGATCATCTCATTGGCCCCCCACTCCCTCAGCCCGACGCCCTTAAAGGCTAGTCCAAAAGAGACCGGCTTCAAAATTCAAAATGGACTGGATGGCATGAAAAGGGGCCGATACCCAGCAAGCCGCAAGGGAAAAGAAAGCTGAATATTTGTCGAACACGCGCCGACGTCCGAGAAGGGTCAGTCGCGACCGAGCCATTCGGCGCTGATGTGGATCAATGTCTGCTATTCCCCGCGAGCGACCAAATCGCGGACAAGTGGCGAATGACGCGATGGGCCATTAGCCGACATGCACCGCGAGTTCCCTTATCGCGACCGAAGTGAGGAAGGCGACCGATGTCGCCGTCGCTGCGAACTTACGGAAGTAATGGCGGCGGTCCGGCTTGCAGAAAACTGCGCCCCACCCTAGGCGGCCACGGTACCAAGAAACTCTTCGATTTCAGTACGCAGCCTGGCGGTCGCATTTTCGACCTCGTCCGACGCGGCCAGCACGATTTGCGCCGACCCGCGCGTCTGCGTCACGCCGCTTGCAACGTCGTCAAGCGCCGTGACGACGACTTTAGCCCCGGCGGCGGCGCTGGCGACGTTGTGCGAAATCTCTCCCGTCGCCAATTCTTGCTGTCCGATGGCCCCGACAACTTCCGAGGTATGCGCGCTGATATCCTGCATTCGTTGGGTGATCGCGCGAATGGCGGCGACAGCATCCCCGGTCGAGCTCTGCACCGACGAAATCTCGTTGGCGATTTCCTTGGTTGCCTTCGCCGTCTGCACCGCCAGCGATTTGACTTCCGAAGCCACCACGGCAAAGCCGCGGCCGGCTTCGCCCGCCCGCGCCGCCTCGATCGTGGCGTTGAGCGCCAAAAGATTGGTCTGCTCGGCAATATCCTGAATGATCTTGACCACATCACCGATGCGCTGGGCTACGCGCGCAAAAGCCGCGATGTCGTTGTTCGTGGCGGTGGCCCCGGCGGCGGCGCTCTGCACAACTTTGCTCGCCTGTGCGAGCTGACGGCTGATCTCTTTGATCGAAGCAGACAGCTCCTCGGCCGCCGCTGCCGCGGTCTCGACGTTTGCCGCTGTCGCGTTCGATCCCCGCACCGCGCCTTCCGCGCGCTGCAATGTGTGGTCCGAGGTCATCAAAAGGCTCTTTGCCGCATCCTTCATCGCGGCGGCGCTCTGCGCGACAGTGCCAATGACTTTCTCGACCCGGCCGCGAAACGAGGCGATGCGCGCCTCAGCGGCGCGACGGTCTTCCTCACGTTGGCGCAGCGAGTCGCGCTCTTCCTCGGCGGCGAACTGCTGGGTGACATCGGTGTGCGTCGTCACCCAGCCACCATTCGGCAGCGGCCGCATGGCCAGAGCGATGGTGCGCCCGTCCCTGAACTTGATCATGCGCTTTTCGGTGCGGCCCTCGGTGGCCTGCTTCAGGCATTCGGCCGCGTAACGATCCGCATCGCCGGTGAATGTGCCCTTTTCCAGCCTGATCTCGAGCATCTCGCGCAGCGGCATCCCGGCACGCAATTGCTCGCGCCGAAGGAGGTGCATTTCGATGTAGCGCATATTGCAGAGGACGAGCCTGGCCGAGTTGTCGAACATGCACAGGCCCTGGGTCATGTTATTGAGCGCGATCCTCGCCAAGAAAAGGCGCCGGCGTTCCTGCATCAGCGCTACGAACGCGCCAACGCCAAAGACCGCGACCAGCATTAGAACGGGGGCCGCAACAGGGGTGGCGTTCACCGCGTGTGCGAAACCGTCAAGGCCGAACAGCGCAAGGCCGGCAATGACCGCGGCAAAACCGACGACGCCCGCCGCGATGACGGACTTCCACTGGCGAAAAGTCTTAGTCAAAGCGTGACCGATCAAGATAGCCGCACCCGCCCGATCGTCTGGGAGTCGATAATGAACAAGCGTTTTTTTAATGAACAAGCGTTTTTTTGGGGTTAACGAATTAATCGGTATGTCAACTCCGCGAGCAGCGCTATGGATGAGACTTACGAACCGCGGAGTATCTCGCCGGGGGTATGGCTGAAATCACTCCGGATTGCAGCGGGGTCCGTGTGGTCGCACGACTGACGCAAAAAACAGTCGACGCCCTTAACCTCATAGCTGGACGCAGCGTCTATGCAGTCATCAAAGCAGTATCGTTCGACCGGCATGCGTCGAGCCGCGCTCCAATCACCGCCGATTCAAACGCTGACGTGACAGTGATTTAAGCTGGTCGCTGACGCATGAAAGAATCCTTCTGCCAATGTGCGGACATCAGCCGGCGGGCACAAAATCAATTGCGTCGGTCGCGAATGACCCCTAGCGTCATTTTGGTGGCAGTCGGCACTTAACTGCCGATCTATGATGTCCGCGAACACAGCAAATCGTGGAGGAGGCGGACGCGCGATCTGAAAGAAGCGGAATGATTTCGGTTAAATCGCTCTTACCAACTCATTGCTTCTTCCCGTTGAGCGCCGCAAGAAGAAGCTTCAGAAGCGCTTCATCAGAGAAAGGGTTCTGACCTGAGATCACCTCGCGATCTTGAAGGACGTAGCTCCCCCATGGAGCGACAACACTTACGTCAGCGCCCGCCGTACGCAAGGCGAAGTCCGGGTAGAAGAGAACCTTGCCACCAATCTCAAGAGGCTCCCGCTGCTGCTCTTCCGCTGTCGAAAAGATGGTCATCTTATATCCAGAATATATCCAACCTTGAGCCTTTGTCCGCGCTCCAGCGGCATCGCCCGCCTTCAGCGCGCCGACCACCTCCGTCGAATTCGGCAGAGCCGAGAGTAGTGAAATCGGGCCATGGCAGAGCACTGCCGTAGGCTTGGATGTGTTATGAAAGTGTCTCATCACGGTGCCAGCATCTGGATCATCGAGAAGATCCATCATCGGGCCGTGGCCGCCGGGCACGAAAACGGCGTCATATTGATCTAGGCCTGATGCGATGACATCCGATATGCGAGTTGGATTTTTGAGCCCAGTCAGGCTGTCGCGGAATTTTAGATAGTCCTGAAGCTTAGCCTCATCCCCACCGAAGAATTGGGCTATGGCTGAATTGACATCCATTTGCGGCGTGTTGCCTTTGGGGTTGGCGAAGGTGATTTCGTAGCCCTCCTTCATCAGGGCACGAACCGGAACCGTCAGCTCGTTGAGGTAGTAGCCAGCACCGGCATAAACCTTGCCATCTTTCAAGGGCAAACCGTGACCGCTCGAGACTAGTACCAAGACTTTTCCTTTTGTTGTCATTTTGATCTCCTTTTTTTGGAAAACGATGAAATCGGGCCGCCTCATTGCCTCCCCGCGGGCTCACAACAAGGTGTCCTCGTGTTTAGACTAATACACTAACAGATGCCTTGGGTGAGTTTTGGCAGACCGTTGGGTGTCCGATGTCGCAGTTGGGTCACGAGCGACCGATTTGCGATGCCCGTTGTCATGTCCGGTTTTCCCGATAGCGGACATTCGCCGAGAACGGTGGCATTTTCGTCATTGCAATTTTGTCACCCGATTGGTGCGCGTTCAAATCCTCGCCGGCCGGCTTCAACAATTCAACGCCAGCGCTCCGGTTCCGCCAAGGCTCCGAGTCACCAAAGCACCGAATTGTGCTTCCGGTCACATTCAGGCTGCGCAGGCCAATCTAGCCTCTGAAGGTGTGATTGCCTGATCACGGGGGAGACGAAAGATGTCGTACCGATCAACGCTCACTTGTCTCGCTGTCGTGCTTTTGGCGCTGGCCGTCGTTGCGGGTGTCGTGCGCATCCAGCCGGCCCGGCAGTTTTGCCTGACCGACCAGGACCAGGGTGACTGCGGCGCGCCCTCGAATTGGCAGTTCAATGCGTTGAGCGCGGAGCGCTGACGCGCCCACAAGACCTTGCGGCTGGACTGGCGCCGGCCGGTGGCGGTCCAATGCGGCCATGAAGCACCGTGCCGCACGCACCACGCTTGGCGACTTCACCGCGCGACACTGTGGCTGTGGCAGTATTGCGAGAAGTGTTCGCACTCGTCATCGCTCGCTTGCGCCGTCGTGGTGATCCGGTGGGGCGCGGACACGTCAAGCGACCAACTCCGGCGTGACCCGTGATTTGATCGCGGTGTGATTGACCGCGGTCGGCAGATAACCCAAGGATGCCAGCGGCACTACTCTTCAGGTGTGAAGGATTTGTCGTGGCATTATCCAAAGTGGACATTTGTGACTTCGGTTGGCGGGCGAAGGACTTCTCACTCAAAGGCGTGGACGGCAAAACCTATACGCTTGCCGACGTTCGGGGACCGAAGGGCACGCTCGTCGTCTTTATCTGCAATCACTGTCCGTATGTGAAGGCGAGCATCAGCCGCATTGTTGCGGAGGCCAAGGCGCTACGCGAGATCGGTATCGGCACAATCGCTATCATGCCGAACGACACCGAGACTTATCGGGAAGATTCCTTCGACCACATGAAGGCGTTTGCAGCAAAGCATAGTTTCACCTTTCCCTACGTTATCGATGAGACGCAGGAGGTGGCGCGCACCTATGGCGCACAATGCACGCCCGACTTCTTCGGCTTCAACGCCCAGGACGAGCTACAGTATCGCGGACGGCTCGATGCTTCGCGCATACAGCAGATGGCAAATGCCCGCCGTGATCTGTTCGAGGCGATGAAGCAAGTTGCCGAAACCGGTCATGGCCCCGCGGAGCAAACGGCATCGATGGGATGTTCGATCAAGTGGAAAGACTGAGGGGATGCCCCCGCAAATGCTCAGGGCATTAGACCAGACGTCAGTCCTTCCAGAAATTCTTGAAGCGATCGGGGGCCATTTCGGTGTAGCGGACCGTGTGCATGATGTTCCGGTGGTCCAAGTAATGTTGGAGCCGCCGCCCAAACACCTTCTACCTGGGCGAAGACTTTGACCAGCCGCAACGCGTTTCACCCGATGACGGCTGATGACGAGGGCCAATGCAACGATGTTGCAGGCGGTCCCGGTGACGCGTTACGGGGCGGGAACGACGTTCCGTCAGGGGCAACGGCGATTGTAGTCCTCTTTGACTCTGTCGCAGCGCGGTGGCTAGGGGCCCCGCTTTAGTACCCGAGGAGCCTTGATGACCGAAACGAAACGAGGCAACCTCATCTTGGGGGTGCGGACGAGCCTTATTTTGACCAACAGGCCACACCATGACTTCCACATCGATAGGCTGGTTTGCGGTACCGTCTCTGGCGCTTGTTGCAGCGCTTGTCTTCGGCATCCCGCACCTTCGACGTCAGCAGCCGATTGAACCCAGGGCCGCATCAGCGGCAGTCGCGCCACTTGCAGCGAGCGTTGCAGCCTCTCCAACCGCCGTGCATGCGGTTGGGCCGCCTGCGTCAAGCGTTGAAGATAAAGGCTCGGTTGCTCCCACGATGGCACCGCCGGTGCTCGCCGCTCACCCACGCACGCCGGGCAGTGGTGAGGGGATCAAGCCGAGCTTCGACGTTGCGGTGATCGGGCGAGCCGGTGACGCGGTTATCGCCGGAACGGCTGCGCCAGGGGCTACTGTGGAATTGTTGCGCAACGGCGAATTCCACGATCGAGCGATCGTAGATCAATCCGGACAATTCGTCATCGTGCCTCCGCGGCTTCCCCCTGGGGACTATGGGCTGACGTTGCGGTCCACGCAGCTGGACGGCAAGCAGGCAACGTCCCAACAGAACGTGGCGGTCTCACTCAAGCCGAGCCTCAAAGACCAACTGGACGCGGCACTCACGACGCCAGAGAAAGTTAGTGTCGCATTATCGAAATCTGTGACGCCATCAGCCGCTTGCCACACATCGAGGGCTCGAAAACGGTGAGCCCGGTCAGCGATCCACCCTCCGAAGATCGACAGAGCGTGTCGTATGCAGGCTGGACAACGCACCCAAAGGAACCAATGCCTCGCTTTGAGAGCGCAGTCGATCGTCGGCGAGAACAGCATCGGCATCCGCTTGGCTTGATGTTCATTCCACGCGGCAACGAGGTGGTTGGCGTCTTCGAGAACCTGCGCCTCGGTCGCGCGCTATTCTGCCGCTTCTTTTTCGGCAGCGGCGGCCCGCCGCGCCTCCATCTTGCGGCGATTGAACCCCATGGGCGGCTAGTCGGCCGCAGGGTGGCGCGCTCGTCAAGCAACGCTATATGTTGCAGGCCATGTGCGGGCGTTAAACCTTTAGGCTGACCGGGGAAGTAATCGTCGGGCTTTATCAACTCACGGAGGCGGTCGGCGGCTTACCTGCGCAACGTGTTCGGCGCGCCGCTTGAAATCCGCTCAATCAAACCGATGCCAGGGTTTTATCCGGACGGCTGTGGCCGTTACGCATTAGGGAACCATCCATGATCGATCGGGGTACGCACCAAAATGCCGCGGCGCTCGGCTTCGCCGGCTTTGCGCTTTTGCTGACCACGTCCGGCGCTTTTGCCTTTTCCGCGTCCTTCGCGTGGTGCTCCGGCTCGCCGAGTTTCGGGCTCACCGATGTGCCGCCAGGAACGGCACGGTTGCAGTTCGCAATGACGGACCTCAACGTACCGAGTTTTCATCACGGCGGAGGCACGGTCGCTTACCGCGGGCAGACCGCGGTACCGTGCGGTGCCTTTTCGTCCGGCTTCACCGGCCCGTCGCCGCCGCCAGGCCAGGTCCACACTTACCAGTTCAGCATCAAAGCGCTCGGGCAGAATGGCGTAGTGCTGGCAACAACCACAACGCGGCGCAAGTTTCCGGAGTGACCATCCGCGTAGGATGAATGGAGCCGCGGGGAATATCTCTCGATCGGGAAAATAACTTTGCCGAGTGTATATCCGGATTCGGCTGGGCGCACATGTTGGTTCCGGGTCAACAACGCCTGATCGACGATGTGCGCGCGATGTCGGCTTGTCCCTCAACTTCGGACATATCGCTGCGTTACGGCAAACGACGCAACCGGCCAGGATCGGACTCCCGCGCCTCTGGTCTAGCTGCCCTGAAATCGGTAGATTTTTTCCGCGTACGTGGAGCCGAGATTTGGAAAAGACGCGAGTCGAACGACACCTTGCGGCCATTTTCGCGGCCGACGTGGCTGGATACAGCCGGCTTATGAGTGCCGATGAAGAAGACACGCACGTCAAATTGAGGGCTCACCGGAGCGAAATCTGCGATCCGGCGATCAAGCGGCACCGCGGCCACATCGCCAACACCGCGGGGGACAGCATCCTCGCCGAGTTTGGGAGCGTCGTCGACGCGGTCACTTGTGCTGTCGACATACAACGCAGCATGGCCGCACGTAATGGGAAGGTGCTGCAGGACAAGCGCATCGAATTCCGGATCGGCATCAATGTCGGCGACGTAATCACTGACGGCACTGATATTTTCGGCGACGGGGTCAATGTCGCTGCCCGGTTAGAAGGCATCGCCGACCGCGGCGGCATCTGCATTTCACGCCAGGTGCTCGATCAAGTCGAAGGCAAGCTTGACCTAAGTTATCGTGAACTCGGCCGGCAGAACCTGAAAAACATCGCCAAGCCGATCGAGGTCTACGCTGTTCAAATCGATGCCGCAGCTGCGCCGGGCGCGCGGTTTCTTGCCGCCGCCAATCTTAAACAAGAGATTCGCTATTGCCGGGCGCCGGACGGCGTCCGGCTGGCCTACGCGACGGCCGGCAGCGGACCGCCGCTGCTGAGGTCGGCGCATTGGCTCGGTCATCTCGAATACGATTGGGAGCTGCCGCTTCATCGGCAATTCCTTCTTGGACTTGCCACTGACCATGATTTGATCAGGTACGACGCGCGCGGCAACGGCCTGTCGGATTGGGACGTCCACGAAGTGTCGCTCGACGCTTGGGTCAGCGACATGGAGACGGTTGCCGACGCTGCTGGGCTTGGCCGTTTTCCGTTACTGGGATTCTCGCAAGGCTGTGCAGTCTCGATTGCCTATGCCGCTCGCCATCCGGAACGGGTGTCGCATTTGATCCTGTTTGGTGGGTTCGCCTTGGGCAGCAACGCGAGGCCCAATTTGACGGCAGCGGACCGCGAACGCTTTGCCGCGCTGACAACGCTGGTCAGACAGGGTTGGGGCGCGGACAATGCGGCTTTCCGCCAAATCTTCACGACCCAGATGATGCCCGGCGCCACCAAGGAGCAAATGGACGCCTTCAACGAGTTGCAACGCCTGAGTGCGTCGCCTGAATCCGCCGTGCGCTACTTGGAGACGGTGGCTAATTTGGATGTGCACGAACTTCTGCCCAAGGTGAAGGCGCCCACTCTCGTAATGCATGTTCGCGACGATCCCAGGGTCCCCAGTGATTTGGGTCGTGAGTTAGCGGCGGGTATTCCCAGCGCCCGCTTTGTCGCCTTGCCGGGCAAGAATCATGTCTTGCTGGAGCAAGATCCCGGGTTGCCCCGCTTCTTCGAGGAAACGAAGGAATTCTTAAAAAACGCAACTTAGGTGCGCTTGTGCGCCGCTCCGTACTCAAAGGAATGTCGCCTTTGGGTCAACAACGCGCTGCGTCGCGGCGAACGGTAGAAACAAGCCAATAACAGACACATGGCGGTCGGAGTGATCGTTGAACAAACTCAGTGCCGCGCCTCGAGAACCATGTTAAGCGGCGTTTCCGCGGCTCGACGGACCTGACTGAAGCCGCCCGCTTTGATTACCTCGGTCAGTTTCGCCTGTCCGGCTTGGGCGCCGAGCGCCATACCCACCTCCTGCGATAGAGATAGCGGTACGCAAGCCATGGTCGAAAACGCATAGGCGAGGCGTCCGACTGGTCCGAGATTGTCTTCCGTCGCATCGCCCGCGAGCGGCTCCATCAGCATCCAGGTCCCGTCGCGCTTAAGCGAGCGGTGGACGTGGGTTGCGGCCCCCACCGGATCGCCGAGATCATGCAGCACGTCGAAACATGTCACCAGGTCTAGATCCCTGCCAGGAAAATCCTTTGCCTTGGCCACTTCGAAGCGGATGTTGCCGGCACCACCGCTCTGGCGTGCATGGGCCGTAGCGTGCTCAATCGATGGCTCGTGGAAGTCGTAACCGACAAAGCTTGAGTTTGGGAATGCTCTGGCCATGACGAAGGTCGAATAACCGGTGCCGCAGCCGATATCAGCGACCTTTGCACCCCGTTCCAGCTTGGCAACCACGCCATCTAGAGCCGGCAGCCACTTTTGGACGATATTCGCGGAATAGCGCGGTCGCAGCATCGCACCGACTGCGCAGAAAAGGCACCCGGCATGATCGCCCCAATCAACCCCACCGCCGGACTTGAATGCTTCTTCTATTAACGGTTGCGTCTGATACAGAGCCGCGACAGCGTCAAATCCACCGCCCATGAAGAATGGACTTTCTTCCTTGGCGAATACCATCGCTTGTTCAGGCGGCAGCTCGAATCGTCGGCTGGCCGGATCGTAAGTCAGATAGCCGGAGGCCGCGTTTTGCGCGAGCCATTCGCGGGCATAACGTTCGGAGATATTTGCCTTCTTGGCGAACTCAGCGCTGGACATCGGCCCGACCCCGTTCATTGCCTTGTAGAGACCAAGACGTACACCGATCCGCACCAACGGCACGCTCATCGCAGCCCCGAGATCGACTATCATCTTTCCCAGGAATTGCTGAAGTTTCTTTTCGTCAATCATGATGGCCCCTCAACGTCATCGCAAAAGTGTGATGAATTTTGGTCGCTCCATAACGCCCTCGGTATGGAGAATGCGCTTCGCGAACTGGAAAGCATAGCCGCGCAGCAAACGAAAAATGGGTTGAATTAGTTCGGGACGATGACCGTCCTAATGTCCGTTCTTGGTCAAAAACGCCTTATCGGCGCTGTCCGCGTAATGTCGGCTTGTCCCTCAACTTCGGACATATCGCTGCGTCGCGGGAAATGACGAAATGGGCCAATCGCGGCATGCAGAAAGACAGCGAGCCTTTTCGCCTTTCGACCACTGTGAAGTACGTCACTGACCTGTTGATTGGGCCATGATACCGTCGCCATATTGCCGCGCGGGCGTGATCCCGTTAGGGACGAGGCAAATGGCAATCGGCGTCGGCAGACGGCAATTTTTATCCGCGCTCGGCGGTGTAGCCGCAGCGTGGCCGCTTGCTGTGCACGCCCAGCAATCCCCAGGCAAGATACCTGTTGTTGGCGTGCTCTGGCACGCCGGCAGCGCCGAGGAAGAAGACGTTTATCTTAGTGTTCTGCGGAAGGCCTTCAACGATCTCGGCTATATCGAAGGCAAAAACATTCACCTGGAACATCGCTATCCCGCCGAAAATCCGGATCGGTTCCGGACCTTGGCGCGAGAACTTGTCGAAAGCAAACCGGACGCCATCATCGCGGTGACATCGCTGGGCGCAGCAGAGCTTAAAAAACTCACCAGCACAATTCCGATCGTATTTGTTCTGGTACCGGACCCGGTCGGCTTCGGATTTGTCAAAAGTCTGGCACGGCCTGGCGGCAATACGACCGGGCTCTCGCTTATGACAATCGACTTGAGTGGAAAGCGTCTGGGTTTATTCAAGGAGGCGGTTCCGAACTTGTCGCGCGTCGCAATTCTGGTTGATTCAGCGGATCCGTTCAGGGAACGCGCGATCAAAGCGTATCAAGCTGCGGGCGAGACGTTAGGGTTCTCATTGTGGCCGACCGAGCTAACGATGCCCGATGACGTTGAGCCTGTATTTTCCAAAATTGCTCAAGACCGCGCTGATGGCGTCGTTTTTGTAGGCGGAGGGCTGCAGTTTGTTTTGCGGGCGCGTATCGGTGCCATGGCATTGGCGCACAGGCTGCCGGTAATGGCCCCTGTCGCGGAAGTGGTTCCGTACGGCCTGCTGATGTCGTACGGGCAGGACTTTCCCGACTATTTCCGGCGCGCGCCGTCTTACGTCGACAAAATACTGAAAGGCGCCAAGCCCGCTGATCTCCCCGTCGAGCAGCCGACGAAATTCAAGCTGGTCCTCAACCTCAAGACTGCGAAAGCGCTCGGCCTTACCTTTCCGCAAACGCTCGTCGTCAGCGCTGACGAGGTGATCGAATGACCCCTTTTGCAATGCGTCAATTTATGGTGGCGAGA
Source organism: uncultured Alphaproteobacteria bacterium (assembly GCA_963747855.1). Classification (GTDB taxonomy): domain Bacteria; phylum Pseudomonadota; class Alphaproteobacteria; order Rhizobiales; family Xanthobacteraceae; genus BOG-931. Next base: position 727,667 of record CAVVGN010000001.1, read on the forward strand.
ATCCGTTGTGGGTCATCAACGGGCATTTCCCGATGTCCGCTTTCATGTCCGGTTTTCCCGATAGCGGACATTCGCCAGCGTGATCGGATTGTCCGCTAAGGGCCGATTCTGTTGAAAAAGTCGCGAGTCTAAAGTCGTTGCAATTCTGCCAACGTGCCAACGACATCTTCGATTGACGCTAATTACGGCCGCAGATCGATTTGGAGCTCGCTCCGTTGAGTCCGAGATGGATGACGAGGCCCCCCACGTCCACATCTGAAAATCGCGCCCACGGCGCTAAAAAATTTGGACCGAGTCGTTACTCCGACTTTTTCAACAGAATCTGCCAATAGGCGACATCGAGGAAACCATCCTAGCCCCGCCTTGCGCTTCGGCGGACGCGGCGCATGCACCATCATCTGCGCGCCGGACGGAGGCCACCATACGTGTGCCACGGCGGCGTGACCAGCCAACCGCAATCCACCGGGAGGTTAACGCCGGTGATCGCGGAAGCGTCCTCGCTCGCCAGGAAGCAGACGGCGCGTGCAACTTCTTCTGGGCTTACCATCCGGCCGAGCGCGGAATTTTCCTTGAGCTTGGAGACGTCGCGCTCGCCCTTATCGATGGCGGCCTGAAGTTGAGGAGTAAGCGTGTAGCCCGGCGACACCACGTTGACCCGCACGCCCGAGCGGCCCCATTCCGCGGCGAGACATTCGGTTATGGCAATGACCGCCGCCTTGGCCGGGGCATAGGCGTGCAGCGGCATCGAGCGCATGCCGGCAACCGAGGCGATGTTGATGATGCAGCCGCGTCCGCGCTTGGCCATGCGCCGCCCGAACGCGACCGACGCCACATAGGTGCCGCGCTGGTCGACGCGAACGACGTCGTCCCACGACGACATTGGCAGTTGCTCGGGAGGGGCCGGCACTTGCAACACGCCGGCACTGTTCACCAGGACGTTCACAGGCCCGACAGCGTCTTCGATGGCGCTGGCGCAGTCGTCGAGACCCTTATCGTCGCCAACATTGGCCACCCATGGCTTGCCGTTGACTTCGGCCGCCACCGCGTTCGCCCGCGCCTCGTCGCGGTCGAGCACGACGACCGTCGCGCCCGTCTCCGCCAACATACGGCAACAGGCGGCGCCGATGCCGCTCGCGCCGCCGGTCACGACGGCTACGCCCTCAATACGCTGTCCGCTCATGCTTTAACCTTCGCAAATGTTGAGTGCTGTGCCAAGAGATTGACCACCACATCCAGCGAGACGGTGATCCGATTGTGGCGAGCGAGCCGCCGGAAATGCCGAAAACTAGCTTTTCGTCCCGAGGGGCAACGCTCGTCATAGGCCTCCTCCCGGCGAACGCGCGGTTGCTTTCTCTCTCGCCCGGCACGCGGTAGGCCGCAGCGAAAAGCTGCCTGATGACCGCTAATGGAATGGTCCGGCCGTGCTCCTGCCCCGCCAGCGATCGAAGCTGGCAAGGGGCGCCAAAGACAAGGAGCCATCCGAAATTTGGAGCACAACGCGGGCGACCCGATGGGCTACATCATGACGGACGGCCCCGGGGGCTGACAGATGAACCGCGGTGCCCTCGCCGGCGTTGCTGCAGATGTCCGTTCCGGGCGCATGAACGAACATCGCCGCCTCATTCGATCACCTCGTCAGCGAGCGCCAGCATTTTGTCCGGAACGATGACGCCGAGCACCTTGGCAGTATTGAGGTTGATGACCAGATCGAATTTGCTTCACCCGACCAGCGGACGCAGGGCCGGATAACGCTCAACCATGTGCACGTCTTCAAGGAGGCCGTCGAGCCCCCAAACGTGACCGGCACGATGCGCAATCAGATAGACAATCACCGCGGCATAAACCAAATGAAAGTCGACAACGAAATTGAGGTGGTTCTCAACATAGGGCCATTCAAGATGCGCGCAGTAATAAGTGATTATTAACAGAAACCCGAATGGCCCGCTGACACGCACCAAAAGACCCGATACCAGCGACAAACCGATCAGCAAATGGCCCCACTTCATCAGGAAGTTGGTGTAGGGCAACACGGCCGGCTTGGCGAATACCGCAAAGAAGTCGTGAAGCGTCACTACATGGTTCAGAAAACCGGCGGCGTCATAGTTCTCCCAGATTTGCCAGATGCCGGCATAAAGGAACGTCCAGCCAATCATGATGCGCAGGGCAAAGATGATGCCGCGATCGAGATTCGTTTCAGCCATCGCTAATCCCCCTTTATTAAAAGCTCTTTCCGCTTGAGCTGATATCCACCATTTTGATAACCGACCTTGATTTGCATCAATGTGGCTCAGGAGCACGACTTCCGGCCCGATTCGTTCTAAGCGAACGGATCTTCCCCGATGCCCGGAAGCACACCCCCGTTCAATTCTGCCGCCGCGCGCTGATGCTCTTCGGCTATGCGCCACATTTCAACAGCCGCGCTCTGGGCGTCGCTTGCCATTCGCAACAGCAAATGTGTTTGATGCCCGCAGAGCTTTGCCAATCTCTCGAGCTCTTCGAATGTCTCCCCTACTGGCCGCGTCAGAGCAGGGTTGGGATTATACATCAGCGCGCCTCCGTGGACCGTTCGGCCTATTCGTCATCTGCTCCAAGCGCCTTGCCTGTGGCTGGATTTACGAAATGGGTCTGTTGGCAAATGATGCAAGTGATCTGCTGGAAGGTGTCGGGTTCGACTTCATCGGCGGCAAAGCCCTGAACCGTCGTCTGATCGGCCCGCTGGGGATTAAAGGCGGCCAAGGCCGCAGCCGGAAGGGATTTGCCTATCGGGTTTCCGGTTCGGCCAAGGCCGCCAGCTTTAGGATTACCCCCGTAATTCCCAAGCCGAATTTCACCTTAGTATCATAATCCCGAGGCGGCTTTGATCTCGATCAAATGCTGCCATGTCATTTTTCAAATCCAGCCAATGCCGGAAAATCGGCCAGTGAAGGATTGTCAGCTTTGGGGCAACAACGCCTGATCGACGATGTCCGCGTAATGTCGGCTTGTCCCTCAGCTTCAGACATACCGCCGCGTCACGGCGAACGACGTTCAGGGCCATTTTCGGACTTGCGGACGACTTGATCCGTTTCTGATTTACGAATATTCGTCAATTCATGGCTCCGATCCGGAAAGCGCTTCGACTTAGCTGACCAGCCTTCCGCGCGGAAGGTCGGCGCAATCCTTTGCAGCCCTTCCATTGGAGCTATCCCGTGAACAGCATCAAAAATTCCGCGCATGACCGCGTAATCGTTGACCAGTTTACTCGTCAAGCGAAAGGTTTTGCTACCAGCCCAAAGCTGCACGCTGACGAAGTTCTCAAGTTAATCATCCAGGCTGCGGCTCTTGGATCCACCGACCGAGCAATCGAGCTCGCTTGTGGACCCGGTTCGGTGGTCAGCGCGCTGGCCGAGCGCGCATCATGCGTTATCGGTCTGGATATGACGCCCGCTATGCTCGACCAAGCTCGTACGCTCGCCAAAAGTCGGGGCCTCTCGAATGTCGAGTGGAAGGAGGGTAGCATTTATGCCGCTCCGTACGCGGACGGCTCGTTTGATGCAGTCACCTGCCGCTTCGCTTTTCACCACTTTACAAATCCACCCGGGGCTTTCGCAGAGATGGTCCGCCTGGCAGCACCAGGTGGCCGCGTCGTAGTGTGCGATGGACTGGCCTCGGACGATCCGGAAAAGGCGCAAGCGTTCAACGCAATGGAGCGGCGGCGCGACCCGTCAACGGTCGAGTTTAGAACTCTCAATTACCTCTGCCGGCTGCTCGTCGAGATGGGGTTGGGCGAGCCCGATATATGGCCATTCCAAGCGGCTTATTTGGCTGCCGATCTCGTCAAGGCGTCATTCCCGGAAGGAGATGACCGCCTTGGGCTACTTGCTCTGATCGAGAGCAGCGTCGAGAACGATGCCGTCGGAATGTGCGCGCACAAATCCCCTGAAGGCGTGCAGATAGCCTACCGCTCGGCCGTGCTGAGCGCGGTCAAGCCCGGCTAGAGCTAATCGTGTCAATCGTGGATCGAAATGTCGCCTTCGGGTCAACAACGCCTGATCGACGATGTCGGCGTAATGTCGGCTTGTCCCCCAGCTTCAGACATATCGCTGCGTCGCGGCGAACGACGTTTAGGGCCAATCGCATCACTTCGCACCGCGAAAAAACAGCGAACTTTTCGCCATCGGAGCCTGTGAAGTAGCGCACGGACCTCCCGATTGGGACGTGTTATCGTTCGCAATGTTCCAGTGCGCGTGACCCCAATTGGAAGGTCGGATGGCAGGCGGCATTGCGAGACGGCAATTCATATCGGCGCTCGGCGGCGCGTCACTCGCGTGGCCGCTCGCGGCGCGCGCGCAGCAACGCGAGCGCATGCGCCGTATCGGTATGCTCATGGCCTACGACGCGAACGACCCGCAGGTGCAAACCCGCAACGCGGCGTTCCTGCAGGGACTGCAGCAATTGGGCTGGACAATCGGACAGAACATCCAGATCGACTATCGCTGGTCCGCCGGCACTATGGACGATACGCGCAGATACGCGGCCGAGCTGGTGGCGCTTGCGCCGGACGTCATTTTCGCCCCTGGCAGCGCTGGCCTCGGGCCGGCGCTGCAGGCAACTCGCAGCATACCGATCGTGTTCGCCCTCGTCCCTGATCCGGTGGGCTCGGGGTTCGTCAATAGCTTGGCCCGACCGGGCGGCAACGTCACCGGCTTCACCGGATTCGACTACAGTATCGGCGCGAAATGGCTCGAGTTGCTCAAGGAGATCGCGCCAAACGTAACGCGCGCGGGCGTCATTCGCGATCCTACCATCGCCGCCGGGCTTGGCATGTGGGCCGCCATCCAGTCAGCGTCGCCCGCCGTCGGGATCGAGGTCAGCCCCATCAACATGACCGACGCCGGCGAGATCGAGCGCGCGGTTGCGGCTTTTGCGCAGCCTCCGAACGGTGGTCTGGTCGTGACCGGGAGCGCGCTGACAATTCGGCATCGCGATCTGATCATCTCGTTAGCGGCGCGGAACAAGCTGCCGGCGATCTACTACGACCCCTACGACGTCGCTGCTGGTGGCTTGTTTGCGTATGGAGTCGACAACGTTGACCAGTTCCGCCGCGCCGCCGGTTATGTGGACCGCATCCTTAAGGGCGAGAAGCCCGCTGACATGCCAGCCCAACAGCCAACGAAATATGAGCTCGTCGTCAACCTCAAGACCGCAAAAGCGCTCGGCCTCAGCATCCCGCAAACGCTGCTTGCCACCGCCGACGAGGTGATCGAATGAGCCTTTCGCAATGCGGTAATAGACCGTGCCGAAGTGACGTGATGGGTCATTCACGACCGATGCATTCAGTACCCGTGCCGCGCAGCGCCTTCGCTTCCTTTGATCGAGCGTGTCGAAGCCTTCAGTGAACCAGCCGTAAACCGGTAGGAGCAGTTCGCTGGCGTCATCTCGCCTGCCTTGAGCGCAGGATAGGGAAATCTCAGAAATTCCGGCGGCGAACAGCAAGCGCTCCTAGTCCGAAAAAGACAATGCCGCCGGCAATCACCGGCAGTAATCGCATCAGCGGGCCGGGCATGGTTACGGCTCCGTTGGCGGCTTCTCGCCCGAAACTACCTCGCGTGCGGTGCAAGCCGTGGACCGGCGTTAGTAGATTGTCTTTGCGATCGGCAGATACCGGAACATCGCTTTCCTGGGCCTCGAACGCGGCACGCGCCAGATATCGGTCCAGAAAAGCCGGCAGCAGCATGTTGCCGAGTATGACTTTGATGGTGCTCCAGCCGATCCAGTATTCGCGCCGCGGATTAAGCGCTGCGCGGAAGGTCGCCTCGGCTATCACCCGCGGTTCGACCACCGGCGGCACAGGCCGAGGCCGCCGTTTCATGTGCGTGCGCGCCCAGTCGAATTGCGGCGTATTCACCGCCGGTAGTTCCATGATCGAAACCCTGATCGGGCTATTGTCATGGATGAGTTCCGCCCGCAGCGAGTCGGTGAAGCCGCGGATAGCGTATTTGGAGCCGCAATAGGCCGATTGCAGTGGTATGCCGCGATAGGCCAACGCTGAGCCGATCTGGATGATCGTGCCGCGGTTGTTTCTGCGCATATGGCGCAGCGCCGCCATGGTGCCGTGAACCGTTCCTAAATAGGTCACTTCGGTGACGCGACGAAACTCGGCCGGCGTGATTGCCGACACTGGCGCGAAAACCGTCACCATGGCGTCGTTGATCCAGACGTCGATGGGTCCCCATTGCTCGGCAATCTTATCCGCAGCTGCGAAAACCGCGTCCACGTCCGAAACATCGGCGGGTGCGACGGTGGCTGTTCCGCCTAACTGTTCGATCTCCTGCTGCACGGCGGCAAGCGCGTCGCTATCGCGGGCGATCAAACCGACTCGTGCGCCGGCGGCGCCAAACCTGGTCGCGATTGCCCGTCCAACGCCAGCGGAGGCGCCGGTCACGACCACAGTCTTTTTTGAGAGATTGCGCATACCCCACCAATTCAAGCAACCGGAGGATCGTTCCCTAATGTCCGGGCGCCGGGTTGCTGGATCCCGCGGCGAGGAAGCGCACCCAGTGAAGAGTGACGCTCGCCGGAGCGATGAACGGCTCGGGCGGCACCATCGACACCTACGCGGCGTTGCGTTTCGTCGATCACTGGCGGCTCGACGGTCACGAACGGCTATTCTGACAATCCAGCCTGAAGTCAAAGTGCACTGCATCGTAACCGTTCGGTCCATGTCTCATGAGGGTCAATAAGGACAGCCCCAGCCCCTGAAAGCCGACATCGTTGCGGCGCGAACTGGTCGAGTTCGAAAGAAATGGCAAGAACCGGCTTTCCCATTCGACTCAGGGACGCTTCGTAAATGCAACGTAATCAGTAACGGTGCCAAAAAGACACCACCTCCGACACCGGTAAGCCCCGACACGAAACGAACTCCTGCTCCAATGCTGATTGCGCCCCATAACGGGGTCGGACGGTCCGGTTCCTCGTCGCGCGCTCGGCGAAAGATGAGGATCGCCGCCGCCAATAGAAGCGCCAAGCCCGTTACGCTTTTATGGGTGTGCTCCCCTAAGACGATGAAGCCACCGACAAGAGCAGCAGGCACGGAGGCAAACAGCAGTGGCGTGAGCAGTGTCCAGTTCACTAAGCTTCCGCGATTAAACAGACATGTCGAGTACGTCGCGGCAACGACATTGAGCAACAAAGCGGTGGGCCGCATCTCATTTGAGGGAAACGAGGCGAACGCCATCAGCGCGAGGAAGGCAGTTCCGCCAGCTTGACCGACCGTGGCGTACAGCAGGGATACGGCCCCGAATAACAACGCAAGCACGACTTGTCTGTGTTCGTCCGTACTTTTCCTCGGTCCGCGCCTCTCGCGCTAAATGGCCAACCGTCAAGCGCAGCACTCGCATTCGTCCCCTGACCAAGCTTCACGGCCTTCCTTCACCAAGAAGTACACGATTGCCAGCGACCCAACGCCATCTATCCACCACGCGCCCACAAGCCATTGCGCGGCGAGACTGATGACAACGACGAATGACAGCCATCCGCATGTCACAGCTTCCATAGCGTCGGCGCGGAGCGCACGGCTTTCGATCTTCTCGGCAATTGCGATCTTGCGTTGCGCCAAGTAGCGCATAGCAGGAATTGCGATCAACGCGACGAGGAAGCCCGGCCAAGAGAATTCTTCGCCGATTGCCGTCCAGAGTTGCCACGCGGCCGCGACCGTGACGTAAGCCGCCAAGGCGAACAGCAACGCGCCGCCGACGCGACTGGCGATCCACTCGGCACGTTGGGAAAATCTCTGCCCGTGACGAAGCTCGACAGACAAGCGCCACATCAGCACGCCTGCCGATGCCAACTCAATTACGCTATCGAGGCCAAAGGCGACCAGTACAAGGCTTCCGGCTGTTACCCCAGACCCAATGGCAACGACGGCTTCAACCGTCATCCATCCGATTGTCAGCCACTCAAGCCCGAATGCCTCACGAATGAGCGGCAGCCGGTCGAATCGCGGCGGCAAGAAAAGCGGTGGCGGGGCACAAGAGTCTTCCATACGCGAAGGATATCCCAACCAGGTCCCAATGTCTGTTGCGGGTCACGAGCGACCGATTTGCGATGTCCGCTGGCCGGTCCGCTTTTCCCGATAGCGGACATTTGCCGAAGGCGGCTCGCAGGTTTCTCTTTGCAAGTTTGTGAAGGAGCGTCCCAGTTCAAACCGCCTATTCGCTCGTATTGATAATTGCGGTGCGAAGGTACTCTTTGAGATTGCCACCGGCCGCTTTTTCTACGTCAGCGGCGGAAATACCGTCCTCTGCGGCAGCACCTATGCACTCGGCTACAGTCTCATCGAGTTGTTCAAGCGCGCGCAGTTCCGCATAGACGTGGGCTTGTCGCCAGCGTTCAAGGAATTCAATCGGGGTTTCTGCCATGTAGCACTCTCCCAGTGCGCGCCTTTCGCCGACGGCGGCAATTCGTTTTGTGTCTACGCCGCGGACGGCGCAAGCTCCATCGGTTCCACAATCGACGGATCGTCATGGCCGAATTTGCTGCACTTGGCGCAACGGCGCGGTTTGTCACTTAATGTGTTTGAACGCCGTTCACGACGGCCGTGTTCGCCCGGATGGTCGAGCGCGCGGGGATCGAGGCGAAGCTTCCGTTCAAGAAGATACACCCGCACATGCTCCGGCACGCCTTGGCAAACGCAGGCTACGATACGCGTCGAATCCAAGAGTGGCTTGGTCATCGCTCAATTCAGCAAATGTCCGCTATAGCGAATTGACGGCGGCTCCGTTTAAGGACTTCTGGGGAGTGTAGAGACTACACACGCAGACCGTCATTCGAGTACGAGCACGGATGAAGTGAGGGCTAGCAGCACAAGTGAACTGGGCTAGTTCCAGAAGTGTTGTTCCTGGCCGCAGCCCTCATGTTGTACATGGTGACGCGCGAAGAGAAGGGCAAGCCGTTTGCAATTTTGTTAGGCTGGCATCGCGCTTGCCCGGCGCTGACCCATTGTCAGACCAGCTTTGTCGGCCTTGGAGGATGTGCGGTTCTGGGATGGCGGTCGTGAAGTTCTGTCGTCAGTCGCTCACGCATTTCCGGTTCGTGCGAAACTGCGGCTTCGAACAGCAATTCCTGAATATCTCGCGGCAGATCGGCCCATCGCTCGAATACTGCACGGCCGAGCAAATCTTCTGATCCAGCCATCACGTTTCCCATGATGCTCGCCAAAAGAAAGACCCCTGCAACGTAGGGACCTCGCCGGGGTCTTCCATACGCTACAGGCGCTTTGGGGTGTCTGCGGGGAAGGGAGCGCGCCTATGTATACAAAGCATCGCCGCTTTCGCATATCTGTATCGAATAGCTCACTTCGGCAAGCTGTGGATAAGCGCCGTTTCATGCCGGCATCTTATCCTGCCGATTCGCTGCGGGAGCGCGGCGAGCATCGCAGTCGGAAATCGAGACGCCGCCGGGTTCAGCGATCCCCTCGATGCGGGCCGCGATATTGACGCCGTCGCCAAGAATATCGTTGCCCTCAATGATAATATCGCCGCCGTTGATGCCGATCCGGAATTGGATCGGATTGGCCTCAGAGCCGCCCGCATCAAGCTCCCGAAGCTGTCTCTGAATTTCAATGGCGCAGGTGACGGCGTCCACCGCGCTGGCGAACTCCACCAGCGCGCCGTCGCCCATGAGCTTGACGATCCGTCCTGCATGGGCGGCAATCGTCGGATCAATAAGCCCACGCCTCAGGGCATTCAGACGGGAAAGAGTCCCGGCCTCGTCGAGACCCATGAGGCGAGAGTTACCGACCACGTCGGCCGATAGGATCTCCGCAAGCCTCCTTTGCAGGCGCTCCTCAGCTATGTAGACCGCTCCCCGGCTAATCCGACGGCCGCGAGATTATGGTTCACCGGGCACGGTGTCTATCGAGGCCGCCGTGTGCGAGTTGGGTCGACAAACGCCAGATCGACGATGTCCGCGTATGTCGGCTTGTCCCTCGACTTCAAACATATCGCTGCGTCGCGGCGAACGTCGAAAGCGGCCACTTCCGGACCAAGTGCACCGCAGCAAAATCGCGTCATTCGACCACATCGGCGGCGGCGACCAAGTTGTAACGTGTGGCGATTGTATCTAGCCGAGATCCGAGCGCAGTTGGGTAGCGATAGCGGTCTCAGGCCCGTCCCACTCGTCTAGCGTAATCGCGGCCGCATGATCGAGAACCGACTTCGCCTCCTCTCGTCGGCCCCCTTCAGCTAGCATTCGAGCGAGCGGTATCCCGGCATTCAAACGAAAAACAGGGGCCCCCTGTTCATCAGCAATGCGTAGCGCGGTTCTGAAAAAGCGTCCTGCCTCCTGCGAATTGGCAGCTGATTGTCGCAGCACCATCTCCCCACGAATCCGCCATAGCTCGGAAATAAAGGGGCCCCGTTCCGGTGTACTCGACTTTTCGAGAAGCCCCGTGACCAATGTCAGCGCTTCTTCGTTGCGATCTGCGCTCGCCAGCGCGTCTGCCAAAATGACGCCGGGCAGCACACCCGTAAATCCATAACCAAGTGCCGCTTCGTAGGATGGCTCCATTTGCCTGAGCGCTTGTGTGACGTCACCTTGCAACGCATCGGCCGCGCCCCGCGTGAATAATCCAACGGCACGGGTAGCCGGCAAATCGTATCTGGCCGATATCTTCGCGAGCTGTTCGGCGAACTCCCGGCAGCCGTTCGAATCCCGAACAAGATGCATCGCGTAGCACGCGAAGCTGAGAAAGAACGCCAGCGTCAGGGGATGTTGCAGAGAAGTTGCTAGCGCAAGACCCGCGTCCAATGCGGGCCTTACGCTCCTGGAGCGACCGGCTATGCCCAGCCCCACAGCGTGTGAGCAATAGGCGCAGGCCCCCGGATCATGGCCGGCAAAGACGTATGAAAACTTGTGATGGCGATCGCGATCATAGTGCTCCACGCCTTCCGCCGCGTACTCGATCAACTTCGCCGTTTGCCCGAAGAAATATGCGGTACCCCAGCGGTGATGCAAGGCTTCAATCTTGAAATCCTCGTCGTCAATCTCCCGACTGATCGTCGTCAACTCCTCACTCAGGACCTCGACCTCGTCGAGCCGCCGGTTCCGCGCCGCATTCAGGTACAATCCCCAAGTCGCCTGAAACAGCTGCGGTCCTGCATTTGCCGCTTTGGCGAGCGCTTTCGCCTCTTGCAGCGCCGCTCCTGCTTCACTTGTTTGCGGCCCTTTGTGAATGGCGAGCGTGGCGCCGAGTCTCAGTTGAGCATCAAGCTTGAGGCGCGTCCGCAGTTTCGGGTCGGCGACGCGCTCCGCTTCCGCGAGCGCCGAGGTAAGATTGGCCACTGACTCTGCAAACGCCAGACGCTGACCGGACCGGTCCGCGGCGAGCATCCAGTAATGGAACGACTTCTCCGCTTCTCCAGCGCGGCTATAATGGTGTGCGATCACCGTCGGTTCGCTTTCGCCCGTCGCGTTCGACTGAGATTCCAGATGAAAGGCGATTTCCTTGTGCAGCGATTGACGCCGGCTTCGCGAAAGGCTTTCGTAGGCCGCTTCCTGAACAAGGGAATGGTTGAAACTGTAACTCGATTCACCATCGTTCCCCGCCTCGAAGATCAGGCCGGATTCACGTAAGCGGGCCAAGGCGGATCGAAGGTCAATATCGTTTGCGCCCGCAATTACTTCCAGCAACGCGTAGGAGAATAGACGCCCGATAACGGATGCGATTTGGGCGATTTCCTTGGCCGGCCCCAGCCGGTCAAGGCGCGCCATCAGCGAATCCTGTAGGGTGAGGGGCACTGCGCTGGCACCCAGTGAGCGTAAATCCAACACTGCCTTCGTTAATTCCTCAGCAAATAGCGGCACCCCGTCGCTGCGCGTCACGATCTCCCGGATCAGTGTGTCGTCCATTTGCATCCGGCTGGCGACGTTCCGGATCAACGCTGCGCAGTGCTCGTGCCCGATTTGCTTGCAGGTGATGAGCGTGCCTTGGGGATGTTCGGACCAGTTTGTCTTGAGTTCCGGACGATGGGTAATCAGGACCAGCGCGTGTTCTCGTCCGACGCGCTTCAGTAAGCGCTCGATCAGTGTTTGCGTCGTCTGATCGCTCCAGTGCGCGTCCTCCAACAAAAGTAGCACCGGGCCGCCCACGGGCGTCAGCAAAAAGTCTTCGAGAATTGCGAGAGTTTCCTCTTTTCGCTGATTCGGAGTCATCTCGATGGAGGATAGCGTGTCGCCAGAAGAAACCTCGAGCAGTTCCGCCAGCAGCAGCGTCGACGAACGTGCGTGCCGGCCAACTCGCTCCAACATTCGGCTGATGCGATCTAGATTTTCCTGGGTTGGGAGCTCGCGGCTGATATCGAGCCTGTGGCGCAGCAATGTCTTTAACGGGAACAGAACACTGTTACGGTGGTAGGGCGAGCATTGACAGCGCAGTAAACGATGGGGCTCCTCGCGTACACGCTCCGCAAGCGCTTCCAGCAACCGCGACTTACCAATCCCGGCCTCGCCCGCCAGTAGCACGACGTGCCCTTCTCCCCGCGTCGCGCGCTGCCACGAATCATAAAGAAACGCCAGTTCGCGCTCGCGTCCGACGATGGGACCGGCAGCCGCGGCATGAGCGGCTGCGAACCGGTTTTCGACTGCGCTCTCACCAAGCACCTGCCAGACCGAAATCGAGTCCCGGAAGCCCTTGATTGCGTGCTCTCCCAAAAATGAAAATTCAAAAAAATTGCTGGTGAGTTGATGCGTCGTTGGGCCGACAAGCACGCAGCCAGGGTCGGCCAGGGACTGAAGCCGGGCCGCCAGATTGGGAGTATCGCCGACAACGGTCTCCTCTCCGGCCGTGCCGACGCCGGTTGCGCCTCCCGTAACGACGAGACCGGTGGCGATGCCCACACGCGCTTGCAGCGCTCGTCCGTCAGGCTGCTTCAGCTGTCCGACCTTCTCGACGATTTCCAATCCGGCCCGCACTGCGCGTTCGCCTGCGTGTTCCTGCGCCTGCGGAAAGCCGAAATACACGAGTATGCCGTCACCCAGGTATTGGGCGATATATCCATCGTACTTGCCAATCGCCGCCACGCAGGCTTCGCGGTATTGGCGCAACAGCTGAATAAGGTCCTCTGGATCTAGCTCGGTGCCGAGCGCGGTTGAACCCACGAGATCTATAAAAACAACGGTGAGCTGGCGCCGCTCGACCGCTGGCGCGAGTTGATCGACTGGTTGCGCCTGCGCCGACGCGACTGGCGATGGAGTAGGCGCCGCCCGAAATTTCGCCGCAGCAGCCATGAACTTACGGCGGTGACCGAGCGACAACCCTAGTTTTTCCAAGTCTTGCTCGGTCAGGTCTGGTACCACCGTCAGGTCGATATCGTGACTTGCAAAGACTTCGCCGTATTTTTCGAGGCCTGCGCTCTGCAGCCAGAGCTTAAAATCGGACATCGAAAACTCCTAACGTGGACCGCGACCACTATTTCCTGGATCGGAGGAACTATGGCGGCCCAGGTCTTTCGCGCATCGCGGCGCGCCAGCGCCCTACGGCTTCGCGTTTTTTACTAGTTGCCACCCGCTTTGGAGCCCCGTCTCACTGCCTTCCCCAAAGCTCAGAACAGGGCAAGTATCGCTTACGTTCGTCTGATTAGAGCAAGGATTTGTATCCCGCGAAATGGGGTTCACCGGCCATTTTGCACGGCAGCAATTTTTCGAAGCGTATGTCGCACATGGGTCATTTTCGACCGAAGCGGCCGATCTGGCCTACCGACACATGTCCGCTTCGCTCCGATTGTGTTGCAAAACTCTCGTTCAGATGGCCGCTGAACCGTGATTCCGTCCAATAGGAGATGATTCGCGGGAGCGGTGGATGCTGGGGCGGCGAGAGCGCAGACAAGGTCAATTCTTCTACGCGTTCGATCTCGACAAGGTGGTGCCGCTGGATCATTTGGTCAGGCAGATCGACGGCGTTCTCGATCTCGATTGGGTGCACAAGGAGCTTGCGCCCCACTACTCGCACACAGGTCGGCCTTCGATCGATCCGGTGCTGATGATCCGGATGCTGATTGTGGGCTACGTGTTTGCGATCCGCTCGGAGCGGCGGCTGTGCTCTGAAGTGCAGGTCAATCTGGCCTATCGGTGGTTTTGCAAACTCGGCATCGAGGACGGGATACCGGACCATTCGGTGTTCAGCCGTGCCCGGCATGAGCGCTTTCGCCAGAGCGACGCGTTACGCCGGGTATTTGAGGGCGTAGTGGCGAAGTGCATTGCGGCTGGCCTGGTTGGTGGCGAGGGTTTTTCGATCGATGCGAGCCTGATCAGAGCTGATGCCGGCAAGCAGAAACGGCTCCCGGGGGATCAGCCCATTGCGTGGCCACGGGCCGAAGAAGCGTCGCGCGCGGTTCGCGAGTATCTCGCCGCTCTTGATGCCGCCCACCATGACGAGGAGAACGGCGGTGATGACGGTGGTTTGAGCGGTGGCGGCAACAGACCCAAGCCGCCAAAAGAAGTATCATTGACCGATCCGCAGGCGGCATGGGTTGCAAGGAAGAACACTGATGCCTTTTTCGCTTACGACGCCAACTATCTGATCGACAACAAGGCCGGGATCATCGTCGACGCCGAAGGTACACGCGCCAATCGTATAGCCGAGATCGCCATCACCGAGACGATGATCCAGCGCGTCAAGGACCGCTTCGATCTTGAGCCGCGGCAGTTGGCAGGTGATACCGCGTATGGCGCGGTCAGGCTGCTCAAGTGGTTGGTGGACCGTCGGATCGCACCGCACATCCCGGTCTGGGACAAGTCGGCACGCACCGATGGCACCTTTAGCCGGGCCGACTTCGTCTTTGATCGGGAGCGCAACGTCTATATCTGTCCGAAAGGAAAGCTGCTGCACACTACCGGAACAGTCATCGACGGCGGTACACTTCGCTATCGTGCCTCGAAGCGCGATTGCGATGTCTGCGCATTCAAAATGCGGTGCTGCCCTCACACTCCTTCGCGGTGGATTCCTCGCGATATTCATGAGGACGCACGCGATGTCGCCCGCGCATTGGCCAAAACCGCCGCTTTCGAACAATCACGCCGGGAGCGCAAAAAGGTCGAGATGTGTTTTGCTCACATGAAGCGAATCTTCAAACTCGATCGACTTCGACTGCGGGGCTTAAGTGGTGCCAAGGATGAGGTCCTACTGACCGCAACCGCTCAGAACCTGCGGCGTCTCGTCAAGTTTCTCTGTCGACCGCCGCCATCGCTCAAGGTCCCCTGTGCAGCGTAAGCTTCGGTCACGCAGTTAGAGGCTCTCAGCGGAAAACCCATAAGCTGACGAACGCTCAAATCCAGCCCAGCGGCTAAAGGCGGCCGAGTTTCGCAACACAATCCTCCGAAAGCGACCGAGTTACAGAGCGGCAGCGAAATGACGCGATGGGCCAAGAGTGACCAACGCCTTGCGCGATTAATTGGCGCCTTGGCCTGCTTCGAGCTATTTCTCCGGCCGTGTTGCAACCGCGCTTGGACGAGCGAGTACGCGCTCGCACCACGACGCGACCTCCCTTGGCGGAGCGATTTCCATCAACGGCAGGAACTCCACAAACGGTGCGTAGCACACCTCGGCGAGCGAGAACTGATCGGCCACCAGGTAGGTTTTGCCAGCGAGGTGCTTGTCGAGGATCGTCAGGTGCTTCTCGATTTCCGCCTTGGCGTCCGCTATCGCGGCGGTATTCCATCGTTCTTTAGGAAGGAAGCGTTTGGGAAAAATGATCGTTCCGGCGTGGCGCGTAAACTGTAGGTCGCACAACTTCATGTGCATGTCGACCAACGCACGGCCGCGCGCATCGGGCGGCGTCAGGGGCGGGATGGGCCGGGTTGCCTCGAGATAATTGAGTATTGCGGTCGATTCGAAAAGTATGAACCCATCCTCCTCGAGCGTCGGCACACGGCCGTAGGGATTGAGCGACAGATACGGCTGCTCACGATGCCGGCGCGCTGTCATGTCGACGACAACGAGTTCGTGCGAAATGCGCTTCTCTGCCAACGCAATGCGGACCCGGCGGGAATAGGTCGACAGCGGATGATAGTGCAGCTTTATTCCCATGACATGTTTCCTCAAAACCAGGCGCCACTTTGCGTCGCGGGAGCGGCGCCGACCTCACCAGGCAAAAAGCAGAGCACGTTTAGTCCCTGCGAACAGAGCCTCTTCCCGGTTTTCCCATAAACCGGACTTATAACTGCGCAGCAGGTTAGTTACGTGGCGGGTTCTTCTTATCGGCAGCCGCTATTTATGATGTTGCTTCAAATAGTCATGCAAAGAAGCGCTACCCGTTTCTTTGAGCAGATTCTTCAGCATTAAATCCGCTCGCCGACCCTTGGCGAAGCTCTCACCGTATTCCTTGCGCAAGGCCGCAACCTTCGTGTTGCCGTGCTTGCGATCGATCCGTCCGCTCTTGTCTCGGTGACGCCCGTCAAGGCTCTTTTTGGACTTTGCCATTCTTCGCCTCCCTAAAAAAGCTTCCTGCTTAATAATGCCCTATAAGGGAAGGAATCCCAAGCGTCGCGATGCGCCGGCTCATAATAAAGACGCTCGGCCCAAATAATTCGGCCACACCAAAATCGAAAGCACCGTCAGATACCTCGGCATCGAGGTTGACGATGCGCTTGCGATAGCTGAACAAGTCGATGTCTAAAATACCCGGGCAGCACGGACATGCTCTGCCCGATCAACATTGGCAGCTTTGGGGCCATAACCAGACATGAGGTCATGGAGCAGTGGCGCTAACTCACGCTCGGAACGGGCCGAGCACGTGGGAAATGCTGAACGTCCGCCCACGCCGCCAAAGGAATTGCTAAAAAAGCGGGAATATCCGATGTTTTTGTGTGCACCGCGATGCCATCGGCGATCTAGCCCCACCCGAGGCGGCCTACTGCTATATCTGATGACCATCATCAGCGTGTCATACAATAAGCCGACATCCCCCGGTTCGCGACAGGACCGACGGTGGAGCAGCATTTGTTAGACGAACCGATCATCTAGTTTGTTGCGGCGCTATTGTGCTTTTTGGTTCTCGACGTCCTCGTCAAGTCGATCAGCCGGCCCGCAGAGCAGCCTCCGAAACCGCGCTTCAAATCTATCTGAGCGCCTTAAAGCATCTTGAAGACCATGCGAAAAAAATCCGTGCAGAACGTTGAGCCAATAAATACGAAACCAAAAAGGTATAGCCGGATGATTAGCGCAGTATCCGCTTCGGGACCGACATGAGACATTGTGCGCACGTGCCAAAGGTTCCGTGGGCGGCGGGCGAGAGCGGGTCGTCAAATCAAAGTGATGATGCGACGCGTAGGTAGCTGCCACACTCCTGTAAATTACTCACGCTACGTCGGCACCGTATCAGGAGGTTGCCATGCGGACGTTTTCATTTGGCCGTCGCTCAAGCTTCGGCGCAGACTGCGTCCGGTGCGACAATTACCTAATTGCGCCAGATATGAGCGGTTATCGGGATGGGCTTCATGTCGTGCACTTTTGGCACTGTCCAAATTGTGACTGGTCATTTGAAGTGATTTTTCCCGCGGATATCAAAGCAATCAAAGATATTAGGCGAATAATCGAACATGCCATGAGACTTAGCGAACCTTCTCTCATGTCTCGGGTTGCATGAGGCGAAGGGCGCAATAGCGCAAAGCAAAAAGAGAGCCTCTCTGACGGAGAGAGGCTCTAGTGGTCTCACTGGGGACATCGGTAGGAGGCGAGTGTGGTTTCCCCTGCAACAATTGCGCGACTAAATGGCACGTGCACGTTTCTTATGGCGATCCCAAGAAAGTATTTGAGGATAAACTGACCTTCGCGTCCCTTTAGGGCGCCGCTGCGCCGTGCTGGCGAGCCTGCCTATCTAAAGCACGCAGACGAACGGCGCGGCCGAAATCCGACACGAGGGAACATCGAGGACAATTCGGGTGGGTACCTCGCGGCTTGAGCCGAGGCTAGGCTGCAACGCGGTGCATGGCGGCTTTATCACGAGCACCGTGGATTACCTTGACCGACTTTTCGATCGCTGACCACAAGCCAGCAATTTCCCCGGACGAGCCAGGGTCCGACATGCATTCTTTCACTCCGTCGGCTTCGCCAAGTGCCAGCGAGAAGCTTGCCCGGTGGGTGATCTGCCCACCCCAGACAGGGACTTCCAATTGAGCCAGATAATTACGGGCCAAAGCTACTGCTGGCGCTTCAATCTCCTGGCGTTTTGGTGGTGCGGCGTTAAAGACCACCGCGTAAGGCGTGCCCGCCTGCCGCGCGAACGCGATAGTGTCCTGCACGGCGTCGATGTCAAACAATCCGGGGCGGCAAGGAATAATTACGAGTGTCGCCGCCTCGATAGCTTCGAGGACGCTCACTGACGTATTGGGTGGCGTGTCAATAAAAATCCACTCCACACCGTTTCGCTCGGCCTTTTTGACAATCTGGCCAATGCCGCGTTTTACGATCTTTAAGGGCAGCCCGTATTCGGCGCGCAATTCATTCCACAGCGTGAGCGAGCCCTGCGGATCATCATCAACGAGCAGGCAGGCCCGCGTCATCCTGTACACGTGGACCGCAAGATGCGCGGCTAAGGTACTTTTGCCAGCCCCGCCTTTGCGCGACGCGAAAGCGAGTACATTCATCAGTGCAATCCGGTGCGCAGGACGAGGCGTTAGGCCGCGATGATTCGCAGCGGCAGCTTCTATTGCTCAATTTCGAATTAGAAGATGAACAACTCGTCAATTCTCATGTCGTACAGCTGTCACATTCTAGTTTTCTAAGCACTCCACTCCGGAATGCTCGGAATCACTAACCCATGCGTCTTTGGCGAACCACTCGTGCACCGATTTGCAGAGCGGACAGTGGGTCCGGCTGAAGAATACAGGGCTGCAACGGAAGGTCGCAGTATCAACGGCTTTGCCGGTCGCCAGTGCTTGCCCTGTCTTCGGGCAGCGAACCATAAGCATGCCCATGGGCCTCCTCCAGTTTTACACGGTGGGCTCGTGCGTACTGCTTGTTTGCGAAGAGACGATAAACCTCCGGCGACAATTCCCAGGTTTATTGAGACGAGGTGTGCGGCCGCCGATTCTCCGACGCTTTTCATGGCAGTCAGGGGGCTAGGCAGGGTCGCCACTTTGCACTGCCGCGGCGCGCAAGCACCGGCATCATTCTGACACAGCACCCTGTCACAGATTAGTAAAAGCAAAACCCGTGCGCTTAAGCCTTTGTCCTAATTTGCTGTGGCCCCTGTGCTATTCGCCGGACGGTCGTACTTGAACCACTGTCATAATTACATCGGCTAATGTCGTATCATACAGCTTGTCGCATGCGATGTCGTCAGGTAGTAGTCACACACCTGACACCTGAGGGCTCATGCCGACTTCACAAACCGTGCCCTTTGAGTGTACGACTTGCCGTGCGAAGTACAATCTTGTTCGCGCTAAAGCAGGACCGGAGTCGCGGGACCGAGAGATCGTCTGCCGCAAGTGCGGTGATCCGCTTCCGGGCCGCGAGGACGATTACGTTCTCAAATACTTCCTTGTGGACCGCCCAAAAGCTCGAAAGTAGAACAACACTCCGTCGCAAATAAAAACACGGGAAACTCGAACGATCTTCGACCATTTCGACCCTGCATGGCGTCATCCTGATTTTCCGCTCCTCCCAAAACAATCTCTGAGCAGCGGCTTTTACTTGTCACAATTGTTTCATCGATCTTGGCGATGCTGTGATATTATCGGACTCCAAATCCTCATATCGCGAAAACATTATCCATCACGATGCCACGCGACTCGCGGCCGGCGAAAAACAAGCTTGAGGCGCGGAATGCAAACTTCGGAACTCGATCAGATGCGGACCGCCTATAAGGCGGCGGTGGAGGAATGGATAGCCGCGATCAAGCAGGAAGAGGCGCTTGCGTCGGTCGATCATTCAATAGCCGAAGTCGATAAATGGGAGGGTGCGCACTTCGCCGAAGACAAATTACGCAGCAAGGTGAAGGCCGCGAAGAAGCAATACGAAGACGCGCTGCGCAAAAAGTTCTTTAATTTCTAGACAGGAATAAGGCGTTCGTCTCCGGCCGTGTCGTCTTCGATTTCGATCAGTCGCGATACGCCATCGTTGAACCCGTTTTGGGGTCAGCAGCGCCGTTTCAGCAACAGAAACAAGTCCGCTTATGCCCAAGTTTCGGACATGACGATCCGTGCCTCGACCCGTCGAAACGGGCCACAAGGCGACATCGACCAAGACTCACGTCTTACTATGCGAAGTCGACAATATCGGTCAGATAGTGGCCAAGAACCACTGGCCACAGCGCCTCCGATCTCCGCAAGAACAGCATCAACAAAATGCCTATTATGGCCGCCTCGACGATATTCCCAACACCTGCGCACCAATGATAGGCACCGAACAGGAGTGAGGTGACAAAAACTGAGACATAGCCATCACCCAAGTAGATTTGGAACAGGTGACGCGCGCACCGGCGGAAAACGATTTCCTCGCTGCAGGCAACAAGCGCAATGCCGAACACAACGTCCATCAAATACAGCCAGCCACTTGGGTGTGGGTAGGCACCAAGCACCGTTGCGGGCAATGCCGTACTGATCGTCCGTCTCGCCCAGCCACCCAAATAGTGATCAACAACCACAATACCGGCGATCCACAAAGCGACTTCCCGCAGGGCAATTCGGAGCTCTCCCGTCGGAATGCAACAATCCGCGCGGAAGGAAGGGCGGCTAATATCGCCAACCCACCGAACCGTCCGACGTAATCCCAGAAAATCCAAGTTCCTGGATCGTGTTGATATAGTCGCACGATTTGCGACGCTACCATCGGGACGAGGGCAGCCATGAACCAGACCAGCGCGGGAATTGCGCGAACTGACATTGCGAACGGTTAGCACAGTTCGGACTAAATAGGCGCGATGGCCTGCGAGCTGAGCGAACGAACAACTGCGAGTCGCGCTCTGGGTCAAACTGCGGCATCGCGTGATGTCCGCGTCACTGTAGCTTTACCCCCGGAAGCCGACATTTGCTTGCGCTGCACCAAGTGGCGCTTTGGGCCATAAGCGTCCGTGAACTAACCATCGGCGGTCGGCAAATGAAGGGGGCTGCGACGAAATTTAAAGGCGGGCGACCTCTGCGTAGGCCGCCCGCTAATAATTATTTCTACTACTGACCAGTGCCCTTGGCCGCCGCCTCTGCCTCGGCCATTTTTTTGGCCATCTCCGCCTTGAGCGCGTCAAGATTAAAGCTCGCGCCCCGCTGCATCGGCGGATAATCGAGGAAGGTCTGGATTTCCTTGGCCATTAGTTGCTGCACAAACACGAAGCGCCAGAATTGATACTTGAACCAATCGAAGTATTGCTGCGCGCCGTCTTTCGTCCCGTTGTTGGGCCAACCTGTGCGCTCGAAGGGATCCAGGCGCAGGTTAGTGATGTAAGGCACGTCCGGGTGAGTTTTTTCACCCAACCAGCCAGCCGGCTGATCAATGAAGCGGTACTTATAGTCGTCAATGCGCACTGCACCGATCGTGCTTTCACCGAGGTAGAAAATTTCGTGACGCGCGGACGGCCCTTTGCCGGTGATGGCGGCCATCTGGTTGTAGCCATCCAGATGGTTCTTGTAAGTCCGGTCGCCGATTGTCTTGCCCTTCAGCAATTCTTCGGTGATGTTCGGATTGCCGGCTGCGGCTGCAAAGGTCGGCAACCAATCCAGGCCGGAGAAGATTCCGTTCTGCACTGAGTCTGCCGGCACATGGCCGGGCCAACGAATGAGCGCCGGCACGCGGAAGCCGCCCTCAAGAACTGTTCCCTTTGACTGCGCGAACGGCGTCTGACCACCATCGGGCCAGGTAAAGACTTCGGTGCCGTTGTCGGTGGTGAATACGACAATCGTGTTGTCGTCTACGCCCATGTCTTTGAGCTTCTTCATCACCAAACCGACATCGTCATCTAGCTGGGCCATGCCGGCTTCCTCTTCCGACCAGCCATTTTCCGAGTTACGCATTGCTTCATACTTCGGCGAGAGATGCGTCACGATGTGCATACGTGTCGGGTTGAGCCAGACGAAGAACGGCTTGCCATCCTGCTTGGCTTTGTCCATGAAATTGATGGCAAGGTCGCGTATCTCGTTGTCCACCGTTTCCATGCGCTTGGGATACAGCGGGCCGGCATCCTCGATCCTCTGTTTGCCGATCTTGCCCCAGCGGGGCATCTCCGTGGGATCATCCTTGTCCGTAGCCCAGCTATGAACCATGTTGCGTGGGCCGACAACGTTCAACAGGTTCTGCGGATAGTTAGGATGTGCCGGGTCTTCCATCGCATCGAGGTGATATAAATAACCGAAGAACTCATCGAAGCCGTGGACGGTCGGCAAGAACTCATTCCTGTCTCCAAGGTGGTTCTTGCCAAACTGGCCGGTCGCGTAGCCCATAGATTTCAGTACTGTCGCAATAGTCACCGCTTCAGCCGGCAGACCGATTGCTGCGCCAGCCTGGCCCACTGTGGTCATGCCGGTACGGATTGGTAGCTCTCCGGTAATGAAGTTCGCGCGACCCGCCGTGCAACTTGCCTCGGCATAGTAGTCCGTAAACAACATGCCTTCCTTGGCGATCTTGTCGAGGTTCGGCGTTCGGCCTGCCATCATGCCGCGGTGATAGGCCCCGATATTCCACATGCCAATGTCGTCACCCATGATGACGACAATGTTGGGCTTATTTTGCTGCTGTGCCGATGCCGGCATGCTTATCACAGTAACGGCGGCAAACAGCGCAAGCAGACCACATAAGCTATGTCTACGGTTACTCGATCTACTCATATTGAGTTTTCTCCCTGTTAGCTGCCGGTCAGGGCTCGCAGCTTGCGCCCTCTCGCAATTGCACAGAGCGGAATTATGGACCGTCCGCGACCATAACACGACAGGGAATGCAATAGTGAATAGGTCACATTCTCGCCAGCGGAAAATTATTCGCGGCGAGGTAAAAATGACATTCCTTGATGATTGATTTGAGTCAAAAGCTAGATCAGGATGCTTTAGCCTAGGCGTAACGCCACTCCGCCCACACGATGAGGGAGGTCTGATAATGGTTGTCCGCCAATTGACAATAGCTTCTTTGCTTTCGCTCACACTCCTTTCGCTTCCGGGACTAACTTTGACGGCCAACGCGGCTGAGCCCTCCTTTATCTATTGCAGAAAAGACATTGACAGGTTGTGTCCCGGCGTTCCTCTGGGCGGCGGTAGAATACTCGGATGTCTCAAACAACATGAGAATGAAGTGAGCGTCGGCTGTGCTAAAGAGATGAAAGCAATCAAGGCAAAAATGGGTACGTGATCTCTAGAAGCGATCGCTGTGCCTCAAAATCGGAAGCGTTTGCCAATTTGCTGACGATTTTGAGCAGCTCGACAATCCTACGCCAATTTGCCCTAGCGATTAGGCGATCGCTGTATCCGCCAACCAAACTGGCATGAGGAGTTTTCCTCGCGGGGCATCGAATGTCCGTTGAGGGTCGCAAGCGCCGAATTGCCGAAGCTTTAGCCTCCGATTGGCACCATTTCAACAGACGGCCAGATTGACACTTAAACGCCACTGTCGCTTGTCGCACCTGGCTGACCCCGCTAATGCGAAGCATCGCCCGCTTAACTAGGTGCTGCGCGCCGCCCTAACCCGGCGAACGGCCGCGGCAATGGGCGGGACCAATCCGCGCGTTTGCGCGACGTTCGAATTACCCGCTCGGCGAGCGCGACCATATCGAGGCTTTGTTACGCGGACGGATGTGCCAACGGCTGCTGGTTTGCGCGCTCCGCCGTCTCACTGAAGACAGTGCCGCCTTGCCGGCCGGCCGCGGTGACGAAGCTGGCAGCGACGTAAATGCCGAACTGCGCGATGTTGGCGCTTTGCACACCACCTATCGAATCATTAGGGTGCGGGCGCATGCGAAATTTCGCCGTGAATGCCGAATAACTGCGCACGGCGAGCAGCGGCCGCGGCGACTTGGTTGTTGATCCGACGCTGTGGCCGCAGATCATCGCACAACTCAACGCTGCCGCAGGCCGCGACGGACTGGGGTTGCTGGCGAATTGCCACCGATCCGCGCTTCCAATGCAAAGATTTGCGACCTTGAACGATGCGCGCTCTCGGGCCAAACAGGGTGGCGCTTGGTTTGATACAAACGCGGCAATGGGCGATAGTCGCCGAGGGGTGCGACGGCTTGCGCCGCGCGGTAGCATCGGCGCGGCTGACGGGATGGCAGGGCAACGTGGGTGGCATACCGGAAGACGACATCGCCGCGTACTTCGATCGTTCGCTCGCCGTTCTGAACAGTGCAGCGAAGGATCGTGATCTGCTCGCGACGATCGCGGCGATCGCGCAGGCGATCGAGGGCTCGCTGCGCGGCGGCGGAAAACTCTTGATCGCCGGCAACGGCGGCAGCGCCGCCGACGCGCAACATCTGGCCGCGGAATTTCTTGCGCGCTTTCTGCTCGACCGCCAGCCACTGCCGGCGATTGCGTTGACCACGGATACGTCCGTTCTGACGGCGGTGGCAAATGACTATGGCTTCGAGCAGGTTTTCGAACGTCAGGTGCGCGGCCTGGGCCGTGCTGGCGATGTGTTTTTGGGCATTTCGACGTCGGGACGCTCACCCAACGTCATTCGTGCGCTCAAGGCGGCGCGCGACATCGGCTTGGTTACGATCGGTTTCTGCAGCGCCGAAACTACCGAAATGCGCGCGTTATGCCAATATTTTTTGGCCGCGCCCTCGCGCGAAACCGCGATCATTCAGCAGATACACATGGTTGCCGGGCATGCCATTTGCGCGCTGGTGGAAGGCGCGCTGGCGAAGTGACCGATCGCGCGCCGCAGACGCAGAGTGGCTACGATACCGACCGCGGTGTCTGGTACCAAGTAACCGCCGGCGATTTCGCGCGCCGTGCGGCGCTGTTTCTCGACCGCGACGGCGTTATTGTCGAGGACACGCGCTATCTCGGCAAGCCTGAGAATCTACGGATGCTACCGGGCGCGGCGGAGGCCATTGCCCGATGCAACCGGCAGGGGATTCCGATCGTGCTGGTGAGCAATCAGTCCGGCATCGCCCGGCGCTATTACGACTGGGACGGTTTTCATGCGGTACAGGCGGCGCTCGGAACGGGGCTGCAAAAGGCCGGAGCGCGGCTCGATGCAGCTTTTGCTTGCGCCTATCACGCCGGCGGCAGCGCGCCTTTGAATATCGGCGATCACGCGTGGCGCAAACCAAATCCGGGGATGATCCTGGCGGCGGCCGAGCGCATGAAGCTCGATCTTGCGTGTTCCTGGATCGTCGGCGACCGCGGTTCCGACATTGCCGCCGGCCGCGCGGCGCGGCTGCGAGGCGGTATCCTCCTCTCGCCAGCGGAAGCGGATCCGCAGCGTGACGCAGTCGCGCGGCTCGGGGCGGACGATTTTCTCGTTGAGCGTGCTGGTTCGCTCGCCGATGCGGTTTCTCTGCTGCTGGCGCGCGGGTATTTGCCGGCGCGGCCAGGGTAGCGCCTCGGCCAAAAGCTCGGTATGGGAAAGCGGATTTATTCCGGCGGCGGACCACAAATGCTCGGAGTGAGGGTTAGCCCGCGCATCGCACTCGTTGTCGCTCACGATCTCATCGTGACGGCGGCCGCAATTATTGCGAGCTTTTACATCCGGTTCGAAGCCGTTGGTCTGGCGGACCGCTGGCACGCCCTTGTGCTCTTCCTGCCTGGTTTCCTCTTTTACGCCGGCATCATCTATTTCCTGTTTCACCTCTACGAATCGAAGTGGCGTTTCGCCTCGCTGCCCGACCTGATGAATATCGTTCGCGCGTCGTCGGTGCTGGCCGTATCGCTACTGGCGCTCGATTACGTTCTGGTGGCGCCGAACGTGCTCGGCCAGTTCTTCTTCGGCAAGATTACGATTGTCCTTTACTGGATTCTGCAGATCGTATTCTTGAGCGCGGCGCGAATGACGTATCGCTACTTCCGCTATACCCGCACCCGCCATCACGCGCGCTCGCCGGATTCCAATCCGGCGCTGGTCTTTGGGCGCGCGGCGGACGCCGAAGTGCTGTTGCGCGCGATCGAGAGCGGGGCCGTCACCAAGACCTGGCCGGCCGGCATCCTGTCGCCGTCCGCGGCCGATCAAGGGCAAAGCCTTCGCGGCGTTCCGGTTCTCGGCGGCTTCGACGATCTCGATGCGGTGATCAACGATCTGGAACAGCGCGGCACCAAGATTGCGAGATTGATCTTCACACCATCTGCGTTCGATCCGGATGCCAAGCCGGAAGCGGCTTTGATGCAGGCGCGCCGCCTGGGTTTAACGGTCAGCCGGCTGCCGTCGCTGGGCGACGCCGGCGAGACGCCGCGGCTCGCTCCCGTCAATGTCGAGGACCTGTTGCTGCGCCCGACCGTCAAGATCGATTACGCGCGGTTGGAAAGCTTCCTCAAAGGCCGCTCGGTTGTCGTGACCGGCGGCGGCGGATCGATCGGAGCGGAAATTTGCGACCGCGTCATTACCTTCGGCGCCGAGCGGCTGCTCATCATTGAGAATTCCGAGCCGGCGCTGCATGCCGTCATGGAAACGCTCGCCACCAAAAAAATGCGAACGGCGATCACCGGGCGCATCGCCGACGTCCGCGATCGCGCGAGACTGACGCGCCTGATCACCGATTTCAAACCGGACATCGTCTTCCACGCCGCAGCCCTCAAGCATGTGCCGCTGCTCGAACAGAATTGGGAGGAGGGCGTCAAAACCAACGTCTTCGGCTCGGTCAACGTCGCCGACGCAGCGGCTGCCGCCGCTGCCGAGGCGATGGTGATGATCTCGACCGACAAGGCGATCGAACCGGTCTCTGTGCTGGGGGCGACCAAGCGCTTTGCTGAGATGTATTGCCAGGCGCTGGACGCCGATCTCGCCCGCCGCGAGCAGAGCAGACGGCCGCCGATGCGACTGATTGCGGTACGTTTCGGCAACGTGCTCGCCTCGAACGGCTCGGTGGTGCCGAAGTTCAAGGCGCAGATCGATGCCGGCGGTCCAGTGACAGTCACGCATCCGGACATGGTGCGTTACTTCATGACAATCCGTGAAGCCTGCGATCTCGTCGTCACCGCCGCGAGCCACGCGCTCGCCCGCGAGCGCTCCGATGTCGCCGTCTACGTTCTCAATATGGGCCAGCCGGTGAAGATCGTTGATCTGGCCGAGCGCATGATCAGACTCGCGGGCCTCGAGCCCGGCCGCGACGTCGATATAGTGTTCACCGGCGCGCGCCCGGGCGAACGCATGCAGGAGGTGTTGTTCGCCCGCAGCGAACCGACGTCGGAAATCGGGGTCGAGGGCGTCGTTGCCGCCCGTCCGGCGCAGCCTTCGATGGAGGCGATGCGCGGCTGGCTTGCACTCCTTGAACAGGGCCTCGCCCGCGACGAACGAGAAGCGATCTATCGCGTGCTGCGTGACGCCGTCCCGGACTTCGCCGGCGCCGCGGCCTAGATTTTCGCGTCCAAACGCCGGCATGTGCGGGGCGACGGCAATGCCCGCGGCATCAGCTGCAACGTCGGAACGAGACGTCGCACAGCCGGATCGTGGCGTCGATAGCCGCGAGGCTTGCCCGATGACGCGCGAGCTTGCGTTCAAGGTCGTGAACATGTCCGCTGATTTCAGCGCGCTCGGCTCCGACGGCGAATATGACGTGAGTTTCGGTCATCGGCACGCAACAAATAAAGGGCTACAATGGGAAGTCGGAGGGATTTCCGTCCCCGACTACCTAGCCCCGGTCTCGTCCCGGCCGGGGCTTTCTTTTAGCTAGGTGTTGCGCGCCGAAAGGCTTGTGGTCCTGCTCCCGTAAAAATTGCGAGCGATGGCTCACGCGCCCGCTGATTTCGGCGCGCTTGGCTCGGAGAGCGGTAACGACGTGAAGTTCGGCCATTGCCTATTTGCGCCATCGGACTAAAGTAACCAACTTCGTCCTTCCCCCGAAGGATGGTTGTCACCCAAGTTACTCAGCCCCGGCGAGTTCCAGCGTTAGCCGGGGCTGTTCTGTCCGTAAACGTAGGCAGTCCCTGCTGAAACGCTTGTGGCGCTTGCGCCATAATACCGAAATTGCCGGTTCTTATCCGCCGATAAAATGCTTATCCAACCCCTGCCAGCCTTCGAAGTAATCGTGCTGCAATTCGGAGGATTCCACCGCGTAGCGTGTTAGCCGTAGCGCGAAACGGCTTTCAAACATAAAGGCCATGGTGTCTTCGATTTTGTGCGGTTTGAGCGGCGCCTCGCTCGCCCGCTGCCAGGTCTCGGCATCGGGACCATGCGCGGTCATGCAATTGTGCAGGCTGGCGCCGCCTGGCAGGAAGCCTTCCGCCTTGGCGTCGTAGGCGCCGTGCAGAAGCCCCATAAACTCGGTCATTACGTTACGATGGTACCAGGGCGGCCGGAAGGTGTCCTCGCCGACGAGCCAGCGCGGCGGGAAGATGACGAAATCGATATTTGCAGCGCCGGGCAGATCGGACGGCGCGGTGAGCACCGAGAAGATCGACGGGTCGGGATGGTCGAAGCTGACCGAGCCCATGACGTTGAACAGGGCAAGATCGTATTTGCAGGGCGCGAAATTACCGTGCCAGGCAACGACATTGAGCGGCGAGTGATCCATGTCCGCCGCCCAAAGATTGCGCTGGAATTTGGCAATGAGGCTCCAGCGGCCGGAAATGTCCTCATATGCCGCAACCGGCACTAGAAAATCACGCGGATTGGCGAGTCCGTTGGCGCCGAGCGGCCCGAGTTCGGGGAGCCGCAGCATGGCACCGTAATTCTCGCAGATGTAGCCGCGCGACGGTCCGTCCGGCAGCTCAACCCGGAAGCGCAAGCCGCGCGGAATAACGACGATCTCGCCCGCCGCCGCCTCGATCACGCCAAGCTCGGTGAAAAAACGCGCACGACCCTGCTGCGGCACGATCAGCATTTCGCCGTCAGCATTGTAGAAGCAGCGACGATCCATTGAGCGGTTGGCGGCGTAGACGTGGATCGCCATGCCGACCTGCGTGGCGGCGTCGCCATTGCCGCCAAGCGTAATGATGCCTTCGACGAAGTCCGTCGGCTTTTTCGGAATCGGAAACGGTGACCAGCGGAGTTGCGTGGGAGTAGCGTCGATGTCGTTGAACGGCGCGCTGCGGATCAGGCCGTTGTCAATGCGTGCGTAGGGCCGATGCACCACCGAGGGTTGGATGCGGTAGGTCCAGGTGCGCCGATTTTCGGCGCGCGCGGCGGTAAACGAGGTTCCCGAAATCTGCTCGGCATAAAGGCCGAGCGGCGGCCGTTGCGGCGAATTGCGCCCTACGGGCAGCGCGCCAGGGACGGCTTCCGAAACGAAATGATTGCCGAAACCGGGCTGATAGCCGAGCGAGGCTTCGGGTTGCGGCGTCTTGTTCCCGTTGTTCCGGATTTTGGCGTCGGTTTTTGTCTCGTGCGTTGCCATCAAACCTCCCAGGTATCGGTGGCGCGCGGCAATTGCTCACGAACGTAACTAATATCGTCACGAACGTAACTAATATCCGACTTTCGTTGCAAGGGCGCAAGCCGCTTATAACAATTCAAATCTGACTTTCACCGCCCGGGCTCTCCCCGCGCCACCGGCGTCGCAAAGTTTCAAAATCACAGACCCGCCACATCCCGGCTCGGCAATCGCCGTGAATCGACCCGGTGAATTCCCATTGTTTCCAAAAAAGCGCCCGCTTGCGACCGGCATGTGCCCGATCAGTCGAGGGGACTTCTCTCATTTCATCTGCGCGGCGGCGTCATCAGACGCCGCGCACGCACGATTTTGCGGGGAGCGGGAATGCGTCCATTGCTGGCTGTGGCAATCTTGTTGTTCGGGGTGCGGGGCGCCGCGCCAGAAACAAAGTTCCAGGACGCGTTGCCCGAAATCGGCACGAGTTCGATTTCGACATCGTTGAATCTCGGCGTGGTGCTCGGCAAAAGCGATCGCGCGCTGCTCAACGCGCTCCCTGCGATCGAATCGTCCGATGCCGCGCACGACCAGGGCGAACAGGCAGCCATGCCGCCGCTGCCAGTGCCCGCCAGCACCGACGCAAATGCCGACGCCGACGTCGTCGATTCGCTTGAAGGGCTGTGCAAGGCGCTGATGATCTCGGCGCAGGATTACCAGCTGCCGGTTCCCTTCTTCGCCAACCTGATCTGGCAGGAGAGCCGGCTCAAGCACGACGCGGTGAGCAAGGTCGGCGCGCAGGGCATCGCGCAGTTTATGCCGCAAGTTGCTGCAGAAGAAGGCCTCGGCGACCCGTTCGATCCGCGGCAAGCGATCCCGGCATCGGCGCGGCTGTTGCATACTTTGCGCGAGCATTTCGGCAACCTCGGCTTTGCCGCCGCCGCCTACAATGCTGGTCCGCGGCGGGTCGGCGAGTGGCTCGACCGCCGGCGTGCCTTGCCGCGCGAAACCCGCAACTACGTGGTGCGCGTCACCGGTCTCACCATCGAGGCGTGGCGAAAATCACCGATCGGCAATTCGAAACTCACTTTCGTCCGGCTTTTGCCCTGTCGCCAGTTACCGGCGTTCGCCGAGCTTGAGCAGTCGCAATTGAAAGATGAGCCTTCGCCGACAGAAGCGGGCCGTGCTCAGACAAAGCCGCAACCGGCGAAATCCGCCGCCAAACTTGTCGCCACGCTACCGCCGAAAGCCGCCTCAAAGGCCGTGCAGAAAACGGAAAAAGAGCTGTCCCTCGCCAAACCTCTCGTGGTGGAGCGCAAACAGGCGCGCAAAGTTGCACGGGCATCCGCCGCCGTGGCCCGCAATGTTCACAGCGGCATACGTGACGCGTTCCACCAACAGCGCCCGGCGCACGAAAAACGCCGGCAGGCCTAGCCGCCGTTACGCCACGGACCGGGCAGCCGGTTACAGCCGCCCAACGAACGCGTCGGCAATAAATTGCTGCGTCAGCGCGTAAGTGTAGCGCGTCGCCGGCTCGTTCCAAGCCGCAACCGGCGGATTATGAACGCCCCGATCCGTGTAGGCGTGCAGCACACCGGAAAAGACAAGCATCTGCCATTTGGCCCCGGCTGCATCCATCTCCTGTTCGAAGGCGTCGCGATCGGCCTTGGGTGCAACCGGATCCGGCGCGCCGTGGGTGACAAGGAGCGCCGCCTTGACCGCCCTCGCCTTGGCCGGCGCCGCGGTTTTCAGATCGCCGTGAATCGAAACCGCCGCCGCGAAATCCGCGCCATCGCGCGCAAGCTCAAGTACGTTGCCGCCGCCGAAGCAAAAGCCGATGGCCGCGCGGCGATGATCGGTCAGCTTGCGGCGCAGCCCTTCGTCGCCGAGCGTATCGAAGGCGGCGCGTATCCGCGCTCGCTGCTCGGCCGCATTTTCCCGCAACGGATTGGCCAAGGTCGCCGCCGCGAGGAAATCCGCCGGCCGCGTCCCCTTCCCGTACATGTCGGCGACGAAGACAACGTAACGATCGCCGGCCACCAGTTTGGCCCGCTCGATCGCCTTGTCCGTTAAGCCCATCCAGTTCGGCGCCATCAGCACGGCCGGCCGCTTACGCGCAACCTTCTCCTCGTAGACGAGCGCGCCCTCGGCTGTGAGCGCCCCCATGGGATACGTAATGCTCTCGACCTTCATGCCGTGTCCCCCTTGAGCGAGGGCGGGAGATTAGCGCGCATAGCGGGCCGAGCCCATGCTAGCCAGCCGGTCGGCAAGGCTTCGGATTTTTGAAATGATGGGATTGCAGGTCCGCGTTTAAGCGGCGAGCATTTTCTGCACTTCGTTGACCAGCTCGCGCAGATGGATCGGTTTGGACAATACCTTGGCGTGCTTGGGGGCGCTTGAATCCGGATTGAGCGCGACCGCCGCGAAGCCGGTGATGAACATGATCTTGATGTCGGGGTCGAGTTCGGCGGCGCGCCGCGCAAGCTCGATGCCGTCCATTTCCGGCATCACGATATCGGTGAGCAGAAGCTCGAATGGCTCTTCCCGCAGACGCTGGTAGGCGGCCATGCCGTTGTCATAGGACATGACCTCGTAACCCGCATTTTGCAGCGCCTTTACGAGAAAACGCCGCATGTCGATGTCGTCTTCCGCCAGCAGGATTTTGGGCATTGCCATTCGATCCCGGCGCACCGGCCGGCCCCCTTCGTCCCATAAGCCCGATGCCGGGTAAACATGAGGTGAAGGTTGTGCCGCCCGGCACGCTGGACAATAGCAGTCGGCGCACGCTACGGATCGATATTCGATTGCTGGACCGTTAAAGCCGTATCGAGGCCGACCGGCGCTATGTGGGAAATCAAGGACGAATCCAATCCTGCGTTTGAGGCGCTTGAGCCGCCCGAATGCCCTGCCCCGCTCGTGTTCAATTCGCCGCATAGCGGGCGCGTTTATCCGCGCGAATTCCTGCTGACCTCGCGGCTCGACCTCGCGACCTTGCGCCGCTCCGAAGATTCGTTCGTCGATGAACTGATCGCCGGCGTGGTCACGCGCGGTTACCCGTTGGTACGCGCGCACTTTCCGCGCTGTTACGTCGACGTCAACCGCGAACCCTACGAGCTTGATCCGCGCATGTTCGACGGGCGGCTGCCGTCGTTTGCCAATACTCGCTCGATGCGCGTGGCCGGCGGGCTCGGCACGGTTGCGCGCGTGGTCGGCGATGCGCAGGAAATCTACGATCAGCGCATATCGGTCGCCGAGGCGCTCAAGCGCATCGATGGGCTTTACAAGCCTTATCATCGCACCTTGCGGCGCGTATTCATGCGGCTGCATCGCGATTTCGGCGCCGCCATGCTGATCGATTGTCATTCCATGCCGTCATCGCCAGGCACCAGGGAGGAGCGGCCGCGGGCGGATTTGGTGCTCGGCGACCGCTATGGCACGAGCTGCGTGCCGTTAATTGCCGAGACGATCGAGACGACGATGCGCGACTTCGGCTACGTCGTTAGCCGCAACAAGCCTTATGCCGGCGGCTTCATCACCGAGCATTACGGCAATCCGACCGCCGGTCTGCATGCCATCCAGCTGGAGATCAACCGCGCGCTGTATATGGATGAACGCCGCTATCAGAAGTCGGCAAATTTTGCGAAGCTGGCCGAAGAATTCGGCACCCTGGCCGATCGGCTGGCGGCGGTACCGCTGGAGGAATTGCGCCCCTATCGTGCGGCCGCCGAGTAGGGCGCCGGATCGCACGGCCCGACAGACCCGTCGGCAAAGAAAAAGGGCCGCTCGCAATGCAAGCGGCCCAAGTCTAGGGAGGAAACGCCCAAGGAGGGCGACGGTAGGCAAGGAGAACGATCTCCCTCTACCGCACTGCAGCAACATACACCGCGACGCACAAAACGCAAGTGCTGTTGACCCATTCGACCGGCATTTTCCCCGGAAATCTCCTGCAAATTGTGCAGGGCAGGTCTTCCACAGGCTTTAGACGCCCGCAATTCGTCGGCGGCAACGCCAAAAACTGAAGTTGTGCAATGGCTTCCGCGTAACACCCAGTTGTCGTGTGCGTTTGCGTAAAATTAGGGCAAGAAGTCATCTCGGAACCTGAGGCTGTAGCCGCCCAATCCCGTTTGGTCAGCGAGCGTTGCCAATCGGCAACACCGCATCTGCCGATGTCGCCGGACTTCGATACTCGAACCCGCGAGGGAACGCATGACCGCGATCGACTTTGCAGCGTTCGTGGACGAACTCGCCACCGTTTCCGGCGAAACCATCCGGCCATTTTTCCGGAGCGCACTCGGCATCGAAAATAAGAGCCTGTCCGGCGGCTTCGATCCGGTCACCGCCGCAGATCGGGCAGCGGAAGCCGCCATGCGCGCGCTGATTAAGAAGACTTTCCCCGAGCACGGCGTCCTGGGCGAGGAATTTCCCGCTGAACGCCCCGACGCCGAATATGTCTGGGTGCTCGATCCGATCGACGGCACCAAATCCTTCATCTGCGGCATGCCGGCATGGGGCACGCTGATTGCGCTCACGCGCCGCGGTGAGCCGATCTACGGCATGATGCATCAGCCATTCACGCGCGAACAATTCACCGGCGACGGCAAGGCCGCAAGCTACCGCGGCCCGGCCGGCGATCGCGCGTTGCGTACGCGCCCGTGCGCAAGCCTCGATGATGCCGTGCTGTTGACCACCAGTCCGCTGTTGATGCGCGAGCGCGACCGGCACGCCTTCCGGCGTGTCGAAGAGGCAGTGCGGCTGTCGCGTTACGGCGGCGATTGTTACGCCTATTGCATGCTGGCGGCCGGCCACGTCGATCTCGTGATCGAAACAGAGCTAAAGCCCTACGACGTGCTGCCGCTCATTCCGATCATCGAGGGCGCGGGGGGTATCGTCACCACCTGGGATAATGACAAGCCGCACCAGGGTGGAAGTATCATCGCCGCCGGCGACAAGCGTGTGCACGCGAAGGCAATGGCGGTCTTGCATCGATGAATTGATCGGCCCGGCCGGCGCGCGGCTACCCTCCGGCGTCCTGGGAGATACATATTCTCTCGACCAAGGTTAGGCGAAGCTGTCGTTGCGGCGCCCGGCTCAGGCTGAAGGCGAGTGCCGGCGGCGCGCCGACCGCCCTCGGCGGGCGGCGCCGTTGTCCGGATCCCGAAAGTTCTCGGATATAGCGGCGCCAGGCGATTTCAACACTGGAATACGTCGCTGCGGCGAAAAGACAGGAGACCGCCACCATCGCAATTAATAGAGCCAACGAAACGTGAGCTGAAAAGATCGGCCCGGTCCTGATCTTCCCCGTGTTGGGGAGTTTAGAAACCAGGAAACGGTCAAATTTGTGAAGCGGGCCCGCAAAAACTTGTGACTCGCGCGTCGGCGCCGACCGCAAAAAGGAACTCAATACGGCGGCGTGCCGGGCACGAAAGCGTCGAACGCCGCCAAGAATTGCGAGCGATAGCGATCCTGCTCCATCAGCAACTCGTGCTGGGCGCCGCTGACCATGAGATGCGAGCCGGCACGTAGTTGCAGGGCGAAGTCCTCGATCGCGGTGTTTGACACGATGGCGTCACGGCCGGCGCCGACGATCAGGATCGGCTGGCGGATGCGCGCCGGGTAGCTCGGGTCGCTCATCGCGCGCATGGCATGGAAAGCGGCATCGCACCAGGCAACGGTCGGACCACCCAGCCCGAGCGCCGGCTCCGCCTCCACCACGGCCGCGTTGCGTGCATAGCGCACCGGATCGCCGGTGAAGATGTTGCCAGCGAACGGCCGCAAATCGAGCACGCCCTCATAACGGCCCGGCACATACATAGCGCCCAAGCCCCACTGCCGCATTCCCCACACAACGCCGGCTGCGATAGCCATCGAGTGCATCATCGCAATGCCGAGCATCGGTGCCGACAACACGATACGATCGAACCAGCGCTGGCCGCGATATGCTGCGCGGATGACCACCGTGGCGCCCATCGAATGCGCGAGCGCGAAGACCGGCGGCGGGCAGTCGGGCAGCACCACGTCCCGCATGAAGGTTTCGAGGTCGGTATCGTATTCGGAAAAGCTGCCGACATATCCCTTGTGGCGGTTGGCGAGAGCGCGATCCGAAAGGCCCTGGCCGCGCCAGTCGAGAATGGCGACCGCGAAACCGCGGCCGCGCAGATCGCGCACGGTCTCGAAGTACTTTTCGATCCACTCGGTGCGGCCCGGGAAAATGCAGACGGTGCCCCGCCGGCCCGACGGCGGCGTAAAGCGGGCAAAGCGTAGCGACACGCCATCGGGTGTTTTCAGCATGCCGGTGACGACGTTGTCGGGAACGGGATTGGCGGGGATCGAGACGAGCTTCATAATCTGTTATTTACCAATTGTTTAGGACCCCTTGCAGGCGTGCAAGGACATCCCCATTTTTGCTTGGTGCAGGCCAGACAGGCTGCACATCATCCATGGATCCGGCCCTTAAGGCGGATCCCCCGCATGTCGCTTCAGAAGGAGGATATGCCATGCGAACTTTTGATCTTGCACCACTTTATCGTTCCACCGTCGGCTTTGATCGATTTTTCTCGCTGCTTGATCAGGGCATCGACGGGTCGGCTCCCGGTTACCCGCCCTATAACATTGAGCGGATCGGCGATAACGACTATCGCGTCACTGTCGCGGTAGCCGGATTTGCCGAGACCGAGCTTTCAATCGTCGCCAAGGAAAACACCTTGACCATCCGCGGCGAGAAGAACGCCAAGGAGGAAGAGAAGCGCGGCGACGTGCTTTACCAAGGCATCGCGGCCCGCGCCTTCGAGCGCGTGTTCCAGCTCGCCGACTTCGTTCAGGTCAAGGGCGCCAAGCTCGAGCACGGTCTCCTGCACGTTGATCTGGTGCGTGAGATCCCCGAGGCGAAAAAGCCCCGGCAGATCCCGATCGGCAACGGCAAAGCCGTCGAGCAGAAGCTCGCCGAGCAAAAACAGGCTGCGTAAGCGTAGCGTGAGTAAAGCGTTCAGCGCCCCGGTTTTTCCGGGGCGCTTTTTTATGCCGCGATCGCTTCCAGCCGCCGATTAGTGACCTCCGGGCCGAAGAAGCCGATCACGACGAACACGATCACCATCGCGCCGGCGATGAAGGTGAAAACGCCGACCGTCCCGTAGCGGCCGAGGAAAAAGGCGATGATGAAGCCGGAAAAGATCGTGCTGAAACGGCTCCACGAATAAACGAAGCCGACCGCCTGCGCCCGGATGCGGGTCGGATAAAGCTCTGCTTGGTAGGCGTGAAACGAGAAGGCGAGCCAATTGTTGCAGAGCGTGATGACGAGCCCGCACGCGATCACGCCGGCGGCACTGCTTTGTTGCGCAAACAGAAGCCCGAACACGGCGATGCCAATCGCGGCCCAGGCGATCTGCCATTTGCGCTCGAAACGGTCGGCGAAATAGACGCCGATCAGCGGACCGATCGGGGCAGCGACCGCGATGATGAAGGTATACGCGAGCGATCTGGTGACGCCGATTCCTTGCGAGATCAGCAACGCCGGCACCCAGCTGGAAAACCCGTAATATCCGATGGTCTGCACCAAATTAAAAATCACCAGCATGATGGTGCGGCCGCGATAAATCGGGCTCCACATCTCCGTCCACGCGCCGGGCTTGTGGTCTAGTTCGCCGGCCACGACTTCCGGCGGAGGCAATTCGCTCCCGGTTTCGGCGCGCGCATGGCGCTCCATCTCGGCAAGCACACTGTCCGCCTCGGCAAGACGGCCGTGCTGCGCGAGCCAACGGGGCGATTCGGGCAAGCTGCGGCGGATCCACCAGATCACGATCGCGCCGACCGAACCGATGATGACGACAATGCGCCAGCCAGCGAGGCCGAAGATCGTCAGCGGCACGAGCTGCCAGGCGAGAAACGCCACCACCGGCACGGACGTAAACATCACGAAGTTCATGTAGGCGAAGGCCGGCCCGCGCCGTCCTTTGGGGACCAGTTCCGACAAATAGGAATCGATGTTCACCAGCTCGACGCCCAACCCCACGCTGGCGATGAACCGCCACAAATCGATGGTTTCCGACGTGCGCTGGAAGGCCATGATGAAGGCGCCGATCGAATACCAAAGCAGCGCGAACGCCAGAATGGAGCGGCGCCCGAAGCGGTCGGAAACCCAGCTGAAAACCAGCGTGCCAACGAACATTCCGGCAAACAGCGCGGCAACGAAACTGGCAAAGCCGGTGAAGTCGAACAGGCCCTTGGTGGTAGGGGTGAAAATGCCTTCCCTGAACAACCCGATCGCGACGTAAGCGGTGAAGAAAAGATCGTAAAACTCGAACCAGCCGCCAAGCGAAAGAAGCGTGACGAGCTTGCGCGTATAATGGGTGGACGGCAGACGATCGAGGCGGGCGGCAACAGTGACCGCTGCATCCGCAGCCATTGCGTTCCCTCCCGGAGCAGCCGCAGCTTCGCGCCGCGTACTTATTGGCTAAATTGCTCCGGGGCTCAGACTGTCATTGCGGGCGACGTGAAGCAATGCGGATGCGCTTTGGCCGCGCCCCGCTTAATCCGGGATCGCGGGCGGCGGCGGCCGTTTCGGCGCGGGGGCGGTGGGCGCCGATACCGTTGCGTTCGGCTTGGAACCCGGCTTGGGCTCAGGTTTGGCCGCAGATTGTTCAACTGGCTTGACCGCCGGCAGATCGACCGGCTTGACGGTTGCCTTGGGCTCACGCGCGGCGAGTTCGGCCGGGCGCGGCCGCGGCAGCGGTGGGCTTAGGTCATAGGAATGCGCCGCTGTATGCGACACCGGCAACTCCGGTGGCGCCAGCGCCGCTTGTTCCGGCGCCAGTTCCGGACCGTCGGCGTCCGGCAGAACTGCATAAGGCGGCGGCATGCCGTAAGGCGACGACACCATGCCGACCGGGCCGTAAGGCCCGGGTCCCGGTACGATGCGATTGACCGCGCGGATGGCGCCGCTATGCGCGTCGACCACGAGGCGCATCAGGATGCCGCGGAAATCCGTGGCGCGTAGCACGTAGGTCGTGCCTTGACGCAGCGGCGGCGCCAGCGGTTCGAAACCGGCCGAGCGGACCATCTTGGTGATTTCGTAAGGAGGCATGAAGCCCGGCGCGGGAAGCGGCGCCGGTGACTGCGCGTAGCCGGGAACGGCAGCTAACAGCAAAGCAGCCAGAAACATCGCGGCTAGTCCGACCAGCTCGGCCTTCACAGACGAGATCCCCTACCCCGAGCGCGTGGTAATCCCGCGCTTCAACAACGTTACTCCAAATTGCGGCGGCGCTTGGGCGCCGTTTAGAACTTTTAGCCGATTACCCTGGCGACTGCGGGCAGCTACGGCTTAACAAGCGGACAGCCGCCTTCCGCCAGCGGGCGGAAGGCCTGATCGCCCGAGATAGTATCCAGATACTCGTACAGATCCCACTTGCTCCCTGATTCTTCGGGTTTCTTGATGCGC
This sequence comes from uncultured Alphaproteobacteria bacterium, assembly GCA_963747855.1. Taxonomy (GTDB): domain Bacteria; phylum Pseudomonadota; class Alphaproteobacteria; order Rhizobiales; family Xanthobacteraceae; genus BOG-931. The sequence continues at coordinate 766,508 of CAVVGN010000001.1, forward strand.
ATGAGATACATGTCATGCACCATGCGGCCGTCCTCGCGTATTTTGCCGCCTTGCGCGAAAAAATCTTTGACCTGATTTTGGCGCATCCAGCCGATCACCGTCGCCGTATCGGTCGAGTTCGTGGCGGCGACCGCTTTGAAATAGTGCCGCAAAGCTGAATTGACTCCGGCCTGATACGACGTCGGCATGGCATCATGGCGCTTGTAAAAGGCTTGCGCGAAAACCCGCGTTTCCGGCGTCCGATCCCAATAGAAAGAATCGGTGAAGAGCAAATCGTGCGCGTGCTCAAGGCCGAGCGCGGGCACGTCGCTCAAGGTCACCTGCAAAGCAACGATCTGGATTCCGGCAGTGCGGATACCGAATTCGTCGGCTTGCGTCACCGCATTGCGGAAGTCGGCACCGGCATTGGCGAGACCAAGGATATCAGGCTTGGCCGCCTGCGCCTGCAACAGGAAGGACGACATATCGGCGGTGTTAAACGGGTGGCGGACCGCGCCGAGCACCTTGCCGCCGGCCGCGATGACCATTTTGCTCGCGTCACGTTCAAGCGCATGCCCGAAAGCATAATCGGCCGTGAGAAAGAACCAGGACTTTCCGCCGCGTTTGACCACGGCTTTGGCGGTTGCGTTCGAGGACGCGTAGGTGTCGTAGGTCCAATGAATGCTGGTCGGCGTGCAGTTCTTGCCGGTAATGTCGGAGGAGCCTGCTCCGGAAATCAGGAACAGCTTGTTGCGCTCGCGCGTGACATTCATGATCGCGAGCGCGACAGCGGAATTGACGCCTTCGGCGATGACGTCGACGTGCTGGTTATCAATCCATTCGCGCACGATGCCGCTGGCAATATCCGCCTTGTTTTGGTGATCCCCGGAAATGATCTCAATTTTGCGGCCGGCCACCTTGCCGCCGATCTCTTCAGCGGCCATCTGCGCGGCGATTACCGATCCCGGCCCGTTGCCATCTTTGTACTGACCGCTCATGTCGGTGATGATTCCGACACGCAGAACATCGTTCTGTGCCTTCGCCGTCGGGACGCCGATACCGATCGCCGCGACGAGCACGCCAGCGAGCAAATGGCCTGGTTTCATTCCTCCCCCTTTTTCAATCTTTGGCTGCCGGATCGCGGTGGATCGGGTCAACCCACAATACCGTTTCAGGCTTTTCGACCGGTTCGATGTCGAGATTGATGGCAATCGCCTCGCCGTCGCTGCGCACCAGCACGCATTCGAGCACCTGGTTCGGGCTGGCGTTGATCTCCTGATGCGGAACGTAAGGCGGAATGAAGATGAAATCGCCGGGATCGGCTTCGGCGGTGAATTGCAGGTGCTCGCCCCAACGCACGCGCGCCTTGCCGCGAACCACGTAGATGATGCTTTCGAGGTGACCGTGATGGTGCGCGCCGGTCTTCGCGTCTGGCTTGATGGTCACCGTGCCAGCCCACAGTTTTTGCGCCCCGGCACGGGCGAAATTAATTGCCGCCTTGCGATCCATGCCCGGCGTGGACGGCACGTTCGGGTCGAGTTGGTTGCCAGGAATGACCCGCACGCCATCGTGCTTCCAGCGTTCGGTATCCGCGCGGGCATGAACGGGGTGATCGTGCCTATCGGTCATGGGTCGTAGCTCAGCATCAAGCCGGAACCATAGCATCGAGTGGAATTCGTTTAATCAGCATTTAACGAAAAGTCGCATTAATGTTTTGTGCAGGTCCGGCGGCCGCTCGGCGCGATCGTTGATCGGGCCGTGCCTAAACCACCGGTTCGCATCGATGGCCGAAATGAGGCCTTCGAACGCCGGTCGAAACGTAGCTTTATTCGGGGACCGAGGGGTAATGACGTTCAGTCGCGTGCCGCGTTCCGTTTGCGAAGATTATCATCATGAACGTTCATCAGACGAGGCGATCCCGCTACGGACACTCGGCGGAATCGCGTGCGCGTGCGTCGCGTTGGCGTGTACCTGGATTGTTTGGGCGAACCTCCATGGCACTGCTGCCGAGCAACCGCCGGACGATTTGCCAAGCGCAACGGCCGCTGTGGCGCCTCCGCGCGTCACGCCGTCGAGCCTTGCGAGCGCCTACGCAAAGCTAGCTGGACGCCATGCGCCGTTACGCGCGGCGGTCGATCAAAACAGACACGATGCTCGCTCTTCTTGACCCTCACTTCTTGATGGGCTCGGTTCCCGCGAAATTTTCGTACACCCCGACGGTCGAGGTTAGCAGCGATAGAGGGAAGGTCGCGTTCGGCCGTCTCACCACGACGCTGGGGCGGGAAATTTCGTCGACGGTTTCACGGGCTGATCGGCTTGCGCAGAATGCGGTATCACCTTTACCCGCCAGATCGCTGCGCACGGCGACCGCTGAAGTCCGCGATCACGCCGCAACCGAAATGCGGACCGTCTTCGATAAGCTCTTCGGTAAGCCGCCCGCTGCGGTGACGCTCGCCTATGCGGCCCTTGACGACGGCGGTTTCGACGCCGCACAGAACGCCCGCGGCCGCTACGATCGTCAAACCGCGGTTTACGACATCTCCACGCACGCCGTTTATCTGCCCGATGGGACTGTCCTGGAGGCGCATTCGGGACGCGGCAGCTTGCTCGATGATCCAAGACATGTTGACGAAAAAAATCGCGGCGCCACGCCTCCCGATGTTTATGATCTTGAGTTGCGGGAAGGCCTGTTCCACGGCGTGCAGGCGCTGCGGCTTATCCCCGTCGACAGCGGCAAAGTCTTCGGCCGCAGTGGGCTGTTGGCCCATACTTACATGCTCGGCCCGAACGGCAACTCATTCGGCTGCGTGTCCTTCAAGAATTACAACGCGTTTCTGAGGGCTTATCTCGAACACAAGATAACGCGGCTGGCCGTCGTAGCCGGGCCAGTCTGAGGCCAACTATACCTCGCTGCTTGCGCGTCCGCGCCGCCCGTGGTCCACTTGCATGCGCAGGACCGTGCCGAAATCGAAGTGCAAGGGCTGAAATCCGCACCTTCTCACCACTCGCCGGGGTGGTCGCCCTTGTGTCGGCACCAGGAGTCTGCCATGTTGCGTATAGGACAGCATAGCTGTCCTAATTGGTGGTCAGAGCGCGCGCGGCCGAACAAACCGGCAAAGATGCGCGGGGGCCAGCCGCCGAGGGCGAGGGCGCGTCGGACGGCGGCACAAAGCAGCCAATTGCCGGGCAACGGCACGAAGGTTGCCTCCAAAACGAAAGCTTCGCCCGCGGGCGCAACGTTTCCTCCTGCTCCGTTCGAGCGCGTGAGGACGCGTTGGCGCGCGAAATTGTGTCTCGTCTCGCGACGGCGCCGCACAGCCGTCGAGGAGCGCTGAAGAATGACGATGGACGCGCAAGCGTTTGGGCTTTTCGATCCGGCGCTGGAAAAAGATTCCTGCGGGGTCGGCTTTATTGCCGACATCAAGGGTCGCAAGTCGCATCAGATCGTCGAAGACGCGCTGACCATTCTAGTCAATCTTGAACATCGCGGCGCCGTTGGCGCCGATCCGCGCGCCGGCGACGGCGCGGGGATTTTGGTGCAGACCCCGCACAAGTTTTTCGCCAAGAAGGCAGCCGAGCTCGGTTTCAAGCTGCCGGCGCCCGGCCACTATGCCGTCGGCGTGCTGTTCCTGCCGCATGACGCGGGCTGGCGGCGCGAGATCATGGATACCTACGCCGAGGTCGCCGCGCGCGAAGGCATGACCATCATCGGCTGGCGTGACGTGCCAACCGACAATTCGACGCTCGGCGAAACCGTCAAGCCGACCGAACCGGTGCACAAGCAGGTGTTCATCGCCCGCAATCCGAAGTCACAGTCGGAAGATGAGTTCGAGCGCCGGCTTTACATTCTGCGCAAGACGGTTTCCGGCGCGCTTTATGGCAAGCGCGACCGGCGCGCGTCCGGTTATTACCCGGTGTCGATCTCCTGCCGCACCGTCATCTACAAGGGCATGTTCCTCGCCGATCAGCTCGGCACTTATTACCCCGATCTGCACGATCCGGATTTCGAGAGCGCGTTGGCGCTGGTGCACCAGCGCTTCTCGACCAATACCTTCCCGGCCTGGTCGCTGGCTCATCCCTACCGCATGATCGCGCACAACGGCGAGATCAACACGCTGCGCGGTAACAACAACTGGATGGCGGCGCGGCAGGCTTCGGTCTCGTCGCCCAAATTCGGAGCGGACATCAGCCGGCTCTGGCCGATCTCCTACGAAGGCCAGTCCGATACCGCCTGCTTCGACAACGCACTCGAATTTCTGGTGATGGGCGGCTATCCGCTCGCCCACGCGATGATGATGATGATTCCGGAAGCTTGGGCCGGTAACCCGCTGATGGATGAGCAGCGGCGGAATTTCTACGAATACAATGCCGCGCTGATGGAACCGTGGGACGGCCCGGCGGCGATCGCGTTCACCAACGGCCGCCAGATCGGCGCCACGCTCGACCGTAACGGCCTTCGCCCCGCCCGCTACATCGTCACCCGCGACCATCGCATTATCATGGCCTCGGAAGTCGGCGTGCTGCCGATAGCGGAGGGGGAGATCGTCACCAAGTGGCGGCTGCAGCCGGGCAAGATGCTGCTGGTCGACCTCGAGGAAGGCCGGCTCATTCCCGACGAAGAGTTAAAGTCAACGCTGGCACGCAGCCATCCTTACCGCGAGTGGCTCGATCGCACCCAAATTCTGGTCGAAGAACTGCCGGCGTCGTCGGAAGGCGCTCCGATCTCGAACCTGTTGCTGCTCGATCGGCAACAGGCGTTTGGCTACACCCAGGAGGACCTGAAAATCCTGATGACGCCGATGGCGACGACCGGCGAAGAAGCGGTCGGCTCCATGGGCAACGACACACCGATCTCGGCACTGTCGGAGAAGCCGAAACTTCTGTTTACCTATTTCAAGCAGAACTTCGCCCAGGTCACCAATCCGCCGATCGATCCGATCCGCGAAGAATTGGTCATGAGTCTGGTCTCGATTATCGGGCCGCGGCCGAACCTTTTCGACCTGGAGGGCTCATCGAAAACCAAGCGCCTCGAAGTGCATCAGCCGATTCTGACCGACGCCAATCTGGAAAAGATTCGCTCGATCTCCGATATCGGCGACCATTTCAAGTCGCTGACTCTCGATACGACCTGGCCGGCCGAGGCCGGCACCCATGGCATGGAGGCGGCGCTCGCCGCATTGTGCTCGCAAGCCGACGAAGCGGTGCGCGAGGGCATCAACATCATCATCCTGTCCGACCGCCGCGCCGGCGCCGACCGGATTCCGATCCCGTCGCTGCTCGCCTGCGCCGCCGTGCATCATCATCTGATCCGCGAAGGCCTGCGCACGTCCGTCGGGCTGGTCGTCGAATCCGGCGAGCCGCGCGAAGTGCATCATTTCGCCTGCCTTGCCGGCTACGGCGCCGAAGCGATCAATCCGTATCTTGCTTTCGAAACGCTGATCGCAATGAAGGCTGAGCTGCCGCAGAAGCTTGACGACAAAGAAATCGTCAAGCGCTACATCAAATCGATCGATAAGGGACTGCTCAAGGTGATGTCGAAGATGGGCATTTCCACCTATCAGTCCTATTGCGGCGCACAGATTTTCGACGCGGTCGGCTTAAAGTCGGAGTTTGTCGCCAAGTATTTCACCGGCACCGCGACCCGCATCGAGGGCGTCGGCGTCGAGGGCATCGCCGAAGAGACTGTCCGCCGGCATCGCGACGCTTTCTCCGACGCACCGATCTATCGTTCCATGCTCGACGTCGGCGGCGATTACGCCGTGCGCGTGCGCGGCGAGGACCACGTCTGGAACGCCGCCACGGTGGCGACGCTCCAGCATGCGGTGCGCGGCCACTCGTATGAGAAATATCGGCACTATGCCGCGATCATCAACGAGCAATCCGAGCGCCTTTACACCATCCGCGGTCTGTTCCGCCTGAAGTCGGCGGCCGACGACGACCGCCTTGCGGTGGCGACCGAGGAGGTCGAGCCGGCCAAGGAGATCGTCAAACGCTTCTCTACCGGCGCGATGTCCTACGGTTCGATCTCGCGGGAGGCGCACACCACGCTCGCTATCGCCATGAACCGGATTGGTGGCAAGTCGAATACCGGCGAGGGCGGCGAGGAGTCCGACCGCTACAAGCCGCTGCCAAACGGCGATTCCATGCGCTCGGCGATCAAGCAGGTGGCATCAGGCCGCTTCGGCGTGACTGCGGAATATCTTGTCAATTCCGACATGATGCAGATCAAGATTGCGCAGGGCGCTAAGCCTGGCGAAGGCGGTCAATTGCCCGGGCACAAGGTCGACAAGACCATTGCCAAGGTACGGCACTCGACGCCCGGCGTCGGCCTGATTTCACCGCCGCCGCATCACGACATTTATTCGATCGAAGACCTGGCTCAGCTCATCTTCGATCTGAAAAACGTCAATCCGGACGGCGCGGTTTCGGTCAAGCTCGTCTCGGAAGTCGGCGTCGGCACCGTTGCCGCCGGCGTGTCGAAGGCGCGCTCCGACCACGTCACCATCGCCGGCTTCGAGGGCGGCACCGGCGCGGCGCCGCTGACCTCGGTCAAGCACGCCGGCTCGCCGTGGGAAATCGGGCTGGCCGAAACCCATCAGACTTTGGTCGCCAATCGGCTGCGCAGCCGCATTGCCGTGCAGGTCGACGGCGGGCTGCGCACCGGCCGCGACGTGGTAATCGGCGCGCTCTTGGGCGCCGACGAATTCGGCTTTGCCACCGCGCCGCTGATTGCCGCCGGCTGCATCATGATGCGCAAATGCCACCTCAACACCTGCCCGGTCGGCGTCGCCACCCAGGACCCGGTGCTGCGCAAGCGCTTCAAGGGCCAACCCGAGCACGTCATCAATTTCTTCTTCTTCGTCGCCGAAGAGGTCCGCGAGATCATGGCCGCGCTCGGCTATCGCACGTTCGACGAGATGATCGGGCAGATGCAGATGCTCGACGTGCGGGACATGGTCGATCACTGGAAGGCGCGGGGTCTTGATTTTTCCCGGCTGTTCACCAAGCCGGACGTGCCGAACTCGGTCGCGATCTACCATTGCGAAAAGCAGGATCACAAGATCCACGACATTATCGACCGAAAGCTCATCGCCGAGGCGCAGCCCGCGCTCGACCGCGGCGCGCCGGTACGCATTAGCCTGCCGATCCGCAATGTCGACCGCACCGTCGGCGCCATGCTCTCCGGCGAGATCGCCAAGCGCTACGGTCATGATGGCCTGCCACCCGATACGATCGTGGCCCGCTTTACCGGCACCGCCGGGCAAAGCTTCGGCGCGTTCCTGGCGCGCGGCGTGACCTTCGAGCTTGACGGCGACGCCAACGACTATGTCGGCAAGGGGCTGTCCGGCGGACGCATTGTCGTGCGCCCGCAGTCGGCCTCCGGCATCGTGCCCGAGCAATCGATCATCATCGGCAATACCGTGCTTTACGGCGCCATCGAGGGCGAATGCTATTTCCGCGGCGTCGCCGGCGAACGCTTCGCCGTGCGCAACTCAGGCGCCATCGCCGTGATCGAAGGCGCTGGCGACCATTGCTGCGAATACATGACCGGTGGCGTGGTGGCGGTGCTCGGCCGCACCGGACGCAATTTCGCCGCCGGCATGTCAGGCGGCATCGCCTATGTGCTTGACGACGACGGCACTTTCGCCTCGCGCTGCAACCTCGCCATGGTCGAGCTCGAACCGATGCCGGCCGAGGAAGAGGTCAACGCCCGCACCTATCATCACGCGCGCGACCTGGAGGCCCACGGGCTGGTCGAGGTCATGGCCGACTTGAGCTGCGACGACGCCAAGCGGCTGCATGTTTTGATCTCGCGCCATGCCCGCTTTACCGGCTCGGCTCTTGCGGCCAAAATCCTTGCCGAATGGCCGGTGTGGTATCCCAGGTTCCGTAAGGTCATGCCGGTCGAATATCGTCGCGCGCTCAACGAGCTCAAGGCAGCGGCGCAAGCCATGCAGGCGGCGGAATAGCAGCGCCAACGAAAGAGTGCGCCTTGGGTAAGGTTACGGGCTTCCTCGAATACGAACGCGAAGACCGCGACTATCAGCCGGTCGAAGAGCGTATCCGCCATTGGCGCGAATTCGTCCTGCCGTTGCCGGAAAAGGACTACGTCACCCAGGCGGCCCGCTGTATGAATTGCGGCGTGCCCTATTGCCAGGGTACTGGCTCGCTTACGCCCGGCACGCCAGGCTGCCCGGTCAACAACCAGATCCCCGACTGGAACGACCTCGTCTATACCGGCCAATGGGACGAGGCCGCGCGCAACCTCCATTCGACCAATAATTTCCCGGAAGTCACCGGCCGCGTCTGTCCGGCGCCGTGCGAAGCGTCCTGCACGCTCAACATCGACGAAAACCCGGTCACCATCAAATCGATCGAATGCGCGATTGCCGACCGCGTCATCGCCCAGGGACTGAAAGCCGAGCCGCCAGCGGAAAAGACCGGCAAGAAAGTCGCGGTCGTCGGCTCCGGCCCGGCGGGCTTAGCCTGCGCGCAACAGCTCGCTCGCGCCGGCCACGACGTCCATGTGTTTGAGAAGTCGGCAAAGGCCGGCGGGCTTTTGCGGTACGGCATTCCCGACTTCAAGATGGAAAAGCATCACGTCGACAAACGCGTCGTGCAAATGCAGGGCGAAGGCGTCGTGTTCCATTACAACGCCCACGTCGGCGTCAACACGCCGGTCGAAAAGCTGTTGGCCGACTACGACGCCGTCGTGCTCACCGGCGGCTCCGAGAAGCCGCGTGACCTGCCGGTGCCCGGCCGCGAGCTCAAAGGCATCCATTTCGCCATGGAATTCCTGCCGCAGCAGAACCGCCGGGTTTCCGGCGAGCCGGCCGACAAGACCGAACCGATCGTCGCCGGCGGCAAGCATGTCGTGGTGATCGGCGGCGGCGACACCGGCTCGGACTGTATCGGCACATCGATCCGGCAGGAGGCGCTGTCGGTGACCAATTTCGAGATTCTTCCCGCTCCGCCGCTGCACGAAAACAAGGATCTCACCTGGCCGAACTGGCCGTTGAAGCTGCGTACTTCGTCAAGCCACGAGGAAGGCGCCGAACGCGATTTCGCGGTGATGACCACCCGCTTCTCCGGCGGCCCGAGCGGCCACGTCGAAAAACTTCACTGCGTGCATATCGACGAAAAGATGAAGCCCCTGCCCGGAAGCGAATTCGAAATAGCCGCCGAGCTTGTGCTGCTCGCCATGGGTTTCGTGCATCCTATGCACGAAGGCATGCTCAAGAGTCTCGACGTCGCGCTCGACCGGCGCGGCAATGTCAGCGCCTCGACCGACGATTACCGCACCTCGATCGACAAGGTGTTTGCCGCCGGCGACATGCGCCGCGGCCAATCGCTGGTAGTGTGGGCCATCCGTGAAGGCCGCCAGGCCGCACACGCCGTCGATAAATTCCTGATGGGATCGAGCCTGCTGCCGCGCTAGCTCGTCATTGCGGGCAAAACCGCAACGGCCGTTAATTGCGCGCCGGGCCGACCGGCAATGGCGGGCGCGGCGCCGAAGAATTTGCCGGCGCACTGTTGGTTGGCGGACGCAGCCTTCCTGCCGCGGTATGGGCCGGTGGATTTTTCGCCTCGGTCTTTTTCACGTCAACCTTGCCGGGCGCGCCCTTCGCTGGCGCGGCCGGGCCGGACGGCGGCGCCGCGCCGGGCAGCGGCATTGTGTCGGGCGCGATGTTTGCGTTCGCGTCGGCCCGCGGCCAGGAAAAATCGTCGGCGCGGCCAGGCGGGGCCGGGATCGGTTCACCGTTGCTGAGCACGCGCGTCGCGACCGGATCGGTTTCGCGCTGCCCCGGACGGTTGGTGGCGCCCAGCAAATCGCCGCCGTCCGAACTGCCGAGCGCGTTGAGCGGCACAATTGGACCGATCGCCGGGCGGGCCGCGCCTTTCGGCGCCTGCTCCTGCGGTCCGGGCAAGGCCACCGGAATGACGTGGTTGGTCAGCACCCGGCGCAAATCATGCTCGACATAGCGGGCGAGCTTCTCTGCGCCGTATTTGGTGAAATTCACGCCGTCGCCGGTGCGCAGCCGGCGGATCTGGCCTTCGAAATCCGGACCCTGGAGGGCAAACAGGCCGCGCTCGTCAACGAAGCCGTCCCACACATCGACATAGGTGATGCCGGCCTTCTCGGCGCGTGCGCGATACAATTCGTCGAGAAAACTCATGTCGCTGGTCGATTTAGTGCCACGCACCGCCGGCAAGCCGACCCACAGCACCGGCACGCCTGTGCTCTTGAGCGCCGCGATCATGTCGTCGATGCGCTTTGCATAAAGTTCAGCCCATTTGTCGCCGTGAAACTCGTAATAGCCGTTCGGCGAGCGGCGTTGCGTCTCCGCCGCGATGATCGACGGGGGCAGCTCCGTATCCGATGGCGTGCTGTCCGATGGCGCCGCCGGCGAGTTGGCCGGCCGCGACGTGGAGGCCGCGGCACCCTTTTTGTCCTTCTCGTTTTCCTTGTCCTTTTCCGGCGCGCGTTCGCGCAGCGGCAGCCGGTCGTTGATGCCAAGCATCACAACAATGACGCTCGGCTTTTCGTTCGCCGAAATATCTTTCACCGCCTGCGCCCAGTCCGGCGCATCGGGCCGTGGCTCGTAGCGCACCAGCCCGGCGAACGGCTTGATCTTGCGCACGATGCCGACCTCCGGTGTGTCGGCGAACACCTCCTCAAGCCCGTAAGCGAGCCAGTCGGCGAGCGAATCGCCGATCACCAGAATCGTCTCGCTCGGCGGCGTTTCCACCTTCCGCGGCGGTGGCGGCCTGGTCGGCTCGTAAACCTGCGGCTGCGGATAAAACGGATTATACGAATTGGACGGGTACGACGGTGCGCGGCCCCACGGCACTCGGAAGAAATCGCGGAATTGCGCGGCGGCCGGTGAGGCAAAGGCAATGGAGCCCGCGACGAGCGCGAGCGCGACGGAAAGCCGTTGTTGGTGTCTTGCCATCATCACCGTCCGCATGACCACGATACTAGCGAAATAATGTCAATCCGACGATGCTTCCCTGCGACAGCATTAAGGCTGCCGCAGGCGGTCGAGCACCACACTCGAAGCGAAGCCGTCGGGGATTTGTCCGGTCGCCGCTTGGAAATTGCGGATCGCGACGCGGGTGCGCGGGCCGAGCAAACCGTCGGGCTCGCCGATGTCGAAACCGCGCCGGGCCAGAAGCAGCTGCAACTCGTAGCGCTCGGCGACGGTGAGCACGCGCTCGTCGCGCGGCCACGGCGCAACGAGCGGCGCTCCGCCGCGCAGCCGGTCGGCGAGATGGCCGATGGCAAGCGCATAAGCCTCGGACGGGTTGTATTTCATGATGACGCTGAAATTCCGAAGCATCAAGAAGGCGGGCCCGCGCGCGCCGGCCGGCAGAAGAAGATACGCGCGTTCGGTCGGCCGCGAAAACGCCTCGTCGCCAGCCCGCCGGATGCCGAGCGTCTGCCATTGGCGCAACGACATTTGCCTGGAGTGGCCGGCGAGCAAATAATTGAAATTCGGCGGCAGGACGACTTCGTAGCCCCAGCCCTCGCCCCTCGCCCAGCCGAAGCTTTTGAGATTATTCGCCGTCGAGGCGATTACGTCGGGGACAGAATCGACAATGTCGCGGCGGCCGTCGCCGTCGAAATCGACCGCGTAACGCTCGAAGGTCGAAGGCATCAACTGGGTCGGCCCGAACGCGCCGGCCCACGAGCCGATCAGCCGCTCGGGGGGAACGTCGCCGCGCTGCAGGATCTCCAGCGCCGACAAAAACTCGCCGCGGAAAAAATCCCGGCGGCGGCCGACGCAGGCAAGCGTCGCGGTCGAGCGGATCACCGGACGATCGCCGCCCTTGGTGCCGTATTTCGATTCGACGCCCCAGATCGCCGTGAGGATATAGCGATCGACGCCGTAGGCGCGTTCGGCGGTGGCGAAAGCGGCCGCGTATTGCGCCAACAGCTCGCGGCCGCGGACGATCCGGTCGTCGCTGACCAGAAGGTCGAGATAGTCCCATGGCGATTTGGTGAATTCCGGCTGGGCGTCGAGCAGGTCCATGATGCTCAAATCCGGCGTCAGGCCGGCGGTCGCACGCTCGAACGTGGCGTGGCTGACGCCGCGCCGCTCCGCTGCGGGCCACATTCCGGCGACGCAATTCTGGAAGTCCGCGGCGGCGGATCGGATCGCGTCCGCGCTCATCAGCGGATTGCCGGACGCCCCCGATTGCCCGCTCCATTGGTGCGCCGCGGACGGCGCGGGGACCGGGGTGGTCGCGGCGGGTTGAAACAATCGCGTTACCCAGTCGGCGGGCTTATCTTGCGCTCGCGCGACGTCGGCGAGGGTGAGCACGACCAGGCACGCGACGGCATAGCGAAGGATCGAAGCGGATATTGCCATTATCGGATCAACCAGGCGGGCGATTTTGCTCTCGATCAGTGGTCGCCCGAGTGGACGGCTGCTATGTTACCGGATCGTTAACCGCCGATTCTTTGCGGCATCCCGTAAATGCCTACGGGCAGATCGCGTTCACCGTGCGGCAATGGGGTCCGGCTAATACACCGCCCTGAATACCGGTTTGGACAAAGATTTAGGCAATAAAGCGTCTGCATCCTTTTCATCCGCTTCTCGCCCCCGGGCAACACATGAAATTCGTTCGTAAAGCCGTCTTTCCTGTCGCAGGTCTCGGCACCCGGTTCCTGCCGGCGACCAAGGCCGTGCCGAAGGAAATGCTGCCGGTCGTCGACCGGCCGCTCATTCAACACGTGGTGGATGAAGCACGTCAGGCCGGCATCGAGCATTTCATTTTCGTCACCGGCCGCAACAAAGCAGTGATTGAGGATCATTTCGACCGCCAGGTCGAACTGGAGACGACGTTACTCGAACGCCAGAAACAGAAGGCGCTCGATCTGCTGCGCCACGATCTGCCGGCGCCGGGCACCACCAGCTTCACCCGCCAGCAGGAGCCGCTGGGGCTCGGCCACGCGGTCTGGTGCGCGCGCGAGCTGATCGGCCAGGAGCCGTTCGCGCTGCTGCTTCCCGACGTGCTCGTGCAGCACGAGCGCGGTTGTCTCGCGCAGATGATCGACGCCGCGCGCGAACTCGGCGAGCGGGCCAACATCGTCGCCGTCGAGGAGGTGCCGCACGAACGGGTCGACCAATACGGAGTGGTCGGCGTCGGCGCGCCCAAAGGCAAAGTATTCTCGATTACCAGCATGGTGGAAAAACCGGCGCCGGAACGCGCGCCGTCGAATCTGATCCTGACCGGGCGCTATATCCTGCAGCCTGAAATCCTCGACGTTTTGGCGAGGCAGGATCGCGGCGCCGGCGGCGAAATCCAGCTCACCGACGCCATGATCGCGCTGGCGAAGACGCAGCCTTTCTACGGCCTCAAATTCGACGGCCGCAGCTTCGACTGCGGCTCGAAGGTCGGCTTCCTTGCCGCCAACGTGTCCTATGCGCTGGCGCGGCCCGACGTCGCGCCGGGCTTCCGCGCCGAAATCAAGAAAATGCTCGGTGAGCTCAACGGCGGCTAGGCGAGAAGGCAGCACCGACGCCATGAGCGAAGACACCCACGAAGTCTACGCAATCCGCTACGGGCGCCATGCGCGCCGCTCGCCGGACAATTTCATCGGCGGCGATCCGCACGACGTGCTTCAGCCGCTGGATTTCTTCGTCTGGGCGATCGTCGGCGCCGCCGGCACCATCATTGTCGATACCGGCTTCGACGCCGACATGGGGCGCCGCCGCCAGCGCGAGATCGTCAGGCCGGTGCAGGACGGGCTTGCCGCGCTTGGCGTTACCGCCGATGCCGTCAAAACCGTGATTGTCAGTCACCTGCATTACGACCATTGCGGCAATTACGATCTGTTTCCGCAAGCGCGCTATCACCTGCAAGACCGTGAAATGGAATATGCGACCGGCCGCTGCATGTGCCACCAGGCTTTGCGCCTGCCATTCGAGGCCGACGACGTCGTCGCCATGGTCCGCAAGGTATTCGCCGGCCGCGCCGTTTTCCATGACGGCGAAGCCGAGGTCGCGCCCGGCATCACCGTCCATCTTATCGGCGGCCACTCCAAGGGCTTGCAATGCGTGCGCGTGAAAACCCAGCGCGGCTACGTCGTACTGGCTTCCGACGCCACGCACCTTTACGCCCATATCGATTCAGGCCGGATCTTTCCGATCACGTACAATATCGGCGAGGTCATGGAAGGCTATGAAACGTTGAAAAAGCTCGCGAGCTCGCCGCTGCACGTCGTGCCCGGCCACGACCCGCTCGTGCTGACGCGTTATCCGGCCGCGAAAGGCGGCCTTGAAGGCTGGATCGCGCGGCTCGATGCCGAACCAAAGGGCGCGTGAATGAACGGCGTCATTGCGAGTGACGAAGCAATCCAGTCTGTGGGCGCAGCTCATGGATGGCATCGTCGCTGCCCGCAATGACGCCGCTTTCCTCCTTAGCGCTGCCAACGCAAGCCAAGGAGGAATGTGGTTGCGGTATAGGCGTAGCCCGGCTCGGTGGCGGTCAGCCAATCCTCTCGTATTTCCCCATGCAGCTGCCATTCGCGCGTGAAGATGTACGTCAGTCCGATGGAGACGAAATAGCGGTTGTCGGTGAGCGGCGAGCCGACATAATCATCGGTGCCGTAGCCGACTTTGCCGATGCCAATCAGCCAGGCGCGAAAAGCGTGGTCGGCTTCGACGCTGACGTCGCGGCTGAGTTCGCCGGACGCACCGGCCAAAACGGTCTCGTAGACCTGCGAGCTCGCGCTCAGCTTATAGATGGTCAGGCCGGTCGGCTTCCACAGCAGAGCGCCGTCGGCGATGAAGCCGGACACAGCGGGAAGTGTCGAATCCTTGTAGTTTCGATCGACATAGCCGAGCGCCATTTCGCCGGTGAGCGTGCCGAACAGGTCAAGCGCGCTGCCAAGCCGCGCGGTAGTGCCGGTCGAATCGCGCTGTAGGCCGTTACGGTCGAATTGCTCGTCATGGATGCGCTGGTCCTCCTGCACTTCCACGAACGGTTTGAGGCCGGGATCCAGTTCGTAGCCGACGCGAAGAATGCCGGCATATTGATCGAAGTTGCGATCGGAGTTGCTGGCACTCTGGCCGTTGGTGAGTTGCGAGGGGTCATAAGTGGCACGGTCGAACGTGCCCTTGGCCGTTATCGCCAGCCGGTTGAATTGCTGGGCGATGCCGAGCGTTTCGCCGACGTCCTGATTGGGTGGCAGCGCGGCCACTTGCGCCTGCAAGTTAGGACTTCCGGGATTGTCCGCCGACACGATGACCCGCTGCTCGAGCAGAAACTGCGTGTCGCGCGTGACGTCAACGCGGCCGTCGATCTTTGCATTGAGAAACGGAACATTGAGAGAGGGGATAAGGCCCTCGGCATATTGCGTATATGAAGCGACGATATCGGCGGTCAGTGAATGTCGCCCCCAATCGGAGACGACTTTGAGTTCCGGCGCGGCGGCGACGTACAGCGAGCCGGGCCCACCGGTTTCCCGCGTCGGGTTGGTGTTATAGCCGGCGGCGACGTCCACCGAGGGAAACAACAAGAACGAGTCGGCGCGAATGCCAATCGCCGCATAAGGATCGGTTGCCGCGATCGGCAGCAGCTGTTGGGGCAGAGTGCCCGGCCAAAACGTATTCGGCGGCTGCAAGGTGGGCGGCGGCGTGCTCGACGACGCGGCGACCGACGGGCGCAGCGAATAATCGAAGTAGTCCGGTGGCGGGACCACCAGCGCGGCGCCCGGACGGCTTGCCGCCGCCAACGGGTGCACTTCGGGCGGCGGATTACTGACCGGGTACGTGTCGGGCGGCGGCGGCAACGTCGCGCCGGTCCGCTGCGCGGCTTTTTTCGGGTAAATCTCCGGCGTCAGGAGCTTCGGCAATGTCGGCGGTTGCGACGGCGCGGGCGGCGCAGCATTCGGCACCGGCGCGAATGTCGTCTCCACCGGCGGCGTTGCGCCTTTCGTCGCGCGTGTCTGCGCCTGTTTCTTTCGTTTTTTGTAATGCGGCGTGTTGGTTAAATCGAAGCCGGTGTCGCCGGCGCCGAAGCCGCTCGGGCTGCCATACGTGGGCGTCGCGCCGACGCGGCTTTGTGCGGTGACCGTTCCCGGCGGCAGCGTTTTGTAATTGCGTGCCGGAGCCCCGCCCGGCATGCGGAAAGGCGGCGGGTTGTTCGGAGCGTTGTCGAGCGCGGGCGCCAGTAGATTGCTGTCGGGATTGACGGCGGCGGGCGGTGGGGACTGCGCCAGGCTCGCGCCGGGCGCGAGACCGAGCACGGCCGCAAGCGCCAGGCCCGCACCAAAAGCGCGCGCCATCGCTACCATCCGCGTCACGTCGGAAGCTGCCAAGCCAACCACCGTCGCGGAGCCGCGGCCGCGCGCGAACCATCTCGTGCGGCCATCGCGCGAATTGGGCCGACACGAGCCGCCGAACTGCGCCCCGATGGTTAACGGAATTAAAACGGATATGGTTAACGAGTGGTTGACCGGCCCGCGCCGGCCCGTTCAATCTGCCGATTTTGCTCGGCTTTTTCGACCGAACCGGCTTAGATCCAGCCTTTGAGCTCACGCATGGCGAGCTGCCAGATCATCAGCATGCCGGCCTCGCTGTCGTTCAGGCAGGGTATGGCGGCGAAGTTTTGACCGCCGTAACGCTTGAATACCCCCGCATTCTCGACCGCGATCTCCTCCAGCGTCTCCAGGCAGTCGGCGGAAAATCCCGGCGTGATCACGGCCACATTCTTCACGCCCTTTTTGGCCAACGCCTTCATGGTCGCGATCGTATAGGGCTTGAGCCAGCGGGCGCGGCCGAAGCGCGACTGATAGGTCAACAACAGCTTGCTGTCGTCGAATTTGAGCTGCGCGCGCAAAAGCTCCGTCGTCCGCACGCATTGTGCTTCATAGGGATCGCCCTTGCGCACATAGTCCAGCGGCATGCCGTGATAAGACGCGACAATCACCTCGGGCGTAAACGGCAGCGCTTTGAGCTCCGCCTGCAGCGAGGATGCAAGCACTTCGATGTAATAAGCATCGTCAAAATAAGCCGGCAGGATGCGAATCGCTGGTTGCCGGCGCTGTAGCATCAGATGGCGGAAGACCTCGTCGCACACCGTCGCGGTGGTCGGGGCCGCATATTGCGGATAAAGCGGCATCACCAGGATGCGGTCGCAACCTCGCGCCATCAACGCTTCCAGCCGCGAGGAAATAGCTGGTCCGGCATAGCGCATGGCCCAGTCGACCATGACGTGCTTGCCGAGCGGCTCGAGGATGCCGGCGAGTTTTTCGGCTTGCGAGCGCGTGATGGTCTTGAGCGGCGATTCGTTTTTCTCGTTGTTCCAGATTTTCCTGTAGTCGTGCGCTTTGCGCCGCGAGCGCAACGGTAGAATGATGCCGTTCAGCACGAACTTCCAAAGCAGCGAATTCTTCTCGATCACGCGCGGATCGGTGAGAAACTCCTTGAGGTAGCGGCGCACCGCCTTGGCGTCCGCCGCCTCCGGCGTACCCAGATTGACCAGGAGAACGCCGATCGAAGACCCCGTCGGCGCCGCAGAGCGCTGCGCCTCGGCGTTTACCACTGGGTGGGGCTCCTTCGGCGCGACCGCCGGCGAAGAAACGGCGGATGACGGCTCGATCGGGGGAGACTCAACAACGGGTGGCAAGTCGCTCATGCTTCACCTTACTCGATCGGCGATCGTGGTGCATGCGTACAAACGACACGCTGAGCCGCCGATTGCCGGCGCGGAACAACCGCGGAAGCCACGCATTGTTGTCGCGCCTCAATAAAGGCCAATTCACCGCCTGTTAAGGCCGTCGGCCGCACGGTTTGCAGCCGGAAATTCAGGAAACAGCCCATGACCCGCAATCTTTGCCTCGTCGCTTTCCTTGTGGCTTCGGCGCCCGCCTGGGCCGAGAACGCTCAGAACGGTGGTATGCCGCACAACCAGGCGGAGGAACGAGCGTGCAACGGCGATGCGCGGCGCTTCTGCAAGGAAGCTCTTGGCGACGATTTTCGCGTCGGGTCGTGCCTGCAGGACCACAAGGACAAGCTCAGCCACGCTTGCCGCGCGGTCCTTGAAGGGCACGGCATGTGACGGATGGTGATTATTCGGCCGCTTTCAGCAAAGCCGGCGCACCGCCGCGGAATTGCTCGAGCAAGGCCGCTTCATCCGCCTTTGCGGCGGCGAAGTGGCGCTGCTTTACGTGGCCGAAGCCGCGGATCTTTTCCGGTATGGCGGCCAGTCCGACCGCGAGGTGATGGTTGTCGGCCGTCAGCGCGGCAAACACCCGATCGAGCAATTCCTCGTAATCCGCGATCAGCTTACGCTCGGTCCGGCGCTCGATCGTGCGGCCGAACGGATCGAGCGCGGTGCCGCGCAGGAATTTGAATTTCGCCAGCAGGCGGAACGCCGGCAATAGCCACGGGCCCAAGCTCATCTTGCGCGGCAGGCCGGTGGTTTTGTCGCGGCGCGCCAAGAGCGGCGGCGCCAGATGAAATTCGAAGCGCAGATTTTCACCGCCGAAGGTATTTTCCACCTGCGCAAGGAACGCGCCGTCGGTGTAGAGCCGGGCGACTTCATATTCGTCCTTGTAGGCCATCAGCTTGAACAAATAGCGCGCGACCGCGTCGGCCAACCCGCATTTGCCCGAAGCCCGCGCCGCCTCTGCCGCCTTGGCTTTGTCGACCCATGCCCGATAACGCGCCGCGTAAGCCGCGTCTTGATAGGCGGTGAGAAAGTTTGCGCGCCGCTCGACCGCTTCATCGAACGACTCGGACAGATGGCGCGCGTCGCCAGCCGCCGTCGCGGCCGGCTTGGCTAGCGCCTCAACTTCCGCGCGGTCGACGACCGCCCGGCGGCCCCAATGGAATGCGGCCTTGTTCATCGCGACCGCTTCGCCGTTAAGCTCGATCGCCCGCTCGATTGAAGCGGCCGACAGCGGAATGGCGCCAAGCTGATAGGCGTAACCGACCAGGAACATGTTGGAGCCGATCGATTGCCCGAATAGCGCGGTTGCAAGCCGTGTCGCGTCGATGAAATGCGTTTTGTCGCGGCCCGCATCCGCCATGATCGTCCGCTTGAGCCGCTCGCTCGGCAGAGAGAAATCAGCGTTGCGCGTGAATTCGCCGGGCAGAAACTCCGCCGTGTTGACCACCATCTCGGTTGCGCCTGGCTTGACCGCGGCGAGGATCTTGCGCGTGCCAGAGACGACAATGTCCCCGCCAAGGACCAGATCGGCGCGGCCGGCCGCCACCCGGATGGCATGAATGTCCTCCGGACTTTCGGCAAAGCGGATGTAACTGAACACCGCACCGCCCTTTTGCGCGAGACCGGCCATATCGAGGACGCCGACGCCGCGCCCTTCCAGATGCGCCGCCATGCCCAGCACGCCGCCGATCGTCACGATGCCAGTGCCGCCGACGCCGGTGACGATGATGCTGTAGGTTTGCGCGACCGCCGGCAGTTTTGGATCGGGAAGTGCCGGCAACTCATGATCGGCGGCCACGCCGGCACCCTTCTTCAACGTCGCGCCGTGGACGGTGACGAAAGAAGGACAAAAACCTTTGACGCACGAAAAGTCCTTGTTGCAACTCGACTGGTCAATCGTGCGCTTGCGGCCCCATTCGGTTTCCAGCGGTTGCACCGACACGCAATTCGACTGCACGCCGCAATCGCCGCAGCCTTCGCACACAAGTTCGTTGATAATGACGCGCTTAGCAGGATCGGGAAAAGTATGGCGCTTGCGGCGGCGGCGTTTTTCTGCGGCGCAGGTCTGGTCGTAGATCAATACCGTGACGCCCGGAATCTCCGCCAAACTCTTCTGCACTTCCATCAGATCGTCGCGATGATGGATGGTCACACCGGCCGGCCAAGCCGTGACCGGCGGATATTTATCGGGTTCATCGGTCACGACGACCACGCGTTTGGCCCCTTCGGCGGCGACCTGGCGAGCGACCTGCGGCACGGTCAGCCCGCCGTCATTGGCTTGCCCACCGGTCATCGCCACAGCGTCGTTGAACAGGATCTTGTAGGTGATGTTGGTTTTCGAGGCGATCGCCGCGCGGATCGCCATATAACCGGAATGATTGTATGTGCCGTCGCCCAGATTTTGAAAAACGTGCTTGCGGTTGGAGAACGGCGCCTCGCCGACCCAGTTGGCGCCCTCGCCCCCCATCTGCGTATAGCCGAGCGTCGATCGATCCATCCACTGTGCCATGAAGTGGCAACCAATGCCGGCATAGGCGCGCATCCCTTCCGGCACCACGGTCGAGGAATTGTGCGGGCAACCCGAGCAGAAATACGGAATGCGCTGCGCAATATCGCGGGTCTCGGCGGCGACGCGCTGAAATTCCCTCAGCCGGGCGACGCGCTGCGCGATGTCGTCGTTGCGGTGATACTTTAACAAGCGCTCGCCGATGCAGATCGCGACTTCGTTCGGATCGAGCGCGCCCTTGACCGGGAACAGCCAATTGCCCTGCTCGTCCCGCTTGCCGATGCAGACCGGCTGATCGGCGCTGCCGTAAAGCTCTTCGCGCACCTGAACTTCGATCAGCGAGCGCTTTTCCTCAACGACAATGATGAGATCGAGGCCGTCGGCGAATTCTGCCAACTCGCGCCGGCTGATCGGCCAAGGGCAGCCGACCTTGTACAGCCGGATGCCGAGCTGGTTGGCCTTGAGCTCGTCGATGCCGAGCTCGTCGAACGCCTGGCGGACATCGAGATAGCTCTTGCCGGTGGTGATAATGCCAATCTTCGGCTCGCGTCCGCCGAAGGTAATCGTGTGATTGATCTTGTTGGCGCGCAGAAACGCCAGCATGGCGTCACGCTTGAAATCGTGCAGCCGCGCTTCCTGCGCGAGGATCGGATCGTTGAGGCGGATGTTGAGACCGCCGTCGGGCATCCGGAAGTCGGTCGGGGTGACGATGTTGATGCGGTCGAAGCTGGCGTCGATCGCCGCCGTCGATTCGATCGTCTCGTGCATGGTCTTCAATGCGACCCAGGCGCCGGTGAAGCGCGACATCGCCCAGCCATAGAGGCCGTAATCCAGAACCTCCTGCACGCCGGCCGGGTTCAGGATCGGAATCATCACGTCGATGAAATGATATTCGGACTGGTGGGCGGTAGTGGAGGATTCCGCGGTGTGGTCATCGCCCATCAGCGCCAGGACGCCGCCGTTTTTCGCGCTGCCTGCAAGGTTAGCGTGGCGGAAGACGTCGCCGGTGCGGTCGACGCCGGGGCCCTTGCCGTACCACATGGCAAACACGCCGTCGTATTTGCCTTCGCCGCGCAACTCCGCCTGTTGTGTGCCCCAAACCGCGGTCGCTGCTAGGTCCTCGTTGATGCCGCCCTGGAAGCGGACATCGCTTTTGGTCAGGAACGGCGCGGCGCGCTGAAACTGGCTGTCCAGTCCCCCAAGCGGCGAGCCGCGATAACCGGTGACATAACCTGCGGTATTGAGACCGTTTCGCCGGTCCAGTTCCTTCTGCATCAGGCAGAGCCGCACCAGCGCCTGAAACCCGGTGACGAAGACGTGGCTGTGGCCGAGATCGTATTTATCGTCGAGTTTGACGTCGCGTAGCGGCATCGGCTTTCGAGTCTCCTGACAGCAGTCTGCCCTCACGGATTCGACAATGCCAGAGGGCTTGCGGATTGCTGTGACATATAAGGTATGCAAAGCG
Source organism: uncultured Alphaproteobacteria bacterium (assembly GCA_963747855.1). GTDB lineage: Bacteria > Pseudomonadota > Alphaproteobacteria > Rhizobiales > Xanthobacteraceae > BOG-931. The sequence continues at coordinate 788,143 of CAVVGN010000001.1, forward strand.
CCCAGCAATGCGGCGCGACCGCGCCGCCGCGGCCTAATCGGCCAAGCCGAACACCGTTTGCGCTGCGGCAAAGCCCGCGACGGAATACTCGCCGAGACGACGGAAATCATTGGGACAGTGGCCAGCAAAATCGGCGGACGCGACCACCGTCTCCCCGAGCTTCGACGCGACCTTTTCCAGGCGAGCCGCCAGATTCACCGCCGGACCGATGCAGGTGAAATCGAGGCGGTTGCCGCCGCCGATATTGCCGTACATCACTTCGCCGACATGCAGCGCAAGCCCAAAGCGGATCGGATCCTCGCTTTCCGACGCGCGCGGCAAACCGCCAATGCGTTTCCGTACCTCACGGGCACAGGACAAACTGCGCCGGCAAACCTCCGTCGCGTCGCCGTCGCCGCCGAGGGTGAAGATCGCCAGCAAACCGTCACCCATGAATTTGAGCACCTCGCCGCCGTGATCGAGGATGGCCGGGACCTGAGCGCCAAAATAGCGGTTCAGTCGGTCGATCAGGGCCTGCGGCGGCAATTGCTCGGAAACCGCAGTGAACCCGCGCATATCCGACAGCCAGATCGCGGCACGGATCGCTTCGATGTAGCCGCGCCGAATTTTACCGGACAGAATTCGCTCCCCGGTCTGATGCCCGACGTAAGTGTCGATCAGGTTTCCGGCGGTGCGACGCAGCGCGCGAATCTCCGCCACCCGCGCCAGCGGCGCGATCACGGACTCAATGTCGGCAAACTGTTTGTCTGAAAAGCCGCCGGGCACTTTCGTCGACCACGTCACCGCGTGGACCGTGCTGTCGGTAAATAGCAGCGGGAAGGCCGCGTAGTCGGTCACGCCTTCAGCGCGAAAGTCCCGAAGAATCGGGAAATCGGCCGGGCAATCGGGATCGGCGAGACGGCGCCGAATGGGCTGGCGGGTTGCGTAGACGGTGGTGAAAGGGCTTTTGCGATAATCATCCGTCTCAAGGATATCGAACAAGGCATCCGATGTGGTCACGCCGGAATCGGCCTGCCACAGAAATCTGCGGCCCATAACGTCGGGATGGAGCGTCGTGACAAACACTGCGACCCGCCACAGCGGTACGCCGCAAGCCGTCATCTTTTCGCATAATTCCGCCAGCACGTCCTGGGATTGCGCGCCCGACAATGCGCCGCCCGCCAGCCACCCGAGGACCGCATGGATGTCGCTTTGGCGAATTTCCGTCATGCAAAGCTTCGCATGCTCACGCCTTGACGCTTGGGCGAGCCGAAACCTGCGCGTGCCAGCGGCGCAGATGCGTGCAGCCTTCCGGAACCGGCAGCTTGGCCCGGACGGCGAAATCGACCGTCACCAGCGCAGTTATATCGGCAATCGAGTAGCTCGAACCCGCAACAAACTCGCTTTGCGCAAGACGACCGTTCATCTGTTCGTAAAAGTGGGCGACACGCAAGCGTCCGCGCTCGGCTAGCGCCGTGATTTGCTCGTAGTCATGCGGTCCGGGCAACGCGCGTCCCTTTAGTCCCGGCACCGAATTGCGAAACGCTTCCATCACTGCGTAAAAGCCGTTGCGCTCCACCTCTCGCTGCCACGAAGTCACCAGTGCCTTCTCTTCGGCGCTCTCGCCCATGAGCGTGGGGTGCGGTTGCATGGCCTCGAAATAGACGCAGATACCGATCGCGTCGTTGATGCGGGTTCCATCGTCGAGCTCGAGCGATGGCACCGTGGCATCGGGATTGATGGCGCGAAACGCCGGCGTGAGCTGCTCGTTGGTGCGCAGGTCGACCTGGACCGTTGGCACGGTGATTCCCTTCTCGGCGAGAAAGATACGGACGCGCCGCGGGCTCGGGGCGGTGAAACAATCGTAAAACTTCATCGAACGAATTTCCCTCACGCTTTAGAAGAAAGGCAGATGCGGATCGCGCGGCAAACCGAATTCGACGCGGCCGAAGTGAGAATAATTCTGCTCAGGATTGAGCGCGACATGCATGCCCGCAAAGTGAATGTCGCGCCACGCGCGCTGAATCGGGTGCGATGCGGCGAAGCCTGCGGTCCCGCTCATAGCGATGAGTTCATCGATCGCGCCAACGCATAATTCGACCGCGCGAGAGCAATCGCGCATCGAGCGCGCACGCACCTCCAGGGACGGAGGGGTCGGTACTTGCGCCACTTTAACCGCCCGCCGCAGCAGCAGTTCGGCGGCGTCGAGATCAGCAGCGGTGCGGCCCAGCCGGACCTGGATGCTGGTCAGTTCAGCCACCGCGCCGCGGCGGATCACCTTGCGGCTTTTCGTCCACTCGCGAAACGTCTCGTAGGCGCCCTGGGCGGCGCCGAGCATCGGCGTGACGAACGTCAAAGGTGCGTAAGAAATAAACGGCGCACGATAGATCGGATGCGCATGCAGCTGCCCGCCAGGAGCCTTTCCCTCGCGTAAATCCGAAAGCCGCAACGTGAAAGCTTCCGGCACCAAGACATCTTCGCACACCGCCGTGTTGCTTCCGGTCGCCCGCATCGCAACCGTAAACCACGTATCGAGGACCTTGTAGTCGCCCGGCCTGATCAAAAAAAATACCGCTTCCGGACGGCCGTCCAATTCGAGCAGCGCCCCGACGATAAGCCATCGGCTGTGATTGATGCCGCTGGCGAAGGGAAACTCGCCGGATACGCGATAGCCGCCGTCCACCGGCGTCACGCGGCCGACCGGCTGGATCGAGGCGGCGATCGAAGCATCGAGCCCGTCGGCCCAGACCGCTTTCTGCGCCGCTCCAGAAAATTGGCTGACATAATGCGGATGATGAATCATCAGGCTCGCGCACCAAGCGTGCGAGGCGTCGGCTTTGCCGATTTCACGCACGACCTCGAACCAGGTGTCGAAGTCGAGCCCGTAGCCACCGAACCGCGGCGGAACGAGAATGCGAGAGATGCCGGCTGCGAGTAGAGCGTCGACGACGTCGCGCGAAATTGTTCGCGCCTCTTCCGCCGCTGCGGCGCGGTCGCGGATGCCTGGAATCAGAGCGCGGACGCGCGCGAGCACGGCGTCATGCGTCCCCGCCTGAGCGCCCGTTTCGTCATGCGTCATGGGATCGTCCGGTTTCCATCCGGCGGTATTCTTAGGCTCGGAATAATCTTCTGACTAGAGCGGGCACGGCAGCACAAATCCTTCGACAAAACCGCGTCGGCGCACGTCCCATTCTTTGACGACAATCGCGCCTGCGTTTTGTTGCGGCGAGGATCGCGGCCACCTATTGTTTCAGGGTAGTTATCATCGCAATTTCGCGTCAGCCACGAGGGATTCATGGCCAATTTCACGCCGATCTCCGCCGCCGTCGGCGGCGCGGTAATTGGACTAGCCGCCGTCTTGTTGATGCTGCTCAACGGCCGCATTGCCGGCGTGACCGGCGTGTTCGCCGGATTGATCGACCCGGTCTCGACCGATCGCGGCTGGCGCGCGACGTTTATCGCCGGCCTCATCGCGGCGCCTTTGTCCGCCGCGCTTCTCGGCTTTACCATCCCGATCCCGCACATGCCGGCGAGCTTGCTCACGGTCGCTGCGGCAGGCCTTCTCGTCGGCTTCGGTACGCGCCTCAGCAACGGCTGCACCTCCGGCCATGGCATCTGCGGCGTTGCGCGGCTGTCGCCGCGTTCGATCACGGCAACCGCCGTGTTCATGGCCGCTGCGATCGTCGTCGTTGCTTTGACCCGACACGCGATCGGAGGCTGAGCATGCGCGCGCTCGCCAGTCTGATTTGCGGATTCATTTTCGGGTGGGGTCTGTTCATTTCGGGCATGATCCGGCCCGACAAAGTTCTGGGTTTCCTCGATCTTCTCGCCATACCGAGCGGCAACTGGGATCCAAGCCTCGCCGTCGTGATGGCGGCCGCGCTTGCAGTAACGTGGTCCGGCTACGCGCTAGTGCGCCGGCGCAAGCCGGTTTTCGCGGCGGAAAATCAATGGCCGCCGCAAACCGCCATCGACCGTTCGCTCATCGGCGGATCGGCGTTGTTCGGCATCGGCTGGGGACTGGTGGGATTGTGTCCCGGGCCGGCCATCGAGAACCTGGCATCGCTTTCCCCCGGGGTGATTATTTTCGTCATTGCCATGGCCGCGGGCACGATCGCGCACGACGTCTGGTACGCGCGTGACACAGCCACGGTTTCGCTTGCCCCGGCGAAGGCGGCAGACGGCTGATCGCCGGTTATAGTCGTCCTTTGACGTAATCTCCGAGGCCTGTTGCCAGGTGATCGAACAAGAGCCGCACGCGCCGCGTCGCCTTCAAGTCCTTGTGCATGACAAGCCAGACGTCCAGCGCGTAGTCAAACGCGTTCGGCAGCACTGCGACCAATTCCGGCGTCCGCCGCGCGATGTTCTCCTGACACCCACCGATACCGACGCCGGCGCGCAACGCCGCCAGCTGGGCGAGATCGTTATCACAGCGAAAGCGGAAATCCTCGCGAGTTAAACTCTGACCGATCTCGCCGGCGGCACGAAATGTGCGGCTGTCGTGATCAAACCCGATTAAACAATGACCGGCCAGATCGGCGAGCGAACTCGGCTCACCGAAACGGACAAGATAATCGCGATGCGCATAGAACCTGATGCGCGAGGCGCCGATGCGCCGCGCGACCAGCCCGCTTTGCGTCGGCCGTACCATGCGCACGGCGATGTCTGCGTCTCGCCGCGCCAAGTCCTCGTTGCGATTGGTCAGCGCAAGTTCAATCGCAATACCTGGATGGGCCGCGCGAAAAGCGGCGAGCATTGGCGGCAGCACTTCGCAGCCGACCACCTCGCTGGCTGTGACCCGCACCGCGCCATGCTCGGCCGCCGCTTCGCCTGACGCGGCGCGTGCCAACGCGGTGGCTGCAGCCGCCATGGCTTCAACGTGCGGTTCGAGCGCCGCCGCCGCGGGCGTCGGCGTCAGTCCGCGCGGCGAACGGGTGAACAAACTCAGCCCCAGCGCCCGCTCAAGAGCATCGATATGGCGGCCCACCGTCGGCTGGGTAAGCCCGAGGCGGCGCGCCGCGCCGGACAGGCTCCCGTCGCGCGCCACCTCGACGAAGGTGCGCAACTCGTCCCAATGTGCGGGTCGCCTTATCATACGAAAATGTATAGCAGCTGTAATAAAATATACAATTTCGTTTATCTCGGGCCAGGCTTATTCAAGGTCTGTCCCCACCGGAGCCGCTGCCATGCATGCGCCCAGCCCGTCCGTCGACCATTTCTCAAATCTTCCGGTCCCTTCGTTCGTGCCGGGCAACGGCGCGGTTTTCGGCAGCGTGCGCTGGGCACTGCGGCTCGAAGCTTTCGCTGCGTTCGCCTCAGCGACGGCGATCTACGGCTGGAATGGATTTGCCTGGCCGATCTTTGCAGCTCTCTTTTTGGCGCCGGATGTGGCCATGCTCGCCTATTTCGCCGGGCCGCGCGCCGGCGCACTTGCCTACAATCTCGCGCACTCGGCCGCGTTCGCGCTCGCGGTGACACTTGCGGGATTTTTTTGCGGCTCGGATCTTGCCGTCACCTTGGGGTTGATCTGGATCGCCCATATCGGCATCGACCGCGCACTCGGCTACGGTCTGAAATATCCGACTGGCTTCCATGACACGCACTTTGGTCGCATCGGCCGCCGATGAAACTTGGCTCAAGCAAAAAGGACAACGACCATGCGTATCCACGCCATCCAGACCGGCCGCGTTCAGATCAAACAGGCACAGATCGAAGGCCGCGGTCACGGCCTGTGGCGGCAGCTTCAGCCGGTGCTGTCGGCGCAATGGGCGGAGTGGTCACCGGTCCACGCTTGGGCGGTCGAGCATCCCGAAGGCGTCATCGTAATCGATACCGGTTCAGCCGCCCATCTGAAATCGCTGCCCCGCTGGCACCCCTATTTTCAGCTTGCCGTTCGCTTCGATATAGAGCCCGAGCAGGAAGTCGGACCGCAGCTAAAGGACCTGGGTATCGGCCCGCATGATGTCAGAACAGTGGTGCTCACCCATCTGCACGTCGATCACGACGGCGGTGTCGCGCACTTCCCGAACAGCCGAATCTTCGCCGATGGAGACGAGATCGCGCGCACTGCCGGCATCAAAGGCGCCCTGCTTGGCTACCTGCCGAAAAGATGGCCGACGTGGTTTGATCCGGCACCGCTGGCGTGGGAGCCGGCGCCCTTTGGCCCGTTCCCTCACAGCGTGCGGCTGACGAAAGCGGGCGACGTGATCGCCGTCCCGACGCCGGGACACACACCGAGCCATTTGTCGATCATCGTGCGGGACGGCGACGAGCAGATCATGCTGGCCGGAGACGCCTCGTATCTTGAATCAACCATGCTGCGCGGCGCGATCGACGGCGTCAGCTCCGATGAAAGCGCGGCACGTGCCACACTGGGGAATATCCGCGCCCTGTGCGCAGAAAGTTCGACCGTTTATCTGCCGTCGCACGACCTGAAGTCAGCCAACCGCCTGGCGCAGCGCAGCGCAGTCGGCATGCAACGTCAAATGCGCAACGCCACCACCTGGCCTCCGTCGGCGACGACAATGGCGCCGGTCATGTAGCTGCCGGCATCGGACGCCAGCAGCAACAGGGGGCCGTCGAGGTCGCGCGTCTCGCCGAAACGGCCCATCGGTATCTTCTTCTTCATCGCCGCGCCGCGCTCGCTGGCAAGATAGTCGCGGTTGATCTCGGTGGTGATCCAGCCGGGTGCGATGGCGTTGACGCGGATGCCTTTGAAGGCAAGCTCGATAGCGAGCGCCTTGGTGAGCTGGATCACACCAGCCTTGGCCGCCGCGTAGCTCACCACTCCGTTGTCCGGAGTGATGCCGAGCACTGAAGCGATGTTAACGATGGCGCCGCTCTTACCGGCAGCGAGCATGCGCCGGGCCGCCTCCTGCGCCCAGAAAAATACCGCGTCGAGATTGGTGGCCAACACGCGCCGCCAATCTTCCTCAGTAAGTTCGACCGCGCGGCCGGAATGCACAACGCCGGCGTTGTTGACTAGGATGGTCACCGTGCCGAACGCTTGCTCGGCCATATCGAAGGCACGCAGCATGGCATTGCGATCGCACACGTCAGCTTCGATCGCTAAGGCACGTCCGCCCGACTTCTCGATCCGCGCCTTGAGGGCAGCCAACCGGTCAGCGCGGCGCGCCACCAGCGCGACCGCAGCGCCGCTCTCAGCCAGAACCTCGGCGAAACGCACGCCTAGCCCGCTGGAGGCGCCCGTCACCAGGGCGACCTTGCCGGTCAGATCGAAGATTTGTGCCGCGCTCATGCGCCCTCCCCTCGCTGTACCCACCGGCACTTTGTGTCCATTCGCCGGCGCTTCGGCAAGCGGCAAGACAGAGGGCGGCGGAACCTTGAGAGGAGGTACGCGTTCAATGTCTGCTGTTCCGACGATCCGACACGGGCGACGACAATGGAAAAATCTTTTGCACTAAGCCTGTGGCTGGGCGCGGCGCTCTACGCCGCCGTCGGATTAGTCGGCGTGGTCGCCTTCCACCAAAGCACGCCCGGTCTGCAAAACCTGACTGGCGGCTATGGCATCGCTTACAGCACACTCGCTAGTTCCGAAAACGTCAGATAGCAGGTTCATACCGTTTGCGGTCATCCGCCGTAGAGCTTGTGCGGCAGCAACGTCGCCAAGCCCGGCAAGAACCACAGCGCGACCAGCATTGCGAGCTGGATCAACACAAACGGAATGATGCCGAGATAAATATCCCGGGTCGTGATCTCCGGCGGGGCCACAGCGCGCAGATAAAACAAGGTCGGACCGAGCGGCGGATGCATGTAGGAAGTTTGCAGATTCACCGCCATCATGATGCCGAGCCAAACCGGATCGACGCCGGGCATTTTGAGCAGAACCGGCGCGACGATCGGCACCACCACAAAGATGATCTCGAAGGCGTCCATCACGAAACCGAGGACGAACAGCGCCGCCATGACCGCCAGAATCGCACCGCCTGTGCCGCCTGGCAGGTTAGTGAGCGCCCGCTCCACCAGAACATCGCCGCCGAGGCCGCGAAAAACCAAGCTGAATAAAGTCGCCCCGATCAGGATGAGGAAGATCATGCTGGTGATCTGCGCGGTGCGCGCGGCAACCGGCAACAGGAGGCCGGCAACGCCGGCCTTGCGCGCGGCCAATAGAACAGAACCGACGGCACCCACTGAAGCGGCCTCGGTCGGCGTCGCTAATCCGCCAAGGATCGAGCCGAGCACGACCAGGATGAGCGCGAGCGGCGCCAGCAGCGCTTCGCCGAGCCGTCGTCCCAGCACCCAGCCGTGCGGCGCGTGTGGATCGGGCTTGAGTGGCGGCGATTTCTCCGGAAAGAAAATCGCAACGCCTGCAAGATAGAGCATATACAGCGTTACCAGCGCCAAGCCCGGAACGATGGCGCCGGCAAACAGGTCGGCAACCGAGACGGTTTGCGGCGCAAAATTTCCCTGCGCCAGCTGGGCGGCTTGATACGAATTGCTGAGTTGGTCGCCGAGCAGGATCAGCACGGTTGCCGGCGGAAAGACCTGCGCCAGCGTCGCAGTCGCCGCAACCGTGCCCGCCGCGAGCGCCTTATCGTAGCCGTGCCGCAGCATGGTCGGCAATACGATCAATCCCATCGTCACGGTGGTGGCGCCAACGATGCCCTTGGCGGCCGCCAGCAGCACGCCAACGAGTGTCACAGCGACACCGAGACCGCCCGGCAGCGCGCCGAACAGACGGCCCATGGTCTCCAGCAATTCCTCGGCGACGCGCGAGCGCTCCATCATCACGCCCATGAAAATGAACAGCGGGATCGCCAGCAGAACGTCGTTGTTCATGATGCCGAAAATGCGCTGCGGCAGCGCTCGGAGGAGGCTTAAGTCCATCGCCCCGACGGCGGCGCCGAGCGCGGCGAAGGCGAGCGGAACCCCGGCAAGCGTCAGCGCAACGGGATAGCCCGCCAGCAGCACCGCACAGACGGCAAGCACCAACACAATAGCGAGCGCCTCGCCCATGGATTAGCGTTGCGGCTGAGCGGGCGGCCCGGTCAGCACGATCAAAGCGCGAATGATTTGCGCGACGCCTTGCAGACCGAGCAGAACAGCGAAAAGCGGAATGAGCGTCTTGAGCAAATAGATGAAGGGCAGACCACTCGCCTCGCGCGAGCGCTCGAGGATCATCCACGAATGCTCGGCATAAGGAAACGATACGAGCGCAAGCACAATGACAAACGGCAACAGGAAAACGAGGGCCCCAACGATGTCGATGACCGCCCGCGCGCGCGGCGTGGCCGACTGATAGAAGATATCAACGCGGACGTGCCCGCCGGTTTGCAGCGTCCATGCGGCGGCCAGCATGAACAGGGCCAATTCCGCGTATTGCACGGACTCCTGCCCGGCGATCGAGCCGATGCCGAACATATAGCGCAGCACAACAACGGCGAATTCGGCCCCAACCACGAACAGGCAGCACCACGACGCCAGCCGACCAGCGGCCGCATTGAGGCGTTCGATCCCGTCGGCGATACGCGCAAGAGACGTGTTCATCGGCCTCGGCCGGCGTTTTCGGGTGGTGCGCCGGCGCCCTCTACCGCATTATAATGCGCAATCGCAGCGGCGCGAGGCGCGGATGACGCACGACGACGAGAAACACCACAGCCATGATCAGCACGGCTCGGAGCTGTCCGAGATGCAGCTGCGCGTCCGCGCGCTGGAAACCGTACTGGCCGAGAAGGGTTATATCGATCCCGCCGCGCTCGACGTGATGATCGAGGCCTATGAAACCCGGATCGGGCCGCATAACGGCGCACGCATGGTTGCAAAATCCTGGACCGATGCGTCATTCAAGCGCGCTTTAATTGAGGACGCCACCAAGGCAGCGCAATCGCTCGGCCTGATCAACCGCGTCGGCGATCACCTGATCGCGGTCGAAAACACACCCGCGCTTCATAACATGATCGTGTGCACTTTGTGCTCCTGCTATCCGTGGGAAGTCCTCGGCCTGCCGCCGGTCTGGTACAAATCGGCGCCCTACCGCTCGCGCGCGGTCAACGACCCGCGCGGCGTGCTCGCCGATTTCGGCGTCGCGCTCCCGGCCGACACGCAGATCCGCGTCTGGGATTCGACGGCGGAGACGCGCTTTATCGTGCTGCCGATGCGGCCCGCCGGAACCGACGGCTGGAGCGAAGAAAAGCTCGCGGCGCTGGTCACCCGCGACTGCATGATAGGCACCGGCCTGCCCAAGAGCCCACGCGAGGTCGGGTGATGGACGGCGTGCACGACATGGGCGGCATGCACGGTTTCGGCAAAGTCGAGCCGGAAGACAACGAGCCGGTTTTTCACGCCGAGTGGGAAGGCCGGTGCCTCGCGCTCAATCGCGCCATGGGTGCGATCGGCGCCTGGACCATCGACGAAGGCCGTGCCGGCGTCGAGATGCTGCCGCCGGAGATTTATCTTGCCAGCTCGTACTACGGAAAATGGGCGCTGCGGCTGGAGAATATGGTGATCTCGCGCGGGTTGGCGGACACCGACGAGCTCGCCAAGGGCCATGCCGCGCATGCCGGTAAGCCAATGAAACGAATGCTCACCGTCGCCGAGGTCCCCCGCACGCTGACGCGCGGTTCGTTTTTCCGCGAGCCGCAAGCGCCGGCGCGCTTCGCGATCGGCCAGCGCGTGCGCACTAAGAATATTCATCCGGCGACACATACGCGCCTGCCGCGTTATGCACGCGGCCATACCGGCGTGATTGAAGCGATCCGCGGCTGCCATGTGTTTCCCAATTCGGTCGCGATCGGAGCCGGCGAAAATCCGCAATGGCTTTACACCGTATTGTTCGACGGGCGCGAGCTGTGGGGCGACAACGCCGATCCGGCGCTCAAGGTGTCGATCGAAGCTTTCGAGCCGTATCTGGAAGCCGCCCGGCCATGAGAGACGGCCCAGTATTCTGCGAACCGTGGGAGGCGCAAGCCTTTGCCCTGGCAGTCTCGTTGCAGGAGCGCGGCGTATTCTCCCGCAACGAATGGGCGGCGACGCTCGGCGAAGAAATCAAAAAGGCGCAGGCCGACGGCAATCCCGATACCGGCGAAACCCATTATCGGCACTGGTTGGCGGCGCTTGAGCGGCTGGTCGCCGCCAAAGGCCTCGCCGATCCGCTGGCGCTCGCGCGCACGCGCGAGGCGTGGCAGCGTGCCTGCGTGCGAACGCCGCATGGCGAACCGATCGAGCTAAGAGCGGACGATTTTGAAAGCATTTAGTGGAGCACGATTTTTTCGGAAAACCGGTTTCCACTTTTCCGGATCATGCTCTCGGCCAAACCGCTGGGTGGGTGCCAAGCGGCACTGCCGGCCGGGTCCACGCTGGCGACGTTTCCGAAAGCTCCGCGGCATGGCGCACGGCGCGCATCGCGCCGAAGGGCGATGCGCTGTCTGCCAGCAAATCTTCGACATCCGCACGCGACGGAATGTGAGCGGACAATCCATTGTCCAGCCGGCCCAGATGCCACAGCCAGCGCCCGGTCCCCGCCAACGAGAACTCGCACCAGCCACGAACCGCCTTCGTGTGCCTGCCGGATACGGGCCATCAGCGTCCCGAACGCCAGCAGATAACCGGTGGCGTGATCGAGCGCCTGGCAGGGCAGCTCCTTCGGGCCTTCGACCCCGGCTGCTTGCGACTCAGCATGGTTGAAGCCGGTTGCGGTTTGCACCAACGAGTCGAAGCCGCGGCGCGCGGCCCATGGGCCGGCGTCGCCGTAAGTCGATAGCGAGCCATAAACGATGCCGGGTCGCAGTTTCGCCACGTCGGCAAAGCCAAAGCCTCGAGCCTCAAGCGCGCCCGGCCGGAACGATTGCAGGAAAATATCGGCATTTTCGGCCAGCTGCCGAAGCGCGGCCGTGCCTTCCGGCGTAGCCAGATCGGCGTAAGCCGACAACTTGCCGCGTCCGGTGTCCTTCATCAGCCAGTCGATAAACGGAAGACCCGGCGCGGAAATCCGCATCACGTCGGCGCCGTGCGCGCCGAGCGCGCGGCCGGCGACCGGGCCAGCGATAATCCGCGTCAAATCCAGCACCCGCAGGCCGGAGAGCGGCCGCTCGCCCGTGGTCAGCGGCCGTGGCGGCGCGCCGCCAATCTTTTCGAAGCTTATGACCGGCCTAGCCGCAATCGCCGCCGCCTGCGGATGCGCGGCCCATTCCGCCGGCGAACGCATGGCCGCGGCAACACCGCCGCACCGGTAAGCCTCGGTCTCGAAGGCGACGGCTTCCCATGTCCCGAGCGCCTGCTCGATCGACGCACGCGTAGGCGCACAACCGAGCAGCTTAAGCACATTCTCCCGATGATGCGGGAAATTCATGTGCAACCGCACGAAACGGTCGTCGCCGGTGCGATAGGCGGCGAAAAGCGGATCGAACATCGACGCCGGCGCTCGCCCATCAATGGTCAAATAATGCTCGCTGCGAAACTCGATTGCCGCGTGCCGCATGGCCACGCTGACCCGTTGCCGCGACGCGCCGGCCCGATGCCGCAGTTCCGCCGCCGCAAGACCGGCGGCGGCAATACTCGTCTCCGCCGCCGCTCCCACGCGGAAAGATGACGGCAATGCGGGCTCTTGCCCCGTAAGCGTGAGATAATCGAGGGCGGACGGCTGGCCGCCGGCGAGTTGCCAAAGGTCGGTTACGATATCGCGAGACGTGGGGGCGGCGGTCACGGCGTGTGTTCTTGCTAACGGACCGGGACTTCTTGCAGCAAAGCAGCGACCAGATCGGCGGCCGGCATCGCACGCGAGCTTGCCACGCCCTGCCCGGCCCAGAGCGAGATAAAATCGGCGACACCCTTAAGTGCAGCGGCATTGCGCATCGGGCGCGTGAGGTCGTTCTGCTGGCGGAACGGCAGGATCGCGTGCTCCTTGCCCGCCACCATCGCTATGAACCGGTTACTCAAGCCGCGCGCCGGCCGGCCGGAGAAGGCTCGGGTAATGACGGTCGTGTCCTTTTTGGCGGCGAGCAGCGCCTGCTTGTAAGCCGACGGCGCGCCCAATTCCGGACACGGCAGGAAAGCGGTGCCGAGCTGCACCGCAGCAGCGCCGTCTTTCAGCGACGCGGCAACGTCGCGCGCGTCCATGATACCGCCGGATGCGATCACCGGCAGCGTGACAGCGGCGCGAATGTCGCACAGGAGCTGCGCAAGTGGCACCATCGAATCTTCAAATGGCGCGGCGAACGTGCCACGATGCGCGCCCGCTTCGGCGCCTTGCGCAGCAATCGCGTCGACGCCGGCTTCGGCCAAAAGGCGCGCCTCCTCAAGCGTCGTTGCCGTGCCGATCACGAAAATGTCGCGCTTCTTTAACGCGGCGATTTGCGCGGGTGAAGGAATGCCGAAGGTAAAGCTGAAAACCGGCGGGCGCTCTTCCAGCACGACTTCCAACTGAATATCAAACGGACTTTCCAGCAATGGCGGAAACATCGGCGATGGCAATCCAAGGTCGGCATGCGCCTGCGCGACGATTTCCAGCATCGGCTGAGGATCGATCCCGCGATCCGTCCCGTAGCCACCGGCGAACAGATTGATGTTGAACGGCTGCGAGGAGAGCTGACGAATCTTCCGAATTGCTGCGGCAATCTCGTCCGGCTTCGCATATCCGCCGCCCCAGGCGCCAAGGCCGCCGGCATTCGACACGGCGGCGGCGAGTTCCGGAGTTCCGCCCGCTCCCGCCATCGGCGCAAGCAGGATCGGATTATCGATGCCGATCCGTTGCAGGAATGAATGCGCTGCCATCGCAATGCTCCTTTGGCGGCAAAAAGAAGATATGCCACAGGGACGCTGCCACAATGGAAATTTCAGCGGTTACCCGTCTTCACTACCAAAGCCAGCCTTCGGGACGCGCGAAAGCTCATTAAGTTGGCTGGGTACTAAGCTCGGGTAAAATGAGGGCGACGGCTCGCCTACAGCATCCCCAACAGATGCGGCAGCCAGAGCGAAAGCGCGGGAATGTAAGTCACCATCACCAGGAAAATCAGCATAGTGGCAAGCCATGGCAGCACCGCAACAGTCAACTCGGTGATGCCCATGCCGGTGATGCCGGACGCGACATATAGGTTTAATCCGACTGGCGGGTGGCAGAGCCCAACCTCCATATTGACCGCCATTAACACGCCGAGATGCACGGCATTGACCCCGAGCGCCGCCGCCATCGGAAACAAGATCGGTGCCATGATCAGCACGATCGCGGCAGGATCCATAAAGTTGCCGGCGGCGAGCAGCACGACATTGGTGACGAGGAGAAATCCGATGGTGCCGAAGCCCTGTGCGCTCATCCACTCGGCCATGGATTGCGGAATTTGCTCCGAGGTCAGGAGCCACGAGAACACCGCCGCGTTGGTGATGATGTAGAGGATCATCGCGCTCATCGACGCCGCCTTGAGCAGGACGGCCGGCACGTCGACGAACTTCAGGCCTTTGTAGACAAATACCGCGACGACAAAAGCATACACCGCGGCGACGGCCGCCGCTTCGGTCGGCGTGAACAACCCCGAATAGATGCCGCCGAGCACCAGCAAGATAAGAAGAAGACCCCAAACGCTTTCGCGGAAGGCGCGCCAACACTCGCCCCAGCTCGCCCGCCCCATGCGCGGATAGTCGTTTCGCCAGGCCCGATACCACGTAGTCGCGCCGAGCATGGCCGCAAGGATCAGGCCCGGCACGAGCGCGGCGATAAAAAGCTGCCCGACCGAAGCGGAATCGACCACCGCTCCGGTCGGTCCATGTGGCTGCATGCCGCTGGTCGCTACCGCGTAGATCACAAGATTGATCGAAGGCGGGAACAGGATGCCGAGCGCGCCGGACGTGGCGATGACGCCGCCGCCGAAGCGCGGCGGATAGCCCTTCTGCAACAGCGCCGGCAGCATGATCGAGCCGATGCCGACTACGGTTGCTACCGACGAGCCGGAGATCGCGGCGAAAAGCGCGCAGGCGACCACCCCCGCCAGGCCGAGTCCGCCGTACCAGTGCCCGATCAGCGAGGTGGCAAAATCGATCATGCGCCGCGCGACGCCGCCGGTGGTGAGGAAATTGCCGGCAAGGATAAAGAATGGAATCGCCATGATCTCGAAGCGATCGATGCTGGTGAACAGCTTCAAGCCCACCATCTTCGGATCGACGTCGGACAGGATGAAAAGGTAGGTAAGGACGGAAAGACCGAGCGCGATCGAGATCGGCATGCCGCTCGCCATCAAGGCCAATAGCAGCGCGAACAGGAGCTCCGCCCGCACCGTGTGCGACAGCTCGATGATATGCAGCCGCGCGGCAAAACATATCAGCGCCAGCGCGATCGGCGTGATGACGATAAGCGCCGACATCACCGCGGACGGCAGCGGCCTCGGCGCCGAAGGCTGGGCGGCATGCGAGAGCGCGATCATCGCGCGCCCTCGCCGGCGGGCATCGCATCCTGCGGCGCCTTATAATCGATGCCATGCGCCTGATGCGGCACCTCGCCGCTGCGCAAAAAGCGCCACATCACCTGCAAAAAGCGGAAACACATCAGATACGAGCCGAGCGGGATGCACAGGTAGATGATCCAGCTTGGCCATTCGAGCTCGGGCGACACCTCGTCTGGATCGAGATCGTACACGTAAATGGCGCCAAGAGTGCCAATTACGCCGGTAAACAATGCGCCGCACAGGAGCGCGAACACGATCACCGGCTTGCGCGCGGCGGGAGTAAGCTGCTTCACCAGCAGGTCGACGCCAACGTGGATGCCGGTGCGCACACCGAGCGCCGCGCCGAACTTCGCCATCCACACGAACATGTAGGTGGCAAGCTCCTGCGCCCAGGAGAGGTTGATCGCCGCCAGTGACGTGTAGACCCAGTCGGCGGCGAGCCTCAGCAGGTGAAAGTTATGCGCGTTCGCCCACCGAGCCAGCTCGGCGGAATTGCTCGCGCCATAGCGATGAACGACTGCGACGAAAGTAATGATGGTCGCCGCGCCGATCAGCGCGGCGATCAGCCACTCTTCGAGGCGGTCGAGGACGCGGTCGAGGAACCTTGCCGCCCGCAAGCTTTGCCCCTCAGGAGCTCGTGAAAAGAGCGGCCGGCGCTAAGACTGCGGCGGCGTGAAGCCTGAGGCTTTGTAGATCCGCTCGATGAATTCTTTGCCGAAACGGGCCTGCATTTCGGCGTGCACCGGCATTAGCTTGGCGATCCAGGCCTTTCTCTCGGCTTCGGTGAGAACGTGGATTTCCGTCTTTCCGGAGGCCTTGATCTTGTCCAGCGCGTCGGCGTTGTCCTTGGCTGCGGTGTTATTGAAGAACTCAGTCGTCTCCTTCACGGCGCGATCGAGCTCGCTGCGTATATCCTCCGGCAATCCGTTCCAGAACTTCTTGTTGGCCACCATCGCGTAGGTAAGACGACCGTGGTTGGAAAGGGTAAGATGTTTCTGCACATCGTAGAATTTTTGCGTCCAGATGTTGGACGGAACATTGTCCTCGCCGTCGACCACGCCGGTCTGCAAAGCCTGGTACAATTCGCCGAAGGCGACGATTTGCGGAATAGCGCCGAGCTCGCGCGCAACAGCGTCCTGCACCTTGCTGCCCTGGATGCGCATTTTCAGGCCGCGAAAGTCGTCGGGCATTAAGAGCGGCCGGTTGCAGGTATATTCGTGCGCGCCGTTATCCCAATAGGTAAGCGGCTCGACCCCCTTGGCCTCGAGCTTTTTGTTGAGATCGGCCATCATCGGGCTCGCCATCATCTGCCGCGCATGCGCGTCGTCGCTCATCAGGAACGGTAGATCGAAGATGTCGAATTCCCTGACGCCAAGCGGTCCGAATTTGGAGATCGAGGGGGCCAGGATTTGCACCGAGCCAAGCTGCAGCGCTTCCAGCTCTTCCTTGTCCTTGTAGAGCGACGAGTTCGGATAGACTTCCACCTTGACCCGGCCGTTGGTGTATTTCTCGACCAGCTGCTTGAACAGAAGCGCCGCTTTGCCCTTGGGGGCATCGGGCGAAACCACGTGGCTGAATTTGAGGACGATCGGCTCATCGGCCCGCGCGGGTCCCCCGAGCGCAAAAGCAAACATGGCCGCAAGCACGATGGCAAAGCGTTTCATGGATTTCCTCCCATGGATGGCCGCCGAACGACGAAGCCGGAATGCTTTGCCCAGCGCTTCGCCGCTTTATTGGCGTCTATTGTCCACTTTCCCCCCGTCGCTGTCATCCGTCCATCGGACGACCCCGCGCGGCCTTTAAGCGCGGCGGGACAATGACGCCGCTTCCGGCTTTCAGTCTCTCTGCCGCCGCCCAAAGCTGCCGCGGGTGAGAAAATAGCCGAATGCACTGAGTGCGGCGATGCAGAAGCTCACCGGCCAGTCGGTCTGATAGGCAATAACGATGCCGAGCCATGCCTCCGCCAGGGCCAGCACGGCCGACAACGCCATCCCGCTCCACAATCCGGTCACCAGCCGCTGGGCCGTCGCCGGCGGTCCGACCATCAGCGCAAAGACGAGAAGAATGCCAACGATTTGCACGCTTTCCGACACCGCCAACGCAACAATGGCCAGGAACGCCGTAGAAACGAAACGAAGCGGCACGCCTTTGGCTTCGGCCAATTCAGGTTGCATGCTGGCAAAGATAAGCGGCCGCACGATTGCGGCGAGCGCGGCCAGCGTGACCAGCGCCAGGCCGGCGAGCGTCACGATAGTCGAGCGTTCCACGGCGAGCACGTTGCCGAACAGAAGCGCCGTCACCTGGGTGGCGAATGCCGTGTAATAGTGCAAAAACAGGAGACCGAACCCCAACGCCAGCGACAGCACGACGCCGACGGCGACATCGCGTCCGCTGATCCGCTCGTCGAGAAACCCCATGCCGATCCCGGCAGCGACGGTAAACCCAACCAAGCCCCAGATCGAAGCAACGCCGATCAACACCGCGCCGGTCGCGCCGGCAAAACCGATATGCCCCAGAGCGTGACCGGCAAAAGTCTGTCCCCGCAACACGAGAAAATAACCGACCAGCCCGGAAACGACCGCCGCAACGCCGGCGGCCGCAAACGCGTTCCGCATAAAATCGTATTCAAGCATGGTGGCCGTGATCGTGATGGTCGTGGCCGTGATCGTGGACGTGCTCGGCATACTCGACGCTGCGGCCGCGCGACAGGACGAAGAACTGCCCATCGGCGCGCACGACGCTGATGTCAGCACCGTAGAGTTGCGACAGGACCGGGCCGGTCACCACCTCGTCGACGGTGCCAAGCGCGGCACGCCCATTGCCGAGATAGAGGACCCGATCAAGCGCGCCAATCAGCTGATTAAGCTCGTGTGCGCTGAACAGGACCGTGATGTTGCGTTCGCGCGCAAAGCGGCGGACCAGTTCGATGATGGCCTCCCGATAGCGATAGTCGAGGCTGATCAGCGGCTCGTCGAGCAGCAGAAGCTGCGGTTCACCCAACAATGCCTGCGCCAGCAAGAGGCGCTGGCGTTCGCCGCCCGACATCTCCGACAGCGGCCGTGCGCCGAGGTCGCCGGCGCCCACCGCTGTCAGCATTGCGTCGATGGCGAAGCGGTCGGCGGCTTTGAGCCACGGCAGGCCCCAGCGCTCGCCATGCACCGAGCTGGCGATGAAATCGTGCCCGCGGACCCGCAGGTCCGGCAACACTGTGCGCACCTGCGGCAGGTACCCGATATTGCGGTCGCCGCTCCGCGGCGCGCAGCCGAACACTCGTATTGCTCCGGCGCTCGGCTGGAGCAAGCCGAGGATGGCGCGCATCAACGTGGTCTTGCCGGCGCCATTGGGGCCGAGCACGCCGATGAATTCGCCCGATTTGATCGCAAAATTGGTGTCGCGGAGAACCTCGCGACCGCCGATACTGACGGTCGCGCGGTCAAGTTCAATGACGTTCATGAAGATGGCCCGGACAGCGCGCGGTCGGTAGCGTCGAGCTCGCTTTGCATCCACTCCTGGTACGTCACACCGGGTGGACAGGTTTCGGTTACACCCACCACCGCGACATTGGATGCACGGGCTAGATCGACCAGATGCTGCACGAGCGTATTGGAGGCTTGCTTGTTGTAAAACAATACCCGCACCCGGTGCTGCTTCAAGTCGCGCTCGAAGGCGGCGACGTCCCGGGCGCTAGGCTCGGTATCGTTCATGATGGCAAGCTGGAAACGCCCGTTGCGCATCTTCAGCTGCAGCGCATCCGCCATATAGCCGAATACCGGTTCGGTCGCGGTCACCGGAACGCCGGCATACTTGCCGCGAATGGCGGCGATCCTTTCGTTAAGCGAAGCGAGTGAGGCGAGGAAGGTCTTCAGCCGTCCCGCGTAATCGTTGGCGTGTGCCGGATCGGCCGCCCTCAACGCGGCAGCCAGCGCGGAAGCAACCGCCGGCATGGTCGTCGGGTCGTACCAAAGATGCGGATTGTCGCCGGATTTTTTGTTCGCGAGCTTGGCGGCATCGATAACGGCACGACCGGGTTTAGTCGTCGCCGCCAGGAGCTTTTCCATCCACGGGTCGTAATCGGCACCGTTGTAGATGACGATTTGCGCCCCGGCGACCTGTCGCATGACGGTGGGCGAAACTTCGAACAGATGGGGGTCCTGGTCGGGATTGCTCATGATGCTGGCGACCAGGGACCGCTCCCCGCCAATCTGCCGCGCGACGTCGCCGTAAAAATTCTCTGCCGCCACAACCGCGATCTTGGTTTCCGCTGCTTGTCCCGCGGGGATCTTGATCAGCATGCCGAGAAAGACCGCCGCAACCGCCAGAAAGGTCTTGGTGGACACGGCCATGCGCATTTCCCTCTAAAATCAACGGGTCGAAACTAATGAGTGTAACACTATAACATATCGCCGCCCATGTCATTACTCTCATGTCATTACTCTAAGGAGGCGCAAGCCGAAACAATCGGCGAAGGCGCGGGCTACAAATTTTGGGGCTGCGACGGGACCTCTTATATAGCGGCCCAGGAGAGCACCCATGACCGACCAGGCTCCGGCCGAAAAAACGCAAGACAAAGTGCCGGTGACGGTGCTGACCGGCTACCTCGGCGCCGGCAAGACCACGCTGCTCAACCGCATTCTGTCCGAGCCGCACGGCAAGAAGTACGCCGTCATCGTCAACGAGTTCGGCGAGATCGGCATCGACAACGATCTTGTGGTCGGCGCCGACGAGGAAGTGTTCGAGATGAACAACGGCTGCATCTGTTGCACCGTACGCGGCGACCTGGTGCGCATCCTGGACGGCCTGATGCGGCGGAGGGGCAAATTCGACGCGGTGATCGTCGAGACCACCGGCCTCGCCGATCCTGCCCCGGTGGCGCAGACCTTTTTCATCGACGAGAATATCGGCCGCAAGACCAGGCTCGACGCGGTGGTAACCGTCGCCGACGCCAAGTGGCTCAGCGATCGGCTCAAGGATGCTCCCGAGGCGAAGAACCAGATCGCGTTCGCCGACGTGATACTGATCAACAAGACCGATCTTGTTTCTAAGGAGCAGCTCGGCGAGATCGAAGCGCGCATCCGCGGCATCAATCCCTACGCGAAGGTGCATCGCACCGAGCGCGCGCAAATTCCGTTGCACGAGGTTCTAGGCCGCAACGCCTTCGATCTCGACCGCATTCTCGACATCGAACCGGAATTCCTGGCGGATGATGACGAGCACGATCATCACGCGCACGGCCACGATCATCACGATCACGGGCATGGCCACGAACACGCGCACAAACACGGCGGCCTGAAGCATTATCACGACGAGGACATGCAATCGATTTCGCTCAAAAGCGACAAGCCGCTCAATCCGGACAAATTCTTCCCCTGGGTGCAGAACCTGGTGCAGACCGAAGGTCCCAACATTCTGCGCTGCAAGGGGATCCTGTCGTTCAAGGACGACGACGATCGTTTTGTCTTCCAGGGCGTGCATATGATCCTCGACGGCAATCACCAGCGGCCCTGGGCCAAGGACGAGATGCGCGACAGCCGTATCGTTTTTATCGGCCGCAATCTACCGGAGGAGAAGATCCGGCAGGGCTTCACCGACTGCATCGCCTGAGCGACGCGCGTTGGCGACCGATCCCCGCAGCAATACCGTTTCCGTCGTCGACCGCACGCGTGCCGTCACCGCCGGCGCGCCGGTGGTCGGCGCGCACTTTCTCGGCCGAAACGCCATCTTCGTGCTCGGCGAGGAGACGCTCTTGTTCGTTCCTCCGGAAGGCGAAGAGCGTCGCGTCACCGTCCACGGCGGAGCGATCCTAGACAGCACCGCTGATGAGACGCGCATCATCACCGCGGGCGACGACGGCAAGGTGGTGGCGACAGACTCCGACGGCCAGACCCAAACGCTGGCGACCGACCCCAAGCATCGCTGGATCGATCACGTCGCGCTCGGGCCGGACGGGGTAGTCGCCTGGTCGGCTGGCAAGACCACCTTCGTGCGGGCCAAGGAACTGCGCATGTTCGAGGCGCCATCGACCGTCGGCGGGCTGGCGTTTCTGCCCAAGGGATTGCGTCTGGCCGTCGCTCATTACAACGGCGCGTCGCTTTGGTTTCCCAATGCGCCGCAGGCGACCCCAGAAAAATTCGAATGGAAGGGCTCGCATCTCAGCGCGACCGTCAGCCCCGACGGACGCTTTCTCGTCACCAGCATGCAGGAACCGATGCTGCACGGCTGGCGGCTCGCCGATGGCAAGCACATGCGCATGTCCGGATATGCCACCCGGGTAACCTCGCTCGGCTGGACTGCGAGCGGCCACTTCCTCGCGAGCTCCGGGGCCACCCAGCTCGTTCTCTGGCCGTTCCAGGGCAAGGACGGCCCGATGGGGAAGCAGCCGCAACTCCTGGCGCCGTCCGAGCATCGGCTCGGCGTCGTTGCCTGCCATCCCCGCCAGGAGATCGTCGCCGTTGGCTATGCCGATGGCTTGGTGCTGTTCGTGCGGATCGAGAACAGCGCGGAGATTCTGGCCAAGCGGCCGGGCGGTGCGCCAGTCACCGCGCTTGCCTGGAACGCGGACGGCAAGCTCCTTGCCTGGGGCACGGAGGCTGGCGAGGCCGGCGTACTCGACCTCGCTTGACCGGAAAAGTCTGCCCTAAAAGCAAAAACCCCGGACCTAGGGCCCGGGGTTTTGTCGCTGGTCGCGGCAACCGTCAGATGACGTATTGCCGGAGCGGCGGATAGCCGTTGAAGCCGACCGACGAGTAGGTCGTGGTATAGGCCCCGGCCGCCTCGATCAGCACCTTGTCGCCGATGGCAAGCGACACCGGCAACGGATACGGGGTCTTTTCGTACAGAACGTCGACGCTGTCGCAGGTCGGTCCGGCGATGATGCAGGGCGCCGTCTCGTCACGATCTTTGGTGGTGCGGATCGGGTAGCGGATCGACTCGCCGATGGTCTCGGCCAGCCCATGGAACTTGCCGATATCCAGATACACCCAGCGCACCTCGTCCTCAGGCGAGCGCTTGGCGATCAGCACTACTTCCGCCTCGATCATGCCGGCATTGCCGACCAGGCCGCGGCCCGGCTCGACGTAGGTGTTCGGCAGATTGTTGCCGAAGTGCTTGCGCAACGCACGGAAGATCGCCTTGCCGTAGGATTCCAGCTTCGGCGTCTTGCGCATGTATTTCGCCGGGAAGCCGCCGCCGAGATTGACGATCGAGAGAGTGATGCCGCGTTCGGCGCAAGTCCGGAACACCGCCGCCGTCGAGGCGAGCGCCCGGTCCCAAGCTTCGACGTTGTGCTGTTGCGAACCTACATGGAAGGAGACCCCAAACGGGACGAGTCCCTGCTTGTGGGCGAACTCCAGGATGTCGGCCGCATAGACCGGCTCGCAACCGAACTTGCGCGACAGCGGCCACTCGGCGCCGGAGCCGTCGCAAACGATGCGGCAGATTACCCGGCTGCCGGTCGCGGCACGCCCGACCTTCTCGGCCTCGGCCTCGCAATCAATGGCGAAGAGCGTCACGCCCAAGGCAAAGGCCTCGGCGATCTCGCGCTCCTTCTTGATCGTGTTGCCGTAGGAGATGCGGTCCGGCGTAGCCCCTGCCGCCAGCACGGCGCGGGTTTCCTGCACCGACGCGACATCGAAGTTGCAGCCCAGACCGACCAGAAGCTTGAGCACTTCCGGGGCCGGGTTCGCCTTCACGGCATAGTAAACCGTCGTGTCGGGCAGCGCTTTGGCGAAGCCCTGGTAGTTCTCACGAACGACATCGAGATCGAGCACCAGGCATGGTCCGACGTCGGTACGCTTCTTGAGAAAGTCACGAATACGTGCGGTCATCCCACAAACTCCCCAATCCGGATGGCGGCGTAGCCGCCGAGGTGAACCTCCTGGGATGCGCGCTCCGCGGCTGCGGAGCCATATGCATCGCCGTGATTGCTGCCTTGGTCCGGATGAGGGAGATCCCGTTCCGCACTGCTGGCAAAGATGGACAAGCCTCTTCGGTGTCCCCGGCATTCGCGCCGGCAGTAACCAAAAAAGCCCTTCCGTCGTTGCTTTAAGCCGCGTAGCCCGTTGAGAGCGGGCATTGCCGGTTCGCCTCCGGCTGCCGGTCGCGGGTGCAAGGAAGAAGTTTCTCTTCCTTAGGCGGCTGTCCGGCCTCTTGTCCGGATGCCCACCGACCGACACACGGCCACAGGCACGTGCGAAATAGGCGAGTCCGCAAATAATCCATTCAGCCGCAGCGTGCAAGCTTTTTAGTTTTAAGAAAACGTAAAACGTCGAGCCGGCGGCGGACGAGGCGTCGGCGCGGTCGCGTCAGTTAACCGTGAACGGCTCGACGCGGCGTGCAGCGCGCACGAACTGGACCATCACGAAGATGCCGCACAGCACGAACAGTCCGTCGAGGATGCGGGCGCCCAACGCGCCGAGCGACAGCAGATTGGCGATCGCCCAGCTGCCGGCGAAAGCGGCGCCGAACACTTCGGCGCTGATCAGAATGGCCGCGCTGCCGACGGTCAGCAGGTTCAGCCAAGCGATCCGGCGCGGGCGGAGAGGCGTGGTTTTTTCCATGGCGGCGGCACTCTCTCCGAAACGAGGGGCGGGTTCAAGGCCACTCAAGCGGCGTCTGCCGCACGAAGGTGGCGCGGGACGCGGACCGCTCCTGCTGCACTAGGTAGCAAGGGTCGGATGACATATATCACCCCTGCACCCGACCCGGCATATCCCCGCCATGGCTGACCCAATCGCTCCCGACAATCCGTTTTTGCGATCATGGTCGACACCGGACGGGATTCCGCCTTTCGGCGAGATCAAGCCCGAGCATTTCGGCCCGGCCTATGCGGCAGCCTTCGCCGAGCATGATGCAGAAGTCGCGGCGATCGCGGGGCGAGCCGAGCCGCCCGATTTCGCCAATACGATCGCCGCGCTGGAACTGAGCGGCCGAACGCTGGCGCGCGTCGAGCAGGTCTTCGATCTGCTGGTCGGCGCCCACAGCAACGAGGCCCTACTGGCAACCGAGCGCACGGCGGCGCCGCAGGTCGCCAGCCACTGGAACAGGATCCATACCAACGCAGCCCTGTTCGGCCGCATCGATGCCTTAATGCGGCAGGCCGAAACGTTCCGCCTTACCGCCGAGCAGAAACGCGTGCTGGAGCGCTACCACGTGACGTTCCGCCGGGCCGGCGCCGGCCTCGACCGCGCCGCCAAGGCTCGGCTGGCCGAGATCATCGAGCGGCTGGCCCAGCTTGGGACCGCGTTCAGCCAGAACGTCCTGGCTGACGAACAGGCCTTCACCCTCTCGCTCAAGGAGGAAAGCGAACTCGCCGGCCTGCCCGGCTTTGCCCGCGAGGCGATGCGCTCGGACGCGCAGGAGCGCGGTCTCGATGGCTATGTGGTCACCTTATCGCGCTCGAGCGCCGAGCCGTTCCTGCAATTCGCCCGCCGGCGCGACCTGCGCGAGAAGGTCTTCCGCGCCTTCATTGCGCGCGGCGATAATGGCGGCGCGACCGATAACAAGGCGATCATCGCCGAGATGATCAAGCTGCGCGCCGAGCGGGCCCGGCTGCAGGGCTATGCCGACTTCGCTCACTACCGGCTCGACGATTCGATGGCGAAAACGCCGGCCGCGGCCCGCACCCTGCTCGACGCGGTTTGGCGGCGCGCACGGCAGAAGGCGCTGGCTGACCGCGATGCCATGCAGGAGCTCATTCGGGAAGAAGGCGGCAACTTCGCGCTTGCGGCCTGGGACTGGCGCTTTTACGCGGAAAAGCTCCGGCAGCGGCGCTGCGATGTCGATGAGGCCGCCATCAAGCCTTACCTCAAGCTTGAGGCGATGATCGAAGCCGCGTTTTACGCGGCGCAGCGCCTGTTCGGGCTGCAATTCAAGCCACGCAATGATGTGCCGGTCTGGCATCCCGACGTGCGGGTCTGGGACGTGATCGCCGCGGACGGGAGCGAAGTCGGCCTGTTCTTCGGCGATTATTTTGCCCGCCCTTCGAAGCGAAGCGGCGCCTGGATGACGTCGCTGCGCGACCAGGAAAAGTTAGCGGGCGACATCCGCCCCCTCATCGTCAATGTGTGCAATTTCGGCAAGGCTGCGGACGGCGCGCCGACTTTGCTCGGCTTCGACGAGGCGCACACTTTGTTCCATGAATTCGGTCATGCGCTGCACGGCCTGCTGTCATCCGTCACCTATCCGAAGATTTCCGGCACCAACGTCGCCACCGATTTCGTCGAGCTGCCGTCACAACTCTACGAGCATTGGCTCGAACAGCCGGATGTGCTGCGCCGCTTTGCCCGGCACTATCGGACCGGGGTGCCAATGCCGGAGGATTTGCTGCAGCGGCTCCTGGCGGCGCGAAACTTCAATCAGGGCTTCGCCACAGTCGAGTATGTCGCTTCGGCCTTTGTCGACCTCGTTTTCCACTCGCTCGCCACGCCGGGCCTGATCGACGCCAGAGCGTTCGAAGCCGACGAGCTGTCTCGCATCGGCATGCCAGAGGAAATCGCCATGCGGCACCGGCCGCCGCACTTCGGGCACATCTTCTCCGGCGGCGGTTATGCCGCGGCCTATTACAGCTACATGTGGTCGGAAGTGCTCGACGCCGACGCATTCGAGGCCTTCAAGGAAACCGGCGACATTTTCGACCCGGCCACCGCCAAGCGCCTGCGCGACACGATTTATGCCGCCGGCGGCTCGCGTGACCCGGCGGATGCGTACAATGCCTTCCGGGGACGGCTGCCGAACCCGGAAGCGCTGTTGCGCAAGCGCGGACTTGTCGACCCCGACAACGCGGCGGCCTAAGGGATGGCCGACCTCCACACCGCCGGTCACCGTGTCGGCGTCGTCTGCGCGCCGCATAACGGCGCGGTCGAGGACGGACGGCAAATCCTGGCCGAAGGCGGCAACGCGCTGGAAGCCATGGTCACTATGGCGGCATCCATCGCCGCCATTTACCCGCATATGAACCACGTCGGCGGCGACGGGTTTTGGCTGTTTCGCCTGCCGTCCGGCCGGGCGCATGCCATCATGGCCGCGGGTCCGGCCGGCATGCAGGCGCGGCCGGAGCTTTATCGCGAGTACGAGTCTATTCCGCCGCGTGGTCCCTTGGCCGCGCTCACCGTGCCCGGCTCCATCGGCGGCTGGATGCTAGCGCTCGAAGCGGCCAAGGCAACCGGCGGGAGATTACCGCTCGAAACGCTACTGGCGCCGGCGATCGCCCGCTGCCGCAACGGCTATCGGGTCACCCGCAGCCAGGCGCGGCTCACGCACGAGCATCTTGCGGGCCTGAAAACCGCGCCCGGTTTCGCAGCGACCTTCCTTGTTGACGGCAAGCCGCCTGATGTCGGCGGGACGCTCAAGCAGGCGGCGCTCGCGGAAACGCTGGCGCAGCTCGCGCATGCCGGACTCGACGATTTTTATCGCGGTGATGTCGGACGTGAGCTTGCCGCCGATTTAAACCGCATCGGCAGCCTGCTGACGCGCGAGGATCTGACGCGTTATCGCGCGACGTTCGCCGAACCGCTGCACGTCGAACTACCCGCGGGCACCGTTTACAACACCGACGCTCCGACGCAAGGCGTGGCCTCTCTAATGATCCTCACTTTGTTCGACCGCCTGGGCGTGCGCGAGGCCGAAAACTTCGACCACATTCACGGACTGATCGAAGCGACCAAACGGGCGTTGCGCATGCGCGACCGCGTCGTCACCGATCCGAACTGCCTTGCGCATGCGCTCGACCGCTGCCTTGAGCCGCGTTTCATTGCTGGCGAGGCGATGAAGATCGATCGCCGCAAAGCGGCGCGCTGGCCGCTGGCCTACGGCGAAGGCGACACGATTTGGATGGGCGCTGCCGACGCGAAGGGCCTGGTCGTGTCCTATACCCAGTCGCTCTATTGGGAATTCGGCTCCGGCTGCGTGCTGCCGGCAACCGGCGTGCTGATGCAGAACCGCGGCATCAGCCTGTCGCTGCAACCCGGCGCGCTCAACATGCTGGCGCCGGGCCGGCTGCCGTCGCACACGCTCAATCCGGCGCTCGCCGTGCTCAGGGACGGCCGTGTGATGGCGTACGGCACCATGGGCGGCGACGGCCAGCCGCAGACGCAGGGTGCGCTGTTCACCCGCCACGTCACGTTCGGCGAGACGCTGGCATCAGCACTCGACCGGCCGCGCTGGGTGCTGGGACGGACGTGGGGCTCGCAACAAACCAAGTTACGCATGGAATCGCGCTTCGACGGCAATCTGGTTGATGCGCTTGCCGCTGCCGGCCACGAGGTCGACGTTCTGTCCGAGCCGTATTCCGACGTTATGGGACATGCTGGCGCGGCGCTGCTGCATCCCGACGGCACCTGCGAAGGCGCGCACGATCCGCGCGCCGACGGCGGCGCGGCGGGAGTTTGAACAAGAATTCCTAAAATCAGCGGCTGCGGCGAATTTGCCTCATCAGCAGCAGCCTTCCTTCCGCCCCACTCTGCGTTAATGTGTGTCGGTGCGGCGCTGGTACGGGCCGATGTTATATCGTTTCGCTTTCCTTCTTGCCGGGTTGATTTGTCTGCTCGCCGTGGCAGGACGCGCCGACGCGCATCCGCATGTCTGGGTGACCATGACCGAAGAGCTTCTTTACGCACCGGACGGCTCGGTCACCGGCATCCATCACGCCTGGACGTTCGACGACATGTTTTCCGCCTTCGCTACACAAGGCATCGATCAGAAGACCAAAGGTGAATTCACCCGCGCAGAACTCGCGCCGCTCGCCAAGGTCAACGTCGAGTCGCTCAAGGACTACGCTTACTTCACCTACGCGCGCATTGACGGGAAGCGTCACAGAGACGCATTTGTCGACCCGACCGATTATTATCTCGACTACGATCCAAAAGAGACGGTGCTGACGCTGCACTTCACATTGCCCTTCAAAGAGCCGGTGAAAGCCAAGGCGATCGAGATAGAGGTCTATGATCCCGAATTCTTCATCGATTTCGGTTTTGCCGAGAAAGACCCGGTGCGGCTGGTGCGCGCGCCCGCGCAATGCACGGTCTCGGTGCAGAAACCGAGCGACGGCAATTTCCCCGCCTCGCTGCGGCTCGATCAGGCCTTTCAGACATCCGAGGCGAATGTCGGCACCGGTGCGAATTTCGCCAACAAAATCTCGTTGAAGTGCCCGTGACGGGCACAGCGCGGGTGCGGTTCCTGCGCCGGCTCGCGCAAGCGGCGGCAATAATCGTGGTGGTATTCGCAGCGAGCGCATTCAGCGGCGCTTACGCGCAGGTCAGTCCGCTCACCGTCATGCGCCAGCCGGCGGTTGGCGGAATCATCGGCTGGATCCTCACCCAGCAGGCGATGTTCTACCGCGCGCTGTCGACGCTGATCCGCGAAGCCAAGACCGACGGGTCGGCGTATTGGAGCCTGATCGGCATCTCTTTCATCTACGGCATTTTCCATGCCGCCGGTCCCGGCCACGGCAAGGCTGTGATCTCGTCCTATCTGGTCGCCAATGAAGAGACCTGGCGGCGCGGCATCGCGCTTTCATTTGCGTCGGCGTTGCTGCAAGCGCTGACCGCCATCGTCATCGTCAGCATCGCCGCCGGCCTGATCGGCGCCACGGCCAAAATGATGGGCGACACCGTGCGCGTCATCGAAATCGTCAGCTATTCGCTGATCGTGCTGTTGGGCGCCCGGCTGCTACGGGTGAAAGGCCGCGGTTTTTTGCGCGCGCTGCAGGCGCTCAGATCGGAAGCGAAACCGCATCAACACATCCATCGCGCGCACGAGGCGCATGCGCATCATGACCATCATGACCATCATGATCATCATGACCACGGGCATGCGCATCAAACCCAAGCGCACGGCCACGATCACCCGCACGATCACGGGCATCATGGACACAATCACGCACAGGACCACACGCACGACCACGATGAGGAGGACAGCGTTCTGCCGTGGGGCCATGCGCACGGACCGGAGCCAGAGGAATTGGCGGGACCGGGCGGCTGGCGCCGCGGTTTGTCGGCGATCGTTGCCGTGGGACTGCGGCCCTGCTCGGGCGCGATCATCGTTCTGGTGTTCGCGCTGGCGCAGGGCCTGTACTGGGCCGGCGTCGCCTCGACCTTCGTCATGGGGCTTGGCACCGCCATTACGGTTGCCGCCATCGCCACCATCGCCGTTGGCGCCAGAACCGCGGCCAAGCGCGTCGCCTCGACCCGCGCCGGCTACGGCACGCTCGCGCTTCGCGGCATCGAAGTCGGCGCGGCGGTCCTGGTGATGGCGTTCGGCGCGCTGCTGCTCACCGGCTACATGGCGAGCGAGCGGATTGGGATGTTTTAGCGCGCCGGGTTAAACTCACGCGACCTTCTCGGCCATATGCCCGAACATCGCGCGACGCGCTTCGTCATCCATCTCCGCCTTGAATTTGTGCTTGTCCTTGAGCGCTACCGCACGCTGCGCCGCCGGCCGCGCGCTGATCTCGTCGACCAGCCGCTTGAGGTTGGGGAATTTTGCCCACGCGCCCTCGCCAAGAACCGTCGGCATCAGCCGTGCCCAGCCCCACACGTCCATGTCGACGATGGTGTAAGTGTCGCCGAGCATGTATTTCCGCTTGGCAAGCCGCGCATCGAGGATGCCGAAATGGCGCCGCGCCTCGAAGGCATAGCGATTCACGGCATATTCGATCTTCTCCGGCGCATAGACGCGGAAATGCACCGATTGGCCGGAATATGGGCCGACGCCTGAGGCGACGAACATTAGCCAGGACAAAAATTCGCCGCGCGCCTTGTTGCCTTTCGGCGGCAGGAATTTGCCGGTCTTCTCGGCGAGATAAAGCAGGATCGCGTTCGAGTCGAACACAATGGCGTCGCCATCGACGATCGCCGGTACTTTCGCATTCGGATTAATCGCCAGAAATTCCGGCTTGTGCTGATCGCCCTTGCGGGTGTCGACCGGAATGGCCTCGTAGGAAAGGCCGGCCTCCTCAAGGAAGAGCGCAACCTTGGTCGGGTTTGGCGCACCGCTAAAATAAAATCTCAACATGATGGTTCCTCGTTCGAGTTCGCGATTGATGATGCCGGTTAGAACAATCCGACAATGCGTCCATCTGGTCCGACGTCGATTGCATCGGCCGCGGGCACCTTCGGCAGGCCGGGCATGGTCATGACTTCGCCGCAGATCGCCACGACGAATTCGGCGCCGGCCGAGAGCCGCACTTCGCGTACGTTGATAATGTGGTCGGTCGGCGCGCCTTTCGCATCCGGATTGGTCGAGAAGCTGTATTGCGTCTTGGCGATGCAGATCGGGAATTTGCCGTATCCCATCGCCTCGAAATTGGCGAGCTGATCGCGCACTGATTTATCCGCCGAGATATCCTTAGCCCGGTAAATCTCCTTGGCGATGGTGCGGATTTTTTCGTAGAGCGGCATATCGTCGGCATAGAGGAATTTGAGCTTGCTCTTGCCGCTTTCGGCAATTTTCACGACCGCGCGGGCAACGTCGGCGGCGCCTTTGCCGCCCTCGGCCCAGTGATCGGCCATCAGAGCCTCAACCCCGAGCGCCCGGCATTTTTCTTCCACCAGCTCGATCTCGGCGTCGGTGTCGGCGGAGAAGCGATTGATTGAAATAACCGGCTCGACGCCGAACTTCCGCATGTTCTCGACGTGGCGCTGTAAGTTGGACATGCCAGCTTCGAGCGCTTTCAGATTCTCCGATTTGAGGTCCTCTCTCTTCACGCCGCCGTGCATCTTGAGCGCGCGGATTGTGGCGACCAGCACCACGCAATCCGGTGCGATGCCGGCCTTGCGACATTTGATGTCGAGGAACTTTTCTGCTCCAAGATCGGCGCCGAAGCCGGCCTCCGTCACCACATAGTCGGCGAGCTTGAGCGCGGTCGTGGTCGCCAGCACCGAATTGCAACCATGTGCAATGTTGGCGAACGGCCCGCCGTGGATGAAAGCGGGCGTGCCCTCCAGCGTCTGCACTAGGTTCGGCGCCAGCGCCTCTTTGAGCAGCACAGTCATGGCGCCGTGAGCCTTGAGATCGCCGGCGCGCACCGGTTTGCGGTCGCGGGTATAGCCGACAACGATGTTAGCAAGCCGTTTCTTGAGATCGTCGACGTCGCGGGCGAGGCAGAAGATCGCCATCACCTCTGAAGCCACCGTAATGTCAAAGCCGTCCTCGCGTGGGAAGCCGTTGGCGACGCCGCCAAGCGAAGAGACGATCGATCGCAGCGCGCGGTCGTTCATGTCCAGCACGCGCCGCCAGGCGACGCGGCGCGGATCGATGCCGAGCGAATTGCCCCAGTAGATGTGATTGTCGAGCAACGCTGCGAGCAGATTGTTCGCCGAGGTGATGGCGTGGAAATCGCCGGTGAAATGCAGATTGATGTCTTCCATCGGCACTACCTGCGCGTAGCCGCCGCCCGCCGCACCGCCCTTCACGCCGAAGGACGGCCCGAGCGAAGGCTCGCGAATGCACAGCATCGCCTTCTTGCCGATGTGGTTGAGCGCGTCGGTCAGCCCGACCGTGGTCGTGGTCTTGCCCTCGCCCGCCGGCGTCGGGTTGATGGCGCTGACCAGAATGAGTTTGCCGTTTGGCCGGCCCTGGATCGACTTGACGAAATCCATCGACACCTTGGCCTTGTAGTGGCCATACGGTTCGAGATTTTCCGGCCCGATGCCCAAACGCTCGCGCGCGACGTCGAGGATCAGCCGTTTTTTCGCGGCCTGTGAGATTTCGATGTCGGACTTCGGATTGGCGTGCTGCGAAGCGCTGGGCGAAACTTTCGCAGCAGCAGCGGTAGGCGGGTTCATGAAAACCTCATTCCGGGGGTGAGCTTGGCGCTGGCGGCGAATTCGCTCGCCGCGATTTTGGGGCCGTCGGCTTGGACGCGGGTGACCTTAAAGCGGCCGTCGGCGCAGACGACCGCGAAACCGTCATTCTCGATCGCGGCGATCTCGCCCATCTTGCCGGCGATGCCTTTCGGATCTTTGGCCGGCAGCGGCTTGGCGTCAAAAATCTTAACGGTCTTGCCGTCGAGCTTCGACCACGCGCCCGGCGCGGGATTGCAGCCGCGGATGACACGGTCGATTTCCTGCCACGGCCGGCCCCAATCGATATGCGCATTGTCCGGGCCGCAGCGGCCTTCGTAGGTCGCCTTTGATTCATCCTGCTTGATGCGCGGCGCCTTGCCGGCCTTCACCAGATCGACCGCTTCCAGCATCGCCTCGACGCCCATCGGGAACAGCCGGTCGAAATAGACCGTGCCGAGCGTGTCGGTCGCCGAGATCGGCGTTTTTTTCTGGATCAGGACGTCACCGGTATCGAGCCCGTTATCGGGCCAAAAGATCGACAGGCCGGTTTCGGTCGCGCCCTTGATAATTGGCCAGTTGATCGCACTCGGCCCGCGATAGGCGGGCAACAGCGAGGGGTGATACTGGATCGAGCCGTGCGTCGGGATGTTGAGGAATTCTTCCGGCACGAACAGCGTCACGAACGCCATCACCTGCAAGTCCGGCTTAAGCGCGCGGAATTCGTCGCACACCTCCGGCTTGCGATACGATGCCGGTTGATGCACCGGCAGTTTGGCGGCGAGCGCCGCTTCTTTCAGCGGGTCGGCTTTCGCACGCTCTTTCTCGGGCGCGACGTAGACGGCGACGATGTTTTCGCCGCGCTTGATCAGCGCTTCAAGCACCGCCTTGCCGAACGCCTGCTGCCCGTGAACGACAATACGCATCGCCAACGCCTCACCCTGTTTCCAATCGGACGGCTACGCCGCTTCGGCCTTTTTCTCCGGTGCGCTCAACGCGCCCGCGGCTTTGATCCCAGCAATCTCCTTATCAGAACATCCGAGCACTTTACGCAAGATTTCGTCGGTGTGTTCACCAAGAAGCGGCGAGCGCCGCACGTCGGGCGGGGAGTCCGATAGCTTCACCGGATTGCCCACCGTTAAGTATGGGCCACGCGTGGGATGATCGACCTCCACAACGGTGCCGGTCGCGCGCAGCGACGGCTCCTCGGCGATCTCCTTCATCGACAGGATCGGCCCGACCGGGATGTCGTGTTTGTTGCAGATTTCCATGACCTCGAACTTGGTCTTGGTCATGGTCCATTGCTCGATGGTGTCGAAGATCTTGCGCAAGCGCGGTAGCCGCGCCGGCGGCGTCGCGTAATCCGCATCGGTCTTCCATTCCGGCTTGCCGATCAGATCGCAGATCGCGCCCCACACCGGCGCCTGGGTGATGAAGTAGATGTAGGCGTCGGGATCGTTTTCCCAGCCTTTGCATTTGAGGATCCAGCCCGGCTGGCCGCCGCCGGAATCATTGCCGGCGCGCGGTGTCGCCGCGCCGAAAGGAATGCCTTCACCGTACTGGCTATATTCGGCGAGCGGCCCGTGCTTGAGGCGCTGCTGATCGCGCAACTTCACCCGCGCCAGATTGAGAACGCCGTCCTGCATGGCGCAGAGCACCTTTTGGCCACGGCCGGTACGGGTGCGCTGGTAGAGCGCCGTCACGATGCCGAGCGCCAGATGCAGCCCGGTGCCCGAATCGCCAATCTGCGCGCCGGTCACGAGCGGCGGCCCGTCGCGGAAGCCGGTGGTCGATGCCGAACCGCCAGCGCATTGAGCGACATTTTCATAAACCTTGCAGTCCTCGTAAGGGCCGGGGCCAAAACCTTTCACCGACGCGACGATCATGCGGGGATTGAGCTTATGGATATGCTCGAAGGTCAGCCCCATGCGGTCGAGCGCGCCGGGCGCGAAATTCTCCACCAGCACGTCGCACTTCTTCACCAGCCGATCGAGCACCTCCTTGCCCTTGGGATTTTTTGAGTCGATGGTAATGGAGCGCTTGCTGCCGTTGAGCATGGTGAAATAAAGGCTGTCGGCGCCCTTCACGTCGCGCAACTGGCCGCGCGTGACGTCGCCTATTCCGGGCCGCTCCACCTTGATCACGTCCGCGCCCATGAAGGCGAGAAGCTGGGTGCAGGTCGGCCCCGATTGCACATGCGTGAAATCAAGCACGCGAACGCCGTCGAGCGCCCTGCCCGCCTGTCCCCACGGTTTGGATGACGGCCGCGGCGCGCCGCCGGCGGCTTTCGCCGGATTCTTCGCCTTAAGGCGCACAATCTTGCGCACGGATTTCTTTGCCGCCGCCCTGGATTTTGCTTTTTTGCCCCTTGCCATCCCGCGCTCCTATTTCTTGCGTAGCTTGCTTTGCGGATTGAGGTTGCCGATGCGGCCGCTTTCGCTGCCGGCCGCCGGATCGATCACGGCGTTGATCAGCGTCGGCTTTCCGGAATCCATCGCCGCGTTGACGGCACGCTTGAGCTCGTCGGGCGAAACGGCATTGACGCCGACGCCGCCGAACGCCTCGATCATCTTGTCGTAGCGCGAGCCTTTGACGAACACGGTCGTCGCCGGATCCGAGCCGGCACTATTGACGTCGGTACCGCGGTAAATACCGTCATTGTTGAAGACGACGATGCAGACGGGCAGTTGGTACCGGCAGATCGTTTCGATCTCCATGCCGGAGAAACCGAAGGCCGAGTCGCCCTCGACCGCGAGCACCGGCTTGCCGATCTCGATCGCCGCGCCGATGGCGTAACCCATGCCGATACCCATGACGCCCCAAGTGCCGACATCGAGCCGCTTGCGAGGTTGGTACATGTCGATGACGCCGCGGGCGAGATCGAGCGTATTGGCGCCTTCGTTGACGAGAATCGCGTCCGGACGTTGCCTGACGATGGTGCGGAGTACGCCGAGCGCGCCGTGATAATCCATCGGCGAATTATTGTTCATCAGCCGCGGTGCCATCTTGGCGATATTCTCGTCGCGCTTTGCGGCAACGGTGTTGATCCAGTCCGCGGGCGGCGCCGGCCAGGTGCCGCCCATGCCTTCGAATAGCGCAGCGACGGCCGAGCCGATATCGCCGACCACGGGAGCCGCGATCTCGACATTCGAATCCATCTCCTTCGGCTCGATGTCGATCTGAATGAATTTCTTCGGCGCCTCACCCCAGGCCCTTCCCTTGCCGTGGGAAAGAAGCCAGTTGAGGCGCGCGCCGACCAGCATCACCACGTCGGAATCCTTGAGCACCGTCGAACGCGCCGCGCCGGCGCATTGCGGATGCGTGTCGGGTAGAAGCCCCTTGGCCATGCTCATCGGCAGGAACGGCGCGCCGCTCTTTTCGACCAAAGCTCGGATCGCGTCGTCGGCCTGCGCATAGACGGCGCCTTTGCCGACGATGATCAGCGGGCGCTTTGCGCTCTTGAGCACGTCGAGGGCACGCTTGACGGCATCGCGAGCAGGAATCTGAGCCGGCGCCGGGTCGATGACCTTTACCAGCGACTTTTGGCCGGCTTGCGCGTCCACCACCTGGCCAAACAGCTTGGCCGGCAAGTCGAGATAGACGCCACCGGGACGCCCCGAAAGAGCGGCGCGGATCGCGCGGGCGAGACCGATACCGATGTCCTGGGCATGCAGCACACGGAATGCCGCCTTGCACAACGGCTTGGCAATCGCGAGCTGGTCCAATTCCTCATAGTCGCCCTGTTGGAGATCGACGATCTCGCGCTCGGACGAGCCCGAAATCAAAATCATCGGGAAGCAATTCGTCGTGGCGTGCGCCAGCGCGGTGAGGCCGTTGAGAAAGCCCGGCGCCGACACCGTGAGGCAGATGCCGGGCTTTTTGGTCAGGAAGCCCGCGATCGCCGCCGCGTAGCCGGCATTCTGCTCGTGTCGGAACGACAGCACGCGGATGCCCGCGGCCTGCGCCATGCGGCCGAAATCCGTGATCGGAATGCCGGGTACCCCGTAAATCGTATTGACGTCGTTGAGCTTGAGCGCGTCAATGATGAGATGAAAGCCGTCGGTCAGCTCCGGCTCGGTATTCAGCGCTGCTTCAGCCATGAGAGCCTCTCACTCAATCGAGATAGTTGGCATATTTCGCCACATGCTCGGCGAGCCCAAGCGCATGATCGCGCACCAGCGTCTCGGCGCGCACCGTATCGCGCGCCTCCAGCGCCTCGATGATCTGCATGTGGTCGCGGATCGAGCGATCGGCACGATCCATTTCGCCGATCGTCTTGCGGCGGATCATGCGCATGTGGGTGAACAAGTTCTCGGCCAGATCGGTGAGCGCGGTGTTACGGCTCATGCGGATAATCGCCTGATGGAATTCGATGTTAATCTCGGAATATTCATCGAGGTGAGCGCGCACCCGTCCGCCTTCGAAGGTCGCAAACATGCGGCGTAGTCCGGCGATGTCGTCGTCGCTCGCTTCCTGCGTGATCAGCCGCGCCGCCATGCTTTCAAGCGCGGCCCACGCGGTGATCAATTCGATCACTTCACGCCGTGTCTTGCGAACTACATAGACGCCGCGGCGCGGTACCGAACGCACGAAGCCTTCGCGCTCGAGCTGCGCCATCGCCTCGCGCACCGGCGTGCGGCTGACGCCGAAATCCTGCGCCAGACGCCGCTCGTCGAGCCTGATCTCGGCCCGGCTGCGATAAATATCCATGGCGGCAATCGCAGTCTTGAGCGCGACATAGGCTTGGCGTTTGAAATTTTGCGGACTGGCGAGCGGATCGACGGCCGGTTGCGACTCGGTCCGTCCGCCCAAACGCAAAGCAGCTTGATCACGCTGCGCTATGGAAGCACTCGAACTCATTGCTGGCATACATTATTCCAGTTTTTAGCATACACGAAAAGCTTAGTTGTCAAGGCCATTAGCGGGCTTCAGCCGCGCTTGGTGATCCGCCGCCGCATCGGCTTAAGCACGAACAGCGCCAGCACGGCGACCGCCAGATTCATGATGCTGGCGATCACGAAGACCCAGTGCCATGTGCCAGTATAATTCTTGATGACGCTCGCCAGCGGCACAACCCACACCGCCGTCCCTTTGGCGGTATAAAGGAGGCCAGCATTGGCGGTGGCGTATTTCGCGCCGTAGGTGTCGGTCGCAATCGCCGGAAACAAACTGAAGATCTCGCCCCAGGTGAAGAAGATCAGCCCTGCCAACAATATGAACATGTAGGGTGTGTGGCCAAAAGCGCCGAGGCTCCAGTAAGCAAACGCCCCGAGCGTGAACACGATTCCCATGGTGTTCTCGCGGCCGACGATGTCCGAAATCCAGCCAAAGAACGGTCGAGCGAGACCATTGAGGATATTGTCGATCACCAGCGCCGCGCTGAGCGTCGTGGCGGTGACGAAAAAGACGTCCACCGATTGATCGGCAAGTCCGAAATCCTTGGCGATGGGCGCGACCTGTGCGGTCGCCATCAAGCCTGACGCGGCCACCATGACGAACATCAGATAAAGCAGCCAGAAAACGGGCGACTGGAGCATTTCGAGCGGCGCGTAATCGCGCAGCGAATGCGTAAGGCGCGCCGCCGGTTTCGGCGTGTCGCCGGGCTGCGGCGCACGCAGCAGCCGCGACAGGAGCATAATGATGAGTCCCTGTCCCAGCCCGAACCAGAGGAACGCCGCTTCATAGCCGTGGGCGAGGATCACCTCACGAATGGGCACGACGGTCGCGGCGGTGCCGGCGCCGAATCCGGCCGCGGTGAGACCAGCGGCAAGACCGCGCAAATCGGGAAACCACTTAAGCGCATTGCCGACACAGGTCCCATAGACCGCGCCGGCACCGATGCCCGAGAGCGCGGCAGCGACATACAATTCCCAAAGCGAGGTGGCGTATGAATTCAAAGTCCAGGCGAAAGCCACGAAGACGCCGCCGATCGCAATCACGACACGCGGACCGAAGCGATCGACGAACCAACCCTCGATCGGCACTAGCCAGGTCTCGGTGGCGATGAACACGCTGAAGGCCAACTGAATGGCCGCGGTGCCCCAGTGATATTTCTGATTGATCGGATTGACGAACAGTGTCCAGCCATATTGCAAATTGGCGATCATCACCATGCAAACGACGCCGGTGATGAGTTGGCCCCAGCGATGCGCCGGCGGCCGCGCCGCAGCCGCCTCAATTGTCGGCGATTGAACCGTCACTGTTTCCGTCCCCGAAAGACTTTTGCCGGTTCGCCGGTATTCTGGTTTTTCCGGACCCTATTATTTCAGCCGGCTTATATTCAAAATAGCCGACTTTGTAGTTATTTATGCTGCGCATCGGCAGCGGTGCAAGACATGATTATGGTGGCGCGCCGGTCTGCGTCGCGAAGCCGCTATCCATAAAACCACGCTGTTACGACCTTAATCGGCGCGTTAACTACCGCGATCAATAGCGGCACAGCACGTACACCGATACCGAAGACTGGAGGCCAGCCAACACAAAAGGAAGCACGTCGCTGGAGCCGGCGGCCGCTTCCGGGCCCTTTTGGAACTCTTCGACGCGTGAATATTTGCCCCGATGGTAACAAAGTCCGGGATTTTCATTCGACGGTCCCGGACTAGCTTGCGATGGTCATGGTCCGGGAATCAGGGCTTGATCCGCACCAAAACTGAAGAAAGCCAGGCGAGTACCGATGTCGCCAACAACCGCCGCCCAGCCAGCCTCAGCCCCGGTCCCCACTGAGGCCTCGTTCTATATTTCCGCGACGCAAACGGCGACGCGGCCACGACGCGTGCTCAAGCACAACGATACGTTCGCGGTGTTCGACGGCCATGGTGACATCGGCGCGGCATCGGAAGGTACCGATGGACTTTTTCACCGGGACACACGGTTCCTTTCGCGCCTCGAACTCCTGGTGAACGATGCTCCGCCATTGCTCCTTGGCTCGAACCTGCGCGATGACAATGCCGCGCTGGTGGTCGACCTGACCAACCAGGACGTCTTTGCCGGTCAGCAGGTCGTTCTGGCCAAGGACACCGTGCACATCCTGCGCACGATTTTTCTCTGGCGGGATGCGGCGTATCAGCGGCTCGGCGTGCGCAATTATGGCGACCGGACTATCGACCTGCGAGTTTCCCTCCTGTTTGCCAACGATTTCGCCGACCTGTTCGAAGTGCGCGGCACGCATCGCGAGCGCCGCGGTACCGCCACGGCGCAGTTGCGCAGCGGCGACCAGGCGCTGCTGAGCTATCACGGCCTCGACGGCAAGCCGCGGCGCACGACGCTGACGTTCGATCCGGCGCCGGACCGGCTGGCAACGAACGGCGCCGTCTATCACGTATGGCTCAAGCCGGGTGAATCAAAGCCGATCTTCGTCGCCGCCGGCTGCAACGAGGCCGAGCCGCGGCCCGCACCTTTTCTGCGCGCGCTCATCGCCTCGCGCCGCGCCATGCGGCAGGCGACGCGCGACCGCACCAGCGTCGAAACCTCAAATGACTTGTTCAACGAAATGCTCTGCCGTTCCGCCGCCGATCTTGAAATGCTGATGACCGATACGCCGGAGGGGCGCTATCCATACGCCGGCATCCCCTGGTTTTCGACCACGTTCGGCCGCGACGGTCTTATTACGGCGCTGCAAATGTTGTGGTGGAGCCCCGACGTTGCCCGCGGCGTGCTGGGCCGGCTCGCCGCTTACCAGGCCAAGACCACCGATCCGCTTGCTGACGCCGAGCCGGGAAAGATCCTGCACGAGATGCGTGGCGGGGAAATGGCGGCGTTACGCGAAGTGCCGTTCGGCCTCTATTACGGCAGCGTCGATTCGACGCCGCTGTTCGTTTTGCTCGCCGGCCTTTATCTGGAGCGTACCGGCGACCTGCAAACCATTTCCGGATTGTGGCCTTCGATTGAAGCGGCGCTCGGCTGGATCGACGGCCCCGGCGACGCCGACGGTGATGGCTTTGTCGAATACATGAGGGCGAGCGAACAAGGACTGGCCAATCAAGGCTGGAAGGATTCGCAAGATGCGATCTTCCACGCCGACGGACGATTGGCCGAGGGCGAGATCGCGTTGGCGGAGGTGCAGGGCTATGTCTACGCGGCGAAGCGACTGGCAGCCCGCTGCGCGCGGCGGCTCGGATACGACGCGGCTGCCGGCAAGCTCGATGCGCAAGCCAACGAGCTCGCCGCACGCTTCGAAGCGGCGTTCTGGTGCCCGGAGCTTGAGACTTACGCACTCGCCCTCGATGGCGACAAAAAACCGTGCGCGGTGCGCACGTCCAATGCCGGACAAGTCCTGTTCACCGGCATAGCCGATCCGAAACGCGCCGCTCTCGTCGCCAAGGGATTATTGCGCCCCGCCTTCTTTTCCGGCTGGGGTATTCGCACCGTCGCGCATGGCGAGGCGCGCTACAATCCGATGTCGTACCACGACGGCTCCGTCTGGCCGCACGACAACGCGCTGATCGCGCTCGGCTTTGCGCGCTATGGACTCAAAAAACAGGTAGAAGCCGTGTTCGAGGGCTTGTTCCGGGCCGGGACGTACATGGATGATTGCCGATTGCCCGAATTGTTCTGCGGCTTCCAGAGACAACATGGGCACGGGCCGACCCTCTATCCGGTCGCGTGCGCACCGCAGGCCTGGGCGAGCGCCACGCCGTTTGCGCTGCTGGAGGCGTCACTTGGTCTCGAATTCGATCCGTTCGCCAATGAAATCCGCTTGTGCAACCCGTCGCTGCCGGCTTTTCTCGATGAGGTGATGCTGCGCAATTTGCAGCTCGGCCGTTCCAGCGTGGATCTGCGCGTGCGCCGCCACAACGACACGATTTCGCTCGATACGCCGCGGATCAGCGGCGGCATCCGGGTTTCGGTGGTTTACTCCTCGTAAAGCCACTACCGACCCCGGCCTTGATGGAACCCGACCCGCTTTGACCCCGTTTGTGACGTCGCTGGAGGTGCAATGCGCGGAGAAAATCGATCGGCAATCGCGATAGCTGCGCTGTTGGCGCTGACGGTGGCGTTGGCGGCGCCGCTTGCCGCCGGCGACGCGGACAATGCAGAAAAGCCGCCGCCCGCCGCGAACCAGCCAAATCTGCCGGCCACACCGGAAATGACTGTCCTGAACAAGCACGAGGTTGAAGGCATTCTCGGCCGCGAGGTTCTCAGTGCCACCGACGAGAATATGGGCCGGATCGTGGACGTGCTCGTCGATCGAGCGGGTCAAGTGCGCGCAGCCGTCATCGACTTCGGCGGCTTTCTCGGTGTCGGCAGCCGCAAGATCGCAGTCGATTGGAACGCCCTGCATTTCCCCCAGCCCGGCAAGCCCGGCGAAAAGATCGCCCTCGAATTGACGCGGGATCAGGTCAAGTCCGCACCGCAATACCAGGAGGGCAAACCTGTCGTCGTCCTTGGCGCGTTAGGCAAGCTCGAAACGCTGCCCGAATAACTCAGGCCGGAGATGCTTCCTGTCCGCGGAACCGTCACGCCGTTTTGGAGACAATCGAGATCGAGGCGGCGGAATCCCTGACGATTCTCCGCCACCAGCCGAACGTGTCGAGGGTAGCGAGCCGCCGCTTGCGCCGTCGGCGCGCAGCCTGCGCGGGCTCGATTGGTTCGTCTTCTTCGTCGCCGACGTGCAAACCGGATTTGGTCCGTTCGTCTCGGTCTTCCTGACCACGCAGAAATGGACGCAGGTCGACATCGGCCTCGTTTTGTCCGCCGCCGGCTTCGTCTCGCTGATCGGGCAAATGCCGGGCGGCGCATTGGTCGATGCCGCCCGCTCCGAGCGCCGGGTCGCGGGAATCGCTATCGCGGCGATATGCATCAGCGCACTCGGTTACGCGGCGTTGCCGGTCTTTCCGCTGGTGTTGTCGGCAGCCGTGCTGCATTCGCTGGCAAGCTGCGTGCTTGGCCCGGCGATTGCCGCCATTAGTCTCGGCCTCGTCGGCCATGCCGCGATCGGCGAACGATTTGGCCGCAACGCCCGCTTCGCCGCGATCGGCAACGGCCTTGCTGCCGCCGCCATGGGCGCGTGCGGTTATCTGTTTTCAGCTCGTGCGGTCTTCGTGGTGACCGTCCTGCTGCTGCTACCAGCATTGATGACTTTGCGGGCGATTAAGCCGACCGAGATCGATCCCGAGCGTGCGCACGGCGCAAAACCGCGGCGGCTGACCGTCAAGCCGCCGATCAAGCCGGGCGAACTAATGCATAGCCGGCCGCTGCTGATTTTCGCTGTTTGCCTTCTGCTCTTCCATCTCGCCAATGCGGCCATGTTGCCGCTGATGGGCAGTGTCGTGACCATGCGCTCGGCCCGCTGGGCGACGTTGCTGATCGCCGCCTGCATCGTCGTGCCGCAGCTGCTGGTCGCCGCGCTTTCGCCCTGGATTGGCCGGCGCGCTCAGACCTGGGGCCGTCGGCCACTGTTGCTTATCGCCTTCGCCGCACTCCCGATTCGCGGCCTGCTGTTTGCTCTGGTGACAAATCCGGAGCTGCTAGTCGTCGTTCAGCTACTCGACGGCATCACGGCGGCGGTCTTTAGCGTCATGGTGCCACTGGTCGTCGCCGACCTCACGCGCGGCACCGGACGATTCAATCTCGGGCAGGGCATCGTCGGCACGTTCATCGGAGTCGGCGCGTCGCTCAGCACGACCATCGCCGGCTTAATGAGCGACCGCCTGGGCAGCGCGGCAGCGTTTACCGCACTGGCGGCGATTGCTCTGGCCGGACTGATGGTGCTCTGGTTTCTGATGCCGGAAACCCGCGATGCGCCTGAAAGCGCCTAGCGTTACAGGGCCGGGGCATCCTCGGTGACGAGCCGCAGACGCGGTGCCACGCTGTCGGTCAAGCTGCGATAGACCGACAGATAATCCTGCGCCATGCGTCGCGCGGTGAAGCGCTCCTCGAACCGGCGCCGGATTTTCTCCCGCGACAGATGGCCGAGGCGATCGACCGCGCCGATGGCGCCATTAATATCCTCGACGATAAA
Source organism: uncultured Alphaproteobacteria bacterium (assembly GCA_963747855.1). Taxonomy (GTDB): domain Bacteria; phylum Pseudomonadota; class Alphaproteobacteria; order Rhizobiales; family Xanthobacteraceae; genus BOG-931. Next base: position 831,246 of record CAVVGN010000001.1, read on the forward strand.
GCCGGTGAGACCGTCGTCGATCACTTCCGGCACCGATCCGCGATTGAATGCAATCACCGGCGTGCCACAGGCCATCGCTTCTATCATCACCAGCCCGAACGGCTCCGGCCAGTCGATCGGAACGAGCAGCGCGATCGCACCGCTCAAGAATTCCGATTTTTCGTTGTCGTTGATCTCGCCGATATATTCCACATCAGTCGATTTCAGCATCGGCGCAATCTGCTCGTCGAAATATTCGCGGTCGACGTTGTCGACCTTGGCCGCGACCTTGAGTTTCCCGCCGCAATGCTGGGCGATCCGGATCGCGCGGTCGATACCCTTTTCCGGCGCGATGCGGCCGAGGAAGGCAAAGTAGGACGGCTTGACAGGCTTGGGCATAAGCAGTTTTTCCGGCAGCCCGTGATGGACGGTGCGAACCCAGTTCGCCTGCGGCAGCGGCCGACGTTGCGAAGCAGAGATCGAGACCACCGGGATGTGCGAAAACGCCTCGAACACGGGCTGGTGTTCGGGCAGATCGAGCCGCCCGTGCAAAGTGGTCACGAAGGGCGTTTTCTGGCGGGAAAACAGCGAGAACGGATAGTAGTCCAGATGGCAATGCAGAAAATCGAAATCGGCCGAGCGATGATAGACACGCTCCAGCATCAGCATATGCAGTGCGTTCGGGTCGCGCACCGAGCCGTCGAGCCGCAGCGCGCGCGGCCATACCGCGTCAAGCTGCGCCGAGGTCACCGAATCGCCGCTAGCAAACAACGTGACGTCGTGCCCGAGCGCGATCAGCTCCTCCGTCAGCCAGGAGACGACGCGTTCGGTACCCCCATAAAGCTTGGGCGGGATCGCCTCCGTCAACGGCGCGATCTGGGCAATATGCATTGCATTTGACCTTTCTGATGCGGATTTTCCGTCATCCCCGCAAGTTCCCAGCATAGAACCAAGAACCGCCGGCGGGCCAAATGTTTCAACCCGTGCAGGAACTTATTTTTGCTGTGCTTCGGGAACTTTTCGGCTGCCCGCGCGTAAACGGAAATGCACGGAGTTGGGTTCCGGCAGCGTCAGGCGCGAATTCTGGCGGCGGCCGCGGATAGATTTCGCTCCGTCGGCGTTGGGATGCTGCGAGCTTGGGTGATATCGCGGAGATCAGATGCGCATGGCCGATCTCGTTGATTATTCCGGTCGCCCCCTCGCTTTCATCTTTCGCTACGTGCGACGGCGCCCGGTCGCGCACACGATCATTCTTGCCGCCGTGCTGGCCGCGGTCGGCTGCTCGGTCGGCACCCAATACGGCGTGAAATACCTCGTCGATACCCTGTCGCACGGCGTTACCGCGGCGGTGTGGACGGCTTTCATTGTGCTTGGCTCGCTGATCGCCGCCGACAACCTGTTATGGCGGCTGGCAAGCTGGATCGCGAACTACGCCTTTGTTGCAGTCACGGGCGACCTAAGGCGCGACCTGTTCCGTCACCTAACCGGACATTCGCCCGGATATTTCGCCGAGCGCATGCCAGGCACGCTGACTAGCCGGATCACCGCGACCTCGAACGCGGTGTTCACCGGTGAAAATATGTTCATCTGGAACGTGCTCCCGCCCTGCATGGCGACACTTGCGGCGATCGCTCTGGTGTACACGGTTAGTTGGCCCATGGCCGCCGGACTGGCGGCGGTCGCCGGGGTCATGGTGGCGATCATGTTCCACCTCGCCGCCGCCGGCCGGCCACTGCATCATGATTTCGCCAGCAAAGCCGCCGCTGTCGACGGCGAGATGACCGATGTCGTCACCAACATGCCGCTGGTGCGCGCGTTCGGCGGCTTTTTGCGCGAGCATCGCCGCTTCGACGTGACCGTCGAGCGCGAAATGGATGCGCGGCGGCAAAGCCTGTTCTATCTCGAAAAACTCCGCATCTTTCATGCCGTGTTGACCATTGTGCTGGCGCTCGGCCTGCTTGCCTGGGCGATCCTGCTTTGGGAGGAAAACGAAGCGACCACCGGCGACGTGGTGCTGATCTGCACGCTCGGGCTCTCGGTGCTGCACGCCACGCGCGACCTCGCGGTCGCGCTGGTCGACATCACCCAGCATGTCGCGCGGCTCTCCGAAGCGCTGGCGACCTTATTGGTGCCGCACGAATTGCGCGATCACCCCGAGGCGACGCCGCTCATCCGTCGCGGCGCCAGTGTCAAATTCGAGCACGTCTATTTCCGCTACGGCGCCGGACAGCAGATTTTCGAAGACTTCAACCTGAGCTTCATGCCGGGCGAGCGCGTTGGCTTGGTCGGCCATTCCGGCGGCGGCAAATCGACCGTGTTCGCGCTGCTGCAGCGTTTTTACGACGTGCAGGATGGGCGCATCCTGATCGACGGCCAGGATATCGCACGCGTGACGCAGGACAGTCTGCGCGAATCCATCGGGGTGGTGCCGCAGGATATTTCCTTGTTCCATCGGTCGGTGATGGAGAATATCCGTTATGGACGCCCGGACGCGACCGACGACGAAGTGCTGGATGCCGCCTTCGCCGCGCGCTGCGACTTCATCGAAAATTTGCCGGAAGGCATGCGGACGCTGGTCGGCGACCGCGGCGTCCGGCTTTCCGGCGGCCAACGCCAGCGCATAGCCATCGCCCGCGCGTTTTTGAAAAACGCGCCGCTGCTGCTGCTGGATGAAGCAACCTCCGCGCTCGACGGCGAATCCGAAGAGGCCATTCGCGAGGCACTCGGCCGCCTGATGCGCAGCCGCACGGTCATCGCCATCGCGCATCGCCTGTCCACGGTGAGAAATTTCGACCGCGTCGTAGTCCTGCAACTGGGCAAGGTCATCCAAGACGGCCCGCCTGATCAATTGGTGCGCGGCGAAGGGCCGTACCGAGAGCTGGTGAAGCGCGAAATGAATCGTCTCTCCAGTCAGGCCGCCGCCTAAAGACCGAGCAGGAAATGTTCTTTCACGGCTCGGCTGCTACGGACGAGATCATTCGCGCGAATCGTCCCTCCTTGACCAAAATTCTCTTTTTTTAAGCGTTCTCATTGACTTAGCCGATGCTCATCGCCGATTTCAATGGCTCGGCATCCTGCCGGGTCGAGTGCTTCATGTCCGACACGCTTGTTAACGAGTTTCATCCGCACCGGGCCGACGGCGTGGTCTCCCCGATCAACGAAGATTGGCTCGCCGTCGTCCTTGGCTTGGCGATCTTTGTTCTGGCGCTGGCGGCACTCGTCAAAGTCGACCTGATCGGCTGGGTGGTAACGACGTCGGTCTGGGGGAACATCGGCCAATCGCTCAAAGCGACCTCGAAAGGCTACGCTTCGCTCGGCGGGCTCGGCGCGCTGATTGCGACTTACGTCGCGCTCACCGTCGTTCTTAGCGGCGCCGCGGCCGCACTCAAAAGCGACGTGAAGCGTTTCGTGTTCGCCTTCACCGCCGTATTCTGGATTGCCTATGCGAGCTGGGTGATCGGCAACTTCGCCCATTTCGCGGCGGTGACGCCGGCCGAACAACAGAAGTTCGGCATCAATTGGTCGCTGAAGCTGACCAATGAAGGTGGCTACATTTTCGCGCTGATTGCCGGTTTGATCATCGCCAACTTCTTCCCGCGCTTCGCCGAAGCGGTGAAGGACGCGGTGCGGCCGGAGCTCTACATCAAAGTCGCCATCGTCATCCTCGGCGGCGTATTCGCAGTGACGGCCGCGGGCAAGCTCGGCCTTGCCAGCTCGCTGATCCTGCGCGGCGTCGCCGCCATCGTCGAAGCCTATCTGATCTACTGGGCGGTGGTTTATTTCATCGCCCGCAAATGGTTCGGCTTCAGCCGCGAATGGGCGGCGCCGCTGGCGTCCGGCATTTCGATCTGCGGCGTGTCGGCGGCCATCGCGGTCGGCGGCGCGATCCGCGCCCGGCCGGTGGTGCCGGTACTGGTGTCGTCGCTGGTGGTGATCTTCGCGGTCGTCGAGGTGCTGATCCTGCCGTTCATCGCACAAGCCTTCCTCGCGCATGAGCCGCTGGTCGCCGGCGCCTGGATGGGCCTGGCGGTAAAGACCGACGGCGCAGCGGTCGCTGCCGGCGGCATTACCGAGTCGTTGATCCTGGCGAAGAATGCCGCTGAGGGCGTCAACTATCAGCCCGGCTGGATCCTCGGCACTGCCGCCACCATCAAGGTGTTCATCGACATCTTCATCGGCATCTGGGCATTCGTGCTGGGCTACATCTGGACCAACCACATCAACGTCACGCAGAAGCAAGACAAAGCGAAACTGCGCGAAGTCTGGCAGCGCTTTCCGAAGTTCATCATCGGCTTCGTTATCACGTTTGCGGTCGGGCTTTATCTGGCGCTTGGGACACCGGCGGATATCGCCAAGAACGTGCCGGCGGCGATCGCCGAGGCCAACACCTTCCGCGTCATCTTCTTCATCCTTACCTTCTTCTCGATCGGCGTTCTATCGAATTTCAAGACGCTGTGGCGGGAGGGCTTCGGCAAGCTCGCGGCCGTCTATCTGGTCAGCCTGTTCGGCTTCGTCGTGTGGGTCGGCCTGCTAATTTCGTGGATTTTCTTCGGCGGGATCACGCCGCCGCTGGCGAGCTGACCCTACAATAGCAGGAGCGCATCATGAGCCAATTGGATATTCGTGAAGAGTTACGAGGCGAGACGGGCGAGCCGCTCTTGCCGATCGAGAAAAAACTGATCGGCTGGAGCCTCACCATCGGCCTCGTCTTGCTGGTCGCACTCGCGCTGCTTAACCATTTCGTGCCCGTTACCTTCTAGCGTGGCCGGTCACCGCTTGACGATGCGCGCGTCAAGAGGGCAGTCTTTCGCGTCATGCCCCGTCAACAGGTGCAAAATCGGGCCGTGAACGAAGGCCCCCTAAGCGTTTCCCACGATTTCCCTACCGTCAGTGCGGAAGAAGCAGGGCTTTCCGCCGCGGGACTCGCGCGGCTGACCGCGGCCATGCAACGCGAGGTCGACGCCCGGCACGTTCCCGGCGTCTCCATGCTGATTGCGCGCGGCGGCAAGCTCGCCTACCGGCGCGACGTCGGCACCTTGCGGCCGGGCGGTCCGGCACTGCCGAGCAACGCCATTTTCCGCATTTTTTCCATGACCAAGCCGATCATCTCGGTCGCGCTGATGATGCTGGTTGAGGAAGGGCGGCTGTTCATCAGCGACCACCTATCGAAATATCTACCCGAATTCGCCGACATGAAAGTCGGCGTCGAATTGGGCGGCAAGCTCGAAATGGTTCCGGCCAAGCGGGCCATCACCATTCAGGATCTGCTTCGCCATACGTCCGGACTGGCCTACGCTTTCACCGGCAATTCGGCCGTTCAGCGCCTTTACCGCGACTTCCATTTATTCGCGCCGGACCCGACAAATACCAAGACGCAGCTCGTTCGCGATCTCGCCACCGCCGAGTTTATCACCGAGCTCGCCAAATTACCGCTGATCGACCAGCCAGGCGCCGCCTGGAACTACAGCCACTCCACCGACATCGTCGGCCGCGTCGTTGAAATCGTCTCCGGGGAGAGCCTGGGCGCATTTCTCGAACAGCGCATATTTGCGCCGCTCGGGATGAGAGAAACCTCTTTTCTGCTGTCACCGGACAAGTATGAGCGCGTGGCCGAACCATTCGGCCGCGATCCAGACGCTCCCGGCAAGCCGGTCCAGCTGATCGAGAAGGAAACACGACAACGCTTCGAGTCGGGCGGTGGCGGGCTTTGGTCGACCATGAACGATTACGCGCGCTTCGCGCAGATGCTTTATCGCGGCGGCACGCTTGGCACTGCGCGCATCATCGGCCGCAAGACGCTCGCCTTCATGGCTTCGGATCATCTCGGGCCGAATGTGCGCAACGGCACTCCGTCGCTGCTAGCGCCGGGTCACGGCTTCGGTCTCGGATTTTGCGTGCGGCTCGTGCCCGGAATGGCGTCAACGCCGGGCACGCCCGGCGAATTCTATTGGGGCGGTCTCGCCGGCACGGTGTTCTGGATCGCGCCGCAGGAGGAGCTGTTCGCCATGATGATGATCCAGGGACCGGGGCAACGAGACTATTTCCGCCAGCTGTTCCGCAACATGGTCTACGCGGCGCTGCTCTGACGGCCACGTGCGTCCGGTCAGGGAAGCTTGGTCGTTGACGCCAGCACGGCGGTGGCGACCACATAAGCGCCGATGCTGACCAGGATCGGCAGCTTGTAGCTGTGGCTCAGATCGAAGGCAAAGCCCGCAGCGCTCGGTCCGATCAACGTGCCGATGGCGACACTGGTATAGGCGATGCCGACCAGGCTCGACGCATTCCGCCCGCCGAAATAATCGCTCAACACCGACGGCGCGAGCGCGACAAAGCCGCCGTAAAACACGCCAAACACAAGCGCAAAGAAAGCCAGCGGCCACAGGCTGACCGAAAGCAGCCAGATGACGAACGACAATCCCATGCCGACGAACATCAGCAAGAATGCCCGCGGCCGGCCAATCCGGTCGGCGAGCCCGCCGAGCAGAAAGCGTCCCGCGGTGCTGCCGACCCCGATGGCGCCGACGAGCAGCACGGCCGATGTTTGGCCGATGCCGTGCTCAAGCGCGTACGGCACGAGGTGCACGAACGGCACGAACAGACCGAACGAACAGATAAAGCAGGCAGCGTAGAGACCGATGAACCGCCGCGACCTGATCGCCTCTCTGACCGACATGCCGGGTGCCGGGGCCGGCCGTTCGCCCGAACGCCGCGGGTCGCCGTCGGGCGAAAGCCCGCGGCCGCTCGGATCGTCTTCGATCAGCAGGGCCATTCCGACACCGGAAACAAGCGCAAATACGCCGAGGATCAACCAAGTCTCGCGCCAACCGAGATTCCCAATCATCAGCGAGGCCAGCGGCGGCACCACCAGCGTTCCGACGCCGATGCCGCTCACTGCAATGCCGGATGCAAAGCCGCGCCGGCGCAGGAACCAGCGCTGCACCGCGCCGACCACCGGAACGTAAGAGCAGCCGATGCCGAGCCCGACGCCCAGGCCGTACGCCGCATAAACCTCGGTTAGGCTGCGCGCCACGCTTGCGGCAGCGAGGCCCAGTCCGACCAGGACCATGCCGATAACGGCAAGCCGCCGCGAGCCGAAGCGGTCTGCCAGCGGTCCGGTCACGACGCCAAGCCCGAAATAAAGAAAGCCCGCGACCGAGAACACGAACGACACCGAGCCGCGCGACGCTTCAAAATCAACTTGCAGCGAAACCAGGAAGGCGCTGAACGAATAAGCCGCGCCGAAGCCGACGAACATGACGGTGAAGGCGGCCGCAACCACGAACCACCCGTAGAAAATGCCAGGTCTTGAGGCCGAAGAACGACTGCTCACGACTGCTGCTCTCTGTCGTGCCGAAGGTTGCGGATCGGAGCTAATATGATGGCCGGCGCGCGCGGCTGCGAGCGGCAATGCTTCGGAGAATTCCGTAAGGTCACGGCCGCGAGCAGCAACTCGATTTCTGCGCGATCAATCGTCGTAGGTTTCGTGCACGGCGACCGCGCCCTGCTTCCAATAGGCGGCGGCCTTCACCCGATCCTTGCGCAGGCCGCGCTCCTCGACGAGGAGCCGGCGCAGCACTTTCGCGGTTGCGGCTTCGGCTGCAACCCACGCGTAGCCGTCGCCGCCGGGAAGCTTTAGTTGCGCGACCGCATCATGCAGCAGCTTCGTGCCCGGCGCGACGGCATCGCGACAGAGCCAGTGGATTTCGAGCTTGGTGCGCGTCGCAAAGTCCTGCCGCTCGCCGGCATCGGCCAATTCGGCAACAACAATCGCGCGGGTGCCGGCCGGCAATTCTTCGAGGCGGCGACTGATCGCCGGCAGAGCCGTTTCGTCGCCAGCGAACAGATACCAGTCGAAATCGTCCGGCACGATGAAGGAGCCGCGCGGGCCGCCGACGCCCAGGAACTGGCCGGGCTTTGTTTGCGCCGCCCAGGTTGCCGCCGGCCCATCGCCGTGCAGCACGAAGTCGATCATCAGCGTATTTGCAGCGGCATCGTAACGGCGCGGCGTGTAGTCGCGCGCCGCCGGCCGCGTCACGCCCTCGGCGTAAACTGGTCCGTTCGGGGTCTGCGTTGGGATCGCCGGCTTTTCCTCGCCCGGCGGCGGGAACAGCACCTTGACGTGATCGTCGTAAGCGGCGCTGACAAATCCCGTCAGGTCATCGCCGGCGAGCGTGACACGCAGCATCTTCGGCGTGAGCGGGCGCGCGTCGCGCACCTGCAACATCCGCCGCTTGAGCTCATGACGAACACGGCGGACGGTGCGTTCGGTGGTCGGGGACATTTGCGACATCGGTCAGGGCCTTTCGATATTCGAGGTTATATCTAAGCGCTTAAGCCGCGGCTGGGGAGCCTTTTTCGCGAACTGCCGCCATCATTCGCATCGACAATTCGACATCGTCGGCGAAGGGAACCGACAGATAGCCGTGCCCTGTTGAACGCACGCGGGCCGGATATTCCGGGCTTGCATCCGCGCTGTCGGCGACAACAAGAGCGCCGGCACGCATGCGGCCCTCAAGCAGGGAGAGTATCGGCGGATAGAGATTCTTCGCTCCGTCGAGCAGAACGAAATCGATCGGGTCGGGCAGATCGCGGGAGAGCGTTTGCAGCGCATCGCCTTCGCGAACTTCCACGAGATCGGACAGCCCCGTCGCCGCAAGGTTTTCGCGCGCCCGCGATATCTTCGACCGCTCGAGTTCACTGCCGATCAAGCGCCCGCCGCCATTATCTCGCAGCGCAGCCGCAAGATGTATTCCTAAAATCCCGAACGAGGTCCCGA
>CAVVGN010000001.1:845000-1410177 GCA_963747855.1 uncultured Alphaproteobacteria bacterium
GCAGGCGCTCTCCCAACTGAGCTATGGCCCCGCACCAGCCGATGCGTCGTTGCAACCGAAGCTGCGGAGCAGCGAAGGTTGGTGGGCCTGGGAAGATTTGAACTTCCGACCTCACGCTTATCAAGCGCGCGCTCTAACCAGCTGAGCTACAAGCCCGGAACAGGAGTCAGTAATCAGCGGTCAGTGATCAGAAGCACTCTGATGACCGAACACTGATTACTAACTCCTGGCCTGCCTGCTCGTTCGCGAAGAAAGAGAAATGAAGACGGCGGTGTCCCGCCTATGGGCGTCACGATCGTGAAATCGATCGGCCCTGATGTTTCCAAGAGATCCGATAAAGACGCGTGAGGCGCCTTTGAAGGATCATCCTTAGAAAGGAGGTGATCCAGCCGCAGGTTCCCCTACGGCTACCTTGTTACGACTTCACCCCAGTCGCTGATCCTACCGTGGCCGGCTGCATCCTTGCGGTTTGCGCACCGTCTTAAGGTAAAACCAACTCCCATGGTGTGACGGGCGGTGTGTACAAGGCCCGGGAACGTATTCACCGCAGCGTGCTGATCTGCGATTACTAGCGATTCCAACTTCATGTGCTCGAGTTGCAGAGCACAATCCGAACTGAGACGGCTTTTTGAGATTTGCGCAGGGTTTCCCCATTGCGTCCCATTGTCACCGCCATTGTAGCACGTGTGTAGCCCAGCCTGTAAGGGCCATGAGGACTTGACGTCATCCCCACCTTCCTCGCGGCTTATCACCGGCAGTCCCCTTAGAGTGCCCAACTGAATGATGGCAACTAAGGGCGAGGGTTGCGCTCGTTGCGGGACTTAACCCAACATCTCACGACACGAGCTGACGACAGCCATGCAGCACCTGTCTCCGGTCCAGCCGAACTGAAGAGTTCCATCTCTGGTACTCGCGACCGGGATGTCAAAAGCTGGTAAGGTTCTTCGCGTTGCTTCGAATTGAACCACATGCTCCACCGCTTGTGCGGGCCCCCGTCAATTCCTTTGAGTTTTAATCTTGCGACCGTACTCCCCAGGCGGGATGCTTAATGCGTTAGCTGCGCCACTGACGAGTAAACCCGACAACGGCTAGCATCCATCGTTTACGGCGTGGACTACCAGGGTATCTAATCCTGTTTGCTCCCCACGCTTTCGCACCTCAGCGTCAGTACCGGGCCAGTGAGCCGCCTTCGCCACTGGTGTTCTTGCGAATATCTACGAATTTCACCTCTACACTCGCAGTTCCACTCACCTCTCCCGGACTCAAGCCTCTCAGTATCAAAGGCAGTTCTGGAGTTGAGCTCCAGGATTTCACCCCTGACTTAAAAAGCCGCCTACGTGCGCTTTACGCCCAGTGATTCCGAGCAACGCTAGCCCCCTTCGTATTACCGCGGCTGCTGGCACGAAGTTAGCCGGGGCTTCTTCTGCGGGTACCGTCATTATCTTCCCCGCCGAAAGGACTTTACAACCCTAGGGCCTTCATCATCCACGCGGCATGGCTGGATCAGGCTTGCGCCCATTGTCCAATATTCCCCACTGCTGCCTCCCGTAGGAGTCTGGGCCGTGTCTCAGTCCCAGTGAGGCTGATCATCCTCTCAGACCAGCTACTGATCGTAGCCTTGGTGAGCCGTTACCTCACCAACTAGCTAATCAGACGCGGGCCGATCTTTCAGCGATAAATCTTTCTCCTTACGGACGTATCCGGTATTAGCCCAAGTTTCCCTGGGTTGTTCCGAACTGAAAGGTACGTTCCCACGTGTTACTCTCCCGTCTGCCGCTCCCCTTGCGGGGCGCTCGACTTGCATGTGTTAGGCCTGCCGCCAGCGTTCGCTCTGAGCCAGGATCAAACTCTCAAGTTGAAAGAGTTTTGATCTCGGCTGATCACAACGTTTGACGAGGTCCCTACACGTCCGATCGCTTGCGCGATCGGCCGATGTAGAAAACCTTGAAACGTAAGACCGCCGAAGTCTCTTCCATGGCCGCCTTCATCTCGCGGAGAAGGAAAACCTTCTCCGTTCGCGAAAGCGGCCCGCAAGGACTCCGCCGTCCACGTTTCTCTTTCTTCCGATTCACTTTTCAAACAACCCGGAGCCTTGCGGCTCCGTGGCCCGGCATGTTGCCGGAGCCGCCGAAACCCGCACATCCGACATGGCCACAGGACATGGCCGGATGATTCACCGTGTAAACAGTGAGGGGCTTCGTAGACGCGCCATCGCGCCGATGAAGCAGCGGCGGCGCGTCAAGAGGGCGTATATAGTCTTTGGCTATCGGCGTTGTCAACGGTTCAGCGCGGAAAACTGCGCCTGTGGACCGCCGAAAAAGCGGCAATTCTTGCCGCCTTTCGCGCTGCAGCGAGGTCTCCCGCAAAACATGCATGGCCTCGGCCGGAAACGGCTTTTCCGCGAGCCCGCGCCGCACTTGGGCCACATTCCTCCGCCGTTCTTGACCATTCGCGTCGGGGACGCCGCAATGCGGGGGGAGCGCAAGCGCCACACAAGCATTTGACCTCTACGGTCCGGTAGCATTGACCGGCCCGAAGTGGACAATTGCGCTTTCGCCTAAAACTTGCAGGCGTCAGCCCGATGCGGTCGCGAGTGTAGGGGACGGTGGTCTTGGACCAGGGAAGGCTGCGCGGCGCAAATCGGAGGTTCGAAGCCGATGCGATCAGCCTCGGTAACGAGCCGCCGCTTTCGGTCGATGGCGGGACCGGCGGTCTGGTCGACCGCCGCCGGCTTTCGCTGCAATGGTTCAGCGGCACGATTCTGACCGGCCTTTGCGGCGCCGCCCTCATGGGAGGCGCCGTTTATGCATCGCTCGACGGCGAAACCAATTTCGCGACCGCACCGGAGCGCGTCGAGCTGGCGCTGCGCGGCGCGATCGCCGGGATCAGCGGCCGCCTGAACGGAATTCACAAGACCGACCGTCTTGCCGCGATCAGCGAACCGAGCGTCGCACGGCAAGTTTTGCGGGTACCAATCAGCTCGAAGCTGCGTGATCGCGAGATCATCCGCACCCGCTCATTCGTTCGTGTCTCCGGCACGCTCTCGCTGACCGTTTCCGACCTCTCAGCCAACATTCCCCCGTTCAACCCGCAAAAGCTCCTGACCGACAGCATCGCCAACACCGACGACGCACCACCGGCGGCGGAGCCAGACGCCGAGGTTTCGTTCGTCACCTGCGATTTCCTGCCCGGCGCCGCCAAAGGCAAAGTGTCGCCCGCGGTCTGCGATCTCAACTCGCTGTTGACCAAGGTCAAACCGTCGACCCGCATGTCGCCGGACGAGGTGGTCGCGCGCGTGCGCGACGTAGCGAGCAAGCTGCCGGCGAATTCGCCCTTCCTTCCCACTACCGCGAGCAGCGCGACGCCGGGACTGAAGCTCAGCTATGCGGCGGAAGGCGACACCGATCCGTATGTGGGTTTCGAAGCCCGCGTCGTGCCGGAAAACATCACGCTTCGCTCGAAGACAAATACCGGCACCGACTGGAGCGAACATATCGTCGTGGTCAAGAAGGGCGAGACCGTCGGGTCGATCCTGCGCGAACTCGGCGCCATACCGGACGAGATCAAGCAAGTCCTTGCGGTGCTTGGCGCCCGTGCGAAAGAGGGCGGCGTGAAAGAAGGACAGAAGCTTCGGGTCCTCGCCGCGGCCGCCGGCCTTGGACACATGCAGCCGCTGCGCATTATTATTTCCGGCGACAGCGGCATCGAAGCTGCGGTCGCGCTGTCCGACCACGGCACCTATGTCCCGGTCGATATCCGTAACGTCGACACCGACATTGCGGAGAGCGGCGACGACGATGCCGGCGCAGACGACGGCAGCGGCGTGCGGCTCTATCAGAGCATCTATGAAACCGCGTTGCGCAACAACGTCCCCTCCCCGGTCATCGAGGACTTGGTTCGCATCTTCTCCTACGACGTGGATTTTCAGCGCAAAGTACAGCCGAGCGATTCGTTCGATGTGCTGTATTCGGACGACGAGAATGCCGACGGCCACAACGAAGTGCGCTACGTTTCCCTGACGGTCGGCGGCGAAACCAAGCGCTATTACCACTATCAAACGGCCGATGACGGCACGTACGACTATTACGACGAGACCGGCAAGAGCGCGAAAAAATTTCTCGTCCGCAAGCCGGTTCCGATTGGCATCATGCGGTCGGGCTTTGGCGAGCGTAACCATCCGCTGTTGCACTATATGAAGATCCACACCGGCGTCGACTGGGCCGCGCCTTTCGGCACGCCGATCTTCGCCGCCGGCAACGGCACCATCGAAGAGATCGGGCTCAAAGGCGGTTACGGCAAATATGTCCGCATTCGCCATGCCAACGGCTATGAGACCGCATACGGCCACATGACCGCGTTCGCCCGCGGGCTCGACGCCGGCAGCCGCGTACGGCAAGGTCAGATCATTGGCTTCGTCGGCTCGACCGGCTTGTCGACCGGCTCGCACGTGCACTTCGAGATTCTAATTAACGACCGTTTCGTCGACCCGATGAAAGTCAAGCTGCCGCGCGGGCGCGTGCTTGACGGCGTTACGCTGGCGCTGTTCGAGAAGAGCCGCGAGCAACTCGACGCGCTGATGGCGCACGTTTCGGGCCGTGTCGCGCAAATACGTTAGGCAATTCCATGACACCGCCGGCCGCCGACGACCGCAATGAGGTCCGTTCGAGCAGGCTTTGGGCGGCGTTTCATCTCAACCTGACCCACTTGCTGCTGCCGCCGCGCATGATTGCCGATCATATCGGCGTGTCGACCAACATCGTGCGGTTCTGGCTGACGCCGTGGCGGCGCACCGATGAGCATTTGCCGCTCTCGCACGTCGCCGAAGTAATCCATATCCGCGGCTTCTTCTGGGAGGCGATCAGCGTCGAAAGCTCGGGCGGGCTCAATCCGCTCGGCATCGCCGGCCTGCCGAAATCGCAAGCGCGCTTCTTCATCGACCACGTCCGCGACCGACTGAACACGGGGGCGACGATTACGCCGCCGCCGCTACAATCTCGCCGTTAAATTTCAGCCCCTGTTTGCTGGCCGAGATGACGACCGTCTCGCCGTCCTTGATTTTCCCGGACAGCAGCAACTCCGCCAGCGGGTCCTGCACCGATTTCTGGATGACACGCTTGAGCGGGCGAGCGCCGTAAGCCGGATCCCAGCCTTTGTCGGCCAGCCAATCTCGCGCGCCCGCTTCAAGCTTCACCGTGATCTTGCGCTCTTCCAGGAGCCGCGCAAGCCGCAGCATCTGGATATCGACAATGCGCGACATCTCGGATTTTTGCAGCCGATGAAACAGAATAATTTCGTCCACGCGATTGAGGAATTCCGGCCGGAAGCTTGCGCGCACGAACGCCATCACCTGATCGCGCACCGCGTCGGTGTCCTGACCCTCCGGCTGATTGACCAACAGCTCGGCGCCGAGGTTTGACGTCATGACGATCAAGGTGTTGCGGAAATCGACCGTATGGCCCTGCCCGTCCGTGAGCCTGCCGTCATCGAGCACTTGCAGCAGTACGTTGAACACGTCTGGATGCGCCTTCTCGATCTCGTCGAACAGGATCACCTGATAGGGCCGGCGGCGTACCGCTTCGGTCAGCGCGCCGCCTTCCTCATAGCCGACATAGCCGGGCGGCGCGCCGATCAGCCGCGCTACCGCGTGCTTCTCCATGTATTCGGACATGTCGATGCGAAGGAGCGCGCTCTCGTCGTCGAACAGGTATTCGGCAAGCGCCTTGGTCAGCTCTGTCTTGCCGACACCGGTCGGGCCTAAGAACATGAATGAGCCGATTGGCCGGTTCGGGTCCTGCAAGCCGGCGCGCGCCCGCCGCACGGCGGTCGACACGGCGCGCACCGCGTCGGCCTGGCCGACAACGCGCTTGCCGATCTGCTCCTCCATGCGCAGCAGCTTTTCCTTTTCGCCTTCCAGCATGCGGTCGACCGGGATTCCGGTCCAGCGCGAAACCACCTGCGCGATGTGGTTGGCGGTGACCGCCTCCTCGACCATCGCACCCTTGCCTTCGCTGCCCTCCATCGCCTTGAGCTTTTTCTCGATTTCAGGAATGCGGCCGTAGGAAATCTCGCCGGCGCGCTGATATTCGCCGCGGCGCTGTGCGTTGGCGAGCTCGACCCGCAACTGATCAAGCTCGTTCTTGAGCTTTTGCGCGCCGGAAAGCTTTTCCTTCTCCGACTTCCAGCGCGCAGTCAGGTCGGCGGACTGCTTCTCCAGCGCCGCCAGCTCAGTCTCCAAGTCACTCAACCGGGAGCGCGATCCTGGATCATGCTCTTTCTTAAGAGCTTCCTGCTCGATTTTGAGCCGGATGATTTCGCGGTCGATCGAGTCGAGCTCTTCCGGCTTGGAATCGACCTGCATCTTGAGCCGCGCCGCCGCTTCGTCGACCAGGTCGATCGCCTTGTCGGGCAGGAAGCGGTCGGTGATGTAGCGATGCGATAACGTCGCGGCTGCAACCAGCGCGCCGTCGGTGATGCGCACACCGTGATGCGCCTCGTATTTGTCCTTCAAGCCGCGCAGGATCGAGATGGTATCCTCGACGCTCGGCTCTTCGACAAAAATTGGCTGGAAGCGCCGCGCCAAAGCAGCGTCCTTCTCGACGTGCTTTTTGTACTCGTCGAGCGTCGTCGCGCCGATGCAATGCAACTCGCCGCGCGCCAGCGCCGGTTTGAGCAGATTTGACGCATCCATGGCGCCGTCGGCTTTGCCGGCGCCGATCAGTGTGTGCATCTCGTCGATGAACAGAATGTAGCTGCCGGCCGCGGATGTGACTTCCTGCAAGACCGCCTTGAGCCGTTCCTCGAACTCGCCCCGATATTTCGCGCCGGCAATCAGCGCGCCAAGGTCGAGCGAGAGCAGCTTCTTGTCGTGCAGGCTTTCCGGCACGTCGCCGTTGACGATGCGCAGCGCCAGCCCCTCCACGATCGCGGTCTTGCCGACGCCCGGCTCGCCGATCAGCACCGGATTGTTCTTGGTGCGGCGCGAGAGCACCTGGATGGTGCGGCGGATTTCCTCATCGCGCCCGATCACCGGATCGAGCTTGCCGTCGCGGGCGGCCTGCGTCAGATCGCGCGCATATTTCTTCAGCGCATCGTACGCATTTTCTGCCGACGCGGAATCGGCAGTGCGACCCTTGCGCAGGGCTTCGATGGCGGCGTTGAGGTTTTGCGGCGTGACCCCGGCATTGGCGAGAATCTTTCCCGCTTCGTTGTTTTTTTCTAGCGCCAGCGCGAGCAGCAATCGCTCGACGGTGACGAAGCTGTCGCCGGCTTTCTCGCCCGCTTTCTCGGCGGTGTCGAAAACCCGCGCCAGCGACGGATCGAGGTAAACCTGGCCGGCGCCGCCGCCGGAAACCTGCGGACGTTTAGCCAACGCCGCTTCGACGGCGGCAAGCGCCTGGCGCGAATTGCCGCCTGAGCGGTCGATCAGGCCGGCGGCGAGGCCCTCGGGGTCATCGAGCAGCACCTTTAGCAGGTGCTCGGGCGCGAACTGCTGATGTCCCTCGCGCATCGCGAGCGACTGGGCAGACTGAATGAACCCGCGGCTACGGTCGGTATACTTGTCGAAATTCATATCCTTCCCTCGGCCTGTCCCCAACGCCCTTTACGGCGCGATCGGGACATCGTCATGGGGTTGTATGCGATCGCCCGGCAGGCTTCCTGATCCAGATCAAACCGATACAGTCTACCTGCCAAACCAGCGGACCCCGAAGGCGTCCGCTAACAGAAAATATGGGAATTAAATCGCCGGACGGAAGGGCCTTTTGCGGGTCGTTCACGGCGTTCGTCTATAGCGCGTTTCCACGAAGGTTAATTTGCGATGTTTCCGCGAGCCGCCGCAATCCGCTCCTTCAGGGCGGCAAGACCGACCGCCCCCACCAGCACTTTGTCACCGATGACGTAACTCGGCGTGCCGTTGATGCCGAGTACGGCTGCGAGCTTGCCGTCTTCGCCGATGGTGGCGCCGACTTCATCGGTCGTCACGTCCTGTTCGATGCGAGTTAAATCCAGACCCCGGTCTTTGGCAGCTTCGAGCGCCCTCTCCTTGCTGGCGTGGCCCGGATAGCCCAACAATTCCTGATGAAACGCGAGATATTTCCGTCCTTCGGGATCCTGCATGCGACCGCAATCGCAACCCGCGCTGCTTCCACCGAGCCAGGCCCCAGGATCGGCAGTTCCTTGAGCACGATTTTGAGGTTCGGATCGTCCTTGATGAGGGTCAGCGTGTCGGGCAGCGCCCGTTTGTAGAAGCCGCAGCTATAGTCGAAAAACTCGACCAGCGTGACGTCACCGTTCGGGCGGGCCCGATCAAGGCGACGTCGAAGCCGCCTGACGCCGCAAACGGCGCCCGTCACTTTCAGCCGAACATCCGCTTTCAGCCGAACATCCGCTCGCCTTGCAGATCGACGATCTGGCGCGCCTTGTCGAGCGTGAATGTCACCGCATCCTCGTAAGTTCCGAACGCATCGGCGCGAATGAAGCGATGTTCCTTGCGCACGCCGTCGATCTCGCGCTGGATCGACCCCGCCGTCTGATACTGGCCGCCGTCGCTTCTAAACGGCGCGGCGTGAATGACGTAGCCCTTATAGGCGACTGGCTCGGAGGCCTTTTCGGCCGGAGCGCCGGCCAAGTGGCCGAACAGCGCGCTGAGGAACGACATCGCCCGCCTCCGATGCTTGTGCGGCGGCGATTGTGCGCGAGCGATGCGTCAGGCGCAATGTCAGGCAGCAGGCCGAGCCGCCGCTGCGGCGGAACATGTCGAGCGGCGTTTCGATCACCGTATAGCCGCGCGCGCCGAGCTTGCGTTTGAGTGCCGCGCTCGCGCGAGAGAGAACGATCGCGCGGCCGACGCATACCGCATTGGCGGCAAAGCGGTCGGCATCGGCGCGCGTGAGCGCGATCCGGTCGGTCGGCGCGACCCGCGCGTGGATCTCGGCCAGCGCCTCTGGCGTGAACGCTGCGGGATAATAAATGACTCCGCCGCACGGCAGCGCGCAGAACGCCGTGTCGAGATGATAGAAGCTCGGATCGGCAAGCGGCAGGCTCACGCATGGCACGCCGAAATAATCCGCAACGCTCGCCGCGGCGGCTTGATCGGAGCGAAAACCGCAGCCCATCCAGAACAGGCCGCGCCAGGAATCAAAAATGCAATCGCCCGCGCCTTCCAGCATGACGCCGTCCGGCATGGCGCGGATGTCGTTGACCAGCCCACACGTCTTCAGCGCCGCGAAGGCTTGCCCGAACACCGGCTCCTCGGCCTGCCGCTCGCCGTGGCGAAAGCGCGCCAGCAGCACTTTGCGGTCAAGGACGACGGCGGCGTTGGCGGTGAAGACGAGGTCCGGCAGACTGGGCGCCGCCGGAAGAATTTCGATCATGGCGCCGGCCGCGGTGAGCGCCCGGTGCAGCCCCGCCCATTGCGACTGCGCCTGTTGGTGCAGCGCCGCGCCGTTATCGGCCCAGGCTTGCGGGTCCATCCAGGGATTGATGCTGTAGGTCACCGCGAAATGTCGCGGCGGGCACATCAGGAAGCGCGGCGGCTCGTTCGAACCAAACGTCGCGTAGATGTTCATTGCCTTTGCGTCGGGGTCCCTAAAGTTGCGGCGGCGTCCCGGCGAATCAATCTTGCCTCGGGAAACTAGCGTGGCGCCGCGCGCCTGGCTTCACCGTCACGCGAAATTTTTTCAACCTGTGGGCAATTGGGAGCTTTCGCGCCGGCCGCAAGAGTAGGCCTGCGAAAAAAGTTCGCCGGCGCGCGCAAAGCGCGCGCCGGCGTCACGAACAAAGCTTACTGCGCGGGCCGGCCGTAGCCGCTGGCGTAAAGCGCGACCGCGCGCGCCTCGTTACCGCCGGCGGCGCGATAGGCGCCGGCAAGATACTTCACGGCGTAAGTCATGTTGGTTTCGGCGTCGAGCAAACCCGCGGCCGAGCCGGTATAGCCCATGGCGCGCGCGGTCCCGAGCCGGATCTGCATCAGCCCGTAATTGCCGGCGCTCGCCGCGCGCGGATTGTAACGGCTCTCGCGCATAATCACGCGATGCACCAGCGACGCCGGCACGCCGTTGGCGCTTGCATGCGCCTCGACCATGCTGGCAAATTCCGCGCGCCGGTCGGGCGGCGCGGCGTTGGCCGCGTTGAAATAACGCCGCCTGTTCGGGTCGGCATAAGCGGACGCCGCGGCGGCATCGGCATAGCCGCCGAACGCGTTGTAATAAGGAGAGGTCGCGACCTCCTGCTTGATCGCGGCGGCGCGATGCGCGACGGCCGCGGCGTGCGCGCGATGATGCGGCTCGCTCGCCAGGACGGGTCGCGCCAGCAAGCCGGCGCCGGCAGTCAGTGTCACACTTAGAATCAGACAATGCGGGATACGCAGCATCCATTCACTCCGTGGTAATTGCGGGGACCCCTAAGCGGGGACCGCCTTGTCACGGGGAAATCGGGCGGCGTTCCGGCCACATCGTGGCGGCGCCGGGGCCATGTTCGGAGCCATGTCTTCGGAGCCATGTCCCAGCCGCCGAGCAAACAAAGGGCGGCATAACGCTGGCATAAATCGTTAACCGGCGCGGCGCCGCCGGCCCACCCCACATTGCCAAGGGGGGCAAGTGTCTCTATATACGCGCCATTCGCGATTGAGCTGGACTTAGGGCCTACCCCAAAGAACTCGCTAAATCCGGATTTGCACCGTGCGAATGGTTTGCGCGGCCCCAAAAACGCATGACGCGTTTTCGAAAGGAACAGCCCATCATGGCTACAGGTACCGTCAAGTTTTTCAACGCCCAGAAGGGCTACGGCTTTATCGTGCAGGACGGCGGCGGCCCGGATGTGTTCGTGCACATTTCCGCGGTCGAGCGCGCTGGCATGCGCACGCTGAACGAGGGACAGAAAGTCTCCTTCGACATCGAGCCGGACCGCCGCAGCGGCAAGAGCGCCGCCGCGAATCTGCAAGCGGCCTAAAGGCGTTACGCTTGACTACGGTACCGGCGCCACAAAGGCGCCGGTATTTTCGTTTTTATCCGGCGCCGCAGCGCATGATCCCGAAAAGTGGCTGCCGGTTTTCGGATCAAGATGATGCGCCAACAAAAAGAGTCTTTGTCATGCCGCGCAAGCCGGGACTGAATTCGGAATTCGTCATGTTCGACGTCGTCTACGAAGACGGCACGCAGCGCTCGAACCGCAAGGTGCCGCGCGCGCTGACCGGCGGCGTCGACGGCGATAAGCCGGCGCACGGCTTCCTGATCGAGCAGGACCGCGACATCGCCGAAAAATCCGGCCGCCCCCCGGCCAAGATCAAAAGCATCACCCGCTCCGGCGCCAAGAAGAAAGACCGCGACTACGGCGAGCGCCACTACGGCTGATAACCACCCACAATGATCGCAAGAAAACGGCAGGCTTTCGCCCGCCGTTTCTATTGCAGATGAATGCCCGGGTCAGGCCCGCGCATGCGGATTGGATTAAATATCGAGTAAGGAGCGCAGCTTTCGGTTACGGCTCGGTCCCTCGGATCAAGCCCGAGAGCTACGCGCGCCGCCAGCCGGCGCGCTTCGGCTAGTTGTCCAGAAAACTGCGCAGCTTCCGACTCCGGCTCGGATGCTTGAGCTTCCTTAGCGCCTTGGCCTCGATCTGGCGGATGCGCTCGCGCGTCACCGAGAATTGCTGGCCGACTTCCTCCAACGTGTGGTCGGTGTTCATGCCGATGCCAAAGCGCATGCGCAGCACGCGCTCCTCGCGCGGCGTGAGCGAGGCCAGCACCCGCGTCGTGGTCTCGCGCAGGTTCGACTGAATGGCTGCGTCGATCGGCAGGATGGCGTTCTTGTCCTCGATGAAATCGCCGAGGTGCGAATCCTCTTCGTCGCCGATCGGTGTCTCGAGCGACAATGGCTCCTTGGCGATTTTGAGCACCTTGCGCACTTTTTCGAGCGGCATGCCGAGCTTTTCGGCAAGCTCCTCAGGGGTCGGCTCGCGGCCGATCTCGTTGAGCATCTGGCGGCTCGTGCGCACGATCTTGTTGATAGTCTCGATCATGTGCACGGGGATGCGGATCGTGCGCGCCTGGTCGGCGATGCTGCGTGTGATCGCCTGCCGGATCCACCACGTCGCGTAAGTCGAGAATTTATAGCCGCGGCGATATTCGAATTTATCGACCGCCTTCATCAGGCCGATATTGCCTTCCTGGATCAGATCGAGGAATTGCAGGCCGCGGTTGGTGTATTTCTTGGCGATGGAAATAACGAGGCGCAAATTCGCCTCGACCATTTCCTTCTTCGCCTGGCGCGCTTCCCGCTCGCCCTTCTGCACCATGTGCACGATCTTGCGGAACTCGCCGATCTCGAGCCCGGTCTGGCTCGCGAGCTCGTGGATCGCGCCGCGCAGCTCCTTGATCCGGTCCTTGTCGCGGGCGACGAAATTCTTCCAGCCCTTGGCGGAGAGTTTCGACACGCGGTTGAGCCAGCGCGGATCGAGCTCGTTGCCCTGATAGTTTTTCAGGAAGTCGTCGCGGGCGACGCCGTGGCTTTCGGACAGCCGCATCAGCCGGCCCTCGTGACCGACCAGCCGCTTGTTGATGTCGTAGAGGTGCTCAACCAGCGCGTCGATCCGCGCCTGGTTCAGCCGCAGCGACTTCACCTCGTTGATGATCTCTTCCTTGAGCTTCTTGTATTTGCGCTCCTGGCTAGGCGTGAGCGAGCCGGTCGAGTGCAGCTTGTTGTGGATGTCCTGCTCTTGCAGGCGGCGCAGCCGCTTGAATTCGTTGGCGATGGTGTCGAAGGTCTCGAGCACCTTCGGCTTGAGCTCGGCTTCGATCGCGGCAAGCGACATGGAATTTTCCATATCGTCTTCGTCCATGTCGGCTTCGGCGGCGGCTTCCGCCGACGCGTCCTCGCCGTCGCCGCCGCCATTCACGGCCGGCTTGAACGGGGTGGCGGCGGGCGGCGCCGATGGCGGGGCCACGGCCTGCGGCGGCACCGGGCCAAAGCCCGGCACGCCGGCTGCGTGCGCGGCGGCCCCGCCGTCGCCGGGCAGCGGGCCCGGCGGCACGACGTTCTTGGCGTCCGGGCCGGCATAGGTCGCTTCCAGGTCGATGATGTCGCGCAGGAAGACTTTTCCCTCGTTCAACTCGTCACGCCAGATGATGACGGCCTGGAAGGTCAGCGGGCTTTCGCAGAGCCCGGCGATCATCGCCTCGCGGCCGGCCTCGATACGCTTGGCAATGGCGATTTCACCTTCGCGCGAAAGAAGCTCGACCGAGCCCATCTCGCGCAGATACATGCGCACCGGATCGTCGGTGCGCTCGGACGGTTCCTTGGCTTCGGTCTTGGCCACCGCCTTCGGGGTGACCTCGACCAGTTCGCCGGACTCGCTCTCTTCCTCCTCCGGCTCCTCGCGCGCGGCCTCGCCCTCTTCGGCTTCGGCTTCCTCGGTCTCGACCACATTGATGCCCATCTCGCTCATCATCGCGAGCACGTCTTCGATCTGCTCGGAGGTGACTTCCTCCGAGGGCATCACGGCGTTGAGCTGTTCGTAGGTGACGTAGCCGCGCTTCTTCGCGGCCTTGATCATCTTCTTGACGGCGGCGTCGGAGAGATCGAGCAGCGGCAGCGGAGAATCAGGGGCAGCCTCGGCGGCCTCCTTTTCCGGAGCCTCGCCCTCTTTCTGGGCGGCGGGTTTCGCCGGCCCGGATTTCAGCGCGGATTTCGGCGTGGATTTCAGCGGCGCGGCCTTAGCCTTGCTTGCGACCTTGGTGCCCGCGCTTTTGCCTGCCATCTCTGTCTCCACCACTACGCGCCTGTCCCTGCCGCCATGCGGCTTCACAACTAAGCCCCTACCCTATGGCGAGAGTCCACGCCGGGCAGACGGACCCCGGTGCCGGCCGGGAAGACACTCAATTCCGGCCCCGAACCAAGGCCAAAAGGGGCTGTGCCCTAACCGGGCACCACCCGAATCGAGCCCCTCACTTGTCGCGGAACTCCGTTAAGCTCCGACTAACCCTGTTTTAACCGCGAGCGCCCTCTTATTCCCTCGCCCGCCGGGCGTCCAGCGCGGAAAACCGCGAACCGGAAGCCCATTTCAACTCGATCGTGCCGGCCGGCCGGACGGAGCGCCGAACCCCTCGATCAGGGCTTCGGTGCCATCGATGGTCGAGAGCCGGGCCTTCACGTCGCGCAAACGTGAGTAATTGGTCTCGGTATTGTCCTGGCCAAGGGCCAATTCCGCGTCCTTCAGTTCCCTAGTTAGGGAATGCCATTGGCGATGCAAGGCAAGAAGCTGTTTCCACGTCAGTAAAACGTCGGCCTGGGCGGCCTCCGGCCGCGCGCCCCAGACCGAGGGCGTGGTGATCGAGCGCTCGATCCGGCCGAGGAGGCCGGTAAAGCCGCGGCGGGAAAGCTCGGCGGCAAGTTCCGCCCGCTCGACGTCGGCCGGCTGCTCTCCTCCCTGGCCGGCGTCATGGCTGGCGCGATGCGCCAAGACGTCGATCAGCTCGGCCTTGAGCTTTTTTGTGTCGGTGTGGCGGAATTCGATCTCGGAGAGTTCCTCAAGATGGTTGTGCAGGAGCCACGGGTGATTGAGCGCCGCCTGCAGGATCAGCGCTTCTCGTCGAGGAATTGCGGCGCGGTGGCCACGATGCAGCGGACTGGCGAGCAGTTGCGGGCTCGCCGCGGCGTAATCGTCGTCGCGGGCAAAGCCGCCGCGCGGCGGGAAAGCGCGCGCCGAGCCGCCCGGACGACGGCTGCGCTCGTCCGAGGTGCGCCGCCATGTGGCGATCTCGACCGGTGCAAACAGCGCGCGCAGCCGCGCGCCGAAATCGGCTTTGTAGTAACGGCGCACGGTTTCGTCGGCGATGGTGTTCATGACTTCCGACAGCCGCGCCTCGAGCGCGGCGCGCCGCTCCGGCGTGGCGAAGCCGCCGCCTTCGCTTTCGCGCGCCCACAACACGTCGGCGAGCGGCCGCGCGGCGGCGAGCACGTCCTCGATTGCTTCGCGACCGCCCGAGCGCACCAGATCGTCCGGGTCCTGGCCGTCGGGCAAGGACGCAAGCCTGAGAACTCTTGCCGGGCAGGATTAGCGGCAAAGCGATATCGAGCGAGCGGTAAGCGGCGCGCTTGCCGGCCTCGTCGCCGTCGAAGCAGAGCACCGGCTCGTCGGCCATGCGCCACATCAAGGCGAGCTGGTCGGCGGTGAGCGCGGTGCCGAGCGGCGCCACCGTCGCCTCGTAGCCCGCCGTGACCATTGCTATGACGTCGATATAGCCTTCGACGGCGATCACCGGCGCGCCTTCGTGCGCGGCCTTGCGCGCGGCGGCAATGTTGTAGAGCGTGCCGCTCTTGTGGAAGAGCGGCACCTCTGGCGAGTTGAGATATTTGGCGGTGACTTCCTTTTCGAGCGCGCGCCCGCCGAAGGCGATGACGCGGCCGCGCCAGTCGGTAATTGGAAACATCACGCGGTCGCGGAAGCGGTCATACGGCACCGGAATGTCGTCGCCGGCGACGAGGAGGCCCGCCTCCACCATGTCCTCGACCGACACCTTGGCGGCGCCGAGATGCTCCTTGAGCGCGTACTGCTCGTTCGCCGCGTAGCCGAGCCGGAACTTGACCTGCGTCGCCGGTGCAATGCCGCGATCGGCGAGATAGCCGCGGCCGCGCGCGCCGGTGCGTGAGCAAAGATTGGCTTCGAAGAATTTCGCGGCGATCTCGACAATGTCGTGCAGCGTCTTGCGCCGCTCTTCCAGGGCGGCCGCTTCGCGCGTCATCACCGGAAGCGGGACACCGGCCTGGCCGGCCAGCCGCTCGACCGCTTCCGGAAAGCTCACGCCCTCGGTCATCATAATGAAGTCGAAAATGTTGCCGTTCTTGCCGGAGGAGAAGTCAAACCACATCGCCTTCTGGTCGTTGACGAAGAAGGACGGCGTCTTCTCCTTGTTAAACGGCGATAGCCCTTTGAATTCGCGCCCGGCCTTGCGCAATTTCACGCGGCGGCCGACGACCTCCGAGACTGGAAGCCGCGCGCGCAGCTCGTCGAGAAATTGCGGCGAGAATCGCATGGTGATCGCGACCATAGCGCGGAACTTGGGGCGATGTGCGGCGCTCGGCCCGGCCCGCGGCGCTAAAGCGCCTTGTCCCGGTTATCCACAGTGGCTGCCTAGCCGGCGAGCAGCTTCTTCACCATGGCGCTTGCCTTGCCGAAGTCCATCCGGCCGGCGAAGCGCTCCTTCAGGGCGGCCATGGTGCGGCCCATGTCCTTGATGGTGGCGGCTTCGAGCTCCCTGATCAGCGCCGAAATGGCTTCCCCCGCCTCCATGTCGGAGAGGTGCTTGGGCAGGTAGGCGGAGATGATCGCGATCTCCTCGCGCTCCTGCGCGGCCAGATCGCTGCGGTTCGCCGTTTCGTAAATCTCGAGCGATTCCTGGCGCTGCTTGATCATCTTGCCCATGACGTCGAGGATCTCGGCATCGCTGAGCGAAAGCCGCTCGGCGGCGCTTGTTTCGCGCTTGAGGATCTCGGCATTGACCAGCCGCAGCGTCGACACGCGGCGCTTGTCGCCGCCTTTCATGGCGTCTTTGAGCGCATCGTTGATCTCATCGCGCAACACGGCTATGGCCTCTCACCAATTCGCAAAATTCGCCCGCGGACGGTCGGCGGGCGCGAACAAGATTTAGGCGTTTGCCGATGCTGACACAACCGCAGAAACAAAGCCTCTGGGACGAACCCAAGCCGACGGCGCTGTTGGTGTTGGCCGACGGCACGGTGCTGGAAGGCTTTGGCTTCGGCGCGACCGGGT
Source organism: uncultured Alphaproteobacteria bacterium (assembly GCA_963747855.1). GTDB lineage: Bacteria > Pseudomonadota > Alphaproteobacteria > Rhizobiales > Xanthobacteraceae > BOG-931. Next base: position 861,765 of record CAVVGN010000001.1, read on the forward strand.
ATGCGGCCGGCGAGGTCTGCTTCAATACCGCCATGACCGGCTATGAAGAGGTCCTCACCGATCCGTCCTATGCCGGGCAGATCATCACCTTCACGTTTCCCCACATAGGCAACGTCGGCACCAACGAGGAAGACATCGAGACCGTCAACCTCGCGGCGACGCCGGGCGCGCGCGGCGTCATTTTACATTCGGCGATCACGCCGCCGTCGAACTACCGCGCCACACGCAATCTCGACCAATGGCTGAAGAGCCGGGGCGTCATTGGACTAGCCGGCATCGACACCCGCGCGCTCACTTCGTTTATCCGCGAGAAAGGCACGCCGAATGCGGTGATCGCGCACGAGCCGTCCGGCCGGTTCGATCTCGCCGCGCTCAAGCAGGAAGCGAAGGCGTGGCCAGGCCTTGTGGGCATGGATCTCGTGCCGATGGTGACCACCGGCCAGCGCTTCACCTGGACCGAGACGCCGTGGCAATGGGGCGAAGGCTACGGAGAGATGCGCGAGCGGGCGGAATTCCACGTCATCGCCATCGATTACGGCATCAAGCGCAACATCCTCCGCCAGCTGGCCGGCCATAGCTGCAGGGTGACGGTGGTGCCGGCGCAGACCTCGGCCGACGACATCCTCGCACTGCACCCCGACGGCATTTTTCTGTCCAACGGCCCGGGCGATCCGGCCGCGACCGGCGCCTATGCCGTGCCGGCGATCCGCAGCCTGATCGAAAAAAAGCCCGTGTTCGGCATCTGCCTCGGCCACCAGATGCTGGCGATCGCGGTCGGCGGCAAGACCGTGAAAATGCATCAGGGCCATCACGGCGCCAATCATCCGGTCAAGGACCTCGTCACCGGCAAGGTTGAAATCACCTCGATGAACCACGGCTTCGCGGTCGATCGCGCGAGCCTGCCGGCGAACGCGATCGAGACGCATGTCTCGCTGTTCGACGGCTCCAACTGCGGCATCGCGCTCAACGACCGACCGGTCTTCTCGGTGCAATATCATCCGGAAGCCTCGCCCGGCCCGCGCGACAGTCATTATCTGTTCGGGCGCTTTGTCGGTCACATGCGCGAGCGCAAGCGGGCGTAAGCGGGTAACCCATGCCGACCGCCAGAAAGAAAGCCGCGCCGATCACCTACAGCTTCGCGGACGACGGCAGAATTCCGAACAATCCGCTGCCGTTTGTGCTCTACCGCGGCGCCATCGACCTCACCGGCTCGCCCGATCCCGAGCGCGTGGTCGAGAAGACATTCGCGACCAACGGCTGGGGCGGCCTATGGCGCAACGGCGTTTATCCTTACGTGCACTATCATTCGATGATCCACGAAGCGATGGGCGTTGCGCGCGGCTTCGCGCGGGTGCGCTTCGGTGGCGAAAAGGGAGAAGTCCTCAAGATCGCCGCCGGCGACGTCGTTATTCTCCCGGCCGGCACCGGCCACCAGCGCATGATGGAGAGCCCTGAACTGATGGTGATCGGCGCCTACCCGCCGGTCGGCAAATTCAATCTTTGCCGCGGCAGCAAGGCCGAGCATGCGCAGGCGCTGACCACCATTCCGCGAGTGCCGCTGCCGGCCACCGATCCGGTGTTCGGACCGAAAGGGCCGCTAACGGCGCTGTGGCGCGCATGACCCAAGACTGGCTGGGATTCTGGGACGGCCCACATTTCATCTACGCCAATGCGCGCCACAAGGACGTGCATTACCGGCTGATCGCGCGGGAGATCGCCGCGCTCGTCGAAGATCCGGACGCACGCGTGCTCGATTACGGCTCCGGCGAGGCGCTGCATGCCGACCTCATTGCTGACGCCGCCGCCGAAGTCTGGCTGTGCGAGGCCGCGCCGAAAGTCCGCGCGACGCTGGCGGCGCGATTTGCCGGCAACGGCAAGATTCGCGTGGTCGCGCCGCACGAAATCGCCCGCCTGCCCGAGCACACGCTCGATCTCATCGTGCTGCACTCGGTCGCGCAATATCTCACGCCAATCGGCGCCGGCGCGCTGTTCGCGCTGTTTCACCGGCTGCTCAAGCCCGGTGGCTTGCTCGTGGTCAGCGACGTTGTTCAACCAAAAGTCGCGGCGGCCGCTGATGCGATCGCACTCCTGCAATTCGGCAAAGCCAACGGCTTTTTCTTCGCCGCCCTGTGGGGGCTGACCCGCACTTTTTTTTCAAGCTACTGGCGGTTGCGCGCGCGGCTCGGCCTGACGCGCTATGCCGAAGGCGAGATGATCGAAAAGCTTGGCGCCGCCCGCTTCGCCGCGCATCGCGTGCTGGCAAATATCGGTCACAATCAGGCGCGCATGACGTTTTACGCCAAGCCGCGCTGAAACCGCCGCGCAAATGTCCGTTGCCGACGCCGATAAGCCCGTGTAGACCTCAATCGCCGCCAAGGGGAAGTCCCGAAATGTCGAAGCAATCGCTGCGCGACGAGACCGAGCGACTGGTGAAAGAGGCGCTGGAGCGCAAAACCGTCACCATCAAGCAGGGCCAGACCCGCATCGAGACTAAGTGCGGAAAGTGCGGAGCCCCGAACCGCGTCTCGGCGGCGCCGGGACAGACCAAAGTGTCCTACACCTGCAAGGAATGCGGCGACAAGCAACGGACTTTGTAGCGCCGGCTTGGCGGTAATCGCACGCCGCGGCTAATTTCCATTCCGCAAAAACTTTTTCATTTCCTCGAAGAACAGCGGCAAGCCCGGATCCTGCTCCAGCAGGACGTGGTTCTTGCCCGGCAACGCGACAAAACTCGCACCGGGTATTCCCGCGGCGAGTTCGCGGCCGTTGTCGATGCGAACAATGGGATCCTCGCGCACATGCATGACGAGCGTCGGCACTTTCGCCCGGGACAAGAGTTCGCGCACGTCCATTCCGTCGGTCGTGTCCAGATAGCGTACCGCACCGTCTGGCGACCCGCTCAGGCGTTGCAGCTCGTTGAAATTCTCCATTTGCTCCTTGGTGGTCGCAGGCATCAGCAAGGACGTAAAAATTTGGCGGAACGCCGGATTGTCTGAGCCCCAGCCTTGTTTGACCAGCGTCCGCATCGCGGCAGCTCGCTCGCGCGCTTCCGCCGTGACATTCGGGCGCTTGTTCTGCCCGGCCGCAAAGCCGCCATACAGGATCAAATGCGATACCCGCTCGGGATGCCGGACGGCATAGGCAATCGATACTGCGCAGCCCTGGGAAAACCCGACCAAAACGGCCGAGACCGGCGGCATCGGCGACCGCCTCCATGTCGCTTACCCATACATCGAGGGTAATTCCCGGCACATCGCAATCGGACAGCCCGTTGCCGCGGGCGTCGTATCGGACAAGGGTGTGATCCTTGGCAAGCCCAAGAAGAAAGGGCCGGAGAATCGGAAATTCCCCGTCGTATTCGAGATGACCGAGCCAGTGTGCCGACTTCAATAACGGGGGCCCATTGCCGACTGTCGCGTAGGCCAGCCGAACGCCGTCCGGCGCTTTGCAGTAGCGGATTTCCTGCTTGAGGTTTGCGCCGGCGAGAACGCCGGCGCCTGGCGCCGCAAGACCGTCAAGCTGGATGGCGTAGACTTCAACCGGCTTGGCGATGTTTTTCAGATTTTGCCGGCCAAGCTCGCGATAGGTCAGATCGAGCTTGCCTTCGACCTGATCCAGCACCTGGCGCGAAATGCAGATGCCGCCGCGATCGGCAATTCCCTCGAGCCGCGCCGCCACGTTATGCCGTCGCCAAATATGCGGTGATCGTCGTAGATGACATCGCCGAGATTGATGCCGATGCGATATTGCATGCGGCGCGCGGGATCGACCGGCGCGTTGCGCTCGATCATCTTGCGCTGAATGGCGACGGCGCATTAGATCGCGTTCACGATACTCGCGAACTCGGCCATGATGCCGTCGCCGGCGGTGTCGATGATTCGTCCGCCGAATTCGCCGACCATCGGCAGCTCGCTGGCTTGATGGCCCTTGAGATCGCGCTGACCGTGCGGGCTTCGTCGGCGCCCACGAGCGCGCTATAGCCGGGCGATATCAGCGGCGAGGATCGCTGCAAGCCTGCGCGCGTAGCTCTCCCGCATAGCGGTTCTCCGGCCTCTGACGCACCAACGATCAAGGTTGCCGCTGGATTAATATCATATCCGCCTGCCGCGCCTGCGAGCCGGTAATTTTACGTTTGCTTCGCACCCACTGTATCTGCCATGACCGCGCCACGCGCGCCCAGCGGCTTCTCCTGATCGCCGACGGTTAAATCGCGCGCGGTCTGATGCTCGATCTCGGCGTTGAGCTCGGCGCCCAACAATACCACGATCGTCGAAATCCACAGCCAGATCATTAGGCCGACCACCGCGCCGAGCGAACCGTAGGTGGCGTTGTAATTGGCAAAGCTCGAAAGATACCACGAGAACAGATACGACGCGGCGACCCAGGTCACTGCTGCAAATATGCTGCCGACGCTGACCCATTGCCAGCGCGCCACGCGGCGGTCCGGGCCGTAGCGGTAAAGCAGCGAAAGCCCGAGCAGCAGCACCAGCAACATCGCCGGCCAGCGCACGATCCGACTTAGCGTATCGGTCGCGCCGATCAGCCCCAGTGGCGAGAGAACGAGCGGCATCACCACGACCGCGGTGATCGCGAGCAGCAAAACCGCAAAGCCGCTTAGCGTAAACGCGAGCGCCACCAGGTTAAGCTTGATAAAGCCACGGCTTTCTTTTTGCTCGTAGATGACGTTGAGAGCATCGATCATGGCTTTGACACCGCTCATGGTGCTCCACAACGACACCAGGATGCCGGCGACGATGCCGATATTGAGCGCACGCCCGCTATTGGATGCGATCCGCGACACCTGCTCGTGGACGATGGTCAGCACGTTTTGCGGCACCACGTCTTGCAACAGCGAAATGTTGTTGGTGATGGTCGCCGCGTTGAAGAAACGCCCGTAGGCGGAAACGAGCGCGGTGATGGCGGGAAAGATCGACAGCAGGACAAAGAAGGCAACACCGCCGGCAATCGACAGAAGCCGGTCCGACTGCATCTCGGCGTAAGTGCACCAGAGGATATCTTTCCACCCGGCCCAGGGAATTTGCAGCGGGTGGTTGGCGTGCCGGCCGCGGCCGCGCTCCGCCGCCCGCGTGAGCTCGATCTCGCTGCATTCCTCGGAGCTGCGCGGCTCGCCGAATGGCCGCCCGTTCTTTTCCACAGGCCACAACCGCCAGTGGCGGCGCCGGTCCAGTCGATACAGCGGGGTCGCTGCCATCAACAACACTGTCGCGCCCAGGCTGACCCAAAACGACAATTCAGGACGTTTTTGCAGCATCTGGGTCGAATTGCTGGCCTTGCCGGGAAATGCGCCACTTCAATAACGAATAGTCGCCGTAAATGTTGCGTCCGGGCATCCACACCGGGTTAGGGAAGGCAAAATCGGCGAGGCCCTTCCCTGCGCGGAATTTCTCGTCTAAACAGCGCTCGCGCGGGGCCGGCCCCCGCCGGCGGAAGAAGGACGCGCGATAAGCGCGCCCTTTTTTTGTGCGCAAAAAAGCGAAGAGCAATGCCCAAGCGGACCGACATCTCCTCGATCCTGATCATCGGCGCGGGGCCGATCGTGATCGGCCAGGCATGCGAGTTCGATTATTCCGGCACGCAGGCCTGCAAGGCGCTCAAGGCCGAGGGCTACCGGATCGTCCTGGTCAATTCCAATCCGGCGACCATCATGACCGACCCAGATCTGGCGGACGCGACCTATATCGAGCCGATCACGCCCGAGATCGTCGCCAAGATCATCGAGAAGGAGCGCCACGTCCTTCCAGGCGGTTTCGCGCTGTTGCCGACCATGGGCGGGCAGACGGCGCTGAACACCACGCTGTCGCTTCGCAAAATGGGCGTGCTGGATAAATTCGGCGTACAGATGATCGGCGCCACCGCCGAAGCCATCGACAAGGCCGAGGACCGCAAGCTGTTTCGCGAGGCGATGACCCGGATCCGGCTTGCGACACCGCGCTCGCATCAGGTCAAGACGCTGATCCAGGCGCTGGAGGCGCTCGAAGATATCGGCCTTCCGGCCATCATCCGGCCGTCGTTCACGCTCGGCGGCACCGGCGGCGGCATCGCCTACAACAAGGCCGAGTTCATCGAGATCGTCGAGCGGGGCATCGACGCTTCGCCGACCGATGAGGTGCTGATCGAGGAATTGGTACTGGGCTGGAAAGAGTTCGAGATGGAGGTGGTGCGCGACAAAAACGACAACTGCATCATCGTCTGCTCGATCGAAAACATCGATCCGATGGGCGTACATACCGGCGATTCAATCACGGTGGCGCCCGCGCTCACCCTTACCGACAAGGAATATCAGATCATGCGCGACGCCTCGATCGCGGTGTTGCGCGAGATCGGCGTCGAGACCGGCGGCTCCAACGTGCAGTTCGCGGTCAATCCGCGCGACGGTCGGCTGGTGGTGATCGAGATGAACCCGCGCGTGTCGCGCTCGTCGGCGCTCGCCTCAAAGGCGACCGGCTTTCCCATCGCTAAAGTCGCCGCCAAGCTCGCCGTCGGCTACACGCTGGACGAGATCGCCAACGACATTACCGGCGGCGCCACGCCCGCCTCGTTCGAGCCGACCATCGATTACGTGGTGACCAAGATTCCCCGCTTCGCCTTCGAGAAGTTTCCCGGCGCCGAGGCGGTACTCACCACATCAATGAAATCGGTCGGCGAGGCGATGGCGATCGGCCGCACTTTCCAGGAGAGCCTGCAAAAAGCGCTCCGCTCGCTGGAGACCGGCCTCAACGGGCTCGACGAAGTGGCGATACCAGGCCTCGGCGAAGGCGACGACAAAAACGCAATTCGCGCCGCGCTCGGCACGCCGTCGCCGGACGGGCTTTTGAAGGTCGCGCAGGCCATGCGGCTCGGCATGAGCGACATAGACATTCACACCGCATGCCGGATCGATCACTGGTTCCTCGCGCAAATCCGCGAACTGATCGAGACCGAGGATGAGATTCGCGCCAAAGGGCTGCCGGTTACGGCCGGCGCGCTGCGCTGGCTCAAAGCAAAGGGTTTTTCCGATGCGCGGCTCGCCCGTTTGACCGGCACAACCGCTGGCGATGTCGCCGAAAAGCGCCGCGGGCTCGGGGTTCGTCCCGTGTTCAAGCGGATCGATACCTGCGCCGCCGAATTCGCTTCGCCCACCGCCTATATGTATTCGACCTACGAAACACCGTTCGCCGGCCGCGCCGCCGACGAGGCCGCGCCGTCGGACAAGAAGAAGGTCGTCATTCTCGGCGGCGGCCCGAACCGCATCGGCCAGGGCATAGAGTTCGATTATTGCTGTTGTCACGCCGCCTTCGCGCTCAAGGACGTCGGCTACGAGACCATCATGGTCAACTGCAATCCGGAGACGGTATCGACCGACTACGATACCTCGGATCGGCTCTATTTCGAGCCACTCACCGCCGAGGATGTGATCGAGATCATCGACACCGAACGAAAGAGCGGCACGTTGCACGGGGTGATCGTGCAATTCGGCGGCCAGACGCCGCTCAAACTCGCCGAGCCGCTGGAGAAAGCAAAAGTGCCGATCCTGGGCACGTCGCCCGACGCCATCGATCTGGCGGAAGACCGCGACCGGTTCAGGGAGCTGCTCGACCGCCTCAAGCTCCGCCAGCCGAAGAGCGGTATCGCCACCTCGCCGGAAAAGGCCCGCAAGATCGCCGACGAAATCGGCTATCCGATCGTGATCCGCCCGTCTTACGTGCTTGGCGGCCGCGCCATGGAAATTGTGCACGAGGGCGGGCAGCTCGACCGCTACGTCGCCCGCCTCGCCGCCGATCTCGACCGTCCTTCCGAATTCGCCGTTTCCGAAAAGCGGCCGCTGTTGATCGACCGCTACCTGACCGACGCGGTCGAAGTCGACGTCGATTGCCTCGCCGACGGCCGCGACAGCTTTATCGCGGGGATCATGGAACATATCGAGGAGGCCGGCATTCACTCCGGCGATTCCGCCTGCTCGCTCCCGCCGCACAATCTGTCCGCCAAGCTGATCGACGAACTCGACCGGCAAACCCGCGCGCTCGCACTGGCGCTCAAAGTCGGCGGACTGATGAACGTGCAATACGCCATCAAGGATGGCGACATTTATGTTCTTGAAGTCAATCCGCGCGCCTCGCGCACGGTGCCGTTCGTCGCCAAGGTGACCGGTATCCCGGCGGCGAAAATCGCCGCCCGGATCATGGCCGGCGAGACGCTCAAAAGTTTCGCTTTAAAGCCGCAAAGCTTCGAATTCGCCGCCGCGCGCCACGTCGGCGTCAAGGAAGCCGTGTTTCCGTTCGCCCGGTTTGGGCCCGCGGTCGATACCGTGCTGGGACCGGAAATGAAATCGACCGGCGAGGTCATGGGGATCGACCGTGACTACAATGTCGCCTTCGTCAAAAGCCAGCTCGGCGGCGGCACCCGGCTGCCGCGGCGCGGCACTGTGTTCGTGTCGGTGAAGGATAAGGACAAGCCGCGCATCCTGGAATCGGTCCGCCTGCTGGCCGGGCTCGGATTTGCGGTGCTCGCCACCTCGGGAACCCAGCGATACCTCCAAGAACAAGGGGTTTCGGCGGTCAAGATCAACAAGGTCGCGGAAGGCCGCCCGCACATCGTCGACGCCATCAAAAACGGAGGCGTTCAGCTTGTATTCAACACCACCGAGGGGGCCACCGCGCTGGCCGACAGCCGTTCACTGCGCCGGGCTGCCCTCTTGCATAAAGTACCGTACTACACCACTCTCTCTGGGGCTGTCGCCGCAGCGCAGGGTATCAAGGCCTACCTCGGGGGCGACCTCGAAGTGTGTGCGCTGCAAAATTATTTTGCGGCCGCCCCTGTTCCAAAATCGGACCAGCGCGAGCGCCGGCAGTAGAGACAGGATCTTTGGTCGCGAGGCCGGACGACGTTCCGGTCCGCGACTTGAATTTTGTCTCTACCGAGAATGGAGACGAAGACCGATGGACAAGATACCGATGACCGCGGAGGGCTATGCGGCGCTTGAGTCCGAACTCAAGCACTGCCAGCAGGTGGAGCGCCCCCGCATCATCCAGCAGATCACCGACGCGCGTACGCACGGCGATCTGTCCGAAAATGCCGAATATCACGCCGCCAAGGAATCGCAGTCGCTCAACGAGGGCCGCATCGCCGAGCTCGAGGACAAGCTTGCGCGCGCCGAGGTGATCGATGTGTCGAAGCTGCATGGCGACACCATCACTTTCGGCGCGACCGTGACCCTGATCGACGAGGACACCGACAAGAAAGCGGTGTGGCAGATCGTCGGCGAGCCGGAGGCGGACGCCAAGAAGGGCAAGATTTCCATTACCTCGCCGCTCGCGCGCGCGCTGGTCGGCAAGAAGAAGGGCATCCAGGTCGAAGTCGTCACCCCCGGCGGCGCCAAGGCCTACGAGATCATCAAAATCGAGTGGAAATAGCCTCGCGCGCCCGCGCCAATTCCGCATCGGTTTCAGTAAGTTAGACTGGCACACGCGGTCCCGTTGCGCAGTTGGGGGTAACGGGGTTGCGTATCTTGCATAGCTCCTGAAGATCCTTAAATTCTATATGCAAATTGGCAGGCGGTCTCCGGCTCTGTCCGGCTGTCAATTGCGGCCACATCCAGCGAAGTAAACGAGATACCGACTTCCGGGGTTCCGGCAGGCTGAGATTGTCTCGGCTCCGTAACAAAGATGGACGAGCGGTGAGCAAAAGCACCCACGCCAAGGTCGTGATCGTCGGCTCCGGCCCCGCCGGCTATACGGCCGCGATCTATGCCGCGCGCGCCATGCTCGATCCGGTCCTGATCCAGGGCATCGAGACCGGCGGCCAGCTGACCACGACCACCGACGTAGAAAATTATCCGGGCTTCGCCGACGTCATCCAGGGCCCGTGGCTGATGGAGCAGATGCAGAAGCAGGCGGCGCATGTCGGCACCCAAATAGTCGCCGATCACGTCAGCAAGGTCGATCTTGCCCGCCGCCCGTTTCGCGTCGAGTGTGATTCCGGCGACGTCTACCTCGCCGAATCGCTGATCCTGGCGACCGGCGCCCAAGCGCGCTGGCTCGATTTGCCCTCGGAGCAGAAATTCCGCGGCTACGGCGTGTCGGCCTGTGCAACTTGCGACGGCTTCTTTTATCGCGGCAAGGAAGTTCTGGTCATCGGCGGCGGAAACACCGCGGTCGAGGAGGCCTTGTTCCTCACTAACTTCGCCACCAAGGTCACGGTGGCGCACCGGCGCGACACTTTCCGCGCCGAACGCATCTTGCAGGAGCGGCTTTATCGCAATCCGAAAATCAGCGTGGTGTGGAACACGGTGTTGGCGGATGTGCGGGGCGATGACAATCCGCTGAAGGTCAAGTCCGCGGTGCTGCGCAACGTCAAGACCGGTGAGACCAGCGAGCATCCGGTTGACGGCATTTTCATCGCCATCGGTCATGCGCCGGCGACCGCCTTGGTCGCCGGACAGGTGGAGATGAAGTCGTCCGGCTACATCAGTACCGCGCCGCATTCGACCGCGACCTCGGTGCCGGGCGTATTCGCGGCCGGTGACGTCGCCGACAACATTTATCGCCAGGCGGTGACAGCCGCAGGGCTTGGCTGCATGGCGGCGCTGGAAGTGGAAAAATTTCTTGCCGCGCATGGCGAGGCCGAGCCGCGCATCGCGGCGGAGTGACATCGCAATTCCCCTCGCCCTTGAAGCGGGGGAGAAAGAGCGAGCTGATGGATTGGGACAAGCTTAAAGTATTTCACGCCGCCGCCGAAGCCGGCAGTTTTACCCATGCCGGTGAGCAGCTCGGGCTTTCGCAATCGGCGGTGTCGCGGCAGGTGAGCGCGCTCGAGCAGGAGCTCGCCGTCTCGCTGTTTCACCGTCATGCCCGCGGCCTCATCCTCACCGAGCAGGGCGATCTGTTGTTTCGTACCGCCCATGACGTGTTCATGAAGCTCGAGGCGGCGCGCGCCAAACTGACGGACAGCCGCGAACGGCCAAACGGCGATCTGCGCGTGACCACGACGCCCGGGATCGGCGTGCATTGGCTCACGCCGCGGCTTGGCGAATTCGTCGATCTTTATCCGGAAGTTCGCATCACGCTTCTGACGACCGAAGAAGAGCTCGATCTCGCCATGCGCGAGGCCGACGTCGCCATCCGGCTGCGTCAGCCCACGCAGCCCGATCTGATTCAACGCAAGCTGTTCTCGGTGCATTTCCACGTCTATGCCTCGCCGGAATATCTCAAGCGTTTCGGCACGCCGCGCACGTTCGAAGACCTCGACAATCACCGCGTGCTGGTACTCGGCGGCAATGTGCCGCAGTACCTGCAACGCTCGCTCTATCTCACCGAAGTGGCGCGCGACGGCAAAGGGCCGCGCACGGCGCATCTGGTCATCAACAACATCCTTGGCATCCTGCGCGCCTGCCAGCGCGGCATCGGTATCGCCATGCTGCCGGACTATCTGGTCGAAGGCGACGGCGGGCTGGTGCAGCTATTCTCCGACGCCGATCCGATCGCGCTCGATGCGTATTTTGTCTATCCGGAAGAGCTCAAGAGCGTGGCGCGCGTGCAGGCATTCCGCGACTTTCTCGTCGCCAACGCGCAGCGGTGGAATTACTAAGCGTCAGGCCGGCATCCTATTGCATGGCTGGCATGCCCGCTGTTGCGTTGCGCGTAAGCAATGTGGCTCGCAATATAAATGCCGTTGCGCGAAACGCGGTTGGCGATGATCCTCCCAGATCTGCCGCCGCCGGAACGTGGCACTTCCCCTCTGGAAGGTGCTCGCCGGCGCCCCCACGCTGGCGAACCTAAACCGGGCCCGAAAGGGCCCGGTTTTCCTTTATGCGTCGTGCTCTTGGGCTGAGCCGATGCGGCGCAAGACCGGCCGTTATCGCCGGAGCCCGTCACTTCACCAAATGTTGCCGTGCGCGTTACCGCTCCCGGCGATGACCGCCGCGTCGGCCTCGGCTATAGACGCATCAGCGATTTGCAGCCGGGCATGATCCCGCTCATGCTCGTGGAGGACAGCACATGCTCTCACGCAGACATTTTCTCTATGCTGGCGCCGGCATTGGCGCGGTTTCATTTCTTCGGATCAGCTGGCCGCACGCGGCCCGGGCCGAGAAAACCTACGAGGTCACCCACACCGACGAGGAGTGGAAAAAGATCCTCTCCCCCGACGCCTACCAGGTGCTGCGCCATGAAGGCACCGAGCGGCCGTTCACCAGCCCGCTGCTGCACGAGCATCGCGCCGGCACCTTCACCTGCGATGGCTGCGATCTGCCGCTCTATTCGTCGAAGACCAAATACGACAGCGGCACCGGCTGGCCGAGCTTCTGGGCGCCGCTCGATAACGCGGTCGAGGAGATCAAGGATACGACGTTCGGCATGACCCGCACCGCGATTGCGTGCCGGCGTTGCGGCGGCCACCTCGGCCACGTGTTCAATGACGGACCACGGCCGACCGGCTTGCGCTATTGCATGAACGGCGTGGCGCTGAAATTCGTGCCGGCGGCGCCGAGTTCGAGCTAGCTCTTCATCTGCGCGTAGAGCCCGCGTTCATACGCGTGATACAGCCGCAGCGCGCGCGCATCGGCAAACGGCATCACCTGGGTCATGAACACCGCGGCGAGGCGCCGAACCGGATCGATCCAGTAATAGGTGTTGTACAGACCGCCCCAGGTCATGCTGCCGGCGCTGCGGCCGCCGGCGACCGCCTGCATGGTGAGCATGTGCCCGAGGCCCCACTTGCAGGTTATGCCGGGAAACAAATCGACGTCGCTGGAAAATGCGGGTGCGGTCGTGCGCAGCGGGTGAACGTCAACGTCCCCGATCTGATTGCGGTCCATCATCGCCACGGTTTCCGGACGCAGGATGCGCACGCCAGCGAGCGTCCCGCCTTGCATGAGCATGCGCAGGAAAGTCAGATAATCGGGCGCGGTCGAATAAATCCCGCCGCCGCCGGTGAAGATTGCGGACGCGCGCTGCTTTTCCGGCGGCAGCGCCCTGAGTGAGCCGTCGGCCTCGCGCCGATGCGCGCTTGCTTCGCGCGCGCGCTGCTCCGGCGCGATCGTGAAACCGGTGTCGTTCATGCCGAGCGGGCCGAGAATGTGCTTGCGAAAATAGGCATCGACCGGCTCGCCGCTGACATGCTCGACGATTTTGCCGACCCAATCGATGTTGGGTCCGTATTGCCAGCGCGTACCGGGATCGAACATCAGCGGCGTGCGCGGCAGCTTGCCGCGGGCTGCTGGCGGCATTTTTCCAATCGCCTCGACATAGCGCAGTGCCTTGGCATCCCATAGCCGGTAGGTGAACCCCGCCGTATAAGTCAGCAATCGGCGGAGCGTTACCGGCGACTTTGCGGCGCGTAGCTGCGGAACCCCCTTGGCGTTGAAGCCCTCGAGCACCTGCGGCTCGCTCAACGCCGGCTCGATTGGCGGCACCGGCGCGTCGAGCGAGAGTTTCTCCTGCTCGACCAGCTGCAAGGCCGCGACGGAGGTGATCGCCTTGACCATCGAGGCGATGCGAAAGACTGTGTTGCGTGTCATGGCCGGCCCGCCGGGAAGTCGGCGTTCGCCGAACATTCCCTCGTAAACGAGGCCGCTATCATTCGCGGCAAGCGCCACGATCCCGGGAACATCTCCCGCCTGCACCGCGGCCTGCAGCACGGAATCGATTTCGGCCCGTGACGGCGCCGCACCGGCCGGCGCCGCGCCGAAGCGGACCGCCGCCAGCGTCGCGACTGATTTCAGGACATCACGCCGATTGGGCTTGCTGGTCATGCCATTATGTTTGTGGCTTGCCGGTCAGGCTACCCGGCCGCCCCCCGATTTCACCAGCACTTAATCCGGGCTAAAGAGCGACATGGCGGACATCAATCCAAATCCGTTCACCACGCGGCCGGAGATCGACGGCACGTTCGGCGTGGTCGCCTCGACGCACTGGATCGCGACTGCGGTCGGCATGGCAACGCTGGAAAAGGGCGGCAACGCGTTCGACGCCGCGGTTGCGACCGCATTCACGCTGCAGGTTGTCGAGCCGCATCTCAACGGCCCGGGCGGCGACGTCCCGGTCATCGTTTACGACGTCAAGCGCGGCAAGCCAGAGGTTATCTGCGGGCAAGGTCCGGCGCCGGCGGCTGCCACAATTGCGCGTTATCGCAGCGAGGGCCTCGACCTCGTGCCCGGCACCGGGCTGCTCGCCGCCTGCGTGCCCGGCACATTCGAGACCTGGATGCTCATTCTGCGCGATTACGGCACGCTATCGCTGCGCGAGATGCTTACGCCCGCGCTCGGCTACGCGCAGCAAGGCCACCCTCTGGTCGAACGCGCCAGCGCCACCATCGCCACCGTCGCGGACCTGTTCCGCCGCCATTGGCCGACATCGGCGGCGGTGTATCTGCCGAACAACAACGCGCCGACGCCAGGCACTATGTTTGCGAACCCCGCTCTGGCGGCGACTTATGCGCGCATTCTGGAGGAAGCCGAAAGCGCCGGCTGCGATCGCGTTGCGCAAATCGAGCGCGCCCGCAAATCCTGGTCGCACGGTTTCGTCGCCGAAGCGATCGATCGGTTCTGCCGGACGCAAGCCGTGATGGATACAAGCGGCGAGCGGCATCGCGGCGTATTGACCGGCGGCGACATGGGGAGCTGGAAGCCGCGCGTCGAGGCGCCGCTGACTTACGATTATGGCCGGTACACCGTGTGCAAGACCGGTCCGTGGGGACAGGGTCCGGTGATGTTGCAGCAGCTTGCGCTGCTCAAAGGCTTCGACCTCGACCGGCTCGACGCGGCGGGCGCGGATTTCATCCATCTGCAGGTCGAATGTGCCAAGCTCGCTTTCGCCGACCGGGAAGCATTCTACGGCGACCCGGATTTCGTCGCGGTCCCGACGGCGACGCTGTTGTCAGATGCCTACAATGCCGAACGGCGCAAGCTTGTCGGGCAGACCGCGTCGCTCCACCTGCGCCCCGGCTCGATCAGCGGCTTCGCTGCGGTAATAACCCTTCGGCGCGAAGGCGCGCCAGGCGCGGCGGATGCCGCCGGCGCCGGGGAACCGACGGTCGGCCGGCTCGGCGGCACGCGTGGCGATACCGTGCATTTCGATATCGTCGACGTGGCCGGCAACATGGTGTCGGCGACGCCCTCGGGCGGCTGGCTGCAATCGTCGCCGGTCATCCCGGAGCTCGGTTTCTGTCTCGGCACGCGCGCGCAGATGTTCTGGCTGGAGGAAGGACACCCGGCCAGCCTCGCGCCGAACAAGCGGCCGCGCACCACGCTTTCACCGACGCTCGCGCTGCGCGGCGGCGAGCCCTATCTCGCCTGGGGCACGCCGGGCGGTGATCAGCAGGACCAATGGATCACGCAGATGTTCCTGCGCCACGTGCATGCCGGGCTTAACTTGCAGGAAGCGATCGACGCGCCGGCCTGGCATTCAGAGCATTTCCCCTCGTCATTCTGGCCGCGCGCGGCACGGCCCGGAGTACTGGTAACGGAAGGGCGCGTGCCGCGCGACGCCGTCGCCGAACTCACGCGCCGCGGGCACGTTGTCGAAGTCGGACCAAACTGGTCGGAAGGCCGCCTCACCGCGGCTGCGCGCGACGGCCGGCACCGCCGTGCCGCCGCAAATCCTCGGGGAATGCAGGGTTACGCCGCGGGGCGGTGAGGGATCAGGCCGCTACCGTTGCGAGAAAACGCTCGACCTCGGCGCGCAACGCGACGGTTGCGTTTTCCACTTCCTCGGACGCGGCCAGCACGGTCTCCGCCGAACTTCGCGTCTGCTTTACGCCGATGGCTACATCGCCAAGTGCGGCGACCACGCCCTTGCTGCCGGCAGCGGCGCTGGCGACATTGTGCGAAATTTCCCCGGTCGCCAGTTCCTGCTGCGCAATCGAGCCGACCACTTCCGAGGTGTGGGCATTGATGTCCTGCATCTGCCGGGTGATGGCGCGGATCGCCGTCACCGCGTCCCCGGTCGAGGCCTGCACCGACGAAATCTCGCGGGTGATCTCGCCGGTCGCCTTGGCGGTCTGCACCGCCAGCGATTTGACTTCCGATGCCACCACCGCAAAGCCGCGTCCGGCCTCGCCGGCGCGCGCCGCCTCGATGGTGGCGTTCAAGGCCAGCAAGTTGGTCTGTTCAGCGATGTCCTGAATGAGCTTGACCACGTCGCCGATGCGCTGTGCGACCTGCGCCAGTGCAGCGATGTCGTCATTGGTGGCGATAGCGTCTGAGGCGGCGCTGCGCACCACTTCATTCGCCTGCGCCAGCTGACGGCTGATTTCCTTGATCGAGGCGGACAGTTCCTCGGCGGCAGCGGCGGCGGTTTCGACGTTGACCGACGCTTCGTTTGAGCCCTGCACCGCGCCCTCGGCTCGCTGCATGGTATGGTCCGAGGTGGTGAGCAGCGATTTGGCCGCCGACTTCATCGCGCCGGCGCTTTGCCCGACCGTTCTAAGCATGTTCTCGACGCGGGTACGGAACGAATCGATCGCCACGTCAATCGCTACCCGGCGTTCCTCGGCGCGGCGAAGCGAATCACGTTCCCGCTCGGCTGCGAGCTTTTCAGTGACGTCGGCATGGGTGGATACCCAACCGCCGGTCGGTAACGGTCGAAACACCAGCGAGATCGCACGGCCATCATTGAGTTCGAGCGTTTTGTCCTCGGCACGGCCCTCGGCCGCTTGCATGAGGCAATCGGCGACATATCGATCGGGGTCGCCGGAAAAAGACCCCGCCTTGGCGCGCCGGACGAGAATCTCACGAAACGGCACGCCTCTGTAAAAATTCTCAGGGGGCAACAGCGACATTTCGATGTAGCGTTCGTTGCACAAAACCAGGCGCGCGTCGCTATCATACATGCTCAACCCTTGAGTCATGTTGTTCAGCGCAACCGCCACTTGCAGATTGTGGCGGCGTTCGCCTGCGAAGGCGACAAGTGCGCTGAACGATAAAATGACGAGCGCAAGCGTCACTGACAAACTTATGCCGAGAAATAATACGCCGATCGCGAAGCCGGCAACCGCCGTGACGACCGTCAGTTCCCATTGGCGGCGCGTCTTGGCCAGAGTTCCCCTTCCCAGCATGGTCAGCATGTTCCGCAGGACAAGATCGGGCATTATTTCCCCTGACGTTGTTTAGACGTTGATAAATCGCATCTCCGGCAGCTGGCCATACGGCTAGCTGCGAAAAAGGTTGCGCACGCTCTTGGCTCCGGCGATGCCGGCGGCGCGCAGACGCTCCAGCCGACATGCCAGCGCAAAACTTGCCTGCGGACGCACCGCGACCAAACGATCGCACAAGGCCAAGCGCTCGCGCCAAAGATGGTCGATCATCGGATGGTCGGCGGTCGCGCAAGAGTCGGTGCGCACGATGCCCAGATCGTCCAACAGGTCGTCGGTCACCACCACGCTCATCATCACCCCCGGCGAAAAGCGCGCGAAGCTTTCGTCGTAGGCGATCTTCCAGAACCAGGCATGCCGTCCGCTGCGCAGGACGATCGCTGCGGCGATAGCACGGCCGTCGAGCAGGATGCGCTCGATTGCCACTTTGCCCTCGGCGGCCAGCCCATCCGCGGCGTTACGGATGAAGCGGCGAATATCGTCGTGCTCGGCGGCCGCGGTGCCGACGCGCCCTTTCCAGCCGGCGGCTTCGAGGACAAAAAAATCCTCAAGCGCGGCAGCGACCGGCGCCGGCTCGGTGGCTGCGGTGAACAATACTGCGCCGGAATCGCTCAAGCGCCGCCAATGCCGACGCAGTTCCTTGTGTTGATGCTGGCCGATCGATTGCTCGACATAAAACAGACGCTCGTCGACGGGTTGCTCATCACGCGGGGCCAGCAACGCCCGCCGGTGACGATTGAAGTCGGCAAACGGCATCCGGGCGCGGCGCACGATCGCCGACAACGCGGCGGCAAATGCGCCATCCTCGGGCAAAAACGGCAACAGCAGCAACCCGGGCAGGCTTTCATCGGCGGCGATATGCGCAAGCCAGGCGGCGATGATCGGCTCGGCGCCCTCGTGCTCGACCAGAGGCACGCCGAACGGAGCATAGGGGTGAGTCCAGCCGACCAGGACCGGCAGTTTGACGCCATAGCGGCGTTGCTCGATGCGCCCCGGAAAGAAGCCGACCAGCCGGCGCGGCGGGGTTTTCGACCAAACGAGAACAGCGCCGGCGCGCGCGCCGAAGACCGGGGCCGCGGGAACCGCAAATGCCCGCTCATAGAAAATATTTGGCTCGAGCGCGCGCTCGGCAAGCTCACGCCATGCATCCGCGATCGCGGCCAATTGATCGAGCGGCCGCCATTCGGACGCCAGCGAACCCGCTGCGTAGCGACCGGCAAGCATGGCGCGCCGGGCGCTGGCAATCGCCGAAGCGGCGCTGTCGAGCGCGACCACCGGCGCTTGACCAGACAACACCCGGGCGCCCATCTGCTGCAGCCTCAGTGATCCCGGGGACCGCCGAAAATAAAGCAGTGAAGCCCCAAGCGATATTTGGCGACCAGGAACAGGCTCGCCGATTCAAAGACCAGCGCCACGGAACTGCCGACCGCCGCGCCGGCAAGTCCCCACGGCGGGATCAGCGCGATGCACAGCGCAACATTGATCGCAAAAGACGCAGCGTAAATCAGCGCGCACGAGCGTCGCTCGCCGAGCATGTTGAGGAGCCGCTCGGCCGGGCCGACCGAGGCGCGCGCCAGAAGCCCGACGGCGATGATGAACATCAGATAATAGCCGGAGCCGAAATTCTGGCCGAACAGCCCCAACAGCGGCTTGCCCAACGCGAGCAGAACGACAATCGAGCCAAGCGACGGCCAGAATGTCAGCCGCACCGACTGCCGAAGCGTCGCCCGCAGCCGCTTGTGATCGCCGCTTATGTGATATTCGGAGAATTTGTGCGCGATGGTCTGCGACACCGAGTAATAAATGAACGCGACGAAGGCGAGCGTCTTGGTAGCAGCGTAATAAATCGCGACTTCGTTGGCCGGACGAAATTGCTGCAGCACAATGACGTCGGAATAGGTCAGCAGCAGATAAAACGCTTCGACTACGAAGATCGGCGCCGATGTCGCGAGCCATGTCGGCACCGCGTAAGCCTTGGCGCCGCCCTCCACCACGCCGGCAAGCCGGCGATTGAGCACCGCCAATTGACTGAGGCTGATGCTGGACAGCGCGATGACACCAACGATGGTCGCGGTCACCGCATGCGTCGGCAGGCCGATCATGTAAGCCAGACCCATAAGGGCGAGCAGCACCAGCTGGCGCTGCACGTAGTTCGGCGTAAGTCCGAGATTGACCCAGTTGAACGAACGCGCGATGCCGCTCTGCACGCTCCACAGCGCGAACATCGGCAGCGCGGCGCAGGAGCAATACAAAGGTACGATCGTCTTCGGATCGATATGCGGCGCGACCAACGTTACGGCGATGGCGCCAGCGCCGGCGATCAGCGTCGCGCTTACGAGCGCAAGCCACCGGCTACCGAAGATAAAGCCGCGCAGAAGTGCGAATTGCCTGTGCTCGGTATATTCCGGGATGAAGCGCTGCGCCGCAGAACCCAAGCCGAGATCGACCATGCCGCCGATCAACAACACCCAGGTCCAGGCATAGATGTAGATGCCGAACTCGAAGCCGCCCATCCAGCGCGCCAACAGGATTTGTGCGACAAACGCAATTGCGGCGCTGATGACCCGGATCAGGAAGGCAGCGCCCGCGAGCCGGCGCAACAGCGAGGTGTCGGTGTCGCCGGCGAACAGCGCATAGACACGGAGGATGGCGTTGCTGATATCCGGGCCGAGAAAGGCAGGCGGCGACGGGCGCCAAAGGGAACGCGGCGCGTGCTCAGTACCGATCGATGCCACTAATACCTCTGCGCCGCCGAAGGCAGGACGCGAGGCGGCAGCGGCATCGTTAGCAAGGAAGCGTTAACATTCGGTTGGACGATATTAACAAATGCCGCCTGTCGCGGTCATAAACGCAGCAAATCTGAGCGTTTTCGCACCGTTGGTGCCCGCTCAATAATCCTTCAAGAGCCGCTCGATGTAATCGAGTTCTTCCTGCGGGCGCAGCACATCACCGAAGCGACGGCGCAGTTCCTCGATGATGCGGCGCGCGCGCTGCACGTCGATCTCGCCCGGCACTTTGACGGTGACATCGTCGCCATAGTCGTGCCCACGCAGGGGCCGGCCGAGCGGATCGGTGTCGCGATCGGCGCGTGGCCGGCCGAGCCGGCCTTCGCGCCCCGGGCCGGGCCCCTGCCCGAGCTGCTGCTGCATCGATTGCGCCATTCCTTGCGCGCCTTTGCGCAGCGCATCAAGCGCACGCCCTTGCGGGTCGACGGCACCGTCAGCATTGCCCTCGCCGAGTTTGCCCTCGGCCTCGCCCATCGCATCGTCGGCGCGCCCGAGCTGGTCCATGCCATTCTGGCCCTGGCCGGGCTGGCCTTGTTGGGGTTGGCCGAAGCCGTGATTTTTGAAATCTTCCAGAAGCTTTTTCAACTTTTCGCGCAGCGCCTGCTGATTGTCGCGCAGGTCGCCCATCGAACTCGTCGGGCTGCTCGCCTTGCTGTCCCTGCTCGCCACGCTGCCGGCGCTGATTCTGGCCCTGACGATAAGTGCGGTCGCGCAAGTCCTGCTGTTGCTTGATCATATCGCCCAGGTCATCGAGCTGCGACATCATATCGTCGAGGTCGTCGCCGTTCTGATTCGGCGCCGCCATCTGCAAATTCTCCATCATCTGCTGGAGCTGTTGCAGCAGCTGGCGTGCGGCATCCTTGGCGCCGTTGCGCGCCAGATTCTCCAGCCGGTCGAGCATGCTCTTGAGATCGCGCTGGCTTAACGTGCGCGCGTTGCGGTCGAGCGGGCGGGCAAGCTGCTGGTTGTTTTTTAGCTGCTCCATCGCCGACTGCAGATAGCGATCCAGCGCCGCGCGCAGCTGGTCCATAAGCTGCTTGATTTCCTGGTCGGTGGCACCGCGCTCCAGCGCCTGCCGCAATGCCTCCTCGGCATTGCGCAAGGCCGCCTGCGCGTCGGAAATGTTGCCGTCCTCGATCCCGACTGCCATCTGCCACATCTGGACCGTGACATCGCGCAGATTGTCGTCGGTCTTGGCGCGGACCAGCGACCAGTAGAGCGAACGCAGGCCAAGATAGACGGGCGCATCGATGTCGAATTTTTCAGGCGCCATGGCGAGCGCGTCGAGCGCGGTGATTACGCTTGGCCGCACCGCCGCATCGAGCGCCAGGTTGCGCCGCTGCTCGACAAGCGCCCGCGCCAGCGGCTTGGTGAAGTTGCGCTCGGGCAGACGGAATGAAAACGGCTCGCTCCGGCCTTCGTTGCCGCCCTCATCATGGGCGACCAGCGTCATGGTGACTTGGGCGCCCGCCCAAGGATGATCGGTCAGATCCTTGATGGTCTGGCCGACGCCATTTTTGGTGCGCGCCTGCGGCAACACCAGTGCGAAATCCGGCGGCCCGAACAGCGGACGCGCCGCGGCGCCTTTGACCTCCGGGCCGTCCTTGCGCGCAAAGGTCGCCTGCGCTTCGGTCACCCCATAATCGTCTTCCAGATGATACGACAACAGCAACGAGCCGCGCGCCTGTTGCTCGGGATCCTTGGTCATCGCGATGGTCGGCGGCTTGTCGGGAATGGCGTTGAGCGCCCAAACCAGATCGTCACCCGCGCCGTGCACCGTCGCGGTGCCGGTTCCGGCGACCTTGAAACGGAATTCCTGCGTGCCGGCGGGCGCCCTCGGTTCGTCCTTGGCCGCGGTCACGCCGCCTTTGCTGGAAATTTCCAGATCGAGCTTGCCGGTAGCGCGCACCACCAAAGTCGAGCCGGCCGGCACCGCCACCGGCTCACCGGAATCCGAATCCTGCCTCACCACTTCGCCTGGATGGATGCCAGGTAGGGCGATGGGAGGCCTGCCCGTGTAAGGCGGCGGCGTGACCCAGGCGTCGACCCGGAAATTCGCCGGCAACACCACGCCCCGCCAGTCGAAGGCGGCGGCGATCCGCTTCCAATGTTCGCCGCCGGCGGCAATAAAAGTCGCAATGAGCGCGACCAGGATGAAACCACGCAGCGCGTAAGGATCGCGCAGCGCGACACGTGGCGACGGCCAGCCGGCCTTGAAAGCGTGCGCGGCCTGCCGCGTGCGCGCGACATGCGCCTGCCACAGCGCGTGCGAGACTTCGTCGGCGGGCGTGACCGCAAGCCGATCGGCGATGGCGGTCGCGGGCCGATGCCGCGCGCCGCGATCGAGCCGGCGCAAGGCGTCGGCAGCCGCCGGTATCCGCAACGAAACGAATTGCGCGAGCGCGAACAGCGCGAGCACGGCAAAAATCGCCAGTCCGATCGCCCGCGCCAGCGGCGGCAGCCACAGCCATAAGCCAAGCCATGACACCGCTAGGAAAAGACCTACGACGATCACAACGCCTGCAAGCGCCGGCCATAGCCGCTCCCAAAGGATCGTCAAGCGGGCGCGGCGCAAGGCGATGCCGAGTTGCGAGCGCACCGGCGGCTCGGCCGGCGGGTGGGCAGGTGCGGAAGGGCTCGGTGAGTGATCCGTCACTCAAATCTCCGCGGACAAAACGTCGCGTGACAACACGTTAGCATCGCGGCGGGTTCAAGGCGCCCGACGGGCAAGCCGCGCCAGCCCAAATTTCACAAGCAAAATCAGAGCCAGATCACAGCCAGGGCGGCATGCGGTCGAGCGCGATCAGCTCTGCGGCTTCGACACGCGGCCGCACCACCGCCCATTCGCCTTTTCGCACAAGGACTTCCGGGACGAGCGCGCGGGTGTTGTAAGTTCCCGCCTCGACCGCACCGTAGGCGCCGGCGGTCATCACGGCGAGGAGATCGCCGGGCTGCGGCGCGACCAGCGAACGGTCAAGCGCGAGAAAATCGCCTGAATTCGCAGACCGGCCCGACCACGTCGGCGATGATTTTTGCGCGCCGGCGGCAGTCTCGCGCACTGGGCGGATATCGTGATGCGCGTCGTAGAGCGTGGGCCGCACGAGGTCGTTCATACCAGCATCGGCGATGACGAAGGTCTTGGCTTCGCCGCGCTTTAAGTACAGCACGCGGGTGACCAGGATGCCGGCATTGCCGACGATCAAACGTCCGGGCTCGAAGATCAGCCGGCAATCAAGACCGCGGGTCGTGCGCTTGACCACGTCGGCATAGGTGGACGGATTGGGCGGCGGGTCGTTGTCCTCGCGGTAAGGAATGCCCAAGCCGCCGCCGAGATCGACATGGCGAATGCTGTGGCCGTCCGCGCGCAAGGTGCGCACGAAATCGGCGAGCAGCGCGAACGCGTCGTTGAACGGATCAAGTTCGGTAATCTGGCTACCGATATGCATGTCGACGCCGGCGACACGCACGCCCTTAAGCTTAGCGGCGCGCGCGTAGACGTCGCGCGCCCGGCTGATCGGAATGCCGAATTTGTTCTCGGCCTTGCCGGTTGCGATCTTCGCATGCGTCTTCGGATCGATGTCGGGATTGACGCGCACGGAAATTTCCACCGTGCGCCCCTTGCCGGCGGCGATGGCGGCGAGAAGGTCAAGCTCCTCTTCGGATTCGACGTTGACGCAAAAAATGCCCTGCTCGACGGCGAGCGCGAGTTCGCGCGCGGTCTTGCCGACGCCGGAGAACATGATCTTTTCCGGCGGAATTCCGGCCGCGCGAGCGCGCAAAAGCTCGCCTTCAGAAACGACGTCGGCGCCGGCGCCGAGCCGCGCCAGCGTTGCAATCACCGCTTGGTTGGAATTGGCCTTTAGCGCGTAGCAGATCAGCGCATCGGCGTCGGCGAAAGCTTCGGCGAACACGCGATAGTGCCGTTCCAGCGTCGCGGTCGAATAGCAATAGAACGGCGTGCCGACGGCATCCGACAGCGCGATCAAATCGACGGATTCGGCGTGCAGCACGCCGTTGCGATAGGCGAAATGATGCATGGCAAGGGTTTAGAACATGCGCGCGAAAAGTGGAAACCGGAATAAAAGTCGCCGCGGCTGAAGGCCGGCTATTGCAGCAGGAAATCGAGCGGAAACGATTTCTTCTGGCCGGGTGGCGCGACCGGATTGCCGTAAGCGTCGAAGCCGTTTTTCTGCGCCGTTTCCAGTGCGGTGGGCCCGCTCGCAACCGGTCCGTCGACACCGGCGGACGGCGCCGCCTGTGCTGTCGGCGCCGGTCCGACCGCCGGCCCGGGCGGCGGCAACGGCGCCGGCCCGGCCGCATGCCGCAAGGCTGATCGCGGCGGCGCCAAGCAAAACGAGCGCAACAGCTAAACGCAAACGATCAAACACCAGCAAAATTCCCCACCGCTTTCGCCGCCATCGTAGCAGACCTCGCCGCGGCGGCGACATTATGTCGGCAAGGCGTTGCCAGGGGGTTTATGCCGGCCGCGCCGCGATCACCCTTTGAGTTTTTTCAGCCACTCTTTCGCCTGCGCGCGCACGTTTCCGGCGCAGCGCCGCCATAGACTTTGCGGCTTTTGACCGATGCATCGACGGAAAGCACGCCGAAAACCGCTTTGGTAATCCTCGGCTCGATCTCCTGCATGGCTTTCAGCGGCAGCTTGTCGAGCGGCACGCCGGCGCCGCTCGCTTTGGCGACAATCTTGCCGGTCACGTGGTGGGCCTCGCGGAACGGCATGTTAAGCGTCCGCGTCAGCCAGTCGGCCAGATCGGTCGCGGTGGCAAATCCTTCGCCCGCCGCAGCCTTCATGCGCGCGACGTCGGGCTCCATGTCGCGCACCATGCCGGTCATGGCGTTAATCGAAAGCGTAAGCGATCCGAGCGCGTCCATGGTGCCTTCCTTGTCCTCCTGCATGTCCTTTTGGTAGGCGAGCGGCAGCCCTTTCATCACCATCAGCAATGGGTCAGCGCGCCGACGATGCGGCCGGAGCGCGCGCGCACCAGTTCGGCCGCGTCGGGATTGCGCTTCTGCGGCATGATCGAGGAGCCGGTGGTGAAGGCGTCCGACAGCCGCAGCAGACTGACCCGCGGCGACGACCAGATCACGATCTCCTCGGCGAAGCGCGACAGATGCACCGCGGTAATCGCGCTCGCCGCGAGTGTCTCCATCACGAAGTCGCGATCGGCCACGGCGTCGAGCGAGTTGGCCATCGGCCGACTGAAACCGAGCGCCTTCGCCGTCATCTTGCGGTCGATCGGGAATGAGGTGCCGGCGAGCGCTGCCGCGCCGAGCGGAATTTCGTTGAGCCGCGCGCGCGCGTCGGCGAAGCGGCCGCGGTCGCGGGCCGCCATTTCGACATAGGCGAGCAGATGATGGCCGAAGGTGACCGGCTGCGCTGTCTGCAGATGGGTGAAGCCCGGCATCACCGTCGCCGCGTGCTTGAGCGCCTTTTGCGCCAGCGCGCGCTGATAAGCCGCAAGCGCGGCATCGATGACGTCGATCGCGTCGCGCACCCACAGCCGGAAATCGGTCGCGACCTGGTCGTTGCGCGAGCGCGCGGTATGCAGCCGTCCGGCCGCTGGCCCGATCAGCTCATCCAGCCGGCTCTCGACATTCATGTGAATGTCTTCAAGCGCGCGCTTGAAGTTGAATTTGCCGGCTTCGATCTCTGACAGGATCGTGTCTAGACCGTGAGCGATCCGCTTTGCATCTTGCGCCGTAATGATGCCGGTTTTGGCGAGCATCGCCGCATGGGCCTTGCTCGCGGCGATATCCTGCCGGTACAGGTGTCGGTCGAAATCGATCGAGGCGTTGATCTTCTCCATCAGCGGATCGGGCTCCGAACCGAAGCGTCCGCCCCACATTTTGTTGCTCATGATGCGTCGCCGAGGTTCGTTAAGCTGATGACCGATCAATCCATGCCGCCGCGAGACAAAATAGGCCGCCTGCGCCTTCTATCCGTGGCTGCGGCTGTCGGCGTCGTGGCTGTCCTGGCGGGGGTATACGGGATTGGACGGCTGCGAAGCAATCCGGGCGCGGCGGCGTGCGCGCCTGCGGTTAAGATCGGCAGCCGCATCGCGCCGCTGGCGCAGGGCGAGGTGGCGGCGCTGACAATAGCGCGCAGCGCCGTTTCGCGTCCCCGACCTCGCGTTCAAGGACGCCGAGGGGCGCGAGCGAAGCCTCGCCGGCTGGCGCGGCCGCACCGTGCTGCTCAACCTCTGGGCCACCTGGTGCGTGCCGTGCCGCAGGGAAATGCCGGCGCTGGACAAGCTCGAAAGCGATCTCGGCGGCGCCGGATTTCGAGGTGGTGGCCGTCAATATCGACACCCGCGATCCGCAAAAGCCGCATGCCTTCCTCAAGGAGGTCGGCGTTACCCACCTCGCTTATTATTCCGATCCGAGCGCCAAGGTGTTTCAGGACCTGAAACTCGCCGGCAAGGCCTTCGGCATGCCGACGACCTTGCTGGTCGACCACGCCGGTTGCGAAATCGGCGAGATGGCGGGCCCGGCCGAATGGGCCAGTCCCGACGGCATCAAGCTCGTCAGCGCCGCCGCCACCCCGAACAATTGACCAAGGCTTGACACCGCGCGCGCCGTTTCTATACTTAACTAGATGGTTAAGTTTAGCGCCGCCCCGCTCGACCGCACATTTGCCGCGCTCGCCGATCCGACCCGGCGCGCGCTGGTGGCGCGGCTCGCCGAACAACCGGATCTTTCAGTCAGCGCGCTGGCGGAGCCGTTCGATCTTTCGCTGCCGGCTGTCATGAAACATCTCGATGTGTTGTCCGACGCCGGACTGGTGGGGCGGACCAAATCGGGCCGCACCGTCACCTGCCGTCTCAATGCCGCGCCGATGCAGGACGCACGGTCGTGGCTCGAACGCTATGAACGTTTCTGGTCCGAGGCGCTGCGTCGCCTTGCGTTGTTCCTGGAGGAGGAAGAGTCATGGCCGTCCAGTCCGCCGTCAAACCAAGCCTCACACTCAAGCGGCGGTTCAAAGCGCCGCCGGCGAAAGTCTTCGCCGCGTTCATCGACCCGGAAAAAATAAAGCGCTGGATGGGGCCGGGCGAAATCGTCGCGCAGCGGGCCGAAACTGATCCGAGGGCCGGCGGCCGCTACCGCATCGAGATGCATTCGCCAAACGGCGAGCCGCACAACGTCGGCGGCATCTATCGCGAGGTCCTCACCAACGAGAAGTTGGTTTTCACCTGGTCCTGGGACGTGGCGCCGCCGGACGAACCGTATGAATCGCTAGTCACCGTGCTGTTCAAGCCGGACGGCGACGGCACATTGCTGACGCTCATCCATGAAAAACTTTTCGACGAAAAGTCCCGCGACGGCCACCAGCATGGGTGGATCGGCGCGTTCGACAAACTGGAGATATACGTCGCCTGAAACGACACACCGCCTCGATACAACACGATAAGCGCAATTCAACCGATAACACTGGAGCAGCAACAATGGCCTGGTCACACGGCACCTTCTACTGGAACGAGCTGATGACCCGCGACGTCGCGCGCGCGAAGAAATTCTATGCCGACACGATGGGCTGGAACTTCGACGCGATGCCGATGCCCGGTGGCGGATCTTATTGGCTGGCGAAGTCCGGGGCCGAGGTGGTCGGCGGCCTGTTCGACATCAGCGGGCCGGAATACAAAGGAGTGCCGGAAAGCTGGATGCCCTATATCGCCGTCGATAACGTCGACGAGCGCGTGAAAAAAGCGACCGCTGCGGGCGCCAAGGTTATGAAACCCGCCTTTGAGGTACCCAATGTCGGCCGTATCGTCATGCTGCTCGAGCCGGGCGGCGCCGGCATCGGCTGGATGACGCCGGCGAACTGACCACGGCGCGAAGGAGCAACCCATGGAACCGCACAAGATCGTTTCGCATGACGAATGGGTGGCGGCGCGCAAGGCGCACCTCGCCGAGGAGAAAGCCTTCACCCGCGCGCGCGATGCGCTCAGCAAAAAGCGCCGCGAGCTGCCGTGGGAAAAGGTCGGGAAGGCCTACACGTTCGACGGCCCGAACGGCAAGGAAGGCCTGGCCGATTTGTTCGGCGGCGAGAGCCAGCTAATCGTCTATCACTTCATGATGGGCCCGGACTGGGAGGAAGGCTGCCCGAGCTGCTCGCTGATCGCCGACCACTTCGACGGCGCCGTCGCTCATCTGGCGCAGCGCGACGTCGCCCTCGTCGTGGTCTCGCGCGCGCCGCTGGCGCAGATCGAGAAGTTCAAAAAACGCATGGGCTGGCATTTCAACTGGGTTTCGTCCTTCGGCAGCGATTTTAATTTTGACTATCAAGTGTCGGCATCGCCGGAGGAGAAGGCGAAGGGTGAAGCGTTCTACAATTACGAAATGACCACCTTCCCGAGCGACGAACGGCCCGGCATCAGCGTGTTTCGCAAGAGCGACACCGGTGAAGTGTTTCACACCTATTCGAGCTATGGCCGCGGGCTCGACATGCTTGATCGGCGCCTACAACCTGCTCGACATCGCGCCCAAGGGGCGCGACGAGGCCGGCCTGAAATACGGCATGGCGTGGGTCCGCCATCACGACAAATATGCCGCCGACGCCAAACCGCGGGAAAAATACGAGCAACCAAAAACTTCGGATTCTTGCTGCGATTAGGCCCGCTCTCCGCCCGGGGAGAGGGAATTCCATAAAGGCTTTTTAGGGAGAACGATCAAATGTCGCCTGAACTTAAATACCTTGCTTTAACGGCATTGCTCACGGGATCGCTCTGGATTCCGTATATCGTCTGTCAGGTCGTGACCAACGGCACCCTGCAGACGACAAACTACGTCGATCCGACACCGCGGCCGGTGCCGCTTTGGGGCCAGCGCGCCAACCGCGCGCATATCAACGCCGTGGAGACTTTCGCTCCGTTTGCGGCATTGGTCATCCTGGTCCAGCTCACCAACAAGCACAATTCCATGACGGCGTTCTGGGCGATGAGTTACTTCTGGATCCGCCTCGCCCACGCAATCGTCTTCATCGCCGCAATACCGTTTATCCGCACAATCCTGTTCGTGCTCGGCTACATCTGCGTGGTCGGGCTGTTCGTCGAACTCGTGAAGTGACGCGCTGTTCGCGTGATGCCTGGCTTTGTGCCGGGCATCCGCGACCTTACCGCGTCGGCACCGGCTTTTCGCCGCGATAGTCGTAGAAGCCGCGCTGGGTCTTGCGGCCGAGCCAGCCGGCCTCGACATATTTCACCAGCAGCGGACACGGCCGGTATTTCGAATCGGCTAGGCCTTCGTGCAGCACCTGCATGACCGAGAGGCAGGTATCGAGCCCGATGAAGTCGGCGAGCTCGAGCGGCCCCATCGGATGATGCGCGCCGAGCCGCATGGCCGTGTCGATCGCCTCGACGTTGCCGACGCCTTCATACAGCGTATAGATCGCCTCGTTGATCATCGGCAGCAAAATCCGGTTGACGATAAAAGCCGGGAAATCCTCCGACACCGCGATCTGCTTGCCGAGCTTGGTGACGAATTGCTTGGCGGCCTCGAAGGTGGCGTCGTCGGTGGCGATGCCACGGATGATCTCGACCAGCTCCATCAGCGGCACCGGATTCATGAAATGAATGCCGATGAACCGCTCCGGCCGGTCAGTGGCTGCGGCCAGCCGGGTAATCGAAATTGACGATGTTCCGGTGGCGACGATCGCCTCGGACTTCAGCGAGGCACAGACGGCGGTGAAGATCTTGCGCTTGACCTCTTCCTTTTCGGTCGCCGCCTCGATCACCAGATCGCAATCGCCGAGCTCGTTGAGCGTCTTGGCGGGGGTAATGCGCTTGAGCGCGGCCTCACGGTCCGCGTCGCTGATGCGCTGGCGGCTGACTTGCCGGGCCAAATTGCCGCCGATAACGGCGAGGCCTTCGGAAATACGCTCGGCGGCGATGTCGTTGAGCAAAACATTGAAGCCCGCCAGCGCGCAAACGTGCGCAATGCCATTGCCCATCTGCCCAGCGCCGATCACGCCCACCTTGCGGATCGTTGGCGCGGCACCGCCCGGCGACTTGTCGCGCGTCCTCGGCCGTTCCTTTACTTCGACCATCTTCCCCTACCTTCCACGATGATCCCTCATCATCGTTCGACCGGTCAACGGCCGCGTTTATCCAGCTCCTGAACCAATTCCGGCAGCGCTTGATAGAGGTCAGCCACTAGTCCGTAGTCGGCTACCTGAAAGATCGGAGCTTCCTCGTCCTTGTTGATAGCAACAATAACTTTCGAATCCTTCATTCCGGCCAGGTGCTGAATAGCACCCGAAATGCCGACGGCGATGTACAGGTCGGGTGCCACCACCTTGCCGGTTTGGCCCACCTGCCAGTCGTTCGGCGCATAACCGGCATCGACCGCCGCACGCGAAGCGCCAACCGCCGCTCCGAGCTTGTCGGCGACCGGTTCTATATACTTGGTGAAGTTGTCCCGGCTTTGCATCGCCCGGCCGCCGGAAATGATGATTTTTGCCGAGGTGAGTTCCGGCCGCTCCGACTTGGACAATTCCTCGCCGACGAAACCGGACAGGCCGGGATCGGCAGCGGTCGCGACTGCTTCGATCGGCGCCGCCGCGCCACCCTCGCCGGTCGCCTGAAACGCCGCCGTGCGCACGGTCACGATCCGCTTGGGGTCGTGCGAGCGCACGGTCGCAATGGCATTGCCCGCGTAAATCGGCCGCTCGAAAGTATCGGGCGCGACGACCTTGCTGATCTCTGAAATTTGCATCACGTCGAGCAGAGCCGCGACGCGCGGCATGATGTTTTTCCCGCTCGTGGTCGCCGGCGCGATAATGGCTTCGTAGGGGCCTGCCAGCGAGACGATCAGCGCAGCAATCGGCTCGGCCAGCATGTGCTCGTAAGCAGGCGCGTCGGCGAGTAGAACCTTCTTGACCCCGTCGAGCTTGGCGGCCGCTTCAGCGACCGGCTTGCATTGGTTTCCGGCGACCAGGATGTGCACATCGGCGCCAAGAACTTTGGCCGCCGTCAATGTTTTGCTGGTCGTGTCCTTGAGCGATTTGTTGTCGTGCTCAGCGAGGAGTAGCGTCGGCATCAGATCGCCCCCGCGTTTTTGAGCTGATCGACCAGCTCGGCCACGGTCTTGACCTTGACGCCGGCCTTGCGCGTCGGCGGCTCGGCGGTCTTGACCACTTCCAGCCGCGGCTTGACGTCGACGCCGTAATCGGACGCGCTCTTGTCCTCGATCGGCTTCTTCTTCGCCTTCATGATGTTTGGCAGCGAAGCGTAGCGCGGCTCGTTCAGCCGCAGATCGGTAGTCACGATCGCCGGCAGCTTGAGCTTCAGGGTTTGCAATCCGCCATCCACTTCGCGCGTCACCATCAGCGATTCACCTTCGATCGCCACCTTCGACGCGAACGTGCCCTGCGGCCAGCCGAGCAAAGCGGCCAGCATCTGACCGGTTTGATTGGAGTCGTCATCAATCGCCTGCTTGCCCATGATGATGAGGCCGGGCTTTTCTGCGTCCGCAATCGCTTTGAGGATTTTCGCCACCGCCAGCGGCTCGGCGACGCCATCGACTTTCACCAGGATGCCGCGGTCGGCGCCCATCGCCAGCGCGGTGCGGATCGTCTCGGACGCTTGCGCGGTGCCGATCGACACCGCGACGATCTCGGTCGCCTTGCCCGCTTCCTTGAGCCGGATCGCCTCTTCGACCGCGATCTCGTCAAACGGATTCATCGACATTTTGACGTTGGCGAGTTCGACGCCCGAGCCGTCCGACTTGACGCGGATTTTTACATCCTTGTCGACAGCCCGTTTCACGGGCACGAGGATTTTCATGGCTTCTTTCGGCTTCCGTCAGCCTTCCCGCGAGCGTGGGAATTCCGGCTTTGCTGCGGTGCGGGAAAGTACCGGCGCGCGCGCTTTCGGTCAACGGATCGGGCGGGTGAAAGGCAGCGACGAGGAGAGCCCGCCGTCGACCGGAAAGGCCATGCCGTTGACGTAGGAGGACTCGTCGCTGGCGAGAAACAGCGCCATGGCCGCTATTTCTTCCGGTGCCCCCGCGCGCTGCAACGGATTGAGCTGACCGATCTTGCCAGCCGTGCCGCGCTCCTTGGCGGCGTCGAAAATCGGCTTGGTCATGCCGGTCTCGATCAGCCCCGGGCAGATGGCGTTGACGCGGATGCCGGTGCCAAGGAGCGCGGCTGCCGCAGTCTGGGCAAGGCTGATCACGCCCGCCTTGCTGGCGCTATAGGGAGCGCCGCCGGCATTGGCGCGCAAGCCGGCGACCGAGGCGGTGAGCACGATCGAGCCCTTGCCCTGTTTGATCATGTGCGGGGCGGCGTGCTTGATGGCGAGGAATGGACCAAGCAGATTGGTTTGCAGCACTTGCAGCCAGTGCTCGATTGTCTGCTCGAACAACGGAACGAGACCGCCGCTGATACCGGCATTGGCGTAGACGACATCGAGCCCGCCGAACGACCTCAGCGCCAGGTCGATCACCCCCTTGACCTGATCTTCCTGGCCGACATCGGCGCCGAAGCCCTGCACGTCGCCGGCGCCGCCCTCTCTGATTGCCTTGATCGTGTCGCTCAAGTGGGTCGAATCCTGATCGACGACGACGACGCGCGCGCCTTCACGTGCGAACAAAATCGAACTGGCACGGCCGATACCGCTCGCCGCGCCGGTGACGATAGCGACCTTGCCCTCAAGCCGGCCCATTGGATCCTCGCCCTATTTTATCTTCGCCTAGCGGTTCGCGCCCGGTTTCCACAATGCGTCGCGCTGACCTTTGTCGTTGGCGTAACGCGCCGCCACAAACAAATAATCAGACAGCCTATTGACGTATTGCAGCACGTCCGGCGTGACGCTCTCGTCCGGCCGGTCAACAAGCTCCGCGATCAGGCGTTCCGCGCGCCGGCAGATGGTGCGGGCAAGATGCAGAAACGCCGCCGCCTCGAAGCCGCCGGGCAGCACGAAGGATTTGAGGGGTTCAAGCTCTTCGTTGAGCAAATCGATCTGCTGCTCCAACCAGGTGACCTGCGCCGCAGTGACGGTGAGCCGCGCGCCGCCCGGCCCTTTTCCCTTGTCGGGCGTGGCGAGGTCCGCGCCGACGTCGAACAGATCATTCTGGATGCGGGCGAGCGCGCTGTGGATGGAATGCTCGCCGACGGTATAAAGGCGCGCAACGCCGATGGCGGCGTTGGTCTCGTCGATCGTGCCGTAGGCGGCGATGCGCAGATCGTATTTCTTGCGCCGCTCGCCGGTGCCAAGCGCGGTAGAGCCGTCGTCGCCGGTGCGGGTATAGATTTTGTTGAGGATGACCATGATCGCGCGACGCAGCTATTTCGAGACTATCCAGATCGTGAACATGATAACCACGATGGCGACGAATTGCAGCAACACGCGCAGCCGCATCAGCTTCTGCGAGGTGTTGCCGGAACCGCCGCGCATCATGTTGACGAGGCCGAGCAGCAGCACCACGGCGACCGCGCCGACGGCGATGGGAACGAGACCGTGCGACAGGAACGTGGACATGGGACTCCTTTTAGCCCGGATTGAGCAGTCCGCCTATGCTCGACCTGGCGACGACGGCCAGGCCGGGAACCCAGTTATTGCCGATTCGACAGCAAACGCCGCGTGTGACTTAATTCGCGCCGAAACGCGGCGTCGGTTCTGATCAAACACCATGCTCGATAATCTTGCCAATGACGTCGAACGCGGCGTACCGGTTTTCGATCCGCGCTTTATCGCGATGTCGCCCGACCCTTTTCCGACGCTGAAGATTTTCCGCGAACGCGATCCCGTGCATTGGAGTCGGAAACTCTCCGCTTGGATCTTGACCAGTTATGCCGACGTCCGGAAAGCGCTGAAGGCGACGGAGATGTCGGCCAACAGGCTGCATCCTTTCTTCGCTCAACTTCCGCAGGACAACCGCAACAAGATCGCGGACCTGATCCGTTACCTGTCGCTGTGGGCGTCATTTCAAGACCCGCCAGACCACACCCGCATTCGCGGCATCCTCAACGCCGCGCTCCCCGCGAAAATCGTGGAAGACTGGACCGGCCGGATCGCAGCCATTGTCGACGACCTGTTGAACCGCATGGAGCAAGAGCCTCATCCCGAGCTCATTCGCGACCTCGGCTTTCGGTTGCCGCTGACCGTCATCATGGACATGCTCGGCGTTCCCTCGACCCGCCTTGGCGAAGCGGGACGGTGGTCGAACGACATCGCCCTGTTCGTCGGCTCTTCGCAAAACGCTCCGGACAAATATGAGCGCGCGCAGTCCGCCACACGCCAATTGAAGGAGCTGTTCCTGCCCCTGGTGGCCGGTCGCCGCGCCGAGCCGCAAGGCGATCTTTTGAGCGCGCTTGTGCACGCCGATCAAGGGCGAGGAAAGTTGAGCGAGGACGAGGTGCTGGCCACCTGCATCCTGCTCATCGTCGCCGGCCACGAAACCACCGCGCTGGCGATTGGCAACAGCGTGCGCGCGTTGCTGCGGCACCCGGCGCAGCTGCAACGGTTGCGTCACGATCTTTCGTTGCTGCCCGGCACGGTCGAGGAATGCCTGCGCTTTGACGGTCCGGTCGGCTCCGTGGGGCGCGTCGTTGCCGTCGATCACGAGAAGCGGGGCAAACAGCTGAAAAAGGGCGACCGGGTTTTCCTCATGATCGGTGCCGCTAATCGGGACGACAGCGCGTTCAAGGACCCTGACGTCTTTGACATCAGCCGAGCGCCGAACGCGCATCTGACATTCGGCGGCGGCTTGCACTTTTGCCTCGGCGCGCCGCTGGCGCGGCTCGAGCTGAAATTGGCCCTCGCCAGAATGATCCGGCGCTACCCCGCCATGGCGCTCACCGACCAGCCGCTGGAATGGACCAGCACGTTGGTGATGCGCGGCCTCAAGGCACTGCCGCTGCGGCTGCATTAGCCGGAAAGCCAGCAGCCCGGATCGAGTGGCCGCGAATTCCGGGCGCATTTGCGCCGCAGATCGCCGCTACCGCCAGTTTCTTCCGGGTTACCGGGTTACACGCTTGTGCCTTCTTGCGCGCTCCTCGCAGGGCATCTAGTTAGCCTAGGTAACAATTTGTAACTGGATGGAGCTGCCATGAGCAAACTCAAGATCGGCGTCATTATCAGCACCACGCGCGACGCCCGCTTCGGCCACAAACCGGCGCAATGGATCAAGGACATCGCCGCGCAGCGCAACGATATCGAAACCGAAATCGTCGATCTGCGCGATTTTCCCATGCCGTTCTTCGATGAAGTGGCGACGAACGCCTGGACGCCGTCGCAAAATCCGGTCGGCCAGCGCTGGCAGAAGAAAGTCGCCGAGTTCGACGGCTATATTTTTGTGACCGCCGAATACAACCACGGTATCCCGGCGGTGCTGAAAAACGCGCTCGATTACGCCTATCCGGAATGGAACAAGAAGGCGGCCGGCTTTGTCGGTTACGGCGCTGTGGGCGGCGCACGCGCAATCGAGCATTTGCGCCTGGTAGCCGCCGAACTGCAAATTGCGACCATCCGCACCGGGGTCTACATTCAGGGCGCCGACTTCATGGCGGTGTGGAAGGAAGGCAAGGATCTCAAGGAGATCGGCTACCTTCAGGCCGGCGTCAAGGACCTGCTCGATCAGCTGGTTTGGTGGACGAACGCGCTGAAGGCGGCGCGCGACCAAGACCGGATCGCCGCGGCCGCCTAGTTCGAGCCGTCGAGCAATCGCCGCGCGATCACCTGCGCCTGGATTTCGGCCGCGCCCTCGAAAATATTGAGAATGCGCGCGTCGCACAGGATGCGCGATACCGGGAATTCGAGCGCAAAGCCGTTGCCGCCGTGGATCTGCACGGCGTTGTCGGCGGCAGCCCAGGCGACGCGTGCCGCAAGGAGTTTCGCCATGCCGGCTTCGAGGTCGCAGCGGCGGCCGGAATCCTTCTGCCGCGCGGCGTAATAGGTAAGCTGGCGCGCGATCAGGATTTCCGCCGCCATCATCGCCAGCTTGTCGGCGACGCGGGGAAATTCGGCGATCGGCACGCCGAACTGCACGCGCGTGGTCGCGTAGCTGCGCGCCTGTTCGAGCGCAGCCTGCGCCACGCCGACGGCGCGCGCCGCGGTCTGGATGCGCGCTGATTCAAACGTCGCCATCAGCTGCTTGAAGCCAAGCCCCTCGACGCCGCCGAGCAGATTTTCCGCTTTTACCGTGAAGCCGTCGAAGGCGATCTCGTATTCCTTCATGCCGCGATAGCCGAGCACCTCGATCTCGGTGCCCGACATGCCGGCCGCCGGGAACGGATCGGCGTCGCTGCCGCGCGGCTTTTCCGCCAGCAGCATGGAAAGGCCGCGATAACCCTTCTCGTTCGGATTGGTGCGCACCAGCAGCGTCATCAGGTCGGCGCGGACCGGATGGGTAATCCAGGTCTTGTTGCCGTAAACCTTGTAGACGCCGCCCTCGCGCACCGCGCGGGTCTTGAGCGAAGCCAAGTCCGAGCCGGTATTCGGTTCGGTGAACACCGCGGTCGGCAGCACTTCACCGGACGCGATTTTCGGCAGCCACTTACGCTTCTGCTCTTCGGTGCCGCTGCCCAGAATAAGCTCGGCGGCGATCTCGGAGCGGGTGCCGAGCGAGCCGACGCCGATATAGCCGCGCGAAAGCTCCTCCGACACGACGCACATCGATTCCTTGCCGAGCCCCATGCCGCCGTATTCCTCGGGGATGGTGAGCGAGAACACGCCGAGTTCGGACATTTGCCCGATGACGTCGAGCGGAATGTACTGATTGCGCAGATGCCATCCTTGCGCGTGCGGCACGACCTGGCCGTCGGCGAATTTGCGCATCTCCTCGCGGATCGAATCGAGCGTGTCGTCGAGGCCGGTGGCGCCGATGCCGGCGTCCGCCTGCTGCCGCATCAGTTCGGCAAGGCGCGCGCGGCGGGCAGCTGTGTTGCCATAAACGAGCAGATGTTCGACCGCGGGATTGACGCGCGCGGCCACCATCGCGCTGGTGACGCCGAGGTCGCCGAGGCGGACGATCTCACCCTGGCTCATCGGAATGCCGCCGACGATCTGCTCCAGATATTCGCCGGCGCCGACCCGGACCAGGTGGTCCTCGATCTCGCCGAAACTGCCGGTGGCGCTCAGCCGCTGCGCGTAGGCGGAGAGCTGGCGGATCGCCTCGACATAGGTGGCGAACCAGGCAAGCCCGTGGGCGGCGCGCTGCTCCTTGTCGACCAGCCGCGCATTGGCGCGGCCGTCCCGCACCACCTTTTCGGCAACGGCCCGGCGCGCGTCGCTGAACAAGGCCTCGGCGGCATCGGCCGCCTGCGCAAGCGTCGCGATCAATTCGTTCTCGGCGGGCTTTTGGGATGCGGCAAGCGCCATGGAAGGCTCCGATGACCTTGAAGTTGCAACGACCCGGACCATCACCAAGCTTACGCGTGCAGTGCACAAAAGCCAATTCTATCCGCTCGCGTCGCGGAAAAAACTGTGCTGCGCCAATGTTGACAGGCCGCGGCGAGCTTGCCTTTGTCTTGCGCGCGTTACAGGGGAGCAAGCGTTGGCCAACGATACGATCAACCACCGAGACCGGCGTTCGGCCAACCCGATCTTCCGCGATCGCAAATTCAAGCTCGGCACGTTCCAGACCAATCTCGACTTCGGCTGCATGATGGCCGACGTCGAAGGACGGCTGAAAATCACCTGGCCCAATACGTTGGCGCTTGCAAAGCTCGCCGATGAAATGGATTTCGAAGCGATCGTGCCGGTGGCGCGCTGGCGCGGCTTCGGCGGCAAGCTCAATCCGGCCGGACCCGGTTTCGAGACTTACACGTGGGCGGCCGGCGTCGCCGCCTCGACCTCAAGGTCGGCGGTGGTCGCGACCTCGCATTGCTCGATCAACCATCCGATCACCGCCGCCAAGCAATGCGCCGTCATCGATCATATTTCCAACGGCCGCTTCATGCTCAACATCGTCACCGGCTGGAACAAGCCGGAGATTGATATGTTCGGCGTCGAGATGCTGCCGCACGACGAGCGCTACGACATGGCGGTGGAATGGCTCCACATCATCAAACGACTGTGGACCGAGGACGACGAGTTCGATCACGAGGGCAAGTACTACAAGATCGTGAAAGGCTATTTGCAGCCGAAGCCGATCCAGCGGCCGTTTCCAGCGATCATGAATGCCGGCGGTTCGGAGCGCGGGCGTCACTTCGCCGCCAAATACTGCGACCTGGTTTTCATTCCGCTCGGCCAGCCCGATTTCGAGCGCAACAAGGCGCAGATCGCGGCCTACAGGAAACTCGCGCGCGAGGAGTACGGCCGCGAAGTTTCGGTCTGGACCTCGGCTACCATCGTGCAGGCCGAAACCGAAGCCGAGGCCCGCCGCTTTCTCGACCACATCATCCACGACAAGGGCGACTGGGAAGCGGCGTCTTTCGCGCTCGAGACCATCGGACTCAACGCCAAAACGTTTGCGCCGGAGGCGCTCAAGCATCTCAAGGAACTTTTCATCCTCGGCTGGGGCGGATACCCGCTGGTCGGCACGAAGGAGCAGGTCGTGGAGGGCTTCAAGACGTTGTCGGCGATGGGTCTCGATGGCGTGCTGCTCGCCTGGCCGCGCTTCGAGGAGGGCATGCGCACGTTTCGGGACGTGACCTATCCCCTGCTCGTCCAGACCGGATTGCGCTGATAAATTGCCGACGGGATTTGTCGCAGAGGCGCCGGTTTGAACACGCTCCGCCTTAGCTTTCGCGTTGTGACCGAAGCCTTCTATCGCTTCAATCGCGATGATGGCTGGGCGATCGCCAGCCACATCTCACTGTCGATCTTGATGGCGATGTTCCCGTTCCTGATCGTGGTGACGGCGATCGCCGGTTTCATCGGTTCGACCAACCTCGCCGACGAGGTCGCGCGGCTCATCTTTGCCGCCTGGCCGCGGCAGGTCGCCGCTCCGATCGCCGGCGAGATTCACAACGTGCTCACCACCACCCGCGGCGGCGTCCTGACGTTGGGCGCGGTGTTTGCCGTTTATTTTGCCTCCAGCGGCGTAGAGAGCCTGCGCATCGGACTAAACCGCGCTTACGGCCTGCGCGAACAGCGCAGCTGGTGGCTGCTGCGGCTTGAATCGATCGGCTACGTGCTGGTCAGCGCGTTCGCGCTGCTGGCGTTGGCCTTTCTGGTTGTGCTCGGACCGCTGATTTTCCGCGCGGCCGCCAAATACGCGCCCTGGATCGAGCCGCTGGAATCGCATTTCGATTTTGCGCGTTTCGGCGTCAGCGGCTTCGTTCTGGCGGTCGCGCTGTTCATTCTGCATATGTGGCTGCCGGCCGGGCGGCGCAGCCTGGGCAAAGTGTGGCCGGGTATTCTCGCAACCATGGCGCTGTGGCTCGCTTGCGGCTTCACCTTCGGCCACTACCTTGCCGATTTCGCGTACACCTACGTGACGTATTACGCCGGCCTTGCCTCGGCGATGATCGCATTGGTGTTTCTTTATTACAGCGCGTGGATTTTTGTGTATTGTGGCGAGCTCAACGCCGCGATCGCGCGCCTGCGGGAACACCTGAAGTGACCCGTCACGGCTTGGCAGGCGAAAGACGAACAATCATAGGCGTCGTCAGAAGCGGCTGGATTCCCGCGTCAGCTCCGGCAGTGACGCCGCTTCCAGTGCGTCCTCGAAATTGCGCAGCCCGGTGCGCGGGGCGTTGACCAGCACCGCCATGTTGCCGGGCTTGTGCCGGTTGGTGCGCATCAATTCGTGCGCGTCGGGGATTTTCTCCCACGGGAAAACATCGCTCATGCACGGATCGATGCGGCGGTCCATGACGAAGCGGTTGGCGGCGCTCGCCTGCTTCAGGTGCGCGAAATGCGAGCCTTGTACGCGCTTCTGCCGCATCCAGACATAGCGGGCGTCGAAGGTGATGTTGTAACCGGACGTGCCGGCGCAGAACACCACCATGCCGCCGCGCTTGACCACCAGGCACGACACCGGGAAGGTCGCTTCGCCCGGATGCTCAAAGACGATGTCGACGTCGCGCTTGCCGGTGATGTCCCAGATCGCCTTGCCGAAGCGCCGTGCCTCTTTGGTCCAGGCGTCGTATTCGGGCGTGCCGACCTTCGGCATCGCGCCCCAGCATTTGAATTCCTTGCGGTTGATGACGCCCTTGGCGCCGAGATTGAACACGTATTCGGATTTCGATTCGTCGGACACGATGCCGATGGCGTTGGCGCCCGACGCGGCGACAAGCTGGACGCCGAACACGCCGAGCCCGCCCGAAGCACCCCAGACCAGCACGTTGTCGCCGGGCTTGAGGATGTGCGGCGGATGGCCGAACAGCATGCGGTAGGCGGTGGCGAGCGTGAGCGTGTAGCAGGCAGCTTCTTCCCAGGTCAGATGCGCCGGCTTCTGCATCAGCTGACGCGACTGCACGCGGCAAAATTGCGCGAACGAGCCGTCCGGCGTCTCGTAGCCCCAAATTCGTTGCGAGGGCGAGAGCAAGGGATCGCCGCCGTTGCAATCCTCGTCGTCGCCGTCGTCCTGATTGCAGTGGACGATGACTTCGTCGCCGACCTTCCAGCGCTTGACCTTCGAGCCCACCGCCCACACCACCCCGGACGCGTCCGAGCCGGCGATGTGAAAGGGGTTCTTGTGTCCGTCGAGCGGCGAAACCGGAATTCCAAGACCGGCCCATACGCCGTTGTAATTGACGCCGCCGGCCATGACGTAAACCAGCGCCTCGTCGTCGCCGATCGGCCAGGTCGGCAGCACTTCCAGCTGCATCGCCTGCAGCGGCGGACCGTGGCGCTCTTTGCGGATCGCCCAGGCATGCATGTTGGCCGGCACACGGCCGAGCGGCGGTATCTCGCCGATGCCGTAGAGATCTTTCAGCGGCGCCGCTGCCGGCTTCTTCTGCGCGACGGCCATGATGGGCTCCAGATTGAAATCCGCAGAGCTTGCGTTCGGGCGCGAGTGTGCCGCAGTTGATGTTGCGGTGCAATAATTACTTAAGCCCACAAAGGCTTGTCGCCTAACCGGCGCATACTGACAGGCTGGACGCTTGGCTCTATGGTTGCCGCGTCAATAGGGGGGAAGACATGGATCTGGAAGGCATCATCATTTGGCTGATCGTTGGCGCGATCGCCGGCTGGCTGGCCGGCACGGTCGTCAAGGGCGGCGGATTCGGCCTGATCGGCGACATCATCGTCGGCATTATCGGTGCCGTCATTGCCGGCTGGCTGCTACCTCGGCTCCATATCAACATCGCCGTCGGCAGCGCAATCGTCACAGAAATCATCGACGCCTTTATTGGCGCGGTGATCCTGTTGGTCATCCTGCGGTTGGTCCGACGTTGAACGTCGGTGGCCGCTGCGCGGCCACAGCATTTAAGGGTTCCTCAAGGCCGTCCAGCCTAGCTTCGCAACGACGAAGGCGAGGCCGGACGGTGCCATGGCCATCCTTGAGATAGTATCCCGACACAGCGCCCTTCCGGGCGCGCAAGCGCCGCTGCCGCGGCTGCTTGAATCCATTTGTCTGACGCTCGTCATCGGCGAAGCGGTGTTCCTCGCCGGCTCGTTTCTCGCCGGCACCTGGCTGATCGCGCGCGACGGCAGCAATGTCGCGTCCGACTTCGTCGACGTCTGGGCCGCCGGATATTTGACGCTGCACGGCCACGCCGCCACCGCGTACCACTGGCCGACCCACAAGGTCGTGGAAGCGAGCGCCTTGGGGCACGGGTTCGACGGCTATTATGGCTGGCATTATCCGCCGGTTTTTTTATTTGTCGCCGCCGCGCTGGCGTCGCTGCCTTACACGCTGTCCTTCCTGATCTGGACCGTCACGACGTTCCTGACGTACCTCGCGGCCATCCGCGCCATCCTCGGTGATCGCGCCGGCTACCTGCTGGCGGCGGCGTTTCCTCCGGTGCTGGCGAATTTTTTTGTCGGCCAAAACGGATTTTTGAGCGCCGCGCTAATCGGCGGAACACTCATTCTCATCGAGCGGCGCCGGGCCGTGCTGGCCGGCGTGCTGGCCGGCCTTTTGACCTACAAGCCGCATCTCGGTTTGCTGTTTCCGATTGCGCTGGTTGCGGCCGGAGAATGGCGAACGATCGCGGTCGCGGCGATCACAGCGATAGTCGTGGCGCTTGCCTCGTGGCTGGTCTTCGGCGACGCGAGCTGGTTTGCGTTCGTGGGTCACATCGGCGAATCCTCACAAACGATACTGGCCGAGGGCAAAGCCGGCTGGAGCAAATTGCAAACCGCTTTCGGCCTCGTGCGCACGCTCGGCGGCAGCGAGACGCTGGCCTTCATCGCGCAGGCGGCCATGGCGCTCGCCGCGGCAAGCGCCGTCGCCTGGCTGTGGCGAAGCCGCGCGCCTTACGAGATCAAGGCGGCCGCGCTCGGCACCGGAGCGCTGCTCGCGACACCTTATCTCTACACCTATGATCTGCTCATTCTCGCCGTGCCGCTTGCTTATCTGCTGCGGCTTGGCCGCGCCCGCGGATTCATGCCGCACGAACTGGCAGCGATCGGCCTCGCCTGTCTCCTGATCCTGAGCTTCATCCTGCCGTTCGTGACCATGCCGGTCGGCTTCTTCGCCGTTCTCATCATAGCAGCGCTGATCGCGCGCCGCGCACGCACGCCGCGGAGCGTCACGGCATGAGCGTACAAGCACTTCCGCGCGGCCAGGATTCGGCGAAGCCGCCGCCGACCCGGCTTCTCGGCGTGATCGGGCTGATGCTGGCGCTCGGTTATCTGATCGTGCTCGGCGGCAGCTATCTCAAGGGCGATTTTCTGACCAATGCACAGGGCCGCCCGATCGCCAATGATTTCGTCAACGTGATCGCGGCCGGGCGGCTTGCGCTCGCCGGCAATCCGGCCGCCGCCTACGACTGGACACCCCACAAGGTGGCCGAAGTACGCGCGATCGGCCACGATTTCCCCGATTATTTCGGCTGGCATTATCCGCCGACATTTCTGTTCGCCGCCGCGGCGCTGGCGACATTGCCTTATCTCATCGCGGCGGTCATTTGGCTGGCCGCGACCTTTGCCGCTTACGCCGCGGCATTGGCCGGCATTCTCGGTGGCCGCAACGGCCTCTTTCTCGCCATCGGCTTTCCCGCCGCGCTTTGGAACATCACTGCCGGACAAAACGGCTTTCTCACCGCCGCGCTGATTGGCGGGACGCTCGGCTTGCTGGAACGGCAGCCGACGCTCGCCGGAATCTGCCTCGGCCTCCTCACCTACAAGCCGCACTTCGGCTTGCTATTTCCGCTGGTGCTGATCGCGGATCGGCGCTGGCGCGCCATCGTGGTCGCAGCCGCGGTTGCGATCGCGCTGGCCGCTTTGTCCTGGTTCGCTTTCGGCAGCGCGAGCTGGGAAGCCTTCGTGCACTGGATGCCGATTACCGGCCGCGTCGTATTGACCGAGGGAGGCGCCGACTGGAGCCGCCTGCAAAGCCTGTTCGGGTTGGTGCGCGCCCATGGCGGCGGCGAGGCGGCGGCGTGGGCGGTGCAGATGATCGGCAGCGCGACACTCGCAATGGGCGTCGTGCTGCTGTGGCGCAGCCACGCCGCTTACGATCTGAAAGCGGCGGCGCTTGCCGCGGCCACGCTGGTCGTGACGCCATATCTTTATATGTACGATCTGGCCGTGCTGGCCGTCGCGGTGGCGTTCCTGCTGCGCTTTGCGCTTGCGCAGGGGTTCCGTGGCGGGGAGAT
This sequence comes from uncultured Alphaproteobacteria bacterium, assembly GCA_963747855.1. GTDB lineage: Bacteria > Pseudomonadota > Alphaproteobacteria > Rhizobiales > Xanthobacteraceae > BOG-931. The sequence continues at coordinate 905,307 of CAVVGN010000001.1, forward strand.
CGCCGGCCTCAGCATCGCCGCCGCCCTGATCTTGATATTTCCCTACGTCAAAACCCAAGTCGGTCTTGCGGCGGCGCTAATCGTTTTGACTCTGGCGGCGTGGCGCGCGGTCGCAAAAGCGCCACTTACTCAGCCGGCACCATAGCGGGCACCGGCTCGGACAGCGCAAGATTTTCCATCCGCCGCGCAATCAGCCGTCCGATTTGGCGCGCAGCGGCGATCGCTACGGCGGCGATCGCGAGGCCGGCAAAAATGTCGATGAAATAATGCCCGCCGTTCAAGGGCGTCGCCGCCAGCATCGCGCAATTGGCGAGCAGCAGGATCGGCCGGAACCAGCGCACCGGCCACAACGCCCAGACATAAAGGATGGCGGATGCCGCATGAAAGCTCGGAAAGGTCACGATGCCGCCGAGGCCGAGCAGCTCGAGGTGACGCAGCACTCCTTCCCGCGTCGGTGGCAAGTCGCGCAACTGGTCGAGGTAGGCGCGCGGATCGATGTTGGTGAGGCTCGCGGGATCGAGCCCGATCTGATGATACACGCCGATCGCCGGCACCAGCCCGGAAACGATCGTGGTCACGGCCAGGGTGAGGCCAAACGCGAAGGTGAATTCCTCGATGCGCTGGTAGCGCCTTTTTGCCGCCAGTACGACCGGAATGGCGAACACCGGCCAGCCGATCATGCCGTAACCGCAATTGAGCCAGCTCGCGAGTTCCGGATGAGTGTCAACGAAGCGCGCGTAGGCGGCCCAGTCGAGGCCGAGCGCACGATCGATCGCCAACAAAGCCGAATCCTGCATCGGGAAATTCGTGGCGGCGGCGACATAAGTCAGCGGCGCCAGCACCGCCGTGGTCAGCGCGATTTGCGCACTGCCGCCGAGCACGAACATGACTTGCGGATCGCGGCGGGCCGGCGAGCGAGCATTGGCATGGGCAAAGCCGGCATACAGCGCCACATAACCGACGGCGACCAAAAGGCCCGTCAGTCCGATGGAAAAATTCGTTACCGCGAGGCTGAGCGCGAGCGTCGCCGCCATCGCCCCGGTGACGATCCAGTTGAACAGGAAAAACCGCCAGGCGGCCTCGACGTCGTCGGCAGGGATTGCAGATCGTTCGGTCATGCGGGCAAGTTGGCCTGACAGCCGTTAAGGCCGCACGAACCCGCGCGGTTAAATCGGGCTTTGCCGATTGCCCATCGTTAACGTTGCGTTGCCGTCACTGCTGCATCATCTTGCTCCGTCCCGAACGGGGAGAGCCAAAATGTCAATAAAATCGCGGTTGCCGGCGTTGGCATCATTGCTAATGATGGCGCTGGCCGTGGTTCCCGGCAAAGCCGAAGACCCGATCAAAATCGGGTTGGGGATGTCGCTGACCGGCAAGCTCGCGAACAACGGCAAAATGTCGCTGTTGGCGATGCAGATCTGGGAAGATGACATCAATGGCCGCGGCGGGCTGCTCGGCCGCCCGGTCAAGCTCGTCTATTACGACGACCAAAGCGAGCCAGGGCAAGTTCCCGGCATCTACTCGAAGCTGCTCGACATCGACAAGGTTGACCTGATCGTAAGTGGCTATGCATCGACGCAGGTTGCTGCCGCCATGCCGCTCGCGATCGAACGGAAGAAATTGTTTATCGGCCTCGCGGCCACAGCGATCAACGACGCGTTCCATTATCCGATGTATTTCGCAATGGTGCCGAACGGGCCCACACCAAAGCCGGCTTTTACGCACGGTTTCTTCAAGGTGGCGGAAGCGCAAAATCCAAAACCGCAGACGATTGCGCTCGCTTACGCCGACGCCGAGTTCGGCCAGAACGTCTGCGAGGGGGCGCGCGAAAACGCCGCCGCATCAGGTTTCAAGATTGTCTACGATAAGAATTATCCTCCGGCTACGGTCGATTTTTCGCCGATCGTGCGTGCGATAGCGGCGCGCAATCCGGACCTGCTGGTGGTGTGCTCCTATCCGCTCGACACAGTCGGCATCGTCAAGGCAATGCATGAGGTCGGGTTCAAGCCGAAGATGTGGGGCGGGGCCTTGGTTGGCCTCCAATCCTCGGCGCTCAAAGCCCAGCTTGGCCCGCTGCTCAATGGTATTGTCAATTTCGAAACCTGGATGCCGGTGAAAGCGCTGGAAACACCGGAATCCGTCGACTTCCTCAACAAATACAAGGTGCGCGCCAAGGCAGCCGGAGCCGATGCGTTCGCTTATTTTCCGGTCATGGCCTATGCTGATCTGCAGGTGCTCGGCGAGGCCGTAGCAGCGACCAAGAGCCTCAAGGACGCGACGCTAGCCGCCTATATGCACCGGGCCACGTTTCCGACCGTGGTGGGCGACATCAAATTCGGCAAAGAAGGTGAATGGTTGGAGGACCGCATGCTGTCTGCACAGTTTCAGAACATCAAAAGCAACAGCATCGACGAATTCCGCGACCTGAAGACCGAAGTCGTGCTGTATCCGCCGAAACTTAAAAGCGGCGATCTGATCTATCCGTATGAGAATGCGCTAACGAAATGATCAGGCCGTCATTGGCGCTCGCATTCAGCTTCGCCGCAGCAGCCTTCGCGGCGCTTGCGGGCTGCGCCGCTCCGCCGCCGGACGAGCCGACCTTTTATCAGAACCTGGCGCAGCAAGGCGCCGCGGTGGATGCCGCGGCGGCGGCCTCGATGATCTCCGGTTACCGCGCCAACAATGGCCTGTCCCCGGTCGCGGTCGATGCGGAACTGATGCGCATGGCAGGCGAGCAGGCGCACGCCATGGCCGCCCACGACAAGATGGAACACGACGTCGGCCGCCCGTTCCGCGACCGCATCCGCAACTCTCCCTTCCGCGACAGCGTCGCGGTCGAGAACATTTCCGCCGGCTACCACACGCTCGCCGAAGCGTTTTCCGGCTGGCGCGATTCACCGCCGCACCGTGCCAACATGCTCAACGCGAGGGTTGCCCGCATTGGGATTGCGGCGGTCTATGCGCCGGGCTCGAAATACAAAGTGTTCTGGGCGTTAATCCTCGCCGGGCCAGCCGGAAACCCAGGTTAGGCCCAGCCGGATCCAGCCGGGCCTATTCCATGGGACCGCAAAGTTCAGAACGCCGCCTTCGCCGCCTTGAACTTGTCGGTCACATTTCCCGACAGCGCGATGTTGTTCGGATTGAGCGCCATCGTCGGCGCACCGGGGGAAAGATTCATCTCGAGTAGATCGGCCCAGACGACATTCGGGGCAGTGCTCAACTCGAAATAATAGCGCTTGTCGGTAAGGTTCATCACCGTGCGGTATTCGGTGTTATAGATTCCAAAATTCTTGTACGGCGCGCCGAACGGAACCGAGACGTTGCGCGCGATAGCGAACATGCCGGCGACGGCTTCGCGCTCGTCCGTGGGCGCCGGCAGCATTGCCAGATAATAATCGGCGCGGGCAAACCGATCGCGCGGATTGACATTGCCGGGGAGCGGCATGTCGCTCGAAGGATGCGAAAAATCGAGCTTATTCAGGAGCGCCAACTGCTCGTTATAGGCCGGATCGTTGGTCATGATCGTAAATTGGCGACCGTGATGAACCACGGCTTTGCCACCGATATATTCGATGATGGCGGAATCGCCGGCGGCATCCTCCAGCGCCAGATGCACGCTAGCCTGGTGTCCGTGCGCCTCGACCATCACGACCTGGATCTTGTCGAGCACCTCGAGCGCCTCATTCACCGTCGCCGCGTTGTCGAGGGCGTACTGAGCCCACAATCCGGCCTGCAGGCCCGGCTTGCTCGCATCGCGCGCGCCAAAATCGGTCGCGGTCAGATAGAGCATGTGCGCGCCGAGGCCGCGTTCGTTAAATCCATCGGCGGTGCCGATGCCGTAGATCGTCGTCACCATGCTTGCGTATTTGGAGGTCCATTCGGCGGGATTTTCCGCGACCACCCGGGCCGGGCCGGCGCGGCCGCCGTCACGGCTCATGCCGCGCGGAAACGCTGTGAGGATCGGATCGGTGGATTCCGGCCAATCCATCGTTCGTGCGGCAAATACCGCAAGCTTGTTGTTGTTCCAAAGCACGCGGGTACAGGCATCGGCGATGTGCGGGGCGGCAAGCACGATCGCTGCCGCAGCAAGCGCTCCGTAAAGGGGTTTGCGTTTCAACATGACTGGCCTCCGGGCTATCTCGTTTCGTTGCACGTCGTCGGGCGAAGCGCCCGCGTGGCGCGTCGAGGCTAGGCGATGGCGATGTACGCAAGCCCAACAAAATTGCCTCAAGTTGAGGCTTATGCCGCCGAACCGGCCCTTGTTTGCCGCATCAGTCGATTCACGTAGCGACGATCGGCGAGCGCGCGCCCGCAGGCGCGCTGCGGCAGCCTCTGCCGCCAAATCAATGCTGCAGGTGCAAATTCATCAGCTCGGCCGGCGGCATCATGTTGGCGTTCAGATTCGTCATGATCCACAGCGAACCGGCCATGATCAGCAGGACGATCAGCACACCGAAAGCGAGCGCCAAAACGTTGTTGGTATTGTCCGGCCCGGTGGTGATGTGAATGAAGAATACAAGATGCACGCCCATTTGTGCGATCGCGAGAACGGCAAGACCAAGCGCCACGCCGGGCGGCCACAACAGCGAGGTGTTAGCCGCCCAGAATGAGATCGCGGTGAGGATGACCGCCAGCACAAAACCGGTCGTGTAGACTAGAAACTCCAGGCGTATGTCGCCGCGCGTCCCGCTCGACGTAACGTCCTCCCCCGGGGCGCGATCGTGCGGGTGCGAATTGCTCATTGGCGCATCCCCATCAGATAAACGACTGTGAAAATCCCGACCCAGATAATGTCGAGCGCATGCCAGAACAGGCTAAAACAAGCGAGCCGGCGCTCTACGGCCGGCACAAATCCCTTGCTCGCGACTTGCGCCATCATCACCGTCAGCCAGACCAGACCCAGCGTGACATGAGCGCCGTGGCAACCGACCAGGGTAAAGAACGCCGAAAGGAAAGCACTGCGTTCCGGCGTGGCGCCGCTCGCAATCATCCCGGCGAACTCACTGATTTCGAGGCCGAGAAACCCGCAGCCGAGGGCGAACGTAACCGCGGCGCCGAGATAAACGGCCCTCGCATTGCGCGCACCGACCGCCATCCACATCAGGCCGCACGTATAGCTCGAGCACAACAGGCAAGCGGTTTCGATCGCGACCCTCGTCTGGCTGAACAATTGTGCGCCGCCCGGGCCGCTGGCGATGGCCGGGAGGAGCGCGGCGTAAGTCGCGAACAGGGTTGAAAACAGGACAATGTCGCTGAGGAGAAAAATCCAGAAACCGTAGGCAACCACGATCCCCTTTGGCGCGGGACCGTCGTAGATCGCGTCCGCCGGCACGGCCGGTTCGCCGCCAAAGACCGCACTGTTACTCACGTTGCTTGCTCCGCCCGGTAGCTGCGATCGGTACGGGCAACTTCAGCGGCCGGAATCTCGACTTCTTCCCGCTGGCGCCAAGCGAAGACGAGCAGCGTAACGAATGCCCCGAGCAGGCCGAGGCAGGCCATCCACCAGATGTGCCAGATCAGCGCAAAGCCGGTGACGACGGCGAAGAAAGCAGTGACAAAGCCGGTGGCGCTGTTTCTCGGCACTTCGATCGGCTTGTATCCCGGTTGTTGAGCCGGTGCCGGGCGATCGCGGCCTGAACGCTGCTTCTCGATCCACCACGCGTCGATCCCTTCGACGTGCGGCAATCGCGCATAATTCCACGGCGGCGGCGGTGACGACGTCGACCATTCGAGCGTGCGGCCGTTCCACGGATCGCCGGTCGCATCGCGGCGCCGATCTCGGGTGCGTATTGAAACGACGAGCTGCAGAATGATGCAAACGATGCCGGCCAGGATCACCAGCGCGCCGACGCCGGCTACCATCAAAAGCGGCTGCCAATGCAGATTGTCATAATGCTGCATGCGCCGCGTCATGCCCATCAGTCCCAGCGCATAAAGCGGCATGAACGCCAGGTAGAAGCCGATCAGCCAGCACCAGAATGCGCCCGCGCCCCAGCGTTCCTCAAGCCGGAAGCCGAAGGCCTTGGGGAACCAGTAATTGTAGCCAGCCATAGCTCCGAAAAAGACGCCGCCGATGATCGTGTTGTGAAAATGCGCGATCAGAAACAGGCTGTTGTGCAACTGAAAATCGGCCGGCGGCACGGCGAGCAGAACGCCGGTCATTCCGCCGATGGCAAATGTCACCATGAAGCCGATCGACCAAAGCACCGGCACGGTAAAGCGAACTCGTCCGCCGTACATCGTGAAAATCCAGTTGAAGAGCTTTACGCCGGTCGGCACGGCAATGATCATGGACACGATGCCGAAGAAGCCGTTGACGTCGGCACTGGCGCCCATCGTAAAAAAATGATGCAGCCAGACCATGAAGGAGAGGATGCAAATCGCCATTGTCGCGGCCACCATCGATCGATAGCCGAACAACGGCTTGGCGGAGAACGTGGCGATGACTTCCGAGAAGATCCCGAATGCCGGCAGAATGAGGATGTACACCTCGGGGTGGCCCCACACCCAGAACAGGTTGACGTACATCATCATGTTGCCCTGGCCGTCGACCGTGAAAAAATGGAAGCCGAGATAACGGTCGAGCAGCAGCATGGCGAAGGTGGCGGTCAGCACCGGAAAGGCTGCGACGATGAGCAGGTTGGTGGCCAGCGCCGTCCAGCAGAAGATCGGCATCCGCATATAACTCATGCCGGGAGCGCGCAATTTCAGGATGGTGGTGACGAAATTGATCCCGGTCATCAGCGTGCCGGCGCCGGCGATCTGCAGCGCCCAGAGATAATAGTCGACGCCAACGCCGGGCGAGTATTTCAGCTCGCTAAGCGGCGGATAGGCTACCCAGCCGGTTTTGGCGAATTCGCCAATCACCAATGAAACGTTGGTCAACAGAATGCCCGAAGCGGTGAGCCAAAAACTCACCGAATTCAAGGTCGGAAAGGCGACATCGCGCGCGCCGAGCTGCAACGGTACGGCAAAATTCATCAGCCCGATCATGAACGGCATCGCCATGAAGAAGATCATGATAGTGCCATGCGCCGAGAAGATCTGGTCGAAATGCCCGGGCGGCAGATACCCCTCCGATGAGCCGGCGGCGAAGGCTTGCTGCGCGCGCATCATGATCGCATCGGTGAAGCCGCGCAGCAGCATCAAGAGCGCCAGCACGCAATACATCACGCCGATGCGCTTGTGATCGACTGAGGTCAGCCACTCGCGCCACAGATACGGCCAATAGCCGCGCACAGTGATCCATGACAGCACGGCGAGCGTCCCAACTATCATCAGAGCGGAAGCGATCATGGCCTCCGGCTCATGGATCGGGATTGCGCTCCAGGTGAGCTTGCCGAGAATGTTCAAAGGGCGCCCCTCCGTCCCTCAGTCGTTGCGCGCGGTGCAGAAACGCCCGTCAGGCTGCATGGCGTCGCTGACCAGTGCCCCGAACAGTCCGGGGCTGACAGAACCGTAGGTCAAAGGCGCCACGGCGGCGCTCGGCTTCGCTAGCTCGTCATAACTTTGCCGATCGAGCGCCGGTCCCGCACCCTTGGTCTGGCCGACCCACGCCGTGAATTGGTCCGGCAGCACCGCGTGGACAAAGAAATACATGTCGGAGAAACCGCTGCCGCTGAAATTCGCCGAGCGGCCCTCATAGCTTCCCGGCTCCCGCGCCATCAATTGCAAACGCGTCGTCATCGCTCCCATGGTGTAAATCTGGCCGGCCAGCTGCGGCACGAAGAAGCTGTTCATCACGCCCGATGACGTCAGTTCAAGCTTGATCGGCGTCGCCGCCGGGATCGTCAGTGCATTGACGCTGGCAATGCCTTGCTCCGGGTAGATGAACAACCACTTCCAGTCGAGCGACACGACCTGGATGGTTAGCGGCTCGGCGTTGGAAGCAATCGGCTTTGGCGGATCGAGATCATGCGCACCGACCCAGCACAGGCTGCCGAGCAGCATCACCGTCATCGCCGGGATTGACCACACCATCATTTCGAGGAGCCCGGAGTAGTGGAAATCCGGCAGGTAAGGCGCGCGCGTGTTCGACGCGCGAAACCAGAACGCGACCCCCAAAGTGGCAAATATCGTCGGAATGACGATCGCCAGCATGATCGCCAGCGAGTTGAAAAGAATGGTCCTCTCGTCGGACGCGATCGGCCCGTGCGGATCAAGCACGCCGTCCGTGCAACCGCTGACTGACTGAGCCGCGATCAGAGCTACGGCACCTTTGACCAGAAAGCGGGCGATAGCACTGGCGGATGCTCGCGTTTTTTCGTCGACGAAAAGTCCGGTCATCCAGCCCACCCTACGCGCCCCGCAGCACGGAATCGGATCCATGCCCACCAAACCCGCACGGAAAGCGGCGGCGTCACCGACGATCCAATCGCAAAAATCAAACCGCGGACCCTGCGCAAAGTTCCCCTCACAGCCTAAGATCGACACGCGGCGTATGACAATCAGGATAGCGCTCCTTTGTGCATGTTGCATCGCAATAAAATTCGCGTCACATTGGCCGGGCCGGAACGCGTCGAAGATTCATGGGCGAGCAGCCAAAGCGCGACAAAGCGTGGATTTTCCGCACCTATGCGGGCCATTCCGACGCGAAGGCGTCGAACGGGCTTTACCGCAAGAATCTGAGCAAGGGGCAGACCGGTCTGTCGGTTGCCTTCGATCTGCCGACCCAGACCGGCTACGACTGCGATCATCCGCTCGCCAAGGGCGAAGTCGGCAAGGTCGGCGTTCCGATCTCGCATATCGGTGACATGCGCGTGCTGTTCGACGGCATCCCGCTCGGCGAGATGAACACGTCGATGACGATCAACGCCACCGCCGCCTGGCTGCTCGCGCTCTACGTGGCGCTCGCCGACGAGCAAGGCGTTCCGCGTCAACAACTCACCGGCACGACGCAGAACGACATCATCAAGGAGTATCTCTCGCGCGGAACCTATGTGTTTCCTCCGGTCCCGTCGATGCGGCTGACGAAGGACGTGATTTTGTTCACGACCAAGGAAATGCCGAAATGGAATCCGATGAACGTCTGCTCCTATCATCTGCAGGAGGCCGGCGCGACGCCGGTGCAGGAACTCGCCTTTGCGCTTGCCACCGCCATCGGCGTGCTTGATGCGGTCAAGGCATCGCGCCAATGCGCGCCGGAGGAATTCGGCGAGGTGGTGGGGCGCATCTCTTTCTTCGTCAATGCGGGGCTGCGCTTCGTAACCGAAGTCTGCAAGCTGCGCGCCTTCACCGAATTATGGGATGAGATCACGCGCGAGCGCTATGGCGTGACCGACCCCAAGCAACGGCGCTTTCGCTATGGCGTGCAGGTCAACTCGCTCGGCCTGACCGAGCAGCAGCCGGAAAACAACGTCGCGCGCATCCTTCTGGAAATGCTGTCGGTGACGTTGTCGAAAGGCGCGCGCGCGCGCGCGGTGCAGCTGCCGGCCTGGAATGAGGCGCTCGGCCTGCCGCGGCCGTGGGACCAGCAATGGTCGCTCCGCATGCAGCAGATCCTCGCCTACGAAACCGATCTTTTGGAATACGGCGACGTATTCGACGGATCGCCGGTGATCGCCGCCAAGGTCGCCGAGCTGAAACAAGCCGCCCGGGAAGAGCTTGCGCAGATCGAGCAGATGGGCGGCACTGTCGCGGCCGTCGAATCGGGTTATCTCAAGCAGCGGCTGGTTGAATCGAATTCGCGCCGGGTCGAGGCGATCGAGCGCGGCGAGCAGACTGTGGTGGGCGTGAACCGCTTCATCGAAACCGAGCCATCGCCGCTGGCCGACGCTGCCGACACGATCCTTACCGTGTCGGAGGAGGCCGAAGCCGGCCAGATCGCGCGGCTCAAAACCTGGCGGACCGCGCGTGACGAGAAGGCAGTCGCCGCCGCACTTGCCGAGTTGCGCAAGGCGGCCAAAAGCGGCGCCAATATCATGCCGCCGTCGATTATCTGCGCCAAAGCCGGCGTCACCACCGGCGAATGGGGTTTAGCGCTGCGAGCCGCGTTCGGCGAATACCGGGCACCGACCGGAGTCGGCACCGCCATGCGCAACGATGCCGAAGGACTCGACGATATCCGCGCCGAGGTCGACCGCGTCTCGAAGAAACTCGGCCGGCGGCTGAAATTCCTGGTCGGCAAACCCGGCCTCGACGGCCATTCCAACGGCGCCGAGCAAATCGCCGCGCGTGCGCGCGATGCCGGGATGGACGTCGTCTACGACGGCATCCGGCTCACCGCTGAAGCGATCGCCGCGGCGGCTGCGGAAAAAAACGTGCACGTCGTCGGCCTGTCGATTCTTTCCGGTTCGCATTTGCCGCTGGTGGCCGACGTCATCGCACGCATGAAAGAGGCAGGGCTTGAAGACGTGCCGATCGTAGTCGGCGGCATTATTCCGCCGCAGGATGCCAGTGCGCTGAAGGATGCCGGCGTGGCGGAGGTCTATACGCCGAAGAATTTTGAATTGAACCGCATCATGGCTGACCTCGTCCGTATCGTCGAAGGCAACAAGGCAGAATCGTAATCGCTATTTACCGATCGAGGCCACCAACGGCGGCGTTTCGGAGCTTGCCGGCGGCGCGCCGAGCTCGCCCGCGATGTCGCGGTTAAGCGCGGCTTCGATGTCGCGGACTATCCGGAAGACCTCGATGCCGTCGGCGACGCGATGATCGTAGAAGACCTGAAGCTGAGCGTCGCCGTTCGGCTTGACCAGTCCGAAATAGAGCATGAACGAAACCGGCATCGCCGATTGATGGATGGTACCGCCGGTCGGAAACGGATTGACGCCGCAAGTGCCAATATATTTCGCGCGCGGCGGCCCGAACCAATTAAGGGTTAAGCTCCAGATCAGCCGGCGCACCGGGACGGGCGGACGCGCAAAGCGGATCAGGCGACGGAAGCTGCCGACGCTCTCGACCGGAACCTGCTTGAGGCTGCGGAGCGCAGCATCGAGAGCGGCCAGCGACTTCTGTTCCGGCCGCACGAATTGCTCGAAAAACACCGCGGAGACCTCCCGCCATGTCCGATCGATGGCGACCGAGCAGATACAATGCGGATGCACATAGAGGCGGGCCCACGGAAACGGCAGATAGGCGGTGCGCAACTCCGGCCGGCGGACGCTGACCAGCGCCAGCGCCTTTATCCAGATTGCGGCCCAGCCAACGGCCGGCTGGCGCGCGGCGCGCGCCGCCAGCACCGGTGCAATGTTAATTTGCCACGATACGCCCATGACGTGGGACTTCTTGCCGAAATGGATGATGTCGTTGATCCACCGCCGGTGCAGCGGAACCGGCCGGTAACGTGCCTCGGATTTCATCCGCGCCTCGCGTCAAAGCCGCCGTCACCCATAAACTGCCTCGCCTTGGTCGCGCAAAAAGATCACATTACACAGCAGCATTGTAAGTCATTGCCGGGCCAAGATCACCACCGGCGCGATGGCTAAGGCGCTTGTTCACCGCGCTGCCAGCGCATAAAACCGTGCCGCAGATTGGAGATAGAGTTTGAGCAGCAGGGAAGCCGTTTTGCGCAAGCTCGAACCGATTTTTCGCGGCGTCATCGACCCAGATCTGGTGCTGAGCGAGGAACTCGACGCGTCGCAAATTCCGCTGTGGGATTCGCTGAACCACATTATTCTGGCGGTGGAGATCGAGATGAAGCTCGGTGTTGCTTTGACCACCGACGAATTGGCCGGCCTGCGCAATGTGAGCGAATTGGTCACGCTGCTGCAAGAAAAGGGCGTGCAGGCATGAAGCCTGGACTGCGCCGATGAACGACGACGACAAACTCGCGGCGCTGCTGGAGCGCTACGCGGCGGCACACACATTACAACAGCTCGCGGCCTGCGCGCGCGATTACGAAACCGCCCGCGCGCCGCATCTGCCCGCCTGGCCGAAGATTCGCCTCGCGCTCACAGGAAATTATTCGACGCAATTTCTCGCCCGTGGATTTCCCCTCGCGCTGGCCGCGCGCAACCTCACGGCCGCGACTTACGAAAGTCCCTACAACCAGTGGCGGGCCGAGTTGCTCGAGCCGGGTTCGGCGCTGCAGGCGTTCGCGCCGACGCATGTCTTCCTTGCGCTGACCTCGATCGAACTCGCTTACGGATCGCTGCGTACCGCCGAAGCTGTCGTTGCCAGCGTAACTGCGGCGGTGCAAGCGGCACTGAAAACGGGTGACGCGCATTTCCTGATCACGTTGCCGGAGCCGCTCGTCGACGAACTCAGCGACAACAGCGGCGCTTACGCCTGGCGGCGCGCGGTCAACGACGGACTGCGCGCGGCGCTGACGCTGCCGCGGGTGACGCTGATCGACACCGAACCGCTCATTCGCCGGATCGGCGCGGCCGCCTGGTTCGACGACCGCTTCTACGACACCGCCAAGTTGCCGTTTCATCCCGACCGCACGCCCGCCATGCTCGGCTTGTTGGCCGCTGCGCTTGCCGGCGTTGTCGCGCCGCGCTGCAAGCTTGTCGTGGTCGACCTCGACGACACGCTTTGGGGCGGCCGGGTCGGCGACGACGGTTATGACGGAATCGACCTCGATCCGGCCGGCAAGGGCCGGCATTTTCTGCGTTTGCAGGCATTCCTGCAGGACTTGCGTGGCAAAGGCATCCTGCTGGCGGTCGCCAGCAAGAACGATCCGGCCGCCGTGCAGGAGGTGTTCGCCAAACGTCCCGAAATGATCCTGCGCGCGGATGATTTTGCCGCGGCGGAGATTCACTGGGAGCCGAAATCGTCGAGCCTTGGGCGCATCCTCGACCGGCTCAAGCTCTCCACCGCCGGCGTCGTCTTTCTCGACGACAATCCGGTCGAGCGCGCCGAGGTGCGGCGGCGCTTCCCCGATATCGCGGTACCGGAACTGCCCGATGATCCGGCGCAGCGCGTGCCAATGTTACTCACCACCGGCTTGTTCGATCACCGGGTCATCACCGGCGAGTCGCTTAATCGCCACCGCATGTATGCGGAGAACGAAGCGCGCGACGCAGCGCAGCGCGATACCGGCGATTACCGGGAGTTTTTGCGCGGGCTTGAAATGATGCTGCGCGCATCGCCGCTCGAGGAAGCGCGCGAACGCGTTGGCGAGCTGATCCAGAAGACCAACCAGTTCAATCTGACGACGCGGCGCTATAACTGGGCCGAACTTACCGCCGCAACCCGAAGCGGTTTCGGGCGCTGTTACCGGCTCACCGACCGTTTCGGCGACAACGGTATCATCAGCGTCGTCGCGGTGGCGCGCGATTCCGACGCCGACGCGCGCATCGATCTCTGGCTGATGTCGTGCCGGGTGTTCGGGCGCAAGGTCGAGGACGCGATCTTCGCCGACATCGCCGCCCACGCGCGCGATTTGGGCGCGCGCCGGCTGATCGGCGAATATTTACCGACCGCCAAGAACGCGCTGGTGCGCGAGCTTTATCCGCGTCTCGGCTTTACGGAAATCGGACGCGACGGCGCCAGCGTGCGCTACGCGTTGCCGCTCAACGAAGCGCAAGCTGGGGCCGGCGTGGATTTCATCACCTTCGCCGACAGCCCAAAGCCGCTCGCCACCGCGACCGGCTAGCGCGTTACTTTTTTTACCGATACCGCGGCGATCGCCTCGCTCAGCGCGCTCGGGCTGACCGGCTTGCGCAGATAAAAATTCATGCCGGCGACGCGCGCGGCATCTTCGTCGCCGGGACCGCCGCGGCCGGATATGCCGACGATCGGCGTAAGCCCCACAGCGCCAGGCTGCGCGCGGATGCGGCGGGTCGCCTCCAGGCCGTCGATACCCGGCAAGGTGACGTCAATCAGCACTACGTCATAGCCGCGCGCCACCGCCGCGGCCGCCTCCTCGCCCGAATTGACGAAATCGGCGCGGTGGCCGAGTTCGCCGAGAATGGTGTTGAGGATGACCCGGCCATACGGATTGTCCTCGGCACAGAGAATGGCGAGCGGCCGGGCGGATGCGACCTGTTGTGGCGCCGGCGTGCGTCCGGCCGGGGTGCCGAGCCCGATCGGCAGCACGGCGGAAAAACGGAATGTCGAACCGCGTCCGGGCGCGCTGGTAACTTTCAGATCGCCGCCCATCCGCTTGGCCAGCGCCTTGACCACCGCGAGCCCAAGGCCGGCGCCGCCGTAGCGCCGGGCGATATCCGCGTTCGCCTGTGTGAACGGGCGGAACAGGCGTTTGATCTCGCCGGTTTTGAGGCCGATGCCGGTATCGGCGATCGTGAAAATGAGCTCCGCATTGCCGCGCGCCAATCGCTCCGCTCGCACGTCGAGTTGCACGCTGCCGCTCTCGGTGAATTTCACCGCGTTGTCGATGAGATTTTCGATCGCGGCGCGCAGCCGCACCGTGTCACCCAACAGCAGTTTCGGAACGTCGACCGCGACCGCCACCGCCGCGCGCAGCCCTTTGGTTTCAGCACGAACCGTCAGCGCATCCGCCAGCGCCGCGATCAACCGCTGGGGCCGGAAGGGTTCCTGGCGAAGCTTGAGCGCGCCGGCGCCGGCCTTGGCCGCGTCGATCATCAACGTGGTCAGCGAGGCGAGATGCTCGGCGCTGTCCTTGATCTCTGATGCCCAGCGCCGCTCGCGCTCGCCGAGATTTGAGCTCGCCAGCAATTCGCCAAGCGCCAGGATGCCGGTGAGCGCGGTGCGGATGTCGTGCGCGTAAGCGACCAGCGAAGCCTCGCTGACGCGCGCCGAAGGCGCCGACATGCGCCGCGTTCGGCGCCGCGCGGGCTTCGCGGTGGATTTCCGTTTTGCTCTCAGTCGCGCCATGGCGGCCCCCCGGGCGCCGAACGTTTATCGCACGGAGCAGATAAAATGTTCAGCGTCCCAGGCCGATCATGCGGCGGATATCCACCGCCCTAGCGCCGCCGGCGCGGAGTTCGCGCAGGCTGGTCGCCAAGGTGGCTTTCGACAGTTTATGGCCGGCGGCATCGAGAATGAGCCGGTGATGATGATAGGCCGGCTCAGGCAGGGCAAGCAGCGCCTGCAATAGCCGGTGGATGCCGGTCGACCAGAACAGGTCTTGCCCGCGCACCACGTCGGTCACGCCCTGCAAAGCATCGTCGACCACGACAGCGAGGTGATAGCTGGTTGGGACGTCCTTGCGGCCGAGCACGACGTCGCCCCACATTTGCGGGGCCGCCGCGACCAAGCCGGATTGGCCCTGCGGACCGGCACCGGTCTCGTTCCAGGTCAGCACACCCCCCCGCGCAACCGCTCGATCCATCGCCAGCCGCAGCGCGAACGCATCGCCGGCGCGCCGACGGCGTTCGCGTTCGGTAGAAGAAAGCTTGCGCGCATTGCCAGGATAGAGCGGCACACCATCCGGATCGCGCGGCCAGCCGCCTTTGCTGTCACGCTCGGCGACAAGCGCGGCGATGTCGCTGCGGCTCTCGAAGCTCGGATAGATGAGCCCGGCGGCTTCGAGCTTGTCGAGCGCCGCCTGGTAATCGTCGAAGTGCTGGCTTTGCCGCCTGACCTCCGGCTCCCAGGTCACGCCCAGCCAAGCCAAGTCCTCGTAGATCGCCGCCTCATATTCGGGGCGGCAGCGTGAGGCATCGATATCCTCAATGCGCAACAGCAGCCGCCCGCCGATGTCGCGCGTCATGTCCGCGTTGAGCAACGCCGAATAGGCGTGTCCCAAATGCAAATGTCCGTTCGGGCTCGGCGCGAAGCGCAGGATCCGGGTGTGCATTTGTGCTTGCTGCTGCGATCAGGGTTGACGCATCCGATGCAGCGATCAATCAGATAGTGGCGATGGCCAAGTCCTACATCCACAGTGAGGCCGACCTCGACCTTGCGCTGGCCGCGCTCGGCGAAGCCGATCCGCGCCTCGCCGAGCTTTTGGCCAAAACCGGCCGGCCGTCACTGCGGCGGCGCGAAGACGGTTTCGCCGCACTTGCCGCCATTATTGTGGCGCAGCAGCTTTCCACCGCCAGCGCTGGCACGATCTGGGGGCGGCTCGCCGCGGCCTTCGATCCGTTCGAGCCGGAAGCCATCTTGCACGCCCGCCCGGCGCGGCTGGCGCGGCTCGGATTGTCCGCGCCGAAAATCCGCGCGCTCAAAGCGATTGCGCGGGCGGTGAAACGCGGCGAACTAGTGCTCACAGGCCTTGCCGAGCTTGCCGCGGAGGAGGCGCATGCGGCGCTGACCGCCATTCACGGCATCGGTCCATGGACCGCCGATATTTACTTGCTGTCTTGCCTCGGCCACGGCGACGCGTGGCCGGCGGGCGATCTGGCCTTGCGGGAAGCCGCGCGCGTCGCGTTTGCGTTGTCGGCGCGGCCGACCGAGAAAGAAATGCTGGCGTTGGCCGAAGCATGGCGGCCTTGGCGCGCGGTCGCTGCCAGAATTCTGTGGAGCTACTATCGCACATCCGCGACGGCGGCGAAGGCATCCGCCAAGCGCGCGGCGCGTCCGTCAAAACGCGGCAAACGCCCGAAAGCGCGCAAGCAAAAGCGCCGCGCTGTTCGTTGACAACGCGGCGTGCATGTCCCTATGCTTCTTGAGTCTTCGCGAAGAAGGAAGCCGGTGAAATTCCGGCGCGGTCGCGCCACTGTATTCGGCTGGTGTTTCATGCCGATAGCCAGACCCTCCCCGCGAATGGCTGAAACTCTAACGGGACGCGCAATCCCAGGAGAACAAAGATGACAAGCACGACCTTCGCACCGACGCTTCCGGTTGCCGCTATACCGCTGCGCGAATGGCTGCCTTGGGCGATTTTCGCCGGGCTCATTTTGCTGTTGGCAATCTATTTCGTCGGCGCCGAACAGGGCGCAACCTCGCTGATCAGCGGCAAATACGTACACGAATTCGTGCACGACGGACGGCACCTCCTTGGCTTTCCCTGTCACTGACACGCTGACAGGGAGCTAACCCATGGTCAGGACGTTTCTCGTCCGCGGCATGCTCGTCGGCATCGTCGCGGGTCTGCTCTCGTTCGGCTTTCTGAAAGTCTACGGCGAGCCGCAGATCGATCGCGCCATCGCGTTCGAGACGCAAATGGACGAAGCCAAAGCCGAAGCCGAAAAGCCCAAAGGCATGGCCATGCCCGCGGAAGTACCCGAGCTGGTCAGCCGGCCGGTGCAGGCCGGGCTCGGATTGTTCACCGCCGTCATGGTTTACAGCGCGGCGTTCGGCGGGCTGTTCGGCCTCGCCTTCGCCTTCGCGTATGGGCGCATTCCCGGACCGCTGAGCGCGCGGGGCGTATCCGCCTTGCTGGCCGCGGTTGGCTTCGTCGCCATCTATCTCGTTCCAAACCTAAAATATCCGGCAAGTCCGCCGGCCGTTGGCGACGCCGAAACAATCTGGCTGCGCACCGCACTTTACTTTATCATGATTGCAATTTCGCTTGCGGCAATGGTCGCATCGGTGTCGCTCAAGGCGGTCTTTGTTGCGCCCCTCGGCTCGTGGAACGCCAACCTTTCGGTAGCCGCCTGCTACGTGGCGGTGGTGACGACGGCGGGATTTTTACTGCCGGCGGTCAATGAAGTTCCCGACGCATTTCCGGCCGCTGTATTGTTGAATTTTCGCATCGCATCGCTTGGCGCGCAGTTCATTATGTGGGCGACGCTTGGCTTATTGTTCGGCGCGCTCACACAGCGCACGCAGGCGGCGGGCAAGGTGCCGCGATAAAAAATTGCGCGCAGGAACCGAATGAAGATTTCGTGACGAAATACTTGCGAAGCGTCCGAAGTTTACTTTCGATCTACATTAATTCTAAAACATAAGCGTTGACGCGTCCTTTGTGCCGTTGTTTTGCTTGCGGCCAAGAACTGGGGCGCTCGCCGATGTCGCGGAAATTTTTTCGTTCTTCGAATCGGTCTTTCTGTTCTGGTCGCGCCCGCTCGCTGATCGGGGCGGCCGGTGCGAGCATCGCAATCATCGTCGCATCGGCAAGCGGCGCCGCCGCCGACGATATCGGCATCATGCCGCTCAAGGCGCCGTCGTTCATGGGTCCGGGCTATAATTGGACTGGCTTTTATCTCGGCGGCCATATCGGCGGCGCGTTCGGTACGTCGAATTGGTCGACGCCCGGCGCGGCGGGTTCGTCGCCGCTCTATCAGACGATCAACACCTTTGACGAAGCCGGCAGCTTCGTCGCGGGCATCCAGGGTGGCTACAATTACCTGTTGCCGAATCGCGTCCTGATCGGTGGCGAAGCGGATTTCACAATTCCGAACTTTCCCAGCATTACGGGATTGAGCACCGGGCCGAACATCAACTTCACATCGGCGGCGGGGAACGCGGAAAACTTGACCGAAGCGATGCTGGCTTCCGGCACCGCGCGCGGCCGCATCGGCTACGCGCCCGGAAGCTGGCTGTTCTACGCGACGGGGGGATTCGCCTGGTATTACGGCCAACAGACCTTGAACAATCTCACAACCGGCACGACGGAAATGCCCTTCATCTGGCGCCTGGGTTGGGCAGCCGGTGGCGGCGTTGAAGCACCGATCGCACCGCATTGGACCGCCAAGCTCGAATATCTGTTCCTCGATTTCGGCAAACTGACTTACCCCTACTCGGCCGGAGCGCAGCCCTTCACCTCCAATTTCCTGCTTCAGGAAGTGCGCGCGGGCGTCAATTACCAGTTCGACAACGGCGCGCCGCTCAGCCGTCCGCTGGTCGCCAAAGGACCGTTAGCGGTGGACCCGGATAACGTCAATTTCCACGGCCAATCTACATTCGTCGAGCAAGGCACGGCGCCATTCCGCTCGCCACCCGGGTCCACAGGCACCAACAGTCTGCAGGCCGCCGCCAACGGCCGCGAGACAATCGACGCCACGCTGTTCGCCGGCTTGCGGCTGTGGCAAGGCGCCGAACTCTGGGTCGATCCCGAAATCGACCAGGGCCACGGCCTTTCCGAAACCCACGGCGTCGCCGGATTTACGAGCGGCGAAGCTTACAAGCTTGGCTTCAGTGACCCTTACGCGCGCGTGCAGCGCTATTTCGTTCGGCAAACCATCGATCTCGGCGGCGACACGCAGAAAGTCGATGCCGACATCAATCAGTTCGCCGGCTCGCAGACGGCGAATCGTCTCGTGGTGTGGGTCGGCAAGTTCTCCGTCGTGGACATGTTCGACACCAATAAATACGCCAACAATCCAAAAACAGATTTCCTGAACTGGTCAGCGATCAACGCCGGCACGTTCGATTATGCCGGCGACGCCTGGGGCTACAGCTACGGCGCGGCGGCCGAATGGTACCAGGGCATCTTCGCTTTTCGCGCCGGCGTTTTCGATATGTCGGCGGTGCCCGCTGAAACCAGCAGCGCTCTTGCGGACCCCATTACCGCCAACGCCTACGGGCTCGATGAAGGTTTCAACCAGCAGGAATATGTCGCCGAAATCGAAGAGCGCCATGAATTGTGGGGAGAGCCCGGCAAGCTCAAAATCACCGGCTTCGTCATCCATGGCCGGATGGGGAACTTCCAGGATGCGGTTGCGACTGCAGCCGCGGCAGCACCGGGCAGCCCCTTAAGCGACGTCAACAACGCGCTGGTGGCGGACCGCATCTACCGCCTCCGGCCGGGCGTGAGTCTCAACCTCGAACAGCAAGTGAATGATTGGGCGGGCGTGTTCATGCGCGCGGGCTGGGCCGACGGTAACGTCGAACCGTGGGACTTCACCGACATCGACCGCACCGTCCAGGCGGGCGTCTCAATGACTGGCAAAAATTGGGGACGGCCTGACGACACGGTCGGCGTCACCGGCATCGTCAACGGTCTGGCGCCAGCCCACATCGCCTATTTCAATGCTGGCGGCATGGGTATCCTCATCGGCGACGGTTCACTGACGAATTACGGCCTCGAGCAAATCATCGAGGCCTACTACAGCTATGCGGTAACGCAGTCGTTGAGAGTCGGCTTCGACTATCAGTTCATCGTCAATCCCGGCTACAATGAAAACCGTGGCCCGGTGAACGTATTCGCCGGGCGCCTCCACGCCGCATTCTGACATAGACACATCGCGGCGCTCTTGGCTAAAGCATGATGCTTGCGCCACGACTGTTTCGCTTTCGTGGCGCACCACAGAGGCCGTGAAGGAGCGCGCATGGCGGTTGAGCTTGATGGCCCGCGGCTGGCGCCGCGTTCCGGCGGCGCGCGACAGCTCGTCGTGTTTCTGCACGGCTACGGCGCCGACGGCAACGATCTCATCGAGCTCGGCCGCGTCTGGCAGGAATTGTTGCCGCACGCGGCGTTCGTTTCGCCGCACGCGCCGGAAGCATGCGCACAGGCGCCCGTCGGCCGGCAATGGTTCGGGTTGACTTTTCGCGATCCCAACGAACGCTGGGTCGGCGTCAATAAGGCGGCCCCGGTGCTCAATCGTTTCATCGACGCCGAGTTGCAACGCCAGAATGTGCCGCCGTCGGCGCTGGCGCTGGTCGGTTTCAGCCAGGGCACGATGATGGCGCTGCATGTCGGCCTGCGACGCGCGGTGCCGCCGGCGGCGATCGTCGGTTATTCGGGATTGCTGGTGTTGCCGCCTGACGGCAATCCAGAAACCGTCGCCGCCGAGATCAGGTCACGGCCGCCGGTGCTGCTGGTGCATGGCGACCAGGACGAGCTTATTCCGGTCCAGGCATTGTTTGCGGCCGCGCAAGGGCTCGCCGCGTTCGGGGTGCCGGCGCAATGGCATGTTTCCGCCGGCGTCGGTCACGGCATCGATCCCGAGGGGCTGCGTCACGGAGGTGAATTTCTGGCGCGGAGCTTTAATGCGCGGCGCTGACCGGCGCCGCCACAATTCGCCTTAACCCCCCGGACGGGCTTCACAATCCTGTCACGTCTGCCTATAAACTGGGGGCCATAGCCGCAGTGCGGCATTCTAGTCGGTAGGAATGTCGTCTTGAACGCACACGTATCGCCATCCGGCTTCCCGGCGCTGGTGTTGAACGCGGATTTTCGTCCGCTGAGCTATTACCCGCTGTCGCTTTGGTCGTGGCAGGATGCCATCAAAGCGGTGTTCCTCGAACGCGTGAACATCGTCGCCAATTACGACCGCTCGGTGCACAGCCCCAGCCTCGAAATGAAGTTGCCGAGCGTGGTCTCGCTCAAGACCTTCGTGAAGCCCTCGACCCATCCGGCCTTCACCCGCTTCAACGTCTTCTTGCGCGACCGTTTCTCCTGCCAGTATTGCGGCACCCGCGACGACCTGACCTTCGACCATCTCCTGCCACGCTCGCGCGGCGGCCATACGGTCTGGGATAACGTCGTCGCCGCCTGCTCGCCGTGCAACCTGAAGAAGGGCAACCTGACGCCGGAAGAGTCGAAGATGTGGCCCTCGCAGCGGCCGTTCCAGCCCTCGGTCCAGCACCTGCACCGCAACGGGCGGCTATTCCCGCCGAACTATCTGCATGATAGCTGGCTCGACTATCTCTATTGGGACACCGAACTCGACCCGTGATCGGCCGGATCGGGGATCCATTCGCAATCGCCGGCAAGCGACGCAGTGGCGCTGCAGCATGACGCTTGTGCAACAGCCTGATTCAGACCAAGCTTGTAAAAAGTGCCGCCGACCAACGGCGGCCGTTTCATATAACAGCACGCTGAGCCCTTTTGGACAGCGTGCGCCCATCCAAGGAGAGCGGCAGATGAACGTCATGTCTCGGCAGACCAGAAACGGCGCTTGGATCGCCATGGGCGTAGCATTTGCCGCCCTTTGCTCGGTGCAAGCCCGTGCCGACGACCTCAAGATTGCGCTGATCACCGACAAGACCGGGCCGCTTGAGGCCTATGCCAAGCAGACCTCCGCCGGCTTCGCCATGGGGCTCGCTTATGCGACTAACGGCACCATGACGGTTGCCGGGCGAAAGCTCGTCGTCATCGAGAAAGACAGCCAGACCCGGCCCGACGTCGGCCGCAATCTTTTGAACGAAGCCTATAACGACGACGGCGCCGAAATCGCGGTCGGCGGGACCAGTTCTGCCGTGGCGCTGGCGATGCTGCCGGTCGCGCAAGACAACAAAAAGATTTTCATCGTCGAGCCAGCGGTGGCGGATTCGATCACCGGCGACAAATGGAACCGCTACATCTTCCGCACCGGCCGCAACTCCAGCCAGGACGCGGTGTCGAACGCGCTCGCGATCGGCAAGCCAGGCACCGTGGTGGCGACGCTTGCGCAGGACTATGCGTTCGGCCGCGATTTCGTGACCGCTTTCAAGACGGCGCTGGCGCCGACCGGCGCCAAGCTGGCGGCTGAAGAATATGCGCCGCCGATGACCACCGATTTCACCGCCCCCTATCAGCGCATCTTCGATGCGCTGGCCAAGGAGCAGGGCCACAAAGTGATTTTCCTCAATTGGGCCGGCGGCAACCCGATGGGCGCGCTCAAGGCGATGGACCCGGAGCGGTTGAAAATCTCCGTAGCAACCGGCGGCAACATCTTGCCGGCGCTGGTCGCCTACAAGGATTTCCCGGGCCTGGAGGGCGCAGCCTACTATTATTACGACATCCCCAAGAACCCGGCGAACGACTGGCTGATCGCCGAAAACAAGAAGCGCTTTAATGGCTACCCGCCGGATTTCTTCACCTGCGGCGGCTTCATCGCGGCACAGGCCGTGGTCGAGGCGCTGAAAAAGACCAACGGCTCGACCGATGCCGAGAAGCTCATCGCCACGATGGAAGGCATGGCGTTCGATTCGCCGAAGGGAAAAGTGATGTTCCGCAAGGAAGACCACCAGCTGTTGCAGCCGATGTACGCTTTCAAGATCAAGGTCGACCCGAATGTGGTTTGGGCGATCCCCGAAGTGACCCGCGTCATCTCCATCGACGAGATGAAGATTCCGATCGCCAATCATCGTCAGTAGTTCCGGGGGAATGGGGGCCGTGGCGTGACGGATGATGTCCCTGCCCTGTCGACGCGCGATCTGACCATCCGCTTCGGCGGTCAGGTCGCGGTCGATGCGGTGACCTGCGCTTTTCACCGCGGTACGCTGACCGCCATCGTCGGCCCGAACGGCGCCGGCAAAACCACTTATTTCAATTTGATCTCCGGGCAGCTGCGCCCGACGCAAGGCAGCGTCAGCCTGTTCGGCAGGGACATTACCCGTATGGGCGCGCCGCACCGTACGCGGCTCGGGCTAGGCCGCGCGTTTCAGCTGATCAATCTCTATCCCAGTCTGACCGTGTTCGAGAATGTCCGGCTTGCCGTGCAGTCGGTCGCGCAAATCCGCTTCGATTTCCTCAGCATCGCGGCGCGCGACAGACGAGTGCGGGATCAGACCCAGCATTGGCTTGACCGGGTGAAACTAGTTTCGCGCGCCAACCTCATCGCGGCGGCGCTGTCGCATGGCGACCAGCGCAAGCTTGAAGTCGCGATCCTGCTGGCGCTGGAACCGCAGGTGCTGATGTTCGACGAGCCGACCGCCGGCATGAGCCTCGACGAAATCCCGACCATCCTCGACCTGATCGAAGGCATTAAGGAGGAGACGCACAAGACCGTGCTGTTGGTCGAGCACCGCATGGACGTGGTGACGCGGCTAGCCGACCGGATCATCGTCCTGCAGGACGGCATGCTGATCGCCGACGGCGCGCCGGCGGAGGTCGTGGCATTGCCGGTGGTGCAGCAGGCCTATCTCGGCGTGCAGCAAAGCGCCGCCGTGCGCGGCGAAGCGTTGCAATGACCGTTACCGCCGACGCGTTGTTGCGGCTCGAGGGCGTCTACACCGATATCGGCCGCTACCGCATTTTGCACGGCGTCAATCTGGCGGCGCGCCGCGGGCGCGTCACCATGCTGCTGGGGCGAAACGGCGCCGGCAAGACCACGACGTTGCGCACCATCATGGGCCTGTGGCGGGCGCGCCAGGGGGAAATCGTCTTCGATGCGCAATCGCTCACCGCATTGGAAACCCCGCACATCGCCCGGCTCGGCATTGCGTACGTTCCGGAAAACATGGGCATCTTCGGCAAACTCACGGTGCGCGAGAATATGCTGCTCGCCACCGCGCCGCGCGGCTTCGCGCAGCCCTATCTCGACCGCGTGCTCGACAGTTTCCCGATGCTGAAAGTGAAATGGGATTCGGCGGCGGGCTCGCTGTCCGGCGGACAGAAGCAGATGCTGGCGATCGCGCGCGCCATTATCGAACAACGCCGGCTCCTGCTCATTGATGAACCGACCAAGGGACTCTCGCCGGCGATGGTGGACCAGCTTGTGGAGGCGCTACTTCGCCTGAAAGCCGAACAAACCACCATTCTTCTGGTCGAGCAGAATTTCCATGTGGCGGAGGCGGTCGGCGACGATGTCGCGGTGATGGACGAAGGCCGCGTCGTCCACACCGGCAGCATGGCGGCGCTGGCCGGGGACGACACTCTGCAGCATCGGCTCCTGGGATTGAGCATGGCGACGGCGTCATGAAGAAAAATTGGCGCGACCATCTGCGGCGCTGGGCGCCTTACGCGCTGACCCCGCTCATTGTGCTCGCCGCGTTGCCGGCGATCGGCGTCGGGCCATGGCTGACGCTGACCGTCGCCGGGTTAACCATGGGCATCATGCTGTTCCTGGTGGCGTCCGGGCTGACGCTGATCTTCGGCCTGATGGACGTCCTCAATTTCGCGCACGCCGCCTTCGTCACCGTCGGCGCCTATGTGACCGTGTCGGTGCTGCGGCCGCTTGCCGGCTGGACCATGCAAACGTCGCTGGCGCTCAATCTGATCGCGCTGCTGGTAGCGCTGATCGCAGCCGCCGCCGCCAGCGGCGCGCTCGGCTTTGTATTCGAGCGCATCATTATTCGTCAGGTGTACGGAGCGCCGCTGCGGCAGATTCTCATCACCATCGGCGCACTGACCGTCATCGAGCAGCTGGTGATCGTCATCTGGGGACCCGAGGCGCTGGTGCTGCCGAAGCCGGCGAGTTTGCGCGGCAGCGTGTTCATCGGCTCATCGCCTATCGAAACCTATCGTCTGGCCGCGCTCGCGGTCGGGCTCGCGGTCGCTCTGGCCATGCATCTTTTTCTCAAATGCACCCGGCTCGGCCTCGTCGTGCGTGCCGGCGTCGAGAACCGCGAGATGGTGCAGGCGCTCGGCTATCACATACGCCGGGTTTTCATCGGCGTGTTCATGGCCGGTACCGCGCTCGCCGGCATGGGCGGCATGATGTGGGGCCAGTACCAGGAAACGGTCAACAGTCAGATCGGCGACAGCATGACCATCCTTGTGTTCATTATCGTGATCATCGGCGGACTGGGTTCGGTCGGCGGCTGCTTCATCGGCGCCGTTCTCGTGGGGCTGACCACCAATTATGTCGGCTTCCTCGCGCCGAAGATGGCGCTCGGATCGAACATTCTGCTCATGGCGCTGATTTTACTGTGGCAGCCGCGCGGATTATTCCCCATGGCCGAGCACTGACATGGCGCTGGCGCAGCAAGACACCCGTCGCGCACCCGGGTTATTAAGCTGGTTCGTCTCCGACGATCCGCCCGGCCGCATCGCCCTCAACGTCATCATGCTGGCGATCCTCTTGGCGCTGGCGCTCGCTCCTTTCCTGTTTCCCGGCACCAAGGCGCTGGGCGTGTCGTCGCGCATCTGCATCTTCGTGATCCTGGTGGCGAGCTACGACCTGATGCTCGGCTACACCGGGATCGTCTCCTTCGCGCACACCATGTTTTTCGGGATCGGCGCCTATGGCGTCGCGATCATGCTCGCCAAGGGCTGGGTTGGCTGGGGCGCGGTCTTCCTTGGCGCCGCGGCCGGTGCCGCCGTGGCGGCGGTCATCGCCGCCCTGATCGGCATGCTGAGCCTCCGCCTCCGCGCGATTTTCTTCTCCATGATCACACTCGCGATCGCGAGCTTTGCCCAAATCGTCGCCGAGCAATGGCGCGACCTGACCGGCGGCGAAGACGGATTGACTTTTTCGGTGCCGGCGTTGCTGCGGCCGAGCTTCAAGCCGTTCGCCGAGCCGGTGCTGGGTATCGTCGTCAACGGTCCGGTGATCACCTACTACATCACCTTCCTGGTCGCGCTGATCCTGTTTTTGGTCATGCTGCGGGTGGTCAACTCGCCGCTCGGTCTGGTGCTGCGGGCGATCCGTGAAAACGAATTCCGCGTCGAAGCGATGGGCTATCAGGTCGTCGCCTACCGCACGCTGGCGTGTGTGCTCTCCGCGGTGATGGCCGCGCTCGCGGGGGCGCTAATGGCGCTTGTGCTGCGCTACAACGGGCCCGACGTGACATTATCGTTCACGCTGATGATCGACATTCTGCTGATGGTGGTGATCGGCGGGATGGGCTCGCTCTACGGCGCGGTCATCGGCGCGATCGTGGTCGTCCTGGCGCAGTATTATCTGCAAAACGTGTTGGCGATGATCTCCGCCGAGATCGTCGGCATGCCAGTGATGTCGGCGCTGTTTCATCCCGACCGCTGGCTTCTTTGGCTCGGAATTATTTTCGTGCTGATCGTAACGTTCCTTCCCCAGGGCATTATCGGTCGGTTCCGCAGCCGCCGTTAACGATTTGGCCGCGAACCATCACGGCCGCTCGCCCGTTTGTCTTTGTTCGCCCGCGGTATTAAATCTTCAGCCACCGTTGGCGGACGACGCCACGGCGCACTTCAAAACGCGGAAGCGACGTGATGGGAAGCCTGGTTCTGCTCGATCTGCTCGGCGGCGTGGCGCTGCTGCTGTGGGGGCTGCACATGGTCCTCACTGGCGTGCTGCGCGCGTTCGGGCCGGACCTGCGCCGCTTCCTCAACAAGGCACTGCGCAATCGCTTCAGCGCTTTTGTCGCCGGCCTTGGCCTGACCGCGCTGTTGCAATCGAGCACCGCGACCGGATTGATGACCACCTCGCTGGCGGCCGACGATCTCGTCAGCCTGGTGCCGGCGCTGGCCATTATGCTTGGCGCCAATGTCGGCACGACGCTGATCGTGCAGGCGCTGTCGTTCAATATCTCCGTGATCGCGCCGGTATTCTTCATCGTTGGCGTGGTCACGTTCCGCGCCGGCGGGCAGAGCCTCACGCGAGCGCTCGGCCGCATTGCCATCGGACTCGGACTGACGCTGCTGGCGCTACATATCTTGATCGACACGCTGGCGCCGGCCGAGCAGGCGCCGCTGGCGCGCGCATTGTTGGCGTCGATCACGCATGATTCCGTCCTGTGCATCGCGATCGCAGCGTTGCTGACCTGGGCGGCGCATTCGAGCGTCGCGGTGGTGCTGCTGGTGATGTCACTCGCCTATTCGCATTTCGTCTCGCCCGAAGCGGCGCTGGCGCTCGTGCTGGGGGCCAATCTCGGCAGTGCGGTTAATCCGCTGGTCGAGGGCGGCATCAGCGGCAACCCGGCCAGCCGGCGCCTGCCGCTCGGCAATCTGATCAATCGGCTGGTCGGCGTATTGATCGTGCTCCCATTCCTGCCGGCGCTGGCGCGCGCATTACCCGCCTGGCAGCCGGACGCTTCCAAGATGACCGCCGAATTCCACATGCTGTTCAACATCGCGCTGGCGCTGATCTTTATCGGGCCACTCGATGCGATGGCCGCGCTGCTGGTGCGCATCCTGCCGGATCGGCCGAGGCCGGCCGATCCGGCGGCGCCGCGCTATCTCGATGAATCCATATTGGAGACGCCGCCGGTCGCGCTGGCCAATGCCGCGCGCGAGACGTTGCGCATGGGCGACGTGATCGAGACCATGCTGCGCGACGTCATGACCGCGCTAATGAACAACGACCGCAAGCTCGCCGTCGACGTGTCGAAGATGGACAATGTCGTCGACCGCCTATACGACGCGATCAAGCTTTATATCACCAAGCTGACGCGTGGCAGCCTCGACGAGCGCGAGGGTCGCCGCGCCATGGAGATCGTGTCGTTCACCATCAATCTCGAGCATATCGGCGACATCATCGACAAGAATCTGTGCGAGCTCGCAGTCAAAAAGATCAAGCGACGCTTACAATTCTCGCCGGAAGGCGCGGCTGAATTGTCGGCGTTCCACAAGCGGGTCTGCGAAAGCCTGCAGCAGGCATTCGGGCTGTTCATGACCGGCGACGTCGAAGCTGCGCGACGGCTGTTGCGCGACAAGGCGGCTTTGCGCAAAGCCGAGCTTGAAGCGGCCGACCGGCATTTCGAGCGGCTCCGCGAAGGCCGGCCGGAAAGCCTGGAAACCACGTCGCTGCATCTTGACGTCCTGAGCGACCTCAAGCGCATCCACTCGCATATATGCTCGGTGGCCTATCCGGTGCTGGAAGCCGCTGGCGAATTGCCAGCGCGTGAAGTCACCGGCGAAACGGCGACCAACGCGCTGGCCTACCAGCCGAAGTCGCCCTAAGCCGCGCGCTCCTTGTGGGCGCCGGCAAAAGCCGGCGCCACTTCGGCCATGAAGCGTGCCATTTCATCCTTCACTTGGCCGTGCGGCTTTAAGCCCACATTGAAATAGAGAATGACTTCTGCGAAGCCGGCGTCCTCGACCTTCTTCAACGTGTCGGCGATGCGCGCCGGCGAACCGATCAGCACCGAATTTTCCGTCAAATCCTCCGGCCGCACTTTTTGCAGCTTCTCGACCATGCTGATGAAGTAACGATAGCTCGGCGGCGCAGTCTTCGGATCGCCCGGGAAGGCCGGGATCACGCATTCCTTGTAGTAGCGGATCTGGCGGGCACGCTGCGCATCCTCTTCCGCTTTGTTGTCGGCAAAATGCGTGAAGTAACTGCACATCAGCCGGCCTGGCTTGGTCCCGAACTTCGCGCAGCTCTCGTGATAAAGGTCGGCCACCTGCTTGAGACCGCCAAAGCTTAGCGCGGCGGCAAACGGCGCCACGATTAGCCCGCAGCCGAGCCGCGCCGCCAGTTCGATCGACGGCTTGGAGAACGATCCGACATAGGTCGGGATCGGCTGCTGCACCGGCTTCGGCGTGATACGCACGTCGTCGAACGAATAATGCTTGCCGTGATGCGAGATGCGGCCATCAGCCTGCCAAAGCTGACGCACAAGCTCGAGGCCTTCCTCGAAGATGCCCTGATTGTCAGCGAACGAGACGTGGAACGGCAAATATTCGCGCTGGTCGTAACCGCGCCCGCAGGCGAAATCGACGCGGCCGTTCGAAAGAAGATCGAGTGTCGCCCATTGCTCGGCCACCCGGATCGGATGATGCAGCGGCAGCACCGTCACCGCCGGCGCCAGCCGAATATTTTTCGTGTTAGCGGCGACGTAACTGAGCACGAGGTCGGGGCAGGACAACACACCGAGCGAATTGAAATGATGTTCGCCAATCCAGGCCGAGTGCATATCGAGCTTCTCGGCATAGAGCGCCTCGGCAGTTATGTCGGCGACGAACTGGTTCGAGGAGCGCGTGTTGTTGTCGTAGTGATTGTCGCTCAGCGTGAAGTAGCCGAACTCCATTTTGTCCTCCCATACAGGCCAATCTATTTTATGCGCCGCATATTAATTGAAAATGCAACTGTTGTACACGCAATAACAAGGCGATATGGAGGGATCGCCGCAAAACTGTTGAGGGCACACCCGTGAAGCTCGATCTCGATAACTATTTGCCTTACCTGGTGAATCGGGTCGGCGTGATCATCGCCGAGCAATACGGCAGCGAAGAGCTGTCCCGCTATGGGCTGAGCATCGCCATGTGGCGCATCATGGCCGTACTGGCCAGTCACGGCGGCCTGCGCCAGATCGATCTGGTCGCGCTCACCAGCACCGAAGTGTCCACCTTGTCGCGCATCGTCACACGCATGGTGCGCATGGGCATCGTGTCCCGAACGCGGTCCGCCAGCAGCACGCGCGAAGTCATCGTGAAGCTTACGGCGAAGGGCAACGCCCAGGTCGAACGCCTCATTCCCATCGCACACGCCTATGAGGCTGATGCCACCGCCGGCTTGCCGGCCGACGACGTAGCTGTGCTCAAGCGCTGCCTGCGCCGTGTCTATGCCAATATGAAAAATCGGCAAGGAACGGCGGCCGCCGCGGTGTGAAAGCGCTTTGGGCCTACGTTGCCTGCGCCGCCATGTCGCCTTTCTTCCCGCGCTGACTCGCCTACTTTTCTGGGCGACGGATGCGCCTTCGCGCGGCATAAGAATTTTTCCGGGGGAAACGATGGTCGGCGACGACGTCCAGGTTTCGCGCCTGCTCGACGATCGGGGACTGAGCGCATTCCAGATCCGTGTGCTGGTCTGGTCGGTCCTGATCGCGCTGATCGACGGTTACGACATCGGCACGATTGCTTTTGCCGCCCCGCATCTGGTCGCCGATTGGCACGTGCATCCCGCCGACCTCAAATGGGTGCTCACCGCCAGCAATATCGGCGTCCTGTTCGGCTCGCAGATCTTCGGCTGGGTCGGCGACCGCTATGGCCGGAAGACCGCGCTGATCTGCTGCAATCTGTTTTTTGGTGTCTTCACCTTCGCCGCCGCCTATTCGACCAATCTCACCGAATTGTTCTGGCTACGGACGATTGCCGGGCTCGGCATCGGCGGCGTCATCCCGAATGTGGTCGCCATCAACGCCGAATCGGCGCCGCGCAATTTGCGCGCCACGCTGGCGATCATTGCCGCCGGCTGCGTGCCGATGGGGGGCGCGCTGGCCGGCTTCGTCAGCGCCGGCTTCGTCGGCGAATACGGCTGGCAGATCCTGTTCCATGTCGGCGGCGTGGTGCCGATCCTGCTGGGGCTCGCCGCGCTGGTCGGCCTGCCCGAATCGATCAAATACATGGCGCTGCACGAAAGCCAGCGCCCGCGCATGATAAAACTGATCGCGGCCTTGCGCCCCGATCTGAAGGTGCCGGCCAACGCCCGCTTCCTCATCGAGGACGAGCAGCAATCGCCGTCGTCTAATCCGGTTTATCTGTTCGGCAACGGGCTGTGGCTGATCACGCCGCTTGCATGGTTGCTCTTTGTCTTCAATCTGATGGGCTACTTCTTTTTGATCAGTTGGACGCCGACGTTGATGGCCGCGGCGAAAGTGCCGCAAACCACGGCAGCACTCGCCGGCGCCCTCCTCCAGGTCGGCGGCACCGTCGGCGCGCTGATGCTGTGCTGGTGGTTGCAGCGGAGCCGCTTCCTCGCCATCGCCATTCTGTTCGTCGTGGCGGTGCCGGTAGTCGGCTCGATCGGCTATTGGGGCACCGGCTCGGCGGCGGCGCTGCTCGCGTCCACTTTCAGCGCCGGCTTTCTGGTACTCGGCATCCAGACCGGCATCAACGTGGTCGGCGCGATGATCTATCCGACGTCGCTGCGCGCCAACGGCTCGGGCTGGGAATTGGGCATCGGCCGCTTCGGCTCGATTGCCGGTCCGGTGATCGGCGGCCTGTTGGTCGGATTGCCGCTGGAAATTCTTTACGCCTATTCGGCGCTACCGTTCGCCGCCGGCGCGATCGTCTGCTTCGCGATCTACTTCCTCAACAAAGCTCGGTTGCGCGCACTTCCGGAATTGGCGAAGGCGCAGTAGCGAAGCGCCGTCAGCGCGCCAGACATTTGAGGCCGGCCGGCGGCAGATCGGGCGGGATGAAATAAAACGGATCCGGGAGCTTGAAGCATTTTTCGGCGTGATCATCCTCCGGGTCGCCGATCAGGTCGCTGTATTGATCGCCGAGATTGGCGATGATTTTGTATTTCTGTTCGATCTCCTTGCGGGCGTCGGCCTTGTAGACCGAAACAAATCCCCGGCTGTTCGTCGGCCTTAAATAAAGCTGCTCCCAGCTGTCAAAACCCTGCGTGCGCAAGTTCTGTTCCGTCGCGGCGCGCATCCCCAACTCATCGCGGCGGCCGGTGACGAAGAAGACCGCGACCTTGCCGCCGCTCTGGCCGCTCAGCGTGTTCACGAAGCGAAAGAAGTCGAGCGTGGGCGAAAGCGCGACCGAGCGCGCGCTGAGAAACCAGTCCCGCCAGCCGCACGCGATTTTCGCGCCGAGGTCGCACGATCCGTCAGCGAAATAGGCGAAGTGATCGTGATAAATGACCTCCCAGTTGGAGAGCGACGTTTCGTCGATGTCCAGCACTACCGCGGCGTTATCGACCTGCGGCGCGCGCTGCGCTACCCAGCTGCGCGCTTGCGCAACCGCAGCAGTGACATCTTTCATGTAATCGCTGCAGCGATACGCGACCAATTGCTGCGCCAACAATCCGATATTGATCGGCCACTTGGCGTCGAGCGTCCGCTGGGCGGGCGGATCTTGGCAGCCCGACGCGTCCTCGGTGCGGGCAGCGCCGCCCGCGATCGATGCGGCGATCGCGACCGCAGCAAGCACACCCAGATATCCTGCGCGTAATCTTGCCATGATCACTGCCGATGGATTGGTGCCCGTGGAGGGAATCGAACCCCCACTCCTTGCGGAACACGATTTTAAGTCGTGCGCGTCTACCAGTTCCGCCACACGGGCTTATGACGGCGACATCTATATCGTCGCCGCCGGTTGCGGGCAAACGCTCCCGGCGGCCTTGCTTCCGCCGACCGGATCGGCACATTGGCGCGGGCTTTTGTCCCGCCCGAGGAGGCCATGAAGCAAAACTTTTCCAACCGCGTTCGCGGCGAGCCCGCGGCCACCGCGGCCTTCGCGGTCTTTGCGATCGGCGCCGCGACCTTGCTGGGCGTGTGGTACTTCCAGTACGTCGTGAAGCTGCCGCCCTGCCCGCTCTGCCTCGAACAGCGGCTGTCCTACCACATCGTCATTCCGCTTTCGCTGTTGATCGCCATCGCCGCTTTGGTGCGCGCACCGCGCGCGCTGATCGTCGTCGGGCTGCTGGCGGTCGCCATCGCCATGCTGTGCAGCGCGGCGCTCGGCGCCTACCACGCCGGTGTCGAGTGGCATTGGTGGCCAGGACCAACCGATTGCTCCGGTCCGGTGACCGATTTCAACGCCAAGGGGTCCATTCTCAGCCAGCTCAAATCAATCCGGGTCGTGCGTTGCGACGAGGCGGCGTGGCGTTTCCTCGGCATTTCGCTCGCCGGATATAATGTCCTGGTCTCGCTCCTGATGGCGGCGATCGCCGCCTACGGCCTTGCCGCCCGCAAGCCGGCGTGACGCCGCCGGGCCTCTGGTATGGGTGGCAATATTCGCGTAGGCTTTGGGTCGTGCAACCGACATGACTTCCGCACAGCGTGTCGCATTCTTTGCATGGAGGACGGTCATGGGTTTGTTGGATAGTTTGGGCCTCGGCGACGCACTCAAGGGCGCGCTCGGCCAAGTCGAGGCGGCGGCGCTGCCGACGGTGATCAACACCGTCCTGGCGCAAACGCAATACCATGATCTTAACGGGCTGGGAGCGGCGCTGCAGCAGGGCGGCCTCAATTCCCAGGTGCAATCCTGGCTCGGGCCTGGCGCCAATATTCCGATCACCGAAGATCAGCTCAAAGCGGTGCTCGGCAACGCCCAGGTGCAGGAATTCGCCCGCCATCTCGGTCTGCCGGTCGATCAGACGCTGGGTTTGCTGGCAAAATATCTGCCGGAAATCATCGACAAGGCGTCCCCGAATGGAACCCTGAAGCCGGCCGCATGACGGCCACGCTGATTTAACGCAAACGCTTCAAACGGGAGGAAACAGTGAAAACTATTGCAGTCATTCTCGCCTCATTTTGTCTCACCACCGTGGCGATGGCAGATTCGTGCGCAGACCAGGCGATGGCGAAGAAGCTTGCAGGAGCCGCGAAGACGAGCTTCATGACCAAATGCACCAAGGACGCGCAGGCGAGCTGCGATACGATGGCCGCCGACAAGAAACTCGCTGGTGCGGCAAAGACGAGCTTCACCAAGAAGTGTGTGTCCGACGCCACCGGAATGTGAGCGCCATCATTTTAGCCCCCGGCACAGGAGCTATGCCGTCATGAAGACCAATCTCTTGATCGTATCCGGACTGTTTCTCGCCGCTTTTGCCACCGTCCCACCGCCGGCGCACGCACTGACCGCAAAGGAATGCAGCGCCAAATATCAGGCAGCCAAGACTGCCGGCACGCTCAACGGCATGAAGTGGAACGATTTCCGTAAGGCG
Source organism: uncultured Alphaproteobacteria bacterium (assembly GCA_963747855.1). GTDB lineage: Bacteria > Pseudomonadota > Alphaproteobacteria > Rhizobiales > Xanthobacteraceae > BOG-931. Next base: position 939,188 of record CAVVGN010000001.1, read on the forward strand.
GAATGTGCCGCCGAAACGCCGGCCGCCGCGCCGCCGCCTGCTGCACCTCCGCCCGCGGCTGAAAAGCCGATGGCGAAGCCTGCACCGGCAGCCATGGAAAAGCCGGCCCCCACAGCCGCCGGCGAAAAACCCGTGTCGCCCGGACGGCAAGCCATGCTCAACCGCATGCATGCCTGCAGCGCCGATTGGAAGGCCATGAAGGCGGAGGGCAAGCGGCCGGCCGGAATGAAGTGGCCGCAATTCTGGCACCAGTGCGACGCGCAGAAAAAAGCGGCGGGCATGTAACCGCCCGCCCGCAGACTTGACCCTGCGGGCGGCGCAACGCTACATCGCACTTTCTGGCCCGGGCGGTTAGCTCAGTGGGAGAGCACTTCCTTGACATGGAAGGGGTCGCAAGTTCAATCCTTGCACCGCCCACCAGCTTTCGCTCGCGCAGCGTGTGAAGGCTAAACCCGCTCAGAACTTCACGCGATCGCCGCCCTTGAGCCCGAGCAGCGCGCGCGCTTCGCTTGGCGTTGCGATCTCGTAACCGAGATCCTCCACGATACGGCGGATCTTCGTCACCTGCTCGGCGTTGCTTTTGGCAAGCTTGCCCGGCCCGATATAGAGCGAGTCTTCCAGACCGACGCGCACGTTGCCGCCCATCATCGCGGCGTTGGTGGCGAAATTCATCTGATGGCGGCCGCCGGCCAGCACTGACCAGTAATATTGGTTGCCGAAAAGACGGTCGGCGGTGCGCTTCATGAAGAGGAGGTTGTCGAGTTCGGGGCCGATGCCGCCGAGAATGCCAAAAATCAATTGCAGAAAGACCGGCGGCTTGAACATGCCGCGATCGATGCAATGCGCGAGATTGTACAAATGGCCGGTGTCGTAACATTCATGCTCGAATTTGACGCCGTGCCCCTCACCGAGAATTTTCGCGATCTTCTCAATGTCGCGGAACGTGTTGGGGAAGATGTAGGCGTCGGAATTCGTCAGGTAACCTTCCTCCCAATCGTATTTCCAGTTTTTGTAGCGCTTGGCCATCGGATAGAGCGCGAAATTCATCGAGCCCATGTTGAGCGAGCACATTTCCGGCGACAGCGTTTGTGCCGCCGAAATGCGCTGCTCCACCGTCATGGTGACGGCGCCGCCGGTGGTGATATTCACCACCGCGTCGGTCGCCTGTTTGATGCGCGGCAGAAACTGCATGAACACATTCGGATCCGGCGACGGCCGGCCGTCCTTTGGGTCGCGCGCGTGTAGGTGCAGGATGGCGGCGCCAGCCTTGGCGGCATCGATCGCCTGCGTGGCGATTTGATCGGGCGTCACCGGCAGTGCGTCCGACATGGTCGGCGTATGGATAGAGCCGGTGATCGCGCAGCTGATGACGATCTTGTTGGCCATCGGTCGTTTCTCCCCTTCGCAATTTATGCGTGCTTTTCCTGCCCAGCGCCACGGGTTTCGCGGATGGCGGAGCCGCCGCCAATGCGTTCGTCGCCGTACCGAGAAGGGAGCCTATGGAGGCAGCCGAGGCGGCTTTGTCAATCGCCGCCCGAATTGACCTCGTCCGCCTTTGCCAGCATGGTTCGACCGTTGCCAATCCCGGAGACATCAGCAATGCGCGCGCGCCTAGCGACCATTCTTGCCGCGGTGAGCTTGTCGCTCATGGGCGTGGCGCACGCGATCGGCGCCGAACCGACCGCCGCGGGTCTCTGGCAGGCGCTCGACAAGGACCGCGGTGAGCCCACCGGCTGGTTTCTGATCCGCGATCACGACGGCGTGTATGAGGGATTGATCGTGCGGATGTTTCTCAAGCCTGGCGAAAGCGCTGAGGTTGTGTGCGATCGATGCAAGGACGACCGCCACGACAAACCTTGGCTCGGTTTGGACATCATCCGCGGCATGAAGCGTGACGGCCTGAGCTATAACGACGGCACCATTCTCGATCCGCGCTACGGGCAAATTTACAGTGCCAAGATGACGCTCACTCCCGACGGCCAAACGCTGGTCGTGCGCGGCTATCTCGGCATTTCTCTGCTGGGGCAAGATCAATACTGGACGCGCCTGCCGGAAACGGCCTACCGCGAGATCGATCCGCGGTTTAATCCCAATCCCGTGATCCAGAGGCCCAGGGCACCGTCCAAATCGACGATCCGCTAGGCGAAAGTAGCGGCTAATCCGTCGTCCCGGCCGCCGTGCGGCGCATTTTCTTATCGCGCGGCTTACCCATCAGCACGGGTTGAAAAAACGCCGCCGCGGTCATCGTGGTCAGCAGCGCGATTGCCAGCAACTTGCCCATGCTCGACGTGCCCGGATCGCTGGAAAAATACAGGCTGCCAAAGGCGGTTGCCGTGGTACAGGCGCTGAACGTCACCGCGCGCGTGAGCACGGACTGCAACAGCCTGGTCTGTCCCTCGCGCCAGGCCATGATGTAGTAGATTTTGAAGGCGACGCCGACACCGAGCAGCAGCGGCAATGCAATGATGTTGGCGAAATTGAGCGGCATGTCGATCGCCACGCAGATTTCGAGCGTCACAACGCCGGCGACCAACAGCGGAATAAGCGTCAGCAATACGTCGCCCAGCCGCCGCAACGTGATCCACAACAACACGGCGATTGACAACAGCGCCCAGGCCGCGGCCTGTAGAAATGCGGTGATGATGGTGCGGCGCGCTTCCAGAATCGAGATCGGACCTTCCGTGGCATTCGGCTCGACGCGCTGAACATCGTGGGCAAATTTCCGCAACGTCGTATTATCGTTCGCGTTGCCGCTCGGCGAGATCTGCAGACGTGCTTTTCCGTCCGGTGTTACCCATTGCGCCACCAGACTCTGCGGCAAATTTTCCCGAGTGATCTGCTTTGCCTTGAGCAGATTGCGCATATCGTCCAGCGCCGTTTTCAACGGCTGAACGAACGCCGCCTCGGCGCGTTGGCGCCCCGCCCGATCGCCCTTCGCCAGCGTCGTCATCGCCGCCACCAGCCGCTTGGCCACGTCAGCCCCCGGGCCGGAGCCGTTGCCCGCCAGCTTGGTCAGCGCATCGACGGTGGAGTTGATGACGGCAACATTCTCCGCATCGGTCGGCGGCGGGCTGATGGTGTTCGGTGAAAGCGCGGGGTTGAGCGTCTCGGCCGCCGCGTGAATCAGCGCCAGCTTCTGTTCCTGCTGGTCGGGTAGGAAGGTCGATAAGGTCACGGCACGTGCCACCTGCGGCAGCGAGCGAATTTTGCCGGCCGCCTCGTCGGCCGTGGCGAGCGAGGGCTCCAACACCTCGATGTCGTTGGCGCCGGACGCACCGTCCCGCTCGAGCTGGAGGTAGGTCGCGACTGCCTCGCCATTTGGATTGCGCAGATTCATCGGATTGAAATCGAACCGCAGCCAATAAAGCAGCGGCGACGCTCCGAGAATCGCGACCGCGGTAATGATGAGGATCGGCGTGCGATTGCGCTCGAGAAAGTCATCGACCGGCGCGAGGAAGGTATAACCGAGCGCGTTTGGCTCGCTGCGCGGCTTGAAGATGTTCAGCAGTGCCGGCAACAACGTGATGCTGGTGGCAAAAGCGATCAGCATGCCGACGCCCGCGATCAACCCGAGCTCGGACAATCCCTTGTATGCCGTCGGCAGGAAGGACAGGAATCCGGCGGCGGTAGCGAGCGCCGCCAGCGTGAGCGGCGCTCCGGCGCGCCGGCCGGAACGCAAGAGCGCCTCGTGTAAGTCGTCGACTTCGTGCCGTTCGGCCCGGTAGCGGACGCTGAACTGAAGCCCGAAGTCCACTCCGAGGCCAACAAACAGCACGGCGAAGTAAACCGATATCAGGTTAAGCGAGCCCACCATCAACAAGCCCAGCGCGGCGGTGACAGACAGCCCGACCGCGAGGCTGACGAACACCGCGAAGATGATCCGCCACCAGCGCAGCGCCATCCACAGGATGAACAGCACGACGGCAATGGTCAGAACCGCGTTGAGCGCGGCGTTCTCCTTGACGGTGGCGAACTCCTCGTCGTTCATCGGCACGGGGCCGGTCAGCCGAACACGCGCCCGATCGGTGGAAGCAAGGTTGAGATCGGCGGCCGCCTTGCGAATGGCGTTACTTGCCTTCAGCCCGGGCTCGAGCTCGGAATAATCGAGCACCGCCTGGATGCGCAGGAATTCTCATGAGGTCGGTTGGCTTCGGTTCCTGGCCCTGAACCAGCACGCGCCAGGAAAAGCTCGCCGGCTTGTCGGCGTTCACCTGATCGAGCGTGTCGGCTGCGAGTGTCAGCGGCCAAACCATGTTGTCGAGCTTGAGCTTGCCCGATTGAACTCCCAGCATCCCGAATTGCAGCGTGCGGATCACCCCGCGCAGACTGGGGTCGGCCGCCAGCACCTGCACGAGGCGCTGCGCCTGCTGCAACAGCGACAGTTGCTTACCGAGCTGGTCGACCGGCGCGAACAGTAGACCGTTCTCCGCGAAGAACGCGCCACCCTGCGGCTCGTCGATCGTGCGAAAGACGCTCTTCTGCGTTGCCAGCCGCCCCACCAAAGCGGTGGTCGCGGCCTCGACCTGTTCCGGCGTTGGAGCATCAATCACCGCAACGATCGTATCGAATTGTGGAAATGCCTTTTCGAACGCCTGCTCGCGCTGCCGACCCGGGCTGTTGCTGGAGATTAGCTGATTGATGTCCGTGGTCATCGAAAAGTGCGTTGCCGCGTACCAGCTGGACACGACGGCAAGAACGAGCAGGCCGCCGATCACCCACCGGGCATGGTGGATGCAAAAGCCGATCGCGCGGACGACGAAAGCAGTGATCGTTTTCATTGGGTGTTAATGCGACAAACAGCGGTTTGAGGCGTTAAGAGATAGGCAAAATGGAGGCACGCCGATCCCGGCCGGTGGGATGCGAGCAAGGCCGCGCCGCCAATAAGGGCGCTTCGTCGTGCGAATCGAACATGAGGTCTCCAGCTACACGCCGCGGCCACTAGATGCCCCGAAACGCCCCAAAAGTGAAATCATGGATATATTCCTATTTCCGGTGTTCCGCAGAGCCATCCGGCCAACTGGACAACGAACTTTTTTACCCGCAAAAGTGACCATGATCGGGGGCAGTTGCCATCCTAACGACCCGCCGGCAAAGGCCCGGCGGACGGGCTTGAACGTCATAACATCGTGGCCAAGTTGATTGTCACGGCCGCGTGGTCGAAGTATTGGAAATGGAACACGGCAGGGGCGGCCTGCCACGATTGCGGCGCAAGGCCGCGGTCCGGCACCCCCGGAGGTCTCTGATGAAGGTCATACTCGCCCAACCGCGCGGATTTTGTGCCGGTGTCGTTCGCGCGATCGAGATCGTCGAGCGCGCGCTGCAAAAATACGGTCCGCCAGTCTATGTGCGTCACGAGATTGTGCATAACAAGCACGTGGTCGAGAGCCTCAAGGCCAAGGGCGCGCACTTCGTCGAAGACCTGTCCGAGGTCCCACCGCACGCGGTTACCATTTTCAGCGCGCACGGCGTCGCCAAAAGCGTCGAGGAAGAAGCCGCGTTGCGTCAGTTGCCGGTGCTCAACGCCACCTGCCCATTGGTCACCAAGGTGCATAATCAAGGCAAACGCTACGTCGCCCAAGGCCGCAGGCTTATTCTGATCGGCCACGCCGGTCATCCGGAGGTCGAGGGCACCATGGGCCAGATTTCCGAACCGGTGACCTTGGTGCAGACCGAAGGCGACGTCGACAAGCTCGATATTCCCTCCGATACCCCGGTCGCTTACGTAACCCAAACGACGCTGAGCGTCGACGACACGCGCGGCATCATCGCCGCGCTGCATCGCCGGTTTACCGACATCGTCGGACCGGAGACGCGCGACATCTGTTACGCGACGCAAAACCGGCAGACCGCGGTGCGCGAACTTTCGACCCTCGTAGACGTTATCCTGGTGGTCGGCGCCAAGAATAGTTCCAATTCCAATCGGCTGCGCGAGATCGGCCACGAGGTCGGCACGCCTTGCTACTTGATCGCCGACGGCAGCGAAGTCGAGCCTGACTGGTTTAACGGTGCGCAAACGGTCGGCATTACGGCCGGAGCATCGGCGCCCGAGGTGCTGGTGGAGGACGTGATCGATGCGCTCCGCCGGCTCGGCCCGGTGGAAGTCAGTGAACTCACCGGCCGGCAGGAAACCATCGAGTTCCGGCTGCCGCCTGAATTAACCGACGGTCGGCCGATGGCGCGGGCGGCGGCCAAGGTCTAGCCGCCGCAGCCGGGCGCGACTTCAACAGACAAACAAAATAAGGAAATCGATTGTGACCGTATCACTGCGACAGAAGGTTGCCGTCGGGGCTTACGTGATGAAGCAGAAGCTCGCGGGGCGGAAACGCTATCCGCTGGTGCTGATGCTCGAGCCGTTGTTCCGCTGCAATCTCACCTGCTTTGGCTGCGGCAAGATCGATTATCCCGACGCGATCCTGAACAAGCGGCTTACGGTCCAGGAATGCCTCGACGCGGTCGACGAGTGCGGCGCGCCGATGGTCGCCATCCCCGGCGGCGAGCCGCTGATCCACAAGGAGATCGGCGAGATCGTCAAGGGTATCGTGGCGCGCAAGAAATTCGTGTCGCTGTGCACCAACGCGCTGCTCTTGGAAAAGAAACTGCATTTGTTCGAGCCGTCGCCGTATCTGTTCTTCTCGGTGCATCTGGACGGCATCAAGCAGCATCACGACAAGTCCGTGTGCATGGAAGGCGGCTTCGAAAAGGCCATCTCGGCCATCAAGGCGGCCCAAGCCAAGGGTTTTACCGTCAACGTCAACTGCACGGTGTATGACGGACACCCGGCCGGGGACATCGCCAGGTTTCTCGACCTCGCCCAGGACATGGGCGTCGGCGTTTCGATTTCACCGGGTTATGCCTATGAGCGGGCGCCCGATCAGCAGCACTTCCTCGCGCGCAAAAAGACCAAAGAACTATTCCGGGAGGTCTTCGCGCTCGGCAAAGACAAGCACTGGAACATCACCCATTCGAGCATGTTCCTCGACTTCCTCGCCGGCAATCAGGAATTCCATTGCACGCCGTGGGGCATGCCGACCCGCAACATTTTCGGCTGGCAAAAGCCCTGCTACCTGCTCGGCGAAGGCTATGCCAAGACGTTTGCGGAATTGATGGACACCACCGACTGGGACGCTTACGGCACCGGCCGCTACGAGAAGTGCGCGAACTGCATGGCGCATTGCGGGTACGAGGCGACTGCAACCGAAGCAATCATGCAACATCCTCTGCAGGCGGCGATGATTGCGTTACGCGGCGTGAAGACCGAAGGTCCGATGGCGCCAGAAATCGACATGTCGAACCAGCGCCCGGCGCAATACGTCTTCGACAGCAATGTGCAGCTGACGATGTCGCAGATGCGCGCCAATGAAGCGCGCGAAAAGGCAGCCAAGGAAGCAGCCAAAACCGCGGCGAAAACCTCGGCGAGCGCGGCGTAATCCGTCGCTAAGGCTACATCCCCCACGCTACCGCGCGCGTGTTGCCGCGCTTGAGGTTGCGGTAGCGCGCCATCGCCCAGAGCGGGAAGAATTTCGAATAGCCGTGGTAGCGCAGATAGAACACGCGCGGGAACCCGGTCGCGGTATAGCGCGGCTCGTCCCAGAAACCGTCCGCGCCTTGCGCGATACCGAGATATTCGATGCCGCGCGCGACTGCCGGATGATCGACTTCGCCGGCGGCCATCAATCCGAGTAACGCCCACGCCGTCTGTGAGGCGGTTGACGGCGCGCGCTCGTAGCCGCGATAATTCAGCTTGTAGCTTGAGCCGTCCTCTCCCCAGCCGCCGTCGGCGTTCTGAATAGCGGCGAGCCATTCCACCGCCTTGCGCATCTCCGGCGCATCGTGGTGGACGCCCAAGATGTTGAGGGCGCACAGCACCGACCAGGTGCCATAGATGTAATTCATGCCCCAGCGGCCATACCAGCTTCCTTCGGCGAGTTGCGTGCGGCGCAGATAATCGACGCCACGCGCCACCGCCCCGCTGTTTGCCGTCGTCTCCCCGAATTGCGCCAGCATCGACAGGCAGCGCGCGGTGACGTCTTCGGTCGGCGGGTCGAGCAGCGCCCCGTGATCGGCGAACGGGATATTGTTCAGATAGTAGTATTCGTTGTCGGCGTCGAACGCGCCCCACGCGCCGTTCGAACTCTGCATTCCCAAAATCCACTCGCGCGCGCGGGCAAGGCTTTGGCGGTAATCCTCCCGGCCGGACAAGTTTTGCACCCGATCCATTGCCATGGCGACGACGGCGGTGTCATCGACGTCGGGGTAATGCGGGTTTGCATATTGGAAGGCCCAGCCGCCGGGGCGAATATTGCCGCGGCGGGCGATCCAGTCGCCGCGAACGTCGAGCACCTGCATCGGCACCAGCCAATCGAGGCCGCGCTTGACCGACGCTGCCGCGGCCTCGCCGCCGACTTCCAGGAGCGCGTGACAGGTCAGACCGGTATCCCAGATCGGCGAGACGCAGGGCTGGCAATAGGCTTCGTGCTCGTGCACGACCAGAAGCTTCTCGACCGACTTGCGCGCTATGGCGCGCTGCGGATGATCCTCGGGATAACCAAGCACGTCGAACATCATCACCGAGTTCGCCATCGCCGGGAAAATCGCGCCGAGCCCATCCTCACCGTTCAATCTTTCGCTTACCCAGGCGACAGCGGCGTCGATGGCGCGCTGGCGCGTTCGCCCCGGAAAGAACGGCTCGGTCGCGCGCAGGACGTTGTCCACGCCGCGGAAAAACCAGAACCACCACGCTTTCTGCTGCGGCGCTTTTGGCGTTGGCCCGATGCTCTGCGGCGGCGCCACGAACAATTCGTCGATGCGCACGTTCTTGGCATTGCGCGCGCGCGGCTTTTTCACCATCAGCACCAGCAAAGGAACGATGACGGTGCGGCTCCAGTAGGAAATCTTGTCGAGGTGGAACGGAAACCATTTCGGCAGCAGCATGACCTCGACCGGAATCACCGGCACCGCCCGCCACGGAATAAAGCCGAACAGCGCCAGCATGATGCGGGTGAAGACGTTGGCGCGCTCGGCGCCGCCGCAGGCCAGCAACGCCTCGCGCGCGCGCCGCATGTGATCGGCATCGATCGGATCGCCGATCATCTTAAGCGCGAAATACGCCTTCACCGTCGCACTGATGTCGAGTTCGCCGTCGCGGAACAAGGCCCAGCCGCCGTGCACACCCTGGGTGCGGCGCAGATAAACCGCGATCTTGGCTTCGAGCCCGGCGTCGACCGGCTCACCCAGATAATGCCGCAGCAGCACATATTCGGCGGGAATGGTGCAATCGGCTTCCAGCTCGAACACCCAGTGGCCGTCCGGACGCTGCTGCGCGAGCAGCGCCTGTGTCGCCCTTTGGATATTTTGTTCGAGCGCACCGTCGAGCGGCCGCGCCGACGCAGCCTGTTTCGTGGAACGATTTTCTCGTTGCAGCGTGTCTTCGATCATGCCCGGTTTGCGATGATTTCGGCGACGCGGTCGCCGGATCTGATCGCGCCTTCAATGGTAGCGGGCAGCCCCGTGTCTGTCCAATCGCCGGCGAGAACGAGATTGCGCCACTTGGTGGCGGCGCCCGGCCGCCGCGCGTCCTGCGCCGGCGTGGCGGCGAAGGTAGCGCGCCGCTCGCGCACGATTTGCCACGGCGGCAATTCGCCCGGCAATCCGGTGACGCGCGCCACTTCGCTCCAGACCGCTTTGGCGAGATCTTCGCGCGGCGCATCGATCAGGCGATCGCCGGCGCTGATGGTGACGGAAACCCGGCCCGGAAAGGCGAAGATCCATTGCACGGTTGCATTGAGCACGCCGAGGATCGGCGGCAGTGCTGCCGGCGGTTCGATGCGAAAATGCGCATTGACGATGGCGCGAAACTCGGTGGGAACGATAATCTCGCGCAGCAAGGAGCTCGCAATATAGGGCGGCACGGCGAGGATCACGGCGTCGCCGGAATCAAGCTTGATCGGCTCGCCGCCGAATTCGAGAGCCTCCACCCGATCCGCGCCAAGGCGCACCGACCGGAGCTGATGCTCCATGCGCACCTGCACGTCGCGCGCTTCCAGGGCGGCGAGCGCCGGTTCAATCAGCGTCGGTCCCAATCCATCCCGCGCGATCAAGGGCCGGCAGGCGCGTCCGCCGGCCGCGAGCGTCTCGCGGATGACGGCGCTCGCCAGCCGCGCCGCGCCAAGCGGCGCGTCGATGTTGAGCGCCGCGAGCAACAGCGGCTCGACCAGCCGGTCGTACAAAACGCCCTTGCAGGCGATCACTTCACCGACCGCTTTGCCACGGCCCGGCCACAGCAACCGCGCCAACGGCAAATAGTCGGATACCCCCGTCTCCGGCACCCGCCGTTTGGGATCGAACACCCAGAACGGAAAGCGGCCATCGTTGAAACGCAACGTCCAGCGCCCGCCGCCGGTGAGATCGACGAAAGAAAATTCCGCACCCGGTGGGCCGATCAGACGATCCTGCGCGCCGATGCTGCGCAGATAATCGAGCGCTGCATGATTGCCGGACAGAAGCAAGTGATTGCCGTTATCGATCGTCATGCCGATCGACGCGTCGTGATACGAGCGGCAGCGGCCCCCGGCGAACGCCGTTGCCTCATGCACAATCACTTTACGGCCGCGCGCCGAAAGGCGCACCGCCGCGGAAAGGCCGGCAAGGCCGGCGCCGATGATGTGGACGGTCCCGCTCATTACACGAGATTACGCAGCACGATGAAAAGAAGCCGCGCGCGCGGCAGCCTGACCCGCTGGCGCGACGGCGTGAAGCCGCGCGCGATCAAGCCCTCAAGGATGACGTGATAGGCCTCGCCCATGATGCGCGGCGCCCGCACCACCCGGCGTGGGCTTTGCGCCATGATGGTCCGGGCTTTCTGAAAGTGCCCTTCCGCCAGCGCAACGATCTCGTCGCAGACGTTCCCAAGCGCCGGGTGCGCCAGCACCAGCCCAGGATCGGTTGCGGTAATACCATGCGCCTGCAAGAACTCACGCGGCAGATAAAGCCGGCCGAGTGATGCATCCTCATCGAGGTCGCGCAAGATGTTGGTGAGCTGCAGCGCCATTCCCAGATGGTGCGCGAGCGCAAGACCGGCGTCGCGCTGCATGCCGAATACGTGCACCGAAAGACGGCCTACCGCACAAGCGACGCGGTCGCAATAAAGATCGAGCGTTGCGCGATCCGGTGCGCGGATATCCGCGATAACGTCCATCTCCATGCCGTCGATAATCGCGAGCAAATCCTGGCGTCGCAGATCGAAGGTTCGCACCGCCTCTGCCAGTCCGCCGAGCGCCGGCGGCGGCGAACCCTCGTAGATCGCGTCTACGTCCATACGCCATTGCGCCAATTGCCGGCGGCGCGGCTCGCGCGGTCCCGGATCGTCGGCAATGTCGTCGACGGCGCGGCAGAACGAATAGATTTCATACATCGCCTCGCGCTGTGCGCGCGGCAGGATGCGCATTCCGGTATAGAACGAGCTGCGGGAGGCGGTTTGCGCCGCAGGCGTCGGCGTCGTCACTCACGCACCCCGCGGCTTTTGCGTCGTCATGGAAAAGCGCCGGCCAAGCCTGCGCGCTGCGCCGCTGAGAATGCCGGCAAACGTCCAGCCAGCGACCGCCGGCACGGAGAGGTGCACGCGGTCGCGCAACGGATCGCGCACCGTCAGGAGCCGCGTCAACCGATGCGCGAGCGTGTTGATAACCGAGACTTCGAGCGCCAACCGCCGGTCGCCGATCAACACTGGAAAGGCGTCGCTTTCACTGAGCAGCCGCTCGGTACGTTCGGCAAGACCGTGCAGCACGGCGAGTAATGCGGGAGACGCCCGCGGTTCGCCGAGTGCCTCGATGGTAATGCGACCCGCGGCGAGTGCGTCCTGCGGAATATAGACACGGTCGAGGTTGCGGTAGTCTTCCTTGCAATCCTGCAGGTGGTTGATGATCTGAAGCGCGGCGCATAGCGCGTCGTTCGCCGGCCAGACGCTGCGGCTTTCGCCATGCACGTCGCAGACGAAGCGGCCGACCGGCATCGCCGACAATGAGCAATAACCGATCAGATCGTCCCAGTCCTTGTAGCGCAACTTGGTCACATCGAGTTTGAAAGCGGCGATCAGGTCGTGCGCGTGCTTTGGGGACAGATTGCGCTCGGCGAGCGCCGCGCGCAGCCGCACCGCGGCGGAATCCTCGGCATCGGCGCCGGCAAGCGCGGCGTCGAGGCGATCCAGCAGGCGAAGTTTTTCGGCCGGCGGCAGCGTCGCATGATCGGCGACGTCATCGGCGGTGCGCACGAAATTATAAAACGCCAGGATTACCTTGCGATGGCGGGGATGAATAAGGAACGAAGCGACCGGGAAATTTTCGTCCCGGTGTCCCTTGCCCGACCGCCATGTGCCGGCATCCATACTTGCTTCGTTCATCGTGCTTCCGAAACGTTATCGCGAACATCGGCCTGGGCGCGGCCCTTCCACATGCCGCCCCGCCCGCGCGCATGCTGATAAGCGGAATCAAGCGTGAAGGCCATATAGGCCGCCGCAATCGCCGGCAACGCCAGGCCCCACAGCGGCGACAGACGATAGAAGCGCAAGGTCGGCTGGAAAGCCGCCGCCATCAGCAGCCAGGCGGCGACGCCGAGGACACGTGCCGCGCCGGCGGCGAATACCGCCAGCAACACCGGCGCCAGATAAGTGACCGCCAGGCCGGCGACGGTGCCGGCGAGCAGGAGTGGCGAATAATTGAGCTGCGCATAAGCAGTACGCGAGACCATCCGGCGGATGTCGTCCACCGCCGGATAGGCGCGAACGCTGTGGACGCGATCGGTGAGCCCGATCCAGATCGGGCCTTGTTCCTTCAGTTTTTTGGCCAGCGCGCAGTCGTCGATCAGCGCGCTGCGGATCACGGCCATGCCGCCGGCCGCCTTCAGCGCATCGTGGCGCACCAGCATGCAGCCACCGGCCGCCGCCGCTGTGGCGCGGCGCGGATCGTTTGCCCAGCCGAACGGATAGAGCATCTGGAAAAAGAAGATGAAGGCCGGGATGAATATTCGCTCGGCAAGACTGCGGCAACGCAACTTCACCATCAGCGATGTCAGCACCGTTCCGCGCGAGCCTGCCCGTGCGACCAGAGCGGTCAGCGCACCCGGACCGTAAACAATATCGGCATCGGTGAGGAGCAGGTAATCCGGCAGCAGTAGCGCTGCTTCGGCCGCTTCGACGCCCTGATACTGTGCCCAGAGTTTTCCCGTCCAGCCCGCGGGCAGCGGCCGCCCGGTCAGTACGTGCAGGCGGTCGGCGGCGCCAAGCGCGGCGGCCGCGTCACGCGCGGCCTGCGCGGTGCCGTCGCGGCTCTGGTCGTCCACCAGGATGACTGTGAAAGCGCCAGCGTAATCCTGGCGTAGAAGCGAAGCGACGGTTTCGCCCACGCAGTCCGCCTCGTCGCGCGCGGGAATGACGGCGGCGATCGCCGGCCAAGGCCCGAATTGCCCGTCGGCGCCCGCGTCGCGCTCGCGCGCAAGCCAGAAGCCGCCACGCCCGGCCAGAAAATAGAGCCAGATCGCCAGTACCATTGACGCTACAACTTCATTCGTCACAGATAGCCCTTTGGCGGTAGCCGCCGGCCGATAGTGGACGGCTTGGTTTGCCAATTATAAGACGAGATAGCACCAGTTGGGGACGACGGAAGGGCCGGGGCAAATCAGCGATGAACGGCAAAAATAACGCTTTTCTCGCACGTCTCGATGCGGTTGCCAAAGATATTGAAGTGCTGCTCGATCAGCTTTTATCGGCCTCCGCCCCAACCGGCGAATTGAGCCGGCCGGCGCGGCTGATCGAAGCCATGCGCTATGCGAGTCTCGGCGGCGGCAAAAGGTTCCGGCCGTTCCTCGTGGTCGAGAGCGCGGCGTTATTCGCCGTGCCGCGCCAGCAAGCGCTGATAGCGGGAGCCGCGCTCGAATGCGTGCATTGCTATTCGCTCGTCCATGATGACCTCCCGGCTATGGACGACGACGATCTGCGGCGTGGTCAGCCGACCGCGCACAAGAAATTCGACGAAGCGACCGCCATCCTGGCCGGCGACGGGTTGTTGACCTTCGCGTTCGACATTCTGTCCCGGCGCGAAACCCATTCCGACGCGGCCGTTCGCATCGAACTTGTCGGGGCGCTTGCACGTGCGTCCGGGCTGGGCGGCATGGTCGGCGGACAGATGCTCGATCTCGCCGCCGAAGGCCGCTTCACCGGCAACGGCCCGAAGCGACTTGGCGAAAATGAAGTGCGCACCCTTCAGGCGATGAAAACCGGCGCGTTGTTGCGTTTCGCCTGCGAAGCCGGCGGCATGCTGGGCGCGGCGACGGCAGCACAGCGCAATGCGCTCGAACGTTACGGATCAGCGGTGGGTCAGGCTTTCCAGATCGCCGACGATCTCCTGGATCTGGAGGGCGATACGGCACTGGTGGGCAAGCAGACCGGCAAAGACGCAGCCGCAGGCAAGGCGACCATGGTAAGCGCGCTCGGTATCGCCAACGCCAAAGCCCGGTTGCGCGATCTCGTCGCCGAGGCGGAACAGGCGCTTGTGCCGTTCGGCGCAAACGCCGCCACCCTTATCGAGGGTGCGCATTTTGTCGCCGAACGGCACGCCTGAGCGCGATGATGGGTGATAAGCACTAAAGCGTGATTGTGCCTTTGGGCGCATATTCCTAATAGTTTCACCCCGCCGTCTAGCGTAGGCGCAATTGAACTTTGCTGAGCCGGGTCCTATGTGCCCTGAACCTCAGCGTTTTGCGGATCGGTAGCGTCGGATTGTACGTCAACCTTCCCGGTTTTCCGGGTGATAATGAGCGCCATGCCTTTGCCAATCATGTCCTTGCCCATACGGCCGATCGCTTATGCCGCCGCCGGCCTTTTCCTGATGTCGATCCTGCTTCCGCCCGCTTTCCCCCACAGTTCCTTCTCAGCACAGGCGCAGGCCATCAATGCCCAGCCGCGCGCAAAGCGTGGCGCACCGCACGGAACTAAGGCGCCCGCCCCACCCCAGGCATCAACCTCGAAGGAATTGCCGCCGCGGGTACCATTCACAATCGCAGAAGACGCCATTGCAATCGTTCCCGGATTTCCTGACGCACGCTTTTGGGCGGATTCGGAACCCGACTACGCCAATGCGCTGCCCGCGCAATCCGGCCCTTGGCTCGTTCTCACCAGCGGCGGCGCCGATGGCGCTTTCGGCGGCGGCCTTCTGACCGGACTAACCGCGGCCGGCAAGCGTCCGGACTACCCGCTGGTCACCGGCGTCTCCACCGGTGCGCTGATGGCGCCGTTCATTTTTGCCGGGCCGCGCTATGACGATGCGCTGCGCAAGGCCTACACTCAGGTTTCCGCCGCGGACATTTTCGAGGCTGGCAGCTCCACCGGCGAAAGCTTCGTCAATTCCTGGCCGCTCAAGGATTTTATCGCCAAGCAGATCACCCCCGAACTGATGGCGGATATCGCCGCCGCGCATCGTGCCGGCCGGCGGCTGTTCGTCGTGACAACCAACCTCGACGCCGAGCGTTCGGTCGTCTGGAATATGGGCGCGATCGCCGCGCAAGGCGGCGAGCAGGCGACCAAGCTGTTCTGCAGCATTCTGCTCGCGTCCGCCGCCATCCCAGGCGGCTTTCCGCCGGTCATGATCGACGTCGAAGCAAACGGCAAACACTTTGCGGAAATGCACGTCGACGGGGGCCTCGGCGGCCAGTTCTTCGTTGCGCCGGCGTCGCTGATGACCGCCACCAGTCAATATCGGTTGCCGGCGACCGCGCTTTACGTCGTGGTGAATACGGGGTTGCAACCGGACTTCAAAGTCGTGGACCGTTTTGCCCCCTCGATCCTCACCCAGTCGATCGGCATGGCGGTGCCGGTCGATACCCGATTGATGATCGATCGCGCCTATCTCGCGGCCAGGCGAAGCGGCATCGATTTCAACGTCGCAACGATCCCGACCAGCTTCAACGTGCCGAGCGCCGGCGCGTTCGATCCCAAATATATGGGGGCGCTGTTTCAAACCGGCTTCGAGCAAGGCCGCGGTACCAATGCATTCAGCGACAAGCCGCCGCCCTATCCCGGCGCCCCTGCCGCCCTACCAAGTCACATTGAGAAAACCGGAGCGAACTGATGAGATATTTTTTGCGCTCGATTTTTGCCGTCGCTTTCGCTGCCTTGCTGGTGGCGGGGAGCAGTGTTCCTTCCGATGCCGTTGCCGGTGGCGCGTATGACGGCAATTGGAGCGTGGTGATCAACACGCTGCGTGGAGATTGCGACCGGTCACTCCGTTACTCGGTGCGGATCCTAGACAACCACGTGGTGGCAGGCGAACAAAGCTATCAGGCCGCGGGCCGGGTATCGCCGAATGGCGAGATCCGCGTCGTGGTGGCCGAAGCCGGGCGCACGGCCAGCGGCATCGGCCGACTGGCCGGCAATAATGGCCACGGCGAATGGCGCACGTCGACCGGCCAGTGCGCCGGCAGCTGGACCGCGGTGCGGCGGCCGGCGAATTGGTGAACGAGCGAGCGTTTATCCCGTCTTGCGCGCCGGCACGTTGGCGTTCCACCAAGGGCAGACATCGCGCGCCCGCACGTAGTTGCCGTCCATGACGTTGAGCGGCTCGCGGCCGCCTGCCGCGGCGACACTGATGCGCAGATCGCGTGCATCCTCGCGCTTCTCCGGCGGCAACCACAAGCGATCATGTCCCCACAGGCTCGGGCCGTCGGTGCGCTCATGCGGCGTCCAGGCCGCCGGATCGATCGAGCGGCCGCCCCAGCCATACTCCACCAGAAACTTCGACGGCGACCACGAATAGAACGACGTCACCTGATCGTTGGTGTGACGGCCGAGCGTGGTGCCGATCATCTCCGGCTTGCGCAGCGCCAGATCGTAGGCCTGGCCGACATCATCGAGATAACAGAGCTCGACCATCAGGTGATGGATGCCGTTCTCGCCGCTCTCGATGAAGGCAAGGCTGTGGTGGCGTGGGTTGAGGTGGAAGAAATAGGCCTTGAACGGGCGCACGAAATAGTCGCTGAGCCGGAAGCCGAGAACATCGGTGTAGAACGGCACGACTTCATCGATGCGCTTGGCGGTAAGCACGGCGTGGCCCATGCCAAGGGGACCGGTGCGGAAACCGGAAATCGCGCGCCCGGGCTTGAAAAATTCGGTTGCGATTTCGGCGCCATGGAAGGCTTCGAGCCGGGTGCCGACGGGATCGGCGAACACAATCAAATCCTTGACCCTTCGCTCCTCGGCCAGCGCGCGTGATCCGCGGGCGATCCGCACGCCGAATTTTTCAAGATGTGCCGCCAGCGCGTCGAGCGATGCCGCGTCGGCCACTTCCCAACCGTAGAAGGACGGCCCCTCGTTCTCGTCGGCCTGGACCATGACGCGTTGCTTGCGATCGTCCATCCGCAGCGCCAGCGTCTTCTTGCTTTGATCGACGAGCTGCATGCCGAGGAAGCGGGTGCCATAGGCCGCCCAGTCCCCAAGATCCCTGCTGCGGATGCCGACATAGCCGAGCGATTGCAGTTGCATTGCCGCTCACTCCTGGACGATGATTACCATATCATATTGAAGGCAATAGGTAAATTCGCGCCGGCGAGCGCCCGGCAGGGGTACCGACAATGACATTCGTTGCAACTTTGCAGCGGCTGCGTCGCTCACTCGATGACGCGGCCGGCACCGTCGTTTTCGGGATGGAAGACGGAACGGTTTCTATTTTCGGTCTGATCTTCGGCGTAGCCGCCACGACGACGAGCACCAAGGCCGTGCTGATCGCCGGCGCCACCGGTGCGGTGGCGGCGGCGGTCTCGATGATGGCGGGCGCCTATCTCGATGTTGAAACCACGCGCGACGAAATAGCAGCTCGGCGCTCGCTGATCGAATCCGATGCGGCACTCAGCACTTTTTCGGATTCCCTCCCGACCAGACTGAAGGCGGCCGGACTGACACAGGAACAATCCATGGCGCTTGCCGGCGGCATCCGGCACAATCGCGCAGCCCTTGCCGGCTTGTTGATGGCACTCGAAGCCACGCCGGAAGCGCCGCCGACGCCGTGGGAGCAAGCGCTGTGGATGCTGATCGCGGACTTTTTGGCGGCTGCCGTGCCGATCCTGCCGTTCGTCTTCCTGCCGATCCCTCAAGCCAGAAATCATTTCCGGCATCGTCACCATCGCGCTGCTGGTCGGGCTCGGCATCGGCCGAGCCCGCATCGCAAAGCGCAGCACGCTGCGCACGGTGGCTGAGACGGTCACGATCGGCATTGCCGCGGCGCTTGCCGGCATCGTGGTCGGCGTGCTGATCGACAACGGTTTCGGCGGATAGCTCCTCAGCCGTTAGATGTGCAGCGACCGCGTGGTATCGTCGAATAATTCCTCGACCGCGTAGTGGCGCGGAATGAGCTTCATCTCCGTTGCGTAACTGGTCATCAATTCGAGCGCTGGCTTGACCGCTTCGTAGCCGAATGGAACGAAGTCGATAGCGCCCGGCTTGGGCAGGCCGGCGGCTTTCTTGCTCTCGCATAGCATGCGAAAGACTTCGCTTACAGCCACCGCGTCCGATTTCGCCAGACTGTCCTTGACCACGACCATGTGGTTGATCGGCACGGTGCCGTGCTTTTCGCACCAGGCCTTGCCGGCCGCTTGCGGATCGGGGATGACGCTTTGCATCCGCGGATCGTCCGGCATGGTGCCGCCGAAGATAGCGGCATCGAGTTCGCCGTCGATCAGCATCTTGGTGATGTCCTTGCCGGCGGCGGCGCGCTCGACGCCGGGCGGATCGTGATACTCGGCGACGTGCGCGTCCTCAAAGGTGACCCACTTCACCTTGGAAAGATCGAGGCCATAATCCTTCCACAGGATGCCGCGAATCCAGGCGCCCGTGGTCTGCGAGAATGCGCGCACACCCACACGCCGGCCCGGGAGGTCGTCCGGCCGCACCGTGCCGCGTTCGGCATTGTAGAGCAGCGCACCGTGCTGGAACCGCGCCATCATAGTCGCCGGCAGCAGCATGAGCGGCTTACCGTAGGCCTTGGCTTGCAAGTAAGTGACGATCGCCATCTCGCAGACGTCGAACTTCTGCTCGCGCGCCATCGGCATGAAGGCGCGGTTGACTGGATTGATCTCGGTGAAGGACAACGACACCCTGTTGGATTTGATTTCACTGCTTTTCAGCGCCTTGGTGTGCGGGTAGGTTCCCAAGCACGCGCTCAAGGTCTCGACGTTGCTGGCGATCATCGCATTCATGCCAACGCACCTCCCCTTTGATTTGATCCTATGATCTGGCGGCGTGCTAAGCCAGCGCGACGCGGATCCCCGGCAAGCGGCTTGAAGAAGCGATGACCGCCGTTGTCAATGTCAACGAGACAATCGACCGGCATCCGATCACCGGCTACCAGGTCGGAGTGTTGGCGCTGTGCATGCTGGCGGCGGCATTCGACGGCTACGACACGCAAGCAATCGGCTACACCGCTCCCGTGATCGCGGGAGCCCTGCATCTGCCGCGTGAGGTATTCGGACCGGTCTTTTCCGCGGCCCTGATCGGCGCCGCGCTAGGCGCCCTGAGCTTTGGGCCCCTGGCCGACCGCTTCGGCCGCAAGCGCTTCCTGTTGGCCGCCGTCGTCATTTTCGGCGTGTTCAGCCTCGCGACCGCGCAGGTCACGACGCTACCCGCGCTACTGGCCGTCCGCTTCTGCACCGGCCTCGGCCTCGGCGGCGCATTGCCAAGCTTCCTTGCACTCGGCGGTGAATTCGCACCAGTAAGCAAGCGCAGCGTTTTCGTCGCCGTCGCCTTCGCGTCATGGCCGTTCGGCGGCATGATCGGCGCCTTGACGTCCTCGTATGTCATTCCGCATTTCGGCTGGCAGTCCGTGTTCTACATCGGCGGCATCGGCCCGCTCGTCTTCGCCGCGGTGCTTGTCGTCTACCTGCCGGAATCGTTGCGCTTTCTGATTGCGCGCAACGTCCGCCTCGATGAAGTACGCCGGATCCTTGACCGGATCGCTCCGGGCGAAGTCCCTGCGGATGCCTCCCTTGTTGCCGCGCCTGAAATCGAGCGGCAAGGCGTGCCGGTCAAACATCTGTTCACCGAAGGACGCGCGGCCCACACCCTCATGCTTTGGGTGGCCTTTTTCGCGGTATTCATGGTCTTGGTGACGGTCACGGCATGGACGCCGACGGTGTTGCACGCGGCCGGCTTTTCGGTTTCGGCGGGCGCGTTGATCATTGCGCTCAATAACGGCGGAAGCGTCTGCGCCAGTGCATTCTCCGGCTTCATTGTCGACCGCTTCGGACCGTATCGGACGCTGGTGCAGGCTTCATTCTCGGCGGTCTGTGCCTCGCCGCGTTTGGACAGGCGACCTCCTCTGTGGCGACCCTGGCGGTTGCTTCGACGCTCGCCGGCTTCTTCCTTGGCGGCACGGGAACCGGCCTGTTGGCTCTGGCAGCTGGACTTTATCCGACCACAATACGGTCGACCGGGATCGGCTGGAGCATGGGCATGGGACGGATCGGTCAAATCTGCGGGCCGCTCGGCGCCGGCGTTATGGTCGGATGGGGCGCCGGCCCCGGCGCCGTGTTTTACGCAGCCGCAATGCCTTGCTTGATCGGCGCGTTGTTCGCCGCGCTGCTGAAATTCGCCCCCAAGCCGGCCGGGTCCGGTTAGCCGCGCGCTTGCGCCTTGGCGGCGGTCACGGGCTTGCTGCGCGTGACGGCGGCAACGTCCACATTCGGTATGAACAGCCGTTGCAGCGTTTGCCGTTCGATAGGCTTTTGCAGCACCGGCACATCGCTAAACCGCTCATCCACCGTATTGGCCTCATAGCCGGTGACGAACACGAATGGGATGCCGCGGGCGGCGAGAATATCGGCCACCGGATAAGCCATGCCGTCGCCGAGATTGATGTCGAGAATCGCCGTATCGAAATGTCCCTCCTGGGCGGCGGAGAGCGCATCCGCGGCGCGAGAAATAGGACCGACGACCGAATGCCCGCTTTCGGTCAGGAATTCCTGAATCATCATCGCGACCAACGCTTCATCCTCGACCAGAAGCACGCGCTTTCCGCCCGGCTTGCTCATAACCTTCGCTCCGTTGTCGGCGCCGTTGCGCGCTTTCGCCGGCTCGCCCCGGCTGCTCGTTTCATCGCGCGGAATGGACAACGTGCATCGCATTCCCTTCGGTGCCCAATCGAAGCTCGCCTTGCCGCCGAGCTGATTTTCGATGCTGGCACGGATCACCTTGAGGCCGAAGCTGCGAGCCGAAGGCGCGGCGATGCGCGGGCCATCGCTCTCGACCCATTGCACCACCAGAAGGTCGGGACGCAGTTGCCAGGCTACGCTCACCTTGCCGGCCGCAGACGATAGCGCGCCATGCTTGGCGGCGTTGGTAGCCAACTCGTGCAACGCCAGCGCCAAACCCTGCGCCATGTGCGGCGAAAGCGAAACGTTCGGTCCACCGACCCTCACCTTCTCAGGCTCGCCAACGCGGTACGGCGCCAATTCCTCGGCCACCAAAGCGCCAAGGTCGGCGCTGTGCCAACGCGCGTCGGAAAGGAGCGTATGCGCTCGCGCCAGCGCCTTGATCCGCCCTTCAACCGCGGCGGTGTAGCCCTCGACGGTGCTTGACCGGGTCAGCCGCACGATCGATTGCACCACCGCCAGCGCGTTGCGCGCGCGATGATCGACTTCGCGCGCTAGCAAATCGTGGCGCTCCTCGGCTTCCTTGCGCTTGGTGATGTCCAGCGCGGTGCCGATGACGCGGGTGCACCTTCCACTCGAATCGAAGATGCCGCGACCCTTCGCAGAGACCCAGCGAACGACGCCGTCTTCTTTGCCGATCGTTCGGTATTCGACGTCGTACACCGCGCGCTTTTCCGGATCGCACGCTGCGGCATATGCCGTGGCGGTCGCGTCTCGATCCTGCGGATGCAGCCCGGCATAGAAGTCGGCCATGCTGACGGACACCTCCGGCGATATGCCGAACATCGCTTTGACGCGCGGTGGCCAATACAGCGTATCCCGCACGATATCGACGTCCCAAAGTCCGATTTCGGCGGCCTCGGTAGCCAGCCGTAATTGTTGCTCGCTCTCGGCGACACGGCGGTTCGAGGTTTCGAGTTCGACGGTTCGCTCAGCCACGCGCCGTTCAAGCTCGGCGTTAAGCCGCTCGAGCTCTCGCGTCTTGCGGTAAAGCTCGGCGAAGACCTTGACCTTGGCCCGCAGCACCGCCGGAACCACCGGCACCGGCACGTAATCGACCGCGCCCATCTCATAGCCGCGCAAGCGATCGACGTCGCTCACCTGGATGGCGGAGATGAAAATGATGGCGGTCTTGAGAAAGCGCGGATGGTCGCGGATCATGGCGGCAAGCTCGAAACCGTCGAGCTCCGGCATGCAAACGTCGATCAGGACGACCGCCGCTTCGTTCTTGAGTAGAAACTCCAACGCCTCGCGCGCCGACGACGCCTTGACCAGATTCTCTCCGAGATCGCGGAGAATCGTCTCATTGGCGAGGAGCTTCGCCGGCTGGTCGTCGACCAAAAGGACATTGACTTTGTCGGCCATTTTGCCTGCTTAACGATGCAGCCACATCCGCAGCGCGGACAGAAGCTGTTCGGTATTGACCGGCTTGGCGAGATAGTCCGAAGCGCCGGCCTCTAGGCATTTCTCGCGATCGCCCTTCATCGCTTTCGCGGTCAAGGCAATGATCGGCAGCCGCCGGTATGCGGGATTGCCGCGGATGTTCTCGATCGTCTGATAACCATCCATTTCCGGCATCATGATGTCCATCAGCACGATCGCGAGTTCCGGGGTTTGCTCGATCAGCGCGATCGCCTCGCTGCCGGTGGTGGCGGTAAGCACCTGCATGCCGCGGCGCTCTAGCACGCTCGATAGCGCGAAGATGTTGCGGGAATCGTCGTCCACCAGCAGTACCGTGCGGCCGACCAGATCTTCGTCGGAACTGTTGAGCCGCTCCAGCATCCGCTGCTTCTCGGCGGGCAGGTCGCTGAACACACGGTGCAGGAACAGCGCAGTTTCGTCGAGCAGCCGCTCCGGCGACTCGACGCCCTTGACCACAATACTGCGGGCCATGGTGTGCAGCTGCGCGTCCTCGCTGGCCGACAGCTCGCGTCCGGTAAACACAACGACCGGAACGTCGGCCATGGCTTCCTCGGCGCGCATGCGTTCCAGCACCTCGAAACCCGTCATGTCAGGCAGGCGCAGGTCGAGCACGACGCAGTCGCATGCCCCCTCGCGCAGGATGTCGAGTGCTTCCTGACCGGTACCGGCATTGACGATTTCAATGTCGTCGTGGCCGAGAAGCTCGCGAATGCTCAACTGCTCGGCTTTGTTATCCTCGACGATCAGCAGACGCCGCCGTCGGGGCTGTGAGAAGTCCCTGATCTTGTTCAGCGCTTCGGAAATGCCTTCGCGCGTTGTCGGCTTGGTGACGAAAGAGAACGCGCCGCGGGCGAGCCCGTGCTGGCGGTCCTCGTCCAATGTGACGATCTGCACCGGAATATGCCGTGTGAGCGGATTCTGCTTGAGCTGGCTGAGCACGTTCCAGCCCAGCATGTCGGGTAGGAACACATCGAGCGATACCGCCGTCGGCTGGTATTGCTTGGCTAAGTCGAGCGCGTCGTCGCCGCGCATCGCCAACAGCACTTTGAATCCCTTGTCACGTGCAAGATCGAGCAGGATCCGCGCGTAATGCGGATCGTCTTCGACAATCAACAGGATGGGATCGCCCGGCTGGACTTCAAGCCGGTCATCCGGGATTTGCTCCACCGTGCGCTCCACGGAAACAGCCGGCGCCGGCACCAGGCCGGGCGTCGCCGCCGCCCGCGGTACGTTGGTCGAGCCGACATACTTGATCGGCAGATAGAGAGTGAATGCCGATCCGCTCCCGGGCGAACTGCGCAGATGAATCTCGCCACCTAGCAGCATGGCAAGCTCTCGGCTGATGGCGAGACCAAGGCCAGTGCCGCCGTATTTGCGGCTGGTCGAGGCGTCGGCCTGCTGGAACGCTTCGAAAATGATCTTCTGCTTCTCCTGCGGGATGCCAATGCCTGTGTCGGTCACTTCAAACGCCACCACGCCCGACGCCTGGCCGAGCACCGGATGAGTGGCACTCCAACCGCCGGGTGCAGAGCTCACGTTGAGGCGAACGCCGCCTTGCGCCGTGAATTTGAACGCATTCGACAACAAATTCTTGAGCACCTGTTGCAAACGCTTGGAGTCGGTGGTGATCGAGCGTCCGAGATTGGGATCGACGTGCACGTCGAACGAAAGCTGGCGCGTATCCGCTTCGTGGCGGAACGGACGCGCGACCATATCGACCAGGTTGGAGAAGAAAATCTCCTCCGCGTCGACGGTCACCGTGCCCGACTCGATTTTCGACAGGTCGAGGATGTCGCTGATCAGATTGAGGAGATCGGTGCCGGCGCCATGAATGGTGCGGGCGAACTCGACCTGCTTCGGCGACAGGTTTCCTTCCGGGTTTTCGGTAAGCTGCTGGCCGAGAATCAAAATCGAGTTCAGCGGCGTGCGCAACTCATGCGACATGTTGGCGAGGAACTCCGATTTGTACTTCGAAGTCAGCGCCAGCTCGGTGGCCTTTTCTTCAAGCGCGCGCCGCGCCTGCTCAATTTCCTGGTTCTTGCGTTCGACTTCGACGTTACGCTCGGCAAGCTGCTGGGCTTTCTGCTCCAGTTGCTCGTTGGTCTGCTGCAACTCTTTCTGCTGCGCCTGCAATTCGCCGGCCAACTGCTGCGACTGCTTGAGCAATCCTTCCGTCTGCATCGTCGCCTCGATCGAGTTGAGCACGATGCCGATCGAGGTCGTAAGCTGTTCGAGGAACATGGTCTGCAAGGTGGTGAATTCGTGGATCGAGGCGAGCTCGATCACCGCCTTCACTTGGTTCTCGAACAGCACAGGCAGGACGATGTTATTGCGCGGGATCACCTTGAACAGCGCCGAGCTGATGGCGACGGCGCTTTCCGGCATTTCGGTAATCAGCATGCGCCGTTTGTCGAGCGCGCATTGGCCGATCAGTCCTTCGCCGAGCCGTAGAGTCGATGCATGGCCGTTGCTGCCGTCGTCGGCATAAGTTGCCAGCAGCCGCAACCCCGACCCTTCCTCGTTCTCCATCTGGTAGATGACGCCTTGGTGCGCGTTGACCAGCGGGGTCAGCTCGGACAGGAGCAGGCGACCGACCGTAGTCAGATCGCGCTGCCCCTGCAGCATGTTGGTGAACTTCGCCAGGTTGGTCTTGAGCCAGTCCTGCTCGGTATTGCGGTCGGTGGTGAGCCGCAAATTGTCGATCATCGTGTTGATGTTGTCTTTAAGCTCGGCCACCTCGCCGCGCGCCTCCACCTGAATCGAGCGCGTCAGGTCGCCTTTGGTCACCGCTGTCGCCACTTCGGCAATGGCGCGCACCTGAGTGGTGAGGTTGGCGGCCAGCAAATTGACGTTGCCGGTGAGGTCCTTCCAGGTGCCGGCGGCGCCCGGCACGTTGGCCTGGCCGCCGAGCCGGCCTTCGACGCCGACTTCGCGCGCAACGGTGGTGACCTGGTCGGCGAAAGTCGCGAGCGTGTCGGTCATGTTGTTGATGGTTTCGGCCAGCGCTGCCACCTCGCCCTTGGACTTCACCGCGAGATTCTGCCGCAGATCGCCGTTGGCAACCGCGGTCACCACCTTGACGATGCCACGCACCTGTTCGGTCAGGTTGGCGGCCATCACGTTCACGGTGTCGGTCAAGTCTTTCCAGGTGCCGGCGACGCCGGGCACGACCGCTTGGCCGCCAAGGAGACCTTCGGTGCCGACTTCGCGAGCGACGCGGGTCACTTCCGAGGCAAAACCATTGAGCTGGTCGACCATCGTGTTGATGGTGTTTTTCAGTTCGAGAATTTCGCCCTTCACATCGACGGTGATCTTGCGGCTCAAGTCGCCGCGGGCCACGGCCGTCGTCACTTCGGCGATGTTGCGGACCTGAGTAGTAAGGTTCGCGGCCAAAAGGTTGACGTTATCGGTCAAGTCTTTCCAGGTACCGCCGACTCCCGGCACCACCGCCTGGCCGCCGAGACGGCCGTCGGCGCCGACCTCGCGGGCGACGCGCGTCACTTCGGCCGCGAACGAGCGCAATTGCTCGACCATGGTGTTGAGCGTGTCCTTGAGCAGCAGCATTTCGCCGCGCACGTCGACCGTGATCTTCTTCGACAGATCTCCGCCGGCGATTGCGGTCGCCACCTCGGCGATGTTGCGCACCTGAGCGGTGAGGTTCGAGGCCATGAAGTTGACGTTGTCGGTCAGGTCCTTCCAAGTGCCGGCGACGCCCGGCACCTGCGCCTGACCGCCGAGCTTGCCTTCGGTGCCGACCTCGCGGGCCACGCGGGTCACTTCCGAGGCGAACGCATTGAGCTGGTCGGCCATGGTATTGATGGTGTTCTTAAGCTCGAGAATTTCGCCCTTTACGTCAACGGTGATCTTGCGGCTGAGATCGCCGCGCGCCACGGCGGTCGTCACCTCGGCGATGTTGCGGACCTGCGCCGTCAAATTGCCGGCCATCGAGTTGACCGAGTCGGTCAAGTCCTTCCAGGTACCGGCGACGCCCGGCACGTTAGCCTGACCGCCGAGGCGCCCTTCGGTGCCGACCTCGCGGGCAACGCGCGTCACCTCGCCGGCGAAGCGGTTGAGCTGGTCCACCATCGTATTGAGCGTTTCCTTGAGCTGAAGGATTTCGCCGCGCACGTCGACCGTGATCTTGCGCGAAAGGTCGCCGCCGGCGATGGCGGTGGCCACCTCGGCGATGTTGCGTACCTGGGCGGTGAGGTTACCGGCCATCGAGTTGACACTGTCGGTCAGATCTTTCCAGGTACCGGCAACGCCCGGCACCTGCGCCTGGCCACCGAGCTTGCCTTCGGTGCCGACCTCGCGCGCCACGCGCGTCACTTCCGCGGCGAACGCGTTGAGCTGGTCGACCATAGTGTTGAGCGTGTCTTTCAGCTCGAGAATTTCGCCGCGCACGTCGACCGTGATCTTGCGCGATAGATCGCCGCGCGCCACGGCGGTCGCGACCTCGGCGATATTGCGCACCTGGCCGGTCAGGTTGGAGGCCATCGAGTTGACCGAGTCGGTCAAGTCCTTCCAGGTACCGGCAACGCCGCGGACCTGTGCCTGGCCGCCGAGCTTGCCTTCGGTGCCGACTTCGCGCGCGACGCGCGTCACTTCACCGGCGAAGGCGTTGAGCTGGTCCACCATCGTGTTGATGGTTTCCTTGAGTTCGAGAATTTCGCCGCGTACGTCCACCGTGATCTTCTTCGACAAGTCGCCCGAGGCGATGGCGGTGGAGACCTCGGCGATGTTGCGGACCTGTGCGGTCAGGTTCGAGGCCATCGAGTTGACCGAGTCCGTCAAGTCCTTCCAGGTGCCGGCAACGCCGAGCACGTTGGCCTGACCGCCGAGCCGGCCTTCGGTGCCGACTTCGCGCGCGACACGCGTCACTTCGCCGGCGAAGGCGTTGAGCTGGTCCACCATCGTATTGATGGTTTCCTTCAGCTGCAAAATCTCGCCGGAGACGTTCACCGTGATCTTCTTCGAAAGGTCCCCGCCGGCGATGGCGGTCGCCACGTCGGCGATGTTGCGGACCTGCGCCGTCAAGTTGCCGGCCATGAAGTTCACGCTGTCGGTCAAATCCTTCCAGGTGCCGGCGACACCCGGTACCTGCGCCTGGCCGCCGAGCTTGCCTTCGGTGCCGACCTCGCGCGCCACGCGGGTCACTTCCGAAGCGAACGAGTTGAGCTGGTCCACCATGGTGTTGATGGTGTCCTTGAGCTCAAGGATTTCGCCGCGCACGTCGACCGTGATCTTGCGGGAAAGGTCGCCGCGCGCGACCGCCGTGGTGACGTGCGCGATGTTGCGCACCTGGTCGGTGAGGTTACCGCACATGGCGTTGACCGAGTCGGTCAAGTCCTTCCACGTGCCGGCGACGCCGGGCACGATCGCCTGACCGCCGAGTTTGCCGTCGGTGCCGACCTCGCGCGCAACGCGGGTGACTTCGGAGGCGAACGAGCGCAGCTGGTCCACCATGGTGTTGATGGCTTCCTTGAGCTGCAGAATTTCGCCGCGCACGTCCACCGTGATCTTTTTTGACAGGTCGCCGTTCGCCACCGCGATGGTGACTTCGGCGATGTTGCGGACCTGCGCGGTCAGGTTCGACGCCATCGAGTTGACGCTCTCGGTGAGGTCTTTCCACACACCGGTCACGCCGCCGACCTGCGCCTGGCCGCCGAGCTTGCCTTCAGTGCCCACCTCGCGCGCCACGCGCGTCACTTCCGAGGTGAACACGTTGAGCTGCTTGATCATGGTGTTGACGATTTCGGCCGAGCGGAGGAACTCGCCCTTCAACGGCCGCCCATCAACGTCAAGCGCGACGGTACGCAGAAGGTCGCCCTGAGCCACCGCGGCGATGGCGCGCGTCACTTCCGTCGTCGGCCACAACAGATCGTCGATCAGAGAGTTGACGGACGATTCCATTTCGCCCCAGGCGCCTTCCGAAAGGCCGAAGCGCACGCGCGCGCGGGTTTTGCCTTCGCGGCCGACCATCTGGCCAACGCGCTCGATTTGCCGCGCCATCCGCTGGTTGCCGGCGACGATCTCGTTAAAGGTGTCCGCCACCTTGCCCATCAGGCCGACCTGGTGCCCGGCCATGCGCACGGAAAAATCGCCGACCCGCATGGCCTGCAACGCATGCAGGAGTTCGCGCAACTCCGACGCGTCGCCGCCGTTGAGATCGGGCGGCGGAGCCTCGCCGAGCGCGGCGGTCGCCGCCACGGCGGCGGCTCCGTTGTTGTTTGCGGCGCCGGTTACGTCGGGGGTGGTGCGGGGCATGGAATTCTCCAAGTACAACGACAATCGCCGCCCAAAGCGGACGGCGGGAAAGAGAGCGGAATGGGAAATGCGCCGGAATCTCTCGCCGCAGGATAAACCCCGCGAGACTCGACGGTCCGACGTGATCTCCCCCTCACGTGACTCCTCCTGAGCCGTAAGCCGAACGCGCGTATGCCTTGGAGGTTCCGGCAAATTACGGGGGCTCGCGAAATTTTTTTGTTTAGCTCCCGACGCCGGGTCGGGGATCGCGCAAAGGGACAAACTACAACCGCAATAAAGGCGGCGATGTCCAGTTATCCAATTGATAATATTAACATATATTTGACACGCTGGCGGAAGCCCGCGCTCAACTTCATGGCGCCTAGAGTTGCGGTTCCGGCTGGCCGCGCCGACGGCAGGCGGCGATCAACGTGTTGCGCAGCAGGCAGGCGATGGTCATCGGGCCGACGCCGCCCGGCACCGGCGTGATCGCGCCGGCAATTCCCTCCGCTTCGGTAAACGCCACGTCACCGACAAGCTTCGATTTCCCGTCCGGCGCGGGCACGCGATTGATGCCGACGTCAATGACGACCGCTCCCGGCTTGATCCAGTCGCCGCGGACGAATTCCGGCCGCCCGACCGCCGCCACCAGAATATCGGCGCGGCGCAGGAGCGCCGGAATGTCGCGGCTTTTGGAGTGCGCCAAGGTGACCGTGCAATTTTCCGCCAAGAGCAACGCCGCCATCGGTTTGCCGACGATGTTAGAACGCCCGAGCACTATCGCATCGGCACCGGCAAGGCTGGGCAACACGTCGCGCAGCAGCAGCAGACAGCCGTAGGGGGTGCACGGCAACAGGGCGCGGTTCCATCCCCCGCTCCAGAGATGCCCGACATTGTGCACATGGAAGCCGTCGACATCCTTGCCGGGATCGATGGCATCAATGACACGCTGCGGATCGATATGCTTGGGCAGCGGCAATTGCACCAGGATTCCGTCGACCCGGTCGTCGGCGTTAAGTCTCGCGATTAGCGCCAGCAGATCGGCTTCGCTGGTGCTTGTCGGCAGGTGCTCCTGAAAGCTGTTGATCCCGGCCGCGGTCGCGGCCTTCCCCTTGTTGCGGACATAGACCTCGCTCGCCGGATCGTCGCCGACCAGAACGGCGCAAAGTCCCGGCGCTATTCCGGCGGTCGCTTTCAGCTTTGCCGCGGCGGCCGCAACGTCGGCGACCAGGCGGTCCGCGCGCGCCTTTCCATCGATCCGCTTCGCCATCGCCATACCCTGTCCCCACCAGGCAAACCGCCTTCGATGCGTCACACCGGCGCGGCTTTTCATCTTGCCTATTGCTGATTTTGCCAACGCCGAATTGACGTGCGAAACTGCCGAAAATCAAGAGCGATCCGCGCACAGTCGCGCGAAATTCGCCGATCGCAGGTGGGACGAAACCCAAGGAGACGCCCAATGAGAAACGCCGGTGCGCTTGCAGCCGCGCTGCTCGCGCTTTGCTTTCAAGGAACGGCCAACGCGGAGACCATCAAGGTCGGCGTGGTGCTGCCCTATTCGGGCCCCAACTCCGACCTGGGCAACCAGGTCGACAAAGCGTTCGACCTTTATGTCAAGCTGCACGCCAAGGATCTCGGCGACCACAAAATCGAATTGGTCAAGCGCGACGAAGGCCCGCCGTCCGGCGCCAATGCCAGAACAGTGGTCACCGAGCTCATCACCAACGACAAAGTGAAGCTGCTTGCCGGCTTCGTCTTCTCGCCCGGTGCGATTGCCGCGGCGCCGCTGGCGACCCAAACCAAAATTCCGATGCTGATCGCCAACGCCGGAACGGCGTGGATCACGACCTTGTCGCCTTACATCGTGCGTTTCTCGTTCAGCATGTGGGACCCGGCCTATCCGATGGGAACCTACGCTGCGACCAAATACGGCTGCAAAACGGCCGCCGCCGGATTCACCGACTTTCCGCCGGGGCAGGATTCTACGCTTGCGTTCAAGACCGCGTTCGAGAAAGCCGGCGGCAAGGTCATCGACGAAATCCGCTTCGGCCCGCCCGGACCGGTGCCGGATTTCACGCCGTTCTTCCAGCGCGTGAAGGACGAGCATCCCGATTGCTTCTACGTGTTCGTTCCCTCCGGCTCGCATGCCGGCGGCGTAATGAAGACCTATGGCGATCTCGGCATGCGCCAGGCCGGCATCCGTTTGATCGGGCCGATGGACCTCATTCCCGATTACGAGCTCGCGCACATGAGCGACGCCGCGGTCGGTCTGGTCGTGATGTCGAGCTATGCCGACGATCTGGATACGCCCGGCAACAAAGACTTCGTGAAAGCCTGGCACGAGGCCTACGGCCCGAACTCCTATCCCGATTTCATGTCGGCGGCCGGCATGGACACGATGGCGGGGATTTTCCACGTCATCAATACGCTGCACGGCAATCTTGATGACGGCGCCAAGGTGATCGACACGCTCAAAGGCTGGAAACATGAAGGCTATCGCGGCCCGATCGAAATCGATCCGCAAACGCGCGACGTGATCCAGCCCGAACGCGCCGAGGAAGTCGTCAAAGAACCCAGCGGCAAACTCGGCGTCAAAGTGCTGGAGACCTACCCGGCGGTGAAAGACGAGTGCAAGGTGCTCAAGCTCGGCCGCTGCGGGTTGGGCTCGTAGCCACGCGATCCAGAAGGTTTCGGCAATTTGCGCCAGCGGCCGTGGCGGGTATCCTCGCCACGGCCGTCGCATGAAGGCTGGGGTCGAAGCGTGTCGCCCATGCTCAATACCATCGTCAGCATTCTGTTCGATGGCCTGGCCTGGGCGATGTTCCTGTTCATCGTATCGGTCGGACTGTCGGTGACGATGGGCCTGATGGGCTTCGTCAATCTGGCGCACGGCGCATTCGCGATGGCCGGCGGATACCTGGTCCTGACTGCCATGGACGCGTGGGGGGTTCCGTTCCCGGCCGCGCTCCTCATTACCTTCGTCGTCGTCGGCTGCGCCAGCGTGTTGTTCGAGCGCGCGCTGTACGCACGGCTTTACGGCGCCGGCGAGCTCGATCAGGTGCTGATGACGATCGGGCTGACCTTCATGGCGATCGCGGCCTACACCTACTTTTACGGACCGCTGCCGCACGGCATCCGGGTTCCGAATTATCTCTTAGGCGAAGTTCATCTAGCCGGGCGCAGTTTCCCGACTTACCGCGTCTTCCTCATCGTCGTCGGCGCGGCGCTGATCGCCGTGCTCTGGTATGGCTTCGAACGCACCAATTTCGGGGCCAAGATCCGCGCCTCAGTCGACAACCGGCGTATGGCGCAATCGGTCGGCATCAATGTCGATCTCTTGTTCACCATCACGTTCGCGGTCGGCAGCGGGCTGGCCGCGCTCGGCGGCGGCCTCGCTATTCAGTTGCTCGGCCTGACTCCGAGCTTCGCCATTATTTATCTCGTCTTCTTCCTGCTGGTTGTCGCGGTCGGCGGTTCCGGCAGCATGTGGGGCACGCTTGCCGGCGCGCTCGTTCTTGGGATGGCCGATACCGCCGGCAAATACCTTTTTGCCGATGCTGGCACGTTCGCCATTTACGCGGTCGCGGTGATGATCCTGCTGATCAAGCCGGCGGGGCTCTATGGACGCGAGTAAAGAGATCGCAACCGATCGCGCGCGCGGCGCCGATTTTTTGGCGCGGCGCAACCGGTTTCGTCCCGCCGAGGCGCTGCCGTGGCTTGCCGCAATCGTCGCTTTTTTTGTTTTTCCAAACCAGATGGTGTTGGGCAGCCAGACACTGATCATGATCTTGTTCGCGCTGTCGCTCGATTTGATCCTCGGCTACGCCGGTATCGTCACGCTCGGTCATGCGGCATTCTTCGGCTTGGGCGCCTACGGCGCGTCGCTCGCGATCACTGATTTAGGTTGGAGCGAACCGATTTCCGGGCTGGCCTGCGGCGCGCTCGTTGCGGCGATAGCCGGCT
This sequence comes from uncultured Alphaproteobacteria bacterium, assembly GCA_963747855.1. Lineage (GTDB taxonomy): Bacteria > Pseudomonadota > Alphaproteobacteria > Rhizobiales > Xanthobacteraceae > BOG-931. The sequence goes on from CAVVGN010000001.1 coordinate 972,002, forward strand.
TCTTTTCCGGATGGCTGCTGCTTCGCTACCGGGGCCTCGCTTTCCTCGTCCTGACGCTGTCGATTACCATCATGCTGCAGCAACTGGGCAATTTGTTTCGCGACTTCACCGGCGGCTATGACGGTATCCCGGGCGTGAACATCGCGCCGCTGTTCGGACGCTTCGACTACGACATCTACGGCCACACCTATTATCTCTATTGCCTTGGCGTGTTGCTAATCGTCTTTTACGGCGTGCGGCGGATCGTCCATTCGCCGTTTGGCCAGGCGCTGGTCGGAATCCGGGAAAATGTCGGCCGCATGAATGCGCTCGGCTCGCCGGTGCATTGGCGGCTGGTCGTCGCCTACACAATCTCGGCCGGCGTCGCCGGCACCGCCGGCGCGTTGTTTGCCCAGACCAATACCTTCGTCACGCTTGGTGTGTTCGATTTCGACCAGTCGGCTGCGGTGCTGATGATGCTGATCCTCGGCGGAGCCGGCTGGCTGTATGGCAGCTTCATCGGCGCTGTTCTCTATATGGTGCTGCAAAATGAGCTGGCGAAAGCCAGCCCCGAATTCTGGCAGTTCGGCGTCGGGCTTTTGCTTATCGTGGTGGTGCTGATCGTCCGGCGCGGCACGGTCGCAAGACTTTTGAACCTCGGCCGGCGGCGGCGCTGGAGAACGCAGCCATGACCGCGCCAGCCCTCGAAGTTCGCAACTTGCGAAAAAATTTCGGCGCCATCGAAGTCGCCAACGGCATCAACCTCGCCTTGCCGCGCGGCGCCCGCCACGCTCTGATCGGGCCGAATGGCGCCGGCAAAACTACTCTGGTCAATCTGATCACCGGCCGGTTGCCGGCGTCGTCCGGCAAGGTCTTGCTCAACGGCGACGAAATCACCGCGCTTTCGCAACCGGCGCGCACGCGCCGCGGCATCGCCCGCACCTTCCAGGTCAATCAGCTCTTTCGCAACCTCACCGTGCTGGAAAACATTTATCTGGCGATCGGCGAGCGCACCGGCGCTTGCAATCATTTATGGCGATCGGCCGGCGGCGAAACCGCGGTTATCGAGGAAGCGCTCGATCATCTCCAATCGCTCGCGCTCGTCTCCGATGCCTGCCGGCCGGTGCACGAATTGCCTTATGGCCGGCAGCGGCTGGTTGAAATCGCCATCGCGCTGGCGCAGCAGCCGAAAATTCTGCTGCTCGACGAGCCTGCAGCCGGCGTACCGTCCTCGGAAAGCCATCTGATCCTGGACGTGATCTCGCGGCTCGATCCGAACATCACCGTCCTGATCATCGAGCACGACATGGACGTAGTGTTCCGCTTTGCCGACCGGATCACAGTGCTCGTCGCCGGCGCGGTGTTGACCGAAGGCTCGCCAGACGAGATTTCCGCCGACCCGCGCGTGCGCTCGGTCTATCTCGGCGAAAAGCGGGAGGCGCGCCGTGACTGAGCCGGGACTCGCGCTCGAGCTCGACGCTGTGTCGGGCGGCTACGGCGAGACGGTGATCATCGAGAATGTGCGGCTTGCCGTTCAAGCCGGCGAGACGCTGGCGATCATCGGCCGCAACGGCGTGGGCAAGACCACGCTCCTGTCCACAATCATGGGGCACAACACGCTGCACCGCGGGGCTATCCGCCTGCATGGACGCGACATCGCGCGGCTCGCGCCGCACCGCCGCGTGGCGGTGGGCCTCGGTTATGTGCCGCAGGAACGCGAAATATTTCCCTCGCTGACGCTGCGGGAAAATCTTGAAATCGCCGCCCGGCCCGGACCGTGGACCATAGCCGGGGTGTTCGAACTTTTTCCCAAGCTCAAAGAGCGGCAGCGAAACTGGGGCACGCAGCTTTCCGGCGGCGAGCAGCAAATGCTGGCGATCGCGCGTGCGCTGGTCGGCAATCCGGCCGTGATCCTGATGGACGAGCCTTCCGAGGGGCTGGCGCCTGTGATCATCGAGGAATTAACCCGCGCGGTGCGGCATCTGGCCGAGGCACAAGGACTGACCCTGGTGCTAGTGGAGCAGAATACGCGGCTCGCGCTCGATCTCTCTCCTCGTGTTGTGGTGATGGACCGCGGCCACATAACTTATGACGGCTTGAGCGAGCCGCTGAAAAAAGATCACGGCAAGCTCGACCGCTTAATCGGCGTCGTGCGCAATTCGGCGCTCTAGCGCGCCCGATCACAAATCAGATCGATCGCCGCGGCGGCCAGCGCCGTAAGCTGCTTACGCGATGCACCCACGCGGGCGCGCACCGCGATGGTATGCAGGGTCGCGGTCGCGACTTGCGCCAGCGCGAACGGATCGGCACTGGCGGCGATCTCGCCGCGCTCGCGCGCTTTGCCGATCACGCCGGCCAGAAACGCATCGGTGCCGCTTATGCTGTCGCTTAAAAATGACCGCACCGCCGGATCGTTCACTGCTTGCGCGGGCGCGGTTGAAATTGAATAGCAGCCGCGCGCTTGGTCGCCTCCGGCACGATAAATATCAAGCGCGCCTTGGTAAAAGCGCGTGAGGAATTCGCGCAAAGAGGAACTGTCGCTCAGTAGTTCGATGCTTTTGGCGCGCGACCGCTTCTGATAGCGCTCGAGCGTCTTGAGATAGAGGTCGCTCTTGTCGCCGAAGGCGGCATAAAGGCTCGGCCGGTTCATGCCGGTTGCCGTCGCCAGATCGTCCAAAGAAGTTCCGGCGTAGCCGTTCTTCCAGAACGATTCCGCTGCCTTTGCAAGCGCTTGCTCAGGATCATACTGGCGCGGCCGGCCACGGGGGCGGCGCGCCTCTGGCGGCTCTGATTTTTTTTGTACCATTTCGCAAAAAATCCTTGACGCAGGCTAATATGTGCGAGATGATACAAAAATGGAAGGGAGAGCTGCCATGGACCTTTATTTTTCACCGATGGCCTGTTCGCTGGCCAGCCGGATCGCGGTGTACGAGGCCGGAGCGAAGGATGTGAACTTCATCGAAGTCGACCCCAAGACAAAGCACACCGTCGACGGGGCGGACTATATCAGGATCTATCCGCTCGGGCTGGTGCCGCTCCTTCGGCTCGACGACGGCACAGTGCTCAGCGAAAACGCCGCGATCCTGCAATACATCGCGGCTCGCTATCCCGAAGCAACGCTGGCGCCGGCCGATAACGCGGGACGGGCGCGCCTGCAGCAATGGCTGTGCTTCATCGGCACCGAATTGCACAAGGGCTTATTTATTCAGCTGTTCGATCAAAAGGCACCGGAAGGCACGCGCGCACACACGCTGAAGAAATACGAGTCGCGGCTGAAATACCTCAACGACCACCTGACCGGCCGCGAATTTCTGCTCGACCGTTTCAGCGTCGCCGACGCGTATCTTTTCACCATACTGAACTGGACCGCGCCGACGCACGTCGATCTGAACGCCTGGCCGGCAATTAATGCTTATCACGAATATATGCAAATCCGGCCGAGCGTCGCCAAGGCGTTTATCGAGGAAATGGCTCTCTATAAAGCCGAAGTGACGCGCCACAAGGCGGCCGCGTGAAGTTCGAAGCGGACCAATGCTGTCGCGAAAAGGCTTGAGAACGCATGCCAATTGGAATGGACGGAAAAATGGCGTCAGTTCGAAGAGAAATCGTGACCAAAGCGACACCTGACAAGATCTGGTCAGCTGTGCGCGACACCGGCGCATTACATACACGACTGGTGCCGGGTTTCGTAACAGACACAAAACTTGAAGGTTCGGTGCGCATCGGCACGTTCGGAAACGGTCGGGTCGTGCGTGAGCCGATCGTAACCATCGACGATCAGGCGCGTCGGCTCGTCTGGACGTCCGAAGGCGGCATGGCGCAGCACTACAATGGGGCAGTGCAAGTCACAGCCAATGTCGACGGGTCGAGCACAGTCGTCTGGACTGCCGATTTTTTGCCGGACGGCATCACCACCGCGATCGCTGGAGCCATGGAGGCCGGCATGGCGGTAATGAAGAAAACACTCGACGCTTTGGCCTAGACTGGATGCCGCCATGCTCCGTTGAAAAGCACTTCGGCACCTCCTATCAGTCTACTCGGCCCGCTTCACGTCGCCCTTCTTCACGCCGGCTTCGGGAAACACCCACATCGCCGCGACCATCAGCACTGCGACCACCATGATGAAAGTCGAAAAGTCGTGGCGAATGGGCGATCCGCTCCAGAACGCCAGCCCGGCGGCGACAATCAGCACGACGGCGGAGAGGATGACTTTAACGTCGCTCGGCACGGGAACCTCCGAAACGCGATGCTAATTGGTGCCGACCGGCACCGCCGCTGCTTCGTCCGGCAGCCTCGGGCGCCCGCGCAAGGTCTTCTTCAGGAAGCGCGTATCGTAACCATTGAGCAGAGTGCCGATGAGCCCGCGGTCGAGGTCCGACGTTCCGAACAGCCAGTCGGCGATCGGGAAAGTGAGATTCATATTCACTTCCATCATCAGCCGCGCGTTGTGGTGCGCGGTGTGATGCCGGCGCAGCGAATTGACGAACGGGCAATGCCGGACGAACCAGTTCTCATCGACGTGACAACAGAAGTGCATAAATTCGTAGATCAAATACATGCCGGTTGTAGTCGACATGAACAGCCAGCAGACATTAGCGGTGAAGATACCGCCGAGGATAGCGGCTGCCGGAATCGACATCAGGATGAACACCACCAGCGCGTAGGGCGGGAACAAGGTCACGCGCCAATCCTTATGATCGCGGAAGCGCATCTCCTCGTCGCTGAAGAATTGGTGATGATTGAGCGTGTGACGCTCGTAAATCGCACGCAAGCCTTTGATGTCGACCGGCCGGTGCATGACGTATTTATGCACTGCCCACTCGAACAGGTTGGTGAACAGGAAGGTGAGCGGCACGGTCAGCCACTCCAGCGCTGTGATACCGTGCATGTGTTCGACGTAAATGTAAAACGCCGCCGCGCCCATGGCGTAGATGATGACGAGATGCAGGTAACCGTCGTACCAGCCAAGGATGCGGGAGCGGTATTCCTGGCGGAAGTCGATCTGGCGCTGGCTGATCATGGGGCATCCTCCACTGATATATCACACATCTATCACGGCCGGCGGGCGGCTGCAATGCGCTAACGCGCGACCGCCTGGCGCAAATACGCCTCCACCGCATCGCCGGTCAGCCGCCAGTCATTGTCGAGATTGGCAACGACGTCTTTCATGAACGGCCCCGAGAGCGCGATGGCGCGGTCGCGATCGCCGAGATGGTCAAACAGAATGGCGAGCGCCAGTTGCTGCGGGCTGGTCCCTTCATAGGTCCATTCGAAGCCGCGTTTGGTGAATTGCCTGACCTCGTAATGCTCCGGCAGCGTCTTGCCGTCGACCGTGACGACGAGCCCGTCCATGGTGCGCTTGCCTTCATAAATCTTCATGCGCGCACCGACACGGTTCCGCGGGTGAACGTCTCGACATAGTCGATCAGCTTGTCACTGGCGCGGGCGGCCGCTTCGGCATTGCCCTGCGCCATCGCGCGTGCCTGATTGGCATGCAAGCGTGCGCACAGCGGCAAATCGGCAGCCTGCCGGTAATGCATGTACCAGAACCGACGCGACAATCCCTGCAAAAGCTTCATCGACCGGGCCGCGTAGCTGTTATGGGCAGCCTCCACCATGAGACGGTTGAACTCGCGGTCGAGCCGCATGAAAGCGATGTCGTCGTTGCCTTTGGCGGCGCGGTCCATGCCGCGGGCAATCTCGCGCATTTGTTCGCGCTGCTCTAGCGTCGCCCGCTCGGCACCCGCCCGACTCAACAGCCGTTCCAGCTCGCGACGCACTTCGAGCACCAGAAGTTGATGCCGCGGGTTGAGGTCGGTCACCAGAACGCCCTTGCGCGGCAGGATGGTCACCAGCCCCTCATGCGCGAGCCGCTGCAAGGCTTCGCGGATCGGGGTGCGGCCGATCTTGAAGGTTGCCGACAACATCTGCTCGGAGAGAACGTCGCCGGGCTTGAGCCGCAAGGTGACAATTTGCTCCTCGATCAGCCGATAAGCGTGGTCGGTCAGGCTGTCGGGGCCGGTGAGCGGGCGCCGCCTTCGCGCGGCGCTGGTTTGCGATCGCGGCACGTCAAATCTGCCTTCGCTTAGCGACCATGGCGGCGAATTTCTCGTATTCAGCTTCGTTGACCGAGTAGGAATGCTCATTGTCGGGGAACGAGCCTTCCTTCACCTCCTTGATGTATTGGCCGATGCCGGCGACCGCGACTTCGGTCAGCTTCGTGTAGCGCTTGGTGAATTTCGGCTTGAAGTCGGTGAACACGCCGAGCAGGTCGTAACAGAGGAGGATTTGTCCGTCGCAGCCGACGCCTGCGCCGATACCGATGGTCGGGATGGTTAGCTGTTGGGAGATCAGTCTGGCAATCTTCGCCGGCACCGCCTCGAATTCCAGCATGAAGCAGCCGGCATCCTCGATCGCCAGCGCATCTTCCAGGATCTTCATCGCCGCGTCTGCGGTGCGGCCCTGAATCTTGAAGCCGCCGAACATGGCGATGGTGTGCGGCGTCAGCCCGATATGCGAGGCGGTCGGAATGCCGGCATCCACCAGCGCGCGGAGAATATGCGCCTGCGATTTTCCGCCCTGCGGTTTCACTGCGTCGCACAGCGCCTCCTGCATAAAGCGCGTAGCGTTGGTAAGCGCGCGGTCCACCGTGTGATAGCTTTGGTAAGGCATGCAGCCGAGCGAAAAGGTGTTCGGTGCGCCGCGGCGCACCGCCTGCGCATGCATGATCATCATGTCCATGGTCGCGGGGATGGTGCTCGGATGCCCGTGCGCAACCATCGCCAGACTGTCACCGACCACGACCACGTCGACGCCGGCGAGCTCGGCCCATTTGGCCGAGGTGTAATCCGGCACCGACATGTAGGCCATTTTCTCGCCGCTGGTCTTCGACTCGCGGATTTCGGTGATGGTGCGCTTCTTGCGCTCGGGCGGCGGCGGCGCTGCTTCGGCTTCGGCCTTGCGGTTTTCAGTTTTCGACATCGTTGCCGTCCGAGCTTCGATTGCGCTGCGCTCTGATATATGTCTCGTATGTTACGGCTTTTTGCCGGTCAGGCGAAGGCGTGTTTTTGTTCATGCAGCTAACCGGGCCGATCATCGCCACGGCGGTCTTCTTTGCGCTGGTACTGGCGGCGGCGTTGCAGGGCTTGGCCGCGAGCGGACATTTTCCGCGCACGGCCAAGACCTCCGGACTGGGGCCAATCATTCTGTTCGGCTCGCTGGCGGTGACGGCCACGAGTTTCGCCGCCGGCACTGCCGCCGCGCTGGACCAGATCCCGTGGTACGCGGTTGTCATCGGCGGCGGCTTCGCGGTGCTGGTGGCGCCGCTCGTGCTGCAATTCTTTCCCGACCACTTTGTCGATGGGTGCGGCGCGCTGGTGATTTTCGCAACTGCGTGCGTTGTCCTCGCCAGCGCGTTGAATCGCATGGGCGATTGGCGTTTTTCACTAAACGACCGTTCAGCGCTTGTCGCGATAATGGGCGAAAGACGGCCATTGGATCCGCCAGAATCTTTTTCACCATACGGATTTGTGCTAAACGGTTGACCAGCAAATACAGGGAAATTGGCCCATGGCCGCCTCCGCCACCAAGCGCCAGCCCAATCGGTGGCCGGCGCTGCTTGATGCCGCCGCCGCGCAATTTGCCGAGCGCGGCTATCACGCCACCAGCATGCGTGACCTCGCCGCCGCCACCGCGATGACGCCGGGCGCGATCTATTTTCACGTCGCCAGCAAGCAGGCGCTGTTGCTCGCGGTGTACGAAGAGGGCGTGCAGCGCATTCTCGACCGGGTCGAGGCGGCGGCCGCCAGCGCCCGCGAACCGTGGGTGCGGCTGGAAAAGGCGATCGCCGCGCACCTTGAATCCGTGCTCGACGCCAGCGCCTACGCGCGTGTCATCGTCCGCATCTTGCCCGGCGACGCGCCGGAGGTCGCCGAGGAGTTGAAGGAACTGCGCGACCGCTACGAGGCGCGTTTCTCCCGTTACTTTGCGGCGATTCCCCTGCCGCGCGAGCGCGACGCGGCAGTGGCGCGGCTGGCGCTGCTTGGCGCGATGAACTGGACGCCGGTCTGGTACAAAGAGGGCGGCAAACCCATCAACGCCATCGCGCGCGAATTGCTGGCGCCGTTGCGCGCGCTGGCCGGCGCCAAAGCTTCGCGAGGCCGCAAATGACAGCGAGCAAGCTCGATCCGCCCGCGCGCGTGCTGGTCACCAAGATCGGGCTCGATGGTCACGATCGCGGCAGCCGCATCGTTGCCGCCTTTCTGCGCGACGCCGGCATGGAGGTGATCTACACGCCGCCGTGGCAATCGATTCCCGCGGTGGTCAAGCTCGCCATTGAAGAGGACGTTGACGTCATCGGCATCTCGTCGCTCGCTACCGATCATCTGATCGTGCCGAAGCTCGCCGACGCCTTGCGTACCGCCGGCCTCGGCCATGTCGGGCTACTGGTCGGCGGCATCGTGCCGGACGACGAGCGGCCGGCGCTGCTGCAATCCGGCGTAAGCGCGATTTTTGGGCCGGGCTCGCCGCGTGACGAAATCATCGCTCACGTCGCCGCGCTTGCCGCCAAGGTGCGCGAAATCAAAAATGCCGAATACAGGGAGATCGCCCAATGAGCAAAGAAGCCGTTCAACTTTCGCTGCCGGGTTTCGAACAAGCGCATGGCGGCTGGCGCGCCGAATATAGCCGGCAGATCGGCACCGACCGGGTCGTCAAAAACCGCTCGGGCATCGAGGTCAAGCCGCTTTACACGCCGCGCGACTGGAACGGCGATAGCTTTCTCGAAAATCTCGGTTTCCCCGGGCAATATCCCTATACCCGCGGCATCTACCCGACCATGCATCGCGGCCGCACCTGGACGCAGCGCCAGCTGATCGGGCTTGGCACGCCCGAGGACTACAACAAGCGCGTCCGCGTCATTCTTGACGCCGGCGCCTCCGCGATCAGCCTGTTGCCGTGCAATTCCGGTTTCCGCGGCGTTGACTGCGACGCGGTCGATCCGCTCTTGCTCGGCACCTGCGGCACCGTGATCAACACGACTGATCATATGGACCGGGCGCTGGAGGCCGTCCCGCTCGGCAAAATCTCCACCGCGATGAACGATCCCTCCCCGTTTACGCTGCTGGCGTTCCTGCTCGCGGTCGCCAAGCGGCGCGGCATTCCCTGGACGTCGATCACCGGCACCTCGAACCAGAGCGACTACATCTCGCATTTCATCGCCAACCACATGTTCTACCGGCTCTCGCTGCCCGGCGCGCGGCGCGTGCTGCTCGACCATATCGAGTTCTGCCGCAAGCATGTTCCCGGCTGGAATCCGGTGTCGGTTGTCGGCCAGCACATGCAGCAGGCCGGCGCGACGCCGGTCGAAACCATGGCCTTCACCATTTCGACCGCTTTGCAATACGCGCAGGATTGCATCGACCGCGGCATGGACATCGATCACGTGCTGCGGCGCTTCACGTTTTTCTTCGACATTTCGATCAGCTTCTTCGAGGAGGTCGCGAAATTCCGTGCCGGCCGGCGCATCTGGGCTCGACTGGCGCGCGAACGGCTCGGCGCCAAGGACCCCGGCTCGTGGCGCTTCAAGTTCCACGGCCAGACATCGGGCGTCGATCTCACGGTCCGGCAGCCCCTGAACAACGTCGCGCGCGTCGCCGTGCAGGCGATGGCCGGGATCATGAGCGGACTGCAATCACTGCACACCGACGCCTACGACGAGGCGATCACCACGCCGACCGAGGAGACCGCCCGCATCGCGGTCGCCACGCAAAATATTCTGCGCGAGGAAGCGCATCTTTGCGACGTCATCGACCCGCTCGGCGGCTCCTATTACGTCGAGACGCTGACCGATCAGATGGAACAGGAGATGACAGCGCTGATCGGCAAGATAGACGACGCCGGAGGCATGTATAAGGCTGCCGAAGCCGGCCTGATCCAGGCAATGATCGGCCAATCAGCGTTGGCCTTCCAGGAAAAGGTGGAGAGCGGCGAAGAGAAAATTATCGGCGTCAACTGCTATCAGGCCGACAACGTCGCCCATATGGGCAAGCCGACCGAGCGGCCCGATTTCGAGCGCATGCAGCAACACGTCGCAAGCTTTGTCGCCTACAAGGCCGAGCGGAGCCAGACCGACGTGCGCCGCGCGCGCGAAGCACTCAAACGCGCCGCCGGCAGCGAACACGAAAACATCTACGAGCGCATCGTCGAGGCAGCCGAGGTCGGCGTCACCCACGGCGAGATCGTGAGCGTCCTGCGCGAGGAACTCGGCTTTGGCCACCCCCTTGTCGTTGTCTAAGACTGCGCCGGCGCGCGAAGCGCCGGCGACGTCCGCCGATATTCTTGACCGCCTCGCGGCCGGCGATCCGGCGACGCTCGCCAAATGCATCAGCCTGATGGAAACCGGCGGGGCTGCCGCAGATCTGGTGCATCGCCGCGTTTGCGCCAGAAGCAGGCATGCGGCCGTGATCGGATTCACCGGCGCGCCCGGCGCCGGCAAATCGACGCTGATCGACGCCTATATCGCCGTGCTGCGCGCGGCCGGCCGCAAAGTCGCAATCGCCGCGGTCGATCCGTCGAGCCCGATTTTCGGCGGCGCCATTCTCGGCGATCGTGTGCGCATGCGGCGGCACGCCGAGGACGAAGGGGTGTTCATCCGCTCAGTGGCGTCGCGTGGCCATCTCGGCGGCCTGTCGGAAAGCATCCATCGCGTGGTCGATGTAATGGACGCCGCCGGCCGCGATGTCATAATTGTCGAGACGGTTGGCACCGGCCAGTCGGAGGTCGAAGTGGCTGAGATCGCCGACATCTGTGTGGTGGTGAATACGCCCAATATGGGTGACGACGTGCAGGCGATGAAAGCCGGCGTGCTGGAGATCGCCGACGTGCTGGTGGTCAACAAGGCCGATCTGCCTTTGGCCCAACGCACCACCAAGCAACTGCAGGACATGCTCAAGCAGCGGCACGACCGCCGCGACATTTCTATCGTCGAGACGGTGGCGACCACGGACACCGGCATCGAAACCCTGTCGGCAGCCATCGACGCCCTGCTCGCGGCCCGCGCCGGCGACAAAGCAAAAAATCGCGAGCGGCGCATGCGTCGGCTGATCGCGCAGGTCGCAAGCCGCATGATTGGAGATCGCATGCGCGAAATGACCGGCCCGGAGATGGAAGTGCTGGTCAAGAAAGCGGCCGCCGGCGATATCGGCATTGCCGAAGCCGCGCGCGAAGCTTTGAAATCGATTCTCTGACTAGGCTACGCCTTTCGCCGCGGCACGCCCGGCGGCGCGGCCGGAGAAGATACAGCCGCCGAGAAATGTTCCTTCCAGCGCGGCGTAGCCATGCACACCGCCGCCGCCAAAGCCCGCCACCTCGCCTGCCGCATACAGTCCCGGCACCGGCTGGCCGTCGGCACCGATGACACGGCTGTCGAGATCGGTCTGCAGGCCGCCAAGAGTCTTGCGCGTCAGGATGTTGAGGCGGACGGCGATCAGCGGACCAGCGGCGGGATCGAGGAGCCGACGCGGGCGAGCCACGCGGATGAGCTTGTCGCCGATATAACGGCGCGCCGCGCGAATGGCGGTGATCTGCGCGTCCTTGCCGAACGGATTGTCCAGTTCACGGTCGCGCGCCACGATTTCGCGCTGCACGTCTTCGAACTTGAGTAAAGAACCGCCGGCCAGCGCATTCATCCGCGCCACCAGCCGCGACAAATCGGGCTCGACGATGAAGTCCTCGCCTTTGTCCATGAAGGCTTTGACCGGCGCGGGCACGCCTTGCCGGGCGCGGCGGATGACCTGAAGCCAACTCTTGGACGTGAAATCCGGATTCTGTTCCGAGCCGGACAGCGCAAATTCTTTCTCGATGATTTTATGCGTTAGCACGAACCAGGAATAATCGTAACCCGTCTGCATGATGTATTTGAGCGTGCGCAAGTTATCGAAGCCGGGATAGAGCGGCGCCGGCAGGCGCCTGCCGCGCGCGTCGAGCCAGAGCGAGGACGGCCCGGGCAGGATGCGGATGGCGTGGTCGGTCCAGATCGGCGCGAAGTTCTTGATCCCTTCGACGTAATGCCACATGCGGTCGCGATTGATCACGGTGCCGCCGGCGGCTTCGGCGATCGCCAGCATGCGGCCGTCGACGTGATCAGGCACGCCGGTGATCATCCGCTTCGGCGCCGGGCCGAGCCGTTGCGGCCAGTTGTTGCGGACAAGCTCACGATTGGCGCCAATGCCACCGGACGCGACGATGACCGCCTGCGCCTTAAGTTCGAATGAACCGGCGATTTCGCGCGAGCTTTTTTTCCCGCGTTCGACATTGCTCGGCGCGAGAATGTCGCCTTGCGCGCCGTCGATTGTTTTGCCTGATCTGGTGAGTTCATTGACGCGGTAACGGAACTTTAAGGAGACCAACCCTCGCCGCGCGCCTTCGCGCACGCGCTGCACGAACGGTTCGATCACGCCCGGCCCCGTTCCCCAGGTCAGGTGAAAGCGCGGCACTGAATTGCCGTGGCCGCTGGCGGCATCGCCGCCACGCTCAGCCCAGCCGACCACGGGAAAGAAACGCAGGCCCCGCGCGCGCAGCCACGCGCGCTTTTCACCGGCCGCAAAGGCGACATAAGCCTCCGCCCATTGGCGCGGCCAGAAATCTTCGGCGCGGTCGAACGCCGCCGTGCCGAGCCAGTCTTGCAGTGCGAGATCGTGCGAGTCGCGGATTCCAAGCCGCCGCTGTTCCGGCGAGTCGACCAGAAAGATGCCGCCAAGCGACCAGAATGCCTGACCGCCGAGCGATTGCTCCGGCTCCTGGTCGACGATGATGATCGTCCTGCCGGCGTCGATCAGCTCCGCCGCGGCCACCAGACCCGCAAGCCCGGCGCCTACGATGATGACGTCGGCGTCATCAGCCATCGGCTTAGGCAACGCCGCACAGGCGCATCAACGCAAGCCGCCCTGCTTAAGCAGCGGCAGCGTATGCTTCTGGAAGTCGAGCATGCCCTCTTCGTAGATCGGCCAGGACAACAGCGCGCCATCGATGCCGACCTTGGACAGATTGGCCAGCCCCTCCGCCACCTGCTCCTTGGTGCCGACCAGCGGGAAGGCGCCCCAGCCGGCCATGAAATGCGCCTGCAGCTTCCGGAAGTCCTCGACGGCGAGCGAGCCGATGCCTAAAAGCTTCATCAGATTCTCCGCCGCCACCCAGTCGCCCTTTTCGTGCACGTAATAGTGCAGGAAATCCTTGGCTTCCTTCTCGGTCTCGCGCTGCACGACGTAGCCGAAACTCCAGATCTGGATGCCGCGGCCGTATTCCTCGCGCGCCAGCCGCCGGTATTTCTCCACTTTCGAACGGGCGAAATCGAGATCGTGCTTGTCGAACTGGATGAAGGCGATGTCCGAATATTTGGCGGAGAAATGCTGGCCCTGCTCCGAACCGCCGGCATTCATGATCGCCGGATAAGGCTGCTGGATCGGTTTCGGCGCCAGCTCGCCCTTCTTCACCTGATAAAACTTGCCCTCGTAGGTGAAATCCTCCTCGCACGTCCACAAGCCGATCATGACCTCGATCCACTCCGCCGCACGCGCGTAACGGTCCTGATGGTCCTGTATGCGCGCCCCGAACATGTCGAGCTCGCCCTGGTTCCAGCCGCCGACGATGTTGATCGCATGCCGGCCGTTGCTGATGTGATCGATCACCGCCGCCTGCTTCGCAGCCAGCGTCGGGTGATACATCGGCACATGTGCGGTGCTGAACACGGCGGAATACTTGGTGGTGGCGCCGATGCCGGCCGCCCAGGAGAAGCACTCAAACCCCGCGCCGTTAAAGTTGGTAATGCCGCCAAAGCCCTTCCAGCGGCCGACCGGCACCAACGCCTCGAATTCCATCGCGTCCGCGATCTGCGCAAGCCGCACTGTGTTGGGCCAGGTGATTTTCAGCGTCTCAGGAATGGTGCTGATCGCACACCCGCCGTTCAGATTGGTGCAGAAGGTGCCGAGCTTGAGCTTGCGGTCATTGAACAGCGGATTGGTCGAGCGCCGAAGTTCCTGGATTTTCGTCCTCGTGTGCATTTCTTCCCCCCCAAATGCGCGACACAGGCTCTAAGCGGCCCGCTGTCGCGCGTCTTCGCAGAAATACTGGAAGTGATGAATGGTGGGCGCACAAGGACTCGAACCTTGGACCCGCTGATTAAGAGTGAACGGAAATTCCCGCCGGCACAAGAGGCCATTCCGACAAAAGCCTGTTCGATAGCCCATTGATTCGCCCGATAAGTCTTCCTCTGTCGGAATGACCATAGCCGATCCTTGCGCAGCCGGCAGAAATCTCAACAAGGGCTTTTCTTTCGTGCGCACCGGGGGAGTATCGTAGGGCGAAAGCGATCGCAGAACCGGAGCTGCAATCGATGACGACCCAGCTTACCCGTTAGTTCAGACCAATCCCACTGCCCGATTATGTCGAGCTGCCAATCGATGAAATGCGGCACAGGGTAAAGATGTTTTACGATCTGATGCGCAAGCGGCACACGGTGCGTGAGTTTTCGTCAAAACCGGCACCGCGAGATATTATCTAGAAGTGCATTCTGGGGGGTACGGCACCAAAATGGCGCCAATCATCAGCCCTGGCATCAGTAGTTCTGCTTGTGACCCTGACCGGACCTCAGCGACCTGGGAAAATGCGGATCCGCGCGCATCGAACGCGGGCGCGATCGGCGGCGCGTCCGTAATCTGCAGAGCTGTGGCAGCAGCAATGCGTGACTTTAATGGGCACGCAATGGCGCTTTCTCACATGGCTCGCGCAACTTGACGCTACTGTTCGGAAATTCTTGCTTAAGCTGTAAGGCCGCCTTCAGTGCTTTCACAAACACGCAATATTCCGATTGCGCTATTCCGTCGATTTCAACGACGTAACGTTCGGAGGGCAGAGCATTGGCGAGACCGTTCTTCATGAGAAGCCACCGTCTTTCGCCCCGACAGCCGAGATATTGAAGCGCTTTGTTCGCTAACTGTCCTCAAAATGCACAAGGTGGGGTTAATTTTGCGTTAACGCAGGTGACAGAACGAGCGGTTTTACGCGCACAACCTCCCGCTTTCAAAAGAGATGGCGATCAATTTGCAGAGTTTTGGGAGCGGGTGAGTATGAGCAAGAATTTCACTACGATCGAGCAACTAAACATTGCCTGTCGGCATGTCTCCGAGCTCATCGAAGCGGGTATGACCGAAAACATGGCGATCCGAAGCTAAAACATCTGCTCGCCGAGCCGACCTATATGCGCTTGGTACATTCATGGAAGAAAAGCCAAGGCGGGAATCGGAGTGGCGTCACTCGACGAGGTCCCGTCGATCATCGATACCCTAATTGCGGCAGTGCGCGAGCTCGACGCGCAATTGGCGCAGGCAAGCGAGCAAGCGAAAACGCCGAAGTCAAAGAGCAAACGAGCAGCGTGATGGGAAACCTGGGGGAGGGGCTTTGCGCTGCTCCCCCTTAAATCGCCTATGCGACCAACCGCGGCGGCAAATTATCGTCCGTCGTATTCAAATCTTCCATCGCCTTGGTGTGGATGGTCTCGAAATAAAAATCGCATGTCCAACAGCGCCAAACATGGATCTGCCGCTCATTCCGTTCTTCAATCCATTCGGGCGCAATCAGCGCATTGTTACAATGGGTGCAGCGCATTCCGAAAGTCGAACGACGTGCGGAGGGGATCGTCATCATTGGTACCTACCCTCGTTTTAATTTACGGGTGCAAGCTTCCCTGACTCCCTCATAGGTAGCGCGCCGAGCCCAACAACATCATGGCAGCAGTTGGATTTTGTTCTAAATCGCTTGTGGATCGCTGTGGGTTGCTGTGATCTCGATCAAGAAAGCTGAACTTCCTTCGTCAGTTATGGATACTCAGTCGAAATAAAGAGACTTTATATCGATCCTCGATAAGCGAGTGCCTCTCGTACAGATCTATGTGGCAAACTCCGATGCGCTTGTTGAAATTACCAGCATAATCGAAAACGTGGAGCTCCCTACGGATGACGAATAACGGCTTGTGTTCAACGAGTTAGCCATTTTAGCCGCTCCAAAAATGCCATTGGAACACAAGAGATTTTTTCGGATTGGCAAACTGCTTTGGCGGATGAACGGTCACTCCACCGCGTGCTCGCTTGTAGAAACCGCGCTCACAAATCTCACATGCGAGTGCGGACGGGAATGTCGGCTTCCCCCGATAGCGGACATTCGCCGATGTGATCGGATTGTCCGCGAAGGGCCAAACTGCGACATAAGCAGTGCAGCAAACCGTTCCATCATTCGATCACCTCGTCGGCGGTGGAGAGCAGCGTCGGCGAGATGGTGACGCCGAGGGCCTTCGCGGCTTTTAGGTTAATCACCAACTCGAACTTGGTTGGCTGCTGGATCGGCAGATCGCCAGGCTTAGCTCCCTTCAGGATACGATCGACATAATCCGCCGCACGGCGGAGCAGGTCAGTGATGTCGGTGCTGTAGGCTATCAGCCCGCCGCTCGCGGCGAACAAGGAGATACCATAAACCGCGGGCACGCGCTGCCGGGCGGCGATGGCGACAATGGTATCGCGATGGACGACGGTGAAGGCGCTCGGCAATACCAGCACCCCGCCGCGCTCTTCGCGCGCGACCCCCGCCATCGCCGTCTCGATCTCGAAATCGTCATTCACCGGCACACTCCGCACCGCCAACGCGAGTGACTTGGCCGCTTCCTCGCAGGAGCGAAGCACCAGGCCCGCATAGAGTGTTGTCTCGGGATCAAATAAGACCGCGACCCGCGCCACCGGCGGTGCGATTTGCGTCAACATCTCCAGCCATTTGCCCGCCATTGGCGGGTCGAACAGGCTGAAACCCGTGATGTCGCCGCCGGGATGTGACAAACTCGCGACCAGGCCCTGGTCGATCGGATCGGAGACACCAACGAACACGATCGGGATCGTGCGCGTCTGCCGCCGTAGCGCCTGATGGGTGTTGGCCTCGCCCACGAGCACCTCGGCGCCGAGTGCGACCAGGTCGGCCGCGTGGCGAGCGGCGAGCGCGGGATCAGCGCCCCAGCGAACTTCGATGCGAAGATTGCTGCCTTCGGTCCACCCAAGCTTCGCGAGCGCAGATCGGAATGCCGCGAGCCGCGCCTGCCCTGCCGTATCGCCCTCCTCGCCGACCAGCAGCACGCCGATCAGCCGCATCTGCTGCGCGCGTGCCGTGAGCGGCCACGTCGCTGCCGCGCCAACAACGGCGATGAATTCGCGTCGCCTCACGGACTCCCCCACAGTCGAGGATCACACCCTACCACGTCGTTGATTGAGCGCTGTATTGTGTACCACAGCAAACTTGGCTGGCAATGTCTCAGTTGGGTCATACAACGGACGTCGCGGAGACGACTTGTGATGTCTGTTTTTCCCGCTAACAACAGACGTTAATTTGTCCCGCCTGCACCTCGGCTTTGGGGCAACAACTGCGTCAATGCACTGCAAGGTTGGTGTGATTTTGAATTACTCTCATCAGGCGGGCTGCCAACGTGTCGAGCTTGGTCTTCGAGCGTGTGAACCAAAACAAATCCATCAACGTGCGGCGCCTATATTGGCGGGAACTGCCGCAGGATTGACTGGGGTGAAAATTGCCCCTTCAGCGGATTTGCCGGTGTAGGCTACGAGTCCGTCTTTGGTCGACACAATATCGCCCGGTCGCAAGGTGGGGTCGTTTTTGACGTCAAGTTGTGTCAGGCCAAACGCGTCCCTGCCGTTGCAAGTGCAATTGACCACCATTTGCTTGCGGTACAGGAATGCTGTTTCAAGATTGGCGTAATGCTGGCCATCTGGGGCAACGGCGCCATCGATTTCAGCGCCGAAAAAGACCTTGGTTCTGCTATGTGGGCAAATCGCTCGGCAGGTCTCAGCCAGCGTTTCCTTAAGCACTTGCTCCATCGGAAAGTGGCGCCCGTCGCACAATCGCACACAGAATGCAACCGAATGGCCAGTGCTACCGGCGCCCTCTTTCAGAGTCTCGTGTCCAAGCGGAGGCGGCGCCACACGCCCTATCCCGACGGCGGGTGGTGCGGGATGATCATAGGTCTCCGACGGTGGCGCTCGTTGCTGCTCGCCTCCAAAAAGAAAATCAAACAATCCCTGTGAGTAGCTCACATCTGACGTTGTGACCGCAAGCGCCGCGCAAAGCGCACCGATTAGAACCGCGCCGCGCCGTTTTTTCATGCGACTGCTGTAACTTCTAGTCACGATAGAAAATACCTAAGCAATAGAAGCGAGAGTTTTGATCTGCCGTCTGCAGTCCTCTGCATCCGGCATCGCGCGCGCTAAGGCCGAGGCCGCGGCGTCGGCGGCGGGTCCCCCGAGATCAGGTCGACCCCAGATTTGCCTTTGGGTCCTTCGATGCGGGTCCTTCAACGTTAATGTTGAAGTGCGAGGGTTCCAACTCTTGTACCTCAGAGATCCTCCCAGGCTCACTTTGTTTGGATCTTAGTCCATCATACCCGGCTTGATCGTTGAAAGCCGCGAGCTTGGCTTTGAGCCCGTCAAAAAGCTTCTGATAGATCAACAGGCCTGTTGCTGCCATTAACTGACTAATCTTCTCCGCTTCCATTTCAGCCGAAAGTCGATCAGTTGCGCTTGCCGAGCCGCAGAGGATCTCGGCAAGGACAATTCGCGCGAAGCACTCAGGCGCGCGACAATGTCTCTCGGTCGCCACAGCAATCAATTCGAGAGCCCATTGTTTTGCAGCTTCAAGGTCGCCTTTTAATCGATATGCGTTAGCAACATCTGCGAGTATGCGTGCCTCATTTTCAAGACCCGCCCGACGCTTGCGGGCAAAAGCAAGGGCCTGCCCCAATTGAGCAATCCCATCATCCAATTGGCCTGAGTTAATCGAAGAGAGCCCCGCATATGCGTCCGCGTAGGTGCGCAGATAAGGAATGCCGCTATCCCCAGCTAGCTTTGCCAAGCGTTCGGCATGCAATCTGGCGAGCCCTGGGTCGTTTTCACAGAAAGCCAAGTCCATATATCCGAAACTAGGAACGGCATAGTAAATCGCGTCAATCGCTGCTGGATCCATCTGCAAAACCTGGTCCAGATATTGCCGTGCCTCGACGGACCGACCGAGCATCACCAGGGTCTGACCGCGCATTGCAATCAGCCAGGGCCCGATATCGAACCCGAGCATCTGACGATCGAATTTTCCTATGTTGTGCGCATCAGCGGAAGCCTCAGTATTCACAACGATTGCGTCAGACATGCGGCCCGCAAGGCGCAAAGCGTGACACAATACGGCCTTTAGAGTGACCTGAAGGCTAGCATTTTTAAATTCGGCTGCACGGGCTTCAGCCTCCCGAATCTTTTCAACGTAATCGTCGGCCGACCCAGTCGCCCCCAAAAGTCTGCCGTAAGCCGCATGGATTAAAGCGATCGCGTGCACGTCGCGAGCCGCCGTCGCCGCCCGTCTTGCCTCTTCAAAATACTTAAGACCTTCATTTGCTGGCATACCCTCACGCCAGCCAAAGTTAATGATCTGCCCGTTGGCCATCATGCGCAAATAATCAGTAGATTGATTGGGCTGCGCTTTGTCTAATAAGGTTGGTATCTTCTTCCAGCATCGAAGCGCTTGTTTGGAGTCGGTGGCGCCTACCCAAACGGCAGCACTCATATAGCTTTGAGCTGCCTTAAAAAATTCTCCTGCTTGCTCGTAGTGAAGCGCCAGCAACCCTGATCGCTCTTGCAGTCGATCTTTAAAGACTGTTTCGATCGCGCTTGCTACGGCGGCATGCAATTCGCGGCGCTTTGATTGCAATAAAGATTCGTATGCCACCTCCTGAATCAAGGGGTGACGAAAGCCAAACACGCCCTGATCGAACGGCGGCAATTCGTGGAATAAATCAGCATCTCTTAGGTGGGAAAGACTTTCGTTGACCTCTGACGCCGGCGGCCCAACTACCGTCTCTAAAACCGCTAGCGGCACATCGCGGCCAATCACCGATGCGGTCTGAAGAACTTCCTTTGCCCTCCTGTCTAATCTGTCTATTCGCGCCGCGATAACCGCTTGTACCGTTTGAGGCAGCGGAGCCATGTCAAAGTTGTCTTTGAGGCGGTAAGCGCCGACCTCACCATCCAAGGTTCCCCAGTCAGCAATTGAGCGAACAAGTTCTTCTAAGAAAAACGGATTACCCTGCGCACGACTTGCGATCTGTTTGCCGAGTTCTACGACAGACGGATCATCTCCCAACAGGCTTTGCAGTAGCCTTTGCACGGGAGTTCCACGGAGCGGCCCGAGACCGATCTGTTGATAGGAAGGCCTCTGCATCCACGACGCCACAAATCCTGGACGAAAGTTGACCAATAAAAGAGTTTTAGTGCCTTCTATTGCCTCTGCGAGCGCCTCAATAAAATCAACGCTGGAGGAGTCGACCCAGTGCAAGTCCTCTAGAAGCAGAAGAACGGTTTCATCAACTGGTCGCGAATGTATGAGTTGTCTGATGAATTTGAGGAGGCGCAGTTTGCAGAGTCTCAGGGCTTAGCTTCGGCGCCTTAAGGTTTGCGTCAGGTATTCCAAGAAACTCCAAAAGAAGCGGCAGCACTTCGCCGAAGTCGCCGCGGGATTGGAGCAAGTCCTTAACCCGCTGTTGTGATACGCTTGCTGGTTCTTTCCACTGAATCCCAAAGAAATCTCGAAAGAGATCTAAGACCGGCTGGTATGGCGTAGCAGCACCGTGCTCGAGCACCCGGGCTTCGCGAACACGAACGTCTTGTCGGCGACACGCTTCTGCGAATTCATAGCAGAGACGGCTTTTTCCAAAGCCAGCGTCGCCAACCACGCCAACCACTCTCGCCTCACCACGTCGAGCACTTGCCAACGCTTTTTCAAGAGTTGCAAGTTCGTCATCGCGCCCGACAAATTGGCTAAGTCGCAGTGAACCTCGAAAATATTCGTTAGAGCGCGCGTACTGAAGGCCCTTTAGCTCGAAAATTTCTACTGGCGTTGACAGCCCGCGAACTTCTTGGAGACCAAGTGACGCCACATTAATCGACTGTCTGGCAGCATTGAACGTATCTCTGGTTATTAAGATCTTCCCCTTTTCTGCCATTCGCTCCATGCGACTGGCCAAATGAACGTTGGCGCCCCTGACATCGTAATTTAGATCTGAGTTCTCAAAGACAGTTTCACCGGTATGCAAGCCAACCCGGATGGCTAAATCGGTATCGCCGAGCCGACCCACTGCTTCCTGCATCGCCATCGCAGCTAAACAGCCACGCAACGCGTGATCCTCGTGAGGTTTTGGCGAGCCAAACAGCGCCATGATCCCGTCCCCCATTGTTTGGGCGACCAGGCCATCGTATCGCTCGATTGCGTCCCGCATCACATTCAAGACAGGTTCGAGACGGAGCATTCCCGCCTCCGGATCCAGGTCCCGAATAAGCGTGGTCGAATCGACAATATCTGCAAACAGCACCGTGACGTGCTTACGCTCTTTGGTGCTTGCAGAATCTGAAATTTGAAGTGCAGCTTTGGGGATCGCTTCGTGAGCGTCTAGCGAACTACCGCAATTACTACAATAGTGGCTGCCCGGCCGGTTTGCGTAACCGCAACCGCCGCACTTTCTCTCAAGTGCCATTCCACACTTGTCGCAGTAGGTACTAGTCAGAAGATTTTCGGCGCCACAACGACGACAGTTTGCCAATCGCCACCTCCGAGTACTCGTAGGAGGACAGTCGAAAGCCGACATACCTTACCGCTATAATTAAAATAATTCCATGACGTCCGCACTAGCGCGCCGCCATGATCGGCAAGTTCTGATACGCTGTTGGCCAATACATAGGAGGGCGATATGACCGGAAAACTATATGTGACGATTGCCGCTGTTATTGCGATACTTTACGGAATAGCCTTTGTTTTAATTCCTTCTGAACTTGCTCCCTTGTTCGGCGGATCCTCAGATCCACACGCCATATTGAACCTTCGGTTTTTCGGATCTGCGCTTCTCGCATGGGGCGCGATCGTCTGGTTCGCCCGTGATTTTAAAGACTGGACTGCTATTCGAGGCATACTAATTGGCAGCGTCATCGGCGACATCGTTGGCGCGATAATAAACGTGCGCGCCACGCTTCAGGGCCTACTAAATCCGCTGGCATGGACATCAACACTTGTTTACGGGGCGCTTTTAATCGGCGCCCTTTATTTTTTATGGAGCGGACAGCGGGCTAACTTTCAGCAACACTAACGCCATTGCCCCGAGTACATCGCGGGCTTTTATTCGGTGCCGGAGTTCGAAGCAGGCGCGCCGACGCGCGGGGACCGGTAATTTCCCCCTGCGGAGGGCTTCAAGTTAAGCACTTTTGTCAGCGAACAGGCGATAACCACTAAATAAAATCGGGCATTAAGGATCGATGCGCGGGAGACCCGTACCGGCGTCCCCTGCGCGCGGAATCACCTGCTGTGTCAACAGCGAAATGTGCACGTATGGAGTCCCGTCGTCGTATGCTGGCGTAGCGGCAACTTGTTGCGGCAGAGTGGTCTCCACCGCATCGAAAGTTATGCTGTCATACGTAGGGTTCCCCAAAGCCATGTATATGGCGTTAGCAATCGCTATGTCATTCGCCGCAGTTAGTGAACCTAGCGTTACATGCGCTGGCGAGGTATCCAAGAACCATAACCACCGCTTCTCCAAGTTGGCGTGCCTCGTTCCGGTGGGGAAATATGGCAACAGACATTTTCCGCGGCCGGCTTTGTCATTTCGCAGCGAATGCGGGGAACCGTCGAATAAATTATTCGTCGCGTTCAACAGAAAACCTGTGCCCGCGGGGTTGTTAGCGGCGATCCCGGTATTGAAGTAAGACACGTTTGCGTTTAGACGATAAAAATCTATGTAGGTACTAAATTCCTCATTAAAGTGCGCGGCTAACAACTTTGTGCCCTTCGTTTGTATAAGCCCGCCCATATTTGCTCTCCCAAATATGCAGTTATGGATAGACTATTCCTGACAAAAGCTTCGCCGATATTCGACTTGAGCGCAAGGCGGCATCTCAGATCCCGATGCGCCCGCGCAAAAAATGAAATATCGGCATAGCGGTGGCAAATCGGGTTCATCGTTCTCGGCGAATAAATCTTTGTGCAGTTTTAGAATCTGTCGCGCGCCGCGCAACGTTGTATTGTAGGCTCGCGAGCCGAAAACGAGAGGCATAGCGATGCGGGCAGCCCAATAGTCGGCCTGGCCCTGCCACGTCATCCATCGCATCGCGGGGTCGCGCGGAAGGCCTCCAAGATGATGCCCGGTCTCATGGGCGATAATAAGCGCGAGACCCGGTCTAGTGATCGCGGCGTGACGAACAAGGCCGCCGTAGACCCTAACGTGCCGCACCGTCCCAAATCGCCATGCCTGCGCATTGATCGTCGGTGATTCCCATAGCAGATCGTAGGCGATCTCAGGAAATGCGCGACGGAACTCATCCAGCAACGCCAGTGCCACGCTTCGTCGCCGGACCTGACTGCGTCGGCTCGGCAGCTCCTCTTCGGCGGGCCACCCCAAAAAGCTCATTTAATTAGCATTGTAGACCTATGGGAGGTGAGTTCAATCAGCGGTCGCTTCGCGGGCACCCACTGGTATACGCCCCAGAATGGGTGGATTTATTTGGGAACTGCTTTCTATCTATTCGGACCTATGAGACCACAAACACCGCCGAAGCGCTATTCCGCTTCCCTGGATCACCAAGCGCGGCGACTTGGATTACGTTCGGTCCGTCGTGAAGCAAAATATTCGTGCGGCCGACCTGCGTGATGAGCTTTCCTTCACTTCATTCCGGCATGGCGGTTTCACCGAGGGAGCGGATTCGGATTTGACCGATGCCGAACTCCGCGCAGCGGGTCGACATCGCTCCGCGCGGCAATTGCCGACCTACGCCAAGCCCACGCGCAAGCAGCTTGTTTCGGTTGCAACGAAGCGGCGCGCCGAAAGAACAAAAGGAGCCAATTTGTCGGAATGACGGGCCGGTTTTGTCGGAATGGCCCAGTTCCGAATTCGGCTAAGTCATTGATTAATGTGGTGGGCGCACCAGGGCTCGAACCTGGGACCCGCTGATTAAGAGTTCAGCGAACTATCCTTATTTATCAAGCCGCTTTCGACATTTCCTCCGTTCGTTCCCGGATTGAACCGTAAGGGAAACTGGAAAATGTCGAAATGGGAATCGAATGCGCAACCACTAACGGAGCCCACCCGCACCGTTCTCCTTCCGCTGCCGCGCTCGCTTGGCCTGGCTTATCCTCGAAATAGATTTGAGCGAGCGCCTGTGCATCCGCGTGATCGCCGCCGCCATGCCGCGCGGTCGCTTTGCACCTGACAACGGACATGGACTGCACCGCACTCAATGTCGGCGATGGGCCATGAGGCGACATCGCGCTTGCGAACTTTTCTGGGATAATAGGGCCGCCAATTGAGGCGGCCTCTCTGGTGCGTGTCTAGTGGGGACAGGTTACGCCCGCCGCGCAGCGCCGCACCGCCCTTCGGTGGTGGCCTGCAACGCTCACTGGCGTTAGCGGCCGCCCCACTACGGCATAGGCACTGTCTGCGGACAATGACAAACCTTTATCTTGGGATTGATGAAGCGAAATGGGAGCTGCGCATAGCATCGCCGCTGCAATTAGAGTTGCTCCAATCAGGCTCATCTTTTTCATAACTTTCTCCTTGGCTAAAGCTGAAATCTCATTATCGGTTCCACCTCAGCCAAGACGAGTCTGTTCAAATTTGACCACTTTTCAAAACGGGCCATTGGCCACTGTCGTGCGGTCCTTACGTCCGCTGCGGGTCAACAACGCCTGATCGACGAGGTCCGCGTAATGTCGGCTTATCCCTCAACCTCGGACATATTCCTGGGTCGCGGCAGACGACGAAACGGGCCAAAACCGGACTTTCGCTACTCGGCTCGTAACTCCGCCTGACTGTTCCGGCGGCTTGCTGTCTGCCCAACCCAGTGCATTCAGACTACGAGGCGTTCTAACGGAACACTCAGCTTCAATCGAAGGCCATTTCGGCGCCAGTCGCGCTCGATCTTGCCCGCCAGCTCTCCGGTCACACTGCGCTCGGTAAGAATGCTGCCAAAGCCGCGAGCCAGCGGTGCCCCATCGATCAAGGGGCCGCCGGTTTCATCCCACTCAAGATGAAAGGCATCACCGCTCGCGCCCCATGTGACGCGGATTGAACCGCTCGGTCGGGAAAGCGCTCCGTACTTAACCGCATTCGTCGCAGTCTCATGCAACGCGAGTGCGAGGCCCGTCACAGCCTTTGCCCCGACAGGCACATCGGGGCCGTCTATGATGATGCGGGCGGGGGAGCCGTCTTCATAGGGCTGCAAGACTGTGCGCACCAGCGCATCCATCGTCGTGCGCTTGCTTTCATGTTCCGTACCCATGATGCCGGGTCGAATAAGGTCCTTGGCCCGCAACAGCGCATCTAGCCGACCACGAAGAGCTTGGGCCATTTCCTCGGGAGTGCGGGCAGACCGGACACTCAGACTAATCATCGAGTGGAAATTGGCGAAGATGTTTTTGACCCGATGGTTCGCCTCCCGAGCAAACAACTGTTGGCGCTCTTGCGCATTCTTCTGGCTTGTTATGTCCACCACTACGCCGACGAAGCGATCCGGTTTGCCGTCCGCATTATACAAGCACTCGCCACGCGCCTCCACCCAGCGGATATTTCCGTCTTTTCGCAGCAGCCGGTATTCCTGCACATATTTTTCTCGGGTAACGATGGTGCGGTTGACAGCATCAGCGGTCCGCTGAACATCCTCCGGATGAATGCCTGCAAGGTATTCTGACAACGGGGCACCCTCATCTCCTTTCGCAGGATCGACCGAGAACATTTCCGCAAATCGAGCATCGGAGTAGAAGGTGTCGGACTGCACATGCCAGGCGAATGTGCCCACCATCCCTGAAGCGTTCAGAGCTTGGCGTAGTCGCTCCTCGGCTATCGCTAAAGCTCGTTCCGCCAAAACCTGTTGCGTTGTTTCCACGACAACGGCGAGAACGCCTTCCGGACGGCCATTCTCGCCCAGCACTGGGCTGTAATCGAGGTTCATCCAGACCTGCTCAGGAACGCCTGAGCGGTGAAGGGTTAGTTCTTGATTGCGGTAAGAAAGCGTACCCCCAGACAAGCCCACCTTCATCACGTTGTCGTTGAAGTCGGCCACCTCGGGCCAACCTTCCCGCACCTTGGACCCAAACAGGAGGGGATGACGGCCTCCTGCAAAAATTGAGTAGGCGTCATTGTAGATCATGATGCCGTCCGGTCCCCACAGGAGCACGATGGGGACCGGTGAGCGCAGCAGTATGCCAACCGTGGTCTTCAGGCTTTCTGGCCACTTAGAGATTGGCCCCAAACTGGTGTTCGACCAATCGAGCGCACGAATTAGAGCGCCATTTTCACCGCCGCCAAACGGGAAATGTTTGTCGTACTCAGTGCCGCTCACTTTGGGGATATCCCATTGACGCTATTCCATGGATCATCGGGACCTTGTTCCAATTCCTAGTGCATAGCTAGCCCTATCTCTTTTGGGAAATGGCTCAAGTTAGGTTCAATGTCTGCCTCGGGTCATCAACGGGCATTTCCCGATGTCCGTTTTCATGTCCGGTTTTCCCGATAGCGGACTTTCAGGAGCGGCTCGCTTTGGTCAGCTTTGGGCCACGAACAGACTTCGGTTGTACCGTCACCCTCAAGGGTTTGATGACGCGGCAGCGAGCACATTGTAAGCCGCCAAGGGACGCCGAATACCCTTGAGCGTAAATTCGCCTACTGGCTCGACGGTTACAACATCCTCAACTGCCATCAGCACTCGGGGGCTAATCAAGATTTGACCGGGCTTGGCTTCATCGCAAAGTCGAGAGGCGACATTGGATACCGTTCCGATGGCGGCATAGTCGAAACGTCCTTCAAACCCGATGGTGCCAAGAGTGGCAAAGCCGTGCGCGATGCCGATGCCGAAGCCAATGTCGTGTCCCAAACGATGCCACTTCTCGGTCAGCGCTCCGATAACATCACGCATTTCGAGCGCCATCAGCACTGCCTGCAGCGCTGGCTTCTCGACCGGCACTGGATCGTTGAACACAACCATGACCCCATCCCCGGCATAACGCTCAAGCGTGCCGCTGTACTTGATGATGGTTTCGCCGATGGCTGCATGGTAGTCGCGCAGCAGCGCCATCACGTCTTCCGGGTCTGAACTCTCGGAGAAGCCAGTGAAGCCGCGCAGATCGCAGAACAGCGCGGTAATCTCTCGGCGGTGACTTTCGAGCTGCTTCTCTGAACCGGACGCGACAATCAGATCGGCGACCTGCGGCGGCAAGAAGCGACGAAGGCGACCCATGCGTTCGATTTCGTCTACTTGATCGGTGACGCGCTGTTCGAGGTTTTGGTTCAGCTTCTCTACCTCCACAGTGCGTTCGCGTAATTCCTTCAGTAGGCGCGTGTTCTCGATGGCGATGACGGCCTGAGCGGCGAAGTTTTTGACTAGCTCTATCTGCTTATCCGCAAATGGGCGCACCTCCTGTCGGAAAATCACGAACGCTCCGACCAACGTGTTCTCCTTGAGCATGGGCACTCCCAAAAGACCAAGTGCGCCAGCCTTCTCAACCGCCACAACCCATATTGATTGGCGTTCCAGATAGCCTTGCTCCTTCCGGGCATCCTCTATTTCGACGACAGCCTTTGACGCAATAATACGACCAAGAATCGTGTAGGGGTGCGGGCTTATTGGACCGCGCTTCTGTAGTTCGACAAACTCAGCGCCAGCGCCGATGTCTGTGACCAAGCTGAAGTGCTGCCCGTCGTACAGGTAAAGGAGCCCGTATTTAGCCTTGCAGATGCGCGTTGCGTTCTCCAACATAGCCCGGAACACCGGGTCCAAATCGCCGGGCGATCCGCTAATAACCTTAAGAACCTCCGACGTAGCGGTCTGCTGCTCCAACGCTTCTGTGAGGTCAGTGGTGCGCTGGCTGAGGTCATCAGTACGCTGATGCAGCTCATTCAGCAGTCGCGCATTCTCGATGCCGATGACGGCTTGTGCGGCGAAGTTCTTGAGCAATTCAATCTGCTTATCGCCAAATGGCCGGACCTCTTGGCGATACACGAGGATTGCGCCCGTCAACCTGTCATCCTTGAGCATCGGTACGACGAGGACCGTGCGAACTCCGCCAACCTCGACCAATTCGACAATCGGCGGAAACCCGGCGAGGTAATCGGGCTCGGTCCTGAGGTCGGCGACGTGGACGACCTGCAAGGTGCGGGCGACGCGGCCCAGGGGATCCGTTGGCGGCGGGCGAATGATCGGGTTGCGGCGGGAGGCTTCGGCGAATGTTGGCGGCAGATCATCGAAGGCCGCAATTCTAAACGCGTCGTTTTCATATAACGCCAGCGTCGCGAACTTTGCCTCGCAAATACGCCTCGCGTTCTTCAGCATGACATCAAAAACAGGTTCTAAATCGCCCGGGGAGCCCGAAATGACGCGCAACACTTCAGCGGTCGCCGTCTGCTGCTCCAACAATTCGGCAAGATCGTTCGTGCGCTGGCGCAGTTCGTTCAGCAGCCGTGCGTTCTCGATGGCGATCACGGCCTGTGCGGCGAAATTTTGCACCAGTTCAACTTGCTTGTCGGTGAAGGGACGCACCTCCTGGCGGAATATCCCTATCACGCCCACTAGCTCCTCATCTTTGAGCATCGGCACAATCAGGAGCGTGCGTGCGCCCGCTAGGTGGATCATCGCGCGCGGATCACTCAGACTGGCTAACTCGCTGTGGACATCGGCGATTTGAACTGGCTCCTTAGTTGCTGCCACGCGCCTAAATAAAGTGCCAGGGCGAGCACGGACAAGCGGTTCGCGGTGTCGCTCCTCGGCGAATGCTGGCGGCACATTGTGCAGCGCAACGGTACGGAAGGCCTCACCTTCCGCGAGGAAAAGTCCACCATAAACTGCCGCGCAGATTTGAGTTGCATTCGTCAGGACCATATTAAACACGGGAGTTAAGTCACCCGCTGACGAACTGATGACGCGCAGCACCTCCGACGTGGCGGTCTGCTGCTCTAACGCTTCGGTAAGGTCAGTGGTGCGCTGGCGCAATTCATTCAGCAGCCGCGCGTTTTCGATGGCGATAACAGCTTGGGCGGCGAAGTTCTGTACCAGCTCGATCTGTTTTTGCGTGAAGGGTCGCACTTCCTGGCGGAAGATGCTGATTGCGCCAATCAACTCACTTCCTTTAATCATTGGGACGCATAACAGCGTCCGAACACCTTCACGCTCGGACATGCTCCAGAAGGGACCCTCGCGCGGATACTGTTGATCAGTTAGAACATCGGCGATTTGTATGGGCGCCTTTGCTTTAATCATACGACCGAGCCCCGTCCCGGGTGTCGGTTGAATTGGGGGGCCGCGCAGGCGCTCCCATACAAGCGCAGCGGAAACAAGCTGAAACGCGCCCTCGGCAAAAAGGAACAGATTTGCGTACTTGGCCTCGCAGAGGCGCGCGGCGTTTGTCACGATGGTCTGGAAAACTGGGTCGAGTTCAACAGCGAAGGAGCTGATGACTTGCAGCACTTCCGAGGTAGCCGTCTGCTGCTCCCGAGCTTCGCTCAGTTCGCGAGTAAGCCGAGTGACCTCGGTCTCCTCGCTTATAGGTGGCGAGTGAGAGCCCTGCGCGGCCTTCGGCGCATTGCTACGCCTCAGCCTCGCCGCCTGCGGGCGCCGTGTCTTGGCGCGTGCGCCGCGCACCTTGGCGCGCTTCTTCATTTGCCCCCCGTGG
This sequence comes from uncultured Alphaproteobacteria bacterium, assembly GCA_963747855.1. Lineage (GTDB taxonomy): Bacteria > Pseudomonadota > Alphaproteobacteria > Rhizobiales > Xanthobacteraceae > BOG-931. Next base: position 1,001,762 of record CAVVGN010000001.1, read on the forward strand.
TGCCTAGAGGAGGCATCCTAACCGGTCAGGCGAGCGTATCGGAAGTGGCGACTTTCCTCACCGCTGGACGGGTCATAAAGGCCCTGCGGGCCACGCAATGTCTGCTATTGGTCATCAACGTTTTCCCGATGTCCGCTTTCATGTCCGGTTTTCCCGATAGCGGACATTCATGAGCGGCTCGCTTTGGTCAGCTTTGGGCCATTAACGACCAAAGTGCATTGCAGAAAATGGCTCACTATTCGATCACCTCGTCGGCGAGTGCGATGAGTTGGTCCGGAATGGTTATGCCGAGTGACTTTGCGGTTTTCAGATTTATCACAAGCCCAAACTTAGTTGGCTGTTGGACCGGCAGGTCGCCGGGCTTGGCACCTTTGAGAATACGGTCGACGTAGTCTGCACATGGAGCCGCCAGGTCGCTCGGCTCGACGCCATACGACATCAGACCGGCCGCCGTGGCAAAGGTCCGCGCAGCATAGACTGCGGGAAGACGGTACTTGGCGGCAAGGCTGACGACGGCATCACGGTGGGTCATAGTGAAGGGGCTCGCAAAAACCACGATGCCGCCGTGCGCTTCACGCGCAACCTGGGCCATCGCAGCGTCGATTGGAATCGGTACTGACGGGAGCGGCCTGCAGCGGCACCGCAAGCGAAGAGGCCGCTTGTTCAATAGTTTTTAGGACCGTGCTGCTCCATGGCGTTGGATTGTACAACACCGTTACGTGCGTCGCGGGTGGCTTGATTTGAGTCAGCATCTCCAACCATTTGCCCGCCATCGGTGCGTCAAAAATGGTAAAGCCCGTGACGTTGCCCCCCGGGTGCGCCAGACTTGCCACCAGGCCTTGACCGGCCGGATCGGCAGCGCCCATAAACACGATTGGAATTGTTCGCGTTTGCGATCGCATCGCGATAGTGGGAGGGCTAGCTTCGCTGACAAGCACGTCAGGACCAAGCGCGACTAAATCGGCGGCATAGCGTTCCAGCTGCGCGGCATCCGCATCCGCGCCCCAGCGCACGTCAATCCGAAGATTGCGACCTTCTGTCCATCCCAGTTTCGCAAGCTCGGCACGAAACGCGGCCAACCGAGACGCTCCGGCTGGATCGCCCGCAAACGTGGCCATAAGTACGCCCACGCGCCGCAGTTGATCGGATTGTTGCGCTCGCGCAGCAAGCGGATACGCGACCAGCGTACCGCCCAGCACTGAGATGAACTGGCGGCGCTTCATGTCACCCTCCCCGGACGATGATACGATCATAGACTAACACCGGAAGGGAGACGTGCTGCGTCACAACAAAGAATACGCGCTGATGTCGCAGTTGGGTCACGAGCGACCGATTTGCGATGTCCGCTGGATGTCCGCTTCTACCGAGAGCGGACATTCCGCTACGGTTTGCTCAGCAACTCTGGAAGCTTCGCTACGTTAGCAGCGATCCGCCGAGCTTCGTCCTTGCTCAACAGCTTCGCCGCTGATCGTCGCCCCGGCTCGTCCTCGAAGTAGACGTAGGCGAGCGCCTGTCCGTTGTGATCGCGCACGATGAAGCAGGCGTCGTTCATCTCGTCGATGGTCCACGGTGGCGGGAAGCGGCGAGCAGCGGAATATTGCACGGCGTGACAAACCAAAAATCGTTCCGTGGGAGAATCCGTTCGACAAGATGGAACTTTCCTATGAACCGAAGCCGACGAGGCCAGTCACGCACGATGAACTTATCCGCGTCGTGAAGGCGGCAGATGATGCGGGGGAGCGTTCGCTCGGCACTGCAGCGATGATCGCCTACTATTGGCTGCAACGTGAGGAAGACATCATTAGGAGGCTAAGCTGGAGCCACTATCGCCCAGACGACGCTCCGAATGTGGCTCGTGTTTTCCACCACAAGACCAGGGAACTTGTAGATATACCGCTTTACGATGAAGACGGTACCGTCCTTTGGCCGGAGCTGATGGAACGCCTTGACACGGCACCCCGATACGGCACTTTGATCGTTACCCGCGACCGGCTAGACCGCCGCCGGAAAATTCACCTGCCGTGGAAACTGGATTATTTCCGCCACCGCGTGGCCGATATCCGTGAAGCAGCTGGAATTGATTCTGGCGTTAAGTTCATGGGTCTGCGTCACGGCGGCAATACCGAAGGCGGCGACGCTGATCTGACGGACGCCCAACTGCGCGCCTTGAGCGGCCACAAGACGGCCGCCATTACCGCGCTGTACACCAAAGCCACGATGCGGCAACGCCGAGAGGGCGCACGCAAGAGGCTCGAAGCGAGAACGAACAGGGGGGATTTGTCGAAATGAGCCGCTGAAATTTTGTCGAAACGACAAATTGAAATCGGCCAAGTGCTTGATTTTATGGTGGGCGCACCAGGGCTCGAACCTGGGACCCGCTGATTAAGAGTCAGCTGCTCTACCAACTGAGCTATGCGCCCCAACCGACGAGGTCAGGCAGTTCACCATCGCAGCAGCGTTGGAGCTTAAGCGCTCCCGCCCGTTGCGCGCGCCGTATTTAGGGCATTGCTTCGGCGAATCCAAGCGGGGAAAATCGCGCCGACTGAGTCGCCGTCTTTTAAGCGGGAATGAGCCCATGCGCGTGCTGTTCCTCACCTTTTGTGCGCTCGCGGCCGCGATAACCGGCTCCGTAGCGCAGCCGGCAACGCCGACGCCCACGGTGGTCGAGCCAAGCGCGGACGTAACCGGGGCCACCGTCACCCGCGCCGGCAGCTTTACCGCGCAATCGACCAGCAAGCTCGCTGAGGCCGGCCAGGATTCGCCGACGCGCACCGTCGGCGCCGTTGCCGACTGGCACTTCGTGTCGGATTCGACCGAAATCGACGGCAAGGTCGGAACGAATTTCGGCATCGAATTCCGCATCGATGGCACGCCGGCCGACGCCGGCGTCACGGTGCATTTGACGCTCACCTTCCCGCCACCGGGGATCCGCAACCCGAACACCGGCGAGAAAATGCTCAGCACGACGATCGCCTTCCCCAATATGAAGATCGGCGCTCTATGCTTGGTCGGTTACGGCTTCGACAATGCGTGGGAAATCGTGCCGGGCGAATGGAAGATGCAAATCGTGTATCACGACCGCGCGCTGGCGGAGCGGATTTTCACCGTCAGCAAGCCGGAATAACCGCAGGCACGTGCGCGCGCCGTCGAGCGCGCGCACGCCAACCGAATTTACCCCACGTCAGTCGAGTGAATGCGGCGCTCCACGGCGATGGCGTCCGCCGCACCGCGTGCGCGCCGCGCCGTCAGCTTGTTAAGCGCCGCGATATAGGCCTTGGCCGAAGCGACCAGAGTATCCGGATCGGCACCCTTGGCGGTCACCGCCCGGCCGTGCTCGGACAAGCGCACCGACACTTCCGCTTGCGCGTCGGTGCCCTCGGTCACGGCGTGAACCTGATAAAGCTCCAGCACCGCCTCATGCGGCACCATGGCCTTGATGCAGTTGAAGATCGCGTCGACCGGCCCGTTGCCCTCGCATTCTTCCAGCAACGACTTTCCGTCCATGTCGAGCTTCATGGTGGCCCGCTGCGGCCCGCGCGTGCCGGCGATCACCGAGAGAGACACCAGCTTGATGCGGTCCTGGGCGGTGGCGATCTCCTCGTCGACCAGCGCCTCGATGTCTTCGTCGTAAACGTGTTTCTTGCGGTCGGCGAGCGCCTTGAAGCGCACGAACGTTTCTTCCAGCTGATTGTCGCCGAGACGATAGCCCAACTCTTCGAGCTTATGGACGAAGGCATGACGTCCGGAATGCTTTCCCATCACCAGCGACGTCTGCTTCACGCCGACATCTTCCGGCAGCATGATCTCGTAGGTCTGCGTGTGCTTGAGCATGCCGTCCTGGTGGATGCCGCTCTCATGCGCGAACGCGTTCCGTCCGACGATCGCCTTGTTGTATTGCACCGGAAACGAGGTCACAGCCGCAATGAGCTTGGAGGCCCGGATCAGCATCTTGCTGTTGATACCGGTCCAGTACGGTATCACGTCGTTGCGCACCCGCATCGCCATCACCACTTCCTCGAGCGCAGCGTTGCCGGCGCGTTCGCCAATGCCGTTGATGGTGCATTCGATCTGCCGCGCACCGGCGCGCACGCCGGCGAGCGAATTCGCCACTGCCATGCCGAGGTCGTCGTGGCAGTGAACCGAAAAACGCGCCTGGTCGGAATTCGGCACGCGCTCGCGCACCATCTTGATCAGCCCGAAATATTCTTCCGGCGTCGAATAGCCGACGGTGTCGGGAATGTTGATGGTGTTGGCGCCGGCCTTGATCGCCGCTTCCACGCAACGGCAGAGAAAATCGTGCTCGGTGCGGGTGCCGTCCTCGCTCGACCACTCGACGTCGTCGGTGTGGCCGCGCGCGCGCGTCACCTGCGCGATCACCATCTCGTAGACCTGGTGCGGCTCCTTTTGCAGCTTGTATTTCATGTGCACCGGCGAAGTGGAGAGGAAAGTATGGATGCGCCGCCGCTTGGCCGGCTTGATCGCTTCGGCGCAGCGGTCAATGTCGTTGAAGGCCGCGCGCGCCAGCCCGCAGACAACGGCATTGTTGGTGCGCTTGGCGATCTCATTGACGGCGGCGAAATCGCCCTCCGAAGCCACCGGGAAACCGGCCTCGATGATGTCGACACCCATCTCGTCGAGGAGCGCGGCGACTTCGAGTTTCTCCTCATGCGTCATGGTGGCGCCGGGGCATTGCTCGCCGTCGCGCAAGGTGGTGTCGAAAATGACGACGCGGTCCTTCTCGGACTGGGCTGGGGCGGTCATGGTGTTGGATCCTTCTGGTCTATCGCCCGTCCGCCGTCATCGTCGGCTTTCGGGCTCTCGCGGGTTTCCTGGCTTCAGCCATCCCCTGAGCGCCCAGGCGCAAACGCCCAGCCGGCCCTCAGGGGGCGATAAGCAGCAGGAGTCCGCCAAGATTCTGAACGGGCATGAGGACGTTGCCGGCGGCGGCCGTGCCGGCCGTCCGGCTGGTCGCGCGAAAATCGTCGCGAATCGACATACGCATCCTCATCGGCTCAAGGTCGCGGAGCAGGGTAAAAGCCACCTTAAACCTCGAGACCGCGGCCGTTTTAACGGATTGGCTGCCCGCAACGCAAGACCTTACCTGCACAGAAAGTGGCCGCCGCGCTAGACTGAAACCGACAGGGAGGCTGACCCATGATCGTCGAATATGTCTCGTTCAAATATCCGCCGGGCTGGACACGAGAACAAATCCTCGAAGACGCGCGGCCGACCGCGGTCAAATGGCGGGCCAATAAAGAGCTAATCCGCAAGCACTATATCGCCGACGAAAACGGCCAAGGCGGCGCATTTTATATCTGGCCGTCGCGCGAGGCGGCACAGCGTGGCCACGATGCGGAATGGCGCGCGGGCATCGAGAAGCGTATCGGCTCCGCACCGGTGATCCGTTACTTCGATCTGCTGATGCTGGTCGATAACGTGGCTGGCAAGGTGACCGAATTCCCGCCGAGTATTCCTGCGGAGGCGGCGGAGTAGACCCCAGGATATTTTGTTGCCGGGCGCTTCGGCGCGCAAGGTTTTCTCAATCGCCTTGAGCTCTTTGAGCCTCGCGCCGGTGATTGTCGGCGGCTCCGGTGCTAATCGCTCAAGCGCGTCGTTGATCGCGGCAGAAACGACCAGCCATGCACCTGCCGGAAGCGCGCCGGCTTGTCCGCGCGGCAGACCTTTAAGATTTTGGATAGCTTCACAACGGTCGGCCCCCTGCCGAGCTCGCGTCATTGCCGCCAAACGTGTTCAAGATAGGAAACGACAAAGCGCGGCATTTGCGAATTGAAGTCGGCGCGCCCGCGCAGAATGCGGATACCGGAGAATTCCGGCTGCGTTTGGCTCCCCAAGTGCCGCAAGATCCGCTCGCGCAACTGCCGTGCATCCTCGCCGGCGGTAAGCCGTTTGATTATTGCCAAAAAGCTACCGTCACGCACCATTAGCCAGTCCGGCTCGGCGTCCAATGCGGCGATGTCGAGCCCCGTCTCCTCACGCAACTCGCGGCCCAAGCTGCCGTCCAAATCGAGGGCGCCGTCGGCCGTCAGGTCTTCAGGATCAGGCGTGCCGCACGGGAAGTAGATTTGCCCGGCCGCAGCCGTCGTTTGCGCCATTTCTCCTGCCAGATAGGTGCCGTCCGCGGCGCGCAACGCGGCGGCAGCAAAGATATTGAAGACCGGCGCGCCGGGGAAACCCCAATCGCGCCACGCTAGGAAACTTGCATAGTCCGTTTCGAAACAACCGCCGCGCAGCACACCATCCGCCACGGCGTAACGATTGAGCAACAGCACGCTGCCGTTCCACAGCGCCGGCTGCCGGCTTCGCCGGGCGGAAAAATGACGATCAATGTCCGCGCGGCGGCTGTTGGCGAAATCCCATTGCCACGGCTCGACCGCGATTTCGACACGCCGGACCTTACAGATGTCCGATGCGGCCAATGACATCGCGGAGCGCCGCGCTTGGGCCTGCAACCTGCGGCCCGTTAATTCCGCGACCGGTCCACTAGCGCACGCTCCTTGATCCACGGCATCATCGCCCGGAGCTTGGCGCCGATGGCTTCCGCCGGATGCAACGCGAGCTTCGCGCGCATCGCCTTGAACGAGGTCTGGTTGACCTTGTTCTCCAGCATCCAGTCCTTGACGAACTTGCCCGACTGGATGTCGTCGAGAATTTTCTTCATTTCGGCGCGGGTGGCATCGCTGATCACGCGCGGGCCGGAAACATATTCGCCGTATTCGGCGGTGTTAGAGACCGAATAGTTCATGTTGGCGATGCCGCCTTCGTAGATCAGGTCCACGATCAGCTTCATTTCGTGGATGCACTCGAAATAGGCCATTTCAGGCGCGTAGCCGGCGGCAACCAACGTTTCATATCCGGCCTTCATTAGTTCGACGACGCCGCCGCACAGCACCGATTGCTCGCCGAACAGATCGGTCTCGCATTCCTCGCGGAAGGTGGTTTCGATGATGCCGGCGCGGCCGCCGCCGATCGCCGCGCCATAGGACAGACACAAATCGTGGGCGTTGCCGGAGGCATCCTTGTGGATCGCCAGCAGGCACGGCACGCCGGCACCGCGCTGATACTCCGACCGGACGGTGTGGCCCGGGCCCTTCGGCGCGATCATCATCACGTCGAGATCGGCACGCGGTTCGATCAGGTTGAAGTGGACATTCAGTCCGTGCGCAAACATCAGCGCCGCGCCATTCTTCATGTCGGCGTGCAGGTGATGGGTGTAGATGTCAGACTGCAACTCGTCGGGCGTAAGCATCATCATCACGTCGGCCCATTTGGCGGCCTCGCTCACTTCCATCACCTTGAGCTTTTCGCCTTCGGCCTTTTTGACGCCCTGTGAGCCCTTGCGCAGCGCCACCGTTACGTCCTTCACGCCGGAATCGCGCAGATTGAGCGCATGGGCGTGGCCCTGGCTGCCATAGCCAATGATAGCGACCTTCTTGCCCTTGATCAGATTCAGGTCGGCGTCACGGTCGTAATACACACGCATGTTTCTCACCCCTACTCGGGCCAATCCCGGCCGTTTGCGTTGTTGCTTCTAGGTTCTAGTAACGGCTTGGACAAGCCCGGTCCGCGTCGTGCGCCGGCGGATCGGCGGCTTCCCGGCCGCTTTGCAATTGCCGTCGAACTCCTCGCGCGCGCGGGCGATTTTCGCCTGGTTGCGGATCGCCCAGGCGCCGAGCCCCGAGACCGGAACGAGCAAATCGCGCCCAAGCGCGGTCAGGGCGTAGTCGACCCGAGGCGGGATCGTTGGAAACGCCGTGCGTGTGATCAGGCCGTCGCGCTCCAGCCCGCGCAGGGTCAGCGTCAGCATGCGCTGCGAAATGCCGCCGATCGACCGCCGCAGCTCGTTGAATCGCACCGGTCCGTTGCCGAGCCGGGAAACCACCAGAACCGACCATTTGTCGCCGACGCGGGCAAGCACGTCGCCGATCGCGCGGCAATCACCGGGCAAATGCATGTGGCTCCGCTTCATGGCCGTATCTTCTTGGCGCACCGTCGCAATAGGCACCTATTTAGCCCCAGTTATCAATTTTAACCACAGGACGGCGGCGGAGGCTACGTCACATACCTTCCGGCCCCCGCGAAATCGCGACCACGCCGGTCCGCGAGACTTCGACCAGGCCGAGCGGCAGCATCAAGTTGATGAAGCTGTCGATCTTGTCGGAAGCGCCGGTGATTTCGAACACGAAGCTCTCGGGGCTGGCATCGATCACACGCGCCCGGAACGCATCGGCGAGCCGTAGCGCCTCGACACGCTGCTCGCCCTTGCCGCGCACCTTGACCATGGCGAGTTCGCGCTGCAACGCCGGACCGCCGCTGGTCAGATCGACGACGCGATGCACCGGCACCAGCCGGTCGAGCTGATTCTTGATCTGCTCGATCACCATTGGCGTGCCGCGCGTGACGACGGTGATGCGCGACAGGTGCTTCTCGTGCTCGGTCTCCGACACGGTGAGCGAGTCGATGTTATAGCCGCGGCCGGCGAACAAGCCGATGACGCGCGCGAGCACGCCGGGCTCGTTGTCGACCAGAACGCACAGGGTGCGGGTCTCCACCTGCTCGGCCGTCGTCTTGGCCGGATAGTGGGTGGTGGCGGGATTAGCTGCCGTGCTCATCGTTACACCATCACCTTGCCGGCTTCCGTGACCGCGTCCTCGACGCGGGTCGCGGCATCGCCCAGCAACATCTCATTATGTGCGCGGCCGGACGGAATCATCGGAAAGCAGTTTTCGGCCGGATCGACCACGCAATCGAACAGCACCGGCTTCTTCACATCGATCATCTCGCGGATCTTATCGTCGAGCTCGCCGGGATGCGTGCAGCGGATGCCATGCGCATGATAGGCCTCGGCGAGCTTGACGAAGTCAGGCAGCGCCTCGGTGTAAGAATGGGCGTAGCGCTTGCCGTGCAGCAATTCCTGCCACTGGCGCACCATGCCCATGTATTGATTATTGAGGATGAAGATCTTGATCGGCAGGTCGTACTGCACCGCCGTCGAAATCTCCTGCATGGTCATCAAGACCGACGCTTCGCCGGCAATGTCGACCACGAGCGAGTTCGGATGAGCAAGCTGCACGCCGACCGAGGCCGGCAGTCCGTAACCCATAGTGCCGAGGCCGCCCGACGTCATCCAGCGGTTCGGCTCCTGGAAATGGTAAAATTGCGCGGCCCACATCTGATGCTGTCCCACCTCGGTAGTGATGTAGGTGTCGCGGTCCTTGGTCAGCTCATAGAGCCGCTGGATGGCGTACTGCGGCTTGATAATCTCGTTTGAGTTGCGGAACGCCAGCGAATTTTTCGCCCGCCAGGTGCCGATCTGGTCCCACCAGGCTTGCAGCGCCTTCTTGTCCGGCACGATCGCGTTCGCGCGCCACAACCGCACCATATCTTCGAGCACGTGCGCGCAATCGCCGATAATGGCGAGGTCAACTTTGACGTTTTTGTTGATCGAAGACGGATCGATGTCGATGTGGATCTTCTTCGAACCAGGCGAGAAAGCATCGAGCCGGCCGGTGATGCGGTCGTCGAAGCGCGAGCCGACCGCGATCATCAAATCGCAATCGTGCATCGACCAATTGGCTTCCCAGGTACCGTGCATGCCGAGCATGCCGAGCCATTGCTTGTCAGCGGCCGGAAACGCACCGAGTCCCATCAGCGTCGAAGTGAGCGGGAAACCAGTGAGCTTGACCAACTCGCGCAAAAGATCGCACGCCGCGCGGCCCGAATTAACCACGCCGCCGCCGGTGTAGAACAGCGGGCGCTTGGCGGCCGCCATCATGTCGATCGCTTTCTTGATCTTGTCGAGGTCGCCCTTGACCTTCGGCCGATAGCCGCGGTGTTGAAATTCCTTCGGCTTAGAGTAGGTGCCCTTGGCGAACTGGATGTCCTTCGGGATATCGACCACGACCGGACCCGGCCGCCCGCTAGCGGCGATGTGAAACGCCTCGTGCAAGGCGCGCGGCAGGTCGGCGATATTCTTCACCAGATAATTGTATTTGGTGCACGGCCGGGTGATGCCGACCGTGTCGCATTCCTGAAACGCGTCATTGCCGATGAGGTGGGTCGGCACCTGACCGGTGATCACGACGAGTGGGATGGAATCACACAACGCGTCGGTGAGTCCGGTGACTGCGTTGGTGGCGCCGGGGCCGGAGGTCACCAGCACAGTGCCGACCTTGCCGGTCGAGCGCGCATAGCCTTCGGCCGCGTGCACGGCGCCTTGCTCGTGCCGCACGAGAATGTGGTTCACCTTGTCCTGCTGAAAGATGGCATCGTAGATCGGTAGCACCGCGCCGCCGGGATAGCCAAAAATGTGCTCGACGCCCTGATCGGCTAGCGCCGCGATCACCATTTCCGCGCCGGTCATTTCCGTCATAGCTCGCTCCACTCGCTCGTTCGCTTCGTACCGAAAGTCCTTTAGGAAATAAAAAAGGGCCGCGAGGGCCCTGATTTTGCGCACCGCTAGTCTCGCGGGTGGGGTCATCCACCCCCGGCGGTGCGCTTTCCTACGAGAACCAGAATAGAAGTCCGCACGTGCGTGCCCTTTCAACTTTAGCTGAGTGTTTATAGGCATTGTGTCAATTCGGGTCAAGGCAATTGCGGCCGGAATGGGACCTTGCTGGAAGCGCCCGACTTCATACTAGCGTTTGAAATCGGAATGGCGGGGCAAACTGCAATCGTTAACCATTGTTAAGTGCCATGGCACGGCCGCGATTTCGCGCCGCGGCGGCCTTAAAAATCTCCGGCGCTGTTGCTCAATTACCGCAGGTGGGGCGTGCTCGTTCTAAAATTTTCCGATCACACGCTGCCGATTTTCTCCGCGGGAGGGGACATGCTTGCAAGAGATTTGGTTGCAAGACACTCGGTCGCCGGACATTTGCTCGGGGCCGCGTTCGGTCTCTTCGCGCTGCTTGCCCTCCTCGCTGCCGTGCCGGCAGGTGCCACCGTGCCGCAGCCGAATGCCGCACTGACATCGACTGACGCGATATTGAAATGGATCAACGCCTATCGCGGCCGGCCCGAGCCGAACGGATTGCCCGAAGTTGTCCGCGCACTGAGCGAAATGCAGGCCTTCAAGGACGCCGGCACCTGCGGCGCCTATATCGGCTTCATCGCCGGCGTGCTTGGCGCCAATCCCCAGCACGCCGAAGCGCTCATCGCCAAGATGCTTTCGATCGAACCGGCCGATCAGTGGATGCTGATCCGCGCCATCGCCTATTCGGGCTTGCCTAACTGGAAAATCCTGCTGCTGAAGTTCGCCGATCGCATGCCGACCCGTCGCGGCATGATCGACAAATATGTGGACGGCAAATTGCCGACCCTCGACCAGATCGCCTACCAGCCCGCCAAAGCCGGCATGTTCGACAAGATCAAAGTCGCCTTGAAGATCGGCGACGACCACAAAAAATCGGTAGTGATCGACCCGAGTCCGGAATTGATCGACGTGTTGTGGGGTAATTATCTGGCGACCGGCGCACATCAGCCGGTGGGGCGCATCATCAAGCTCCTGCCGCTCGCCAACGACAAGGATAGCATCGACAATCTCACCACCGGCAGCGCCGCGAAGTTCACGCTCGCCAGCAATGCGGTGCGCGACCTGCATCTGCTCGCCATGCTCAAGCGCGCGGTGAAGGGTCAGCCGGAGGAGACCGCCAAGGTGCTCAACGACGTGATCGACACCGCGGAGAATGTCGACACCGCGCGCATGCGCAAGGAGTCGCTGGCGGCAATCGACGAACTCAAGCAGAAAGGCCCGGACTCCAAGCGCGAGCTCGGCGGCTGGGGCCAGGTCGGCCAAGGCGCGCTGTCGATGGGTTGCGTGGTCGCCGCCGCAACCGGGCAGATCGAACTGGGTATTCCCTGCGTGATTGGCGGCGCGGCCTATTCGGCCGGTTTGCAGTATATTTCGCACTAAACATTTGGCGCGGCCACGCCGCGCTGTACGATGGGAACCGCAGCGCGCGTAAAGCGCGACGTTGCGCCGACAGGGAGGAATCTGCGTGGCGACAATGCTTGCCGCCCGGCTGCACAAGACCGGGGAGCCGATGAGACTTGAACAGGTGCCCGTGCCGGCGCCGCGCCCAACCGACGTGCTGGTAAAGGTCAAGGCCTGCGGCGTGGTGCCGAATCTCATCAACGTGCTCAGCCACTGGGAAAGCTGGTTTCCCGAATTGCCGCTGCCGAAACTGCCGGCGATCTTCGGGCTCGACGTCGCCGGAATCGTCGCTGCCACCGGCGAAGGGGTGCAGAATTTCCGCGAGGACGACCGGGTCTATGTCAATCCAGGACTGTTCTGTGGCTCGTGCCCGGCCTGCCGCGGCGACGACACACAGAACTGCACCAATTACACCTTCAGCGGCTATTTCGGCTTCGGCCCGGATTCGCAGAAGCAGTTTGACGCCTACCCTTACGGCGGCATGTGCGAATACATGGTCGCACCGCAGCACAATCTTGTGCCGCTGCCGGCTGCCGTCGCGTTCGAGGAAGCGGCCCGCTTCGGCTATATCGGCACGGCTTACGCCGCGCTGCGCAAGGCGGGCGCCGGGCCAGGCAAGACCATCTTCATCAATGGACTGAGCGGAACGCTCGGGCTCGGCGCCACGTTGTGCGCGCTCGGCCGCGGCGTCACCCGCATCCTCGGCAGCGCCCGCGACCGCGGCCGGCTTGCCCGCGTCAAAGCGCTGGCGCCGGATCGCATCGAGACTTTGGCGCAGGATGACAACCGGCCGATTGCCGAATGGGCGCGTTCTTTCACCGGCGGTCACGGCGTCGACGCTGTGATCGATTGTCTCGGTCCCGGCACGTCCGGCACGTTTTTGGTGGATGCGATCTACGCGCTGCGGCGCGGCGGCAAAGCGATCAATATCGGCGGCGTCGGCGAAAAGACCGTCATGGACGTGCACTGGATGATGGACAACCAGATCGAGTTTATCGGCAGCAATTGGTTCAGCGTTGCCGACGGAGCGACAATTGCCGCGATGGCGGCGGCGAAGACCATCGATTTGTCGGTGTTCCATCATGTCCGCGTGCCGCTGGCCGAGGTCAACCGCGCGCTCGACGGCTCGCAATTCCGCGACGGCGGTTTCACCAACGTCGTGATCGTGCCGTAGGAGGAAATCGGATGGCGTCGCCGCAACGCGTGATCGTGACCGGCAATAACACATCCGGCAAGTCGGTCGTGGTGGAGGAAGCCCACGTCGGCATGACCGGGCCGGGCAATTTCGACTTCTGGCAGACCAAAAGCGGAAGTGCACCGCAGGACATCACCATTGGCCGCGCGCCTATGAAGTTTTTCCCGGCTCCGGGCGGGACGATGTTCCGGTTGTTCACGATTCCACCGGCCGACCCGAACATGAAGCCGGAAGACATCGCAGCGATCCAGGACATGTTATTCGGCGCGATTGGCATTCCGGAAGCGCGCGCCGATACCAGCCGGCATCCTTTGATGCATGTGACGCCGACGGTTGATTACATCGTTGTCCTGTCCGGCGAGATTTCGCTGCAACTCGATGAGGGCGATGCGATCAAATTAAAGCCCTTTGATGCCGTCGTACAGCGCGCCACCAATCATTCGTGGGTCAATACCGGGCGCATGCCGGCGCTGTTGATGTGTGTCATGGTCGGCGGCAAATAAGCGCGGCCCTTCACGCGAGATTATTCAGCTGCTCCTCGACAGCGGCGAGCGCATTGTCCGGCTCGACCCAGGCAAACTCCGGCAGCTGATTGCGGAACCACGTCCCCTGCCGCTTGGTGTATTGGCGGGTTTCGCGCTTGGCAGCATCGGCTGCCTGTTCCAAGCTGATCTCGCCGTTAAGGTGGCGAATGAGCCCCGGGACACCGTGCGCCTTCATAGCCGGCAATTGCGGATCGAGATTGCGCGCGGCAAGCGTCCGCACCTCATCGAGGGCGCCAGCGGCAATCATGCCGTCGAAGCGCGCGTCGACGCGGCGAAAAAGTTCGTCGCGGTCGGGCATCAGAAAAACCTTGGCTGCGCGCGCGGGATCGAGGCTCGCCGGCGCGTCCTCCCCGTGCCAGTCGATCAGCGAGCGGCCGGTCGCCAGCACCACTTCGAGCGCGCGGGCGATGCGCGCGCGATCACCCGGCATCAGCCGCGCCGCCGCCGCCGGATCGCGCTGTTTGAGCTCCACATGCAGCGCGTTCACGCCTTCACTTGCGAGCCGCGCCCGCACCATTTCGCGGACCTCCGGAGCGATCGGCGGCACGGCCGCAAGCCCGCGCGTCAGCGCATTGAAGTAAAGCCCGGTTCCGCCGACGACGATCACGGCGCGGCCGTATTTTTCGGCCGAGGCAAGCACCGCCGCCGCCTCACTGCGCCAGCGGCCAACGGAATAGTTTTCCGCCGCATCGACATGGCCGTACAGACGGTGCGGCACGCGCTGCTCATCCTCCGCCGTCGGGCGAGCGGTGATGATGCGCAGATCGCGATAAACCTGCATGGAATCGGCATTGACGACGCTACCATTGAGCTTGCGCGCCAACGTCAACGCCAGCGCCGATTTGCCGCTCGCGGTCGGGCCGGCAATGAGGATGATAGAAGACATGCTCACGGGCTTGACGTTAGCCGGTTTTGCGCGAATGAAAATCCCGCAAAAGAGAGAGCCGCTTGTCCCTGATAAAGCCCTTTCGTGCGTTACGGCCGGCGCCGGGGCGCGCCGCCGAAGTACTCGCGCCGCCTTATGACGTGCTTTCCAGCGCCGAGGCGCGCGAACGCGCCAAGGGCAAGCCGTGGAGCTTTCTGCACGTCTCCAAAGCCGAGATCGACCTCGAGCCTGGGATCGATCCGTATGACCGAACGGTGTATGCCAAGGCAGCTGAGAATTTGCAGCGGATGATCAAGGCCGGCGTGCTCACGCGCGACAAGCCCTTCTATTATGTCTACCGCCTGACATGGAACGGCCGCATGCAAACCGGCCTGGCGGCGGTGGCCTCGACCGCAGCTTACGCGGCGAACCGGATCCGCAAGCACGAATACACCACGCCGGCCAAGGAGGATGATCGCGTCCGCCAGATCGAAGCCGTCAATGCGCAAACCGGACCGGCCATGTTCGCCTATCCTGCAACGCCAGTGATCGACGGCATGCTGGCGAGCGCGGCAGCCGGCAAGCCCGCAGTCGATGTCACCGCCGACGACGGCGTCCGCCATCAGCTTTGGGTCGTCAGTGCGGACGAAACGATTGCCGCGTTCACCAGCGCGGTCGAAGCCCTACCCGCACTTTATATCGCCGACGGCCATCACCGGTCAGCGGCGGCGCTGCGCGTTGCACAAGCCCGCGGCGGCGACGGCTCGCACAATTATTTTCTCGCGGTGCTGTTTCCGCACAGCGAGATGACCATTCTCGACTACAACCGCGTGCTGCGCGATCTCAACGGCCGTAACCCTGATCAAGTGCTGGCCGAGATTGGCGGTCGCTACACTATCGAGCCAAGCGATAGCCCGGTCCGTCCGGCGGGCGCCGCCGAACTCGGCATGTTTTTGGCCGGCCGCTGGTACCGCCTCAAGCCACGCCCGGAAGCGCTGGCGCAGGACCGGCACGATCCGGTCGGCCGTCTGCCGGTGACGCTGCTCCACCGCAATATTATCGAACCGATCTTCGGCGTTAGCGACCCGCGCCGGGACAAGCGGATCGATTTCGTCGGCGGTGGTCGCGGGCTCGGCGAGCTAGAGCGGCTGGTCTCCGCCGGCGAAGCGGCGGTCGCGTTCGCGCTTTATCCGACCGACATGCGCGACCTAATGGCAGTCGCCGACGCCGGAGCCGTCATGCCGCCGAAATCAACCTGGTTCGAGCCGAAGCTCGCCGACGGCATGGTCAGCCACGTGCTGGATTGAGCCCGATGAAGCTTTTGTCGGGCGGCCAGTCCGGAGTCGATCGCGCCGCGCTAGACGCGGCGCTCGACCTCGGCATCGACTATAGCGGCTGGTGTCCGAAGGGCGGATGGGCGGAGGATTTTCCGCAGCCGCCCGGACTGCTGGCAAAATACCCTAACCTGAAAGAAACACCGGGCGCCGAGCCGGCCGAGCGCACGGAATGGAACGTGCGCGATGCCGACGCCTGCATGATCGTGATCGGCGCCGGCGGGCTTGACGTTTCCGCCGGAACGGCGCTGGCGCAAGACCTGGCACACCGTTACCGCAAGCCGCTGTTTTTGGTCGACTTGGCAAAACCGGACATGCTCAAACACGCCGGTCTGTGGTTGCGCGTGCAGCGGGCCAAGCACGGAGACAATTTAAAGCTCGCCGTCGGCGGCCCGCGCGAGAGCGAAGCACCGGGGATTTATCGGCGCTCCAACGACTTCATCGGCGCGCTGCTCGAACTCCTTAAATAACGTGCGCACGCGACCGGTGAAGGCGCTGGCGTCCCGGCTCAACGCCGCCGCCTGATGACTCAATTCAGCCGCCGACGCCAGCACCAGATCGGCGCCCTGCCCCGACCGCTGCACCATCTCGCTAACGCCGGCGATGCCGTCCGCGACCTGCTCGGTACGCGCCGCCGCACTTTCCACCGATTTGGCAATCTTGCGCGCCACAAAATTCTGCTGATGGACGGCATCGGAGATCGTTCCGGAAATCCCGGTCACCTGCGCCATCGACTTCGCCATCGCTTCGTTGGCATTGCGCACAATCTCGATCACCTGGCCGACCGACGTGGTCTTGTCCTTGATCTCGGTCAGGGCCTTTGTAGTCTGCGCTGCCAGCGCCTTGACCTCTTGGGCGACGACAGAAAAGCCGCGGCCAGCCTCGCCCGCGCGGGCCGCTTCGATGGTGGCATTGAGCGCGAGCAGATTAGTCTGGCTGGCAATGGCGGTAATCAACGTGGCGACCTGATCGATGTCTTTGACGGCGGCGGCCAGCGCGGAGGCGTTGGCGACTGCGAGATCGGTACGCCGGGTCGCCTCGTCGACGATCCCGGATGCGCTGGCGACTTGCATGCCGATGTCGCCGATTGACGCCGAAAGTTCCTCAATGGCGGCTGCGACCTTCGCGGCGCCATCCGTGGTCTCGTCCGCCGCCGTGGACGCGTTGCTGGCGTGGCGCTGCGATTTATCGAGCACCGCCGTCATGCCGCGCGCGAAAGCCTCAAGCTCGGTAGCCGAATGTCCGACGGACGCGGAAATGGCGAGAATGTCGCTTTCGAACGCCACGGCGACCGCTTCCAGCGCCGCGGATTTTTCGGCCGCAGCGCGCTGGCGTTCGGCCGCGCGGACGCGGTCGGCGTCGCGCAAGGCCAAAGCGTTGTTCGAAATACGGCGACCGCACGCGCCATAGCGCCGATCTCGTCAGCGCGGCGGCTGCCCTGGATGGAAACGCCGAGATCGCCCTCCGCCATACGCGTCATCGTCAGTGCCATGCGCTGAAGCGGCCGGGCGACGAAACATCTGCGCGAGCATGAATGCACCGAGCAGCGCCGCTGCGGTTCCCACAGTCAGCACGGCGACGGTCGCGCGGTAAATGGAAGCGCTGCCTTCGGCTGCCTCGGCCTCGGTGCTGCGGGTCTTGGCGCCGAGAATATTGATCAACCTGTTCATTTGAAACGTCACGTCGTCACGGGCCGGATCGAATTTCACATCTATAATGCGCCTTGCACCGCTCGCGTCCTCGCTTTTCAAAGCGCGTTTGAGATCGACGGCCACGGCACGGGCAATGTCGATTTTGGCGAAGATACGCTGGGCATCGTCTGCGACTGCCGGATCGTAGGCAAGCACATTGCGCGATGCGCTTTTGGCGGCGCTGTATTCGCCCTCGATTGCCTCGGCGGATTCCTTCGCGTCGTCCGGGCTGGATGCGGAATACGTCTTATAAGTCGCCCCGAACAATTCGATGGCTGCCTTGGCTTCGGCCAGCGCCAGCCGCGCCGGCGCCAGCTGTGAGCCGGTCAAGCGCTTCAAGCCTTTGCAAGCAGAACCAATTGGCCGCAATCGAAAGGAGGCCAACACCGCGATGAGCAGAACCGCCTTCATCGCGATTGGCAGATGCAGTGAATTCCATTTCAACATGGCGGTGAAAAAAGAGCTGCGGATACAACCTTTTACGAAGCAATTATTCCCATCCGCTTAACGGCCGGGTCGCGCTGCTGTAAGCTTGTTGTCACAAACCGTCACTGCCTGAGTCGCCGCGAATAAATGCGCCAATATCTCGATTTGATGGAACGCGTGCTCTCCGAGGGCACGGAGAAGCGTGACCGCACCGGCGTCGGCACCCGCTCAATTTTTGGGCATCAGATGCGTTTCGATCTGACAGGCGGTTTTCCCCTCGTCACCACCAAGAAGCTGCACGTTAAATCGATCATCTACGAACTGCTCTGGTTCTTGCACGGCGACACCAATGTCAAATATCTGGACGAGCACGGCGTCACCATCTGGGACGACTGGGCCGACGAGAACGGCGATCTCGGCCCGGTCTATGGCCGGCAATGGCGTTCATGGCCGACGCCCGACGGCGGCAGCATTGACCAGATCGCGAACGTACTTGCCGAGATCCGCCGCAATCCCGGCTCGCGCCGGCTGATCGTCACCGCCTGGAATCCGGCGGAGAACGACAAGATGGCGCTGTCGCCGTGCCACTGCCTGTTCCAGTTCAACGTCGCCGACGGCGCGCTATCGTGTCAACTTTATCAGCGTTCCGCGGATGTTTTTCTCGGCGTGCCATTCAACATCGCCTCGTATGCCCTGCTGACGATGATGGTCGCGCAGGTGGGCGGACTAAAGCCGGGGGTGTTCGTTCACAGCTTCGGCGACGCCCATCTTTATCTCAATCATCTGGAACAGGCGCGGCTCCAGCTTACGCGCAGTCCGCGCCCGCTGCCGACGATGCGGCTGAATCCGGCAGTGCAGGATCTGTTCGCCTTCCGCTACGAGGATTTCACCCTCGAGGGCTACGAACCCCATCCCCACATCAAGGCCGCCGTGGCGGTGTGAGAATGCAAATCGTTCTTGTCGCCGCGGTCGCCGACAACGGCGTGATCGGCCGCGGCAATGCGCTGCCGTGGCGGCTCAAATCCGACATGGCGCATTTCCGCGCGCTGACCATGGGCAAGCCGGTGATCATGGGGCGCAAGACTTATATTTCCATCGGCAAGCCGCTCAGTGGCCGCACCACTATCGTCGTGACCCGCGATCGCGCGTTCACCGCAGCAGGAATCCTCGTGGCCGGAAGTTTGGATACGGCGCTTTTAGTGGCGCACGGCGATGCCCTGCGCCGCCAAACGGACACCGTCATCGTCGCCGGCGGGGCCGAGATTTACACGCAGACGATGCCGCTGGCATCGTGGCTGGAAATTACCCAGGTGCATAAGCGCATGGATGGTGACACGCGCTTTCCTTCGATCGATCGGACGATATGGCGCGAAGCCGCCCGCATCGAGCACGCGCCCGCTACCGGCGACGACGCGGCCTTCGCTTTTGTCGCGTATGAACGCGTTTGACCGGGCTCGACTGGCGCGAAAGCGTCATTACATAGCACCTCGGATCAGGCAAAAAACGCGTCATAACTGTGCGTTGTAAGGGACAGAGCGCTCCCCTATAACCCCCCAAAACCAGCCGCCGGGCAGAGGCGGAGCCAGGAGAGTTTGATGCCGTGGAGCAATCAATCCGGCGGCGGGCCGTGGGGTTCGGGCCCGCGCGGTCCGTGGAGTTCGGGACCGCAGCAGCCCGGCGGACCGCGGCCTCCCGATCTCGAAGAGTTCTTGCGCCGCGGCCAGGATCGGCTGCGCGGCCTACTGCCCGGCAACCTCGGCGGGCGGGGCATTGCGCTGATCGCACTGGCGGCGGTCGTGCTCTGGGGTTTTTCCGGCTTCTTCCGCGTCGAGCCTGACGAGCTCGGCGTCGTGCTGCGTTTCGGCAAGTTCGTGCGCGAGGTGCAGCCGGGATTGAACTATCACCTACCCTATCCGATCGAGACCGCGCTCACACCACCGGCTTTGCGCATCAACAAGATCGATATCGGCATGCGCCCGGTCGAAGACTTGCGCCGCGGTACGTCGGTGCGTGAGGTGCCGGAAGAAAGCCTGATGCTTACCGGCGACGAGAACATCGTCGACGTCGATTTTTCCGTGTTCTGGAAAGTCAGGCCGAACACCGTCGGCGACTATCTCTTTAACATCCAAAATCCGGAAGGGACGGTGAAAGCCGTCGCCGAAGCTGCCATGCGAGAAGTGGTCGGCCACTCGACCCTGCAGCCGATCCTCACCGGCGCGCGCCAAACCACTGAAACCGCGGTGCAGACCCTGATGCAGAAGACCCTCGACAATTACGGCGCCGGCATCGTCGTGCAACAGGTGCAGTTGCAGAAAGTCGACCCACCAGCCCAAGTGATCAACTCCTTCCGCGACGTGCAAGCGGCACGCTCGGATCTGGAGCGCGCCCAGAACGAGGCGCAGACTTACGCCAATCGGATCGTACCCGAAGCGCGCGGCCGCGCCGCCAAGATCACGCAGGATGCCGAGGCCTATCGCGAGCAGACCGTCGCCGAGGCCAAGGGCCAGGCGTCGCGGTTCCTGCAGGTTTATGAACAATACAAAAAGGCGCCCGAAGTGACCCGCGAGCGCATGTATCTGGAGACGATGGAACGCGTGCTGGGCGGGAGCGACAAGACGATCATCGATACCGGCCCACAGGCCGGGCCGGGCGTGGTGCCTTATCTGCCGCTCACGGAGCTTCCCCGAAATCGCCAGCCGGCGCCCGTTGCAGGCCCGTCGTCAGGGGGCAGCCAATGAAACTTAGCCTCGCCGGCGGCGTGATCGCCGTTGTTCTCCTTATCGTTCTTATTGTCGGCTACAGCACGTTGTTCACTGTGAACCAGACGCAACAGGCGCTGGTGGTACGGCTCGGTCAGCCCGTGCGCGTCATCACCCAGCCCGGCCTCGACGTGAAAGTCCCGTTCATCGACAGCGTCATCTATGTCGATAAGCGCATCCTCGATCTCGAATCGCCGGCGCAGGAGGTCATCGCGTCCGACCAGAAGCGCCTGGTGGTTGACGCGTTTGCGCGTTATCGCGTCGTCGACCCGCTTAAGTTCTATCAGACCGTCGGCCCTGCCGGCGCCAATTCGCAACTCGCTATTCTGCTCAACTCGGCGCTGCGCAGCGTGCTTGGCGGAGCTACTCTTGTCGACGTGGTGCGCGACATGCGCGAGCAACTCATGGCGCAGGTGCGCGGGCAGCTCGATCACGAAGCGCAGCAATTCGGCATCCAAGTGGTCGATGTCCGTATCCGGCGCGCCGACCTCCCGGAACAGAACAGCCAGGCGGTCTATCAGCGTATGCAGACCGAGCGGCAGCGCGAGGCGGCCGAATTCCGCGCCCAGGGAAGCCAGAAAAGCCAGGAAATTCGCGCCCGTGCCGACCGCGACGTGACCGTGCTGCTGGCGGACGCGACGTCCCAAGCCGAACAGATTCGCGGACAGGGCGACAGCGAGCGCAACCGCATTTTCGCTGACGCCTACAACCGCGATACCGGTTTCTTCGCGTTCTACCGCTCCATGCAGGCTTACGAGAAGAGCATGCAGCACAACGATACCCATTTGGTGCTAAAACCAGATTCGGATTTCTTCCGCTACTTCGGTAATCCTTCCGGGCAGCAGCCAGCGGATGGTCAGCCGGCACCGGGCACGCAGGGCGCACCCAAGCCGGCGGGCGCGAAATAATCGTTCATGACTGACTTTCTGGCTGCGATCGGGCTGTTCTTCGCGATCGAGGGCATTCTGTTTGCCGCGTTTCCGCTCGCCACCAAACGCGCGATGACGATTGCGCTCGATATGCCGGACAACGGTCTGCGAATTGCCGGTGTTGTTTCCGCCGTCGTCGGAATCATTATCGTCTGGCTGGTGCGGCACTAGCGATTATCGCGGCGGGAGTCGCTTTTCCGCCCCAATCCGGTCCCTAATTGCCCACCGACTTGCGGGTTTTGGCCTTGCACCCGGCAGCGGACGAGGTCACCTTTCGGTCACCAATCCTTCAGGAGCCAAGATCTCCATGCCCCGCCATTTTTACCGTTTCGTCCGTCATGGTTCGGCCATCGCGGCGCTGGCAGCAGCGATCGCCGTTGCGCCGGCTTTCGGCGCGGCGGCGCGCGGGCCCGAAGCCATCGCCGACGTCTCTGAACAGGTGATCGATGCGGTGGTGAACATTTCGACGTCGCAGAAGGTGGATGCCCGTCTCGGCAACATGCCGGACCTGCCGCCGGGCTCCCCGATGGAAGAGTTTTTCGAGGAGTTCTTCAAGAACCGGCGCGGACAGGGCGATCAGGATCACACGCCACGCCGCGTCAACTCGCTCGGTTCGGGATTCATCATCGATCCGTCCGGTCTCGTCGTGACCAACAACCACGTCATCGGCGACGCCGACGAGATCAGCGTCAAGCTCAATGACGGCACCGAGCTTCCGGCCGAGCTAGTCGGCAAGGATTCGAAAATCGATCTGGCGCTGCTGCGCGTGCGCTACGACAAGCCGCTAAAGGCGGTGAAGTTCGGCGATTCGGACAAGCTGCGGCTCGGCGAATGGGTGATCGCCATCGGCAATCCGTTCAGCCTGGGCGGCACGGTTACCGCCGGCATAGTTTCGGCGCGCAATCGCGACATCAAGTCCGGGCCGTATGACAATTACATACAGACCGACGCCGCCATTAATCGCGGCAATTCCGGCGGGCCTTTGTTCAACCTCAACGGAGAGGTTGTCGGCGTCAACACCGCGATCATTTCGCCCTCCGGCGGCTCGATCGGCATCGGGTTTGCACTGCCCTCGAATTCCGCTGTCGCCGTCATCGATCAGCTCCGGCAGTTCGGCGAGATGCGGCGCGGCTGGCTCGGCGTGCGCATTCAGGAAGTCACCCCCGACATCGCTGAAAGCCTGAGCATCAAACCGCCGCGCGGCGCGCTGGTCGCTGGCGTCGATGACCGCGGCCCGGCCAAGCCGGGAGGCATCGAGCCGGGCGACGTGGTCGTTAAATTTGACGGCCGCGACATCAAGGAAATGCACGATCTGCCGCGCATCGTCGCCGATACGCCGGTCGGCAAGGACGTCGATGTGGTGATTATCCGCAAGGGCAAGGAAGAAACCCACACGGTGAGGATCGGCCGGCTTGAAGATACCGACAAGCAAGCGTCGGCGAATTCCAGTAAGGACGCTGCGCCGACGCAGAAATCGGCGGTGCAGAAGACGCTCGGCCTGGAACTGTCCAGTCTTACCGACGATCTGCGCAAGAAATTCAAGGTGCGCGACAACGTCAAAGGCGTGCTCGTGACCGGCGTCGATCCCAGCGTTGCACAGACCGCCGCCGACAAGCGGCTGTCGCCCGGCGACGTGATTGTGGAGGTGCAATACCAGAATGTCGCCGATCCGGCCGATTTGCAGGGCCGGATCGACGCGCTCAAGTCGCAGGGCAAGAAGATCGCGATGTTGCTCGTCGCCAACGGCGACGGCGACACCCGCTTCGTTGCGTTGAACCTGCAGTAGGCGTGGTTGACGAGCGGACGGCGGCGTCCTTGCGAATAGCTCCGATGCGCGAATGACTGTGGCGCGCCCGCGCAGGCGACGGAATAGTGCGGCGCTTCGAACGCAGCAAAGGCTTTCACCCAGTGAGTCAGGCAGTTGTCGGCCGGCAAAAAGCCAGCACGACTTTATTTGTTATTCTCTGCGTCATCAGCTTTTGCCACTTCGTCAACGATCTGGCGCAGTCGCTGCTGCCTGCAATTTATCCGATCGTCAAAACCAAATTCAGTCTCGACTTCGGACAGATCGGCATGTTGACCCTTGTTTCCCAGGGCGTCGCATCGCTGCTGCAACCGATTGTCGGGCTTTACACCGATCGCAAGCAGCAACCTTATTCCTTGGCGTTCGGCATGGGCTGCACGCTGCTGGGACTGCTGGCATTCGCCTTCGCGCCGAACTTTGCCGTCCTGCTCACAGGCGCCGCGATTCTCGGCCTGGGCTCCGCGATCTTTCATCCCGAATCGTCACGCCTGGCGCGCTTTGTTTCCGGCGGCGCCCACGGCTTCGCACAATCGCTCTTTCAGGTCGGCGGTAATTTCGGCGGCTCGTTCGGACCGTTGCTGGCGGCCTTTTTCATTCTGCCGCGCGGACAGGAAAGCCTGGCGTGGTTTGCGCTGGTGGCGCTGGGCGGTATGAGCATCCTCACAGTGGTGGGACGCTGGTACAAAAACAATTATCACGTCCATCAAGCGCCGCATCGGGCGGCGGCCGCACGCGCCGGCCTGCCGCCAAAACAGATCCGCCGCGCGCTTGCCGTTCTGATCGCGCTCGTGTTCTCGAAGTTTTTTTATCTGGCCAGCATCACCAGCTACTACATCTTCTATTTGATCCACCGCTTCCAGCTACCGACCGAGCAGGCACAGATTTATCTGTTTGTATTTCTGGTCGCGTCGGCTGCCGGGACTTTCTTCGGCGGCCCGATCGGCGACCGCATCGGCCGCAAGGCCGTGATCTGGGTCTCCATCCTGGGCGTCCTGCCGTTCACGCTGGCGCTTCCCTATGTGGGATTGCCGGCGACGATCGGGCTCACCGTTATTATCGGGCTTGTCCTGTCCTCGGCATTTTCGGCGATGGTCGTCTATGCGCAGGAATTGATGCCCGGCCGGGTCGGCATGGTTTCAGGTCTGTTTTTTGGGCTGGCATTCGGGATGGCGGCGATTGGCGCGGCGGTGCTCGGCAAGGTGGCGGATTGGACCAGCATCGAGTTCGTCTATCACGTCTGTGCCTTCCTGCCGGCGATCGGCCTGCTCGCGGCGTTCCTGCCGAATGTCGAAGCGGAGCGCCTGCCGAGAACGGCCGCCTGACGTCGCACTTCGCGGCGCAAGCGGCTCTTTTTTCGTCAACCTTTTGCGCCTATATTCGGGCGCCGGCGCAAGTCGGCTATGGCGATAAATGGCCGTCGTAATAAACCTTTCGGACCCGGGGGCGGTACCCGGCGACTCCACCAACGGGGTCGAAATAGGATCGACGAGGGCGTAAAGGGCGTGCTTTTTGCTCGGCATGGTTCCGCCGTTATCGGGCCAATTCATAGTTGCAAACGACAACTATGCTCCGGTTGCTCTGGCTGCGTAAGCAGTCCGAAAGACCGATCTAAAGTCCTGGCGTCTTAGCAGCGTCAGGCGGGGTTCGGAGGCACCTGGCAACAGAAGCCTCCACTTTCTTTTTCCGGACTGGCAATTGGGATAGAGGACAGAATCACTCTGGACCTCTATAATTCATCGCCTATCTGTTGTCTGTCATCCGCCTCAATCGCTTGCCATGGCCACCGATCACATTCGCTACGACATTCTCGCGCAGGCGGCGCTCCGTGGCGTCGTGCGCACTGTATTGGCGGACGCGGCGAAAAAAGGCCTGCCCGGTGAGCACCATTTCAAGATCACCTTCAGCACCGTGGCGCCGGGCGTGCAACTTTCGGAGCGAATGCGCACACGCTATCCGCAGGACATGACGATCGTGCTCCAGCATCAGTTCTGGGATCTCAAGGTCGCCGACCAGTCGTTCGAAGTCGGCCTGTCGTTCGGCGGCGTAGCCGAGCTTGTGTGCGTGCCTTTCGACGCCATTACGGCGTTCTATGATCCGGCGGTCCAATTCGGTTTTCAGTTCGAGACTATCGAAGGCGGCGCCGCGGCTGAATCCGCAGCCGGCACTCCGGCGGAGGAAAAGCCGGCTGGTACGCTGAACCGGCTGACCGCCGAGCCCGCCAAACCGGATACCGCGCCGCCGCGGACCACGCCCGATTCCGAAAGCGGGGGTGGCGAAGTCGTGCGGCTCGACCGCTTCAGGAAGAAGTGAAGACGCGCAAAGAGACCAATTCGTTCGGGCCCATCGAGGTGGCGGCCGACCGCTATTGGGGCGCGCAGACCGAGCGATCACGCAATAATTTCCGCATCGGCGAAGAACTGATGCCGCGCCCGATCATCATGGCGCTCGCCGTGGTGAAACGGGCGGCGGCCGAGACCAATTGCGAGCTTGGACTGCTCGATGCCCGGCGCGCCAACGCCATCGTCGCTGTCGCCGAGGAAATTATCGCCGGCAAGCTCGACGACCAATTCCCGCTGATGGTCTGGCAGACCGGATCCGGCACGCAGACCAACATGAACGTCAACGAGGTGATCGCCAATCGCGCGAACGAACGGCTTGGCGGCGCGCTGGGATCGAAATCGCCGATTCACCCGAACGACCATGTCAACATGAGCCAGTCGTCGAACGACAGCTTTCCCACGGCCATGCATATCGCGGGCGCACTGGAGATTTCCGGACGGCTTCTTCCGGCGCTCGAGCATTTGCAGAAGGCACTGGACGCCAAGACGAAGGCTTTCGCCCGGATCGTCAAGATCGGCCGCACCCATACCCAGGATGCGACCCCGCTCACGCTCGGTCAGGAATTCTCAGGTTACGCGGCGCAGGTGAAGTCCGGCATCGCCCGCACGCGCGCCGGACTGAAGGTACTTTATCCGCTAGCGCAGGGCGGCACGGCGGTCGGCACCGGCCTCAACGCCAAGCGCCAGTTCGGCAAGCTGTTTGCAAAGCGGGTCGCCGCCATCACCGGCCTGCCGTTCGTGACCGCGCCCAACAAATTCGAGGCGCTGACTTCGCACGGCGCGATGGTCTTCGCGCATGGCGCGCTCGATGCGCTCGCCGCCGATCTGTTCAAAATCGCCAACGACATTCGTTTTCTCGGGTCCGGCCCGCGTTCGGGTCTTGGCGAACTGATCTTGCCGGAGAATGAGCCGGGCTCGTCGATCATGCCCGGCAAAGTCAATCCCACCCAATGCGAAGCACTCACCATGGTTTGCTGCCGCGTTTTCGGCAATAGCGGCACGATTACCGTGGCGGCAAGCCAGGGCCATTTCGAGTTGAACGTTTTCAAGCCGGTGATCGCGTATGCTTTTTTGCAATCGGTGAGGCTTTTGGCCGATGCTTGTATCTCTTTCACTGATCATTGCGTCGCCGGTATTCGCGCCAACGAGCCGCGCATCCGCGAATTGCTGGAGCGTTCGCTCATGCTGGTGACGGCTTTGGCGCCGCATATCGGCTACGACAAGGCGGCGCAGATCGCCAAGGCGGCACTCGCGCACGCCACCACGTTGCGCGAGGAGGCGATCAAATCCGGCTTCGTTTCGGGCAAGGAATTCGATCGTCTGGTGCAACCGGCCCGCATGACCAAGCCCGATCCATAAGCCAAGCGCCAAGCTTGCGTCCGTAACGGCAATTTGAGCCGGCATTCCGCATTGCCTCGATTTTCCGACGCGCAGGAATTGCGGGCCCCGGATAACGTTATTGTGTCTCGCGATGTCCGCATCCTCGTACCGGCCGCAGGGGTGAATTGCTCGAATATTGATGACCTGACGTAGTGTTACGTGTTCGTGTAGCTTGTCTATACATCGGGCTGTTTTTGGCCCGCGGTCAGACTCTTGGTGCATTGCGCAAATGTCTGTTCGTTTCTTATCTTGTATTTTAGACGCGAATTCTTGCGCGGTGCGGTGGTATTGCTTCATTCAACCAACCGTGTCTTGCCCGCGCCGGCTGGTATAGCCACACTCCCAAAACGGCAACCTGATTTGTGAAGCCC
Source organism: uncultured Alphaproteobacteria bacterium (assembly GCA_963747855.1). GTDB lineage: Bacteria > Pseudomonadota > Alphaproteobacteria > Rhizobiales > Xanthobacteraceae > BOG-931. The sequence continues at coordinate 1,029,350 of CAVVGN010000001.1, forward strand.
ACGGCTGTGGGTTGCCGTGATCCAGCGTCACCGTGTCGGCGTATTTGTTCCAGACCAAGGCCAGGACGGCCAAGCCACAGATCTGGTAACCGCCGAGATTTATATGGGCGACCTCGTCAATCTCCGTACCGCGCGCAAACGTGCCAAACGGCGCCAGGCCGAACGAACGGCCGCGTCCAACCGGCTTGCGCACGGGCGCTCGAAAGCCGAACGGGCCATCGAGCAATCACGGGACGAGAAAACCCGCAAGGCTCTGGACGCGCACCGGATCGAAACTGGAGACGGGCCATGAAATCGCCGGTCGTCAAACGCTCCATCGTCATCGCCGGGCACAAAACGAGCGTCAGTCTCGAGGACGCGTTCTGGAAGGGATTGCAGGATATCGCCGCGAGCCGGCGGATGACCTTGTCCGATTTGGTCGGCGCGATCGATACCGAACGCCACCGGGGTAACCTTTCGTCCGCGATCAGGCTGTTCGTGCTTGACCATTATCAAGCGCGCATGAACGGCAAGGGCGATGGCCGCAACGAGACGGCGAACGATATGATGCCGGTGCCGCCGCCGGCGGCGTCAATTCTGCGAGTGGAATAGCAGATCCAGCGGAGAGCGCGGGGAGGGCTGGGGTGGCGGCGCGGTCCCGGCCGCCGCGGCCGCCTTGTCGGAACTCGGCGCGTGTGGCGCGGCCGGCTTGCTTGCCGAAGGTTCAGGCCGCAGCCGGTCGAACTCGCGCGCGGCGGATGCCGGCGACGGGGCAATGCCGGCCAGTTTCGTTATCTCCAACGCGGTGCCCGGCGGAAGGTAGCGGATCGAAGGCGATGCCGGACGGGTCGCCGGACCGAGAACGTCCGGGCGCCGGTTGGCTTCAAGCAATTCCAGGCGGCGGGTTTGCTGCTCGGTTGCGCGTAAGGTCAGCCATCCGACCAGCGCTGAAAGATCGAGCCGGCGTTCCGGTGCGGCAAGCGGGCCCTGCACCGTCAATGCGATCTCCGGGCGCGCATCGATCAACGCGTTCGCCGGCGGCTTCTCCGACAAGGTCATGCGCGCATTGAGCAAAGATTTGTTGAGATCGACCGCGCCTTCGAGCGCAAGGTCGGCTCCGCTCTGTGCATGCAAGACGGAACTGGCCAAGCGTATTTGGCCGCCGTCCATCGTAAGCTCCGTGCCGCCTTGCGCTACGGCGAGCCGGCCTTTGTCCATGACGGCACTCACCACCGGCGCGATCTTCGCCGTTTCGGTCGAGCCGCTTTGATCCGCGGCGCGGATGCCAAAATCGAAGGCTTGCGGATCGACGCCGCCGAATTGCGCATTGCTCAGCGCAACCGTGCCGCTGCCGTGCAACGAGCCGATCAAGCCTTCGGGATTCAGGCCAAGGCCGCCGCCTTGCAGCTTCACCGTCACTGTGCCGTCGATCGCGTTCTGGCCGCCGGCGACAAAGGCCGCGGCTTTTGCATTGGCCAGCGCCATATGCGCTTGCGCCGCGAGCGTCCCGCCATCGCGGCGAAAGCCGAGCGAACCGGTCAGCCGGCCGCCGGCAAGACCGCCGTCGAGATCGAGCACGTCGATCTGCGGCGGCTGGAAGCGCAAAACGCCTTTGACCTCGCGCGCCATTAATCCTTGCGTCAACGCAACGCGATCGACCTTGAATATGAGGTCCCCGGCCAGCCCGGCAAACGCTCCGGCACCGAACGGAGCGGCGGACCACGCCTTGCCGCCATTGGGCGCGGCGTTCGGCAAGCCAAGCAGGACTGCCAGAACCGGCGCTGCATCCACGTCGTCAGCGGTAAGTTCGCCGCTGACGGCAACCGGATTCGCCAGTTTCAGGTCGAAGCGGCCGCGCAGCGACGATTTATCGAAGCTCACGATCAGATCCGTCAATGACAGGTCCGTTCCGGCAATCCCGATAATGGCGCTCGCCGAAACCGGCGTCGCGGAGCCGGGCTGGCCGGTCAGCGCGAGATGCAGCGGCCGTAGGTCCGTCGCGTTCGCCTTCAGCTGCAGGCTGCCGCTCGGCGTTCCTTGTCCGCGCAGATGCAGCGTGCCCGTGGCCGCCGCTGAGAAACCGCCGGCGGTGGCGACGCCGCTGGCCTGAACGTCGCCATTGAGCGGGCCCACGGCCGTAATCGTCATTTGCCCGGGCAATTGATCCACACCGACGACGCGATCGAGATTGAGCAAGCGCACCAGTGCTCCGCCATCATCGGCATCGAAGCGGCTGTCCAAGTGAAGGACCGCCGCGTCGGCATGCGCCCACGCGCCAGTTGCACTGCCGTTCAGCGCAAGCCGCAGCGCGCCCAGATCACCGCCGAGGTCGAGCTTGACGATGGTGCCCGCCATCGCCGCGCGATCGACGGTCAGCACGCCCTGGATTTTAGCCGGCGCCAGCCGGCCGGTGAACGGCCGCAAAGCGTCGGCGATTTGCGGTGAAAACTTGCCGGCGACATCGGTCAGACCGGCAAGCGTCTTGGCGTCGATCGTGAGTGTCAGGCGTCCGCGCGGCTGCGAGGACAATTCGTCGATGCTGCCACCGATGCTGAGCGCGGCGCCAGCAAGATCGCCGATGGACAGCCGGTCGATCCGCAGGATGCCGGAATCGAATTTGAGCCGGGCATCGACGGCGCGCGCGTCCACGTCGGCAAACGTCGCCTTGCCGACATTGAGAACGAGGGCGACCTTGCGCGGCACTTCAAGCGCATCGTCAGACGCCGCCGCTTTGGCGAAAGCGACCAGCGCATCGATATTGAGCTTGGTCGCATGCAACTCGCCATCGAGCGCCGCCGGATGATCGTCGGCCGCCCAAGTGTAGGCAAGACGGCCTTCCACATTCTCCTGGTCAAGCGCCGCCGACAGCTGATCGAGCGCAAAACGCCCGCTGCCGACGGTTACTTTACCGCGCGCGGTCAATGTCTCGGCCGACCCCGAAGGCTGCTCGCCACGGCCCTCGAGCCAGGCGACCAGCGTTTTCAAGTCGGCGGATTGCACGCTTGCCGGACCATTGAATACAAGGCCTTGCGGGCCGTTGCCGAGCCGCCCGCTCAAATCGATATCGGTCAGCCCGGGCGCGCGGAAAGCAAAATCGGTGAGGCTCCATCCGTCGCCGGCGAAACGCACATTGCCATGCAGCGACTGAATCGTCGTGCCGCCGACGGTGAGCGCCTCGACAGCCACGCTGACGGCCACCGGCAGCGGCGGATCCAACGCACCGACAAACGCTTCCAGAAAGCTCCTGAGCATGACGAAAGGCGGCCGGTGGGTGACATCCGGAGCGGCCAGCATGCGGTCGACGTCGAGCTGCACCGCTTTAACCGTGCCATCGAGCCGGGGATGCGCGCCGAATGCGAGCTCCGCCTTGCCGGTGAGATTCACCGCCCGCTCATCTGGCCCGTACTGCATGACGAGGTCCTGCAGCGAGGCGCCGGCCGGCGTGGCGCGGACCTTGCCGGCAAGCTGCCACGGGTCGCTCATGACGCGCTCGCCGCGCGCCAGCGCGACGCCCGCCGGCCGCGTCAACGACAGCGCCCCGTCGAATTGCGGGACGCCGCCGTCGAAACGAAGCGTTCCCTCGATTTCGGTCGTGAGGGGATGATTGGACGGATCGACGCCTAGTTTCAGCTTCATGCCCCCATCATCGTCGATATGGCCGCCGGTGATCCGGTAATCATAAGGCTCTTCGCCGACGGTAAAAGTGCCTTCGCCGCGGAACGGTCCGGCGACCGAGAGCACGTCGCCTTCGAATGAAAATTTCTGCACGACGGCGCGCGCGCCCGATTGCGCATCGGTCAGCGTGATGCGGCCGTCGTCGACGCGAAAATGCGAGATCGCCAGCGCGTCCGGACGAAACGTCGGCGACAGCGCCGGCCAGTCGATCGCGCCGGAACCGTTAAGTGCGAGATTGATCTGCGGCGCGATGACATGCATCTGTGTTGCGCGCACCTCGCCGCGCAATAGCGGGCCAAGCCCGATTTCAAGCTCGACCAAATCCGCCCGCGCCTGCGGCGGCCGGCCAGGTTTGCCGACGACGACGTCGCGTAGTTTGAGGTGGGGGGTCGGCAGGATGCGCGCATCGATGGCGCCGTCGACGTGCACGATCATCCCGGTCAGGCGGCTGGCTTCTTCCTCGAAGTGCGAACGGTAGAGGCTCCAATCCACCACGAGCGGGGCGACCAGCGCGGAGACGAGCGCCAGAATGATGGCAATGGCCAACCCGAGCAGAGTCGTCTGCACGTCAAGCTTTCCCTTTAAGCGTCGCGGCGAGGCTATCACGAAATGCATGCGCCCGGTGCCGCGCACGGCGGCATTTGCCGCCCATTCTGTGTCGATTTTTTGGGCGGGAGCCTAGCGGCTGACGATCTTGCCCGGATTCATGATGTCGAGCGGATCGAGCACACGCTTGATCGCGCGCATGGCGTCGAGCGCCGGTTCCCCATGCTCGGCGAGGAGATATTTCATCTTGCCCTGGCCGATGCCGTGCTCGCCGGTGCAGGTGCCGTCCATGGCCAGTGCGCGCTCGACCAGCCGATCCAGAAAAGCGTGGACGCGCGCGACTTCGTCCTTGTCGTCGAGATCGACCATCAGCCCGACATGAAAGTTGCCGTCACCGACATGGCCGACGATCGGCGCGACCAGGTTGTTGGCGGCGATATCGCGTTGCGTCTCGGTGACGCATTCGGCCAGCCGGGAGATCGGCACGCAGACGTCGGTCGCGAGCGCATGGGTGCCCGGCCGCAGGCCGACCTGCGCCCAGTAGGCATCGTGGCGCGCCTGCCACAATCGCGTGCGCTCCTCCGCCTGTGTCGTGCGCTCGAACGGACCGCCGCCGAATTCCGCCACGATCGCGCCGAAACTCTGCGTCTGTTCGGCAACGCTCGCTTCGCTGCCGTGAAATTCGACGAACAGCATCGGCGTCTCCGGCAGCGAGAGCTTCGAATAGACGTTCGACGCCCGCACCTGCAGGGTATCGAGGAGCTCAATGCGCGCGACCGGAATGCAGGATTGAATGGTCTGGATCGTGGCCTTGCAAGCCGCCTCCACCGAGGGAAACGGACAGATGCCGGACGCTATGACTTCAGGAATACCGGCGAGTCGCAAGGTTAGCTCGGTGATGATGCCGAGCGTGCCCTCGGCGCCGACGATCAGGTGGGTGAGATCGTAACCGGACGAGGTTTTTTTCGCCCGCCGCGCCGTTGACATCACCTCGCCGTTGGCGAGCACGACTTTGAGCGCCAACACGTTGTCCTTCATCGTGCCGTAACGCACCGCATTGGTGCCGGACGCGCGGGTCGAGGCCATGCCGCCGAGCGAGGCATCGGCGCCGGGATCGATCGGGAAAAATACCCCCTTGTCGCGCAGCTGCCCGTTGAGCTGCTTGCGGGTAATGCCGGGCTGGACGACGCAATCGAGATCCTCCGCGTGTACGGCCAGCACCCGGTTCATGTCGCGGAAGTCGAGGCAGACGCCGCCGCGCGGCGCGTTGACCTGGCCCTCAAGCGAGGTGCCGGTGCCGAACGCGATCACCGGCACGCGTTCGGCCGCGCAAATGCGGACGATCTTCTGCACGTCTTCCGTGGTCTGCGGAAAGACCACCGCGTCCGGCGGCTGGTTGCCGATCCAGGTGAGCGTGTTGCCGTGCTGCTCGCGCACAGCGCTTGAGGTGACCAGCCGGTTGCCGAAATTCGCGGCGAGCGCAGCGATCACCGTCTCGACCGGCTTGCGGTCCTGCCTGGGTTTTTCCCGCGTTTCCGACAGCGTCATTTTGGTCCGCTCTTGCCCGCAAGGTGGCTGCCGTGCGCGCGGCGGTCAAGGGCGGGTGCGGCGGCCTTGCATCACACGCCGAATTCGCCACCATGCGGCCGGATGCTCGACCGCCCAGATACCGAGCCTGTGCCGGAGCCCGCGTTCTCCGCGCCCTTCGTCTCGTCGGTGATGCACGTCGATCCCGGCTGGATCGATCACAACGGCCATCTCAACATGGCCTATTACAACGTGCTGTTCGACCGCGCGGTGGACGAGGCTTACGAGCTGCTCGGCTGCGGTCCCGCTTATCTCGAACAGGCCCGGCATTCCACCTTCACCGCCGAAGCGCACGTCCGCTATCTGCGCGAGCTGCATGCCGGCGACCCTGTCCGGGTCACCTTCCAGCTCATCGATTACGATGCAAAGCGCATCCACACTTTCGAGGAATTGCGTCACGCCGAGGAAGGCTGGCTTTCGGCCACCTCGGAGAACATGTCTTTGCATGTCGACATGAATTTGAAGAAGACCGTGCCGTTTCCCGACTCCATTGCCGCGCGGCTCGCCCGCATGAAGGCCGCGCATGCGCATTTGCCGATACCCGACGGCGTCGGCCGGCGCATCGCCATGCCGGGGCGGATCTAAAGCGCGGCGGACTGCGCGCTTGCCTCGCAAAAGCCCCGCATAGATGCCATCTTCGGCCCATGAGAATCACGCAAATGGCGCGCCGTGGCTGACCCCTTGAAACAGGCCCGCGATCCGCTTGAACCGGCGCCCGCGCCGGTGCCGGGCGGCATTGCAGCGCGCGCGCGACCGGGCGGCGCGGCGCCGCCCTACCTCGGCGGGCTCAATCCCGAGCAGCGGCTTGCGGTCGAGACGCTGGACGGTCCGGTGCTGGTGCTGGCCGGCGCCGGCACCGGCAAGACCCGCGTCTTGACCGTGCGCATTGCCCACATTCTGGCGACCGGCCGCGCCCGGCCGAGTGAAATTCTGGCGGTCACCTTCACCAACAAGGCGGCGCGAGAGATGAAGCACCGCGTCGGCGAGATCGTCGGCCACGTGGTCGAGGGCATGCCCTGGCTCGGCACCTTTCACTCGATCGGCGTGAAGATCCTGCGCCGGCACGCCGAGCTGGTCGGCCTGAAGACCGATTTCACTATTCTCGACGTCGACGACCAGACCCGGCTGATGAAACAATTGCTCGATGCCGAGAATATCGACGAGAAGCGCTGGCCGGCGCGCGTGCTCGCTTCCCTGATCGACGGCTGGAAGAACCGCGGGCTGACGCCCGACCAGGTTCCGGCCGGCGAAGCCGGCGTGTTCGCCAACGGCAAGGGACTGAAGCTCTACAAGGCGTATCAGGAGCGGATGAAAATCCTCAACGCCGCCGACTTCGGCGACTTGCTGTTGGAGAACATTCGCTTGTTCCGCGAGCAACCGGAAGTGCTGCGTCAATATCAGGCGCGCTTCAAATTCATTTTGGTCGACGAGTATCAGGACACCAACGTCGCGCAATATCTCTGGCTGCGGCTGTTGGCGCAGCGGACGGGCGCAAGCGGGAGCAACGCGCTCTCTCACCCTCCCCTGGAGGGGGAGGGTCGCGAGCAAAGCGAGCGGGGTGGGGTGACAGCGGCGCAATCCAACTCGCCCCCTCCCGGCCCGCTAACGCGGGCCGACCTCCCCCCTCCAGGGGGAGGTAATCAAGCAAGCCCGGCCGCCGCGAAAAACATCTGCTGCGTCGGCGACGACGACCAGTCGATCTACGGCTGGCGCGGCGCCGAGGTCGACAACATCCTGCGCTTCGAGCACGACTTTCCCGGCGCCAAGGTGATCCGGCTGGAGCGCAATTACCGCTCGACCGGCCACATCCTCGCCGCCGCCTCGCACATCATCGCTCACAACGAGGGCCGGCTCGGCAAGACGCTCCGCACCGACGACGTGCCGGGCGAGAAGGTATCGGTCACTGGCGCCTGGGATTCCGAGGAGGAAGCGCGCGCGATCGGCGAGGAGATCGAGCAATCGCAGCGCGAGCAGCATGCGCTCAACCAGATCGCCATCTTGGTGCGCGCCTCGTTCCAGATGCGCGAATTCGAGGATCGCTTCGTAACACTCGGCCTGCCCTATCGCGTGATTGGCGGCCCGCGCTTCTACGAGCGCGCCGAAATCCGCGACGCGCTCGCTTATCTGCGGGTGATCAATTCGCCGGCCGACGATCTCGCCTTCGAGCGCATCGTCAACGTACCGAAGCGCGGCCTGGGCGACGCCACCGTGCAACTCTTGCACGACCATGCCCGCAAGCGGGGCGTGCCGCTCACCGAAGCCGCCCGCGCCGTGCTCGAGACCGACAAGCTCAAGCCGAAGCCGCGCGGCGCGTTGCGCGGCCTCCTTGAATCGATCGACCACTGGCGCAAGCAGCGCGAGGCCCTTCCGCACAACCAATTGGCCGAAATCATACTCGACGAATCCGGCTACACCGAGATGTGGCAGAAGGACCGCTCCGCCGACGCCGCCGGCCGGCTGGAGAACCTCAAGGAGCTCATTCGCTCCATGGAGGAGTTCGAGAATTTACAGGGCTTCCTCGAACACATCTCGCTGGTGATGGACAACGAGAAGGCCGCCGAGGCCGACGCGGTCAACATCATGACCCTGCACGCGGCCAAGGGCCTGGAATTCGACACCGTTTTCCTGCCCGGCTGGGAGGAAGGCGTATTCCCCAACCAGCGCGCGCTCGACGATCAGGGCCGCGCCGGCCTGGAAGAAGAGCGCCGGCTGGCGCATGTCGGCCTGACCCGCGCGCGCAAGCGGGCGAAGATTTATTTCGCCACCAACCGGCGCATGCACGGTTTGTGGCAGACCAACATCCCGTCGCGCTTTCTCGACGAGTTGCCGGAAGCCAATGTCGAGGTGATGGAATCGAAGGGCGGCTTCGGCGGTTATGGCGGCTACGGCGCCTCGCGCTTCGACGCCATGACCTCGTTCGGCTCCGATTACGGTACGCCCGGCTGGCAGCGCGCGCAGGCGAAAAAGGCCGGCGGTTTCTCCGAGGATGGCGGGCCCTACGGCGACGATGAAGATTTATCTCACCTCTCCCCTCGCGGGAGGGGTCGCGGCCAACGGGTCCGGCCCGGAGTGGCCGGCCCGATGACAAGCTCCGGCGCAGGCGAACTAGATCGGCGTCCGAGCCCAGGCGACGACGACTCGTCGCCTTCTCCGTGGCGGGCGCGCGCCGAGCGTAGCCCGACGCGCCGCTTGCCGCTGACCATCGAAGGCGAATTGGTGGCGAAATCGACCGGCACCGTCTCGGCCTTCACGCCCGGCGACCGCGTATTCCACCAGAAATTCGGCAACGGCAACATCATGGCGATCGACGGCAACAAGCTGACCATTCAATTCGACAAGGCCGGCGAGAAGCGCGTGGTGGATAGTTTTGTGGAGAGGGTGTGAGGGCATCGTCGCCTACAGCCATCTCCATCTTCATCGACGCCGATGCCTGCCCGGTAAAGCAGGAGGTTTATCGCATCGCCGAGCGGCGTGCGCTCAAGGGCGTCGCGCTCAAAGTCTTTGTCGTCAGCGACAGCCCCATCGCGGTGCCGCGCGATATGGAAGAGTTAATCGAGCGGGTCGTGGTCGGCTCCGGCATGGACGAAGCCGACAACTGGATCGCCGAGCGCGCCAAGCGCGGCGACATCGTCATCACGGCCGACGTGCCGCTGGCGAGCCGCGCCGTGAAATCAGGCGCGGAGGTGATCGCGCCGAACGGGAAGCCATTCACCAAGGACTCGATCGGCATGACGCTGGCGACACGTAATCTCATGGACAGTCTGCGCAGCGCCGGCGCGGTCACCGGCGGCCCGAAGCCGTTCGCACCGCGCGACCGCTCGAGCTTCCTGGCAGCGCTCGATCAGGCGATCGTGCGGCTGACGCGCGCCGGGTTTGGGCAGCCGGTAGCCTAGCGCGGCACGCGCCGCCCTCACTCCTTCGCAAAGGCAAGCGTGCAGGCGCGGCCTTCGAGCCGCTTGCCGCTGCCGCTTCGTCCGTCGAAATGCGCCAGCGCATGGAAGTCGCTCGGCGTGCCGCGCGCGGCGCCCAGCGCCACCACGCTCGAGCCGACGATGATCTCGCCGTAGAAGCCCGCCGCGCCATCGGATTCGATCTTGCCGTCCAGCACCATCGAACTCGGCTCGCCCTTGACGCCTTTGACGCCGTGATAGACGCCATCCTTCACCTGGCCGGCGAAGCGGTAGCTGTAACCAGGGAAGTTGCCGACGTTGGTGCAGGTCCAGGTGGTCTGCCAGGCGCCGTCGAAATTTTTGCCCGAGGCCGGCCCGTTCAAAATGACGTTGGCCAGCTGCAACTGCGCCTCCTGCGCGTGCGTGCCGGCGGAAAACTCCTTCAGATAACCGGCAAGCGCGACATGCGTGCCGGCCGCGCTCGCCTTCGCCCAGGCGGCTTCGTCGGGATCGGCCGGCGCGGCGGGCGGCGGCGCAGGCGCGGGTGCTGCGGCAGCGACGGCCGGCGTGGGAGCAGGCGGTGGTGGCGGCGCGGATGCAGCCGGCTGCGCGACCGGCGGCGGCACGGCCTGTTGCGGCGGTGGTGCGGGAGCCGGCGGCGGCGTCTGCGCCGCAATCTGCACCGGCGGATTTGGAGTGCTCGGTGGCGGAGCCGGCACTGCGGCCGTGGCAACAGCAGGCGATTTGCCGCCCCAGGGTTTCAGATAAACCACCCCGCCGGCAACGATCAGCAAAGCGACCAGCGCCGCGCCGATCAGCATCGGCTGGTTCGACGATTTTGGCGGACGCTTCCACGCCACCGACGGGCCCGGCGCTTCGGCGGCGCCGTCGCGCGGCGGCGGGTTTTGCAGCACATGCTCGATCTGCGCCGCCAGACGCTCCATCTCGCGCTCCCAGTCCTTGAACAGATCGATCCATTGCCGGGTAGCGAATTCGTAGACAAACGCGTCATTGGGAACGACGTCCTCGACCCGCACCGGCACCACCGTCACATGATGGCGGCCGGCCAGCACCAGCTCCTTCTTGATCTCGTCGGAATTGTTGGCGTTGCTGGAGAACACCAGAACCATCACCTGCGCCGAGCGCAGCGACCGCACGATCGCTTCCTGGAAATTCTCGCCCGGGCGCACGTCGCGGGCGGCGATCCAGCAATCAAGCCCGCGCGCCTCCAGCGCCTGGTAGATCGTCTCGGCGATCTCCTGATCCTTGGTCGAATAGCTGATGAAAATCGGCGCGCTCACGATCCACGCTTTGTGACCGGCCACCGCGGCAGCCGCCATCCTTTCAAATGGCGATCCGGACCGTCAAGGTAGGCTTCGCGGGAACCGCCGGGCTGGCGCCAGAATTGACCGGGCAAGCGCCGCGCGCCAAAGGAAGACCGCCATGATCCGCAAATTGACTTCGGGCAAATACCGCCTCTATTCGCGCAAGAAAAACCCGAAAACCGGACGGCGGCGCAATCTCGGCACCTTCACCAGCCGCGCCGCCGCCGAACGGCACGAGCGCGCGGTGCAGTATTTCAAGCGGCATTAAAGTGGTCATTCCGGGGCGCCGCGAAGTGGCGAACCCGGAATCCATATCCGCGGACGCCGGGGTTATGGATTCCGGATAGCCGCTATGCGGCTTCCGGAATGACGACCATCGCCGCTAACCATGCCGCCGCAATTCAACCCTTCTTTCGCCCGCGACGTTCACCATGCACACCATCCGCGCTAATACGCTCTTGATTTGAACCAATTGCCTGCGAGACACTTGTCCAGTTGAGGGCAATTGCCATTACCCATCGGGTGCGTTTGATGCGTTTCGGTTTTGTGTTCCCCGCCACGCTGCTGGCCGCGGCGCTGGCGATGCCGTTTGCCGCTACCGCGCACGCCGACATCATCGTCACTATCGAAAAGAGCACGCAGCGCATGACCGTCTCGGTCGACGGCGCGCAGCGCTACGAGTGGCCGGTGTCGACCGGCCGCGCCGGCTACGACACGCCGAACGGCACCTTCAAGATCAACCGCATGGACGCCGACCATTTGTCGCAGGAATGGGACAATGCGCCGATGCCGCATGCCATGTTCTTCGACATGCGCGGCCACGCCATCCACGGCTTCTTCGACGTGAAGCATCTCGGGCTGCCGGTGTCGCACGGCTGCGTGCGGATCGCGCCGGATCACGCCGCCGAACTGTTCGAGCTGGTGGAAGCCGAAGGCATGAAGGAGACGAAGGTCATCGTCTCCGGCGAGACGCCAAGGCAAGCAAGCCCGTATGTCGCGCAGCGCCGGGCGCCGGCCGTCGCCAATGCCGTCGTGGGGCAACCGATGCAGCTCGCTCCGCCGGGCTATGCGCCGCAATACGTGCCCTCGGGCTACGTCCAGCAGCAGCAGCCCCAGCAGCTGCAGCCGCCGCAGCAACAGCAGCCGCAAGATCAGTGGCAGCAACAGGCGCAACAGCAGCAATTGCAGCAGCAGGCGCAGCAGCCCTACGGGCAGCAGTCTTATTATCGTCGGCCGCAGGCTTACGGTCAGGCGCAGCAGCCTTATTACGCGCAAGCGCCGCAATCCTATTACGCGCAGCCGCAAGGTTATTATTACGTCCAGGGTTACCCGCAACAGCAATATTACGTGCTGCGGCCCTACAATTAGTACTGAGCGCGCCTCGTGCCGGCTGTGGATTTGCTTGAGATAAGCTGTGGATAAGCTGGGGACGATCGTGTGAATATCTGGTAGTGCGTCAGTTTGAAATTCACAGGGTCTTGCACAGGGTCGTCCACAGGTTAGTGCGGGTATATGATGCCGCGCCAGCACTGTGCGAGGATTGACAATGCCCAGAGGCCCTAAAGGCGAGAAACGCCCCGGCGACGTGGTCGGCGCGGCCATCATGGTCGGCAGGATCGCAACAGGTGAAGTAGACGACCCCGAAGGTAAAACAGCACCGAATCGCGCTAAGGGCGGCAAGGCTGGCGGCCCGGCCAGATCAGCCAAACTTTCTCCCGCCCGCAGACGAGAAATTGCTGCTAAGGCCGCGAAAATACGGTGGAATCTACCTTAGGCAATCGGTAGAATTTCCTGCTTCCGTTAATGATAATTCCGTGGTAGTTATTCACCATGGATTCGACAAAGCTTGCTATTTCCCGCTTGTCCTCGCGTGACCGAGAGGCCGTTATTGCGCTTCTCGTCCGGCACGCGAAGGCGTGGTGGGAGCAGAAACACAAGACGGAACTTAAGGAGAAGATAGAAAAGGAAATATCCGGGCTTTCACAACAGATCACGGATTGTGAAGCTGGCTTCCGAGCCTTTGGCCTAAACGCCCATGATCAGGGGGTGTGGGCCGCCATGCGCGATGCTTTCGAGGACGAAGTAACGCGGGCGATGGCACCCGACGAAATCGGAGAACAGGCCGGATCGTCGTTGACGCAATTGCTGCTCGGCGCACACGGGAAACCTTCTGCTCGCGTGCAAGACCTCGTCTTGGAGCGCTTGAAAGATGAGTTTCCGCTGGGGTCGAAAGCGGCACCTATCCGCGACTTTGTCGAGAATAAGTTGGGTCGCTCGATCCATAGCAAGACGGTTGGAATGACGCTCTATCGACTGCTGAACAAGCGATTAGTCAGTCGCCAAGGGCACACCTGGTTCTTCGTACCGCCGAGTGCGGAAACGAAGAACCCCGCCGGTGACACGGCGGGGCTCGTAACCTCGTCATGATCAGAAAGGAGACCAGCACCATGTGGTACATGGTCCGCGACAGTGTCTGAGGTCCGGGCCGGGCTGCAGGTGAGGTGGCTAATCCTCACCCGGCTCGGTTCGGACACCGTCTAGCCTTGGGTCCGTAGCTCAGCATACAGAGCACCGGTCGGCTAAACCGGAGGTCGCGGGAGAATACCCCGCCGGACCCACCCTATATAGCACTTCATTATTGCCTGCACAAGCTTTCTTGTGGGGAATCAATGGCTTGACCCAATGGAATCTATTTGCACTTATGCTTGACAATGCCAATAAGTTATCTTATTCAACTGATTATGAACAAGCTCCCGCTCGAAACCCGCGTGCAAATCCTGACGATGCTTTGCGAAGGCTCGTCCATGCGCTCAATCTCGCGCGTATGCGACGTGTCGTTCAATTCGGTGGTCAAACTCCTTGTGGATGCTGGGAAGGTCTGCGCTGACTTTCACGACAACGCCGTTCGCAACGTAAAATCTCAACGGATTCAAGCGGACGAAATCTGGAGCTTTTCCTACGCGAAGCAAAAGAACGTCAGCGCAGCAAAGAGCGCGCCGGAAGGCGCTGGCGATGTTTGGACGTGGACCGCAATCGACGCCGACACAAAGTTGATCGTGTCTTGGCATGTCGGCGACCGTTCACGACACACGGCAACAGCATTCATCAGCGATCTTCGGGCGCGGCTGGCAAACAAAGTTCAACTCACCACGGACGGGCATAAGGCATATTTGACGGCAGTTGAGGAGGTCGATTTCGACGCCGACTATGCGATGCTGAACAAGATTTTTGCCCGCGATCCGTATGTTGGTCCGGGGCGCTATAGCCCGCCTATCGTCGTTGGGACGCAGACTGAAATCATCCGTGGCAATCCCGATCCCGCGCACATTTCAACATCGTTTGCCGAACGGCAAAATCTGACGATGCGGATGCAGATGCGCCGTTTCACGCGTTTGACCAATGCGTTCTCCAAAAAGTTTGAGAACCATTGCCACGCGCTAGCGATTTACTTTTTCTGGTACAACTGGACGCGGCAACACAAGACACACCGCCTATCGCCAGCAATGGCAGCCGGTCTCACCGACAAGCTGTTGTCGATGAGCGATCTTGCTGAAATGGTGGATGCAGCGCAGCCTAAGCTCAGGAAACGCGGCCCGTACAAAAAACGGCTCGCGGCGTGACGGCGATTAAAACGATATGCCGTACCACGAGTTGTGGCCGCTGTAAGTCATCCGCGCCATAGCCAAAACATCGCGGCCCAATAAGCCGTCGATGCCCTGCGCTTTGAAATTTCCGTCGATAACAGGAAGAGTGGGTATGATGTAACATACGACGTTCGGCAGCCCATAAATGGCGATGCCCACGTCGTATTGGTTTGCCATATGAGGTTGGCCTTGCGTCGATGGCGTGTGAATTGGCGCTTGCCCGCGCGGCGTCAAGCCCAATTGGTTTAAGATCGTGATGTCAATTGCCGTTAGACTTGCGCCCGTATCAACAACAAGTTTTGCGACGGCCGCCGGCGGAACTGGTTGCCCCGCCTTAGTAAGCGCCGAAACGCGCGGGGCGCTCGCCGTCACGACGATATTAATTAATGGCCCCCAGGGGGTGATCTGTCCGCTTAAGTGGGGCACGCTATGTCGCGCGTAAAATAGGCGACATATTCGGTGGCGGCGATTTGCTTTACAAGAAACGGCTCGAGGCCTGCGAGATCGTAGCCAGCCGCAAGAGCATCCGAATACGAGTTAAAAACGCTCTTTAATTCGCCTTTATAGATAAGTGCGAATTTTCCTTCGTTTGCAGTGAGCGTTGGCAACAGTTCTCGATATTTTGCGAGATCGCGTTCCAATAGATCGGCCATGACACGCTGCCCTGTGTCCCGCCTCTTATGCGAATCAATCAGCCTAGCCTGCCGATTGTTCCTACAACCAGAGTGGAGTCCTAACAAGACTCTCATTACGGGAGGTTGTATTGTATCGCACGCTTAACGCGCGTGCAATGCCGCAGACTCGCCATGCGAGTCTTTGGATAATTCCGGGCTTAAGTTGGTGCGGGCAGAGGGACTCGAACCCTCAAAAGAGCAGCTTGAAAAGGGGCGGGCACCCAGGCCCTTTTCCAGGCTGCTGCGTCTACCAATTCCGCCATGCCCGCATAGCCCATAGATAGTAATGGCCAGGACAAATTCAAACTGACGCACTACCGAATATCTGCGCGGTTTCGCGCCGCGGCCGTCGTAAGCCCCGTGGTGATAAATGCGCGGCTCCGTTTCAAAAAATTCCAGCAGAGCGATAGCTTTCGCGACCGCCGTGCATCGCCGTTCCAGTTTTGTCGCGCGGTTCAAAACCAGTGAACAAATGGCGCACAAAGCCGCGGAGCATTTCGCGGCGCATTTTTCGGCCGAGGATGTGGGAATAAGCTTGCTCGATGCGGGCGCTGGGCGCTGGCAGGTCGCGCTTTATTTCCCGGTCCAGCCCGACGAAACCTTAGTGCGCGCAGCCGTCGCCGCGTCCGCCGGAACAAAATCGGCGGCGGTGTTGTGCTTCGCGAAAGTGCCGGCCACCGACTGGGTGCGGCAAAGCCTCACCGGTTTAGCGCCAGTCACCGCCGGCCGGTTCGTTATTCACGGCGGCCACGACCGCGTCCGCGTGCCGCTCAACCGCATCGGCATCGAAATTGAAGCCGCGCTCGCCTTCGGTACCGGCAATCACGGCACCACGCGCGGCTGTCTCGTCGCGCTCGACCGCATCTGTAAATCGCGCCGCCTACACAGCTACGCGCCGCGCATTCTCGATCTCGGCACCGGCAGCGGTGTGCTCGCGATTGCCGCCGCCCACGCGCTGCGCACCCGCGTGCTGGCGACCGACATCGATCCCGAAGCGGTGAGGGTCGCGCGCGCCAACGTCCGGCATAACCGCGCCGGCCCGATGGTCGATGTGATTCGCGCTGACGGCGTCACGGCCACGAACATACGCGCCCGCGCGCCATTCGATCTGATTTTTGCCAACATCCTGCTCGGTCCGCTCCTCCGCCTCGCCGCTCCGCTGCGCCGGCTTACCGCGCCCGGCGCCCATATGGTGCTGTCCGGCCTGCTGCCCGCGCAAGCCAACGCGGTCATCGCCGCTTACCGTCCGCTGGTACTGGAGCGGCAGATCGCGCTCGACGGCTGGAGCACGCTCGTCTTCCGACGGCGCATGCGGCGCATCCGCCGTCGATTGAGCAGCCTAATTATTGATTGGGCATGATCTTTTCCGAAAACCGGTTTCCACTTTAAGGGATCATGCCGTAAATTCCCGCGCATGTTCGAAGCCCATTTCCAGTCGTTCGAGGATCGCGCCGGCCGCGGCGAAACCGCGCCGCGCGTGGCGGCGCTGCGCGCCGAGCTCCGCGAACGCGGCCTCGACGGCTTCATCGTGCCGCGCGCCGATCGCTTTCAGAACGAATACGTGCCGCCCTGTGCCGAGCGGCTCGCGTGGCTCACCGGCTTCACCGGCTCGGCCGGGCTGGCGATCGTGCTGGCCGACCGCGCCGTGCTGTTCGTCGACGGCCGCTACCAGGTGCAGGTGCGCGACGAGGTCGATGGCGCGATCTTTTCCATCGCGCATCTGGTCGACGATCCGCCCCCGGCCTGGATTGAAGCTAACCTGCCGGCGGGCGCGCAGCTCGGCTATTCGCCTTGGCTGCACACCGTCGACGGCGCCGAGCGGCTTGGCAAAGCCTGCGAGGCCGCACGCGCGAAGCTCGTGCCGGTCGATGAGAACCCGATTGACGCGATTTGGACCGATCGCCCGGCGCCGCCGCTCGGCGCGGTGGTGGCGCACGATCTGCGCTATGCCGGCGAGGACACGGCCGGCAAGCTCAATCACATTCGAACGGAACTGCAAAAAACCACCGCCGACACCCTCCTGGTTTCCGACCCGCAAGCGGTGTCGTGGCTGTTCAATATCCGCGGAAGCGACGTTCCGCACACGCCGGTGGTGCTCGCTTTCGCGACCGTGCCGAAAGAAGGCCGCCCCGTTTTGTTTGTCGATTTGCGCAAGCTCGGCAACGAGATGCGTTCCCGCCTGGAAGAGATCGCCGACGTCCGCCCGGCGGCCGCGTTCGAGCGCGATCTGGCCGCGTTCGGCCAGGCGCACCGCGCAGCCCGGCTCGATCCGGCGAGCTGCCCGGAAGCCATCGCCCGGCTCGTTGCCGACAATGGCGGTGAGATCGTGCGCCGCGCCGATCCGATCGCGCCGCTCAAAGCGGTAAAGAACGAGGCCGAGATTGCCGGTGCCCGCGCCGCGCAATTGCGCGACGGCGCGGCCGTGACCCGCTTTCTGGCCTGGTTCGATTTGCAGGCGCCGCGCGGCGAATTGACCGAGATCGATGCGGTCGAGGCAATCGAAAGCTTTCGCCGCGAGACCGGATTGCTCAAGGACGTTTCGTTCCCGACCATCGCCGGGGCCGGGCCGAACGGCGCCATCGTGCATTATCGCGTGACCCGCAACAGCAACCGCCGCATTGCGTCCGGCGAGCTCTTCCTGCTCGATTCGGGCGGCCAGTACGAGGACGGCACCACCGACATCACCCGGACCGTCGCCGTCGGCCATCCGACACCCGAGATGCGCCGCAATTTCACGCTCGTGCTCAAGGGTCATATCGCGGTGGCGCGCGCAGTGTTTCCCGAAGGCACCACCGGCGCGCAGCTCGACACGCTGGCGCGGCAATTCCTGTGGCGGGCGGGACTC
Source organism: uncultured Alphaproteobacteria bacterium (assembly GCA_963747855.1). GTDB lineage: Bacteria > Pseudomonadota > Alphaproteobacteria > Rhizobiales > Xanthobacteraceae > BOG-931. The sequence continues at coordinate 1,047,515 of CAVVGN010000001.1, forward strand.
GATTTCGACCATGGCACCGGCCACGGCGTTGGCAGCTATCTGTCGGTACATGAAGGGCCCGCGCGGATCTCCAAGCTCGGCAGCGCGGTGCTCAAACGCGGCATGATCCTCTCCAACGAGCCCGGCTATTACCGCGCCGGCGCCTACGGCATCCGCATCGAGAATTTGATTCTGGTCGCCGAGGCGCCGCTTTCGCTGGATGCGGAAAAGCCGCTCAATGCGTTCGAGGCGCTGACGCTCGTGCCAATCGACGCGCGACTGATCGATGCGGCGATGCTGACCGAGGAAGAAACCGCATGGCTCGATGCCTATCATGCTCGCGTGCGCGATGCGCTCACCGGGCTCATGGACGCGCCGGCCCGCACCTGGCTGCTCGCGGCGACGGCGCCGCTTGGACGGCCTTAACCTTCTCTGTTCCCGCAACGGAACTTTCGGCTCCAGACGACGTTTTCCCGCCGGGTTGGGATGGAGCGAGGAAACGTCATGCTCGGCACTATTCTGATTATACTTCTGATACTGCTGCTCGTCGGCGCCTTGCCGACGTGGCCGTATTCGACCGGCTGGGGCTATTACCCCGGCGGCGGGCTCGGCCTCATCCTGATCATCGTCATCATATTGGTCCTAGTCGGAAGAATTTGATGACCGTCCCGCTCGGCGGGACGTCTCATGCTCCCATGGAGCCGTCACGGCCGGGCTTGTCCCGGCCATCCACGTCTTTAGCCTGCTTAAGACGCGGATGCCCGGCGCGAGGGCCGGGAACGAGGAGTTAGTGCCTGATCGGGCATTAGCGGATAAGCTTCGCCCATTCGTCCTCGGTCAAAACCTTGACGCCCAGCTTTTTTGCCTCGGCAAGTTTCGACCCGGCGCCGGGGCCAGCGACGACGTAATCGGTATTTTTGGAAACCGAACCTGAGACCTTGGCGCCGAGCCGCTCAGCGGAGGCCTTGGCTTCGTCGCGCGTCATCTTTTCAAGCGTGCCGGTGAACACTAAGGTCTTGCCGGCGATGGCCGAATCCGCCCGCGGCTTCTCAGCGTCGAGGATCTTCACTTCCTTGGTCAAGCGTTCGACGATGTGGCGATTGTGGCTCTCGCCGAAATACGTCTTGATGCTTTCGATCACCGTTTCACCGATCTGATCCAGCGCGTCCATTTCGGCGGCGGCCTCCTCGTCGCCTTTGGCGACGCGTAAGCAGGCCTCGTGGAACGACTGCCACGCGCCGTAGCCACGCGCCAAGGCGACCGCCGTGGTTTCGCCGACATGGCGGATGCCGAGCGCATAAATGAACCGCTCGAGCGCGATCTCGCGGCGAGCGGCGATGGCGGCAAACAGATTGCGCACCGACGTTTCGCCGTAGCCTTCCCGCTGTTCGAGCTTGATCTCCCGGTTGCGCCTCGGCAGTTCGAAAATGTCCGCCGGTTCTTTGACCCAGCCCTGCTCGAAGAAAAACTCGATCTGCTTCTCGCCGAAGCCGTCGATGTCGAAGGCGCGCCGCGATACGAACAGCTTTAGGTGCTCGATCTTTTGGTAAGGACAGGCGAACTCGCCGGTGCAGCGGGCACGCGCGCCCTCCTCCCCGGTCGCGGTTTCCTCGCGCACGATGTCGGTACGCAAGGAGCACGGGCATTTCTTCGGAAAACGATACGGCTTGGCGTCCTTCGGCCGCTTCTCGATTACCACGTCCACGATCTGCGGGATGACGTCGCCGGCCCGCTGCACGATGACGGTGTCGCCGATGCGGATATCCCGGCCTTCGCGCAATAGCTCGCCGTCGCCGCCGACGCCGCGGATGTAATCCTCATTGTGCAACGTCGCGTTCTGCACGATGACGCCGCCGACTCCGACCGGTTCGAGCTTGCCGACCGGCGTTAGCGCGCCGGTGCGGCCGACCTGGATCTCGATGTCCCGGAGCACGGTGGCCGCGCGTTCGGCCGCGAATTTGTGCGCAATCCCCCAGCGCGGCGAGCGCGAGACGAAGCCGAGCCGCTCCTGCCAGTCGAGGCGATCGACTTTATAGACAACGCCGTCGATGTCGTAGTCGAGATGCGAGCGCTGCGTTTCGATTTCGCGGTGGAAGGCAAGCAACTCCTCGACCGAACGGCAAAGCCGCGTCAGCGGATTGGTGGTGAAACCGCAACGCTCGAACCATTTGATCATGCCGGACTGGGTACCGGCCGGCATTTCGCTCATTTCGCCCCAGGCATAGGCGAAAAATCCGAGAGGCCGTGATGCGGTGATCGTGGGGTCCTTCTGCCGCAACGAGCCGGCCGCCGAGTTGCGCGGATTGGCAAAAACCGTTTCTCCGGCCGCCTTCTGCCGCTCATTGAGCTTGAGAAAAGCGGCTTTGGTCATGTAGACCTCACCGCGCACCTCGCACACAGCGGGGACATTTTTGCCTTTGAGATGCTGCGGCACGTCCTTCAGCGTGCGGATATTGGCGGTAACGTCCTCGCCCTCGGCGCCGTCCCCGCGCGTCGCGCCCGTAACCAAGACGCTGTCTTCGTAGCGGAGCGACATCGACAGGCCGTCGATCTTTGGCTCGGCGGAAAACAGGACTTCCTCGTAGTCGGACAGCCGCAAAAAGCGGCGGATGCGGGCGACGAAATCGACCACATCCTCTTCGGCAAACGCGTTATCGAGCGAAAGCATCGGCACGGCGTGCCGCACCTTGGCGAAGCGGGCCGACGGTGCTGAGCCGACGCGCTGCGTCAGGCTTTCCAGCGTGCGCAGTTGCGGAAAGCGTGCCTCGATCGCCGTGTAGCGCTGCCGCAGCCGGTCATACTCGGCGTCGGAAACCGTCGGCGCATCTTCCTGGTAATAGCTCCGATCATGCCCGGCGATTTCCGTTCCGAGCCGCGCATGCTCGGTCTTGGCCTGCTTTTCCGTCAAATCCTCAATGGGGGTGGCGGTCTTCTCGCGGCGAGCCATGGCGCGACATCAACCCGCGGCGCGGATCAAACGCTCGGCGGCAGCGCGGGCTTCGGCGGTGATTTCGGCGCCGGCGAGCATGCGCGCGACCTCCTCGCGGCGGCGCTCGGCTTCAAGTTCCGCGACGCGGGTGGCAACGCGCTTGCCTTTGGCGAGCGCGTCCTTGCTGATGAGATAATGGCGGTCGGCACGCGCCGCTACTTGCGGCGCATGCGTCACCGCGATCACTTGCACGCGCGAGGCAAGCCGCGCCAGGCGCGCGCCGATGGCGTCGGCAATGGCGCCGCCGACACCAGTGTCGATTTCGTCGAACACCAAAGTCGGCGCAGACCCGCGATCGGCGAGCACGACCTTGAGCGCCAACAGAAAGCGCGCCAGCTCGCCGCCGGAGGCGACCTTCATCAGCGGCCCCGGCCGCGTGCCTGGATTGGTCCGCACCCAGAATTCTACGCGGTCTAGGCCGTTGGGGCCTTCGGTTTCGGGCTCGATTTGCGTGGAGAATTGCGCCCGCTCAAGCCGCAGCGGCTTGAGTTCGGCGTTGACGGCCTTGTCGAGCGCCGCGGCGGCGCGCCGCCGCTCGGCCGCTTGCGTCTCCGCCGCCTGGCGATACCGGGCCGCGGCGGCTTTCGCTGCCGCCTCCAGCGCGGTGAGCCGCTCCGCGCCGGCGTCGATCAGCGCCAGATCGTTCGCGTAGCGGCCCGCCCGCGCCGCGAGTTCATCCACCGACACCTCGTATTTTCGGCCGGCGGCACGCAACGCGAACAGCCGTTCCTCAATGCGCTCGAGCTCGGCCGGATCGTATTCCGCCACCCGCAGCGCATGTTCCAGATGCGCGCGCGCGTCCTCGAGCGCGGTCAAGGCGGCATCGATCGCCTTCACCACCGGCTCGATCAGCGCCGGCACCTGCGCCGCGCGTCGCTCCAGCCGCCGCACGGCGGTGGCGAGCGACGGCACCGGCGATTGGGCACCGCTGAGGGATTCGTGCGTGGCGCGCAGGTCTTCGGCGGATTTTTCCGCCTGCATCATGGCCGCGCGACGTACCGCCAGCTCGGTTTCCTCGCCGGTTTGCGGGGCAAGGCGGCCAAGCTCCTCTACCGCGTGGCGCAGCCAATCGGCCTCGCGGCGCGCCCGCTCGACATCGGCGCGATCCGCCTCGACCGCGGCTTCGCACGCGCGCCGCTCGTCCCACAGCCGGCGCACCTCGGCGGCCCGTTCTTCGAGCCCGCCAAAAGCGTCAAGCAGTGCGCGATGGGTCGTCGCCTCGACAAACGCACGCTCATCATGCTGACCGTGGATTTCCACCAGCACCGTGCCGAGCGCGCGCAAGACCTGCACGCTGACCGGCTGGTCGTTGACGAAAGCGCGGGTGCGGCCGTCGGCGAACTGCACGCGACGCACGATCAATTCGTCTTCCGCGGCAAGATCGTTGTCGGCAAGCACCCTCCATGCCGGGTGGTCCCTGCGGATATCGAAACCCGCGGTCACCTGTCCTTGCTCGGCACCCTCGCGAACCAGGGCCGCATCGCCGCGCGCGCCAAGCGCCAGCGCGAACGCGTCGAGCAGGATCGATTTACCGGTGCCGGTCTCGCCGGTGAGCACCGCAAGACCGGAACCAAAATCAATGTCCAGACGATCGATCAGAACGATGTCGCGGATGGAAAGGCGGGCGAGCATGACGGCGGATGACCGTGGAGGGCGGACCGGAGACGGATGATAACTATGATTCCTTCGTCTGTCGTCCGCTCTCCTCGTCCACAGCGCCTAGCCCAGCCCCCTAAACGCGCGGCTCATCCAGGAATCCTTGTTTTCGCTCGGCTCGACGCCAGTGGATTTCACCAGCCGGTAGGCGTCCTTGTACCAAGGGCTGTCGGGGAAATTATGCCCAAGCACCGCGGCGGCAGTCTGCGCCTCGTCAATGATGCCGATCGAGATATACGCCTCGGTCAAGCGCTCCAGCGCTTCTTCGACCTCACGCGTGGTCTGAAATTGCGTGACCACAACCTTGAAACGGTTGATGGCACCGGTAAAGTCGCGCTTCTTCATGTAGAAGCGACCGATCTCCATTTCCTTGCCGGCCATCTGATCGCGCGCAATGTCGATTTTTTTCTTGGCGTTCAACGCATATTCCGTATCCGGATATTTGCGCACCACCTCCGCGAGAGCCGCTATCGCTTTGTCCGCGCGCGCCTGATCGTGCATCACGTCCGGTATCTGGTCGTAATAGGAAGCGCCGATCAGATATTGCGCGTAAGCGGCGTCCTGGCTGCCCGGATGCAGCGTCACGTAGCGCTTGGCGGCGTTGATGCAGTCATCGTATTTCTCCGCCCGATAATATGAGTAAGCCGACATCAGCAGCGCTTTGCGGGCCCAGTCAGAATACGGATTTTGCCGATCGACTTGATCGAATTTTTTGGCGGCGTCCTCGTATTGTTGCTTGTTGTTGAGGAGGAAAAGGCCCTCATTATAAAGCTTGTCGGCGGCCTCGTCGGGGACGATATCCTCGTCTTTGTTGAAGACACTGCAGCCCAAGACAGGCGCGGCAATCAATACCAGCGCAAGCACGCTCGCCAGCGCGCGCAGCTTGCGCCCGGACCGCCACGATCCCTGTAACCACCGCATCATGAGCGCAATGAAGTCCCGTTCGCCGCAGCTTAAGCCATTTCTGCCGCGGTTCCCCGCAAGGCGGTATACCCAGCGATCCCAATGCAAATTAGGCCGACAATCGGCCCGGATTAAGGCGAAAAACTTAACGAAATCAAGAGACGTCGGGACTGTAGGCCGGCGTTGCAAAGCCGGCTGCGATGTCGGCGTGTCCGCGCGCGCGCCACAGCGGTTCTTCCAACTCGCTGTAGGTCCATGCGCTTGGATCGGCCAACAGCGCCGTGACCACGGCGTGGTTGAGCTTATGCCCGCCGCGCACCGATCGATAAGCGGCGATCAACGGAGCGCCGGCGAGCGCCAGATCGCCGATGGCGTCAACCACCTTGTGGCGGACGAACTCATCGGGGAACCGCATCCCGTCGCTGTTGAGGACGCGATTATCCGCGACCACAACCGTGTTCTCGAACGAAGCGCCGAGCGCGTAGCCGGCGCTCCAGAGCTTCGCCACGTCACGCATGAAGCCAAAGGTGCGCGCGCGCGCCAGTTCGTGGCGGAAAAGATGCGGTTCGACGTCGAGCGCGAAGCTCTGGCGGCCGATCATTGCGTCCGCGAATTCGATCTCGGCTTCAACGCGCAGGCCGCGCGCGTGTGGGCGGAGTTCGCCATAGCAACCGTCGGCGTTGACCCGCACCGGCCGTAGCACCCTGATGTAACGGCGCGGCGCCGACAGTGTCTCGATACCGGCCTGATCGATTGCCTCAACAAAGGGCGCGGCACTCCCGTCCATGATCGGGACTTCCGGACCGTCGACTTCCAGCACGGCGTTGTCGATCCCGAGAGCGTATAATGCAGCAAGGATGTGTTCTGTCGTGGAAACCGCCGGACCGTCCCGGTCGCCAAGCACGGTGGCGAATTCGGTCGCCGTCACACAGCGGAAATTGGCTTTGAGTTCGCGGTCTTGCCCGCCGTCATTTCCACCGCGCCAGAAGACGATGCCAGTGTCTGCTTCAGCCGGATGAATGATTACGGTGACGGGTGATCCCGAATGCACGCCGATGCCGGAAATACTGACTTGCTCGCGCAAGGTCGTCTGCCTGCCGGCTTGCGTGCCCCTTGTCATGCCCTACACCTCATAGCCGGATCGCGTGAGCAACCGGCAACCCCAACTTGAGGAACGCGAAGGTCTGTACAAAGGAGCCGTCCGCCCGCGGCGAGAGCCCCGATATACTACCCCCCGACCCAACTCCCCCGATAACGGCCAAACCATACTGACGCCACGGTTTCCGGCCAACTCACGGTTTCTTACCGAGTGTTACCGTGTTTCGGCCGGACTGTTGCCGCCGAATGGACACGCCGCCGCGGCGAGACGGCTTCGCACACGGGATCGCGGGCTTGTGGCGGACTTTTTTCGGCTCAACCAATTCAGCGAATAGCCTATAAATACCCGTTACTTAGCCTAAACAAAAACCCACGCCGCGGTTGCGCCGTGGCGTGGGCGGAACATTCGCAAAAATGCCGTCAGTTCGCTTGGCGGCGCAAGAAGGCCGGAATGTCCAATTGATCCTCGTCGCCGCGGTTATGCACAGGGGCCTGCCGGCCGTGCTGGTCCAGGCCCTGCGGAGCCGCGCGCTTGGCGTACTCGGACACCGGTTCCTGGCGCGATTCCGTCCGCGGCGCAGGCCTTCCCGGTAGCCGCTCGGCGGCGGCCGGCGGAAGCGGCGGCGCGGTGCGGGGCGCTGCCGGCGCCTCTTCCTCGTCTTCGCGCCGGCCAAGCCCGACTGCCGCTAGGCGCTGCAGCAGCGTCATACGGCGTTTTTCCGGATGCTCTTCGGCAAGCTCGCCGCGCCGGGCGCGAATTTCGTTCTGGGCCGGGATCGGCAATTCGTCGATCCGCGGCATGCGCGCGCCGCGTGCCGACATCCGTTCCGGCTGCGGGGGAATGAAGGCTTCCGGATCGGGATGCTCCGATTGCTCAGCCGCAGGCGCCGGCGGATCCATGAACAATGTCGGCTTGAGACCGAGCGGCCGAATGGTCACGTCATGCGCCCCTTGAGGAAGGATCGCTGCCGCCACCGCCGCCTTGGCGGATTCAATCGAATCGTTCACGGACGCGGGCGCCGCGGGCGCGGCCGGCGTCTGCGCTGCGGCCGGCCGGACCGGCTCAAGCCGCCCCGCACGCTCCGGCCGCCTGACAGTTTCAGCGCGGAGATTCTGCGCGACCTCAGCGATGCGTCCCTCGGCGGCAGCCATGGAAGACCGTTGCGCCGCCAAAGCGTGATCGATTCCTGTCGCTACGACCGAAACGCGGATGATGCCGTCGAGATTCTCGTCGAACGTCGCCCCAACGATGATGTTGGCATCCTGATCGACTTCTTCGCGGATGCGGGTTGCCGCCTCGTCGACTTCGTAGAGCGTGAGATCGCGGCCGCCGGTGATGGAGATGAGAAGCCCCCTCGCCCCCTTCATCGATGCGTCGTCGATCAGCGGATTGGAGATCGCAGCCTCGGCGGCGGTGAGCGCGCGTTTTTCGCCTTCGGCCTCGCCGGTCCCCATCATCGCTTTGCCCATTTCGCGCATGACCGCGCGCACGTCGGCGAAATCGAGATTGATCAATCCTTCTTTGACCATCAGATCGGTGATGCAGGCGACGCCGGAATACAGCACCTGGTCGGCCATGGCGAAAGCGTCGGCGAATGTCGTCTTCTCATTCGCCACCCGGAACAGGTTTTGGTTTGGAATGATCAGCAAAGTGTCGACGCACTTTTGCAGCTCCACGATGCCGCCTTCGGCGATGCGCATGCGGCGCTGACCTTCGAAATGAAACGGCTTGGTCACGACGCCGACGGTGAGAATGCCGATCTCCTGTGCGGCCTTGGCGATGACCGGAGCCGCGCCGGTGCCGGTGCCGCCGCCCATGCCGGCTGTCACGAACACCATGTGCGCGCCGGAGAGATGATCGCGAATCTCGTCTATCACTTCCTCCGCGGCCGCTCGCCCTACGTCGGGCTGCGAGCCAGCACCGAGACCCTCGGTCACCTGCGCGCCCATTTGAATGATGCGCTCCGCCTTCGACATGGTGAGCGCCTGCGCGTCGGTGTTCGCCACAACGAAGTCGACGCCCTGCAGACCGGCGTTGATCATGTTGTTGACGGCGTTGCCGCCGGCGCCGCCGACGCCGAATACCGTTATGCGCGGCTTCAGCTCACGGATGTCGGGAATCTTCAAATTGATGGTCATGGTTGCCTCTTCTTTCATGCGCGGGCGCTTTCAACGCCCGGCCCCGGCCGATCCGCCACCGGCCGTTGTGATGGGTTGGTTGCGCGTCTGGGGGCCATCAGAAACTTTCGCGCAGCCACTGTCCGACGCGGGCGAAGTAGCCGCCCGTGCCATTTGCCAAATGCCGCTTACTGCGTCCTTCGAAGTATTCGAGATGCGCAGCCTGCGGATAAACCAAAAGCCCGGTCGCGGCCGCGAATGCCGCGCCCTTGGCCGCGTCCGGCAATCCGGCAATCCCCAGCGGGCGCCCGATGCGGACCGGCCGGCCGAGAATGCGAGTGGCGAGCTCGGACAATCCGGTCATCTGACTCGCGCCACCAGTCAAGATCACACGCCCCCGCAGCTCGCTGGCGAACGAAGTTCCCGCCAGGCGATCGCGCACCATTTCCAGAATTTCCTCGACGCGTGGTCTGATGATGTGCGCAAGCGACGCGCGCGGCACGAATTGCGTCTGCTCGCGCTCGTCTTCGCCGATCGGCGGCACCGTGATCATATCGCGTTCGTCCGATCCTCCGATCAGGACACTGCCATAAAACGTTTTGATTCGCTCGGCGTCGGCGACGCTGGTGTTTAGTCCGCGTGCGATGTCAAGCGTGACGTTGTGCCCGCCCACAGCGAAACCGTCCGAATGAACGAAGCGGCCACCAACGAACACCGCCAGCGTCGTCGTGCCGGCACCCATATCGACGATGGCGGCGCCCAAATCGGCTTCGTCGTCGGCGAGCACGGAAAGCCCCGATACATACGGGCTCGCGACCATGGCTTCGATGTCCAGATGGCAGCGTTCCACGGCGAGCATCAGGTTGCGCGCCGCGGCGATATCGGTGGTAGCGACGTGCATGTTGACACCAAAACGCTCGCCGAGCATCCCGCGTGGATCGCGGATGCCGTTGCCGCCGTCGATCGAGTAGCCGATCGGCAGCGAATGCAGAACCGCGCGGCCATCGCGCAGCGAGTGGCGATGGCCGGCGCTGAGCACCCGGGCAATATCATCCTCATTGACGGCGCCGCCGGCAATCTTGATCTCGGCGGCAAACGAGTCGCTCGCCAGCCGCCCGGCCGACACCGACAGCACGACCAATTCAATCTCCACCAGTGCCATGCGCTCGGCGCCGTCGACCGCCTGCCGGATTGCCTCTTCGGCCTGCGCCAGATTGACCACGCCTCCCGCTTTTGTTCCGCGCGCGGCGGCATGCCCGAACCCGACCACCTCGATGGCGTGGGTCCGGCGGGTCAGCACCTGCTGCGGCGGATGCGGGCGTAATCGCGCGATCAGGCAAGCGACCTTGCTCGAGCCGATATCGAGCGCGGCGACCAGCGCGCTCTTGCGCGGCGAAACCGGTTTCATCTTCGGCGTCAATCCGTAATGGAGGGCGCTCACGCGTCGCCTCCCTTTTTCTTCTTGTCCTTTGCCTTCAGCGCGTCGTCGCGCGCCTGCCCCGCCGCATCCGAGAGCCGCACGCTCACCCGGTCGGGCAGCCGCAGGTCCACCGCAACGATGTCGCGCGACAAGAGCTTCTTCTCGCGATCGAGCGCCACCAGACGGTCGAGCGCTTGCGCGACATTGGTTTCCGGCAAGCGCACATCGACGCCGTTATCGAGTTGCAAATTCCAGCGCCGCTGCGCGACCAGGATCGAGGCGCGCATCAGCGCGCGGATATCGGGATAGCGGTCAACGATGGCGAGAAAGTCCCTGGCCTGCCGCTCTGCGCCGCGCCCCACGACAAGCGGCAAGCCGCGATATCGATCCTCGACAAACGGTTCGAGCTCGGTGCCGTCGGCGGCAATGACGCTGAGGCGGCCTTCTTCCTGCCAAAGCGCGAAGGCCTGCCGCTCGGTAATGGTGATCTGCAGCCGGTTGGGATAGAGCTTGAGGACAGCCGCGTCGGCGATCCAGGGATTGGCCATCAAGCGGGTGCGCGCAGCGTCGGCGTCAAGGAAAAGCAACGAAGCCCGGCCGGTCACGCCGGCGGTGGTTAGCACCTCCTCGCGGCTAACTTCCTTCGGTCCGGTCAGCGAAACTGCTGCAATGCTGAAACCGAGCGTGTTGGCAGCCTCGTCACGCGCATCCTTCAACCAGGCGACCACGTCGGTGAGGTGACCGCCCATGACGACGCCGTAACCGAGCGTCGCGGCGATCAGAAGCGCGGAACCGGCGACGCCAACTCCGGGCGGCGGCACTCGCATGATGCGCGATCTCCAGCGGCCCAAACGCCGAGGGTAATTCGTGAACGCAAAGCGGTCGAACGCGCGCAGACGAAACGGCCCGTCAAAAGGCGTGCCGATTTCTTCCGCCGCGTCTGGCCTCGACCGCATCAGCGGTTGGTCGAGGCGTCTTCCACCATCCATCGCACCAGCTCGTCGAAGGTGATGCCCGCATACGCCGCCAGCTCGGGCACAAGCGACGTTTCGGTCATGCCCGGCTGCGTATTGATCTCAAGACAGACCAGCTTTCCCGTTCCCCGATCGTCGTAGCGGAAGTCCGCGCGGCTCACGCCGCGGCAGCCAAGCGCCCCGTGGGCAGCCAAGCTCAATCTGCGGACTTCCTGGTAAACATTTGGTAAAATTTGCGCGGGCAGCAGATGCTTGGAGCCCCCGGCGGCGTACTTGGCCTCATAATCATAGAAGCGCGCCGCCGGCACGATCTCGATGACGTCCAGCGCCCGGTCGCCAAGAACGGCGCAGGTCAGTTCCTTGCCCGGAATGTAGCGCTCGATCAGCACCTTATCGCCAAACGCCCAGTCGTCGCGGAACAGCTCTTGCGGCGGATGCGGGTGTTGCTCGGTGACGATAAAAACCCCAACGCTCGAGCCTTCCGCCATCGGCTTGACCACATAAGGAGGCGTCATGAGGTGCCGCTTTGCCGCTTCAAGGCGCAACGCCACCACGTCCTCCGCCACGGGAATACCGGCGGCGCGAAACACCGCTTTGGCGTAGCCCTTGTGCATGGCCAGCGCCGAGGCAAGCACACCGGAGTGACTGTAGGGGATGCCGAGGATTTCGAGCACGCCTTGGAGGGTGCCATCCTCACCCGGCCGGCCATGCAGGACATTGAGGGCGACATCGGGCTTTGCCGCCGTAAGCGCCGCCGCTACGTCGCGGTCGGCGTCGATCGTCATGACAGGGTAGCCGAGACGCCCGAGGGCGGCGGCACAAGCCTTGCCGGAGCGCAGCGATACCTCGCGCTCGGCCGACCAGCCCCCCATCAGAACGGCGACGTGCTTGGCCATGCCCCAGCCTGGTTCGTCAGCGGACCCCCGCTGATTCGCTGGGTCACCAATAAAATCCACTATTGGCGAAAAATCGAGAGTCTCAGGGCGCTTTGGCGTCCGGCATTGGGGCACCGTCGTAGAGCCACGACAGGCACTTGAACAAATGCATCTCGTCCCAGTCGGGTACCGTCGCATTGCGAACGTCGCGGGCGACGCCCTCGTCGAGGTGATAGAAATCCCAGAGCGTTCGGGACTCAAGCTGCACCCGCGCCGTGCGCAGCAAGCGCGCCGCCTCAAAACGGCGGAAGGCGGCCGCAAAGTCGCCGCCGGTGGCATCGATCAATTCGCCGAGGCACAGGCCGTCTTCGATCGCCATGCCGGCGCCTTGCGCCAGCGATTGCAGCGGCGCATGCGCGGCGTCGCCAAGCAGAATGACGCGGCCCTGGCACCAGTGACGAACTGGATCGCGGTCAGCGACCGCACGCCGCCAGCGCAAATCCAGCATGCCGATCAAAGCACGCGCCGCTGGAAAAACGTGGCGGTAGGTGCGCTCCAGCTCGGCGCGATAGGCCGCCGGATCGCCCCTTTCGGTGTGGCTTGCCGTGCGAAACACCGCGACAATGTTGAACTCCCTCGCGTGCCGTAGCGGATAGTGGACGATGTGCAGCCCCGGCCCGCCCCACAGCGCAACGCAATCGCGCGCGATATCCGCTTTCAGTTCCGACATCGGCACAATGGTTCGGAACGCCACGTATCCGCTTGGGCGAGGCTCGCCGTCGCCGATCAACTTGGCACGGAACAGCGAGCGAAACCCGTCGGCGGCAACGATGGCAGCCCCGGAAAAAGATCGCCCATCGGCCGTGGCGACGGCAACGCCGTCGCCACGATCCTCAAAGCCTGTCACCATCGCATCGGGAACGAGCTCGATGGCGGAATGCTGCCGGCAGGCGTCGAGCAGGACATTATGCACATCGATGCGATGCACGACGATGTAGGGATATTTGAAGCGCGCGCGGAACGACGGGCCGGTCGGGATGTGGATGAGCTCCCTGCCGCTGAGTGCATCCTTCATCGAGAGCGCCACGGGAAAGTCCGCTATCGCCAACACCTGCTCGTTGAGACCCAGGCGATCGAACACGTGAAAGACGTTCGGCCCAAACTGAATACCGTAACCGATGGCGCCGAATTGCGGCGCGCCTTCGAGCACGCGGCTCGACCAGCCGCGGCGTGCCAAAGCAAGCGCAGTCGTCAAGCCGCCAAGGCCGCCGCCGACGATGAGGATGGGATCACGCTTTGCCATGGAGAAAGCTTACGTTATTTTGCAACGCCGATCCGCTTGATCTCCCATTCGAGATCGATGCCGAAGTTATCTTTCACCCGCCGCCGCACCGTTTCGCCGAGCGTTTCGATGTCGGCGGCGGTCGCCTGGCCAAGATTGATCAGGAAATTGCAGTGCAGTTCGGAGACTTGCGCACCGCCAACACGTAAGCCCCTGCAGCCGGCGGCGTCGATCAATTGCCAGGCCTTTTTCGCGCCGGGTGGATTTTTGAACGTCGAACCGCCGGTGCGGTTCTTGATCGGCTGCGTGGCTTCGCGGCTGTCGGTGATCTTGTCCATTTCGGCAGCGATGCCGGCCGGATCGCCGCGCTCACCGCGAAACGTCGCCTGCGTGAAGATATAATCGTCCGGCGCGCCGCAACGGCGATAGGCGTAATGCATGTCGGCGTTGCCAAGCACATGCACGCGGCCCGATCGATCCACGGCGCGCGCCTCAACCAGCGCATCCTTGATCTCACGGCCATAGGCGCCGCCATTCATACGCAAGGCGCCGCCGATGGCGCCGGGGATGCCGCGCAGGAATGACAATCCGGCGATGCCCCCTTCCTGCGCCGCGCGTGCCACTTTCACGTCGGGCACCGCCGCGCCGGCGCGAATGATGGTGCCCTCAATCGCGGTCTCGCCGAAACCGCGGCCGAGGCGGATCACGACTCCGGGCACCCCACCGTCGCGCACGATGAGATTGGAGCCAAGCCCGATCACGGTGACGGCAATCTCGGCGGGCAGATGTGCGAGCAGGTAAGTGAGATCCAACTCGTCTTCCGGTATAAACAAAAGGTGCGCTAGGCCGCCGACGCGAAACCAGGTCAGTTCGGCGAGTGGCTGGTTCGCCATAAGCCGGCCACGCAGGGCTGGCATTTGCGCGCGCACCGAGGCGGCAATATCGGGAAAGCTCATGCCACGGCCCCGACCGCCTTATCGAGCCACGCTGCCAGAACTTTTTGCCCGAGCTCGCGGGTGGCCGGTCCGAGCGTGCGCGCCTGGCTTCGCAGTTCGCGCGGATCGAGGCCGGCCTTGCCGAGCTCGACAGTGTGTCCGACCAGCCAGCTTTCGAACCGCGCCGGCTCCGTCTCCAAATGAAACTGCAAGGCGAGCTGCGCCGGATTGCGCAAAAACGCCTGCACCGGACAATGCAACGTCGAGGCGAGCAACGCGCAGCCGATCGGCAGTTCGCAATTGTCGCCGTGCCAATGCAGCACCGGCGTCGTGCCGAGCGGCGCAAGCGGCGATCTCTGCCCTTCCTTCGTCAAGTTCAAGGGCGCCCAGCCGATTTCCTTCACCGCGCCAGGCGCTACTTTCGCGCCGAGCGCCGCCGCCATCATCTGCGCGCCCAAGCAAATGCCGAGCAGCGGCTTGTCGGCTTGAAGCCGCGCGGCGATTGCGGCCATCTCGTCGGCGATGAACGGATAAGCATCCTGCTCATAAACGCCGATCGGACCGCCGAGCACAATGACAAGGTCGGGCTCCAGCAGCGTTTCCGCATTGAAGGCTTGGACACCGGCATCGTGGTAACGCACGCCGTAGCCGCGCGCAGCTACCAGCGGCCCAAGCAGGCCGAGATCCTCGAAAGCGACGTGGCGCACCGCCAGACATTTTTTGATCATGGCTGGTTGATCTCAGGTCCTTAACGCAGCCAATTCTCCCGGCAGCGCATACGCCCATTGCGTGATCGAGCCGGCGCCGAGGCACACAACGTAATCACCCGCGTGCGCCATGCCGGCGACGAGCGCGGCGAGCTGCTCCGGCGAGTCGAGTGCTACGACGCTGCGGTGGCCGTGATTGCGCAGGCCACGCACCAGCGCGTCGCGATCGACGCCGGGAATTGGCGTTTCGCCCGCCGAATAGACCGGTGCGACAATGACGGCATCGGCATCGTTGAAGCAGGTGCAGAACTGCTCGAACAAAGCGGCGAGCCGGGTGTAGCGATGCGGCTGAACCACCGCGATCACTTGGTCTTTGGTCGATTCGCGCGCCGCTTTCAGCACTGCGGCAATCTCGACCGGGTGGTGTCCGTAATCGTCGATCACGGTCACGCCATTCCAGATGCCGGTGCGGGTGAACCGCCGGCGGACGCCGCCGAACCCGGCAAGCGCGTCACGGATCACGTCGTCGCTAACGCCGAGCTCGTGGGCCACCGCTATCGCCGCAGTGGCATTGAGCGCGTTGTGCCGCCCCGGCATCGGCAAGGCCACATTCTTGATCTCGCGCATGGACTGACCGGCGCGGTCGCGCAACGCAATGGTGAAAAGCGAAGCGCCGCCGGCATGCGAGACATCGAGCAGCCGCACGTCGGCCTGCGGATTTTCGCCGTATGTGATGATGCGATGATCTTCGATGCGCCCGACCAGGCTCTGCACCACCGCATGGTCGGTGCACATCACCGAGAAGCCGTAGAACGGCACATTTTCGACGAAGGCACGGAATGCGTCCTGCACCGCTTCGAAATTCTTGAAGTAGTCGAGATGCTCGGGATCGATGTTGGTCACGATGGCGATATCGGCCGGTAACTTGAGAAACGTGCCATCCGACTCGTCAGCCTCGACCACCATCCACTCCCCGGCGCCGAGCCGCGCATTGGTGCCGTAAGCGTTGATGATGCCGCCGTTGATCACGGTCGGATCGAAACCGGCGGCGTCGAGCAGCGCCGCCACCATCGAAGTCGTGGTGGTCTTGCCGTGCGTGCCGGCAATGGCGACGCAACTTTTGAGCCGCATCAGCTCGGCCAGCATTTCGGCACGGCGCACGACCGGCAGCCGCTGCGCGCGCGCTGCAGTTAGTTCGGGGTTGTCGGGTTTGATCGCCGAGGAGACGACGACGACTTCGGCACCGGCGAGGTTGGCCGCGGCGTGGCCGATGGCGATCTTCACGCCCTTATCGCGCAGCCGCTTGACGTTGGCGCTCTCGGCCTGATCGGAGCCTTGCACCTGGTAGCCGAGGTTGACCATCACCTCAGCGATGCCGCTCATGCCGATCCCGCCGATGCCGACGAAATGCACCGGGCCGATGTCGAGCGGCAATTTCATGCAATCTCCCTGAGCGCGAAGCGGGCAGAACCTACTTGTTTGCGCCGCTTGCCGCCACCTTCAGCACCAGTTCGGCCAGCCGGTTGGCGGCGTCGAGCCGCCCGACCGACCGCGCGGCGGCGGCCATGCCGGCAAGTCGTTTCGGAGTGGCCGCCAGCTCACCGAGCGCGGCGGCGAGACGACGCGGAGTAAAGTCTTCCTGCAACAGCCGAATTGCGCCGCCCGCATCGGCCAGCACGCCGGCATTGGCAAACTGGTCCTGATCCAAAGCATGCGGCAAAGGCACGAGAATGGCGGGTCGTCCGATCGCCGAAAGCTCGGCGACGGTGGAGGCACCGGAACGGGCCACGATCAAATGGCTCACAGCGATACGCGCCGGCAAGTCAGGAAAGAAGCTTTCGACTTCCGCTGTGATCGAGAGTCCGCGATAGGCGTCGCGTACGCGTTTTAAATCCTCCTCACGCGCCTGCTGCACGATTGCAAGCCGCCCGCGCAAGCCAGGCTCGAGCAATCCGACCGCCGCCGGCACGACATCAGCCAGGATTCGCGCGCCCTGACTGCCGCCGAACACCAAAAGCCGCAGCTTGTCGCCTGAAGCCGGATAAGGAGTCGCGGCCGCGGCAACCACTGCCGGCCGCACCGGATTGCCGGTGAGCGTCGCCTTGGCCGCGAGCTCCGGCGCGTCGCGAAATACATCCGGGTACGTAGTCGCAATGGCCGTGGCGCGCGGCGCCAGCAGCCGGTTGGCGCGCCCGGTAACCGCGTTGGCATCGTGAACGATGGTCGGCACGCCGCGCCAAGCCGCCGCCAGAACGGGCGGGACGGTCGGATAACCGCCGAAGCCTATTACCGCGGCCGGCTTCAGCCGGCCGATCAACGACCAGCTTTGCGCGAGCCCGACGCCCAGAATCGCCGCGGTTCGCAGTACAGCGGCTGGATTTCGGCCGCGCAATGTCGCGCTGGCGATAACGTGGACGGCATCGCCGGCGAGCGCGCCGCCGTAGCGCGCCGCGCGCCAGTCGGTGGCCAGGTGAACGGGAATTCCACGTTCAACGAACGCCGCGGCAAGTGCCTCGGCGGGAAACAAATGACCGCCCGTGCCGCCGGCTGCGACCAGGACCGGCGCCCGGCCCGCCGCCAGTATCACGCCGGGCTCGCAGCAAGCACCACCTCACCGGTGAGCTTGGCTCGCGGCCGTTCGCGGGTGAGCGCGATCAGCATGCCCATACCGTAGGCCAGCGAGATGAGAGAAGAACCGCCGTAGGAAATAAAAGGCAGCGTCATGCCTTTGGCCGGCATCAGATGCAGATTGACCGCCATGTTGATCGCCGACTGCAATCCGAAAAGAATTGCCAGCCCCGCCGCCGCGAAGCGGATAAATGAATCGTCGCTACGCATCGCCTTGACCAAAGCGCGGATGACGATGAACGCGAACAAAGCCACCAGAATAAGGCAAAGCACCACGCCGAATTCCTCGGCCGCGACCGCGAACACGAAATCGGTGTGGCCCTCGGGCAGGATGCGCTTGATCGTGCCTTCGCCCGGACCGCGGCCGAACCAGCCGCCGCGCACGAACAACTCGGTGGCGATATCGATGTTGAAGGTGTCCCCCGACGATGGATCGAGGAACCGGTTGATGCGCTGCGCCACATGCGGAACGGTGTAGAAGGCGGTGACCAAACCGACGCCAGCCGTGGCGCCCAGGCCGAGCATCCAGATGAAGCGCATCCCGGCCATATAGAACAGCGCACCCCATACCAGCGTGATCAGCATCGTCTGGCCGAAGTCAGGCTGAAGCACCAGCAAGCTGACCACGATGACCAGCAACGCCAGCGCGACGGTGTTGGCCGGCATGTCGGGCCGCCTGCCGGATTCAGCGAACAGCCAGGCGATGAGAATGACGAAAGCCGGCTTGAGGAATTCCGATGGCTGAATGTTGACACCAAGGATGATGAGCCAACGCCGCGCGCCCTTAATCTCCGGTCCGAAATATGGCGTCGCCGCGACCAGCAGGAGACTGACGATAAACACGACGAGCGCGACCTTACGGACCTCGCGCGGCGACAGGAACGAGGTCGCAATCAGCACCGCCACGGCGGGAATAAGGAACATCACCTGACGGTTGACGAAATGAAACGGATCGAGGCCGATGCGTGCGGCGACCGGCGGGCTTGCGGCGAGGCACAGCACGATACCGCCAAGCATCAGCGCGCCGAGCGCCGCCAATGTCAGCCGGTCGACCGTCCGCCACCACTCGCTGATTAGTGTCGGCTGCGCGCGCGAAGCCAAAGCTGTTCGCCTGTGCAGGCGTCCCCAAAGAGAAGTCCCGGATTATTGGTGACACCGGGAAGGTTTCTAGGGGATTAAGAACCTCTTTCCCCGTTACTTTATGCCGGGGGGCGAGATACCCGGCAGCGCGCGCACCAAGGCCCGGAAAGCATCGCCGCGAATCTCGAAATTGCGGTACTGGTCGAATGAGGCGCAAGCGGGCGAAAGGAGCACGACCGGCTCCTTGGCCGGCGAAGCTTCGGCGTCGCTGGCGGCGGCGGCCAAGGCCCGGTCGAGCGTGCCGCCGATTTCATGCAGCACGGTCGCGCCAAGCGTGGCGGCGAATTCCTGCGCCGCCTCGCCGATCAGATAGGCCTTGCGGATGCGCGGGAAGAATGTCTGCAGCAACTCGATGCCGCCGGTTTTCGGCTTGCCGCCGGCGATCCAGAAAATGTCGTCGAAGCAGGCGAGCGCCTGCGCCGCCAAGTCGGCGTTGGTCGCTTTGGAGTCGTTGATGAACAACACTCGTCCTCTGCGGCCAACCTCCTCCATGCGGTGCGCCAGTCCCGGGAACGAACGAAGCCCCGCCTGGATCGCCGCCGGGTCGAGACCGAGCGCGAGCGCCGCAGCAACCGCGCAAGCGGCATTTTGCGCATTATGCAGTCCGCGCAGCGAACCGATGGCGCCGATCGTGGCGACCGGCGAAGACTTTCCACCAGCGGCTCGCATGATGCGTTCGTTGGCGGCGTAGATTCCGTCGCTCAGAACTTGCCGCACCGAGACACGCGTGACGCACCTGCCTGCTTGCTCGCGGCGCTCGGCGACCGCACGGCTCCATTCGTCGTCGACACCGACGATAGCGTTGCCGTTGTCAGGCACGCCGGCGATCAAGCGCTCCTTGACCGCGGCGTAATGCTGCATGGTGCCGTGGCGATCGAGATGATCTTCGCTGAGATTGATCAGAATGCCGACCGAAGGATCGAGCGTCGGCGCAAGATCGATCTGATAGGACGAGCACTCGATCACGTGAACGCGGCCCGTGCGCGGCGGTTCCAATGACAGGATGGCGGTACCGATATTGCCACCCATCTGCGCGTCCATGCCGGCCGCCTCAACCAGATGCGCGACCAGCGCGGTGGTGGTCGATTTGCCGTTGGTGCCGGTAATGGCGACAAAGGGCGCATCCGGTGCGGCGGCGCGGCGCTCGCGGCAGAATAACTCCATGTCGCCGATCACCGGCACGGCCGCTTTTTGCGCAAGCAGCACGCTCCAGTGCGGCGCCGGATGCGTGAGCGGAACGCCGGGCGCCAGCACCAGCGTAGCGATTTTCGACCAGTCGATCGCATGCAAATCGGCGGTAGGGATTCCGGCGGCAGTGGCTTTCGCCACGCTGCTCGCATCGTCATCATAAGCAACAACATCGGCGCCGCCGGCAAGCAGGGCACCGGCGCTCGCAAGCCCGGAACCCCCCAGCCCGAATACGGCGACCTTTTGTGCGGCAAAGGTCGTGACGGGGATCACGTCGCCAAACTATCGCAGCTTCAGGGTCGACAATCCCGCCAGCGCGAGCACGACCGAGACGATCCAGAAACGAATGACAATCTGCGGCTCGGTCCAGCCGAGCTGTTCGAAATGATGATGAATCGGCGCCATCCGGAATACGCGCTTGCCGGTGAGCTTGAACGAAACCACTTGCACGATCACCGACACCGCTTCGAGCACGAACAATCCGCCGATGACCGCCAGCACGATCTCGTGCTTGGTGGCGACCGCGATCGCGCCGATCATGCCGCCAAGCGCAAGCGAACCCGTGTCGCCCATGAATATCGAAGCTGGCGGCGCATTGAACCAGAGAAAGCCGAGGCTCGCGCCAAGCACCGCGCCGCACAGCACGGCCAGTTCGCCGGTGCCTGCCACGTAGTGAATTTGCAGATAATCGGCGAATACCGCGTTGCCGCAGAGATAGGCAATCATGCCGAAGCTCGCCGCGGCGACCATCACCGGCACGATGGCGAGTCCGTCGAGGCCATCGGTCAGATTCACCGCGTTGCCGGCGCCGATCATGATGAAGACGCCGAACAGCACGTAGAACCAGCCAAAGTTGATCACCAATTCCTTGAAAAACGGGAAAACCAGCGAGGTCGAAAACGGCACGCGCCCGAGCTCGACCATCGCCGCACAGGCGACCGCACCGATCGCCGCTTCGACCAGAACGCGGGTACGGCCGGGAAAAGCGTTGTGCGTCTGCTTCGTCACTTTCAGGTAGTCGTCATAAAACCCGACCAATCCGAAGCCGAGGGTGACCCACAACACTACCCACACATAAGGGTTGGTCGGATTGGCCCAGAGCAGGGTCGAAACCAGCATGCCGGACAAAATCATCAGCCCTCCCATGGTGGGCGTTCCGGCTTTGCTGATGATGTGCGATTGCGGTCCATCGCTGCGGATCGGCTGACCCTTGCCCTGCAACGAGCGAAGACGGCCGATGATTGAGGGACCGAACAGGAAAACGAACAGCAGCGCAGTAATGACCGCACCGCCGGTGCGAAAGGTAATGTAACGAAAGACGTTGAGGACCGTGAGCTTGTCCGACAGATCAACCAACCAATAAAGCATTGCCTCAACCTTGTGCGGACGCAGTTTGCAACTTTTCAAGACCGGGCGGATCTTGGCGCAGGCGTTGCAGCGCCTTGACGATTGGCGCCATGCTCGAACCGAGCGAGCCCTTCACCATGACGACGTCGCCGGCATGGATTGCAGACAGCAGCTGCGTTTCGAGCGCGGCCGAGTCCTCTGCATAGCCGCCGCGGCGGCCGGCGGGAAGAGCCCGCCATAAGGCGCGCATCAGCGGCCCGCAGCAGAACACCAGATCGATGCCGTTGGCGAGCACCGCCTCCAGCAATCCCCTGTGCAATGCCCGCCCGCGCGGACCAAGTTCGAGCATATCGCCGAGGACGGCAATGCGCCGCCCGCGCGGGCCAATCGTCGCCTGTCCGAGCAA
Organism: uncultured Alphaproteobacteria bacterium; assembly: GCA_963747855.1. Taxonomy (GTDB): domain Bacteria; phylum Pseudomonadota; class Alphaproteobacteria; order Rhizobiales; family Xanthobacteraceae; genus BOG-931. Next base: position 1,069,160 of record CAVVGN010000001.1, read on the forward strand.
GGCGAGCGCCGCTGCAACCGACGAAGGATTAGCATTGTAGCTTTCGTCGATGATGCGTGCGTTGCCGCCTGGCAAATCGACTTCAATGATCGCGCCGCGCCCGCCGGCAGGCTTGAACTCAGAGAGTGCAAGCGCCGCCAGCGCCAGATCGGCGCCCACCAGCACGGCCGTCGCCAGCACGGCCAGCGAATTGTCGACAAGATGACGGCCCGGAGCGCCGATCTTGTAGGCAAGTTCGGCGCCGAGAATGTCCGCCTGAACGGTGGAGCAGTCGGCATGCAACGCGCATTTGATCAAACGGGCGTCGGCTTTGGCGTGTTCGCCGAATGTGACGACGCGCGCAACGCCTGCTTCGCCCGCGCGGCGCTTGAGGCGGGCGAATTGCGAATTGTCGCGGTTGAGGACCGCAGCGCCGCCTTGCTCGAGGCCCAGGAAAATCTCGGCCTTGGCGTCGGCGATCTTGGCAAGCGCGCCGAAAAACTCCAGATGCACCGGCGCAACCGAGGTGATCACCGCCACATGCGGACGCACTAGCCGCGCCAGCGGCTCGATTTCACCGGCGTGATTCATCCCCATCTCAAAAATGGCGTAGCGTGCGCTCGACGGACAACGCGCGAGCGACAGCGGCACGCCCCAGTGATTGTTGTAGGACGCGACCGATGCGTGCGTCTCGCCGTCCTTCGAAAGCGCGAGCCGCAATGCTTCCTTGGTCCCGGTTTTGCCGACCGAACCGGTCACGCCGATCACCCTGGCGTCCGTGCGCGCGCGCGCTGCCGCTGCAAGCGCGCGCAGCGCCGCGAGCACGTCACCTACGATGAGGAGCGGCGCCCCACTCGGAAGTTCAACACGCCGATCGGCGGCGACTACCGCAAGGCCAGCGCCCGCTTCAAGCGCCCGCAGCACGAAATCATGTCCGTCGCGATGGTCGCCCTGGATGGCGAAGAAAGCCTCGTCGCTGCCGACGGTGCGGCTGTCGATGGAAATACCCGATATCGCCTGCGGCAGTGCGCCTTGCCGCTTGGCGCCCATCGCCGCCGCCATCGCGTCGACGGTCCACAGCGCGGGCGCGCTCATGCGGCAAGCTCCTTTAGCGCCGCTGCGACCACCTCATGATCGCTGAACGGCACCACCCGGTCGCCGACGATTTGGCCGGTTTCATGGCCCTTGCCGGCAATCAAGAGAACATCGCCCGGACGCAGTTCGCCAATCGCGGTGCGGATCGCCTCGCGCCGGTCGCCAATTTCAATGGCACCATGCGCGGCCGCCAGAATGGCGGCACGGATCGCGGCCGCATCTTCGCTGCGCGGGTTGTCGTCAGTGACGATGACCCGATCCGCCTTCCCGGTCGCGGCCGCTCCCATCAAAGGTCGCTTGCCGCGATCGCGATCGCCGCCGGCGCCGAACACCACGACCAGCCGTCCGCTCGCCGCGGGCCGCAGCGCTTCGAGCGCTTTGGCGAGCGCGTCCGGTTTGTGCGCGTAATCGATGAAGACCGGCGCGCCGTGACTCACGCCCACGAGTTCGAGCCGGCCTCTCGCGCCGGTAAGATGCTCGAGCGCAGGAAATACCTTGGCCGCTTCGCCGTCGGTGGCGATGACGATCCCGGCAGCGACCAGCGCGTTCTCGACCTGGAATTCACCGAGCAACGGCAATCGCAGGCGATAACTCTTGCCGCCGTGCTCAAACCGCACCGTCTGCGCGAAGCCGTCGATGGCGGTATCGGTGATGCGGATTCCGGCGGCCGTACGTCCGACGGTGACAATGGTGAGTCCACGCGCCCTGGCCGCCGCCAGCACAGCATCGGCATGCGGATGGTCCACATCGACAATCGCGACGCCGCCCTTTTGCATGAGCGACTCGAACAAGCGCAACTTGGCCGCCAGATAGGCCTCGAAATTTGGATGATAATCGAGATGATCACGCGTGATGTTGGTGAAGGCGGCGGCGGCAAGGCGTAATCCGTCGAGCCGGTATTGATCGAGGCCGTGCGACGATGCCTCGATGGCGAGATGGGTGACGCCCTCACCCGCCAGAGTATCAAGCGAACGATGCAGCGCGACGGGATCGGGCGTGGTCAACGAGCCGTAGCTCTCGCCGCGCGGCGAAACGATGCCGATCGTGCCGATGCTGGCGGCGCGGTGGCCGAGTGCGGTCCAGATTTGCCGCGTGAACGCGGCCACCGAGGTCTTGCCGCTAGTGCCGGTGATCGCGGCGATGGTTTGCGGCTGGCGCGGAAAAATCCTGGCGGCAATCAACGCCAGCGCCCGCCGCGCGTTGCCGACACGAACGAACACCAATCCGGAAGGCAACGGCGCATCGGGCGGCTTTTCACCCAGCACGACGACCGCGCCGGCCGCGACAGCGGATGCAATAAATTGGTTGCCGTCTGCCTTGCCGCCCGCAATCGCAACAAACAGGTCGCTAGGCTGGACTGTGCGCGAGTCGGCTGTTACGCCGCCAACGTCGAGATCGGCATGGCGGGCGTCAAATTTCGCGTCGGGAGGCAGAATTTCGCGAAGCTTCATGGCGGCGCGCTCGGGCGACTTCCGCCTTACCTGCTTTCCTTAACCGAAGCCAGTATCAGGTGATCCGCATCCGGCAGATCCTGGCGCGGCTGGATGCCAAGGAGCGGCGCGATACGCGCCACCACCGCGCCGCCGACCGGAACCGCGTTCCAGCCGGATGTCTTAAAGCCATGGGTCTCCGGCAACACTTTCGGATCGTCGAGCATGATCAGCAGCAGATAACGTGGCTGGTCAGCCGGCAGCACCGCCATAAAGTCGGTCAACACGCTGGCCTTGGAATAGTGGCCGTTGATGACCTTGTCCGCGGTACCGGTCTTGCCGCCGATGTAATATCCGGGGACGTCCGCTTTGCGTGCGGTGCCCTTCTCGACATTGAGCCGCATCAGGTAGCGCATCATCTCGCTGGTTTCCGGCTTGATGACCTGCTTGCCGAGTGCACGCGCTTCTTCCTGCGTGCGCTTGAGGAAAGTCGGCGGAATTAGAACACCGCCGTTCATCAGCGCTGCGACTCCCATCAGAGCTTGCAGCGGCGCGACCGAAAGACCGTGGCCGAAGGCGATCGTGATGGTGTTGAGATCGCCCCAGTGCTTCGGCACGATCGGCTCGGCGCTCTCCGGCAATTCGGTGCGCAGCCGGTCCAGTTGGCCCATCTTCTTCAAAAACGCTTTGTGCGCGTCCACGCCCATCGCCAGCGCGGTGCGGGCGGCGCCGATGTTCGACGAGTAAGTGAAGATTTCCGGGATGGTCAGCATTCGGTTCTCGGGTTCGAAGTCATGAATTTGGAACCTGCCGACATGCATCGGTCCGTGAGCGTCGAACGAGGACTTGAGCGTGAACCTGCCGGAATCGAGCGCCATGGCGATGGTGAACGCCTTGAACGTCGAGCCCATCTCGTAGACGCCGGTGGTAAGCCGGTTGATGCGGGTCGGGTCGAGCGCCTCGCGCGGATTGTTCGGGTCGTAATCCGGCTCCGAAACCATGGCGACGACTTCGCCGCTGCGCACGTCGAGCACGATGCCGGCTGAGGCCAACGCCCTGAATTTGTCGCGGGCAGCGACAAGCTCGTCGCGCAGCGCATGCTGGACGCGCAGATCGACCGCAAGCTGCACGGGCGTTTGCAACCGGTCAGTGGCTAAGCCCGCCAAATGCAGTGCCGCAAGTCCGTGGCCGTCGAGCCACTTCTCCATGCCGGCAATGCCCTGGTTGTCGATGTTGACGTGGCCGATCAGATGCGAGACTTCGGCGCCGTTCGGATAATCGCGCTTGTTCTCGGGCAGAAAGCCGATGCCGGGCAGACCCTGATGGTAGATTTCGCGCTGCTGCTCGGGCGTGACGTCGCGCTTGAGCCAGACGAAACCGCGCCTGGATGACAACCGCTCGCGCAGTTCGGTGGCATCGAGATCGGGCAAATCGGCGGTGAGAAGCTCGACCGCTTCATCGACATCGATCAGGCGGCGCGGCTCGGCATAAAGCGAGGGCACCCGCACGTCGGTGGCCAAAATCTCCCCATTGCGGTCGAGGATGTCCGGCCGCGCGGTCGCGATCGCGTCGCCGCCGCCGACGCGATGCACCGTGCGGCCGTCCGACACCATCGCAAACATGACAAGCCGCATCGCAATGACGGAATAAACCGCCACGAAGGCAATGATTGCCAGCCCCACCCGAGCCCGCGCTTTAGCGGCGCGATCGATGTCGCCGCCGTAGAGGAAGCTGCGCACGAACCGGTGCCACCACGACGCGGGCATCTGCACCGAGACGATTTGCGTGACGGCGGTCATCGGTCGAGCCGCCCGGATTTCACCGCCGGCAATTCCGCGTCCGGCGAGCCGGGATTTTCGGCCGTCGCCAACTCAGCGGCGGGCTTCACTGCCTCGGTGACGCTGCCGGTCGTGATCGCCGGTTGCTCCAAATTTTCGATCATGCTGCCGATCGGATCGCTGCTGCCTGGTTTGACCAATTGCGGCGGTCGCTCCCGCAGTTGATCGAGAGAATCGAACTGCGTCGGCGCGATCGGTTTGAGCTGCAGGAACCGCTTGGCCAGGGCTTCAATACGCACCGGGTTGTCGAGTTCGCCCCACTCGGCGCGCAAAGCCGCAATGGTATCGCGCTCACGCCGCACCTCGCTGCGGATTTTGGCGAGACGTTCGGCCTGCACGGTCGAATCGAATTTGATCCGATAGACATAGGCCGCCGCCAGCACCAGTGCGCCGATGACGACAAAATTGAGGACGCGCAGGATCATCCGTGACCCCGCACGACGTGGCTAAGCGACGGCAGACGCGGCAAAAATGTTTCGGCAGCGGTGGACCGCGCGGCCGCTTCGGTCCGCTCGGCGGCACGGAGCTTGGCCGAGCGGGCGCGCGGATTGGCGGCGGTCTCGATTTCGTCCGGCGTCTCCGGGCGGCGTGTCAGCGCCCGGAAAGTCGGCGGCGGTGCGGCAATCTCCGGCCGATGCCGCGATGAGGTCGGCGCACGGCAGCGTTCGGTAAGAAACGTCTTGACGATGCGATCCTCGAGCGAATGGAAGGCAACGACAACGAGGCGGCCGCCCGGCTTGAGCACGCGTTCGGCTGCGGCAAGGCCCTGCGCCAATTCGGCGAGCTCGTCATTTACGAAAATGCGCAGCGCTTGAAAGGTCCGGGTGGCGGGATGAATCGCGCCTTCGCGCGGCCGCACGATTCCGGCGACAATCTCGGCGAGCGCCAGCGTCGTCATGATGGGGCGCTGATCGCGCGCCCTGACAATCGCGCGCGCGATCGCACGCGCTTGGCGTTCTTCTCCCAGGATGGCGATGATGGCGGCGAGATCGCGCTCGTCGGCGCGGGCGACCACATCTGCCGCGCTTGGACCACCTTGCCCCATTCGCATGTCTAGTGGACCGTCGAGCCGGAAGGAAAAACCGCGCGCCGGCTCGTCGAGCTGCATGGACGAAACGCCGAGATCGAACACCACGCCCTCCGCGGCCGCCGCGCTGTGATGCGCGGCGATCGTTGCCAAGTCCGAAAAACGCCCGGCGGCAAGTTGCAGACGCCCACCTGCCTGTTCGACCATCACGCCGCCGGCAGCAATCGCGTGCTCGTCCCGGTCGATGCCGACGACGCGGGTGCCCGGCGTAGCCAGAATTGCGCGCGTGTAACCGCCGGCACCGAACGTTGCGTCGACGTAAACGCCGCCTTCGCGCGGCTGGAGCCAGTCGGCCACGCGGCGGGCGAGCACGGGAACGTGACGGGCCAGTCCGCCAGCGACAGCGAGGCTGTCGCTGTCCGTCATCATTCCCGTGCTCCGAGCGGCTTTGCCGCCGTGGTCCGGGTACCCGGCTTTCGTTTGAAGGCGCGGACCTTGCCGGTGGCCGCCGTAAGCTCCGCGCGAAAGCGGCCGGGCTCCCAGATTCGAAATTTGTGGCCGAGACCAACAAACAAGACGGCCTCGTCGATCCCGGCATGGGCTTTGAGCGTGTCGGTCAGCATCACGCGGCCTTCGCCGTCCATCTTCAGCGTCTCGCTTGTGCCGTAAAGCGCGAGCGAAAACTGTTCGCGCTCGACCGAATAAGCTGGTAGGCCGGCGAGTAGCGACTCGATCTCGCGCAACAGCGCGTTGCCACCGGCATCGAGCGCCGGCCGGTCGAGTGCGGGATAGCAATAAAGACCATCGAAACCGTCGCGCGCGAGCATCGCGCGAAAAGCTGCCGGCACCGATACTCTCCCTTTCGCATCCAAACGGAGCAGGTAATGGGATACGAACCGGTCCATCTCGCCCCCCGTCGAGCGGCTGGCCCGACTCACGCAACTGACAACCCGCATGCGATCCGGTGGCGTCCAAGACCCGACCCGGCGCCAGGCCCAGGACAGCAACGCTTTCAGGGAATAATAAATGGGCTATCATGGGAAAACATGGGGCGTCAACGCGTCGGCCCCCGATTACTCCGGCCCTGCGCTCGCATTCGATTAGCGAGACGTAAGCTTAAGGAAAGGTTGAGAGGCCGGAGCGCTGATGTTCCGGCTGCCGCGCAAATCGACTTGTCGGCGACGCGCCCAGCCCTAAAGTAGCTGCATGTCCCGCCGTGGTGCGTTCGCTGCCGAGTCCGTCGTCGTCGCCGAAGTAAGGCCGTCGCCCAACCATGGCGAGCGGAAGGACGGACGTCGGCCGGATATGATCCTGCTGCACTACACCGGCATGCCGGCCACCACCGAAGCTCTTGAGCGCCTTTGCACGCCGGCGAGCGAAGTGTCGGCGCATTACCTCGTTTGCGAGGACGGCCGCATCATTCAGATGGTGGAGGAAAGCCGCCGCGCCTGGCATGCGGGCGTCGCGTTATGGGCAGGGGAAACCGACATCAACTCCTGCTCGATCGGCATCGAAATCGCCAATCCCGGCCACGATTACGGCTATCCGGATTTCCCCAAACGCCAGATCGCTGCGGTGACGGCGCTATGCCGCAGCATCGCCACCCGTCACACCGTCGCGCCCCCGCGCGTCCTGGCTCATTCCGACGTCGCGCCGTCGCGCAAGCTTGACCCCGGCGAAAAATTCCCGTGGCGCTTATTGCACGATTCCGGCGTCGGGCATTGGGTGCAACCGGCGCCTATCAGCAAGAACGACAAGGTGTTGGGCCTCGGCGATCGGAGCGAGGCGGTGACCGCGCTCCAGCAAGCGTTGAGCCAATACGGTTATGGCATCGCCGTTACCGGCACTTACGATTCAGTCACCAACGATGTGGTGACGGCCTTCCAGCGCCATTTTCGTCCGGAACGGATCGACGGCATCGCCGATGAGTCTACCCGCGCCACGTTGCGCGAATTGCTTGCCCAGCGCGGCCGGGTCAGAAACATCGCCGCGCGCGCCCGAGACTTCAACCGCCTCGCCTCTTGACGCCAATCGTTGCTGCCCCCATCCCTGTCCGGTCAGTCGGTCGGACGGCCGCTCCGGCAAAACCGAAAGGTTGCCGGGGAGGAAAGTCCGGGCTCCATGGACAAGCGGTGCCGGATAACGTCCGGCGGGCGCGAGCCTAGGGAAAGTGCCACAGAGAACAAACCGCCGCGGTGCGTAGCGTTTGCCGCGGTAAGGGTGAAAAGGTGCGGTAAGAGCGCACCGCGCCGGCGGCAACGCCGGCGGCACGGCAAACCCCACCGGGAGCAAGACCGAATAGGGATGGCACGAAGCCTTGTGCACGAGTGCAAGGCTTTAAGGTCGATGTCTAAACCCGCCGTCCGGGTAGGTTGCTGGAGGCGCCGGGCAACCGGCGTCCAAGAGGAATGGCCGTCACGCATGCGGGCCGGTTGTTCGCATGCCATCCAGAACCCGGCTTATAGACTGGCTGGCTTCTACCTCAGGGCGTCCGGCGGTAATTCCGCCGGACGCCCACCAAGTTTTGCGCTCCACAATACCTCCTTGAAAAGATAAACTGCTAAAGAGTATTTATATAGTTATTTATTTCATTATCATCGGAAGACATTGCTATGTTTAGTAATTCCTTCTACCCGACCATATGCCCATGGACCCATTGGCGCGTTTGCCGGTTTTTTTCGCCCTTGCGGGCAAGCGCTGCATTGTCGCCGGCAACGGCGCCGCAGCCGCCTGGAAGGCGGAATTGCTTGCCGCCGCGGGCGCACGCGTCGACTTGTTCGCACCGGTGCCGACGGAAGATATCCGTGCGCTTGCCGCCACGCCGCCGCCTAGCGGGGCGGTTGCCCTGCATGAGCGCGCTTGGCAACCGGCCGACTGCGCCGGGGCCGCCATCGCGATTGCCGAATGCGCCGGCGACGATGAAGCCGCACGCTTCGCCGCCGCGGCGCGCGCCGTTGGGGTGCCGGTCAATGTCATCGACCGGCCGGGATTTTGCGATTTTGCCTTTGGTGCGATCGTCAATCGTTCGCCGCTGGTGATTGGAATTTCCACCGACGGTGCCGCGCCGGTCTTCGCTCAGGCGATCCGCGCCAGGATCGAGACGCTGATCCCGAAAGGTTTCGCGCGCTGGGCGGAGGCGGCGCGTAACTGGCGTCCGGGCGTGCATGCCCGCAGTTTATCGTTCCGTGGCCGGCGGAGCTTTTGGGAGCGATTTGCCGACCGCGCCATGACCACGCCCGATGTGCGGCCGGACGAATCCGATTTCGCGGCCTCGCTTGCGCGGGACGACACGGCGGAAGCCGGCTCCGTGGTGTTGGTCGGTGCCGGGCCGGGCGATCCGGAGCTCCTAACGCTGCGCGCCGTTCGTGCACTGCAATCGGCCGACGTCATTGCGTTCGACGACAAGGTGCCGCCGGCAATCCTCGACTTCGCGCGGCGCGAGGCGAAAAAGATGCTGGTAGGGACAACCGAGACGGCGATGATGGTGGCGCTCGCCAAAGCCGGACGCCGCGTGGTGCGGTTGAAAGCCAACGCCGGTCAAGCGGGCAAAGAGATCGCTGCCTACCGTGGCGCCGGGATCGCGGTCGAAGTCGTGCCCGGCGTAACAGCGGTGCGGCCGGCAATGACGAACCAGCCCACTACGGACCTCGAAACGCTTCCAATCGGGAACAGGCAAGCGCAACAGCGCTAGCCGCTTCACTCACCACATTCGGGTCAATTTCCGGGTGTTCCGGCGGGCGTTCCGCCTGTTAAAAGCGCCGGCACTGCCAGCCACGCCACGCATAAACAACATGTTGCGAAACCCTACCTCCGCCGCCTATTTAGGGTCATATGGACACTGTAACAGCACCATCCGCCGCGGGCGCTCAGGGGCCCGAATCCGTCCGTGCCGCCGGCTTGATCGAGGTGCGGCTGAGCGAGATCGAAACTGTCGCGCGCGACACCAACATCTATACGTTCGCGCGCGCGGACGAAGGCGCGCTGCCGCCTTACAAGCCGGGCGCGCATATCGACATTCATCTGCCGAACGGGCTGGTGCGGCAATTTTCGCTGCTCAATCCCGTCGCCAATCCGGACAAATATGTCGTCGGCATCAAGCTCGACGCCGCAAGCCGCGGCGGCTCGCGTTACATTTTCGATCAGCTGCGCGTCGGCCACACGGTCAAGATCAGCGCGCCGCGCAACAATTTCCCGCTGGTCGAGGATGCCGAGCATGTCGTCCTGTTTGCCGGCGGCATCGGCATTACGCCGATCTGGTGCATGGCGCAGCAGCTCGCTGCGCAAAACCGGTCCTATCAGCTCAATTATTCCTGCCGTTCGCGCGCCGATATGGCGTTCGTCGAGACGCTGGAAAAGCTGGGGCCGGAGCGCGTCCATCTGCACTTCGACGATGAGGCCGGCGGCAAATTTCTCGACATCGCCGCCGCCGTCGCTGCCGCGCCGCCGAATGCGCATTTTTATTGCTGCGGCCCCAACCCGATGCTCAAGGCGTTCGAAGCGGCGGCCGCAAGCCGCCCGCGGCCGCAGGTTCACGTTGAATACTTTACACCGAAGGAAGAAGCAGCCGAAGGAACCTTGGGCGGCTTCTGGGTGGAGCTCGCTCGCTCCGCTGAGGAATATTACATCCCCGAAGGCAAGAAGATCCTCGAAGTACTCTACGAGGCCGGCGTCGATGTCGACTATTCCTGCGAGCTCGGTATCTGCGGCGAGTGCGTGACGCGGGTGATCTCCGGCATTCCCGTGCATCACAACTCGGTGTTGAGCGAGGAAGAGCAGGCGGCTAACGAGAAGGTGATGATTTGCTGCTGCGGCAGCAAGAGCGAGCGCCTCGTCCTGGATATGTAGACGTCGCGTTGCTCTGCGCCGGCAATTACGCTAAGTCGCAACCAGCGGACTTGTTGGAGAGAGGCAATGGCCGACCACGGTGAACTCGAATATGCGAGCGCAACGGGCAACGATTATCCCGCGCACGAACAGACCTATCGGAATTTCGTATCGCTGGTGAAGGGTGTCCTCGCCGTTGTCGTCGTCATTGTCGTCCTGTTGGCGTATTTCCTCGCCTGAGCACGATCCCTGCGGCGTCAGTTCCGGTTTGCCGGGACGCTGGCCGCCCTCGCGGCCGATGACGTAATTCCGTCTCGGACTGGCGGCGTGCATAGGCGGGTGTCGGAGGAAGCATGAAAGTCGCGGTAGCCGCCGAGATCGATGCAAATGAGCCGCGGGTCGCCGCCACGCCCGAGACCGTCAAGAAACTGGTCGGCCTCGGCGCGCAGGTCGCAGTCGAGCCAGGCGCCGGTGTGAAGTCCGGAATCCTAGACGGCGATTACGCGGCAGCCGGCGCCGCGGTGACCAAGGATGCCCTGACCGGCGCCGACATCGTGCTGAAGGTGCGCCGGCCGCTAGCGTCCGAACTGCCACGCTTGAAGAAAGGCGCCATCGTCATCGCCATCATGGATCCGTATGGCCATGACGATGCTTTGCACGCCATGGCCGACGCAGGCGTTATCGCTTTCGCGATGGAGCTGTTGCCGCGCATCACCCGCGCGCAAGTGATGGACGTCCTCTCCAGCCAGGCCAATCTCGCCGGCTATCGCGCCGTAATCGATGCATCCGCCGAATACTGCCGGGCGTTGCCGATGATGATGACCGCCGCCGGCACCGTGCCTGCCACCAAGGTCTTCGTCATGGGTGCGGGCGTCGCCGGTTTGCAGGCGATCGCCACCGCGCGCCGGCTCGGCGCCGTTGTCACTGCAACCGACGTACGTCCGGCAGCGAAAGAGCAGGTTGAAAGTCTGGGCGCGAAATTCGTCGCCGTCGAGGATGCGGAATTCAAGGCCGCAGAAACCGCCGGCGGCTACGCCAAGGAGATGTCGAAGGAATATCAGGCGAAGCAGGCGGCTTTGGTCGCCGAGCACATCAAAAAGCAGGACATCGTCATCACCACCGCGCTCATTCCCGGCCGGCCGGCACCACGGCTGATCTCGAAGGAGATGGTTGCCTCGATGCGCCCGGGCTCTGTGATCGTCGATCTCGCGGTCGAGCGCGGCGGCAACGTCGAAGGCGTCAAGGCGGACGCGGTCGCGGAGACCGGCGGCGTCAAGATCATCGGCTACAGCAACATGCCCGGCCGGCTCGCCGCCTCTGCGTCAAGCCTGTACGCCAAGAATCTTTACGCCTTCCTCGAAAGCCTGATCGACAAGAAGACCAAAGCGCTCGCCATCAATTGGGACGACGATATCGTCAAGGCGACCGCGCTCACCCGCGACGGCACGATCGTTCATCCAAGCTTCAAACCGAAAACAGCCGCCTAAGCCCGGCCCGGCGCAAAAGCAGGACCTATGCGATGGTAACCCTCTCGATCCTCGGTCAACTCGATCTTGCCGCGGTCGCGCATTCGGGCGCGGCGACTGCGAGCGACGTCGTCAATCCATTCGTGTTTCGGCTTTCGATCTTCGTTCTGGCGGTATTTGTCGGCTACTACGTCGTCTGGTCGGTAACGCCGGCGCTGCACACGCCGTTGATGTCAGTGACCAACGCAATCTCCTCGGTAATTGTGGTGGGCGCCCTGCTCGCGGTCGGCGTGGCGCTTGTCGCCGACGATGCCGGGCCCGTCTGGGCGCGCGCTTTCGGTTTCGTTGCGCTCGCCTTTGCCTCGGTCAATATTTTCGGCGGCTTTCTGGTGACCCAGCGCATGCTCGCCATGTTCCAGCGGAAGCAGAAGTAGCATGAGCGCTAATCTTGCCGCTGTCGCCTACTTGGTTGCCGGCGTCCTGTTCATCCTGGCGCTGCGCGGGCTTTCGCATCCCGACACCAGCCGGCAAGGCAATCTGTTCGGCATGATCGGCATGGCGATCGCGGTCGCCACTACGCTCGCCGCGCATCCACCCTCCGGCCTCGGCGCGTGGGGCCTGGTGCTGCTCGCCGTCGCGATCGGCGGCGGGACCGGCGCCGTGATTGCGCGGCGCGTGCCGATGACCTCCATGCCGGAATTGGTTGCCGCGTTCCATTCGCTGGTCGGCATGGCCGCGGTGTTGGTCGCCGCCGGAGCGCTTTATGCCCCCGCCGCGTTCGATATTGGCACCGAGGGCGCGATCCACGGCCAAAGCCTGATCGAAATGTCGCTCGGCGTCGCTATCGGCGCCGTCACTTTCACCGGCTCGGTCATCGCGTTCCTCAAGCTCTCCGGCCGCATGAGCGGCAAGCCGATCATTTTGCCGGCGCGGCACGCCATCAACATCGCGCTCGGGCTTGGCCTCATCGCGCTGATCGTCTGGTTTTTCGAGGCGCAGCAGCACCTGACATTCTGGCTGATCGCGGCCGTGTCGTTCCTGCTCGGCGTGCTGATCATCGTGCCGATCGGCGGCGCCGACATGCCGGTCGTGATTTCCATGCTCAATTCCTATTCCGGCTGGGCCGCGGCCGGGATCGGCTTCACGCTCGGCAATTCGGCGCTGATCATCACCGGCGCGCTGGTCGGCTCGTCCGGCGCGATCCTGTCCTACATCATGTGCAAGGGCATGAACCGCTCATTCATTTCGGTGATCCTCGGCGGCTTCGGCGGCGAGGTCGCCGGCCCGAGCGGCGCCGCCGAGCAACGGCCGGTCAAGCTCGGATCAGCGGAAGACGCAGCTTATCTTTTGAAGAATTCCTCCAAGGTCATCATCGTGCCCGGCTACGGAATGGCGGTGGCGCAGGCGCAGCATGCGCTGCGTGAAATGGCCGCCAAGCTCAAGGCCGAAGGCGTCGAGGTCAAATACGCGATCCATCCGGTCGCCGGCCGCATGCCCGGACACATGAACGTCCTGCTGGCCGAAGCCAACGTGCCTTATGACGAGGTCTTCGAGCTCGAGGACATTAATTCGGAGTTCGCCCAGGCCGACGTCGCTTATGTGATCGGCGCCAACGACGTCACCAATCCCGCCGCCGAGGAAGATCCGAAATCGCCGATCTACGGCATGCCGGTGCTGCAAGTATGGAAAGCGGGCACGGTCATGTTCAACAAGCGCTCGCTCGCCTCAGGCTATGCCGGCATCGACAATCCGCTGTTCTATCGCGACAACACCATGATGCTTCTCGGCGACGCCAAGAAGATGACTGAAGAGATCGGCAAGGCCGTCTGAAAGTAGCGGCGATGGTTTCGGAAGACCGTCCGCCCAAACCTCCTCCTTTGCGCCGCTCCGCGCGCCGGCCACCTGCGGCTTCGGCGTCCTGGAAACCCAATCGTCTTGCGTTCCGCCTGCTCGGCATCCCGGTGCTCGCCGTCGCCGGCGTGTTGCTTTATCGCGGGCTGCACGAACACTTCGTGCTCCCGGAGTGCGATTCGACGCGCGCCACCAAAACGCTTGCCGAGATTTTCAAGCAGCTGGAGATGCAGCCGCTGCACTACGAGCCGATCAAGAACGTTTCAACCAGCAAGACTGAAGTGGTTTGCAATGCGCTGTTGCCGCTCGCCGAAGGCGGCAGCGTCAATATCGATTACCGGTTCTTCTGGCGAGGTAGCGCGACGGAGATGCGCTATTCGATCTCGCGCCGGCCGGCGCAGGGGTCGTGAATTTTCAACTTTTCGGCGGTGTGTGGTACGCGGCAAGAAAGGTTTTAACCGCGACCCGCACGACGCGCTCGATCTGCTCGAGGCTCGGGGCCGGAGCGAAGTTGAACACCATCGGCTTGAACAGCTTCGCCTGAAACGATTCCATCAGCTGAACGGCGGCAATCTCGACGTCTTCGATGACGAGAACGCCGGCCGCGATTTGCGCATTCAAATAGTCGGAGAGTTGCGTCATGCCGCGCTCTGGCCCGGTCTCGTAAAACTTGCGGCCGACTTCCGGCATGCGATCAGCGATGGCGATGACCGTGCGGATGGCCGAAGCCTTCTCCGGTCGGCATAGAAATTTTACATAGGCAACGCCGAGCCGCGTGAGTACGCCACCCACGTCGTGATTGTCGGGATCGAAATCGAAAATCCCTTCCGCTTGGGCATCGCATTCCTGTTCGACAATCGACTCGAACAACTCTTCCTTGTGCTTGAAATAAACGTACAGCGTGCCTTTGGAGACGCCGGCGGCGCGGGCAATGTCGTTCATGCTGGCGGCGTCGAAGCCTTGGGCCAGGAACACCGCGCGGGCACCCTCGATGATCTGACGCCGCTTGGCGCTTTCATCATCGGCGGAGGCAGCTGGGGTCCGTTCCAAAGTTGCTTGATTGGTCATCGTCCGAAGCCTTCCTCCACGGGGTGCCTAAGCACCCGAAATCACTTCTTAATCCGAATCCGAACCGCTACATATATTGACCGAACGGTTCGGTCAATATTGACTTTGTAGCTGTCCCCGGTTATTGAATGACCGAACGGTTCGGTCACGGCGCTAGTTGAAGGAATTTGAGCCATGTACCGCGGCGGAGAAAAGGACCCGTCAACATTTCCGGTCGTTGCGGAGCCGGACCAAAAGGTGGCGGACCACGGCGCACCACCGGCAGCGGAAACCGTGCCGCCGGCCGTGCCGGTCCGCGCGAAAATTCGAGGCGACGGGCTGCGGCGCTTGAGCCGCCGCCGACTCGCTTTTGGCGCGCTTGGGGCGCTCGCGGGGATTGCCGCTCTTTGGTTCGGTCTCGATTACATAATCGTCGGGCGCTTTATGGTTTCGACCGACGACGCCTATGTGCAAGCCTACAACACCACGCTCGCCGCCAAGGTGTCAGGCTATCTTTCCAATGTTGCCGTCACCGACAACACCCACGTGCATGCCGGTGATGTGATCGCGACCATCGATGATGGCGATTACCGGCTGGCGGTCGATTCGGCTCGCGCCAAGGTCGCCACCCAGGAAGCCACCATCGTTCGCATCGGCCACCAAGTCGTGGCGCAGGAGGCCGCCGTGGAGCAGGCCAAGACCCAGCTCGTTTCCGCCCAAGCCGCGGCCGTTCGCACAGAACTTGAACTCGAACGGCAGAATCTTCTGGTGGCCCGCGATGCGTCGAGCCGCCAGTTGCTCGAGCATGCGCAAGCCAATCGCGATCAGGCGGTTGCGGCCGTTCATGGCGCTCAAGCCGCCATCGACTCGGCCACGGCAAATGTCGACGTCCTCAAAGGGCAGCGGCAGGAAGCGTCCGGCACACTCGATGAGCTCAAGGCTTCGCTTGCCAAAGCCGAACGCGATCTGTCCTTCACCGTCATCCGGGCGCCGATCGACGGTGTAATCGGCAATCGCGCCATGCAAACCGGCGACTTCGTGCAGATCGGCCAGCGGGTTGCGAGCGTAGTGCCGCTCGACGATGTCTACGTCACCGCCAATTTCAAGGAGACGCAGCTCGCGCGGCTGCGCCCTGGCCAGCCTGTCGCCATCGCCGTCGATGCGCTGCCAGAACATTCGATCCACGGCATCGTTGAAAGCTTCTCGCCCGCTTCAGGTGCCGTGTTCTCGCTGCTGCCGCCGGATAACGCGACCGGGAATTTCACCAAAATCGTGCAGCGTCTCCCGGTGCGTATCCGCGTGCCGGCCGCCATCGCCCGCGAAAACGTGCTGCGGCCCGGTTTGTCGGTCGTAGTCAGCGTCAATACCAAGGCGGGTGCGGCCGTCGCGGACCTCGACGCGCCGGCGCAGCACACCGCGGCGCGCTAACCGCTTTGGCCGAGGCGGCGATGGCCACCACAGCAACCGCAACCTTCCCTGCCCTGCCGGCACCCCCGCCTCCCGTCGAGCGCGTCGATCCGATACGGATCGTTGCGTTTCTCGCCATGTGCTTTGGCATGTTCATGGCGTTCCTCGACATCCAGGTCGTGTCGGCGTCGCTCGCTGAAATTCAGGCCGGGCTCGCCGCCTCAAGCGATGAAATCACCTGGGTGCAGACCTCGTATCTGATGGCGGAGGTGGTCGCCATTCCACTGTCCGGCTTCCTGTCGCGCGCGCTCGGCACCCGCATCATGTTTGCCGGCGCGGCCGCCGGCTTCACCGTCGCCAGCCTGATGTGCGGATTATCTTCCACCATGGGTCAAATGATCGTCTGGCGCGCGCTGCAAGGCTTTATCGGCGGCGGCATGGTGCCGACCGTGTTTGCATCCGCCTACATCATCTTTCCGCGCCGCTTACAGCCGGTGATCACGCCGATGATCGGGCTGGTGGCGACGCTTGCCCCGACCATCGGTCCGACCGTGGGCGGCTATCTGACCGACATGATGTCGTGGCATTGGCTGTTTTTCATCAATATCGTTCCCGGCATCGTGGTGACAATCGCGGCCGCGACCCTGATCGACTTCGACAAGCCGGATTTGCCGCTGTTCAGGCATTTCGATTTCCTCGGCCTGATCTTCATGGCGCTGTTTCTCGGCTCGCTCGAATACGTGCTGGAAGACGGACCGCGTTACGACTGGTTCGAGGACTCCACCATCGCCCTCGCCGCGGTGGTTTCGGCAAGTTCGGCGGTGATCTTCTTTGCCCGGGTACTGACCGCCAGCCGGCCGATCGTCGACTTGCTGACCTTCCGCGATCGCAATTTCGCGTTGGGCAGCATGTTTTCGTTCGTCCTCGGCATCGGCCTGTACGGACTGACCTACCTCTATCCGGTCTATCTCGACGAAATCCGTGGCTTCAATGCGCTGATGGTCGGCGAGACCATGTTCGTGTCGGGCGCCGCCATGTTCCTCACCGCACCGATCGTGGGTCGGCTGATGAGCCGGGTCGATCCGCGGCTCATGCTGGCGATCGGATTTTCGGTCGTTGCGCTCAGCAACTGGCAGGCGACCTACATCACCAAGGACTGGGATTTCGCGCAGTTGTTCATTCCGCAAATCCTGCGCGGCTTCGGGATGATGTTTGCGATCGTGCCAATCACCAGTATCTCGCTCGGCACGCTGGCGCCCGACCGGCTGAAGAACGCCTCCGGGCTGTTCAACCTGACGCGCAATCTCGGCGGCGCGGTCGGTCTTGCCGGGCTGAACACCGTGCTCAACAAACGCATCGACCTGCATTTGGCGCGCCTCCACGAATCCATCAACTGGGCGCGCCAGCCGGTGATTGAAGCGCTCAATAACTTCGCCGCGCGCATCCCCGGTTCGGACGCGCACGACATGGCGCTTAAACAGCTGTTCCTGTTCGTCCGCCAACAGGGAATCGTGATGGCCTTTGCCGACGTTTTCCTGCTGCTGAGCCTGCTGTTCGTTGTGTTTGCACCACTCGTTTGGTTGATGCGCCGCCCACCACTGGCCAATGCGGAAAATTCCGCGCATTAGCCGACCGCGCGTAAAGACACATGCAAGGAGTCCGATCCCATGGGAACAGCCCTCCGGCAGCTCGCTGAAGATTTCCTCAGCAGCTTTGTCTTCCTCGGAATCTATGTGGCGACGGGCAACCTGACCCTTGGGGTTGGCTGCGCGCTCGCCGTCGGCCCAGGCCAGTTCGGATTGGCGAAGTGGCGAGGACACAGTCTCGAAGTCATCCAATGGCTCAGCCTTGGGCTGGTCATTGCGCTGGGCTTTGCAACGCTTATCACCAACGACAGCCGCTTCATGATGGCGAAGCCGAGCTTCATTCCCTTTGCCATCGGCGCGGTCATGCTGTGTCCGGGCTGGATGGATCGATACATGCCGCCGGAGGTGAAGGAGAACCTGTCCAGGGACGTACTGGTCATGACCGGCTACGCCTGGGCGGGCCTGATGTTCGCTCTCGGATCGCTCAATCTCTACGTCGCCGCCAACTACAGCCCGGTCGCCTGGGGTTACTTCTTTGCCTTTGGCGCGACTGGCGCGAAGATCGTGGCGTTTCTTGCACAGTACGCGGTCTTTCAGATTCTTATCCGCCGCAAGCTCCGGGCAAGCGCGCTGAAGGTCACTTAGCGGAAGGAAAAGGCCAGACCGCCGGTCTGACCCCTCTCGCGTGCAATGTACGTAATAGCTTTAGGCTGGATCGCCGTAGCCGCCTGCGGTTGGCGTCTGGATGATAATTGCCTCACCGGCGTCGATGACGGTGGCGTCGCAGCCGGCAAGCTGTTCTAGGCGGCCGTCCTTGCGCCGCACCCAATTCGCGCCGACCCGTCCGTCTTCGCCGCCGGCAAGTCCGAACGGCGGCACCCGGCGATGGCCGGACAGGATGGTGCATTCCATTTTTTCCAGAAAGCGGATGGTGCGGACGACGCCGTCGCCGGCGTTCCAGCGGCCGCGCCCGCCGGATCCTGTGCGGATGTGAAAATCTTCTAGCAGCACCGGAAAGCGGAATTCGAGGACTTCCGGATCGGTGAGCCGCGTATTGGTCATGTGGGTATGCACGGCGTCGGTGCCGGGGAAGCCGGGCCCGGCCGGCGAGCCGGAACAGAGTGTCTCATAGTATTGATAACGGGCATTGCCGAAGTTGAGATTGTTCATGGTGCCCTGTGCCGCCGCCATGGCGTCGAGCGCGCCGAACAGGCAATTGGTCACCTCCTGCGAGGTCTCGACATTGCCGGCAACAACGGCGGCGGGAAACTCCGGCGACAATAACGACTTTTTCGGAATCACGATGCGGATCGGCCGCAGGCAGCCGGCATTCATCGGAATGTCGTCGTCGACCATGACCCGGAAGACGTAAAGCACGGCGGCGCGCGTCACCGGCTCCGGCGCGTTGAAATTGGTCGGCTGCTGCGGACTGGTGCCGGTGAAATCAACCGTGGCTTCGCGTTCTTTCCTGTCGACGCCGATCTGCACCTTGATCAGCGTCCCCTGATCCATCTCGGCGGTGAAATGCGAATGGCGTAGCCGATCGATGACTCGGCGGACGCTTTCGGCTGCGTTGTCCTGGACGTGCCGCATATAGGCACGCACCACTGGCAGGCCGAAATGGCGGACCATCTTGCGCAACTCGGCAACGCCTTTTTCATTGGCGGCGATCTGCGCCTTGAGGTCGTTGATATTCTGCAACGGATTGCGCGCCGGGAAACGTCCGGCGGTCAGCAGGGCGTAAATGTCCTTTTCGCGAAAACGGCCGCGCGCAATCAGCCGGAAATTGTCCATATAGACGCCTTCCTGCTCGATCGTCGTGGCGTTCGGCGACATCGAGCCGGGCGAGATACCGCCGACATCGGCGTGGTGGCCGCGCGAGGCGACCCAGAACGAGATTCTGCGCCCGTCGAACACCGGCGTGCAGACGGTGATGTCGGGCAAGTGCGTGCCGCCGTTATACGGTGCGTTGATGGCATAGACGTCGCCCGGGCAAATCCTTCCGCGATTCTCGCGGATGATGGTTTCGACCGCCCGATCCATCGAGCCGAGATGCACCGGCATGTGCGGTGCGTTGGCGACAAGCGAGCCGTCGCCGTCGAAAACCGCGCAGGAGAAGTCGAGCCGTTCCTTGATGTTGATCGAGTACGCGGTGTTTTGCAGCGCCACGCCCATCTGCTCGGCGATTGACATAAACAGGTTGTTGAACACTTCCAGCATGACCGGATCGGCGCGCGTGCCAATCGCGCGCGCGCGGACGAGCTTTTGCACCCGCCGCAGCACCAGATGATTCTTGCCGGTAAGTTCTGCCTGCCAGCCCGGCTCGACCACCACGGTTTGGTGCGGCTCAACGACGATCGCCGGGCCCCTCACCTTGTGCCCGAGAGCAAGCGTATCGCGCAGGTAAACGGCCGCCTTGTGCCATTTGCCGCCGGAAAAAAAACGTGTCCGGCGCGCAGGGCTAGGCAGTTTCGTCCCTGCAGTCTTGCGCGCGATTTCCCGAAACATTGCACCGCCGCCGACGGCTTCGACCGACGCCGCCTCGATGAAAAGCTTCTTGTCGCGATCGATGAAGCCGAAACGCGCCTTGTGCGCGCGCTCAAAGGCGGTTTGCATTTTTTTTAGCGGCCCGACCGGCACTTCCAGCGGCGTATCCGTGCCGGCGTAACGGATGTGCGCGCGCTTGTGCAGCGCGACCTTGCCGGCGGCGACGCCCTGGCCGACGACCTCAGCGGCCGCCGTGCGGGCGAGCCGGCGAACGGTGCTTACCAGCGCCGCGTAGCCCTGTTTGCCGAACGGTTCCTCAATCGCTTGCTGGCGGACGCTGCGGATATCGGCGAGTCCCATGCCGTAGGCGGATAACAGCGAGGAGAACGGGTGGATCAGCACCTGCCGCATGCCAAGCGCGTCGGCGACAAGGCAGCCGTGCTGGCCGCCGGCGCCGCCGAAGCAGTTGAGCACGTAACGGGTGATATCGTAGCCGCGCTGGACGGAAATCTTCTTGACCGCGTTCGCCATATTCTCGACCGCGATCTTGATGAAGCCGTCGGCGACTTGCTCTGGCGGCCGGCCGTCGCCGATCTTCCCCGCCAGCGCGGCGAACGCGTCATTCACCGCATCGGCGTCGAGCGGCTGGTCCTGGTTCGGTCCGAAAATTCCGGGAAAGAAGTCAGGAATAAGCTTTCCGACCATGACGTTGGCGTCGGTGACCGCGACCGGCCCGCCACGCCGATAGCATTTCGGCCCTGGATTGGCGCCGGCCGAGTCGGGTCCGACGCGAAAACGCGCGCCGTCGAAATGCAGGATCGAGCCGCCGCCCGCCGCCACAGTGTGGATCAGCATCATCGGCGCGCGCATGCGCACACCGGCAACTTCCGTCTCGAAGGCGCGCTCGTAGCCGCCGGCGAAATGCGACACGTCCGTCGAAGTGCCGCCCATGTCGAAACCGATCAGCCGATTGAACCCCGCCTGCCGGCCAGTTTCCGCCATGCCGACGACACCGCCCGCCGGGCCGGAGAGGATAGCGTCCTTGCCGCGAAACAGATCGGCCGCGGTCAGACCGCCTGACGACATCATGAACATCAGGCGGGTTGGCTCACCGCGAGAATTCAAATCTCCCGCAACTTGCGCAACGTAACGGTGGAGAATTGGCGAGAGGTAACCGTCGACCACGGTGGTGTCGCCGCGGCCTACGAGCTTGATCAGCGGCGATACTTCGTGGCTGGCGGAAACCTGCGCAAAGCCCAGTTCGCGCGCCAGCGCCGCGATCCTGCGCTCATGCTCGCTGTAACGGTACGCGTGCATCAGGACGATGGCGACGGCGGCGATGCCGTCGTCTTTAGCGCAGCCAAGCTCGCCGCGCAGCGCGGCCAGATCGATGGCGCGCTCGACCGTACCGTCGGCACGGACGCGCTCGTCGGCCTCGATCACGCGCTCGTAGAGCATGTCCGGCTTGACGATGTGCCTCGCGAAAATTTTCGGCCGCGCCTGGTAGCCGATGCGCAGCGCGTCGCGAAAGCCCTTGGTAATGACCAGAAGGGTGCGCTCGCCCTTGCGCTCGAGCAGCGCGTTGGTGGCGACCGTCGTGCCCATCTTCACCGCGCCGATCCGCGAGGGCGGAATGGCCTCGCCCGGCGCCAGCCCGAGCAGGTGGCGAATGCCCGCCACCACCGCGTCGGCGTAGGCTTCGGGATTCTCCGACAACAATTTGTGGGTGACGAGCTTGCCGTCCGGTCGCCGGCCGATCACGTCGGTGAAGGTGCCGCCACGGTCGATCCAAAACTCCCAAGTTCCGGACATGCGGCGATTATAATCCAAACGTCCGGCCCGGCTATTGCGCGGAGCCCCGCGCCAGCAGACCGGCAACCGTGGCAATTTCATTGCGCGCGTATTTCGGCAGACCGGCGCTGATTGAATTCCCCGAATTGAACGAAGACTGGCCCATCAGCACTAGCGCCGGCACCAAATTGCGCAGCACCGGCACTTTTTCATATTCCTTTTTCTTGTCGAGCACGCTCGTCTCGATCGCCAGCGCCATATAGGCGGTAACCACCGTCTTGTCGGCATCGGCCGGATCGGCCTGGAAGACGGCGAAGAATTTCCCGAATTTCATGATCTGGTTGACGTAGAAAATATTCTGCGCGAGCGCGCCGGCGACCGGCGTATCGATCCCGGTCAGCTCCTTCAATCCGCCCTGATCGAGGTCGGCGGATGGAAGCAGGGAAAATTCGCTTTCAAAATCGATATGGTCGGAAACCTTTTTAGCATTGTCGCGCAGCTTGTTGACCAGCAAGACGCCAATCGGGATCTTGCCCTCGAGTTGATAGCTCGACTGCGTGCAGACCAATGTCGGCCGTCCGGCGCACCATTTGCGCTGCGGGTTCTGATTGCCGGTGCCTTGGACGTCGGTCAGCGGACTGACGTCGGCGGCGTCGAGCGGCTTATGCTGGATGGCCGGATCGACTTTCTCGAGGAACGGCAAGGTCACATAGCGCGCCAGATCGAGCGCGCCCGGCTGACGCTCCAGCAGGAAGCGGGCTTGCCCCACATACATGCTGAGTTTCTCAACGACCGGCGCGGGAGTGGCACCGGCGGTCGCCGCCTTGGTCACCGTCGGTTCGGTATAGCCGGGAAACAACGCAAGATATTTCTTTTGCGCCGGACGCATGCGCGCCCAATCAGCAAAATCCATTAGATTGGCCGCATCGGCGACCTCGCCATTCTTCGCGTCGCTGAATGCAATGGTGCCCGGCTTAAGCTGCGCCGGATCCCAATCTTTCGGCGCGGTCACATTCTCAATGCGAAAGTCTTGCGCGTAGGCCGCGGACATCGACCCCAGCAGGCCGACAACCGCCATCGCGTGCCGTAGCCACATGCAATTTTCTTTCTGTCGCTGGCTTTTAGTCGACTCGTCCGCCCCAGAAATAATCCGGAACTCAGCGCGCGTGAACACTTGGATCGCCGGAATCCCCGAATAACGGCGAAAATAGCTGACGCAACGGCTCAAGCGGGCCCGCCTGCGGCGGGGGCGGCTGCCAGCCCTGCGCCGGGTAATAGGAGCGGCCGCTAACGTAACGATCGTCGCTTGACCCTGCCCAGTAACCTTCACTCGTGGTGCCCCAGCCGCGTGAGGCAGAGGCATCTTCCTGCGACAGGAGCTGGTATTGCGTATCGTCGAACCGCCCGTCGGCTGATCGGCGGAAATGCTCCATGAAACCGCTTGCCGAGACACGATCGCCGCTCATATAGTCGATAGGCAAATCCATGAGCCGGCGTTGCGCCTCTTTCGATGGCCCGCTCAGCGGCGCCTTGGGAGCGATGCCCTCCGCCCAGATCGCCTGCATGATCGGCTCGAAAATCGGCAACGCGACTCGCGCACCGGTCGCGGATGGACCGAGCGACCGCCGTTTGCCGTCGCCATTGTCGTAGCCGACCCACACTGCCACGGTGACGTCGTTGGTAAAGCCGACGAACCAGCCATCGACTGAAGTCTTCGGTCGTTCCGGTCTTGCCGGCGACGTAGGGTGAGAGCGCGCCGATCGCGCGTGCGGTGCCACGCGCCACCACGCCCTGCAGGATGGTCTTGAGCTGATAGAACGACGCGCGATCCGCCGCACCGACGAACGGCAACGGCGCGTCCGGGTATTGGTAGACCGTGCGGCCATTGGCTTCGATTGAGTCGACCGCATGCGGCTGCGGCAGCGCGCCCTCATTGGCGATCGCGGCGTAGAAAGCAGCCAGATCGATCATCCGCAGCGGCTGCGCGCCGAGCACGAACGGATAATAGCGGACGCAATCCTTATAGATTTTCGCCGCGACGGCGGTGGCGCAAACGTAGTCGAGGCTCTTTGCCGGATCGGAATTGATGCCGCCGTCGAGCAACCGCGCGGTGACAATGTTGACCGAGTTTTCCAGCCCACGCCGGAGCGTAAACACGCCACCGGAATAGTTTCCGGCGTTGCGTGGCGTCCAATAATCTTCCTCCCGCACCGGGCCGATATCCCGGCTAAGAATATCCCGGCCGTCACCGATGCGGCTGCCGATCGGTGGCAGCGTGATCGGCTCGTCGAGCACCAATGTGTTCGGTTGCAGGCCCGATTGCAACGCCGTCAAATAGGTCAGCGGCTTGATCGCCGAGCCCGGCTGGCGCTGCGTCTGTGAGACACGGTTGAGCTGGCTGAGCGGATAGGCAAAGCCGCCGGCCATGGCGAGGACGCGCCCGGTCTCGTTCTCCAGAACCAGAGCCGCACCCTGCACCGTTGGACGCACGCGCAATTGCGCCGATGCGGCCGCGGCGGAAGGCGACTTGCCTTTGGCCGGCGTCCGAACATCCGCCCTGCCCTCCGTGACGTGCACATAGATCACGTCGTAAACGGCGAGGTTGCGCCTGATCTCCGCCGTCCAGGGGTTGAGCGGCAGGATGCGGCCGTCAGTGAGTCCGACGTGAATGACGCCGTCGCCGCGCTTGCCGCCCTTGTCCAGAACCACGGCCGTCCGCCAATGCACGTCGTAAAGCGGCAGATGAATGGCCGTGAGCGCCTGCTGCCAGGGCGGCATGGCAGCCTGCATACTCGCCGCTTCGGACGCCGCAGGCGTCGGTGACTTACCCGCGGTGACTTTCTGCACCGCGTCCGCGATGTTCGCCTCGACGCCGCGGAACACCATGCGGCCGGCGCTGATCTCGTAATGCGCCAGGCCTTCCTGCAAGGCCGCTTCGGTTTCGCGCTGCAAGCTCGCATTGATGGTGGAATGTACCGTGTAAGGCGCCGCGGTCAGGCTATCGACGCCGTCCACCCTCGCCTCGCGGGCCAGATAATCGGTAAAATAGAAGCCGGATTCGCGGTGCGGGCGTTCGAAGGCGACGAGTTTCGGCGGCGCGGCGAGCGCCGCATCCTTTTGCGCGCCGTCGACCACGCCATCGTCCTGCATGCGGCCGAGCACGTAAGCGAGCCTCTCTTTGGCTCGATCGGGGTGGCGATCGGGATTGAAATAGCTTGGCCCCTTCAGCAATCCGGCCAGCATGGCGCCTTCGGCGAGCGTGAGGTTTTTCGCTGATTTGCCGAAATAGCTGCGGGCGGCCATCTCGACGCCCCATGAGCCGCGTCCGAGATACGCCGAGTTGAGATAGAGTTCGAGAATCTCCTGCTTGCTCAGCGTAGTTTCGAGCCGCGACGCCACGATCATTTCGCGGATCTTGCGCTCGTAGGTCACGTCTTCGCCGACCAGCAAGTTTTTCACGACCTGCTGGGTGATGGTCGAACCGCCCTGCGGCCGGCCAGGCTCGGCGAGATTGCCGATGAACGCACGGATGATGCCGCGCTCGTCGACGCCGTGATGCTGGAAGAACCGGCGGTCTTCGGCGGCGACGAACGCCTTCTGCACGTTGTCGGGAATGTCGGCGAGCTCCACCCAGACCCGGCGGTTGCCCGGCTCGAACACGTCTGCAAAATTTGCGCCCTTGCCGTCGAGCACCACACTCATGCTCGGCAGCTTCCGGCCCTTGAGCCGGGTGTGATCGGGCAAATCGGCGGCGGCATTGTTGAAAAATTCGATCACCTGGCCGAGATCGACCACCGGCTTGTCGACCGTCTCGTTCTTGCAGAACTGGTGATAGGCGGTATTCAGATTGGCGAAATTGATGCCGTGAAAGGCCTTGAT
Source organism: uncultured Alphaproteobacteria bacterium (assembly GCA_963747855.1). GTDB lineage: Bacteria > Pseudomonadota > Alphaproteobacteria > Rhizobiales > Xanthobacteraceae > BOG-931. Next base: position 1,094,867 of record CAVVGN010000001.1, read on the forward strand.
GTCGGCACCAACCGCCTTCGGATCGTCAAGCGCGGTAGCGATCAAGCTGTCGAGATTGATCGACTCGATATCGAAGGCCTGACGCATATGCGCGCAGCCGTTGCGCAATATCTGCACCACTTCGGCCTGATCCTGCGCGGCGTCGAAATGGGTCTTCACCGCCTGCGGCTGCGTCAGCACTTCGCTGAGCGCCAGCGCAGTGGCGAAGATCTTGACCAGAATCAGGTCCATGGCGGAACGCGAGGAAACCGAGTTTGAGGGACACCACAAGAAGCAAGGTCGAATATAGCTATCCGATCCTTACAAAAGGACTTTTTTGCGGGTCTTTTGTGCCGCGGCGGGGAAGCGCGATATCTCTTTGAGCGGACAGCGCAAAACGAAGGTCTCGCCGCCCGTCCGCGGCGCTATATCTTGCTCGGCGTCAATCCGTCGAAGTGCCGGCGCTGTTGCAGCCATGCCAACAGGCCGAGCGCCGGTAGACCGGCCAGCGCGCAAATGACGAAAAACCAGATCCATCCTGCGCCGGCGGCAATAAAGCCCGCACCCGACGACAAGTAGGTGCGCCCAACGGCGGCCAGCGCCGTGAGCAGCGCATATTGGGTCGCGGTATGCAGCGGGTTGCGGCACAACGCCGAAAGGTAGGCGACGAAAATGACCGTGCCGATCGCGCCGGTGAAATTTTCCGCAACGATGGCGAAGGTGAGCCACGCCGTGTCATGGCCGACCACCGCCTGCCACGAAAACGCAAGGTTCGATGCCGCCTGCAGCAAGCCTCCCAGCCAAAGGCTTGCCGGCAGCGAAAAGGCGCGCGCGATAAACCCGCCGGCAAATCCTCCGATCAGCGTCGCGGCCAGTCCGACCCCCTTGATGATCGCCGCGTATTCGTTGCGCGAAAAGCCGAGATCGATCACAAACGGCGCCGTCATCGCGCCCGACAACGCGTCGGTAAATTTGAACAGGACGACAAAAACAAGCGCGACAAAGGCAAGGTCGCGCGACAAAAATTCGGCGAACGCGCCGACCGCGGCCTCGACCACCCGTTGCAACGTGCCTTCACGCGCATGCGCGGCGTTCGCGGCGCGCGATTTTTGCGGCTCGGTCGCAAAAAAAGTCGTGGCGACGCCGATCAGCACCAGCATTCCCATCAAGGCGTAACCGGCGGTCCAGGCACTGTGATACGACAGGCCGAGACCTTGCAGACCGCTGACCAGAAACAGCGCGCCGGCGGTCGATGCCAGCATGCCGATGCGATAGGCGGCGACGTAAGAGGCCATGCCGGCAGCCTGTTCGCTTTCGTCGAGACTTTCGACGCGAAACGCATCGACCACGATATCCTGCGTCGCCGACACCATGGCGACCAGCAGCGCGCCAAGGGCCACCAGCAGCGGCGAAACCGATGGATCGCAAGCGCCGAGCACGAGGATCGCCGCGATCAACAAAAGCTGCGTGAGCAAGAGCCAGCCGCGCCGACGGCCGAGCAACCGCGAGAGAACCGGAACATCGAGCGCGTCGATCAGCGGCGCCCATAGGAACTTGATCGTGTAGGGCGTCCCCACCAGCGCGAACAGGCCGATGGTGCCAAGATCGACGCCGGCCTCGCGCATCCAGACCAGCAGCGTCGAGCCGGACAGCGCCAGCGGCAACCCGGAGGAAAAGCCGAGGAACATGACGATCAGGACGCGCCGCTGCAGATACACCGCGAGCGTATCGAAGAAAGATGTGCGGGGTTTGTCGGCGGCCGCGGTCATGGCGCGACACCCTCTGCTACACGGAGCGAGGGATCAAGTTACTCGCCCGCTTCCAGCTTGCGTAGCAACGGGGCGGCAACGACATCGGGCTGTGGCCCGTCGTCGATAAATTCCACATCGGTGATGCGGGCGCCACGCTTCTCGACCTTTTCCGCAGAGATCACGATCTGCCGCACGTCTTCGCCGACCTGGGTGAAATGCTGCTGCAATTTCAGCACGCGCTCGTGCATGCGCACGACATCGTCGATCAGGCGGCCGACCTCGGCCTGGATCTGGCCGGCGGCTTCGCGCATCCGCTCCTCCTTGCGCATCTGCTGGATCAGATGGACCGCGACCATGAGCAGCGACGGCGACACAATCACTACCTTGGCGCGGAAGGCCTTCTGCACGACATCGTCGAACCCGTCGTGCAAATCGGCATAGAGCGACTCCGAAGGCACGAACATCAGCGCGATTTCCTGCGTCTCGCCGGGAATGAGATATTTCTGCGCGATGTCGCCGACGTGCCTGATCACGTCTTGGCGCACGCGCGTGGCCGCCTGCCGCCGCTCGTCCTCACTCTTGGCCTCCTTAAAGGCTGTGACCGCCTCCAGGGGAAATTTCGCGTCGATCACCAGCGGCTTTTGGCCGGGGAGGAACAGCGCGCAATCCGGCCGCGTCTTGTTCGACAATGTGTACTGAAACTCATAACAACCCTTCGGCAGGCCGTCGCTCACGATCAATTCCATGCGGCCCTGGCCGAAGGCGCCGCGCTCCTGCTTGTTGGCAAGCACGCCCTGCAGCGACGTTACCTGCGTTGCGAGCTCGGTGATGTTCTTTTGCGCGCTGTCGATGACCGCCAGCCGCTCGTGCAGCTTTTGCAAATTCTCGGTGGTCTTTTGCCTGGTTTGCTCCAGCAAATCGCCGAGGCGGTGCGATACGGAATCGAGGCGCTCATTCACCGTGTGCGCGAGCTGCGACTGGCCCTTGGCCAACAAGCCGATCATCGCCTCGAGCCGGCCGGCCGCCTCGCTTTGCGCGTGCCGCAACTCGGCGAGGACGGCATCTTCACCCGCCGCCGGTTTGCGGCCCCGCCACAGCATGATGGCCAGCGCCACCAGTGCAGCGCCGACGATCAAGACAACGAAAAAGGTGATCATTGGTGTGCTTTCGATCATGTCCGCTTGTACGCGATTCGCCGTGTAGCCGAGCTGCGCCTATAGAACAAATAGTGAACCTTTATAGTGCGAATGGCCGGGGCCGCGCAATGCAGCGCTCAGATTGACCGCGCTTTATGCACCGCTTACATCGCGGCGCATGGCTGTGCGCGACATCCTGAAATTGCCGGACAAAAGACTTCGGCTCGTCTCCGAGCCGGTGAAAAAGATCGATGCCGGCATCCGCGCGCTGGTCGAGGACATGTTCGCGACCATGTATGCCGCCCCGGGCATTGGCTTGGCCGGCATCCAGATCGGCGTCGTCAAGCGCGTCGTGGTGATGGACTTGTCGAAGAAGGACGACACGCACAAGCCGCAAGTCTTCATCAACCCGGAAATCACCTGGGCGTCGGAGGAGAAATCGACCCACGAGGAAGGCTGCCTGTCGATCCCGGAATATTACGAAGAGGTCGAGCGGCCGAGCGAGGTGAAAGTCAAATTTCTCGATCTCGACGGCAAGACGCACGAGATTTCCGCCGAAGGCCTGTTCGCCACCTGCATCCAGCACGAGATCGACCACACCAACGGCGTGCTGTTCATCGACCATATCTCCAAGCTCAAACGCGACCGCGTCATCAAGAAATTCACCAAAGCGGCAAAGACGGCGAAGAAAAAAGTGGAGGCGTGAGTGGCGCTCCGCCTCGTCTTCATGGGCACGCCCGATTTCGCCGTCCCCACCTTGCTTGAGATCGTTGGCGCCGGACATCAGGTCGCGGCGGTTTATACGCGCGCGCCGCGGCCGGCCGGACGCAGCCTGGCGCTCAGCGAAACGCCGGTCGCGCGCGAAGCGCAACGATTTAAGATTCCCGTTTTCACGCCGGCAACGCTGAAAGGACCGGAAACTGTCGAAGCCACACGCGCGCATGGCGCCGACGCGGCCGTGGTGGTCGCTTTCGGACTCATCCTGCCGAAGCCGGCGCTGGACCTCTTTCCGCTCGGCTGTTTCAATCTGCATGCTTCGCTGTTGCCGCGCTGGCGCGGTGCAGCGCCGATCCAGCGCGCCATTATGGCGGGCGACCGCGAGACCGGAGTGACGGTGATGAAAATGGCGAAAGGCCTCGACACCGGCCCGATCGCCATGACCGAGCGCACGCCGATCGGCCCGGACGCGACCTCTGGCGACCTGCACGATACGCTGGCGCTGCTCGGCGCCCGGCTGATGGTAGTCGCGCTTGGCGCGCTGGAACGCGGCTCGCTGCAATTAACGCCGCAGCCGGACGGCGGCGTCACTTACGCGCACAAGATCGAGAAAAACGAGACGCGCATTGACTGGACCAAACCGTGGCAGCAGGTGCACGACCATTGCCGGGGATTGTCGCCGTTTCCCGGCGCCTGGTTCGAGCTTCCGGACGCTGGGCGGATCAAAGTGTTGCGCACGACCAAAGGCGCCGGCAGCGGCAAGCCGGGCCAAGCGCTCGACGAGAAGCTGACTATCGCCTGTGGTAACGGCGCGGTGCGGCTGGTCGAATTGCAACGCGCCGGCCGCGCGCCGATGGCGGCCGATGAATTTCTGCGCGGTACGCCGGTCAAAGCGGGAGCGCAGATTGCCTGAGCGGACAAGCCATGGCTGAGCAATATACGGTCTACGTCGACGACAATTTCCAATACATGGACGAAGATGCGCGCACCAAACACGGCGCCTATAAATCGCTCGAAGAGGCGCAGCAGGTCTGCAAGGCGATCGTCGACGCATGTCTGAAGAGGACGCACGAGCCCGGCATGTCGGCGCGCCAGCACTATGAAGAGTATGTTGCGGCCGGCGACGATCCGTTCATCGTCGGGCCGGGCGCAAGCTTCTCCGCCTGGACGTATGCCCGGCAGCGTTGTGAGGCGCTGTGCGGCGGCAGCGTCGAAGACCGCTGATGCGGCGCTACAAGCTCACTATTGAATATGACGGCACGCCGTTCGTCGGCTGGCAGGCGCAGGACAACGGTCCGTCGGTGCAAAGCGCGCTTGCCGACGCCATCACCGCCTTTGCCGGCGAGCGCGTTGCGGTCGCCGGAGCCGGCCGCACCGATGCCGGTGTGCATGCTTTCGGCCAGGTCGCGCATGTCGATCTCGCTAAAGACTGGGACGTCAACAACGTGCGCGACGCGACCAATTTTCATCTGCGGCCCCAGCCGATCGCCGTCCTGACGGCGGAACAGGTCGCGCCAGACTTCGACGCGCGCTTTTCCGCGACCAAGCGGCATTACCTCTATCGCATCGTCAATCGCCGCGCCGATCTGACGCTCGACGACCATCGCGCCTGGCGCGTGCCGCGTCCGCTTGATGGGGCGGCGATGCAGGAAGCCGCACAGCGGCTCGTCGGCAAGCACGATTTCACCACCTTCCGCGCCACCGAATGTCAGGCGAAATCGCCGGTCAAAACCCTCGACCGTCTCGACGTGACAGGGGACGGCGACGACGTGCGGATCGAGGCATCGGCGCGCTCATTCCTGCATCATCAAGTGCGCTCGATGGTCGGCTCGCTCGTTCATGTCGGCGAAGGGAAATGGGCGATCAGCGATCTTGCCGCAGCGCTTGCCGCGCGCAACCGCTCGGCTTGCGGGCAGGTCGCCCCGCCGCACGGGCTTTATCTGGTGCGGGTGGAGTATTGACGGTCAGCCGAAATACCTGTCGATGATCTGCCGGTAGGTCGCGGTCAGCGTGAAGAGATCGACGACCGGCACGCATTCGTCGACCTGATGCATGGTCTGCCCGACCAAGCCGAATTCCAGCACCGGGCAGTAATCCTTGATGAAGCGCGCGTCGGACGTGCCGCCGGAGGTCGAGAGCTTCGGCTTTCTGCCGGTCACCTCGGCGATGGCGGTGATGGCAAGCTCGGTGAACGCGCCCGGCTTGGTGACGAACACTTCCGCGTTCGACTTCTGCCATTCGATCCGATGATGCACGCTGCCGGCGGCTGCGTCCTGCGTGCGCCGCTCGACCAGCGCCTTGAGCGCAGCCGGACTGTGACGGTCGTTGTAGCGGATGTTGAAGCGCGCCCGCGCCTCGCCGGGAATGAGGTTGACGGTCTCGTTGCCGACATCGACCGACGTGAACTCAAGGTGCGAGGGATCGAAATGCTCGCTGCCCTGGTCGAGCGGCGCCTGCAGCGCGGCGATCAACGTGACCAGCCCGCGGATCGGATTGTCGGCGCGATCGGGATAGGCGACGTGGCCCTGACGGCCAAGAACAACGAGCGTGCCATTGAGCGAGCCGCGGCGACCGGCCTTGATGGTGTCGCCGACCGTTTCGACATTGCTCGGCTCGCCGAGAATGCAGTGATCGAATTTTTCGCCGCGCTCGGCCGCCCATCGCAACAGCTTGACCGTGCCGTTGACGGCGACGCCCTCTTCGTCGCCCGTGATCAGGAGCGAGAGCGAGCCGTTTTTCAGCTGGCCGCCATGGGCGGCGATATGGTCCAGCGCCGCCGCGACAAAACAGGCGATGCCGCCCTTCATATCGACCGCGCCCCGGCCGTAGACTTTGTCGCCCGCAACGTCACCCGCGAATGGCGCGTGACGCCAGGCGGCTTCATCGCCAGGCGGCACCACGTCAGTATGGCCGGCGAAAACCAGATTGGGTTGGGTGCTGCCGATGCGGGCGTAGAGATTATCGACAGGCGCGGTGCCCGGCTCGGCAAAGGTGGCGCGGTGCACGTTAAATCCCGCTTTCGCCAACACCTCTTGCAGATAGGCGAGCGCGCCGCCCTCGGCCGGCGTGATCGAGCGGCAGCGGATGAGATCGCGGGCGATGGTGACGGGATCGGCGGTCATGGTCGTTTACGTCCTCGCCACGGGATCGGGACCGTATTGGTTCGGACCGACTGTGCCACGGCGGAAACCAAGCTCGACCAACAAAGCAACGGCGAAAACCGCGAACGGAATCATGGTGCCGAGCGCCAGCATGTTGCTCGTGTCGTTGACGACGATCGGCAAACCCAGCACGTCGAGCAAATCGAACACCGCATTGGCGGTGAAAAACGCAATCAGCAGCCACACCGGAAGTTCGCGATCATGGGCGCGCTTCAGGGTGATAGCGAATTCGGGATAGGTGAAGGCGAGATCGACGATGGCGCTCAACCGGTCGCCTTGAACCTGATCCGCCAGCAGGCAGGCGAGCACATTGAGGATGTAGACCGCGCCCATGGCGATCCAGAATGTCCGGCGGCCGATGCGGCCGTGAAACCCGTTGAGGAGATAGGCCCAATCCATCGGCGGATGCGTTTCGCTTAATCGCGCAGCAGTTCGTTGATGCTGATCTTGGCGCGGGTCTTTTCATCGACCCGCTTGACGATGACGGCGCAGGCAAGGCTTGGGCCCGGCGTGCCGCCGGGGAGCGGCTTACCGGGCAGGCTGCCCGGCACCACCACCGCATAGGGCGGCACCTCGCCCTGCACGATCTCACCATTGTCGCGGTCGACGATTTTAGTCGACGCGCCGATGAACACGCCCATCGACAGCACGGCGCCTTCGCGCACGATCACGCCCTCGGCGATTTCCGAGCGCGCGCCGATAAAGCAATTGTCTTCGACGATCACCGGCCCCGCCTGCAACGGCTCGAGCACTCCGCCGATGCCGGCGCCGCCGGAAATGTGGCAGTTCTTCCCGATCTGCGCGCACGAGCCGACCGTCGCCCAGGTATCGACCATGGTCCCGCGATCGACGTAAGCGCCGAGATTGACAAACGAAGGCATCAGCACCACGCCCGGTGCGATATAGGCGGAGCGGCGCACGACACAACTCGGCACCGCGCGAAAGCCGGCGGCGCGAAATTGCTTGTCGTCCCAGCCATCGAATTTCGACGGCACCTTGTCCCACCAGCCGGCGCGGCCCGGCCCGCCGGGGATGACGCTCATGTCGTTTAACCGGAACGACAGCAGCACCGCCTTCTTTAGCCACTGATTGACCCGCCAGGTACCGTTTGCGGCCTTCTCCGCGACACGAGCGGCACCGCGATCGAGCAGGTCGAGCGCTGCCTCGACAGCCTCGCGCGCCGGGCCCTTGGTCGCCGGCCCGATCGCCTCGCGCTGCTCGAAAGCGGCGTCGATGGTCTCGGCGAGAGACTTATTGCGGGTGGCGAGATCGGCGGCCGACATAAAAAGGTCCCCTTGCTGCCGCGGTTTGTCGGAGCGCGCCCTGGCGATGTCAAGCGCCGGCCACCGTGGCCCGCAAAAAGTGGAACCTTTCTTGCATAACCCACCTTATCTGCAACAGCGATCAAAGGGGATCGAATGATCACGATGGGTATCGGAGTCGGTGCCGGCGTATTTTACTGGCTGGCCGATTATCAACTGGCGTTCTGGATTCTGGTGTATGCGATTGTCTACGGCGCGCTCAGCGCATTGCGCGGCGACGGTCCAAAACAGGCGACACAGGCGGTTTATCGGCGCGGCTCAGGGCTGACGATTGCGGTCCTGATCCCTGTCGCTTGGCATATAGGCAACCTTGCTGGCTATTTTTAGCTAGCGTCGGCTAGCCGACGCCGCCGCTCCCGGCGGCGATGCCGCGCAGAAAGCCGGCAAGATCGTCGGTGACGTGATCGACGTGCGGGTCATCGCGCCCGGCGAGCTCCCATTCCTCCCGAAACACTTCGCGGGTACCGACCGGCACAACCAGCACCGTGGTCATGCCGAGCGCGTACGGCACTTCGAGGTTGCGCGACAGGTCCTCGAAGATTGCGGCTTTCGCGGGATCGACGTTGTGGCGCGCGAGGAAACGGTCATAAACCTGCTGCCGCGGCTTCGGTTCAAGCTCGGCGGCCGCGATATCGAACACATCCTCGAAACGCTCCTCGATCTCAAGCCGCTTCATCACCGTTTCGGCATGACGGCGCGTGCCGTTGGTGAGAATGAGCTTGCGGCCCGCCAGACCGGCGATCGCCGCGCCGAGCGCCGGATCGGGAACGAGCGGCGAATAATCGATCTGATGCACGATTTCGAGGAATTCATCAGGATCGAGGCCGTGCTCTTCCATCAGCCCGCGCAGGCTTGTGCCGTAACGCCGGTAGTAATCTTTTTGCAGGCGGAAGGCCTCGTCGTGCGTGACGTTCAGGAAGCCGGCGATGTAATCGCGGATACGGACGTCGACCTGTTCCCACAGGTTGAGATGATGCGGGTAAAGCGTGTTGTCGAGATCGAAGACCCAGGTCTCGACCGCATCAAAACCGCGAGCAGGATGTGACGGCATTTCCCGGCGACTCGTTGTTGCCACACTTGTCGGCGAGGACGCATTGCGGCTCACCGAATCAGTTTTAGCAACTGGCGCGCCGGGAGCAATCGATGCGGCGGAAATTGCGCAAGACGATGGCCTTGCTGCAGGCGGCGCTGATCGGCACGCTCGCCGCCGCGGCGATCGCCGGCATCGCTTTGCTGATTTCACACTCGTGACAGTCGCGCCTGCCGCTAGCGCCGCCGGAATCTCAGCCCGCCTCACGCCAGCCCGCGGCCGGAACAAGGCCCTTGAGCGCGCCGTCGTGCAGGCGCACCGGGTCGCGCTCGCCTTCCATGGCCAACCGCAGCAGCGAGCGCGCCAGCTCGTCCGGGCGCACCGTCTGGTTGCCCTCGGTCTTGAGCGTCAGCCACGCCTCGTCAAAGGCGGCTTCAAGGATGATCAGCGTCTGGGGATCAAACGAAGACGTGTGGAACCCGCGCATGTTAGCCGGCCTCACCCAATGCTGCGGATAAACATGTGACGAACTGCGGAAGCATCAGCGCCAAGTTGGCCGAGTTTGTGACGCGGTAGATTAAAATTGCATGACATTCGGTCGCGCCCATGCAGGGACGGCGGTCCATCCGGGCTCATTTCCATAGCTGAAACGCCACCAGCGAAGCCAACATGATGAAGCTGCCGGTCGCCTGCAACGGGGTAACTCCCTCGCCGAGCGCAAGCGCGCCGAGCACCATGGCCGTCAACGGCTCCAGGTTCATGATCAAGGCGGTGCGAAACGGACCGATCCGGATGGTCGACACGAACACAAAAAGGATACCGGCGGTGGTCGCGATGCTCATCGCCACCAGCGCGGTCCAGCCGCCGCCGGTCTGCGGCGGCTGCCACGTTTGCGTCACTCCCGAAACCGCGATGAAGATTGCAAGTTGCGCGATCACAGAATACCAGGTGGTCAATCGCGCGTCGGCGCCGGACAGGAATGCGCGGCTGACGATCAGAACGCCGGTGCGGAAGCAGGCTGCGCCGAGCGCATAAGCGATGCCCGCCAGCGCCAGTCCGGCCGGATGGGCGCCGATCATGACCGCAAGGCCGAGGAATGCCACGAGAGCGCAGACGGCGCCCCGCCAGCTCAGGCGTTCGAGGCCACTCGCTGCAGCGACCAGCCCGGTCAGCAGCGGATAGGCGAAGTAAGTGAGAACCGCGGTCGCAACGTCATTCGCTTCGATCGCTTTGAACAGGCAGAAGATCAGCCCCGCAAACATCACGCCGGTGGCGAGCGAAATCCAGCGGATTCGCGCGTCCGTGGGCGGCTTCGGCCCGAGCCGCAGCCACAAGGTGATGAAAGCGAAACCGAGCACGCCGCGGAACGACAGCATGGTGAGCACGCCGCAATGCGAGCCAATGATAATCTTGGCGAGCACGTCGGAAATACCGAGCGCGATCGCGGCGGCAAGGCCGGGCGCGGAGGAAAAGACGAAGCTGAATTTCAACGCAAGCCCGGCACTGTCAAAGCGTAGCGCCCCGAGGCATACGCGGCTCCCGGGCATCGCGCAACGGGGTGCGGTGCTACGCTCGCTCCTGTTAGGGAGCACGAAGCGGAACCGGCCGCGCGCGCCGCTCGAACGTTTCCTTCAACAGCGCCGCACCGCGGACGAAGGGAGCGATCAACTCACCTTTGATGGTGTGCGCGTGCTCGCGATCCGGTTCGACGCCGAATTGGAGTTTTTCCCGCTGCTGCGAGGGGACGTAGAGCGTGCCGAACATCCAGTCCCACAGCGCCAGACAGCTTCCCAAGTTCCTGTTGAAGTGCGCCGGGTCGCGCGAATGATGAATCTGATGGTGCGCCGGGCTCATGAACAAATGGCCGAGCCATCCGGTGAACGAGATCCACAATTCCGAATGCTGCAAATGAACGTAGACGTAGATGAAGGCGACGAGGATGAGGTTGGTATCCGATAGCCCGTATTGCGAAGCCGGCTGGCCGAGCAGGTAATCGCCGAGGCCGGTCGTGAGCCCGATCGAGAGCGCAAGGATGTTGAGAAAAATGCACATATAGATCGGGTGGACGCGAAAGTTCGTCAGCGGCGTCAGCACGGTCGCCGAGTGGTGGACCTTGTGAAACTCCCAGAGATACGGAATCCGGTGGGACAAATAGTGATTGAACCAATAGCCGAGCTCGTAGGCGAGAAACGCCAGCACCGTGATGATGGCGCGCGCGGCAAAATCGGGCATCGGCGCCGGCGGTATCGGGCCGATTGTTGCGGTGAGCATACCGGTTACGCCGGCGCTCAGCCACTCGTAGGACAACAGCGCCCACCCGAAAACGATGCCGAACACGAAAAGGTTGAAGTAAAAATAGCTGACGTCCGCGACGCTCGACCGGCTCATGACGATGCGTCTTGGAAACAAAGCCCGCAGCAACACGCGCGGCCGGATGCGGCGTCCGCGCTTGAAGCGTTTCACGGCAAGCACAATGAATGCGATGACAAACGCGGCCGCGAGCGAGAACAGCGAGATGTGCGAGCCTGGCGCCAGGAACGCCTGGTAAAGCCGGCCCAGGAAATAAGTGATGCCCGCCGAAAAGTCCAAAAACGCCTCCGCCGCATCTGCGAAAACGCAAACGTTACGCGGCCATTGGTAAAGGCGGCGTTGTGCCTCCTGGGCGCGGGCGGTTAACGGCGGATAAACGCAATTAGTTGTGAATGAGCGTGCCGGCGCCAAGCTCGGTGAACAGCTCGAGCAACACCGCATGCGGCACCTTGCCGTCAAGGATGACGACGCCTTCCACGCCGCGCTCCAGCGCTTCGATACAGGTCTCGACCTTGGGGATCATGCCGCCGGAAATGGTTCCGTTGGCAATCAGGCGGCGCGCATCGTCGGCCGAGAGTTGCTTGATCAGTTGCTTCGACTTGTCGAGCACGCCGGGCACATCGGTCAGCAGCAACAGACGCTTGGCTTTGAGTGCGCCGGCGATGGCGCCGGCAAACGTGTCGGCGTTGACGTTGAAAGTGCCGCCGTTTGCGGCCGCGGCGACCGGCGCCAGAACCGGAATAAGCTCGCGTCCGAGGATCTGATTAAGCACGGTGACGTCGACCTTGTCCGGTTCGCCGACAAAGCCGAGGTCGACCACGCGCTCGATGTGCGACTCCGGGTCGATCATGGCGCGCGCGAGCTTGCGCGCGATGACCATGTTGCCGTCCTTGCCGCACAGGCCGACGGCCTTGCCGCCGGCCTCGTTGATGTAGCCGACCATCTGCTTGTTGATCGAGCCGGCCAGCACCATTTCGACGATTTCCAGTGTCTTCGCGTCGGTAATGCGCAAGCCGGCCGCGTATTGCGACTGCACGCCGACTTTCTTCAGCATGGCTTCGATCTGCGGGCCGCCGCCGTGGACGACAATCGGATTGATCGCCGTCTGCTCAAGCAGCACCACGTCGCGGGCGAATTCGCGCGCCAGATGCTCGTCACCCATGGCGTGCCCACCATATTTGATGACGATCGTTTCCTCGTCATAGCGCTGCATATAGGGCAGCGCCTCAGACAGGACGCGGGCAATCTCGTGGGCCGAAATGCTCATGAAAGCCGCTCAACTGAAGAAGCCGTTGCCTTTTAGCGGGCTCCGGCTTCCGGCGAAAGTACTGAATCGAAGCCGGTCAGGAGCGCTCTTCGACCAGCCGCGCGACGGCCGCGCGCAGCACCGGAATGCCAGCGCCATTGCGCGCTGACGTAGCCAGAATGTAGGGGAAGGCGGCCGCGCGCTTGCGCACCGCCGCCTGCACGGTCTGGCGGCGCTCAACGAGTTCCGCATCGCTGACCTGATCGCACTTGGTCAGCACGATCTCGTAGCTGACTGCCGCCTGTCCGAGCGTGTCGAGAATGGTCTCGTCGGCAGCCTTAAGACCGTGCCGCGCATCGACCAGCACATAGACCCGGCCCAGCGTCACGCGGCCGTTGAGGTAGGCATGAATGAGCTTCGTCCAAGCCGCGACTTTGCTCTTGGCGGCCGCGGCGTAGCCATACCCGGGCAGATCCACCAGCATCACCCGACGCGGCCCGCCAAAAAATATCAATTCCTGGGTGCGGCCCGGGGTGTTCGATGTCCGCGCCAGCGACCGGCGCCCGGTAAGCGCATTGATCAGGCTCGACTTGCCGACATTGGAGCGGCCCGCAAACGCGACCTCCAGCGTCCGGGCCGGCGGCAGCGAGGCGAGCGAACCGGCAGCCGAGAGGAAGTTCCATTCGCCGGCGAACAGCAGGCGACCCGCCTCAATCTCCGCAGCAGTGAAATCTGTCGCCGGACTCATGGAACCGGGCCGCCTGCCTGCGGTTTCTCAGGATGCGGGGACTCCTTACGCGCGCAAATCAATATTCGCCCCCCTCGTGAGAGACAGCCATGGACGACTGGTCAAGCGCTAAACTTTGCGACGTCGTGAATTTGATGCTGGGCATGATGCTGTTCTTTTCGCCCTGGCTGTTCGATCTGTCCGCCGGACCACAACAGCAGACCGCCGCGACAATCGGAGCCCTCATTGCGGTGCTGTCGATCGCCGCGCTCGCGGCATTTGCGGCCTGGGAAGAGTGGCTAAACCTAGTCGCCGCCCTGGCGCTTATCGTATCGCCGTGGCTGCTCAATTTCCAGAATAGCGATGCGATGACCATCAACGTAGCGGTCGGCGGCATCGTCGCCGCGCTCGCCGCCGTCGAGCTGTGGCAAACGCACGGCCACCCGGCGGTTGAAACCCATCCCGAAGGCGCGGTGCATAAATAAAAGGGGGACACGTTTGTATCCCCCGTCTTTCGAACGCGCCGCCGCGCGCAGCATCAATATCAGGAAATCGGCGGCCCAAACGCGGGTAATTTCACCGGCGCGTAAGCCGGATTCTTGGCGCTTCCCTGGTAACGCGCGGCGGCCGCAACGGCGGAGATTCCGATTTTGCGGTAGCGCAGATGGAGTGCGACGCTTTCCGAAGAAGCCTTGTGCGTCTGTCCGGTGATGTTGTTCGCGGCCTTCGCCGTCACCTCTGGCATTGTCAAAACCCGTTCCTTTTTTGTGAGCGATACGCGCGGTGATACCTTGCGAGTGGGGCGGAAATGGGCGGCAAATAGCGCCTTGCCGTGACATTGATCGCCGCATGCGCCTCAACGTCAGATGGCCCGACGCTGGTAAACCCTCGGTTAATGACTGCAAACCATTATTGGCCGCAAGTCGCGAAAGCGGAACCGGAACTCCGCGAGAGGTGAGACATTCCTGCAACACTTGGCGCCGACGTTGGTGCGTAACGGGCCGGAATGCTGGAATGATCACGACGATTTCGGTACAGAAACGGTGGGCAGATTCAAGGCTGGGACAGGCGAAAAACGGGTAACTCAATGACAATGCGTGCGCTAGTCTTCGTCATCGCCGCCTTCGCGCTCGGTGGCTGTGTTCAGGAAATGGCGGGCGGGACACTCGATCCTGTTGGCGACGCCGGCTGGAAGCAGCGTGACAAGGACTTGATGTCCAATCTGCCGTACAATCAGACGGCAGTATCCGAAACCTATCAGCGGCACATCGTCGAATATCATCGCAAGGAAGCACCCGGCACGATCCTGGTCGATAGCGACGACAAATTCCTTTTTTACGTGCTGCCGGGTGGCAAGGCGATCCGTTATGGCATCGCCGTCGGCGAAGAGGCGCAGGCCTGGAGCGGTCTCGCCAAGGTCGGCCGCATGGAAGAGTGGCCGGCCTGGCATCCGACACCCAGCGAGCAAACCCGACTTGGGCCGTTGCCGGAATATGTGACCGGCGGTCCGCATAATCCGCTTGGCGCGCGCGGCATGTATCTTTATTCCGGCAACAAGGACACGCTCTATCGCATCCACGGCACGAACCAGCCGGAATATATCGGCAGCGCCGTCTCCTCCGGCTGTATTCGCATGACCAATGAGGATGCGATCGACCTCTACAATCACGTGAAGATCGGCACGCCGGTGGTGGTGCTGGCGCCGCATTCCGGCCCGTTCAGCCCGCGTATGGCCGGCACCAGCCTGGGTTCGACCACCAACTGACAATCCAAACGCGGCAGTGAAATCATGGCGCCGGACATGGTCGGGCGCCCTTTCTCTTGCCACGCCGCTCAGGCGCCGAGATCGACCCGCACGATTTCCGGCGGCACGCCGAGACGCGCCGGTATAAAGCTCGTGCCGAGCCCGCCCGACACGATCAGGTGCCGAGCTCCTCGATGATGTGGCCATGGGCGTAGCGTGCACCGTATTGCGAAGGCACGAAGGAAGGCCAGATCCGTGGCACCCGGATTTGTCCGCCGTGCGTATGGCCGGCAAGCGTCAATGCGACACGCGACGGCACCCGCGGGAAGATATCCGGCTCATGGACAAGTAGCAGCACCGGGTTATCGGTCGTGATCGCAGCCAATGTTCGCTGCAGATCGTCGATGCCGCGAAACCGGCCGCGGCCAAGCCGCGAAGCGATCTGATCGCCAAGGCCGGCAGAGCCGGCGGCCCTCGTCGCCAAGCATCACGGCATCGTTCTCCAGCACCGGAATGTGTGCATCCGCCAGCGCTTGCCGAACCTTGGCAAGATCGTTCCACCAGTCGTGGTTGCCGAGAATTGCCCAAACGCCCAGCCGCGCGATTAGCCGCGCCAACTCCGCTGACCAATCGCCGTAGGGAACCTTCACGTTGGCGATACGATGCGACGCCGTGTAATTACCCAGCAGTACGATCAAATCGGATTGCAGAAGATCGGCGGTGTCCCCACGTGGCGAATATGTGCAAGCGTCATGTCGGGGCCACCCGCATGCAGATCGGCAATCACCGTGATCGACAGCTTGCGGTCCGTGGGCCAAGCGGGCGGATGGAGCGCATAGAGCGTCACCACGAGGCTTTTGGGCTCGATGCCGGCGGCGTATCCGGCCGTTGCGGCACGGAAAGACCGAGGGACCCGGCAGCACCGCCGAGAACGCGGCGCCGACTTAAGCGCACTTTGGAGAGCGGTTTTGTTTGGCCCTCGGTATTATTCGGTACGGCATTGTTCATAACGTTGCTACTAATGCACCTTCATGAACGTCCTCTTCACGGCCGCATGGAAACCTCGGTCCATGTCTTGATTTTTTCAGCCGACATTGACGTGGGCGTACATCACGCTTGCGTGAGCCGTTCGCGCGTCACCCAATCGAGCGTTTTATCGAGAGCGCGCGTCAGCCGGTTGAACAATTCCTCGATCTGTGCCGCGCCGATCACTAGCGGCGGTGAAATCGTCAGCACGTCACCGGCCACGACGCGTACGATCAAGCCTTCCAGTTCGGCAAAACGCACCGCCTGGGCGCCGACCCCATGTTGTGGAGCGAACGAGCGCTTGGTCGCCTTGTCCGCAACCAACTCGATCCCGCCGATCAGGCCGACACCGCGCGCCTCACCAACCAGCGGATGCTGATTGAGCCCCATGAGTCTTGCCTGGAACAGCGGCGCTCGCTTGGCGGCTTTTTCGATAATCCGGTCGCGCGCATAAATCTCGATCGCCTTGAGCGCGACGGCGGCGGACACCGGATGTCCGCCATAGGTAAAACCGTGGCCGAACAAGCCGATCTTTTTGCTTTCTGCCAGTAAAGCCTCGTACATCAGCTCCGGAATCATCACGGCGGCGATCGGCAGATAGGCCGACGACAAAGCCTTGGCGACCGAGATCGACTGCGGTTTGAATCCGAGCTTCTCGCAGCCGAACAGCGTGCCGAGCCGGCCGAAACCGCAAATCACTTCGTCGCTGATCACGAATAAATCATGCCGGGCGCACACCGCCATGATTTTGGGAAAGTAGGTTCGGGGCGGCACAATCACGCCGCCCGCGCCCATCACCGGCTCGGCGATAAAGGCCGCTACGGTATCGGGCCCTTCCTTGACCACCAGCGCTTCAAGCTCGTCAGCGAGTCGGCTGGCAAATTCCTCTTCGCTCTCGCCTTCGTGCGCGAAGCGATAGTGATGCGGGCAGCCGGCGTGCAGGAAGCCGGGCAGCGGAATGTCGAAGTCGCGGTGATTTCCGGCGAGACCGGTCAGCGAGGCGGCGGCGACCGTGACGCCATGATAGGCCTTCACGCGGCTGATGATCTTCTTCTTGTTCTGCTTGCCGCGTGCATTGTTGAGATACCAAACGAGCTTGACCTGCGTATCGTTTGCTTCCGACCCGGAATTGCAGAAAAACACCTTGGAGATCAGCACTGGCGCGATCTCCTTGAGCTTCTCGGCCAACTCGATCGCTGGATCGTGGCTCCGGCCCGTGAAGAGATGCGCGAAGGAGAGCTTGCGCATTTGCGCGGCGGCGGCCTCGACCAGCTCTTCGTTGCCGTATCCGAGCGCCGTGCACCAAAGACCCGCCATGCCCTCGATGTAAGGCTTGCCCTCGGTATCGTAGACGTAAATGCCTTTGCCGCGCTCGATGACTAGCGGCCCGGTCTCGCGGAAGCTCGCCAGATTGACGTAGGGATGCACCAACGTTTCGACGTCGCGGACGGCGAGATTGCTAAGCGGAGACATGCCGGTCCTTCAGCGTTATCGGCGGCACTTCATTGTGAGCAGGCGGGCGGGCCACCCGTCGAAGCCGGTTGCAGTACTGTTCGCGGGCCGCAATGGCGAATATATGGACAACACGGCAAGTCTTTTTAAAGAGCCGGATTGCAAGGAGCAAACGATGAAGTTGAGTGCACGCAATCAACTTAAAGGCAAGATTGTCGACGTTACCGAGGGGGCTACGACGTCGCATGTGCGCATCGAGATCGGCCCGGGTACCGTTGTCACTGCATCGATCACTAATGAGGCGGTGGCGGATCTCGGTCTGCAAAAGGGCGACGCGGCCTGGGCGGTCATCAAGGCTTCCGACGTGATGATCGGCAAATAACATCGCGTACGGTCGGATCGTATCTTCCGGCGCAGGCACTTGCTCATCGGAGCTGAGAGGGGCTCTTTTTGCTCCGGCCCTGCCCATCGTCCGCGGCATTGGCGACCGGCCTTGGCCGCGGGAGCGGCACTTCCTCAAGCCTGGAACCGCCGCCCTCGGGCTGCGGTTCGCTCTTTTCCGCCTGCTCCACCGGCTCGCGCACGTCCCACTCGCACGTCTTGTAATCGCCGCGCCGCTCGGCGAGATCGAGATGAATATGGTCTTCGTGATTGCCGTCCGAGCCCGGGCCGAGCACGGTTGAAAAGCGCGCGCAGGCGCTGGCGCGTACCGCCTCGCGCCACTCCTTGGCGACGCTCACGTCGGTCAGCCTGACCATTTCGCCATTGGCCAGGCGAAATCCGCGCACGTCGAGAGCGTTGGCGCGGCCGTGCTCGCTCAAAGTTGCGCCGCGCACCCGGTTGCGGCCGCGGCATTCATAGGAATCGAAATTATCGACCCCACGGAGCGGGCCGCCGAGCTTGAGCGCGGTGGGTGCGATGTCTTCACGCACCCAATTCGCCACTGCTTCGGCCATGGTGCAGCGAAGCGTGGCCGGCGGATCAAGCATGACAGGCGTGTGGTCGGGCAGCAGAACGCCATGCATGGCTACCGCGTCAGTCGCCCCGCACTCTCCCGGTCCCACAAGGACCGGCAGCGGTTTGAAGGTCGCGATCTTCTCCAGCCTCAGCTGGCAAGCCGAAGGAACAGGCGGCGCGGCGCCGGCACGGTCCGGAAAGGCGGCGTAAGCCTCCTGCGGCGGTCCATATTGCTCGGGAATAGCCATTGGCTGCGGCGACCGGGGCCGCGGCCGGGGCAGCCGCGCCGGTAAAAGACGCAGCGGCATGCGGGCTTCGCCACGAGACTCCTTCGGCGCCGACCCGTTGCTCTCCTGGGCCGCCGCAAAGCCGGTCGCGCCGAACAGCAGGGCAATGAGGATGATACCCTTCACGCAACAGATTCCCCGGCGCAATCGTTTTGCCCGTCGCCCAGCGGCAGAAGCGAAGACCTGCTTTACCGGCCGGCATAGGCCGGTTCAAGGCCGCCGCCGCGATAGCACTTTAAGAACAAACTCGCCATTTTCATCGCCGCCATGCCCGGCTAAATTGACCGGCGGAGGCGCGATAACCTTCGCGCAACAAAGCAAGAACAAGATAGAGAGCAATTCCAGGAGGAATTTCCATGCTCGGGCTTATGCAAGATTGGCCGCTCCTGTGTCATCGCATTATCGACCATGCCGCGCTCAATCACGCCAAGCGCGAGGTGATCACCCGCACGATTGAAGGGCCGATCCATCGCACCAATTACGCCGAAATCCGTGCTCGCGCGTTGCGCGTTGCGCAACGGCTCGACCGCGACGGAATCAAGCTGGGCGACCGTGTGGCAACGCTTGCCTGGAATACCTCACGGCATCTGGAAAGCTGGTACGGCATTCTCGGCATCGGCGCGGTTTATCACACCGTCAATCCGCGCCTGTTCCCGGAGCAGATCATCTGGATCATCAATCACGCCGCAGACCGGGTGATGATGCCCGATCTCACTTTCGTGCCTTTGCTGGAGAAGATCGCCGACAAGCTGCCAAGCATTGAGCGTTACATCATCTTCACTGACGCCGCGCATATGCCGAAAACCTCGCTGCGCAACGCCGTCGCCTACGAGGAATGGCTCACCGGAGCGGACGGCGATTTTGCCTGGAAGGAGTTCGACGAAAACACCGCGGCCGGCATGTGCTACACGTCAGGCACCACCGGCGATCCGAAAGGCGTGGTTTACTCGCACCGCTCGAACGTGCTGCACACCATGCTGTCGTTGCAGCCGGACGCGATCGGCATTTCGGCCCGTGACGTCATCATGCCGATCGTGCCTATGTTTCACGCCAATAGCTGGGGTCTTGCCTTCTCCGCGCCGATGGCCGGCGCCTCGATGGTCATGCCCGGAGCCAAGCTTGACGGACCATCGGTTTACGAACTGCTGAACGACTACAACGTCACCTGCACTGGCGCCGTGCCGACCGTCTGGCTGGCATTGCTGCAACACCTGGAAAAGACCGGCACGAAGCTGCCCCATCTGGAGCGCGTCGTCATCGGCGGCTCGGCATGTCCGCGCGCCATGATCAAAACTTTCGAGGAAGACTACGGCGTCCAGGTGTTTCATGCCTGGGGCATGACCGAAATGAGTCCGCTCGGCACTGTCGGCTCCATCAAGCCCGAATACGCCGGCCTTAAAGGCGATGCGCTCCTGGATATCAAACAAAAGCAGGGCTACACGCCATTCGGCGTCGAGATGAAAATCACCGACGATGCCAACAAAACCCTACCGTGGGATGGCACGACCTTTGGCCGAATCAAGGTACGGGGCTTTGCCGTTGCAAAGGGTTATTACAAGGTCGGCAACGTCATCGACCGCGACGGCTTTTTCGATACCGGCGACGTCGGCACGATGGATCCCTACGGCTACATGCAAATCACCGACCGTTCCAAGGACGTGATCAAGTCCGGGGGCGAGTGGATATCTTCGATCGATCTTGAAAACCTTGCCGTCGGTCACCCCAAAGTGGCGGAGGCGGCGGTGATCGGTGTGCACCATCCGAAATGGGACGAGCGACCGCTTTTAATCATCGTGCTCAAAGAGAACCAGACGGCAAGCAAAGAGGAGATCCTCGGATTCCTCAACGGCAAGATCGCGACCTGGTGGATGCCGGACGATGTCGTGTTCGTCAAATCGATCCCGCACACCGCGACCGGAAAGATTTTGAAGACCGCGCTGCGCGATCAATTCAAGGATCACGTGCTGCCGACAACGATCGCGGCCGAGTAATTTCCTTAATGGCCGGACAATAAGCTGCCGGACGACGAATCGGATCGTGTCGGCGATCGCAATATTTGCGTGCGCCGCAATGTCTCCACATTGTGCTGGTCATGAAGCGGCCGGCTCGCAACGCAATGAGCCGCCTCATCCCTCCCCGCAACAATCGAAAAGGGAAATCATGGCTGGCAATGGCCTGATGAAAAGCTTTGTGCTCGGCTGCGTTCTCGCGATTCCGATCGTCGGCATACCGATGACGGCGTATGCGCAAAGCGGGATCGCCTCCGTCTATGCCGGCGGGCGCACCGCCAGCGGCGAACGCGTAACGGCCGCGAGCCTGACGGCGGCGCACCGCACGCTTCCGTTCGGCACGATGGTGCGTGTCACCAACCGCAATAGCGGCCGTTCGGTCGTCGTGCGCATCGTCGACCGCGGGCCATTCATCCGCGGACGGGTGATCGACGTGACCCCCGCAGCCGCGCGAGCTTTGGGATTTTCCGGCCTCGCACAGGTGTCACTCGCCGTGCTTCGCTAAACAGCCGCGCGTAAGTGGCTGACGGGAGGCCGGCGCCTCCCGTTTTTCGTCCAATAAGCCCCTGAATCCGCGTTTTACGCCCGCAAAGTTGGGGCGGGCTGCGCCGGTAAGCTCCCGTTCACATTCAAGCAACCATTGTCGGCGAACATACCGGTCTCCACCGAAGGCCGCCGCTGCCAGCCATGGATTCAATCACGTCGATTCCGGTCTACGAAACGCGCCTGGCGGTGCACAGGATCGACGAGCGGACCCGCTCTATTTTGGCCGAGACCTGGCCGCTGCTGGCGCCACATCTCGAACGGACGATCGACGAGGTTCTCGCCGCGATCACTAAACTGCCGGACCGCGCCGAGGCGGTCACCGAACACAGAGAGACGATCAAAAAGCTTGAAGTGGCGCATTTTCAGGCATTGCTCGGCGGCAAGATTGACCGGAATTACGCCGAATTGTGCCGGCGGACAGTGCAGCAAGAAGCCGAGTTGGGCTTCGACGCGCGCATTCGCAGCTCCTCCGGGAGTTACGTCATTCAGATGGCGCTCGACGTGCTGGCCCATAAATATCGTTTTTCTCCGGCCAAGATCGCCGAGCGTGGGCAGGTCGTGGCGAGGGTCATCAGTTTCGACGTTTCCAACGCGATGACCCTGCACCGGCAGGCAGCGGAACAGGCGGCGCAGGAAAGACGCGGCGCAATTGACGCGGCGATCGCCGATTTTGACACCGCGATCGGCGAGGTGGTCGAAGCGATCAAAGAGGCGTCGGCCTCGCTGACCGTGACCGGCGCGACGCTCAAGCAGGCGGCCGGTGAAACGCTCAACCGCATGGCTTCCGCATCGTCAGCCTCGGCGGAAACTTCGCTGCGCATGTCGGCGACGGTCACGGCAACGGAAGAGTTGTCCGGATCGATTCAGGAAATCGGCCAACAGGCGACCAACGGGCTCGACATGGCGCAATCCGCGGCCGCCGATACCGAGCGCACCCAGAGCGTCATCGGCTCGCTCAACGACGCGGCCGAGCGGATCGGTTCGGTGATCGGCACCATTTCCGCCATAGCGGCGCAGACCAATTTGCTGGCGCTCAACGCCACAATCGAAGCGGCGCGCGCCGGCGAAACCGGCAAGGGCTTCGCCGTCGTTGCCGCCGAGGTCAAGACGCTGGCCAATCAGACTTCCCGTGCTACCGGCGACATCTCGCAGCAGGTTACCGCCATTCAGGAAGCGACCAAGCGCTCGGTAGACGAGATTTCGTCGATCGCCCGCACCATCGGCAAGCTCACCACAGTATCGACCAGCATCGCGTCGGCGGTACAGCAGCAAAGCATGACTACGCGCGGCATCGCCGAAAGCATCCATAATGCCGCTGGGCACACGGCGCAGGCTTCCGTCGAGATCAACGCGGTCGACAAGGCCGTTACCCGCGGTGTCAGAGCGGTCGACGAAATCACCACCTGGACCGGCAAGCTTTCGGCGCGCGCAAGCGACCTGGAAACCAAGGTCGCCAGCTTCTTCAGCCGCGTCCGCTCGGCATAACTGCTCCCTCGCATAAAATCGCCCTCCTCGTTTCATCCCGCGAGCGATGCGCTAGACTGGTGCATCGCGTTGATGGGGATGACCATGAGCAAGCCGGTGGCCAAGCAGATCGTACTGGCGTCGCGGCCCAAAGGACCGCCGACCGCCGGCAACTTCCGGCTGGAAGAAGTCCCGATACCGCACTTGCCGCGTGGCGGGCTCTTGCTGCGGGTGCTTTATCTGTCGCTCGATCCCTACATGCGCGGCCGCATGGATGACGCGAAATCTTACGCCAAGCCGGTCGAAATCGGCGAGCCGATGCGGGGCGAGAGCGTCTGCGAGGTAATTGATTCCGATCGCCCGGGCTACGCCAAGGGCGACATCGTGCTGGCTCATACCGGCTGGCGTACCTATGCCGCGTGGGATGGTCCTGAGCTGCGCAAGCTCGATCCGAAACAGGCGCCGATCACCACCGGCCTCGGCGTGCTCGGCATGCCCGGCTTCACCGCTTATTCTGGCTTGTACATTCTCGGCAAGCCGAAGGCCGGCGAAACCGTGGTCGTTGCGGCGGCGAGCGGCCCGGTCGGTTCTCTGGTCGGGCAGCTTGCCAAGCTCGCCGGCGCCCGCGCGGTCGGCATTGCCGGCGGCGCTGAGAAATGCCGCTATGTAGTCGACAATTTAGGCTTCGATGCCTGCATCGATCATCGCACGCCCGACCTGGCGGAAAAGCTCGCCGCCGCTTGCCCGCAAGGAATCGACGTTTACTTCGAGAATGTCGGTGGCGCGGTCTGGCAAGCGGTGCTTCCGCTGCTCAACACCTGCGCGCGCGTGCCGGTCTGCGGATTGATCGCCCAATATAGCGCGACGGGGCAACCTGCCGGACCGAACCTGCTGCCCGCGACCATGCGCGCGGTATTGACCAAGAGCCTTACCTTGCGGGGCTTCATCAATACTGAATTCGTCGCCGATCACTACGCCGATTTCCTGCGCGTCGTCTCCGCAGGAATTGCCGACGGTCGCATTCGCTATCGCGAGGACGTGACCGAGGGTTTCGAAAATGCCCCAACCGCCTTTATGGACCTGCTGGAAGGCAAAAACTTCGGCAAGGCACTGGTACGGGTGAGCCGGTGACTGGTTGAAAACTCTGGGCCGAAAGCGCGCAAGGCCCCCTTTGACCTGGGTCAAGGTGCGCGAAGCGCTGCCTTGGCAGGGTCATCTTATGATCCGGAGAGTTTTGCCTTTTCTCGCCCTGACCGTTGGTTTGGGCCTCACAATTTGGCTGCTCGCAGCGACGAACCTGGCGTCCGTGGTCGATAGCTTCACCCAGATCGGCTGGGGCGTCTTGGCCGTGGTCGGCGTGCGCGCGGCAATGATCGCGATCAATGCAGCAGCGTGGAGACAATTGCTCGGAACATTGGTCAAGTTGCCTTTTTCCACCTTTGCCCTTTTGCGATGGATCCGCGAAGCGATCGACGTCCTGTTGCCAGTCGCGGGTATCGGCGGCAGTTTCGTCAGCGCACGGCTGCTGACCTATTGGTGCGTTGCAGGCGCAACGGCGCTGGCGAGCGTCTTTGCTGACGTGCTTCTGCAAACTGCAGCGCAAGCGGTCTTTGCCCTCACCGGCGCCGCGCTTTTGGCGCGTGTTGTCGGTTTGGGCACCTTGCTGCCGGCGTTCCTTGTTGGAGGCGGCCTCGTTTTAATCGCTCTGAGCGGCTTCTATCTCGTTCAGCGCTATCGCGGCGCTCGCCTGATCGGCGGAGTACTGCGAATACTTTCGGGGCGCGAGGAACCCCGCTTCCGGCGAAGCGTGTCCGGCTTTCAAACCGCCGAGGATGCTCTTTGGCGCGGACGCGGGCGCAATATAATCGCCGCTCTTGTGACACACATTTGCGCTTGGACACTGGGCACGCTTGAAGTCTGGTTTGCCCTTCACTTCATGGAATGGCCTGTAACGTTTGAGCAGGCGCTCGTACTCGAGAGTCTGGGAGCCAGCATCAGCAGCGCGGCGTTCTTCATTCCGGGAAGCTGGGGCGTGCAAGAGGGCGGCTACATCCTCATCGGTCAGCTGCTGGGAGTGCCTGCGCCGCTGGCGCTTTCATTGTCGCTCGTAAAGCGTATTCCAGACCTGCTATTGGGGACGCCGGGCATCTTCGCCTGGCGCGTGGTCGAGGCGCGCCATTTGTTCGGGAAAGGCATCCCGGCAGGTTAGCCTTATTCCGCAGGCTGCTTCGGCTTCGGCTTGATGAACGTGCGCTTGAGGTTGTCGAACAGTTCGATCTTGGCGCCGTTGCGGTGCATGATCGCGCTCTGTTGGATGACCGACAGCGTGTTGTTCCAGGCCCAGTAGATAACCAGTCCGGCCGGGAAGCTGCCGAGCATGAACGTAAAAATGAGCGGCATCCAGTTGAAGATCATCTGCTGCGTCGGATCGGGCGGCGGCGGATTGAGCTTCATCTGCACCCACATGGTGACGCCCATAATCAGCGGCCAAATGCCGAGGTGCATAAAGCTGCCGACCATCGGCAGCACTGACGGATCCAACGGGATGAGTCCGAACAGCGTAAAGATGTTGGTCGGATCCGCCGCCGAGAGGTCGTGGATCCAGCCGTAGAACGGCGCGTGCCGCATCTCGATGGTGATGAACAGCACCTTGTAGAGCGAGAAGAACACCGGAATCTGGATGGCAATCGGCAGGCAGCCGGCCACCGGATTGATCTTCTCCTTTTTATATAGCTCCATCATCGCTTGCTGCTGCTTCATCTTGTCGTCGGCGAAGCGCTGGCGGATCATGTTCATTTCCGGCTGCACCGCCTTCATCTTCGCCATCGAGGCGTACGACTTGTTGGCGAGCGGGAAGAACAAAAGTTTCACCAGCACGGTGACGATCAAGATGGCGATGCCGAAATTGCCGACCAGATGAAAGAAGAAGTCGAGGGCAAGAAACATCGGCTTGGTGATGAAGTAGAACCAGCCCCAGTCGATCAACAGATCGAAATGATTGAGATGAAGCGCCTGATTGTAACCGCCGGCGCTGGCGCCCGCGAACGGGAAGTTGACGCCGACCACGGACACTTCCTTGGCGCCCGCGAATAGCCGCGCGTCGGCGCTGCCGGTTGCACCAGGGGCGACGCTCACCGCGTCGAGCAGGTAGTCGGTCTGATAGGTCTGTTGCCCGCCGGTTTCGCCGGCGGAAAAACGGGCATGCACTTTGGCGTCGGTATCCGGCAACAGCGCTGCCGCCCAGTATTTGTCGGTAAAGCCAAGCCAGACATCGGTCGCGTCCCACGTTTCGTTTTTTTTGCTTTCGATTTTTTTGTAGGTTTCTTCCTGCTCGCCCTGACTGCCCATCACGCCGATCAGGCCTTCGTGCAAAATGTAATAACCCTGCACCTTGGGCGTGCCGTGGCGTGAAATCAGCCCATACGGAAACAGTGTGACCGCAGCGCCGCTTTTGTTCTGCACCTCGTCCTTGATGGTGAATAGATAGTGGCCATCGACCGCGAAGGTACGGCGGAACGTCAATCCTTCGTCGTTGTCGTAGGTCAGCGTTACCGGATGATCGACGCCGAGCGCGCCGCTGCCGTCCTGCGTCCATGCCGTGTCAGGCCCAGGCAGCTTCTGCGTGGCGCCCGACGCCGCTACCCAGCCGAATTCGGCGTAGTAGGCGTCAGGCGATCCCGACGGCGAGAAGAGCACGATCGGCGGCGAATTGGGATCGATCGTCTCGCGGTATTGCTCGAGCGAGAGATTGTCGACGCGCGCGCCCTTCAAATCGATGCTGCCGTTCAGCCGGGGCGTGCTGATCGCGATATGCGGCGACGCCGCGACCGCCGCTTCGCGGGTGTGTACGGTCGGCGCGACGGTGCCGGAGGCGCCCGGCAGCGCCGGCGTGGCGGACCGCGGAGCGAGCGCCGAAGCATTGGCCGGGGTCCCGTCCGCACCCAGCTGTTGCTCGGGCTTAAGCTTCGCCTGCTCCTGCTGCTTGAGGAGCTGCTCCTGGCGCTGCTTTTCCATCTGCGGATAGCCGATGAAATATTGCCAGCCGACAACGACGATAAGCGACAAGACGATGGCCAGGATCGTGTTCTTGTGTTCGATCATTGAGCGCTCATTCGCCGATTATTCACCACGGCCCCGCCGCGGCTTTCGCCGCCGGGACGCGGATCCCATTTTATGTGGGGCCTCGCAGCGGCCACCACCAGTTCCGCGGCGTGGAAGACCATAAGCATCTTGGGCGTGAATACGGGTAAGCGCCGCATCAAATTCCTGCACCATCTCGCTGAACGGCGCCGCGAGCGCAGCCCGTCTTCCGATTAGTACGTAATCGTGACCGGGATACAACCGGCCGGCCCTGGCGGCTGAGACGCGCACCATTTCCCGCAGGCGCCGACGCACCCGGTTACGTTCCACGGCGTTGCCGACCCGCCGTGATACCGCAAAGCCGACGCGAGCGGCTCCGGTTTCGCACCGTCGGAGCGCCTGCAAGACGAAGGCGCGCCCGGAGGCGCGCACGCCCTTCGCAACGGCCAGAAAATCATGACGGCGTTTCAGCCGCTCAAGGACGATGGCCCCGGCGTCCCGATCACGCACTGAGCCGCTTGCGCCCGCGCGCGCGGCGTGCTGCGAGAACCTTGCGGCCGCCCTTGGTTGCCATACGCGTGCGAAAACCGTGCCGGCGCTTACGGACTAACTTGCTCGGCTGATAAGTTCGTTTCACGGGATTCGTCTCCGCTCAGCGCTGCTAATTGACGCAAATTTTGCGCGCGAGGCGCAACAGGCGCGGCTTATACGGGAGCCCCTCCGGCTCGTCAATGCGAGGCCGACGCCGCGGGCCGGCCGCTCAGCCCCGGCGCTTTCGTCGGTTTCGTGGTTCCCAATCCTGACTACAGCAATGCTGGAAAACCGGTGGGAATTACCTATTTCACCCATGGTTTGACGAGCCCGCGCACGCGTCGCATCATGGATATGTTGCGTCGTATGCGTTGACGCACAAGGTTCTAATTGATGAGCGAAGAACAAGTCGCGCGGCCGGGCCCGGTCCGCGCACCGCGCTTTGGGCTTTCCGGAAAGCTCCTCGTCCTCACGATCCTGTTCGTGATGCTCGGGGAAGTGCTGATTTACGTCCCGCTGGTCGCCAACTTTCGGGTGAACTGGCTCAGGGATCGGCTGGCCAGCGCCTATACCGCGGCGCTGGTCCTCGATGCCGCGCCAAACGGCATGGTTTCGGACAAACTCGCCAAGCAGATTTTCGATTCGATCGGTGCACGCGCAGTCGCCATGAAAATGGGTACGCAGCGCCGCCTGCTCGTACTCGGCGATGCGCCGCCGCCGATCAACAACGACTTCGACATGCGCGACGTCATGACTTTCGATTCGATCGTCGACGCCTTCATGCTGATGTTTGACGGCAAGACCACCAAAAAAGTAATGCGCGTCGTCGGCCCGGCGCCGATGGGCGCCGACTACATCGAAATCATCATGGACGAGCCACCGCTGCGCAAAGCCTTGTTGGGCTATTCGGTGGACCTGCTGCTGATCTCGTTGTTGATTTCCGGCATCACCGCGGTGCTGGTTTATTTGACACTGCATTATTTGTTCGTGCGCCCGATGCGCCGGGTGACCGCCAATATGATGGCGTTTCGTGCCGATCCGGAAAACGCCGACCGCATCATTGTGCCGTCGGCGCGCGCCGACGAAATCGGCATCGCCGAGCACGAACTCGCCACCATGCAGGCCGAACTCGCCTCGATGCTACATCAGAAGAACCGGCTGGCTGCGCTCGGGCTGGCGGTGTCGAAGATCAACCACGATCTGCGCAACCTGCTCGGCTCGGCCCAGCTCATCTCCGACCGTTTGTTGGCATTGCCGGATCCGAACGTGCAGCGTTTTGCGCCCAAGCTGATGCGCGCACTCGAACGCGCCATCGCCTTCTGCCAATCGACGCTGTCGTACGGCCGCGTGCAGGAGCCGCCGCCGGAACGAAAGCCGATCCTGCTCGAACCGCTGGTCGAGGAAGTACACGAGACGCTTGGCTTGTCGCCCGGCGGCCCGATCCGCTGGATCAGCGCGGTCGAGCGCGGATTAACGGTGGAGGCCGACTACGAGCAGCTGTTCCGCATCCTGCTCAATCTTTCGCGCAACGCCCTGCAGGCGCTGGAAAGCCGCGCGTCGCGCGATCCCGGCCGCGACCAGATCCGCATTACCGGCCGGCGCGAAGGCGCCGTGGTGGTGATCGAGGTGTCCGACACCGGGCCGGGCTTTTCCGACAAGGCGCAGGCGCATTTGTTCGAAGCGTTCCAGGGCTCGACGCGGCCCGGCGGCACCGGCCTCGGCCTTGCCATCGCCGCCGAGCTTGTCCGCGCCCATGGCGGAGAGATCCGCCTGGTGGAAGGCACCATCGGCGCCACGCTTCGCGTCACCATTCCGGATCGCGCGGTGGAATTGAGCGCCCGGCGCGGCGCGCGCGCGCAGGCCTAGGCGTTACCGTCAACTTATTCAAGGCCGAGCGAGTGGCGCCACTCGCTGCCCATATTGTTGTCGGTAACCGGCTGCTCGCCGGCCGTGCGCGCGAGAATGTCCGGACACGGCTCGATCGGCCGGGCTTCGTCGCCCGCAGCCAAGCTCGCGCGCATCAACATGAGCTGGTCGAGCTTGGCGGCATCTTCGCGACGCGAAAGATCGAACACCGGCCGGCCGTCAATCCGATACTCATTCAGAATTCGGCGCCAGCGGTCGAAATCCCAGCGAATTGGCGTGTCCGAAACCACCACGTGATTGAGGAAGCGCGCCCCACGCGCGAAGGCCAGACAGCCGGTACGCTGAACGCGCGCAGAATCGGTCGTGTTGTAGAAGAAAACACCGCCCGGATTGAGGTGCCGTTTGACGATGTCGAGAAATTCCGCCGACACCAGATTTGTTACGTTGGCGCGGGGGGTCTATATACCAGTTGACAGGAATAAAAAACCGTGATTTCATGCGACAGATCGGGCACAAACGGTGACGCCATGCTTAAACAGTTCAAAACCCTCGCCGAAGTTTGTAACAAGTTCAGTGACAATCAAGCGGCTCTGACCTATTTCAAAGCCGTCCGGTGGCAGGATGGGGAGTTCTGCCCCTATTGCGGTCACGACAAGGTCTACACGCTTAAGGCGAATCGCTATCAGTGCGCCCAGTGCCGCAACACATTCTCGATTTTGGTAGGTACGATTTTTGAAAACACCAAGTTGCCCCTGAAAATTTGGTTCGGCGCGATCTGGCTGATTACCAATCACCCTAAGGGTATCGCCAGCACAACGCTTGCCCGCGACTTAGGTGTGACCCAAAAGACCGCTTGGTTTTTGTTGCATCGGCTTCGGCACGCTGCACGGGCTCAATCGTTCAATACTCCCCCTATGGGCGGCGTCGTTGAGGTTGACGAAACTTTTGTTGGCGGCAAATCCGAGAACAAACCCGGTCGCCGAAGCGGTCGGCGCGGAGGTACGGCTGGCAAAACCTCGGTGATTGGCGCAGTGGAGCGCGGCGGAAGCGTTGTGGCGCAAGTAATCCCGGCTGGTTTGGGCGCACCGGAAGCGCAGAGGTTTATTCAAAGCGTTGTCGCTCCTGACGCCTCAATGGTCGTCACGGACGCACATCGGATTTTCTCGTCATTGAGCGGCTTCCCGCAGCATGAAGTCATCAATCACGCGAAGGGCGAATTCCGTCGCGGCAGGGTGCACACGCAGACGATTGAGGGCGTGTGGGCGCAATTAAAGCGACAAATTAACGGAACACACCATTGGGTTTCACCAAAACATTTGCAGCAATACGTTTCGGAAATGGCATGGCGCATGTCCCGCCGCGAAATGACGCCGCAGGAACGGATCAACGCGCTGTTTTCCGCTGTTGAAGGGCGCTTGACTTACAAAGCCCTCACCGCATGATCGCGCGCATGAGCAACAAAGGCAAAAAGCTTCAACCGAGATTCGGCCTTGATATGTCGTTTAACGAGGCGATCGCGCGTTTCATTCGCGCTGATCCGGGTGAAGTCGATGCACTGGTTAAACGCGGAAAACGAAAAAAGCCGCCGGGCAGCAAACGACGCAAGCCGTCCGGCGGGACCTCTCAATCCGAAACCGTTGTCAGCTTACGCCGCAGGCGGATGCGGAAGCGAGACACTGGACGCTGACCGTCGCAACGGCCAGCGTCTCCAGTGCCCGCGCACGTGTTCGATATGACCCAACCGAACACGGTAATACGGATCAACCCAAACCAGCATGGTTTAAATCTCCCATAGGTTTCCCGTTGCGTCGGAAGGGTCGTTGTGCGATTGTCCGGTTTGCGAGATCGGACGCCCGCACGCGGGCACCTCAGACACTACAAGCCGGGGGTGGGTTTGCCCGGCAGGACGTACAGCACGAGCCAACGCGACATAGCGTTGGCTTTCGTGTTTCCGGTCCTCTGCCTAGGTGCCTGATTGCCTGACGATTTCCGCAGGATCAGAAGCTAAAGCCAGAAGCAAACGACCGAGCCCGGCCAACGATGCCGGTTTGCTCCATCGCCTCTTCCGTGCTTTGCGGTCCACGGAACCCCAAGGCATGATGCGGCAATAGCGAACGCCAAGGGGCAACAACCCCTCTACCATAGAGTCTTCAACTTCCGCAAGAAAAATGTCGTCAACTGCGATATAGGTCCCTGGCGCGGAAATACCATGTGGTGTTGGAAACGATGGCATCGAAGCGGCGCGCCGGGAGAGCCCGCATCCAGCGGCGGCCGTCATCCGTGACGATGGTGACTTTCGGGTTGGCGAGGAGTGACGCCACACCCGGCTCGCCGGCGATCAACGTCAGATAGCCGGGGTTGATCTCGATCACGGTGAGCGACTCGACATCTGGATTGTTGGCGATCACCTGCGCCCACGAACCGGAAGACAGGCCGATCATCAGAACGTGCCGCGGCGCAGGGTGAAATAGGCTCAACGCGTAAGGCCGCACAATCCCATTGGTGTCGCGCGTCAAGTCGGTGTTGAAGCGACCGTCATACATGCCATTGCCGAACACTGTGCCGTCCGCCGTCACGGTGATGACGCCGCTACGGTTCTCGACAACGCGCGCGACGGCTTGAGCTCGTGGCGCGCCCTTCCACTGCAGCGCGTCGAGTACCCCGGCCGACAAGCGCGGAATCGCGATCATCGCCAATAACGCAAGTCCGATTGCCGTCCCGGCGCGCAGCATTTTATCGGCGCGCGGAAGTGGCAGAACGGCTGCGAGCAGGGCCGCACAGGCAAGGCTCGCCAATACCAGCGTCGTGCCGAGGGCGACCGCGCCGAGATGATCGGTCAGCACAAAGCCGGTAAGGATCGAGCCGGAGGCAGAGCCGAAGATATTGGCAAGATAGAGAAGCGCAGTCCGCATCCCAGCTTTGTCGTCAGCGGCAACGCCAAACTCGGCAAGATTGGGAAGCAGCGAACCCCAAAAGCGCGCGATCAGATAGACTAGCGCGAACGCAACGCCATTCACCGCGTTACCGAGCCAAGCCAGATGATCTAGAAGCGGCAGAAACAGAATGCCCACAAGGCTCGCATACAGCAAAGCCGCCACCGCCTGGCGCGCAGCACGCAGCGGCTTCATTGCGGCGCAGTTTTCGCCCGCCGCACGCGCGCCGGAAGCGAGCCCGATGAGAAATGCTGCGAGCGTGACCGCAAAGGCCGTCGCACTCGAGCCCGTGGCATAGGATACGATATGAAAGAAGAAAATCTCGTAGGATAGCGAGACGAAGCCACCGGCGGCCGCGAGTACCAACACGAATGAGAAACGCAGCAGCGGTTTCGTGCGATCGGATTCCGGCCGCGCCTCGTGCCGCGCCGGCGCGTTGCCGTAATTGCGCCGATTGGCGACAATCGCGCCCGCAGCCACGGCCGCGTTGATCGCGACGGCGGCATATACTGCACCCTGCATGCCGGCGAACGGAAACAGTAGCACAGCGCAGACAAGGCAGGCCGCGCCGGCCCCGAGCGTGTTGACGTAATAGAGAAGGCCAAGCGCGCTTCCCACCTTGCCCGAATGGCGAACCAGATGGGCGACCAGAACGGGCAGCGTCGCGCCCATCAACAGCGTCGGCACGATCACCAGAGCAAGGCTGATCGCCGCGATGGCTGGCAGCGGCAGGCCGACGGTCAATTCGCCGACCCAATCGAAGATCTTGAGCGACATCAGCCCGAACGCGCCCGTCAACAGCTCGATGACGGCAAGCAGCGGCAATAACGGAATGTTGCGCTGCTTCGACAAGTAACCGCCGGCCAGGCTGCCGATACCAAGGCCGAGCATGAAGGCGGTGACGACGACCGTCACCGACTCGATGTTCACGCCAAAAATGCGAAACAGCGCGCGCTGCCAGGTTAGCTGATAGATCAGCGCAGGGAAGCCGGAGCAGAAGAACAACACGCAGAGAAGGCGCGTCCATGGGTCGAGCCGATCGGCTCGCTGCGCGTTAGCCGGATTCCCGGGCAATTCGAGGGTTGTCATTTGCTACCGTCTGCGGGTTGCAGCACGGTAGCGCCGGAACGTTACCCGACCCTCAACAGCCCGCCGCGAATTAGCGCGGCCGAGGCGTCGCAATCAGGCGCCAAAACGGTCGCAGTTTCAGCGCAAGCCCGCCTGCTGCACGAGCGGAAAGGTTTCCGCCTGGAACTGCCGCATGCCATCGATGTAGCGCGGCCACGACAGCACGACGCCGTCAAAGCCGGCGCGCCCGAGCAGCGCCAGCCCGTCGACGACCTGATTCTTGGTGCCGATCAGCGGATAGCCGACCCAACCGGCGATGAAGTGCTCTTTGAGATTCTGCAGAGCGGGTTTGGGTATCGATAGCGAGTTGAAACCCATGACGCTGACCAGATTCTCGACGCCTTCCCAGTCACCTTTTTGGAACACGGTTTCTTCATAAAACGCGCGAGCCTCGGCTTCGGTCTCGCCCTGGAAGATATAGGCGTTGGTCCAGACCTGGATTTCGCGCTGGCACTCGTCCCATGCGGTTTTGCGCGAGGCATCGACCCGCGCCTTCACAGCTTCGAAATCGTGCGCATCGAGATTGATGAAGTTGACGTCGGCGTGCCGCGCAGCGAATTCGCGCCCCTTGGGCGAAGCGCCCGCGCTCATAATCACCGGGTGCGGCTTTTGCAACGGCTTCGGCGCGATCGCGGCGTTTTTGACCTGGTAGAACCTGCCGTCGAAATCGAATTCCTTTTCGCTGGTCCACAAGCGCTTGATGATCTCGATCCACTCAATCGCCATGTCGTAGCGCGTGTCGTGCTCCAGGAGCGGCACGCCGAACATCTCGATTTCCGGCCTGTACCAGCCGGTTACCACGTTCAAAGTGAAGCGGCCGCCGCCGATATGGTCGATGGTGGCCGCCTGCTTGGCGGCCATCACCGGGTGCATGGTCGGCACGTGCGAGGTGGCAAAGATGCCGGAATTCTTGGTCAGTGCGCTCATCGCCGCCGCCCAGGTGAAGCATTCAAAGCCCTCGCCGTTGAAATTGGTCGTGCCGCCAAAACCTTTCCAGCGCCCGACCGGCACGATGGCTTCAAACCCCATCGCATCCGCCATCCGAGCCAGCGTCTCGGTGCTTTCCCATTTGGCTTGCAAAATGCCGTCGATCGACGACATGGTGCAGCCGCCGCTCAAATTGCTGCAGAAGGTGCCGAGCTTCAGCTTGCGGTTGTTGAACAGCGGATTGCTGCTTTCGCGCAACTGATCCGCCCTACTCCACGCATCCATCAAACATCCTTCCGATTTTCTGCATGGTAGTCCGCATTGTGCGGGCTGCAAGATTATTCAGGCGGCTGCCAGGCCGGTGCGGTCATTCGCCGTTTGCCATCGGGCGTGCGCCGCTCGCCGGCGGCTGACGGCAGCTTGTCCCAAAGCTGACAGGTGACCGGCTTGTGCTTCTGGTCGAGCCCTTCGCAGTAATTAGTGTATTCGCAGACCCGCACGTCGGCACCCAGACCGAGCTGGATTTTGCGGAACCAGTCGGGGTCGGCCAGCGACTGGCGCGCGGCACCGACAATGTCGCAAACTCCGCGCGCGAGATAGTCCTCGGCCATCTCGAAGTTGTGAATGCCGCCGGTGCAGACAATTGGCACCCGGCTGCCGGCCTCGCGCACTGTTTTGCGGATCGCCGCGGTCGGCTCGGCGTTTCTCCCGAACGGCCCGCGGTCATCGGAAATAAATTGCGGCATGCATTCGTAACCGCTCCGTCCGGTGTAGGGATACACCGCGTCGCCGACCGAAGGCTGCTTGGCGTCGTCGAATTTGCCGCCGCGCGACAGCGAAATGAAATCGACACCGGCCCGCGCAAAGGCGACGGCGAAGTAGCTTGCATCGCTGACATCGCTGCCGCCGGCAATACATTCGTCGGCGAGAAAGCGAACACCGACCGCAAACTTCTTGTTCACGCTGCGGCGTATCTCGGCGACCACTTCAAGCGGCAACCGGGCGCGATTCTCCAGTGAGCCGCCATAGCCGTCGCTGCGCTTGTTGGTGCGCGAGAGGAACGACGACATCGTATAAGCGTGCGCGTAATGCAGCTCGACACCGTCGAACCCGGCCTGCTCGGCGCGCGACGCTGCCTCGGCAAACAAACCCGGCAGCACCTGCGGCAGGTTGCGGATGTGCGGCAGGTGCATGTCGTTGACGCGCTCGCGATAGCCGTATTGCAGCGCCTCCCATTCGTCCGGCGCCAGTACGCGCTTGAGCTCGTCTTCGCTCATCGCAGCAAGGCGGGCGCGCACCTCGGTATCCGAAAGGCCTGGCACGCCAAGCGCCACGCGATGCGCGTTGGTCACGACAAGGAAGCGTTCGAGAAATTTCTTCGGCTCGGGCCGCCGGCGGACAGCGAGAAAGTCGATCAGCTGAACCAGGAGGCGGGTGCGGCCGCCGCTTGTGCGCTGCACGGTGTCGGTCAGCCGCCGCAGCCCGGGGAGAAAACGATCGTGGCCAATGCGCAAGAGCGGGCCGCTCGGCACGTCGCGGATGCCGGTCGCTTCCAGCACGATCGCGCCCGGCATGCCGCGCGCGAAGCGCTCGTACCAGTCGATCACCTCCTCGGTGACGTAGCCCTCCTCGGTCGCCCGCCACGGCACCATGGCTGGAACCCAGGTGCGCTGAAGAAGCGTCACCGGGCCGATTTCGACCGGCGAAAACAACCGCGAGGCGGCGGCTTCGGCCGCCGACGGCACGCGTCCGGCCGTGGCCTCGTATCGGATCCGTTGCGGTGGTCGCCACATCCGTAGTTCGCTTTCGCTTGGCTAGCTTATACCATATCGTTGACGCAACGCGGCCCTTAGCCGAGGCACGCTTGCCAACCGGCGGCGAAGGCTTTAGCTACGCCCTCGACGCGCCCGTAGCTCAGCTGGATAGAGCACCAGACTACGAATCTGGGGGTCAGGAGTTCGAATCTCTTCGGGCGCGCCAAAACAAAAGCGTTGCCGAAACGGGGGAGGAAGCAGCTGCGCATGGTACTGGCCGGCGTATCTGTAAAGCGACAATGAGCAACATTCTTAATCTGCCGCGACCGGCTTGGATGACCGAGGACCTCGTCCTGCTCGAAGACCAGGCACGGCGCTTCATCGCCAGCGAATTCGTCCCGCATTTCGACAAATGGCACGAGGATCACTTTTATCCGCGCGAGGTGTGGACCAAGTCCGGTCAAGCCGGGCTTCTTTGCGCCGCGATGCCGGAAGAATACGGCGGCGCCGGCGGCACGTTCGCGCATGAAGCGGTGATCAACCGCGAATATTCGCTGGCCGGCTTCGACACCAATGGCGCGCCGCTGCATTCCGGCATCGTCGCGCCCTACATCCTGCATTACGGCACCGAAGAGCAGAAGCGGCGCTGGCTGCCCAAGCTCGCCAGCGGCGAGATGGTCGGCGCCATCGCCATGAGCGAACCAGGCACCGGCTCGGATTTGCAGGGCGTGCGCACGACCGCGCGCCGATCCGGCAACGGTTACGTGCTCCACGGCTCGAAAACCTTCATCACCAACGGCCAGCATGCTGACCTCATCATCGTGGTCGCCAAGACCGATCCGAAGCAGGGCTCCAAGGGCGTCTCGCTGATGGTGGTCGAAACCGACGACGCGCCGGGCTTCCGCCGCGGCCGTAAGCTGAAGAAGCTCGGCATGGATTCCGCCGACACCTCGGAATTGTTTTTCGAGGAGGTGCCGCTGCCGGCCGAAGCGCTGCTCGGCGTCGAGGAAGGCCAAGGTTTCTATCAGCTGATGCAGGAACTGCCGCAGGAACGGCTGATCGTCTCGACCCAGGCTGTCGCCATGATCGAACGCGCGCTCTCGCTCACCATCGACTACGTCAAGCAGCGGCAGGCCTTCGGCAAGAAGATAATCGAGTTCCAGAACACGCAATTTGTACTGGCCGAATGCAAGGCGGAAGCGACCATCGCCAAGGTGTTCCTCGACAATTGCATCGAGCGGCATCTCAAGGGCGAGCTCGACACCACCACCGCCTCGATGGCGAAATACTGGCACACCGATTTGCTCGGCAAGATCGCCGACCGCTGCCTGCAATTGTTCGGCGGTTACGGCTACATGGACGAATATCCGATCTCGCGCATCTATCGCGACGCGCGCGTCATGCGCATCTTCGCCGGCACCAACGAGATCATGAAGCTTCTAATCGCTAGAAGCCTTTAAAGCAGCCTGTAAAAGCATCCGCGGAGTCCCGTCACATGAAGAAGCCGAACAAGACGAAAAAGCCGGCCAAACGCGCCGCGAAAAAGAAACAGTTCA
This sequence comes from uncultured Alphaproteobacteria bacterium, assembly GCA_963747855.1. Taxonomy (GTDB): domain Bacteria; phylum Pseudomonadota; class Alphaproteobacteria; order Rhizobiales; family Xanthobacteraceae; genus BOG-931. The sequence continues at coordinate 1,132,506 of CAVVGN010000001.1, forward strand.
AGCGGCCGGTGTTCCATCATGCGCTGTTGAAAACCGCGCGCATGGACGAGATGATCCAATGGTATGCCGACGTGGTCGGCAGCCAGCCGAATTTCTACGCGCCCGGCATCGCCTTCCTCACCAACGACGACGCCAATCACCGGATTTCGCTGGTCGGCAATCCGTCGTTCCGCGAGAACGCCGAATTTCGAAAATATGCGGGACTGCACCATCTCGCGTTCGAGTACAAAACGGTCAACGACCTGCTCGACACCTGGCAGCGGCTGTACGACGAATTCGGCTACGAGCCGCATGTCGCAGTGCATCACGGCATGACGCTCTCCTTCTATTACGTCGATCCGGACGGCAACAGCGTCGAGCTGCAGGCCGACGCGTTCGGCGACTGGAAAAAGTCCTCCAAGTGGATGCGCGAATCGGCGGAGTTCAAGCTCGATCCGATCGGCAAATTCGTCGTGCCGGCGAAAATGATCGCGGCGCGCAAGGCCGGTCTCAAGACCAAGGAACTGCTCAGGCGCGCCTATGCTGGCGAATACATGCCGGCCACACCTTACGACTACCGCGTCGACCTGCCCTGAGCCGCTTTGCGCGGATCTGCTAATTGAGCATCATCGCGGCGCCCTTCTCCGCGATCATGATGGTCGGCGCATTGGTATTGCCGCTGACTACGGTCGGCATGATCGACGCGTCGATCACACGCAAGCCGTCGAGACCGCGCACGCGCAGTTGCTCGTCCACCACCGCCATCGGATCGCTGCCCATCTTGCAGGTGCCGACAGGGTGATACTCGGTCTCGGCCGTGGCGCGGATGAAGGCTTCGAGGTCGGTATTCGATTGCACCGCCGCTCCGGGAATCCGCTCCGCGCCGAGCCAGGGCTTAAACGCCGGGGCCGCCAAAATGTCGCGCCCGCGCCGGATGCCGTCGATCAGGATTTTCAAATCGTATTCGGCGGCAAGATAATTCGGATCGATCACCGCCTTCTGCAGCGGATCGGCCGACGCGAGGCGCACTTCGCCGCGGCTTCTTGGCCGCAGGCAGCAGGCATGCAGGGTGACGCCGTAGCCGTCGAGCGTGGTGCGGGCGTGATCGAGCACCTGCGCCGGGATGAAATGATACTGGATGTCGGGGGACGCGGCGCCGAGCTCGCTGATGATGAAGGCGCCGGCCTCGGCGACGTTGCTGGTGCCCGGCCCATTTCGGTACAGCGCCCATTGCAGCGCAACCGCCATCGACGGCAACAGTCGCGCCTTGCCGTCGAGCGTGCTCTTCGGTGTCGCATGCTGCAAAATGTTGACGTTGAGATGATCCTGCAAATTCTTGCCGACGCCGGGAAGCTCGTGCACCACGCTCACGGCTAACGGCCGCAGCTCATCCCCCGGCCCGATGCCGGACAGAAGCAGAAGCTGCGGCGAGTTGATCGCGCCACCGGCCAGCACCACTTCGCGCGCGGCGCGGACGACATGCCGCCGGCGCCGGCGCGCATATTCGACGCCGAACGCGCAGCCGCGCTCGATCAGCACGCGGGTCGCCAGCGCCTTGGTGACGATGGTCAGGTTGTCCCGCGCCGCGACCGGATGCAGATAGGCCGCCGCCGCGCTGCAACGCGCGCCATTCTTCTGCGTCACCTGAAACAGCCCGCAGCCGAGCTGCACCGCGCCGTTGAAATCCGGATTGAACGGGATGCCGGCCTGCTGCGCCGCTTCGACGAAAGCGTGACTCAGCGGATTGGTGTAGGGCCGTTCGGCAACGTTGAGCGGGCCATCCTGGCCGTGAAACGCGTCGTCGATGCGCTCGTTGCGTTCGGATTTTTTGAACAACGGCAGCACATCGTCGTAGCCCCAGCCGGCATTGCCAAGCTGCCGCCAATGATCGTAGTCCGCCGCCTGGCCGCGCATATAGACCATGGCGTTGACCGAGCTTGAGCCGCCGATCAGCCGGCCGCGCGGCTGATACATGCGCCGTCCGTTCATCGCCGCCTGCGGCGCGGTCGTGTAGCCCCAATTAAACTTCGGCCCCGACAGATTGGCGATGCCGGCCGGCATGCGCACATAGAGCGACTTGTCCGAGCCGCCGGCTTCGATCAGCAGCACCTTGATGTCGGGTTTCGCCGACAGCCGGTTCGCCAGCACCGAACCGGCCGACCCGGCGCCGACGATGATGTAATCGTATTCGTCCCCCGACATTTCCGCCCCCGTCGTCAGAGCTTCAGCCTGACGACACAGATTGACGCGTCTTTCGGGTCGTTCTCAAGCGCAAATCCGAGCTGCCGGCACATATCGAGCATGGCGTTATTCTCGTGCAACACACGCCCTTCGATCGCGCGCAGGCTGTGCGCGCGGGCGTAGGCGATCATCAGCTGCATCAGCTGCCAGCCGAGCCCGTGGCTCTTGAGATCCGAGCGCACGATGATGGCGTATTCGCCGGCATCGCCGCCGATGTCATGCCGCCGCGCCACGCCGAGCATTTCGCCGCTTGTCTCGTCGAGCGCGATGAACGCCATGGCATGCGCGTAATCGAGATGGGTGAATGCGGCCACCCGCTCGCGGCTCAATTCCTTCAGCGGCGCGAAGAAGCGGAGCCGCGAATCGTCCGGCGTCACCGCGGCGACGAACGGTGCATACAGCGCCTCGTCCTCCGGCCGGATCGGGCGGATATGCACCGTTTGCCCGTCCGGCAACGTCAGATGCCGCTCCCAGTCGGATAAATTGGCTGTGACTGCCGGCGCGGTCACGGGCGTTACATCTTCCGCTCGTCCCCGCGAAAGCGGGGACCCAGCTTTTCGCGAAACGTCGTCACTGGATTCCCGCTTGCGCGGGAATGAGCGGGAACACGAGGTGCGCTTTTCGGGCCGCGCATCCGCAAACCTCATCCGCTCGGTTGCGCCTGCGCGCGGGCGCGCGCCGCGGCGGTGCGGCTCGCCACGCGGTCGAGCACCGCGATCATGTCTTCGACGTCGGCGCGGTCGTAACCCTGGGTAATGAACACGATCTTGCTGGTGCGATCGGCATCCGGCCAGCAGTCGAGCCAGGTGAGATTGTGCAGGAGCTGCTGCGCGCCCTGGATTACCGCCGGGCGATCGGGCTCTTCCGCCACATGCACGATGCCTTTCACGCGGAGAAGGTTGGGCCCGAGATTTTGCTGCAACGCGTCGAGCAAAAGCCGCAGCGCCTCGCGCGTGATCGGCTCGGTGCGCGTAAAGCAGAACGAAGCGATGTCGCGGTCGTGCAGATGATGATGGTCGTGATCGCCGTGCTTATGGTCGTGGTGCGCATGCGCATCGGCCCGCTCATAGGCGGCGGCGTTGAGCCAGGCGCGCGCGTCGGCCTTGGCATCGCCGGGTTTGAGCGCGTCGGCGCGCAAGACCTTGCCGATGTCGAAGCCTGGATCGTCGATGCGGGTAATCTTCGCCGCCGGATTGAGGCGATGCACCCGCGCGGTGAGCGATGCTTGCTCCGCGTCGCGCGCTTTTTCCGGAGAAACCAGATCGAGCTTGGTGATGAGGATGTGGTCGGCGAGCGCCACCTGGCGCACGGATTCGATATGCTCGTCGAGCGTGTTCGGGCCGTTCACCGCATCGACCGTCGCGATCACGCTGCCGATCCGGTAAAGCCCGGCCAAGGTTGGATCGGACAGGAACGCCTGGATCAACGGCGACGGATCGGCCAGCCCCGAAGTCTCGATCACCACGTGATCGAAGCGCGGAATCACGCCGTCCTCGCGCTGGTGATAGAGATTGTTCAGCGTGATGACGAGATCGCCGAACACGGTGCAGCACAGACAGCCGTTTTCCAGCACCATGATAGTGTCGTCGCTTTGCGCCGCCAGCATGTGATCGAGCCCGATTTCGCCGAATTCGTTGATCACCACCGCGGTGTTGGCCATGGCCGGATCGCGCATCGCGCGGTTGAGCAATGTGGTCTTGCCGCTGCCGAGGAAGCCGGTGAGGATGGTGACGGGCGTATGCGACACGTTTTCGCGCTTTCTGCATCGTCATGCCCGCACTTGTTGCGGGCATCCACGTCTGCGCTTGCCTCTCTAAGGTAAAGACGTGGATGGCCGGGACAAGCCCGGCCGTGACAAACGTTCACTTCCACTCTTTCCAGCGGCCCCGGTGGCAAGAAGTGGCGATGTTGGGGAGAGGGTCAGAATGTTGGGCAGACCGTTTCTTGGCTTAGGCATTTGGCTCATGGCGTCCGGCGCCGCGCCCGCGTCGGCGATGGACTGCCCGGTGTCGGGCTACGACCAGGTCGAAAAGAGCGTGACCGATGCGCCCTCCTGCCACGCTTCGATGCAATTGCTCATGGCGTGCCAGCTCGGCTCGAGCGGCGACGTCGGCGTAGCCCTGATCGTGATCAGGAAATGCGAGGGTAACTTCCTGGCATCGCTGAGCGACCGCGCGCGCCGCGGCTACGAGCGCAAGGCCGGCGCATGCGGCCGCAGCTTCGCCGGCAAAGAAGGCACCCTGTTCCAATCGATCAGGGCAATTTGCGCGGCCGAGGTGGCGCACACCTACGCCATACGGGCCGCCAAGGCCAAGAAACGATAGTTTTACGCCTTTTTACTTTTTCGCGCCTTCGCGCGACTGCCCGCCGGCGCTTTGTTCTTCTTTTTCGCCTGATTGTAATCGACGGCGGCGCGGACGAGATTTTTAAGCGCCCGCTCATCGACCTTGTCGCCCTCAAAAAAATCGATCGCGCGCCGCATGTTGCCTCCGAGGCCGGCGTTGAACAGCTTATCGCGGTCCGCGAGCTTCGCCCCGTAGGCGAAGGTCAGCTTCACCTTGCCTTTGTGGGCGTTGGCGACCGCGATCAGTCCGTCGCGCGACCACACCGGGCTTCCCATCCACTTCCATTCCTCGACGATCTCCGGATCGGCCGCGCGCATGCACTTGCGGATTGCGGCGAAGGTCTTGCCGCGCCAGTCGGTGATCCCGGCGATCAGCTTGTCGATTTTTTCCGATGGAGTCATGGGAGTTGGTCCCGTTTCACGCAACGATGGCGCGGATTCTCGTCATTGCGAGCGAAGCGAAGCAATCAAGCGCAAGCACGAATTTCTGGATTGCTTCGTCGCTTTCGCTCCTCGCAATGACGAGCATTATCCTGCCCCGCGAAGCGGGGAAGGGGGACCGCGCGTAGCGCGGTGGAAGGGGCGGCGGCGAAGCTACCTCGCGGATGCCCCCTCCACCATGCTGCGCATGGTCCCCCGCCCCCGCTCCGTTTCACTGCGCGGGGGCGGATGAAACCTAAAACACCTCGCAGCCCGGCAGGCCGCAGGAAATGAGCCGGTCGGACGGGAAGTTGGTGATGATCTGGCAGCCGTCCTTGGTGACCACAACTTCTTCCTCGATGCGGGCGGCGCCGGAGCCGTCCTCGGCGCCCTTCCAGGTCTCGAGCGCGAACACCATGCCTTCCTTCAGCGGCGCGTTCTGCCCGGTGTAGCGCTTACTGATGATCGGCCGCTCCCACAGCGACAGGCCGACGCCGTGGCCGTACTGCAGCAGGAACGCCTCCGCTTCGTCGCGGTAGCCGAAGTCCTTGGCGTCCGGCCACACCTGCGCCACCTGGTCGGGCGTGATGCCAGGGCGGATCAGGTCGATCGAGGCGGAAATCCACTTCGACGCCGTCTCGTAGGCGTCGATCTGATATTTGTTCGGCTCGCCGCAGATAAAGGTGCGGTAGTAGCAGGTGCGGTAGCCGTTGAACGAATGCATGATGTCGAGGAACACCATGTCGCCCGGCTGGATCATCCGGTCGGAGAAAGTGTGCGAATGCGGCCGGCCGCGCTGGCCCGACACCGAGTTGACGCACTCGACCCGCTCCGAGCCCATGCGGAACAGCCGGTCGTTGGCGATGGCGACCAATTCATTCTCGCGCGTGCCGGGGCGGATGGCGCGGGCGATGTCGACGTAAGTGGCGTCGACCATGGCGCAGGCCATTTTCAGAAGCTCGATCTCGTCCGGCGTCTTGACTTCGCGGGCGTCGAGCATGGCCTGCTGGCCGTCGACCACCTCGATGCCTTCCTTCTCCAACGCGCGCAGCATCGGCAGTTCCATCAGGTCGATGCCGATCGGCTCCTTGTCGATGCCGAGCTTCATCAGCACTTTCTTGATCTGCCTCGCGAAGTCGCCCTGGATATTCAATTGCAGGGGAAGTCCGCCCTGCATGGTCGAGATCGGCGCGGCGACGTTGTCGGCGATCCACGGCGAGGAAATGCGTTTCGCCGGAGGCGCCGGATCCCACAGCATCGGCTCCCCGACCACCGGGCAGAGCGCGTAACGCATGAACTTGTCGCGCGCCCATTCGCCGATATGCGTACCGGTGATGTAGCGGATGTTGTCGAAGTTGAACGCCAGCACCGCGCCCAGCCCCGCGTGCCGGATCGCTTCCTGCGCGCGCTTGACCCGCGCCTTGTGCAGGCGGGCATAATCGATGCCCTGCTCCCAGTCCTTGGCCATCATGCCCCAGGAGGCGGTCGCTTGCTTGCGGTTGTATTTCATCGGCATTTCCTCACGGTTTTTGCGGCGACCGCGGCTGTTTCGAAACTCACGGCGGGCTCGTGCGTAAGACAATTAGCGCATGGCGCACACGGCGCAAGCCAGGATTTTCAACGCCGCGCTAAAGCTGATAGGGCTATGCTGCAACAACAGATAGTGCGGGGGAGACTTTGCCGAAAGCTGGCGAGCATGCGGTCGTGATTGGCGGCACCTCGGGCATCGGGGTGCCGCTCGCGCAGGCGGCGCATGCGCTCGGCTGCACGCTCACCGTCGCCGGCCGCGGCGCCGAACGCGCCGCCGCGACAGCGAAATCGATCGGACCGGACGTGATCGGTTGTCACATCGACCTTGAGGATGCAGAACTCGATCCGCGCCGGCCTCGCCAGCGGCCCACCAATCGACCATCTGGTGCTCGTCCCGATCTATTCCGCGACCACGACGGTCAAGACCTTCGATGCCGCCGAAGCGCAACGCGTCCTCAACGTCAAGCTCACCGGCTATCTTGAGGCCGTTAACGCGGCTCTGCCGCGGCTCAGGCCGACCTCCTCGATCGTCTTGTTTGGCGGCATGGCCAAAAAGCGGCCCTATCCAAGCTCGACCATGATCAGCATCGCCAACGCCGGCCTTGTTGGGATGATGAACACGCTCGCCGTCGAACTTGCGCCGATCCGGGTCAATTCGGTCTCCCCAGGGCTGGTGGGCGATTCACCCAAATGGGACGCTGTCGTCAAGAAAGGCGAGAACCCAACCGTCAACGCGTTACTGGCGCGCACGCCGACGCGGCGTTTCGCGACCATGGCCGACATCATCCACGCCGTGTTTTTCCTGCTCGACAATCAGTCCGTGAACGGACACGACCTGGATATTAATGGCGGCTTCTTTCTGATGTGACCGACCCGAACATGGAGTGAAAAGAATGATCGCTGTGGTGGGCGCAACCGGCAATACCGGCCGGGCGGTGGTGAAAGAACTGAAGGCGCTGGGGCAAAACCCGGTCGCTGTGGTGCGTAACGCCGACAAGGCGCGCGAGGTGCTGGGCGCGGATGCGAAAGTCACGGTCGCCGACCTCAGCGACAAGGCGGCGCTGGCCAAAGCGTTCAACGGCATGAACGCGCTGTTCGTCACCACCAATGTAAGCCCGCAACTCGCCGAGCAGAACAACAACGCCATCGACGCGGCGGTAGAGGCCGGCGTCAAATATCTGGTGCGGCTCTCCGCCGGCCGTTCGGTCGTCGGCCCGGACTCGATCGTGCCGTCCGGGCGCGCGCAGCATGCGGTCGACGAGAAGCTGCGCGGCAGCAAGCTCGGATGGGTGATCTTAAGGCCCGGCCTGTTCATGCAGAACTGGTTCGGGCAGGCGCCGACAATCAAATCCGACAGCAAGGCCGTGATGCCCTATCCGGCCGATTTCCCGATCGCCTGGACCGACGTGCGCGACACCGGCGCGGTCGCCGCGCGCATCCTGGCCGATCCGGCGCCGCATGCCGGCAAGACCTACGAATTCACCGGCAAGCAGACCACCAACGGCGAATTCGTCGAAGTGTTCTCGGACGTGCTCGGCCACAAAATCGCTTACGTCCCGGTGACGGTGGAGCAGAACGAGGCGGCGATGAAAGCGCGCAACATGCCGGACGCGCTGGTGACGCATCTCGTCGCCATCGCCAAGGTCGGCAATGCCGGCGGATTCTCCACCGAGAAGACCCAACTGATCCGCGACCTGCTCAAGCGCGAGCCGATCACCACCAGGCAATTTGTCACCGACTTCAAGGCGGCGTTTGCTTAACGCAACTCGTCACCGCCGGGCTTGACCCGGCGGTCCAGTCGAACGGCAGCTCCGCATGGATTGCAGGATCAAGTCCGGCAATGACGCAGTGAGTGAGAGGACGTGAACCCGTGCCCGACACGCTCGAAGGCGGCTGCAGCTGCGGCGCGGTGCGCTACCGGCTCGGGTCGGCGCCGATGTTCGTGCATTGCTGTCATTGCCGCGACTGCCAGCAGCAAACCGGCAGCGCCTTCGTGCTCAATGCGCTGGTCGAGGCCGACCGGGTGGGGCTGTTGTCCGGCAGTCCAGACGAAACGATCCTGCCGACCGACAACGGCCGGCAACAAAAAGTCTATCGCTGTCCCGCGTGCAAGATCGCGGTCTGGAGCGTCTATGGCGGCGCCGACAAATTGCGCTTCGTCCGGGTGGGCACGCTCGACGATCCGGCAGCGCTGACGCCGGACGTACACATCTATGTTCGCTCGAAGCTGCCGTGGGTGAAGTTGCCAGACGGCGTTCCGGCTTTTGAGACCTACTACAACTCCAAGACGCTGTGGCCGCCGGCAAGCCTTGAACGCCGCAAGGCTGTTTTCGGGTAAAGCGCGGGGCGAATTAGCGAAGCATAATCCCGCCGCGGGAGGTAAAGGCCGACTTACGCCTTTGGTTCACCAACGCTAAAATCGGCGACGATACCCTTGGTGGACTTGTGTTGGGCGTGCGCGGCATATTTTTAAATCATGCTGCGTTGCAGGGAATACCCATCCTGGAATGAGAACTGAGGAAAAATGTTTTATGTTGGATCAATGGAACAACTTTTTTGTCATGGTGGGCGGCGGCACGGCGGCGCTTGCAGGTTTGATTTTTGTCGCGATGTCGATCAATCCCGAAATCATTATCCAAAACGCGACACATAAAAACCGGGCAATTAATATGCTAACGGGCTTCAGCGCGGTTTTCATGGCGTGCAGTTTTGCGCTTATCGGAAATCAATATCTTGGAGCGCTCGGCTTTGAGTGGCTTTTCCTCTGGCTCATCGCAACAATCGTCTTTATCAGGGGTTATGTTGTAGCTATCAGATCGGGCACGAGCTCTATTGGGTTAAACACGCCGCGGCTTGCAGGCGGCACAATGTGTTACCTCGCTGAAGTTATAGGCGCAATTTTTCTTATTTTCGGACATAGCGAAGGACTTTACATCGCAGCTGTTGCAACCATTGTTTTATTTGCATTCCTCATTTCGGGTGCATGGCTTCTTATCATCGGCATCTATGAAGACCCAGCTAAGCAATGATATTTGACGCTCTCGGACGCTTCCCGCGAGAGCATGGGCCAAGACTTGAATTATTGCTTCATGAGCATTTGACTTGGCATAGAGACGGCGAAAACGCGTTCTGATGTTGAGACATGGCGCGCGTCGTCTGACATTTTTTTGCTGCTGGATCGCTTGGCAGCTTCTAGGACAGCAATGCAGGGGACGGGGTCATTCCCCGTTTACGCAAGCCCGCTGGCCCGCGCCTGGTCCTTCGCCATCACCGCCCAGTCGTGCTCGCCCTCGCCGTGTGCGACCGCGCCGACCAGCCGATCGCGCCAGACGTTTCCGGACGGCAATGGCACGCCGACCGCTTCACCGGCGGCGAGCGCGAGGTTCGCGTCCTTTAGACCATTCACCGCGCGCTGGCCGGCCGGAAGATATTGTTCGTCGACAATGAACTTGCCGTAGGTCTTATACGCCCAGCAGTTGAACAAGCCTTCGGTCATCACCCGGTAGAACACGTCGGCCTTGACGCCGTATTTGCGCGTGAGCGCGATGCCCTCGCCCAGCGCCTCGATGGCGCAGCCGAGCACGAAATTGTTGGCGATCTTGATCACGCTGGCGCTAACCGGCTTGGTTCCGGTTTCGACCACGCGCGGGGCAATCGCCGCGAACAGCGGCCGCAGGCGCTCGACCGCCTGCGCCGGCCCGCCGACCAGGATGCCGGCTTGGCCGGCGGCGACGACTTCCGGACGGCCGAGCATCGGCGAAGCGATCAGCACCTGCCCGGCGTCGGCGTGGATTTTCGTCAGCTTCTGGATGGCGGCGACGCTGTGCGTGCCGGCAGAGATATGCACGCCGCCTCGCGGCAGAGATTCCCTGATGCCGCCCGGCTGGTTGACCACCTCGAACACGGCGGCGTCGTCCGACACCATGGTGAACACGGCTTCGCCGAAAGTCGCCGCCGCCTTGATCGAGGCGACGGGCTTGGCGCCCGCGTCGGTCAGCGGCTTTATCTTCTCCGGCGAGCGGTTATACACGCCGACCTCGTGCCCGGCCTCGATGAGACGCCGCACCATGACCTGGCCCATGCGGCCAAGCCCGATAAATCCGACTTTCATATCGTCGCTCCTAAGTGTTCCTCTCCCCCTTGTGGGGAGGGGTTAGGGGTGGGGGGGGTGGAACGGCATTGCGTGGAGGTTTGGCTGCTGCGCGCCGACCCCCCCCTCCCTACTCTCCCCCCACAAGGGGGGAGGGAAAGAAGCTTCAAACCAGCTGGCCCTTCACCCACTCAAGCTCGCGGCAAATGTAATCGACGATGTCGCTCGACTTCAGGCTGTTGGGCAACATGTCCCAAGTGTAGGTCTCGACTTCGAGATGCCGCGACAGCGGCTTTTGTTTGTGGAAGCGGAGCGCGTCGGCGATGGCAAACCGCGTGGTGCGGAATTGCCCGAGATCGTCGAGAAACACCGGCACGTGGATGTGCGTGCGCCATTCGCGCGGGCCGTTCGGGTCCTTCTCGAACGCGGCGATGGCGTCGTCGACGTTGAGGTATTTGGTGATCTTGCCGTTCCGCTTTTCCAGCGTCTGGGTCAGGTAAATGGTCTTGGCGTAGCGCTTGAGCGTGTCGACCACCCCTTGCGTGACTTCAGGCATGTGCAGGGCGGCGGCTTCCTGCAGCTTGAACACCGGCACGCCGGCGTCGACCAGCTTTTGCAGCGAGGCGCCGATGTCCTCGTATTCCACCGCCTGGTGGCAGATGTCGTAGACGATGCCGAGATGCCGGCGCAGCGCCTCGTTGGCATCGGCGATCGGCACATGCGCGAGCTTGGCGAGCTTCTCCACCGATGCGCCGGAATAAAGATGATCGCGGAAATAGGCGATGGTCTCGTCGGTGGTTTCGAGGAAGCAGAACGGCTCCGGCTCGAGCGCGAGCTGCACGGTGCGACCGGTCTTTTGCTCCAGCGCCATGAGGTGCGCGACCACGCGCAGCACGTTGTTGGTGTAGGCCGCGACGACGTCGCCGCCGGTGACGCGCGCCTTGAAGCCGAGCGGCGAACTCTGAATCGACGGCGCGATGCCGGGCGGGCAGACGTCGGCGAGGATGTCGGCGACATTGATGGTGTATTGCGTGCGCTCTTCGCTGCGCCAATCCGGCTCGTACACCTCCTCCTTCACCTTGTCGCCCTTGAAGTGGCCGTAGACGAAGGCGTTGGCGGTGTAGATGTACATGTCGTTGTCTTCGAGAAACTTCTTCAGCTTGTTGCGCTCCGCGGCGCTGTTCGCGAGCGTATGTGCGGTCTTGGCGGCGAGCCGGATGCACACGCCGAACGACTTGTTGCCGGCGAAGCGCGCTTTGACCTTCGGCAGATAGGTGTTGAGCGAATTCCACAATTGCTCCCAGTCGTCGGCGGGATGCACCAGCGTCGAATAGGTCAGATGGCCGAGACCGTTTCCGAGATCCATTTTTCGTTTTCCTGTTTTTCGTGTCCGTATCCAACCGTCATTCCGGGGCGCCGCGGAGCGGCGAACCCGGAATCCATAGTCCGAGCGCTGGGGTTATGGATTCCGGGTCCCTCGCTTCGTTCGGTCCCGGAATGACAAACACTCATCACTGCACCTTCTCCACCTTGCCGGAGCCGGCAGAGCGGATGATCGCCTCGGTGGCGGCGACGCCAGCAATCACCTGATCGGTCGGAATGGGATAGGCCGGCCCGCCCTGCGCCGCCTTGGCGAAGGCCTCGAGCGCGGCGCGGGTCACGTCCAGCGAAGCCGCCTGCCAAACCTTGGCTTCGCCCTTCACCGGCTGGAATTTGCAGGTGCCGAACAGCCGCAGCCGCCGCTCCTCGGAGGACGCGCCGGCCACGTGAGTAAGGCCCTCCAGCCGCACCCAGCCCTTGGAGCCGAACACTTGGAAGGAAAAGCCCGGCCCGGTCGTGGTCATAGTGCCGAGATAGCCGGACATGCCCTCCTTCATCCGCACCAGGATCGAGGTGGTGTCGTCGGCGTCGATCGGGGCGGCGCGGTGGAAGCTTTGCGCAAACGCATGATCGATCGGCCCGCACAGATCGATCATGCCGTCGATGGCGTGCACGCCCATCGGCATCAGCCCGCCGAGCGGTGTCTCCGCCTTGTCGGCGCGCCAGTGCTTCGGATTGATGGTCAGCGCGTTGGGAAACGTCATGGTCGCTTCGACGTGCAGGATGGTGCCGAGCTCGCCGCCGCGGATCATTTCGCGCAGCTTGATCATCTCCGGATGGAAGCGGCGGTTGTAGCCGACCGCGAGCACGATGCCGGCCTTGCGCGCGGCGGCGACCGCGTCTTCCGCTTCGCGCTTGGTCAGCGTGAAAGGCTTCTCGCAGTAAACGTGCTTGCCCGCGGCAGCCGCGGCCATCACCTGCGTGGCGTGCATGGAATGCGGCGTCGCCAGCACTACCGCGTCGACGCCGGCATGGCCGATCAGACCATCATAGCCGCCGGTGAGCTTGAGCCCCTTCTGCTTGGCGAATGCCTCGACCTCCGGCGTCACCGTGCGCGTCGTGCCGGCCACGAACTTGATGGCGTCGCTTCCTCCGGCCGACTCGACCAGCGTCTTGCCCCACCAGCCGAGTCCGACAATACCCGCTTTGATCACGCGCAACTCCTCATTTCACTTTGCCCGGCTATCTGGACCGGCTATTTGGGCCACGTCAGCAGCGCCAGCGCCACGCAAGCCAGCGCCCAGAACAGACAATATTCGAAGCCGCCGATCACCCAGATCCATTTCCGCGTCACCTTGAAGGTCGCCGCTCCCGCCACCGCCAAATGAATCGCGGCGATCGCGGCGACGTAAGGCGTGTAGATGCCGAAGACCAGACCGATGGTCAGGAACACCTCGATGGTGCCGGCGACATACATCCAGGTCGCCGGCGGATGGAATTTCGCTTGCTTGAAGAAGTTGAGCGTCGCCGGTTCGGTGAATTTGCCGACGATGTGCGGAATGAAGAACAATCCGCAGATCAGGCGCAACACAACCACGCCGTCGGTGATATCGAACAAATGCGCTGGGCCCGACATGTGCGCGCTCCCCCGTTTCGCCGATTGTAGGGCGGGTTAGCCGAAGGCGTAACCCGCCGTCTATAGCAAAAGCGCCGCCTTGACCGTTCGCTAACGACGGGGGGCAAATGCCCAATGGTGGGCCGCTACAGCACCTCGAACATCTGGTAGATCGGCCCTTCTGGCAGGCGATGGCCGACGCCGATGCTAATGACGTTGTTGAGCCAGCCGTATTTTTCCGACGCGGTCTCGAACGTCGCCGAAATGCGCAGATAATAATCGGTGGCCTTTACGACTTCGCCGCGGGCGATGCGGTCGAGCACGTCCTTCGGCCCCTGGCGGATGCCGGTATAGGGCATGCCGATGATGGCGCCGTCGTCGGTCTTGAGCACGATCCGCACATTGATCATCCAGGCGCCGTCGCCAGGCCGGATCGACTGCCAGTCGCTGCCGCCGCCGGGGAAGAGCTCGCCGCGCAGCCGCTCGCCCTCGAACCGGCCGCCGGTGATGACGCCGACGCGGCGGTCGACGCCCGGCGTCTTGCCGACATTGATGGGCGGCGCCACGGTCAAGAGCAGCGTGAACAGCGGCTTGACCTTAAGCTCGTTCATTTCCTTCGGCAGAATGTCGGACAGCGGACGTGTCTCGGCCACCACAATTCCTCCCTTAATGCTGCGCGCCGGTCTCTTCGGGCAGTGGCGCAGACTACACGGGCTTGTTAGCTACCGCGATAGGTCGAATACGACCACGGCGTCACCAACAGCGGCACGTGATATTTGCCCTCCGGCTCGGCGACGGAAAACCGCACCGGCACGACGTCGAGAAACGGCGGATCGGTCACCGGTGCGTGCGCCCGCGCGAAATATTCGCCAACGGAAAAACGCAGCTCGTAGGTAGCGATCGGGATCGGCACGCCGCCGAACAACGGCTCGTCGGTGCGGCCATCAGCATTGGTGACGGCGCGCTTCAGCGTGCGCATGCCCCCTGCCGCGATCTCGCACAATTCGACCGCCACACCCCGCGCCGGGTGGCCGCCGTGAGTGTCGAGCACATGGGTCGAGAGATGGCCGTGCACTTTGAGCCGGTCCGGACCGGTCACGCGCTGGTCGAGCCGGAGCGCGGCAATGCGGAAGATTTCGCCCAGCGCTGTCGCCCGCTCCGCCGCCGCGTCGTTTTGCAGCCGGCGCTCGAATTCGCGCAGGATCGATTCCTTGCCGTGCCGGCGCGCGCATACAATGAACGGGATGCCAAACTTCTTGCGATAGGCGCCGTTGAGCCGGTGGAAGGCGGCGAATTCCTCTTCACTGAGACGATCCAGTCCGGCACCCGCCTGTTCGGCGGTGGAATCGGCGGTGAGCTTGCCCTCGCGCGCGGCCTTGCCGGCGAGATCGGGGTGGCCGCCAAGCAGCGCGCGCACTTGCGCTTCCGGCGCGTTGCGCACCGCGTCGGCCATCGCCGCATAAAGCGCCACGACGCTGGCAAACGGCCGGGCCGCGAACGCCGCGTCCGCCACCCACGGCGCAAGCTCCATCACCTCGCCGAGCGCGGCGGCGAACGCCTTGCGGTCGGCGGTGTTGAGCGTGTCGAGCGAAACGGGCGCCATAACGTTACCGATACTCACGCGGTCGCCGGCGCATTCGCACCGAGCGTGTGGTGCTCGCGGTACCAGTGGTGCGCAATATCGAGCCGGGTCGCGGTCCAGACGCGCTCGAAGCCGGCGACGTAATCGAGGAAGCGAATCAGGCCCGCGGCGCGGCCGGGCCGGCCGGCCAGCCGGCAATGCAGACCGATCGACATCATTTTCGGCGCATGCTCGCCTTCGGCGTAGAGCACGTCGAAGCTGTCGCGCAGATAAGTGAAAAACTCATCGCCGGCGGCAAAGCCCTGCGGGTTGATGAAGCGCATGTCGTTGGCGTCGAGCGAATAGGGAATGATCAAATGCGGCGCATTGTTGGGCCCGCTCACCCAATAGGGCAGGTCGTCGGCATAGGAATCGGAGGAATAGAGAAAGCCGCCCTCGGCCAGCACCAGTGGCAGCGTGTGCTCGGAGGTGCGACCGGTGTACCAGCCATACGGCCGCTCGCCGGTCGCCTCGATGTGCAGGCGGACCGCCTCGCGCATGTGTGCCGCTTCCTCGGCGCGGGAGAAATTCTTGTAGTCGATCCATTTGAGTCCATGCGAGGCGATCTCCCAGCCGGCCTCGTGCATGGCGGAGACGATCGTCGGGTTGCGCATGAGCGCGGTCGCGATCCCAAACACCGTCACCGGAATCTTGCGCGCGGTAAACAGCCGCCACAGCCGCCAGAAGCCGGCGCGCGAGCCATATTCGAACATCGATTCCACGTTCATGTGGCGCTGCCCGTACCAGGGCGCGGCGCCGAGCACATCGGACAGAAAGGCTTCCGCGTGCGGATCGCCATGCAAAATCGAATTCTCGCCGCCTTCTTCGAAATTGACGACGAATTGCAGCGCCACGCGGGCGCCCCCCGGCCAGCGGGGATCGGGCGGATTGCGACCATAGCCGGCGAGATCGCGCGGGTAACCGGAGGAGGACGGGGACATCGCGGCTTTCGTTAAGTTAAGGCTACAGAAGCCCGGCAAACCCAGCATGGCAGAGGGCGCGTTGCTTCTTCAAGGGTCCGCAAGCCACAGCATCGCCATTGAAACGCGCGGTTGACCAAGCGGGACGATGCCTCCATTAAAAGCCGCGAAATATCCGGAGCAGGCATGCTGGAGCCAGCGAAACAGGGCGTCCTCGGCGAAGCAATCACCAGCCGGATTGCCGAACTGGCGGCAGTGAGCGACGAGACGGGCCGCCTGACGCGGCTCTATCTGAGCCCCGCGCACCGCAAGGCCGCCGATCTCGTGGTGAGCTGGATGCGCGATGCCGGCATGACGCCGCGGATCGACGCCGCCGGCAGCGTCGTCGGCCGGCTGAAGGCGCACGCCGGCGGCATGAAGACGCTGATGATCGGCTCTCATATCGATACCGTGCGCGACGCCGGCCGGTTCGACGGCGCGCTCGGCGTCGTCACCGCCATCGAAGCGATCAAGGCCGCGAACCGGGCCGGCAAGCGCTTTCCTTTCGCCATCGAGGTGATCGCCTTCGGCGACGAGGAAGGCGTGCGCTTTGCCTCGACGCTCGGCGGCGCCAAGGCGCTCGCCGGCAGGTTCGACGTCAAAACGCTCGATGACGTCGGCGAAGACGGCGTGTCGCGCCGCCAGGCCTTGATCGCCTTCGGCTGCGACCCGTCGCGGCTGCCTGAGGAGGCTATGTCGCCCGATCACGCGCTTGGTTATGTCGAAGTCCATATCGAGCAGGGCCCGGTGCTGGAGAATGAAGACCTGCCGGTCGGCATCGTCACCGCCATCGACGGCGTCACGCGCGCGGCGATCGAGATCGACGGCGTGGCCGGCCATGCCGGCACCGTGCCCATGCCGATGCGCAAGGACGCCCTCGTCGCAGCGGCGGAGATGTTGCTGGCAATCGAAGCATGGGCGAAATCGCGCTCAAATCTGGTCGCCACGGTCGGCAAGCTCGACGTGCCGGGCGCGGCCGCCAACACCATTCCCGGACGCGTGCGCTTCACCCTCGACATCCGCAGCCCGTCCGACCAGGAACGGATGCATGCCGTCAACGACATCAAGCAATCGATCGTCGCCATTTCGCGGCGCCGCGGCGTGACCGCGCGGCTTTTGGTCGGGCACGAAGCGCCCGCCGCGCTATGCGACGAACGTCTGTCGGACCAGATGGCGCAAGCGGCCGAGAGTTTCGGCATCGCGCCGCGCCGGCTACCGAGCGGCGCCGGTCACGACGCGATGGCGTTCGACAAGATCATCCCGTTCGCCATGCTGTTCGTGCGCTGCCGCGGCGGCGTCAGCCACAACCCGGACGAATACGCTTCGCCCGCCGACATCGACATTGCCGCACGCGTCCTCTTGAATTTCCTCGACAGGATTGGATCCCAATGACCGTACTTCATATCAAAGCCGGGCCGTACGATTTCGACGCAGAAATGGAGCACGAAGCCGCCCCCAATACCTGCGCCAAATTCACCCGCATGTTGCCGTACCGGCAGCAGATCATCCATGTGCGATGGAGCGGCGAAGGCTGCTGGATCCCGCTCGGCGATTTCGATTTCGGGCTGGGCTATGAAAACGCCACCAGCCATCCGGCGCCGGGCGAAATCATTCTCTATCCCGGCGGCATCAGCGAGACCGAATTTCTGCTCGCCTACGGCGCGGTCGATTTTTGCTCAAAAGTCGGCCAGCTCGCCGGCAATCACTTTCTCACCATCACCAAGGGCCGGGAGAATTTGCGCGAGCTCGGCAAGCTCTGCCTTTGGAAGGGCGCGCAGGACATCGTGTTCGAGCTCAAGAAGTAACCACGGCTCTGGCACTTCAACTCACGCGTGCGCAGGAATCGGCTGGTCCAGCTTCGACGTATCCAGATGGGCGAGGAACTGCGGCAGCTTGCGAAAAGCGATGTGTAGGTTGTCGCTGAGTGCGACATATTTGTAGCCATGCGCGCCAAAGGCGCGCCTTAGCGACTCCCTACTGAAAATCGAAACGTGCCCGTTGCGTGGGCCGACATACCACCAGTGCAAGCCGTAATTGTTGAAATCGGCGGGTTGGGCGTAGGTCGAGAAAAAAATCAACCCCGTATCCGCCGCGTATTCGAGGATCGCGGTGATGCCCCCAGCGGGATCGGGCAAGTGTTCGAGCGTCTCGAAACAGGTCACCAATTCGAACGTTCCGTCCGGCTGGCGCGCATATTCCGGCGTCATTGGATCGTAGGTAGCGGCCGCCCGGAAGCCGTTCGCGCGAAGCGCGGCGCAAAATACATCGTTGCCGCCGCCATAATCGAGCACGCGGGTCTCGCCCTTATGCGCATCCCAAAGCTGCGTGACGAGGCCGGCATTCTCGCTCGGCCGTTTGGCGAGATAATCAGGATCGACGGTTTGATAGCCGTCGTTATAGATGTGCGCCTTGAACTGGTCTTGGCTCCAGTCGTCGAACGCGTCGGTGAAGAGGAAATCGCAAACCGCGCAGCGGCGGTAATAGATCGGCACGCCCGAAAGCGGCAGCCGGATGCCGTTTGCCTCAGCGCAGGACTTGTGAAAGTCGACGACGCCGTAAGGCGCGGCCTCGCCGCCGCAGATTTTGCACGGCACCGGCGCCGCCGAGAAGGGTCTGAGACTTTCGATCATGGCTCGCTCGCCGCCACAGCGGACGAATCACTGTGCAGGGCAGCCTAGCGAATGGGAATGCGTCCCATCAATGCAGTGTCGTCGGCAAGCCTCAGCCGGTGTCCGCCGCGATTGCGAATTGAGCAGAGGCGGTAAGAATGCTTCTATGGGAAACAGGAATTCGGCGCAAAAAAGAGCCGGGCCGCATAGGGAGGACGCCATGAGGAAGCTTACCGCCCTGGTGATGGGCGTCGCCTTATCGTTATCGCTTGCGCCGGCGAGTACCGCGGAAGCCAAGGGCAAGGTGATCGGCGTCTCCTGGTCGAATTTCCAGGAGGAGCGCTGGAAGACCGACGAGGCCGCGATCAAGGCCGCAATCGCCGCTTCCGGCGACAAATACATTTCGGCTGACGCGCAGTCCTCAGCGCAGAAGCAGCTCGCCGATATCGAAAGCCTGATCGCCCGGGACGCCAACGCGCTGATCGTGCTCGCTCAAGACGCCTCCGCAGTTGCGCCGGCGGTGCAAAAGGCCGTGGATGAAGGCATTCCTGTGATCGGCTACGACCGGCTGATCGAAAACCCGAATGCGTTCTACATCACCTTCGACAACAAGGAGGTCGGCCGCATGCAGGCGCGCGCGGTGCTCGCGGCCAAGCCTTCCGGCAATTATGCTTTCATCAAAGGATCGTCCGCCGATCCGAATGCGGATTTCTTATTCTCCGGCCAGATGGAAGTGCTCAAGGACGCCATCGACGCAGGCAAGATCAAAAATGCCGGCGAGGCTTATACCGACGGTTGGCTGCCCGCCAATGCGCAGAAGAATATGGAGCAGATTCTGACCAAGAACGGTAACAGGATCGATGCCGTGGTCGCTTCCAACGACGGGACCGCCGGCGGCGCCATCGCCGCGCTCGCAGCGCAGGGCATGGCCGGCAGCGTGCCGGTTTCCGGTCAGGACGGCGACCACGCCGCGCTCAACCGCATCGCGCTTGGTACCCAGACGGTGTCGGTCTGGAAGGACGCGCGCGAACTCGGCGGAAAGGCGGCGGAGATCGCTTCGCAACTTGCCGCCGGCAAGAAGCCTGGCGAGATTCCCGGCGCCGTGAAGTTTTCCGGCGGACCGAGGAAAGTGGAGATGAATTCGCTGTTCCTCAAGCCGATCCCGATTACCAGGGACAATCTCGACGCGGTGATCGACGCCGACTGGGTCAAAAAGGACGAAGTCTGCCAGGGCGTGAAGCCGGACACGGTGAAAGTTTGCGGCTGATCGGTGCCGTCACCCCTCGCCCGCTTTCTCAAGGCCGCCGAAATCGACACGCGGATGCTCGGCATGGTCGGCGTGCTGCTGATCATCTGGTTCGTCTTTCACGTTCTTTCCGGCGGTTTGTTTCTGACGCCGCGCAACTTATGGAATCTTTCGGTGCAGTCCTCACCGGTCGCCATCATGGCCGCCGGCATGGTGCTGGTGATCGTCAGCCGCAATATCGATCTTTCGGTCGGCTCGATGCTCGGCTTCATCGGGATGGTCATGGGCGTGATCCAGGCGGGACTGCTGCCGAAGCTTTTTGGTTTTGAATTTCCCGCGACCTGGCTTGTTACGCTCGCCGCCGGATTGGCGATCGGCGCCGCGCTCGGCGCGTTGCAAGGATTCATCATCGCCTATCTCGGTATCCCGTCCTTTATCGTCACCCTCGGCGGCCTCCTGGTCTGGCGCGGCGCGGCGTGGTGGGTAACGAGCGGACAAACCGTGGCGCCGCTCGACGGACGGTTCACGCTCGTGGGCGGCGGTCCGGAAGGCGCCATCGGCGCGGCCTGGAGCTGGACCGTCGGCGCCGCGGCATGTGCCGCGGTCATGGTGCTGTTGGCCAGCGGCCGCGCCCGGCGCAACCGCTTCGGCTTTCCGCTGCGGCCGGTGGCGGCGGAACTCCTGCTCGGTGGCACCGCCTGCGCGGCAATCCTCGGCGCGGTCGCCGTCGCCAACGCTTATCCCTGGCCGGCCAGTATCGCGCGCCGCTACGCCGAAGCGAACCAGATCGCCGTTCCCGAAGGCGGCCTGTTCATCGCCCACGGCGTCGCCATCCCGGTGCTGATCGCCATCGGCATCGGCATTGTGATGACGTTTCTCGCAAGGCGTACCCGCTTCGGCCGCTACGTCTACGCCATCGGCGGCAATCCCGAAGCGGCCGAGCTCGCCGGCGTCAACACCCGCTGGGTCATTCTGAAAGTCTTTGTGCTGATGGGGCTTCTCGCCGCGGTCAGCGGGGCGATTTCGATTGCGCGGCTCAATGCTGCCACCAACGCCGAAGGCACGCTCGCCGAGCTTCTGGTGATCGCCGCGGCGGTGATCGGCGGCACTTCGCTCGGCGGCGGTGTCGGCACCGTCGCCGGCGGCATGCTCGGCGCCGTGCTGATGCAGTCGCTGCAATCGGGCATGATCCTGCTCGGCGTCGATACGCCGCTGCAAAACATCGTCGTCGGTCTGGTCCTGGTGCTCGCCGCCTGGCTCGACATCGCCTATCGCCGGCGAACGCGGTAGCTGAGGCGAGCATGCAAAGTGCACACACCCCGCTGGTCGAGATGCGCGATATCTCGCTCGCCTTTGGCGGCATCCATGCGGTCGAGCACGCCTCGATTGACGTTCATGCCGGCGAGGTGATGGCGCTTGTCGGCCACAACGGCGCCGGCAAGTCGACCTTGATCAAGATCTTGTCCGGCGCCTACCAGCGCGATGCCGGTCAAATTTTTGTCCGCGGCGAAGAAGCGAGCATCGCCAATCCGCGCGACGCCAGGCGATATGGTATCGAAACGATCTACCAATCGCTGGCGCTGGCGGACAATGTAGACACCGCCGCCAATCTGTTTCTCGGCCGCGAGATCAAGACCCGCTGGGGCACGCTGGACGACATCGCCATGGAGGCGAAGGCGCGCGACGTGATGGCGCGGCTTAATCCTCACTTCCAGCGCTTCAAGGATCCGGTCAAGGCGCTGTCCGGCGGCCAGCGCCAATCGGTGGCGATTGCGCGGGCGATCCTGTTCAACGCGCAGATTTTGATCATGGACGAGCCGACAGCCGCGCTCGGTCCGCAGGAAACCGCTCAGGTCGGCGCGCTGGTCCGTGCGCTTAAGGCCGAGGGCATCGGCATTTTTCTCGTCAGCCACGACATCCATGACGTATTCGATCTCGCCGACCGCATTTGCGTCATGAAGAACGGCCGCGTCGTCGGCACCGCGCACACCGCCGACGTCGGCAAGGACGATGTTCTAGGCATGATTATTCTCGGCAAATGCCCGCCGACGGCCGTGCCGGGACCGGGGGCCGTTGCAATGCCGAACCTCGGCTTTCGCCATTTTTAAGCCAAAGCTTTTGCATTATGTTGCGCCGTTCCAAAGAGGGTTCGAAGGTGTTTTCAGCACGCCGGTTTGCTATTGCCGCGGGACCGGCATATTTGCCGATAGTTGCCGCGCTGTTTGTCCTGCTGTCCGCGGGAACGGCCGCAAAAGCCGGATTTCTGTCCGGCGGCTGCGATACAGCCGGCGTTGCCGTGCTGCCGGCGCCGCTCGCGCCCTGGAAAGGCGCGCCGCTTCGCGTCCTCTTCACCGCGGACAAGCCGCTCGATGGCGAACTTTCGCTGGTCGCACCCGACGGCAGCGTCGCCGCCAAATCGCGCGTGCGCAACGGCGGCCCGCCGTATTTCTGGTTCGCCGAGGTCGCGACGCCGGCGCCGGGAATGTGGCAAGCCAGGCTCGCTGCGTCAGGATGCAGCACGATCACTCGCGAGATTGCCGTGCACGATAACCCACCGGCGCGGCCGCAGGCGTCGGCCGGCAGCATCTGGCCGGTACGCGCCAGCTGGAATCGCGCCAACGAAGATTTGTTTTCCGCGTGGATCGCGAAGCTTTTCGACGCGCCGCTCGACACCGAGCCGTCGTGGAAGGCCTTGCATGAAGTGCTGCGCGACCGCTCGCGCAACATGCTGTTCAACCATCTGGGCGCCGGCGAAGACGACGCGCGGCTCGCACTGCGCCCCGACTGCGCCGACCTCGTATATTTCCTGCGGGCGTATTTCGCCTACAAGACGGGCTTGCCGTTCGGCTACGGAAAATGCTCGCGCGGCAAGCCGCCGCGATGCTTCGGCTGGTATACCAATCTGGCGCCGGATACGTCCCGGCCGGAGCAAACAAAATCGTTCGGCGAATATCTGCGCGTCGTCGCCGATGCCGTGCAGTCCGGTGCCGTGCGCGTCTTGGCCAACGACGACAACACCGATTTTTATACCGTGCCGCTCACGCAAGAGACGCTGCGTCCGGGTACGGTGTACGCCGACCCGTACGGGCATGTGATGATGCTGGTGCGGCGCGTGCCGGAGGCGGGCGGAGCAGCCGGCGTTTTCCTTTCCGTCGACGGCGAGCCGGACGGCACCGTCGCGCGCAAGCGGTTTTGGCGCGGCAATTTCCTGTTCGCGCACGAGCCCGCGCTTGGCAGCCCGGGCTTCAAGCGCTTCCGGCCGATCGTGCGCGAGGCAAACGGCGGTTTGCGGCGGCTGACCAATGCCGAGATCGCCAAAGATACGGACTACGGCGATTTTTCGCTCGAACAGTCGCAGCTTTCGGTCGAGGCCTTCTACGATCGCATGGACGAGGTGATGTCGCCGGAGCCGCTCGATCCCTTGCGCGCGATGAAGGGAGCGATCGACTCGCTCGAGGAGCAGGTGAAGACACGGGTGGGATCGGTCGAGAACGGGCGAAAGTTTCAGAACAGCGGCAAGGGCGATGCCTCGATGCCGGACGGCGCGGCGATCTTCGCAACCACCGGTGCGTGGGAGGATTTCGCCACCCCGGCGCGCGATTTCCGGCTGCTGATCGCCATCGACGTGGTGCGCGGCTATCCGGATCGCGTCGCCCGCAAGCCGCAGCGCTACGCGATGCCGGCCGGCAAGAGCGTGGCCGACGTAAAGGCGGAATTGCAGAACGCGCTCGCCGCCGAGCTTTCGTCGCGTAAGTTCAGCTACACGCGCAGCGACGGCTCGCAATGGACGCTCACGCTCAAGGACGTCATCGACCGCACCGCGGAATTCGAGATGGGCTACAACCTCAACGACTGCGTCGAATTGCGCTGGGGCGCGCCGCCCAACAGCGAAGAGGCGTTGACCTGCAAGCGCCATGCGCCGGCGACGCAGCGCGCCAAGATGAGCGACTATCGCAACTGGTTTCGCGAGCGGCACTGGCCGACCGGCGCGTAAGCCGGCGGCCGGTTCGGGTATATACTCCGCGCGCGTCGGAATGATTCGCGCGCCGCGCGGTCGATCACGCCGACCCGACGGCGGATGGGCGATGGACCCGGCGATCAACACGAATTTGCAAACCGCGAATGGCTGGCTGACGCTGCCCGGCTCGCTCAAGCGGCCCGACGGCACGCCGCGCTTTAATTTGCACTTTCCGCTTTATTTTCTTTCTGACCCGGGCGCGACGCATCTGATCGCGCACGAGACCAATTCCGGCTACGAGCCGCCGACTCGCGGCATCATCGAGCGCACGCTGCGGCGCGGCGACCTGTTTGTGGATGTCGGCGCGCACTGGGGCTTTTACAGCTTTCAGGCCGCCACCCATCCCGCCGGCGACATTGAAGTCGCGGCCTTCGAGCCCGACCTGATGAACGCAACCATCCTGACCGAGAATGTCGCGCGGAATAATTGCGCCAACGTCGCGGTCGTGTGCGCGGCCTGCGGCGATCAAGCGGGACTGGCTCCGCTGATTGCCCATTCCACCATGCGCCACTGCATCCGCGGCGCCGATGCGCGCTTTGACGGAAGAACACGGTCGAAATGGGTTCCGGTCGTGACGCTCGACGGCGCGATCGGCGATCTGCAAAAGCAGGCCGGCCGCCGGATTGTTCTCAAGATCGACGCCGAGGGTTTTGAGCCGAACATCATCGCCGGGGCAAAGTCGTTGCTTGGCAGCGGCCGTGTCGCGCTCGTCGTATGGGAATGCGGCGAAGCGTTCGCGGCGGGCGGCCGGCGCGCCGCCATGGCGCACATGACGGCCTTTCTCGGCGACTGCGGATTCCAGCACATGCGACCGGCGACCGACGGCGCCGACAGTCCTTTGATGGCGTTCGACGCCAACGCCGCCTACAACGGCAACGTGTTTTCTTATGCGCCGCAGCTCAACGACCGGCAGATATTCGACACGCCGCCGCTCGCCGCCCGAGACATACGCGTCGCCAGCGCCGGCTGATTCCCACTTTAGGCATCACCACATTGCCGTAATGCGGCCGGCCCGATAGGACACGCGGATTGCTTGATGCATAATGCCGCCGGCCGGTAGAGTTTGAGCGCGACGGAGTAGTTCCAGTATGAGCGGCAGTGCGACGCTGCGGATCGGCATCGATACCGGCGGCACCTTCACTGACATCGTCTGCGTCGACGACAAATCCGGCGCGATGCGCGTGACCAAGGTCGCGTCCACGCCGTCCAATCCGGCCGTGGCGCTGGTCCGCGGCGTGAACGCCATCCTCGGCGAATGGGGCGCCGGCGTCGACGATCTCGCGGTACTGGCGCACGGCACCACGGTCGCGACCAACGCGCTGCTGCAAGGCGAGATCGCGGGCCTCGGCTTGATCGTCACCGAAGGCTTCCGCCATATCCTCGAAATCGCCCGCCAGGCGGTGCCGGAGGGTTACGGCAATTCGTATTTCTGGGTGAAGCCGGAACGAATCGTGCCGCTGCGCTTCGTGCGCGAGGCCGGTGGGCGGCTCAATTACCTCGGCGAGGAATTGCGCCTGCTCGATGAAGCGAGCGTGCGCGCCGCGGCACGCTATTTCCGCGAGGCCGGCATTCACGCCGTCGGCATCTGCCTGCTCCACTCCTACGCAAACTCGGCGCACGAGCGGCGCGCCGCCGCCATTGTGCGCGAGGAATATCCCGACTGCACGCTGTCGCTTTCATGCGACGTGCTGCCGGAATACCGCGAATACGAGCGCGCGGTGACCACGCTGGTCGACGCATTCATCAAGCCGCATATGAGCCGCTATCTCGACCGCATCCGCGACGAGCTCGGGCCGGCGCTCAACAAAAAGCCGTTTCTGGTGATGCAGTCGTCCGGCGGCGTCGCCTCGCCCGACCAGGTGATGCGCAAGCCGATCACCACCGCGTTGTCCGGGCCGGCCGCCGGCGCGCTCGGCTCGGCGGTGATCGCCGAGATCGCCGGCTTTCCCGATCTGGTGACGCTCGATGGCGGCGGCACCTCGACCGACCTCTGCCTGATCGAAGCCGCCAAGCCGAAGATCACCAATGGCGGCCGCGTCGGTGCGTTTTCGGTGCGCATCCCGATGCTCGACGTCCGCACCATCGGCACCGGCGGCGGCTCGGTCGCCTGGATTTCGCGCGAAGGCAAACTGCGGGTTGGCCCGAAAAGCGCCGGCGCGGTGCCGGGACCGATGTGCTACCCGAACGGCGGCAACGAGCCGACGCTGACCGACGCCAATCTGGTGCTCGGGCGCATTCCGCCGGCGCTGATCGGCGGCGGCATTCCGCTCGACACCGAGCGCGCGCGCGGCGGCCTGAGGGCGCTCGCCGCCCGGCTACCGGGCAAGCTCACCGCCGAGCAGCTCGCCGCCGGTGTTGTCGAGATCGCCAACTGGGACGACGGCAACGCCATCCGGCAAATGACCGTGCAGCGCGGCATTGATCCGGTCGGTTTTGCGCTTTTGGCTTTCGGCGGTTCCGGGCCGGCGCAATCGCCGGCGGTGATGCAATTGATGGGCATGAAGACCTGCATCGTGCCGCCCAATCCGGGCAACCTCTCCGCCTTCGGGCTGCTGGCCGTCGATTGGCGCACCGACCACATGGTCACCAAGGTGATGCACGAGGAGGCGATCGATCTTACGGCCATCGCCACCATTTACGCGTCACTGGAAAAAGAGGCCGCCGCCGCGTTGGAGAAGGATGGCATCGCACCCGCGCGCATCGCGCTCGGTCGCGAAGCCGACGTGCGCTACGCCGGACAATCGATGGAAGTGCGCGTGCCGGCGCCATCAGGCGCGATCGACGCGCAGTTCATTGCCGGGTTGACCGAAGCGTTCCACGCTGCGCATCGCAAGACCTTCGGCTACAATTATGCCGGCCAGCAGAAAGTCGAGCTGGTGAATTTCTGCGTGTCTGGCTTCGGCCGGATCGATCGCCCACGCATCCCGAAAATCAAAACGTCCTGCACACCGAAACAAACGACCCGCCAGGTCTATTTCGACGGTAGCTATCGCGACACGCCGATTCTCGACCGGCCCTCCCTTCCCGCCGGCTTCACTTTCGAAGGTCCGGCGATTATCGAGGAATTCGGCTCGACCACAGTGATGCTGCCCGGCCAGCATTTGACCGTCGATCCGCACGGCATCCTGATCGTCAAGGCCGCCACTCGCTAGCGCATGCCGGCGCAAGCGCACGAACTGTTGATTGCCGAGCGCCGGTGCGATGCTATGATTGATCAAAGGGGATGAGCGCGCCGGTGGTAAGCGGCGCGTAAAACAGAGGAGGAAATTATGTCGGTGACTGAAAACAAATTGCTGTTTCCGGGCCTCGCGGGATTTTACGCGTCCTGGCGCGATATCGCCTACACGGCTCTCCGCGTGATCATTGGCTTTATCCTGTTGATGCACGGCTGGCTCAAGGTCGGCACCTATGGCGTCGCCGGCGTCAGCGGCTTGATGGCCAAATCGGGATTGGAACCGGCAATGGCGTTTGCAATCGCCGCCATGTTTCTGGAAACGGTCGGCGCCATTTGCATCATCCTCGGCCTATTCACGCGTTTCTTTGCGGCGGCGCTCGCGATCGAGCTTCTGATCGGCCTCCTCGCCGTGCATCTGAAGAACGGCTTCGAGGCCGGCAAGGGCGGCTACGAGTACATTCTGCTGCTCGGCATCGTGATGTTCGCCATCGCGATCCGGGGAGGCGGGCCTTACTCGGTCGATCGAATGATCGGGAAAGAGCTGTAAAAACTCCAGCCTCCCGATTCTGAAAGGCAGCAGCGGGACGCAGCCGGATTCATACGTTACCATTGTCGTCCGGATCGGCGCGGCATAAAAGGTGATGCGCGAATTTGCGGAGCTTCCACCGCAGCAGTTCGCCAAATATTCTAGCCTTGGGACTGCCGGCCTGATCGAGCTTGCCCAGCGCCTTCTCCAGCGCCGAATCGATATCATTTCGATCCGCCAGTCGGGATGCTTGTTCAAAACGGAAATTTCCCGCTCCGAGAGGTCCATAATCCGGCCGGGGGCGTCGGCAAGGTCCGACATCCGTCTCATAAGCATTTCCTGCTCCGGCGAATCGGCGGCATCCAGAAGCACGACCGCATGTTCCCGAGTTCCTGGACGATGACCCGCAATTGGTCTTTTTGCTCGGGCGTGAACGGATGGAAGCCGTCATACTCCTCATACATCGGGGTCGATCCGTTCTTGAAAGCTTCCCGCCGCCGATTTTAACGTCAAGAGTTCGGCGTTTAGCTCTTTGCCTTCTCTGCCGCTACCTGCGCGATAATTGCATCGGCGCGGCGGAAACCTTCGGACGCAATCGGGATGCCGGCATAGACGGCGGTGTGCAGGAGGATTTCGGCGATCTCCTCGACGGTGACGCCGTTGTTGAGCGCGCCGCGCACGTGCACTTCGAATTCATGCCAGCGCGCCAGCGCCGCCAGCATGCAGACATTGAGCATGCTGCGCGTCTTGTGCGAGAGCCCCTCGCGCAGCCACACATTGCCCCAGCATTGGGTCTGGGTGAATTCGATAAAATGCTGGGTGAACGCGTTGGCCTTTTGCTTGCCCGCGTCGACATAAGCGGCGCCGAGCACATCGCGCCGCACCTTGGCGCCATGCCGCGCCCGCTCGGTTACAGAATCTGGTAAAGTCACGATGACCTCCGATTTTTGCACTAAAATGAGACTGGAAATTATGGTCGATTGACCGCATAAAACGAAGGCCCAACGAAGGCCTGACGATAATGAATGTGCATGCCAAGGAATGGCCGTGGCCGACCGCGCCGGACCTGCCCCGGAGCGAGGTCGATCCGATCGTCCTGCAAATCGTGGAAGGCACGCTCAATTCCATCGAGGCGGAGATCGAATATGCCATCGAGCGTACCGCGCGCTCGCCGATGATCCGCGAAGCGCACGATTACCGCGTCGGGCTGTTCGACCACTATTGCCGCAAGCTGACCGGCCGCTCCTACTCCGCGATGCCGAACGCGGTGGTGCGGGACTTTCCGCCGCAGACCATGCAGCCCGGCGACGTATTCCTGATGAACGACACCTATCTGACCGAAGGCTCGATCGGCCATTTGCCCGACCTGTGCTCGACCGTGCCGGTGTTTCATCAAGGCGAAGTCGTCGCTTACATCCAGGCCTTCGGCCACCACGACGACATCGGCGGCCGCGTGCCCGGCTCAATGCCCGGCACCGCCACCACCGTGTTCGAGGAAGGCCTCGCCATTCCGCCGATCAAGTTCTACGACCGCGGCGTGCGCAACGAGGCGGTGTTCACCATCGTCAAGCGCAACACCCGCGTGCCGGAAACACTCGCCGCCGATCTCGACAGCGAGGTGCAGGCCTGCCTGATGGGCGCGCGCCGCATGGCGGAATTGTTCGAGCGCTTCGGCCGCGAAACGGTTGAGGCGTGCTTCCAGGCGATCCTCGACACCTGCCGCGATACCTTCCGCCGCGAGTTATTGCCGAAGATCGCCGACGGCACCTATCGCTGGGAAGATTACGTCGAGCATGACGGCGTCACCGATCCGAAGCTGCACAAGCTCGCGCTGACGCTGGTCAAGCAAGGCGACCGCCTCACCCTCGATTTCACCGGCACCGATCCGCAATCGGCCGGGCCGATCAACTGGCCGGCCGACTATGCCGGCGGCGCGTTCCTGATCAAATGGATCGCGCCGATCCTGCGCAACCTCGCCGATACGCCGGAACGCGCCGCCGAAATTCACGTCAACGAAGGCGTCTGCGAAGTATTCGACGTGATCTTTCCGCCGAAAGGCACGCTGATCACGCCGGAATGGCCGGCCGCAACCAATGCGCGCTCGTTTGTGCTGCTGCGCTGCATCGGCCTCCTCGCCGGCGTGGTGGCGCAGGCCGCCGGCGGCCGCATGCCGGCCGACCAGGAGACCATCCGCTACACCGGCTTCTACGGCGCCGACAAAAACGGCGAGGCGTTCCTGTCGCGCGAAGTTCTCGGCGGCGGCTCCGGCGGGCGCTATTACGCCGATGGCAACGACGCCATCCACATCGTGCCGGATTCGCGCAATCAGCCGGCCGAATTCACCGAGACGCGCTTTCCGTTGCTGGTCGAGAAGCTCGCTTTGCGGACCGATTCCGGCGGCGCCGGAAAGCGCCGCGGCGGTCTTGGTTACGACAAGTATTACCGCGCGCTGGTCGATTGCCGCACCATCGTCACCGCCGACCGCGTGCGGCTCGGCTGCTACGGCCTCGACGGCGGCAAGGCAGGCCTGCCGTTTTGCGTCACCGTCGATGCCGAAGGCAACGGCCGGGAGCTTGGCGGCCTGGTCGACGGCGAGCCGGTGCGCGCCGGCCAGATTGTCCGTGTGGTCACCACTGGCGGCGGCGGTTGGGGCGATCCGCTCGAGCGCGAACCAGAATGGGTGGCGCGCGACGTAACCGAAGGCAAGGTGTCGCTCGCCGCCGCGCGCGACGATTACGGCGTGGTGCTCAAGCCGGACAGCGCCGGTTCGTTTTCCATCGACGAAAAGGCGACCGCGGCGTTGCGCTGCAAACTCAAAGCCGGCCGGCGCGGCGAAAAATTGATGATCGATCGCGGGCCCGGTTTCGAGAAAATGATCCGCGGCGAGGTCAAGCCGTGGGTGCGCACGGCCTAAGAAACTTAAAGCAGCAAGGATCGAAGCGTAATGGCGATTGAAGTTGTTAAAGTCGAGTTGAAGAACGTGCAGGACGCCTCCGGCATGGAGGCGGCGATCAAAAAGGGGCAGTTCGCGACCGACGAAGTCATCGCCGTCATCGGCAAGACCGAGGGCAATGGCGGCGTCAACGATTTCACCCGCATCCTCGCCGACCAGGCGTTCCGCGCCGTGCTGAAGAAACTCGGCAAGCGCCCGGAAGCCGAAATCTCGAAAATTCCGATGGTCTGGTCCGGCGGCTGCGACGGCGTCATTACCCCGCACGCAACTGTGTTCGCCCGTAATGCCAAGACCGGTCCGGCCAACAAGGCGCGGCTGACCATCGGCACCGCCATGAGCGCGGAAATTTTCCCCGAGGACATCGGCCGCCCGGCGATGGTGGAGAAGGTCGCCGAAGGCGTGCGCGCCGCCATGCGCGACGCCGGCATCGATGATCCGGCCGATGTGCATTATGTGCAGACCAAGACGCCGCTGCTCACCGTCGAACTCGGTGCTCGACGCGCACAAGCGCGGCAAGGAGGTGTTCTGCGAGGTGCATGAGTCGATGGGCGTGTCGAACGGCACCACCGGGCTCGGCATCGCCGTCGGCCTGCACGAGATCAAGATGCCGAAGGCGGAGGAGATCTGCCGCAACCTCGATCTTTATTCGTCGGTCGCCTCCTGCTCGTCGGGCGTCGAACTGACCCAGGCGCAGATCGTGCTGCTCGGCAACCGGAACGGCGCCGGCGGCCGTTACCGCATCGGCCACGCGGTGATGAAAGACGCACTCGACATCGACGGCATCTATGAATCGATCCGCAGCGCCGGCCTCGAATTGCCGGACCGCCCGCGCGCCGAGGACCTCAAGGGGCGCGTGGTCAATTGCTTCATGAAGTGCGAGGCGGACCGCACCGGCAAATTGCGCGGCCGCCGGCAGATCATGCTCGACGATTCCGACGTGCCCTGGCATCGCCATGCCAAAGCCGCGGTTGGCGGCGTCGCCGCGCTGGCGATCGGCGATCCGGCCGTGTTCGTCTCGGTCGACGCCATGCATCAGGGTCCGCAGGGCGGCGGGCCGTGCATCGCCATCATCGACGCCGGCGAATAGCGCTATGGCGACAGCAACGTCACGGCAGCAAACGACGGCCGCGGCCGACGCGCCGCTGACGCGCAAAACCGCGCGCGAAATCGCGCGGCTTATCCGCACCAAGGCGGTCAGCCCGGTCGAAGTGCTCGACGCCTATCTCAAGGCGATTGAAGCGCTCAACCCCGAAATCAACGCCATTGTCACGCTCGCCGCCGAGCAAGCGCGCGAAGCGGCCAAGCGCGCCGAAGCCGCGGTGATGCAGGGCGCGAAACTCCGGCTCCTGCACGGTCTGCCGATCGGCGTCAAAGACGTGACGCCGACCGCCGGCATCCGCACCACCTATGCCTCGCCGCTGTTAAAGGATTTCGTGCCGGCCGAGGATGCCGAAGCGGTGCGGCGGCTGAAGGCCGCCGGCGCCATCGTGCTCGCCAAGACCAACACGCCGGAATTCGCCGCCGGCGCCAACACCAATAATGTGCTGTTCGGCCCGACCCGCAATCCGTGGAATCCGGCGCTCAGTCCCGCCGGCTCGTCCGGGGGATCGGCCGCCGCCGTCGCCGCCCGCATGCTGCCGATCGCGCACGGCACCGATTTCGGCTGCTCGATCCGCATCCCGGCGGCGTTCTGCGGCATTGTCGGCATTCGTCCGACGCCGGGGTTGACGCCGAGCCATCCGCTGCACCTGCCGTGGGATCCAGGCCAGGTGCCGGGACCGCTGGCGCAGGATGCCGAAGACGCAGCACTTTATCTGGACGCCAGCATCGGCTTTTCCCGCATCTCGCCGATTTCGGTCGCTCCGCCGTGGCAGAGCGCGGTCGCGGAACTCGAGCGCCGCGACGGCCTCAAGGGCCTGCGCGTCGCTTACGTGTCCGACATCGCCGGCATCGGCGTCGAGGCCGAGATCGACACGATCTGTCGCGACGCGGCCGCCGCGCTCAGCAAGCTCGGTGCCGAGGTGGAGCAGGTCGTGTTCGACGCCGGCGCCGGACGCGCCGCCTACCAGACCTGGCGCGGCTTTTGGATGGTCGGCCAGCAATACCAGCGCCTCGCGCAAATGGACCAGTTCGGCCAAAACCTGCGCGGCAACGTCGAAGCCGGGCTGAAACTGAACGCGCTCGATTTCGCCAAGGCCGAACACACGCGGGCGGAGCTGTTTCACCGTTTCCGGGAATTGTTCGAACGCTTCGACGTGCTGCTCACTCCAGCCGCGCCGGTCGAGCCTTATCCAATCGAGATGAATTTCCCCGACCAGATCAACGGCCGCAAATTCGAGAACTACATCGACTGGATCGCGGTCGCCTATCTGATCACGCTGATGAGCCTGCCGGCGGCGACTGCGCCAGCCGGGCTGTCAAAGGCCAAGCTGCCGGTCGGCATGCAAATCGTGGCGCCGCGCTTCGAGGAGCCGCTGATTTTAAGCGTCGCGCGCGAAATTCACTGGGCGAGCAGCGTCGGCCTGCCGCCGATTGCGGCCGCGAACTAAAATACCCTCTCCGCCGTTTTGGGAGAGCGATAACGCGGCACGCGGCTTGCACGGTTCGCTGTCATGACCAAAGACAAACAGCTGCCGCTCTGGATCAAGGACCCGCTGGCGATTTTCGCCGACGGCGCCGAGCGCGGCGTCGTGGTTCAAAACGGCCGCATCGCCGAGCTCGTGCCGGCCGGGCGCAATCCGGCCACGCCGGACGTAAAGACCTTCGACGCCGGCACGCATGTGCTGCTGCCCGGCCTGATCAACACCCATCATCACTTTTACCAGACGCTGACCCGCGCGGTTCCTGCCGCGCTTGACCGCGAATTGTTTCCCTGGCTCCAGGCGCTCTATCCGATCTGGGCGCGCCTGACGCCCGACGCGCTCGATCTCGGCATGACGCTGGGCATGGCCGAGTTGATGCTGTCTGGCTGCACCACCACCACCGATCATCACTATGTGTTCCCGGCCGGGGCGGAAGACGGCGTCGATATCGAGGTCAGCGCCGCGAAGCGTCTCGGTCTGCGCGTATTGCTGACCCGCGGCTCCATGAATTTGTCGCAGCGCGACGGCGGCCTGCCGCCGGACACCGTGGTGCAGGACGAGGACACCATTCTCGTGGACTCTGAGCGCGTGGTGGCGCGCTATCACGACGTCGGCCCGGACGCGATGGTGCAAATCGCGCTCGCGCCCTGCTCACCGTTTTCGGTCACCACTTCGCTGATGCGTTCGACCGCGGCACTGGCGGACCGGTTGAATGTGCGCTTGCACACCCATCTCGCCGAGACCGAGGACGAGAACCGTTTTTGCCAAGAGCTCTACAAGTGCCGGCCGCTCGATTATCTGGAAGATTGCGGCTGGCTCAACGAGCGGACCTGGCTGGCGCACGGCATTCATTTCACTTCCGACGAAATCAAGCGGCTGGCGCGCGCCGGCACCACCGTGTCGCATTGCCCGTGCAGCAACCAGACGCTCGCGTCCGGCACTTGCCCGGTCTGCGCAATGGAAGAAGCCGGCATGCGGGTCGGCATCGGCGTCGACGGCTCGGCCTCGAATGACGGCTCGAACCTGATGCAGGAGGTGCGCGCCGCGTTCCTTTTGCAACGCGGACGCTACGGCGTGACCAAGGTCAGCCACAAGGATGCTTTGCGCTGGGCAACCAGGGGCTCGGCGGCCTGCGTCGGGCGGAGCGATATCGGCGAGATCAAGCCAGGCGCACAGGCCGATCTGGCGTTGTTCAAGCTCGACGAACTGCGCTTTTCCGGCAGCGGCGATCCGCTGGCGGCGCTGGTCCTGTGCGGCGCGTATCGCGCCGATCGTGTTATGGTCGGCGGTCGCTGGACGGTGGAGAATGGCGAAATCCCCGGCCTTGAGCTCGACGCGCTGATGCGCCGCCACTCCGACGCCGCGCGCAAGTTGCAGTCGGCGCACTAATGTTGCGCCCTAGCCAATGCGCAAGGCCCAGGGAGATGGTTATGCGCGCCTATGTTCTGCTGGCACTCCTGTCGATCGCAACGCAAATGTTAGGTCCAATCCCGTCCGCGATCGCGCAAGAGGACGACATGCCGTGCGACGCATTCGTGCGCAATCCCGACGGCTCCTGGAGCGTAACGCGGGCGGCGTTCATTCCCGGACCGAACTTCAGCGTGCGGGTCGGCGCCAGATTTGCTCCCGGGGAAAAAGTCAGAGACTACGACCTGGTTGCGCGGCTTGAACAATCCTGCGCCTCCCTGCCGGCACAAGCGCCGGCGCAAATGCCGGCGGCTACTCCGCCATCGGCCGCACCCGGTCCGCCGCCAAATCCGCCGGCGGGTCTGACGCGCTATGCCGACGCCAACGGCAATATCAACGTCGCGCGGCTGACCTGCGGCCACGTCGCCGAGGCTACTACTGAGGAGGCCGAACTGTTGCTCGCCTGGTACAGCGGATCGTCGCGCAAGCCGGCGACGAGCCATCTCATCAACATAGCGCGGCTGCGCTATGCGGCGCGCAATCTGCTCGAACATTGCAAGACCAACCGCGACCAGAGCCTCACGGCGGCGATGGATATGGTCGCGAGGTGAGGCCCCGCGGCCAAAAGACTGGCATAACCTATGCATCATAGGCCGCGGCGGCCGAGGACTGAGATGCAGACCTACAGTGTCGATATCGCCGGCGAAAAGGTGACGTTGCCGATCGTGCCGATCAACGAGCGGCTTGCCATCTCACTCTTGATGGTCATCGACATGGGGGTGAAGTTTGGCGAGCGCATCGGCAAGGCGCTCGCCGCGAAGCTCGGCCCTCTGAAGCCCGACATCATCGTCGGCGCGGCGACGCTCGGCATTCCGGTGGTGATCGAGGTCTCGCGCGCGCTTGGGCTTGATCAATATGTCATCGCGCAGAAGTCGCCGAAGATTTATCTGGCTGACGCGCTGGTGCAGGAGCTGCAGTCGGTGACGTCGACCGGCAAGCAGCGGCTGATGCTCGACCGGGCGGCCGTGCCGCCGTTGGCGCGGCGCCGCGTGGCAATCGTCGATGACGTGGTGGCGACCGGGTCGAGCCTCGCCGCGACCTTCGCGCTGGCCCGCGCCGCCGGCGCCAATATCGTCGGCGCCGGCGTAATCCTCACCGAAGGGCACGACTGGAAGAAGACGCTCGGTGGCGACGCCGGCCTGGTCCAAGGTCTCGGGCGTATCCCGCAATTTTCGCTTTCCGTCGGCTGTGAGCCGCAACGAATTCACGTGCGAAAAGAGGAGACAGTAATGGCCGATTTGCGCAGTTTTATCACCGGCATGCCGAAGTGCGAATTGCATGTGCACATCGAGGGCACGCTCGAGCCGGAAATGAAATTCGATCTGGCGAAACGCAACGGCATGACGCTCCCCTACAAGGACGTCACCGCAATGCGCGCCGCCTATGACTTTCACGATTTGCCGTCGTTCCTGAAAATTTATTACGAGGGGATGCGGGTGCTGGTGCACGAGCCCGATTTTTACGACCTGACTTACGCCTATCTGGCCAAGGCGCATGCGCACAACGTGCGCTATGTCGAGATGTTCTTCGACCCGCAGCCGCACACCGGGCGCGGCGTAGCCGTTCGACGTCGTGATCCGCGGCATTCGCCGCGCGCAGACGGACGCCGAGCGCATGCTCGGCGTCAAGAGCCAGCTCGATTATGTGCTTCCTGCGTGACTGGAGCGCCGAATTCGCCATGACCACGCTGGTGCAGGCTTTGCCCTACCGCGAGTGGATCGTCGGCGTCGGGCTCGACTCCGATGAAAAGAACAATCCGCCGGTAAAGTTCAAGGAGGTGTTTGCGCGCGCCCGAAGCGAAGGCTTCTTCCTCACCATGCATTGCGACGTCGATCAGGCGAATTCGACCGAGCATATCCGGCAATGCCTCGAGGAGATCGGCGTCGACCGCATCGATCATGGCGTCAACGTAGTCGATTCCAACACGCTGATCGACGAAGTGGCGCGCCGGCAACTGGCGCTGACCATCTGCCCGGTCTCCAACGCGTTCGTCACCAACGGCAGCAAGGCGAAGGAAATCAAGAAAATGCTCGACCTCGGCATCCGTGCCACCGTGCATTCCGACGACCCAGCCTATTTCCGCGGCTACATGAATGAGAATTTCATCTGCACCCAGGAGGAAGCCGATCTCGGCAAGAACGACGTCGTGCAATTGTCGCGCAACGCGTTTGATAGCAGCTGGCTGCCGCGCGCGGCCAAGGACCGCTATCTCGCCGAGCTTGACGCTTACGCGACGCGCTGAGCCGCGCCAGACACAGCCGCCCCGCCGGCACCCACGCCCACAGCAACGCGAAGGAAAGCATGTCGAGCGAATCCGAGCGCCGGCGGACTTGGAGTGGGTTAGCGGCTTGCGCTCGCCTCTGCGTTGTCCTGTTGAACTTTGGACCTGGTTTCCCCCGGAAGCGATCCGGCCGCATCCTTGAGCGGTAGTTGTTCGTGGTTCGGACCGTTTGCTTCCCGAAGCGCCTCTACCATGCCTTGCGGATAAGCCAGACCGAGCGCTGCCGCAGGCGGCAGCTTGAGATCGAGGAACGACGCTACGTCACGTCCGAAGATTACGCAGTTTGCAAATAGCGCGTTCCACGGTCCCTTGTTGGCCTTGCGCTCCCTTATGTACGTCTGCAGCCGTTTGTATTGATCGGCGTCAAGCCATACCCGAAAGCGGGCTAGCACGTACTGCTCTTCAAGATCGCCGTCGCTGGCGCCGATTTCCGACGGCACCGGCAACACGTGACCGATGGCCCAATAATAGATGCTGCAGTTCACGCAGTCCCGCGCATCGCCGGCGGGAAAGATGCCGGCGATCTCGCTTCTGATGATTTCGTGGCGCGCGTTCACTTCGCCGAACATCACGTACATATGGCCGTAACTGGCGGCGTTGCGGGCACGAAACTCGGCGAAATAGCGCCATTGCGGCGCGCCGTGGCCGATATACGGCTCTTCGGCCGTCGACCACGCTCTATGGCGGCCCGCCTCGCGTCCGGATTCAGACCGTGCACGCGAGGAGTGATGCGAAGCAGCGGCCGTATCGCCGGCGGGTGTCTGAGCCGGAGCCGGCTCCAAATACAGGCCGAGAGTAAGGGCGACGGCCGCCACTAACCTAAGGCCGCCAGCCACCAAGCCGAACCTCATGCAGGTCTCCAGACCAAAGAACCGATCGCCGCCAATCGCATTACTTCCGGCTTCGGCCGGAATGCGTCAACGGTATTCTTCGCAGCTCCCGACAAGCGGATAGAGCTCCGGATATTTTTTTGCCAGCCGCGCCTCAGTGAGCTTCAGGGCCTTGTTACATTCCTTCAAAGTACCATAACGCGGCGAGATTTGGCGCTCGCCGTTTGGGCCGTTGGCGGCAAATTGCCAAAAGGCCGCTGCCGGCGTGGCAAAAACGCCAATCGTGGCGGCGGCAATCAATAGGGAAAGGACGACTTGGCGATTTATTTCGTCCCTTTTCCGACCTTACTCGATATTACGAGCTCTTTTGCCTTATAAAGATGCAATATATGGCTAGCCCGAATGCTCGCAGGGCAACCTT
The DNA here is from genome assembly GCA_963747855.1 of uncultured Alphaproteobacteria bacterium. GTDB lineage: Bacteria > Pseudomonadota > Alphaproteobacteria > Rhizobiales > Xanthobacteraceae > BOG-931. The sequence goes on from CAVVGN010000001.1 coordinate 1,170,733, forward strand.
CGTAAAAAGGCGCAGCGTGGCTTTTTTGCACTAGTCTCAATGCTGTTTTCAGCCCAAAATTGACTGGCGAGATTTGTATACAGGAGGTTTTCAATGAAACGCATCGTGGCTGTTGGCGGGACCGCAGTCTTGGCTCTAATGCTCATGAGCACGTATCAAGTGGTGAAAGCACCGGCCGGCTTGGCTGTGGCGAAGTCCGGACAAGCCTTCGCCGCCGATTTGCCGCCGCCGCGGCCCATGCCGCCCCCACCGCCGCCGGTCGGCAAAGGCAAAGCACCCATCGGCAAAGGCAAGGCGCCGATCGTCACCAGAGGCTAAGGATCACGGCGGAAATCACGCGGGTTTCCGCCCAGTTAAAGCCACATAGTAGGTTCACCGACGACTAACGCCCTTTTGGCGCAACGTTTTTATTCCCAACGTCAAAAGCTTCGCAGCTTGCAAACCAAAAAGTGGCCGGGCATAAAGCCCGGCCATTTGTATTCGTGGATCGCGATGACGGGCTTACTTGCCCGGGATCTTGTCGTCGATGCCTTTGACATAGAAGTTCATGCTCAGGATCTGGCCGGGATCGAGATGATCGCCGCCCTTGCACTCGACCGTCTTGCCGTCCTGATCGGTGATCGGGCACTTGAACGGGTGCAACGTGCCGGCCTTGATCGCGGCTTGCGTATCCATCGCCATCTTCTTCACGTCGTCAGGCATGTTGGTATAAGGCGCCATCACGACCATTCCGGAGTCGAGCCCGCCCCACGTGTCTTCCGACTTCCACTTGCCTTCGAGCACGTCCTGGGCGCGCTTGGTGTAGTAGCCGCCCCAATAGTCGGTGTCTGCGGTAAGTTGCGCCTTCGGCCCGAACTTGATCATGTCGGACGATTCACCGAACGAGTGGATGCCGCGCGCTTCGGCAACCTGCGTTGCGGCCGGCGAGTCGGTATGCTGGGTCAGGATGTCGGCGCCCTGGTCGATCAGCGTCTTGGCGGCGTCGGCTTCCTTGCCCGGGTCGAACCATGAATTCACCCAGATGATCTTGAACTTCATGTTCGGATTGACCGACTGGGCGCCGAGCATGGTTGCGTTGATGTTGGAGATGACTTCCGGGATCGGGAACGAGACGATATAGCCGATGATGCTCGACTTCGACATCTTGGCCGCGATCTGGCCCTGGATGTAGCGTCCTTCATAGAAGCGCGCCGCATAGGTACTCATGTTCTTCGCGCGCTTGAAGCCGGTGGCGTGCTCGAAGAACACGTTCGGATATTTGTTCGCCACCTTCAGCGTGGCGTCCATGAAGCCGAACGAGGTGGTGAAGATCAGTTTGTGACCGCTGCGCGCCAGCTGCTCGATCGAGCGTTCGGCGTCAGGGCCCTCGGGAACGTTTTCGAGAAACGTAGTCTCGACCTTGCCGGCCAGCGCCTTTTCCATGGCTTTGCGGCCAAGGTCGTGCTGGTAGCTCCAGCCGAGATCGCCGATCGGTCCAACATAGATGAAACCGATTTTCAGCTTATCCGCTGCGTAAGCGTGGAATGTTACTGCGGCAATCCCTATGACCGCAGCTATGGCCACGATGTTCCATTTTCTCATAATTTTAACTCCGGGTTGGCGGAGACGTATGTCTCCGTATTTGATCTGCGGCGCATGACGCCCCACAACTTTCGATTTTCAACTTTCGACCTTCAACACCTCATCGGTCCGGCACGAAGACCACCCCGAGCGACGCAGGCGCGGCGGACCCGGCGGTACCGCGCGTCCGCGAAATCAACACGAGAACGATGACCGTGGCAAGGTAGGGCAACGCGTTCATCAGTTGCTGGGGCACGCCGAGCTGCAGCGGTTGCAAAGCCAGCCCCAGAATGCTCACGGCCCCGAACAGGTAGGCGCCGATGACCAGGCGGCCCGGCCGCCACGACGCGAACACCACCAGCGCGAGCGCGATCCAGCCGCGGCCAGCGGTCATGCCCGGAATGAAGAACGGCGTATACGCAAGCGACAGGAATGCTCCCCCCAGCCCGGCGCAGGCACCCCCGAACAACACCGCCAGCGTCCGTATCTTGAGCACCGGATAGCCGAGCGCGTGGGACGAAGTATGGTTGTCGCCTGTGGCCCGCAAAACGAGCCCGGCGCGGGTGCGATACAGGAACAGCCAGATCGCGATGATCAGCGCGATCGAGAAGTAGACGAAAGCGTCTTCGCCGAACAGGATTCGCCCGAACACCGGCAGATCGGTGAGAACCGGCAGGTTTAGCCGGGGCGCCTGCACGATCTGCTACCCGACGAAGCCCGCGCCGATAAGTCCCGAGAGACCGACGCCGAGGATGGTGAGCGCCAGGCCGGCAGCGACCTGGTTCACCGCTAGCCCGAGCGTGAGGAAGGCGAAAACCGTCGACAACGCCGCGCCGGCGAGGATGCCGCAGACCGCACCGACCAGCGTCGAGCCCGACAAATACGCGCCGGCAAAACCGCAGGCGGCGCCCACAATCATCATCCCCTCGATGCCGAGATTGAGCACGCCGGACCGCTCGACCACCAACTCGCCGGACGACGCAAGCAGGAGCGGCGTCGAGGCCGTGATCACCGTCAGAATGAAGTTGACGGAAAAAATCAGACCGAAGATCTGAGTGAGGGCGTCATGCATGAGCGGGCACGGGCTTGCGTAGCGTCCGGAGCACGCGGATGCGATAAACGATGAGGGAATTGCAGGCGAGCACATAGAACAAGAGAATACCTTGGAACACCTTGGTGAGATCGAGCGGCACCTTCATCGCGATTTGCGCCTCTTCGCCGCCGATGAATGTCAGCGCCAGGAACAGACCGGCGATCAAAATCCCTACCGGATTGAGCCGTCCGAGGAAGGCGACGATGATGGCGGTGAAGCCGTAGCCCGGCGAGATGGCCGGCTGCAGATGCCCGATCGGCCCCGCCACCTCGATGATGCCGGCGAGCCCAGCCAGCGCTCCTGAAATCACGAACGTGAAGATCACCAGCCGATCGGCGTTGAAGCCGGAAAAACGCGCCGCCCTTGGTGCCGCGCCGACCAGCCGGATTTCGAATCCCATGATCATGCGGCCGAGCAGCACGGTCGCCAGCGCCACTACAATCAGCGCGAGGATCGAGCCAGCATGCAGCCGGCCGCCTTCGATCAGGGTCGGCACCGTGGCGACCGGATCGAAATCCGCCGTGGTCGGGAAATTCATCCCCTTTGGATCGCGCCAGGGTCCGCGCACCAGATAGTCCTCGAACAGATCCGCGACGTAAACGAGCATCAGGCTAGTGAGGATTTCGCTGGCGCCGAAATATACGCGGCAAATCGCCGGGATCAGTGCATAGAGCGCACCTCCGAGCGCGCCCAGGAACAGCATAGCGGGCAACACCCAATAGCCAGCATCCGTGCCGTTGGTGCGCACCGCCAGCCAGCTTCCGCAGACGGCGCCGATGATGAACTGCCCCTCGGCGCCGATGTTCCAGATGTTGGCGATGTAACAAAGCGCCAGGCCAACCGCGATCATCACCAACGGCGTCGCCTTCACCACAAGTTCCTGCAGCGAATAGCTGTCGGTGAGCGGGTCGATGAAGTAAACGATGAGGGCTGCGACCGGGTTCTTGCCCAGGATCGCGAACAGGATCGCCATCGTCACGAGCGTCAGTACGATCGCGATCAACGGCGAGGCCACCGCGATGAGGGTCGAGCGCTCGGCCCGTTTTTCAAGCACCAACTGCATGCTTCGCCTCTTGCCCGCCGGCCGGCTGGGCGGCGTTGGCGCCGCCCATCAGCAATCCGAGCTTCTCGCGTGTCGCCTCCGCCGCTTCCAGTGGCGCCGACAAATGGCCGTGGAACATCACCGCAATACGGTCCGAAATCTCGGCAAGCTCGTCGAGATCCTGACTGATCACCAAGACCGCGGCGCCGCGGGCGGCAAGATCGATCAGCGCCTGACGGATCACGGCCGCCGCGCCGGCATCGACGCCCCAGGTCGGCTGGCTGACGACGAGTACGCCGGGCTCGCGCAAGATTTCCCGGCCGACGATGAATTTCTGCAAATTGCCGCCCGACAGGCTCGCCGCCTCCGGATCGCGCTTGGCTTTGCGCACGTCGAAAGATTTGGTGGTTCGATCGACATGGGCGAGCGTCGCCAATCTGTCGATGAATCCCTTCTTGACCATGCCGCTGGCGGCATGGCCGGTCAGCAGCGCATTTTCGGACAATTTCATGCGCGGCGCGGTTCCGTGGCCGAGCCGCTCTTCCGGAACGAAGGCCGCGCCCATGCGCCGGCGTTCGGTCACGTCCAGCAAGCCTACGCCCTCGCCATCGATCACCACTGCGCCCTCGCCGGGCGCCAGCCGCTCGCCGGACAGCGCCGCAAACAATTCGCCCTGACCGTTGCCGGATACGCCCGCGATGCCGACGATCTCGCCGCCGCGTACTTCGAGCGACACTTCTTCAAGGTATGTCCCGTGCGGATCGTCCGGCGGGAGCGAAAGATTGCGAATGACCAGCCGCGGCAACGCTACGGTGCGGCCGGAGGCCGCCTTCACTTCACCGATTTCGCCGCCGACCATCATCCGGGCGAGCGATGCGGCAGTTTCCTGGCGCGGATTGCAGGTCGACACTTTCTTGCCGCCGCGCAGAATCGTCGCCGTGTCGCACAGCCGTTTGACCTCTTCGAGCTTGTGACTGATGTAAAGAATTGCGCGCCCCTCGCGCTTGAGCCGCTCAAGCACGACGAACAGCAGATCCGCCTCCTGCGGCGTAAGCACCGACGTCGGCTCGTCGAGGATCAGGAGCTTGGGGTTTTGCAGAAGCGCGCGCACGATTTCGATGCGTTGCCGTTCGCCGACTGACAACTGCCAGACCTCGCGCTTAGGATCGAGCGGCAGCCCGTAATCCCGCGCCGTTGCCTCAAGCCGCTCGGAGATGGCGGCAAATGATTCAGTCGGCGGCAGGCCGAGCGCGACATTCTCCGCCACGGTGAGATTCTCGAACAGCGTGAAGTGCTGGAACACCATGCCGATGCCGAGGTCGCGCGCGCCGGAAGGGCCGCTCAACACGACTTTTTGCCCCATCCAGCGCAGTTCGCCCGCGCTCGGCTGGATGACGCCGTACATCATCTTGACCAGCGTGGACTTGCCGGCGCCGTTCTCGCCAAGCAGCGCATGAATTTCGGCGGGGAACAGGTCCAGGTCGATTTTGTCGTTGGCGAGAAAATCGCCGTACCGCTTGCTTGCGGACACGGCACTCAACAGCGGTGCGGACCGCAGGGAACCGGCCTGTGGCGTCGTATCGAGCATGGAATCGTTGCGCCTACCCGTATCTTAACAAGGCTTCTTGCGACCTTCGTTGCAAGGATCGTTCCACGATTAGAGCGGTCGCCGTGCTCTCCGGCAGCCATCATCCGATAAAAACGGCGCGAGCAAAAGGCGGCGGCCTGAAAAATTGCCCAAAATCGCATCAGCGCGGCGCGCTTGCACAGTTTGCGCCGCTTCTGTCATTGTGGATTTGCCGGGGTGTAATCAGGGGAACCCGACGTCGTGGAGCTTATTCTCACTGAAGCCGCGGGCGCCGTCCTCCGCTGGCTGCATGTCATTGCCGGCATCGCCTGGATCGGCAGCTCGTTTTATTTCATCCATCTCGATCTCAGCCTGAAGCCGCGGCCGGGCTTGCCGGCTGGCGTCAAGGGCGACGAGTGGCAGGTCCACGGCGGCGGCTTCTACCACATGATGAAATACCTGGTGGCGCCGGCGCAGATGCCGGACAGCCTGACCTGGTTCAAATGGGAAGCCTACACGACCTGGCTGTCGGGCTTCGCGCTGCTGGTTCTCGTCTATTACCTCGGCGCCGAAATGTTTTTGATCGACAAGTCGGTGCTCGATATGACGGTCGCGCAGGCGGCCGGCATTGCCTTCGTCAGCCTCGCGGCGTCGTGGCTCGTCTATGAGGGTCTATGCCGCTCGCCTCTCGGCAAACACGAAGTGGCGCTAGCGCTGGTCGGTTACGTTTATCTGGTCGCACTGACTTATGCGTTCACGCACGTGTTCAGCGGACGCGGCGCCTTCAACCAGATCGGCGCGGTGATCGGCACGATCATGGTGGCCAACGTCTTCATCATCGTTATTCCGTACCAAAAGAAGACCGTGACGGCGATGCTGGCCGGCAGGGAGCCCGACCCAATCTGGGGCCAGCTGGGAAAGCAGCGTTCGGTGCACAACAATTATCTGACCTTGCCGGTCGTATTTCTGATGTTGAGCAATCACTATCCGCTGTTCTTCGCGACGCGTTTTAACTGGGTCATTGTCGCTATCATGCTCGCCATCGGGCCGGTGATCCGGCATTTCTTCAATTCGCGCCACGCCGACAAGGGCAGCCCGTGGTGGACCTGGGCGGTGGCGGCGGCGGGCGTGGCGGCAATCGTGTGGCTCTCGGCAGCCGGGCCGCGCACCGTGACCACCGGCGCGTTGCCGCCGACGCCGAAATTCGCCCAGGTGTCCGACATCATCACGTCGCGTTGCAGCATGTGCCACGCCGCCGAGCCGGTCTGGGCGGGCATCGCCGCCGGGCCGAAGGGCGTGCTGCTCGACAGCGACGAGCAGATCGAAGTGCATGCGCCGCTGATCGATGTCGTCGCCGTGCGCTCGAACTTCATGCCGCCGGGCAACATCACCGAAATGACCAGCGACGAGCGTCTGGTGCTGGCGTCGTGGATCGCCGCCGGCGCGCCGACCAATTAAAACCGGGCGGAGCCTTGAGTTTGCGTGCGATCCGCGGCCGGCTGCTGAGTTTCCTGCGGGCTCCACGTGGCGCCGGCGATGCCCAAAGCTACCGCTATCTCGATGACGGCATGGTGCTGGTCAAGAACGACGGCCGCATCGAGGCGGCCGGCCCGGCGGCCGAAGTCATCGCGGGCATGCCCGCGGATATGCCGGTCGAGCGCCATCCCGATGCGTTGATCATGCCGGGCTTCATCGACCCGCACATCCACTATCCGCAGACCCAGGTGATTGCGTCCTACGGCGCACAGCTGCTCGAATGGCTGGAAAGATACACTTTCGTCGAGGAGCAAAAATTCGCCCATCCGACGCACGCCGCGCGTAACGCCGAATTTTTTCTCGATGAACTGGCGCGCAACGGCACCACCACGGCGGTCGCCTATTGCACGGCGCATCCGGCTTCCGCCGAAGCGCTGTTCACCGCTGCACACAAGCGCAACGCCGGGATGATCGCCGGCAACGCGGTGATGAACCGCAACGGTCCACCGGGACTGCTTGCTTCCGCGCCTACAGCCATTGCCGACAGCCGCGATCTGATACAGCGGTGGCACGGCATCGGGCGGCAGCGTTATGCGGTGACGCCGCGTTTTGCCATCACCTCGACCGATGCGCAACTCGCCGAGCTGGGCGCGCTGCTCAAGGAATTTCCGACGACGTTGATGCAGACGCATCTCGACGAAAATCTCGACGAGATCGCCGCTATCAAAAAGCTTTTCCCGGTCGACGCGAGCTACACTGCGGTCTATGCCCGTTTCGGGCTCCTTGGCCCGCGTTCGCTGATGGGCCATTGCATCCACTTGACCGACGCCGAGGTCGCGCTGTTGCGCGACACACAATCGGTCGCCGTGTTCTGCCCGACCTCGAATCTGTTCATCGGCTCCGGGTTGTTCGACTACGAACGGCTGAACACGGCCGGCGTGCGCATCGCGCTTGCCACCGACGTCGGCGGCGGCACCTCCTATTCGATGCTACGCACCGCAGCCGAAGCTTACAAAGTGATGCAGTTGCAGGGCCAGAATCTGCCTGCACTCGCCGCATTCGATCTAATGACGCGAAGAAATGCCGCCGCGATCGGCCTCGAACATGAGATCGGCAGCATCGCGCCGAGCGCCTACGCCGATCTGGTCGTGCTCGACGCGCGCGCGACGCCGGCCATGGCACACCGCATGGAAACGATTCGCGATCTCGAAGAGGAATTGTTCGTGCTGATGACCATGGGCGACGATCGCGCCGTGCGCCAAACTTATATCGCCGGCGCGCCGGCACTTAAAGTAAGCTCCTGAGTCGGCGGCGGCTGTTTACACGCCAGGAAACAATCCACAATGATCACGCTTTACCATTGCGTGGCGGCGCGCTCGTTCCGTCCTCTGTGGATGATGGAGGAGCAGCGCCTGTCGTACGATCTCAAAATCCTGCCGTTTCCGCCGCGCGCGCTGGCGAAAGACTACAAGGCCATCAATCCGCTTGGCACGGTGCCCTACTTGATCGACGGCGAGACCCGCATGACGGAATTGGCGGCCATCTGCCAATATCTCGGCACCCGCTATGGACCGTCGCCACTCGTCGTCGGCGCCGACGAACCGGCCTACGGCGCGTTCCTCAACTGGCTCCATTTCGGCGAGGCAACCCTGACATTTCCGCAGACCCTCGTGCTCCGTTACGGCCGGCTGGAGCCACCGGAGCGGCGCAGTGAACAAATTGCCACCGACTATTCCAAGTGGTTTTTTGGCCGGCTCAAAGCGATCGAAGCCGCATTGGATCAGACGCCAACGCTTTGCGCCGATCGCTTCACCGCGGCCGACATCTCGGTCGGGTACGCGTTACGTCTTGCCGAGAATATCGGCCTCGCCGCCGATTTCGGCCCGAACGTCGCGGCATACTGGCAGCGACTGCAGCAAAGCGACGGCTATAAGCGCGCGGTGTTGGCGGAAAATATGGCCGCCGCGCTCCAAAACATTTCCGCGCGGCCCTGAGACACCGAGCGGAATAATTCGTGCTAACGACCGGCGCCGATCAGCGCGGGACAGCGGCGATCGGCTGGCCGGCGGCCGTGATGCGCGCTTCGATGTCCGTTTGCGCCCAGCCCGTCACCTCGGCGAGCTTTTCGGCCTCCAATTTGAAACGCGCGGGAAGCGCCGCGCGATAGCTGGCGCCGGCGGAGCAACTCACCGCACCGTCATAAGGATGCCGCAAGATGTACCGCCCTTGGAAGTTTTCGCGGTCGCCGGTCTCGATGAAATTGAGATCTTCGGGAAATGTCGCAGCGTCGTAACGCACGTGCAGGCGCGTCACGTACCGACCGGGTGAATCACCGGGAGACGCTTGATCGGCGCCCGGGTCGCTGCCCTCCATGCCGCCCGCCCCGAGAGCGACCAGTTCGGCGTTGCTCATCGGGTCGGCCGCGCACGGATCGCACCAGCCCATGTCCCGTGCGTATTCGACAAATACGCCGCGCATATTTTCGCGCGCCACCGCACGGTCGAAGGCCGCCTTGTAGAAATTCGCGAAGTCGCCCTTCACGAACAATGGAACGGTGAAATCGGACGGCACTTTGAGCGTGCGATAATTGGCGGCCTCGACCCGGCCGCGCTTGCTCAAGGCGTAGACGATCAGGTCCTGTGGTCCGTTCGAATTCACGGTGCCGAGCCGCAGCGGCAGCATGAATTTGGCCGTTTCGTAACGCACCTGCAGCGGCCGCAAATAGGATTTGCCGATTTGCTGCATGCGTCGCAGATTCACCTTGGCGACGAAGAAGCGCATTTTCTGCTTGATGTAGCTGCCGATCACCGCCTCGGCGCCGGCCGGAATTTTGTAGCCGTTGTCGTTGAGCCAATTGATCAGCCCGTCGCTTTCTTCGGCCGACAGGATGGAAATGTCGTATTCGGCGACGTCGTATTGCGCCTCGACTTGAACCCCGCGATAGGCGACCGGAGCCGGGCGCGGCGGGGCGCTTGTTGCCATCATCTGCGTGGCCGTCGCCGCCGTCACGCGCGGCTGTTCGCATGGGTCGCGATCGAAGTATTCCACCAGCCGCGGCGCGGTATAGGCGTCGAGATGATCGACCATCGCCGGCTCGACCACACTGATTTGATTCTTTTCGATGAAAGCGGGGACCGGGACCACGAGCGCGAATTCATTGGGCGCGCCCTCGTAATCGCTCGCCATGGTAATGGCGGTCTGCTGGCCGTTGCGGGCCAGCACGACCTTCGACGACCGGTTGAACATTTTCGCGTCGGCCTTGGCCACGTAGAAACCGCAGAAGGCGCCCGCCGGCTCCAGCGCGGCGGCAAGCTGGGCGAAAATAGCCGCCAGCGCCACGCTCGATTTCAACCGAGAACCGAACGTTCGCGTCATCCCGATGCTCCTTGAACGGTTAGGGTCCAACGGAATCGTTTGTCCGGCATCACGCAGTCGATCAGCAGCGTGATGGGTGACAGCACCACCAGCGCAACGTAAAGCGCCGGGCGCATTTGCATGAAGAAAGCGAAATAGTGGGCGGCGAGCGCCACCGACAGCGCAAACAGGAAACGGCCGGCGCGCGAAACCGGCGTCGTGCGCGGGTCGGATATCATGAAGAAGGCGAAGATCAGCAGCGAGCCGCTTTGCATCTGATGCAACGGAATGGCGGCCGGATCGCCGAGCCAGAGAGCGCGGGCGAACAACAGCGCCGTGTGGCTGCCGAGGAAAAACAGCGCGATGTCCAACCGCCGCGACGCGCGCAGCACGGCAATGGCGAGAAAGGCCAGCAACGACGCCAGCCAGACCTCGGTCCCCCATTGCCCGGGCGAAATCCACACACCGTTCGTCACCGCTAACAGCAGCACGATGGCAAAACCCGCCGGATTCCAGATGTGCTTGCCGTCGACACGCAACAAGAACTTGGAGGCGATGGCGATGATGCCGGCGATCGCCGGCAGCCATGGCGCATCGGCCCGCAACAGCAGGCTTAATGACAATCCGGTAATCAGCGGCGATCGCAGGTCGAGCGGCACGCCGAAGTAGCGTGCGCAGACAACTTGCGTGGCCAGCGCGCCGCCGATCGCCAGTGCGCTGTAGACCGGCTTGGCGCCGAAATCGATCCAGAAAAAATTGATGCCGACCAGCGTCGAAAGCGCAGCGATCTGAAAGTGGCGCGCGTCGGACCACTGGCGGCGCATGGACGTCCCCTCGGTGAATCACCGATGCCCGCGAACCTCGACGCCGCCGTGACTGACCCATGGCCGGATTCAGGCAAACAGATTAACTCGCTGTCATGCTTCTCGCCGGCGACCGGGTTTGCTAGGCCTTCGCTGGAGAAACGCGGAAAGAAACGCGATGCCGGACACGCGCGATTTGATCCAACGGCTGCCGAAATGCGAATTGCACATTCACATCGAAGGCAGCCTCGAGCCGGAGCTGATGTTCGCGCTGGCGCGACGCAACAACGTGAAGCTTCCCTACCCGTCGGTCGAAGCCGTGCGTCAGGCCTACAAGTTCGGCGACTTGCAGGATTTTCTCGACATTTATTACCGCAGCATGTCGGTTTTGATCGCCGAGCAGGATTTCTACGATCTTGCCTTCGCTTATCTGCAACGCGCGCGTGCCGACAATGTCCGCCACGTCGAGATGTTCTTTGATCCGCAAGGCCATACCGGGCGCGGGATCGCCCTCGCCACCGTGATCGATGGGCTCTCGCGCGCCATTGCCGACGGCGAGCGCGAACTCGGCGTCGATGCCAGCTTGATCATGTGCTTCCTGCGCCATCTCGACGAAGCCGATGCAGAGCGGACCCTGGATTCGGCGCTGGCGTTCCGCGACAAGATCGTCGGGGTCGGACTCGATTCATCCGAGCAAGGCCACCCGCCAAGCAAGTTCGCCCGCGTGTTTGCCCGCGCGCGCGACGCCGGCTTGTTCGTCACCGCGCATGCCGGCGAGGAAGGGCCGCCGGGCTATGTTTGGGAGGCACTCGACATCCTCGGCGTCGGCCGGGTCGATCATGGCAACCGCTCGCTCGAAGACGACGCGTTGGTCAACCGGTTGGCGCGTGAGCGCATGGCGCTGACCGTGTGCCCGCTGTCCAATCTGCGGTTGCGGGCCATCGGCGATATAAAGCAGCACCCGCTTCGGCGGATGCTGGACAAGGGCCTCGTCGTCACCGTCAATTCCGACGATCCGGCCTATTTCGGCGGCTACGTGAACGACAATTATCGCGCCGTGTCGGACGCGCTCGCGCTGACCTGCGAGGAGATCGCCGCCATCGTGCGCAACAGCTTTCAGGCGTCGCTGATGCCGACGGCGGCAAAGGCCGCGGCGCTGGCCGAGGTCGATCGTATTCTCGCGCGATCTGAATAGGCGATGTCAGGAACGCCCGACTTCGCCCGAGCCGTGCGTCGCGTTTGCCTTGAAATGGACCACTAGGGTCGTCAGCAGCTGATCGACCGTATAAGGCTTTTCGAGCACGGCCGATTTGTCCACCAGCAGCGCCTTAGTGCCGTCTGTTACAGGTTGACCGGTGGTGTACAAAACCTTCAGGTCGGGCCGGAGTTCCGTCGCCCGCTTGGCCAATTCAATACCGCCGCTGACGTTGCCGTGCAGGACGATGTCGGTCACCAGAATGTCGACGTTGTCGTCGCTTTCGAGCACAGCAAGCGCCCCCTCGACGGTGCTGGCCGATAGAACCTTGTGTCCTTGCTCTTCAAGGTACGATTGCGTGAGGACAAGCACTTGCGGCTCATCTTCGACGACCAGAACAATCGCCATTGACCCCTCCTGGCACCGAAGTCTTACCCAACCACAGGTAAAGGGAATTGTGCAAGGCGCGCGAGAACACGCCTGGTTCACGCCGGTTGCGTGGCCGGGCTCGTATGAGCCACCCAAGCCTGCTCGTGCAGCGTCAGCAGTTGAGCGGCGAGCGCGGCGGCGATCACCGCTGGCTCCTTGCCTTTGATCTCGGTGATGCCGATCGGGCAAACCAGCCGATCGAGCTCGCGGTCGGGAATGCCGAGTTGCCGTGCCCAGCTGGCGAAACGCGCGCGTTTGGTTTCCGAGCCAATCAGACCGACGAAATCAAACGCGCCGCGCTGCAGCGCCTGCGCAGTGATGTCGAAGTCGAGTGCGTGTGAGTGAGTCATGACGATGACCAAGGCGTCGTGCGGCGCATCGGCCAATTCGTGCCCGATCGCCTCGGTGCAAACGGTCACGGCGTTTTGCGGCACATGTTGCGGAAACTGATCGGCGCGGCCGTCGACCCAGCGCACGCTGAACGGCAATGGCGCCAGCGCCAGCACCACCGCGCGGCCGACATGGCCGGCGCCGAACAATAAAATTGGCGTGGTCTGCTCGCCGAATTGCTCAAGGAACAGCATTTTTGCCAAGGGCGTGGCCGCGCCCGGCCGCTCACCCGCTGCACCGCGCGGCACGAGCATGCGCACGATCCGGCCGTTGTCATTGAGCTGGCTCGCCGTGGCAAAGGCGCCGGCCCGCTCCGCCTCGACCAGCGGCCGCACCGCTGGCAGGTCGCTGCGATCGAAGGTTTCGGTCAGCGTCTTCACCATCCCGCCGCAGCATTGGCCGAGATTGGGACCGAGCGGCCAGTCGCGGAACTGCGCCTTGCCCCGTCCGGCCGCGAGCGTCGCTCGCGCCGCCGCAATCGCCTCGTATTCCAGCCGGCCCCCACCGATCGAGCCGAAGAAGCCACCGTCCGGCTGCAGCACGATGCGAGCCCCGCTTTCACGCGGCACCGAGCCGGCGGCGCCGACCACGCTCAACAGCGCGGCGCAGCCGTGCCGCTCGATCGTTTCCTGTATGCGCATCCAGACTTTCGCCATCTCGCCTAGGCTCTTTGCGGTGCCGTTAGCTGGATCATGCCGGTTAGATATTAACGCGGGGCGAGCGCGGCCACTGCGTCGACCGGGCCGATCGCCCTGAGTATCGCTTCCGGGGTAGCCGGAGCGTCAAGCGCGACCGACTTGCCGGGATCGAGCGAGTGTATCGCATCGGCGACCGCCGCAAAGACGGAAATCGCCAGCATCAGCGGCGGCTCACCGACCGCCTTCGAGCGGTAGATCGATTCCTCGCGGTTTGCGCCGTCGAACAGCGCCACCCGAAAGTCGCCCGGCACGTCGGAAGCGACCGGAATCTTGTAGGTCGAGGGAGCGTGGGTGAGCAACCGGCCCTTGTCGTCGTAAACCAGCTCTTCCGTCGTGAGCCAGCCCATGCCCTGGACGAATGCGCCTTCGATCTGCCCGATATCGAGCGCCGGATTGATCGAGCGGCCGACGTCGTGAAGGATGTCGACGCGGCGCACGCTCATTTCGCCGGTGAGGATATCGAGCATGACTTCGCTGCACGCCGCGCCGTAAGCGTAATAGAAGAACGGCCGGCCTTTGCCCTTTTCGCGGTCCCAATGCAGCTTCGGCGTTCTGTAATGGCCGGCCGCCGACATATTCACGCGTCCGGCATAGGCCTTCTTGGTCAACTCGCCGAACGGCATGCTCTCATTGCCGATGAACACCCGGTCGTCGCGATAAACGATGTGCTCCTCGGGGACGTTCCAGGTTTCGCTGGCGAACCTGGTCAGCCTTGCCTTGATCTCGCGCACCGCGATCTGCACTGCCATGCCGTTGAGATCGGTTCCGGCGGAGGCGGCCGTCGCCGACGTGTTCGGCACCTTGTCGGTCGAAGTGGCGGTGATATGCACGCGCTCAAGCCCGATACCGAATTCCTCGGCGGCGATCTGCGCGACTTTTTGGAAGAGGCCCTGCCCCATCTCGGTGCCCCCGTGATTGAGCTGGAGCGAGCCGTCCTGATAGACGTGGACCAACGCGCCGGCCTGATTGAGATGGGTCAGCGTGAATGAAATGCCAAACTTCACCGGCGTCAGCGCAATGCCCTTCTTCAGGATCGGCGAGCGGGCATTGAATTCCTGCAACTCCTTTCGCCGTGCGCGATAGTCCGACGAGCGTTCGAGTTGCTCAATCAGCTGCGGCGCCACATCCCAATCTTCGACGGTCTGCCCGTAGGGCGTGACGTCGCGGCCGGGGCCATAGAAATTGGCCTTGCGCACGTCGAGCGGATCGAGTTTCAAATTCCAGGCAATCGCGTCGATCACGCGCTCTATCGCCAGCATGCCTTGCGGACCGCCGAAGCCGCGAAACGCGGTGTTCGACACGGTGTTGGTTTTTACCCGCTCGGTGTGGATGCGGTATTCCGGCAGAAAGTAGGCGTTGTCCGAGTGAAACATGGCACGATCGACCACGCCGATCGACAGATCGGCCGAGCAGCCGCAACGCGCGTCGAGATCGAGATCGACCGCGCGAATTCGCCCGTTGGCCTCGTGGCCGACGGAGTAGGCGACCGCGAAATCGTGCCGCTTGCCGGTCATCACCATGTCGGCGTCGCGGTCGAGCCGAACTTTACACGCTCGGCCGGTGGCGCGCGCGGCCAGCGCGGCAATCACCGCCCATTGCGTCGCTTGCGTCTCCTTGCCGCCGAAGCCGCCGCCCATGCGGCGCACGCGCGTGGTCACGAAGGCATCTGGCACCGCGAGCACTCGCGCCACGATATGCTGGACTTCGCTCGGATGTTGCGTCGAGGAATAGACCAGCATGGCGCCGTCTTCGCTCGGTACCGCCAGCGCGACCTGGCCTTCCAGATAAAAGTGCTCCTGGCCGCCAACGCGCAATGTTCCCGTGCAACGGTGCGGCGCATCGGCAATCGTCCTGGCGTAATCGCCGTTGATGAAGGCGTAGTCCGGCAGCACGCGTTCGCCGGACGCCCTGCCCTGTTCGACCGTGACGTTCGGCGGCTCGATGGCGACTTCGATCTTGCCGCGCAACGCGGCGCGGCGCGCGGCGTCGCGCGTGCGGGCGATGACCGCGAACACCGGCTGGTTGTGAAAATCGATGCGGTCGTGCGCGAACACCGGTTCGTCGGCGGTAGCCGGCGAGATGTCGTTCCTGCCCGGTATGTGCGCGGCAGTGATCACCGCAACCACGTGCGGCGCGCTCTGCACCTCGCTCAGATCGACGCTGCGGATGACGCCGCGCGCCACCGGTGTGCCGCCGATGGCGACATGCAAGGTGCCGGTCGGCTCGGTAATATCGTCGATATATTCGGCGGCGCCCTGCACATGCTTGGCGCCGCTGTCGTGCGGCAGCGGCTGGTGTACGTGGCGCAGCGGCGCCTCAAGCGCGGCTTCACTCGGCGGCATCGGCCACCATTCGGCGATCGTTGAGGCGCGTAACGCCTGAATTGACCCCGGCGATCTCGGCGATTGCCTTGACGATCAGATTGCCGGCGACGCGGCCGCGATACGCAGCGCTGGCGCGCAGATCGCTCAGCGGCGTGAAATCCTTTGCGACGGCTTCAGCGGCGGCGCGCCAGCGGCTGGTGTCCGCCAGCGACAGCCCCCGCAAGCTCTCCTCGACGGTCTTCGCCCGCTTCGGAATTCCCGACATGCCACCGAACGCGACCCTGGCATCGGCGATCCGCCCGTCATCAACCGTTACGCGTAACGCGGCCAGCACTGCGGAAATGTCCTCGTCGAACCGCTTGGTGATCTTGTAGGCGCGGAAATGAGTGGCGGGCGGAAGCTTCGGCACGATGAGCCGGCGCACGAACTCGCCCTTGGCGCGGTCCTGCTTGCCGTAATCAAGAAAGAAGTTCTCCAGCGGCAGCCGGCGGATTTTATCGCCGTGCCGCAGTTCAACGCTGGCGCCCAGCGCGATCAGCATGGGCGCCAGATCGCCGATCGGCGAACCGTTGGCGATGTTGCCGCCGACCGTGCCGGCAGCGCGCACCTGGTTCGAGCCGAACCGGCGCAGCACTTCGCCAATGTCGGGATCGATCGATCCCAGCACCGGCGCCGCGCAAGCCAGCGACACGATGGCGCCGAAAGCGAACCCATCGGCGGTCTTTTCGATTGCGGCAAGCTCGGCGACGCGGCCGACGTGAATGATCTTCTCGATCGGCGTGAGCTTCTTGGTAACCCACAAGCCGACGTCGGTTGCGCCGGCGATGATAGTGGCGTCGGGATGCTGCACGTAAAGCTGTGCCAGCGATTGTTCGCTCGCCGGCCCGGCGAAAAAAGCGCGCTCGTTGCCGACGAAAAGATCGGCCTTGTCGTCGAGCGCGGCGATCGCGCGGCGGCGCACGGCCGCGGTGCCGGCGAATTGATCGTCAGCGCCGCGGCAAACTTCCAGCGCCGCATCGACGATCGGTCGGTAGCCGGTGCAGCGGCACAGATTTCCGGCGAGCGCGTCGTTGATTCTGTCGCGGCTCGTCGCGCCGTTACATTCGTGATAGTGCGCAAACAAGCTCATCACGATGCCCGGCGTGCAAAACCCGCATTGCGAACCGTGATCGCGCGCCATCGCCTCCTGCACCGGATGCAGCACGCCGTCGTCGGCGAGGTCCTCCACCGTGATCAGTTCGGCGCCGTCGACCTGGCCAAGCATGGTGATGCATGAATTGACCGGCTCGTAGACTAGGCGGCCGTCACGCTCGCGCACCACGACCACGGCGCAGGCGCCGCAATCGCCTTCGGCGCAGCCTTCTTTGGTGCCGAGCAAACGCTCCTGCAAACGCAGCCAGTCGAGCAATGTGGTACGGGGCAAAAAATCGGCGATGCGCACCGTGCGGCCGCATCGCTGAAATTGCAGAACGCTTCTCGTCATCGCTTCCCGGAACTCTGCCTAGCGAAGCGGCATTTGCGCACAACAAATAAACCAGCGCAAGCAATCACCAAGCCGTTACATGCGGTCAGCTCGCTTCGGCGCGGCTTTTTGCGGGCGAGAACGGCCCGGGATGACGGCGCGCGACAGGACCGACCTGACGAGCAAGCGGCACGAATTGTGCACCGCCGAATGCAATGGACCTTCACGGCATCACGGAAATCGCCAGGCCACGCGAGCGGGACGATCTGCCGACATGGAACGCGGGCGACGCCTGGCTCGCCGGCGGCACGTGGCTGTTTTCCGAACCGCAACTGAAAGTTTCGCGGCTGATCGACATTACCGATCTCGGCTGGCCCGCATTGCAGGTGAGTGGGCAAGGACTGCGCATCGCCGCGACGTGCAAGATTGCGGAACTGGACGCCGCGACGTTCCCCGCCGCATGGACGGCGGCGCCTTTGGTCAACCGATGCTGCCGGTCGTTTCTGGCATCGTTCAAAATTTGGAACGTGGCGACTGTCGGCGGCAACATCTGCATGTCGCTGCCGGCCGGGCCGATGATTTCGCTCACCGCCGCGCTCGACGGCGTGTGCATAATCTGGACGCCGGAGCGCGACGAGCGGCGCATTGCCATCATTGATTTCGCCTTGGCGCCGCTGCGTAACGTGCTCAAGCCGGGCGAACTTCTCCGCGCCATCGATCTTCCGATCGTGGCGCTGCGCCGACGCACCGCCTTCCGGCAGATCTCCTTGAGTCCGCTCGGCCGCTCCGGCGCGCTTCTGATCGGCACGCGGTCGCCGGACGATGGCTCGATAGCGCTTACCGTCACAGCGTCAACGCCGCGGCCGGTCCGGCTGACTTTTGCGCGCATGCCGTCGCGCGCCGCGTTACGGGAAAAGCTCGAAGCCGAGATTCCGCCCGAACTCTACTTCGACGACGTTCATGGCGCGCCGGCATGGCGGCGGCAAGTGACGCTGCAATTTGCCGAAGAGATCCGCGTCGAACTCGGCGGCAACGTCGCTGGAACGTCATGACGTTCGTCGTGAACGGCAAAAAACATTCCGCCACGCCGCGGGCCGGGCAATGCTTGCGCACGTTTTTGCGCGATCTCGGCTGTTTCGGCGTCAAGAAGGGCTGCGACGCGGGCGATTGCGGCGCCTGCACCGTGATGGTCGACGGCGATCCGGTGCATTCGTGTTTGTTCCCCGCGTTTCGCGCCGAGGGCCGCGCTGTCACCACCATCGAAGGCCTGGCGCGCAATGGTGAACTGCATCCGATGCAGCAAGCGTTCTTGCAGGCGCAAGGGTTTCAATGCGGCTTCTGCACGCCGGGCATGATCATGACGGCGGCAAGCCTGAACCAGTCGCAGCTGCAGGATCTGCCCTGGGCACTGAAAGGTAACATTTGCCGCTGCACCGGCTATGGCGCGATCGAAAACGCCATTCGCGGAGTCCACGCAATTCAACACGCCGGCGCCGGCGAGGCCTGCGGCCGCAGCATGCCGGCGCCAGCGGCACGCGCGGTCATCAGCGGCGGCGCTCGCTATACTATGGACTTCGTGCCGGCCGGGCTGCTGCATTTGAAGCTCCTGCGCTCGCCGCACGCCCATGCGCGCATCAAATCGATCGGCAAGGACGAGGCGTTGGCGGTTCCGGGCGTGCGCGCCGTGCTGACCTGGGAGGACGCGCCGCGCAAAATCTATTCGACCGCCCGCCATGAGCACGAAAACGGCGATCCCGACGACACCGTGTTGCTTGACCGGATCGTCCGTTTTGTTGGCCAGCGCGCCGCGGCGGTGATCGCCGACAGCGAAGCGGCCGCCGACGCCGGTTGCCGCAAGCTTCGCGTCGACTATGAAATCCTGCCGGCGGTGTTCGATCCCGAAAAGGCCATGCGGCCCGGCGCACCCGCGATCCACTGCGACAAAGGCCCAGAGTCGCGTATCGGCGATCCTGAACGCAACATCGCGGGCGAAGTCCACGGCGATGTCGGCAATGTCGCAGAGGGATTTGCCAAGGCCGACGTCGTCTATGAAGGGACCTACGTCACCCACCGGGTCCAGCATGCGCATCTGGAGACCCATTGCGCCATCGGCTGGCTCGACGAAGCAGGCCGGCTCAATGTGCGGTCGAGTACGCAGACGCCGTTTCTGACGCGGCGCGCGCTCGCCGGCTTGTTCGATCTCGATCCGGCCAAGGTGCGTGTGTTTTGCGAGCGCATGGGCGGCGGCTTCGGCGCCAAGCAGGAGATGCTGGTCGAAGACGTCGTCGCGCTCGCGGTGCTCAAGACCGGCAAGCCGGTAAAGCTCGAATTCACCCGCGAGGAGCAGTTCACCGGCGCGACCACGCGGCACCCCATGCGGGTGCGGATCAAGGTCGGAGCAAAACGCGACGGCCGGCTGACCGCAATGGAGATGCATGTCATCTCCAATACCGGCGCCTACGGCAATCACGGCTTTGCCGTTCTCAACCACGCGTGCGGGGAAAGCTTCGGCGTTTATCGCTGCGCCAACAAGAAAATCGACGGCTTTGCCGTCTACACCAACGCCGTGCCGGCTGGCGCCTTTCGCGGCTACGGCTTGCCGCAAACAAATTTCGCCGTCGAATCGGCGATGGACGAACTTGCGCGCAAGCTCGGCATCGACGCGATCGAATTTCGCGAACGCAACGTGGTCAAACCCGGCGATCGGATGATCTCGACGGGCTCCGAGGAAGGCCATGACGTTGAATTCGGCAGCTACGGCCTCGATCAATGCCTCACGCTGGTCAAGGACGCGATCGACCGCGGCGGCGGGCAAGCGCCGCCGCGATCCGGCGACTGGCTGGTCGGACAGGGGATCGCGCTCGGCATGATCGACACGGCGCCGCCGTTCGGCCATTTCGCCGACGCCGCCGCTTGCCTCCGCGAGGATGGCACTTTCGAGCTCACGGTCGGCACGGCCGAGTTCGGCAACGGTACGAGTACGGTTCATCGCCAGATCGCAGCGACCGTACTCGGCGCAACGATGGAAGCAATCCAGACTTTGCAGTCCGATACTGACAACGGCGGCCACGATACCGGCGCCTACGGCAGCACCGGAACGGTCGTGGCCGGACGGGCCACGCAGCTCGCCTGCGAAGCCTTGCGCGAGCAAATCTTGAGCTTTGCCGCCGAATATGCCGGCGGGCCGCAAGCGGCGTGGGCATTGACCGATGGCGCCGTGGTCCGCTCGGCTCGCCGCGTCGAACTTGCCGAACTCGCCGCAGCCGCGCGCGAGAAAGGCCGCAGCCTCGTCGCGACTGGACGCTCGGATGGAACACCGCGCTCGGTCGCATTCAACGTCCAGGCATTCCGGCTCGCCGTCAACAAACGCACCGGCGCCATCAAAATCCTGCGCAGCGTACATGCGGCGGATGCCGGCCGTGTCATCAATCCGATGCAATGCCGTGGTCAGGTCGAAGGCGGCGTTGCGCAATCACTCGGCGCCGCGCTGTATGAGGAGATGGTGATTGACGACACCGGGCGCGTAACCAATCCTAACTTCCGCAATTATCACCTGCCGCAATTCGGCGACGTACCGCGAACGGAGGTGTTCTTTGCCGATACTTCGGATAAACTCGGCCCGTTCGGCGCCAAATCGATGAGCGAAAGCCCGTATAATCCGATCAACGCCGCGATCGGCAACGCGCTCTACGACGCAACCGGCATCCGTTTCTGCCACACGCCGTTCAAGCCGGACCGCATATTTGCGGCCATCGCGGAAAAATTCGGCACCGCGGAGCACTAGCCGATGGACCGGTCGCCCGCGCTCGACGAGAAGTTTCTGCGCCGCAGCTTCGACGTCGCGCGCCGCGCGCATGAACACGGCAATCATCCGTTCGGCGCCGTGCTGGTGAGCGGTCTCGGCCAGGTGCTGCTCGAAGTGGAAAACGGATTTTTGCCGGATCACGACATGACCGGTCACGCCGAGCGGCTGCTGGCCTCGCAGGCTTCCAAGCAATTTGCGGCGAATGTGCTGATCAACTGCACGATCTATTCGTCGGCCGAGCCCTGCGCCATGTGCGCCGGCGCGATTTACTGGGCCGGAATCGGGCGTGTGGTTTACGGCCTGTCGGAAAAGCGGCTTAAATCCTTGACCGGCGCCCACGTCGAGAACCCGACACTCGATCTGCCCTGCCGCACCATTTTCACCGCCGGCCAGCGCCCGGTGGAGGTCATCGGTCCGCTGCTCGAAGACGAAGCCGCAGCAATTCATTTCAGCGCCTGGCACTCCGGCAACGAATAAGTCCGCGCCAGCGCACCACACTGACTTCCCAAAGCGCAGCATGCTAGGATTCAATCCGGCCGGCAGCGGCTTGGATTAAACGCCCCGCGAGCGGGCGCAGAAAACCGTCTGGGGAGGTGTTCCATGCCAAAGGCGCCGGATGAGGTGAACGTTACGCGCCTCATCGACCTAGGACCGCTGACCGGCTTTCAGATCGGCACCATCATCTGCTGCGCGCTGGTCAATCTGTTTGACGGCATCGATACCCAGTCGATCGGCGTGGCGGCGCCGTTCATCGCCGACGGGCTCGGCATCAAGCTCGCCAATTTCGGACCGATCTTTTCGTCGGCCCTGGTCGGCGCCACGATTGGCGCCGCCACTTTCGGTCAGTTGGCCGACCGGTTTGGCCGCAAAACGCTGCTGCTGGCCGCGGCATTGTTCATCGGCGTTTTCACGATTCTCACCGCGCTCGCTACATCCGTTCCCATGCTGGTCGCGTTTCGCGTCCTCGCCGGGCTCGGTCTTGGTGGCGCGACGCCATGCGTCATCTCCCTGACCGCGGAATACGCACCGACGCGGGTGCGCGCCACGTTGGTGACGCTGATGTGGTCGTCGTTTCCGCTCGGCGGGATGATCGGCGGGCTGATGAACACCTATCTGCTCATCCACGCGGGCTGGCGGGCGATTTTCTACATCGGCGGATTTATACCGCTCGTCCTCGTAATCGTGCTGCTTTTCTATTTGCCGGAATCGATAAAGTTTCTGGTGACGCGCCGCAACGACAACGACGCCGTCCGGCGCATCCTCGAGCGGTTGCGCATGCACGATCTCGCCGCTGCAGCGCGGTTTGTGATCGATGAAGAGCGGCTTCCCGGCGGCACGATCCGGCATTTGTTCACCGAAGGCCGCCTGCTCGGCACGCTGTTTCTTTGGGTACCGTTCTTCATGGGTTTCGGCGTGCTCACGGTCGTGACGTTGTGGACGCCGACCTTGCTCAAGCTCAACGGCATTCCGCCGGCGGCCACCGCGTTCGTTATCGCCTTCAACGGCCTCGGCGCTTTCATCGGTCAATCAACCGCGGGGCAGTTGATGCAGCGTTTTGGCATCATGGCCGTGCTGTTTCCCGCCTTCCTCGCCGGAACCGCCGCCACGGTGCTGCTGGGCTATGGCGCGTCCTCGGTCGCGCTCGCAGCAACCGGCATCGGACTGGTGGGATTGTTCATGGGGCTCGGAACCGCCGGCGCCATCGCGCTGTCCGCGCTGATCTATCCGACCCCGATCCGCTCCACCGGAGTCGGCGCCTGCATGGCCATGGGCCGCTTCGGCCAGATCGTCGGACCGCTGATCGCCGGAGCGCTGCTCGGCGCCGGCTGGAACGCAGTGCACATCATGATGGTGATTGCCGGCGGCGGAATTATCGCGGCGTTATTCGTGCTGCTGTTCCGCACATGGTACGGCATCCGCGAGCGACAATCCGCGGTCGAACCCGTGGCGAAACCCTCATTAAGCTGAAACCCCGGCACGCGCCGCCATGACCTGCTCGGCCGCGGTCACGCCAGTTTGCCAGGCACCGTGCGCCGTCGAGAAATCGTGCGGCGAACAGGCTTCGCCGGCAAAGAACAATCGATTATCGACCGGCTCGGCCAACGTTGCGCGGCAATCGGCGAAACCCGGCAACGCAAACGAATACGCGCCGCGCGCAAACGGGTCGGCGCCCCAGCGATGAATGCGGATCGGTTTAAGCCGGCGAATGAAATCGCCGCCGAGCAAATCACCGAGTTCGGAAACCGCAAAGTCGAAAAACGCGCGATCACCGTGCGCCTCGAGTTCGGCCGCGCACGTTCCGCCGAAATAGGCCTCGATCAGCGGCCTGCCGAACGGCCGGAAGTGGTAGGCGGCCGTCGCCGCGCGGTCGATGTGACCGAACACCCGCACGTCCCTATCGAATTGCTCCGCGCCTTCGAGCGAGATGAAAAGCTTGTCGTCGTGTCCGAGCGGCAGGCCGTGCGCGGCTTGCACTTTTTTTGGCAGCGGCGGCGTAAAGGCGGGCTGTTCGGCGGCGAGCAAAGTTGTCGGCACCGCGACAATGACCCTATCGGCCGCTATCGCGCCCTTGTTGGTTTCGATCCGCAAACGCCGGCCGCTCTGGTCGATCGTGCGCACCGCGCAATCGAGCATCACCGGCAGATCGGCGCCGTAAGCGGCAACAACGGTGCCGAGCCCTTGCACCACCCGCCAATTCACCCCGGTGTCGGCGTAGCGGTCATAGTCTTTGGCCGAAACCTGCTCCCATTCGGTGCCGCTGATATAGGTGCTCACCGCGTCGATCAGACCGTTCCAGCGGCCGCCGGGCTCGAAGGCGAGCGAACACGAAACGTCGGTCGCGTTCTGGGCAAGGCGTTCCAGCCGCTCGTAGAACGACGCCATGGCGGCCTGAAACTCATTTTGCTCCGTGTGCGAAAATCCGAGCTCGAACGACGACCGCATCCACGGCGGCGGCGATTTGTCGATGGACGCACCTTGCGCCTCGGCAATGCCGCGCCAGGGATTGCGGTCGGCCGAATGCAGCCAGCCGCAGCCGAGATCGAGCGCGTGGCCGAAATCGGTAACCGTCCAGGCACGGCCGCCAAGCCGCGGACGCGCTTCGACCAAAAGGCAGCGGATCGAAGCATCGTGCAGCCGCCGGGCCGCTGCGATCCCCGCCGCGCCGCCGCCGACAATTACGACCTCGGCATCGCTATTTGACATGACGAACCTTGAGAGGCTTGGCGCGATTGGCGAAACGGCTGCGCTCGAAACTGGCGGCTATTGAGATAGGCGCTGGAAGCCGTTTTCGCCTTAGTGCGTCGAGAGACGACGTGCAATTTGCCGATATCGTTGACTAACCTAAGTTTCTGGCTTTTGCGATTCAAAGTCATCCGCCCGTCACGTTCGACGGCCAAGCTTTGGATCACGCACGATCTGAATCCCAGGACTTGAGACTCTCAGAGCCTCAGAAGCGGCTGCGGCTCTGTCTGTTTTCGACGGCGGTGTACGCAGTTAGATGACCCTGAGACTGACGAGCGACGAACTTATCATCGGAGCTACCATGTGGTGGTTTGGGGTACTGCTGATCTTGTTTTTGGTTTTAGACATTGTCGTCAAATCGGCCCGCGCGCCGGCGACGCCCCCACGCGTGACTGGACATAACCCCACAACGTGATAGCAGTCGAGAGTGATCTCTGGGGGGTTGCCATGCGTGCGTTGCTATTGCCGCTAAGGGCGCGCTTTATCATCTACACTATCGTGCTGTTGATCACGGCGATTCTCCTGATTGAGTTTGTCGCCGGTGTACTGTTCGGATTTCTCCCGGTCTTTACTTTGTTCCTGGTCGCCGTCCCGCTCGTGCTATTCGCGGCCCTGTCCGTTATCGGCACCGCCGACCTCTTCCAGACCCGGCACGCGGTGCTGCGGAATTATCCGCTTACGGCGCATATCCGCTTTATTCTGGAAGAAATTCGCCCGGAGATTCGCCAGTATTTTCTGGAAAGTGAAAAGGACGGCACGCCGTTTTCCCGCGACAAGCGCGCCATCGTTTATCAGCGCGCCAAGCAGGCGCTCGACAAGCGGCCGTTCGGCACCCAGAACGACGTATACGCCAGCGGCTATGAGTGGCTGGACCATTCGTTGGCACCGAAGCCTCACGCCAACGAGCCTTTCCGTGTCGTCATCGGGGGGCCGCAGTGCAGCGAGCCGTATTCAGCATCCGTCTTCAACATTTCGGCGATGAGCTTCGGTGCGCTCAGCCCGAACGCCATTCGCTCGCTCAATATCGGCGCCGGAAAAGGCAATTTCGCCCACGATTCCGGTGAGGGCGGCCTTAGCCCTTACCACCGCGAAAACGGCGGCGATCTGATCTGGGAAATCGGCTCGGGCTATTTCGGTTGCCGCAACGGCGACGCCACGTTCTGTCCCGAGAAATTCGCCGAAGCCGCGCAGTCCGCACAGGTCAAAATGGTCGAGCTCAAGTTGAGCCAGGGTGCAAAACCCGGCCACGGCGGTGTGTTGCCCGCCGCCAAGGTCTCCGCCGAAATCGCCGCGAACTCGCGGCGTTCCGGTCGGGATCGACTGCATATCGCCGTCGCACCATTCGGCGTTCTCGACGCCGATCGAGATGATGCACTTTATCGCCAGCATGCGGCGCTTGTCCGGCGGCAAACCGGCCGGCTTCAAGCTATGCGTCGGCCATCCTTGGGAGTTTCTGGCGATTTGCAAGGCGATGCTGGTGACGGAAATCTATCCAGACTTCATCGTCGTCGACGGCTCGGAAGGCGGCACCGGCGCAGCCCCGCTGGAATTCCTTGACCATCTCGGCATGCCGATGCGCGAGGGACTTAATTTCGTGCACAATGCACTCATCGGGATCAACGCCCGCGACCGCATCAGGCTCGGGGCTTCGGGCAAGATCATCAGCGCCTTTGACATCGCCCGCACCATGGCGTTGGGCGCCGACTGGTGCAATTCGGCCCGCGGCTTCATGTTCGCGCTTGGCTGCATCCAGTCCCTGTCCTGCCACACCGACCGCTGTCCGACCGGCGTCTCCACGCAGAACCGGTCGCGGCAACGCGCCCTCATCGTCGCCGACAAATCGGAGCGCGTGTTCAATTTCCATCGCGCCACGATCGAATCGCTCGCCGAGCTTGTGGCCGCGGCCGGGCTGGATCACCCGACTGAGTTCAGTCCAGCGCATTTTTCACGTCGCGTTTCGCCGAACGAAGTGATGAGCTTCGCGGAGCTTTATCCTTCTTTGCAGCCCGGAGAACTACTCGCCGGCACCGGTGACAAAAGATTTGCTGCCGCTTGGGCCATGGCTCACGCGGAGGAATTTCGAGCGGCCGCGTAACCTGGTCCGGCGCTGACTAGCGCGAGGGCGTTGCACTCAGGCGTCAACGCCGCGCGCACCGACCCGCCCGAGAAAGTGCGCGAGACTATGCGGCGCGCGGCCGAGCAGCCAGGACAGCACATTGCTGTTCCCGATCAAGCCATGACCGGCATAATAGCGAAACATTGCGACCAGCGTATTGCACTCATGTTCGCCCATGCCGGCGCCGCGCGCCCGCTGCTCCCACGTCTCGACCGGCTCCGCAGCGGCGCGCACCGGGCGCTGCAGCGCGGCGGCGAGCGCCGCGGCAAATTCCGTCTGGCTCAGCGGCTCGGTGCCCGCCAACTCATAGGTCGCACCGCCATGGCCGGGCTTTGTGAGCACGAGCGCCGCGGCCTCGGCGACATCCTCCAGGTCGACCAAGCTGATCCGGGTCTCGACCGGATAAGGCACGCGGAACACGCCATCAACCATGATGCCGCGCCAAGCGCCGAGGATGTTTTGCATGTAGGCGGTCGGTTGCAGCACGGTGAGATCAAAGCCGAAGGCAAACAACATGTCCTCGGTTTGCATCTTAGCCCAGTGATGCGGCATGGCTTCGATCTGCGGATGCAGCACCGAATGATAGACGAAACGGCCGACGCCGTGCTCCTTGGCCGCGGTCGCGACCGCGCGCCCGTAACCGACCTCGTCGCGGCTGACATTGGGACAGATATGATAGATCGCTCGCACGCCGTTCGTGGCGCGTGCCAGCGCCTTCGAGTCTTCGAAGCCGCCGACGGTGACTTGGGCGGCGCCGAGCATCTGCAGCGCGCCGACATTTTGTGGATTGCGCACCAGCGCACGCACTGCGATGCCCTTGGCGGCCAACGCCTTGACCACGGCTTTGCCGGTCTTGCCGGCGGCGCCGGTAATCAGAATCATCGTAACGTCATCGCAATTTAGCCGTCAGCTCGAACAGCCGGGTGGGGCTTAAGGGGATTTCGTTGAGCTCCACGTTTTGGTCGAGCAATCCCAGCGCATCTTCGATCGCCTGCGCAAACAACGGGCCGACCGGAATGGCGCCGGCCTCGCCCGCCCCCTTGATGCCGAGCGGATTGAGCGGCGATGCCGTCACCGTATGCGCGATGTCCATATGCGGCACTTCGAGCGCCGTCGGCAGCAGATAATCGGCGAGCGAGGCGTTGAGCAATTGCCCGTCGTCGTCGAACACAAGGTGTTCATAAAACGCATTGCCGATGCCCTGCGCGACGCCGCCGTGAATCTGGCCGGCAAGGATCAGCGGATTGATGACCGTACCGCAATCGTGCACCACGACATATTTGAGTACTTCGAGCGTGAAAGTCTGCGGATCGACCTCGACGATCATGGCGTGCACGCCGCTCGCGGTCGCGCCGCTCGGCGGCCCGAAATATTGCGTGGATTCGAGTCCCGGTTCGGTGCCGGGCTTGACCGCGCCGCGCATCGGATTGGCCTTGAGCGCCAGCACGCCAAGCTTGACCGACTGTCCCGGCACGCCGACCACCGAAACCTCACCGTTGGCGATTTCAAGATCCTCCTCGGCGCACTCAAAATGTTCGGCAGCGGCCTTGAGGATTTTCTGCCGCACTGCCTTGCCGGCCTCGTTGACGGCGTTCCCCGCCACGACGGCGCCGCGGCTGGCGAACGTGCCGGCGCCCCAATAAAACTGATCGGTGTCGCCGGTCACGACATCGACGTCGGTGACCTCGACGCCGAGCTGATCGGCGACGATCTGGGCGAACACGGTGAAATGCCCCTGCCCTTGCGTGCCGATGCCCGTCGCCACGCTGACCTTGCCGTTGGCCTGCACCTGGACCTTGGCGCCCTCGTAGGGGCCGATGCCGGTGCCCTCGACGTAGCAGGCGACGCCGACGCCGACGTGGCGGCCTTGGGCACGCAGCCGTGGCTGTTCCTCGGCGAGGAAGCGTTGGTACCCGATCATCTCCAGCGCCTTGTCGAGGATCGGCTCGTAATTGCCGCTGTCGTAGGAGAGCGCCGTGAAGTCCTGATAAATGATCTCGTTGTTGTAGGGGAACGCGTCGGGCGGAATGAGATTGCGACGGCGGATCTCGGCGCGGTCGATTTTCATTTCATGCGCGGCAATGTCGAGCAACCGCTCGATGACAAACACACCGTGCTGCCGCCCAGCGCCGCGATACGGCGTGACAATCGGCTTGTTGGTGAAGATGGCGGTGAAGGTAGAATCGTAATTGGGAATGACGTAGGGCCCGAGCAAAGTGCACTGGCTGTTGATCGGCACGGTCAGGCCGTAAGGGTTATAGGCGCCGGTGTCGTGCAGGAACACGTCCTTGACGCCGAGGATGCGGCCGTCGGCGTCGAGCGCGATCTCCGCGTCATGGGTTTGACCGCGCTCCTGCGTAGTGGCGAAAAAATGCTCAAGCCGGTCTTCGATCCATTTGATCGGACGGTTGAGCTTTATCGCCGCCCAGGGGATCACCACCTCTTCGGGATAGAACAGCATGATCTTCGGCCCGAAGCCGCCGCCGACAAATGGCGCGATCACCCGCACCTGCCGCTCGCTTAAGCCCAGCATGCCAGCGAGGCCGTTGCGTAAAAAAACCGGCGCCTGGGTCGTGTCCCAGATCGTCAGGTGATCGGCGCGGGCGTCCCAATTGGCGACGACGCCGCGGGTCTCGATCGTCATCGAGGCGCCGTGATCGTAAAGGAAGCGGCGCGCGACGACGTGCGCGGCGCGTCCGCGCGCCGCGGCGTAATTGCCGCGGCCTTGCCACACATGCGCGGCGATGTTGCCACGCACGTCGTCGTGCACGTGCGAATCTCCGGTCAGCGCTTTTTCCAGATCGACGACGGCCGGCAGAAGATCGAGCTCGACGGCAATATCGTTCAGTGCGTCTTCGGCGAGATAGCGGCTTTGCGCCAGCACCACCGCCAGCGGCTCGCCGACGTGACGCACTTTACCTTTCGCCAGCGGCACCTGGGTGCGCTGATTGAAAATGGTGTCCTTGATCGGCGGCGGCGGCACCAAAAGCGGACCGGGCGCCCAATAGGCGCCGAGGTCTTCGGCCGTATAGACCGCAACCACGCCGTCGCGGGCGCACGCCGCCGACACATCGATCGAGCGGATGCGGCCATGCGCGACACTGCTGCGCAGGAACGCCGCATACAGCATTCCCGGCAGTTCCACGTCGTCGACGAACAGCGCCTGGCCGCTGAGCAGCCGCGAATCCTCGTTGCGGCGGATCGGAACGCCGAAATTCCGGGTCGCCACGATGTTCACTTCCGCATCCGCTCGGCGGCAAGCTGCACCGCCTCGACGATGTGCTGATAGCCGGTGCAGCGGCACAAGTTGCCCGACAGCGCTTCGCGGATTTGCGCTTCGTCCGGATTCGGCGTCTCTTCCAAAAAGACTTTCATGGTCATCAGGATGCCGGGCGTGCAATAGCCGCATTGCAAGCCGTGGCAATCGCGCATCGCCTGTTGCAGCGGATGCAGATGATCGCGGTCGGCGGCGAGTCCCTCGACCGTCTCGATTTTGTGGCCGTCTGTCTGCGCCGCGAACATCAGGCAGGAGCGCACCGGTGCGCCGTCGAAAAGCACCGTACAGGCGCCGCAGACGCCATGCTCGCAGCCGACATGCGTGCCGGCCAGCAACAAATCGTGACGCAAGAAATCGCTGAGTAGCAGCCGGCCCTCGACTTGACGCTTATATTGCGTGCCGTTGACGGTGACAGCGACCTCGTGAGTCTCGGTGCTCACATCGCACCTCGCGCCCGTTCGTTCGCCTTGGTCAGCGCCCGCGTCGTCAGCACGCCGGCAATATGCCGCTGGAATTCCTTGCTGGCATGAATGCTGCCGCCGGGATCGATCGCGCTTTGCACCAGCGCGGCGGCTGCGTCGATCTCGGTCTTGCCGATCGCCATTCCGGCTAGCGATTGGCTCGCCTCGGCGGCGAGCACCGGTCCGTCGCCCGCATTGCACAAGCCGATGCGCGCTTCCGCGCAGCGTCCCTGCGCGTCGAGCCGCACCGTGCAGGCGACGCCGATGATGGCAAAATCGCCGCGCCGGCGCGAAAGCTCCATGAAGCAGGCGCCGGAACGCGGCGGCGCTTTCGGCAATTCTACTTCCATCAGCATTTCGTCCGGCTCAAGCGCTGTGGTCAACGCACCGACGAAAAAGTCCGCCGCGTCAATCCATCGCTCGCCTTTCGCCGACTGCGCGCGTAATCGCCCGCCGAGCGCACGCACGATGGCTGGCATTTCCGACGCTGGATCGGCATGCGCCAGATTACCGCCGATGGTTCCGCGGTTGCGGATTTGCGGATGCGCAATGTGCGGCAGCGCTTCGTGAATAAGAGGCAAATGCCGCGCGGTGGCCGGATCGCGTTCGAGATTGCGGTAGCGCGTCAGCGCGCCGATGCGCACGCGGTCTCCAGCCCCGTTCTTGACCCCCGAGAGTTCGTTCAGCGGATTGATATCGATCAGGATTTCCGGCTGGGTGAGCCGGAAATTCATTGTTGGAACAAGACTTTGACCTCCGGCCAGAAAGCGCGCTTCGTCGCCGTGTTCGGCCTTCAATGCCAAGGCTTGTTCGATGGTCCGTGCGGCGACGTACCGGAAGGGCGCGGGCTTCATGTCAGGCGGAGAATAGCAGAAATGCCGGCCATGAAAGGCTGAGCCAAGTATGGAAAAGATTGCGGCGTTGGGTCAAAGTGTTGGGCTTCGGGCGCGCTTGGGAAAACGATTGACAAGCGGGGCGGATTGGCGTGCCCAATATCCTGTCAGCGCGAGCAAAGGTTGGGCGCGGATTCCGTGTTTAGGTCTGTCAGTATTTTGCAATGGACCAACGCGTGGCAAGGCGGCCGGGCCCGGCGGAGCAGAGCACGGCACTTGGGTCGTCGGCCAAAACATCGATCCGTCCCGTTGAGCGTATGACGCCGCCGAACGGTGAAGGTCGAACCGCCGCCACGCCGGCCCTGACCGTCGACGCGCGCGGCGTTTCGCTTACCTTTCAGACCCGCGATGGCGCCGTCGAAGCGTTGGCCAACGTCAATCTGCAAATCAGCGACGGCGATTTCGTCTCGTTCATCGGACCGTCCGGCTGCGGCAAGACCACGTTGATGCGCGTGATCGCCGACCTCGAACGGCCGACCGCCGGCACCATTCTCGTCAACGGCATCAGCGCGGAAGAGGCGCGGCTGAAACGCCAATACGGTTACATTTTCCAGGCGCCGGCGCTCTATCCGTGGCGCACCATCGAGCGCAACATCATGCTGCCGCTGGAGATCATGGGGTTTCCCGCGCACGAGCGGCGCGCGCGGATGGAGCGCTATCTCAAGCTGGTGAATCTGTCCGGTTTCGAGCGCAAATTCCCGTGGCAGCTGTCCGGCGGCATGCAGCAGCGCGCCTCGATCGCGCGTGCGCTGTCATTCGATCCGGCGCTGCTGCTGATGGACGAGCCGTTCGGCGCACTCGACGAAATCGTGCGCGATCATCTCAATGAGCAGCTGCTGCGGCTTTGGGATCAGACCGGAAAGACCGTCGTGTTCGTTACCCATTCGATTCCGGAAGCGGTGTTCCTCTCTACCAGGATCGTGGTGATGTCGCCGCGGCCAGGACGAATTATCGACATCATTCCTTGCGATTTCCCGCGCGATCGCACGCTGGAAATCCGCGAGACACCGGAATTTATCAAGATCGCACAGCGCGTGCGCGCCGGTCTGCGTTCGGGCCATTCATATGACGAGTAGCGCGCTTGCCCTGCCGCGCGCGGCTTGGTGGCCGGCCTGGATCACCGAGCGCGTGCCGATCCTCACGGTAGTCGCCGTTCTGTTCGTGTTTTGGTACCTGGCCGCCTTTTTTATGAATGCGCCGCAGGTCCGCGACGCATTCGAGCGCAATGGCGTC
Source organism: uncultured Alphaproteobacteria bacterium (assembly GCA_963747855.1). Lineage (GTDB taxonomy): Bacteria > Pseudomonadota > Alphaproteobacteria > Rhizobiales > Xanthobacteraceae > BOG-931. The sequence goes on from CAVVGN010000001.1 coordinate 1,203,154, forward strand.
AAGTACACGCTCAGCGACGTGATCGCCAGGACGATGAGCGGCGACCGCCCGGTCGTCCCGGCGCCACACCAAGTAGCGATTGAACTTTACGATTCGATCTTCGGCTATCCGCTCAATTCCCGCCGCAACCTTGCCTACCACGCTTGGGTGACGCTTTCGGCGACCGCCGTCGGCTTTGCCATCGGCGCCATCTTCGGTATCGTGCTGGCGATCCTGATCGTGCATTTGCGCACGCTGGAAAAGAGTCTTTTGCCATGGATCATATGCTCGCAAATGGTGCCGATCCTGGCGATCGCGCCGATCATCATCGTCGTGTTTGGTGCCATCGGCATCCGCGGCACGCTGCCGAAGTCGATCATTTCCGCTTATCTGTGCTTCTTTCCGGTCACCATCGGCATGGTGAAGGGGCTGACCTCGCCGGACCCGATCCAGCTCGATCTGATGCGGACCTGGTCGGCGAATAAGCTGCAAGTGTTCTGGAAGCTGCGCTGGCCGTCGTCGATCCCGTTCTTGTTCACGAGCCTCAAAGTGTCGGTCACCATCTCGCTCGTCGGCGCGATCGTCGCCGAGTTGCCGACCGGAGCGCAGGCCGGCATTGGCGCGCGGCTTTTGACCGGCTCGTATTACGGCCAGACGGTGCAGATTTGGGCCGCGCTGGTTGCCGCCGCCGTTATCGCCACCGTCCTGATCGGCATCATCGATCTGATCGCGAAATGGACCGCCCGCCGCATGGGAGCGACGGCATGACCGCGCGCTGGCAGGCGATCGGATTCTGGGTAGCGGCCGCCGGGCTGCTGTTGGCTTTGGCGTTTCCGCTGTCGAGCGAATCCGTGCTTCCCATCACCGCGCGCACCGACTTGCTCCTCGCCATTGTTGCCGCCACCGCCGCCTTCGCGCTGGCGTCGTGGCCAACCGTCTTCTCTCCCGTCTTCGGATTGGTCGGGACGGTGCTCGGCTGCGCCGTCACTATCCTGCTGCTACGCGACGCCGACATCGCCGGATATGCCGCCTGGGGCTACTGGCTGATCGTGCTCGCGACCTGGCTCGGCGCCATCCTGACCTCGACCCGGCTCGCGGCGCTGCGGGCCGGCGATCAAACCCTGCGCTGGCTGCGCGACCTGGCGATTCCGCTGCTGTTCGGCGCCTTCCTCATCTACCTCTGGGAAGTCACCGTCCGCGGCTTTGGCGTGTCGCCAGTGCTGATGCCAGCCCCAAGCTCGACCGCAACCCGGCTGGCCAAGTCCCTGCCGGTGCTGGGCGAGGATTTCATGCAGACCTTCGTGCGCAGCGTGCTGGCCGGTTACGCCATCGGCTGCGGCGCGGGGTTTCTCGTCGCCATCGTCGCCTATCGCTACAATTTCCTCAAACGCGGCCTGCTTCCGCTCGGCAATTTCGTCTCGGCGCTGCCGATTGTCGGCATCGCGCCGATCATGGTGATGTGGTTCGGTTTCGACTGGCAGTCGAAGGCCGCCGTAGTCGCGGTCATGTGTTTCTTCCCGATGCTGGTCAATACGCTAGCCGGGCTTGCGGTTGCCGGGCCGATGGAACGTGACCTGATGCGCTCCTACGCCGCCCGGCCGGTACAGACGCTCCTGAAACTCAATCTGCCGGCGGCCATGCCGTTTGTCTTCAACGCCCTGAAAATCAATTCGACCCTGGCGCTGATCGGTGCCATCGTGGCCGAATTCTTTGGGACCCCGACCCGCGGCATCGGTTTTCGCATTTCGATCGAAGTGGCCCGCATGTCGCTTGATATGGTATGGGCTGAAATAGCTCTGGCCGCCGTCGCCGGGATGGCGTTCTACGGGATCGTCGCACTCGCCGAGCGTGCGGTGACATCCTGGCATCCGTCGTATCGGAATTGACTCGGTAGCTTTTACAGCGTGGAGGGACGACAAATGTTGAAGAAGTTAGTGCTCGTAACGGGGGTCGCTTGCGGCGTATCGCTCGCCAGCGGCGCCTATGCCGCCGACAAGGTCACCATCCAGCTCAAGTGGGTGACCCAGGCGCAATTCGCCGGCTACTACGTCGCCGCGGCGAAAGGCATCTACAAGGATGCCGGTCTCGACGTCACCATCAATCCGGGCGGCCCGGACGTGGCCCCGCCGCAAGTCATCGCCGGCGGCGGCGCCGACGTAGTGGTTGACTGGATGCCGTCGGCGCTGGCATCGCGTGAAAAAGGCGTGCCGCTGGTCAACATCTCGCAGACCTTCAAAAAGTCCGGTCTCGAACTGACCTGCCGCAAGGACACCGGCATCAAGACGCCGGCCGACTTCAAGGGCAAGACTATCGGCGTCTGGTTCGGCGGCAACGAGTATCCGTTCCTGGCGTGGATGGCGAAGCTCGGCATCAAGACCGACGGCTCGCCCGGCGGCATCAAGGTGATCAAGCAGGGCTTCAATGTCGATCCGTTGTTGCAGAAACAGGCCGACTGCATCTCGACCATGACCTACAACGAGTACTGGCAGGTCATCGACGCCGGCTACAAGCCGGACCAGCTCGTCGTGTTCAAGTACAGCGACGAAGGCGTCGCCACGCTCGAAGACGGGCTCTATGCGATGGAGCCAAAGTTGAAGGATCCGGCGTTCGTCGCCAAGCTGGCCAAGTTCGTCGGCGCTTCCGAGAAGGGCTGGAAGTGGGCTAAGGAGAACGACAAGGAAGCGGCGAAAATCGTGCTCGCCGCCGACACCACCGGCGCACAGACGCTGCATCACCAGGAGCAGATGATGGGCGAAATCGCCAAGCTGCTCGATCCGGGCAACGGCAAGCTCGACTCGAAGGACTATGACCGCACGGTTACGGAATTGCTCTCGGGCGGCTCCGATCCGGTCATCACCAAAAAGCCTGTGGGCGCGTGGACGCACGCCGTCTACGACGCGATGAAGTAACCTTTACTTCGTTTCCAACCGTCGACATGGCCGGCCTCGCGCCGGCCATGTTTTTTGTGGCGACGTCTGTTGAGCTTCCCGGCAAGCGGCAGGGGCCATGCGAAAATCCGGCTTCTCAGACTGATGATTTTGCGGTTTTCTCAACGGCAAAAATCTGCGGGAGGACGTGGGTGACCAAGGCTCTGGAAAAAACCTATGACGGCGTCATCATCGGCGCCGGTCACCATGGCCTGATTCTCGGCAGCTATCTCGCCAAGGCCGGCTTGCGCGTGCTGTTGCTGGATCGCCGCCTGCAATATGGCGGCGGCCTTTGCACCAAGGAAGTGACGGAGCCGGGATTTTATCACAATCTGCATTCGATCAATCATTTCCATATTTCCGAGACGCCGTGGTTCAAGGATCTGGGCCTCGAAGAGCGCGTGACTTACATCACCCCGCGCTACGAGTTCGGCCAGGCGCATCGCGACGGCACCGCGCTCGTTTTCGGCCGCGACCGCGAAGAGACCATCGCCAACGTCGCGCGGTTCTCGAAGCGCGACGCCGAGACGTTCCGCGAATGGAACCGCCGCGCCGAGGAAATCACCGCGCGCATCCTCATCCCCGAGCGCTACGCCGAGCCGCTGCCGCAGGCCGACCGCGAAGCCCTGCTGGCGAAAACCGCCATCGGCCGCGACTTCCTCGCTATCAGCCGCCGCCAGCCGCTCGACATGGTGGATGAGTTGTTCGAGAACGACCACGTCAAGCTTCTGTTCTTGTTCAAAGTCTCGCTGTTCGGCACCTGGCTGACCGACACGTTGTCGAAGACGAGCCCGATGGGCTCGGTGATCCGTGCCTTCGATCTGGAAACCGGCTACCAGCTTTGCCAGGGCGGCTCATTCAATCTGGCGCGCGGCTTGATTGAAACCTTCATCGCCGCCGGCGGCGCGTTCGCGCCGCAAGTGGCGATCGACCGCATCCTGATCGAGGGCGGCCGCGCCCGCGGCATCGTGCTCGCCGACGGCCGCACGGTGCGCGCCCGCCAGTTCGTCGCCAGCACACTCGACGTGCATCAGACCTTCGAAAATCTGGTCGGCCGCGCGCAATTGCCGGCGGCGTTCGCCGAAAAACTCGACCGCTTCCAATACACCGGCTGGACTTTGTTCGGCCTGCACCTTGCGCTGCACGAAAGCCCGCAATTTTCCGCCGCCGCATTCGATCCGAACATCAACCGCTCGCTCAAATGGAGCGTCGGCGCCGACACCATGGAGGAGCTTTTCTCCGCGCATGAAGACGTCAAAGCCAATCGCGTGCCGCGTGTCGTGCAATTCGGCTCCGGGCCGTTGAGCGTGATCGATCCGACCCAGGCGCCGCCCGGCAAGCACACCACCTATTGCTGGCACGTGATGCCGCTCGAGCCCGAGCTCGGCGGCCAAAATTTCGAAGACTTCAAGCGCGAATTCGCCGAGAAGATCATCGAGACATTCGCGCGTTACTGCCCGAACCTAACCCGCCGCAACATCATCGGGCAATATGTCTACACGGCGAAGGAATACACCGCCGAGCTGATCAACATGCGCCAAGGCGACATTTTCATGGGCGCGTTCAACGCCGAGCAGGTGATGTACAACCACTTCGGTTACCGCACGCCGGTCCCGAACCTCTATATGGCCGGCTCCGCTGGCCATCCCGGCGGCGCCATTTCCGGCGGCTCGGGCTACATCACCGCCGGCATCATTGCCCGCGATCTCGGCGTGAAGTTATGGTGGAAGCCCGCCGATGCCGGCGCCGCGCTCGGCGCGCTGTCTCAGGCGGCATGAGGCCGGTCGTGTCCGACACATTTTCCGTAGCCGACAAGGTCGTGGTCATCACCGGCGCCGGTCAGGGCATCGGGCGAAACTTCGCCATGGCCTTCGCTTCGGGCGGCGCCAAAGTAATCATCGCCGAGCGCAACCTCGACAGAGCGCACGCGGTCGAGCAGGAGATCGCCGCCGGCAACGGTCACGCCAAGGTTTTCGAAACCGACGTGGCCGACGAGGATTCGGTCAAGCGGCTCGGCGCCGCCGTCGAGCAAGCCTACGGCCGCGCCGACGTGCTGATCAACAACGCCGCGATCTTCTCCACGCTGGAGATGCGGCCGTTCGACCAGATACCGCTCGACGAATGGGAACGGGTGTTGCGCGTCAACATCACCGGACCGTTTCTGTGTGCGCGGGCGATGGTGCCGCTGATGCGCAAGAACAAATGGGGCCGCATCGTCAACATGGCATCGGGCGCGGTAACGATGGGCCGGCCGAATTATCTGCATTACATCGCCTCGAAAGCGGCACTCGCCGGCATGACGCATTCGATGGCGCGCGAATTGGGGGCCGACGGCATCACCGTCAACGCCGTTCTGCCCGGCGCGACCTACACCGAAATCCCGCGCAAGACCGTCACGCCCGAGCAGAAAGCGCGTATCATCGCCATGCAATCCATTCCGCGCCCGCAGGTGCCGGACGATCTGCTCGGCGTCGTTCTGTTCCTTGCGTCCGAGGCGTCCGCATTCATGACCGGCCAGGAACTGACCGTCGACGGCGGCGCGACCCATCCGTAGCGGCCGGCGCCAGGAGTAACGCCCATCGATTTCGCGCCGTCAGATCTTCAGCAATCGCTGCGCGACGCCATCGAAAAAATCTGCGCGCGCTTCGGCGACGATTATTGGCTCAAGCGCGACAATGATGGGCAGTTTCCCGAGGAGTTTTATCGCGCACTCGCCACTGACGGCTGGCTCGGCGTCTGCATTCCGCAGGATTTCGGCGGTTCGGGTCTCGGCATCAGCGACGCCGCCGTCATGCTGGAGACGATCGCCGCGTCCGGCGCCGGTTTTTCCGGCGCGTCCGCCGTGCACATGAATATTTTTGGGCTCAATCCGGTCGCCGTTTACGGTACCGAGGCGCAGAAGAAACGAATGCTGCCGCCGATCGCGGCCGGCAAGGAGAAAGCCTGCTTCGCGGTGACCGAGCCGAATGCGGGCCTGGAAACCGGCAAGTTGCAAACCCGCGCCGAACGCCGCGGCGACATTTACCTCGTCAACGGCGCGAAAATCTGGATTTCCACGGCGCAGGTCGCCGACCGGATGCTCATTCTCGTGCGCACCACGCCGGTTGAGAAGGTGCGCAAGCCGACCGACGGCTTGAGCCTGTTCTACACCGCGCTCGACCGCCGCCATGTCGAGGTGCGCGTGATCGACAAGATGGGCCGCCACGCGGTCAATTCCAACCAGGTGTTCATCGACGGACTCGAAGTACCGATCGACGACCGCATCGGCGAGGAAGGCCGCGGCTTCGAATACATCCTGCACGGCATGAATCCCGAGCGCATCCTGATCGCCGCCGAAGCGATCGGGCTCGGCCGCGCCGCGTTGCGCCGCGCCGCCGCCTACGCCAAGGAACGCGTCGTGTTCGGCCGACCGATCGGAAAAAATCAGGCGATCCAGCATCCGCTGGCGGAATGCTGGATGGAGCTGGAAGCCGCCGAGCTGATGGTGCGCAAGGCGGCCTGGCAATACGACCGGGACATTCCCTGCGGGCCGGCGGCGAACGCCGCCAAGTATCTCGGCGCCGAGGCCGGGTTCAAAGCCTGCCAGACCGCGGTGATGACGCACGGCGGCTACGGCTACGCCAAGGAATATCACGTCGAACGCTATTTGCGCGAAAGCATGATCCCGCGCATCGCGCCGGTTTCGCCGCAGCTCATTCTCTGCTTCATCGCCGAGAAAGTGCTGGGGCTGCCCAAGTCGTATTAAAGTCGTATTGAGGAGAGCAATGACCGATCAAGCGCCGCTCGCCGGACTGCGCGTGCTCGACCTCACGTCGATGATCGCGGGCCCTTATGCCGCCCAGATCCTCGCCGATTACGGTGCCGACGTCGTCAAGGTCGAGGCGCCGGAAGGCGATCTTATGCGCAGAAGCGTCGGCGCCGCCAAAAACGCTGACATGGGTCCGCTCTATCTACAGCTCAACCGCAACAAACGCAGCGTCGTGCTCGACCTAAAACAAGCGGCGGCACGCAAGGCGCTATTACGTTTGAGCGAACGGGCGGACGTGTTCATCACCAACACCCGGCCGGCGGCAATGCGCCGGCTGAACCTGGCGGCGGACGATCTCCGCAAACTCAATCCGCGGCTCGTTTATGTCAGCATTACCGGTTACGGCGCGAGCGGTCCCTACGCCGACAAGCCGGCCTACGACGACCTCATCCAGGGCATCTGTGCGATTCCATCGATCGTCGCGGAAACCGGTGGCCGAGAGCCGCAATATGTGCCGCTGACGCTGGCCGATCGCGTCGTCGGCATCAACGCCGCGCACGCCACATTGGCCGCCATCATCCGCCGCGACCGTAGCGGCGAAGGTCAGTCGGTCGATGTGCCGATGTTCGAGACGGTGGCGCAATTCGTGCTGGCCGATCATTTCGCCGGGCGGACATTCGAGCCGCCGACCGGCAACGCCGGCAATCCGCGGCTGAACAAATCGGCTCGGCGCCCCTATGTCACCAAGGACGGCCACGTCTGCGCGCTCATCTACACCGACAAGCACTGGAAGGCGTTTTTCGACGGCGCCGGTCGCCGCGATCTGTACGAGGCCAATCCGCAACTGATCGATTTCGCGTCGCGCCGGCGCTATTTCGCCGACGTTTATCGCGTAGTAGCGGAAATCCTGAGCACCAAGACAACCGCGGAGGCGCTTACTCTGCTCGAGCGCTGCGACATTCCCTGCGCGCCGATGAACAGTATCGACGATTTGATCGACGATCCCCACCTCGCCGCGGTCGGCTTTTTCGAGACCAAAACCCATCCGACCGAAGGCCAGATCCGCTATCTCGGCATCCCCAGCCGCTGGAACGGAAGCTCCTTGCAGATCAGCCGCCATGCGCCACGTCTGGGCGAGCACAGCATCGAGGTTCTTACGCAAGCCGGCATCGCGGCGGCCGAGATCCAAGCGTTGGTGCAAAGCCGCGCCACCGTAGACGGCGCACCGGAGAGCGACAATAAAGCCGCGCTGTCACAGCGCATTGCCGGGCGAAAGCCGATAGCCTAGCCTTCGCTGAAGCCTTGCCGGCTAAAGTCAAAAAACTTCGGGAGGAACGCTCATGATCCGGCTTTCGATGGTTGCGGCAGGACTCGTGTCGGCGGCAATTGGCGCGGCACAAGCACAAGCGGCCGATGCCCCGGCCGAAATCAAGCTTGGGACGCTTTACGCCTCATCCGGGCGCTACGCCAGCATCTCGCTGCCGGTTCATTACGGCCTCAAGCTTTGGATCGACCAGATGAACGCGGATGGCGGCGTCTTCGTCAAAGCGTTCAACAAAAAGATTCCGCTCAAGCTCGTCGCTTATGACGACCAAAGCAATACCGCGACTGCAGCGACCCTCTACAATCAGCTCATCACCCAGGACAAGGTCGATATCCTGATCGCCGACTCCGGCTCGGTGCTCACTTCGGTCGCGGTGCCGATCGCCCGCGACCACAAAATGTTCTTGTTCGACCAGACCGGCACCGGCACGACCTTTTTCACGCCCGACAATCCGTATATCGCACTGATGGCCGATCCGGTATCGAGCATCTGGCCGAAGCCACTCACCGACTTTCTCACCCATGACGGTCCCGGCCTCGGCATCAAGCGGGTCGCCATGCTTTATGCCACCAACGACTTCACCGGTTCGCAGGCCAACGCGGTGCGCAAGTTCATCAAGGAGTCGAATTCCGGCGTGGAGTTGGTGTTCGACGAGGGCGTGCCGACCGAAACCTCAAACTACACGGTGCTGTTGAACAATATCCGCGCCGCCAATCCCGACGCGGTCGTTCACCTTGGCTATCCGTCGAACGACATCGCCTTCCTCCGCAACGTTCAGGACAGCGGCATTAAATTCAAATTCCTGTTCTGCATCTATCCGGGTGCCGAGACTGAATTGCTGGAGAAGAATCTCGGCAACAAGGCGCTCAATTATCTGTTCACCTACGTCACCTCATCGAAAATCTCCTACCAGACCAATTTCGGCATGCCGTTGAAGGAATTTAAGGAAGCGTGGGAAAAGAAATATGCCGGCGGCAAGGTCGAGTTTGGTTTCAATTCCGTCGCCGGCTATACCACCGGGCTCGTGCTGGAAAAAACCCTGGCGACCGCCGCAAGCCTCGATCAGCTCGATCTGCACAAGGCTGTGTTTGCCCAGTCGGGCCAGCTCAAAACGCTCGACGGCACGTTCGAACTCGACGCGAATGGCGCACAGATCGGCGAAGCTACGCCGATTGGCCAGCTTATCCTCGACAGCGATAACCTGAATCTCAAAGTCGTCTGGCCGCAAGACCTCGCCAACGCCAAGCCGGTCTACCCCCGCCCCTGACGGTGGCATAGTCGGCCGCAGCCGATACCCGACGCGGCGGAGCGCGCCCGATGTTCACCTACAGCCTGATGGCCGGACTGCTGTTCGGCCTCTACTTCACGCTGATCGGGCTCGGGCTCAATCTGGTGTTCGGCGTCATGCGCATCGTCAATCTGGCGCACGGCGATTTTCTGATGCTGGGCGCGTTCCTGGCGTTCTGGCTGTTCACGCTGTTTGCGATCAATCCGGTTCTCGCCATCGTCGTTGCATTCCTCGGCTTCGTGATCGTCGGCTGGCCGCTTTATTATCTGCTGGTGCCGCGGCTCCTGCGCGCCAAGGATCCGGAAATGCTGTCGTTCATTCTGTTCTTCGGTCTCTCGCAAGTGATCGAAGCTTTGGCGACGATTGCCTTCGGCACCAGCGAGCGCTCGATCCCCGGCAATCAGCTCGGCCAGGCGATCGCCACGATGGAAAGTCTGTTCACCGGGCACGCGGTCGAAAGCGGCCCGGTTGAGATCTTCGGCCAGACCTTTCCAGCCTCCTGGGTGGTGAGCGGCATCGCCAGCGGCGTGGCGGTGCTGCTCGTGTATGTTTATCTGTACCGTACCCGGCTCGGCTATCTGACGCGCGCGGTGATGGATAACCGCGAGGAAGCGGTCGCCGCCGGCATCGATGTGCATCGCGTCTCAGGCGCAGCCTTCGGCGTCGGCTTGGGGCTTGCGGGGGTGGCCGGGGTATTCGCGCCGTTCATGCTCGGCAGCATCACACCCGCGATGGGTGGCGAGGTTACCATCACCGCCTTCGCCGTCATCGTCATCGGCTCGCTTGGCAACCCGCTCGGCACCCTGTTGGGCGGCGTCATCTACGGCGTCTCCTATATGCTAATGCAGAGCTACTACAGCACCTGGGCCAATCTGTTGCCCGACGTTCTGCTGATTGCGATCCTCCTGGTGCGGCCGAGCGGATTGCTGGGACAGCAGGTGCGCCGTGCCTAGGATCGTGCGCGACCTACTGCTGATCATGGTGCCGGTGGTCGCGGCCTTTGCCATTCTGCCCGGGCTCTACAGCAATCACCTCTTGCTGTTCAATTTCGTCATCTTCATCACGCTCGCGCAGGGACTCAACATCATCTACGGCTTCACCGGCTATTTGCCGTTCGGCTATGTCGGATTTTTCGGCGCCGGCGCCTACGGCTTCTCGCTGATGGTGATTCATATGCAATCGCCGCCGCTGCTGGCGCTGGCGGTCGGCGCCGCGGCGGCCGTCGCGCTGGCGCTCTTGCTCACGCCGCTGTTCCGGCTTTCAGGCGCCTATTTCTCGATCGCCAATCTTGCCGCCGCGCTGACCGTTTTGCAGGTGGTGTCGAATCCGAATCTGGAAAGCATCACCAAGGGCCCATACGGCATCACGCTCAGCGGCGTTTTCAATCCGGCGCTCAGCTACGGTACGGCGCTGGCGATTCTGGCGGCCACGCTCGCGCTCGTCATCTATTTGCGCCATTCGCATTTCGGCATGGCGCTTAAGGCCATTCGCGAGGATCCGATCAGCGCCGGCATGGCCGGGATCAACGTGGTGCGCGAACGCATCATCGCCTGGCTGTTGAGCGCACTGGTCGCCGGCCTCGCTGGCGGCGTATTCGCCTGGTACGTGTCGGTGTTCTATCCGGAAACGGTTTTCAGCGTCGAGTTCACGATCTTTTCGATCGTGTTCGTGCTGTTCGGTGGCAGCGCCACCGTGGTCGGGCCGATCCTCGGCGTCATCCTTCTCTATGGCATCTACAACGCCGTCGGCATCTCCACGCCGCAATATTTTCAGCTCATTTACGGGGCGCTGATCATGGCGCTGGTGCTGTTCCTGCCGAACGGGTTAGCGTCGTTGCTGCAACGATGGGGCATCAATGTCCCCTGACGCGCCGCTCCTGCAAGTCGAAGGCCTAGTGAAGAGCTTCGGCGGCTTCCGCGCGCTCGACGTCTTGAGCTTTACGGTCGCTGCCGGGGAAATCCTCGGGCTGGTCGGACCGAACGGTTCGGGCAAGACTACCTGCATCAATGTGATCTCCGGCCTGTACCGTCCCGATGCCGGCACCATTCGTTTCGAAGGGCGGCCGATCGGCGGACTGCCGTCGCACCGGCTAGTCCAAGCCGGGATCAATCGCACCTTTCAGGTGCCGCGGCCGTTCCAGACACTGACCGTGCGCGAGAATGTCGGGATCGCGTTCGCCTACGGCCGTAGCCGCGGCGGCGCCGCCGATACCGGCTCGGTCTTGTCGTCGCTCGATCTCGCCGCCTTCGCTGACAAACCGGCCGGCGAGCTCAACAGCGCGCAGCAAAAAATGCTCGACCTAGCGCGCGCGCTCGCCACCGGGCCGCGGCTATTGCTGGTGGACGAACTCGCGGCCGGATTGAACCCGGCGGAGCTCGATCGGGTCGCGGCAAAGCTCAAGGAACTAGCGCACACGGGAATTGCGCTGCTGGTGGTCGAGCATCTGATGGGATTCATCGACCAGATCACCGACCGCCTCATCGTCATGAATGCCGGCAAGGAGATTTTCGAGGGCCGGCTCGCGGAAGCCGCCAACAATGCGCAGGTGGTCGAAGTCTTTCTCGGGGACGAACATGCAGCTTGAGGCCCGGCCGTTGTTCGAGATCGCCGGCATCACCGCCGGTTATCAGCGCTTGCAAGTGCTATGGGGAATCGATTTGTCGGTTTGCGCGCGCGAGTCGGTGGTGCTGCTCGGCGCCAACGGCGCCGGCAAGACGACGTTGCTCAAGGCGATCATGAGCCTGATCGAAATCTGGGACGGCCGCATCGGCTTCGACGGCGAAGACATCACGCGGCTGCGCACCGATCAGCGGGTGCGGCGCGGCATCACGTTTATGTCGGAAAGCTCCGGCTTTCCCGGCCTGTCCATCGAGGAGAATATCCTGATCGGCGCGCAATTCATGCCGCGCGAGCGCACCCGCGAACGCATGGCCGAACTCTACGCGACCTTCCCGGCGCTCGCCGAACGCCGGCGCGCGCGGGCCGGCAGCCTGTCGGGCGGCCAGCGCAAGATGCTCGGCATCGCCAAGGCGCTGGCCGGCAATCCGCGATTGCTGGTGATGGACGAGCCGTCTTCCGGACTGTCGCCGCGCCTGGTCAAGGAGGTGATCGGCGTGCTGGCGCAATTTCGCAGCAAGGATCTGGCGCTGTTGATCGCCGAGCAGAACGTCAAATTCCTCGCGCTTGCCGACCGCGTCTACACCCTCGATAACGGCCGGGTTGGATTTTCCGGAACGGTTGAGGCGATGCAGCAGAACGACGCGTTGCGGCGCGCTTATTTCGGCTTGAAATAACGATCAGGCTGCGCGTCCGGCTTTTTCCGCATCGGCGTGGTTGGCGCAGGCGGGCGCCATCAACGGCCGGGTCATGAGCCACAGCGCGAGCGCGGCGGCGGCAATCGCGCCGAGCACAATAAACGACGCTGGATAACCGAAGCGCTGCGCGACCAGACCGCCGACCGTCGTGCTGAACGCGGCGCCGATGCCCTGCAACGTCATCACCGCCCCAAGGCCGGCATTGACGTGGCCTGTCCGGGCCAGGATGCGCGCGACCAGGCCGGGAACTGCGACGCCGAGAATGCCGGCGCCAACTCCGTCGAGAATTTGCACCGGCGCCAAACCCCATGGCCCGGTGATCAATGCTGCCGTTATTCCACGGATCGGCAGCGCGACTAGCGCGAGCAGAAAAACCACCCAATAGCCGCGCTGCTCGGCCAACCGCGCCGCCACGAGCGCCATCGGCACCATGGCGGTCTGAGCGACCACGATCGTGGCGGCAGTGAACGCGCTCGGATTGCTGCCGTCATGCGCCACACCCGCTTGTCCGAGCAACGGCAACATCGCCGCATTGCCGAGATGGAATAGGGTGAGCGTGACGCCAAGCACCATTAATTCCTTCGAACGAAAGAGCGCGCTGAATTTGCCAACTCCGCCGTGGTCGTGTTCGGCCGCGCCGCGTGCGGCCCGGTAATCGATCTCGCGCGGATCGATGCCGAGCGGGCGCCGATCGACAGCACCGCCATGACCGAGAGGATGACGAACACTGCCCCAAGACCGAAGAAATATCCGGCCACGCCGGCAAAAGCGGCGGCGAGTACGTTGCCCGAGTGATTGAAAGCCTGGTTGCGTCCGAGCTGGTGCGCAAAGCCACGCTGACGGACCAGGCCGAGAGTAATGGCGGCGATGGCCGGCCCGATCGCGGCGCCGGCAATGCCGCTGACCACCTGTGCGCCGGCTACGATGGGAAAATCCGGCCGCACGAGAATGGCGATTGAAGCCGCGGTAACGATGACAGCGGTGGCTATGACGATCGTCCGCTTGAAGTAGGTCCGGTCGACCAGTGCGCCAGCCGGAGTCGTGACCACCATGCCGGCAATGCCGCCGATGGTCATGACGATGCCGATTTCAGCCGGCGACCAGTACCGCGCTTGCAGGAAAACGCCGAGAAACGGCCCGAGCCCGCCCAGCACGTCGGCCATGAAAAAATTAAGCGCGTTGAGCGCGACCAACGAATTCATGAAGCCTCAAATCGGCGCGCGAAATACGAAGAACGCGCCGCCGGCAATCAATGCGAAGCCGATGACCTGGTTCCAGGTAATGCCTTGGTGCAGATAGACCACCGAGAATACGGCGAACACCGAAAGCGTAATCACTTCCTGGATCGTTTTGAGCTGGGCGGCGCTATAGACGTAGCTGCCGTAGCGGTTGGCCGGCACCGCCAGGCAATATTCGAACAGCGCAAGCCCCCAACTAATGAGGATCACCTGCCAGAGCGGCACGTCGCGAAAGCGCAGGTGCCAATACCAGGCAGTGGTCATGAAAGCGTTGGAGCCGATCAGCAGGATGATAGTGAGGACGTAAGGTGAAAGAGGGAATGCTGGCATGGTTTAAATCCGCTTCAGTGAAAAGATTGACGCCGGTCGCTCACGCGCCACCAAGCTTGATGCGCGAAGCGGACTGGCCCCGCAAAAAAGTCCGCTTTGGCCACTTTGATAACCGTGCTTCCCCGGCTGGCAATGCCTATTCTACATATTGGTTCCGTGTTGAGTTATTCGGCTGAAACGCTCTCTCACCCAAGCGGAGACCGCGCGATGCGCCAAACCTTTATCGCCTCGATCCTGATCCTCGCCGCCGCCCTGCTCGGCTCTGTGGCTGGCCGCACGGAGCCGCAGCTTCCGGCGCTCAAGCCGCCGCCGATGGGCCCCATCAAGCCCTACGCCTCGGTGAAGGTGACGCCGCCGGCAAACTTCACCGACGCAAGCTTCACCGCCTTCCGCAAGCAGCTTGCCGACGTCACCGAGCACAAGGACCGCGGCGCGCTTGCCAAGCTGGTAGCCGCGCAGGGCTTTTTCTGGATGCAGGACAAGGATCTCGCCGACAAGCGCAAGCCGGGCGTCGATAACCTGGCCAAGGCAATCGACCTCGACGCCAAAGACGGGTCCGGCTGGTCGACATTGGCCGGCTACGCCAGCGAGCAGACCGGCGCAGCATTGCCCGATCACCCGAATATCGTCTGTGCGCCGGCTGAACCCACTATCGATCCAAAAGCTTTCGAGGCTCTGCTCAAGGCGACGCAAACCGAGCCGCCCGAATGGGGATTTCCGTTCCAGGATGGACTGGAGGTGCGCAGCACCGCCAAGCCGGATGCGCCGGTGGTCGACAAGCTCGGTCTCACGCTGGTGCGGGTGCTGCCAGACAGCGCGCCGCCGGGCGATGCCAAAGAGCCGTCCTATCTCCACATCGCGACGCCGTCCGGCAAAGCCGGCTACGTGCCCCTGGAGGCGATCTCGTCTCTGGCGGGCGACCAGATCTGTTACGTGAAGGACGCGAGCGGCTGGAAGATCACCGGCTATTTCGGCGGCGCCTCGCAATAGCGCGGCCGAAAAGACTGTTGAATGCGCGACCGCCGCGGTCAAGGATAACTAAATGAGGCGCGCGGGGACGGCGGGGATTTTTGCGAAGTCCGCAGGCGTAACGTGGATCGCCGCGGCAATTCTTTGCCTCGGCTCCGTGCCGCTGCCGGCTCAGCCGCACGCACAGGCGACGGCGAATTTTCAACCGACCATGGCCGACGTTCCGCCCGGCGTCGACCACGGCAATTCCGGCGACGACCTGCCGGACCAGTTCCAGCGCCGCGCCGTGTTCTACCGCTCGCAGCATCCGGTCGGCACCATCATTATCGACACCGCCGAGCGCCATCTTTATTTGATCGAAAGCGAAACGCGCGCGCTGCGTTACGGCATCGGCGTTGGCCGCGACGGGTCCGGCTGGGCCGGCCTGGTCTCGATCACGCGCAAAGTCGAATGGCCGGAATGGCAGGTCCCGCCGGATTTGCTGGCGCGCGATCCCGCCTTGCCGCGCGTCGTCACCGGCGGACCAGGCAATCCGCTCGGCGCGCGGGCGATGAATCTCGGTAACGCGATTTACCGCATTCACGGCACCAACGCGCCGGAAACGATCGGCCAGGCGCTAATGTGGGGCTGCTTCCGCCTGGTCAACGAGGACGTGATCGACCTCTACGACCGCGTGTCGGTTGGCACGCGGGTTATCGTGCGGCAGGACTGACGCGTTCCATTAGACACGTCGTTGCGACCGAAGCGAAGCAATCCAGTCGTCCAATGCCGCTTCTGGATTGCTTCGTCGCTTTGCTCCTCGCAATGACGCTTTTTACTTCGTCACCGCGCTTTCGACCGATTTCGCGGTCTGGCCGAACAGGATAGCGCGCTCCTCGGGCGTGCGGATGCCGCCCGGATTCGGATTGACTTCCTTCGCCTTGGCGTAAGCGCGCTTGACCGCGTCGCGCGCGGCGATCGCTTCCAGCCAGCGCTTGAGATGCGGGAAGTCGGCGATGTTTTGTCCCTGCCGTTCCCACGGCACCACCCACGGATAGCTCGCCATGTCGGCGATGGAATATTCGCCGGCAAGATAACCGCGGTCGGCGAGCCGCTTGTTCATCACGCCGTAGAGACGATTGACCTCGTTGCGGTATCGATTGATCGCGTAGGGAATTTTCTCCGGCGCGTAATTGCCGAAATGATTGTACTGGCCGGCCATCGGCCCCAGCCCACCCATTTGCCAGAACAACCACTGAAGGGCGTCCGTCCGCGTGCGCAAATCCTTGCCGATGAACTTGCTCGTCTTGTCGGCGAGATAGAGCAGGATCGCGCCCGATTCGAAAATCGAGATCGGCTTGCCCCCGTCGGACGGCGCGCGATCGACAATGGCGGGAATGCGGTTGTTGGGAGCGACGGCGAGAAACCCCGCCTTGAACTGTTCGCCCTTGCCTATATTCACCGGAAAAATTTTATAAGCGAGCCCGGCTTCTTCGAGAAAAATCGTCACCTTGTGGCCGTTCGGCGTAGTCCAGTAATGCAAATCGATCATGACAAAAGCCGCTCCTGCTGTTGCGTGAATTCAATGTACGTAGGCAATAGCAGGAATTTAACCCCCCGCCGCGCATGTCAGTTATGAGACCGCTTGCCCGGGTCTGGACCGCGCGGGGCCGGCTTCGTAAACCATCCCGGCGAGGAGCGAGCCATGATCACTGAAATTGCCCAGATCGACATCAAGCCCGGCACCGAAGCCGACTTCGAGGCCGGCGTGAAGAAGGCGGTGCCGATTTTCCAGCGCGCCAAGGGTTGCCACGGCATGGAGCTGCGGCGCTCGGTCGAGAAGCCGAGCCGCTATCGCTTGTTCGTCGTCTGGGAAACGGTGGAGCATCACACCGTCGAATGGCGAAACTCGCCCGATTTCCAGGAATGGCGCAAGCTGGTCGCGCATTGTTTCGCGTCGCCGCCCGACGTCGAGCACGTCACCCAAATCATGCGCGGGTTCTGAGCGGAACTATCCAAAGCTAGACGTATGGCCGGGTCAAACCGGCGATGACGCATACGCGTCACTTTTCCCATCGGCGGACTCGGCCCATATTGTCGGCATGGCGAAACGCCCCGATCCGCCGAAGACGCCCAGGCAGCGGCACCCGGCCGAACATTCGAAAAAAGACCCGGCTAGGCCGACGCGCGCCAAAGCGGCGCGCCCGGATACGGCACCGATCGATCCGGCACTCGCCGATTTGCTCAATCCCGCCATTGGCCAGGGCCGCGCCGGCGTCGGCTCGCAGACGGGAATAGAACCCGCCCAGAGCGGCCTTCAGCCGCCCTCCGACAACTCGTTCGACCGCCGCGCCGACTTCGCCAATGCTCACCGCGCGCGCGCCTCGGTGACGCGCGGCTTCGGCGAAGCGCCGCAGCAGGGTTACGTCGGCAAAACCCCGGTGCCGCCCGGCGAGCTCGATCCCGATCTGGCGAAGTCGCTCGGCATCGAAGAACCGGAAGAAGGCGCGGACGATCCGCGCAATGTGATCACGCCCGACATGGGCCCGGCCCGTTTGCGGCTGCGCGCGACTGCGGGTGAAGCGGGAACGTTCGGCGGGCTCGCCAGCCAGCAATCGCTCGACCAATTGCTGCGCGAAGGCCGGCCGGAATTCCGCGAGCAGCAATTGTGGACGCCGCACCGGCCGCCGCGGCCGGACAAGTCCGAGGGCGGCCGCAGGCTCGTGATCAAATCCGATTTCGATCCGAAGGGCGACCAGCCACAGGCGATCAAGGAATTGGTCGAAGGCGTGCGGAGGGACGACAAGACGCAGGTGCTGCTCGGCGTCACCGGCTCGGGCAAGACCTTCACCATGGCGAAGGTGATCGAGGAGACGCAGCGCCCTGCCCTGATCCTCGCTCCGAACAAGACGCTGGCGGCGCAGCTCTACGGCGAGTTCAGGAATTTTTTTCCCGACAACGCGGTCGAGTATTTCGTCTCCTACTACGACTACTACCAGCCGGAAGCGTACATCCCGCGCACCGACACCTATATCGAAAAGGATTCCTCGATCAACGAGCAGATCGACCGCATGCGCCACGCGGCGACACGCGCGCTGCTCGAACGCGACGACGTGATCATCGTCGCTTCGGTGTCGTGCATCTACGGCATCGGTTCGGTCGAGACCTATTCGGCGATGACCTTTTCGCTCAAGCAGGGCGAGCGGCTCGACCAGCGGCAACTGCTCGCCGACTTGGTGGCGCTGCAATACAAGCGCACCGCCGGCGATTTCTATCGCGGCTCGTTCCGCGTGCGCGGCGACGTGATCGAGATTTTTCCGGCGCACTATGAGGACCGCGCCTGGCGGATGTCGCTGTTCGGCGAGGAGGTAGAATCGATCCACGAATTCGATCCGCTGACCGGGCAGAAGACCGACGAGCTGGAATTCGTGAAAATCTACGCCAACTCGCATTACGTGACGCCGCGCCCGACCCTGTTGCAGGCGATTGCCGGCATCAAGCTCGAACTCAGGCAGCGGCTCGACCAGCTCAACGCCGCCGGAAGGCTGCTGGAAGCGCAACGGCTCGAGCAGCGCACGCTCTACGATCTGGAAATGATGGAAGCGACCGGCGCCTGCGCCGGTATCGAGAATTACTCGCGCTACCTGACCGGGCGAAAGCCGGGTGAGCCGCCACCGACGTTGTTTGAATATGTGCCCGACAATGCGCTCGTCTTCGTCGACGAGAGCCACGTCACTATCCCTCAGCTCGGCGGCATGTATCGCGGCGACTTCCGGAGGAAGGCCACGCTCGCCGAGTACGGCTTCCGCTTGCCGTCCTGCATGGACAATCGGCCGCTGCGCTTCGAGGAATGGGACGCGATGCGGCCGCAGACCACCGCCGTTTCGGCGACGCCCGGCCCGTGGGAGCTCAACCAATCCGGCGGCGTGTTCACCGAACAGGTGATCCGCCCGACCGGCCTGATCGATCCGCCGGTCGACGTGCGGCCGGCCCGCACCCAGGTCGACGATCTGGTCGGCGAGGTGCGGCAGGTGGCGCAGAAGGGCTACCGCGCGCTGGTCACCGTGCTGACCAAGCGCATGGCCGAGGATTTGACCGAATACCTGCACGAGCAGGGTATTCGCGTCCGCTACATGCACTCCGACATCGACACAATCGAGCGCATCGAGATCATTCGCGACCTGCGGCTCGGCGCGTTCGACGCGCTGGTCGGCATCAATCTGTTGCGCGAAGGTCTCGACATTCCCGAATGCGCGCTGGTGGCGATTTTGGATGCCGACAAGGAAGGCTTCCTGCGCAGCGAAACGAGCCTCGTTCAGACCATCGGCCGCGCGGCGCGCAACATCGACGGACGCGTCATCCTTTACGCCGACGGGGTCACCGGCTCGATGGAGCGCGCCATGGCCGAGACCAGCCGCCGGCGCGAGAAGCAGGAAGCCTACAACACCGCGAACGGCATCACGCCGGAGAGCGTGCGCAAGGGCATCGGCGACATCCTCAACAGCGTTTACGAGCGCGACCACGTGCTGATCGATACCGGGACCGGAGACGGCGGCGGGTTCGGCGAGGCCGCCACCATCGGCCACAATTTCGAGGCGGTGATCGCCGACCTGGAAACGCGCATGCGCGCCGCCGCCGCCGATCTGGATTTCGAGGAAGCGGCGCGGCTGCGCGACGAGATCAAGCGCCTGCGCTCAACCGAGCTGGCGGTGATCGACTATCCGACCGCGAAGATTTTACCCTCTGCAGAGGGCGGGACACTCCGCCGAAGCGCGCAGCGCGAAGGTGGGCGGGGTGGCACGAGCAAAGTCCACAAACCCGGTCTTAACGAAATGGGCATCGCGCTCTTTCACGAAGTAGCGCCGCTGCGCGGCGACGGAAAGCGCGGCGCACCGCGAAAGCCGAATTTGGATGAGATAGGTCCGGGCGTGGAATCGATACCGGGTAAATCTTCAGGCCCGCGCTCGACGCTCGGTCGTCCTGGCATGCGCGGCGGCTGGAAGCCGCGCGGACGGTGACCCGTCATGGCCGGGCTTGACCCGGCCCTCCACGTCTTTGTTCTGTGTGGTTGAAGTCGTGGATGCCCGGCACAAGGCCGGGCATGACGATGGCACTACCGCGTGATCACGTCCGCGATTTTGTTGTCGTTCGGATTCACGATTACCAGCTTCTTCTGCAGCATGGCGAATTTATATGGCTTGAGCGCCGGTACGTCGCCGGACGCCTTCTGCGTCATCGCCGCGGTAGTCACGTCGCTCGGCACCACCGCGCCGACCTTGGCGCTAAAGCCCGCCGGCGTCTTCTGGTTGAGCGCGCCGGTGTAAAGGTCATTCCCCGCCGTCTTCCGCTGCGCGCTGCTCAAAGTCAGCGTGTCGCGCGGCGCCGGCGCCATCTTGGCGCTTTCGAGCGGCGCGGCCAAAGCGGCCGAAACGCCAGCCAGCAACACGGCAGCGGCCAGCGCAATCGAGGTTTGTGTCTTCATGGCGATCTCATTGTTGTTGTTTCTGCAATGATCGCCCCCACAAGAATAACACGGCGCGCACTGGCGGTGTTTCGCTAAATGTCGTTCATCCACGCGACACTAACGCCGCGCGGCGGGCTGTCGTGGAGGCCTTGCTGAAGCTGAAATTCGACGACGAAACCCTCACCAATACCGGCGCCGCCAATAGGGCCCATAATAGTAGCCGTAGCCGGGGCCGTAATACGGGTAAGGGCCGTAGCCCGGATAATAGGGCGGCGGGTAATAACCGGGGGGCGGTGGCGGATAGCCGGGCGGTGGCGGCGGGTAACCGGGCGGCGGTGCGCCGGGCGGGCCTGCCGGGACCGGTCCACCGGCGGTAGCGCCGGGCGGCGGCGGGGCGCCTTCCGCGCCGGGAGGCGGAGCGCCCCCGGGCGGCGGCGAATTGGGGCCGCCCTGATCGAAGCTGGTGGCGACCGAATAGCCGGTCTGCCCCTGCCACACCACATTGCACCATTGGCCCGAACAGCCGCTGATCTCGACCGTGCTGCCGCCGGGAATGGTGGTGATGACCGGAAAATTCGTCCCCGGCCCCTGCCGCAAATTGACGTTGCTGGTGGCCAAAGCCGGCGCCGCTTGCGTGCCTTGCGCCGACAGAGCGAGAAGCGCGGCGGCGCAGGCCGCCATTTGCGCGATATTCATTGCAGCCCTCTTGCGTTGCAAATCCATTGCAAGTCCGTTGCAAGTCGTGAAGCTCCCTTCGCCCCCGCCTCAGGCGTACCCGCCGATTTCAACCCAAATTGCGGCGCGAAGCCAGCCCTCGCCGGATCATGGTCTTTTGGCGGAATATGATCTTTTCGGGAAAGCGGCATCCACTTTCCCGGATCATGTTCTAGCGCGTGAGCTTTTCCAGCTCCGGAAACGGCACGTAAATCGCGCCGGCACACGCCTCCTTGGCCGGATCGGCGAAGTGATCGAACCGGCCGACCACGAACACGGCGCCCATCTCCCTCGTCCCGGCGTAGTGCTTGCCGTTTTGCTTGGCGTTGAGCCGCAGGCACACCACGTAACGCCGGCTGTTGCCCACGCTTTTGAGCGCCGGCTCGGCGATGCCGGCGTCGCGGACGCCGGTTGGGTCGTTCAGGTAAGCGTGCATGGCGCCGAGAATCTGGGGCTTGTAATTGGGCGGCAAAATATTTGCCGGATCGTCGGCGCCGGCATTCGGATCGTCGCTCACGTGATGGTGCGCGCAGGCGGCGACCAGCAACATCACACTGAAAAGTCCGCCGAACCGCCAGCGATTGCCGTCCCGCATCGATTGCCTGTCCCCGACCGATGTCGCCGACCGCGGTTTTAGTCGCAAATCGCCGCCGGCGCCATTACGCCATTGCCGCGCCCTTCCCGCGTTGCTCGCTATTGATGATTTTTCGGCTATAAGGGGCGCCCATTCGCGTCGCCGTGCCTCCATAGTTCTGTGGTCTGACCCACCTTATGCCTTCCTTCGCCCATCTCATTCATGAGTACGGCCTGGCCGTGGTCGCCGCGGTGATCGGGCTTGAAAGCGTCGGCCTTCCGGTGCCCGGGGAGTCGGTGCTGATCCTGGCGGGGATTTTTGCCGGCACCAAACACGATCTCAACATCGTCTCGGTGATAATCACCGCGGCCAGTGCTGCTATCGTCGGCCAGATGCTGGGTTACGTCATCGGCCGCGAATTTGGCTATTATCTGCTGCTGCGTTACGGCGGCTATCTGCGCATCACCGAGGGCCGCATCAAGCTTGGCGAATATCTGTTCCTGCGCCACGGCGGCAAAATCATCATCATCGCCCGGTTCGTGCCGCTGCTGCGCGCGCTGGCCGGCATCCTGGCCGGCGCCAACCGCATGCCCTGGCGCCAGTTCATGCTGGCGAATGTCGCCGGCGCATGCGTATGGGCGGCATTCTTCGGCTTCGCCGCCTACATGTTCGGGCGCCAAATTGAGCGCCTGGCCGGACCGATGGTGATCGTCATCGGCATTGCCGCCGTGATTGCCATTGCCATCGGCGCCAATTTTGTCGGCCGCCATGAGGCGCAGCTGGTCGAGGAGGCCGAGCGCGCCTTGCCGGGACCGCTGAAGTGGCCTTAAACGCCCGGCTTGCGGCAGTTATCCAGCAACGCCATATAGATAGAGAAAGAAACCGGAAAGCTACTTTTCCGGCGCATGCTTTCGGAGCGGCGCAAGGGCTCCACAAAGTCGCTTGGCAAAGGACTTTGCAGCCATGTCGAGGATATCGTCGCTTTCGAGTCCGTTTTTGCTCGGCTTTGATGAGATTGAGCGCGCGCTCGATCGGGTCGCCAAGGCCGCCGACGGTTATCCGCCCTACAACATCGAACGCATCGCGCGCGACCAGACGGGCCCCGAGCGTCTGCGCATCACGCTGGCGGTGGCGGGATTTACCCGCGAGCAGCTCGACGTGACGCTGGAAGAAAACCAGCTCGTTATCCGCGGCCGGCAACAGGACGACAAGAGCCGGCAGTATCTACATCGCGGCATCGCCGCCCGGCAATTCCAGCGCAGCTTCGTGCTCGCGGAAGGAATGGAAGTGCTGAACGCGGACCTGAAAAACGGCCTGCTTTCGATCGATCTTGTGCGGCCGCAGCCGGAACGGATCGTGAAATCGATCTCGATCAAGGAATTGGAGTGAGGAACGAACGAACATGCCTCGCTTGCGTTATAAGGAACAGGAGTAGACGGCCATGCCTTCGGATTTGAGCCGTAGCGAAACCGACCAGATCGAAATGACGCCCGAGGCGTTCGCGCAGCTTGGCGACGGCGAGATCGCCTATGTGAAGACGATCCGCTCCGAGGACGTGCGCGCGCTGTTTCCGCAAGTGCCGGACATCGAGCCGGGGCTGCAGCTGTTCGCGCTGCATGGCGCCGACGGCACGCCGATCATGCTGACCGACAGCCGCGAAGCGGCGATTGCCAATGCCGCCAGCCAGCAGCTCGAAACGGTGAGCGTGCACTGACCGGCAACCGATGATCGGACTTCAACAAACGGTAAGGGTCGCAAGCGCGGCCCTTTTGCTTTTGCGTCAAACTTTCCCGATTGCCGCCGCTACGCCGCGCTTGCCGACGGCATAGCCAGCACCGCATACAGCGCCTCGGCGTCGTGCGAGGCGCGCAGCTTGTGCGCCACGTTGGAATCGCGCAGCAGCCGCGCCACCCGCGCCAGCGCTTTGAGATGATCGGCGCCGGCGCCTTCCGGCGCCAGCAGCAAAAAGATCAGGTCAACCGGCTGGCCGTCGAGCGCCTCGAAATCCACCGGTCGGTCGAGCCGCGCGAACAACCCGAACAGCCGCGCAAGATTAGGCATTTTGCCGTGCGGAATAGCGATGCCGTTGCCGACCGCGGTCGAGCCGAGCTTCTCGCGCTGCGCGAGAATTTCGAAAATCGCCCGCTCGTTCTGGCCGGTGAGCACGGCGGCACGCGCCGCAAGCTCTTGCAGCACCTGTTTCTTGTTATTGACCTTAAGTGCCGGAAGGATCGCGTTAGGGGCGACCAAATCGGTGAGCGGCATGAGTTGGGAACCTGGACAAGTAGGCCTATGGCCTGACGCCGATGTAAGCGTAATCCTTACCGAAAAGCCGGCCTTAATATTTCCGGATCACGCTGAAAGGCGGCGGACCATAAGAAGCGAAGGCAACCGCGTCAATGGGCATCGGCGGGCATTGGTCCCACCGGTGGATTGCGGCCCGATTGGTTTCATAACCCGGCTTCCTCGCCAATAGAATTTCCGGTTACGGCCGGTGGTCCTTCAGCCGACGGTGATATCGACGCAACCGCTTTTCTACCCGTAGCGCCGCCCGGTCGGCGCTCACATAAGCGTCGGGCGCGCTTGCTTCGGCGCGCAACATGACCTTCGAATCGAGGTGGATCGCGCATTCGGTGCGAAATCCGGCGCCCTCCCGTTCAACCGTCACGTGTCCGGAATATCCGCCGTCGAAATGCTTGTTCAGCGCGTCGTCGATCCGCGCATTGATGCGTTCGCGCAACGCTTCGCCGACGTCGAGGTTTTTGCCGGAAACACGGAATGACATAGCGGCCTCCAATGCCTGTTGGCGCACTTCACAAGGCTTGCGCCATTATCCGCGGCCTCAGCCCTCTAAATTCGACCTATGCATTGGCCGCCGCCGAGTCAACGCCGTGCCAACGCCAATGGCGAAAACTACGTAACCGCGGCCGCCCGCTTTTCGCGTCGCCGTTGCACCGATGACGGAATGCGCAGCGCCTCGCGGTATTTGGCGACCGTGCGCCGGGCGATGTCGATGCCCGCCTCGCGTAGCTTGTCGACGATCGTATCGTCGGACAGTACATCGGCGGCGGTCTCGGCGTCGATCAACTGCTTGATCCGATGACGCACCGCCTCGGCGGAATGCGCCTCGCCGCCATGCGAAGCGGCGATCGCCGAAGTGAAAAAATATTTCAGCTCGAAAATGCCGCGGCTGGTCGCCATGTATTTGTTGGCGGTGACGCGCGATACCGTCGATTCGTGCATGCTGATCGCTTCGGCGACGGTCTTTAAGTTGAGCGGGCGCAAATGCTCGACGCCATGCGCGAAGAAGCCGTCCTGCTGGCGCACGATCTCGTTGGAGACCTTGAGGATGGTGCGGGCGCGCTGGTCGAGCGCGCGCACCAGCCAGGTGGCGCTCTGCAGGCAATCGGCCAAGTATGACTTGTCCGTATCGCGCTTCGCCGTGGCGGAAACCTCGGC
Source organism: uncultured Alphaproteobacteria bacterium (assembly GCA_963747855.1). GTDB lineage: Bacteria > Pseudomonadota > Alphaproteobacteria > Rhizobiales > Xanthobacteraceae > BOG-931. Next base: position 1,228,461 of record CAVVGN010000001.1, read on the forward strand.
ATAATAGGTCTGGTTGACCAGCACCTTCGGCAAGGTGTCGGAATTGAGTTCGACAATCCAGCCGCCGTCGGGGCCGGACCGGACGAACACATCCGGCACGATCGGCTGCACGATCGCAGAACCGAAAGCGAGCCCCGGCTTGGGATTGAGATTGCGGATCTCTGCGATCATGTCGGCGAGATCCTCGTCGCCGACGCCGCAGATTTTCTTCAGCGCCGTGAAATCGCGCTTGGCCAAAAGATCGAGACGCGCGATCAACGCCTGCATCGCCGGATCGAAGCGGTGGCGGTCCTTGAGCTGAAGCGTCAGGCATTCCGCGAGATCGCGCGCGCAGATGCCCGGCGGATCGAAGCTTTGCAAAATGCCGAGCACCGCTTCGATCTCGGCAACGCTGGTGCCGAGCTTTTCCGCCGTCGCCTCGAAATCGACGCTCAAATAGCCGGCCTCGTCGACCAGATCGATGAGATACCGCCCGATCATCCGGCGCGGCGCGCTGGCGATGGCGAGCGTGAGCTGATCGCGCAGCCAGTCGGCGAGCGTGGTTTCGGCCGAAACGAACGCTTCAAGATTGTAGTCACTGACGTCGCGGCCGCCGGCGCCGACGCCGGCCCATTCCGAATACCCGGCCGGGCCTTCGGCGGCGGCGCCGCGCGGAGGGCTCGCTTCGGCATGGTCGGGAAAGCTGTCCTCGACACGGGTATCAAGCAATTCCTCGGCGGTCTTGATGCTGGGCGCGCTCTCATTCGCGCCGCCCCAGCCCTCGGCGTCCCCGTTCGGGCCGGCGGCCACTGCCGCGCCTTCCGCCAGGGCGGGCGCGCCCTCCTCTTCGGCGCTGCGGTCGAGCAGCGGATTGCGCTCGAGCTCGGCCTCGACATACGCCACCAGATCGAGATTGGAGAGCTGCAAGAGCTTGATCGCCTGCATCAACTGCGGCGTCATCACCAGCGCTTGGCTCTGGCGGAGCTGAAGTCTTTGCGAAAGGGCCATTACTACCCGGCGAACTGGTCCGATTCTTGCTTATAAAATTCTACAGCAGTTCAGCGGCGCTGTCGTCAACCGTTTTCGGGCAGGCCTAAAGCTGGAATTGCTCGCCCAGATAGAGACGCCGCACGTCTGGGTTGTTAACGATGTCGTCGGCGCGGCCCTCCATCAGTACTTCGCCGGAATAAATAATGTAGGCGCGGTCGGTCAGGCCGAGCGTTTCGCGGACATTATGGTCGGTGATCAGGACGCCGATGCCGCGATTGGTGAGGTGGCGCACCAGCGACTGGATGTCGCCTACCGCGATCGGATCGATGCCGGCGAAGGGCTCGTCGAGCAGCATGTAATTCGGCCGCGTCGCCAGTGCCCGGGCGATCTCGACGCGGCGGCGCTCGCCGCCCGAGAGCGCGATCGACGGCGTTTTGCGCAGCCGCGCGATGTTGAACTCCTCCAACAATCCGTCGAGGTCGCGCTCGCGCCGCCGCGCTTCGGGCTCGACCACCTCCAGCACGGCGCGGATGTTTTGCTCGACCGTCAGGCCGCGGAAAATGGAGGCTTCCTGCGGCAAGTAGCCGATGCCAAGACGGGCGCGCTGATACATCGGCAACGCCGTAACGTTATGCCCGTCGAGCTCGACGCGGCCTTTGTCGGCCTTGATCAGCCCCGTCACCATGTAGAACACGGTGGTCTTGCCGGCGCCGTTCGGGCCGAGCAGCCCAACCGCTTCGCCCTTGCGCACGTAGAGACTGACGCCCTTCACCACCTTGCGGCCGACGAAACTTTTCTCGACGCCGTGCACCGACAACACACCCTTGCGATCCGGCGGCGTGGCACCGTTGCCTTCCGGACCGCGGCGCGGCTTGGCAGGCGCCGGCGCGACGTTGACCGGCGCGGGCGGACGTTGCCGGCGCGGTGGCGGCGTGTCGCGCGCCTTCGGCTCGACCGCCGGAAGGCTTGCGATATCGAGGTAGGTGCCATTGATCACGCCGCCCAGATTGGCGAGATCGATCGGCTCCTCCGTCACCTTATCCGATCGGCGCGGGCGACGGCGGGGGCGGCGGAAATATGAAAAGATGTCGAGCACCAAGTCGCCTTCTAATGGGTCAAACAGAATCGCCGGCGCAAATAGCGCCCTGGCCGGGACTTTATCTGATTTCCCAAACCGATGCTGCGGCCGCGGCGCCTAATTCTGCCGGTTCGGCCCGATGGTCATAATGTTGGAAGGGCTGCCGTTGGCGCCCTTGCTCGGCTGGATCAATGCCCGCACGCGGCTCGGGCCCGATGCGTTCGATTCAAAATGGGCATTCCCGGTGACTGTGTCGACCACCACCCGGTCGCCATGCAGAACGTTCTTGCCTTGGCTGACCACGACATTTCCGGTCAGCGTGATGGTCTTCTTGCGCAGGTCATAGACGCCCAAATCGCCGCTGGCATTCTGGTCCTTGGAAATGACCGTGACCCCGCCGCGAGCTTCAATCCTGCGGATGTCGTTGGCGCCTTGCGGCATTATGGTCGCCTGCCCGGACTTGGCGCCCGGTTGCGCGCTGGCGCCTTGCTGCGCCGCCGCGGCGACCGCCTGACTCGATGTTGTGCGCTCGGCACCATAAAAGACGACGAGCGACTGACATTTGATGGTCGTGTCGCCCTGCACCACCTGCACGTCACCGGCGAAAGTCGCCATCTTGTTCTTGTCATGCACCTCAAGCGTCGCCGACTCGATCTGAATCGGCTGATCCTGGTTCTGATTCTGTTCGAGGGCGCCGGGACCGTTGGCGGCGCCGCGCGGCGTCTGCGCCACGGCAGCGACTGGCACGGCCAATGCGATCATCGCCATCCAAGTGCCGAGCGAGCGCATCATCGGTCCCCGGCCTGCGGCGATATCTGGTCGGGATTGACGGTCATCGCCACGCCGCCGCCGAAGCGGATGATGTCGCCGCTGTCGAGCACCTCAAGCCGCTTGGCATTGATCACGCCATTGGTCAGCTTCACCCACACCGGCTTGTCGGAGTGAACCGTGCCTTTGTGCACGTCGATCGCCGCCTCGCTCAGTCGCACTTCGTTCCCGGTCGACGAAATAAGGTGGACGTTGTCGCGCAGGACGAGCATTTCGGACTTCATATTATAGTCGCCGTTATCGGAACTGACGCGGACTATGCTCTTGTCCTGCATCTCGATGCTGGCCTGGATTTGATGCAATTCCATGAAATCGGGTTTGGCGATGTCCTGTTCGGCCGTTTGTGCGGTGAACTCATAAGGACGGGAATCGACAGTGAAACCGCTAAGCTTCGGCTGCTGCATAGTGACCTTGGTGCCCTTGATGACCAGCTTGCCGAGATCGCCGGGCAGCCGAATGCTGCCGACCGTCGGCACGTAATTGGCTGCGATCACCGCCAGCAAGGCAGCCGCCAGGACAGCCGGAACGCCAATCCGGAGCCAGCGCACGTGCCGGCTATGCCGCATGGCGGCGCGATAAAGCTGCTCGGCGTCGCCGCGCGACGTTGTCGAAAATCCGCCGCGCCGAGCGCTATCGGCTGAATAGGTCAGTATGCTGCCCCTTCGGACCTTGCCCCGATTCGGTGGCGGACCGTTTTAACGGTTCCGCGCGGGAATTGTCGCCTGCGAATGTGGCCGCCGCCGGGCGGGGAACGGCCGGTCACGCACGGCCCAAAGCCGTAAACGCGTCCCGCGGCTTTACGAATGCGCGAAAATATCCTCGCCAGCAAAGCCCGCCAGGTCGAGACGCACCTGATCCGGCAGAAACTTGAAGCACGCCGCCGCCAGCCCCTCGCGGCCTTCGCGCGCCAGCATGGCGTCGAGCCGCTCCTTGAGCGCATGCAGATACAAGACATCGGCGGCGGCGTAGGAAACCTGCGCGTCACTTAACTCCGCCGCGCCCCAGTCCGACAATTGCTGCTGCTTGGAAAGGTCGTGCCCCAGCACCTCTTTCACCAGATCCTTCAAACCGTGCTTGTCGGTGTAGGTGCGCGCAAGCCGTGACGCGATCTTGGTGCAGTAGACCGGCTCCGGCATCAGGCCGAGCGCCTTGCTCAGCATGGCGAGATCGAAGCGGGCGAAGTGAAAAATCTTTAGGAGCCGGGCGTCGGTCAGAAGCCGCCTCAAATTGGGGGCGTCGATGCCGTGCGCGGGAATCTGCACCACGTCGGCGGAGCCGTCGCCGGGCGAGAGCTGCACGACACATAGCCGGTCGCGGCCAAGCGAAAGCCCCATGGTTTCCGTATCGATCGCCACCGCGCCGGTGTAGCGCGAAAGGTCCGGCAAATCGCCGCGATGCAGACGGATGGTCATCCGCCATCAAGTATCGCAACCGCGCGGGGGCGTCAAAATTAGCGGTGCGCGGCTGCCGATTTCTTCGTGGGCAAACCGGCAAGCTCGGCGCTCAACGCCGCAAGTTTTTGCCGCGCCTGCGCATCATAGGCTTGCTCGTTGGCCTGCGCCTCGCTCTGCCCGTTGAAGTAAAGTCCGCTTCGGCCTTCCATATCCGGCGCGACCGCGAGTTTGAGGATGGCGTCGGCGCCTTCCTCAACGGTGCTGATCGGTGTGCCGAACTGGCGCACCATATTAGTGTTCATAAATGTCGCCGGGTGCAGCGCATTGACCGTCACCCCACTGCCTTTCAATTCCGGGGCAAGATCGATGGTGAACAGGATCTGCGCCAGCTTGCTCTGCCGATAGGCGCGCATCCCGCTGTAATCGTGCAGCAACATCACATCGCCGAAATCGATCGTCTGCTGGCCGAGCGAAGCGACATTGACGATCCGCGCCGGCGCGCTTTTCTTTAGCAACGGCAGCAGCAAATGCGTGAGGAGAAAACCGGACAAATAATTCACCGCGAAGCGCAACTCGTAGCCGTCGGCGCTTGTTTCCCGCGTGCCTTGCGGTCCACCGGTGCCGATGCCGGCATTGTTGATGAGAAGATCGAGCCGTTTGGTTGCCTTCTCCACCGCCTCGGCCAAACGCCGCACTTCGGCGAGTGATGACAGATCGGCTTGCATAAATTCCGCCGCCCCGCCGGACTTTTTGATCGCCGCCACCACCTCGGCGCCGCGGCCGCGGTCGCGGCCGTGCACCAGGATTCGCCAGCCGTCAGCGCCAAGCCGTTCCGCCACCATGCGGCCGACGCCGTCGGTCGAGCCGGTGATCAGTGCCGTCTTGCCGTTCAATTTCGCCATGGGTGGATCTCGCTTTTGCACTGCAAGGTCTGATCAGGTCACAATGCTGTCAAAGACATCGTTCCCGCGACTTTGCGCGGGAAACGACAGAGACGGAATTGATAAAATTCGCTGCTGGTGCCCAGGAGAGGACTCGAACCTCCACGCCTCGCGGCGCTAGTACCTGAAACTAGTGCGTCTACCAATTCCGCCACCTGGGCACTGGCGGCGATAGGTACGAAAGCGGTCATCCCCTTGTCAATCGAGCGTGCTTTGCCCCTGTACACCGTGAAATCGATCCTGTATTCCGCCAACAATGGCTGTGAAGAGCAATTTTGACACATTGGTCACCGTGTTCGGCGGCTCCGGATTCCTCGGACGCCATGTGGTGCGCGCGCTGGCCAATCGGAACTACCGCATCCGCGTCGTGGTACGCCGCCCGGAGCTGTCCGGCTATCTGAAACCGCTGGGCGGGGTCGGGCAGATCGAAGCGGTGCAGGCCAATGTGCGCTTCCCGCAATCGGTCGATGCGGCGGCGCGCGACAGCGACGTGGTCATCAATCTGGTCGGCATCCTGTTCGAGCGAAGCCGCCAGCGTTTCGATGCCGTGCAGACGGCAGGCGCCGGGGCGGTGGCGCGCGCGGCCGCTGCCGCGGGTGCCCGGCTCATTCACGTCTCCGCCATCGGCGCTGATGCAAACTCGCCGTCGCATTACGCACGCTCCAAAGCCGAAGGCGAAAAGCTGGTGCTCGCGGCCCAGCCGGACGCCGTCATCATGCGGCCGTCGATCGTGTTCGGCCCGGAGGACGATTTCTTCAACCGCTTCGCCGCGCTCGCCCGCATCGTGCCGGCGTTGCCGCTGCCCGGCGGCGGCCATACGCGCTTTCAGCCGGTGTTCGCCGGTGACGTCGGCGAAGCGGTGGCTCTGTCCGTCGGCGGCGCGACAAAGCCCGGCACGATCTATGAGTTGGGCGGGCCGGACGTGTTTACCTTCAGGGCGCTGATGCAATTCACTCTCGCCACGATCGGGCGGCGACGCCTGCTCGTGCCGGTGCCGTTCGCGCTGGTGAAACTGCAGGGCACGTTTCTGCAATTCGCGCCGAAGCCGCCGATCACGCCCGATCAGGTCGAACTGCTAAAAACCGACAACGTCGTCTCTTCCGACGCGCGCGCACAAGGCCGCACGCTCGAAGGGCTCGGCATCATTCCGGATTCGATCGCGGCGGTAGTGCCGGACTATCTCTGGCGTTTCCGCAAGACCGGCCAGTTCCACCACCGCGTGGCGCAAGGCATTCGCACTACGACCCGTACTTGAACGACAGCGCGACACGGGTACGGAAGGCCGTTACTTTTCCGTCTTCGACCTTCATGTCCATCTTGGTCACTTCCGCAACGCGCAAATCGCGCAGCGAGCCGGCGGCGACCTCCACCGCCATGCGGCCGGCTTCCTCCCACGATTTTTCGCTGACGCCGACCACGTCGATAATTCGGTAAACACTGTCAGATTGTTTCTTCGCCATTGGACTGATCCTTTCGGCCTACGAACGCACGCGATCACTGTCATCACGGCGGACACCATTAGCTTAGAGAAGACGCGGCGCTACGTCGATGACCCGGCGCTGGACTTTCGCGGAGCAACGGCGGAAGCTTCTCGGGTCGGCGCAACTGAGCGGTAGCGAAGCGGATCTAAAAATGCCGGGCAAACGCGTACAGCTGGACGAGGAGACCTGGCGCGACCTGCAACTTCTCGGTCACGACCAGATGAAGGACTTTCAGGAACTGGCCGACGAGGCCTTCCGCGACCTGCTGAAGAAGCACGGTCGGCCGGTCAATCTCCGCGACGCGCTGCGAAAAAGCGCGGGTGTCCCCGCCACGGTGCACCAGCTGCGGCCGGGTAAGAGCAAGGCGCCGCGCGGCAAATAACGCAATTGAATTAAGCAAAACGCTGGCGGGCGCGCTCGCGGGCCTTCATCGCTTCAAGTTCGCGATCGCGCCGGGCTTGCCGTCTCGAGCGAACCGAGCAGCCGTCGCGCCGCAGCCGTGACTTCGTCCACTGCCCGATTGAACGCCGGCTCGTTGGCACGCGACGGCTTGGCAAAACCCGAGAGCTTGCGGACGAATTGCAGCGCGGATGCGCGGATCTCCTCGTCGCTCGCCGGCGGCTCGAAGTTGAAAAGCGTGCGGATGTTCCGGCACATATGATCCTCCTGATATAACGGCGCGAAGGAGCGCTCCGGTGTCGGCCGTTGTTGTCAAGCCTATCACTATTGCCGTCGGTAACGACACGCGCGTATCCGGCCTGTTGCAGGTCCCGCCCGGCGCGCGCGCCGGTTACGTGCTGGCGCACGGCGCCGGGGCCGGCATGACCCATCCATTCATGACGGCAATCGCGGCGGGGCTGGCGGAGCGCGGTATCGCTCCATTGCGCTACCAGTTCCCTTATATGGAACGCCGCAGCCGCCGGCCCGATCCGCCCGACGTGGCGCAGGCGGCGGTCCGCTCCGCCGTGGCGGCAGCGCAGGAGTCTTTGCCGGGGCTTCCCCTTGTGGCCGGCGGCAAGTCGTTCGGCGGCCGCATGACGTCGCAAGCGCAGGCGAAAGCGCCGCTGTCCGGCGTGCGCGGTCTAGCCTTCCTCGGATTTCCGCTCCACCCGGCCGGCAAGCCGTCCGCGGACCGCGCCAGGCATCTCTCGAACGTGAAAGTCCCGATGCTGTTCCTGCAAGGCACGCGCGATGCGCTCGCCGCTCTAGATCAACTCGAACCGGTGTGCGCGGCGCTGGGCAAGCGGGCGACGCTCAAGCTATTCGAGGGTGCCGATCACTCGTTCCACGCACCGGCGCGCAACGGCCGCGACGACGCACAAATTCGTGCCGAAATGCTCAACGCTCTGGCGCAATGGATCGACGACGTGATCAAAGTCCCAATGCCAGCGCGATAAGGCCGGCCGCGCCAACCAATAACCGCCAGCCGACGAACAGCGTGAAGCCGTGGCGCGATACGTAGCCGAGAAACGTCTTCACCACGAACCACGCGCTGATGAACGATACGACGAAGCCGAGCGCGACCAGCAGCAGATTGCTGTGGCTCATGTGGCCGTGATCCTTATAGAGATCGTAGGCGAACGCGCCAGCCATGGTCGGCATGGCGAGCCAGAACGAGAACTCCGCCGCGGCGCGGCGATCGGCGCCGACCAGCATGGCCGCCACGATGGTCGCGCCGGAGCGTGACACCCCGGGAATCATCGACAGACATTGCGCGAGCCCGATGATGAAATACATCGGCAGCGTGAATCGCGTCGCCTCGTGATAGCGCGGCTTGAGGTCGAGCCGATCGGCCCAGAACAGGATCGCGCCGCCGACGATCAGCGAACAGCACACGATCCAGGGATTGAACAGCACCTCCTTGATGAACTTGTAGGCGATTGCGCCGATGATCGCCGCCGGCAGGAAAGCGATCAGCACGCCGATGATGAAGCGGCGCGCCCGCGGATCGCTGAACATGCCAAGTAACAATTGCCACAGTCGTACCGCGTAGATCGACAGCAGCGCCAGTATGGCGCCGAACTGAATGAGCACTGCAAAGCTCTTGCCGAAGTCGCCGTCGGAAAAGCCGAAAAAGTGCTGCATCAGCAGCAGGTGACCGGTGGACGAGACCGGAATGAACTCCGTCAGCCCTTCAACCACGCCGAGAATGGCGGCCTTGATGACGTCGAAACCCATGTGGCGTGCTCCACGGCGAAAGCAGGACCGGAATCCGCCCGGTGAAAGCGCGGCGGCGACGATGCGTCGGAGTTGTGGCTAGCGCATGATCCGCAAAAGTGGAAGTCGTTTTTCCGGCGGCATCAACAGGGGCGAGCCGCAGATTTGCCAGCCGGATCGCTTCGCCTATAACAGAGGGCGATTTGGAGTTGCACCGCTCTGCCGCTCGGCCCGCTCGGTCATATTTTCCACGCGTCCGCGATGGCATGTTGACACTATTCCACCACCCTTTCTGTCCGCATTCCCGTTTTGTGCGGCTCATTCTCGATGAGCTCGGCGTGAGCGCTCGGCTCGTGGAGGTGCGCACCTGGGAGCGGCGCGAGGATTTTCTGATGCTCAATCCGGCCGGAACCACGCCGGTCCTAGTGGAGGAAGGCGTGCCGCCGGTTCCCGGCGCAGCGATCATCGCGGAATACCTGTTCGAGACGCGCGGCGGCGTGGCGGCCCCGCCCGGCCTGATGCCCGGCGAAACCAGCGAGCGCATCGAAGTCCGCCGCCTGATGAGCTGGTTCAATGACAAATTCTTCGCCGAAGCCAGCGGCCCGCTGGTGACCGAGCGCGTCTACAAGCGGTTCATCCCGGCCGGGGATGGCGGCGGCCCGCCCGATACCGAGATCATGCGGGCGGCGCGCAGCAATATTAGATACCATCTGACTTACATTGGTTGGCTGGCGCGCAAGCGCGACTGGCTGGCCGGCGACCATCTGACCTACGCCGATCTGAGCGCGGCGGCGCACCTTTCCGCGGTCGATTACCTGGGCGATGTGCCGTGGACCGAAGACGAGACCGCCAAGGCCTGGTACGCGAGGATCAAATCGCGACCCTCGTTCCGCGCGCTGCTCGGCGAGACGCTGCCCGGCCTGCCGCCGGCGCCGAGCTACGCCAATCTCGACTTCTGACACCTGACCGGGCCGTTGCGCTGAAGGCCGCGCTCGCCGAGGCGGCCAAGGCGCAGGGCTTCGACGCCATCGGCATCGCACGGCCGGATGCAATTCCACGCGCGGCCGGGCGTTTGCGCGAATTCCTGGCGGCGGGAGCGCATGGCGACATGAACTGGATGGCGAACAACGTGGACCGCCGCGGCGACCCGCGCTCGGTGGCGATGGATGTACGTGCCATCGTCATGCTCGGCCTCAATTACGGCCCGGAGCACGATCCGCTGGCGATCCTCAAACAGTGCATGCGCGGCGCCATTTCAGTCTACGCCCAAGGCGACGATTACCATGACGTCATCAAGCCGCGGTTGAAGGCGCTCGGGCGCTGGCTGGTCGCGCAAGCCGGCGGCGACATCAAGGTTTTCATCGATACCGCCCCGGTGATGGAGAAGCCGCTCGCCGCCGCGGCTGGCCTCGGCTGGCAGGGCAAGCACACCAACCTCGTATCGCGCGCGCACGGCTCGTGGCTGTTCCTCGGGGCGATTTTCACCACGCTCGATTTGCCGCCGGACGCGGCGGAAGATGACCATTGCGGCAGCTGCCGGGCTTGTCTCGACATTTGCCCGACCGCGGCTTTTCCCGCGCCCTATCGGCTCGACGCGCGGCGCTGCATCTCTTACCTCACCATCGAGCATAAGGGCCCGATTCCTCGCGCGCTGCGTCCACTGATCGGCAATCGCATCTATGGCTGCGACGATTGCCTCGCGGTCTGTCCCTGGAACAAATTCGCGCAAGCCGGACACGAAACCCGGCTCGCCGCGCGCGCCGCTTTGCGCGCGCCGGCATTGGTCGATCTGGTCCGGCTCGACGATGCCGGCTTTCGCGCGCTGTTCGGCAAGAGCGCGGTCAAGCGCATCGGCCGCGACCGCTTCCTGCGCAATGCGCTGATCGCGATCGGCAATTCCGACGAGACGGCACTTGCGGCCGATGCCAACCGATTGCTTGACGACCCTTCGCCACTCGTGCGCGGCGCGGCGGTGTGGGCGCTCGGCCAACTTGACCGCAAACGGCTTGCAAGCCGCGCGGCAAAGCGGCGGCCGAGCGAATCCGATCCCGACGTCGCCGCGGAATGGGACGCGGCCCTCGACGCATGAGCTGAATTGGCAATGTCCACGCTCCTTTGCTTCGGGTTCGGTTATTCGGCCGAACATTTCGTCGGAATGTTCGGCAAAAGCTTCGCGCGCATCGTTGTAACAGTGCGTAGCGCCGAGCGCGCCGCCGCATTAAACGCAGATCCGGCGGGCCGGCTGCGGGTGATCGTTTTCGACGGAAAAGCGCCAACGCCGGAGATTGAACGCGCCATCGGCGAAGGCGATCTGATGCTTGTTTCCATCCCGCAGACGGAGACCGGCGATCCGGTGCTGGCGGCTGTCGGCGAAGAACTCGCACGTGCCTCACGGCTGCGCTCGATCGTCTATCTCTCGACCATCGGCGTTTACGGCGATCGCGGCGGCACGTGGGTCGACGAAAATACGCCGGCGCAACCTGACACGGCGCGGGCGCGCCATCGGCTCGCCGCCGAACGGCGGTGGCAGGAGTTGGGAGCGCGCTCCGGCGCGGCCGTCGCCATTCTGCGGCTCGCCGGCATTTACGGACCCGGCCGCAACGCGCTCCTTCAGCTCGAGCGCGGCGAGGCCCGGCGCATCGTCAAAGCGGGCCAGGTGTTCAATCGCATTCATGTCGGCGACATCGCGCAAGCGATCGGCGCCGCTTTCACGCGCAAGGCGAGCGGCATTTTCAACATCACCGACGACGAACCCGGCCCGCCCGAAGATCCGATCGTATTTGCCGCGCAACTTCTCGGGCGCGATCCGCCGCCGGCAGTCACCTTCTCCGACGCAGCACCATCGCTGTCGCCCATGGCGTTGAGCTTTTGGCGGGTATGCCGCCGGGTGCGGAACGACAAGCTCAAGCGCGAGCTCGGCGTGAGGTTGCTTTATCCGACCTATCGGGAAGGACTGAGGGCGCTCCATGAAGGGCCCTCGCTCAGTGCAAGCTCGGCCCTTTGAGGAAACGATCGCGTTCGCTCGACTTCACGCGCAATTCCATGGTCTCGCCGTCGCGATAAACGGTGATCGGCACTTCGACGCCGGCGTGGCCCTGCGCCCAGATGCGGCGAAACATGCCGGCGAGGTCACTCACTTCGGCCCCGGCGACCGAAAGGACAATATCGCCGGTGCGCAGATCGGCGCGCTTGGCCGGCCCGCGATCGGCCAGTCCGACGATCACCAGACGATTTTCAACTTCGGTGGCATAAAAGCCGAGCCACGGGCGCGGCGGCGTGTTGCGGCGGCCGAATTTCATCAAGTCGTCGAAGACGGGATTGAGAAGGTCGATCGGCACGATCATGTTGATGTGCTGGGCTGGGCCTTTGTCGACCGCGTGCTGAAGTTGCAAGGAGCCGATGCCAATCAGCTCGCCGGCTGGCCCGACCAGTCCGGTGCCGCCCCAGTTCGGATGTGCTGGCGCGGTGAAGATCGCTTCGTCGAGCACGTATTCCCAATAACCGGCGAATTCCTGCTTGGCGACGATGCGCGCGGCGACGGAGCGTTGCCGCCCTCCAGCGCCGGCGACGACGACGCGTTCGCCGAGCGAGGCGGCGGACGATTGGCCGAGCGTGAGCGCGGGCATGTCGATCTTGGCGAGTGCCTGCACCAAGCCGAACCCGGTTTCCTGGTCGTAGCCGAGTACATGCCCGGGCACCGAACGACCATCGCTCAGCGTCAGCCAGATCGTATCGGCCTCGGTGATCAAATAACCGATGGTAAGGACGAGCCCATTGCCGCGGATAATGACGCCGTTACCGGCGCGCTCGGTGCCAAGGGTCTCGGCCGTGAACGCGTCGGACGGCACAGTGGCGCGCAGCGCCACCATGGAGGCTAGCGCGTGGTCGAGATTGTAGGAATAGTCCTCCGGCTTCGGCTGCACGGAGGATGGCACTTTCCAGTCGCTCACGGACGCCATCGACCAATTCCTTTGAGGCCGGCGGGTTGTTGTGGCCCGAAAAGCGCCGCAGCAACATTGGGCGCTTGCTTCTGTCCACACGATCCTTGGGGCCGCGCAGACGTTATTTGCGAACTGCCGAACCCTCCATCAAGGCCGCATGTCGGCGCGCTGCATAACAAACAAGGGGGGCAGCAGGGTTATTCTTTCTTTCCGGCGTCGGCGTTCTTTGCGGATTCAGCGCTTTTTTGCAGAGCGTCGAGCTGCTTTTCGAGTTCAGGAAGGCTCCGCACCAGTTCGCACTTTGCCTTGTCTTCCTGTGCCTGCTTCTTGACCTCTTCCCAGCGTTCCTTCGCATCTTCGATGGTCCATGGCCGCTTCTTTTGCGGATTGTAGACCTGCGCCTTGACCAGATTTTCGAGCGAATGGAAGTAGTCATCCAAAAGCAGGACGCGATTGCGCAATTGAAAGTAGAAGCCCTTGCCGTTCAGCTCCTCGCAGAATTTCAGCCCATTGACGAAAGTCTGCTCGGCCATGCGCGCGTCGAAGATTTTTCCCTTGAGTGCGTCGATCGCGGGTGTCTGGGCGCGTGCCGCGGGAGCCAAGACCAGGCTCAACGCAACGGCTGCGCAGGCAAACCACGGTATGTGATTTGACGATCCCACCATTTCACCTGTGTCCCGGAGTTATCGTACCAGCTTGGCGCCCTGAGCCAACAGGGAACTCGGCGCGAAACGGGGAAGGCGCATCGTTCATTCTTCGTTAGCCATGAGCGGCGGTACCTCTGCGATTTTGGGCTAGTTCCGTTTCACCGCCCCCTCCTTCACCCTTTTTTGCCTTCGTGCCGCCTAATCTCCCTTGCAGAACAACACGCTGTTTGAGGGTGGTCGGCCGTGTTTGTGCGTTTGCATCTTGCGCTTTTTGCGGCGGTGTTTGCCTTTATCGGTTCGCTCACTGAGGCCTCGGCCCAGTCCTTTGACGCCGCGCCGGTTCCGCCGCTGAATGTCGGGGCGGGCTATTCGGCACCGGTCGCCGTCCAATCCTATCCCGTGTCTCCAGCGGCGTCTTCGCCGCCGCCAGCGGTCGCATCGACAGGTAACGAGGTTCCGCGACCGCCGGCGGATATTGGCAATGGCCCGATGCCGGCCGAGTACACCGGCTCGATCCGTGACCAGGCCGCGAATGTGGGCGACCGCGAGACCGTCATCGCGGCATTGCCGCCGGAGGAACGGCCCGAGGCCGGTCCCGCCAAAGAACTCCCGCCGCAATTCCACCGCCAGCTGGTCGACTACGTCACGACGGTGCCGGCCGGCACGATCGTCATCGATACGGCGCACACCTACCTCTATCTGGTGCGCGGCGACGGCAAGGCGCTGCGCTACGGCATCGGCGTCGGGCGCGAAGGCTTCACCTGGTCGGGCAACGAGCGCATTGTCCACATGAGCATGTGGCCGGATTGGCATCCACCGAAGGAAATGATCGAGCGGCAGCCCTATTTGCCGCGGTTCATGGCCGGTGGCGCCGGCAATCCGCTCGGCGCGCGCGCTCTCTATCTCGGCAACACGCTCTATCGCATTCACGGCACCAACCAGCCGTCCACCATCGGTCATTTCGTATCCTCCGGCTGCATCCGCCTCACCAATGAGGATGTTGCGGACCTCTACAGCCGGGTGAATCTCGGCACGCGCGTAGTGGTGCTGCCCGGTTCGCCGCCGAATTCGGCGGCGGCGCAGTCGCCGATCGCACGCTAAAGCGACCGAATTAATTGCGCGACGTCGCGCGTTGATTGTTCAGCCGGACGCAACCGTCCGTCAACAAATTTTTCTTGTTGGATTTTCCGCGACTCACGTAGTGTGCCGCACTGAATTCGGTGGGAATTCCGCAGCCGCAATCCGGAGAAGCGCCGGCCAAAACCTCGGACGGCGCGAAGCCACAGCCCTCGCGACGATCTTTCGCTCCATGTGACGCGTGCTTTCCAAAGGATCGTGCGTGGCGTTCAGCGAGGTTGAATGTTTCCGAACATCCGGTTGCTGGTCGCAGCGACTCTGGCCTCGATCATGGTGCTGATTTGCGGATTCGGCGTGTTTGCCGCGCTGCGCGTCAGTCATGCGCCGCTGCTACGCGCGTTGGTGACGACCGCGCCGCAACCGCTCGCCGACAATGCCACAAGCAAGCCGCTGGCTTTTGCGCCCGCGGAACTCTTCGGTCGCCGGTTTGGTGCCGGGGGGAACGACCGTAGCGAGGCAATTGACGCGTTCGCACGCTTGCTCGCGCGCCGCGAAAACATTGAATCGCCCCCGGCTGACACACCGGCTACCCCGGAGCCCGGCGCCATTGCGGCAAAAGAGCAACCGGCCGAGCTGGAAGTGCCGAAGGACGAGGCGGCCCTGCTGAACCCCGCGGCCGAGGAAACGTCGGCCGTCGCGGCGCCGGCCACGAACGACGCTCCCGTCGCCGCCCTGCAAGCCGCACCAGCGCCGCCGGCGAAAGCCGAAACTCCGATTGCAGTTGCTCCAGCCGTAGCCATCGAACCCGCGCCGCCGCTGCCCGCGGAGCCGAGCGCCACGGCCACCACGACGCCAGCCGCCGAGCCGGCAGAGCCGGCGGCCGCAGCCAACCCAGCGGCTGCCACCGCGCCGGACAATGAAGCCCGCAAAAGCGAAGAGACGCCGGCCCAAGCGCAGCAAGCAAACGTGATCGCCAAAACGCATCGGATACGCCGCGTGGTAAGCGAAACCGCGACGCAGGACTAGCAGTCGACTTTCTTAACCGCCCCGTCCGGGCAGCAATGGCAAACGGCTCAGCCTCGCCCGGCGAAAGTGCGGCGGCGCACCGTCGCTGCCGGCAACACCGACAGCACCACCGGAATCGGCGGTCCTTTCGTCAGCGCGCCGGGTCAGTAAGCGTCCGCGCGGGATTGACGCGCACCGCGCTCGTGTCCACGTTTCGCGCGTGACCCCGCTGTCCGTCCTCGATTTGTCGCCGGTGACCACCGCCACGCCGGGATCGTCCGCGTTGCGCAATTCGCTCGATCTGGCGCGGCTGGCCGACCGGCTCGGATATACCCGCTACTGGCTCGCCGAACACCACAATCTGCCTAGCATCGCCAGCTCGGCGCCCGAAATAATGATCGGACAAATTGCTGCGGTAACGACGCGTATGCGCGTCGGGTCGGGCGGCGTAATGCTGGTCAACCACGCCCCACTCATGGTGGCCGAACGTTTCAAGGTGCTGGAGGCGCTGTTTCCCGGCCGCATTGATCTCGGTCTGGGCCGCGCCCCGGGGACGGATCCGGTGACCTCCTACGCTTTGCGCCGCCGCCAGGACGTAGCCGAGACCGACGATTTCCTCGAACGCTTCCAGGAACTGGTCCTGCTGGAGCGCGGCGGTCTGCCGGAGAACCATCCGTTCCGCAGCGTGCGGGCGATGCCGAGCAACGTGCCGTTGCCGCCCATCTGGCTGCTTGGCTCGAGTGGATATAGCGCCGAGCTGGCCGCGGCGGTCGGCACCGGCTTCGCCTTCGCGCACCACTTCGCCGAGCACGACGCCGCGAGCGCGATGCTCACTTACCGCGAGCATTTCAAACCGTCAGCGACTTTGGCGCGGCCCTACGCCATTCTGGCGACCGCGATTATTGCCGCCGACACCGATGCCGAGGCGGAGCGCCTGGCGGCGAGCGCCGACCTGCACTTCGTCAGGCGCGCCAAGGGCGAGTACCTGCCGCTGGTTTCTCCGGAAGAGGCCGCCGCCTATCCCTACACGCCGGCCGACCGCGAACGCATCGCCCGCTATCGCGCGCGTTTCGCCGTCGGCAGCATCTCTACCTTGATCAGCCGCTTGCAGCCGCTGATCGAACTCGACGCGCGCGGACGAACTGATGATTACCACCATGACTTACGACCACGCCGCGCGGCGCCACTCCTACGAGCTGTTGGCGCGCGCCTTTGCCATCGCGTCTGCGGCGTGAGGTCCCGGCCGCACGGCTTTCAAGACACCTGCGCGGCGGTATACTCTGCCGTAGGGTAAGATGGGTGTGTCAATCGAAGGAGGATCGTTTTGGGTAAGCATTTTTCATTAGTCGCTTCGGACAGTTTCAAGCTCGGCGCCTATCAGGCCGAGCCGAGCGGAGCCGCCAAGGGCGGCATTGTCGTCATTCAGGAAATCTTTGGCGTCAATCATCACATCCGCGCGGTGTGTGACCGCCTTGCCGCGCAAGGTTATGCCGCGATCGCTCCGGCGCTGTTCGACCGTCAGCAGCCGAATTTCGAAAGCGGCTATTCGCCCGATGAAATCGCCAACGCACGTAAATTCGTCGCCAATCCGGATTGGGGCGCGATGATGCGCGACACTCAAGCGGCGATCGACGCGGCCAAAAAATTCGGTCCCGCGGCGATCGCCGGCTTTTGCATGGGCGGCACCATCGCCTTTCTCGCCGCAGCGAAACTCAACGGCCTCTCCGCCGCCATCGGTTTCTACGGCGGCCAGATCGCCAAGAACGCGGATGAAAAGCCGAAAGTCCCGGTGCAGCTGCACTTCGGCGAAAAGGACGCCTCTATCCCGATGAGCGACGTCGAACTCATCAAACAAAAGCGCAGCGGCGACTGCGAAATCTACGTCTATCCCGACGCGCAGCACGGTTTCAATTGCGAGGAACGCGGCAGTTACAACGAGGCCGCCGCCAAGCTCGGCCGGGAGCGGGCGCGTGAATTCCTGCAAAAACACATGAAGAAATAGACCGCGGACAAGCCACGGCTACGGCCCCGGCGATTTGGCACAGTTCTTGTGTCAGATCGCCGGGGCAATGCTTTTTTGGGGCGTATGGACATGGCACATGACGTTCATCCGGTTGACCAATTCCTGCCGATTCCGAAGCTTCTGACGCTCGGGCTGCAACATGTTTTGGTAATGTATGCGGGCGCGGTCGCCGTACCGCTCATTCTCGGCCGCGCACTCAAATTACCCCCGCAAGACGTGGCCTTTCTGATCAGCGCCGACCTGTTCGCCTGCGGGTTGGCGACCTTGGTGCAATGCGTCGGATTCCCGGGCGTGGGCATCCGCCTGCCGGTGATGATGGGCGTGACCTTCGCCTCGGTTGGCCCGATGCTGTCGATGGCCAATGCGCCTGATATCGGGATTCTCGGCATCTACGGCTCGGTAATTTCGGCCGGTATCTTCGCGGTGATCGTTGCTCCTTTTATGGGCAGGTTTTTGCCGCTATTCCCGCCGGTGGTCACGGGCACGATCATTTTAGTGATCGGTATTTCGCTGATGCGCGTCGGTATTAATTGGGCGGGCGGCGGGCTGCCGACGCTGACCAAGGTCATCGACGGGGCGCGCGGGGCGTTTCCAAATCCGGGCTATGGTCAACTCGAAGGCCTGGGCATCGCGCTGTTCGTCCTGCTGGTGATTCTTGGCCTGATCCGCTGGTTCACCGGCTTCATCGCCAATGTGGCGGTATTGCTCGGCATCCTCGCCGGAGCGGTGCTGGCGACGCTGCTGGGCGTCATGCACTTCGACCGGGTGGCGTCCGCAGCGTGGGTTGACGTCGTGGTGCCCTTTCGCTTCGGCGTGCCGACATTTCACCTCGTTCCGATCATCACCATGTGCATCGTGATGATCGTCGTGATGATCGAGTCGACCGGAATGTTTCTTGCGCTCGGCGAAATGACCGGCCGCAAGATCGATCAGGCGGCGATCGCGCGCGGCCTGCGCGCCGACGGCGTCGGCACCATCCTCGGAGGCATCTTCAACACCTTTCCGTACACATCGTTTTCGCAGAATGTCGGTCTCGTCGGCGTTACCGGCGTGCGCTCGCGCTGGGTCACCGCCACCGGCGGCGTGATCATGTTGGCGCTTGGCTTGCTGCCAAAGATGTCGGCGCTGGTGGAGTCGGTGCCGGTCGTGGTGCTGGGCGGCGCCGGAGTGGTGATGTTCGGCATGGTCGCCGCTACTGGCGCACGCATCCTGACCGGCGTCGACTTCAAGACCAATCGCTACAACTTGTTTGTCGTGGCGATCTCGGTCGGCTTCGGGATGATCCCGCTGGTCGCGCCCAACTTCTTCAATTACACGCCGGATGTGCTGCATCCGCTGCTGGAATCGGGCATCCTGCTGGCGGCAATCGTTTCGGTGCTGCTCAACGTGTTCTTTAACGGCCTGGGCAGCACCGAAGCGGCG
The DNA here is from genome assembly GCA_963747855.1 of uncultured Alphaproteobacteria bacterium. Lineage (GTDB taxonomy): Bacteria > Pseudomonadota > Alphaproteobacteria > Rhizobiales > Xanthobacteraceae > BOG-931. The sequence goes on from CAVVGN010000001.1 coordinate 1,247,424, forward strand.
CATGCTGAGGCGGCCGCGACTGCGGCGGCTTCGGAGCACGCCTGAGGCTAGAACCAGCGTTCCTGGACGCTGATCGTATCGCCGGGCCGCAGCGGGAAACTGAGCGGGATCCCAATGCGCATCTGCTGGCCGTAGTAATTGCGCGTCAGCACCACGCTTTTGCGGGAGGCGCGCGGCGTGAAGCCGCCGGCGATCGCCACCGCCGTTTCGGCGGTCATGTTGGCGACGTAAGGATATTGGCCGGGCTGCGTGACCTCGCCGAGAATGAAGAAAGGCCGGTAGGCTTCGACCTCGACCGCGACATGCGGCTCGCGGATGAAGCCGTCGCGCAGCTTGTCGGCGATGCGGGCGGCGAGCTGGTCGCTGGTCAGGCCGCGCGCTCCCACCGCGCCGATCAAGGGCATATCGATGTTGCCGCTGGCGTCGACCGCGTAGGAATTGGTCAGCCCGTCCTGACCGAATACGACGACGCGCAGCCGGTCCCCGGAGTCGAGCGCGTAGCCACCCTGACCCGCGGCCGGTGCCGCGTAGCCGTAAAGACCACCATAGGGCGACGGCGCGTAGGCTCCGCCCATCGCCGGCATGTAAGCCCCGCCGGCCCCGTAGACGAAGTTGTCGATGCCGGGCATCGCCGCGCCGGGATATGCGAAATAGGCCGCGGGCTGTTGCGTGCATCCCGCCGCAGCGATCGCCATACTCAGTAACAGGAGAAATGAGCGGAGGACCCGCATACGCGCAAATCCAGCCCTGTTGGCGCAAACGTTGAGGCCCGATTAACGCCCGGTATGGTTAACAATCCCTAATCTGGTCCCTTGGACCTCAAGGAAACCGCAGCGGTTGCGGCATTTTCTGGGCTGGGCGTGCGTGGCGTAGAACTGCGGAACCAACGGCGAATCGGATGGCCCGGAAGGTGGGCGGGCATTCCTAGCCTAGTCGGCCTTGTCGTTACGGCGGCCGAGCCGATCAGAGATCGCCAGCAACAAGAGCGAGACGACGAACATCAGCGGAAAGGCGATCGCCCAACCGAGCTTCGCCGTATCGGTTATCTTTTCGAGATCGAGATACCAAGCGAGCGCATCGACCGCGGCAATGACAGCGATCGAGCCGAGCAGCTTTTGCTTGAGCGCGCCGAAATCGACTTCGGTAAGGCCCGCGGGCCAAGCGGCATGTTGATCGCGACGGATCTTGTGGATGAAGTTCTCGTAACCGGAAAAGATGACGATGAGGACAAGGTTCGCGGTCAGCGAGACGTCCACCAGATTGAGAACGTCAACAACGAGATCGTGCCAGCTCAACGAGGGCAACGTGCTGGCGATTACATAGAAATCAGCGAAGAAACGATAGATCAGTAGGAGCAGACAGCAAACAAGCCCAATCAGAAACGGCGCGATCAGCCAGCGCAAAATAAATAATGCCGACTGGAAGCCACGTTCCATCTGTCCCACGCATCCTTGCGAGTCGCGCCGACTGTGCCGTCAATCAGCGCCGGGTCAATGCGCCGCCGCGGCGGCAACCCCGGTGCCGATTTGGCACGTCACGCCGGTGCCGCCGAGCCCGCAATAGCCGTGCGGGTTCTTCGCCAAATATTGCTGGTGATAATCCTCGGCGAAATAGAACGGCGGCGCCTCGCGGATCTCGGTCGTGATCGCTCCCATGCCCTCGGCAGCAAGCGCCTTGGCATAGCTCGCCCGCGAAGCCTCAGCCGCAGCGCGCTGCGCCGGCGAAAACACATAAATGCCCGAACGGTATTGTGTACCGACGTCATTGCCCTGCCGCATCCCCTGCGTCGGATCGTGAGTCTCCCAAAACGCCTTGAGCAACCGCTCATAAGAGATTTTTTTCGGATCGTAGACAACGAGCACGACCTCGTTATGGCCGGTGCGCCCGCTGCACACCTCCTCATAGCTTGGATTAGGCGTAAACCCGCCGGCATAGCCGACTGCGGTTGCGTAAACGCCGTCGCCCAACTCCCAGAATTTGCGCTCGGCGCCCCAGAAACAGCCGAGCCCGAACATCGCCATCGCCAAGCCTTCCGGATAGGGACCCTTCAAGGGGTGGCCGTTGACGAAGTGCTCCCTGGCGGTCGGGATCGGCGCCGAGCGGCCGGGAAGAGCCTGATCGGCCGACGGCATTTGGGCTTTCCGCGAGAAGGAAAACATGGCGGGAATCTCCTGGCTGGCTGAGCCAATATAAGTCGCCAAGGCGACGTGTCACAGCCGTTGAATGATCACGTTCGCGCAAGTGCGACCAACGTGCCCCGAGACCGCTTTGCAGGCGACTTCCACCGGCCGCATTTGCCGCTTATTGTGCCGCCGCGCCGCGTCAGGCGGCGTCGCTGAGGGGGGTGGTAGAAATGTCTCGGATGCTTGCGCTTGCGTTTGCGTTGGCCGCGTTCGCCCTGTCCGCCGGATCGGCTGCCGCCCAATCTGCTGGAGCAACGCCGCCTTACGGACCTCCGATCACACTCGACGACGCCAAGCGGGCTATGGCTGCGGCCGAGCTCGAAGCCGCCAAGAATTCCTGGCAGGTGGCGATCACCATCCTGGACAGCGGCGGCAATCTGGTGATGTTCCACAAATTCGACAACACGCAACTCGCCTCTGTGGGCGCGTCTGAAGGCAAGGCACGCACCGCGCTGTTCTTCAAGCGGCCAAGCAAGGCGCTGGACGACGCCATTGCCGCCGGCGGTGCCGGTTTGCGGCTGCTGGCGGTCAAGGACATTACGCCGCTGGAAGGCGGGCTGCCGATCCTGGTCGACGGCAAGATCGTCGGCGCGATCGGCGTGTCCGGCGCGCTATCGTCGCAAGACGTGCAGGTCGCCAAGGCCGGCGCCGACGCGCTGGCGAAATAATCCGGCTATGGCGCCGCTAAGCCGAGCGATTTGAGATAGCCGGCGTTGACGCGGCCGTTTTCGAATCGGGCGGCTTCCAGATAAGCGTCCAGGATTGCCAGCGCCTGCTCGCGCGGCGGCAGCGCTTCCGGCTTGAGCGATCCGTACCTGGCGCTGCCGGCGGCGGCGATCAGATCCCAACCCGGCGGCTTCTGGATCGAGACTACGGCGGTGCGCGAGTCGAGATTCTTGTACGGCCAGAAACACCAGCCGATGCCGAATTTTTCATGCAGCCGACGGAAATCTTCGTTCCAGGCATCGGACGATTCGCCGGTTTCGCCGATCAATAGCGGCACCTTCCAGCGTTTGCTGAAATTCACGTAGCTTTGCAGCGCGTCGCGCGTCGGTTTGGCCCAGAATTTGTGATAGGTGTAAACGGCGTTGGCGTCGAACGGCCGGCTGAAAACCGCGAAGCTCGTGCTCCACTGCGCACCGGCGAGCAACACCAGGTGATTTGTGTCGACGCCGCGGATGGCGGCAACAATTTCGCGGTAGAGCGGCTCGAGCCGCGGATTGAGATAACTCTCGTCACTGTAGGGCGAAATCGGCTCGTTCAAAAGATCGTAACCGAGGATCGTCGGCTCGTCGCGGAAATGCGCGGCAAGCGCGCGCCACAGTGCGACCGTCAGCCGGCGATCGCGAGGTACGTAGAATGTTAGTGGAAAGCCGGGGCCGTCATCGTGATTTACGCCGGTCTGGCCGCCGGGAGCCGCGTGCAGGTCGAGAATGATGCGAAGGCCGGAAGCGCGGCACCATTGCACCAGCCGGTCGAGCAGATACCAGCCCGGTCCCTCGAAGCGGTCTGCGCCGTCGGCGCCTGGCTCCACAAGCAGCCGCCAATGCAGCGGCACCCGCACGGTATTGAAACCGGCGGCGGCGATGAAGCGGATGTCCGGCTCGGCGATATATCGGTCGCGGAATTTAGTCCAGAAACGCGCGGCTTCGTCGCGCCCAACCAACGCCTCGATAATGCCCGCGATCTCGCCCGGTGCGCGCGCGCGATTGAATTTGAACATATAACCTTCGGGAACAAGCCAATTGCCGAGGTTGATTCCCTTGACCGTGAAGCGCTCGCCGCGGCCATCGACCAGACGCGTGCCAGCGGCATGAATGAAATCGGCCGACGCGCCCAGCCCCGGCGCAAGCGTGCTCAGCAGAACGCCGGCGGCCAGAATGCCGCTGCGGCAAAATCCCCAGCAATTTTCGAAACCGCTGGCTCTCATCCGTCCGTGACCTTTCAGGATCGGAAACGATGCCGAAATAGCGCCGCGGCAGAATAGCGTGCGGCGGTCTTTTCCGGACGGATTTCTTTCCGCCCCTATTAGACGGGGCGGCACGGACCAAATAAAAACGCGGTGATGTCCGCGCAAGAACGTTCCGCCCTTTAGCGAGGTCAGATTCTCCATGACCACAGCGCCATTTCTCCAGGCGGTTGCACTTTTCGCATCCGTCATCGTTATCGCGCTGGCAACGCGGTCCGGACGCCTGCATCCGTTCCTCGTGCTCCTGATCGTTGCGACTGCCTTCGGCGTCGCGACCGGATTTTCCGCTGGATTTATCGGCAAGGCTTTCGGCGCCGGCTTTTCACAGGCGGTTTACTCTCCCGGATTGGCGATCATCGCGGCCGGCTTCGTCGGCGGTATTGCCGAGGCCACCGCCGCATCCGGCTGGCTGGCTGCGGCGCTCACCCGCCGGCGATGGCTGGGATCGACAAGAGTGGCGACGCTGGCCGGACTGGTTGCGGGACTCGGTGCTTCGCCGGCAACGGCGTTCGCTCTCCTCACTCCATTCCTTCGCGCCGTCGGCAGCGGAAGCGTTGCCAAACGCTCTGCCTCCATGGTCGCATCGGCGCTGGCGATTTCCGCAAGCCACGGACTTATTTTGTTTTCGCCGGTACCGGTCGCGGCCGCCGTGATCCTCGGCGCCCCATGGGGCCGGGTCGCTTTAATCGGGTTGCCGGTTGCCGTCGTGTCGGCGGCATTCGGCGCTGCCTGGGCGCGATGGCGATCGAAGAAGCTCGAAGGGCCTGTGACCGCTTCCCAATCGAACCCCGCGGAAAGGCGCAACGGCTGGTCCGCCTGCGTGCTCGTAACCGCGACGGCAATTCCGATCCTAATGCTGATCGTTCAGTCGCTCGGCGATATTCCAAGCGAACCGCTGGGTGGCGGCACGGCGCGCGAGGCCGTGCTGGGCATGGGACGCCCGCTTCTGCTTTTTCTTGTTGCGGTCGGACTGATGACCGTTGGGCTGTGGCGCCCGGCCCGGCAGCTTTTTGCCGATAGTGCCTGGACCGGGCGCATTCTCGGCAACACCGCCGGCATGTTGTTGATCGTCGGCGCAGCCGGCGGATTGCAGCGGCTCTGCCAAGAAACCGGCATGGCCGAACTGCTCGGCGAGCGATTGCTGTCTTTACATCTTGGATTCGCCGGCGGCATCCTGCTGCCGTTTTTCATCGCCGCCCTAATAAAGACTCTGCAAGGCTCATCACTGGTGGCTGCCATCACCACCGCTGGCATGATGCAGCCGCTGTTGGTATCGCTCGGCCTGGACGGCGAAACCGCACGCGCGCTCGCCACGCTCGCCATCGGCGTGGGCGCGATGACCGTCTCCCACGTCAACGACGATTATTTCTGGCTGGTGTCGACCAGTGCGGAGTTGCGCCCGATGCGGGCTTTGGCCACGTTTACGGCCGCCACCCTCCTGCAGGGCTTTCTCGTGGTGGCGACGTTGCTGATTATTTCCCTGCTAGCCGCCGGGCGGTTCTAGGCAGCCAACGCCTCGGCCTCCAACGTCCGCCTAATCCCACTTCGCGCGCTTTCCCGGCCACCTCAAAGAACAGCGTTGTTTGGCCGCTGCCGAGCCTATATTCATTGCCACATCGGCATTTCCGGCGGACCCGAAACCATGTGCGGCATTGCAGGATTTTTGAATGTCCGCGCCGCCCAATTTTCCACCGATGCAACGCGAATTTCGGCCGCAATGAATCGCAGCCTGCGACATCGCGGGCCCGACGACGACGGGATGTGGATCGACGCGGAGGCTGGCGTTTGCCTTATTCATCGCCGGCTATCCATCGTTGATTTGTCGCCGACCGGACACCAGCCGATGGTGTCCACCGACGGCCGATTCGTCGTCACCTACAATGGCGAGGTCTATAACTTCCCGGACATCCGCAAGGAACTCGAAGGAAGCGGGGTGATCTTCCGCGGTAGTTCCGACACCGAGGTGATTCTGGAATCGATCGCGTCGCTCGGGCTTGGCGCCACGCTTTCGCGCGTGATCGGCATGTTTGCGATCGCGTTGTGGGATCGCCGCGAGCGCACGCTCACGCTTGTCCGCGACCGCCTTGGCATCAAACCGCTCTACTGGGCAAAGTTCGGTAGGCTATTTTTGTTTGGATCGGAGCTTAAGGCGTTGCGGGCGCATCCCGGCTGGGCACCGCGCATCGACCGGACCGCTGTCGCTTCGTTCATGCGTCACAACTATATTCCGGCGCCGCAGACCATCTACGAATGCGTCCATAAGCTTGGGCCCGGCACCGTGCTCACCCTGCCGTGGGGCGGCGAGCCGGAAATCGAACGCTACTGGGACGCCCGCGCCGTGGCGCGCGACGGGATGCGCCACCCGCTTGACGGCAGCGACGCCGAATTAATCGAGCAACTGGAAAATCTGCTGCAGGACGCGGTGCGCCGGCGCATGATCGCCGATGTCCCACTCGGCGCTTTTCTGTCGGGCGGCATCGACTCCTCGACAATCACCGCGCTGATGCAATCGGCGAATTCCGGCCGGGTTCGCACCTTCACGGTCGGATTTACGGAATTGGATTTTGACGAGGCGCCGCATGCCGCCGCGGTTGCCCGCCATCTCGGCACCGAGCACACCGAGTTGACGGTTACCGCGCGCGAAGCGCTGGACGTCATTCCGCACTTGCCCGACTGGTTCGACGAGCCGTTCGCCGAACTCGTCGCAAATAGCGACTTATCTGATCTCGGCGTTGACGCGGCGGCACGTCACGGTCGCGTTGTCGGGCGATGGCGGCGACGAATTGTTTGCAGGCTATAACCGCTACCAGCTGGCACGGAGTGTATGGCGCAATTTGTCTTTGCTGCCGCTGCCATTGCGCAGTGCCTTGGCGCGTTCCGCTAGCGCGATCCCTGCGGATATTTGGACGAACCTGCTCGCTCGCCTGCCCGGGCGGCGCGTGCCGGGGCAGATCGGCGACAAGATTCACAAAGCTGCCTCCCTGTTGACCCAGCGCGATCCGGGTGAGCTTTATCTGCAGCTGGTCACGCACTGGGATCCGGCCGCGGTCGCACCGGGCGCCGCCGAGACGCGCGGCATCCTTTTCGACAAAAACATTGCCGGCGAGTTTCCTGACTTGCTGTCGCGCATGCAATTTCTCGACCTCGTGACCTATCTGCCTGACGACATATTGACCAAGGTCGACCGCGCCAGCATGGCCGTGGCGCTTGAGGCGCGTGTGCCGCTGATTGACCACCGCGTCGTTGAACTTGCGTGGCGCCTGCCGCGGCGCATGAAGATTCGTAACGGCCAAAGCAAATGGGCGCTGCGGCAAATTCTGGAGCGCCATGTTCCGCGCGCCATCATCGACCGCCCGAAAATGGGATTCGCAATCCCGCTTGGCGAATGGCTGCGCGGACCGTTGCGCGAATGGGCGGAGCATCTTCTATCCGAGCAACGGCTGCGCGAGGCCGGCCTGCTTGATGCCGCGTTGGTGCGGCGGCATTGGGCGGAGCATCTCGGCGGTAAGCGCAATTGGCAATATTTGATCTGGGACGTTCTGATGCTCGAGGCCTGGCGTGACCGTTGGGATACGGCGCCGGCAGTCACCCGACCGGACAACGTTTCGGGAAATGCTCGCGCCGCCCACATTTACTGAGAACGTTGTGTTTATATAAAAGCCGGCCGTTTCGCCAGCCCGCTCGGCCGGGAGTCCCTCAACGCTGCGATAAACAGATCAAGGCCAATCAGAGCGACGCGTTCAAGAGCGCGGCCGGTCCCGATCACTGCTCCGGCGAGAAATCTGGACCGCGGCCTTCAGTCCGAGGCGCCGCGCTGGGTGGCGGGGAGGCATGGCCCTCCGAACTCGACGTCCGTTCGACGACCTCTTTGCCGTTCGTCGCTTTTGCACTCGTTGTATCTTTGGCAGCGGGCGTATCTTTACCGTCCGTCAACAGCGTCTCTGTGTTCGGGTCCTTTGGGCTGTCGCGATCGCTGTTGGACTTCGCTTGATCGTGCGGCTTCGCTGCATTCGACCGACGCGGCGCTTGGTAAGGGCGAATGCCAATGCCGCCGAGATTGATGCCAACCGGACCGAAGCCGATGCTCTGCGCGTGAGCGTCGACGGGAATCGCGGCTGCCATCGTTACCGACAAACAAGCCCCGAGGGCCCACCGAAGCAGCACGGAACTGCGAGTTCCACGGCATTCGGCCGTGCCGCCCAGCTTTCCGGAGCACGTCTCAGTCATGGCGGGTCTCCAATTTTGAATTTTGCCCGATCAAAGATCACGATAAGCCAAAGGCCCGTTTTCTTCAAGTTATTCACGCCCGGCGCGGCACCGCTATCTCATTAAATCTTCCTCATGATCTGTGACCGCCGTCACGATCGTCATCAATATTCCGTAATTTAAGTGGTGATGGAAAGCTCGGTTTAGTTCAGGATCGGCCGTCGGATTACCGCAAGGAACTTTGCGCAAAGATGGCGTTCCCGGCGGTCATTAAGTTCATGAAAACGGCCGAGATTTCACTTTCAACCCAGCAATACCGGCGTTAAAATCTTTTTTGTTGGGTTACTTGGGGGCCAATCGCATGAGCGACAAATCTCAGCGGCGGATTATTATCCGCCACGTGAGCGGGTCAAAGACCAATCAGGTCGAGCAATTCCCGCTCAAGAAGACGCGCGAGATCACGCTCGGTCGCGACTCGTCATCCACGATCGCATTCGACCCGCAGCGCGACGATGTCGTGAGCCGCCGCCATGCGGCGATTCGCGTCGAAGGCGACGACACCAGCCCTGTGTTCAAGCTGTCCGATTGTGGCAGCAGCAACGGGACCTTCCTTAACGGCGAACCAATCACAAGCGAAGTCGAACTTGCGCCCGACGACATCGTGGAACTCGGCGAGGGCGGACCGAAATTCAGCTTCGATGTGCAGCCGCGTCCTGAGAGCTTTGCGTCACGGACGCGCGTCATCAATCCGATCGATGCCACGGTGACCCGTGCCATCGCGGCCGCAGACGCGGACGCCACCCGAGAGGTCGCTTTCAGCGGAGCCGAACCGCCGGCGGTTGAGCCGGTCAAAGCCGGAGTTGGCAAAGACACCGTGCTGCGCATGCTGACGCAGGAGCGCAAGTCCACGAGCCGCGGATGGATGATTTCGCTTGCAGCGGTTGTCGTGGTGCTGTGCCTGGTCGGTTACGGATTTTACCGGCACAGCGTTTCGATCGCGACGCGTGAGTTGGCGCAGCAGACGCAAAAAATCCAGAAAAATGCCGACGCCGTCATGGCCGAAAAGCTTGGCGCGCTGGGCAAGACGGCCAAGGAGATCGACGAAAAATATCGCAATACAGTAGTCTACGTTGACGTGCATTGGCGGCTGTTTGACCAAGGCACCGGGAAGCCGGTGTACCAAAAGGTCGTGAAAACCAGGGAAGGCAATTCCTACCCAGGCTTTATAAAACTGCCGAATGGCTCCTACGCTCGCTGGCTGACACTGGATGACGGGGACCGGACCAATCTGACAATCGGGGATCAACACACCGGTTCAGGGTTTGTGGTCGGTCAGCAGGGCTTTCTTCTCACCAACAAGCATGTCGCCGCCAGCTGGCTCATTCCGTACGGCGATTTTGGCGAGCCAAGGTATCAAAAGGGCGCCGTCTACACATATGGCTCAACGAAAAACACACTACAAATCGTGAACCTCGCGTCCGGCGATTTCGATGGTCTGAGAGGCTGGATACCTGACACTGGCGCGCCGGTGTTCTCCGACGAAGCAAAATACATCGGCGGGGAAAACGACAATAAGCACACATTCACCGGCCGCAACGAGTTTTTCGAAGTACGCTTTCCCAGTAACCGCATAGGCATACAGGCGGGACTGGTTCGTATCTCAACGGATGCGGATGTTGCGCTCATCAAAATCGACGCCCCGCAGACTTTGAAAGCGGTCGAGCTGGCGAGCGCATCAGATCAAGTCGAGGTCGGCGACCGCGTCATAGCGATGGGCTACCCGGCCGTTTCGGCAAAAACCTACGTCGAAATGGCCACCGTCCAAGGCGGTCACATGGAGAAAGTGGACGAATTGATTCCGGAGCCAACGTTGACGGAAGGCCTTGTGATGCGGCTCGGATCGCATCTCCACCGGCAAGGCGAAGCGACCGTGTACGGCACAATGGACGATGCCATTCAATTGAGCATCAACGCGACCGGTGCCGGTAACAGCGGCGGGCCGGTGTTCAACGATAAAGGCCATGTCATCGGGCTGTTCACCTACAAAGGGCGCGACAGCCAAGGCACCCAGGTCAGCTATGCGGTGCCGATCAGACACGGTCTTAGTCTGCTGCAACCGCAACAAGCTGGCGCCGACTGATCGAAATGCTCTCGGCCCAAGCCCCGCCGCAGTCGCTGCGCCCGGAGGGCGCAATGCGCAGCAACGTCGGCGCGGTGCGGTCGGTCAACGAGGACCGCTTGGCGTATGTCGCACCGCCGGACAGTGATCCGGCGAGTGCGCAAGGCGCCATCCTGGTGGTTGCGGATGGCATGGGTGGTCATGCCGCCGGCGAAGTGGCTAGTGAGCTTGCGGTCGAAACGATTTGCCGCGTGTATTACGAGCTTTCCGGACCGGTACCGGACGTGCTCGGCTGGGCCTTGCTCGACGCCAATCGCGCCATCCGCATGTGGGCTGAAAACCATCCCGAATGCAAAGGTATGGGAACCACTTGCACCGCGCTTGCAGTCTGCAACGGCGAGATCTGGCTGGCCCATGTGGGCGACAGCCGAGCTTATCTTTTGCGGGGCGGCCATCTCACTCAACTTAGCCAGGACCAGACGCTGGTCGCGCAAATGGTGCGCAAAGGCGAGCTCACTCCTGAGGAGGCGGAGCACAGCCCGATCAGGAATGTCATTTTGCAGGCGCTTGGCTCGAAAGAGGATGTCGCGCCGGCGGTATGGTCCGAACCGCTGCCACTCTCGGCCGGAGATATTCTGGTACTTTGCACCGACGGGCTTTTTGGCGTGGTCGACGATGCAACGATCGCGGAGCACGCCGGGCGCTTGCCGCCGGACCAAGCGTGCGAGGCGCTCATTAACGCCGCGCTGGCGGCGGGCGCTCCCGACAACGTCTCGGTCGGCGTGTTTCGTATGGTATTGGGCGTAGACCGGCAGGGCGGGGAACAGCCAAAGGGCGGGGAACAGCCAAACGACGCGGCCTCGACCACGCGGCGGATCAAGCTTTCAGCGCCGACGCGGGACATCGAAGCCGCACAGCATGGAACTCGGGCCGGTGGCTAGGCTGCCACCGGATGCGCCCGAAGACGATAAAGGGAGCATTCCAACCGGCCAAATTTTTTGTTAGACTTTATGTGGGCACGACTATTGGCAGTGAGCAATGTCGTCATTCGCTGATATGGCTGAACTGATCGGCTTTTTTAGCTATTCGCGGGATGACGACGAGGATTCTCACGGAGCGCTCTCGGCGTTGCGCGAACGTATTCAGCGCGAACTGCGCGGACAGCTCGGCCGCACGATGAAGTCGTTCCGCCTTTGGCAGGATAAGGAAGCGATTTCGCCCGGGAAGCTTTGGGAAGCCGAGCTCAAAGTCGCCGTCAAGCAGGCGGTATTCTTCATTCCGATCATCACGCCGACGGTCGTTCGAAGCAAATATTGTCGGTTCGAACTTGAGTCATTTCTGGCGCGCGAGGCCCAGCTTGGCCGCACGGACCTTGTCTTTCCTATCCTCTACATCCGAGTACCAGAACTGGAAGACGAGTCCTTGCAAAGGAACGATCCGGTCCTCTCCATCATCGCCAAACGCCAATATCTTGATTGGCGCGAACTTCGCCATCGTGATGTGAACGACTCGGACGTAAAGGCAGAGGTCGAGCGGTTTTGTGCGAAGATTTGCGAAACATTGCGACAGACCTCGCCTTCGGCGGAGGAACGCCGGCAAGCCGCCGCACTTCAGCGGATCGATAGCGAAAAGAAACGCCGAGAACCTGAAAAGAAACGGCTAACCGGCGCCTCCAAGTCCATGGACACGCTCGAACCTGCCGCGAACCGTCCTGGAACAGGGCGTATGTCGGGATCCTTCGCTATCCAACCTAACAATGCGACAGCCGCACGGGCGACGGCCTTTGGCATGCCGACGGCGAGGCTGTCGATGATCGCAGGCGGTGCTGCATTGGTGGCAATCCTTATGGTGTGGGGCGCCATGACGTTGTTCACAAAAGACGCAGCGCAGGAGGTGGCTGCCCCGGCGCAAGCTCCGGCCGGCACGGATCAGCACGGAGGGCCGCACCGCTCGGCGTTAGCCCTACCGGAGAATAACCCTGGTGACCCCTCTCTGATGATAGCTCCACCCCGGTTCTACCCAGGCCGCTAGGAGAAGGATCAGCACGGGCGGGAAGGAGAATCCCGATTTTGTTCGTGAAGCCGAACTCGCGCCGGTCGCGCCTGTATCGAGGTTTACTTTTACGCAAGCAAGAGCAAGACATCGAGCTTTGACGGCTGACTAAACTCAGCCCTATTTCGACGTTAACGCACCACCATCATGCCAACAAACAAACCGACGCAGACGCGCCATGACGATGGTCGGGCAATATGAGATCAGAGACCTGCTGGGCGCCGGCGGCATCGGCCAGGTGCATGCCGCCTTCGACACGATCTTGCAGCGCGAGGTCGCGATCAAATCATTACGGACGGAAATGCTCAACGACACGAGCTTCGTTGACCGTTTTCGCGGCGAAGCCACCAGCCTCGCGCGTCTAAATCATCCAAACATCACCACGCTCTATACACTGCTGCCCGAGGGCGGCAAGATGTATCTGATCATGGAGTGCGTGCGCGGCGAGACGCTCGAAGATCTGCTTAAAAAACGCGGCGGGAAGCTCGGGGCGCGCGAGAGCCTGGCCATTATCGCTCAAGTCGCCGATGGGCTTTCTTACGCCCATTCGATGGGCGTCATTCATCGCGATATCAAACCGGCGAATGTGATGATCACGGCAAATGGCACCGTGAAGATTATGGATTTCGGCATTGCCCGCGTGCGCGGATCGCAGCGCCTCACGCGCGATGGCAGCATCGTCGGAACGCTCGCATACATGGCGCCCGAGCAGCTCCGCGGCCAGGAAGCCGACGAGCGCAGCGACCTCTACAGCACCGCAATCATGTTCTACGAAATGATCTCCGGCGCCGTGCCGTTCGAGGCCGCAACCGATTATGATCTGATGCAGGCGCACGTGAACGCCCAACCGCCGCGGCTGATTTCGCGAGTGCCGGGAATCGACAGCCGGCTCGATGCGGCGGTGATGCAGGCGTTGGCCAAAAAGCCCGAGCAACGTTTCGCAACGGTGCGAAAATTCAGCGACGCGCTCGGAGCAACCGCATTGCGGCCCGACGCCTCGCAAATCTTCTTGGATAGCACCCGAGTGATCGAGGCGCCTTCGCTGGAGCCTCCAGCTGAAGCTCCGTCGGCATCGTCCGCGCTCACGCATTTTCTCGATCGGCTCACCTTCATCCCCGCAAACCTGCGGCTACTCGCAGTGTTGGGAGCCGGAGGCGTAACGCTCGCTGCGCTCGCCGTCGGGTTGATCGTCGTCGCAAAATCCGGCCCCTCGTCGGCTCCCGCCGTACACGGCGCTGCTTCGTCTCTACCTGGCGCAGCCGCGCCAGCATCGGATCCGTCTCGGCGCTTGGCCAAGGCGACGACAATGGCCTCTGCAGACCTCAATGCTGTCCCCGCTGCACGCACGAATTCAGCGAGCGCCGCTCCTTCGGTCGCCGGAACCCCGCCGCCGACACCTAAAACAGAAATGTCCGCCGCACTCAGCCGCCAGGATTTTCGCCGCGCCGCTGAACTGGCCGATCCGTTGGCGCGCGGCGGCGACCGCGACGCGCAATATGCGCTTGGTGTCATCTCAGACCGCGGATTGAACGGAACAAAGAATGAGACCCTGGCGGCCGATTATTATCTTAAGGCGGCGCAGCAGGGGCATGCCAAAGCCGCATTCAAGCTTGCGAGCATGTACGCGACCGGACGCGGCGTTGATCGGAAAAGCGATGAGCAAGCGTTTCACTGGTACCTGAAGGCCGCGGAGGCAGGAAACGTGGACGGGGAATACAGTGTTGCAGCCATGTATCAAGGCGGCAGGGGCGTTGAGAAAAGTGACGTACAGGCTTTTAACTGGTTCCTGAAGGCGGCGGAGCAAGGAGACGTCGACGCGGCGTACAGCGTTGGCGCACTGTATCAAAGCGGAACTGGTGTTGAGAAAAGCAATGACCACGCCTTCGACTGGTATTTGAAGGCGGCGAAATTGGGCAATCCCAATGCGCAGAATTCGGTCGGCGTGTTTTACACTCTAGGACTGGGGACAGCGCGTTCTGATTCGGACGCTGTTTATTGGTTCCACACCGCTGCCGAAAAGGGATACGCCAAAGCCGAAAAGAATTTGGGTGACATGTACTTCTACGGTCGCGGCGTGTCGCAGCAGGATTCGCGGGAAGCGTTTGACTGGTATAAGCGCGCTGCAGACCAAAACGATGCCGCTGCCGAATTGGCCGTCGGTAAGTATTATGAACAAGGCATCTCGCCGGTGGACCGCAATTACGAACAGGCCGCCGACTGGTATGGGAAGTCCGCCAAGCAGAACAACGCCCAAGCACAAATCGCGCTTGCCAGCTTGCGGAGCAAAGGCCTGATCAAGAAGGAATAACCGCTCTACCGTCGCTTCGATCCACCGTCGTCGGCGCAGATAGCTCACTGACGAGGATCTTCTGCTCGGACCTGGGTCGAGGCGGGTAAGCCGGTAGCAGCTTGGGGAGGATGCATGTCGGTACAGGCCCTTGGCCGGGTGCGAGCAGCCGCCTATAAGGCGCCTCCCGCGCCAACGTCGAGCAGCGCGCTGTCGCATATTCCCGGCGACGACGGCTGGCCGATCCTCGGCCATACTCTACCGCTTCTCGCCGACCCAAAAGGCTTCGTCGAGCGGCGGGCGCAACGCTACGGCTCGGTCCATCGCAGCCGCGCCTTCGGCCAGAGCAACGTCTCGCTGCTCGGTCCCGAAGCGAACGAACTCGTTCTGCTTGATCCGCAGAAGATCTTTTCCTCCGGCCTCGGCTGGGATGTCATCCTCGGCCGGCTGTTTCCGCGCGGCCTGATGCTGCTTGATTTCGACGAGCACCGCCTAAATCGGCGCGCGCTGTCGGTGGCTTTCAAATCCGGCCCGATGCAGTCCTATCTCGGCGAGCTTAACGCCGGGATCGCGCGGGGCATCGCGCAATGGCCACGCGGGCGTGAGGTCGAGTTCTATCCTCTCGTCAAAAAACTGACGCTCGATCTGGCGGCGACCTCGTTTCTGGGCGAGGAACTTGGCAGCGAGCTTGAAACGATTAAGCAGGCTTTCATTGCGATGCTAGCGGCCTCGATCGCGGTCATTCGTGTGCCGCTGCCAGGTACCCGCATGCGGCGAGGTCTGCAGGGCCGGGCGCAGCTGGTCGATTATTTCGACCGGCAAATCCCACTGCGGCGCGCGCGCGGCGGCGAAGACTTGTTTTCGCATCTGTGCCGCGCCACCTGGGACGACGGCTCATTGTTGTCGACTATCGACATCATCAACCACATGATCTTTCTCATGCTGGCGGCGCACGACACACTTACCTCCTCTTTCACTTCGCTGGTCTATCGGCTGGCCGCCCACCCGGGCTGGCAGGAGAAGGTCCGCGCCGAACTGAGCGGGCTCGGCATCGCCGCAAACGAGCCATTGCCGTTCGATCGCCTCGACAACCTCCCGCTCGCGGAACTGGCCTTTAAAGAGGCAATGCGTCTAGCGCCGCCTGTGCCGTCGCTGCCGCGGCGCGCAATGCGCGACTTCGAATTGAACGGCTTCCGGATCCCGGCCGGCACCAGCGTCAACATCAATCCACTCTATACGCACTTCATGCCGAAGATTTGGCCCGAGCCGGATCGCTATGATCCATCGCGTTTCGAGCCTGAAGCTTCGCGCGGGCGCCACAAATTTGCCTACGTGCCGTTTGGCGGCGGAGCGCATATGTGCTTGGGTCTGAACTTCGCCTACATGCAGGCGAAATGTTTCACTTGGCACTTCCTCAACAATGTGCGCATCTCCATCGCTCCAGACTATCGGCCCGAGTGGCGCATGTGGCCAATTCCGTATCCCCGCGATGGATTATTGGTGACACTCGGTCCGGTTTGAGTGTTTCGATGCCGATCGATCGAAAGGCCGCGGAAGTCAGCTGACGTTCAAAGGCCGCTGGCCGATGTTGGCGTGGTGCTTTTGGAGGATCGCCGTGCCTGTAAGACGTTTTTATTTGCGCGTCATAGCAGCGGTACTAGTGTTAGGCTTGGCCGCAGGCAGCGCTCATGCGGCTAACATTTTTACGCTGAAATCATCGACCTTCGAGGATGGCAAAATAATGCCGAAGAAGGTCGCCAACAGCAAAGCCAATACCCTGAATAATCCGAACTGTGTCGGCGATAACGTCTCGCCGGAATTTTCGTGGAGCAATGTTCCGGAAGGCACCAAGAGCTTCGTCATGCTCATGACCGATCCGGAGGGCCGCGGCGGCACCGGCGTTATTCATTGGGTGGCCTATGGCATCCCTGCTTCGGTCACTGGTTTCGCCGAAGGCGAAGTCAGCAAGCCGTCGGAAAAGTATGTCGGCGGCAAGGGCACTCGTGGCGTCGGGTACTATTCCGGACCATGCACGCCGCCCCAAACGATCCCGCACCACTACACCTTCGTTCTTATCGCCACCGATTTCGATCCAAAAGAACTGCCACCCGGCCTAACGCGCGACGAGGTCACCGCGAAACTCGCGCCGAACAATGGGGGGCCCGTGCACGCCAAAGGCGACGCGGGTCTGGTCGGCTTATTCGTCAATCCGTGGCAGCCTTGAGCTTTCCTAGGCGGATACGGGTTACGAATCCTGCGCATGTCTACTGTTGGCCAACTTGCTGCCAAGCAGCCGAATAAACATGAAAGAGGCCCGGCTATATAAACCGGGCCTCCCTGTTATCCTGCCGGCGCTCAGACGAAACCCGGCAAGCGGTGTGTCCGTACCATTGCGTTGTTACCGAAAGCCTATCTCAATTGCGTAGAACCGATTAGTTCCGCGAAAGCAAATATTTCCGCGAAAGCAAAATTCTTCACCGAAGGCCGCTCCGCCTACGATTGAGTGTGGGCTGCAAGGTGCGCCATCATGCGGCGCACCTTGAGGAAGAGTTGACGCTGCGTTCCAAGATCACGTCGAACGTCGTCTCCAAGGGCCATGCGATCGTTTGAGTTTGACGCGCTCGTTGTTGCCAACGGCAGCGCGTGCGTCGCCCAAATCGCCCACGTGGCAATTTGGCGCCTGCGACAGGTATCTTAAAGCTCGTGCGGTGAACGGTAACTACCCTGCCAACCTATGAACGAATGTTCGATCTCCGGTCGCAAAATCATCACGGATGCGCACTGTCACACAGCGTTTATTTGAGAGCGGTGGAAACGCTGCTGAACGTGGTGGTGAGATTGCTGCCGAGCGTGTTGACCGCGACGATGATTGCAGCAGCAATACCGGCGGCGATCAGGCCATACTCAATTGCCGTGGCGCCAGATTGTTCCTTCCAGAACCGAACAAGAAGTTGAGACATGGTGCGAAGCCCCTACAACGAATTCATCCCTCAACGCTCCCAGCCCCACGATAATTGCCATCCACCTCTTGTCCGTAAGTAAAATCACGTAGCACAATTTAATTAGGATATGTGACCCGCCAATCGGGACGTCGCGCTTGCCACAGCGCTCATCGACAACTTCAACAGTTAGAAAAATAGTTAGAAAACTTTCGCGATTTCCGCCACCGGCTTTTTCCCGGTGGCATGGCGCGGAGAGCCCCCAGAGACACCGCACGGATCCCTATTATGCTTGCCAGCGCTCAGAGAGTTTCTGAAAGCCTATTTCAACTGCGTAGAACCGATTATTTCCACGAAAGCATCCATCTAAATCGTCAGCAAGTTGGCTCCTGGCCCTTAACGTCATTCACGGTGCTGCAAAAAGTGTGGTCGCTATTGGATCAACAGCGGACAAACCGCGCCGTCGGGCTTGATTGGCTCCGCAGCGTTTGACCCAAGCGGTCAAGAGAAGCAGCCATGCAAGTGGCGGACGATCAACATTTCAGTGGCGGGAAGCACCGCCCGTCTGACCGCGTCGAGCCTGTTGTCGGAAAGATTACTTGATCGATAATGATGGAATTTAGTTGGGTGGGTCGATGGTTGACGTATCCAGATGTGCGAGGAACGGTGGCAGCGCGCGAAATGCGAGGTGGACGTTATCGCTAAAAGAAACGAGTTTGTAGCCATGCTTGCCGAAACCATGTTTCAACGCTTGTCTACTGAAGATCGAAATGTGGCCGTTGCGCGGGCCAACATACCACCAGTGCAGACCATAATTGTTGAAATCGCTCGGCTGCGCGAATGTTGTAAAAAAGATAAGTCCAGCGTCAGCCGTGGATTTGAGGATCGAAGCTATTCCCGCCGCGGGATCTGGCAAGTGCTCGAGTGTCTCGAAACAGGTCACCAGTTCAAACTTTCCGTCCGGAAGCTGCGCATGCTCCGGCGTCATCGGATCGTACGTCACCGCCACCGGGAAGCCGCTCGCGCGAAGCACGGTGCAAAATACATCATTGCCGCCGCCGTAGTCGAGCACACGCGTTTCCGCCTTATGCGCACCCCATAAACGCGCCACCACGCCGGCATTCTCGCTTGGGCGGTCAGTTTGATAACCGGGATCGACAATTCGGTAGTCGTCATTGTAGATGTGTGCTTTGAATTGGTCCTGACTCCAATCGTCGAATGCGTCAGTGAACAGGAACCCGCAGGTCGCGCAGCGGCGGTAGTAGATCGGCACGCCCGACAGCGGCAGCCGGACGCCGTTTGCCTCGGCGCAGGATTTGTGGAAATCGACGACGCCGTAAGGTTCCGCCGCACCGCTGCAGATTTTGCAGGGCGCGGGCGCTGCGGAAAAGGGTTTGAGGCAGTCGATCATGACCGTCTCGCCAGCGAGAGCGAACAAATCACCAACAGCGTGTAGCGTAGCGAAGGGGAGCGCTTCCTATCAATGCTGCGTCCCTTCAAACTCAAAAAATTAAAACCGTAAGGGTGCTGAGCGACCCGGGCGAGAAATCGGCAAAATGGCTCGTTTTGGCCCATCGCGTCATTCTGCGGCCATGCAGCATTTCGGTCGATTTCGGAGCGAAGCGGACATGAGCCGGTAGGCAGGCGGGCCGAATTGAAGCAATAACAGGGATACGAGTACGAGCTTCTCTGTGATTGTCACGCGCCCTACGCGGAGAGCCGCCAATAGGTCGGCTCGGCTCTAGGAATACAGGACAAGCAGCCCGCGGGTCCGCCGCCCTTGGTGTCGGCACATAACTCCGAATTATTTTAATCGACGGCCCGACCGCCCAGAAACTCCGTGCCGCGGCAATCGCGCCGTACTCTTGCTTGTCAAAGAGCATAATTAGAAGTTAGGCATTGCAACGAGCAGATCACTCCGCGACATTAACGCCTTTTGATCAACCCGCACCGGTCGATTCGAAGAGCGCGAGCCAAGCGCCCCGCCGGCCGGGCGATCCGACCCCGGAGAGGGAGAAACGCATGGTGGCCGCCGACGCCGGAGCTTTGCCGTCGCCCGCGTCTCTTGAAAATCCGAACTCCCGCCTCGTCATTATCGGGCAGTTTCTCAGCGTTCTTGTTCCGCTAATTATTTGGTTTGCACCGCTCCCGCTTGAGCTCCAAACGAAGCACTGCTTCGCGATCGTCGGATTTATGATCGTGGCCTGGATTACCCAGGCCATGGAATTCGCTTTGACCGGATTAATCGGCTGCTTTCTGTTTTGGGCGCTTGGTATCGTTCGATTTCCTGTAGCGTTCAGCGGCTTCGCTAACGACACTCCTTGGTTTTTGTTCGGTGCTCTGCTGCTCGGCACGGTCGCCACCCGATCGCGGATCGCGCGCCGGCTGGCCTATTTCATCATGCTGCGGGTCGGCGTTACTTATCCGCGCATCCTGCTTAGCCTCATCGTCACGGATTTACTGCTCACCTTCATCGTGCCGGCCGGAGCAGCCCGCGTCGTCATCATGGCCTCGATTGCAATCGGTCTGGCCGAGGCCTTCAACTCGCCGCCCGGCAGCAATGTTGCACGCGGCATGTTCCTGGTGATCAGCTACACTGCCAATATCTTCGACAAAATGATTATCGCCGGCGCCGCCTCAATCACCGCCCGCGGCTTGATCGAGAAGATAGGCGGCGTCGCAGTATTGTGGAGCTATTGGTTCATTGCCTTCCTGCCGTGCAGCATTGTTACCGTGTTCGCCGCTTGGTGGCTGACGCTCAAGCTCTATCCGCCAGAAAACGTCGCGCTTGCGGGCGGCCGCGATTACTTGCGTGCGGAAATGCGGAATTTTGGCACACTAACGCCGCTCGAGAAGCGAGCAGCCCTTCTGATGGCGGCGGCCGTCCTGCTATGGCTGACGGACTTTCTCCATCGCATTTCGCCTGCGGTCATTGCCATGGGCGCCGGCCTGTTCGCGCTGCTACCCCGCGTCGGCGTGCTCGAGATCGAAGACCTAAAGCGGCTCAATTATTTGCCGGTATTTTTCGTTGCCGCCGCGGTCAGCATGGGCGCGGTGCTGGAGGAAACGAACGGCCTGCACATTTTGACTGGCTCAGTGTTCGCGTTCGTGCAGCCGTTCATGACCAACATCATCATGACGACGATCATCATGTACTGGACCGCTTTCGTCTCGCATTTCTTCCTGGCGAGCGAAATTTCGATGCTCGGCGTGTCGATTCCGCTGGTCATGGAGTTTGCCAAGACGAACGGCCTCAACCCGCTGATGCTTGGCATGATCTGGACGTTCGCCGCGGGTGGCAAACTTTTTGTCTATCAATCCGGCGTCCTGATTGTCGGCTACTCGTACGGATATTTTGCCGCCCAGGACCTTCTGTATATGGGCGCGCTGCTGACGGTCATCGAATTTGTCATGCTGCTTTTGCTAGTTCCGTTCTATTGGCCGCTCATCGGCCTGCACTGAGCAGAACGTCTGAGCGTAGCGGCGGCTTGCCGGCACGCAATGCCGGAAATATCGTCAGCATAAACAACGTGAAGGACGGGCGTGAAGCCTGGGATGTTTCAGCTATGAGCCAACTCGAAGATCTGCTGCGCGACCTCGTTATCGCCAACCGAATTCTCGCCCGGGAGGACGTGGTCGACGCCTACGGTCACATCAGCGTGCGCCATCCCGACAATCCGAAGCATTTCTTTCTGTCGCGCTCGCTCTCACCCGAACTGGTCGAGCGCCATGACCTGATCGAATTCGATGAGATGGGGGAGCCGGTCAACGATAAGCGTCCCCCCTATCTCGAGCGTTTCATTCATGCGGCGATTTTCGAGGCGCGGCCCGACGTACAAGCGGTGGTTCACGCACATGCCGAGGACACGCTGCCCTTCGGCTTGGTCGCGACGCCACTCACGCCGGTCATCCATTCCGCGGCTTTCGTCGGCGGTGCGGTGCCGGTCTGGGATATCCGCAACAAATTCGGCGACACCAATCTCTTGGTCACCAATATGGCGCAGGGCCGCGATCTGGCGGACTGTCTTGGGGCCGGCAAAGCTGCGCTGATGCGCGGGCACGGCTTCTCGGCGGCCGCAAGCTCAATCTTCGAAGTAGTGCGGATCGCTGTCTATCTGCCGCGTAATGCCCGGGTGCAGATGAACGCCATGCGGCTTGGCGAGCCGAAGCCGCTATCCCCCGGGGAAATCGCTGCACGCTTGGCAAGCTACAAGCCGCACGCCCCGGAGAGTTGGCGCGCTTGGGAATTCTGGTCCACCCGCGCGGGCTGCGGCGAACGGACCGGCAGGCGGAAGAATGATCCTGGGCCACACAGTGTCCAATAAACCAATGGACACGGAAGTTCTTATCGTTGGCGCCGGCCCCGTCGGCCTCACACTAAGTATTGATCTCGGCACACGTGGTATCTGCTGCATCCTGATCGAAAAGAATGAAGCGCCGCTGGGTTATCCGAAAATGGAACGATGCAACCCGCGGACGATGGAGATTTTTCGCCGTCTCGGTCTGGCCGATACCGTGCGCGCTGCGGGATATCCGCCGGAGTGGCCGATGGACACTTATCTGGTGTTCGATCTGATGCGGCCGCCGCTGTTCAAGATGACTTATCCCTCGGTGGCGCAAGCCAGGGCCAAGCGTAACGCCACTATGGACGGGTCGATGCCGCTCGAACCCTATCAAATCATTTCCCAATATACCCTCGAGCCACTGCTCAAATCTGTTGCGGAACGGATTCCAAATTCGACCGTGAAGTTTGGCCATGAATTGCTATCATACACTGAAGACCCGGACGGGGTTACGGCACGAGTCAGAAAAGCAAACGGTGAGACAATTGCGATCCGTGCCCGATACATGGTCGGCTGCGACGGCGGATCGAGCACTGTTCGCAAGCAGCTCGGCTTCAAAATGGAAGGCAAGCCGCACCTTTTGGAGATGCATCAGGCGCTTTTTTATTGTCCGGAGCTTTACGACAAGGTGCGCGCGCCGCGTGCGCGGCATTATCACCGCATCGACGACCATTGGACGTTGATGATCGTTCAAGACTCGCGTGAGCACTTCACGCTTCATGCCGTCGTCGAGAAGGACGATGACATGATGCGATTGTTCGAGACGATCGTCGGCACTCCGGTGAAATACGAGATGCTACATTGCGCAAAATGGGTGCAACGGCTGCTGCTAGCGGAGCATTATCAGCAGGGTCGTGTCTTTATCGCCGGAGATGCGGCCCACCTCGTGATTCCGACCGGGGGTCTCGGCATGAATACCGGCGTCGGCGATGCAATCGACATCTCCTGGAAGCTTGCCGCAACACTGCGAGGGTGGGGTGGCCCCAGCCTGCTACAGTCCTATGAGGCCGAGCGGCGACCGATTGGCGCAATTAACGTCAAAGCCTCCAGCGGGGGCACAGCTGGCCGAATGAAATGGCGCGCCGCCTATCGTCCGAACATCGAGGACGACACCGCAGAAGGCAGGGCCGCGTTGGCCAATCTGTTGGCAATTGCCAGGGAGGAGGCGCCAAAAACTTTCCGCGTCATCGGTGCCGAATTGGGCTATCGCTATGCCGGTTCGCCAGTGATTTGCGACGAACCCGGTGGACCCGCGCCAAACATCGAGGAATATTTGCCGACGAGTTGGCCAGGGGCGCGTTTGCCGCATGTTTGGCTCAAGCCCGGTGAAATTTCGGTGCACGATCGGATCGCCGACGGATTCACGCTTTTGCGGCTCGGCCGAAACAAAGACGACGCCGCGGGTTTACGATCAGCCTTTGGCGCCATCGGAGCGCCGTTCTCGACGCTCGACATTAACAGTGAAGCTGCGTGGCGCGCGTATGACGCCCACTACCTACTTGTCAGACCGGATTTGCACGTTTGCTGGCGCGGCAACGCTTTGCCAGCGGACCCGGACGGAGTGGCGCGCGTCGTGACTGGACACTAAAGCGCTGAGCGCGACGTGCCGGCACCGACCACGCTAACAAACGCGCAGCACAAGCCCTGCGCCGCGCATTACCAAGACGACACCGCAATCCGCCCAGTCGGCTCACAAACCAGCGCTCGCTCTTGAATGATTTGCCGGTAAGCCTCGCCACCAACCAATCGGCGACGAGAGTCGACGGAAATGGGCCAAGTTTGGCTGCCGGCACATTGCCGACGGAATGACGACTTTCGGCGCAGATCACGAGCTGTCGCGGCGCGCTCATCGCTGCAATCATTCCCTCGGTATATTCGACCGGGCTCGATTCATCGGCTTCTCCGGCCACCACCAGATGGGGCCGCGGAGTTTTTCGGTGTGACCTTCCCAAGTTAGCGTCTTGGCGAATTCGTCGAATTTGCCCTCGTCGGTATAGTTCGCCATCCACATGAAGCGTTTCTTGAAGGTCGGCGATGTCTCCTCAAAAAATGCTGTAGCAGCCAGGCTCAAGGCAGGTCGACATCGCCGCCGTCGCTGCGATGTGTGGCTCATGCGCAACCATGACGGTGGCGAAGAAGGAGCCAAAAGTCACCCCGGCCACTTCAATTTTGTGTTCATCCACCTCCTGCCAGCGGACGAGCCAATCGACCAGCACCGTCCCGGGTTCGATCCAGTTCTATATCAAACATAGACCCCCGGAAGCGCGCTTTCGTACTGGCCCGGTCCGTCGATTGCCAGCACCGCAACGCCGCTTTTAAGCCAGCGGTCGTTCGCCAGCGCGACATAGCCCGTATATTTGGTGCCGAATCGGTTGGTGGCAGACGCTCGCCTATGGCCATGTCAGGCCGCGACGGAGCGCATGGCGCCGGTGAGAGAGTAAAACGCGTTCTACAGCCGCTTGCTTTAGGCCAACATCATTGCGTGACGCGCTTGTAAGCGTGCGCTCCGGTTTTTAACCGCCCGTTAACCTTAAGCGTTTCATAAAAGACGGCGCATAGATGAAAACACGGCGGCTCTGATGCCTCGATATTTGTCGACGCAAATCTGTACCGCAATATCATGCGTGAGCTGGATCGGGATTGCCTGTGCGGCAGACTTGCCAGGGCCTCCTCCCGCATATCCTCCGCCTCAGGCACCCGCGGTCTATACGCCGGCGCCGCCTCCGTTTTCCTGGACCGGCTTCTACATCGGCGCCGATGCCGGATACGGGATGACGAGCAGCAGCTCGGGAATGATCCACGGGGCCGTTCATGGCGTGCCGTTCGCAGGACCGTTCAACGCCAGTGGCAACGCTTTCCTTGGCGGCGCCCAATTGGGCTACAATTGGCAAACTGGCCCGATCGTGTTGGGCCTGGAGACCGATTTCCAGGGAACCGTTGGAAACGGTAGCGTAAGCTCCGTGACGGACGCCATTAACGCGACGACAAAAACGCCTTGGTTCGGCACGACGCGGGCACGCGTGGGTTTTGCGTTCGATCGGATCATGATCTATGCAACCGGTGGCGGCGCTTACGGTTACAGCACCCTGAACGGGACCGCGGGTATCGGCCCAGCGGCGTTTTCCACCTCCACGACCTATTGGACGTGGACGGTCGGAGCCGGAATTGAAGCGGCGTTTTACGGACCTTGGAGTGCAAAGGTAGAATATCTTTACGCCGGATCGCCCTCCAGCGTGCCCTCGATCCCGAACGTAACCGCCGTCAGTGGAACAGCGAGCACAAATCTGATCCGCGCCGGCCTCAACTATCATTTCTAGTATATTACTATCCAAACGCTGACGATTGGACGCTGACCGACACTGTTCGCCTCAGTCGTTTTGAGATTCAGCTACCCAGTCACCGCACCTCTCATCAACCAGCTTGCGCTTGCGGACAGGCTTCAAAGCTTTCGGCGGAGCGCGTCCTACAGCATCTCCTTGTCGAGGCTCAGATCGGCTACCACCCTCCGCAACTTGCCATTCTCGTCCTCGAGCTGCTCCAGCCGACGCATCTCCGCTGGTAGCAGCCCGTCGTACTTCTTCTTCCAATTGAAATAGGTCGCATGGCTGATGCTAGCCTTGCGGCAGATATCCGCAACCGGCATGCCATCAGCACCATGCTTGAGAATGAACGCCTTTTGGGCGTCCGAAAACCGCGAGGCCTTCATCGTTCTCCGCTCCTCCCAACCTCGGAATCGCCGCGGAAAACTCTAACCAAAAACGATCCAGTTTTGTGGTCTCAGAGCAATTGGAATGCCATCGACCCGATTCTCGGCTTTTCTCACACTTGCGCCGCGCGCAACCAAGCTTAGTATTTAGCGTGAGTTCGGCCAATTGGCCGAACATTTGCTCCAATTGTATCGGAGAAGCTTCACATGTCACATGCCAAGCAAGCCTCGAAACGAAAACGGCGGAGAAAAGTCGCGCCGATACTGGGGGCTGCCGGGTTGTTGTCGCTTGCGGGTGGGGCAAATGCAGCCACTGAACCCGTGGCCGATTTGGCAGAGCAGAATACCGGAGCCAGCCACGAAATGACGCTTGCTGACGAGGAAATCGCGGACGTCAGCTTGGCGACATTCTACGTCTTCGACAAGGAAACGCCTGCGCCCGGCCGATCCGGCCTACGCCTCGCCATGGGCGCCTGCAGCGGTTGTGGCTGTGGCTGCTTTAGCTGTGGCGCCTGCTGGACGGGCACGAATTATACGAGTTCGGTGCTCGGAAACAGTCCGCCATCTCAGTCCGCGCACAAACGGGTGCACGCTTTGCAGCAAAAGCACGTTCCGAAAAACCCATAAACGTTTAATGACGGCCCACGCACGAAGCGAGGATCGAAATCCAGACCGACTTCACCCTTGCCGGGGCCATTGATCCAGGCGTACAGATGAGCTTCCACTTGGCTGAGTTTATTTAGAAGGTAGGTCTCTATGTCGCGCACCAAGCAACCCTTGAAGCGAAAGCGTAGAGGTAAAGTCGTACCGTCGTTGCCGGTGTTGGGGGCCGCTGGATTGACGTTATCACTGGCGGGCGGCGCTTCAGCAGCGACCGCTCCAGCGGATATCTCGCCGGCGCCGAACACTGCATTAAATCACGAAATGACGTTGGGCGAAGAAGAGCTCTCCGATGTCAGCTTGGGGACATTTTATGTATTCGACAAGGAAAACGCCCCCAAACCAAGGCTCGGCGAGAAACTTGCCTGGGGCTGCGGCGGTTGCGGCCGATGTGGCGGCTGCGGCGGCTGCCGATGCGGCGGCTGGGGAGGCTGTGCGGGCTGTGCGGGCTGCGCCGGTTGCAGCTGCAGCTGCTGTTTGTCCTGGGGCGGTTGCCGCGTCTGCTAGGCTAACGCCGCTTTCCGATATTATCGGCGGACGCAGGCGGACATTACCGAATTTGACCGGCTTTGAAGGGGCTGACTGGCACAAATTTGCCGAGCCGCGGCCGATTTTATCGGCTAAAATTTAGCGCGCGAGAGCCGTAAAAAGTACCTGAGCCTGCGGCCTTATGCCGGGCTTTTGTCGATGGGAAGAATCTGGAGCCGGGCGTAACCTCCTTTATCTATCGGTTCGACCGACTGACCAAAATGTTCTTCCGAAATGCATGGGAGGTATCGATGTCGCGCACCAAGCAGCCTTCAAAGAAAAAGCGGAGGAATAAGACCGTTCCCTCGTTGCCGGCGTTGGGGGCGGCCGGGTTGTCGTTATCGCTCGCGGGAAGCGCGTCGGCGGCAACCGGCGGGTCGGCGGATATACTGATCGAGCCGAATGCCGCGTTAAATCACGAAATCACGCTGGGCGAGGAAGAACTCTCCGACGTTAGCTTGGGGACGTTCTATGTCTTTGACAAGGAAAACGCGGCAGGGCTTCAGTCCGGCATAAAAGTCGCACGCGGATGCAGAGGCTGCGGGTGCGGCGGTAGAGGCTGCGGCAGAGGTTGCGGCGGCTGTGGCGGCAGAGGCTGCGGCGGCTGGTGGTGGGGCGGTTGCGGCTGTGGTTGCGGTTGCTATGGTTATGGCTATGGCTGTTGTTTGTCGTGGGGAGGCTGCCGCTACTGTTAGAAGCCCTTCAACGGATCGCAACCCGACATCACCGGATTTCACCAGGATTGCAGTGCTATTCCTGTCCCTTCACAGCGCCGCTTACGCCAAACGCGGCCTGATTGGCACATGACAGCCGAGCCCGTGGCTGATTTAATCGAGAAACTAGCGCACGAGCGCTACCAGAAAAGTTCCAGCAACCGGAGCCTGCGGTCTTGCAACGGGCCCCGGAATATTCGCGCAGGTACGCGTAGCGGACATCATGACGGGCAAACGCGGGACCAGCTTTACGCAGTATAATAGCAACGATGTTCCGCACTTCGCGCCGAATTTTACTGTCTATGTGCTGCCCCCCGATGTCGTCTGCCTCTATTCCGAGGACCGTAAGTTCTTTCTGCACGGCGCACTCTACTGTGCACTAGCTTCCGCGATCGGAGCGGGTCGGAAGAGTTTTCGCCAGATCGTTCGTGAGCTCGAGCGAAATTTTCCGTCCGGCAAAGTCCATGAAGCGCTGAAGCGGCTGGTTGATCGGCGCTATATCGTCCGAAGGTCGCCCACTTCCTCCGCCACGGCGGCCGGCTATTGGGCAAGCCTCGGCCTCCCGCCTGGAGCGGCGGAGAAAAATCTAAAAAAATGCAGGGTACGGATTGAATCGATCGACGCGCCCGGGGCGAAAGAACTCGGCACAGCCTTGAAAGGCTTTGGCGTTCGCGTAGTCAAGCGCTCCGCCGACCTGACTATCACGCTGGTGAACGATTATCTCGAACCACATTTGGCCGAACGGAACCGGCGGCATTTGTCGGACGGCACTCCGTGGCTGCTGGTCCAGCCCTCCGGCATTTTTCCCTTGGTGGGGCCGGTATTTCGTCCTGGCAAGGGCGCTTGTTGGATGTGCCTTGCCGATCGCATGAAACGAAACCGACAGGTCAAGGCGCTGCTTGATCGGGTCGAGGCGCGTTGCGTGTCCGTTTCGCCGCTCGCCGGGAACGCGCTAGGGCAGAATGGCATTCAGCTTGCGGCCATCGAGATCGCGAGGGCGATCGCCACTGACTTTGCTACGGATTTGCGCGATCACATCGTTAGCCTCGACCTCTTGGGCTCAACTATCGTGAAGCATTACATAGCCGCCCGCCCGCAATGTTCGGCGTGCGGCCGGAAGGCTCTGCGCGATCCGAACCGCGCGCCGGTGCCGGTCGAGCTCGGCGCCGGCGCCAAGTTGGTCATGACCAGCGGCGGATACAGGACCGTTTCGTCGCGGGCCACAGTTGCGCGTTTCCGCAAGCATGTGAGTCCCTTGACGGGTGTGGTCTCTCGTCTCGAACGTATCGAAGCCGATTTGCCCCTGAACACCAACTATTACGCAGCGCACAGTTTTTCAGGGCCAGCGGAAACGGTCGACGAACTCAGGGCAGGATTGAACGGCGGCAGTTTCGGCAAGGGCAGCACCGCGGAGCAGGGCGAAGCCAGCGCGCTGATGGAGGCGATCGAGCGTTACTCCGGCATTTTTCAGGGCGACGAGATCAGATCGACACGTCGGTTCGCCGATTTCAATTCAGGCGAAGCCATTGCTCCGAACGAGGTTCTGTTGTTCAGCGACACGCAATACCGGCAAGGCCTTGCAGCCAGACCTGACTCTGACGGTTCACAGACACCAGCCCCATTCGATCCATCAGCCGAAATCGAATGGTCGCCAGTCTGGTCGCTGCGCGACCAGCGGTTCAAATACCTTCCGACCACAATGTTGTATTTTTTCTACCGTGGCCCCGCCGCCTATTTGGCGGATTCCAACGGCTGTGCGGCCGGGAACACGCTTGAGGAAGCGATCGTCCAAGGCTTCCTTGAACTGGTGGAACGCGATGCATACGCGATCTGGTGGTACAACCGGCTGCAACGGCCGGAACTGGACCTCGGCCAGTTCGACGATTCCTACATCCGCGATCTGCAAATCCAGCTGGCAGAAACCGGGCGGCGGATCTGGGTGCTCGATGTCAGCGGCGATCTTGGAATACCGTGCTTTGTGGCGATCGCACATTGGATGGACAACGAGCGGGAACATATCGAGTTCGGTTCTGGCGCGCACTTTGATACCCGGATTGCCTTGTTGCGTGCTCTGACCGAGCTGAACCAATTTTTATCCATCGGTCTCGCCGGCGGCAGGAAGGGGGACAGCCTTGACGGCACCACTCCACTGCGCCTGCAAGATCATTTATTTTTGACACCGGGCAACAGGTCTGCGGCACAACGAAGCTTCGGTGCTGACTTCGGTCGCCTCAACACGCACGAACAGGTGACCGCCTGTGTACGCCTTGTCGAGCAAAAGGGTCTTGATTTCCTCGTCCTTGACCAGACGCGTCCCGACATCGACGTCCCGGTCGTCAGGGTAATCGTTCCGGGCATGCGGCATTTTTATCGCCGCTTCGCGCCGGGTCGGCTTTACGATGTCCCGGTCAAGCTCGGATGGCGCGACCAGCCGCGCTCGGAAAACGAACTTAATCCGCTTCACCCGCATACCTGAGGACATTCCGGCTTGCGCGTTACCGCAACTAGGAAAGCGCGAAAAGCGCGGCTGCCCACTCTTTCCGCTCGACTGAGTAAGCGTGTCTCCCTCGACGTGCTCGCGGACGGAACAATCGCGGCCCGCTTCAGTGGCCATTCGATTCGGTTTGGGGACGTTGAGCGCGGGCGCGGCAAATCATGCGCAACAGCTACGTGCGGGTCTGCCGCTGGATTCGTTCGTGTCCAGGGTTCGCAGCATCGACAAAGAAATCGATCGATTGGTCCGGCGATTGGCCGGACACGGTTTATTAGAATACCGCCTCGGGCGCTCGCAAAGCGGTGAGGACCTGGCCATGATTGAACCGCAACTTCCCGACTACTGGCCGCGAATGCGGCAGCTTCGCGAGACCGAAATTCTTGTCCTGTCGCGGTTTGCGTATATGCGACGGCGCGCCAACGAGATGGTCCTGGAGTCTCCGTTGGCGAGCGCTTTGTTCAAGATTTGCGATCCAAAGATCGCGGCCATCGTTGCCATGCTGTCCACGCCGCAGCGCGTCAAACATCTGCGTCGGCAAGAAGGCT
This sequence comes from uncultured Alphaproteobacteria bacterium, assembly GCA_963747855.1. Lineage (GTDB taxonomy): Bacteria > Pseudomonadota > Alphaproteobacteria > Rhizobiales > Xanthobacteraceae > BOG-931. Next base: position 1,278,168 of record CAVVGN010000001.1, read on the forward strand.
TTCCCGGTGTCGCGTTTCTGGCTTTGCTGCTGGATTGCCAAATTCTTTTCAAGATCGATGTTGCCGACGGCAGCGGACTGCGGCCGGCCGAAGGCGATAACGCACTCGTTCTTTGGGACTTTCACGATCTCCTGTTCCACGCACGCAGCACGGAGGGCCGGCACGCCAACCCACTGGGCGGGGTTTACCCATACGCCGGCACGATTATTCCCTTGCCGGCGGTGCGGCCTTCGTGGCCCGGAAAGAAAATCGATTTGGACAAGTTTCCGGACGACGATTCGAGTCGGCACTCCCGCCACTCGCAAAGCTGCTGCGGGAGCGGCACTCGACGCGCAGCTTCGACGACCGGCGACCTATCACCATCGCCGAACTTTCGCGGTTTCTCGCCGATAGCGCGCGCGTGCTGTCGAGTGGAAACAGCAACATCGACCTCGGTACCGGTGGTTTGGACATTGCGTACACCGTCAGACCGTACCCATCGGCCGGCGCGAGCTACGAACTCGAACTTTATCTGGCCGTCGACAAATGCGAGGGACTTGACCGTGGCTTCTACCACTACGACACCGGCACGCACGCTTTGGTGCCGATCAATGTCGCCACGAATATGCTCGACGCGCTGTTGCGGGGGGCCGAAAATGCAATGGGTGCACCAGCCGCACCGCAAATCCTGATCACCATCGCCGCGCGCTTCGGCCGCGTTTCGTGGAAATACAGCTCGATCGCCTATTCACTCATTCTCAAAGACGTCGGTGTCTTGATGCAAACGCTCTACCTCAGGGCAACCGACATGGGATTGGGTGGCTGCGCCATCGGCACCACCAATATCGACCTGTTCGCGAAGATGACGGGGATCGAATTCCACGTCGAAGGCCCGGTCGGTCAGTTTGCGCTCGGACGGGATGCACCATCAGACGTCTCCGATTGAAATTTCTACGACACACACAGGGCTGGGGCGCGATCGTGCTACCGGCCAAAATCCGTTCATCTGCTTTCTTGCCGGCGGTCGCCCTTCACCAGGACCATCGGCGGCGCTGCCGATCGGAGGGATCGCGCACTACGCGCTCGAAATATCCGATCGGATTGCGTTTCCGCTTTCCGATCAAGGCGAATATGGCGCCTTGGGGGTCGGCGCACTGGACGGCCCAATTACCGTTGGGCACTTCGAAAGGTCCGTTGAGGACCTGACCGCCAGCAGCCTGCAAACGCTTTACCGCCGCGTCGATGTCCTCGACGTTGAAATAGTAAAGCCAAAACGGGACCGGCTGCGTCGGTGGTTTGGTGAATATGCCCCCGATCGTCTTTCCACCCGCGCAGAACAGTTGATAGGTTCCTATAGGATCGGCGTCGTCCTCCGCTTCTTGCCAGGCGAAAAGCGCGCCGTAGAACGCGAACGCCTTCTCCCAATCGTCGGCTAAGAGCTCGTGCCAGCCGACTTGGCCCGGTGCGTCCAGCGCGACGGGTAACTCTCGGCGAACGCTCAGCCACTGGATTAACGCAAACGTTGCCATTTGCGGGTCGGCAACGACCGAAAAGCGGCTGATCCCGGGGATATCGGTCGGCGGAAATAGCACCGCTCCGCCAAGCTTTTTGATTTGATCAACGGCCGCGTCTACGTTGTCGACCCCGACGTAGCCGATCCAGTGCGGCTGAGCGCCCATTGTCTTTGCATCCTCCGGCAGCAGCATCAATCCGCTGACCAAAGCTTCGCCGGCGGTAAACAGGAGATGCGCCCTGCCGGGCATCGAGACGTCCCGTACGTCCCAGCCTACGACGTCAGTGTAGAAAGCCTTGGCCGCCTCCATGTCCGTCGTCATCAACTCGTACCAGACGAAACGGCCTTGAATGACATTGACCACGACAGTTGCTCCCTTTGGAGACTGTTTATGTCCGCGCTGCAGCCGATGTTTTTTGACTGCGCATAAGCGCGGGAATCGCTTAAAAGCTTGTCATAGAATCGGGCTAGCAGCTTCGCCCGCCAAGGCGAATTTGCCGGATCGGGGAAAACAGCATGCAGATCGCCATGATTGGTACCGGCTATGTGGGGCTGGTTTCCGGCGCCTGCCTGGCCGACTTCGGCCACTACATTACCTGTGTCGATAAGGATGCCGGCAAGATCGAGGCGCTCAAACGCGGCGAGATTCCCATCTACGAGCCCGGACTGCACGATCTAGTGCGCACCAATGTCAAGCAAGGCCGGTTGACCTTCACAACCGATCTCGCGGCTACGGTTGCCGGCGCGGACGCCGTTTTCTTCGCGGTTGGTACCCCGTCGCGGCGCGGCGACGGCCATGCGGATTTGTCCTACGTCTACGGTGCGGCCCGCGAAGTGGCCGCCTCGCTGCAAGGCTTCACCGTCGTTATCATCAAGTCGACCGTGCCGGTCGGTACCGGCGATGAAGTCGAACGCATCCTCAAGGAGACCGCGCCGGGCAAAGACGCAGCCGTCGTGTCGAACCCCGAATTCCTGCGCGAAGGCGCCGCGGTTTACGATTTCAAGCATCCCGATCGAATCGTGGTCGGCGCTAATGACGAGCGCGCGCGCGAGGTCGCAGCCGAAATCTACCGCCCGTTGAGCTTAAACCGCGCGCCCATCCTCTATACCAGCCGGCGTAACGCCGAACTAATCAAATACACCGCCAACGCGTTTCTAGCGACTAAGATCACCTTCATCAACGAGATTGCCGATTTGTGCGAGAAGGTCGGCGGCGACGTACAGGAGATTGCCCGCGGCATCGGACTCGATAACCGCATTGGCGGCAAATTCCTGCACGCCGGTCCGGGTTTCGGCGGCTCGTGCTTCCCGAAAGATGTCCGCGCCCTGATCAAAACCGCGCAGGATTACGAGGTGCCGCTGCGCATCCTCGAAGCAGTCGCCTCGGTGAACGAGAACAGAAAGCGCGCGATGGCGCGCAAAGTGGCGGCAATGTTCACCGACGGGCTGCGCGGCAAAACCATTGCGGTGCTCGGTCTTTCGTTCAAGCCCAATACCGACGACATGCGCGAAGCGCCGTCAATCGCCCTGATTACGGCGTTGCAGGATATGGGCGCGAGGGTTCGCGCCTTCGATCCCGCCAGCATGGAGCAGGCGAAAAGCATCCTCAACGACGTGACATATGGCGAGAGTGCCTACGCCTGTGCCGAAGGCGCCGATGCGCTGGTGATCACCACTGAATGGGAGCAATTTCGCGCCCTCGATCTGAAACAGGTGCAAAAACTTATGAAACGGCCAATCATCGTCGACCTGCGGAACATCTATCCGTTCGATGAAATCAGCCGCGCCGGTTTCGACTATGCCTGCGTCGGGCGGCCGCCCGGCCCGCGCGCGCGTACCGGCGCGGATCGGCGGCGAAAATAAGGCTGAGCGAAAGATCGCGGCCCTCGCCTTGCCTATCACCAGCGGCAGGGTGTTTTACAGCGATGACGATGCAAACGATGTGTTGATCCTTTAGGATGTCGCCGACGTATCGAAAGCCCTACCTGGCTGGGTCCAAATGAAATGAAGGCAGTGTGCGAAAAGAGCGGTGTATTAGGCCTGCTCGACATCCGCTTCGTCCCTTTGGACGTGCAGACATCATTCTTCGTCGCTAAACCCCATTGGGACGAATATTATACTGCTTGAATCTCAATCGATTCCCGAGCAACCCGTAAAATTCCTGAGGACGTGCAAAACACCCGGTTGGTGCGGGCCTACGCCATGGATTTCGGATGTGAGCGTGCGAGGTTTAAAGAGCTATTACTGATCGCGCCTGAGCTTCCCTAGCTAATCGAAGCTCTTTCAAATGTGCGGTCTTTTCACGAGTAGCGAAGGCATGACGCTCATATTCCGTCATCGCGTTTCGAGCGTCCTGCGCGCGCTCTTCCTTCTTGAAGCTTCTTTCCGCCCGTTTTCGGGCCTGATCTGAATTCACGTGGATGTACTCCTTTGCGGCGATCATGCCACAAATACACTCCGCGCCGTTTATTGCGTTGATCGGCGTTACATTCACCTGTAACTATTGGATGTTCAAATTTGTATTTTTAAGCCTGCGATGAAAGCGCCTCTCCCTGTGGGGAGAGGCGTATTGAACGGTCAAGCCGCCAGTTTAAGGGCGTGCTTGCTCTCGATGGTCTGCCGGATCAGGCGACGGGTACGCTCGACGAACGCGACCTTGTCCGCGAGGCAGCTTTCCAATAGGACACCCACACCAAAGTGGCCAGTCACATCGGACATTGCGATCAGCGCCACGTACTCGGCGATGCGCAGGTGCATCAATTGGTTGGCTTTGACCAGAACAAAGAGGGCCTTGGCCGCTGGAGCCTGGATTTCGGCGAGCTCGCGCTTGAAGTCCTCGACGAAAACATCATGCAAACGTCCGCTGAGTGCAACCGGCTTCTCGCCGATGAGCTTGAAGCAGCGGTCCAGCGAACTGAGGATCTTATCCTGTAGGAAGACGCGCGATTCTAGTGCTTCCTTGATATTGGGATCCTGCACAACCCCACTCATCTCTTGATAAATCTTCGTCATATGTTCGGTTCGCTGCCGGACATCGCTCAGCATCTTGATGTATAGCTCTTTGGAATTATTGATGGGCATTGAGATTTTCCTTTGTGTGCTTCCCATCGGCCACGCAGCGCAACGAGTGAGAGTCTGCCGATTAGGCAAACGCGCGGAAGATGGGTTGCGGTTATTTCATTGCGCTAAATGTATGGATTTTTCCTCGACCTTTTTTTAGGCGCAGCGGACCGCGGCCGCGGCGTAGCCGACGCGAGCATCACTGCGCCGTGGCTACGGCCCTATTCGTTCCCTCCGAAGGTTTCAGTGCTGCGATCCATTGAGCTGACTGAGGGCAGCGGCGAAAGAAGACCAAGATTCCAGCTTGCCTATTCCTCGACTTGGCTATGATGGCGTCAAGCACAATGGGCGTTTGAAGATTTAATTGGGCTATACCCGTCGCTGGGCTTGCCAGATGCCGGCACAGATACCGGCGGAACCTTCGCCGCGCCACGTTCCTGTTCCGACATTCCGGGACAAGCGGCCCTGGCCGTTGGCGCGTTGCCCGCTTGAAGAAACGCTGACCCAAACACTCCCGTTCGGGGAGACGCGTCCCTGCAAATTGGCGTCGCCGCCGCCGTCATAGACGACGTCCCCATTGCTGATGTGCATGCCCAAACGGGTTTCGCGGTCGCAGTTGCCGCTCTGAGTGGCAATGACGACACTCCAACCACCGTCGTAGATGCTGCGTATGGGCGCGGGGCTGGCGACGGAGGCGGTACGGACATTTTGTTTGATGCGGCTTTGATCCTTGCGATGATTGACAAGGGGTGTGGCTTCCGGTTCGCCGAGGTCTCGTTGCCATATGGTTCCGCGATCGAACTGGATCATCATGCCATCCGGCGAATAGACCGCGCCTTCGTTCCAATGTTTGGCCCAAATATGACCTGTCCAATCGACCCAGGCCCTTGATGGCTCGCCCGCCTCGTTTTGCAAATTTAGATTCCATCCGACTTGCGTGACAAATGCCAGCTGGCCTTCCGGTCCGGCGCATGCCTGCACGCATCTATATTGTCCGGTAAGATCCACTCCCTGCGCCGAAGCTTCGGTTGCGACCAAGGCCGCGATAAAGGTGAGCGCGCACAAAACCAGTTTCATCATTCTCTCCTGCCGACGCTGTCTTTGGTCGGCTCAACGTATACGTGCTTTCAGCACTAGCCCGCCGATGACTAACGCGCTCGCTGCGACAGCGAGAGACACTGAGTTCGGCGGATGGCGGCAAGGCGGGGAGGCGGGGAGGCGGCACGCTGCACCGCCCACCTGAGGACCTTAATAGCAAGGCGGATTCGGGTAATATCCGCATGCGCTATTGTAATAACGGGGTGCAACTACTGCTGCGCCGACCGCTGCACCAACCCCGATGGCCACGCCGGGGCGAACATAACCCCCGTGATAGACGCCGCCGCGATGGACGGCACCGCCCCGGTATGCGCCCCTATACGCAAAGGCATCGGACGAAACGCACGCGACACCAAGAATTACAGCTGCGGCAACTAAAAACATGGATTGATAGGACATGAGATTTTCCTTTTTTACTTTTTGATTAAAAGCCCACACGTATTCGATTACTGATCAAAATTGCTCAAACGACACGTTTTGATTTTTTATAACTGTACCTACCTGCGAGCAACACGTTCGCGTAATCCCCACTAACATTCGATGCGTGGCAGCATATTTCAAAGATACGACCGGTTCGGCCGTCGCGAATCCTCCTCGTGTGGCCGTGCCGGGATCGAAGCCCCGGCTTTTCCCCCGTGCCCCCGACAAAGAACGCTGAGCCGGGGCTTTTTGTTTTTCGAACCCCAAGGCGAGAAAAAGACGCCGTGGCTTAAAAGCTCAAACCTCGTTTTTCAAACCTCGTTTCGACATGATCGGATCATATGGATTTTACGGCCTGAATAATGGCCACGCGGACCAAACATAATTCAACCATTGAGGAAAATCATTTTGGCAGCTCCCAATACCAACGGAAACATGATCCTCCAGTTTAAGGTCAAGGACTTCAATGCATGGCGTATGGGCTACGAAGGACATCAGAATGATCGCGCGTCTGCTGGTATCACCAACGGTAGGGTATTTTGCGGCGCCGACGATGGCAATGACGTGCTTGTCCTCCAAGATGTCTTCGACGCATCGAAAGCCCACTCGTGGTTGGATTCAAAAGAAATGAAAGCGGCTTGTGAAAAGAGTGGTGTATTAGGCTTGCTCAATATCCGCTTCGTCCCTTTACAGATGCAGCCATTGTTCTTCAACGCTAAACCCCATTGGGACGAATTTTTATACTGGCATGATCTCAACGAGTTCCTGAGCAACGCCCAGAATTCCTGAGCAACGCGCAAAAAACATCCGGTTTTTTATCGCATTGCCGCAGCGGTCTTCGCGATCGAAGCAAATGACCCGCTCATCCGCGCCGAGCGTAGCGGCTCCACTTGACGAGCGGGTCTTTTTCTAACGGAGAATTAGTGGAGGCAACCATTATAATTCGTCCTGCATTGGGTTGCTGCAAGATGCCGCGCCACCACATCCCTCAAACACTGGTCATAGTTGGCTAGGCACACGGCTTGGCTGCCGGCCACTACGATCGGCCGCATGCTTTTCGGCCCATTGTGCTGAACTTGTAATTGACTGTCATTATTTTGGACGTATCCGGCTTGTGACAGCGACGTCGTCGTTCCCACGCACAGGATAGCGATCGAAAACAACAACGATAACTTGATCAACTTCGATTGCATCTCAATCTCCATGAGGTTCGGTTGACATTACTCCGGTCGGCATTGGCCGGATCAAATGCCAGCTGCCGGGGCGTGACTACCGAGGATGATCGGCACGGTCCCTGGTTTCTTGATCGTTCGAAGCAGGTTTTAGCGCCGCGCGGTACTCGGCGAGGGTCTGGTCATTTTCATTCTTTTTGTATCTAGGCCGCGATCAAAGAATCCATGAGCCGAACCGAGCAACGTTACAAGTATAATCGCAGCGGACAGAGAGTGGCCGGATTCCAGCGATCAATGGCGACATGCAACTCAATGGCGGCGATCCGTCCGCTCTGCAATGATGGCGCCCGTCGCGGCGATCTTCGGCCCTGACGCTAAATCGCGCCCTTACAGAGGATGGAGCGCCGCACCATGTATTTTACATGGCTCAGATTGCTAAAAGAGTACATTTTGTCGGCAACCAAATGTTCGACCGTTTGAGTACGGTCGTGATTGTGGCCCTGGTCGGTAGCGGGTTGGCGGCGTGCATCGTCGGTGCGTTGACGTATGACGTCGGCCGATTGTTTGGGCTTTGTAGCTGAGGCCCATGTCCATGTCCTTTGACCTTTTTATGGATGATAGCTGCCCAAAGTGCCGCAAGCTGCTAAAGATCGCTGCTATCGAACAACATCCGAACTCGCGGCGACCTTGCGATGAATAAGTTTGAATGCGCGGACTGCGGGGTTGTAATGACCAAACTTTTGTTTCTGTTTCGAAAACGAGCTGCTGCCTGACGATGCAAAAGAATGGCAATCTTTAAATGTCCTACTGCCGGGCCGAATACGAAACGATTGTCTTTCCGCCAGCGCAGTTATGCCAAGTGCGGCGTTTGTCACCGAACCATGTACAGCTGGAATTCCCGAAACGTACCGCTCTTCACGTTCGTCAATGTGTTTGAAGACAAGGCATTCGACATCCGACGGTAATTTCGCTGGGGGGTGTCTTATTTACAGCCCCTAACGGGCACCACGACCCGGAGCCGAAACTCTCATTGCCTCCAACGAAACTAAATTATCAACCTATCCTTGTGCTTCGGTCCCGGCAGCTACAAGTGTTAAAAGACAGGCAATAGCCTGCCCGAGCTGCCCACGAAACGGCGATTTGCCGAAGTTACGGTTTAGCCACTGGCAGCACTGATGTCATCGGCAGACACATAATTCGAATCTCAAAGCTGATACCGATGCATTGTGGACGCCTTCTGCATTCGCAGACCGGCGATGGGCATGAAAGGCAAAATGCCATTTTCATGGTTTGTCTAACCAAATTGGAGTGAACCGATAAATCTTCCGAGACTGTGGACCACGGGCCAAGAGCTGACGTGGGATCCGTTACGAGCCATGCGGCGCGAAATGGAAAATGCGCTTCGCGCCTTCGATCAGACTTCGTCCTTGTCCGACATTGGCGCCGGTGTGCCGGCAATTAATGTGGCGGAAACAAAGGACGCCTTTGAAGTAACCGCCGAACTTCCGGGCGTGGACGACAAAGACATCAAGGTCAGCCTGGACGACAACCAGCTGGTCATTTCCGGTGAGAAAAAAGCGGAGAGCACAAAGCAAGAGAAGGACTGGCATGTCGAGGAGCGGAGCTGCGGCTCATTCTATCGATCGATGTCCCTGCCATTCGAGCCGGAAGACGGAGCTATCGACGCTCGTTTCGACAAGGGCGTGCTGTATCTCACAATTAAGAAGCCCGCTAAGGCCATAAGGAGCACCAAGACAATCGATATCAAGACTGGCGCTCCGCTGACCACTGGCGCCGCGCCGAGGAAGGCCGCTTAATCCTCGAAACCGCTTGAAATCGGGGTGATATGTAGCGTCAGCGTTCATGTTGCGTCCTACCCCGAAGTTGGAAGCCCCAGCCCAAGCCCCCCAGCACCGGCTGGGGCTTTCTTTTTGCGGCCCCAGCTTTGTGACCTCTTTCGTCTATTAAAATCGCAGCTGCATGGGCCTGCTGTTAGCTGCCATCGGAAAAGGCGCGCCGGGCTTCGGAGGGAACCTACTGTGCGACACACGCCGGAGACCATGGACGGGGTGAGAAAATGCCTCGACCACTGCCCCTCGTACATGAAGGTTGAGGTCAAACCCAACGTTCCGGTGGTCGCAAAAACCGTGGGCGACCTTCGCTCGCTCGCCACATGGCCGTCCGGCTTGACCTTGAACTTCCCCAGACCCGGCGACCGTTATCCCGCGAGCGTTGTAGAGATTGACTTAGCGTCCTGATGCGACCGCCCGGACCACGTGCGTGCACCGGCGCGGATCGGCGGTGAAAATAAGGCCGAGCCGAAGATTGCGAGCCCCCGCCCTGCCTTATAGGCGATGCCTGATGGCATTTCGTGGAGCGCCCCTACCGTTTGGGTTTTCCCAACACCTGCTCAGCCCTTAGTAACTCTCGGGCGCGATTTGTCAGTGTTTCAATCCGCCTGATGAGTAGCTCGCGGTCCTTATCGAACAAGTCAATCAAAAGACGATTATTGGCGGATTGGCTGGCAGCGAGAATAGTTTGGTATTGAACTCGGCCTTCGTGGGTAAGCGAAATCAGCACCTCGCGACTGTTCTGGGGATTGATCTTCTTGGAAAGAAGGCGGCGCCTCACGAGGCCAGACACAGTTCGGCTGATCTGCGCCTTCTCGAGACCCATGCCATTGGCAATCTGGTTGAGAGTCTGTGGTTTCCCGCTCCCAATGTGAGTAACGACCCCCCACTGGCCGCCCGTCAGATGCAGCAGCCTGCGGTATCGCAAGGCCGCTGCCCGCCGGAGCAAATTTGCCAGGATGAGAATCTTTCCTGATGGCAAGGCATGGGTGGCGTCCGCGGCGCCCGCGGCGTGCCCTGATCGGACCCTTTTTCTTGGCATGCCGCCAAAGAGCAAATCAAAGGCAATCGCGCAATAGTTGACTTAATCAACTGTGACGTTTTAACCTAACCAAAATTTGAAAAGTGGCCCTCACCGCCGAATAAACTTCCGGAGCGAACATGAGTATCTCGCAACGCGCGCGCGACGAGGGGACTGCATACGAAATGCGGAACCCGGCGTTCAAACCCGAACTTGTTCAAGTCGGACGGGGCACGCCGATGGGCGAGCTGCTGCGCCGCTATTGGCACCCGGTCGGACTATCAAGCGACGCAAACGGAATTCCACGAAAAATTCGCGCACTCGGGGAGGACCTGATTTTTTTTCGCGACGGTGCCGGTCGGGTCGGACTGCTACACGCGCGCTGCTGCCATCGTGGAACAACGCTCTACTACGGCAAAGTCGAAGCGACCGGCATTCGATGCTGTTATCATGGCTGGCTGTTCGACGCACAGGGACGTTGTCTCGAGCAACCCTGCGAGCCGGAGGGCGGCCTGTTTAAGGATAAGGTGCGTCAGCCTTGGTATCCGGTTGAGGAACGATACGGGTTGCTATTTGCCTATATGGGGCCGCCCGATCGAAAACCGGTTCTGCCTGCCTATGAATGCCTGGAGGCCATGGATGAGGGCGAGTTCGTCGAGGCCGACGATTCGTCCATTGGCGGCGGGGGACCGGCGATCATTCCCTGCAACTGGCTGCAGCATTACGAAAACGTCGTCGATCCTTTTCACGTACCGATTTTGCATGGGTCGTTCAGCGGGCCGCAGTTTACCCTAGCCATGGCTTCGATGCCGAACGTCCACTTCGAGGCATCGCCTCGGGGTGTGCTCGCCCGGTCGATCCGCAAAATGGACGATGGCAAGACGTTCTATCGCGTCACGGAGGCGGCCTTGCCAACCCTGCGCGTAGTGCCGAATCCACGCGTCGCGCAATTCAGCCGCGTTAAATCAATCGGTTGGGTACTGCCGCTCGATGATACATCTTTTCGCATTTACGTCGCCGGCCGCGTTAAGCAGAAAGGCGACATCGGCCGTATGCGATCGAAATTCAACGGCAAAGACTGGTGGGAAATGGGCGAGGAAGAGCACCAGCGTCATCCGGGTGACTACGAAGCCCAAGTCGGCCAAGGACCGATCACCATTCACTCAGAAGAGCATTTCGCGCAGTCGGATCGGGGCGTTCTTATAATGCGGCGAATGCTACAGGAGCAGCTCAATTCCGTCGCCGAAGGGCGCGATCCGATCGGAGTGAGTTTCGATCCAGCGGCGCCACCGATAGTGTTTGAAGCTGGCAACTACATCCGTAACGAATGAATAAAGATACGGGCCCAGCTGCTTTTGTGAGCGTCGCGCCAGTCCATTCGATAAAAACAATAGCAAACAGGAGGAAACGTCATGGATCGAATTTTTGCGACATGTGCGTCGACGGTCATGATTGCGCTGTTTGCAATAGCGGCGGCTTACGGCGAAACGCCATACGATCAGGGCGTGACCGACACTGAAATAAAACTTGGTCAGACGGCTCCCTATAGCGGCCCCGTTTCAGGTTACGGCACTTTCGGCAAAGCATCGCTCGCATACATCGCCATGGTCAACGACCGCGGGGGCATTAACGGCCGCAAGATCAAGCTTATCACCGTTGACGATGGGTTCAGTCCGCCCAAGACGGTCGAACAGACACGCAAGCTCGTCGAATCCGACGGCATCTTCTTCGACTATGCCCCCGTGGGAACCGCACCAAATCTTGCCATAAAACAATATCTTAACGAAAACAAAATCCCGCAGCTCTTCCTGCAAAGCGGCATTCCAAGTTGGAACGACCCGGCGCATTTCCCCTGGTCGATGTCTTCATTACCAAACTACGCTACCGAGGTTCGAATCTTCACAAAGCATATTTTGGACACGAAACCGAACGCGCGCATCGCAGTCCTTTATCAAAACGATGATTTCGGCAAAGAGTATCTTGACGGCATGCGCGCCCGATTGGGTCCCCAAGCGAACAAGATGCTGGTCAGCGCGCAGAGCTTTGAGTTGAGCGATCCGACGATCAATTCGCAAATGGTCACACTGCGCGCTAGCGACGCCGACGTGCTTCTAATTGCGGCAACGCAAAAGCAGACTGTGCAGGCCTTACGGAAGGCGCATGAACTTGATTGGCACCCGCTGACGTTTATCTCTTTCCCGGCAGTATCTATCACCAGAACCTACCTGCCGGCAGGTATCGACGCCGCGAAAGGCGCAATCTCGTCGTCGGTATTCGTCGACCCGTCGGATCCAGCTAAGCAGAGCGATCCGGCAGTTCAAACCTACCTCGGGTGGATGGAGAAATATTATCCGACCGGGGACAAACTCGATGGATTAAACGCGGCAGCTTTTGTCGATGGACAGCTGTTGGTGGATGTTCTGATGAAGTGCGGCAACTTGTTGACGCGCGAGAACGTGATGGAGCAGGCCGCTAACTTTCATCGGTTCAAGGCGGCGATGGTGCAGCCGGGAATCACTGTGAATACGAACCCCAAAGACTACAACATGTTTAGCAAATTGCAGCTAATGGTCTTCGACGGTAAATATCTCGCCCCCCTCGGAGAGCCAATCGGCGATTGACATAGCTGCTGCAAGAAGACTCCGATAACGTTGGGCCACACGCCCGCAATTCATCGCTCCAAATAGAGTTTATACATCGCCGACCTAGGCTCGTGGCGCATGGGCTTTTACATGGCCCTGCATGCGGCGAACCTGTTCCTGCAAAACCCGCCGTGCGCGCTTGAACGCATCGTTGATTGCAAAATTAACGTCCGCATGGCGATCGTCGGCGTCCGGTTTGTGTCCGATGTTGACCTCTTTCTCCTCCGGCAAAGCGAGGCGGATGTGGACCTCGAAAAGGCCACCGGTCCGGTGATGGGGCCCCGGACTTTTCAACACGACACGACAAGCGGTAATCCGGCCGGAAAGTTTCTCAAGCTCCTCCACATGGCGCTCGATCGCTGTCCGCAGTGCCGCTTGCGGTTCCATTCCTTGGAAGTCGATGTGCACCTGGGTTTCCATCTTTAGCTCCTCGCTTGCGTCGCCCCCCAAAGATTGTTTTGGATCCTTTGGGATGGCGACGGACGCACCTCGAACTGGCGATACGTAAGTTTCAATCCTCGCAGGATATGCCGAACTGCGAGAGCCCATCTTCAAGATAGTTGGGGAGAAGCGGAAACCCGAGCAGATAGGATGCTGTTCGTTTATTATGAGCCCGCGCGGCCTCCGCGCGCAATTCGTCCCAATCGTCAAGGGTGCCATCGCCGCGGCCGAGCCAAGCGAGCGTTACCAGGTCGACCTGCTCGTCCTCACTCATGCCAAAAATGGCGGCAGAGATCTCCTGAATGACCGGATCATCTTTGTGGTCCTCCAGCACGGACACCATGCCGTCATCCGTAGCGTTGGATCCGTCGTCCGGGTCGGTCAGCACATCCTTGGCATCGAATTCCCGCGCCTTGGTGATGATGAAACAGACCTTCTCCGGGGAAATCGAAAGATCCGGGGCATTTTCGGCTGTTGCAGCCATGACAGCTCTCATCGGTCAACTAAACAACAATCCAAGATAATGGATAGTGTCGATCCCCACCAACATGGCGTTGATTTAAATCAAAACCTTCGCACTGTAATCGCCGATATTAATATTCATTCTTGCCGGGTGGAGGTACGGGTCATGATTTCATTAGAGGACTGCATCGCGCTTTGTGGACTCGATGAAAGCGAGGTTGCCGCGATCAGCGAACACGAGCATATTCCCGATATAGCCGCTTCCGCTTTGGCGGATTATTTGCTGAACCAAACCCATGGCAGCGAAACGATTCGCACCATGATTATTGAGGACATTCACAAGGCTTTGGACGAGGATCGCCTAAGCCATGCTGCAGAACTCTTCATGGCACTGCGGCATTTCCTTGAAACCCATCCGGACGGGCGCGTCGGAATAAGCGGTGGCATCGCGAAAAGAAGCGCTTAGGTAACCTGATCGTCTTGGCGATAGATCAAATACCCGGGGAAATGTGAACTACATGCCATCACATGCGTGATGGCTGCGCGATCATACTCGTCGCCTGAACGGTAGGTCTCGAAAAATTCATTCAGCCGCTCGATGCGGTCCGGCATGACGCTGGCTGCATGAAGGCCGACCGATATTCCATAGTTGGTGAACGCGAATTTGGTGCGGGGAAGATCCGGCTCCCGTGAGAAATACCCCTCTTGTTGCCACATATGATCCAGCATGACGAGGCAACGCTTTCGCTGTAGCCGCGACCAGAGTTCTTCCGGAAAAAACTGGGTCATCCACAACATCATGCCGAGCCCCAAATCCTGCGTAATGACGAGACCCGTGGCCGATTGGCCAATAAGCGTCCTCATATCAGCGATCTCGCGCGACAGCGCTCTTTCATCCAGCATGCGGTACGACACATACCCGTCAAAAGCATCGAGCGCGCCAAAGCCATAACCGGGATAGGCGCCGCTCAAATCCTCTTTCATTTTCCAGATTACGCCGCGCCCGGATATGACAAAGGCGTCATGGACCTGATGAACCAGATCAGTTCCCATCTCCCGGTATCGCGGGATGTGACGCCCGATCACGGCGAGCGCGTAGAGCCACATGGCAAGATAATGGAAGTATTGGCCATCGCGGTCGGGCTCCTCGCCGATGCGAATGCCGCGCGGGCGCCCGAGCACGCGATAGACCTCTGCCACTACCCGTTCCGCCTCATCCAGGAATTCGTCCTTGGCTAGCGCACGATACAGCGACACCAGCAGGATAACGCCGAAAGCGTCCGTCCAAAGATAGCGCAATCCGTTGGGCCAAATACGTTCCGCGCGCATCCAGCGCATCTTGTCGAGGACATATTCAATCCCCGCCGCCATCTCGATCTCACAAGCCGAATGGATAGGTGTCGGGCAGCCCTTCGAGTTCCTTCGTCTCGAATGGTGTCACAGCGCGTGTTTCGTCGAACCAGATATATTCGTCGAATTGGGCCGGCAGGACGGCCTGGAAATAATGACTGGCAAGCTCCGTCTCCGGCCGGTAGATCACGCCGATTGCCCGCTCCAGCCGCGGCTTCGCCAGTTTGTCCGCCACCGATGTACGGCCACGCAGCGGCAGCGTGAATCGCGCTCGCCCGGTCGCGTGGCACAGCCGCTCATAGCTTTGCGCAAGCGAGGGCAGCACCTTCTTGATTTCCATCGGCCCGTCCCAATCGGAAGCCGCCGCGACTGTTCCCGCATGGGTTCCGAACCCGATCGAATAGGCGCTATCGCCGAATTCCTCGCGGCACAGATGCCCGATGTTGTATTCGCCTCGCACCGACATCTCGGTCGCGGCGGCATCGCCGACGTGTGAATTGTGCGCCCAAACAATCGCCTTGGCTCGCGGCCCGTGAAAGCCGAGCAAGGTCTTGAGCGTTTCGAACATGTGGGTGTCGCGTAGATTCCACGAGGCGCGGCTGCCGTAATACATGACCCGGTAGTAATGCTCGGCGTCCGTCACCAAGCGGGCATTCTGCACCGCATCCATGAAGCGCTCGCCATCGTGCACAGCATAATCGCGTTGTTTGCGGAGAATGTCCTCCAGCATCAGGACAACCTCTTTCTCGCAGGTCCGGTAGGCACCGGTCAGCGCGGCGTGACCGTAGGTCGCAGGATCGGCCTGCCAGGGAGTCAAACAGCCGTAGCGTTGCCGCGCGATCCGCGCCGACGCGGGATCGACCTCATCCAGATATTTCAGCACCACCCCGATCGACGTGTAGAGGCTGTACAGGTCAAGGCCGTACATCGCGATCCGCTCGCCAGCCCTTCGACCCACATTGAAGCTGTGCAGCCAGTCCACAAACGATCGCACCTCATTGTTGCGCCACATCCAGGTCGGGAAGCGGGCGAATGCCGTCCACTCACTCGGCGGATACTCGAAGTGACGCACATAATGATCCAGCCTTGCGACATCGGGCCAGTCTCCTTCGATGGCGACAAAGCGAAATCCTTTGCGTGTTATTAGTTCTTGCGTGACACGCTCACGCATGCGGTAGAATTCAGAAGTTCCATGGCTCGCCTCGCCGAGCAATACGATTTTCGCGTCGCCGATCCGCTCAAGCAGCGGGTGGAGATCCGCTTCTCCGATTATGTCGAAGGGCTCGGACCCAGCAGTGATTGCTTGCGCGATGTCATTCTCTTCCCTGCGGAGCAGCGCTGGGCGCATCTTCGCCGGCAACAGCTGCTCCGACGGAGCCCATCCTTCCTCGCCGATCAGCGGGACAAAGCGGACATCGGCGAGGTCTTCGCTTTTGAACTCTTCCTGCGAGATGCGGGTAACACGGACCAGTTCCTGCGCGCGCGGATCAGTACCGATCGGGATCACTAACCGGCCGCCGATCTTCAGCTGTTTTTTGAGCGTTTCGGGAACCGCGGGGCCGCCCGCCGCGACAATGATCGCGTCATAGGGCGCCGCCGCCGCCCAACCAAGCGTTCCGTCGGAATGCACGACGTGAACGTTGTCATATCCGCTGAACCGCAGCGCCGAACTCGCTTTTTCGGCAAGCTCACCAATGCGCTCCACGGTAAAGACATCCGCTGCAATCTCGCCCAGGACGGCCGCGGCGTAGCCGGAACCCGTGCCGATTTCGAGCACCCTTTCGCCGCCATTTAATTCCAGCGCCTCCGTCATCAGCGCCACGATATAGGGCTGAGAGATGGTCTGTCCGGCAGCAATGGGAAGCGGCGAATCCTCGTAGGCGAATTCTCGCAGACTCTCCGGCAGGAATGCCTCGCGCGGGACCTTTCGCAGCGCGCCAAGGACTATCTTGGAACGGACGCCGCGGGCCGCGATCTGATGTTCGACCATCTCCTCGCGAAGCTTCGAAAGATCCGCCATAGGCCGCTCCGCTTGTGCCGAACATCAAGTAAGAGACGCCAAGTAGGCATGGGCCGCTTTGAGCTAAATCAACTCGGCCCTTGGTCTTTCAGGCATGTTTTGCTCCATTGACGATTGCCAGCACCTCGAAGGAAGTCCTCTTGCTGCAGGTTTCGCCACAACTAACCTTCGCCAAGTCGGCTTGGCATTGGGTCGACGCCCGCAGGCGCTGGGCTCTAGTGGCCTCGCTTGCTGTAGTCGCCATCGTCGGCTTGGCATGGTGGGGCACGCATCGCAGCCCGGCGGTGCGGTACGTGACCGCTCCGGCGGCGCGTGGCGCGATCGCCCGCACCGTAGCCGCAACGGGAACCGTCAATCCGGTACTCACGATCATCGTCGGGGCCTATGACTCCGGCGTCATTCAGAATATCTACTGCGACTACAACACTCAGGTGAGGGCGGGCCAGGTCTGCGCCAAGATCGATCCACGCCCGTATCAGGCGTTATACGATCAATATGCCGGCCAGCTTCTGCGCGATCAGGCTGTGCTCGACAAGGACCGCATCGATCTTACGCGCTATCAGCAGCTCGCCGCTCAGAACTCGATCGCGCGCCAGCAGGCTGAGGACCAAGCTTACACGGTCAATCAGGACGCGGCGACAGTAAAGCTGGATCAGGCCCTGGTGGAAGGTGCCAAGCTCAATCTCGTCTATACCGACATCACTTCTCCGGTGAACGGTACGGTCGTCTCACGCAGCGTGACTGGCGGGCAAACGGTCGCCTCGAGCTTTCAGACGCCGACGCTGTTTCTCATCGCCACTGACCTCAAGCAGATGGAGGTGGACACAAATACGAGCGAAGGCGACATGGGCGACGTCAAAGTAGGTGACAACACTACCTTTACCGTCGATGCCTTTCCCCAGCGGGTCTTTCATGGCGTAGTGACCCAGGTCCGTCAGTCGCCCCAGACGGTGCAGAATGTCGTGACCTACGACGTCGTGGTCGGCGTCGACAACAGCGATCTGTCGCTAATACCGGGCATGACCGCGTCTACGCAGATCATCATCGATCAAAGAAACGATGTTCTGCGCGTATCGAACCAGGCACTGCGCTATGTGCCGGGCGGCCTTTCAGCGGTCGGAAGCGCGGGCAGCACGCCGACGAATAAACAGCAGAGAGTCTGGGTGTTGCGCGATGGTCGGCCGGTTGTGGTCGCCGTCGTTACCGGTCTGAGCGACGATAACTTCACAGAGATCGTCTCGGGTGATCTGCAGGCGAACGATCTGGTCATTACCGCCGAAAGCAGCGGTGCAGCTAGCACCCGGGCGGGTTTGCCGCCGCCACGCCTCTAAGGCGGTAGTTCAATGCCGCGCGACACGCCCACGGCAAAGCACCCGGTTATCAGGGTCGAGAATGTTACCCGCACTTTCGTCGTCGGCGACGTCACGGTCACAGCGCTCCGCGGCGTTAACCTGACCGTCCAGCGCGGCGAGTTCGTCGCCATCATGGGCTCGTCGGGCTCGGGAAAATCGACACTGATGAATATTCTCGGTTGCCTCGATAGCCCGACCAGCGGCCGTTATTTTCTTGAGGGTGTCGATGTGGCAGCGTTGCGCGAACCGGAACTCGCCCGCATCCGTAGCGAGCGGCTCGGCTTCGTCTTCCAGAACTTTAATCTCTTGGCCCGCACCAGCGCGATCGAGAATGTCGGCCTGCCGCTTTACTACGCCGCCTCAGGGCCGAAACACCGCGCCGTGCGCTTTGAACGAGCACGTGCGGCGCTGCACCTTCTCGGCTTGGGTGAGCGCGAGCGCAATACGCCTGGCCAGCTCTCCGGCGGTCAACAACAACGCGTCGCGATTGCCCGCGCGTTGATCAATGCGCCGAGCCTTCTTCTCGCCGATGAGCCGACCGGCAATCTCGATACGCGGACCTCGCATGAGATCATGGAAACGCTCTGTTCGCTCAATCGCGAACAAGGAGTCACCATCGTCCTGGTGACCCACGAGGCCGACATCGCTGCCTACGCCGATCGCATCGTAACCATGCGCGACGGCGTCATCACCTCCGACGAACGAGTGGCCAAATCGGCAGCGCCGACAGTGCCGGCATTACCCACAGCGCCGGCAGCCGCGGCTGCCGCCGAACGCACGGCCTTCTTCCGTCCGGCCGAGCCGTCTACCTCCACACTTGCGACCGGTGGGTTTCTGGCCTTCGCGCTCATGATCCTCGTCGCCGCGGCTCAGGCGATCGGTCGCAACAAGATGCGTTCGGCGCTTACCATGCTCGGGGTGTTCATTGGCGTCGCAGCTCTCATCGTCATGGTCGCCGTCGGCGACGGCGCGAGCGAAGCAGTCCGCAAGCAGATCGAGAGCCTCGGCACCAACGTTGTCGTCATCCTGCCCGGAGCGGCGACCACGGGTGGCATCCGCGCCGGCTTCGGCAGCGCCAGCACGCTCACGATTGCGGATGCGCGCGCGATTCGCCGCGAGGATTCCGCAGTCGCGCAGGTCGGCTACCTCATTCGCCAGCAGGGGCAGGTACAGTATGCTAACCAAAACTGGACGACGAACATTCAAGGTGTGAGCCCGTTCTATCCGTTAATCACGAATTGGCGCATCGCCGCCGGGCGTGACATCACGGCCGAGGACAACAACAAGGCCAACCTTGTCGTCGTCATCGGCCAAACGGTATACCGCCAACTTTTTAGCTCCGGCGAGAACCCGGTCGGCGCCTTCATCCAGGTCAAGAGCGTGCCACTCCAGGTGATCGGCGTACTGACCGCTAAGGGTCAATCGGCGTTCGGCACCGATCAGGACGATCTCGTAATGATGCCGTTCACGACCGCTGAACGCAAAGTTCTCGGTGTCGCGGCTCCGACCACGGCACAAACGCCGCTCAATTGGCCCTATCTGCCGCCGCCCAACCCCTACAATCTACAGGCGCGCCTGACGGGTTATGCCAATCAGATCTATGTGCAGGCGGTGAGTCAGCCTTTGGTGCAGACCGCCATTCGACAAGCAAGCGACACCCTCATTCACCGCCATCGCATTAAGCGCGGTGCTGTCAACGACTTCGACGTGCGTAACCTGAGCCAGTTCGCCGAAACTGCGGAGAGCAGCAGTCACATCATGGCGCTTTTGCTCGCCGCCGTCGCTTCGATCTCCCTTCTGGTCGGTGGCATTGGCATCATGAATATCCTTCTCGTTTCGGTAACCGAGCGCACGCGCGAGATCGGATTGCGGATGGCGATCGGCGCACGGCGCCTGCACGTCCTGCTTCAGTTTTTGGCCGAAGCTATCTTTCTCAGCGTCAGCGGCGGCCTCGCCGGCATTGTCACGGGTGTCGCCTTGTCCGTTGTGATTTCCTTGGTATTCAATTGGCCGGCGCCGGTATCGCTGACGGCCGTCGTTGGCGGCTTTCTGTTCTCCGCCGCGGTCGGGGTGTTCTTCGGATTTTACCCGGCGCGCAAGGCGGCAAGTCTCAACCCGATCGACGCGCTGCGTTATGAGTGATAGTCGTTCGCCGCCGCGTCTTTATTTATGTGGAAGCCCCGGTGGGCCGACAATGCCCGGCTGACAATGCCCAAATTCGGTTGTCACCTTGCCCGCCGCGTATTGCTGCCACACGATGCCAAGAGAGGATCGGTCAATCCCGAGGCTGATGCTGTCAGTAGTACCGTTCAAGGCCACGTTGCTGATTGAAATCGTGGTGAAGCTGTAACTGTGATTGCCGTCCTTGGCGCTCAGGGTCTTCGCGCCTTCATCAAACACGACGACAATCGGTCGGCTTTCAGATGCGGGTTTAGCCTCCGTGTCTGTTAAGACGCAATTGAGCTGTTGCGGTTGCGGCTGGGCCGACGCACCGGCAGTCCACACCGCAGCGGAGAGTAACGCATTGACGATGATCGTCGTCGCCCAGCCAGCTTTTCGCGTCATATGTTCTCAATTGCAACACAGCGCGCCTTCAAGGCGGCACAACTGGCGGACCATAAATTCCAGTTTCGGTACCAGCAAGGTCACCGTTCGGCCCCCTGCAAGAGCCAATAAGGCGTACGGTCGTCGTGGATCTGCGAAATATCTATTTCGTTCGATAAAGTCACCCGGCCGGCTTCGATTACATGCACATTTGCGACGGCCGGCCCGCGTTCCGGTATTGAGCGCCAACGAAAGTAGGGCTCTATTGTCGGCCTTCCGAGAAGCCGCGGGAAGCGGTGAACCGCCCCGGCCGGTCCGACATCAGGTGCGAGGGATAAGTGAACGCAAGTCGACCATGGGCGAACTTCAGGCCGCTCGAGCTCGTGCGCGGCATCGGCGTGCGTCAGGTCCGGTTGATTTGTGGACTCATTCTTTTCTCATACCTGCTTTCGCATTACCTCAACCACACGCTGGGCAATATTTCACTCGAAGCCATGGAATATGGGCTGCGGTTCCATATGGTCTTGTGGCACAGCTCGATCGGAACGCTGCTGCTCTATCCCGCTTTTCTCGTGCACGGGTCGCTTGGCCTGTGGGCGCTCTATCAGCGCCGATATTTTCGCTGGAAGACGACCGAAATCGTGCAGCTGACCCTCGGTCTTAGTATTCCGGTCATTCTGTGTACCCACCTGATTGGCGAGCGCCTCGGCGTCACGCTGTACGGACTGCACAGAAGCTTCGCGCAAGCGCTATACACCTTTTGGGTGGCACAGCCGGAGCTCGGCGTTACGCAAGCTTCGCTGCTATTCATTGCCTGGATTCACGGCTGCATTGGGCTTTACCTGTGGCTGCGTCTGAAACCGTCGTTTCCGCGCCTCGCCCCGGCGCTGCTCGGATTGGCGGTGCTGTTGCCGGCTTTGGCGTTCCTCGGTTACTACCAACAGGGACGAACGGTCAGACAGTTGGCCCAGCAGCCTGGGTGGCGCGCGCAAATTCTCGCACCGGCCAATATTGGCACTGAAGCTGAGCGCGCGAATCTCATACGGATACGAGATTATTTTTTGCTGTTTTATGCCGGAGCGATCGGCGCCGTCTTCGCGGCGCGGGGCATTCGTCTGATCAACGAACGGCGGCACGGGATCATCAATCTCACCTATCCGGATAGGATCATTCGCGTACCGAAAGGTCTTTCCGTGCTGGAAGCGAGCTATCGCCATCACGTGCCGCATGCAAACGTTTGCGGCGGCAAGGGTCGTTGCTCCACTTGTCGGATTCGCGTCATCGGCGGCAACAGCGGCCTGCCGGAGCCTTCGGCACGAGAAGCTTTTGTCCTGGAGCGGATTGGCGTTGGCGCAGATCCCGCGGTTCGGCTTGCCTGCCAATTGCGCCCGATGAAGGACATCGCTTTCGTCCCGCTGCTGCCACCGCAGTTCGGTACCTCGCTTTTGCGTAACAAGGAGCGCAGCCAACCCGGCGAAGAGCGCTATGTGGTGAGCATGTTTGTCGACATGCGCGGCTCGACGCAGATGGCGACGGAACTTTTGCCTTTCGATTCGGTCTTCATCGTCACCCGCTTCTTGGGAGCGGTCGCCGACGCGGTGACAAAAGCGGGCGGCAACGTAAACCAGTATCTCGGGGATGGACTGCATGCATTGTTCGGCATCGATGCGGATCCGCGAACTGCATGCCGCCAAGCGATCGAGGCGGCCTCGATGATCGGCCAAAACGTCGAGCGTCTGAACCGCGAGCTTGCCGAGGCCCAGCGCGCTCCCATCCGGTTCGGCATCGGCATCAACGGAGGAGAGGTCATCGTCGGCACCATCGGCTACGGCGAAAACGCCACGTTCACGGCGCTGGGCGACGCCATTAATGTCGCCGCGCGGCTCCAGGAGATGACCAAGGAACTCCAATGTCAGGCCGTCATCTCGGCCGAGGTTTATGGGTGGTCGGGGCTTCCTCGGGACTCGCTACCGGATAAGGAGATTACGGTACGCGGTCGTCCCGCCCCAGTCTTGGTGCGAACGGTGACCGCCGCCAGGCAGCTCGAAACCCTGTTGGCGTAGGGTCAGGAGAAGCCTTAC
The DNA here is from genome assembly GCA_963747855.1 of uncultured Alphaproteobacteria bacterium. Classification (GTDB taxonomy): domain Bacteria; phylum Pseudomonadota; class Alphaproteobacteria; order Rhizobiales; family Xanthobacteraceae; genus BOG-931. The sequence continues at coordinate 1,301,173 of CAVVGN010000001.1, forward strand.
TCGGCCGCCTTACGCGCTTGGAAGAACCGGTTCTCCGGCCGAGGCAGGCCGAGATTCTCGCGTAGCGTCTTGCCCTCGTATTCGCGCCGGAACAGGCCGCGGCGCTGCAATTCCGGCACCACCTTATCGGCGAAATCATTGAGCCCGCCCGGCAGATACGGGAACATGATGGTGAAACCGTCGCTTGCCTCGCTCGCCAGCCATTCTTCCATCTCGTCGGCAATGGTTTTCGGCGTGCCGACCATGGCAAGACCGGAATAGCCGCCGAGCCGCTGCGCAAGCTGCCGCACCGTTAGATTTTCCCGCGCCGCCATTTTGACCACGCGCTCATGCGCACTCTTGCTGGCATTGCTTTCGGGAATTTCCGGCAGCGGCTTGTCCGGATCGAAGCGCGAAGCGTCGTGCCCGAGCGCAATCGACAATGAGGCAATGGCGCTGTCGTAGTATACGAGGCTATCGAGCTTGGCCCGCTTGGCGCGCGCCTCCTCGACGGTTTCCCCGACCACGACAAAACATGCTGGCATGATTTTCATGTGGTCGCAGTCGCGGCCGGCCTTCGCCATGCGGCCTTTGACGTCGGCATAGAACTCGCGCCCGGCCGCGATGTTGGATGGCGGCGTGAACACTGCTTCGGCGGTCTCGGCGGCAAGCTGGCGGCCGGAATCGGAGGCGCCCGCCTGCACGATCACCGGCCAGCCCTGCACCGGGCGCGCGATATTGAGCGGCCCGTGCACCGACAAGTACTTTCCCTTGTGATTGAGCACATGCAACTTGTCCGGATCGAAGAACAGTCCCTGCCCCACGTCGCGGATGAAAGCGTCATCCGCCCAGGAATCCCACAATCCGGTGACCACGTCGTAGAACTCGCGCGCGCGGCGATAGCGCTCGCCGTGCTCCATGTGATCGCTCATGCCGAAATTAAGCGCCGCATCGGGATTGGACGTGGTGACGATATTCCAACCGGCGCGGCCGCCGCTGATGTGGTCGAGCGAGGAAAACCGCCGCGCTACATGATAGGGCGCATCGAACGTGGTCGAGCCGGTGGCGACCAGACCGATACGCTCGGTAACCGCCGCAAGCGCCGAGAGCAACGTGAACGGTTCGAACGAGGTGACTGTATGGCTGTGCTTGAGCGCGTCGAGCGGCATGTTGAGCACCGCCAGGTGGTCGGCCATGAAAAAGGCGTCGAACTTGGCACGCTCCAGCGTCTGCGCGAGGCGCTTAATATGCGCAAAATTGAAATTGGCGTCGGGAAACGCGCCGGGATAGCGCCAGGCGCCGGTATGGATGGTAACCGGGCGCATGAACGCGCCGAGGTGCAATTGTTTCGATTCACTCAAGGCCAACTCCGATTTGTTTTGATACAATTATACAGCCGCTTTTTGCGGAATTGGCGGCAAATTGCGATGCCAGCGCTAAAATAAGCTTATGATGTTTGAGTTGATGCCGTCGCAGGGGTGAGCATTTCATGGCGATTGCGCCTACGCAATCATGGTGGCGCTGGTGCTGGTCGGCACTGCTGCCTTTTTTGGCCGGCGAGACATTGGCGATGAGGTAGACTGATCGCGACCGGCACGCGACGCGGCGCGTTATTGCACGGCCTTGCCGCTGCGGGCGCTCTCTTCCAGCAGCTGGATATTCGCCTGGATGTAAGGGTTGGCTGGGTCCTTCCCCTGCGCCTCGCGGAAGATTTTCAGCGCGCGTGCGTGATCGCCGCGCAGCAGATATGAGAAGCCAAGATTATTGAGGACTTCCGGAGTCCGGCCGACAATCCGTATCGCCTCCTGGTAGGCGCGGTCGGCAAGATCAAACCGGCGCAACCGGTCGTACGACGCCGCGAGCCCGACCCAAGCCTCCGGGTCGCGCGGATGTTTCTCGACTGCGGTGCGGAAGCTCTTCTCAGCCAGACCAAAATTGTTGCTGCGAAAATACTTCTTGCCGAGTTGCAGGTCGTCATTCGGATCATCGCCGAGCAACCCCGGCTGGGCCAGCGGCGCGACCGGTTCTCCGCTCGGGCCCGGTTCGGCCGGCGGCGTGACAATCGAGCCGGTGGTGTCAGCGCTGGCGGCGGCTGAGGCTGTGGAGTTTTCGGCGCTCTTGGACGTCCATAAATCGCCGAACTTCGTCGACGAGGCGCATCCGCCCAGCAGCGCCAAACACGCCGTAAGAACCATGAGGGCCGGGGCTGATCGGGTGCTCATCAACGCGCTTTGGACCAAACACGCCGGCTAAAGTTCCCCTGAACGTGAGGATTGCGTCGATCTTCCGGCGGCCGACGCTAAACCGGCCCGCAAAGCTAGGCGATGACGGTTAAGGAATTGCTTGTCCGCATTCGGATTGGGAAAATCCGCTTCCGACCAGCAGCTTAGGGGGCAAATTCGCTACCAATTGCCGGTGGCCAAACGAACGATGACCGGGGTCAGGATGACGATGAATAGGACCGGGAAAATGCACACCATCATGGGCACCGAGAGCTTGGCCGGCAGGCTGTAGGCCTTTTCCTCGGCGCGCGACAAACGTTTGTGGCGCATGTCGTCACTGTAGACACGAAGCGCATTGCTGATGCTTGAGCCGAGCTCATCCGACTGCTGTATGAGATTGGCAAATGAGTGCGCTTCTTCGAGGCCGAGACGATCGGCTAAATGCTCGAGGGCATCCGTGAGTGTACGACCGGCGCGAATTTCCAGGTTAGCGATGTGAATGTTGGCGGCAAGCGAACGGTGTGAGTCGCCGAGTTCGCGCGCCACCCGTTCCAGCGCCGCTTCCATGGCGAGACCGGCGTCCGCGCACACTACCAACAAATCCATGAAGTCCGGGTATCCGGCCTGATGCTCTTGACGTAGCGTCTTGATGCGCCGATCGAGATAGAGGCCGGGAGCCAGATAGCCGCACAGCCCCGCGATCATCACTAAAAGCCAGAATGATGTTTTGACCTGAAGTGAGAACAGCGACACGATAAATAATGATGCTAGCGCCAAGCCGATCGCCAGACCAGTGCGCGCAATAAAGAAATAGGCGGCCGCGTGCGTATTATAGATTCCGGCCTGCACGAGCCGACGACGCAGCACTTTCACATCTTTGCTGTCGACCGCGCTATAGTATTTTGTCGCGCGCTCGACGAGTTTGCGCAAGGCCTCAAGGCCGGATTGATGCAGCCCATGCGAGCCGCCCCCGAAATCCTGGTCCGCTGCAACGCGGGCCGCACGGCGACGCACCGCATTGCGGGCGCGCGCGCCGATCATAACGGCAAAGGCGAGTGTTCCGGCGGCGAGGAAGACGAGAGCGCTCAGCGTCGTCGCAGCGCTGTCGCCGAAGAGGCTGGTTGCATCCATCGGTTAGACCTTAAAATTGACCATTTTGAACATCGTCAAATTGCCGACCAGCATCCACACGGCGCCACCGACCAAGAGAAGCTTGGTGAGATGCTCATGCCAGACGGATGCGTAGAAATCCGGTGATGTGATCTGCACCACGATGAATAGTCCGATCGGCAACGCCGAAAGTATCATCGCCGAAGCGCGCCCTTCCGCCGCCAATGCCCGAATTTTCCGCCGCATCTTGAAACGCTGGCGAATGACGGCGGAAAGATTTTGAAGTATTTCGCCGAGATTACCACCGGTGGAAGCCTGGATGCTGACGGCAATAACGAACAAAGGCAGATCGTCGGAGCCGATACGCAGATAAAGGTTACGCAGCGCCGTTTCCAAATCCGCACCGTAGGTGATTTCATCCGATAAGATGCCGAATTCACTGCCGATCGGATCGGGCATCTCACGGCCCACCAGTGAAATCGAGACCGGTACTGGGTGCCCGGCCCTCAGGCTACGCACGATGGTATCGAGCGCGTCGGGAAACTGCGCGGCGAATTTCTTTTGCCGCCTTCGGCGCAATAGGTGCAGGACCAAAATCGGCAGCACCGTCGCGCACAGGAAGCCGACAATGCCTGCTTCGGCCAAACTGCCGCGGAATAGCACCGTGGCGACGAAGGAAACAACGCTGCCAATGGCGATGACAAGCGCCAGCCGCGCCAGCCCGATGGTGATGCCCGATTGCAGGATCAGCCGATTAAGGGCGAAGAAAATCAGCCGGTAATTGCCCTGTTCGGTGAGACCGCGCTCTCGGCGCAGCGCCACAAGCACGCTTTCGCGGTCACGATCCTTGGCCAGCATCAGCCGCCGATTGATTTGGCTGCGATAGGACGCGGTGGAAAAGCACAACAGGTAGACGGCCTCGGCGGTCAACGCCGCTGAAAGTGCGACGAAAAGCCAGATCAGGTAGAGCGGGTCCAGGTCCAACAGCATGACCATCACAGCGGCTGCGAAGGATCAAAATAGCCGCCCGGGATCTTGATCCCTTGCGCCGCCAGATCAGCCAGAAAGCGCGGGCGCACGCCGGTTGCCTGGAAATGGCCAAGTACACCGCCGTCCGGTGCGGTACCGGTGCGCGCGAATTTGTAGATTTCCTGCATCTGGATGATCTCGCCTTCCAGGCCAGTGATCTCGGCAATACTCATCACCCGGCGCTTGCCGTCGGACAGCCGCGACAGCTGCACGATGACCCGGATGGCCGCGGCAATCTGGCCGCGGATGCTGGCGACCGTCATCGGCATGCCGGCCATGCCGATCATCTGCTCCAAGCGCGAAATGGCGTCGCGCGGGGTGTTGGCGTGAATGGTCGCCATTGAACCCTCATGGCCAGTGTTCATGGCTTGCAGCATATCGAAGGCCTCTTCGCCACGGCATTCGCCGAGAATCACGCGATCCGGACGCATACGCAGCGCATTTTTCACCAGGTCGCGCTGGCGGATCTCTCCTTTGCCTTCGATGTTGGGCGGGCGCGTCTCCAGACGCCCAACATGCGGCTGCTGCAATTGCAGCTCGGCGGCATCCTCGATGGTGAGAAGGCGCTCTTTTTCCGAGATGTAGGCGGACAGCGCGTTGAGCATGGTCGTTTTTCCGGAACCGGTACCGCCGGAGATGATCAGCGTGACGCGCGCTGTCACCGCCTTGGCAAGAAGCTCCGCCATCTGCGGCCGCAAAGCGCCTATCTCGACCAACTTGTTGAGGCTGAAAGGTTTCTTGGAGAACTTGCGGATCGACATCAGCGGGCCGTCAACTGCGACCGGCCGCACTGCCACGTTGACGCGCGAACCATCGAGCAGGCGTGCGTCGCACATCGGCTGCGCTTCGTCGACCCGGCGGCCGACAGCCGAGACGATTTTATTGACGATGCGAAGAAGATGCGCCTCGTCCTTAAAACGAACGCCGGTGGACTCAAGCAGACCGCGCCGCTCGACATAGACGCACTCGTGGCCGTTGATCAGGATATCGTTGACGGCTGGATCCTTGAGCAGCGGCTCCAGCGGGCCGAGACCCTGCATCTCGTCGAGGATTTCGGATACGAAATCGTTCAACTCCTGAGCATTGAGCGCCAGCCGCTCGGTCAGGACATATTGCGAGACCATTTGTTGAACGTGGTTGCGGATCTCCGCAGCCGGCAGCTTTTCCAACGCCGACAGATTGATTTCTTCGATTAAGCGCCGGTGCAGTCGCACCTTGGCGTCGAGGAGCTTTTCGCTGAGCAGCGGATTAGCCGCGTCCGGAGCGGGCGCGACGACGACCGACGAGGTCACATCCTTGGCGATAACAGTTTCGCCGACCGGAGCAAGCTCCGGCGCAGCGACGCGACGAATGGAGAAACGACCGACCATGGGATGCCTCCTACGGCACGGTCATGCTCTTCACCCCGCGCGCTAAAGCGACACCCCGGTCGCGTGGACCCCGATCTCTTTCGACTGCCGCAGACCCCTTGCCCAGCTTGCTGCCGGCCAGCGGCAGAATGAATTTCTTCAATTGCGCGGTCACCTTGTTGCCAGGCTTAATTTCATCCAGCGGTACACCGCGGTCGATCGCTTCCCGGACGAGCCCATAGTGGTTCGGCACATAGCCGGCAACGGCATCGCCGATCGCCCGCTCGACATCGCCGCGGCGTAAGCCCGACGAAAACAGCTTTTGCTCGAATCGGTTGACGATCACCTTCGGCTTGACGTCATCGCCGAGCCGCTCGCTGATCGCGCCCAACAATTGCCTGGCTTGGCGCAGGCTCGGCACCGTTGTCTCGCTGACAATGAAAACCTTGTTGGAGCCGAGCAGCACACTGTCGGTCCAGGAGAACCACGTCCGCGGCATGTCGAACACGACAAAATCAAAATGCGCCGACACCAGGTCGAGCAACCGGGTCACGACGTCGGGATCAAATAAGCGCATTTCTGCCGGCCGGTTCGGCGCCGCCACCACCGCTAGACCGGAGGCATGGTATGAAAGCATGACTTCAAGCAATTGTCGGTCCAGCCGTTCCGGGCGCGGCTCGATTTCCCCGAGGTCAAGGCGCGGCTCAATATCGAGATAATCGGCACAGGTACCATGCTGGAAATCCAGGTCAACCAAGCACGTCGCTGTCTTGGTGCGGGTACCGGCATTGAGCAGCAGCATGGCGGTCTGCACCGCAAGCGTGGTGACACCAGCGCCGCCGACTGCCGGCAGAAAGGTGATTGTCTGCGCTTCGGTGGTTGCGGCTTTGGCTGGAGCGCTGGCGGCCCGCGCGCAAGTTCGCGCCAAGTCGACCGGGGACACGGGCTTGACGAGGCAATCGGCCACCCGCATTTGCATCAGGCGCCGCGCTACTGTTCCGTCGAAACCTCGCGTCACCGCGATCACTGGCGGGTTATCGCCGAGGCGCTGCATCGCTTGTCCAAGCGCGAGCAGCTCCGCCTCGTCCCCGTCGCCGAGATCGGCGACCACCACCGTAGCGTCGGCAAGGTCGTCTGCGCCGCTTTGCGAAATTCGCCCGCTGATTACGCGGAGTCCGATTCGAGCGTCGGATGTAAACGTGGCGCGGACGCTGTCCTCGAATTCATGGTCGGCGGTCACGACGACCACTCGGAGCGAGCCCATTGGACTTGTAGAACGACTGCTGTGCATGTGTGCGGGTTCGTGTCGCGGAGCGGGATTATTGGCCGGTCGAGGTCGTCGTTGAGGTCGTCGAACTGTTCGTTCCCGCCGGATTGGCACTTGTAACCGTGGTGTTCTGGGAATTGGTCTGCGCCGTCGGCTGCGTCGGGTTGGCGACCTGCATCATCATCGGGTCGATCGGCGGAGTCACTAGATTGGTGCGGTAGCGCTCGACCGCGGATTGCATCCTCTGACCATTGAAAGCGATGTTGGTGTTGCCGCTATAGGCCGGCCATGGATCGACAACTTGGGCAACCTTGTTGGCTTCGATCGCATCGCCGGCGCTGAGCGCAATGGAATCGCGCCGGTCAAGGTACAGGCCCGGATCGGAGCAGCCCGAAAGCATGGCCGCGACAATGACGGCCGTAGCGATCGCACCGCCGCGCGCATCAATCTTTGGCGACGACATAGGCGTCTCCTTTCTTCGGCAGATCGAGGATGTGGCCGACATAGGGCCGGTTAGGCGCGCCGAACGCCAGACGCGCCATCGCCGGGCTGACTTCAGCCTGGCCATTGAGGAAAAAGTCGACGTCGTTGCCCGGCAAGGTGTTGTCGAGCGGCGAATGCGCAACTTTGGTCGGCCGCATCGGGTTGACGAGATGCGGCGTCACCATAATCACGAGATCGGTTTCGTTCTTCTGGTATTGGCTGGATCGGAATAGCGCGCCCAGCACCGGCACGTCGCCGACCCACGGCAGCTGGTCCTGCGCAGTCGTGGTCTGGTTCTGCAACAGTCCGCCAAGCATGAAGCTTTGACCGTCGCGCAATTCGAGCGTCGTCGAGGCCTTGCGCGTGATGAGTTCCGGAACCGAGGTGCCGGCGACCGTGACGGTGTGCGTCGTGTCGATTTCGCTCACTTCCGGCTTGATCACGAGATTGATCAGACCGTCCTTGAGCACGGTCGGGGTGAACGACAGCCCGACACCATACGGCTGATAGGCAAACGCTATGGTGCCCAGGCCGTTTGCCTCGGGGACAGGAAATTGTCCGCCAGCAAGGAAGCTTGCGGTATCCCCCGACAGCGCCACCAGGTTGGGCTCCGCCAGGCTGCGCGCCAGGCCTTTTTGCTCCAGCGCGTTGAGCGACATCTGCACCGAGCCGCCGAGCTGGCTGACCAGGAAGCCGAACGGAGCCGCGCCCGAGAGCACGCCGGCGGCAACGACCGGCGACAGCGGAGTGCCGGTAACGCCCGGAGGCTGTACGCTCATGCCGCCGACGACGCTACCCGGCTGCTGGAAGGCGCCGCCCGGCGCCGTGATCGGCAGCTGCCCCGCCGGCACCTGATTGCCGATATTAGCTACCGCGCGCGAGCCGAAAATATTCCACTGCACGCCGAGTTCGCGGCTCGCTGAGCGGTCGACCTCGATGAAGCGAACTTCCAGCATGATCTGCTGCGGCCGCAGTACTTGGACGGTATTGATTGGATCGGGTACGAACTGCCGCGCGATCATCACTGCCTTATCGAGGGTGACCGCGTCGGGGGCGGTCCCGGTTAGCAGGATACGGCCATTCACCGACGAGACCCGGATGCTGCCGCCGGACAGCGCCGCTATCTCGGACCCGGCCCGCGAGATGTCGTAGGAAACCTCAACGTCGAAGATCCCCACAAGCTTTTTGTCCTCGCCATAGACGGTGACCCGGGTGGTGCCGATCTTCTTGCCTAGGATTGACAGCGCATGATCGGTAAGCGGATTGACGTCGGCGACGGTTGGATCGCCGACCGAGATGTCGACGATGGTCTGATCGGTATGAACATCTTCCGACTTGCCGAGGGACACGTTTATGATCGTGGTACGGGCCGCGTGAGCCAGCGTGACGTGTTGCTGTGCGCGCAACTCGCACGGCGCAACGGCGAATACTGTTATCAGCATCATCACCGCCACCGCCCGGAACCGATGCGCTAGCACCCGCGATTTTGCCTTCAGCTTCGAAATTGACCGGAACGCTCCGGCGCTTTCATTCATTTTGCACTGGCTCAACATTTTTGCCTCCCGCCACTCTTCATCCCAAACTCTGCTCACGTCCCCAAGATTGCTTGTCTTCCGTTATCGTTCAGTCTTGCACCGCTGGCCGCCCGGTGAGCGCCGCGGCATGCGTCGGTATTGCTTCGACCGGCACGCTGTAATCCGACTTCTTCGTCGCGCGCATTACGCCGATAGTGACGAAGCGTGCATCGTGCGAAGGCGCGGCGGCGTGCCCGAGATCGGCGAAGGTGATGCGCCGGGTTGTCGCCTCACCGATATCCCCGGCCTTGCGAAGCATCAGCGACAGCGTGCCCATAACCGAGGCCAGCGCGACTTTTTCCCCGTCGATTGCATCGACTTCAAGAGTCACGGCTTTAACAACGGACGGCTTGTCGGCACGATCGTCGGCCATTTGATCGACGGCAAGTACACGCACGTTCTGCAAAACGACGTCGCTCATGGCGGCATTTGGTTCGTTCGCCCGTGACACGACAACGTCTACGTGGTCACCCGGGAGCACAAAACCGGCGACGCCTTCTACATCGTTGACGCGTATAGTGACGGCCTTCATGTCATCAGACAAAACGGCCGAAAGCGTCGCGCGCTGGCCCGGGCCGGTGATTTTTGCAGCAAGGATCGCTTCGTTGGGGTCGATCGGCATCAGCGCGATGCGTCTGCCTGAGGTGAGCGTGGTGATTTTGCTGAAGGCGCCGGCCGGCAAGGAGTCGTTCGGCCACGGCATTTCGCGCAATGATCCGGCACTTAGTTCGTCACCGAAGCGCAGTGGCCGACTGGCGACGACGATGGTGTGCGTTGGCGGGGTCGACTTTCGCTGCGCCTCTAGGCTGCGCATCCGCATTTCAGCTTGGTTTTTAAGCCAAGTTTGTGACAAAAACACAGCGAGCAGGCCGAAGAGGCCAGCAAAGGCGATCATCACAACAGTGCTTTTGCGCACGACCGATTCCCGTCCACGCCGCGGAGATGTTTGTTACTTCGCGTACCGACTGTGGTGCGCCGGTAGTATTGAATTGGTGAAAGCGCGTAGGCTTTTGAGCCCGTGCCGCTGGGTTCTCGGCCTATGCTGAAGATTGCTTGAAGGGCTATTCTTTACGACACGTGTATCGAATTGTTCGAAGTAAATGGATAACCTTTACAAAGCCGAGACGTTCAGAACCAGGTAACCCTGCGAGGAAATGAAGATGAGCGTGCGTTATCTCAATCCGCAAGCGCTATTCAAACCGCCCGGTTATAGCCACGTCGTCGAAGTCACCCCCGACGCATGGTCTATATCGCCGGGCGGGTCGGTGCCGACCGCGATCTGAAGATCCCGCTAGACGCCCGCACGCAAATAGTTTTGGCATTCGAAAATCTGAAAGCGGCGTCGGCCGAAGTCGGCGCAACCTTCAAGGACGTAATGAAGATCAACAATTATTTGCTGAACATCGCCGACCTTAAGCACTATCGCGAGGTCCGCGACATGTATGTCAACACCGCAACACCGCCTGCAGGTACGCTGGTGGTGGTTTCCAGGCTTGCAATCGACGGTTTGGTGTTCGAGATCGAAGCGGTCGCGGCGCTGCCGGCGAAGTAGGCGCGCCGGCGTCAAGCCAAAATGGCGCGAACGTTGGAGGCACTCACCTGACGGTGGAATCCCTTGAGCATCAGTGCCTCGAGCGGTTCAAGCTCGGCGATATTCTCCACTGCCGCCCCGACTTTGCCGTCGATCAGAATTTGTCCGTCCTTGGCTTCGGCACAGAGCCGCGCCGCAAGATTGGTGACCGAGCCGATGGCGGCATAGTCGAAACGGCCTTCGAAACCGATGCGGCCGAGCGTGGCGTAGCCGTGCGCGATCCCCATGCCGAAACCGAGCTCGAAAGCCTGCTTGCGCCACTTGTCGGTCAGGGCACCGACCGCCGTGCGCATCTCCGCCGCCATGCGCACCGCCTGACCGCAGGGATCGTCGATCGGAACCGGGTCATTGAGCATCACCATCAGGCCGTCGCCGGCGAAGCGTTCGATCGTGCCCTGGAATTTGTGGATGATGGTGCCGACGCTCGCGTGATATTCGCGCAGAATGCCCATCACCTCTTCCGGCTCCGCCGTCTCGGCGAAAGCGGTAAATCCTCGCAAGTCGCAAAACACCACGGTGACCTGCCGGCGGTGGCTGTCGAGCGCACGATCGTCGCCCGCTGACAGGATCAACTCGGCGACTTGCGGAGAGAGAAAGCGCTTGAGGCGGTCCATACGGCCGATTTGGGCAAGCTGCTGCTCCACGCGTTCTTCCAGTGTCCGATTCCATCCGGCCAGGTCGGCAGCCTGCGCACTCACTTTGTCGGTCAGTTCCTTCATCCGCAGCATGGATTTGACGCGGGCGACCAGCGCGGCCTGATCGAGCGGCTTGGTTAGATATTCGTCGGCGCCCGCTTCCAGTCCGGCCACCACATCCTTAGTGTCCGCCTTGGCCGTCACCAGGATGATGGCGATGAATGGCAAATCTGGATCAGCCTTCAACCGGCGGCAGACTTCGATGCCGTCGATCTTCGGCATCATCACGTCGAGCAGAATAAGGTCCGGACGATGGTCGTGCACGGCCGATAGGGTTTCCTCACCGTCGACTGCTTCCAATAATTCATAGCCGTGCGGCGCGAGCCGCGTGCGCAGAATGTCGCGGTTGGTCTCATTGTCGTCGACGATAAGAATGCGCGGAGGACTGTGCATCGGATTCTCGGCGCCGCAAGAGCTAGTGCAAATGTTCTTTGATCTTGGCGAGCAATTGCCGCGGACTGTACGGTTTGGTGATGTAGCCATCGCAACCGGCGGCGCGAGCCTTGGCTTCGTCGCCGGACAACGCGTAAGACGTTACCACGATAATCGGGATGGCCTTAAGTTCGGGATTGGCCTTGATGCGCCGCGTCGCCTCATAGCCGTCCAGCACCGGCATCTGAATATCCATAAGGATAAGATCCGGGCGGTGCATCTCGGCGGCAGCCACGCCCTTCTCGCCGTCCTCTGCCTCGACCAGCTGAAAGCCGACGCTGGTGAGCAGGTCGCGCAGGATCCGCCGGTTATCCTCCTGGTCTTCCACCACTAGGATGCGCTTGCTCATGCGGCATGCCCCTCGTCTTCGGCCTTCACTGGAACCTTGATCGTGAAAGTCGACCCCTTACCGAGCTCGGAATTCACGACAATGCGGCCGCCATGCATCTCGACGATCCGTTTGGAAATCGAAAGCCCCAACCCGGTTCCGCCTTTTTGCCGCGTCGAGGTGTTGTCGACCTGCTGGAACTCCTCGAAGATTTTGCTCTGATCGGCAGGGGCGATGCCGGGACCAGAGTCGCGCACCGCGACGTTGAATGCGCCGTTGGCGCAGGACGCCTCGATCGCCACCTCGCCATTATCGGTGAACTTGATCGCGTTGCCGACCAAGTTGAGCAACACCTGAGCGAGGCGGCGCTCGTCGCCATGCCCGACCGGCAGGCCCTTGGCGACTTTGGTGGTCAGCGCGAGTTTCTTCTGCGACGCCAACGGTTCGACCGCGACATAGACGCCCTGCACCAGCTCGGCGAGCGAATAGTCGGAGAGCGAAAGCGTCAGCTGCCCGGCCTCGATCTTGGACAGATCGAGCACGTCATTGATTAGGCCGAGCAGGTGCTTGCCGTTAGTCTGCACCCGCTCCAGCACTTCGCGCATCTTTTCCGGCGCTTCTCCGTAAATGCTGTCGAGGATCAACTCGGTGTAGCCGAGTATAGCATTGAGCGGCGTGCGCAGCTCGTGGCTCATATTGGCCAGGAACTGCGACTTGTGCCGGCTCGCGATTTCGAGCTGCCGGCCTTTGTCCTCGATCTCGTGGAACAATCGCGCGTTCTGGATCGCCAGCGCCGATTGCGCCGCAAAGGTCTTCATCAGGTCCACGCTATTCTGCGCAAACGCACCCGGCGTGCGCCGGCGGACGACCAAAAGACCGATGATATCATCGCCGCTGAACAACGGCGCCGCCAGCCGCGCGCGGTAGCCGGCACCCAGCACAATTTCGTCGACGGGCGATCGCGCTGCCTCTTTTAAGTCGGCGCTTTGCACCGGCTCGCGATTTGCAAGAAGCAAGGCGATGTTCTGTTCGTCGATGCCGATGTGGGCATTGCCGAGCGCGTCGATGAGGCCCTGATCCATTCCATAGGTGGCGCGCAGGCGGAATTCGCGCTGACCTTCGTCGAACACGTAGATCGCGCCGGCCTCGGTACCGGAGAGTTGCACCGCCTTGGTCACAATCGTGTTCAGCACCATCTCAAGGTCGAGCGTGGAGTTGACGGCCTGCGAGGTTTCGCCGAGCGCGCGCAACTCTTCGACCGAGCGGCCAAGCTCGTCGGTGCGCTGGCGCAGCTCGCTCAAGAGCCGTGCATTCTCGACGGCAATGACCGCTTGGCTGGCGAAGCTCGTGATCAGCGCGATCTGCTTCTCGGTGAATGGAAGGATTTCCTGGCGATAAATGGTGATGGCGCCGATCAGTTCATTTTCTTTGAGCATCGGCACAACGATGAGCGACCGCGCGCCACCGAGCCGCGCCGAGATGCTCGGGGTCGGCTCGGCCAACTCGTCGGCAATGCTGACCACGTCTTTAGTCTGCAACACACGATCCAGAGCGGTTCCGGCCGCCGGTCGAAACGAACCGCGCTTCCGGTGAAACTCGGCAAGCGCCGGCGGCGCGCCGAACGCCGCGACCGCGTTGAACGTTTCGTGGTCGTGTAGAAAGAGGGTGCCAAATTTGGCTTCGCAGATGCGCGTGGCGTTCTCCAGCATGGCTTGGAACACCGGCTCCAACTCACCCGGGGACGAACTGATGACGCGGAGCACGTCGGCGGTGGCGGTCTGCTGCTCCAGCGATTCGGTCAGTTCGCTTAGCAGCCGCGTATTCTCGATGGCGATAACCGCCTGGTCGGCGAAGGTACGCACCAGGTCGATCTGGCGATCGCTGAACGGTTCCACACGCTGGCGCGATAGTCCGAACGCACCGATTGCCTCGCCCTCCCGGAGCAGCGGTACTCCCAGGATTGTCCTTATGAAGCCCTTACCCGCAGCTTCGCGGCCGATATGTTCATTGTCAGCGCCAATGTCGGAAATCTGGACCGGACGGCGTTCTGCGAGCGCTCGACCGACGGCCGTGCCGCGGCCGGGCGCATATGATATCGATTGGATCAACGCTGTCATCTCGGACGACATCGCGGAGGCGGCAACGCTTCGATAATCGTCGCCGACTGGAAGTGCGAGGTGTCCTGCATCGGCCTCGCACAATAGTCGTGCCTTTTCCACCATCGCCTCGAACACAGGCTGCAGGTCGCCGCGGGACGCGTTGATGACGCTAAGCACTTCAGCCGTCGCGGTCTGCTGGGCGAGAGATTCGCGCAGTTCGCTCAGGAGCCGCGCATTCTCGATGGCAATGACCGCCTGACTGGCGAAGCTCGTGATTAGTTCGATCTGCTTGTCGGTGAACCGACGAACGTCCTGGCTGTAGATACTCAGCGCCCCGATCAGCTCCCCCTCCTTGAGCATGGGGACAACGAGGAGACTGTGGACCCGGCCATCGTCGACCAAGGCGACAACCGGAGGATCGCCCTCTTTATAGGACGCATCCTGCGTTAGATCGATAATGTGGACCACATCCTTGGTGGCGACCAGGCGCGATATCGGCGCCGACGGGCCGGCGCGTATGATCGGATCGCGCCGAAAGCGCTCGGCAAACAGCGCCGGCATGTTGTGCATCGCGCCCATGCGGATCACCCCTCCCTCTTGGAGCGACAAAGCGCCAAAGCTGGCGCCGCAGAGCCGCGTGGCATTTTCCAGCATGCTTTCAAACACCGGCTGCAGATCGCCGGGTGAGCTCGAGATGACCCGCAGCACCTCCGATGTCGCCGTTTGCTGCTCCAGTGACTCGGCAAGCTCTTTCGTGCGCTGTTGCTCGGCCTCGAACAGCCGAACGTTCTCGATGGCAATTGCCGCCTGATCGGCGAACGTCTCGACCAGGGCGACTTGTCTGTCGGTGAACGGCTTAACTTGTGCGTGCCAGAGCGACAACACGCCCAGCACGTCATCCCCCTTGAGGATCGGCACCCACAGGATCGAACGGACGCTCATAACCCTACGAGTTTCCTCCAAATGTCTGGCGGCGAGGGTATGCGCCGGATCGGCCAAGATGTCGGGATTGTGGATCGTTCGGCGTTCAAGTGCGGCACGGCCCGCCCCGCTGTCAGGGCCGGGACGAATTGGATGTTGCTCCAACCAATCTTTCTCTGCCGGCGGAGTATTGAATGAGGCCGAAACCCGCAGCAACTCGCCATCGAACCTATGGATGATAGCCCTGTCGGCCGCGCACAGCCGGGCCGAGCTTTCCACGACGGTCTCGAACACGGCCGGAAGATCGAATGCGGAGCGGCTGATGACTTCAAGCACCTTGGCGGTCGCCGTCTGCTGCTCCAGCAATTCGCGCAGCTCGCTTAGCAGCCGCGTATTCTCGATGGCGATGACGGCCTGGGCGGCGAAGCTCTCGACCAAGGCGATCTGCTTGTCAGTGAAAGGACGGACTTCCTGGCGAAAGATGACGATCGCGCCGATAAATTCCCCATCCTTGAGCATTGGCACAAGGAGAGCTGTGCGAACCCCGGCGCTGTCAACGAACCCGACGGCCGCCGGATCGCGTTCCCTGTAGGCAGGATCGTCAGCCAGATCGTGAATATGGAGCAATCGCTTAGTTGCCACCACGCGCGACAAGGGTGCGGATTGACCGAGACGGAATGTCGGATCTGGCCGCCGCAATTCGGCAAACGCAGCAGGCGCATTGTGCATTGCAACGACGCGAAATGAGTCGCCGTGGGGAAGCACGAGATTGCCGAACTTTGCGTCGCAGATACGAACAGCATTTTCCAACATCGCCTCGAATACCGGCTGCAGTTCGCCGGGCGAGCTCGATATCACCTTGAGCACATCGGAGGTCGCGGTCTGCTGGGCGAGAGATTCGCGCAGTTCGCTCAGGAGCCGCGCATTCATGATGGCTATCACCGCCTGCGCGGCGAAATTTTGCAGCAGTGCAATTTCTTTGTTCGAGAAAACCCGTACTTCCTGGCGGTAAATCTGGATCAAGCCCAGCAAGGTTTTGTCGTCGGAAAGCGCAACGTATAGCGAAGTACGCGCGCCGGCCAGGTCGACTAAGGCGCGGCGGTTGGGCTCACCAACTCGGTAAGCATCCGAATCCATGAGATCCACGACTTGCACAACGCGCTCGCCAGCGAGAATTCGCATGGGTCCAGTGCCGGGACCGTAAGCTGGCGGATTATCCTTCCGATACCGGGCGTAGGTATCTGAAACGCCTCGCATGGCCGCAGTACGGAAAGTTTTGCCGTCATAGGTGGTTAAAACGCCGAACGCCGCGCCACACACGCGCATGGTCTTTTCCAAAATCGCGTCGAATACGGCCGTAAGATTGCCGGGCGACGAATTGATGACTTGCAACACCTCCGACGTCGCCGTCTGCTGTTCCAGCGACTTGGTGAGATCCTCGGTGCGCTGGCGCAGCTCGGTGAGCAGCCGCGTATTCTCGATGGCGATGACCGCCTGCGCGGCGAAGTTCGTAATCAACGCAATTTGCTTTTCACTGAATGGACGCTGCTCCCGGCGGAGCACCGTGATCAAACCGATCAGCTCGTTTTCCTTGAGCATGGGGACAGCCAGCAAGGTACGAACGCCGCCAACTTCAACGCCGGAAACGGCTTCGGGAGCGCGTTCGAGATAGGCTGCGTCGATCATCGTGTCTTCGACATGAATAGCCGTCTTTTCCGTGACCATTCGACCGAAAGGCGATTTCGGATGGGGTCGAAGCGGCGCACGCTTGCGTATTTCGGCGAGCTCGGTCGTGGTGCTCTGCGTTGCCACGAGGTGATACGCTTCGCCATCCCAGCGGTAGATACTGCCGAATTTGGCATCGCAGATGCGTACGGCCTTCTCCAGCATCGTTGCAAACACCGGCTCAAGGTCGCCGGGCGAGCTGGAGATAACCTGAAGTACCTCGGACGTTGCCGTCTGCTGCGCCAGTGATTCGGTGAGATCGTCGGTGCGCTGGCGCAGTTCGTTGAACAGCCGCGTATTTTCAATCGCAATCAGCGCCTGGTCGCGGAACGATTCGGCTTGTGCGATCTCAGCGGGGCCGAAACTATTGGGCCGGTTTCCCGCCAGCGCGAGCAGGCCGATGCACTCCCCCTCGCGCAGCAGCGGCAAATACAGCGCCGAGGTCACGCCATACGTCGTGTGGATGTAACGCTCATGCTCAGGCAGATCGATGAGCGACCAATCTGGTAAGTGTAGCATTTTTTTGTCGAGGATCGCGCGCGAGGGAAAGTTGGTGCTTCGATCGATCGGCATATTCGCGGGCCCGCGGTCGGCGAGCAGGCCCTCCGGCGAGGCCGCGGCCACGGATGAGAAAATGATGCCGTCGCGAAGCAACACAAACGCCAGGTCACACCGGAGCAGCCGTGCGGCGGTGGCGACGATGCTGTCGAAGACGGGCTGCGCGTCGGTCGGCGATTGACTGATGACGCGCAGGATGTCGGACGTGGCAGTTTGCCTGGCGAGCGATGCCTGGAGATCGTCGGTGCGCCCGCGCAGCTCGGTTAGGAGCCGCTTGTTCTCGATGGCGATGACGGCCTGCGCGGCGAAATTCTGCACCAACTCGATCTGCTTGTCGGTGAACGGACGAGCCTGCCGGCGGACGATGGTAAACGTACCGATTGGCTCACCCTCCTTGAGCATCGGAACAACGAGTAGACTGCGTGCGCCACCCTGTTCGACCAATGAGACAATGGGAGGATCGCGCTCACGATACGCCCGGTCCTGCGAGAGATCAGCGATGTCAATGGATTCCTTGCCCGCGACCGCGCGTGATATGGGCGCCAGTGGACTGGTGCGAAATACCGGATCACGCCGCCAGCGCTCAGCGAAGATAGGCGGCATGTTGTGCATCGCGCCCACGCGAAACGCCTCCCCCTCGCGAAGCGCAAGCACGCCGAAGTTCGCGCCGCACAACCGCGTGGCATTCTCCAGCATGGCGTCGAATACCGGCTCAAGATCGCCGGGGAACGAACTTACGACGCGCAGCACGTCCGACATCGCAGCCATCTGATCGCGCGCGGCAGCAAGCTCGCGTTGCAGAGCATCGGTCGCCCCCGCTGCGGCCTTGGCTCGCTGGCGCGCCATCGGAGTCTTCGCAGCGGCCGGCCGGTTGCGCGGTTTTTTCGCACGCGATTTCAATTTCGCCTCACTCGAAAGCGGCCGCACGAACTTCAACAAAGCATACTATCTTGCCCGGCAACGCGCGAGGTCGCGCGACCGTCAGCCGCTATCTTTCACCCTGTGAATGGCCTGCCAGACCCGCTCCGGCGTCAATGGCAGCTGGATGTCGGCGACGCCGAGCGGGCGGAGCGCTTCAAGTACGGCGCTGACGACCGCCGCCGGCGCGCCGATCGAACCGGCCTCGCCGCAGCCCTTGGCGCCGAGCGGATTGTGCGTGCAGGGCTGGCTTTCATCAAGCTCGGAGACAACCGGCGGCATATCGGCGGCCCGCAGCAGCGCGTAGTCCATGAACGACCCGGACAGCAATTGGCCGGAGTCATCGTAAACGCAATGCTCGCGCAAGGCTTGCCCAAGCCCCTGCGCAACGCCGCCCTGGATCTGGCCGTCGACGATCATCGGATTGATCACGGTGCCGACGTCGTCAACGCCCCAATAGCCGAGCACGCGCACCTCGCCGGTGTCGCAATCGATCTCGGCCTCGCAGGCATGCGCGCCGTTGCTCCAGGCGAAGGAAGTAGGATCGTACACCGCCGAGTCGTGTAGCCCGAGCTCCATGTCGGCCGGGTAGGAGGTCGGCACATAAGCCGCGCGCGCGACTTCCTGCAGCGTTACGCGCCGGTCGGTGCCGGCGATAGAAAACACGCCGCCGACGAAGGTCATGTCGCCCGCCGACGCTTCCAGCAGATGCGCGGCGATCCGCTTGCCCTTGTCGATGATCTTTCCCGCAGCGCGATCGAGCGCCGAGCCGCCGACTGCGATCGAGCGCGAGCCGAAGGTGCCGGAGCCGAACGGGACCCGGTCGGTATCGCCTTCGATCACTTCTATCCGCGCCATCGGCACGCCGAGCCGGGTCGAAAGAATCTGCGCAAACGTCGTGGCGTGGCCCTGGCCGTGATTGTGGGTTCCAAGAAGAGCCTGCACACTGCCGTCCGGCTGCACTCGGATAGTGGCGGCCTCGAAGAAGCCGATGCGCGCGCCAAGGGCGGCAGCAAAGCGCGACGGCGCCACGCCGGACGATTCCACGTAGCAGGCCATGCCAAAGCCGCGCAGCTTGCCGGCGCGTTCGGCGTTCCGCCGCCGTTTGGCGAAACCGCGGTAGTCGGCGATGTCCAGAAGCCGCGACAGGATTTTGGGAAAGTCGCCGCAATCGTAAACCGGGCCGATCGGCGTTTTGTATGGCATGGCATCGGTGGGAATGAGATTGCGCCGACGGATTTCCGCCCGATCGAGATTGAGGAGGTGCGCGGCCTCGTCGGCGAGCCGCTCCAGGACGTAACACGCCTCGGGCCGGCCGGCACCGCGATACGCGTCGGTCGGCAAGGTGTTGGTGAATACGCCGGTCGAAGTGATGGCGATGGCCGGCGTGCGGTACACACCCGCCAATAGCGCGGAGTAGATTGCGCTCGGGATCGCGGCGCCGAACGTCGAAATGTAGGCGCCGAGGTTGGCGACGGTGTCGACGCGTAATGCCAGAAAATGTCCTTCACCGTCGAGCGCCAGTTCGGCATGGGTCTGATGGTCACGGCCCTGGTTGTCAGAAGCAAAACATTCACTGCGCGTGGCGATCCACTTTACCGGCCGCCGCAAACGCCGTGCCGCCCAGGCGATAATTGTTTCTTCGGGATAATGCTTGCCCTTGTAGCCGAACCCGCCGCCGACGTCGGGCGCGACGAGCCGGATCGCGCTTTGCGGCAGGTTTAGTTGCTCGCTGACCGTGCGCCGGATCAGGTGCGGCACCTGCGTCGCGCAGTAGAGCGTGAGCTTCTCCGCCTCGCTACCATCGGCCACCACCGCGCGCGGCTCGATCGCCGCGCCGATCAGGCGATTATTGACCAGATCAAGGCGCACCGCGAGCGGCGCGCCGGCGAAGACCTTGCTGACCGCGGCTTCGTCGCCGCGATTAAACCGAAAGCAGACGTTACCGGGCGCCGCCTGGTGCAACTGCGGCGCGTCGTCGCGCATCGCAGCTGTGACATCGATCACCGCAGGCAGCGGTTCATAGTCCACTTGCACGAGATCGGCGGCGTCGCGCGCCGCGGCGGCACTCTCGGCAATAACCGCAGCCACTGCTTCACCGATATGGCGGACGGCACCGCGCGCCAGCGCAAAGCGGGGCGGCTCCGCCATCGGTTTTCCGTCGCCCGACGTAATCGCCCAGAGCGGCACCATCGGGCCGATGCCGTCCGCCGCCATGTCGGCACCGGTGAACACGGCGATGACTCCGGGCTGACGGGCCGCCGCGGCGCCGTCAATCCGCCCGATGCGCGCGTGCGCGTGCGGCGAGCGCACCAACACGCAATGCAGCTCGCCCGGCAAGGTAATGTCGGCGACGAATTGGCCGATTCCGCGAAGGAATTTATCGTCTTCGACGCGGCGGACCGGCGCGCCAATACCTTCGTGCGCCGATGTCGGGCGCGGATTTATTGGTATTCCTCGCGGAACAGGTCGAGACGCTCGAATGCGCTGCGGTCCGAGACAATAAAGAGATCAGCGTCACCGCCACTCGCGGTGTGGCTGGCGAAATTCCAGTGCGGAACGGAGAACACGTCGTTTTGCGACCAGCGGAAGGTGTGCTCGCCGACGGTCGACTGGCCGCTGCCGGACACCACCAGGCAAATCATGTTGCAGGTCACCCGCTTCGGCCGCGTGGCCCTGCCGCTCGATAGCCGAACCGCATAGCAATCGAGTGCCGGCATCACCGCGCCGCCGGTTGCCGGGTTGGTGTAACGCAAGGTGTGCGCGCCGTCGTAGCCGGCGGGCAACGCCGCCAACAGTCGTCGCGTCGCCTCGCCGGAATACCGGTATTTGGGCGAATGCGCCGGCGCGGGCGCAGCTTCGGCGCCGACCATGCCGGCCTCCGCCCACAGCTTTTCGTCGCCTTCGTCCGCCTGCCAGAATTGATTGGACGACAGATCGCCCGGCTCGAAAAAGTTAGCGTCCAGCGTGCGGATCAGAGGAATGTTGGCCGCATCGAACCAGATGATGCGGTGATCGCTCTCGTTGACGTGGCCGTGCCAGCACATCGGCGGCGTCAGAATGAGATCGCCATTATGCATGTCGCAGCGGCGGCCGTTGACGATGGAGGCGGCGCCCTCGGCGCGGGTGGCGAAGCGGATGGCTGCGAAGGTGTGCCGGTGCGGGCGTGCCCGGTCGCCTGGGTCAAGCACCGTGAAAGCGCCGATCAGGTTCGACGTCGTTATCGTATCGCCGCCGAAGGCAGGGTTGACAAGGATCAGCGCCCGCCGCTCCACGTCGTTTATCGGCACCTCCGACACGGCGCGTTCGGTGAATGGCTCGATGTCGCGCCAGCGCCAGATAAACGGCGGGTCGGCGGCCTGCGGCTTGACCGGCGTTATGGTGCGAAAGCGGTCCCACAAAGGATGCAGGTTGGCCGCTTCCAGTAGCGCGACGAAATCCTCGCGGTTCGCGGCCGGCGCGACACTAGCCATCTTCACCGTCCTTTACGGCTTCGGCAGCTTCTCGTCGATATTGGTCTTGTCGACCACCACATGCTTGATAAAGACTCGCGGCTCAACCTTGTCGCCTTTCAGATACGTTGCCAGCACATCGACCCCGAGGCGACCCCACAGGAAGGGATTGAGCTCTACGGTCATGGCGAGCTTACCATCCTTGATCGCGTGCAGCGCCGGCGGCACGCCGTTCATTCCGGTGACGATGGTCTCGTCCGAGCGGCCGGCGGCGATGACGGCCTGCGCCGCGCCCAGGGCCACGTCGTCGTTGGCGGCGTAGATCGCCTTGAGATCCGGATTGGCGACCAGCGCGTCCTCGGCCTGCTTGATACCGCGTTCCCGCGTCATCGCTCCGTCGGTCTTGAACGCGATCTGAATCTTCGGATATTTCGCCATCACCTCGGTGTAGCCTTCGGCAAGATTGCGGAACGTGGGCGCGCCGCTCGGGCCGAGCAGCATGGCGACCTTGCCTTCGCCGCCGATCGCCTTGGCAGTCCACTCGGCGATGTCGCGGCCAATCTGCTTTTCATCCATCGCGACATGGATGGTTTGATTGGGCGAAGTCGATCCGCGCGCGATCGACACGATCGGAATGTTCGCGGCTTTGGCGGCGTCGTAGGCGGCGTTGACGCCGACGGCGTCGATCGGCGAGATCAATATTCCTTTTACGCCACGTGCGATGAGGTCCTGCACGCCGTTGATCTGCTTGACCTTGTCTTCGTTGGCCGAAACGGTCGCGACATCCCAACCGAGTTCGCCGGCACGCGCGCGAATGCCTTTGAGCATGACGATATAGAAAGGATTGTCATCCTGCGCCAGCGAAACGCCGATGGTGATCTTTTGTTGTGCGGCCGCGGGCGCCGAACTGAAAACGACCGCAGTCGCCAGCGCAGCAAGCGCGAAGATGGCCGGACGAAGCTTCAACATGACAATACTCCCCTCTAGGATCGCGAGCGTAGCCGATCTGCGGCCGCGGCGGCAACAATCACCACGCCGACTGCAACCCGCTGCCAATATGAATCGACGTTGAGCAGATTAAGCCCGTTGCCGAGCACGACCATGATGAAAACACCGATGATGCTGTTGTAAAGGGCGCCTTCGCCGCCATGCAAGCTTGCGCCGCCGAGTACCACGGCTGCGATCGCGGTGAGTTCGTAGAATTCGCCCGCTGTCGGCTGGCCGGATTGCAGCCGGGCGGCGAGCATCACCCCAGCAAGGCCGGCAAGCCCTCCGCACCAGATATAGGTCGAGGCGATGATCCGCTCGACCGGAACGCCGGAGAGGTAAGCCGCTTCACGATTGCCGCCGGTGGCATAAATCCGCCGGCCGTATGGCGTGGCAGCCATAACCCACGACAATGCAACAAGCAGGATCGCAGGCACCCAGACCAGATAATGAATGCCGAGGAAGCGTCCGATGCCGAACGCTAGAAAGGCGGGCGGCAATTGCTCGTCGCCGACCGGCGCGCCGCCGGTGATGAGGAACACCACCCCACGTACCAGTACCATCGTGCCAAGCGTGGTGATGAACGGATTGATGCCCAGCCCGGCGACGATGACGCCGTTTACCAGCCCGACAGCGATGCCTGTTCCGACGCCGGCGAGGACGCCGGCGACCAGACCGAATTTCACCATCGCCATGGCGGCAATGCAGCCGGCAAGCGCAACCGTCGATCCGACCGACAGATCGAAACCGCCGCCGACGATCACGAAAGTCATGCCGATGGCGATTACCGCCATGATCGACGATTGCACGAAAATGTTAGTGAGGTTTAGCGGCGAAAGAAAGCGGCCGGTCAGCAGGCTGGTGACTAGGCACAGCAACAGCAACGCGATCAGCGGGCCTTGGCCGAAGAGATTGAAGCGCTTAAACGAGGGCGGCATGATCATCCGCCGATTGCCCTGTGCAGCCGCTTCCCGTCAAAGCCTTCGGAGCGCTCCAAGCGGTCGGTGATGCGCCCTTGATGCAACGCGAGAATTTGGTCGCAGACCAAGGCCAGCTCGTCCAAATCGCTGGAACGAAGGAGCACGCCGCCGCCGCGTTTGGCGAAGTCGCCGATCAACGTGTGGATTTGCGCTTTGGCCGCCACATCGATCCCTTGCGTCGGTTCGTCGAGCAAAAGCACGCCGACTCCGCGCGCGAGCCATTTGGCGAGAATGACCTTCTGCTGGTTTCCTCCCGACAGCGTCGATGCACGCGCCTGCATCTGACGCGGGCGGATATCGAGCAAGTCCATCAATTCGCCGACCAGCCGGTCGCCTCTGCCGCGGTCGAGCCGCCCGTTGCGCGCCAGACGGTCGAGGCTCGGCAGCAGAATGTTGTCGCGCACCGACATATTCATCACCAGCCCAAGCCGGCGTTCGTCGGGCACGAACCCGATGCCGGCGCGGACCGCCGCAGCCGGCCCGGCGATCCGTCTCAGCTTGCCGTCGCGGCGGATGTCGATCGTCTCCTCGCCGATGCCGAAAATCCGCCGCAGCACCGAACTCGCGCCGCTGCCGAGCAATCCGGCAAGGCCCGTCACTTCATGCGCCCGCAACCGGATGGCGTCCGGCCGATCGGCCGTGTCTTCGAGAAGCACGACGCCGGGTGCCAATCCAGCAGTTTCGATCTGCAGGCTCGTACGGCCGGTCATAGCTTCGACCAGATCGGCAATCTTGAACGCACCGCGCCGGCTTGTCGCTTCAACCCGCCCGTCGCGCAGCACCGTGCAGCGGTCGGCGAGCGCAACAACCTCGTCAAGCCGATGCGAGACATAGATGATGGCCGTCCCCTGGCTCTTCATGCGGGCAAGCACGGCAAACAGACGCTCGATCTCGCGCGTCTCAAGCGCCGCGGTCGGCTCGTCGAGGATGAGTATACGGCAGCGGCGGCGCAACGCCTTGGCGATGGCGACGAGCTGTCGTTCGGCAAAGCTCAGCCGATCGACGCGAAGTGAGGGATCGGGAGCAAAGTCGAGCTCCGCAAGCCGCTCCCTCGCCTCTTCGCGCATACGTATCCGATCGACGACGTGTAAGCCCAGTACCCGGCGCAACGGCGGATCGCCAAGCGTAAGATTTTCCGCAACCGACAGCCCGGGCACCAAACGTAATTCCTGTGGAATGGTGACGATGCCCGCGGCGATGGCGTCGCGCGGGCCGGCGAAGTGACGCGGCTGTCCTTCGATCGCGATTTCGCCGCGATCGGGCCGATGCACGCCGGACAGGATTCGCACCAGCGTCGATTTGCCGGCGCCGTTCTCGCCGACCAGCGCATGCACTTCCCCAGGCAGGACGTCGAAGTCCACGCCGTCGAGCGCACGGGTGGCACCGAAATGCTTGTTGATGCCGCGGGCGCTGGCGGCCGGTGTGGCCATGCTGGCGCGCTTTTGCCGTTAGCGCGGCGCGCGCGCGACGCGCATTTTTTCGTCGGTGAAGCGGCCGCGTTCGATGATCACGTCGTTGTCGAGCGTCACCGTGCAATCGCGCATCGGCACGTCGTAATGACCCTTGGTGGTCCGCTTGCCGCCGCCCTGCGAGTTCGGGCCAGTGGAGAACAGGAAATTGCCAGCAAAGCACCGCGCGCCGGCATGATGCCGGGTCGGATCGGAGCCGTTCAGGGCGATCGCGTCCCAGCGGCCTTGCGGGTTTAGTCCCCAGCCGAGATGCGAGATGGCGTGTCCGTCCATGTCGTGGGGATTGGCTCGGTTGCCGTCGAGCCAGTCGCTCATCAGCTTGGCGTCGAGGCCCCCCTCGATTTTCCGGATAAAGCCGTCGCGGATATCGAGGCGTACTTCGTCCTGCACGTACCGACAGTAGGGCAGCACGACAATGTCGCCCGGCGCCAGCACCACCGTTCCGTTGGCGGAGCCTTCATTCGGGAATGTATGCACGTGTCCAGCGCCCCAATGGTCGAACCGGCCCTTCGATTCGGAAAAGCCATATTGGATCATGGTCGGATATTCGCCGAGCGTGACGGCGAGATCGGTGCCGCCAGGCCGGGTGATACGCATTGACTTGGCGCGTTGCAGTCGTTCGCCCGCACGCGTGACCGCTTCCTTCAGGCCGGGCGGCGCCATTAATTCCTCAAGCTCATCGGGCCCATCGATCACCATCAGCACGCGCGTGCCGGCGTCGCGCGCCTGCTTCAACCAGCGCGTGAACAACGGAATGTGCAGGCAGACCAGCATGTCGGCGGACTTGATGGCCTCGAGCGTGCCCTTGCAGCGGCCGACGGTTTCGACGCCAACTTTAGTCCAGGACGGCATGGCGTTGACGCACATTTCGTAAGCATCGGCACCGAAGTCTTCCGCGGCGGCAAATGCTGCCGATATGTAATCTCGCCGCGCGCCGAGATCGCTCAACAGGACGACCGTTTCGCCCTTTTGCAGATTGCAGAGCTGGAATTCCTTGCGAAACAACATCGCAAGTTTGGCGTGGTTGAGAGCTTCGGACATGACACGCACCCCATTTGTTCACCGGCCTGCCGCGAACCTTAGCAAGAGAGCAGCGCTGGCAATAGAGCGGGGCCCGGCCGCCCTCTGCCGGCGGCCACGTTCTTTCCTGCAATTTGTGGCTATGGCGGTCCCGGCAAGACTCGAACTTGCGACCTTCGGTTTAGGAAACCGCTGCTCTATCCGGCTGAGCTACGGGACCGGCTCGGGAATTTCGATTTTACAACTTATAAATTACGCAACTTTGTCCCGCCATAGCGCCCTCCGGGCCATCACGGGACAATCCCCCGGCGGAAGTCACAAAAATTCCCAAATTACGGCTTGCGCCGGTCTCAAACGTGCGTTTGAATTTGATCCGATCGTTTCAAAAGCACTTTCGCCAACGCACGGGAATGAGCATGCTGGGAATTGACGAGTTGACCAAGTCTGGCAGCGACGTCGTTGCAGCGCGGCCACTGTGCATGAATTGCGGCCGGCCGATGCACGTCAGCCGTACCGCCAAAGGTATCGGCGGGCAGCTCGATCTGCGGACCTATGGCTGCGGCGAATGCGGCGTCTGGGTGACCGAGGCCGCGAACGACATTGCCTAGGCCGGCGCCTTCCGGCCCCTGCGAGCCCCAAGCGCTCCCGATTCCCCTCCAGCGCTTGGGGCTCTTTTTCTCGCCGCTCAACCTGCTCTTTCGTCATTCGGAATGCCGGCCGCAAACTAAGGGGTTCGGCGGGTCGCCATCGCCGCTTCCGGCACCTCGTCGGTGTGAACCTTGAAGGCGGCGAGCGTGACAAGCCCGAACGAGGTCGTGATCGCAACATCGGTGGCGTCGCGGCCGCGCGCCATCAGGATACGGCCGATACGCGGTGTATTGTGCCGCGCATCGAAGGTGTACCAGCGATCGCCGAGATAGACCTCGAACCAGGCGGAGAAATCCATCGGATCCGGCTCGGGCGGCACGCCGATGTCGCCGAGATAGCCGGTGCAATAGCGCGCCGGCACGTTCATGCAGCGGCACAAGGTAATCGCCAGATGCGCGAAATCGCGGCAGACGCCGCGGCCTTCGTTGTGCGTGTCCCACGCCGTCTTGGTCGGGCTGGCGTGCGGGTAGCCAAATTCCGTGCGGCCGTGCACGTATTCGCAGATCGCCTGCACCAGCGGCCAGCCTTTTTGCACCTGGCCGAATTTCGACCAGGCGATTTTGGTGAAACGGTCGGTCTCGCAATATCGGCTGCCGAGCAGATAAACGAGAGTTTCGACCGGCAACTTCTCCAATGGATGCTGTTCGGCCTCCGGCGCGACCTCGTCCGGCACACCGCTGTCATGGATCAAAAAATCCGTGGACAGCGTCAACCGCCCCTGCGGCGCGTGAATCACTTCGCAGATATTGCCGAAGCCGTCCTCATAGAAGTTGACTGGCAATTCGGGATCGAGCTGCAACTGGTCGGGCGTGATCAGGTCGGCGGCGCGCGAGGGATGCACGCTCAACATCGCGATCATCGGCGTCGGTTGCGAGCAATGATAGGAAATTTCGTAGCCGGCGCGGATTTTCATTCAGTAAGCTCTTCTGAACAGTCGGATATTTCGATTTTACACTAGCGGGCAGGCTGATCGTATGCATTTCTTGGGCCACAAATCGCAACATTCGTTCGGAAGCGCGGCCGCCAATGACTGAACCAGCGGGAGCTTTGTTGGCGGCCGACGAGCCGAGGCCGGTCACTATTTACAATCCCGGCGCAACCTCGCCGCTTGTTCTAGTCGCCGACCACGCCGGCAATCGCCTGCCGCGCGCGCTCGGCCGGCTCGGCCTTTCGGAAGCGGAGCTTGGGCGGCACATCGCCTGGGATATCGGCATCGTCGAAGTCGGACGCCTGCTCGCCGATGCGCTCGGTGCAATCCTGATCCGGCAGAATTATTCGCGGCTGGTCGTCGACTGCAACCGTCCGCCGGGATCGCCGGCGTCAATGCCGGAGATCAGCGAACTGACCGCGATCCCCGGCAATGTCGGATTGAGCGAGGCGGCCAGAGCCGCGCGCGAGCGTGAAATTTTTTGGCCCTACCATCGTGCGATCGAACAAGAACTCGACCGGCGACATAATATCGGTCAACCGGCCGCGCTGATCGCGCTGCACAGCTTTACGCCGGTGTTCAAAGGCGTCGGTCGCGCGATGCAGGCGGCTGTCCTGCATCACCGCGATCCGCGGCTCGCACTCAGTCTGCTGGCGCTGTTGAGGCAGCAGAAAGACCTGACCGTCGGCGACAACGACCCTTATTTGGTGAGCGATACGACCGACTACACCATTCCGGTGCACGGCGAGCGGCGCGGTCTCCTGCATGTCCTGGTGGAGATCCGCCAGGATCTGATCGCCGATGAACCCGGGCAGAGCAAATGGGCGGTGTTGCTCGCGCGGCTCTTGCCGGAGGCCTACCGGCAATCCGCCGCACGACGCGGGGTCGCGCTTCGCCCCGAACATCGTTAGATATTTGACAAAAGAACCCGCTCAATTCTTGGAGGACGCCGTTCATGCCGAAGTTAACTCAAAGCTATGTCCACGGCGTGTCGGACACGCCGCTGATCGGCGAAACCATCGGGGTGCATTTCAACCAAACCGCCGAACGCTTCGCCGACCGCGACGCGCTGATCGTGCGGCAGCAAAACATCCGCTGGAGCTACGACGAGCTTAAAGCCAGGGTCGACGCCCTCGCCGCAGGCTTGCTCGCGCTCGGGCTGACGCCGGGCGACCGCGTCGGCATCTGGTCGCCGAATAACGCCGAATGGGCGATCACGCAATTCGCCACCGCGAAGGCCGGCATGATCCTGGTCAATATCAACCCGGCCTATCGGCTCTTCGAACTCGACTACGCGCTCAACAAAGTCGGCTGCAAGGCGCTGATCACCGCCGACTTCTTCAAAACCAGCGACTATGTCGGCATGCTGCGCGAGCTGGCGCCGGAAATCGAGCGAAGCACACCGGGCAAGCTAACGTCGAAGCGGCTGCCGCAGCTAACCACGCTCATTCTTATCGGCAGTGGCGTCAAACGCGGCTTCCTCCGCTTCGACGACGTCCTCGGCATGGGCGGCGACCGCCACCGCGCCCAGCTCGCCGAGCTGGCGCGGACGCTGCAGTTCGATGATCCGATCAACATCCAGTTCACCAGCGGCACCACCGGCGCGCCCAAGGGCGCCACGCTGACCCATCACAACATCCTCAACAACGGCTATTTCATCGGCGAGGCGATGCGGCTGACCGGCCGGGACCGGGTCTGCATTCCGGTGCCACTCTATCATTGCTTCGGCATGGTGCTCGGTAATCTCGCCTGTATCACCCACGGCGCCGCCATGGTCTATCCTGCCGAAGGCTTCGACCCGCTGACGACGCTCGAAGCGGTCGAGGCCGAGCGCTGCACCGCGCTCTACGGCGTGCCGACCATGTTCATCGCCGAACTCGGCCATCCCGAATTCAAGCGGTTCGACCTGTCCTCGTTGCGCACCGGCATCATGGCGGGCTCTCCCTGCCCGATCGAAGTAATGAAGCGCTGCATCAGCGAAATGAACATGCGCGAAGTGACGATCGCCTACGGCATGACCGAAACCAGCCCGGTCTCGACGCAAACTTCGTGCGACGATCCGCTCGAACGGCGCGTCGCCACGGTCGGCCGCGTACATCCGCACGTCGAGATAAAAGTCGTCGACGGCGAGGGACGCATCGTGCCGCCGGGAACGTCAGGCGAGTTCTGCACCCGAGGTTATTCGGTCATGCTCGGTTACTGGGGCGACGAGGAAAGAACGGCGGAAGCGATCGACTTCGCCGGCTGGATGCATACCGGCGACCTCGCTACGATCGACGAGGACGGCTATTGCAACATTGTCGGCCGCATCAAGGACATGGTGATCCGCGGCGGCGAGAACGTCTATCCGCGCGAGATCGAGGAATTTTTGTTCCGCCATCCCAAAGTCGAGGCGGTCCAGGTAGTCGGCTTGCCCGACCTGAAATATGGCGAAGAATTATGTGCCTGGGTCAAGCTCAAGCCCGACGTCACGGCGACCGCCGAGGAGATCCAGAATTTCTGCAAAGGCCAGATCGCGCACTACAAAATCCCGCGCTACATCAAATTCGTCGATGCCTTTCCGATGACCGTCACCGGCAAAGTACAAAAATTCATGATGCGCGAAGCGATGATCAAAGAATTGGGCCTTAGCGGGCAGAAGACCGCTTAGCGCCCTTCGCCTACGATGTGCCGTCGACCATACCTTCCAGTTCGACGCTGACACATTCGCCCAGCGCGGAATGCTGCCCTTCGCCCGACGCCAGCAAGGCTTGCGCCTCCTCTGCGGACTCGGCCTCCACCCACCACTGCTCCGCCCGGGTGACGAGCATGGTCGCGTGGAACGTCTTTCGCCTCGATGCCGGCTTCGGCTTCAGCTTGTGCGCGGCAGCCATTGCGGTCCCGGAATACGAATCATTTGAGGCAATTACTTTACCCTAAAAGAACACTCCGCGGAACAAACCGGAAACGCACGAACCGACGCGCCTGCAAGGAAGTGCCGGAACGCGGTATCATGAAATTTCGTTGTCCATTGTCGCTTTCAGGAGTGTCCCGTGGCCCCGCGCGCTTATTGGAAAGGCTATTTGCGCCTTTCGCTCGTTTCCTGCCCGATCGCCGTCTACCCGGCCACCTCGGAACGCGAGAAGGTCAGCTTCAACCAGATCAACCGCGAGACCGGGCACCGCATCCGCTATCGCAAGGTCGATGCCGAGACCGGCGATGAAGTGCCGTCGGAACAGATCATCAAGGGCTACGAAGTCGCCAAGGGCGAATATGTCGAGATGACCGACGAGGAACTCGAGTCGATTGCGCTCGAGAGCACCAAGACCATCGAGATCGACGAGTTCGTACCGCGCAACGAAATCGACGAGCTTTATAACATCCGCCCCTATTACATCGCGCCGGACGGCAAGGTCGGTCAGGATGCATTCGTCGTCATCCGCGACATCATCGAGCAGATGAAAATGGTTGCGCTCGGGCGCGTGGTGCTCACCAGCCGCGAGCATGTCATGGCGATCGCGCCGCGCGGCAAGGGCCTGATGGGAACATTGTTGCGCTATCCCTACGAAGTGCGCGACGCCGGCGAATACTTCGAGGACATTCCCAACGTCAAAATCAGTAAGGATATGCTGGACCTGGCGCGGCACATCGTCGAAACGAAGAGCGGCCACTTCAAGCCGCAGCAATTCGAGGATCATTACGAGGACGCGCTGAAGGACTTGATCGCGAAAAAGGCCAAGGGCGAGAAGATCGAGGTTCCAAAGGAGCGCCCGACCGGCAAAGTCATCAATCTGATGGACGCGCTTCGCCAGTCGGTGCGGGCCGCGGGCGGCAATGGGCGGAATGCGCGCGCCACACCCCGCGCCGCCGGCAAAAAAGGCCGCAAGAAGATCGAAGGGCAGAAGGAAATGCTGCTGCCGATCGCCGGCAAGAAGACCGCGCGGGAAGAAACCCACGCCAAAACGCACCGCTCCGGCGCCCGGCACCGTAAGGCCGGATAAGGCCCCGGCCCAGGGTTGCGGAACTCGCCGCAGTACCGCCGCATTCCGGCCTTTCGCTCACGACCGATGGACGGGTTGGATGGGGTTGCGGCCGCCCTTCTGGCGGCCGGAGTCGCATTATTCAGCGGATGCCTCGGCGCGGCCGCACAAGAGCGGACGCGCCCGGACTCGGTTTGCGCCGAAGAAACGCTGGCCACGGGCACCGCCGACCGGGTCATCGACGGCCGCGCTTTCGTCCTCAACGACGGCCGCGAAATTCGCCTGGCGGCTATCGAGGTACCGCCGCTGGCATCTACTGCCGACGCCAAGGCGGCGCCCGGCGGCGCGGCGGCGAAGGACGCATTGGTGCACTTGCTTACTGGTGCCGACGTGGTGCTCAAACAGGCGGAAGCGCAAAAGACCGATCGCTATGGGCGTCTGGTCGTCTACGCGTTTGTCGTGCGCGACGGTGCCAGCCATTCGGTTCAGGCTGACCTGATCGCCGCCGGTTCTGCCCGCGTCGCGATGCGGGCCGGGAGCCGCGTCTGCGCGCTGGAACTGCTCAATCGGGAAAAGGCTGAGCGGATCGCAAAACTTGGCCTTTGGGCCAGTTCATATTATGACTTGCTCGACGCTGACGACCCCGCCAACGTGCTGGCCGAGCAAGGCCGATTTGCGTTGGTTGAGGGTAAGGTGGTTTCGGTACGCGAAAGCGGGGCGACCATCTACGTGAATTTCGGGCGGCGGTGGAGCACGGACTTCACCGTTACGATCCTGAAGCGAAATGCGCGTAGCTTCACGGCGGCCGGTCTCGAACCGAAGACGCTCGCCGGTAAACGCGTCCGGGTCCGCGGCTGGATCGAAGCGCGGGGCGGACCCTGGATCGAGGCAGCGCGGCCCGAGCAGATTGAGCTCACCGAGCGCGAGTGATGGCTGAGACGGGGACCATTTTTCGGACCAGCGCGACGGCAAGGCTCCGGCCGGGGCATGCGGCCATGGCGGCGCTCGCTTTCCTTTTGGCCGCCTGCACCGCCTCGCCGCCGGCCGTCGAGCCGCAAGCTGCGATGCCGGCGCCGGCCAAGCCGGCCGAAGCGACGGATATGTCGCCCGCGGTTTTGCGCGAGCATCAGCGCATTCTCGCCGCCTATGGCGGCGTCTACAACGACCCGAAGCTGCAAGCGATGATGGAGCAGACCGTCGAACGCCTGGTGGCCGCATCCGACCGTCCCGACCTGCACTACAAAGTCACCATGCTCAATTCGCAATCGATCAACGCGTTCGCGCTGCCGAGCGGTCAGCTTTACGTCACCCGCGGCCTGATCGCGCTGGCCAATGATGAGTCGGAGCTCGCCTCGGTGCTGGCACACGAGATGGGACACGTGGTTGCGCGTCACGCAGCGATTCGCGAAGAGCAAACCAAGCAGGCCGCCTTGGTCGGCCGCGTGGTCACCGATGTCATCACCGATCCGGAAGCCGGGGCACTGGCGCTCGCCAAGTCAAAGCTCGCGCTCGCCAGTTTCTCGCGCGCGCAGGAGTTCGAGGCCGACGCCATCGGCATCGGGATCGCCGCGCGCGCCGGTTATGATCCTTACGGCGCGGTGCGTTTCCTCACCTCCATGGAGCACAATTCCGAACTCAAGCCGTCGCAAAACGGTGGCGCGATCGATCCCCGCGCTGCCGACTTCCTGTCGTCGCATCCGGCGACACCGGAGCGGATCAGCAACGCCACGGCTAATGCCCGTCAGTATAGCGGCCGGTCCGCCACGACCACGGCAAGCACCGGCACGACCAGCATCAGGGACCGGAGCGCGTATCTGTCGGGGATTGATGGAATCGTGTTCGGCGAGGATCCGAGCGAAGGCTTTGTGCGAGGCCGCCGGTTCCTGCATCCGCGTCTCGGCTTCACCTTTACCGGGCCGGAAGGTTTCACGCTCGACAACACCGCGCAGGCGGTGCTCGGGGTCAAACGCGGCGGCGGTCAGGCGCTGCGTCTCGACGTCGTGCGCGTCCCGTCGGAACAGACGCTTGCCGGATATCTGACCTCAGGCTGGATCGAGAACATCGATCCGAGCACGGTCGAAGACATCACCATCAACGGCTTTCCGGGAGCGACCGCCGCAGCCAAGGGCGATCAGTGGGACTTCCGGCTTTACGCTGTTCGCTTCGGCAGCGACGTTTATCGCTTCATCTTCGCCGCCAAGCATCGCACGCCGGAAACCGATCGCGTCTTCCGCGAGTTCGATCGGCACATTTCGCCGCATGAGCCTCGCCGAGATCGAGGACGCGAAGCCATTGCGATTGCAGATTGTTACCATCGGCCCCGGCGATACAGTCGAGAAACTCGCGGGCCGGATGGCGGTAGCCGACCGCCAAGTCGAACGCTTCCGCGTGCTCAACGGACTTGAGCCGGGCGAAAAGCTAAAGCCCGGCAGCGAAGCCAAGATCGTCGTCGAATAAATCGCAGGTTCGGCGGACGAGTTTTCTGGACGGCCGCACCGCCGGCCTAGAAGTTGATCGCGCGCTTGGCGACCGCCAGCGCCGCCTCCTTCACCGCTTCACTCAAGGTCGGATGCGCGTGGCAGGTGCGCGCGATGTCCTCCGACGACGCGCCGAATTCCATGGCGATAGCAGCTTCGGCAATCATAGCCTCGGCGTCGGGGCCGAGGATATGCACGCCGAGCACGCGATCGGTCTTCGCATCGGCGAGGATTTTGACAAAGCCATCGGTGGCAAGATTGGCGCGGGCGCGACTGTTGGCGGTGAACGGAAACTTGCCGATGTTGTAGGCGACGCCTGCGGCTTTCAGCTCGTCTTCGGTTTTTCCGACCGCGGCGATTTCCGGCGAAGTATAGACGACGTTCGGGATCACCTCGTAATTCACGTGGCCGGCCTGGCCGGCGATGATCTCCGCCGCCGCGACACCTTCGTCTTCCGCCTTGTGCGCCAGCATCGGCCCGGCGATGACGTCGCCGATGGCGTAGATGCCGGGGACGCCGGTGCGGTAATGCGGATCGACGACGATGCGGCCGCGATTGTCTTTTTTCACGCCTGCATCTTCCAGGCCGAGTCCGTCGGTGTAAGGCACGCGTCCGATCGCCACCAGCACGATGTCGGCGTCGAGCGTTTCCGCGGCCCCGCCGGCCGCCGGCTCGACCTTGACCTTTAGCACTTTGTCGGAGGTGTCGATGCCGGTGACTTTCGACGACACCTTTAAGGTCAGGCCCTGCTTTTGCAGTAGGCGATGGAATTGCCGCCCCACTTCGCCGTCGATGCCAGGTAAAATGTGATCGAGAAATTCCACGATCGTCACCTGCGCACCGAGCCGCCGCCACACCGAGCCGAGTTCGAGCCCGATAATGCCGGCGCCAACGACGACGAGCTTGTCCGGCACCTTGGCCAGGTCGAGCGCACCGGTCGACGAGACGACACGTTTTTCGTCGATGTCGATGCCGTTCAACCGCGCCACGTCCGAACCGGTGGCGATGACGATATTCTTGGTCTCTAGCGTCTGCGTCTTGTCGTCGGCGCCCTTCACTTCGACCTTGCCGGGCGCCGCGATGCGGCCAGCACCGCGGAACGCCTCGATCTTGTTCTTCTTGAAAAGGAAATCGACGCCCTTCACGTTGTTGTCGACATTCTGCTGTTTGTATTTAAGCAACGCGCCGAGATCGACGGCGGGCTTGCCGACCTTGATGCCCATTTGCGCGAAATTGTGTCCGGCCTCCTCGTAGAGTTCCGACGCATGCAGCAGCGCCTTCGAGGGGATGCAGCCGACGTTGAGGCAAGTGCCCCCGAAAGTCGCATTCTTTTCAACGACGGCGGTCTTCAAGCCAAGCTGCGCCGCGCGCACGGCGCAGACATAACCGCCGGGACCGGTGCCGATGACGATGAGGTCGTAGGACATCGACTACAAATCCAGCACCAGCCGCGCCGGCTCCTCGAGCGATTCCTTCACCCGAACGAGGAACGTCACCGCTTCGCGGCCATCGACAATCCGGTGATCGTAAGAAAGCGCGAGATACATCATCGGCCGGATTTCTACCTTGCCGGCGACCGCCATCGGCCGTTCCTGGATCTTGTGCATGCCGAGGATACCGGATTGCGGCGCGTTAAGGATCGGCGTCGACATCAGCGAGCCGTAGATGCCGCCGTTGGTGATGGAAAACGTCCCGCCCTGCAATTCGTCGATCTTGAGCGCGCCATCGCGGGCGCGTTTGCCGAAATCGGCGATCGATTTCTCGATCTCGGCGATCGTTTTGGTGTCGCAGTCGCGGACCACCGGCACGACCAGGCCGCGCTCGGTGCCGACCGCGATGCCGATGTGATAGTAGTTCTTATAGATAATATCGGTGCCATCGATCTCGGCGTTGACGGCGGGAATTTCCTTGAGCGCCTGCACACAGGAGTGCACGAAGAACCCCATGAAGCCGAGCTTCACGCCGTGTTTCTTCTCGAACAGCTCGCGATACTGGGTGCGCAACGCCATGACATGCGTCATGTCGACCTCGTTGAAGGTCGTCAGCATGGCGGCGGTGTTCTGCGCATCCTTCAAGCGCCGCGCGATGGTCTGGCGGAGCCGGGTCATGCGCACGCGTTCTTCGCGCGCGGCGTCATCGGCCGGTGACGGGGCGCGCGCCTGCACGGCCGCGGCCGGCTGAGCGACCGGCGTCGGCTGGGCGGCGGCGCGTTCGATGGCCGCGAGCATGTCGCCCTTGGTCACGCGGCCATCCTTGCCGGTGCCGGGTATCGTCGAAGGATCTGTGCCGGTTTCGGCGGCGATCTTGCGCACCGAAGGCGCCAGCGGCACTTCGGCGGCGGGCTTTGCCGGCGCGGGCGCCGCGGCTGGTTTTGGCGTTGCCTCCGCGAGCTTCGGTTGCGGCTTGGTCGGCGCAGCGCCGGCGCCTTCCTTGATGGCGCCGAGCAGCGCGCCGACAGCGACAGTATCGCCGTCCTTGACCGCCACGTCGGTGAGGATGCCGGCCGCCGGCGCAGGCACTTCGATCGTGACCTTATCCGTCTCCAGTTCGACCAGCGGCTCGTCGACGGCGACGGCGTCACCCGCCTTCTTGAACCACTTGCCTATGGTCGCCTCAGTCACCGACTCGCCGAGGGTGGGCACGCGAATCTCAGCCATGGCATCCTCTTGGTCATGGCCGGTGGTCCGGACATGACGGCGTAAGCTTTATCCCAGTGCGTCTTCCAGAAATTGCTTGAGCTGGGCGAGATGCAGCGACATCTGCCCGACCGCGGTCGAGGCGGAAGCCGGCCGGCCGGCGTAACGCGCCCGGCGGTGCTTCGCGCCGATCTGGTTGAGCACCCATTCGAGGAAAATGTCGACAAACACCCAGCCGCCCTGGTTGCGCGGCTCTTCCTGGCACCAGACGATTTCAGCATCCTTGAAGCGGGAAAGCTCGGTCATCAGCGCCTTGGTGGGGAACGGATAAAGCTGCTCGATGCGCAGCAGATAAATGTCGTCGATGCCGCGCTTCTCGCGCTCGTCGTAAAGGTCGAAATAGACCTTGCCGGAGCCAATTACGACCCGCCGGATCTTGGCATCGGGGACGAGCTTGATCTTCTCGCCCGGTAACACCTGCGCGTCATCCCAAAGCAGCCGGTGAAACGACGTTTCAGGGCCCATTTCGTCAAGTCGCGACACCGCGCGCTTGTGGCGGAGCAGCGACTTCGGCGTCATCAGAATGAGCGGCTTGCGAAAATCTCGTTTCAATTGCCGCCGCAGGATGTGGAAGTAGTTCGCCGGCGTGGTGCAGTTGGCCACCTGCATGTTGTCCTCGGCGCACATTTGCAGGAAGCGTTCGAGCCGGGCGGAGGAATGTTCAGGTCCCTGCCCTTCATAACCGTGCGGCAACAGGCAAACGAGCCCGGACATGCGCAGCCATTTGCGCTCGCCCGACGAGATAAACTGGTCGAACAATACCTGGGCGCCGTTGGCGAAGTCGCCGAACTGCGCCTCCCACATGGTGAGCGCGCTCGGCTCGGCCAGCGAATAGCCGTATTCGAAGCCGAGTACGGCCTCCTCCGACAGCATCGAGTTGATCACTTCGAAGCGCGCCTGGCCGTCGGCCAGATGATTGAACGGCGTGTAGCGGTGCTCGTCCTGCTGGTCGGTCAACACCGAATGGCGCTGCGAGAATGTTCCGCGTTCGCTGTCCTGGCCGGACAG
Organism: uncultured Alphaproteobacteria bacterium; assembly: GCA_963747855.1. Lineage (GTDB taxonomy): Bacteria > Pseudomonadota > Alphaproteobacteria > Rhizobiales > Xanthobacteraceae > BOG-931. The sequence continues at coordinate 1,339,077 of CAVVGN010000001.1, forward strand.
CCTGACGCGGTTCCCGTCGAGCAGCAGCGAGCAGATGGCCAGCGCCTCGCCGGTCGCCCAATCGATGTTCGTGCCGGTCTCGATCGCCTTGCGGCGGTTTTCGAAAAAGCGATTCAGCGTGCGGTGGAGATGGAAGTCCGCCGGCAGCGTGGTGATCTTTTCGCCGATCTCCCTGAGCTTGCCGAGATCGACGCCCGTCTTGCCGCGGCGCGGATCGTCGGCATCGTCCGCGCGCTTGAACCCGGACCAGCGGCCGTCCAGCCAATCGGCCTTGTTGGCGCGATAGCTCTGTGCCGCCTCCAGCTCGGCATCGAGCCGGCCGCGCCAGTCGGCCTTCATTTTCTCGACTTCGCCGGCGGTCACCACGCCTTCGCCGACAAGTTTTTCGCTGTAGATTTCCAGCGTGGTGGGATGCTGCGCGATCGCCTTGTACATCAGCGGCTGGGTGAACGACGGCTCGTCGCCCTCGTTATGGCCGTGCCGCCGATAGCAGAACATGTCGATCACGACCGGCTTCTGAAACTTCTGGCGGAATTCGGTCGCCACCTTGGCGGCATACACCACCGCTTCCGGATCGTCGCCGTTGACGTGAAAGATCGGCGCTTCGATCATCTTGGCGACGTCGGACGGATAGGGCGAAGAGCGCGAGAAGCGCGGATTGGTAGTGAAGCCGATCTGGTTGTTGACGATAAAATGCACCGAACCGCCGGTGCGATGTCCGCGCAAGCCGGACAGACCGAAGCACTCAGCGATCACGCCCTGGCCGGCGAACGAAGCGTCGCCATGGATCAGGAGTGGCATCACCATGGTGCGGTCTTCGCGCGTGGCGCCGTGCTGATCCTGCTTGGCGCGCACCTTGCCGAGCACGACCGGATCGACGATTTCCAGATGCGACGGATTTGCGGTCAGTGACAGGTGCACTTTGTTGTTGTCGAATTCGCGATCCGACGAGGCACCAAGGTGGTACTTCACGTCACCCGAGCCTTCGATCTCGTTCGGCGTCGATGAGCCGCCCTTGAATTCGTGGAAGATGGCGCGGTGCGGCTTGGCCATGACCTGGGAGAGGACATTGAGACGCCCGCGGTGCGCCATGCCGATCACGATATCGCGCACGCCGAGCGCTCCGCCGCGCTTGATGATCTGCTCAAGCGCCGGAATCATCGACTCGCCGCCGTCGAGACCGAACCGCTTGGTGCCGGTGAATTTCAGGTCGCTGAATTTTTCGAAGCCTTCGGCCTCCACCAGCTTGTTGAGGATGGCGCGCTTGCCTTCGCGGGTGAAGGAGATCTCCTTGTCCGCGCCCTCGATGCGCTCCTGGATCCAGCCTTTCTGCACGCCGTCGGAGATGTGCAGGAATTCGACGCCTAGCGTCTGGCAGTAGGTACGCCGCAGAATGGCGACGATCTGGCGAATGGTGCCGAATTCAAGACCGAGCACCTTGTCGAGAAAGATCGGGCGGTCGAGATCGGCTTCGCCGAAACCGTAGGCCTTCGGATCGAGTTCTTCTTCTTTGGGCTGCGGCTGCAAGCCGAGCGGATCGAGATTGGCGTGGAAGTGGCCGCGCGCACGATAGGCACGAATGAGCATCAGCGCCCGTATCGAGTCGCGGGTGGCGCGCTCGACGTCGGCGTTCGTCAGATCAACGCCCTTGGCCAGCGCCTTGGCTTGCACCTTGCCGCCGAGCGTTTTGCCGACATCGGTCCAGTCGCCGTCGAGCGCGGCGACGAGATCGTTGCGCTCCGGCCGCGGCCAATCCGCCCGCCGCCAGGAAGGGCCGCGGGCGTTCTCGGCTACGTCGCGGGCGTTATCCTTCAAGCTCCGGAATAATGACTGCCATTCGGCGTCCACCGACTGGGCGTCGGCCTTGTAGCGCGCATACAGATCTTCGATATACGGGGCGTTGCTACCGTACAGAAACGAAGTGCGGGCGAAGGCGGCATTCGCGTCTTGGCGGGACATGAGCGCTTTCCTGGGCAGTTCCGAACTTTGGTGCGACGAACCGCACCGGCGACACCACAGAGGGTGGGAAAGATCCGAACTCAGCCCGGCCCCGGCGCAGACCGAATTCCCTTGTACCCTATTTAATCTCCCGATGCGGCAAGGGAAAGACACAAGAAGTGAATCATTATTTCCATACTTCGGCGAGCGTTTTTCCCAAGCGGGCGGGTGATGGCGACACCTTGATCCCGCCGGAGGTCATGGCGGCGATCTTGGATTCGGCATCGCCTTTGCCGCCGGCGATGATCGCGCCGGCGTGCCCCATCCGGCGTCCTGGCGGCGCGGTTCGGCCGGCAATGAAGCCGACGGTCGGCTTTTTGCGGCCGTGCTTGGCTTCATCTTTGAGAAACTGCGCCGCGTCTTCCTCCGACGAACCGCCGATCTCGCCGATCATGACGATCGCCTCGGTCGCCTTGTCAGCCAGAAACATCTCCAGCATTTCGATGAAGTCGGTGCCTTTCACCGGATCGCCGCCGACACCGACGGCGGTGGTCTGGCCGAAGCCTTCCTGCGTTGTCTGAAACACCGCTTCGTAGGTGAGTGTGCCCGAGCGCGAAACAATTCCGACCTTGCCGGGCTTGAAGATGTTGCCCGGCATGATGCCGATCTTGCACTCGCCCGCGGTCATCACGCCTGGACAGTTCGGCCCGATCAGGCGCGATTGTGAACCGCACAGCGCACGCTTCACCCGCACCATATCGATGACCGGAATGCCTTCGGTGATGCAGACGATCAGCGGAATGCCCGCGTCGATGGCTTCGCAAATCGCATCCGCCGCGCCGGGCGGCGGCACGTAGATCACACTGGCGTCGGCCCCCGTTTTGGCGCGCGCCTCGGCCACGGTGTCGAAGACCGGCAGGTTGAGGTGCGTGCTGCCGCCTTTACCGGGCGACGTACCACCGACCATTTTGGTGCCGTAAGCGATCGCCTGCTCGGAATGGAACGTGCCGTTCTTGCCGGTGAACCCCTGGCAGATGACCTTGGTGCTTTTGTCGATCAGGATCGACATCAGGCCGCTCCCCTTACCGCCTTGACGATCTTCTGGGCAGCGTCGTCGAGGTCGTCGGCGGAAATGACGTTGAGGCCCGACTTTTTGATGATCTCCTTGCCGAGCGCGACGTTAGTGCCTTCGAGCCGCACCACCAGCGGCACACGCAAGCCCACTTCCTTCACCGCGGCGACCACGCCTTCGGCAATGACGTCGCAACGCATGATGCCGCCGAAAATGTTGATCAGAATTCCCTTCACATGCGGATCGGAGGTGATGATCTTGAACGCGGCCGTCACTTTGTCCTTGCTGGCGCCACCGCCGACGTCGAGGAAATTCGCCGGTGTCTCGCCGTAAAGCTTGATGATGTCCATGGTCGCCATCGCCAGTCCGGCGCCGTTGACCATGCAGCCGATGGTGCCGTCGAGCGCGATGTAATTGAGATCGTAGTGCGAAGCCTCAATCTCCTTGGCGTCTTCCTCGGTCGGGTCGCGCAAAGCCGCGATGTCGGGATGGCGATACAGCGCACTGTCGTCAAAACCCATCTTGGCATCGAGGCAGATCAACGCGCCCGCTTTGGTGACAACCAGCGGATTGATCTCTAGGAGACTCATGTCCTTGGCGATAAACGCGGCATAAAGCTTTGGCAGCACGCTCTCAGCCTGCTTCGCGAGTTCACGGCTCAATCCCAGTGCCTGCACCACCTGCTGCGCATGATGCGCCATGAAGCCGGTCGCCGGATCGACCGAAAAGGAGACGATTTTTTCCGGGCGTGAGCGCGCCACCTCTTCGATGTCCATACCGCCCTCGGTCGAGGCGACGAAGGCGATACGCGACGTGCCGCGATCGACCAGCGCGGAAAGATAGAATTCGCGGTCGATGGAGGAACCTTCCTCGATATAGAGCCGGTGCACTTCCTTGCCGTGCGGCCCGGTCTGGTGCGTGACCAGCGTCGAGCCGAGGAGCCGCTTGGCTTCGCTTTCGACCTCGGCGACCGATTTCACCACCTTGACGCCGCCTGCCTTGCCGCGGCCGCCGGCGTGGATTTGCGCCTTCACCACCCAGACCGGTCCGCCGAGATCGTTAGCCGCCTTCACCGCTTCCGCCACGCTCATAGCCGGAATGCCGCGCGGCACGGGGACACCAAATTCCCTCAGCACGGCCTTCGCCTGATATTCGTGGATGTTCATGGAGAACGCTTAAGGTCTCTAGTCCGTCATCCTGAAGTGCAGGCGGAGCGAGCCTCGAAGGATGCGGCCGAGGCTTCCGGCTGTCGCCCTTCGAAGGCCGCAGTGCGGCCGCCTCAGGGTGACGGATTATTCACTTGGCGAGTTGGGGAGCAATCTTCTTGCAGGCTTCGACCAGGCTTTCCACCGCTTGAGCCGACTTTTCAAACATTCCACGTTCGGCGCTATTGAGCTCGATCTCGACCACCCGCTCGACGCCCTTGCTGCCGATGACGACGGGTACGCCGACATAAAGGTCGCGAACGCCATATTCGCCGTTGAGCCAGGCCGCAGCCGGCAATACGCGCTTCTTGTCGCGGAGATAGCTCTCCGCCATGGAGATTGCGGACGCGGCCGGCGCGTAAAAGGCGGAGCCGCTCTTAAGAAGAGCTACGATCTCGCCGCCGCCGTTGCGCGTGCGGTCGACAATGGCATCGAGCCGCGCAGCGGTCGTCCAGCCCATCTTGACCAGATCGGGCAGCGGAATGCCGGCAACGGCCGAATAGCGCGTTAGCGGCACCATGAAATCGCCGTGGCCCCCGAGCACGAAAGCGGTGACGTCCTCGACCGACACGTTGAACTCGTCGGCGAGGAAATAGCGAAAGCGCGCCGAGTCGAGCACCCCGGCCATCCCGACCACCATCTGCCGCGGCAAGCCGCAGCATTTCTGCAACGCCCAAACCATCGCGTCGAGCGGATTGGTAATGCAGATGACGAAGGCGTTGGGCGCGTATTTCTTGATGCCGGCGCCGACCTGCTCCATCACCTTGAGGTTGATGCCAAGTAGGTCATCGCGGCTCATGCCAGGCTTGCGCGGGACGCCGGCGGTGACGATGCACACATCGGCCCCCTCCATCGCCTCGTAGGAATTGGTGCCGGTCAGTCGCGCGTCGAACCCTTCGACAGGCGAGGCCTGAACGAGGTCGAGCGCCTTGCCTTGCGGGATGCCTTCCATAATGTCGAAAAGAACGACGTCGCCGAGCTCTTTCAACCCGGCCAGAAGCGCCAATGTCCCGCCGATTTGCCCCGCGCCGACCAATGCAATTTTGTTACGCGCCATCGCAGAAAAGTCCTTGATCAAGACGCTCGGCTGTCGCGGTCCTTAGCCCTTTCGGGTGACACGTTCAAGTCGGCTGGGACAGCGCCGCGCTGTGCATCAGGTTTCGACGATCCCGGTCGCGACGCCGGACGATTGCGAATGGGCGGCGCCGTGCGGCCGCGCCAAATAAGCCTGCGCGCGCATCTCGATCAGTCGCGACGCGGTGCGCTTGAATTCCTGCGCTTCAAATCCTTCGGTTCCGCTATAGATCACTTCCGGCTCGGCTGCGGCCGAGGCGATCAGCTTCACGTTCATATCGTAGAGCGTATCAACCAGGATGATGAAGCGTTTGGCGGCGTTGCGCATCTCGAATGTCATCACCGGTATGCGGTCGACGATAAGGGTGTGATATTCGCGCGCGATGCGCAGATAATCGGCCGCGGCAAGCGGCTGTTCGCACAGATCGTGGAACGAAAAGCGCGCGACGCCCATAGCGGCGCGCGGGACATGGATCGTGCGGGTCTTGAGCGGCAGCTCTTGCGGCTCTCCCGCCTCTCCGGGCGCCAGACGCCGCCAGGCAGTGTCAAGCGCCGCGTCCGCGGCCGCATCGGCCGGCACATACCAGACCGGCATGCCGGCGAGCTTTTCCAGGCGAAAATCCGTACGCGCCGACAGCCGCACTACGTCCATGTGCCGCTCGAGCATATGAATAAACGGCACAAACAAAGCGCGATTCAGGCCGTCCTTGTACAAATTCTCCGGCGCGACGTTGGAGGTCGCAACGACAACCACGCCGCGCTCGAACAGCTGCGCGAACAACCGGCCAAGAATCATGGCGTCGGCAATATCGGTGACGTGAAATTCGTCGAAGCAGAGGAGCCATGCCTCCTTTGCCAGCTCGATCGCCGCCAGCACGATTGGATCCTCATCGCCGCGCTCACCCAACTTCATTTTCTGCCGGATCGCATGAACGCGCTCGTGCACGTCGATCATGAACTCGTGGAAGTGCGCACGGCGCTTGCGCTGGACCGGGCTTACCTCGAAGAATAAGTCCATCAGCATCGTCTTGCCGCGTCCGACTTCGCCATGGATGTACAGCCCTTTGACGTGCAGTTGCCGCTTCTCGCGGTTGCCGAACATCCAACCCAGCGAAGACGATTTGCGCGCCAGCCGATACTCCAGAATTTCGGCTTCGAGCCGCGCCAGCTTTTGCACCACGGCGAGTTGCGCGTCGTCGTCTTCAATTTTGCCGGCGCTAACGCCGGCGGCGTATCGCGCTGAGATGGAGCTCGTCATGACTACAAAGTTAACCGATGTGGGCAAAACGTGGCGGGAACGACGAACCAATAACAGATGTGGCACTTCGTAAGCCAATGCGTCGCGAAGCGGTCACAAAAGCCTCAATTAGCCATGCGTATAGGGGGATGCGGGCATGTTGCTCAATGCTTTAGCTTGCCAAACAAACCGCGATACACAAGATCATGGTCTGGTATTTGATTCGAGGCGCACGCATTAAGACGTTCGTCTCGCTGCCTGTCTCGAAGTGGAGGACGCGGTCAGGAGGTCTGGTTGACGGGAATGTCAGGAGACCTTTCGGATGCAGGACGTTCTTCCCGACGGCGGCGTAGTCCGCAAATTGTGGATCGGCGAAGCGGATAAGTACCGCGATCATTTGCTGCGGCTCGATCCCACGAGCCGGCGCAATCGGTTCGGCGGCGGCGTGTCCGACGATTTCATTCGCGACTACGTCGATTTGACGAATTCGCTGGAAGCCGTCGTGCACGGCTTTTTTATCGACGGCGAAATGCGCGGTGCGGCGGAGTTGCGGCAGCTCGGCGTAAGGTTGCCGCGCCAGGCCGAAGCCGCGATCAGCGTGGAACAGCCGTGGCAAAGCCACGGCGTCGGTTCCGTGCTGCTGCGTCGCACCTTGCTCGCGGCGCGCAACCGCGGCTATCGGCTCCTGCATATGGCGTGTCTCGCCGACAACCGGCGCATGCAGCAACTGGCCCGCAAATTCGACGCCGAATTGTCGTTCGATTTCGGCAGCGTGGTCGGCGAAGTCGAATCCTGGCGCCCAAATCCCTTGTCGGTCATGCAGGAGCTGATGGCCGACAGCCACGGATTTGCAACCGCGATGCTCGATCTGCAATCGCGAATGTTACGCCCTTAGACGTCAGGTGCTTTGCGCCATCCGCAGCGCCGGCGTGACCAGCGGATAGTCGGCTTCGACCACATACGGCCCGCCGCCCACCGAGGCGCGCGACGAGAACAGCACGAACCGCGAAACCTCGAACGCCGAGGAGCGGTAGTGTGCGCGCGCGGTGAGATAGTCGGCCACCTGACGGCTCGACGATTCGCGCAGTCGCGCCAGCGTGACATGCGGCGTATATTTTCGTCCTTCGGGTTCGAGCCCCAGCCGTTGCAGGAGCCGCTCATGCTCGGCCTGCAATTCCATGAGCGGCGCGACCGGCGTCGCCGGCGCCACCAGTGCGCGGGGCTTGCGGCCGCCGAAGGACGTAAGTCCGTCGAGGCGCAGCTCGAATGGCCGGCGCCGCACCCGTCCGAGCAAACCGGCGATGTCGCTCGCGAGCGCGTCGTCGATGTCGCCAATGAAGCGCAACGTGAGGTGATAGTTTTCCGGATCGATCCAGCGCGCACCGGGCAGACCGCCCCGCATCATGGCGAGCGATTCTCCGACATGCCGCGGTACTTCAAGAGCTGTGAACAAACGGGGCATGACACCTACGGCTCGTGGCGGCGAATCGCGGCAAAGCCAGCATGCGAGGATCGCGCCCGGCACGCAACCCTTGCCGCATCATGACCGAGGCCGGGCGCGGACGCGTGCGATCAATTGTTCAACTTTTGGCAAAATCCGCGCCACGATGACGTCCACACCCGCCGCATTGGGATGCAGACCGTCCCGCTGCAGCAGGTCGAGTTTCGCGGCGGCACCGTCGAGAAAGAATGGATAGAGCAGCGTGTCGTTTTTTGCCGCGAGTTCCGGATAAATTGCGTCGAATGTCGCGCCATAATCGGCGCCGAGATTGGGCGCCGCACGCATGCCGCACAAGAGCACGGCAATGTGCCGCGCGTTCAGGCGGCGCAGCAGCGTATCGAGCGCGTCGCGCGTGACCTGCGGCCGCACGCCGCGCAGCATATCGTTGGCGCCAAGCTCGACAATGACGGCGTCGGTCCCGTCCGGCACCGACCAGTCGAGCCGCGCCAAACCAGCGGAAGCGGTGTCGCCGGAGACGCCGGCATTGGCGATCTCGGCGGTAATGCCCTTGTCGGCGAGCGCTGATTGCAACCGCGGCGCAAAGCCGTCGTCGGCCGGCAGGCCAAGACCGGCCGTGAGCGAATCGCCCAGCGCGACGATCTTGACCGGGGTCTGCGCGTTCGCCGGCGGAACGGCGGCGGCAATAAACGACACGATGCAAATCGCCGCACACGTGATTTGGCGGAGCCTGCTTTCGTCCCCATATGAAGCTGCACGATTCGATGCCGGGGAGCGCTGGTCGGCGGCATACATGGACGACACGTCTCGGCATCCTTTCGCCGACAGCGCGATTGCGCTGGACGGAGTCGAATCTTTCGCTCGGCGGCGGCGCCGCCCGTGTTCATATCCTCCAAGATATCAGCCTGAATATAGGCCGCGGCGAGGCCGTCGGCCTTCTCGGCCCGTCTGGCTCGGGCAAATCGACATTGCTCATGGTAATGACCGGGCTGGAACGCCCCGATACCGGTTCGGTCGTGGTCGGCGGCAAAGACCTCACCCGTCTCGATGAAGATACGCTGGCGCGCTTTCGCGGCAAGACGATCGGCATTGTGTTTCAGGCCTTTCATCTGATCCCGACCATGACGGCGCTGGAAAACGTCGCCATACCGCTCGAACTGGCCGGTGCTCCCGGCGCTTTTGCGCGCGCTGAGCGCGAGCTGATTGCCGCCGGGCTTGGCGCGCGGCTGAATCACTATCCGGCCGAAATGTCCGGCGGCGAGCAGCAGCGCGTCGCGCTGGCGCGGGCGCTGGCGCCCGATCCGGCGATCGTCGTGGCCGACGAGCCGACCGGCAATCTCGATGAAGCGACCGGCAACGATATCATTGGGCTGTTGTTCCGCGGCTACCGCCAACACGGCACGACTCTGGTTCTGGTCACCCACGATAGGGCGCTGGCGGCGCGCTGCGACCGCGTTGTCCATATGCATTCCGGCCGAATCGGAAAGTCGCTGCCGCAGATGGAGCGGAAGACGTGATGCCGCTGGCGCTTCGCATCGCCTGGCGCGAGCTGCGTGGCGGATTGCGCGGTTTCGGCGTCTTCATCGCCTGCATCGCGCTCGGCGTCATGGCAATCGCCGGCGTCAATTCAGTTGCGCAAAGTCTGGCGGACGGGCTGTCCCGCCAAGGCGGCGTCATTCTCGGCGGCGATTTGGCCCTCGCGCTGGTACAGCGCGAGGCAAGCGGCAGCGAGCGTGCTTTCTTAAACTCGCACGGGACCGTTTCGGCCATCGCGACCATGCCGACCATGGTGCGCGCAAGCGACAATCGCTCGACGCTGGTCGAACTCAAGGCCGTCGATGCGACGTATCCCCTGCTTGGGACGCTCGCAACGGAGCCTGTCATGCCGACCGAGGCTTTGTTTGCGCGGCAAGGCGACGTCTTTGGCGCCGCCGCCGAACCGGCGTTGCTGGCGCGGCTCGATCTCAAGCTCGGTGACCGGCTCACCATCGGCAATGCCGTGATTGAGCTGCGCGCGACATTGACCGGCGAGCCGGACCGGATCGTCGGCGGCATTGGATTCGGGCCGCGCGTGCTGATCGGCGAAGCGGCGCTGCGGGCAACCGGATTGTTGCAGCCCGGCAGCCTGGTGCGCTGGGTGTATCGGCTGCGCCTGCCCGCGGCGAATGCGAGCGATTCTGCCGTGGTCGCGCTGGCGAGAGAGGCGCAAACCGTTTTCCCCGATGCCGGCTGGGACATCCGTACCCGCAACAAGGCTTCGCCACAGCTTGAACGCAACGTCGAACGTTTCAGCCAGTTCCTGACCTTGGTCGCCTTAACCGCTTTGCTTGTCGGCGGCGTAGGCGTGGCGAACGCGGTCGCCAATCACCTTGCCGGCCGGCGCGATGTCATCGCAACACTCAAGGCGCTGGGCGCGACCAGCGGCAGCGTTTTCAGCAGCTACTGCACGCAGATCATGCTGGTCGCACTGTTGGCAACCGGCATCGGCGCGTCTCTCGGCGCCGCGCTGCCCTTCGTGATCGTCTGGACCTTTGGCGCGCTCGTTCCGCTGCCGATCGTGCCGTCTGTACATCCTGGCGCGCTGACGCTAGCGGTGATGTACGGCCTACTCACCGCGCTTGCTTTCGCCTTGTGGCCGCTTGGCCGCGCGCACGATGTTTCCGTCTCTATGCTGTTCCGCGATCACCTTTCCGACCACAGCACTTGGCCGCGCCGCCGCTATGTGATCGCGACGACGTCGATCGTCGCGCTGCTTGCCGCGGCGGCGATCGCCTTCGCCTACGACCGCCGCCTGGCGGCGATCTTCATCGGCGCCGCCGCCATTATTTTCGTGGCGCTGCGGCTGGTCGCGCTGTTGACGATGGTACTGACCAGCCACCTGCCGCGCCCGCGCAGCGCGCTCGCCCGGCTTGCACTCGGCAACATCCACCGGCCGAACGCGCTGACGCCGAGCGTGGTGCTTTCGCTCGGGCTCGGCCTTTCGCTCTTGGTGACAGTAATCGAGATCGACGGGAATTTGCATCGCCAGTTCGAAGCTGCCCTGCCCGCGAAAGCACCGTCGTTCTTTTTCATCGACATTCCGTCCGCGGATGCCGAGCGCTTCGACGCGTTTGTGCGCGAGCAGGCGCCGCGCTCGTCGCTTGAGCGCGTGCCGATGCTGCGCGGCCGCATCGTCGCCGCCGGCGGTATCAAAGCCGAGGATCTCAAGCCCGGGGAAGGTTCGGCCTGGGTATTGCGCGGCGACCGCGGCATCACCTATTCGCCAACTTTGCCGGAGAAATCGCGCCTCATCGCCGGCGAATGGTGGCCGCCCGACTATGCCGGTCCGCCGCTCGTCTCCCTCGAGCAAAGGACCGCTGAGGATTTAAAGCTCAAGCTTGGCGACACCATTACCGTCAACGTACTGGGTCGCAATATCACCGCCCGTATTGCCAATCTGCGCGCCGTCGAGTGGCAAAGCCTCGGCATCAATTTCGTCATGGTGTTTTCGGCCGGCACGTTTGCCGGCGCGCCGCACACCGACATCGCGACGCTGACCTTTGGCGACGGCGGCTCGCCCGGTGAGGAAACCGCGCTGCTCAAGGCGCTGGCCGATGCTTTTCCCGCCGTCTCCGCCGTGCGCGTCAAGGATGCGCTGGACGCGGTCGACCAGCTTGTTGGCAAGCTCGTGCTGGCGCTGCGCGGCGCGAGCGCGCTGACACTGATCGCGGCCGCCCTGGTGCTCGGCGGCGCGCTTGCCGCCGGCCAGCGTTTCCGTATTTACGATGCAGTGGTGCTAAGAACTCTGGGCGCCACGCGCGGACGGCTTATGGTTGCCTACGCTCTCGAATATTCGCTGGTCGGTCTCGCCGCCGTCGTCTTCGGCGTAGCCGCCGGCTCGATCGCCGCCGATTTCGTGATAACCCGGATCATGGAGTTTTCGTTCGTTTGGGTTGCGCCGCAGGCGGTTGGCGCCGCGCTCGGGGCGCTCCTCGTCACGATCCTACTCGGGCTCCTCGTCACCTTTGCCGCGCTTGGCCACAAGCCTGCGGAGGTTCTGCGGAACCTGTGAACAGGCCCATATCCTGTGAACAGGCCCATATTATGAATATTTGGTAACGTCCGGTAACCTGTCGCAAATATCGCAGTCCGGCCATCTGGCGCGTCGCTGCCTTTGGCACTAGATTCCAGGCACAATGGCGTTCGGTTATCGAACGCAAAAGCCCGGTATTTCCGGGATAACTTCAGGGGTATTTCCATGTCGGACTTCGACCGGAATATCGCGACCGCCCGTAGCGGCTTTCGCACCGACCAGGTCGCGATCGATGCGGGTCTGCGCGCGTACATGATCCGCGTCTACAACTACATGACCGCCGGCGTGGCGCTGACCGGGTTGGTCGCCTACCTGACCTTCACCGCCGCCGTAACCCAGACCGCCGGCAGCCTGGCGCTGACGCCGTTCGGCCACGCTATCTTCCAGAGCCCGCTGATGTGGGTCTTCGTGCTGGCGCCGCTCGGCTTGGTGATGCTGCTCTCGTTCGGCATCAACCGATTGTCCGCGGGCACGGCACTCATGCTGTTCTTCGTCTATGCCGGGCTGCTGGGATTGTCGCTGGCGTCGATCTTCCTAGTTTATACTGGGGCATCGATCACGCGGGTGTTCTTCATCTCGGCGGCGACGTTCGGCGCCATGAGCCTGTACGGCTACACGACCAAGCGCGATCTCACCGCCGTCGGCTCGTTCATGTTCATGGGCCTGATCGGGATCATCATCGCCAGTCTGGTCAACATCTTCCTGCAGTCGAGCGGCCTCTATTGGGCGATCTCGGTGATCGGCGTGATCATCTTCGTCGGGCTCACGGCCTACGACACGCAAAGCATCAAGGAAATGTACGACGTGAACGATGACGGCACCATCGCCGGCCGTAAGGCGGTGATGGGCGCGCTGCGGCTCTATCTCGACTTCATCAACCTGTTCCTGATGCTGCTGCGCCTGTTCGGCGACCGCCGCTAAGCAAACGGCAACGACTTTCGCGAAACGCCCCGACTAGTCAGCCAGGGCGTTTTGTTTTGCGCATAACACTGATCCGCTCGGCTAATTCTCGCGTGCGGCTCGAACAAGCAGCAGCGCCGCAAACGAAGCGATACAAAGGCCGGCGGAAACGACGATCACGACTGCACCCATCCGGTCGAGCAGCAGCCCGAACAGAAGCGGCGCCAGCGCCTGCGAGGCGCGGGCCGGAGCGCCAAGAAGGCCGGTGCGCTCGCCATAGCCGTGCGGGCCGAACACGGCGAGCGGCACGGTGCCGCGCGCGATCGTCAACAGCCCGTTTCCCGCACCGTAAAAAATCGTGAACAGCACCGCCGCAGCCGGACCGATGACGGCGAAAATCACGGCGCCGACTGGATGCAGCAGCGCGACAAGCCGGGCGGAGACAAGCGGATGTGCGCGGCGCAACAGGAAATATTCGGCCAAGCGGGCGGCGACCTGCGCCGGGCCGACCAGCGCCGCGGCGGCGATCGCCTGCACCGGCGTCGCGCCGGCGCGTACGAGCAGGCCCGGCCGATGCGAAGCCACGGCGCCAGTGACGAACCAGGCGGCGGCAAACACGAAAGCCAGCAGAAACATTTCCTTATAAGGCCTCCAGCCGATCGAATGTTCGGCGGTGCGGGTGTGCTGAGAGTGACGCGCCGGCACCGGCAACAGCCAATTCAGCGGCAAAGCGATGACGAGATTGATCGCGGCCCAGAACAACAGCGTCTCGCGCCAGCCGATCGCATTGTTCAACACGGTCGTCAGCGGCCAGCTCAACGTCGAGGCAAATCCGTAGAGCGTAATGCCGGTGATCGGCCCACGCGCGTTATGGGCGTAAAGTGCGGCCAGCGCCGCGAAGGCGGCATCGTAAAGCCCGAGCGCCATACCGAGGCCAAGTATTGCCCAGGCGGCGAACAAGACGACCGGATCGTTCGCGGTCGCCAGCACGATGAGGCCCATGGCCAGGGCGACGTTCGCCAGCATCAACACGCCGCGTCCGCCGTGGCGGTCGATGATGCGTCCGACCGCCGGGCCGGCGAAAGCGGCGATCAGCAGCGCGCCGGAGACCGCGCCGAACACCCATGGACCGGAAACGCCGACGCTCTTGGCGATCGGATCGGCGAGGATGGCCGGCAAATAATAACTCGATCCCAGGCCAAGGTCTGCGCAGTGCCGAGCACCGCGACCACGACGCGGCGCGATCGGATAAGCCCTGCGTTCCCGCGCTCGTCAGTCAAGGCGACCTATCATTCGGGATGCAGCCGCATCTGACCCGCGGCATCCGCCATTCGGCCGAACCGGCAAACGCCGCAAAACAAGCTCAGCCGGCAACGACGCTCAGCGAGCGATCGAGCGCGCCGAGCACCCGGTCAAGCTCCTGTCCGCGGCGAAGAATGTGGCCAGTCGCCGAGATGACGCTGTAGGCGCCCTGACGACGGCCGAGGCGCGGATTCTTCTCGATGCGGTAAATGGGAAATTCGCTGGCACGGCGGAAAACCGAAAACACCGCGCGGTCCTTGAGGAAATCGATGGCGTAGTCTCGCCATTCACCGGCGGCGACCTTGCGGCCGTAGAGATTGAGAATGCGGTCAAGCTCACGCCGGCTGAAGGTAACCTCGCTCGCGGGGGTGGGCGCGCGAACCTCACCCCCGCGCCACGTGCTCGGTTCGATTTCGCCGATAGCCATGCGGCGCCTCCCTGTCACTGGAACTTCACTGTCAATTCATGATCGCGCCGGACGGAAGCGCGGGCAAGGGGCTTGCGGCCGGCGGCGGCGAACCAAAAACGGTTAAGTGCGGCATTTTCGACGTACAGAATCACGGATTCGTTAGGCCAATCATAAAGCGGCCCCATTTCGGTCAAGCACATGCCAAGCTGGGCGGGCAAAACACCGACCGTTGCCTCAGGGCCCGGTCCGGATCGCATTCCGGATTCCTCAGCCCCCCAGCCCCCCGGGGTGTGGACGGACCGGGCCAGAGTTCCGCGTAAGTGTACAGTTTAATCCCCCTATGCGTAAAAGGCCGGCGATATGCCGGCCTTTTTTTGCATGCGTGATAGCGGTCTTACGCCCGCTTACCTGAGCTCGGTGGATTGCCGCGTAACCGGCATGAGCGCGGCGCCGAGGACAATGCCCGGCTTCTCTTTGGTGCCTTGCTGCACCATGATCGCAACCCCATCGCCCTCTTTGGCGGTGATTTCGCCAAGTGGAACGGTAAAGGCCTCATCGCTGCCGCTGTAATCGCCAAGCTTCAACCAGCTCCGCACCACGTCGTGATACGTCACCTTGCGCCCGCCGTTTTCGCCGCGGCCGATCGAGACCTGAATCGCGCGCGTGATGGGGCACAGCCAAACTTCGCCGCTGACGTTTTCTTTGCCGGCCGCGACTTTCACGTCCAAATTTCCGCCGCCGACCGACATCAGCACCGGCACCGACATGACGGCGGCGTTGCGATGGGTCTGCGCGATCGCGTGCTCGACCGCGGCCTTGTCGCTGCCCAAAACATGCATCGCGCCGTTGACCACGATCTGCGGCGTATAAACTTCGCGGTCGCCGCGGACGCGCGCATAGGCGCGCTGCCGCGCGGAATGTCCGGGACTGGCAAGCGTATCCTTCCAGCCGAGATAGTCCCAATAATCGATCGGCAGGCTCAACGCGATCACCGATGGATCGTTGACAAGCTCGCCGAGAAGCTTGTCGGCGGGCGGACAGGACGAGCAGCCCTGGCTGGTGAACAATTCGATCAGCGCACGGGGCTCACCGGCGTTGGCGAGCGCGCAGCTTGCGACCAGCAAGCCGGCGACAAAAGGAGCCGACAACAGGCGGCGACGTTGCATTTCAACTCTCCCTCCCCGCTGGCCCCACAGGAGGAGTGACGGATTGATACCGGGCACCCGTCTCACCTGCCACTCAATTCGAAGTGAGCCTGCGGCGATGCGAGCTAGGCCGCGAGATGGCGGAGGACATACTGCAAAATCCCGCCATTGCGGTAATAATCGAGCTCGTCGACGGTATCGATGCGGCAAATCAGCGGAACGCGCTTGAGCCCGCCGTCGGCGGCGATGATCTCGGCGATCAAGCGCTGGTGCGGCTTGAGATCGTTGTGCAGGCCGCGGATGGTCACTTGCTCATCACCCTTGAGCCCCAGCGTCTGCCACGACGTGCCTTCCTCGAAGACGAGCGGCACGACGCCCATGCCGACGAGATTGGAGCGGTGGATGCGCTCGAACGACTGCGCGATCACCGCGCGCACGCCGAGCAGGACCGTGCCCTTGGCCGCCCAGTCGCGCGACGAGCCGGTGCCGTATTCCTTGCCGGCGAAAACGACCAGCGGCACGTGCTCGTTCTTATACCGCATGGCGGCATCATAGATCGTCATCCGCAAGCGCGACGGATAATGCACCGTGAAGCCGCCTTCGACCCCCGACACCATCTGGTTCTTAAGCCGGATGTTGGCGAAGGTCCCGCGCATCATCACTTCATGGTTGCCGCGCCGGGTACCGTACTGGTTGAAATCGATCGGCTTGACCTTGTGATCGACCAGGTATTTGCCGGCCGGCAAATCCACCTTGATCGAGCCCGCCGGTGAAATGTGATCGGTGGTGATGGAATCGAGAAACAGCCCGAGCACACGCGCGTCGATGACATCGGTCGGCGGCTCCGGACGTTTCGGCATGTGCGAAAAATACGGCGGGTTTTGCACGTAGGTCGATTTGCGATCCCACGGATATGTCAAGGCGCCCTGTACGCTGATCTTTCGCCAGTTGGCGTCGCCTTTGAACACGTCACCGTATTTGCGCACGAACATCTGCTTGTTGATGTTCTTGCGGATGAATTCATTCACCTCGCGGGTCGATGGCCAGATGTCGCGCAGATAGACCTTGCGGCCTTTCTGATCGGTGCCAAGCGGCGCCTTGGCGATATCGATCTGCATGGAGCCGGCGATGGCGTAAGCCACCACCAGCGGCGGCGATGCAAGATAATTGGCGCGCACGTCGGCATTGACGCGGCCTTCGAAGTTGCAATTCCCCGACAGCACCGCCGCGGCGACCAGGTCCCCGTCGTTGATCGCCTTGGAAATTTCCGCCGGCAGCGGGCCGGAATTACCGATGCAGGTCGTGCAGCCGAAGCCGACCAGATTAAATCCGAGTTTGTCGAGATCCTTCTGCAAGCCGGATTTGTCGAGATATTCGGCCACAACTTGCGAACCGGGCGCCAGCGAGGTCTTAACCCACGGCTTGGCGGTCAACCCCTTGGCGGTGGCTTTGCGCGCCAACAAGCCGGCGGCGATCATCACGCTCGGATTCGACGTGTTGGTGCAGGACGTGATAGCGGCGATGACCACATCGCCATGGCCGAGCGTCTCCTTGCGGCCTTCGACCGGGACGCGCTTGGCCATCTCGCCGCCCTTGCCGAACTCCTTGTCCATCGACTGGGCGAAACCGCTTTTCACCTCTTTGAGCGCCACCCGGTCTTGCGGCCGCTTCGGTCCGGCGAGCGAAGGCTCGACCGACGAAAGTTCAAGCTTGAGCACGTCGGTGAATACCGGATCCTGCGCGGATTTGGTGTGATACATGCCCTGCGCCTTGGCATACGCCAGCACCAGTGCGACACGATCCGCCGGACGGCCGGTTTCGCGCAGATAGCGGATCGTGTCGTCGTCGATCGGGAAGAAACCGCAGGTCGCGCCGTATTCGGGCGACATGTTGCCGAGCGTTGCGCGGTCGGCGATCGAAAGGCTCGCCATTCCCGGCCCGAAATATTCGACGAACTTGCCGACGACGCCGCGCTTGCGCAGCATCTGTGTCACGGTCAGCACCAGGTCGGTCGCGGTCACGCCCTCCTTGAGCTTGCCGTTGAAGCGGACGCCGATCACTTCCGGCAGCAGCATCGAATACGGCTGGCCGAGCATGGCCGCTTCGGCCTCGATGCCGCCGACGCCCCAGCCGAGCACCGAGAGACCGTTGACCATGGTGGTGTGCGAGTCGGTGCCAACCAGCGTGTCCGGATAGGCAAGTTCGGTCGCGACCGATTTGTCGGCGAATTTCAGTTTGGTCTTCGCGGTCCAAACGGTTTGCGAGAGATATTCGAGATTGACCTGGTGACAGATGCCGGTGCCTGGGGGCACCACGCGGAAATTCTCGAACGAGCGCTGCGCCCATTTGAGGAACCGATAGCGCTCCTGATTCTGCTTGTATTCTTCGTCGACGTTCTTTTTAAACGCGCCGTTATTGCCGAAGAAGTTGACCACCACCGAGTGGTCGATGACCAGATCGACCGGGACGAGCGGATTGATCTTCTTCGGGTCGCCGCCCAGCATCTTCATGGCGTCGCGCATCGCGGCGAGATCGACGACGGCGGGAACGCCGGTGAAGTCCTGCATCAGGACGCGCGCCGGCCGGAACGCAATTTCGCGCTCCGAGGTTTTGGTCTTGAGCCATTGCGCAACCGCCTGGATGTCCTCTTTGCTGACCGAGCGGCCGTCCTCGTTGCGCAGCATATTTTCGAGCAAAACCTTGAGCGAGAACGGCAGCCTGGAAATTCCCTTCAGGCCGTTCTTCTCGGCGACCGGCAGGCTGTAATAGGCGTAGGTCTTCGAGCCGATCTTGAGCGGCCTTAGGCATTTGAAACTATCGAGCGAAGCCATGATTATTTTCCCATCCTGCCGGCCGCCCGCCGGCGCAATGCAAGAGGTAATTTATTGCCGGAACGGGCGCCAACGGAACGTTGGCGGCCGGACAAAGCTGGCGTTACCGACGCGCTTTTGTCCGCGCTTCGGCTTATAGGGTCTTTTCAAGACTTGTGCCACATCGGCAGGAATTGGTCGATAAACTGCCGGGAATGGCTGGGTTGTTGAACCGTCCGGCGCCCCCTCCATCCCTTGCCCGGGACCTTACCGATGCGACTTTCTGCCTCTGATTTGGCCTGCCGGCGCGGCGGCCGCACGGTATTCGCCGGCATATGCTTTTCGGTCGCGACCGGGGAAGCCTTGGCGGTCCGAGGCCGCAACGGCGCGGGCAAATCGTCGCTGCTGCGGCTGGTCATCGGACTGCTCCGGCTTGGCGGCGGCCGCCTTGAGCTGGAGGGTGGCGACCCCGAGCTGACCCTCGGCGAACAGGCGCATTACCTCGGTCACCAGGACGCACTGAAGCCCTCGCTTTCGGTTGGCGAAAACCTCCGCTTCTGGATGGACTTTCTGGGCGGGGCATCCACCGGGATCGATGCAACGCTGGCTGCGGTCGGGCTCGCCGCGCTTGCGGACTTGCCGGCGGCCTATCTGTCCGCGGGCCAACGCCGCCGCCTTTCGATCGCCCGGCTGCTTTCCGTCAAACGCCCGATCTGGCTGCTCGACGAGCCCGCCAGCAGCCTCGATGCCGCGGCTCAGGAGCAGCTTGCCGGTTTTATCCGCGCGCATCTCGCCGGTGGCGGCCTGATCATTGCCGCCACGCATGGCGCGCTCGGCATCGACGGCGCTAAAGAGCTCCGGCTCGGCGAGGAGCCATGAGCGCGCTCGGTGCGATGCTCACCCGTGACTTACGCGTCGCCGTCCGCATCGGCGGCGGCGCGCTGATCGGTGTGCTGTTCTTTCTGGTGGTAGTGACGCTGACGCCGCTGGCGCTCGGGCCCGATCTGGCGCTGTTGCAGCGGATCGGTCCGGCGATCCTCTGGCTCGCGGCGCTGCTGGCAAGCCTGCTTGCGCTCGACAGGTTGTTCGCCGCCGACCACGAAGACGGTTCGCTCGATCTCATTCTGACGGGGCGCGCGCCGCTCGAACTTGTGGTCGCGGTCAAAGGTCTTGCGCAATGGTTCACCACCGGGCTGCCGCTGGTGATTGCCGCACCGCTCATCGGGCTCTTTCTCAATCTCGATGCCAAAGCCGCTGGCGCGCTGGTGCTGACGCTGCTGGTCGGCACGCCGGGGCTGACCTTCATCGGGCTCATTGGCGCCGCGCTGGCAGTGACACTGCGTCGCGGGGGGTTGCTGCTGGCCGTGCTGGTATTGCCGCTGACCGTGCCGGTGCTCATTTTTGGCGTGGCGGCGGCCAACGCCGCGGTGATGGGCCCGGTGCCGTTCGGCACGCCGTTTACGATTCTGTGCGCACTGACGCTGGCAAGCATTGTCGTCGGGCCGTTCGCCGCCGCCGCCGCGCTGCGCCAGGAGATGGAATAGTAGTATTTAGCGGAGCATGGAAAGCCTGACGTGTGACATGAAAGATTGATATGGCCATCGCCGACCTCGCCAATCCGACGCGCTTCCTGCAATTCGCCAACCGCACGATTCCGTGGCTCGGCGGGCTGACGGTGATCGTGTTCGCCTTCGCGATCAATCAGGCGATGAGCGCGCCAGACGACTATCAGCAGGGCGCAACGGTCAAGATCATGTATCTGCACGTGCCGGGCGCGTGGCTCGGCATGCTCGGCTGGGGCGTGATGACGGTAGCGGCGCTCGGCACCCTGGTCTGGCGCCACCCGCTCGCCGACGTCGCGGCAAAAGCCGCCGCGCCGATCGGGGCCGCTTTCACATTCATGTGCCTGGTCACCGGCTCGCTTTGGGGACGGCCGATGTGGGGCACCTATTGGGTGTGGGATGCGCGGCTTACTTCCGTGTTGGTGTTGTTCCTGCTCTACCTCGGCGTCATCGCGCTGTGGCGCACAGTCGAGGATCCGTCACGCGCCGCGCGCGCCGTCGCGATCCTCACGCTGGTCGGCGCGCTCGATTTGCCGGTTATCAAATTCTCGGTCGATTGGTGGAACACCTTGCATCAGCCGGCGTCGGTGTTCCGGCTCGGCGCGCCCACCATCGATCCGTCGATTCTCATCCCGCTGTTGATTTCGGCGCTGGCCTTCACGCTGCTGTTTGCCGTTCTGCTGCTCGCCGCCATGCGCAACGAAATCTTGCGGCGGCGGGTGCGGACGCTGCGGCTGTTGCAAGCAAGCGCCGCGAGCTGAGCATGGAAGCAGCGAGCCATACTGCCTTCATCGTCGCCGCCTATGCTGCGGCGGGCGCCGTGATCGGCGGATTGATCGCGTGGGTGATACTCGATTATCGCGCGCAACTGCGCACGCTTGGCGATCTTGAAAAGCTCGGCCTGACGCGCCGCTCGGCGACAGCGCGATCCGCGGAGGACGCGTGAGCGCGACCGGGCAAGAGAGCGGAAACGTGATCCGGCGCCGCGTGCTGGTACTTGTGCCGCTGGTGATTTTTCTGGCGATAATCGCGCTGTTTCTGACCCGGCTTTACTCCGGCGATCCGTCGCGCATTCCTTCGGCGCTGATCGGACAGCCGGCGCCGCACGTGAATTTGCCGCCGGTGGCGGGCCTTGACCGCAACGGCCAGCCTGTTCCGGGAATCGATGCCGCGGGCTTCAAAGGCGCGGTGACGGTGGTGAATGTCTGGGCGTCGTGGTGCGTGCCCTGCCACGACGAAGCCCCGCTGCTCATGCAGCTTGCGCAGGACAATCGCCTGCGCGTTATCGGCATCAACTACAAGGACAAGCCGGACAATGCCCGGCGCTTTCTCGGCCGTTACGGCAATCCCTTCGCCGCCGCCGGCGCCGACGAAAACGGCCGCGGCGCCATCGAGTGGGGCGTCTATGGCGTGCCGGAAACCTTTGTGGTCGGGCGCGACGCCCGCATCGCCTACAAGCTGGTCGGGCCGATCACGCCCGACAATTTCGACACGGTGCTCAAGCCGGAAATCGAGAAGGCGCTGACGGCCGGCTTGTGACCGTCACTCCCCCGGTTCGACCGCATATTTCTTCACCAGCGGATATTGCAGCGCGCCGAATAAGAAGGTGAGCGGCAGAAAGCCGAACACCTTGAAATCCACCCAGACATTGGTCGAAGTGTTGCGCCAGACGATTTCGTTGAGCACGGCAAGCACAAAGAAAAAGATCGCCCAGCGCCAGGTCAGCTTGCGCCAACCTTCCTCGGTGAGGTGGAACAGTGAATCGAACACCACGCCAAGGAACGACTTGCCGAAGAAAAGTCCGCCGAGCAGCACGGCGCCAAACAGCGCGTAGAGGATCGTCGGCTTGATCTTGATGAAGACGTCGTTGTGCAGGGCGAGCGTTAGGCCGCCGAACACCACGACGATGACGGCTGTCACAAGCGGCATGATCGGCAGCGAGCGCGTCAGTATGTAGGACGCCGCCAGCGCCGCGAGCACCGCGACCATGAAGGTCGCGGTGGCGGTGAAAATGCCGTAGCGCGAGTTGGCGAAGAAGAACAGCACGAGCGGCCCCAAGTCGAAGGCGAGCTTGAGCAACGGGTTGAGTTGGGGGTTGGGTGTGTCGGTCATGCGATGGTGTTTCTGTGGCGCGCCTACTTTGCGGCGTACATTATTAATCGATGCCGCCGATGGCGCGGGCAAAATCTCGCGCCGAGAACGGCGCCAGATCGTCGACGCTTTCGCCCACGCCGATGAAATGCACCGGCACGCCAAACTTGTCGGCGATCGCGACCAGAATGCCGCCGCGCGCGGTGCCGTCGAGCTTGGTCATCACTAGGCCGGTCACGCCGACGGCTTTGCGGAACAATTCCACCTGCGAAATCGCGTTCTGGCCGACCGTCGCGTCAAGAACGAGCAACACGGCGTGCGGCGCGGATGGGTCGACCTTCTTCATCACCCGCACAACTTTCTGCAGCTCCTCCATCAGCTCGGCGCGATTCTGCAAACGGCCGGCGGTATCGACGAGCAGGAGATCGACACCCTGCTCCTGCGCCGCGCGCACAGCGTCGAAAACGAGGCCGGCGGCGTCGGCGCCAGCCCCACGGGCGATGAACGCCGCGCCAGAGCGCTCGCTCCAAATTTTCAGTTGTTCGATGGCGGCGGCGCGGAATGTGTCGCCGGCCGCAAGCATCACGCTGCGGCCTTCGGCTTTGAACTTCGCCGCAAGCTTGCCGATGGTGGTGGTCTTGCCGGAGCCGTTCACGCCGGCGACGAGAATAACGAATGGCCTTATCGCCGGATCGACGGCGAGCGGCAACGCGACCGGCGCCAGCGCCTTCTCGATTTCCGCGGCGACCACGGCTTTGACCTCCGCTGGCGAAATCCCCGCTTCGTGCCGGCTCGCGCCAAGCGCGGCCGCGATGCGATCGGCGGTACCGATACCGAGATCGGCGCGGATCAGTGCGTCCTTGATTCCGGTTATCGTCTCGGCATCGAGCTTGCGTTTAGTGACGAGATCGGTGATCGCGCCGCCGAGCGCCGACGACGTGCGCTTGAGCCCGCCGGTGAGGCGTTGCCACCAGTTTCCCTTTGTTTCTTTGGCGCTGTCGTTCATACACGGCCCGTGATAGCGGTTTCCCGAAGCGACGCAACAAGCCAGGCGCCATGACCCCGGAACAGATGGTATCGCGGCTCCTCTATCGCGACGCCCTGATGCTGGTGATCGATAAGCCACCGGGGCTGTCGGTGCATGCCGGGCCGGTCAACAGCTTGAACCGGCGCGAAAGCGTCGAGGATCATTTCAACACCTTGCGCTTCGGGCTGCCGCGGCCGCCGGCATTGGCGCACCGGCTCGACCGTGACACGTCCGGCTGCCTGATCCTGGGCCGGCATCGCAAGGCGCTGGCGGAACTCGGCAAGCTGTTTCGGACTGGCGCGGTCGGCAAAACCTATTGGGCCGTGGTCGAGGGCGCGCCGGCGACCGACGAAGGCGTCATCGAGCTGCCCCTCGGCCGCCTCGACGCAACGCGAGGCTGGTGGATGAAGCACGATCCGCAAGGCCGGCCAGCGGTCACGAAGTGGAAGGTGATGGGGAAAACAGAAACGGTAAGCTGGCTCGCGCTCGAGCCGCTGACCGGCCGCACGCACCAGCTCCGGGTTCACTGCGCCGAAATGGGCTGGCCGATCCGCGGCGACGCGGTGTACGGGAACGCACCGCGGAGCGGCGGTCCGATCCTGCATCTGCACGCCCGTGAAATCGTCGTGCCACTCTACAAGAATCGCGCGCCGATCCACGTGGTCGCGCCGGTGCCGACGCATATGCGCGACACTTTGTCTGAATGCGGCTGGAACGGCGAAGACGACGTGCGGGCGGCGGAATAAGCGCCGTCACGCCGCCAGCAGTTGCCTGCCGTCGTGTCCGGCGATGCGCAGTACGACAATGGCGCCCGGATTTGCTGGTTGCGCCAGCAGGACTTGGGTGAACTGCTCGGTCCGCCCCTGGCTGCCCGACTCGACCAGCACGCCGCGCTCACGGCCGACTTCAGCGTCAAGATGCCTGCGCAGCGCGAGCGCGCCGCGCGCACGCAACTTTTGCGCCCGCTCTTTCACGACACCGCGGTCGAGCTGCGGCATGCGCGCCGCCGGCGTGCCCGGCCGCGCCGAAAACGGAAAGACGTGCAGACGCGTCAGCCCGCAGTCATCGACCAGTTCGAGCGAGTGTTCGAACATGGCCTCGGTCTCGGTCGGAAAGCCGACGATGATGTCAGCACCGAAGACCATGTCCGGCCGCAGCCGGCGCAAAGTTTCGCAGAATGCGATTGCGTCCGCCCGCGAATGCCGGCGCTTCATGCGCTTGAGGATGAGGTCATCGCCTGCCTGCAACGACAGATGCAAATGCGGCATCAGCCGCGTGTCCTCAGCGAAAGCATCGATGAGCGCGCGGTCGGCCTCGACCGAATCGATCGACGACAGGCGGAGCCGGTTGAGTTCGGGCACGTGCTTGAGGATTTGCCGCACTAGCGCGCCGAGCTTCGGCGCGCCCGGCAGGTCCGCGCCATAGCTCGTGATGTCGACGCCGGTAAGAACAATCTCGCCATAGCCGTTGGCGACGAGACGCTGCACGTCGTCGACCACTGCGCCCATCGGCACCGAGCGCGAATTGCCGCGGCCATACGGGATGATGCAGAAGGTGCAGCGATGATCGCAGCCGTTTTGCACTTGCACGAAGGCGCGTGAGCGGCCGGTAAAGCCTTCAATCAAATGCGCGGCCGTTTCCTTGACCGCCATAATGTCGTTGACCAGTGCCTTCGGCGTGTCAGCGACACCGAGTGCGCGCGCCCGTATCCATGCCGCCGCAGTGAGTTTTTCCGCATTGCCAAGAACGCCGTCGGTCTCGGGCATGGCCGCGAACGAGTCCGGCTCGGTCTGTGCCGCGCAGCCGGTGACGACGATTTTCGCCTGCGGGCGTTCGCGCCGCAGCGCCCGGATGGCTTGCCGCGCCTGCCGTACCGCTTCGGCGGTGACGGCGCAGGTGTTGATCACAACGGTATCGTCAAAGCCGGCGCGCCCGGCTTCGCGGCGGATCACTTCCGATTCGGCGGCATTGAGCCGGCAGCCGAAGGTGACTACGTCGACGCCCATCGGATCACGCGCCCGCGCCGGCAAACAGCGCCGCGTCGAAGCGTCCCTTGTGCTCGTATTCGACCGGGCCGGTCATCAGCACGTGATCGTCGGCTTGCCGCCATTCGATCGCCAGATCGCCGCCAGGCAGGGTCACCGTCACCTTGCGGCCGGTGCGGTTGAGCCGCGCCGCGGCGACCGCCGCTGCGCAGGCCGCCGATCCGCAGGCCCTGGTGAGGCCGGCGCCGCGTTCCCAGGTGCGGATCACGACACGGTCGCGCGCGGGCGTCGCCGCCAGCGTGATGTTGGCACGCTCCGGAAACAACGGGTGACGTTCGAGCCGCAGCCCGATGGTGCGCAAATCGTAGGCTTGCGGATCGTCGACCCAGAATATCGCGTGCGGATTGCCCATGCTGACCGCCGACGGCGAATGCAGGATCGGCGCATCCGCCGGACCAAATGAAAGGTCGATGGCGCGTGTATCCGGAATTTCCTTCGCAAGCGGGATCTCGTCCCAGCGAAAGTGTGGCGCGCCCATATCGACCGTGAACAAATCGCCGCTGCGCCAGCAGGAGACGAGCCCGGCGCCGGTAGTGAAATTGAGCCTCGCCTTGCCGGTTTCCGCGCTGACGAGAGAAGCGACGCAACGCATCCCGTTGCCGCAGGCGCCGGCCTCCGACCCGTCGTTATTGAAGGTGCGGATCGAAGCATCGGTTGCGGCATTACCCGGATACAGCGCCATCAGTTGATCGTAGGGCTCCTGGCGCGCGGCGGCGCGCGCCTCACCGGCGGCGATCGGGCCCGGCGAGGCGCGCAGATCCACGATCACGATCTCGTTGCCAAGACCGTTCATCTTGATGAAATCCTTGCCCGCCAGCGTGCTCATGATAATGCCCGATTGTGACGGACTTATATGAGGAGTTGGGGCTCCTGCGCCAGTATCCGTAAAGGGGCGGCAGCTGCGGGTGGCCGTGCTAGAATCGAATGGGGCGATAAGGTCCAAGCTCGGCGCCACCCGACGCCTCGCACACGGGAGAACCTGAATGTTCCGCCGCTTTGCGCTTTGCATCGCGATCGCCGCCGCAACCGTCGCCGCGTTGCAAACCTCACAAGCGCAAAAAATGGCACCGCCAGCGCCTGCCGCTGCCGATAAGCCCGACGCGGCAACACCCGCGCCCGGCGCGCCCGCACAGCCCGGCGACCCGTTCGGCGAGGACACCACGCTCACCGGCAAGCCGATGGTTTATGTGAAAGGCACGGGCAACTGGGACAACGCCTTCGAGACCATCACCAAATCACTGAAAACCGTGAAGGCCTACGTCGATAAGGAGGGGCTCAAGGCTGACGGCCAGCCGATGACGCTTTTCACCGCCACCGACGACACCGGCTTTCAGTATGAAGCCGCTATCCCCCTCACCGAGCCGCCGAAGATTCCGCCGCATGGCGACATCGCGGTCGGCACGTCGCCGGAGGGCCATGCACTCAAATTCGTGCATCGCGGATCCTATGACGGCCTCGACAACACCTACGAGGCGATCACCAATTATCTCGACGAGCGCCGGCTCGAAACCAAGGACATGTTCATCGAGCAATATTTGACCGATCCGTTCACCACCAACGAAGATCACCTCGTCGTCAATGTGTATGTGATGGTGAAGTAGCCCGCCGCGCGGGATTACAATTCCCACACCTGGCCCGGCCGCAAGATCCGGAATTGCTCCGCCGGAACTCCTGCGCTGTGCAGCACCTCGGACAGCGCGATGCGCGGCGCGTCGATCGCTTCGTCGGTCAGCTGGAACGTGCCGTGATGGTGGGCGAGCGCAAGCTCGGCGCCGCAATCCTTGAACGCCTGCACCGACTCAGCCGGATTCATGTGCTGATCGCGCATGAACCAGCGCGGCTCATAGGCTCCGATCGGCAGGATGGCGAGGCGCGGCAACCCGTGCCGTTCGCGCACGGCGCGGAAATGCCGCCCATTGCCGTAACCGGAATCGGCGACGAAATAGATTTTTCCAGCCGGCGTCTCGATTACAAACGACGCCCACAGCGACATGTTGCGGTCCGACAGGCTGCGCGCCGACCAATGCCGCGTCGGCACCAGCGTGACCGCGACGCCACCGCCGATCTCGACCCGGTCGTGCCAGTCATGGGCTTGCGCCGCGATGGCGGGGTCATGGTTGCGCATGATGGTGTCGTTGCCGAGCGGTGTGATCACCCGCGGACGGTGCGCGGCCGCAAGCCGCGAAAGTGTCCGCACATCGAGATGATCGTAATGAGCGTGCGACACCAGCACGACGTCGATCGGCGGCAAATCGGCAAAGGCGATGCCGGGATCGTTGACCCGCTTCGGCCCGGCAAACCCAACCGGTGACGCGCGTGACGACCACACCGGATCGAGCAGGATGTTCAATCCGGCAGTCTGGATCAGAAAGCTCGCATGGCCGATATAGCTGATGCGCCAGGCGGCACCGGTCACGCGCGCCGGCGGCCGGTCGGCATAGGGCGACGGCGCCCAGGCCGGCCATTTGGCTTTGGTCCCGCGAAAGGTGCGGTCGGCCATCCAGCGCAGCAAATCCGGCCGGCCTTTCGGCGCCGCCGCGTTGGGATCGAAAAACCGCTCGCCGTTGAAGTGATCGGAGACCGGGCCATTGTAATAGCGTGACATTTGCGCCGTTCTATACGTCTCGCCGGCGGCGGCAAGGCGGCGAAACGTCAGCGGTTGACGGGGCCGGGCTCCGCACCTATTTTCCGGCCGCTTTCGCAAGAGACTGAAAGCCCGTCAATCGCCGACCGGCCCATGAGACCGGAGGCCCCCGCCTGACAGCGCGATGCGCCCTCGGGCGCATAGGTGTTTGGTTGAGGCAGTTAAGGCAGAACGCATGTTCGACAGTCTGTCCGAGCGACTTAATTCGGTTCTCGACCGCCTGACCCGGCGCGGCGCGCTGTCGGAAGGCGACGTCGATGCAGCACTGCAAGAAGTGCGGCGCGCGCTCGTCGAAGCCGACGTCGCGCTCGACGTCGCCCGTGCGTTCACCGATGAAGTGAAAAAACGCGCGGTCGGCGTCGAAGTAATCAAATCGGTCACGCCCGGCCAGATGGTCGTGAAGATCGTGCACGATCAGCTGGTGGAGACTCTGGGATCGAACGCGCAACCGATCGATCTCAATGCGCCGGCCCCGATCGCCATCATGATGGTCGGACTGCAAGGCTCGGGCAAAACCACCACCACGGCGAAAGTCGCCAAACGCCTCGCCGACACGCAAAAGCGCAAAGTGCTGATGGCGTCGCTCGATACGCGGCGGCCAGCCGCCATGGAACAGCTCGCGGTGCTCGGCCGCCAGGTCGGCATCGACACGTTGCCGGTCGTCGCCGGGCAGACGCCGGTGCAGATTGCGGCGCGCGCGCTGCAAGCCGGCCGGCTCGGCGGTTACGACATCGTGCTGCTCGATACCGCCGGGCGGCTCACGCTCGACGAGGCGATGATGAACGAAGCGGCGGAAGTGCGCCGCGCCGCCTTGCCGCATGAAGTGCTGCTGGTCGCCGACTCGCTTACCGGCCAGGACGCGGTCAATCTCGCGCGCAGCTTCGACGAACGCGTAGGCTTAACCGGCATCGCGCTGACCCGGATCGACGGCGACGGCCGCGGCGGCGCGGCGCTGTCGATGCGCGCCGTCACCGGCAAGCCGATCAAGCTCCTCGGCACCGGCGAAAAACTCGACGCCATCGAGGACTTCGATCCGGCGCGGGTCGCCGGCCGCATCCTCGGCATGGGCGACATCGTCGCGCTGGTGGAGAAGGCCCGCACCACCATCGACGCCGAGCAGGCGGCCCGCGTCGCCGCGAAGATGCGCAAGGGCGCGTTCGATCTTGCCGATTTGCGCGAGCAGCTTTCGCAGATGAAGAACATGGGCGGCATGAGCGGGCTAATGAACATGCTGCCCGGCGTTGCCAAGATCAAAAATCAGATCGCGGATAAGAATCTCGACGAGACGGTGCTCAAGCGGCAGATGGCGATCATCGATTCGATGACGCCGGCCGAGCGGCGCAATCCCGATGTGCTCAAGGCCAGCCGCAAGCGCCGCATCGCCGCCGGATCCGGCACCCGGCCGGAAGACATCAACCGGCTCCTGAAAATGCATCGCACCATGGCCGACGTGATGAAGGCGATGGGCGGCGCCAAGCGCGGGCCGATGGCGGGGCTTGCCAATATGCTCGGTCTTGGCGGTGGTCTTGGCGGCGGCATGCCAAGCCCGGAAGAGATGGCGAAACTCGCCGCCAAGATGCCGGGCGGTCTGCCGCCCGCTATGCCCGGCACCGGCGGCCTGCCGCCGAACTTTCCCGGTCTGCCGGGAAGCCTTCCGGGACTCGGCCCCAAACTGCCCGGCGGACTTCCGCCCGGTTTTCCCGGACTGGGAAAAAAGAAATAACGCAATCCACCAATCGCAACACATCAAAAAGGAAACGAAAATGCCTGTAGTGATCCGCATGGCCCGCGCCGGAACCAAGAAGCGGCCATTTTATCATATCGTCATCGCCGACAGCCGCGCGCCGCGCGACGGCCGCTTCATCGAGCGCCTCGGCTATTTCAATCCGCTGTTGCCCAAGGACAAGCCGGAGCGATTGAAGCTCGATCTCGACAAGGTCAAGGCCTGGATGGCCAAGGGCGCGCAACCGTCCGACCGCGTGATGCGCTTCCTCGACGCCGCCGGGATCGCCAAGCGCGAGAAGCGCAACAATCCGCAACGCGCCATCCCGCGCAAGGAGCGCAAGGCCAAAGAGGAAGCAGCCAAGGCCGCGGCAGGCGCCGCGCCGGCTGCAGGCGCTGCTCCGGCCGAGGGCGCCGCGCCGGCCGCCTGACGAAACGATCCATGGCGGGTGCACGCATCTGTCTCGGGCAAATCGGCGCCGCTCACGGCGTGCGCGGCGAGGTATGGCTGCGCTCCTTCACCGCCGATCCGGAAGCGATTACCAGCTATGGGCCGCTCGAAAGCGAGGACGGGCGCGTGTTCGAGATCGAAAGCATGCGGCCCGCCAAGGATCACTTCGTCGCCAAGCTTGCCGGCATCGGCGACCGTAATGCCGCCGAGCATCTGGCGAACCTCAAGCTTTATGTTCCGCGCGAGCGGCTGCCCGCACCGGCCGCAGTCGATGAATTCTATCACGCCGATCTCATCGGGCTGACGGTTGTCGATCCCGCAGGGAAGAATCTCGGCACTGTGGTCGCGGTTCAGAATTTCGGCGCCGGCGATTTGATCGAGGTAAAGCCGGTTTCGCACGACAAGACCGAGCTGGTGCCGTTCGACACCAACCACGTGCCGGCAATCGATATCGCCGCGGGCAGGATCGTCGTAGTCCTGCTAGAAGGAAATTAGCGATGTGGCGGGCGAGCGTTCTCACCATTCTGCCGGATATTTTCCCCGGACCCTTAGGCGCTAGCCTCGCCGGCAAGGCGCTGGCAGCGAAAGCGTGGTCGCTGGACGTCGTCGATATTCGTGGCTTCGCCGCCGACAAGCATCGCACCGTGGACGACACGCCGGCCGGCGGCGGCCCGGGCATGGTGATGAAGGCCGACGTGCTGGCGGGCGCCATCGACGCGACCGCAATCGACGCGCGACCACGCCTCCTGCTCTCGCCGCGCGGCGCCCCGCTGACGCAGGCACGTATCGAGATGCTGGCGCAAGGGCCCGGCGTGGTGCTCGCCTGCGGCCGGTTCGAGGGCGTCGACGAACGAGTGATCGCCGGGCGCTCCCTGGAAGAAGTTTCGATCGGCGATTATGTGCTGTCCGGCGGCGAGCTCGCGGCCATGGCGCTGATCGATGCCTGCGTGCGGCTTTTGCCCGGCGTCATGGGCGATCAGGCGTCACGCACCGAGGAGAGCTTTACCGAGGGACTGCTGGAATACCCGCAATATACCCGGCCGCAGGTTTGGGAGGGCCGCGCGATCCCGGAGGTGCTTCTTTCCGGCGACCACGGCAAGATCGCCGCCTGGCGGCGGGCCGAGGCCGAGAAGCTGACGAAGGAGCGCCGGAGCGATCTGTGGGCTGCATTTTTGGCCGGTTTTCGCGGCTCGCGGGCCGGGTGACCAGAAGGTGACAAACGCGACCGGGTAGCGTAGAAGCTCGCCGAATCCGCTTAGCCCCTGGCCGGATCGTGCGCCCGATGCGCCGCCGTTGGAGAATTCGCGATGAACTTGCTCAAGGAAATCGAAAACGAACAGGTGGCCAAGCTCACCGCCGGCAAGACAATCCCTGAGTTCCAGCCGGGCGATACGCTGATCGTTAACGTCAAGATCGCCGAAGGCGAGCGCACCCGCGTCCAGGCTTATGAAGGCGTGTGCATCGGCCGCGCCGGCTCGGGCATCAACGAGAACTTCACCGTGCGCAAGATTTCCTACGGCGAAGGCGTCGAGCGCGTCTTTCCGCTGTACTCCCCGATGATCGATTCGATCACGGTGGTACGAAAGGGTCAGGTGCGCCGCGCCAAGCTCTATTATCTGCGCGGACGGCGCGGCAAGTCGGCCCGCATCGTCGAGCGGCAGGACCACAGCGCGCAGGGCGACACGGCCGCCGCGGGGGACAATTCGGCGGAGTAGTAAATGGCGAAGGCGCGTACGCTCTACGACAAAATCTGGGACGACCACCTCGTCGACGAACAGCCGGACGGCACCTGCCTTATCTATATCGACCGGCACCTCGTGCATGAGGTGACGAGCCCGCAGGCGTTCGAAGGCTTGCGGCTGGCCGGGCGCAAGGTGCACGCGCCGGACAAGACGCTGTGCGTGGTCGACCATAATGTGCCGACCACCGATCGCCGGCAGAAGAACCCCGATCCCGAGAGCGCGGCGCAGATCGCTTACCTCGCCGAGAACGCCAAATTATTCGGGCTCGAATATTTCGACGAGTTCGACAAACGCCAGGGCATCGTTCACATCATCGGGCCGGAGCAAGGCTTCACCTTGCCTGGCGTGACGCTGGTTTGCGGCGACAGCCACACCGGCACCCACGGTGCATTCGGCGCACTCGCTTACGGTATCGGCACGTCCGAGGTCGAGCATGTGCTGGCAACGCAGACGCTGATCCAGAACAAATCGAAGAACATGCGCGCGGTGGTTGACGGCGAGCTGCCGCAGGGCGTCACCGCCAAAGACATCATCCTCGCCATCATCGGCGAAATCGGCACCGCCGGCGGCACCGGCTATGCGCTCGAATATGCCGGCGAAGCGATCTCCGCGCTGTCGATGGAAGGCCGCATGACGATCTGCAACATGTCGGTCGAGGCCGGCGCCAAAGCGGGCTTCATGGCGCCGGACGAGAAGGCCTACGCCTACCTGAAGGATCGTCCCAAGGCGCCGAAGGGCAAGGCCTGGGACGACGCACGGCGCTATTGGGAAAAACTTCGTTCCGACGACGGCGCGAAATTCGACCGCGAAATCAGACTCGATGCGGCGAAGCTTCCGCCGCTCGTAACTTGGGGCACCAATCCCGAGCAGGTGGTGTCCGTCACCGGCCGCGTGCCGCGGCTTCAAGACATTGCCGACGCCAACAAGCGCGAGGCCGCCGAGCGCTCACTCGCTTACATGGGCTTGCAGGGCGGCGAAAAGATCGCCGACATCGCGCTCGACCGCATCTTCATCGGCTCCTGCACCAACGGCCGAATCGAGGATTTGCGCGCCGCCGCCAAGGTGGTCGACGGCAAGAAGGTCCACGGCAACATCAAGAACGCGATGATCGTGCCCGGCTCCGGGCTGGTGAAAGAGCAGGCCGAGGCGGAGGGTCTCGACAAGATTTTCGTCAAGGCTGGCTTCGAATGGCGTGAGCCGGGTTGCTCGATGTGTCTGGCCATGAACCCGGACAAGCTTTCGCCGGGCGAGCGCTGCGCTTCGACCTCGAACCGCAACTTCGAGGGCCGGCAAGGCTATAAAGGCCGCACCCATCTCGTCTCGCCGGCGATGGCGGCGGCGGCCGCGATCGCCGGCCACTTCGTCGACGTGCGCGAGTGGAATTAGGCCGGCAACCACCGCCGTTAGCTGCCCCAAGCGTCTGCCCCTAAATCGGGCAGTAGTTAATCGCGTCTTAATGTTGGACTGCTAGCGTTGCCGGCTTTCCAACTCAGTGAACGCGCGTGGGTATCGAACCGGGTTTTCAAGTTCGCCTCGGAATTTACGAGATCGATGCCGGCGTCATCGATCTTCGTCCTGAAATTTGGCGATTACTTGCCCCGCGGCTCGATACGATCATCGCCGAGTATCTGGCGCATGTGACTAAGGTCGCTCCCCTCTATCGAAAGAAGATGGAAGAAGGCCGAAAATCTTTTACTGACGCAACCAAGCACTACACAGAAAAGCTTTTAAACAGCCCGTTCGATGAGGCATGGGTTAACGACGCCTATGATCGCGCGACCGCAGAGATGAAAGTCGGTCTGGACATGCGGTCGCGGGGTGCCATCTCGATTGCGTTCCTGAATGATCTGAGCAAGTGCGTCTTCAATCATTATCGTTTCTCCTCGGGCAAAGGTTTTAAGCTTTTGAACGCTGCGACGCGCGTTTTCATGCTCGACACGGCCAATGCCGTCGCATGCCACAACAGCGTCGAAGCCAGGCAGGCGAGGGAGCGTACCGACCAGCTCGCAAACGCCATTAAAAACTTCGCCGGCGCCGTCGAAAACGTGCGTCATACTGTCGGCGAGGTGGTCGTTTCGATCACCTCCACGTCCGACCACCTTGCTGATCTAGCGAAAACCGCATCAGGACAGACAAGCACGGCGGCCCATGCCGCCGAGGACACGGCCGCAAAGATCGCCGGCATTGCCGAGGCGACCGACGAGCTCAACGTCTCAATCGATCAAATTCATACCCGCGCGATTGGCAGCGTTCAGACCTCCCAAAACGCGGTGGCGCATGCGGCGAAAACGGATGTGAACATTCGTTCTCTTTCAGAAGCTGTCGGCAAGATCGGCTCCGTCGTGAATCTTATTTCGGAAATTGCCGCGCAGACGAACCTTCTGGCGCTGAACGCAACGATCGAGGCCGCGCGCGCAGGCGACGCCGGCAAGGGGTTCGCGGTGGTTGCCTCGGAAGTCAAATCGCTTGCCGTGCAAACGGCCAAAGCCACCGACAACGTCGGCAAGCAAATCTCCGTCATTGAAGCCGCGATGCGCCAATCAATCGACGAAATCACGTCGGCGAACAAATCAATCGGAGAGATTTCGGAGATTTCGAACCTACTGACCGAAATGGTGATGCAGCAGGCGCAGGCTACGAACCAAATAGCAAAAAATGCGAACAGCGCGTCTCTGAACGCGGCAACAGTCACCGAGGCCTTGAAGGCGACGCAAGACACGATCAGGTCTACGCAGACCGCGGCCGACGTGGTACTCGGTTTTGTAGCCAATTTGTCGACACAGGCGGCGGAAATCGGCGAAGCCATGGACACGCTGTTCAAGGCGGCGGAACGAAGCTCGACCGTCAAGGAACTCGCCAACCTGGCAGCGCCGTCACGTCGATAGACCGCAGGCGCGGGGCTAGGAATTTGGCCAAGCCGGGACAACCGAGGAGCCTTCCACCACAACTGCTCTTGGAAATGCCTAACCCCGCACCCACCAGCAATGTTGCGCCGGATACAGAACCGTCCCGCTCGGGCGGTATTGCAGCTCGTACCAATCGACGCAGCGGCGGTATAGCAATCGCGGCGCCGGGCTGACTTCGATGCGCGGTCGCGGCGACGGCGGGCGCGGCGGCGGATTTTGCGCGGCGGCCAGCAACGCGGACCCGACAAGCAACACAAGGCCGAGCACGGCGATCGAGAACTTGACGGACATCGCTGCTACCTTAGCTGATCCACGCTAAACTACGAATATGGCCGAACCGGTATCCAATCCGCCCGCATGGCGCGGAGCCAAGGCGCCCTCGCTGGCCGAGTTCGAAGCGCTAGCCGGCGAGATGTTTGCCCGTCTGCCGCGGCGGTTCCGCGACTTGTGCGCCGGTCTCGTCATCCAGGTCGACGACTTTCCGACCGAAGAGGTGCTCGACCAAGTGGAAGCGCAGAGCGAATTCGACCTGCTCGGCCTGTTCCAGGGCGTCGGTCTGCCGTTTCGCTCCGAAAGCGACCTGGTGCAGATGCCGAACATGATCTGGCTTTACCGCCGGCCGATCCTCGATTACTGGGCCGAGCACGAAGAAGCGCTCGGCGCGATCGTGAGGCATGTGCTGGTGCACGAAATCGGCCATCATTTCGGCCTCTCCGACGCGGAGATGGAAGCGATCGAGAATGCTGCGGTGTAGTATTTTTGCGAAAGGAACAAAGTTATGAAAGTCGACGGCGCCTGCTTTTGCGGCTCGATCACCATCGAAGCCGAAGTTGACCCGGACAAAGTCGTCATCTGCCATTGCACCGACTGCCAGACCG
Source organism: uncultured Alphaproteobacteria bacterium (assembly GCA_963747855.1). Taxonomy (GTDB): domain Bacteria; phylum Pseudomonadota; class Alphaproteobacteria; order Rhizobiales; family Xanthobacteraceae; genus BOG-931. Next base: position 1,374,768 of record CAVVGN010000001.1, read on the forward strand.
CGACCGGCACGGCCTTTCGCGTCTCGATCCCGGCGCCGGGCCAAACCTTCAAGATGACCGGCCAGCCGGCGATCCACGTGAAGACCGCGGAAAGCGGCAACAAGCGCGCGAATGCGTTTTGCCCGAAATGTGGCTCGCCGCTTTATTCGACCGCGCCCGGCGATGGCCCAAAGGATTCCTACATGCTCCGCGTCGGCACTTTGCGTCAGCGCGACCAGCTCACGCCGCGCCGGCAAATCTGGTTTCGCTCGGCGCGGCCGTGGATCACCGGCCTCGCTGATCTTCCGAAGGACGAAAAACAGACCGGCACCGCGCATCTGCGCTGACGCGTCCGTCGCGCGAATTGTGCTAGAATTAAATCTAAACCATTGTTCCGAGGGGCATGACCATGCTGGTAACCGTGTTTCGCTCGCGTTTGCGGTCGGGCGTGCGCGAGCAGTACGTCGCGCTGGTCAAGCGCATGATCGAGCTGGCCGAGACCGCACCAGGATATATCTCGCACAAGGATTTCTCCGCCGAGGACGGCGAGCGGGTGACGATCGTCGAGTTCGCGCACGAAGAGGGGTTGCGTGCCTGGCGGACCAACCCGGAGCATCTTACGGCGCAAAAGCTGGCGCGGGAAAAGTTCTACACCGAATATCATATCCAGGTTTGCACGCTCGACCGCGAGTCGAGATTCAAGGTAACGGAAGACACGGCGGCGGCGCAGGGTTGACCCGTCGTCCGCGGCGCGCCATCTAGAAGCAAGATTCGGGAAAACAAACCATCATGGAAAAGTTCACCGTGCTGGAAGGCGTCGCGGCGCCGTTGAAGATGATCAATGTCGACACCGACATGATCATCCCCAAGCAATATCTGAAGACCATCAAACGCACCGGCCTCGGCAAGGGCCTGTTCGCCGAAAAGCGCTATCGCGACGACGGCAGCGAAAATCCGGACTTTGTGCTCAACAAGCCGGCGTACCGCAAAGCCAAGATCATGGTCGCCGGCGACAATTTCGGCTGCGGCTCCTCGCGCGAGCACGCGCCGTGGGCGCTCAAGGATTTCGGCATCACCTGCGTGATCTCGACCTCGTTCGGCGATATTTTCTACAACAACTGCTTCAAGAACGGCATCCTGCCGGTGCAGGTGTCGCCGGAAGACCTGGAGAAGCTTTTCGACGATGCCGAGCGCGGCGCCAACGCCACGCTCACCGTCGATCTGGAAAAGCAGGAAATCCGCGGCCCCGACGGCGGCGTGGTCAAATTCGAAATCGACCCGCACCGCAGGCATTGCCTGCTCAACGGCCTCGACGATATCGGCCTGACCATGGTCAAGCGCGGCCAGATCCAGAGCTTCGAAGACAAGTCGAAAGCGGCACGGCCTTGGGTGTGACCCGCCCGTCATTCCGGATCGCCGCACAGCGGCGAGTCGCTTCGCTCGGCCCCGGAATGACAAAAGAAAATGCCATGACCGCCGCCATTTCCGTTTCGCATCTCAGCAAGATCTACGCCTCCGGCTTTCAGGCGCTCAAGGACATCAATCTCGAAATCCGTCATGGCGAGATTTTCGCGCTGCTCGGCCCGAACGGGGCCGGCAAGACCACGCTGATTGGCATCATCTGCGGCATAGTCAATCGCACCAGCGGCAGCGTAACGGTAGACGGTTACGACATCGTCGGGGACTATCGCGCCGCCCGCTCCGTGATCGGTCTGGTGCCGCAAGAGCTTTCCACCGACATGTTCTCGTCGCCGTGGACGACGGTGTCGTTCAGCCGCGGCTTGTTCGGCAAGCCGCCCCATCCGGCCTATTTGCAAAAGGTGCTCAAGGACCTGTCGCTCTGGGACAAGAAGGACGCCAAGATCGCGACGTTGTCCGGGGGCATGAAGCGCCGCCTGATGATCGCCAAGGCGCTGTCGCACGAGCCGCGGATCCTGTTTCTCGACGAGCCGACTGCCGGCGTCGACGTCGAACTCCGCAAAGGCATGTGGGACATGGTGCGTACGCTGCGCGAATCCGGCGTCACCATCATCCTGACCACGCATTACATCGAAGAAGCCGAACAGATGGCCGACCGTATCGGCGTGATCAACAAGGGCGAACTCATTCTGGTCGAAGACAAAGCCGAGCTGATGCGCAAGCTCGGGCAGAAGCAGCTGATGCTTGAACTCCGCGAGCCCATTACGGCGATCCCGCCCGCGCTCGCCAAGCACAAGCTCACGCTCGCCGACGATGGCCGCAAGCTGATCTACAGCTACGACACGCAGCGCGAGGCTACCGGCGTGACCGACCTGCTCGACGATCTCCGGAGCGCCGGATTGCACTTCAAGGACTTGGTCACCACCGAACGCTCGCTGGAGGATATTTTCGTCGGTCTGGTGAGGCAACGCCAATGAACCTCTACGCCGTCGGTGCGATTTACCGGTTCGAGATGGCGCGCACGCGGCGCACCTGGATGCAAAGCATCGTCTCGCCGGTCCTTTCCACCTCGCTCTATTTCGTCGTGTTCGGCGCCGCCATCGGCTCGCGCATGACGACGATTGATGGGGTTGCCTACGGCGCCTTTATCGTGCCCGGACTGATGATGTTGATGTTGCTCACGCAAAGCGTCAGCAACGCCGCGATCGGCATCTATTTTCCGCGGTTTTCCGGGACCATCTATGAAGTCCTGTCGGCACCGGCGTCGGCTTTCGAGATCGTACTCGGCTATGTCGGAGCGGCGGCCAGCAAGTCGGTCGGGCTTGGCGCAATCATCCTGGCGACATCGGCGCTCTTCGTGCCGCTGCATATTGCGCACCCGTTCTGGATGCTCGCTTTCCTCGTCCTAACGGCGGTCAGCTTCAGCTTGCTCGGCTTTATTATCGGCATCTGGGCCGATGGCATCGACAAGCTGCAGGTGGTGCCGCTTCTTATCATTACGCCGCTCACATTCCTCGGCGGCACCTTTTATTCGACCAGCCTCCTGCCGCCATTCTGGCGCACGGTCACGCTGTTCAATCCGCTCGTTTACCTGATCAGCGGGTTTCGCTGGAGCTTTTTCGAGCTGGCGGACGTCAACATCGAGATCAGCGTCGCCGTGATCCTGCTCTTTCTGGCGCTCTGCATGGCGATCGTCTGGTGGATTTTCCGGACCGGCTACCGGCTGAAGACGTAACGTCGAGAGCGGGAGCATGATCGAGCTTTATCATCATGGATCTTCAGTTTGCGCAGCCAAGGTTCGACTTGTTCTCGCGGAGAAGCGAGTCGAATGGCAAAGCCACTACATCGATATTCTGAAGGGCGACCAATTCAGTTCCGACTATACGAGGCTCAATCCCAAAGCGGTGGTGCCTACCCTTGTGCAAGACGGTCACCTGATCGTGGAATCTACCGTCATCTGCGAGTACCTCGACGAGGTGTTTGCCGATCCGGCGCTGAAGCCACAAGATCCGCGCGAACGCGCGGAGATGCGGGTGTGGACCAAGGCGGTGGACGAACTCTTGCATCCGATGTGTGCAGAAATCACGTTCTCGGCGTCACACCGCCACACGATTGCGAGGCTGGGGCCGGAAGGCGTGGCGAAATTTCTCGCCAGCACGCCGCCCATTTCCGTCACGGCCGAGTGGCACGAGCGGAAAAAGGCCATCGTCATGCAGGGCTTCGAGGCGCCCGGCATCGGCAGGGCATATCGGCTCTACGATGGTTTCCTGCAAAAAATGGACGATCGGCTGCGTAACAGCCCCTGGCTCACGGGCTCGACGTTCTCGCTCGCCGACATCGCGCTTACGCCCTATGTCACCCGGCTTGACATGATGGGCATGTCGGAGATGTGGACCGAACGACGGCCGCATCTGACCGATTGGTTCGAGCGCGTTAAAGCGCGCCCAACCTACAAGCCCCAGCTTCGCGATTGGTGCCCACCCGATTTAACGAACGACCTGGCAACATTCGGGGCACAAAGCTGGCCGGAAGTAAAACGAATACTCCAGGCGGCGTAACGCTCTCTTCACGCCGTCGCGATGGCGTCGGCGATCGCCACGGTGCGGCGGCCCATATCGGCGTGCAACCGCTCGACCATGCGGCCGTCGACGGAAATGACGCCTTTGCTGGCATTCTCCGGCAGATCGAAGGCCGCGATAATTTTCCGCGCCCATGCCACTTCGTCGGCGGTCGGCGAGAACGCTTCGTTGCAGGGACCTATCTGCTGCGGATGGATGAGCGTCTTGCCGTCGAAACCGAGATCGCGCGCCTGTGCGCACTCAGCCGCGAAGCCTTCCGCATTGGCGATGTCGTTATAGACGCCATCGAGAATGTCGATGCTGTAAGCCCGCGCCGCCGCCACGCAATTCATCAGCCACGGCAGCATCGGCGCCCGGCCAGGCAGAAGCCGCGCGCGCGTGTCTTTGGCGAGGTCGTTGGTCCCCATGACGAAACCGGCAAGCCGCGTGCCCTCCTCCCGAGCTGCCGCGGCGATGTCGCGCGCGTTGAGCATGGCAAGCGGCGTCTCCATCATCGCCCAGATACGGATGTCGGCCTCGGCGCGGACCCCGACTAGGTGTTTCGCCACTTCACGCAACTGCTCAGACTCCGATATCTTCGGCACCAGCACCGCGTCGGGTTTGGCGGCGGCAACGGCGAGATCGTCGCGCCACCAGGCGGTATCGAGCGCATTGATCCGCACCAGCACTTCACGGCGGCCGAAGCCACCTTGCTTGAGCGCCTGCACGATCAATTCGCGCGCCGCCGCCTTTGCATCGGGCGCAACCGCGTCTTCGAGATCCAGAATGATGGCGTCGGCCGGCAGCGCACGCGCTTTCTCCATGGCGCGCGCATTCGAACCGGGCATGTACAAAACGCTTCGCCGCGGCCGGACGGTCATGGCTTGCTCCTCGTTTCAAGGCGGCAACGTAGCCGCCTTGCAGGCACCATGACAACCGGACATGATGGGCGGCCACCTTGGATACAAACCCTCGCGGAGGAAAGGTGCTCAAGACGACTATTTTTGCAAGCTTGCCTGTCGCTGCGCTGCTGGAGCTGACGCCGGTCTCGTCAAAAGCCGCCCCTGTGGATTTCTGCGCGAACTATGCCCAGGCTGCAATCAATCAGGTGCGCACGGCGCTCGCCAATCCGGGCTGCGCGGCGACAATTCATGGACCGCGCTGGGTGTCCGACGAGCAAATTCATTACCGATGGTGCCTCACCCAGCCCATCCCGGCGGTGGAAGCCGAACGTGGCGCCCATACCGCGTATTTACGGGCCTGCCGAGGCTGACGCCGCGCGACGATGGCTTTTCCCCAACGCCTGATTGAAGGTTATCGCGCATTTCTCGACAGCCGACTGCGGCACGAGCAAGACCGCTATCGCGAGCTCGGCGAAAGCGGCCAATCACCTGAAGTGATGGTGATCGGCTGTGCCGACTCGCGCGTCTCGCCGGAAGTCATCTTTGACGCGCGTCCGGGCGAATTGTTCGTCGTGCGCAACGTGGCGAATATCGTGCCGCCTTACCAGCCCGACGGCAATGCGCATGGCGTTTCGGCGGCGCTGGAATTCGGCGTGGCGGCGCTCAGAGTCAAGCATATCGTAGTGCTCGGCCACGCCCGCTGCGGCGGCGTGCGGGCCTTCGCGGAAAAGGCCGCGCCGCTCTCGCCCGGCGATTTCATCGGCAACTGGATGCGGTTGATGGCGCCGGCGGTGGAAAAAGCAGGTCCGCCGGGCGAACTTTCGTCCACGGATTATCTGACCCGTCTCGAACAGGCGAACGTCGTCAACAGCCTCGACAACCTGTTGACGTTTCCCAGGCTACGCAAGCAGATCGAACGCGGCGAGGTTGTGACGCACGGCGCCTATTTCGGCGTCGCCACCGGCGAGCTTTCGGTGCGCGATGAAACAACCGGCGCATTTGTGCAAATTGCGGCCGCCGACCACGCGCGGCTGTTCGCGGCGCAGCGCTAGCTCAGGCCGCCTTGCGCTTGGCGGTGATCAGCTTGCGGTTGATCAGGCATTCGGCGATCTGGATGGCGTTGAGCGCCGCACCCTTGCGCAAATTGTCGGATACGACCCAGAGCGATAACCCGTTCTCGACCGTCGCATCCTCACGAATGCGACTGATATAGGTCGCATCCTCGCCGGCCGCCTCGTAGGGCGTGACGTAGCCGCCCGACTCGTGCTTGTCGATCACGATGCAGCCCGGCGCGTTGCGCAGGATGTTGCGCGCCTCGTCGGGCGTAATCGGACTCTCGAACTCAACATTGACCGCCTCGGAATGGCCGACGAAAACCGGCACGCGCACGCATGTGGCGACGAGCTGGATTTTCGGGTCGAGAATTTTTTTGGTCTCGACCACCATCTTCCATTCTTCCCTGGTCCGGCCGTCCTCCATGAACACGTCGATCTGCGGGATGACATTGAAAGCCATGCGCTTGGGAAACTTCTTCGGCACAACTTCGTTGATCTGGAAGACCGCCTTGGTCTGCGAAAACAATTCGTCCATCGCCTCCTTGCCCGCGCCGGAGACCGACTGGTAGGTGGCGACGACGACGCGCTTGATCTTGGCGCGGTCGTGCAGCGGCTTAAGCGCGACCACGAGCTGCGCGGTCGAGCAGTTCGGATTGGCGATGATGCCGCGCTTTCGGAAGCCTTCGATCGCGGCGGCGTTGACCTCCGGCACGATCAGCGGGACGTCGGAATCGTAGCGCCAACAGGAGGAATTATCGATCACCACCGCACCGGAGGCGGCGATTTTGGGCGACCATTCCTTCGACACGGCGGAGCCCGCCGACATCAGGCAGATGTCCACGGCCGAAAAATCATAATGCTCAAGCGCTTTGACCTTGAGCGTGCGATCGCCATAGGAGACTTCGACGCCCTGGCTCCGGCGCGACGCAATCGCCACCACCTCGTCGGCGGGGAATTCCCGCTCGGCCAGGATGCCCAGAATTTCCCGGCCGACATTGCCGGTCGCGCCCACCACGGCGACGTTGTAACCCATGATCAAAACTCCATTGCGGGCCAGCTTCTAAGCGAGAAGGGCCACAAACACAACGTGTGCTGCCTTTTATTAAATAATATCATAAGGATAGCGCCGCGATGCGCCATTAAGTCATTCGCGGGTATGCTCGAGCGGCTATGATCAGAAACCTAAAGCGGCGCGGCGGGGTTCCCAAACCAGTCTGTTGTCGCGCTCGCAGGCCGGTTACACTGCGGGGAAGTGAAAGCGAGGGGTCATGCGGTTCGCAGTTTTGGTTGTCGCCGGCGCAATTGCCAGCCTTTCCGTCACGGCCTCCGCGCAAACATCGCCCAAGAAAAAGCTTCCGCCGCCGGTCCAGCGTTCCGCGGCCGGCACGGTGATCCAGCCGACCCGCACGATCATTCATAATCCCGACGGCACCACCACGATTATCGAGGTGCAGCGGCGGTCTTATCTCGATGTCGGCAATGAAGTGCCGGTGGGCTATCCGCGGACGAATGACTACGCATTTCCGCCCGGTGGCGATCCCGGCCGCCCCTACTGGTATTTCGGTCCGGACACATCCGGCATTGGCGGAACGCCGCTGGCGCAGCCGTTCTTCCTGCCGGGATTCAGCCCAGGCTATCCGACCCCCTACTGATCGGCAAAATCCAGCATTATGCCGCGGGCCGTTCAAGCTCGCCGACGATTGCCTCGCCCATCTCGCTGGTGCTGACCAGCTTGGTGCCGTCCGACTTGATGTCGGCGGTGCGCAGGCCCTTGGCGAGCGCAGCCGCGATCGCCGCGTCGAGCCGATCGGCCTCCGTGCCCAAATTGAACGAATAGCGCAGCGCCATGCCGAACGACGCCAACATTGCGATCGGGTTGGCGATTCCTTTGCCGGCAATATCCGGCGCCGAACCATGCACCGGCTCGTATAACGCTTTCCGCCGCTTGGTCTTGGGATCGACTTCGCCGAGCGAAGCGGACGGCAGCATGCCGAGCGAGCCGGTCAGCATCGCCGCAATGTCGGAGAGCATGTCACCAAACAAATTGTCGGTGACAATGACGTCGAACTGCTTGGGCCAGCGCACCAGCTGCATGCCGCCGGCATCCGCCAGCATGTGCTCGAGCTGCACGTCCTTGTAACCGCGCGCGTGCACCTCGGCGACGACTTCCCGCCAGAGCACGCCGGTCTTCATAACGTTGCGCTTCTCCATCGACGTAACCTTGTTGCGGCGCGTTCGCGCCAGCTCGAAACCGACCCGCGCGATGCGCTCGATCTCGTAAGTGTCGTAAACCTGCGTATCGATGGCGCGCTTCTGCCCGTTGCCCAGATCGGTGATGGTCTTGGGTTCGCCGAAATAAACGCCGCCGGTCAATTCGCGCAGGATGACGATGTCGAGACCTTCGACCACCTCTCGTTTCAGGCTTGAGGATTCCGCCAGCGCCGGGTAGCAGATCGCCGGGCGGATATTGGCGAACAGGCCGAGATCCTTGCGCAAGCGCAGCAGCCCCGCCTCCGGCCGCACGTCATACGGCACATTGTCCCACCTCGGCCCGCCGCAGGCGCCGAAAATGACGGCATCGGCCGCATGAGCCTTCGCCATGGTCTCTTCGGTGATGGAAACTTTGTGGACGTCGTAGCAGCAGCCGCCGACCAGTCCCTCTTCGATCGCGAAACTGGCGATGCCTTTCTCGGCATAGAAGCCAAGCAAACGCTTGACTTCGGCCATAACTTCCGGGCCGATGCCGTCGCCGGGCAGGAGAAGGAGTTTGTGGGTAGCCATCGCTAACGCCTCGCAAAAATTGCGGGACGATTGCTAAAGGGCCGCATCAGGCTTGGCAAGCTGTCGGCGATCAGAGCCCGCTGAACCAGTTGTAGCCCTGGTTTTCCCAGTATCCGCCGGCATCGTTGTTCTGCACCCACATGGCCGTGACGTATTTCGGATTCTTAAAACCGAGCTTGGTCGGAATCCGGATTTTCATCGGGAAGCCGTAAGCGCGCTGCAGGATCTGATGATCGAATTTGAGCGTCAGCTGGGTCTGCGGGTGCAGCGCGGTCGGCATATCGATGGTGTTGGAGTAGCCCTCGGCGCACTGGAACCAAACATATTTGGCGCGGGTGTCGGCGCCGATCATTTTGAGGAAATCCGACAGCTTGACGCCCTGCCAGGAGCCGATCGCGCTCCAGCCCTCGACGCAGATATGGCGCGTGATCTGCGAGACTTCCGGCAGCTTGTTAAGGTCGGGCAGAGTCCACGGCTTCTTGTTGTCGACCAGGCCGCCGATCTCAAGCTGCCATTTGTCAGCATCGATGTCTGGGGCCTCGTCCTCGCTATAATAAGCGTTGAACGGGAACGGCCGCGTGATCATGCTTTCCGGATATTCCGGCGCCAGCGTGTTCGGATTAAACAAAAAGGCCTGAACGCGGTCGTTGAGCGTCGAAATCGCGCGCAGCGCGTTCTCCGAAGTGTCCCCGTCGATGATGTCGCAGCCGGATAAGGCGGCGAGCGCGCCGAGGCTGGCGGCGCCGCGCAGGAAAAAGCGCCGCGACGGCTCAGGCAAAAGCTTGGCCGCATCCTTGATCAGGAGCTTCGGATCGACGCCGGGAATTGGTTTTCGCTGACGCGGCACCGGTGTCTCCTGTTCAGCGGCCGACAATCATGGCGCGCAGGCTCTTCGGCACCAGCACCGCGAGCGTCACGTGCACCACAAGAAACGTAACGATCGCCGTCATGGCGGCGAAGTGCACGTAACGCGCGGTGTTGTAGCCGCCGAAGAAGCTTGTCAGCCAATGAAACTGTACCGGCTTCCAGATCGACAGGCCGGAGAGAACGATCACGACGCCGATCAGCAAAATGCCGAGATAGAGCAGCTTCTGCACGGCGTTATAAACCGAGAGGTCTTCGTGCGAGAGGCTGCCGCGAAGTGCCGCCAAAAGATCGCGCACAACGTCACCCGGATGGATCGGCAACAGCTTGCGGCGGAAACGCCCGGTCAAAATGCCGAGCGTGACATAGACGATACCGTTGATCACCAGAAGCCACATGGCGGCGAAGTGCCATAGGAGTGCGCCTGCGAGCCAATTGCCGAGCGCAATCTGGCGGGGAAATTCGAAACCGAACAGCGGCGATGCGTCGTAGATCTGCCAGCCCGAGCCGATCAACATCAGCATCGCCAGCGCATTGATCCAGTGGGTGACGCGCACCCAACCCGGATGGATGACGCCATGCGGGGCATCAATTCCCAGCGGCAGGTGCTCTGCGGTTTCGACACTCATCGGTTAGCTTCTTCCGCTCGTTGCCGGGTTCGGCCGATGCAATGTTTAACATCGCGTTGTGCCGGATTCGAGAAACCGAACCCGGCACACGCGAATGTGACCTAGTTCTTCATGTCGTCCTTTTTCATCGTGTCTTTCTTCATCGTGTCCTTCGACATGCTGTCTTTGGACATCGAATCCTTCGACATCGTGTCCTTTTTCATGGTGTCTTTCTTCATGGTGTCGGTCTTGGACATGCTGTCTTTCGACATGTCGTCGGCGAAGGCGGCCGGCGCGAAGGCGAGCGCAAGACTCAAGGTCGCGGCGGCAAGGGACAGGACGGTGGTGGAACGAGTCATTGGATGATCCTCCTTAAGGATGTTCGATGACGCCAGACGGAGCCATCGTCTCCTAATTCGGTGCGACATCGACCTCGGTTACATTGACCGGCGTATAGGCCAGCGGGCCAAAGACCCTCCCGCCCAGCACACGATTGGCGGCGACGACAATCGCCACCGCGCTGGCGTGGACGGCGAGGTCGGTCGCCGCCGCGTCGTAGGGATGAAAAAAGTTGAGAAGCGTCGCCGCGGCGGCCGCCACGGCGAGACCGCCGATCGCGGCCATCATGCCGGGATAAAGCGGGAAAGCGCGGCGCAACATCAATAGCAGCAACGCCGACAGCGGCACCGACAGAGCGACGATGAAGATAAGGCAATAGCGCGAGTCCCCCAGCGCCGCAACGTCGTTTCCAGGTATGATCCAGCTTCGCAAGCAACCAAAGCCGCTCGCTGCAATCCACAGCAGCACGGCGGGCAGGGGCAGCAGAGCCCAACCGCGAGAAGCGTCAGGCAGGCTCAACTCAAACGCAGCGATGGCGGCAAGAACGGCGGTCAGAGTCGAACCGGTGACGGCAAGCCACATATCTGGCGCCGCAATGATCCGGTCCCAAACGGCATTGAGGTCGGCGAAGGACGCCAATCCGGCGGCTAGCGCTGCAACCACCGCAAGCCAGCCGAACGCGCGGAGCAAGGGCGACGGCAATCGGCGCACCGGCTTAAGATCGGCGGCGAGACCGCGAATCAGACGATCATCAGGGGTCGAAGTCATGGCTTTCCTAATTCCTTCCCCGCAAATTTGGCGCGCAGCGTTTTGAGCGCCCGGTGGAGGTTAACCTTTAACGCGCCTTTGGAGCGCTGAGTGGCAATGGCGGCTTCGGCGAGCGAGCGCTCTTCCAAAACCAAAACTTGAACTGCCTCGCGCTGCCGTTGCGGCAGCGTCGTCAGTGCCTTTCTCACGCGATTTGAAACGCCGGCATCATCGCTGGCATGCACGGGATCACTGCTTTCGTCGGCATAGGACTCAAACGCCAGCGGAGAATGAATTTCGCGCGCGCGCTGGCGGCCGAACCGGCGCAACAAATCGATCGCGCGGCGCTCGGCAATAATGCGCAGCCAGGCGGTGAAGGAGCGCGCCGGATCGTAGGTTTGACGTGCGCGATGGATGGTGAGGAGAACGTCCTGGACCACGTCGTCGAGATGGTCCGCAGGAACGTCCTGGCGGGTAGCGAAGGCTCTGATCAGCGGGACGCAGTCACGCAACAGCGTCTCGTAGGCGGCGCGATCGCCGGCCTGCGCCGCCGCCATCTGGCTGGAGCGACGCAAATCGTCAGAGCTTCGGTTTTGCAGCTCGGCCCTGGCCATCCTGGGGTCTGTAACGCGGCTGTTGCGGGTCGGCATGAAGCCAAATGCCGAGGGAAGCAACCACCCTTCGGCGCGCAACGCTATCACGTTTGGTTGAAACCCCTGCGTCATTGAGTTCTCGGCACATCTGCGCGGAATTCCGCAGTGTGCGGACACCCGCTGTTTCTTGTCTTTCGCTGCAAATATTCAAACGGTTACACCACGAAATACGGGGGCCAGCGTTGCCGCCGACCCCCGCGTGCCGATCCGCCTTAGGGCAACAGGACGGTGTCGATGACGTGGATCACGCCATTCGACTGCATCACGTCGGCTATCGTCACCATCGCGGCATCACCTTTGGAATCGGTGATGGTGAGCTTGCCGGGGCCGGCTTGCTTGACCCAGAGATCCTCGCCGGCAACCGTCTTCAGTTTGGCTTGCCCCTCGCCGTCCTTCACCGCCTTCATCAAATTGATGGCGGTCATGCGGCCGGGAACGACGTGATAGGTCAGCACCTTGACCAGCGTCGCCTTGTTCTCCGGCTTGAGCAGACTATCGACCGTGCCGGGCGGGAGCTTGGCAAAGGCATCATTGGTCGGCGCAAATACGGTGAACGGGCCGGGACCCTGCAGCGTGTCGACCAAGCCGGCGGCCTTCACCGCCGCGACCAGAGTCGTGTGATCCTTCGAATTCACGGCATTCTGGATGATGTTCTTCGACGGGTACATCGGGGCGCCACCGACGTTGACGGTCTTCTCCGCCATGGTGGCGGCGTTGAGCGGGACCGACGCGCCGGCGATCAAAGCGAGCGCCGCGGCGGCGGCAATCAAGGTGAAACGCTTGGACATGAGGAGCTCCGTATCTGACGTGTTGCGATGAGAGTACCGGCGAGGTCGCCGGGGGACGCGAACTGATCGCCTCACCGCATCGAGATACGGTCGCTCAGGATGGGGGTTTCAGTCCCACCCTCACGGCTGCGTGAATATTTGCGATAGCGGCCGCGGACGGCCGGCCTGACGGCTAGCGCCGAACCGCGCTCCAGCGCCCGACGCAGCCGTCGCTTCGCACGAACCGGCCGGCGGCCTTATTGCCGGAAAAATGTCCGGTCCACGTCGCGGTAAGACCGCTATTGGCCGAAGTCCCCTTCGCCGAACCGGTGGAATTGACGATACCGCTCGATCCCGGCTGCGACAGTTGCCCGTTGCTGACCTTAAACGACGTGTTGATGTTCACATCGCAGTGCTGGTTCTCGCCGACAATGACTTCAGCCCACTCGCCGTCGAACGGATTGGCGGCCGCCGCTTGCGCGGGCGCGGCGGCACTCAAGGCGGTTAATAGGCCCGCCAAGGCGATAGCTGTTTTCACTGATCCCTCCCCCTTCTGCCGGCAGGTCCGGCCGCCGGTCCACGTAAACGTACCCGTGCGACCCCCGGTTCCACGGCTTTGCGCGCAACGTACGTTCGGGTATGACATTGCACAATTGCCGGGTGACCATAGGGTAAATTGCCAGATGTCGAAAACTAGTCCCGGCAATTGCTTCGAAGATTTTCGCATCGGCCAAGTGATCCGTCACGCCACGCCGCGCACGGTCACTACCGGCGACGTCGCCCTGTATAACGGCCTGTTTGGCCCGCGGTTTGCGGTGCAGTCGTCGGATGAATTCGCCAAGGCGATTGGCTATCCGCGAGCGCCGATCGATGACCTCCTCGTCTTCCACATCGTCTTTGGCAAGACCGTTCCCGACGTTTCGCTCAACGCGGTCGCCAACCTCGGCTATGCCGGCTGCTATTTCCGCAAGCCGGTTTTTCCCGGCGACACGCTGACTGCGCTGTCCGAAGTCATCGGGCTGAAGGAAAATTCCAGCCGCAAAACCGGCATCGTCTATGTGCGCACCACCGGCTCCAAGCAGGACGGCACGCCGGTGCTCGAATATGTGCGCTGGGTGATGGTGCGCAAGCGCGATGAATCCGCGCCGGCGCCCGGCGATCACGTCCCACGTTTGCCGACCGTGCTCGATCCCAAGGTTTTGGGCGAAGCGTGCCCGCCGATCGACGTGAAGGCCTACGATCTCGCGCTCGCCGGAAGTCCCAATCTGTTCGACGACTATGAGGTCGGCGAACGCATCGATCACGTCGATGGCATTACGGTCGAGGAAGCAGAGCATATGATGGCGACGCGGCTCTACCAGAACACCGCGCGCATCCATTTTGATCTGTTCAGCGCCAAACAGGGCCGGTTCGGCCACCGGCTTATTTACGGCGGGCATGTGATTTCGCTCGCGCGCTCGCTCTCGTTCAACGGGCTTGCCAATGCTTTCCACGTCGCCGCCATCAATGGCGGCCGCCACGTGGCGCCACTGTTCGCTGGCAAGACGGTGTTCGCCTGGTCGGAGGTATTGGCAAAATCCGGGGTGCCGGGACGCGACGACGCCGGCGCGCTTCGGCTGCGCACCATTGCGACCGCCGACCGTCCCTGCACGGATTTTCCGTTCAAGTCGGGCGACGACTATAACCCGGCGGTGCTGCTCGATCTCGATTATTGGGTGCTGATGCCGCGCTGAACGCAATTTTGTAATATCCACTGCGGCTGCCTCGCGGCAGCGGCATCACAAGGCGGTTCGGCGGCGAGCGGCTTGATGATGAGATTACTGATACGGTTTTTGCGGCGTCTGCTGGTTTTGGTGTTGGGCGCGCTGAGCGTTTGGCTGATTGTCTTTGTGGTCTTCAGATTCGCCGACCACAAGGTGCACTGGGTTCTGGCTTTCGCCATTACTTACGGCATCGCAGCCTACGTCATCCTGCCGCGCACCGTTATCATCTGCCTGAAGATTCTGCAGTTCCGGCACGTACCGCGCTACACCATCACCGCCGACGGCCTTCCGGGCGATCCCGTCAATGTGGTGCTTGCGGGCACGCTGCAGCAACTTCGCACGGCGTTTGCCAAGGCCGGATGGTCCGAGGCCGATCGTTTAAATCCGGCGAGTTCCTGGCGCATGGTGCGCGCCTTCGTACTCAACTCGCCTTATCCGACCGCGCCGTTCAGCACGCTCTATCTGTTCGGGCGCGGCCAGGACATCGGCTTTCAGAAAGCTATCGACAACAGCCCGCGCCGCCGCCACCACATTCGTTGCTGGGCGCTAAGCCTATCCCGCGCGGAGGCAACGCTCGGGACGGCCGATCTCTGGCTGAAAGCCCACCGCCCGCCCGACCATGAGCACGTTTACTGGGTCGGCGCCGGCACCAGGGACACTGGATTCTCGCTGACCCAACTGACATTCAAGGTCACCCATGCCACTGACGCAGATACCAACGCCGAGCGCGACTACATCATCACCGAGCTGGTTAAACATGGCGTCGTCGGCGACGTGACCACGTATCAAGCCCGCCAGCATCTGCCAGCCCAACAGGTCAACCACTACATCACTGACGGTGCAGTCATCGCTGCGCGGCTCGAGGTCGAAACCTGATTGTGTCCCCGAATAGTTGAGGAGGTTAATCAGCCTTTGCCGCGACGCTTGCCTCGATCGTCGCCAGCCGTTGCTGCAACTTGACCAATTCGTCTTTCGGCAAGTGCCCGGAACATCCGGTCGCCACGCGCCGCGCCCGCTCGAGGAGGCTCATGCGTTCAGCCGCGTGCTGGACAACTCCGGCGATGTCGTTGTAGGCGCGCATGAGTCTGTAGGCTCACCGCGATGTCGGCGACGGCATAGTGCCTGATCTGTTCGAAAGCGGTATCGAGCAATCCGTCGAAACTCATCCACGGCACGAAGAGCCGCAGCACATGCGGTGGCGCGTAATAATGCGACGCTGGCGGCGCACGGCCGATCCATCGGATCATGATGCGGCTGAGCTGGTCCACGCAACTAATCGCGGTGCTGGGATCGTTCACCGCGGGGGACAACGCCCGCAGCGCGATGTCGACGACCTGAATAATACCGAATTCGATGTCCTGCTGCAGGGTGCGCGTCGGCCCAATGTCAAAGGCGGCGATGAGATGCAGTTCACCGTCCGCCGGCAAGCGCTCCGGTTTCGACACGCGCACGATCGGAACGCCGGTCGGAACGAACTGGCCGACGCGACGCTCCAAATGCAACGAGACCCGGTAGTTGCGCGCTAGATCAACCAGGCGGTCGACGTTGACGAAACGGATATAGCCCGATTCACGGCTGAGCACGGCGGCGGCTTCCTTCGCTGACGAAGCCTCGTTTCGCTCCGCCACCAGAAACGGACCCCGCGAATAGGGCATCAGCTCATTGATGACCAGTTCCGTTTCGCGCGCAATTCGATCCACAATGTGATTGACGCTGATCGATTGCGAAATGTGGTTAATGAAATAGATCAGCCAGGCGACGCAAACCAGCGCAAGTAGCATCGCCCCCGTGACGGTCGCCACCGGCGCGAACGGCTGCGGCAGGGATCGCGCCGCGGGCAGCGCCGCCATGCAATAGGAGAAGGTGCCGAGAAACACGCCCAACGTCCACTGCGTGGTGCGATCTCTCACAAAGCTGATCAGAATTCGCGGCGAGAACTGGGTCGATGCAAGCGTGAGCGTCATCAGCAGAATCGCGAACACGATCGATACAACAGTCATGATCGAGGTAGCGACACTGCTCAGAATCACCTGGGCGACGCCGGGATCCTGGTGCGACGGGAATAGGACGTTAGGAATCCACCCACTAACCGCCGAGGACGATTCCTCCAGCGACGAGAGCACAGCGCCCGCAGCCCCCAAGACCACGGCAATTATTAGCGGACGAACGAGGAAGCCGCCGCGCAGCGCATACGTAGCAGAACGGATTAGAACGGGCAGACGCTCAAACATCTCGTGTGAGCCGATTGTTAAGTTCCGTGGTGAGACTAAATCTCAACCTGCCCGCCGAGTTCAACCACCCGATTGGGCGGTATGCGAAAAAATTCAGTCGCGGGCAGTGCATTGCGGTGCATGACCTCGAATACCCTGCGCCTGATCGCGCTGATGCGGGAGCGCTTCTCGGCCACAATTGTCACTCTGCCGACAAAGAAGGAAGTATCCATCATGGAAAAATGAAGCTGTCGAACTCGGCATTCCTCCAGCGCACGCGGAATGTCCGGCTGCTCCATGAACCCGTAGCGCACGACGATGGAATGGAAGTTGCCGTCGAGATCGGTAGTCTCCAGCCGCCTTTCCGGCGCGACACGCGGCACGTTCTCGGTAATGACATGGAGCAACACGATGCGCTCGTGCAGCACCTTATTGTGCTTGAGGTTGTGCAGGAGCGGGACCGGCACAACGTCGAGCCGGCTGGTCATGTAAACGGCGGTACCGGGAACGCGCGTCTTGTCGCGAACCTGAGCGATGAACGTCGAAAGCGGCAGCGTGTCCCGTTCGAGCCTGCGTAAGAGCGCATCGCGGCCCTGCCGCCAAGTGGTCATCAAGAAGAAAATGAGCGCGGCCACGACCAGCGGGAACCAACCGCCCTCGAACACTTTCATCATATTGGCGCTGACGAAGGCCAGATCGACGATCACAAACAGCCCGGCTGCGCCGAGGCTCAGCGGCAAGCTCCACTTCCATATTTCCCGCATGGTCAGAAACATCAGGACGGAGGTCAACAGCATGGTCATCGAGACGGCAATGCCGAACGCGGCGGCGAGATTGTCCGACGATTTGAATCCGAGGGTCAGGCCGAGGGTCAGCGCCATCAATGTCCAGTTGACGAATCCGATATAGATCTGCCCGTAACCCGCGGCCGAGGTCTGAACGATATGCAGGCGCGGACACAGTCCGAGCTGGATCGCCTGCCTGGTCATGGAGAACGCGCCGCTGATGATCGATTGACTGGCGATGATCGTCGCAATTGTCGCCAGCGCGACCAGCGTTACCTGCAATGGTGCCGGGCACAGCGTGAAGAACGGATTGGAGCCGGCGCCCGCCGCGCCGTCGGCAACCACCGCGGTCTGGCCGGCATAGTTGAGCACCAGAGTAGGCAGCACCAGGCCGTACCACGCGAACCGGATCGGCCGCGGCCCGAAATGCCCCATATCTGCATAAAGCGCCTCGGCACCCGTTGCGCACAGGAAGACCGCTCCGAGCACGAGAAAGCCGGTCAATCCGTGTCCTAGCAGATAACTGAACCCATAACGGGGATCGAGGGCCACCAGGACGCCGGGATGACTAAGGATTCCGCCGAGTCCAAGTACCCCGATCGTGATGAACCAAACTGTCATGATTGGACCGAACAACTTGCCAATGCGTTCGCTGCCCTGCGGTTGGAGCGCGAACAGGCCGACCAGGATCAGCGCGGACAATCCGACGATGTAGGGCGCGATCTGCGGCATCGGTATTTTGAGGCCCTCGAGCGCGCTTAAAACCGAGATGGCCGGGGTGATGGCTCCGTCGCCGTAAAGCAGGGCCGCACCAAGAATGCCGATGCCGATTACAGCGACACGTTCACCATGTTTGATGCCGAGGAGCGACATCAGCGCGAGAATTCCACCCTCACCGTCGTTGTCGGCGCGCATCACCACGGCCACGTATTTGAGCGAAGTGGTGATCAACAGCGTCCACACGATCAGCGACAGCATGCCCACGGCCACCGCCGGCGTGGCGCCGCCGGCCCAATCGAGCGCAGTTTTCATCGTGTAGAGCGGGCTTGTCCCGATATCGCCATAGACGACTCCGAGCGCGCCCAGCATCAATGCGCCCAGTTTCCCTTGAGCAGCGGCGGACTTACCGTCGGCGAGTGTAGTCGCAGCCGTCATTGCGCTCTCAGCTTCGGGACAGCCCGCACGATGCAACGGGACTGGTTACCGGACATTGATGTGTATCAAGCAAATCCCGCCGCCGGTGACCGGTCTTGCGCGCGCAAATGCTCGACCAATTGCCGCGCATAAAGCGGCAGCTCCTCCATCCTGCGGATGCAGATGGTCAATTCGCGTACCGCCCATAAATCGGTGAGCGGCACGATGGCGATCGCCATGGTCTTGGCGACACGATGCGCAGTGGTCTGCGGCACGATGCCGATGCCGACCTTGCACTCCACCAGGCGGCAGACCGCATCGAAACTGCGCAGCTGCAAGCGAAGCCGCAACGGCTTGCCGATCCGCACCGCTTTGCTGGCGAGGAAGCGCTGCAGGGCGCTGGCGCGGTCGAGCCCGACGAAATCGTGGTCGAGCACGTCCTCGAAACCGATTTTAACCCGTCTCGCCAGCGCATGGTCGCGCGCAACCACCAGCACGAAGCGATCGCGCCGGAACGGATAAGTCTCCAGCGCGTGCGCATCGACGGTTCCGGCGACGATGCCGAGATCGGCCACGCCTTCGGCGATCAGGCCGACGATCTCGTCGCTCAATCTCTCTTCCAGATCGACGTTGACGCTCGGATGCGCCGCCAAAAACGACGAGAGCGCTTCCGGCAGAAATTCGGTCAGCGCGTTGGTGTTGGACAAGACGCGGATTTGGCCGGCGAGCCCGCCGCCATAGGCGCCGAGGTCTTCGTGCAACCGCTCGGCCTGACGCAAAATCGCGCGTGCATGCTGCAACAGGGTCCGCCCGGCTTGCGTCGGGGTAACGCCTTGCCGGCCGCGGGTCAGCAACGGCACGCCCAATGTCGCTTCCATATTGCGGATGCGGGTCGATGCCGCGGCCAGCGCCAAGTGCGAGCGCGCCGCACCATGGGTGATGCTGCCGGCCTCGACCACATGGCGAAACAGACTGAGATCGGCGAGGTCGAAGCGCACGAGCTTACCTTCGTATTTGACGAATCCTCAATTTGAATAATGCCAATTGCGCATGGGAGGTTCAATGCTAATGTTTCGTGGAAGGCGAAGTTGCGCGCCACCCCTACTGCTGGGCCTATCGCATTGCGGCACGGGCGCGGATTGGTTAGGAACGGTTCCAAGCCCGTCGCCCGGCAGGCGAATTCGGATTGATTACTATGGCCGAAACCAAGGCTCCCGCCGCACGGCCGCTGTCGCCGCACCTGCAGATCTACCGGCCGATGCTGACGATGATGATGTCGATCGTCCATCGCATCAGCGGCTTTGGCTTGTATTTCGGGACGCTGATTCTGGCGTGGTGGCTGCTGGCTGCCAGTTCCGGACCGAACGGCTATGCCAAATTCGAATGGTTCGCCGGTTCTCTCATCGGCCGCCTGATCCTGTTCGGCTACACATGGGCGCTTATCCATCACATGCTCGGCGGCATTCGCCATCTGATCTGGGACACCGGGCGCGGCTTTGGCCCGAGCGAGCGCGAGTGGCTCGCTGCCGCCAATTTGATCGGCTCGATCGCAATTACAGTGCTGTTGTGGGTGATCGGCTTGCTGGCGATGGGAGGCTCGCGGTGAACGGTACGCCCGCGAGGCATATCCGCACGCCGCTCGCCCGCGTGCTTGGTCGCGGCGCGGCGCGCTCCGGCACCGATCATTTTTGGCGCCAGCGGCTGACTGCAGTCGCCAATATTCCACTCACTATCGCCGTGGTGATCACCGTCATCATGCTACTCGGCCGCAATCAGGCGGCCGTCGCTCAGATCCTCGGCACGCCGCTCGTCGCCATCATCATGCTGTTGTTCATCGTCTCGACGATCGTGCACATGCGCATCGGCATGCAGGTGATCATCGAGGATTATGTGCAAGATGACTTTGCCAAGATCGCTTTGATCATGGCCAACGCGTTTTTCTGCATCGCCGTGGGGTTCGCTTCCGCCTACGGCATCTTCAAGCTTTCGTTCGGAGTGTGAGATGGCGGGCAACGGAGCCAACGGACAAGGCGCCGCGCCCGGCGTCAATGGCCGAGCCTATCCAATCGAGGACCACGCCTATGACGTGGTGATCATTGGCGCCGGCGGCGCCGGCCTGCGCGCCGTTGTGGGTTGCAGCGAAGCGGGGTTGCGCACCGCCTGCATCACCAAGGTGTTTCCGACGCGTTCGCACACGGTGGCGGCGCAGGGCGGGATCGCCGCGGCGCTCGGCAACATGGGCGAGGACGACTGGCGCTGGCACATGTACGACACCGTCAAGGGCTCCGACTGGCTCGGCGACCAGGACGCCATCGAATATCTGTGCCGCAACGCTCCGCAGGCGGTGTACGAGCTCGAACATTGGGGCTTGCCGTTTTCGCGCCGCGAGGACGGCAAGATCTATCAGCGGCCGTTCGGCGGCATGACTACCCATTACGGCAAGGGCACTGCACAGCGCACCTGCGCCGCGGCTGACCGCACCGGGCACGCCATGCTGCATACGATGTACGGTCAGGCGCTGCGGCATTCGGCCGAGTTTTTTATCGAGTATTTCGCCATCGATCTGATCATGGACGACGAAGGCCGCTGCCGTGGCGTAGTTGCCATCAATCTCGACGACGGGTCGATCCACCGCTTCTCGGCGCAGATGACGGTGCTGGCGACTGGCGGCTATGGCCGCGCCTATGCCTCGTGCACCGGCGCTCACACCCAGACCGGCGACGGCAACGCCATGGTGCTGCGCGCCGGCCTGCCGCTGCAGGACATGGAATTCGTGCAATTTCACCCGACCGGCGTTTATGGCGCCGGCGTGCTGATTACCGAAGGCGCCCGTGGCGAAGGCGCCTATCTGGTTAATTCCGAAGGCGAGCGTTTCATGGAGCGCTACGCGCCGTCGGCCAAGGACCTTGCCTCGCGCGACGTGGTATCGCGCGCGATGACCATTGAAATCCGCGAAGGGCGCGGCGTCGGTCCGAAGAAGGATCACATCTTCCTGCATCTTGACCATCTTGATCCGCAAATCCTCGCCGAGCGGCTGCCGGGTATCACCGAATCGGCGCGCATCTTCGCCGGCGTCGATCTCACGCGCGAACCGGTGCCGATCGTGCCGACCGTTCACTACAATATGGGCGGCATCGCCACGAATTATCACGGCGAGGCGCTGATCAAAAAAGACGGCAACCCGGACCATGTCGTGCCGGGCATGATGGCGCTGGGCGAAGCGGCCTGCGTCTCCGTGCATGGCGCCAACCGGCTCGGGTCGAATTCGCTGATCGATCTGGTCGTGTTCGGACGGGCGGCGGCCTTGCGCTGTGCCGAAATCCTTACCGCCGGCGACAAGCAGCCCGAACTGCCGAAGGATTCGGCCGAGCGCGCGCTGTCTCGGCTTGACCGCTTCCGCAACGCCTCGGGCGGCACGCCGACGGCGCAGCTGCGCGCGCGCATGCAGCAGGTGATGCAAACGAACTGCGCGGTGTTTCGCACCAGCGAGGTATTGGAGCAAGGCTCCAAGCTCATCCATGAGGTGTTCGACGGCGTCGGCGACCTGCATGTCAGCGACCGCTCGTTGATCTGGAATTCCGACCTGATCGAGACGCTGGAATTCGTCAATCTGATCGAGCAGGCCGTGGTCACGGTCAACTCGGCGGTAAACCGCACCGAAAGCCGCGGCGCGCATGCGCGCGAGGATTTCCCCGATCGCGACGACAAGAACTGGATGAAGCACACACTTGCCTGGCTCGACATCAAGACCGGCAAAGTCTCGATCGATTACCGGCCGGTGCACACCTACACGATGACCAACGACGTCGCTTATATAGAGCCGAAAAAACGCGTTTACTAACCGGTTCTCCTGTACCGGCGCATTGAGGGATCAATGGTCCAATTCACGCTGCCCAAGAATTCCAAGATCGGCGAAGGCAAGACTTGGCCGCACCCGGCGAAAGCCAAGATGGAACGCGAATTCCGCGTCTACCGCTGGAGTCCCGACGACGGCCAAAACCCGCGCGTCGATACCTATTACGTCGACACCGGCGATTGCGGGCCGATGGTGCTCGATGCGCTCATCTGGATCAAAAACAACGTCGATCCGACGCTGACTTTCCGCCGCTCCTGCCGCGAGGGCATCTGCGGCTCCTGCTCGATGAATATCGACGGCACCAACACGCTCGCTTGCACCAAGACGACAAGCGAGATGAGCGGAACGGTGCGTATCTATCCGCTGCCACACATGCCGGTGGTCAAGGATCTAGTGCCCGACCTTACCAATTTCTACGCCCAGCACGCCTCGATCAAACCGTGGCTGCAGACGGTTTCGCCAACGCCGCAGAAGGAATGGAAACAAAGTCACGACGACCGGCAAAAGCTCGACGGGCTGTACGAATGCATCCTGTGCGCGTGCTGCTCGACCGCCTGCCCGAGCTATTGGTGGAATGCGGAGCGCTTCCTAGGGCCGGCGGCGCTCTTGCAGGCGAACCGCTGGCTTTCAAACTCGCGCGACGAAGCGACCGGCGAGCGGCTCGACGACCTGGAAGACCCATTCCGGCTTTATCGCTGCCACACCATCATGAATTGCGCCAAAGCGTGCCCGAAGCATCTCAACCCGGCGAAAGCCATCGCCGAGGTCAAGCGGATGTTGGTCGAACGACAGGTGTAGCGGTCGCTACAATTTCAGTTTGCGCTTGCGCTGCCCAAGCGTCCGCAGCCGCAGCGCGTTAAGCCGGATAAAGCCTTCCGCGTCGCGCTGGTCGTAGGCGACCTTGCCCTCGTCAAAAGTCACCAAATCCTGGTCGTAAAGCGAATATTTGCTCTCGCGCCCGACGACGCCGACATTGCCCTTGTAGAGCTTGAGCCGCACCCGGCCGGTGACGAATTCCTGGCTCTTGTCGATAGCCGCCTGCAGCATCTTCCGTTCCGGCGAGAACCAGAAGCCGTAATAGATCAGCTCGGCGTATTTCGGCATCAGCTCGTCTTTGAGATGCGCCGCGCCCCGATCGAGCGTGATCTGTTCGATGCCGCGATGGGCGGCGAGCAGGATGGTGCCGCCCGGCGTCTCGTACATGCCGCGCGACTTCATGCCGACGAAACGGTTCTCGACCAGATCGAGCCGGCCGATGCCGTGCGTGCGGCCGAGCGCGTTGAGTTGCGCGAGCAATTCCGCCGTTTTCATTTTTTTACCGTCTATTGCAACCGGGTCGCCGCGCTCGAAATCGACCGCGACATAGGCGGCCTTGTCGGGCGCGGATTCCGGATCGTCGGTGCGCGAATAAACGTAATCCGGCACCTCCTCGCCAGGATTTTCCAGGACTTTGCCTTCCGACGACGTATGCAGGAGGTTGGCGTCGGTCGAGAACGGCGCTTCGCCCCTTTTGTCCTTGGCGATCGGAATCTGATGCTGCTCGGCGAAGGCGAGCAATGCCTCGCGCGACTTGAACTCCCATTCCCGCCACGGCGCGATCACCCTGACGTCGGGCTTGAGCGCGTAATACGCAAGCTCGAACCGCACCTGATCGTTGCCCTTGCCGGTCGCGCCATGCGCGACCGCATCGGCACCGACCTTCTCGGCGATCTCGATCTGCTTCTTGGCGATGAGCGGCCGCGCAATCGAGGTGCCGAGTAGATACTGTCCTTCGTAAAGGGCATTAGCGCGGAACATCGGAAACACATAGTCGCGCACGAATTCTTCGCGCAAATCCTCGATAAAAATATTCTGCGGCTTGATCCCGAGCGTGAGCGCCTTCGCCCGGGCCGGCTCGAGTTCCTCACCCTGCCCGAGATCGGCGGTAAAGGTGACGACCTCGCAGCCGTAAGTGGTCTGCAGCCACTTCAGGATGATCGAGGTGTCGAGGCCGCCGGAATAGGCCAGCACGACTTTTTTGACGTCGCCTTTGGGCATTGAAAATCCCGCACCGGGGACCGACCCCCGAAATCCGCGCGGACTATAGGCGGGCGCGGGAGCGACGCAAGCGCAGGGTCACAGACTTTTGCGCCCGCTAAACCGCCGGAAAAACGTCGCCAGCGAGCCGCTTACCCGTTCGATCCGCCGCTCCACCGCCTCGTCGGACAACCGCGTCGGTCGCCAGCGGTAGATCGCGCCGTGCGCCGTCCAGATCAGCAAAAACATGAACACCCCGGCAAAAACCACGTCGGTGAAGAAATGCGCGCCGCCGGCCATGCGCAGCACCCCCATCGCCGCCCCGAACAACAGCGCGCCAGCATAAACAAGCGGTCTCCATTGCGGCGGAGCAAGCGCGGCCGGCGCCAGCGTCCAGAACGCGCCGGACGGCTCGCCGGCGATGAACGAGCAATTGTCCGAACACGGCCCGCGCGGATCCCACCATGGCGTGAATATTTCCTTGCCGCCGAGCTGGGTGATGTCCTCTGGACGCATCCGCGCCCAATGTTCCTTCAAAATGCCGTTGGCGAGGACGCCTGGACCGAGCGCCAGCGTGACGATCAGCAAGATGGCTGCGCGGCCGCCGATCAGCATGCGCCGGCGCGGCATGACGAGCTTGCCGGCGATCGCCAGAAACGCCGGCGCGACCAGGAGTGTGATCAGCGAGGTCGCGGCGTCACGCACATATTCGGTCCAGCCCCACTTCCACGCCCAAAACGAACGCGTCGCCGGCTCGTAGAACAAGGCGGCAATGTCGATGTCGAATTGCGGATGAAGCGCGAAAATACCGCCGACGATGACGGCAACGAGGAGCGCGAGTGCAAGCCCGGTCCGGTTCATGCGTCCGCTTTCCACGCACCCGCACGGCGGCCGGCGAACAGCCAATAGACCAAGCCACCGGCAATGCCGGCGGCGGCGAGCACTTCGCGTTCGCGCGCAAGGAAACTATCTGGATCGCCGACATAACCGGCAAAATCAATGCAGTAGAAAAGCGCCATCGCCAGCGCGCCGCCAGCCGCCGAATAGACAATGAAAGAGCGCCAGCCGAAGCCTTCGGCGAGCACGATCACCAGCAAAGCCGGCATCAGCGCAATCGCCCCGATCACCGCCGCGCCGGCGATGACGACCACCCATACCGCGCCTGAAGGCAGCCCCAGCGCGGCCACATCGTCCCAATGCGGCGTGAGCATGCCGAGTGTCAGCACTGCCGAGGCGGCGATGCAGGCCAGCACGTAAGCGAGAAA
Source organism: uncultured Alphaproteobacteria bacterium (assembly GCA_963747855.1). GTDB lineage: Bacteria > Pseudomonadota > Alphaproteobacteria > Rhizobiales > Xanthobacteraceae > BOG-931. Next base: position 1,400,469 of record CAVVGN010000001.1, read on the forward strand.
TACCGCGACGATGCGCAGGATGACGGCCATGCGCGCGCGTCAGTCCGTCATTGCCATGGCGCGCAGCGCGAGCCGCTCACGCGCGGAGAGCTTTTGGGTCGTGCTCTTGAGCTGCCCGCAGGCGGCGAGAATGTCGCGGCCGCGCGGGGTGCGCACCGGAGACGCATAGCCGGCGTCGAAGATGATCTCGGAGAATTTCTCGATCTGCTCCCAGTCGGAGCACTCGTATGTGCTGCCCGGCCAGGGATTGAACGGGATAAGATTGATCTTGGCCGGAATGCCCTTCACCAGACGAATGAGCGCGCGCGCGTCGGCAAGTGAATCGTTGATCCCTTTCAGCATGACGTATTCAAAGGTGATGCGCCGCGCGTTGGACGACCCCGGATAATTCCGGCAGGCCTCCATCAATTCACGCAGCGGATATTTGCGGTTGAGCGGCACAAGTTGATCGCGCAGCGCGTCGGTCACGGCGTGCAGCGACACAGCCAGCATGGCGCCGATCTCTTCGCCCGCGCGCGTGATGTTCGGCACCACGCCCGACGTCGACAACGTGATCCGCCGCTTGGAAATGCTCAGGCCTTCGCCGTCGGCAACGACCGTCAGGCCATCGCGCACGGCCTCGAAGTTGTACAGCGGTTCGCCCATGCCCATCATCACGACGTTGGAGATGAGGCGCCTGGCCGGCTCCGTGCCAGGTAACGCGTCGCGCTGCCAATCGCCCAGCCGGTCGCGCGCCAGTACCACCTGACCGGCAATCTCGCCGGGTGCGAGGTTACGGACCAGGCGCTGCGTGCCGGTATGGCAGAACGAGCAATTGAGCGTGCAGCCGACCTGGCTCGATATGCAGAGCGTGCCGCGATCGGTTTCCGGAATGTAGACGCATTCCACCTCGCACGGCCGGTCGGCAATCTCGCCGGGCAACCGAAGCAGCCACTTGCGGGTGCCATCGACGGAAATCTGCTCGGCTGCGACTTCGGGCCGTTCAAGCGTGAAGCGCCGGGCCAAGTCGGTGCGTAGCTCCTTCGACAGGGTCGTCATGGCATCGAAGTCTTGCGCGCCGCGTACATAGAGCCAGTGCCAGATTTGTTGCACCCGCATGCGGCGTTGCCGCTCCGGCACGCCGACCGCACCGAGCGCTTCGGCAAGTTCCGCGCGTGGCAGGCCGACAAGCGAAGGCGTTGCCGGCGCGACGTAGCGCTCGAGCGGCCGCTTTTCGATAGCGGTGGCCTGCGGCGCGTGGGTGGCGAGTGGAGCGGTCATAGTCGATCCGGATCAGCGAGCCATGCTTAAATGGGGTGGATATCGCGCTGCCGACAGGAGCGAAACGCGCAGGCGAACCGGCCCGTCTGTCTGCTTGTCCGCTACTTGCAATCCTTGTCGGTGCGATCAAGCGCTTGCGCGAGGCCCTTGAGCGAGAAGATATCGGTCGAACGCGTGCCTTTGACGGACATGCCGCGCACCACCGCGCTCTGCGACACGCGCAATGCCTCCACCAAGTGGGTCTCCTCTGCCGCGTCCTTTATCCAGGCACCGTCCTGCTGTGTGTAAAGGGCGAACGAGCTTGACCCGACCGCCAGCGTCGCGTCGGTGCTTGGCTTGAACGGATAGCCGATGATGACCGACACCTCGTTGTTGACCTTGTCCGCCGGCCGGGATGAAATGAGCATGTAAGCGGGATTGCGCGGCCGGTTGGGCGGGCTTGTCTCCGACGTCGACGGCTTGGCAAGCGCAAAGCAGATTTTCTTGCCGCCGGGCGACGCCGTATAGGCGCCCCAGTCGCCATATTGGCCGAGCAAAGTCGGCTTAACGCCGCCCGCCGCGGCCGGCTCGGTTTCGGGCTTGTGCTTGTGGGGCTTTTTGGCGGGCGCAGGAGCCGCCGGCGGCGTGTCGGAAGCCGGCGGCTGCTGGGCGAACGCCGGAGCCGAAAAAGCTCCCGCGGCCAGCAGCAAAAGCAGTAGTCCCCAGCACCCACGGATTTGCATCAGCCTTACCCGGTTACGGCAGCAGTTCAAATCCAAACCCTTCAAGTTTAACCCATTTTAGGCAGCGAGGGAATGAATTCGGTAGCGCGAAACGGCCCCGAAAGCGGTTGGCTGGCACGCCTGCGGCAAAACGTGACGGCTAGCACATCCCCTTACCACCAAAGCCTGAATAGTCGCCGATAGAATGGGTGAGTGCTATGGACGTCACGTCTTGGATCGACGACCCCTGTTATCGGCGCAAGTTCTCCGGGACCAGGACAACCGAACTCGACTACCTCCTGATCGCGGTCGGCAAAAGGCGGGACGGAGAAGCCTTCGGCGCCTTGTTCGCTCACTTTCGGCCGCAGGTGCAAGCGCAGCTCGTCCGGCTGGGGCTTGCTCCAGTCGCAGCTGAAGATGTGACCCAAGACGTCATGGAGACGATCTGGCGCAAGGCGCATCTTTATGATCCGAGCAAGTCCGGCGCCGCTACCTGGATCCTGCAAATAGCCGCAACCGCCGTATCGGCGTGAAGCGGCGCAAACGCGAGTTTAGTTTCGCGGCGGAGGATTTTTATGCCATTCTGGATCCGGCCGAGAGCAGCGATGACTGCCTCGCGGCGGCCGAACGGCAGAAGTACGTGCGCGCCGCGCTCGGCGCTTTGCCGCGCGAGCAAGTCACGCTGGTTCGGCTCGCCTTCTTCGAAGGACTCTCGCACAGCGCCATCGCGCGCCGGCTCGGCCCGCCGCTCGGCACGGTGAAATCGCGGCTGCGCCTCGCCTTCGGCTGCCTGCGCCGTTCCCTGCTCGATGCCGGCGTCGCCGCGTAAGTTCCGCTGCGACTGCTCCTCACTTCCAACCCCGGCCCGTTGCGATTATGGATTGCGGCGTAGCAGTCCCGCGGTATTCCCGAATGGAAATTGGGCACAAATAACGCTCCCTGCGGTCCGGGTCGGCTTGCCACCGGATAACTCCGGTGAGCAGCGCAGCGATCATGCCGGGCCACCCTCGGCCGTGCCCAGCTCGTGCCGCGCGCCGGGTGATCCAGGGTCAATCACGGTGACTCACGGCCAATCGCAGCCGTCCGACCAGGACGGACGATCCCGCAGCTCACCGCGGATACCGTGCCACCGATCTTCCAAGCTGGTGGTCCCGTCCTCCTCGCTGTCGATGATCTCGGCCGAGTCCGCCGAATCAAGGCCAGGCCGCTTCGCGGTCGCTTCGCGAGCCTGGACACGGCGGCCACGGCCCAAGGGATGGCAGCTACGAGGAGGACGGGGGAGGAGTAGGGCAGCGAAGCTGGAATCAGGGCCGGTCAGTGCAAGATCGCCGTGCCATTAGCGTGCCATTAGCCAGGGTGACAAGGGGGCAATCACGGTCACTAGCGGACACCTGCACTCGCAGGTCAGCGCCGCTAGCGGCCGTGATTGCTCCACTTCCCAAGCTGATAGTGCGAGTTCGATTCTCGTCACCCGCTCCAACGAAGAAGGCCCAGGTCGGAAGCAGATTCCGAACTCTGGGCCTTCGGTCGTTTAGGGTCTGACGGCTGTCGTGCCATTAACAGGCCATTGGGCGCCCGTCAGCGGACTGTCAGCTGATCCGGCCTAGGCTGTCAGTTCTGATCGCCAGGTCGCATAGAACGCTCGCAGCTCGGCTGCGGACGAGCCGTCTGGCACGGGTATCTCGCCGTCCGTGAACCGGTCGAGCGTGGCGATCATGTCGGCGAGCACGCTGGCGTCGAACCCCGCGTCAATCTTAGCCGCCCGTGCGAGCATGACGGCCTTGCTGAACCGACGCGCCAGTACGTAGACGTCGGCGAAGTCCCGTGCGGCAGCCCGGTCAAACAGGGCGAGCAATTTGTGGCCCGCGAGTTCTTCTGGGGCAAGTGTTGGCCCGGCAGGGGTCGCGGAGGCGGGGAGGTCGGGTGGCGCGTTCACGGCCAGGTCAACCAGGACCCCTGCATCAGCACTGCGGATGACGATCCGGCAGAACGTGTCGCTTTCGTGGATCCGCTGCGCGGTCCAGCCTCGCTGGTGGGCCGCGGTTTCCAGGGCGTCACGCGCGGTGAGAACCTGCCCGCGCTCGGGGGAGGTGAAGAAGTCGAGGTCTTCGGTGGGCCGCGCGGTCAGGTGCTGCGCGAGCAGGGCCGCTCCTCCCGCCAGCAGGAATCCTTGACTGGCAGGCAGTGCGAAGAACTGCCGGGCCACCTCCAGCTGGAAAGCCGACAGATCCGGCTCGACCTCGCCCGCCGCCATTAGGCCTCGGTCTCGCTTGAAAGCGCGATCAGCGGTGCCCACGCAGACCGGACGCCGCGTGGCAGGACAAGGTCTTCCCACAGGTCAACGAGCAGTGCGCCGTCGATGTAATTAAGGATGTCGGCAGACGTCCCTTCCTGCAGCACGATCTCGTAGACTCGCGCCCGGTCGGCCCGTGACCTGAGGTCGAATACGCGCCCCGGCGCCGACCAGTTGAGATGCAGCGGCAGTTCCACCGCGGCCAGGGCGCGCGCCACGTCCAGGCGCGGCAGCCGATCCGGAATCCAGGTCGGCTTCCCACGCGAGGAAGCCTGCCGGGTGAACGACACGTGCGGCTGAGCGGCAAGATCCCATCCGGCCTGGGAAAGGATCCGGGCAAAGGTCGTGACAGTAGGCGACTTCCGTCCGTGCTCGTATGCCGACAGCGTTGGGCGCGAAGTTCCGACGCGACGCGCCAGTTCCTCCTGGGTCAGCCCTGAGCTAACCCGAACGTGCTCAAGTAGTTCTGCGGCGCTTATCACTTCTACATTGTATCCGATCAGATACGTATCTGATCGGATACCTGTGCCTGAGGTCAAGGTCAGCCCGGATGCGACAATGGACTACCTGGGCGTTCAGGAACTCCGCTACTCGCGCCTGCTCCCTTAGCCGTCAGGTCTTGCTCTTGGTGCGATGTGCGGCGGACGTGACCCGGCTCTGGCAGCGCGTGGAGCAGAACCGCTTTCCGAGGTTGCGTGAGGTGTCGATGTAGACCCGGTCGCAGGGGTCGGCCTGGCAGACGCCAAGGCGGCCTGCGAGGTCGGAGCCGATGGCCATCCCCAGGCCGGTCGCGATTCCTGCGCCCCAGCCGGTGACGATGCCGTCGTCGCTGCCGTGGAAGTGAAGGGCCCAGCCGCCTCCTTGCGCAAGGTCGAGGCGGGGGGCCGCGCCGAATTCTTGGAGCAGGCCGTTGACTATGCCGGCGGCGCGGGCCACGTCGCCGGACGAGCTTGCGGTAAAGACCTCGCGGACTCGTCCGGCGAGGTGCGTCAGCGCCTTTGCCTGCTCTTCGGTGAGGACCGGCCGGTAGTCGTCGCGCTCGAGCACCGCGCGAACCGCGTCAGCCCGGTGGCCGGGCGACGGCGGCTCTACTGGCCGGGTACCGTCGTGCCCCGCCGTCAGCGCGTTGGCCAGACGGCAGGCGACGTCGGTGACTACCCACAGATGACTGTTGAAATGTATTTGACCCGTCATTCGGCCGTCGAGTACGGTCTCTCCCATGACGGCCATTATGCCGTTCGCCAGTCACGAAGGTCGCGGATGGCCGCGTCCGGTACGGGCGCTCGTGGTAGCCCGCGCCGTGAACCAGCTCGGCGCCTTCGCAATGTCGTTCTTGGCCGTCGTGCTCATGCATGTCTACGGCGCCTCGCTCATCACCGCAGGGTGGGTGGTCGCGCTCTTTGGCGTTGCTACGATTCCGTCGCGGCTGGTCGGCGGGCGGATGGCTGACCGCCTCGGGCGACGTCCGACGATCGTGCTCGGGCTGCTAGGCTGCAGCACCGCCCTGCTTGTCATCGCCGTCTCTCCGGGTGTCAGCGGAGCGGCGGCGGGAGCCGCGCTGCTCGGTCTCGCCTTCGAGATCTACGAGCCGCCCAGCCAGGCGCTGCTGGCCGAGATGGTGGCGCCTGTGCGGCGCCCGCAGGCCTTCGGGTTGCTCGGTGCCGCGCTGGCCGTCGCCGGCGTAGGCGCGGGAATCCTCGCGGTCCTGCTCGGGGGCGTGAGCCTGCGGCTGCTCTTCGTTGCCGACTCCGTCACCTGCGTGGCAGCGGCAGCATTGATCCTGCTGTGGGTGCATGAACCGTCCGCGGCGCGGCCAACCGAGTCCGGCGGCAATCCGTGGCGCGATGGCCGCCTGCTGGTGATGCTCGGCGTCGGTACGGGGTTTGCCTTCGCCTGGAACCTCTCGGTCACCGCGCTTCCGCTGACGGTTGCTGCCCGCGGTCTCGGCCCGGCGGAAACGGGCTGGCTTCTCGCCGTCGAGGCTGCCGTGACAATCGCCGGCCAGCGATTCCTGCGAGGTGCCGCGGCACGGCCGTTCTTCCTGATGGCGACCGGGCTCGCGATCGTTGCCACGGGATTCGCCGTTGTTGCCTTCGCGGACATGATGCCGCTGCTCTGCCTCGGTGCCGCCACCGTCGCGCTAGGCCAGGTTTTCCTGCTCGGACCTCCGTACGCCATGGTGGCCGGCCTCGCGGATGACCTTTCCCGCGCGCGATACCTGGCGGCATACGGTACCTGCTGGGGCATCGCCCAGACCCTCGGGCCGCTTGCCTGGACTCACCTCCTGTCCATCGGCGTACCCGTCGCCTGGCTCACCGGCGCTGCCCTGTGCGTTCTGCTGGCCGTCCTCGTCCCGTTCGTCGGCCGGGCCATAAACCTGGCCGGGGCTGCCCAGCCGTGACCCAGAACAAGGTGGTCACGGACTGGTTGGAGCACGACACCGCGCCACCTGATCCGCCTGCACTCGTCGGGCAAGTGCCAGACGCGAGGGCACGAAGACCCGCTCAATCTGACACGACGAGAGTACGCACAGAAATATCCGACGCCTAGCTCAGGCTAGGGCGTCCGGCGCGGGACCACGCAGCGCGGCCGATCTTCCAGCACGAGGGCCCGCGGCGCTAACAGGGGATTTCGCCGGTGATCTCGGCATTTACTCGGACTCGTCGGCGGACGTACTCGATGGCCAGTGATCGGGTGACCAGTCACCCTCTGGATCCGTAGTCTGGCCCACCTCGATCAGATGACCGTCAGGATCGCGGATGTAGCAACGCTTCTCGAACTGGTGCTGTTTCGGCGGCGTCAGGAAATGAGCACCCCGGGCGCTCCATTCGGCGTACACGGCCTCGATGTCCTTAACTCGGATATTAAGGAAGCTGCTGACCCGGTCGGGATCACGCGGGGTCTCCAGGATCACCGTAGGCTTGTCGTCGGTCGGTCCTCCGCCGCTATTGATGACGATCCAGCTGTTGGCTAGCGCGACATTGACTGGATCTCCGGGGAAGGCCACCCTGCCGCCGAGTACTTCGGTGTAGAAACGCCGAGAGCGCTCGACATCGTCCGACACGATGAAGTGGGTCAGCACCATTCCCTCTGGGGGCGATGGGAGCTCGGCCATCCGGGCACCTCCGCTCAGGTCACACCCCGCTTTGCGACGGGGACCGCAGCCGACGTTACTACGAGTTAATCGTTCGATCTCCTTCCACGTCCGCGTGTGGATCCGGCAGGGTCCACAGGTGTACTTTGCCGCCTAGCTCGGCGCCGTCGGCCACGATGCGGTCACCTGGGGCCAGGGTCGGCTGGGAGTCGCTGACGTTGCGGAAGATGGTGGTGAGGTCGGAGAGGGTGCCGGAGCTGGCTACCTGCCAGGTGAATACCGTGTCGCGGTCCGTCGTGCTGGGAAACGCCTCGGAACGGTCGATCACGACGGTCAGGGCATGGCCGTCCGGGGTGAAGCCGATTGCGTAGGCGGCAGTTGCGCAGCCGGGATTGCACGGGTCGGCCGGGCCGCTCGCTCCGTCGGGGAACCGGGCGCTGGCCAGGAGTCGGGCGGGTGGTGACGCGGACCGGGTGGCCTGGGTCGGCCAGGCGGAACACCAGCAGGCTGCCGTGGAAGGTCACGCCGGCCAGCAGGTTCGCCTGGGGCGAGAACGCGAGAGCGGTGAAGTAGTCGCCCGGGCCGGGCAGGGTGGCGATGCGGGTGGCACGGGCCGGGTGGGTCACGTTCCATAGGGTGATCTGGTCGGGGCCGGACGCGCTGGCCAGGATGCGGCCGTCCGGGGAGAACACGAGGTCGCCGTCGCCGAGGTCGAAGTTGCCGGGGTTACCGGTCTGGACCGGGGCGGCGAGGGTGCGCAGCAAACGGGGCCGGGCCGGGTCGGCCACGTTCCACAGGGCCAGCTCACTGGTGGAGGCGGCGGCCAGGAGGCGGCCGCTGGGGGAGAACACCTCGCCCCACAGGCCGCCGGCGAAGCCGGCCGACAGCACGGCCAGCCGGGCCGGGTGGCGCGGGCGGGTCACGTTCCACAAGATCGGCTGGCCGCCGAACGCGCTCGTGGCCACGGTGCGGCCGTCCGGCGAGATCGTAGTGGGGTTACCGCCCTCGAACTCCGCCAGCCGCCGCGGCAGAGCCTGGTCGGTGACATCCCACAGGATGCTGGTGCCGGACCAGGGCGGGCCGTCGGCGGCGCCGGCCAGGATGCGCCGGTCGCCCGAGAACGCGACCGGCCCCACCGCGCCGCTGTTTGATAAGTGCCAGCTGCTTTCCCTGATGTTCTGGGCGATGGCGGGCAGGGCCACGAGCGCAAAGAGGGCGGCGGGCACGGCGACGGACAGGACGACGGCTAGCTTGGCGTCCTTGCTCAGGCGGGGCATGGGGCGGATCTCCATCCGGTAGCCGGGCTCGAGGTGGGTGGTCAGGGCGGCGCAGGCCAGGCTGAATACGGTTCGCGGTCCAGGGCGGTGCTGGTCGAGAACATCGAGCATTTCCGCGGCGTAACGCTGCTTCCAGCGGTGCGGATAGCAGCCGACCAGGGCGCGGCACAGCCGGTCGGCCAGGGTGGGCTTCATCGGGGCTCAGGCGGTGGCGATGCGCTGGCGGCCGGTGCGCACGATCTGCTGCATAGACTCCAACTGCTCGGCCAGGACCTGCTGGCCGGCGGCGGTGATCTCGTACGGGCGGCGGCGCTCGTCGGCGGCCAGCGGCCGGATCCAGCCCCGGCGCTCCAGCCGGGACAGCGCCCCGTACAAAGTGCCCGGCTCCATGCCGACTCCGCTGAAAGCGGCGATGTCGGTCATGATCGCGTAGCCGTGCTTGGGGCCGTCGGCCAGGCTGGTCAAGATCAGCGCCGACGGGTCGGCGAACCGGCCGAGATCATCAAACTTGCCGTGCACTCAGCACCCCGCTTATTCAGTACCGATTACTAAGCTGAAATTAGTAGTACGCCGTCCTGGAGCCTGTCAAGCTCGCCGCTCCATCAGAGAGGCTGTCGCTCAACCGGTCGCACGGGGACTGTCGGGTTCGCGATGTCGCCGCCCCGCTCGGCACTAGCAGGCAGCGTGTCTCCGAGAACCGACGGCCAGATGAAGGAAACGTGCTGACACGCCGCTTCCGGTGCTTCCGGCCCTGTCAGGTCTCGTTCGGCTTCTGCCACAGCAGGAAGTAGCGCCAGAAGACCAGCCGCCTCACATGCGCGCCGGGCAGAAGCGCCGACGCCTGCTGCCGCACCTGGCGGGTAGTCAGGGATGGATCAAGAACGACGGGCATGATTGTGTGGTTGAGTTCCTTCGCGTACCAGCGTCTGCGGCCAGAGGCTCTGAGGACGGCAAATGCGGCCCCGAGCACCCGGTGACCGACCGCTGCGGTGCACCTCGGCGGCCAGTTCCTGCGGCAGATCGATTCGGGGCAGAGCTGCGGCCGCCAGGACACCGCCTGGGCGCAATGCTCCGGCCAGGCGGG
>CAVVGN010000002.1:0-1468826 GCA_963747855.1 uncultured Alphaproteobacteria bacterium
TCGGCCATGTGTGGACGGCTCCGAGTTGGCAAGGATTTTCTTCACGAGTGCAGCATTGGTCGGTGCGGCCATGGGTTCGGCCTTTGCGTGCGGTTCACGTGACCGCTGGCCCTAATGCCCTCCGCGGATCAGGTTCCAGTCAATAAGAGGCATTCGACAATGCGGTGGCCCTTGTGGGTTGTCCTGATCGCCGGATCGACCGGCTCTGCATTACGTGCTGTTCGTCCTTCCAACCTTCACATCACGCCGGGTGCCCGGTGTGATCTCGTTCAAGCCGCGAGTGCGGCTGGTTCTTTGTAGCGTTCGCCCTTGGCCATCATCGCTCACGCTATCCTAGCGATTTTGTTGGCGAGTGCGATAGCCGCGACCTTGGTGGCCGCCGTGCCAGTAACGCGGTAAGCCAGGGCCGATGCCTGGTGCCATGGATCTTGGCGTAGCGGATGACGGCAAGCGCGCCGGTCGTGAACAGGCTGCGCAGATAGCGATCGCCGCGTTTGCTGATACTGCCGAGCCTGTCCTTGCCGCCGCTCGAGGCCTGCTTGGGGACGAGCCCGATCCAGGCCGAAAAGTCCCTTCCTGACCGGAAAGCCTTCGGATCAGCAATGCTGGCAACCAGAGCAGTCGCCAAGACAGGACCGACGCCGGGTATAACGTCGAGCCGCCGGCTCGCCTCATTGGATCGGTGCCAAGCCCTGATCATACGATCGAACTCTAGAATCTGAGCCTTCAGGGTCTGCAGTTGAGCGCCGAGAGCTATGACACAGGCGCGGGCAACCTCGGGCAAGCGTTTGTCATTTGCATCGGTAGCGACACTGAGCAGTTGCTCGACACCATTGCGTCCGACCGACCCGACGATGCCAAACTCCGCAAAAAGGGCGCGGATGACGTTGATCACCGCAGTTTGCTGGCGGATGAACAAGTGACGGGTACGGTGCAGCGTCAGGCCGCTCTGTTGCTGCGGCGTCTTGGTCGCGACGAACCGCATGTTCGGTCTGGTGACCGCCTCGCAGATCGCCTCGGCGTCAGTGGCATCATTCTTGTGCTGCTTCACATAGGGCTTCATTCACATAAGCCGGCGGCATCAAGCGAACGGTGTGGCCAAGCGCCTGAAGCTGGCGCGACCAATGATGCGCCGAGGCGCAGGCTTCGATACCGACCAGGCACGGTGGCAGCTTCTCGAAGAATGCTAGCAAATAGCGACGCTTGAGCGACGACGGAAGATGATATTGCCCTCCGCATCGACGCCGTGAACCTGAAAGACCGACTTCGCAATGTCCAGACCGATTGTCGTGACCGTTTGCATGGCTAGCTCCTCCGAATCCCACATCTTTGGCACTCTCGTGCCGGTGGAGGAGCCGTCGACAGCATTGTGAGCCAAGGTTAATTGGTGGGGCCGTTTTCTACCTTCCGGCTTGGTGATATCGTTGAATGGTTTAGGCTTGGGAGTAAGCTAACTGACTTTGAATCTCAAATCCCGGAGGTCACGCAGATGCGCTTGTTGCTTGTTGGCTCCGTCATGATGGTTATTACCCTAGCGGGCCTTGCACCATCTCCCGCATTTGCACAGAAGCCCCACTACTCAAGGTGTCTCTGTCATTACGGTTACGGTAATGTTTGTTCTGTCGCTGGCTCTTGCCGCGACAGGGGCGGCCGGTGCAGGGGACCGTGCGGGGCCGGCGATAAATAACGTAGCCCATGGCCTGTTGCGGCCGTTGATTTGATTTAGGCGACGAGTGGATTGACGACGGGGCAGGATTGAATTCGCGCCCTGCACATGGTCCCCTCAAAACACGACTTCTCCTGGACTAAGCGTTGCCCTCGTCGCGGGGACGGTTCTGTTTGCCCACGAGAGCGTCTGAAGCGTGGTCCCGGTCGGTGATGGCGAGATAGCACCATACCAAATTTGCGTGCCATCGAGCGCAATAGCATTGCCCGAACAGAAGCCGCGGTACGGTCGCGTTATATGGTCACCCATCAATCGTGGCATCGATCAAGCCGATGCTGCGCGATTACGGCGGCCCGCGTCTTGATGTTCGCCTTTGGGTTATCCGCGTCGTGGTCCCGTTGGACGGCATGTCGGCTGTTCCGCCAATCGCGACCAAATTGCTGCGTTAGGGCAAGTGACGTGATGGGCCAAGACCAGACATCAATGAACGCCGCTCCGGCGACGATCTTGTTCGCTGCTTTGGTATCTGACATTTTCAGGCTTCCTAAGTGCGAAGTAGGAGCGCGAAAATCAATTATCTTCCATCGCAAGTAGGTTGCGCCGGGATACCGAAAGAGATAGGGACTAAGACGATGGTGCCCTCAGAGTTCACCGACGACTAGGACACGAAGAACAGGAATTAGACCGATGTCAAAGAGAATAGCTTCCATCCTGATTTGCGGTGCGCTGGGATTGATTATTTCGTCCGAAGTCCAAGCGATGCCCGTGTCAACTGCTCCGGCGCACGCAGTAACGCCTCTCGTCACGCCAGTGCGCGACTTTTGCGGTCTTGGCTTTCACCGCGGCCCCTATGGCTACTGTGTTCGCAACGGAGTGCCCTATGGGTACCTGCCGCCGCCGCCGCCGCGCGTCGTAGGTGTGCCGTACGTTTGCCCGTTCGGCTTCTACATGGGGCCATACGGCCACTGCTACCAGTACTGAATTGACTAGGCGTCATCTTAAGGCGGAATTGATCTGTCGCTGACCAACCTTAAGACCGCTAAGGCAGTGAGCCGCAACTAGCAATTAGATGGGCGCCCAGTCATGGGCGCCCGCCTTTTTGCGGGTTTGCCTACTGCCCTTCGTGCGCCTTGATAGCCTCCTCGATTTGCCTTTTTATCGCATCAAGGTTGAAGGTTGCCGGCGCTTGCATCGGGGGGAACTCAATAGCCGTTTCAGCCATCTTCCCAACCGTCTGCTGCACGCTGACGAAGCGCCAGAATTCTCGCGCATAGAAATCGTTCATGTAACCCCCACCGAGATTGTTCAGCGTCTCGCCGCGAACAGAGGGCGTCCGCTCGAACGGATCTTGCCGGATGTTCACGATGGTGGGCATGTCGGTTGTCACCTTCTCCCCGGGCCAGCCATAGGGCTGCTGGACGAACTGATACTTGAAGTCATCGATGCGAATGGCGCCGAGATGCGGACCGCCGAAGTAGAAGAGTTCGTGGCGAGCGGAAGGTCCCTTGCCAGTCAAAAGAGCCATCTGGTTGTAACCGTCTAGGTGGTTCTTGTAGGTCCGATCACCGAGCTGCACGCCTTTGAGCAGCTGGTCGGTAATATTCGGGTTGCCTGCCGCAGCGGAGAGCGTCGGCAGCCAGTCAAGGCCGGACATTATGCCGTTCTCCACGGAACTCGGTTTGACCACACCCGGCCAGCGGATGATGGCCGGAACACGGAAGCCGCCCTCGAAGGTTGTGCCCTTGGTGGCTTTGAATGGTGTCATGCCACCATCCGGCCAAGTGAACACTTCGGCGCCGTTGTCCGTCGTGAAGATCACGATGGTATTTTTGGCTTCGCCAATATCATCAAGGTGTTTGAGGAGTGCGCCGATACTGTCATCCATCTGCGCCATGCCGGCTTCTTCGAGGCCGTAATTGTTCGTGGCGTTCATCATCGCCTGGTACCTTGGCGGGATGTAGGTGAACACGTGCATGCGTGTGGTGTTGTGCCAGATGAAGAACGGTTTGCCGTCCTTCTTCGCCTTGTCCATGAAGTCCGAGCTGGCCTTCACGAGCACGTCATCGAAGGTCTCCATGTCGTACTTGGCTTTGCGGCCTTCCTGCCAGTTTTGCCGCCCAGCCATGTTCGGGAACGGCGCCAACGGGCCTTCGTCCACGATGCGCTGCTTGCCGACTTTGCCCCAGCGCGGCATTACCGTCGCATCATCCGCATCGGTCGCGTAGGAGTGGACCAGGTTGCGCGGGCCTGTCTTGTCGATCCAATCCTGAGGGTAGTCGAACCAGTACGGATCAGACATCGCATCGAGGTGGTATAAATATCCGAAGAACTCATCGAAACCGTGCACTGTCGGGAGATACTTGTTTAGATCGCCCAGGTGGTTCTTGCCGAACTGTCCAGTCTCGTAGCCGAGTGACTTGAGCACTGTGGCTAAGGTCACGGCCTCTGCCGGCAAGCCGACGTCGGCACCCGCCTGGCCGACCGTGGTCAGGCCAGTGCGGATCGGTAGTTCTCCGGTGATAAAATTGGCGCGGCCCGCCGTGCAGCTCGCCTCGGCGTAGTAATCGGTGAACATCATGCCTTCGGCCGACAGTTTGTCGATGTTCGGCGTTTTGCCGGACATGATACCGCGATGATATGCCCCGATGTTGAACCAACCCACGTCGTCACCCATGATGACGAGGATGTTGGGTTTCTGTGACTGCTGTGCGACAGCTGGCGCGCTCGCTACCATCACGGCGGCGAGCATCGCGAGCAGACCGAGCCAGGTTTTCCCGATCGCACTCATAATCTCAACTCCATTTAGTTGCCTGTACTTGGGCGACAGCCCGCAGGCTGTCGCAATTTCACACCGCAAGATTATGGATCATCCACAACGGCGATCAAGGTTGATCGACGTCGGCTGTGGGTCAACAACGCCTGTTCGACGATGTCTGCGTAATGTCGACTTGTCCCTCAACTTCAGACACATATCGCTGCGTCGCGGCGAAGGACATTCAGGGCCATGTGTGGACGGCTCCGAGTTGGCAAGGACTTTCTTCACGAATGCAGCATTGGTCGGTGCAGCCATGATGTCACGAAGGATGGCAGTAATTGCCGGGTTCCCGGTCCAGCCGCCATCCCAATACGTTCTCCTTCTATCTCAACTGCAAGAGTCATGTGAGGCAGACATGCCGACGCGAGAACGGCGTCGACCGAGATGTCCTTGTTGGTGAAAACTCGCCGCACGGCGCTCCAGACGTTGGTCGCGCACACCGCGATGTGAACGGCGTTTTGCGAGCGCAAACGCTCAAAATTGATCATCTCGGTGAGCAGGCCGCGCAACAGATTAAAATTGGAGGGATTGAGACCGTATGGCGACAAATTCTGGTTGGCCGTGCTGTTAGCAACACCCTAGTTTACTATGCATCTTACCGATCGAGGCCCAGAACCGGAGCAGCGCACGTCGAGCTTCCTCGGGGCCTCCCCGTACCAATGCGTCCACCAGGACCGTGGCGTTCATCGCACCAGTACTGGCACCCGTAGCGCCAATAATCTCGAGCGTCAACTCCTTGAGCAGCGCATCGAGCACGCCCGACGTGAACGCCCCGTGCGAGCCACCGCCTTGCAAGGCGACGGCAACATTACGCGTCGTCGATGCCGAATTTTCGACGGCGTTTGGATTATGCGTAACTGTCTTTTGATCTTTCTCAGCCATCGATTTGCGCCGCAGCGCTCACGTTTCTTACTTGGGCGTGAACTCGGGCTGCCGTCCTGCTTGTCTCACTTCCACAAGCCGAGGTTCTTGATCGCGGTTGGCAGGGTTTGGGACTTGTGGCTTCGGCAGTAGCTCGCAACCTTTGTGGAATTGCTTTGAAACCGGTCGTAGTTCAAGATTGTGCTATTGGCCGCCGAATTGTAGTAACCGCTCATCCAAAAACGAACGAAATCCCGGTCTTCCGGACTGTATCCGAGCCACCCTCCGCACGTGATCCTATTCATATCTACGCTGATCTGAGCGGCACTGGGCTGCGAAGCCGCTACCAGCAAAATTGCCGCCACGAAAAGAACGTTCCTTCTCATCGCTACTCTCCAGGGTCCAGGATGTCACTGCGGGCCAAGCGCGCTCTGCAAGGCAGTCATCACGTTCACTTGCGGATGGTATTGGCACCATGATTTCAAGATCGCGATATTTCTCTGGTGAGCAACCACATCCACAACTCTTCTGCCGGTCTGATTACTGAACCAGCCGCTCATCCACGCAGAAAAGTCGCGGGACATTGTCGGCGGCATTGCCAGATACTGGCCGCACGTAAGCGCGCCCATATTGATCGTGACGACCTGGGCATTTGCCGCTGCCGGAAGGAGGCAGATTGCCAATGCTGCGCTGATCAATCGAAGCCTCATTTTTCCTCATCCTTTTTAGATACCGCATCAAGGCTCTAAGGGTCTGTGACCAAGAAGCGGCCTGCGCATATTGATATAGGCGAACCTAGCATACTGGAAGTGGTGGTCGTGAGTTCGCAACCGGGGATCTTTGGTGACAGGCCAATGTCGCAAATGGGTCTTGGTCGTGCAAAAACGCTTTGATTGCTGGTGTTAGAAGGCCGGTCGGGCGGTGAAGCTCCGTTACTGGACGAGCCTGATTATGCCCTCATTGCCGCTATGAGCGGCTGAATGCCGATGATGTTCATGACACGGGTGAGATTGTAGGCCAATACGTGAAGCGCCATCTCGGAGGCGAACCTAAAGACAAACATTCGGCGGATAACTGACGTTCCTCCACATAACAGCAGATTATGGATGGCGGCGTTATGCGCCGCCACGAAAGAGGTCAGAACTTGATCCTGTCGATTGTGGTCAACGTCGTTTTCGGCGAGATTAAAGGCGCATTGGCAAGCGTATAAGTTGCGCTCAGTTCCGCGTAGGGATCGAGTGCCGACATGCCGTCGATCGGTACGATCACGTTCATGCCCCGCAGTGCGGCGCCCGCGGCTGTGAATAGCACTGCGCCGTTCGCAGCAGTCCCAACGACGATCACCGTCTGAATGCCCTTGTCCTTGAGAATTTTCTCAAGCTCAGTGCCGAGAAACTTGTCTGGACCCGACATGACCGATGGTTCCTCTACTCTAGGCGCCACGTCCTTGATGACGTCGGCAGCCGTTGAATTGTGAATGAAGCTATAAATGACTGGCGTCTTGGCGGCGCGCGCCTCGCCGAGGAGCTTTTGTATCGCCGGGATGCTGGCAAGACATCGGGGCCTCTTGCCACAGTTCTGATTCATAAAGTCGAGCATCAACAGCGCCGTTGTCTTTGGATCGGCGGTTACCGGCTTCAATACCGGCGCCGCAGGCAGCTTCACGTTTACCCACTCGTCGACGATAGTTTGCGCCTCTGCATGAGGGGCGGCGATCGCAAGCGGCGCAGTCATCGCGCAAAGCAACAGCGAAATCGTCACACGAAATGTCTGTTTTGCCGTCATGTGCACTCCGCTCGATAGCTTTCCAAGGGTAAGTCGACGCCGCCGCTTCGTTCGCGACTAATGCAGATTTAAACGAGATTACGGCGGATTTCTCGTTTCCACCACGGAGTCGCATGATGGCAGTTTATGGAATTTTGACAGCACCCCTGCCGCGAGAAGGTCGGAACTTCAATCCGACGCCAACTCGGAATTATGTGCAGCAGTGAAAGGGTCGGCAGGCGTCAACTCTGCCGTCAGGAGCGGACTCTCTTATCCTCGCCGGGGGATGTCCGCTGAGGCCCGATCGCGGTCATTCGAACCTCTGCTCAACCTGCAGGCCCGTGCCGCAACGGACGCCGTGCAGGATCGCGACGGCTTACTCGATCAAACCATCAGCCCGTTTAGTGTGCGGGGTATTGCGTGAAAATATAATCTTTTGCCGCCACGGCCGTGTGGCACGCGTAGCCGCAGTTGGGTTCAGTCCCCTCGGGCGTAAAAGTGTTAGACGCGGCGTCATAGATGAAATTGGCGTATGCCCATCCGTGCGTATCCGGGAACCTCTTGGTATCTTTTTCTATTACGTCAACCGCTTTCAGGTTATCTGGCACGTTTACAAAATAGGGTGCCACCGTATTCCGTTTGAAAGTCCACTCGATCTTCACAATCTTGGACCCGTCAGGAAAAAGCTTGCCGTCGGCTGGAAGCCCTTGCTTATACGCGTCCATCATTACGTCATTCGCAAGGATCACTTTTATCAACGTCTCGGTTTGACTAACCGCAACGTCCTTCCAGTTCTCGTATCCTCTGAAATCGGCAAACTCGAGTTTGCCCAATTTCAGCGTGTACCTGTCCTGCGCCGCAATCGCCACGCCGCTAAACAAGGCGAGGAAGACTGCAATGCGCGCCGTCGCTGGGGACCATAGGCGTTTGAGAACAATGACGATCGAATTGCGGGGCATAAAACCCTCGATTCATTTTGGACCTTGACACGTAGCCGGACACTTTCGAATTTAACCAAACTTGGGTCCACCTTGGACCCAAGCTTAATGCCTTTGAATTTGGACCGCTGGCATATCGTGAGCGTCGGCGGCCAGGAACGAATGCAGCGCCGCGACGACTTGCGCGCCCTCGCCAACCGCCGCGGCGACGCGCTTGATTGATTTTGCGCGCACGTCGCCGATCGCGAAGACCCCGCGGCGCGCAGTTTCCAACGGATGACGGTCGCGGGCCGCCTCGTCGCCGGTAAGGACGAAGCCTTTAGCATCGAGCGTGATGCCGGAGCCACTCAGCCAATCTGTATTGGGGTCGGCACCAATAAACAGAAATAGGTGCCTGATCGGGCGCCGCATCTCCCGGCCGGTCGTGCCAAGCCGCCAGCGGACCGCTTCCAACATGCCATCATGTCCTTCGAGACCGCTGATTGCTGCACTCGTTACGACCTCAACATTGGCGAGGCCGCGGACGCGATCAACCAGATAGCGAGACATCGTCGCCGCCAAGTCGGAGCGCCGCACTAGCATGCAGACCCTGACGCCCTGGCTGGCCAAATAAACAACAGCCTGACCCGCCGAATTACCGCCCCCGACCAGCACGACTTCCTGGTCGGCACATAGTTTCGCTTCGATGGGCGATGCCCAATAGTGCACGCTTGATTCTTCAAACGCGTCGAGGCCTTTAACTTCGGGGCGCCGATAGCGCGCCCCTGTAGCGATGACCACGGAACGCGCGTTCACCCGCTCCTTGGTCCGCAAATTCACGGCAAAGAGACCGCTGGCCAAGTCCTGAGCGAGACTTGTCGCCTCATCCGGAATTGCCATCTCGGCTCCGAACTTCTGCGCCTGATTATAGGCGCGCCCCATCAGCGCCAAACCGCTAATTCCCGTCGGGAAGCCCAGATAGTTTTCGATCCTCGCCGACGCACCGGCCTGGCCGCCGAAGGCGCGGCAATCCAGCACGATGGCTGACAATCCTTCGGAGGCGGCATAAACAGCGGTCGCAAGGCCAGCCGGTCCGGCGCCGACAACAGCTACGTCATAGACGCGATCCGGCGCAATTGGTCGTACCAGGCCGAGGCAGCGCGCCAGTTCGTCGTCGCCGGGATTGCGGAGCATTTGCCCGCCCGGACACAGCACGATGGGCAATTGTGCGGGATCGATATGAAAACGCTCGATCAGTACTTTTGCTTGTGTGTCGGTGTCGGGATTTAGCAAGTGATGTGGATGACTGGCGCGGCGAAGAAAGCCTTGGAGCCGCAACACGTCGGCGTTGTCGCTGAGACCGAGAATGATGGGGCCGCCCGTCCCGGACTGCAGCATGGCGACCCGGCGCAAGATCAACGCCCGCATGATGCGCTCGCCGAGTTCGGCTTCTGCAACGATCAGCGCCCGCAGGCGCTCTGGGGGTATGATGAGGGCTTCGACTGTTTTTTCCGCGACAGCGTCCGCCATGGCCGGCCGGCCGGCCAATTGCGCCAGTTCGCCCATGAAGTCGCCTTGGCCGTAAGTGACGATCGGCTGATGCGCACCCAGCTGATCGTCCTCGGTAATAGTGAAATTACCGGCGAGGACAACGACAAGACCCGAAGTACCTTGGCCAGCGGTCATGATCTGCTCGCCAGGCTTGTACACGTGAATTTCACCGAACCGGCGCACGCGTTCGATCTCCGACGGATCGAGCCGGGGAAATGTCTGATCGCGCCGCTGCTCGAAAATGGAACGCGATGGTTGCGCCATGATGCTCTGCCGCACCCGATGACTGGCCTACGGACTCCACTGTGCCGACGGAATACGGCGAGCACAAGCCGAGCCAATCAGCCGCCATCGCTACTTGGCGGCGTCGCGCAAGACAGTTTCCATGGTCGCGTCGAGATAGCGCCCCACCTCCGTCACGGTGGACATCGCCAGCGGGTTCGTCGACGTGTGCGGTGGCGCGATTAATTTCCTTCTTTGCCGAAGGATCTTTCCCAGCAATACGTTTGATGATTTCCCGTTATGTCGCGGCATGTGGGAGAATGGGGCGGGCGCGTTCGCATAATGACGGATTGCGGAAATATATATGGTCACTGGATCACTAGCGGAATCTTGAACCCACCATGGAAGTACAATTTCTTCGTCAGCTGTGGATCCTTGGTGGGTGGCCGTTCAAACCGCTCGCCTTTCTGGGGTTCGCATTTAGGGTTAGGTTTGCACTGCCGGGCGCCGCATTCCGCCCTGATTGCGCACGGGCCGGCCGGGTGTAAGCTCTGTTATACGGCTTGCATTAAGATGTCCGCCAGCCAGGCCGTTTCATCAATCATGATAAGGTGGCCGCACGTGGTGTTTTCGACCGTCCTCCCTCTCTTAGTGAACCCCGGCTGCCAACTCGGGTCGCCGCACCGGGGCCGACATTGCGGCGCCCGAAAGAACAGCAACAATGATAGATATACTGTTCAATGGTGTCGGCTGGACCGACATCGCACTCACCCTCAACCGGATCGCGGTTGGGGCATTTTTTATGCATTCAGGATATCACAAGCTGTTCAATGCAGAGCGCCACCGTACATTCGTCGATGAACTCAAGACGCTCGGCGTTCCAGCGCTGGGCTTCAATCAATGGTGGGTGCCGTTGGTCGAGCTCTCCGCCGGCGTCGCCGTCCTCATCGGGCTGTTGGCGCCGCTCGCCGCGCTCGGTCTGCTTGTCATCATTCTCGTGGCCATCGCCACTTCCGGACGTCAGCGAATCAAACTCTACAAGCCGATCGATAGAGGAGATCGCATCGACGATTGGCTTTATTTGCCGGAGACACTTTATGCCTTTATGTTGATCATTATCGTGTCGACCGGCGCGGGGCCATACAGCCTCGATGCCCTGATCCTGGGCCTGATGAATAAGCACGCCGCGTGAGCCCGTGTGCTCACCGGTTATCTTCTTCCGATGCCGCCGCGCGCGCGTAAACCGCCGCCATCATGAGTGGTCCGCCGTGATAGTCACCACCTTCCCCAGAGCTGTGCGGGTCATCGAGCATACTTTGATCCCCTTGAAAGACGGTACGACGCTGGCGGCTCGCATCTGGCTGCCGGAGGATGCCGACCAGAATCCAGTTCCTGCAATCCTGGAGTATCTCCCGTATCGCAAGCGCGACGGGACTTACGAACGAGATGCGCTGACCCATCCCTATCTGGCCGGCCACGGTTACGCCGGTGTCCGCGTTGACCTTCGAGGGTGCGGCGAATCGACGGGCTTGCTGTTCGACGAGTACGCCGCGCAGGAGCAAGACGATGGCGTGGAGCTGATCGCTTGGCTGGCAGCTCAACCCTGGTGCAACGGCGCCGTTGGGATGATGGGAATCTCCTGGGGCGGGTTCAATGGACTTCAGATTGCGGCGCGCCGTCCCCCGGCACTCAAAGCAATCGTGACCATTTGTTCGACCGACGATCGGTACGCCGACGACGCGCACTACATGGGCGGCACGTTTCTGACTACCGCCGGACTTGAGTGGGCTTTTTTCTTTTTCAGCTTGATGTGCCTTCCGCCCGATCCGGCGCTGGTCGGCGATAGCTGGCGAGCGATGTGGTTGGAGCGCTTGGGGAACATACCGCTGTTCCAGGAAAATTGGCTGCGGCACCAGCGGCGCGATGCGTATTGGAAACACGGATCGATATGCGAGGACTACGCAGCGATCCAATGCCCGGTCTATGCCGTCGGTGGTTGGACCGATGGTTATAAGAATGCAATCCCTCGCCTTCTCGAGCAACTGAAGGTGCCCCGCAAGGGTCTCATCGGGCCATGGGGACACTCCTATCCGCACTTCGCACTTCCCGGACCTCAGATCGGTTTCCTCCAGGAAATCCTGCGCTGGTGGGATTATTGGCTCAAGGGCGTCGATACCGGCGTGATGGATGAACCGATGCTGCGTGCGTGGATGACGGAAAGTGTGAGACCGGCGACTCACCACGATACGTTGCCGGGCCGGTGGATTGCAGAACCTTCGTGGCCACCGCCAAGAATAATGCCGCGGCGGCTGTTCTTGACCAATGAGGGGCTGCGAGCAGCCGCGGCAGCTTTGACGCCTCGCGCCGTATGCTCGCCGCAGACGGTTGGTAAGTGTGGCGGCTATTGGGTGCCATTCGGCCGCGGGCGTGATCAGGCCGGTGACCAGCAAGAAGACGACACCCGCTCGCTGACTTTCGAGACGGCGCCACTCGATACGCCGATCGAGATCCTTGGCGCTCCGATCGTCAGGCTTGATGTCGCGTCCGACCGGCCGATTGCGAATCTGGCAGTTCGGCTATGCGATGTGCACCCAACCGGTGAATCGCTGCGTGTCAGCTATGGCGTGCTCAACCTTACGCATCGCGAGGACCACGAAAACCCGGCGCTGCTGACGACTGGAGAGCGCTACCGAGTGCGCATCCAGCTCAATGATGCAGGCTCGGTATTTCCGGCCGGCCACAAGGTGAGGCTTGCCATATCGACGGCTTACTGGCCGATGATCTGGCCCAGTTCGGAGACGGCGACTGTGCAGATCTTTGCCGGCACGCTCGATCTGCCGCAACGCCCGCCCAACGCCGCAGACGCCGGGCTCGCGCCTTTTCCTGAACCGGAGACGGCGCTACCCGAAAAGCCAACCATCACTCATCGCGATGGTGTGCGGATCGAACGCATCGACCGCATCGATCTGGAATCGGGCACAACGGACAAGACGGAGTATCATGTCGAGGAGAATGATCCGCTCAGCGCCGTTGCCGAACTGCGCCACACCCAGACTCTGTCGCGAAAGGAATGGCAAATCCGGGTCGAGACGCAGCTGCGGCTGTCATCCACGCGTAATGCCTTTCTGCTGCAGGGAAGTTTGCGCGCCTTGGAGGGCGCGAACGAGGTGTGTCGTCAGGACTGGGATCGCTCTATTCCCCGAGATTTCATGTGATCCGATCTGAATCGAGGGCAGCGGGATGATAAACGGCATCAACGATGAGGTCATTCTTGCGGCGCGTCTTCTGCTCGCGACGCTGTTTCTGATTTTCGGCGTGAGAAAGCTGAGGGATTATTCGGGCACCCTAAGACAAATGGTGCAGCTTGGCGTCCCGACGCCGGTGCTGGCTGCTCTCGTCTCGATCGTCATGGAGCTTCCGGTTGCGTTCGCTGTCGCTGTCGGCGCGTTCACACGTCCTTTGGCTGCGCTCATGGCTTTATATGCGCTGGGAACTGCGCTGATTGGGCATCGCTATTGGACAGTGAAAGGGGCGGATTACGTCGACAGCCTGGATGGCTTTTTCAAAGACCTAAGCATCATGGGAGGCTTCCTGCTGCTGTACATTACTGGCGCAGGACAATATTCGATCGATGTATTGCTCGGTAACACTACGCCATAACGTGGATGTCATCGGGCCGACGTTGCAACGTCACGTCGCCCAGATCCGGTGCCGGACATTTGATCGACGAGCTCATCGACAGTCACCCCAACGAAGCGTAGCTTTCTCCTCAGCGGTCAGGCGGCGTGCTGGACTTGCTGCCAAAAAATTTGAGTAAAAAAACGGCAGCGCACCGAACGTGCCGTTACCTGTAGATTGGCAAACATTTCCGTCGATAGGCAAAAAATTCAACGCTAAAATCCGGTTTATGACTTCGGACGGGACCGCACGGCCACCGCAATGGCCGTCAATCTAGCCGCGTCCACGCCGTTTTTTTTCAGCGCGGAGAAGGGCCGCAACAAGGAGACGGTCATGAAAGTGCTGATGGTCATCACGTCTCACGATCAACTGGGTAACACCGGGCGAAAGACGGGATTTCGGCTCGAAGAGCTCGCAGCCCCCCTACTACGTTTTCAAGGACGCCGGCGTCCAGATCACGCTTGCTTCCCCGAAAGGCGGCCGTCCTCCGCTCGATCGCAAAAGCGACGAACCCCAATCTCGTACAGATCTCACGATCCGGTTCGAGAAGGACGCAGCCGCGGAAGCTCAGCTCGGCAAGACGGTTCGCCTCCACAGCGTCAAGCAAGAAGACTTCGACACAGTCTTCTACCCGGGCGGCCATGGCCCGATGTGGGATCTCGCCGAAGACAAGGATTCCGTTAAACTGATCGAATCCCTCATTGCCGCCGGCAAGCCAATCGGCATCGTGTGCCATTCCACGGGAGCGCTGCATCACGTCAAGACGAGGGATGGCGAGTTTCTGGTTCAAGGCAAGGAAGTTACCGGCTTCACCAACGGCGAGGAGGAAGAGCTGGGACTCACTAAAGTGGTACCCTTTCTTGTCGAAGACGAGATGTTGAAGCTGGGTGCCGTCTTTTCGAAGGTCAAGGACTGGGGGGTTCACGTCGTCAGCGACGGCTTGCTGATCACGGGACAGAATCCGGCTTCCTCCGGCCCGGCCGCGAAAACGCTGATGGCGGCGGTAAAGCAAAAGACGAGACCGGTTGCCACTGCCTGAGTGTTGTAAATCGAATATCCATTGAGCGAGTGCTGATTTTTTGTGGGTGCGGGTGTGGTAGAGGGCTTGCCGCCAGAGAGGCGTTTTCGATCGGCGCCTCGCCTACGGCATCGACCGAACATCAAGCGGCGGAGCCGAACTGATGGAAGTGAATACGACGATGCTTCCGCTGGAGTCGACGTCTGCGACAACGACCTATCACCGCGTGACGGTTGATGGCGTCGGAGTTTTCTATCGCGAAGCCGGTCCGAAGGACGCGCCGACGATCGTGCTTCTGCACGGGTTCCCCTCTTCCTCGCGCGAATTCGATACGCTCATCCCCCTGCTCGCAACGCGCTATCATCTGATAGCACCGGACTTTCCGGGATTCGGTCAGAGCGACGCCCCGCCACCATCGTCGTATGCGTACACCTTCGACAATTTGGCCAATACGACCAACGGGCTTCTCGAGCAGCTCAAGAGCAACAAATACACCTTCTACCTCCACGACTATGGCGGGCCGGTCGGCTTTCGGATTATCTCGGCGCACCCGGAGCGGCTGCAGGCGCTTATTATCCAGAATGCCAATGTCTATAAGGAAGGCCTGGGCGCCAAGTGGGCCGGCATTGCGCAATATTGGGCCGATCCGAAAGCGCATCCTGAGATGTTCGATGCGTTCGTGTCGCTCGCAGCGACCGAACAGCGTCACATCCTCGGTACCTTTCATCCCGAACGTTATAACCCGGACACCTGGACCGACGAGTACGCCCACCTGTCGAGACCCGGCCAACGCGAGATCCAGGCCGATCTGCTGTACGATTACCGAACAAACGTCGCTTCATACCCGGCGTGGCAAGCGTGGTTGCGCGAGCACAGGCCGCCGACTTTAGTGGTCTGGGGGCGAAACGATCCCTCGTTCATCGCTCCCGGTGCGGATGCATTCAAGCGCGACCTGCCGGACAGCGAAATCCACCTGCTCGACGC
This sequence comes from uncultured Alphaproteobacteria bacterium, assembly GCA_963747855.1. Classification (GTDB taxonomy): domain Bacteria; phylum Pseudomonadota; class Alphaproteobacteria; order Rhizobiales; family Xanthobacteraceae; genus BOG-931. The sequence goes on from CAVVGN010000002.1 coordinate 15,477, forward strand.
TGGCCATTTCGCTTTGGACGAGAAGAACGACGAGATCGCGAGTCTCGTTCTCGCGTTCTTGGCCAAACATTTTGTCTGACCGATTGGTACTTTGTTCCACGCGTCGGGTTGCAATATTGGGGCGGCTGTGATCACAAGTCGAAAGCGGCCCTTACCGGCCCCTGAAGTAACGCCTACAATTGCATTGGAGGATCCGGCCAAGCCATACCCGAATTGGAGTCGATTATGAGCGAAGTACAGGTTGACCAGAAAAGCTATCAGATGCCGCCGCGGGATGGCATTACCGTCGCACACTTTTTAACCGTCGCCGACGTCGAACGATCGCTTCGATTTTACGAAACGGTGTTCGGAGGTCGTATTGCGAGCAAAGGCGACAGCAAAGGCGCGCCGGGCTACATCCAGATCGCCAACACGTGGCTCATCGTCAATGTCGGGGGGGGGCCGACACTCGACAAACCAACGGTAACGCTGCACGTCCCCGCCGACCCCGACTCCGTCAGCAGCTTCATGAACATCCGCGTCGCAGATATTCAAGCATGCTATGAACTGTGGCGAAGCCGGGGAGCCACGTTTATCACAGAGCCAAAGAAAAAGTACGGCGAGACGCGCTGCTACATTCGCGATCCCGACGGCTATATTATTGAAGTGGGGCAAAGCAATCCGGGCGTCGCTTACGGCTGAACGGCAGGAGCCCATGAAGTCCGAGAAGGAAGGCATCAACCCGGCGGCCAAACCAAGCGGAACAGGTTGCGCCGAATGCCTGGCTTTGGGCGGATGGTGGTTGCATCTTCGCAGATGCGCCGAATGCGGACAGATCGGCTGCTGTGATAGTTCGCCAAATCAGCATGCATCGAAACACGCCGCTACGGGTCACCCGATCATCACGAGTTTCGAACCGGGCGAGCAGTGGTTTTACGATTATCGTACTGAAGAATTCTTTGACGGCCCGAAGCTTCACGCTCCTCACGCGCACCCGCTGGATCAGCCGGTACCCGGACCGGCCGGAGCGGTGCCTTCAAACTGGCAAACGCTGCTTCACAAATAGGGGCAACCTCTTTGCTGCGGCTTGCGATGTGAGAAGACAATGAATGAAGAAGCGAACATTCGAGCGGCTTTGGATCGCCACTGGGCCGCCTCAGACGCGAATGATTTCGAGGCGGAGCACGAGATTTACCACGACGATGCAGTGCTTGAGTACCCGCAGTCCGGGGAGCGGATCCGCGGTAGGCGCAATATTCAAGCGTCTCGTTTTGCGCAGCCGAACAAGAAGCGCTTTATGGTACGGCGCGTACTCGGTGCTGCCGACCTTTGGATCACCGAATTCATCCTTACATACGACGGCCTGCCGTCTTACACGGTGAGTATCATGGAGTTCAAAGATGGGAAGGTTGCCCGTGAGACCCAGTACTTCGGCGATCCCTTTAAGCCGGGGGCCTCGCGCGCCCAATGGGTCGAGCGGATGGACACGTAACCACGAAACGCGAACTCAGTATCCCCTTTCTGAACAAACAATTAGATTTAATCAGTGGACGATTTGAAGGGCGCTGTTCTCCCCACTTTCGGATCATCCTTAGTCTCTTTGTATTCGAGGTCTAACGGAGCGCACTTTGACGCAACAGAGTAGAATGTTTAAGCGGAAGGGCGAGGCGAATGCGAAAGCTGTTGTGTCAGCTGGGCAATCCAATTCGCCAGTGATGGATTACGGAATAGGGCGGCCCTAGGCGGTCGGGATGTCGGTCAGAAGATAATTTGGAGTCATGTGACTCATGTGCCGCGGCGAGCGGGATCGGCCAACGTTTATTTTGCCCAATATCTGACTTCTCTGCCGCTGTTCCTATCGTTTCCATTCCCGTTTTAGCCAATTAGCCGGATCCTTTTTCCAGTAAGGCGTGTGAGTTTTGCCAGCTCAACGTGTCGGCTGCCAGATTACCGTGCGTTATCTTAGGAATGTTCAATTTCTCCGCCAAGGCATCGACATCCGGCGTAGCGGTAAGCATCGCCTTTGCAAGATTCCAAGCTGCTTTGGCAATACGGCCCATCCTTCTTCGCGCAAACGGTGATTGCGCAACATAGCGACGGACGATCGTTTCAAATTCCTCCGGTCTCGTACCACCCGTCTCCAGGACCGTGTCGGTCGGGGCGCAACCCGAATGAGCCGCGTTGATAGTCCAGCAGGAAAAAATAGAGCTGGACCGTGATGAATTCGGAAAGCCCGATCGATTTTCCGCGGCGCGCGGCCGCGAAGACCGAAGGTCGAACACCTTGCGTCTAGCGCTCGCGTCGATACTGCTCGACACCCGGTCTATATGACTTTTCATCAAGGAATTGGCGCATTCCCTCCTTGCGACCCTGTTCGGGGTCGGTGGAGTAAGCCTCCTGCGCTTTGGCGTAGAGAAAATCTTCAGCTACGTCCCAGTTCATCTCTTTGACCCGCCGATAACTCAATTTGATCGTTGCCAGAATATGGGGATTTTTTTCCATCAATTTTCGCGCCAATTGTTCGGTGCGAGGCCGTAGCTGCGCCAGCGGTACCGATTCATTGACGAGCCGCATGGCCGCCGCCTGCCTTCCATCGAACGTTTCGCCGGTCATCAGGTAATAAGCTGCATCGCTGAGCGACATCTTGTCGACGGCTGCCTTCATCACATTACCGGCGGGTATGATGCCCCAATTGATTTCGGAAAGGCCGAAGGTCGCTTCGTCGGCTGCAATGGCCAGGTCGCAGGAGGCAAGCGAGGTGAAGGCGCCGCCGAAGCACCAGCCATTGACCATGGCAATTGTCGGCTTGGGAAAGCGCTGCAGTTGTCGCCATTGCCAGGCCATGGAATCGCGGCGCACACGCGTAACTTCGACGGGTGTCGCTTTGTCGACTTCGCGAAAGTATTCTTTTATGTCCATGCCGGCCGAATACGCGTTGCCGGCTCCGGTTAGCACCAGAACGGCGCAACGATTGTCAATTTCAAGCGCGTCGAGAATGCTGTTCATCTCGCGATTGAGCGCTGGGCTCATGGCGTTGCGCTTCTCCGGCCGGTTGAGCGTCACCCAGGCGATACCTTCCTTAAACTCTACCTTGACGTTCTCAGCATCTGAAATTTCGAAGGCCTTCGTCGATTTCTTCGGTGCAATGCTCATTTTTCACTCTCCGCAAGGTTAAGAACATTACGAGCGCCGATACGGCTCTGGGCATTTTTTTGGTTATTGTCCAGCGACCGCACGCAAGGCCCGTCGCAATACCTTGTTAGTCGACGTGCGCGGCAGCTCTGAAACGAAATACGTAATGCTCTCCGGCGGTCCTCACCCTACCTCCGGCACATCCTGACCTGCAATCAGGCGGCGAGCCAAGCCGCTTCACGGGTCTTCACACAAGGGCCACCTTAAGCCTTGCGCAAGGCGAGCTTATTGATTTTGCCAACGCCAGTCCGTGGCAGAGCGGCAATGAACTCGACCAGCTTTGGGACTTTATATTTGACCAAGTTCTCTCGGCAGTACGCCAACAGACCTTCCTTATCGAGGACCGCACCTGGCTTGAGCACAACGAAGACCTTAACCGCTTCGCCACTGAATGAATCCGGGACCCCTACTGTTGCCACCTCAAGAATGGCCGGATGCTTAAACAGGAGTTCATCGATCTCCCGCGGATAGACGTTATATCCGCCGACGATGATCATTTCCTTTTTTCGGTCGACCACGAAAAGATACCCGTCCTCGTCGAAGACGCCGATGTCGCCCGTATAAAGCCATCCGTCGCGAATGGCTGCCTTGGTTTCTTCCGGCCGTTTGCGGTAGCGCTTGGTAAACTGTGGACCGCGGACCCGTATTTCTCCGCGCTCGCCGACCGGCATCTCGCGGGTACCTGTTTCAAGATCCACGATCTCGACCTCCGTTCCGGCAGGGACGAGTCCGACGGAAGCCGGTTTACGCACGCCGTCTAATGGATTGTTGGCAACAGGTGCGCCTTCGGACATTCCGAGACCTTCGACGATCGGGCTTCCCGTCGCTTCGAGCCAAAAGCGCGTCAGCTCCGCTGGGCAGGGAGCGCCACCCGACAGGCAATATTGGAGGCTGGAGAAATCTGTCTTGTTGAAGTTCTCATTAGCCCGAAGGCCCATATAAAGTGCAGCCGGCCCGCCGGCAAAGATTGTAATTTGGCGCATCTGGAATTCCTCCAGAACTTGGGCCGGATGATAGGCGCGCATCAAATCTACGAATGCACGGATATAGAGCGGAAAGATGAAGGTGAAGCAAAAGCCCCAGATGTGAAAAATAGGTGCAACGTTAAGGATGCGGTGGCGGTCGAGTGCGAGCGGCCACGATGTGGCGAGACCCTTGCAGAAGGCCATCAGATTCGAATGCTCATGCTCAGCACCTTTCGGAAAACCAGTTGTTCCGCCGGTGAAAAACATGGCGGCTAGCTGCCCAGGTTGAGGCAAGAGTAAGGTTTTCGCTGGCTCGGCGAGCAGATCGGCGATCACCACGCCACCACCGCCCCCCTGCACAAGGTGAATGATGCCAAGTTTGGTAGCGAGGGATTTCGCGCGCTCGGCTGACGCGGCATCACAGATCAGGATGCGGGCTTCTATATCTTGTAGAATGGGCGTCAATTCACGCTCAGTATAAGCAGGATTTACCGGACAGACTTGCGCGCCGGCCGACATGCCGCCGAGCAGAGAGATCACCGCTTCCAATTCATTGCTCATCATCACGGCGACGCGTTCGCCCGATGCTCCGAGCGACCGCAAGCGGTAGGCCATCGCGGCGACAGCTTGAGCGTATTGCTTATAGGTGAGCTCTCGGTCCGCGCAGCGAATGGCCGGACGATCCGAAGCAACGTCAGCCGCGGCCTGAAGAGTGTGCAGGACGGTCGGATAGCGTGGAAGCCTATCCATTGGCCAACTTTTAGGCCATTGACCGGCGTCCCGGCAATCGCCCGGTTGTGGGTAGATTTGAGGGCAGGGGACTGCTTTACGGGCCTTTATTGGCCCAACAGAACCTGGCTTGGTCCTGACGCGCCTAAGCGCGCTGCGACAAGGTGTCGATGCGCAATGCTGGCGCGTGGCCCCTCGTTGTGATCTCGGTGCTGGATGAACTGTGCATCAGCCACTTCCGGCTATGCTCCGAACTTAGACGTATTGCTGTTTCGCAACGAACGTCGTTGAGGCCATGTGGAGAAATGCAGGCCGGCCCAAAGCTCACGGCGCACCGGCCCTTGGTGTTGCGTGAAGTTTGTCAAGTTTCCGGCCGGCGGGTTCGGATATTTTCTGACGGATGCCTCATATTCCGCGACCGCTTTGAATACGGGCTCTCCTGCCACAAGTGGTTAGGAAGTTGTAAATCTTCGTGCGGATCGGTCTCGATGTTATAAATCTTCGGATAATACATGGGCCCGGCGCTGGCAAATAACCCACCGAGCATCAGCTGGCCTGAACCGGTAATAGTGAACTTGGGCGCGCGACGTCCCGACCGCGGGGTTCTGCCGTTCGTGCCTTTTGCTCAGGGCTGTCCCTTAGGGTGATTATCTGAATTTTCTCCGGGCTCGAGAGCGCTAAGCATGTGGTCCCGTGTAAAGGGCCGCGCCGTGATTGCTCAAAGATTAGTTCGACCTCATTGCTTGCCAACCTTCGTGGGCTCTGGGCGTTGGGGGCGAGGTCTGATCGTGGTTCTCGCCGCATTCGTTTTGATCGTTGCCTTTCGCTCGTAAGCCGCGAGCTGGCGCGCGTCGCAGGCCGCTGCGTGTCATAGCAGCTTTGAATCAAAGCGGCGTAAAAACAATTTTGCAAAATGCACATAAAGGCAGAACCGTGATGAAAGCATTATTTGCCGCTTCGCGTTGTTGGCGGCTACGGTGTCCGGCGCGTCGGCGCAGGATATGAATTTTACCGGGCGATGGCAGTGCGTGTCGTGGTGTGTCGGCCCGTTCGGCGGTATCGCCTACATTACCCAATACGGCTGGGACCTCAACTTTCAGGCTGGCGTGCCGATGCGAGGTTGGATCGGCTATCCAGGCCATATTTGGATCGACCGGGCCAATCAGGGCGCGCTCTATTCGCCCGACGGTCCACGCTTCAATTTGAAAACGGCACGGTATGGCAGCGCGTTCCGTTGAGCTGAACCCCCGAGAACTCCTTCAATGGATTGAGTCCGTCACCTCTGAAGGGGATGAAGTGTAGAATATCGGAATGCAGAATATCGGAATATTGCGGGAGCACGAGGCTGGTGCGACGACAACCGATATATGCTGCAAGCGCGAGATTAGCAGCGCGACGTTCTGCATGTGAAAAGGTCAAGCTGGGGTCTCGCTCTGCCCAGCAAACGCCGGCAGCTAAGGGCCAGCACCAAACGCTGACTTATCTACCGCACCCGGACAGGTATTATTTCGACCGAAAGGTGCACCTCATCGCCGAGCCCGTAATAGTAATAGGTCGGTTGCGAAACCAGCCGTAAGAACACGAACAGGCGGAAGCGCAGGCGCTTGAGCAGGCCCATCCGTCGTGACGGTAAGAGATTTTCGTGCGTGACATGCACGATCCATTGACGCGGGTCGGTTGGCAGATCGATTTCCTTGTGCCGCGACATCTCTTCGAGCAATCGCTCGACATTTGGCTCCTCCATGAAGCCGAAACTCAGCTCGACGGCGAGAATGCTGCCTCTGTTGTTGTCGCGGTCGAAAGCGAGCACGCGATAACGGTTCTCGCGGATATACGGGACTTTGCGATGCGTAACTTCGACGAAGATCAGGTTCCGCGGCAGGATACCGTGGCGTTCCCAAAGCATTTGCATCAGTGCCGGAGCGCGATCGGTCGGCAGCCGCAGCGGTTTGGGTGACATCACCACGGCGTTACGTTCCATGAATACTTTGCACTCGCGATGCAGCGCGACCAATTCTCCCATCGTCATGGCCCGTTTCGCTGAATGAGCCGCGAAGGTCGCCTTGCGTCCCCAGCGCCAGGTCGCCATCACGGCAAACACGGCAATACCAACTGAAAGGGGAACGAAGCCGCCTTCGACGAATTTGAGCGAGCTGGCGATCAGAAACGAGGCGTTGACCGCGGTCAATGCGCCCCAAACAAGCGAAGTGCTGGCCACCCCCCAATTCCAAAAATTGCGCGCGATCGGAAACATCGCGAGCGAAGTGATGAACATGACACCGGCAACGGCCAGCCCATAAGCCGCCGCTAGTGCCGAACTGGAACCGAATGTCACGACGAGCAGAATGCAGCCGGCGCAAAGCGACCAGTTAATGAAAGGTACATAAACCTGACCGGCGTGGGCCTGATGGGTGTGCTGAAGATCAAGCCGCGGAAAGAGACCCAACCGGATCGCTTGCGAGCCGAGCGAAAAAGTTGCGGAAATCAATCCCTGTGACGCGATGACGGTTGCGGCGGTGGCGAGCAGCATCATCGGATAAAGCATCGGCTGCGGCACCATGCTGTAGAAAAGTTTGCCGCCCGCAATCGTCGAGCCGCTTAGCACGTAGGCTCCCTGCCCAAGATAGTTGAGCAACAGGGCGGGATAGACCAACGCAAACCAGCTAATCCGTATCGGCCAGGCGCCAAAATGACCGACATCGGCATACATCGCTTCGCCGCCGGTCACGACCAGCATCAACGCGCCGAGAATCAACAGCGCGTCGAACAGGCCGGCGTGGCGCAGGTATTCCAAACCGAGAATGGGATTAAAGGCTGCGAGAACGCCCGGGCGAAGCCCGATCTGCCAGGCGCCGAGGACGGCAATGACGACAAACCAAATGATTAGGACGGGGCCGAACACGAATCCAATCCCCGATGTTCCTTTGAACTGGATGGCGAACAGCGCGGTCAAGAGTCCGATCGTGATCGGGATCACGACGTTGCCCAGGGCCGGTGTCGCGACCTGCAGTCCCTCCACCGCCGAGAGCACGCTGATTGCGGGCGTGATAATGCCGTCCCCGAACAGCAATCCCGCTCCGAGCATGAGCGACCACAATAATAGCCTCGTCCCGCGCTTTTTGTGTTCGGCTAGAAGGCCGTAAAGCGCGAACACGCCGCCTTCGCCGTCGTTTTGTGCGCGCAAGACTAGGATCGCATATTTAATGGCCACAATCACCGTGATCGTCCAGATCACAAGCGAGACGCCGCCCAGCACGTCGGTTGGTGTTTGCACAGCGTCTGCGCGGCCGAAAAACAACTGGTCCATGGCGTAGAGCGGCGAAGTGCCAATGTCGCCGTAAACGACGCCCAGCGCCCCGACGGTCAAGGCCCTGAAACTTCCGCGCGCCGCGCTGCCGTCACGAATTGTCAAACGAATTACTGGGGTTGAGAGTAAATCGGGTGTGCCGCGGACAGCTTAGGACAAAAGCGCGTTGCATGTTGCATCTCGGGCCATGAGCCAACATCGCGCACAGCATACGGGAAGGTTTCATCAACTATGGAAGAAGGCGGCGAAATTAACAAACGACATGACGCCATCACGCGGCTCGATTGGCCCGAATTTCTGCTAGTGCCGCCTTGCCCATGCGGGTAGCTTCGGACATCGTTTCAAAAAATTCAGATTGCCGCACCGGCTTGTTCTTACCAGCCGCGCAAATTTCCCATCGCCATGATTTGGGGGGACGTCCTTTGTTTTTGATCGCAAGGGTGTAGTCATCCAACGCGCATCTCTCGGCACCGGCACACGCTTCACAATCCGGAGGTATCAATTCTGGATGCGATACCGAGATGTCACTACAGGCCTGACGAAGGGTTCTTAAAGGCTTTAATAGATACGGGCTGCAAGGGGCCATGCAGATCCTCCATAAATGCCCGAATCAACTTATCATATCACGCGCTCACCACTCGCTGCGCGCTCTCCAAGGTAGCGCTTGCAGCGACTTCAGCGTTTCAACATTGGGACAGTGTTCTTCCCATGATGGACTGGCGGGATCGCGAGCCAGCTCTCGCGCGCAGCGTCCACGACTTTCGCACATTGTGCAAACACGCTGAAGATCACGGAACGCCGCAAGTTCGCGTGCGGCAACCTCATTCGCGTCGAGATCAAGCGCAGCCATACGCCGCAGCAAGAGGTCGGCCGAGTCGGGCCCGCGTTTCGCTAGCTGGCGAAGCTCAGCAGCAGACACACCCAATTCCTGGGCCATCCGCTCGACCTCGTTCTCGGCAAAGCATTGCAATTCCGCGCCGCTCGATCGCGCCGCTTTCCAATTCCGCCACCATTGTCTTAGACCTTCGAATGTCGGCCGGGACGTTGCCGCACGAGGATGCAAATCGGACATATGCTTCTCCTCCATAAATGCGTTCGCTGAAAACGCTCGCACTTAGGGCCGGTCGTGCATTGATCCATGTCAATTGACCGAAATCTATCGGCTTACGTCCGTTTTGCTCCGAAAGGGAATGGCGAACGGCTAGGGTGCGAAGATCATCCTAAATCCGAACCCAACCGCGAAAGCAAGCGCGGCAGCAGTCATTCCGATCAGAAAGACTTCCAATCCGGATCTTAGCCAACTCGTAGTCGACCACCGGCTTTTGACAGCGCCGACCCCAAAGAACGTTGAGCCGGTAGCAACCAGGCAAACGTATAATCCCGAAGGGAAGAGATAACTCAGAAGCGGCACGCATCCACAAATGATGAATGCTGCAAATGTGCAGAGCGCGGCGAGCTTTGGAGATCGCAGCGTTGGCGATAGGCCGTATTCCTCGGTCGCCATGGTCTTCGTCCATAGAGCAGGATCAGAGGTAATTACATCAACCACCCGCTCGAGGTCGCGGCCAGAAAACCCCTTTGCGGCGAAGATCTGTCTAATTTCTTCGCGCTCACCCTCCGGCGCAAGTGCAATGTGCTTTCGCTCAATTCCCAAGACGCGGTCGTAATCGTCATGCTCAGACTTGGTGCCCGTGTAGTTGCTGGCGGCCATGGCAAACCCGTCAGCAAAAAGGTTGGCAAGCCCGAGGATAAGAAGAGTCGAAACAGACAGGTTTGCACCTACCACGCCCGCTACAACCGCGAGCGTTGTGACCGTGCCGTCGATGCCACCGTAGATCCAATCCCGGAGGTAACTGCTCCGCGGGCCATGGGCCAAGCGATCGTGGATCGCCTGTTGGGTGTGACTATGTTCAAGCGCAAATGACATCAAGCTGCCCGCCCGTGCGTCTGCACCTTACAAAGCCTCGTTGGCTGATACGTTGATCTCGATCAACAGTAAAAAGTCGCGCGCTATCGCTCGATGCGCATGACGTGAAATTGGCTAAAACGCAGCCGCCTACTCAAAAAGTCCGGCTATCCCTTTACGTCCGCTTAAGTCAGAATACGACGCATGGGCCTGGGATTTTCACGCGCGTTGTTGCGAGTCGTGAACGATCTCTCTGACGGAACGTTTGCACCGACCGCACTCTGGTACCCGACCTAGCCGCCGATAAACCTCGGACATCCGTGGAGCGTCAAAGTCCGCAGCAGCGGCGCGAACTTCGTTATCGCTTATGACATTGCACGAACAGATGATCACCGCATCAAACCCAGACTGGTTGTCTCTGAAGCCAATCACTAGCGGCACTATTCCTCGCTCGCTTATGCGCCCAAGCCAATTCAGGCGAACCACGTAATGCTTCCTTCTGAGCAGTTTGAGTTCGGTCCTCTAAAAAGGAATAGGATAGAGGGTGTGCCCCAATGCATCCTGCACCGCCATAGTGAGGCCGGCGCCGTCAAAGTCGTTCCGGTTTAGCTCGCTTAAGACGCGGCGTGCCTGTGCGAGCGCGGCATCATGATCCGCAAAATAAGAGCCTGCCGGGTCTTCATAGTTCTGCCCATATGCCAGGTGATACCGCGGCATCTTTGAGTTCCAAGCCGGTATCATATTATCATATTTGCGCTAAGGTTCGAGTTTCTGCTTTGACCCAAGTCAAAGCTTTGCCAGCACGTGATGTCAGCGGCGGGTCAGGATCGGCCGTCCCAACAACAGGCAGTTTGATTTCTGTCAAATCGAACGACGTCGCCGGGTGAGATATAGATTCGATCGAACTTAACGGAGAGCAATGCAATGACTAACGTGCAATCTCGTCGAGCTATCGTATTGCGCGGCCTCGCTTGCGCGGCCGGGTCCGTCGCTTTGGCGGTGCCCGCAAGAGAGGCTTATGCTGCAAAATTTCCGCAGTCATCCCCTGCGGTGGCCTACCAGAATTCTCCCAGCGCCAAGGATGGTCACCAGTGTGACGGCTGCTCGCTTTTTCAAGCGCCAAGTTCGTGCCAAGTCGTCGATGGCACGGTTAGCCCCACCGGCTGGTGCAAGCTCTGGGTTAAGAAGGCTGGGTGAGTGATTTAGAACGCGCGACCAATGTCAGTGCGCTCTAAAAACGTCCAGTACTCGGCGAAAGCCCTCGCGATCCGGAGGACCGAAATTAGGGGTTGGCTTACGATATAGCTCGTCGTACCGTTGCGAACCCCCGGGGAATCGCGAGACCGCTGGGAGAACCCCGGCGGCGAGGGGATGGGGTATGCCAGGGCGCACGATTATGGGCGTGCGTTTTGATTTTGTCGTTATCGCTAAGGCGATTACGGCTGTGGCGGTTCTTTTTCTCCTCGGAAACCTGCCAGCAAAAGCATTGCCAAGTTACGCACGGCAGACTGGCCAACCATGCGGCACCTGCCACACGGATTTTGCCGGGCTTACCCCCTACGGCCGTCTTTTCAAGATCCAAGGTTATACCGCCGGCGGTGGCGCTTACCGCAGCACACTGTTTCCGGATGGTTCGGGAGCAAAGCCTTATGTGCCGCCACTGCTGGCCGAGAGCCTGGCCGTCGAGAATGCTAGTAAGCCTGACAGCAGCGACCCCAAACCTTATGCACCGCCGCTTTCAATGATGACGGTGGTTGGGTTTACCCACGCCGCAACGTCACTCGGGCCACCTAGCGCAAGTGCGCCATTCAATGGCAACAACAATATCGCGCTAGATTCCGTCAACTTCATGTATGGCGGTGCTATTGCCGATCATATCGGTGCCTTCGCGCAAGTCAGTTACAACGGGCAGCCCGCCGGGGGCTTTAGTGGCGGAAGTCCGTACAATCATTCCTGGAACTGGGATAACACTGACGTCCGTTTCGCGGATTCCGCGAACATTGGCGGAATCAATGTCACCTATGGCATTACCGCGAACAACAATCCCACCGTTCAGGATCCTTGGAATACCACGCCCGCCTGGTCCTTTCCCTACGTGTCCTCGCCGCTCGCTCAGGTCGGCCCGCCAAATACTCCCATCATCGACGGTGCCTTTGCACAGAACGTTGTCAGCCTTGGCGCCTACACGTTTGTCAACGACGCGCTCTACATTGAGGCGTCAGTTTACACGACGCTTAATCCCAACACGCAAATCGCGCTAGGTACCGATCCATTCGCCTCGCCCGGCTTGTTCGACGCGGCACCCTATTGGCGTGTGGCTTATGAGCCGCATTGGGGCAATCATTGGCTTGAGTTCGGAACGTTCGGCATGTATGCCGCCGTGCATCCTTGGAACGCCACGACGCCAACAGACACTTCTACCTCGCCGCTGACAGACAAGTACACTGACGTCGGCTTTGACACGCAATATCAGTATCAGGGCAGCAATTTTTGGGTCACATTGCGTGGCAGCTATATTTATGAGTATCAAAAATTAGACGCGACCTTCTTTAACGGCGGCTCGAATCCATCCAACACTCTCAACGAAGCGCGCGCTTACGCTTCGCTCGCTTATGGCAATAACAATCGGGTCGTGCTGACCGGCCAATACTTCACCTCTTGGGGATCACCAGATGTAAATTTCTATGGCACCCCGAACGGTAGCCCGAACGCCAAGGGTTTCATTGCCGAGATAGCCTACATCCCCTTCATCAGCAGCTTTTCGCCCGGTTGGCCGTGGTTCAACGCCCGCGTCGGCCTTCAGTACACGGCCTACACTGAATTCAATGGCACCTCAGTCGGCGCCAGCGCCAACAACAGCCTGTACCTCTATTTGTGGATGGCAATGTAACAGGGGTCCCAACATCCATGGGGAAGCCAATGAAAGTAACACCGCTCGCGGCCGTCGCATTCGCGATATCGACGGCAACTGCGTTTTCTGCAGATCTGGAAGTGCCGCTCAAGGCGGCGCCGATGACCCCACTGTATACGTGGACAAGCTGCTACGCCGGCTTACAGGCTGGCGGAGGGATCGGGCAAACCAGTCTAAGCGATTCCTTCGGGACCATCGCTTTGGCGGGGGGCACCGGCTTCACTTCCGCCAATACCGGCATAGACGGCTACCTTCTGGGTGGCCAAATTGGATGCGACTATCAATTCGCATCGAATTGGGTAGTGGGCTTCGAAGGCTCCGCGGGGTGGGGAAATATTTCAGGCAACACCACGGTTGCGATCCCTGGCGTCCCAGGCGACAGCCTAAACTTTACCGAGAATACGGATTTACTGACGAGCGTCACGGCGCGTTTTGGCTACGCCTGGAACGAATGGTTGCTCTACGCTAAAGGCGGCGCCGCTTGGACCGGCAACAGATACAGCGCATCAGATACGGCAGGGGCGTTGTTTGCGTTCGACGGATTGGAGACACGGCTTGGCTGGACCGCCGGCGCCGGTATTGAGTGGGCGTTTTCGCGGAATTGGTCGGTCAAGCTTGAATACGATTATTACGGGTTCGGCACTCGCAGCGTAACATTCATCGACAACACAATAGCAATGACCTCAGGTCCAGTGAACATCAATCAGAACGTTCAGATCGTAAAGCTCGGTCTGAATTTTCACGTTTTCGGGGCGACAAGCGGTCCGTTGGAGTGGTGAAGAACGAAGAACGGAAGTTTTGCTAGGTCTATGCATGACCCAAAATAAAAGACAACGAGGTAGTTTCAGCAGGCTCTTAAGCGCGCGAGCCGTGTGGTGGTCTGCCTTTTTCGCCTTCGCCGTTGCCGGTGCGACCTACGCTAAAGATTCAGAGGCGCCCGCGGTGCCAGAACGTGAACTGCAAGCCAAAATAGCCTATTGCGAAAACTGTCACGGCATCTCCGCCCGGGGATTCCACGGCTTTTATCCAATCCCGCGACTAGCGGGGCAGCAGCCCGAGTACCTCCAAAATCAGTTGCAGGCGTTTATCGAGCACCGGCGAACGAACAATATTATGTTCAATGTCTCCCATGTGCTTAGTCCGGAGATGTTGGATGCCTTGGCCAAGAATTTCAACAGCCTTGATCCGAAGCCGCTGACTACGTCCGCGCCCCCAGACCTCATCTCGGCTGGCAAGAAAATCTACGAAGGAGGCATCGAGAAATCGGATGTTCCGGCGTGCGCCGGATGCCATGGTCCCGATGCCAAGGGCCAGGGTCAATTTCCACGGTTAGCCGGCCAGCTAAGCGATTACATCTTCAGCAAACTAACCAATTGGGACAAAGAGCGCGGTCAGAAACCGACGAACCCAGACAATTCCGCCATTATGGCGCCGATCGCGCATAACCTGACCGAGCAGCAAATTAAGGCGGTCGCCGCCTATCTCAATCAAATCGAGTGAGCCTTGCGATTTGGATCATGAAGTTCTTTGGATCACATTCGTTTCAGCTCGTCGGAGTCGTCGGCTTGCAACTGGCGCTGGTCGCGATTGCGCTCACAGTAGCAGACCGCGCGCGCGGCGCGGAGCGATCCGCGATGCATGAGAGTAACGTGCCGGCGAAACTCGCTTATTGCGAAGACTGCCATGGGCCATCAGGGCAAGGTTTTTACGGATATTTTCCGATACCACGGCTCGCCGGCCAGCAGACGGAGTATTTAAAAAATCAGCTGGAAGCCTTTGTCGAGCACCGACGCACCAACAACATCATGTTCAACGTCGCGCACTCTTTGAGTCCAGGGATGATTTCGGCTCTTGCAGACGATTTTCACGCACTCGCACCGCCACCGCTCGGCGGTGGCGCGAGGCATCTGGTGCCTACAGGCGAAAAGATATTTCAAAATGGCCTCCCTGAAACCAACGTGGCTGCCTGTGCCGCCTGCCACGGGCCCAACGCTCAAGGTAGCGGTGAGATTCCTCGCTTGGCCGGTCAGCTGCCCGGCTACGTCTTCAACAAACTAGTCAACTGGAGCAAGGAGCGAGGACAGATCCCGAGCAAGCCGGACATCTCGGCGGTTATGTCACCGGTCGCGCACAGTCTGACTAGGCCTCAAGTTGAGGCCGTCGCCGCTTATCTCGGCTATTTGAAATAATGCAGATGAGATCCAGCCACACCAAAACAGCAGCTGTGGCCTTCGCCGCCATGGTCATTTCCGTGCTGGTCGGCCACGCGGAAAGTCCGGGCATCCGCAATTGCACGTGGTGCCATGGCGGATCGGCACAAGGATATACGCCGGCGCCGCGCCTAGCCGGTCAGCGAGCTGGCTATATTGAGCAGCAACTCGTCAGCTTCGGCAAACACACGCGCGACAGTCCGTTCTCAAGACAATATATGTGGGGCGCGGCCGCCGGTCTCAGCCCGCAGGCGGTTCGCAATTTGGCACTCTACTTTTCGCTGCTGCCGCCTCGACCCGCTAATGACGGCGACCGGGAACTCGTGGCCGGAGGAGAAAGAATATATCAGCGGGGCATGCCCGAGGCCAATATTGCCGCCTGTGTCGCCTGCCACGGTCCGAACGCCGAGGGAGTTGGCGCTATTCCGCGGCTCAGTGGCTTGGCTTACACCTACTTAAAAAGGCGCCTTGAGCAGTGGAGCGAAGGATATCATGGAGCACTGGCGGCCCCGATGCCGCACATCGCCGGGAACCTGTCCCGCAGCCAAATCGAAGAACTGGCTTCATATCTGAGCTTCGTAAAATAAAACCGCCGATTATTCCGCTCATCGCCTGCCGGCTCGTTCATGGTGCTGATGGGTCACGAGCGTCGTTTGACGCATCCGGTAGCGACTTCCGCTTTTTATCCTGAACGCCGACAGTTGCTCGCGCTGCAAATGCGACGAAACGGGCCAGCAACTGCCTCCCGCGCCGCAAGGAATTAGCCGCTCGTTCGTACCATAACCCGCCCTAAAGCCTCTTTCGAGCGCGGGGAAAGTTCGTGTAGCTTTGTTCGATATTGCCAGCGGGACGTACCCAACTCCGTTACGGGAAATACGGCGAACAGGAGAAAGCTGAACGCGCTGCATTATTTCGGACACGCCGCTAAGGTAGGAAACGCTAGGCCAATTGACCTATCTGGAGGAGGATCGCATGGCATATTTTAGGGCAACTTCATTTTTGGTTCTAATGTTCTTCCCGATACCAGCGTTGTCCGCCGAATTGCCAGCGCGCAAGCCCGGCTTATGGGAAATCGAGACGACCCTGCCGAACTCCAAGCTCCCGAAGCTAGTGATCTGGCAATGCGTCGACGCCGCGACCGACCAAATGATGCAGTCGCGCGCGGGCATTAATTCGCAGAGGGAGTGCTCTAAGCGCGACCTGCAAAAGTCGGCAGGTTCGATAACGATTGATTCCACGTGCACCACCAGCGGTAAGACACGAACGTCGCACGTGGTCATCACCGGCAGCTTCGACAGCGGTTATACGATGACGGTGACCTCGCGAAGCGAAGGAGCACCGGAGAGCAGGACCGTAACGATGGCAGCCAAATGGATCAGTCCGTGCGCGGATGATCAAAAGCCCGGCGACATGATCATGGCCAACGGCATGAAGATCAATATCATGGATGCTCAGAAGCTCGGCGCGCCGGCCGCCGTCCCGCAACCGGCCCGCTAGGCTTGGCGGGCTATGGTCTGAAGGATCCTCTAGCGTTTCGTGTTTATGGACAAATTATAGAAAATGCGGCTCGAAAAGTGACCGACGGTTACATGCCGCCGATCGCGACGGTAGAGACTGTCAATTTTGACGAAGCTATAAGGCTATTTCAACTGCGTCGAGATCGATGAAAAGGTCGCATTGAGCTTGGTGCCGATACCCTTCACCGCTGTAATAATAGCGAGTGCGACGCCAGACGCGATCAGGGCGTATTCAATGGCTGTAGCACCGGCGTCGTCTTTGAGAAACGCGCGCAATCGATCCGGCATTTTACCTGACTGGAAAAACATTCCCGTTCGTGTATGGGACTTGATAATCAGTTGGCGGCTTGGGTCGCGACGCGTCTTGCGGATCGCCAAAGCACTGATACTAAAACACTTACCCCGCTAACGCTGCCAGCAATGACACCTAGAGTTACTTCACGTGCGTTCAAGCCGGCAATATTAGCGGCGACAAAAAACGTAGCGTCAAAAGCCGTTATCGAGATGGCGGTTGGGAGCGTGAATTGATTCAGTTGGCGCAACATGGTCGTACCTCCAACGGAGTAGTAGAGCCTTCGTCTGGACGAGAGCGCCTAAGACCAAAACTCATTAATCTGGGTTAATCTAGCGTTGCTGGCAAATTTGCAGCTCGCAGAATCAGAAATATTAATTGCGGCGCGCGCCTCGCCTTTTGCGGGCCGCTCCAGCCGTCGATTTACGCCCGGCTTATTTGATCGCCGTCGACACGCTCGAAAAGGTGTTGTTGAGCTGAGTACCGAGAGCATTGACTGTTGCGATGATCGCGATGGAAATGCCAGCGGCAATAAGGCCATACTCGATCGCTGTTGCTCCCGATTGGTCCTTACCGAACCGAACAAGAAGTCTAGTCATCTTTAGCCCCTGCTTCATTGTGGTCGCGCGACACCCGCGACTGATCGACAATACGCAAGCCGCCTTTCATGCGCGTTAATTCGCGCCGGAAAAGTGTGTATGAAAAGTGTGTATGAAAAGTGTGTATTAAGTCTCGAAAAATTTAGCTCATTTACTTGCTGATCGAGCGTCGGCGGTGTCGGTATAGGAGACGTTGCCGGCAACCGTCGAGGCCTTGAGCGGCGGCAGCATCGCGGTCAGAGGCACCGTCACCGTAGAAAACTGCCGCTGAGAAATCGAAACGAGTTGCCCTGCGCAATCGAGCGGACCCAAAGTTCGATCAGCGTCCCGAGTGGCCGAAACATCGCGCGCGGACGGGAATGTCATATGGCCCTCGATCAGGCTGATGGCGGGCACCGGTTGGCTCTACGACCAGGTCATGGTTTAGCCTTTTTGGCGGACTGAGGGCCGATCTTGAGTAAACAGTGAAGCGATTCCGCAGGCATGTTCTGCCGCGCGCGAATTGAGGTCGCTCGGAAGGGGTGACCGGCATTTTCACGTACGCCGTTGCGAATTGTGAACGACGATCTCATTCACTGACATTTGCATTGGCCGCATTGCGGCACGCGGCTTTGAGCATAGCCCGATAGTGCTCAATGTTTTGTCGTATGACAAAACGTCAGAAATTTCTTGCCAGGGCGCTGTCCCCACGTGACCCGAAGCGGTGGCTCGCCGCGAGGTGCCGTTGACTGTGCCCCGCATCACTGTTTCGATACCCCATAATTCGATAATTTTGCGGAGCATTTGGAGATGGCGACGCCGAGATGGCCCGCATGCCTTTGCATTCTACAGCTCGTTTTGAGCACGAGCGCGTTTGCGCAAAACATCGTTACAGATTGCGATAGGTATGCCGCGTCTGACTTTGATCCTCAGCGCGAAGCTGCTGGTGTAGGCTTGGAAAACATGAAGGTCGCCCTAGCCGTCCCCGCGTGTGAGAAAGCAGTGCAACAATATCCGAATAGCATCCGCTTCGCGTACCAGCTCGGGCGAGCATACGAGAAAGCCAATAAGCTCACGGCAGCAGTCGAGCAATACCGAAAGGCTGCTGATCAAAACTATCCGACGGCGCAGTTCGCGCTCGGTTTGCTTTACGCGAACGGCAAAGGCGTGCCTCAAGACGATCAGCAATACATCTTCTGGGCACGCAAAGCCGCGGATCAGGGATACGCGGTTGCGCAGGATGCCCTTGGCTACGTTTACCTGGAGGGTCGAGGTGTCCCCGAAGACGATGAGCAAGCAGCCTTATGGTTCCGTAAAGCTGCCGACCAGGGATACGTCGTTGCGCAGAACAAGCTCGGTTTTATGTACCAAAATGGCGAAGGCGTGCCGAAGGACGACCAGCAAGCTATCGCATGGTTCCGCAAGGCTGCTGATCAGGGATTTGCGCCTGCCCAAGACAGGCTCGGTTTCATCTACCAAAACGGTGAGGGCGTTTCCACTGACAATCAGCAAGCTGTCGCATGGTTCCGCAGAGCTGCTAATCAGGGATACGCGCCTGCCCAAGACAGGCTCGGTTTTATGTATCAGAATGGCGAAGGCGTCCCCAAAGACGATCAACAAGCCGCCGCGTGGTTCCACAAAGCCGCCGATCAGGGATACGCGTTTTCGCAAAACAGTCTCGGCGCGATATACGCGAACGGTCAAGGCGTTCCCAAGGACGATCAGCAAGCTGTGGCTTGGTACCGCAAGGCCGCTGAACACGGACTCGCTGACGCTCGATACAATCTCGGTCTTGCATACCAGAATGGTCGAGGCGTTCCGCGAGATACTACACAAGCAATCGCTTGGTTCCGCAGAGCTGCCGAACAAGGTAACAATGAGGCGAAAACAAAGCTCAACGAACTCGAATCACTGCAAAATGTAAATGGAGAGCGCTGAGTCTTTTCAAGCTACTCCAGGTGAGATGAATACCTTCCAGTCTTTGGCAAACTCTCAGGGCTTGGCGTATCGGTCCAAGAATCCAAACAAAGCACTTTGAGAAAAGGGCGACTTCACACGCCGCCTATACGCCACCCCCGCCAGAAGGCTTCATCAGACCGATGACATGGGAGTTGAGGCCAATGTCATCGAGCGATTTGCCGGCGCTCGCGTTGCGCGGGACAACGTCTCCTTTCAGCGGGAGAACTGCTTATTCAACTATCCCGGTACGCCTTCCGGGTTGGTAGACACTTTCCGAGGCTATTATGGGCCCACCATGAACGCTTTTGAGGCGGCAGAAAAAACTGGCCGTGCGGAGGAACTAAGATCCGAACTAAATACGCTGTTTGAGAGTCAGACCAGTACTGGCGACAACGTGACTAAAGTTGCGGCTAACTTCCTTCGCGTTACGGTCGCGGTGAGGTAGCTGCATCACTAATGGTACGATCGCATGCAAATTCCGCCAGCATCGGGGCTGCTAAGAGAAGAGGTACCTTGTTGCGCCACTACTTCTACCAGCGGCCCGTTGCAACCGATATTGTGCTGCAACCGAATGTCGGCTTCCGGGGGGCAAAGCTGCCGTGACGCGGACATCACATGATGTCGCAGTTTGACCCAATGTATGGTCCGGTCGTTTGTAGCAAAAAGATGTCGGCGACTTGCTGACGTTGACCATTGATGACAGCCATTTGACGGCTGGATATCTCGTTGACGCAAGTCCGCCTGGGCCATAATTTTGGCGCGGACGACCGAGGGGCATCGCCGGTGAGCGGTGTCAGTGCCTTTGGCATCTGACCTTTTCTTGCTGCTCAGAGGGAATAGCGCTATCTTTTTACGATGATCCGTCTCGCGGTGCTGGAGACTGAAATGCCGCGAGCTGAAGCGGCGGACCTAAAAAAAATGAAAAACGTGCTCGGACGATCGGGCTCCGCCCTGCGCCTCGCTGAGAGCCATTGAAAATGGAAGGATCGAACGTAGCGCGACAACTCGCTGCAGTCTTGGCAGCGGACGTGGTGGGCTACAGCCGTTTGATGGAGGCCGATGAGGTCGGAACTTTGGCGCGTCTCAAGACGGTGCGGTTGGAGCTAATTGACCCAGCGATTGCGAATTGTAAGGGCCGTATTATTAAAACCACTGGCGACGGCATCCTGGTCGAATTTCAAAGCGTCACCGAAGCTCTGCGCTGCGCAGTAGATTTTCAGCAGCGAATGGCGCGGCGTAATCGTGACATGTCCGCGTCGCGAGCCCTGCTTTACCGAATTGGCATTAATCTGGGCGATGTAATCGTCGAAGAAGGTGATATCTTTGGCGACGGCGTTAACGTGGCGGCGCGACTTGAATCTATCGCAGAACCTGGAGGGATCTGCATTTCGGGAGCAGTATATGATCAAGTCGGCGACCGTCTCCCAATTGGATACGAAGATCTTGGCGAACAGCGCGTCAAGAACATCAGCCGCGCGATCCGCGTATACAAGGTATTGCTGACCGGCCAAGCCGCAGAGCGGACCAAGGTCGCTGACGAGCAGGCATCGCCGCCGGTAAGCGTTCGTAAGCCTTCGATTGCTCTGTTGCCGTTCGTCAACATGAGTGGGGATCCGGAGCAGGAGTTTTTCGCGGATGGACTGACTGAAGACATCATTACTGAACTGTCGCGTTTTCGTCAGTTGCTCGTGATCTCACGCAACGCCGTTTTCGTGCACAAGGGCAAACCTGTTAAGGCCCAACAAATTGCGCGAGAATTTGGCGTCGACTACGTGGTCGAGGGAAGCGTCCGCAAAGCGGCCGATCGCGTGAGGGTTACTGTTCAACTGATCGACGGCGAAACCGAAACGCACATCTGGGCTGAACGATACGATCGAAAGCTCGAGGACATTTTCGCCATCCAGGATGAAGTGACGTCGGCGATCGCTGCAACTTTGTTCGGCCGCATCGAAGCTGCCAAGCATGACCAGGTTCAGCGAAAGCCAACCGAAAATATGGCGGCCTACGAGTACGTGCTGACCGGCAAGGTTCTGCACCATCGGTCAAACCGAGAATCCAATACTGAGTCGATTTTAATGCTGAACCGCGCGATCGATCTTGATCCGAACTATGCGCATGCCCACGCGTGGAAGGCTTGTGTGACCGGGCAAGCTTGGTTGCACGGTTGGTGTGAGGACCCGGCGGCGAGCCTTCAGGTAATTTTAGATGAACTGCAAATAGCTCTTTCTCTCGACGATAACGATGCCGATGTGCATCGTATCCTCGCCGCAGTGAAATTAAATTTCAACGAACACGAGAAGGCGGCCTATCATCAGGACCGCGCCTTGAGCCTAAATCCGAATAGCGACCTCATCGTTGTCCAGCAGGGTGAGGTTCTTACTTGGCTCGGACGTCCCAAAGAGGGGATTGAGTGGATTCGCCGTGCGATGCGGCTCAACCCTTATCATCCTGAACGCTTTTGGAGTCATCTCGGTCGGGCGCAGTACACCGCGCGTATTTATGCTGATGCGATCGAGTCCTTTAGCAAACCAATAGCGCCAGACTACACCCACCACGCCTTTCTAGCTGCGTCTTCGGCACAATTGGGAAACCATGTTGCGGCCCTGGCTCATGCACGGGAGGTACTTCAGCGAAAACAAGATTTCACCGTGAGCGGATATCTACAAACACTTCACTATCAGCAGCCATCTGATACTGAACACGTGCGCGAAGGACTGCTGAAAGCGGGACTGCCCGGATAGGTAGAAAGTTGTCCCGCCAGCGCGGACATGAGCGGGTTGACCGGTCCAGCCGCTACGCTGTTAACGCCTTGTGGCGCTTTTTGGTCAACAAACTGGAAAATGACGATCCGTCGATTGTTGAGCCGATGGAATCGGTTGATGCGCTACCGCGCATTTGATCTGCATCAATCCGTTGCGTCACGAAAAGTGGCATTTTGTTGCCGCCTTTTATATACCGCTGCCCTAGAACCGGATATCTCGTTCAGGGGTTTTCTGCGGAGAATGTCTCGGAAGATCAGCACACCTATGAGACGGTCACTCTCCGATATGTCGTCAGGCCTACAGCGTGATCCGATTTACCGGACGCCTGTTGAGGGAAGCGACCGAACAAGCCGAGTCGGCCTAATTGGGAGGAAAAATGATGGAATGGTTTAGCCAGAAAACATCAATTGCCGGCGTTCAAATTCCCAATTGGGGAATCGTTCTGGGTGCTATCGTTGTAATTTTGCTCATCTATTCGTCCATGCACTGAGCAATTCAAATTCAATTCGGCCAATGGCTTTGGAACCTGGCGAGTGATTCCCGAGGCTAAGGGAACATTCCGCGGACCGAGAGCGGAGGTGCGCCCCTCCGGCCCTAACGGCGCTGCCGCTCCTTAGCAGCCGCACCCGCCATTAGTAGCCCGGTGCGTATCCGTAATAGACGGGAGCGTACCCGTAATAGACCGGAGCATATCCGCAAGCGGGAGCGTATCCGGGTGCGTAGCCGTAGGAAGAGGATAAAAGCCCGAATGTGTAGTAGGGGGACGCAGCCAAGGCACCGCCAATGACGGCTCCAGCCGCAAATCCGCCGTAACCGTAGCCGCCATAGCCCCAACCGCCATAGCCCCAACCACCGTAGCCCCAACCAGCACGACCCCAACCGTAACCGTAGCGTGCATCTGCTGTGCTGGACGTGGCCAACGCCGTCACGCCGATTGTCGTTGCTGCAACGAGTGCAATCAGAATCTTCTTCATGACATCACCTCGCACGCTCTCTCACTGTTTGACCCGACAACAATCATAGCCCATGCTAACCATTCTTTCGGGCGAGGCGAGGCTAAACCGAGCCGCTTTGGGCGATGTCCGTTATCGGGAAAGGCGGACGTGACGGCGGACATCGCGTTTCGGTAGCCAATGACCCCAAACAGACATCGCGGGATCGATCGGCGCTGCCAACTGGCTTGATCATGGTCTTGTGCCTCTAATAGCGGATGGACCTACTGGCCTGAGGGCTGAGTGGTCCTAATTGTGCAAGGTTAAGGTGGTCATGTGAGCCCTGCGTCGCGGACTTCCCGACAACTTGCGCGAAAGCTCGCACGAGGGCGCCTTCAAGCTTGCCTTCCATTTCTTGTAGGATCTTGAATGCCTGCGCGGGTTCGATGACCTGCCGGTACGGCCGCCGTTCGATCAGCGCCGCGTAGATGTCGCAAATCGTCACGAGGCGCACCAGATCTTTGATCTGGGAGCCGACGAGACCGTCTGGATAACCGCTACCATCGAGTAGCTCGTGATGCCAGAGAACGGCTTCGAGCACCTCGGGCTCGTAACCGTCTTGTCCGCGCAGGAGTTCATAGCCAATTGCGACATGAGTCCGCATGATCGCAACTTCTTCGCTCGTCAGGGCTCCAGGTTTGTTTAAGATGCCAAGCGGGATTTTCGCCTTGCCGAGATCGTGCAGTAGGGCCCCTCGTATCACGCACTCCTGATCGTTCCTCGTGAAACGCAGACTGGCAGCGAACTCCGCAGCGAGCCCCGTGACCAGCAGACAGTGCTGATAGGTTGAATCGTCGTACGTCCAAACAACTTCGAGCCATTGCCGAATACCGCCATCGGCTATGGCGGTTATGACCGATGCCGTCGACTCATCGATACTAGTCCTGCTGACGACTTCGCCGCGCGCGACTGCGCCGAAAATGGCTCCAAACTGGAGCCGAGCCCGTTCGATGTTCTGCAAAGGCTTCAGCCTTATCGCCGGCGTGGCCTGAGCGAGCGTCGATCGAATAATCGGCAGAAGCACCGCGGAAATATCGGAGACTGAAGCATTGGCGGGCAGCAGCGCGGTTGCGCCGAGCGCCATCGCTTGAACCCTTTCAAGATGGCCGCTGTCCCGCAGGATAGCTATAATTGGCGCTGGTAGTATGCGCGGTTGCAACAACAGGCGGCGCAGGCGCAGAACGTCGGGTGGATGGCGAAATCCAACATCGGTGATTACCGCGGTCACAAGCCCCACAGTGCTCTTCTGTTCGTTTAGCCCGACCGTTCGACACGCACAAAGGCCGCCGAGAGTACGAGCCAGGGTTTGGCTTTGGTCTGGGCGATCCGAAATCAGAACGATCTCGCGGTCGCTGGACATTGTCGTTGCACCGGACCTTTCCGGCCTTCAGATCAACAACGGGACCACACGCCAAAATAGCCGGAAATCGCCAATATTCGGTAAATCGCTGATTGTAGTCGCGCCTGGCCTCGCCCAGTACGGGAGCGCCCACAAAACTTGGCGCCGTGAAAAAAGCCCCGGCGTGGCCGGGGCTTTTTAATCTGGGAGGTAAGGCAGGTGCCGGCCGGTTAGCCTGCGCTGGCAACCGTTGTGTGACGTCGTCGCCGCAGCTTATTTAAGCTGGCTGGAGATGCTGCTGAATGTGCTGTTGAGCTGAGTGCCGAGCGCGTTGACCGTTGCGATAATAGCGATAGATATGCCTGCCGCAATCAAGCCGTATTCAATGGCCGTCGCTCCAGATTGATCCTTCACGAACCGAACTAGAAGTTTAGACATGAAAAAGGGCTCCGGCGTTTGTCGGGGGTTGTCTCCCGCGTCCGTAAGGCAATTTGCCGGAACTTTCCTGTCCGAAAATAAATTCGCATATTGCAATTGTCACTAAGCTATCGCGCATTCACGAATAGGAAATGGTTCGAAAGCGAAACCGGTCACAATCTTTGTAACGTCAAATCAATATTGAAGGATCGCGTTAGCCGTTTGACAAGCATCACCAAAGAGCGCCGGCGGGCTATGAGGCGGCTTATTTAAGCTGAGTCGAAATCGAGGAGAACGTCGAATTGAGTTTGGGGCCGATGGTGTAAACCGTGGCTATAATTGCCATAGCGATGCCGCTGGCAATGATAGCGTACTCAATGGCCGTAGCGGCGCATTCGTTCCTAACAAAGGTTTGCACCTTCCGCAGCATACGCAACCATAGCTGCTGCCGGCCTAACTAACGATTAAGCTGATCACAGAAAGAAGCCCCCGGGGCGCGCCGGGGGCTTCAAAGCACACCAGAAAGGGCTGGTTCTGTCTGGGACCCAGCGTCCGAAAATATAATCTAGACTTTTAATTAGGCCGTTAAGCCAACGTTCGTCTGCGGGTTAAATCAAGTTAGCAATACATGCCCGCCGCTTTTTCATCGGCCTGATCAAACAATCAGATCGGATTCCAGGAGATCTCCGCGAGGCGGTCTTTCAGTTTGTGCCTCGCCGATATGTTGCAGCGCATAAGTCGCCTTGTGGCCCGTTTCGTCATTCGCCGCGACGCGGCGATATATCGGCGTTCGGGTTAATAACGGAAGTTGCCGCAGAGTTGGCGAACTGGCCCCTGGCCTGATAACAACAACTCCGGAACACAATGTTCGCGAGGGAGGCTCCAATGCAGGAGACCTTAGCTGTGGCGAGGTCTGAGGTGCAGCGCGAGGCGCGCGAGCGGGCCTACGCGATGCCGCTAAGCCAGTTTCACGTCGGCGACCCGAAGCTTTTCCGGTCTGATACGCTGTGGCCCTACTTCGAGCGCTTGCGCAAAGAGGAGCCGGTGCACTGGTGTTCCACGAGCCCGGTCGGCAATTATTGGTCAGTGACCAAATACAACGACATCATGCACGTCGAAACCAATCCGCAGATCTTCTCTTCCGACGTGCGGCTCGGCGGTATCATGTTGCGCGACGTCGACCCCAAGTACGAGTGGCCAAGTTTTATCGCCATGGACGAGCCCCGGCACTCCGAGCAACGCAAGTCCGTGCAACCTTTGTTCACGCCGCCCGAGCTTGTTAAGATGGCCGCGCTGATCCGCGAGCGATCCGCCTCGGTTCTCGACAACCTGCCGCGCAACGAGACCTTCAACTGGGTCGAGCGCGTGTCGATTGAGCTCACCACGCAGATGCTGGCCACACTGTTCGATTTCCCCTGGGAGCAGCGGCGCAAGCTCACGCGCTGGTCGGACGTTTCCACCGCGCTTCCCAAGAGCGGCGTGGTTGCTGACGAGGGGCAGCGCGTGGCCGAGCTCACCGAATGCGGTGAAACCTTCGCCAGACTGTTTGCCGAGCGTGCGCGCCAGCCCATGAAGAGCGATCTCATTTCCATGATGGCCCACAGCGAGGCGACCCGCAGAATGGACCGCGAGAACCTGCTAGGAAACCTTATCCTATTGATCGTCGGCGGGAACGACACGACGCGCAACTCGATGACGGGCTCGGTGCTGGCCTTGAACGAGAACCCCCACCAGTACGATAAACTGCGCGCCAACCCGGCATTGATTGCGAGCTTCGTACCGGAAGTGATCCGCTGGCAGACGCCGCTCGCTCATATGCGCCGCACTGCGACCCAAGACACTGAGCTCGGCGGCAAGCTGATACGCAAAGGCGACCGCGTGGTGCTGTGGTACGTCTCGGGCAACCGCGACGGAGACGTGATCGAGGATGCTGACGCCTTCATCATAGATCGTCGCAATCCGCACAAACATCTTTCGTTCGGCTTCGGCATCCACCGCTGCCTCGGCATGCGCGTGGCAGAGCTGCAACTCAGGATCATCTGGGAGGAGATCTTGAAGCGCTTCGATCGCATCGAGGCGGTGGGCGAGCCAAAACGCGTCTACTCGAGCTTCGTCAAAGGCTACGAGGCCCTGCCAGTGCGCATTGTGGGGCGACGGAGCTGAGGGTGCCGTTCCGGAAGGTTACGAACCGGGGAAGATCATGTGAGTCTCTTCCTGGCCCGTTTCTACCGTTCGCCGCGACGCAGCGATTTCTGGAGTTGAGCTACATCGCCGATATACTCTGCGTCGAATTTTCGGAAACAAAGGGATACTTGACCGACCCTCTGCTTCGTTACCGTGGTTCGGACAAACTGGATTGGCTTAGCTGACTGAATTCGCGAATTTCCCCGTTAGTAGGGAATTTAGGGGTGAGACCGGTTTGCCACAGACTAAGTCCTCAGCCCCTGCCCTGTTTGCGCAACTTCCATGTTTTCGTGCCCAAATCAGGCCATGGCTGCCTTCAGCAATTCGACGAAAGCGGCAGCCGCAACCGGCAATACGCGGCCGCGCCGGGTAGCGAGCACCAGCCTCGCCTGCATCAGCAGCGGGTCGGCAAGCGGCAATGCGATCATGTCACCCGGTGGAATGCGCGCCTTACCCGGCTTGCGAAATTGAAAGCAAACCCCGCGGTTCATCCGGGCGAACGCCTTCATGTTCTCGACCGAATTGGAGACAAGACGCGGATCAAGATCGAACGACGCTTGCGCCAGCGCCTGCTCGATCAGTGCGCGTCCCGCCAGCGTCGCATCGCCGAGCGCAAGCGGATAGGCCAGGCAGTCGTGCAGACGCAAATCGTCCCGGCTGGCGAGCGGATGATCGGAGGCAACCAGTGCACAAAGCGCTTGTTTGGCCACTGCCGCTATCGCTACGCTTTTTTTGGGCGGCAGATAATGCGTCAGGATGAGATCGGCTCGATCGTCCACCAGGAAGGAAATTAGTTCCTCGGGAACGCCGATATGCACGTTGAACCGCACGTTCGGATGCGTCGCCTGGAATTTGGAAATTGTGGACGGCAGCAATTCGCTGGCCACCGACTCAACGGCGGCGACGCCGACTTGACCGCGAACGAGTCCGCGAAGTTGCTCGACCTGCAATTCGACCGCCTTGAGCTCCGAAATCGCCTGACGCGTATAGGTGAGGAAAACTTCGCCGGCGGAGGTAAGGCGAACACCGCGCGGAAGGCGCTCGAAAAGTGGTGAGCCCAAATCCGCTTCAAGGTCGAGGATCTGGCGGTTTAACGCCGATGATGCGACGTTGAGCGTGTCCGCCGCCTTGCGGATCGAGCCAAGCCGCGCAACTGCGTCGACGTATGTCAGGAGGCGGGGAGGACGCAGCCGCTTGCGCGCGGGCGCCGTCTTTTGCGCCTGAGGCGATCGGGATTTCTGGTCACGCTGTCCAACCCGGTTCGGCATAGCTTTTGGCCTCGCCGTCAGTGTCCGGCAGCATTGTAAAGGGTTTTTCGCAGAGCGAGCGTTTTTTCAGCTCGTTCCGCCCAGATTTTGGCTCTGGTAGCGCTCACTGACGCGGCCGCATATGGATTTGCCGGGCCCCTTCAGGAGGGCAACGACCATGCGCTATCGAGCAGTGGCATCATTTTTCCTGCTTGCTTTAAGCAGCGTCTACGCAACCGCGTATGCTGATGACTCAGTCACCGTGCGGCTGAAGTGGCTTAATCAGGCCCAGTTTGCCGGGTTCTACGTGGCCCATGAGAAGGGCTATTACAAAGCCGAGGGCCTCGATGTGAACATCCAGCCCGGCGGTCCAGACTTTCCCGCCGTGCAAATGGTCACCGGCGGCAATGAGCAGTTTGGCGTAACCGGAGCCGATCAGATTCTGATCGCCCGCAGCAAGGGCGTTCCGGTCGTAGCACTGGCGGTGATTTATCGCCGCAATCCGTTCGTGCTGTTTTCGCTGGCCAAGTCCGGCATCAAGACGCCGGCCGATTACGTCGGCAAGAAAGTCGGCGTAAAAATCGGCGGCAATGAGGAACTGATCTACCGTGCGGTCTTGGCCAAGGCGAAGATCGACAAATCCAAACTGACCGAAATTCCGGTCAAATTCGATATCACGCCGCTTTTGACCGGCACCGTCGACGTCTGGCCGGGCTACCTGATCAACGAGGTGCTGGCGGCGAAAGAAAAAGGCTTCGACGTCAATATTGTCTATCCTTCGGATTCCGGCATCGATCTTTACGCCGATACGTTGTTTACGACGGAAAAGATGCTCAAGGACAATCCGGGACTGGTCAAAAAATTCGTCGCCGCGACGCTCAAAGGCTGGAACATGGCTATCGCGGCGCCCGAGGAGGCGGCAAAGATTACCGTCAAATTTGGCGACAAGCTGACCTACGACCACGAGCTGGCGATGATGAAAGCAAGCGTGCCTTTACTGATGCCCGACGGCAAACCGGTCGGGTTCATGGACGAAAGTGGTTGGAGTTCGGCGCAAAAGCTCTTGCTCGCCGCCGGATTCCAGAAAGAACCGGTCGACCTCGCCAAGGCATTCACCACGCAAGCGATGCCATGAATGCGATCGTTTTGACCGATCGACTGGACGCCGCGCCAATTCCTCCGTCCAAGGCGGCTCTTTCCATCGCGGAGCTGCGTGTCTGTTTCGGCAGCATGGTTGCGGTGGAAAGTCTGAGCCTGACGGTTCGGCGCGGCGAATTCGTGTCGCTGCTCGGGCCATCCGGATGCGGCAAGTCGACCTTGCTCAAGGCGATAGCCGGTCTTGTCGCGGACACGAGCGGGCGGATCACGCTCGCGGAGACGAATCTGCGCACCGGCTTCATGTTTCAGAAGCCGCTGTTGCTGCCGTGGCGGACCACGCTCGACAACGTGTTGTTGCCGATCGAAATCCAGCGCGGCGGCAGCGCTGTCGATGCGGCCGATCGCCGCAACGCCCGGCGCATGCTGGAGCTGGTTCGGCTTGGCGGTTTCGAGAGCGCCTATCCGCATCAGCTTTCAGGTGGCATGCAGCAGCGGGCAGCGTTAGCGCGTGCGCTGATGTGCGATCCCGATATTCTCCTGCTCGACGAGCCGTTCGGGGCGCTCGACGAACTTACGCGCGATACGCTCAATGAGGAGCTGATCCGCATCTGGAAGAGCAAGGAGACACGGCTGACGACCGTGCTAATGGTGACGCACTCTATTCCCGAGGCGGTCACGATGTCGGACCGCGTCATTGTATTGTCCAGCCGGCCGGCGCGGCTGGTGGAAGACGTAGCCGTGTCCGGCCCGCGTCCGCGCCTTCCCGAAGACGCCGATACCGGGGCCATTATCCGCCACGTCCGCAAGATCGTAAGAGGCGGCGAATGAGCTCTCGCGCCCTTGCCCCGCTGGCATTCGGCTTGGCTTTGCTTGTCGGCTGGCAGGCGATTGTCGTTGCCGCTCACGTCCCGGAATATTTGCTGCCGTCGCCGACCGCGATCCTGGCGACCGCCGACCGTTCGCTTGCTGTTTCATTCGGGGTGACATTCATCGAGGCCCTCGCTGGATTTCTCATCGCCAGCGCGCTCGCCTTTGTCATCGCCACGCTGTTCGTCCGGTTTCATACGCTCGAGGATGGGCTCTTTCCAATCGCCATCGCACTGAAGACAACGCCGATTGTCGCGATCGCGCCGTTACTTGTGATCTGGCTCGGCACCGGTTGGTGGTCGAAGATCGTGGCGGCGATCCTGATCTGTTTTTTTCCCGTGCTGGTGAATACGGTCAAAGGCCTAAAAGCGGCCGATCTCGAATACTGCGAGCTGTTCGAGACGATGGGCGCGAGCCGCGGTCAGGAGTTTCGTAAGCTGCGCGTTCCATTTTGTTTGCCTTATCTGTTCTCGGCTCTAAAAATATCGTCTTCGCTCGCGGTCGTCGGCGCCATCGTCGGCGAGTTTGTGGGCGCCACGCAGGGATTAGGCTATCTGATCATTATCTCCTCTGCGCATCTCGAAACCGCGACTTTATTTTCGGCAATCTTCGCCGCGGCTTTTGCCGGCATCGCAATGTTCTACGCGATCGGCTTTGCCGAACGCAGACTGATCTTCTGGTCCAGCGGTGATGCGGAATGACCAAACGCGCGATTTCGGTCGACGTTGTTCGTATCCCAACTAAAGGTCCCGGCGACGTCTCCGGACTGATGCGGCTTATTGCGGCTGGCACACTCGAGCCATCATCGATCCTCGCGGTGTTGGGTAAAACCGAAGGCAACGGAGGCGTCAACGATTTTACCCGCGAATATGCCGTGACAGCTCTGTGCGATGCGCTTTCGCCGCATCTTGGACTGGCGCCGCGCGCGGTCGAGGACAAGATCGCTTTCGTCATGTCGGGCGGTACCGAAGGGGTACTCTCGCCGCATCTGACTGTATTCGCACGAAGCATCTCGTCCGACGCTCCCTACGGCGGAGCAATCGCGAAGCGTCTGAGTATCGGCATCGCGCACACCCGTGACTTCCTGCCGGAAGAGATCGGCCGCGATGTCCAAATCGAAGAGACGGTGAAGGCCGTTCACGCGTCCATGCGTGACGCCGGCATTGACGACGCGCAGGATGTGCATTTCGTGCAGATCAAATGTCCCCTGCTGACGAGCGAACGAATCGAATCGGCGCTTCACCGCGGACACAAGACGGTCACTGCCAGCGCTTACACGTCAATGGGCTATTCACGCGGGGCCTCCGCACTCGGCGTGGCGAGAGCGCTTGGCGAGATCGGCGGAGAAATCGGCGAAGAGCATGTGCTTAAGGATTGGGATTTGTTTTCGTCTGTTGCCTCGTCGTCCGCGGGCATCGAATTGATGCATAACGTGGTCATCGTGATGGGCAATTCGTGCTTGTCGCTCAGTCCTTTCGTGATCGGCCATTCGGTGATGCGCGATTCGATCGATCTTTCGGCGGTGATCGATGCGTTCAAAAGCGTTGGGCTTGGTCTGCCGCTGACGGAGTCGAACGATCGGTTGGTCAATATTTTTGCCAAGGCTGAGGCTTCGCCGGACGGCAGCGTCCGCGGCTTTCGCCATACCATGCTTGATGACTTCTGACGTGGGCTCCACCCGACACGCCCGCGCTGCGGTCGGTGGATTGATCGGTGGCCTGTCGGGAACCGGCGCCGTCTATGTTTCAGGCGGCGCTGAGCACCAAGGACCTCCTGGCGGCGGGCCAGTCGCGGTAATCGCGCGCATATAACGTTCATTGGGGATGATCTTATCGGGTCGGCGTGGGGCGCGACCGCCGCACGCATCCGTTATGGATTGTTTCTTCGGCTGTCGGTCCAGATCATCGCCAGACTGGAGCCTTCGGAATTCCTATATTGATGGGTGCGGCTATTGTTATCGGCTGCTTGGCCGATCGTTTGCCCTTGGTTGCTCCAAGGCGGGTGGCTGCCGAGGTATAAGGAGCCGTCAGGAAGGAAGCCGAGCGATGTCAGATAATCAAGACACCGACGACGAAAGGCCGTGCCTGCATTGCCTCATCGTCGAGCTGATCGACGATTTTTCCGCAGAGTATCCCGTTAACCCGGGCGAGGCGGGCACCATTGATACCGACGAAGTAATTACTGCCGTCGCGAAGGTAGTGGCGGAACTGACTTCCAGCCAGGAAAGCGCCGTCCGCCAGAGCATGATCGAGCAGCTGATGCGTGAAATTATGAACTATGACGCGGAGTTTCGTCAGCAAGACGCAATGGGGACAGATCGCTCCCACGCGCGTCACTAGCCTTTGCGGAGTTTTGCCCGCGGGCGATAAGCTGGTTAAAAGTCGATCTTCCGCTTGTTGAGGAAGGCGTCGATGCCGGCGCGGGCGTCTTCCGACGTGAGGCTGATTGCCTGCGCCACGCTTTCCGTCCAAAGTCCTTCTGCCGAGGCCATTTTCTCGATCCGCGGAATCGCCTGGATAATGAGATAGTTGGGTATCTGCGCGTTCTTGGCGATGATTCCGGCAAGCTCGATCGCTTTCTCCAGCGTCTTTCCAGCGTCGACAACGTAATGCGAGAGGCCGATCCGTTCACCCGCCGCCGCATCGAGCACGCGGCCGGTCAGCATCATTTCGATCATGCGCCCGGAGCCGATGATGCGGGACACGCTGACGCTGGCGCCGCCGCCGACGTAAAAGCCGCGGCGGCCTTCCGGTAGCTGGTAAAACGTCGTCGTGTCGGCGACGCGCACGTGCGTTGCCGCCGCGATTTCAAGCCCGCCGCCGATCACCGCCCCGGGCATCGCCGCCACCACCGGGCGTCCGCCGAACTGGATGGCTTCGCAGGTGGCGTGCCCAAGCCGTGACATGGCGATGCTCTCGAACGGCTGGCGATGACGGTGTTCGGCGAGGTCGAGGCCCGCGCAAAAGTGCGGACCGGCGCCGGTGAGGACCACGGCCCGGACGTCCGGATCGAAGTCCTCAAACGTCTTCTTCAATTGCCGCCAAAGGTCCTCATTCAACGCATTTCGTTTGGCGGCTCGATTGATGGTGACGATGGCGATGGCGCCCTGGCGCTCAATCAGCAAAGGCGCGGTCTTACTCATTGTTCTACTCGTCGAGCGTTGGATGTGTTGAGGGTCGATGGGACGGGGCGATCATATAGGCCTGGCGGCGGTTGAGATAGAGGCGGGGGCTGGCGCCGGGGGCTTTCGCACTTACGCGTTTATGAATTGTCCAGACAACAAGGCAGCCGATCCTGTAGCATGGCGGTGTGTCCATCCGCGCCGTTGCGCAAATTGAAGTGCCATGCCGGTTATCGAAAGTCGTATCGATCCCAGTTCTGATAGCTTTCGCGTCAATCGCGAGCAGATGCTGGCGCTGATTGGCGAATTTCGCGCGCTCGAACAGAAGGTGCGGGACGTCTCCAATTCGCGGCGTGAGCGCTTTCGCTCGCGCGGCCAGTTGCTACCGCGCGAGCGGATCGCGCTGGTCCTCGATCCGGGCGGGCCCTGGCTCGAGTTTTCGACACTGGCCGGCTTTCGCATGCATGACGATGATGGCGCCGAGGGCATCCAGGGCGGCGGCGGGATTGCCGGTATTGGTTATGTCTCCGGCATCCGATGCATGGTTACGGCCAACGACAGCGCGATCAAGGGTGGCACGTCGACCCCGATGGGGGTAAAAAAAAATCTGCGCATGCAGCAGATTTGCCTGGAGAACAAGCTGCCGATGATGCGGCTAGTGGAATCCGGCGGCGCCAATCTGCTGTTTCAGGCGGAGATGTTCGTCGAAGGCGGCCGCGGTTTCGCCAATCAGGCGCGGATGTCGGCGGCGGGCATTCCGCAGGTCACGGTGGTGCACGGCTCCTCTACCGCCGGCGGGGCCTATCTGCCCGGACTCTCTGACTACGTGGTCCTGGTCCGCGGCCGGGCCAAGGTGTTTCTTGCCGGGCCGCCGCTGTTGCGCGCGGCGACTGGCGAGATCGCGACTGACGAGGAACTTGGCGGCGCCGAGATGCACGCGACGATCTCCGGGCTCGGTGAATATCTGGCCGAGGACGATGCCGACGGCATTCGCATCGCCCGCGAAGTCATGGCCAAGCTGCCGTGGAACGATCAGCTTCCGGTGCAGCCGCAAAAGGCCTTCAGAGAGCCACGCTATTCGCCCGATGAAATCGCTGGCGTCGTGTCGACCGATTACCGCAAGCCCTACGACGTGCGCGAATTGATCGCCCGCGTTGTCGATGATTCCGATTTCCTCGATTTCAAGGCGCTCTACGGACCGCAGACCGTCTGCGGACAAGCTGATATCGAGGGTCACGCAATTGGAATCATCGGCAATAATGGGCCGATCGACGCCGACGGCGCGAGCAAGGCGGCGCAGTTCATCCAACTTTGCTGCCAGGCCAACATGCCGATCATCTACTTGCAGAATACCACCGGCTATATGGTCGGGCGCGAAGCCGAGCAGGCGGGCATCATCAAGCATGGTTCGAAGATGATCCAGGCGGTGGCAAACGCCAACGTTCCGCAGCTGACCGTGCATGTCGGCGCTTCGTTCGGCGCCGGCAATTACGGTATGTGCGGGCGCGCTTACGACCCGCGGTTTATTTTTGCCTGGCCGAGCAACCGCATCGCCGTCATGGGCGGTGAGCAGGCGGCAAAGGTCATGGCTATCGTCACCGAGGAAAAGCTCAAACGCGAGGGCAAGCCGGTGGACAAGGCCAAGCTTGATGCGATGGAGCAGTCAATCGTCAAGCGGATGGAAGGTGAGTCGACCGCGCTCTATGCGACCGCCCGGCTTTGGGATGATGGGCTAATCGATCCCCGCGATACCCGCAAGGTGTTGGGCTTGTGCCTGTCGATCTGCCGCGAGGCAGAACTGCGCCCGCTCAAGCCCAATACTTTCGGCGTCGGGCGCATGTAAGGATTAATAATAGAGGGAACGCCATGCTGTTCACGACCGAGCACGAGGAACTGCGCCGCAGCCTGCAAAAATTCATTGCGGCCGAGGTCAATCCGAACGTGGATGAATGGGAAGAGGCCGGCATTTTCCCCGCGCATGATCTGTTCAAGAAAATGGGCGATCTCGGATTTCTGGGTCTCAACAAGCCGGTCGAATATGGCGGTCAGGGCCTCGATTATTCCTACGCCATGGTGATGGCCGAGGAACTGGGAAATATCGCCAGCGGCAGCGTGCCGATGGCGATCGGCGTACAGACCGACATGGCGACGCCCGCGCTTGCGCGGTTCGGTACCGAGGAGCTCAAGCGCGAATTTTTGGTGCCCTCGATCGCCGGCGATTATGTGGCTTGTCTTGGCGTCTCAGAAGTCGGTGCCGGCTCGGACGTGGCCTCGATCAAAACCACGGCGCGCAAGGAAGGCGACGATTATGTCATCAACGGCGGCAAGATGTGGACCACCAACGGCACCCAGGCCGATTGGATGTGTCTCCTTGCCAACACGTCCGAAGGTGCGGTCCACAAGAACAAGTCGCTAATCTGCCTGCCGATGAAGACCAATGGCGTGCAAATCGCCCGCAAGCTCGACAAGCTCGGCATGCGCGCTTCCGACACCGCGCAGATTTTCTTCGACAATGTCCGCGTGCCGCGGCGCTTCCTGATCGGCGAAGAAGGCAAGGGCTTCACCTATCAGATGATGCAATTCCAGGAAGAGCGGTTGTGGGCGGCCGCCGCCAATCTGAAGTCAATGGAACGGCTGATCGAGCAGACCATCGATTATACCCGCAACCGCAAAGCGTTCGGAAAGTCGATCCTCGATAATCAAGTGGTGCATTTCCGCCTGGCCGAGCTTTCGACCGAGATCGAGCTTCTGCGCGCGCTTGTTTATCGCGCCTGTGAACTCTATCTCGCCGGTACCGACGTGACGCGGCTTGCGTCCATGACCAAGCTCAAGGCCGGAAGGTTGCGCCGCGAGGTCGCCGATTCCTGTCTGCAATATTGGGGCGGCATGGGCTACATGAACGAGACGCCGGTCAGCCGCGCTTACCGCGACGGGCGTTTGGGCTCGATCGGCGGCGGCGCTGACGAGATTATGCTCACCATTATTTGTAAGCTGATGGGCACGCTGCCGGGAACCTCGAACGCGCCGAGCGATAAGGCCGGTTATGCCTGACCTGCCGCCGACCTTGCACATCAAGCTCGATTTGCGCGGGCCGGTGCTGCATCTGTGGCTCAGTCGCCCGGAGCAGCGCAACGCGCTGAACGCGCAGATGGTGCGCGAGATCGGCGCGACCTTTGCGGCCATCGCCGGCGACCGCTCGGTGCGTGTCGTCGTGCTCCGCGGCTCGGGCGGAACGTTCTGTGCAGGCGGCGACATCAAAGGCATGTCAGCCGCCGGGCAAGCGCCGCCGCCCGGCGCGCCCGACGAGCTCAAGGACAACAATCGGCGCTTCGGCGCCTTGCTGGAGGCGATGAACGCCGCGCCACAGGTGACGGTCGCCGCAGTTGAAGGTTACGCCATGGGCGGCGGTTTCGGGCTCGCTTGCATCGCCGACTTCACCATCGCAACGGCAGATGCCCGCTTCGCCATGAGCGAAGTGATGATTGGCGTCGTTGCAGCGGCGATTTCGCCGTTCGTGGTGCAGCGGATCGGCTTGACGGCGGCGCGGAGCTTGGGCGTTTCCGGCGCGCGTCTCGACGGCGCGCAGGCGGCGTCGATCGGCCTCGCGCATCTTTGCGTCAAGGACGCGGCCGCACTGGATGAGGCCATTCGCGACGTTTGCAATCAAGTGCTCAAAAGTGCGCCGGAAGCGGTCGCGGCCACCAAGCGGCTGATGTTGCGCGCTACCGGTCCGGCTTCGATGCCAGCCTTGCTGGACGAAGCAGCCGCGGCTTTTGCTACAGCCGTCCGCGGCGCCGAGGGCCGTGAAGGTACCAAAGCCTTCGTGGAGAAGCGCAAACCGTCCTGGGTGACGCAGGTGGAATGACAGCGGCTGCGGATGGTGTCGTTTAGCAAAATCCTCATCGCCAACCGTGGCGAGATCGCCTGCCGGATCGCGCGGACGTCGCGGATGCTCGGGTATCGGACGGTCGCGGTGTTCAGCGATGCCGATGCGGGCGCATTGCATGTCCGTCAGGCCGACGAGGCGGTCCGCATCGGCCCCCCTCCGGTGCAGGACAGCTACCTTAATGTTAGTGCGCTTTTAGCCGGGGCGAAAATTGCCGGCGCGGATGCAGTTCATCCCGGTTACGGCTTTTTGTCGGAGAACGCTGCCTTTGCGCAGGCCTGCGCCGATGCGGGCCTTGTCTTCATCGGACCGCCGGCCGCCGCGATCAACTCGATGGGCAACAAGGCGCGCGCCAAGGCCTTGATGGAAGGAGCCGGCGTGGCATGCGTGCCCGGCTATCGGGGATCCGATCAGTCCGACGAGAAGTTGACGGCGGAAGGCATGCGCATCGGCTTTCCGCTGATGGTCAAGGCCGCCGCCGGCGGTGGCGGACGCGGCATGCGGCTTGTCACGTCGGCTGACGATCTTGCCAACGCGCTCAGGCGCGCACGTTCGGAGGCAGGAAGTGCGTTCGGCTCCGATGAGCTTATTCTCGAACGCGCCGTCGCCGACGCGCGGCACATCGAATTTCAAATCTTTGCCGACCGGCATGGCAACGTCATTCATCTTGGCGAGCGCGATTGTTCGGTTCAGCGCCGCCACCAGAAAGTCATCGAGGAGACGCCGTCGCCCGCGCTCTCCGACGATCTGCGAGCGCGTATGGGCGAGGCCGCAGTCTCTGCGGCGCGCGCCATCGATTATGTCGGTGCCGGTACCATCGAATTTTTGCTCGACCAAGGCGGAAAATTCTATTTTCTGGAGATGAACACGCGGCTGCAAGTCGAGCATCCGGTGACCGAGGGGGTCACGGGTCTAGATTTGGTTGCCTGGCAATTGCGGGTCGCCGGTGGCGCGAAGTTGCCGCTTACGAAAAATGACGTGCGTTTCCGCGGCCATGCCATCGAGGCGCGGCTATACGCCGAAGATCCATATCAAGACTTTCTGCCCCAGAGTGGGCCTCTCTTCGATTGGCGACCGGCCGCGGGCAGGGGCGTGCGTATCGATCATGGTCTTGTGGCCGGTCAAATTGTGAGTCCGTTCTACGACCCGATGTTGGCAAAGGTGATTGCGCGTGGCGCGAGCCGCGAGGAAGCGCGGCGGCGCCTGATTGCGGCCCTTGAAGATACTGTCGTCTTTGGCCCGAAAACCAACCGAAGCTTTCTTACCGCTGCGCTGCGGCACCCGGTATTTATCGCAGGCGAGGTGACGACCCGCTTTATCGAGCAGCACTTTGCTACCGGCAGCGCCGATATGCGCCGGCCGGCGCCGGAACTGCGCACGCTGGCACTTGCGGCGGTGCTGTTATTCGAGGCGCGCGTGCGCGAGGCGTCATTGTCCTCAGGTGTTGGGCGGAGTTGGTCGTCAACCGGCATGGCGGTCTGGCCGCTCCGCTTGGCGGTCGATGGCGGCGATCACCCGGCCAGCATCATGGTGGCGGGGGCAGATTGCTATTCCGTGGCGATGGGCCGAGAGACGATCGAGATAACGATTGAGCGGCGCGACGAAGGAGCCGTCCGTTTTACAGCGTATGGCTTGCAACAAACCGCGCGCTTTACGGTGCACGACCGTGCCCTTTACCTCGATCTCGATGGCAACACTTTCGAAGTGCGCGATACCGCTCTCGAAATTGCGAGCGCTACGCGCCGGGACGGATCGGCGCGGCTGCTCGCGCCCATGAATGGCGCCATCATCGGCGTGCTTGCCGAGCCAGGCGATCGCGTCGTGCGCGGTCAGCGCGTTGTCGTCCTCGAAGCAATGAAGATGCAGCACGAGATAACGGCCGAGCGCGATGGCGTCATCGACAGGGTTCTGGTCAAGCCCGGCGACCAGGTGGCTACTCGCCAGCTTTTAGTCGAACTCAGGGCCGAAAAAGAGCGGACGGAGACGACAGCATGAGCGACAAAGCGGTTATTACCTGCGCGCTTACCGGCGTGCTTACGGATCCGAAGCAGCATCCGGTGCCGGTGACTCCGGAGGAAATGGCGCGTGAGGCCAAGGCTGCGTTCGATGCCGGCGCCGCGGTTATGCATGTGCATTTCCGCCAGCAGGCGCCGGGAAAAGGACATCTCCCGTCGTGGGAGCCGCAATTGGCTGCCGCCATCATGCAGGCGATCCGCGATGCGTGTCCGGGCGTCATCCTCAACGAATCGACCGGCACCGTCGGATCGGATATTTCGGGTCCGCTGGCCTGCCTGCGGGCCGTGCGGCCGGAGATTGCGGCCTGCAATGCGGGATCGCTCAACTATCTAAAGGTGCGTGGCGACGGATCGTGGGCGTGGCCGCCGCATCTGTTCGACAATCCGGTTGAAAAGGTCAAAGCCTATTTGGACGTGATGGCCGAGACCGGTACGCAGCCGGAGTTTGAATGTTTCGACGTCGGCATCGTGCGCTGCGTCGGCATGTACGCGAAAAACGGCATGTACAAGGGCCGGCCAAAATACAACTTTGTCATGGGCGTCGAGTCCGGCATGCCGGCCGATCCGGATCTGCTGCCGATCCTGTGCAAGCTTCTCGTCGCCGGAGCGCCATGGCAAGTGACGGCGATCGGCCGGGAGAATATTTGGCCGTTGCATCGGCGCGCCGCCGAGCTTGGCGGCCATTTGCGCACCGGCCTTGAAGATACATTTTATCTGCCGGACGGCGGCAAGGTCGGTTCGAATGGAGCGCTGGTGGAAATGCTGGCGCGTTACGCGCGCGAAGCCGGTCGCGCCGTCGCCAGCCCGACTGAGGCGCGAAGTCTCATGGCGCTCAAGGCAGCCTAGTCGCGTTTATCCTAGTGAACCTGCCGCTCCTGGCCGGCCCAGAACGGTTTGCGCAATTCGCGCTTGAGGATTTTGCCGGTCGGGGTGCGCGGCAGCGCCTCGACAAAATCGACCGATCGCGGCGTTTTGAAGTGCGCTATCCGCTCGCGAGCGAAGCTGATCAACTCTTCCGGCGTGACGTTTGCGCCTGGTTTTTTAACCACGATCGCTTTGACGGCTTCGCCCCACTTGTCGTCGGGCACGCCGATCACCGCCACGTCGGCAACGGCGGGATGACCGAACATCGCGCTTTCGACCTCGGCAGGATAGATGTTCTCGCCGCCGGAAATGATCATGTCCTTCACGCGATCGTAAATGTAGATGTAACCGTCCTTGTCGAGATAGCCGGCGTCGCCGGTGTAAAACCATTCGCCGCGAATAGCCCGGCTTGTCGCGTCGGGTTGATTCCAGTAGCCCAGCATGTTTTGTGGCGAACGCGTGATGATCTCGCCGACCTCGCCTAAGGGAACATCGTTGCCGTTGCCGTCGACGACGCGCATTTCGATGCCAGCCATCGGCCTGCCGCAGGATTTAAGGCGCTGCGGATCGTCGTGGTCTTCGGGCGGGAGGTAGGTGATGGCGCCGCTGGTTTCGGTCAGCCCGTAAACTTGCGCCAGCCCGCAGCCGAACACCTTGATCGCGTTGCGCACGAGATCGATCGGCGCAGGCGAAGCGCCGTAACAGATCAGTTCAAGCGAGGAGAAATCCGTCGCCTTGCATTGTGGATTCTGCAAGATGAACAAAATCAGCGCTGGCACCATGAAACCCTTGGTGATGCGGAATTCCGGTATTGCACGAAGGATGGCGGCCGGATCGGCGTCGCGCATCAAGACGGAATCGATGCCGCGATGGAAGCCGATCAGCGCCCAGCCGCTGCCGCCGATGTGGAACAGCGGCATGCAGACGAGATTGACGTCGTTTTCATGCCAGCCGCCGATCGATCGTAGGCCGACATTGGTCAAGGCGAGCAGCCCGGAATGGCTAAGCCGCGCGCCCTTCGGATGCCCGGTCGTGCCGCTGGTGTACATCTGAATGGCGCAATGATCCGGCGCGATCTTCAAACCCGGGGCTGTGGCGGGCTGGCTCGCAACCCAATGGGCATAATTGGTCCACCCGCCGTGCGGGGCGTCGAGCGCAATGATCTGACGAACCGATTTCATCTCCTGTGCCACCTTCTCGACCACCGGATAGAAATCGGCGCCGACGAACAAAAGCTCCGCCCCCGCGTCGGCAACCACGTAAGCAACCTCTGGCGGAGCGAGCCGGAAGTTGACCGGAACCAGCACCATGTCGGCCTTGGCGGCGCCGAACCAAAGTTCGAAAAAGGCGGGTACGTTCTTCGACAGGATCGCAATGCGCGCCTGTGATCGCAGGCCGGCGGCGATCAAACCGTTGGCCACCTGATTGGCGCGGCGGTCGAGTTCGCCAAACGTGATGTGCTTTCCCTCGAAATGGATCGCAATCCGATCCGGCCGCGTTTTGGCGTGATGGCGCGTGATGTCGCCGATCGTGTCGACGTCGGCAATTCCTTCGACGCTGAGCATGTCGAACCTCCCCCATCGGCTTTCGGTTGTTTGCCGCGATTTTGCCACGGCCTGTGTTTGGTGCCGATGGTAATCAGTTTCGTAATCTCCGGGAAGTCCGACGCTGAAGCCTATCTGGTGCGCGGTCCGGGGTCATTTCGCGGTGCGGAACTCGCGGCGCTCCGGGGGCGGCCAAATCCCGTGTGTTCCCGGAACTGCCGCCGGGGCAGACCGTTAGCCCGGCGGGACCAAAAGTCCGCTGGGACCGAAAGTCCAAGACGGCGTGCGGAAGCGCGCGCGCCCAGAGGAACCGCCGATGCCTCCCAGCCTGTCTGCAACACCTCCGCGGCATCCTAATCCTAATCGGAGGTCATTTCTGATGGCGACCGCGTCGACTGCGGCCACGTCCATTCTCGCCGGCGTGGGCGGCGCCGAGGCCGCGACTTCGCCGTTATCTGCCAGCGATCCGCGAATGCCTGTGAATGCGACCTTAAACATCAACGGGCGGGACCATGAGCTCTCCTTCGATGCCCGCACGTCTTTGCTTGATCTGCTCCGTGAGCATCTGCAATTGACCGGCACCAAGAAAGGCTGCGATCATGGTCAATGCGGCGCATGCACCGTCCTGCTCGACGGGCGTCGCGTGTTGTCATGCCTTACGCTCGCCATCGCCGTTCAAGGTCACGGCGTGACCACGATCGAAGGGCTTGCGTCCAACGGCACTCTGCATCCGATGCAGCAGGCTTTCATCGATAACGATGCGTTCCAGTGCGGATATTGCACGCCCGGCCAGATCATGTCGGCGGTTGCCTGTGTGAGTGAAGGTCATGCCAACACCGATTCCGAGATCCGCGAATACATGAGCGGCAATCTTTGCCGCTGCGCCGCCTATCCCAACATCGTCGCCGCGGTAAAGCAGGCGCGTCCCGCGATGAAGACGGCGAGGAGGGCGTAACCCGATGCGCCCCTTTTTGTATGAACGTGTAACGAGCCTCGATGCCGCCACGCGCCAGTCTGGAGAGAGCCGGGGCCGGTCCGAAGTTTCCTACCTAGCTGGCGGAACCACGCTGATCGATCTGATGAAGCTCGATGTCATGCGACCGCGAGTCGTCGTTGACGTCAACCCGCTGGCCGCCGCATCCTTCGGCCAGATCACTATTAATCGGCACGGCTTGCGGCTTGGCGCTCTTGTGCGCATGGCGGAGGCCGCCGATCACACCGAAATCCAGGCACAGTTTCCGGCCATCGCCCAATCGTTGCAACTCGCCGCCAGCGTGCAAATTCGCAACATGGCCAGTCTGGGCGGCAACGTGTTACAGCGGACGCGGTGCAGCTATTTCCGTGATGTATCCTACGCCTCTTGCAACAAACGTAAGCCGGGCTCGGGTTGCGCGGCGCTCAACGGTTTTAATCGGGCGCATGCCGTGCTTGGCACCAGCCACGACTGCATCGCGACGTATGCCGGTGATTTCGCGGTAGCGCTGATCGCACTCGATGCCTCGATGGAAATCGTGGATCGTGGCGGCGAGACACGCACCATTCCATTCGCGCGGCTTCATCGCCAGCCGGGCGCCAGCCCGGATCAGGAAACAAATTTACGTCCGGGCGAGCTGATTGCCTCGTTCACGCTACCCGCCGCGAAATGGACACGGCGCTCGCTCTATCTGAAAGTGCGCGACCGGGAATCCTACGAATTTGCGCTCGCTTCGGCCGCCGTCGCTCTCGATTTGGAGGATGGAACCGTGCGCGACGCGCGGATCGCGCTCGGCGGCGTGGCGACGGTTCCGTGGCGCGCTTCGGAGGCGGAAGCCGAGCTGCGCGGCAAAAAACCGGATGAGCGCGTCTTTGCTGCGGCGGCGGAGGTCGCTTTCGCCGGGGCCAAGGGATATGGCCACAACGATTTCAAGATTGCGCTTGGCAAGCGAACAGTCATTCGCGCGCTGCAACAGGCGGCCGAGTTGGAAATTTGACAATGGCGTACGACATGTTCAATGCGTCGGCACCAAAACCGGGCGCCAACATGGGGGAACCGGTGCCGCGTTACGATGCGCGGCTCAAAGTAACCGGTGAGGCGCGCTATCCGGCCGATGTGCCGGTCGCCAATCCCGCCTACGCCGTGCTGGTGACCAGCGCGGTCGCCAAAGGGTGCATTGAGCGGCTCGACCTTGAGGAGGCGCGCGCGGTGCCTGGCGTACTCGATATTCTGACCAATGAGAGTACTGCAGAACTCAAGCCGGCGAAATTCGGCGAAGGATCGTGCACGTCAATCCAGAGCCTCGGTCCTGAAGTTCAATTCGGCGGCCAGATCATCGCCGTTGTAGTTGCCGACACATTCGAGCTGGCGAGCGAAGCGGCCCACAAGGTGAAGGTCAGCTATGCGGAAAGCAAACCCGCCGCGACCTTCGGGTCCGAAGGGTTGACCGAGCAGGACGCTACCAAAGTTTCTAAAGAGCACCGGCATCTGCCCGAAGCGGGCGACGCCAAAGCGGCGATTGCCGGCGCCGACGTGACAATCGAGGCGGAATATGGCACGCCGACGCAGCACCACAATCCG
Source organism: uncultured Alphaproteobacteria bacterium (assembly GCA_963747855.1). Lineage (GTDB taxonomy): Bacteria > Pseudomonadota > Alphaproteobacteria > Rhizobiales > Xanthobacteraceae > BOG-931. The sequence goes on from CAVVGN010000002.1 coordinate 59,912, forward strand.
ATTGAGTTGTTTGCAACGACCTGTACCTGGTCGGGTGAACATCTGACTGTGTATGAGCCGAGCCAGTTCGTCTACGGACTGAAGAACGGCGTCGCGCAGCGGCTCGGTATTGAACCGGAAAAAGTCCGGGTGGTTTCCAGCTATATCGGCGGCGCCTTCGGTTCAAAAGGAACGATGACGCCGCGCACGGCGATGATTGCGCTCGCGGCCAAGCGGCTCAATCGGCCGGTAAAGCTCGTCGCGACGCGCGCACAAGGCTTCACCGTTTCCACCTATCGTGCCGAGACTCGCCATCGCATCCGGCTCGGCGCCCGGCGTGACGGGAGGCTAGTCGGCTACAGCCATAAAGGCCGGGAAATCAGCTCGCGGCCGGACCCCTATGTTGTGGCGGGGGTTGAGGATTCGGCGCAACTTTATGCATTCGGCGCCATCGAGACGAAGGTCAACGTGGTGCATGCAGACCGCGGCACACCCGGCTACATGCGCTCACCGCCGGTCGTGCCCTATATCTTCGCGCTGGAAAGCGCGATGGACGAAATGGCGATCAAACTCGATATGGATCCGATCGAATTTCGCCGCATCAACGACACGTTAAAAAGTCCCGTGGACGGCAAACCCTACTCAAGCCGCTCGCTGATGCAGTGCTACGACCAAGCGGCCAAGGACTTTGGCTGGAAGCGGCGCGGCGCACAAAGAAGCGCCATTCGAGACGGCGATTGGCATGTTGGCTTCGGCTGCGCGACCGCGCTCTATCCGACCCATATCGGTCCGGCCGCCGCGCGCGTGCGGCTTCGGCCGAACGGCGACGTGCGCGTGCAGACCGCGGCACACGAAATTGGCAACGGCATTTATACCGTGCTCGGCCAGATGGCGTCTGACCGGATTGGTGTCGAACTCTCGTCGGTGACGGTTGAAGTCGGCGATTCACGCCTGCCGCCAGCGCCGGTGGCCGGTGGCTCAAACACCACAGCGAGCGCCTGCAACGCGGTAATGAAAGCGTGCGATGCTATTCGCGCCAAGCTTTTCCAGGCGGCGGTTACCGCTAACGACGGGCCGCTTGCCGGCCGCGTGGTTCAGGATTTGACTCTGCAGGACGGCAAGGTGGCCGCGAGCGACGGCGCCGGCGAAAAACTTGAAGATATTTTCGCCCGGCTCGGCCTGAGCACGATCGAGGAATATTCCGAATTCGTTCCACAGGGCCTCAAACCGGACGCGGTGGCCGAGCTTTATGCGGGCAAATTGACAATGACCGGCGGTCCGCACGGCCAAAAGGTCATGTACGCGATGGGCGCGGAATTCGTCGAGGTTCGCGTCCACAGGCTGACGCGCGAAATTCGCGTCCCGCGGATTGTTGGCGCTTTCGCCGCCGGACGGTTGATGAATACGCGCACCGCGCACAGTCAGCTAATGGGCGGCATGATCTGGGGCATTAGCTCGGCGCTGCACGAAGCCACCGAGATCGATACGCTGCGGGCGCGGTACGTCAACGACAACCTCGCCGATTACCGGGTGCCGGTTAATGCCGACATCCAGGAGGTAAAGGTTCAATTGGTGTCGGAAGTCGATCACGATGTGAATCCGGCGGGGAATCAAGGGATTGGGCGAGCTCGGAAACGTTGGCACAGCGGCGGCGGTAGCCAATGCCGTCTATGACGCGACCGGCATCCGCTTTCGGCAATTGCCGATCCGGATCGAAGATTTGCTGTCGGCCTAGGCGCGAAATTTCCGGAAAACCTGTGGTTAAGGCCACCGCTCGTTACGCGAGCTGAAAAGTTCCATCTCTTCGGCCCGCAGGTTTTATGTGGAGGTTTGCGTTGCGCCGGCTAGAATGACGCGTCGCGCCAAGTTTAAAAGCGCGATAAAGCATTACCATAGGTCCCGTGCACGCCACCGCCACCACTTCGAGACCTTTGGTTCCACTCAACCGGAGCCTCGTGCTTACCGCCGTTCTCGCGGGGTTGATCGTGGCTGCCACTTTTTGGCTTGTCGCGCGAAACCAAAGCGATGCCGCCTGGGTAGTGCATTCGCTAGCGGCGCGCGACGAACTGACCAATGTGCTCAGTCGGGCCGAGGCTGCTGAAACCGGCCAACGCGGCTATTTGCTCACTGGCCGCGAAGATTATCTCGCCCCGTACAACCAAGCGATAAAAGAGCTTCCCGATTCGCTTGATCATCTTGCCGATCTCGCCCGCGATAATCCGGGTGAGCAACAGGCGGTCGCGGAACTGCGACAGCTTGTCCAAAGCAAACTCGACGAGCTCCAATCTACGCTCGTGGCCCGTCAGGCAGGCAATAACGAAGCAGCAATGGCGATCGTCAACAACGATATCGGCCTTCGGCTGATGGAGGAGATCCGCGATCGAATCAGGATGATGCAACAAAACCAGAACCGTTTGCTGTCCGATCGGCGCGCGAGGGCGACGCGCTCCGGCGTGTTGCTGCAGGGTGGCGTCGCGATCGCCTTTCTGATGATTTGCGTTCTGGGTTACTTGATCGCGCGCTACACCCGCGTTTCGCTGGGCGAAATCACCGCAGCGCGCGATCAGCTCATGACGGCCAACGCGGCGCTGCTCGAGCAGATTACCCGCCGGGAGCATGCGGAAGGACAGCTTCGGCAATCGCAAAAAATGCAGGCGCTTGGGCAGCTCACCGGTGGCATCGCCCACGACTTCAACAACATGCTGGGCGTGATCATGGGCTCGCATGATCTCATTGCGCGACGGATCAAGAAGGGTGACTTCGGCATTCAGCGATTCCTCGATGCCGCCGCCAACGCGACCGAGCGCGCCGCGATCCTGACCCAACGCCTGCTGGCCTTCGCAAGGCAGCAGCCGCTGGCGCCGCAACCGATCGACGCCAACAAGATGATCACCGGCATGTCGGATCTCCTCAGCTCGACCTTGGGCGAGCAAATCCGCATCGAGACGGTCACCGGCGCCGGACTATGGATTGTAAATGCCGACGCGCAGCAGCTTGAGAGCGCCATCCTCAACGTCGCGATCAATGCCCGCGACGCGATGACGGACGGCGGCAAGCTCACGATCGAGACGGCGAACGCCTACCTTGACGAGGCTTATTGCCGGCAAAATCCGGAAGCCGAACCGGGCCAATTCGCCATGATCGCGATCACCGATACGGGCACCGGCATGAGTTCGGACGTGGCGTCGCGCGCATTCGATCCGTTCTTCACCACCAAGCCCACCGGGAAAGGTACGGGTCTCGGCCTTAGCCAAGTCTACGGCTTCGTCAAGCAGTCCCGCGGCCACGTCAAGGTTTATTCCGAACTTGGCGCCGGTACGACGGTGAAGATTTATCTGCCGCGGCTCGCGGGCGACGCCAATGGGTTGTTGCCGCGCGCGACTGCCGAGCCGATGCGCACCGGCGACCGCAGCGAGATCGTTCTCGTGGTCGAGGACGATCCGCTGATGCGGCGCCTGACGACGGACGCGCTGCACGAACTCGGTTACACGGTGTTCGACAGCGAAAGCGCAACCGGCGCGTTGGAAATTCTCGACCGCGTGGCGGACGTGAAATTGCTATTCACCGATGTGGTCATGCCCGATATCAACGGCAAGAAGCTCGCCGATGAGGCCCTGCGCCGGCGCCCCGGCCTAAAAGTGCTGTTCACAACTGGCTATACCGCCAACGCTGTCGTGCATGGCGGCGTGCTCGATGCGGGTGTCCAAATGATCGGTAAGCCGTTCACGCTTGACCAGCTGGCGGCGAAGGTGCGTGCGGTACTGGACGAATAACGTCGCGCGACGAGGTCATCCTCCCGAATAACCGCCGATGATCGGCAAGACCTCGCCGGTGATGTAGCTCGAGCAGGAGGGTGCCGCGAGAAACACAAAGGCTGGCGCAATTTCTTCCGGTTGCGCCGCGCGCTTCATCGGCGTGTCACTGCCAAACTTGCGAACGGCTTCCGCCGGCCGGTCGGCCGGATTGAGCGGCGTCCATACTGGCCCTGGAGCAACCACGTTTACCCGGATGCCGCGATCAATCAGATGCGTCGCCAACGATCTGGCGAAAGCGTGAATGCCGCCTTTGGTCATCGAATAGTCGAGCAGGTTCTTGTTGCCGAGAAGGCCGGTGACTGACCCGGTCATGACGATTGCGCTGCCGACTTTCATGTGCTGTACGGCGGCCTTCGCCATGTAAAAATAACCGTAGAGGTTGGTTTTCAGCGTCCGATCGAAATGCTCGTTGGTGAGGTCGTCCAGCGTGGGCGTGTGCTCCTGGAAAGCAGCATTGTTGACGAGGATGTTGATCTTGCCGAAAGCCTTGACCGTTTCCCGCACTGCACGTTCACAGAATTTCGGATCGGACACGTCGCCGGCTAAAGTGATGCACCGCCGGCCCTCGGCCTCGACCGCGCGCTTAGTCTGCTCGGCGTCCCGGTGCTCATTGAGATAGGCGATCGCTACGTCGGCGCCCTCGCGCGCATAGAGCACAGCAACAGCACGGCCGATGCCCGAATCGCCGCCGGTGATCAAAGCAGCGCAATCCTTGAGCTTGTCGGATCCTTTGTAGGCCGGCGCATCGAATTTCGGCGCAAGTTTGAGTTCCGCCTCGATGCCCGGCTTCTTGAGATGTTGCTCGGGAAAACGCGACGGGTATCGGCGTTGGCCGGCTTGCGTTGCCGCATCCGTCTTTCGCCGCTTTTTTCCGGCGTCCAACCAGTCGATCCGCGCCTGGATCGAGCGGCCGCGCGCTGCGACGCGTTCCCCCCTGGCCGCAAATGCCGTCTTGCCGGTCGAACGTTTGCTCATGACGCAATCCCACTACGCGTCGATTTACGACGCTTTGCGCGGTACCTTCTTGCCCTTCTTGCGCGCCTTGGAGAGGCCGATCGCAATAGCCTGCTCGCGGCTCTGAACCTTCCCGCCTTTGCCGCCACGGCCGCTACGCGCCGTGCCGCGATTGTAGTGGCGCATCTCGCTCTCGACGTCTTTGCCGGCGCTGGGTGAGTATTTGCGTTGCCTCGTTGCCATGAGTTTCTCCTCGTCGTTTGATTTTGAGACTGGTTGATGCCGGTCCGCTATTTGTCGGATTGATGCGCGATCGACGGACGGAAGCGCTGCGCGGCCGAAGCACCGACGGCGGCGGCCTCGTCGCTGTTTCGTGAATCCTCCGGCCGCCGACGGCCCATCGTCCAATTGGTGCTCATCCGCACTTCCGGATTTGGCACTGTCCAGCATGCTCCGTCAGCATTCATGAAGACAACCCACAGCAATTCCGATTCCGGCCCATAGTCGATGACAAAATGCGCCAGACCCGTTCCTTTGGAGGTCTCGAGTGGAAGGGGCGGGTTGATCTGGGTCAACGTCGTCGTCATCGGTCGAACAGGAAAATAATCGCCGGGCGGTTACGGCGAAATCGCCAGTGAAAACGTCAGGATGGGCGGAATTGTTCCGGCAAGTCCGGAGGAATGGGACGATCGGTCCCCGGCGATCGGCAACGAGGCCGTGGCCAAAGAAGAAACCTGCGCGGCACGCTGACGCGGTATCCAAATTTCAACCGCGAAATGGAACTCAAGCGCGGAAAGCGTGTTAGGATCGCCGCAGGGGAGGTTTCACCGTGCATAAAACCACCCGACGGCAACTCTTGGCATCAAGCGCCGTTGTGTTGCTGCTCAGTTCCAAGGTTGCGCGGGCAGCCCTTATCAAGGGAGGCTTGCCGTGGAAGCCCGGCTCAGCCGATCCGCCCACGGCGGTTACGCCCGGTGGCTGGCATTATTTCACGCCCCAAGAAGCCAAAACCGTCGAAGCCTTTGTCGATCGGCTTATCCCGTCCGATGAGCTTTCTCCCGGCGGCAAGGAGTGCGGCTGCGCGGTGTTCATCGACCGCCAGCTTGCCGGTCCCTATGGCAGCTTCGAAAGCTACTACATGTCCGGGCCGTTTCAGCCGGGGACCAAACAGCAGGGCATGCAGTCATCAGTCACCCCTGCGCAGCAATACCGCAAGGCGCTTGCCGCGCTCGATGCGGTCTGCCGCGACAAATACGGCGGCAAGAACTTCGCCGACCTTTCGAATGAGCAGAAGGACGAAGCCATCAAGGGTCTTGAGGATGGCTCGTTCAAGCTCAACGGAACCGACAGCCAGAGCTTTTTCAAGCTGATCTTGCAGGACACGCAATACGGTTTTCTTGCCGATCCGATCTACGGCGGCAACAAAGATATGGCTTCATGGAAGATGATCGGCTTCCCCGGCACACATTATGACTATCGCGACTGGATCGATCGTCACAATCAACGCATCCCGCTTCCTGCGGTAGGCATCAACAACCATCCGAATTGGTCGCAGTAACCATCGCGGTGGGCCGCTCCTTAGGTCGGTGAGAACGAACGATGGCGCAAAAACTTCCGCGAAAAGACGCCGTGATCATCGGGTTGGGATGGACCGGCTCCATTCTCGCTCACGAACTCTGTGACGCCGGATTGGACGTCGTGGCGATCGAGCGTGGGCCGTGGCGCGATACCGGCTCGGATTTCTCCATTTCCTACGCGCAGGACGAACTCCGCTATCGCATCCAGCATGAGTTGTTCCTGCGCAATTCGCAAATGTCGGTGACGTTTCGCAATGATGTCGGTCAAACGGCGTTGCCGGTCCGCAACTGGGGCGCTTTCATGCTCGGCAATGGCGTCGGCGGCGCCGGCGTGCACTGGAACGCGGAAACCTGGCGGTTTTTGCCGACTGACTTTATTTCGCGCTCGCATTTGACGCAGCGCTATGGCGAAAAGTTTCTCCCCGAGGACATGACGATCCAGGACTGGGGAGTCACCTACAATGACATGGAGCCGCATTACGATCAGTTCGAATATTTGTGCGGCACTTCAGGAACGGCCGGCAATCTCGGCAGCAAGATTCAGGACGGCGGTAATCCGTTCGAGGGCGCGCGTTCGCGGCCATATCCGACACCGGCGCAGAAACAAGGATATGGCCATACGTTGTTCGCCGAGGCGGCAAAGCAACTCGGCTACAAGCCGTTTCCCCAGCCTTCGGGAAATCTCTCGCAGTCCTACACCAATCCGCTCGGCGTGACGCTCGGCCAATGCACTTATTGCGGCTTCTGCGAGTGGTTCGGCTGCGCCAATTACTCCAAGGCTACTCCGCAGACCACCGTCTTGCCCGTGCTGTTGCGCAACGAAAACTTTGAAGCGCGCACCGAATGCGAAGTCATGCGCATCAATCTCGATTCGTCGGGTAAACGGGCGACCGGCGTGACCTATGTGGATTTGTCCGGCAAGGAATGGGAGCAGCCCACCGATCTGGTGCTATTGTGCGCCTTCTCGCTGTTCAACGTCCAGCTGCTGCTGCTGTCGGGCATCGGCACGCCTTACGATCCGCAAACCGGCAAGGGTCAGATTGGCCGAAACTTCACGCATCAGACGATGTCGACTGCGGTCGGCTTTTTCGACAAGGATAAATACAATTTCAATCCGTTCGTGGCGTCCGGCTCGATCGGCATGTGCATCGACGAATTCAATGGCGACAATTTCGACCACAGCCAGGCGGGTTTTGTCGGCGGCGGCTACATCGGCCAGGTTCGCACTAACGGTCGTCCGCTGGAAAGCATGACGCTGCCGCCCGGCACGCCGGGATGGGGTTCAAAATGGAAACGGGCGCTGCGCGATAACTATCTCAGCAGCATTATCTGCGGTGGCGCCTGCCATGGCTCTTTCTACAGTTATCGCGACGTCTATCTCGATCTCGATCCCACCTACAAAGATCGTTTCGGCCGGCCGCTTGTAAGGCTTACTATTGATCTCCACGATAACGAACTCAAAATGAGCGCGTTTCTGACCGACAAGTATGCCGAGATCCTCCAGCAGATGGGCGCCAAGCAAGTGGTGAAACAGCCGCGTAAGGGCCCATACGATGTAACCGATTATCAAACGTCGCATCTCTGCGGTGGCGCCATCATGGGCGACAATCCGGGGAACAGCGCCCTCAACAGGTATTTGCAAAGCTGGGACGTTCCCAATCTTTTCGTGCAGGGCGCGTCCGCGTTTCCGCAGAACGCCGGCTACAACCCGACCGGCACGGTTGGTGCGCTAGCGTTCTGGTCGGCAGCCGCCATTCGTTCGCAATACCTCAAAAATCCGGGTCCGCTGGTCCATGCGTAGAATCACTCCGGCCTTGCCTCTCGGTCTCGCGCTGGCTGCGATAGCCGGTAGCCATGAAGTCGCTGCCGGGATCGACAAGCAGGACTTCAAGCAAATCGAGCGTGGACATTATCTCGCAACAGTGGGCGACTGCGCGGCATGTCATACGCTGCCGGGCAGCGGTCACGATTTCGCCGGCGGGCGCGCGATCGAAACGCCGTTCGGAAACTTGATCGCGCCGAACATCACGCCCGATCCGACCACCGGGATCGGCGCCTGGACCGATCAGGAATTTGTCAACGCCATGACCAAAGGCACCGGCCGCGACGGTATGCACCTCTACCCGGCCATGCCTTACACCTACTACACCAAGGTCACGCCCGACGACGCGCTCGCGATCCGCGCTTATCTCAACACCGTACCGGCCGTCCACAACGCGGTGAAGGCCAATCAATTGCCATTTCCGTTTGGTATTCGCGCCTCGATGATTGCCTGGAACGAACTCTTTTTTTCGCCGGGAGAATTTCAGCCGCGCGCCGACAAAAGCGATGAGTGGAATCGCGGCGCCTACCTGGCCGAAGGCCTTGGCCACTGCGGATTGTGCCATACGCCGAAGAATTTCATGGGCGGCGACAAAACGAGCGAGCGCCTGCGAGGCTACGCGTTGCAAGGCTGGTTTGCCGCCGACATCACCAATGATAGTCGCCGCGGCGTAGGCGGCTGGTCTATCGACGAAATCGCCGATTACCTCAAAACCGGTCACGGCCGAAAGACTCTTGGAACCGGACTGATGGCAGAGACCATCGGTCAGTCGACGTCGCACATGACGCAAGCCGATCTCAAGGCCATTGCGACCTATCTGAAGGATTCATCCGGCCAGAATGCCGGCGACAATCAGAGCCAATCTCCAGTCGCGTCGGACCAGCCGGTTATGATGATTGGTGCCCGGATTTATGTGGACGAATGTTCCGGATGCCATGCAATTGACGGCAAAGGGACGGACCGCCTATTTACCGCGCTCGAGGGGTCGGCTGCGGTTCAGCAGACCGATCCAACTTCGTTGATGCATGTGGTGTTGCGCGGCGCCCGTAGCGTTGGCACCGACCAGGCGCCAACTGCGCCAGCCATGCCGCAATTCGGCTGGTTGCTGAACGACGATCAGGTAGCTGCAGTTCTGACTTACATTCGCAATTCCTGGGGGAATGCGGCGCCAGCCGTGAGCGCGAGCGAAGTTCACAAGGCGCGGCACGCGTTCGTTGAGCGCAGCGACTAAATCGCCGGAAGACAGCCGCAGGCGTGTCACCCAAAATACGCCAAATAGACGATAATAAAGGCGATCACGATCGCCGCGATGCCAAATCCCAGCACATAGCGGACGTTGTGGCCGGTTACTCCTTGCCGCGCCAGCGGTGCTGGAACAACTGGCTCCGCCGCCATTCGACGGTCGGCCTCTTTATATTCTGGTGCACGCGTGTCGGGGCTCATGACCGTCTCGAAATTGTTGCCGCTCGCTAACAACGGACTCCCCGCCCTCTGTGTTCCAAGTCTGTGTTCCAAAAGGGGAACTCCCAGTCGATTTCGGGCGGACGGGTATTTTCCACGCCGCGCGAACTGACGTGCGCCGATGGCGTTGTCACGCATAAAAACCCAAGGAGTGTGTGATGCATCGTAACGTTGGAATAGGCTTGGCCGCCGCGCTGGTCTTGCTCGGTGCCGGCACGGTCACCTTCGCCGCGGGAGCCGGAGGCGCCGGCGGCGGTGCTGCCGGATCGTCAGGCGCGACCGGCACGGCGGGGGTTTCAGGCACGACGAACCCGTCGGGTACGATGAACCCTTCGTCCACAAATCCGTCGGCAAACAACCTCAATCAAATCAACCGCGGCTGCGGCACTGTGGGCACCGCGGCGACCGGCAGTGTTGGCGCGACGACACCGTCGGCAACAAGCGGCACCAACCAGACTTCGACGTCGACCAACGCCGCAGGCAACCTCACCGGCACGCCGGGAACGACTGGTTCGGCGGGCTGCTAAAAACCGAATGACAGCGTGACGCTATTTGTCACGCCGTCATTCGCCTGGCCGATGCATGTTATCGGTGACTTAGTTCATCGTGCTCAACCAGTCCTCAACGTCTTGGCGCACGCGATCCTTGGCGATGCCATAGCGTTCCTGGATCTTGCCTTCGAGTTGGTCGCGCCTGCCGTTGATCTGCGTCAGGTCGTCTTCGGTAAGCTGGCCCCATTTTTCCTTGATTTTTCCTTTGGTCTGCTTCCAGTTTCCTTCAACCCAATTCCAATCCATCGTTGTCGTCCTTTCAAGTTTATTACACTGTGGCAGGAAAACGTCGCCATTCACGGGCGGTTCCTGGCATAAGGTGAAATGTTGAAACGAAAGCGCGCGCCCCGGCCTCGGAGGCGCGCGCTTTGTAGGTTCTTGAAATTAAGCCGCTTTGCGATTGACTTGGCTTTCGGCCATCTCCGTCAGTTTCTTGTCAGTCGCTTTTTCTTCATCAAGGGTTTGCTGCAGAAGCGTCACACAATCTCGCTTGCCGAGCTGATTGGCCCAGGCGATCAGGGTGCCGTAGCGGGTCATCTCGTAGTGTTCCACGGCCTGCGCCGCCGCAATCAGCGCGGCATCGAGCACCGGCTTTTGCTCGACTTCGCCGGCGACGTCGTTGGCTTCTTCAATGATGCCGTCGATCGCCGGGCAATCCACGCCTTGGGCTTTTTCGCCGATCAACTGGAAGACCTGTTCCAGCCGCTTCACATGATTTTCGGTTTGGCGCAAATGGCCCTGAAAACCCTGTTTGAGCTGTTGGTCGCTGGCTTTCTCGACCATATCCGGCAGCGCTTTCACGATCTGCTTCTCGGCGTAATAGATGTCGCGCAGCGTGTGCACGAACAAGTCATTCATGCTTTTGATGTCTTTGGAGAACAATCCCATGGCGTGTACTTCCTTTGCTTTGCTGGTTGGCGGTAGCGGCGCGCCCGCGTTTCCCGGCATCCGCTCCTGATTGCCAACGTGCGTCGGCGCAGGCGGTTCCGGGCGGGTGATCGCTCAGGAGGAAGCCGCCCATTACTCGTCTTGTCGGTGTTGAATTAGAAAGTTTTAAATTCCGGCGCGCCGTTGGGCGCCGCGCGGCCGCTCTTCGGCGCAATGAATTGCCGCAGCCGATCCGCGGCGGTCCCAGCCATGGCATCCTCAATCGTCCGCCTTGACGCTACAGACCGGCGTACAAGCTTGTGGAGGTTGTGGCGAATGGATGTTAATGCTTGTCCATAAAGCCAAATGTCTACTTGCAATTAAGTGCTAAGTCGCGCTTTGGAAGCCGGCTGAACGGAGAAGAACATGCGCGTAGTTTGCATCGGCGGCGGCCCCGCGGGGCTATATTTCGGGCTGCTGATGAAAAAGGAAAATCCCGAACACCGCATAACGGTGGTCGAGCGCAACAAGCCTTACGATACCTTCGGCTGGGGCGTGGTGTTCTCCGACGCGACCATGGATAATATGCGCGCGTGGGATCCGGAAACCGCACAGGAAATCGAGAGCGCTTTCAACCACTGGGACGACATCGAGGTCCTGATCAAGGGCCGCCGGATGCGCACCACCGGCCATGGCTTCGTCGGCATCGGCCGCAAGAAGCTTCTCAACATTCTGCAGGCGCGCTGTGAGGCGCTCGGCGTAGAGCTCGTATTCGAGCGCGAGGTCAATTCCGACCTCGAATTTCCTGACGCCGATCTGATCATTGCCTCGGACGGCATCAATTCGAAAATCCGCAACCGATACCGGGATGCATTCGAGCCCGACCTGGTGATGCGACCGAACCGGTTCATTTGGCTCGGCAGCAAAAAGCGCTTCGATGCGTTCACGTTCGATTTTCGCCGCACGGAGCATGGCTGGTTTCAGGCGCACATCTACAAGTTCGACGAAGATACCTCGACCTTCATCGTCGAAACGACCGAGGATGTGTTCGCGGCGCACGGCCTCGACAAGGCGGACGAGGCAAAGTCGATCGCATTTTGCGAACAATTGTTCAGCGAAGTGCTCGACGGTGGCACCCTGATGAGCAATGCCCGGCATCTGCGCGGCTCCGCCTGGCTCAATTTCGGTCGCCTGATCTGCGGCAAGTGGAGCCACTTCAACGGCAAAGGCCACGTCGTGCTGATGGGCGACGCAGCGCACACCGCGCACTTCGCGATCGGCTCCGGCACCAAGCTCGCGCTGGAAGACGCCATCGAGCTGACGCGGCAATTCCGCAATCTCGGCGACACTCCGGATAAAATTCCTGCGGTCCTGGACGCCTACGAAGAAGTGCGCAGCGTTGACGTGGCCCGCATCCAGAATGCCGCCCGTAACGCCATGGAATGGTTCGAGGTGGTCGGCAGCCGCTATGCCGATACGCTCGAGCCGGAACAGTTCATGTACTCGCTGCTGACCCGTTCGCAGCGCATCAGTCATGAAAATCTGCGCCTGCGCGACAAAACCTGGTTGGAAAACTACGAGCGCTGGTTCGCGGCGCGTGCGGGCATCAACGTCGACCCCGAGGGGCCGCCGGTGCCACCGATGTTCACGCCCTACCGCGTGCGCGGTTTGACACTGCAGAACCGCATCGTCATGTCGCCGATGGCGATGTATTCGTCCAAAGACGGCATTCCCAACGATTTCCACCTTGTCCATTTTGGCAGCCGCGCGCTGGGCGGAGCCGGTCTGATTTTCGGTGAGATGACCTGCGTCTCGCCGGAGGCGCGCATCACGCCGGGCTGCCTGGGTTTATGGAACGACGAGCAAGTGGCCGCGTGGAAACGCATCGTTGATTTCGTGCACACGACCACGTCGGCGAAATTCGGGCTGCAGCTCGGCCACGCCGGCCGCAAGGGTTCGACGCGTGTGGCCTGGGAAGGCATCGATCAGCCGCTACACGAGGGTAACTGGCCGCTGATCTCGGCCTCCGCGCTGCCTTACATGGCCAACAATCAGGTACCGCGTGCGATGACGCGTGCCGACATGGTTCAGGTGAGGGCTGATTTCGTCGCCGCTGCGCGGCGCGGCATCGAAGTCGGCTTTGACATCCTCGAACTGCACTGCGCGCACGGCTATCTACTGTCGAGCTTTCTATCGCCGCTCACCAACCATCGCACCGATGAGTATGGCGGCTCGCACGAAAACAATGCGCGCTACCCGCTCGAAATTTTTCGAGCCATTCGCGCGGTCTGGCCGGACGATAAGCCGATTTCCGTGCGGCTTTCCTGTCATGACTGGACCGAGGGCGGCAACACGCCGGCCGACGCCGCCATTTATGCCAAAATGTTCAAGGATGCGGGCGCTGATCTGGTCGATTGCTCCTCCGGCCAGGTGTCGAAGGAGGAAAAGCCGGTTTACGGGCGGCTGTTCCAGACTCCGTTCTCCGACAAGCTCCGCAACGAAGTTGGCATCGCAACCGTTGCCGTTGGCGCGATCTCCGAAGCCGATCACGCAAATTCTATTATTGCGGCCGGGCGCGCCGATCTTTGCGCGCTCGCCCGTCCGCATCTCGCCGACACCGCGTGGACCCTGCATGAGGCGGCCAAGATCGGGGTCAAGTCGATTGCCTGGCCGAAGCAATACCTTTCCGCGAAATTGCAATACGAAGCGAACCTTGCGCGCGCGGCCTCGGGCCCACGGCCGGGTTGACGACAGACTGCGCGCGCCGTGACGGACCAAACGCTCAAAGATCAGCACGTGCTTGTCACCGGTGCCGGCACCGGCATCGGCGCGGCAATTGCTACGGTATGCGCGGCGGCAGGCGCGCGCGTGACGCTCGCGGGGCGCCGCCGCGATCCGCTTATGACGCTGCAACAATCCTTGGGCGACGGGCGCGCCCACGCTGCGGCTGATTTTGATGTGACCGACGAGGCGAAGGTCCGAGCTGGCGTAGCAACCGCGCGCGGCGCGTTCGGCCCGATCGACATTCTGGTCAACAACGCCGGCGAGGCGCTCAGCGCGCCGTTTGCAAAAACCGATTTGGCGACCTGGAATAAGGTGCTGGCGGTCAACCTCACCGGGACGTTCCTGGTCAGCAGAGAAGTCGTGCCCGACATGATCGCCAGACGCGCCGGGCGCATCGTCAACATCGCTTCCACCGCCGGCTTGGCCGGCTACGCCTATGTCTCACCCTACGTTTCCGCCAAACACGGCGTCATCGGCTTGACCCGCAGTCTCGCGCTCGAATTTGCCCGCGTCGGCATCACCGTCAATGCGGTCTGCCCAGGTTACACGGATACGCCAATGTTCGAGCGCGCCGTCGACAATATCGTCGCCAAGACCAGGCGAACCCGCGACGATGCGCGCGCGGCGCTCGCGACGTCAAATCCGCAAGGCCGCCTGGTAACGCCGGAGGAGGTTGCGCAAGCCGTGCTCTGGCTCGTCTCGGCGGCTGCGGGTTCCATCACCGGCCAGGCGATCGTGGTCGCGGGCGGCGAAGTCATGGTCGGCTAAGGCCCTGACCGGCAAGGCTACTTGAAGCCTATAAATTTTAACCTTAAAATGATTTCCACCGGGAGATTGCTACGACTCGGCGGCGCAATGCTAACCAACTGAACGGCAGAGAGGCATCGCGTGCAGGAATCGGCAAGCATCCCGCTGGACGCGGAAACCAAGGTTACCGAACGCCCGGCCGACCACGAAAACGAACTGCGGCTCTGGCTGCGGCTTCTGACCTGCACGACCTTGATCGAAGGCGAGGTCCGTCGCCGGCTCCGGCAAGAATTCGATGTCACCCTGCCGCGTTTCGACTTGATGGCACAGCTCGACAAGGCGCCCGGCGGAATGACGCTCGGCGAGCTGTCGCGGCGGATGATGGTTTCCAACGGCAATGTCACCGGGCTTTCGGAGCGGCTGGTCGCGCTCGGACTCCTGGATCGCCGGCAATCGCGCAGCGACCGGCGCGCGCAGCTGGTTAGTCTCACGCCGGAGGGCCGCCGCGTCTTCCGCGCGATGGCACGCGCTCACGAGGGCTGGATCGCCGAGATCTTTTCCCAGCTTTCCCCCGCCGACATCGATGCGCTGATGCGGTTGCTCGCCAGGACCAAGGCTTCGGCGCGCGAGGCGATCACCACAGAGCCAGCGCGATGACCAGTGCTAATCCGGTCACGTTGCCGCTCAAGGATTACGCCCCCCGGCACGTGCACCTCGTCCTCGCCGGCGCCGTCGCTACCATCACGCTCAATCGCCCGGAGCGCAAGAATCCGCTGACATTCGAAAGTTACGCCGAGCTCGGCAATATGTTTCGCGCCGCCGCGCGCGACAAGGCCCTCAAGGCAATCGTGGTCACCGGCGCCGGCGGAAATTTCTGCTCCGGCGGCGATGTGTTCGAGATCATCAAACCGCTGACCGAAATGAACGCTAGTGGTCTGTTAGATTTCACCCGCATGACCGGCGAATTGGTCAAGGCGATGCGCGCTGCGCCACAACCGATTATTGCCGCCATCGACGGGGTCTGCGCCGGCGCCGGCGCCATCATGGCTATGGCATCCGACATTCGCATCGGCACCGCGAATGCCAAAGTCGCGTTTCTGTTCAACCGTGTCGGCCTCGGCGGCTGCGACATGGGGGCTTGCGCGATCCTGCCGCGCATCATCGGGCAGGGGCGCGCGGCCGAACTTCTGTTCACCGGTCGTGCGCTTGGCGGCGAAGACGCGGAACGCTGGGGATTTTTCAACCGGCTTTCGACGCCCGACAATGTGCTGGCCGACGCGCAAGCGCTTGCCTCCGAACTCGCCGCCGGACCGACATTCGGCAACGCCATGACCAAGCGCATGCTGGAAATGGAATGGGCCATGTCGGTCGAGACCGCGATCGAAGCCGAGGCCGTGGCGCAAGCCTTATGCATGGAGACCGAGGACTTCGTGCGCGCGTTCAAGGCCTTCGCGGAGAAGAAGAAGCCGGTATTCGAGGGCAACTGACCGCCATGATCCGTTCCGCTCATGTCGATACCTTCGCGCGCGACCGTTTGCCACCAGCCGGGCAATGGCCGGACTTTTTGTTCAACCTGCCGGAGCTGCATTATCCCGCCCGGCTGAACTGCATCAGCGCCTTCATCGACGATTGGATTGCCGGCGGCCATGGCGACCGCGACTGCCTGATCGCGCCTGGTGAAAAGTTGACATATGCCGCGCTCGCGGAACGGGTCAATCGCATCGCCAACGTGCTGACGCGCGATCTCGGGATGGTGCCGGGAAACCGTGTGCTGCTGCGCGGGCCGAACAGCCCGATGATGGTCGCCGCCTATTTCGCCGTGATCAAGGCCGGTGGTGTCGTAGTGGCGACCATGCCGCTGTTGCGCGCCAAAGAGATCGCGTTCCCGGTCACCAAGGCCGAGATCAAGCTTGCACTGTGCGACGCGCGCCTTTCGGACGAGATGGAAAAGACCAAGCCGCTCGCGCCGGCGCTAGAGCGGGTCGTCTATTGGGGTCGCGATGCCGCCGACCGCCTCGAAGAGCTGATGATGAGGCCCGGCTATGAGCGATTCGCGGCCTGCGATACCGCGAGCGACGACGTGTGTTTGATCGCGTTTACCTCAGGCACGACCGGCGTGCCCAAAGGCACCATGCACTTTCATCGCGACATGCTCGCGATCTGCGATACCTTCGGCAAATACGTGCTGCGCGCCGATCGCGACGACCGTTTTGTCGGTTCCCCGCCGATTGCATTCACCTTCGGACTGGGCGGGCTGGTGCTGTTCCCGTTGCGCATCGGCGCAGCTGCCGTGTTGCTGGAAAGAGCCGCTCCAGACGATCTTCTGCCGGCGATCGAAAAATTCAGCGCCACCGTCTGCTTCACCGCGCCTACCGCCTACCGCGCCATGGTCGGGAAAGTGAAGGACCACAAGATCGCAAATCTGCGCAAATGCGTGTCCGCGGGAGAGACTTTGCCGGCGGCCACATTCGAAGCGTGGCTCTCCGCCACGGGTATTCGTATCATCGATGGGCTCGGCTCGACCGAAATGCTGCACGTCTTCGTCGGTTGCCGCGAGGAGGACATGCGGCCCGGTGCGACCGGCAAGCCGGTGCCAGGCTACGAAGCGCGCGTCATTGACGAAGCGGGACGAGAACTTCCGCCCGGAACGCCGGGGCGGCTCGCCGTCCGTGGCCCGACCGGCTGCCGCTATCTCGGCGACAAGCGCCAGGCGGAATATGTGCAGAACGGCTGGAACGTCACCGGCGACACCTATATCAAAGACGCCGACGGTTACTTCAAGTATCAGGCGCGCTCCGACGACATGATCATTTCGGCGGGCTACAATATCGCCGGGCCGGAAGTTGAGACGGTTTTGCTCACGCATCCGGCGGTCGCCGAATGCGGCGTGGTCGGACAGCCCGACGACGAGCGGGGACAGATCGTGAAAGCCTATGTCGTTCTCAATCAGGGCTTTACCGCCGACGTGGCGCTGACCCGCACATTGCAGGATTACGTGAAAGCGACGGTGGCCCCGTACAAATACCCGCGTGCCATCGAATACGTGACGAGCCTGCCACGCACCGAAACCGGAAAGTTGCAGCGGTTCGAACTGCGCCGGCGGGCGATTGAAAACGCCGCCAGCAAGCTTGCCTCCTAGGGAGAGTGAATTGCCCAGCAGTCCGACCGATACGTTGCCGCGCCGTGGCGCCAATGTCGTGTTGCAGCCGGCCGGATGGCCGCAGCCGAAAGGCTATGCCAACGGCATCAAGGCGCGTGGCGATCTGCTTTTCATCGGCGGGCTCGTCGGTTCCGACAAGCATGGCCGGTTTCCCGCAGACTTCGTCGGCCAGGCCCGCCAGCTGTTTGAGAATATCGTCGCCGTGCTGGCCGAAGGCGGAGCTTTGCCGCGCCATATGGTGCGCATGACCTGGTACGTGCGCGACATGGACGAATATCTGAAAGTGCGGCCGGCGCTCGGCGAAGCCTATCGGGACATTTTGGGCGATCATTACCCGGCGATGGCACTGGTCGCCGTTACCCGGCTGGTCGAACCGGAAGCGCGGCTGGAGATCGAAACCACCGCGGTCGTGCCGCAAGGCTAAAAGCCTGCCTCAAATTTGCAAGTAACGCTGCCGCACCGTCGGATCGGCGCCAAGCGTCGCCGAGGTCCCCGACCAGACCACTTTGCCCTTCTCGATAACGACGTGGCGGTCGGCGAGCTTGAGCAGCGCGTCGATGTGCTTGTCGACCAGCAGGATCGACTGGCCTTCGGCCTTGAGACGCTTGAGGCTCGCCCAGATTTCGTTGCGAACCAGCGGGGCGAGCCCTTCGGTCGCTTCGTCAAGGATGAGCAGCCGCGGATTGGTCATAAGCCCGCGCCCGATCGCCAGCATCTGTTGCTCGCCGCCGGAAAGCTGATTGCCCATGTTGCGGCGCCGCTCCGCGAGGCTCGGAAAGATCTGATAGATCTCAGTAAGCGTCCACCGGGCGGGTCCGAAACGTGCCGCCGCGGTGGCGACCAGGTTTTCCTCGACGGTTAGCGTCGGAAAAATCTGCCGGCCTTCGGGCACGAGTTCCAAGCCCGGCTTGCGCGATCCGATACGGCGGCAGCCCGTCGAGCGAAACGTCATCGAAGGTGATCCGCCCGCCGGCCGCCGGCAGCAGGCCCATGACGGTTGATATTGTCGTGGTTTTCCCCATGCCGTTGCGGCCAAGCAATGTCACCACCTCGCCTTCGCCGACGGCAAAGCTCACGTCGAACAGCACCTGCGCGGCGCCGTAGGCGGCTTTGAGGGTTTCGACCTTCAGCACGTCGGCCTCATTCCATCTGCTCGCCGAGATAGGCGGTGACGACCTGCGGATCGGCCCGCACCTCAGCCGGCAGACCAGTGCGCAAAACCCGGCCGCGGATCAGCACCGAAATGCGGTCGGCGAGCACAAACACCGCCGACATGTCGTGCTCCACCAGCACCATGGTCAGCTTCCCCTTAAGGCCAAGCAGCAGCTCGACCTGCCGATCGGTCTCCTCGCGGCCGATCCCGGCCATCGGCTCGTCGAGCAGCAGGAGGACCGGCTGCATGGCGAGCGCAATGGCGAGCTCCAGCGCCCGCTTTTCGCCGTGCGAGAGGTCGCCGGCCTGCCGATGCGCGCGGTCGGCGATGCCGGTTTGCTCGAGCGCCGCCATCGCGGGCTCGTTGAGCGCTTTTTCATTCGCGGCGCGGCCGAGAAACCGCAAGCTTGAGCCGTGGCGCGCCTGCACGGCGAGCGCGACATTTTCCAGAACAGAGAAGCCCGGCAGGATCGAGGTGATCTGAAAGCTGCGCGAGAGCCCGCGCAGCGCGCGCGCCTCGGGCGGCAAATCCGTCACGTCGGCGCCGTCGAAATGGATCTTGCCGGCGTCCGGCGGCATCAGGCCGGAGATTTGATTGATCAGCGTCGTCTTACCGGCGCCGTTCGGTCCGATGACGGCGAGCATCTCGCCCGGCGAAACATCGAGCGTCACGTCGTCGGTCACCACCAGGCTGCCGAAGCTTTTGCGCAATCCCTGGAGGCGAAGCACCGGCTCAGGCATGGCCGAACTGCCGCCAGAGCCACGCACACAATCCGATCAATCCGCCGCGCGCGAACAAAACCACCAGCACCAGCAGCGGCCCGAAGATCACCTGCCAGTTCTCGGTCATCCCGGACAGCCACTCCTCGGCGAGAAGATAGACGGCGCTGCCGATGATCGCGCCGTCGAGCGTGCCGACGCCGCCGAGGATCACCATGACGATGAGTTCGCCCGATTGCTGCCAGGCCATGTATGCCGGCGCGACGAACTCGGCCGAATTCGCCAGCAGAAATCCCGACAATCCGCCGATGCCGCCGGCGATCACGTAAGCGATGAGCTGAAAGCGCCGCACCGTGAATCCGATGGTGGCCATGCGGATGGGATTTTCTTTGGCGCCGCGCAGCGCCCGGCCGAACCGCGACGCGATCAGCGCGCGGCACAATAGATAAGTCGCGAACAGGCAGAGAAGCGTGAAATAATAAAATGCCGTATCGTTTTTGAGCGCTTGCCATCCGCCAATGGTGCTGCGGGCTTCGACCGTCAATCCGTTGTCGCCGCCGTAGGGTGCGAGCGAGGTGGCGATGAAATACACCATTTGTCCAAAGGCGAGCGTGATCATGATGAAATACACGCCCTTGGTGCGGACGCAGACGATGCCGGTAACGAAGGCGAACAGCATCGAGATCGCGATCGCCACCGGCAAGGAGACGAGCGCATCGCCGATTCCTTCCGCCGACAGGATGCCGACCGCATAAGCGCCCAGTCCGATGAACGCCGCTTGGCCAAACGAGATCAGCCCGGCATAGCCGACCAGCAGATCGAGGGCGACGGCTGCGACCGCGAACACCATGATGCGCGTGCCGGTATCCACGAGGTAGTGCCGCGCGGTCAGCACAGCGAATAAAGGCAGAAGCGCGAAGACGAGAAACACGACCGCCGGCAACACAAGATCGCGCCGCGGCCGCAACGATCCGGCTTCGCCGATTGTCACCGCTGCCGCGGCGGCCATTGTTCAGCGGCCCCGCGCCGGGAACAGGCCGGCGGGGCGGAGATAAAGCACGACCGCCATCAAGACGTAGATCAGCATCGAAGCGATCGCCGGTCCGACCGTGCGCGCCGGCGACGGCGCCATCACCAGGCGCAGCACATCGATCGAGAACGAGCGGCCGAGCGTATCGACGAGGCCGATCAGCAGCGCCGCGACAAACGCGCCGCGGATCGAGCCGATGCCGCCGATGACAATTACGACGAGGGCAAGGATAAGAATATTGGTGCCCATGCCGGGCTCAACCGAGATGATCGGCGCGATCATCACGCCGGCAAAGCCTGCCAGCATGGTGCCGAAGCCGAACACGATCATGAACAATCGCTCGATGTTCACGCCCAGCGCCGAGACCATGCGGGCGTTGGTGGCGCCGGCGCGCACCAGCATACCGATCCGCGTATGCGTCACCAGCACATAAAGAAGGACAGCGACCCCGATGCCCGAGGCGATGATGACGAGACGCCAGACCGGATAAAGCTGTCCCGGCGCCAGCAGCACCGCGCCGGTGAAGGCGTCCGGCACCGGCAAAGTCAGCGGCGCCGCGCCCCAGACCACGCGAACGGCGTGGTTGAGAAACAGGATGATACCGAAGGTCGCGATCACCTGGTCGAGATGATCGCGATCGTACAAATGCCGAAACACCAGAAATTCCAGCAGCAGGCCAAATGCGAGCGATGCCAGGAGCGCTAGGATAAGCGCAAGCAAGAAATTGCCGACCAGGCCGTAGAACGCGACCGCCAAATAGGCGCCGAGCATGTACTGCACGCCGTGCGCCAGATTGATGAAGTCCATCACGCCGAACACCAGCGTGAGCCCGGCCGCGATCAAAAACAAAAGCACTCCAAGTTGCAGCCCGTTCAGGACCTGGACGAAGAAGAGAGTACTGGTCATTGTTCCGCCTCCCCCGCCGGGCGGGGGAGGATGCGCGCCGCCGCCGTCACTTCATCGGACAGTCTTTGGCGTAGGAATCACCGTAGTTGGTGAACACGGTCTTGACGATCTCGGTCTCGTATTTGCCGTCCGGCCGCTTGGCGACTTTGGTCAGATAGAAGTTCTGAATCGGATAGTGGTTGTTGTTGAACTTGAACGCGCCGCGCAGCGACTTGAAGTCGGCTTTTTTGAGCGCCGCGCGCAATGCGTCCTTGTTGCCGAGATTGCCTTTGACCGCCTTGACCGCGCTGTCGATCAACATCGCCGCATCATAGGACTGGAAGGCATAGGTCGCTGGGATAGCATTGTACTCCTTCAGATATTCGTCGACGAACTTCTTGTTCTGCGGATTGTCGAGATTCGGCGCCCAATCCGAGCCGGCGAGCATGCCGAGCGCGGCGTCCTGCTGCGCCGGAAGCGTGGATTCGTCGACGGTGAAGGCCGACAGGAAGGCCATCTTGTCGGCAAGGCCGGCCTGGCGGAATTGCTTGACGAAATTCACGCCCATGCCGCCGGGGATGAACGCAAAGATCGCATCCGGCTTCGCCGCCGCGATCCGCGACAATTCCGCCGAATAATCAAGCTGGCCGAGTGGTACGTAGATCTCGTCGAGAACTTGGCCGGTGAATTTATGCTTGAAGCCGGCGGCCGCGTCTTTGCCGGCCTGATAATTCGGCACGATGATGATCACCTTCTTCATGCCGGCGTCCTGGGCATACTGGCCGAGCACCTCGTGCACCTGATCGTTCTGGTACGAGGTGACGAAGAAATTCGGGTTGCACT
Source organism: uncultured Alphaproteobacteria bacterium (assembly GCA_963747855.1). GTDB lineage: Bacteria > Pseudomonadota > Alphaproteobacteria > Rhizobiales > Xanthobacteraceae > BOG-931. The sequence goes on from CAVVGN010000002.1 coordinate 82,259, forward strand.
CCTTGCCGGCGAAGGCCGACGAGCCGGCATTCGGGCTGATCAGGATCACATTCGCCTCGGTGACCGGCTTCTCGATTGCGCCGAGAATGTTGGAGAAAATCGGGCCGACCACGAAATCCACCTTGTCGCGGTCGATCAGCGCCTTGACCTTGGTGACCGCGACGTCGGGCTTAAGCTCATCGTCGGCCACGGCCACCTCGGTAGTGAGGCCGCCGAGCTTGCCGCCGAGGTCCTTGACCGCGAGCTGGAAGCCGTTGCGCAATTGCGTGCCGAGCACCGCCGGCGGGCCGGACAGGGTGGCGATGAGGCCGACCTTAAGGTCCTCGGCGTGAGCGACGGACGTCAAAAGTCCGCAAGCGGCCGCAACCGCAAACATCGGCGTGTACTTGGTCATATCCGTCTCCTCCGCTGGATGGTCAATATTTTAAGTTTAAACCACCGGCTTTGTGAAGCCGCCCGGAGGCGATAGTGACGCCATATTAATGCCCGCTGCTGAGGCAAATTTACGCTGTTGACCGATTGCGGCGCCGAAACATTGGCGGTCCGCAACGCGCGTGCTTGAATGGGCGCGACTTATGCGTGAAGGGAGTGACGGCCGATGACTGTGATGACGCCAGGCATAACCAAAGCCGGAACCGGGATAGATGGGATCAGCTGGAATATCCTCGGCCAGACCTATGTGCCCAAACAGGTCAACGACAATTCGTTTTCCTGGCACGCGACCTTTCCGCCCGGCACCTTCGTTCCACCGCACATCCATCCGACCCAGGACGAATTCATCTATATGCTCGACGGCAAATTCGACCTGGTGCTCGAAGGCCGCGAATTCGTCGCCACCACCGGCGACCTGATCCGGTTGCCGATGCAAATCCCGCATGGCATCTTCAATAAGACTGACCAGACCGTGAAGTGCTTCTTTTGGGTCACGCCGACGCGCAAGCTCTACGATCTGTTCTGGGCCATTCACGGCATGAAAGAGCAGAATCCGCCCGACGTGGTCGCGCTCTCGGCCAAGCACGAAGTCATGTTCCTCCCGCCGCCTCCTGCGGCGTAACATTGTTCTAGCCTTCGTCATTGCCGGGCATAGCCGCTCGAAGAACGGCGTCGCTTCGCTCGCCTATGACCCGGCAATCCATAGAGTGCGGGCGGTCTGCATGGACCACCGGGTCAAGCCGGTGGTGACGCACCAGAGATTTGCCATTGCGAGCTAACGCTTCTTTCATCCTCCCCCGTGGAACGGGGCATGGGGGAGGGGGCGCAGCACTCAGACGCCCCTTCCCCCATTCTTCGCGCTTCGCCTACGGACGGTCCCCCTTCCCCGCTTCCGCCTACGCGTTCTGCGCTTCGGCGGACTCAAACCCGCCGAACCTCGCCTAGCGAGCGGAGGCGGGTCGCGGGGCAGGAAATAGTTCATCATTCTCGCGGCGCGTTGCAGCGCCCGAGCTTCGCCAACGCCCGTAGCCCGGATAAGCGAAGCGCCATCCGGGGACGATGAACCGGCTCTAATGAACCCGGATTTCACTTCGTTCCATCCGGGCTGCAAACTGCATCCGCCGAAAAAAGGGAAGCGGAGCGCCGGAAGACGCATTGTCCAACCAATGTCCGCGCTAACGCGCGGCGCGCGCTGTCCAATTTGGAAAGCGCGCCGCCTTTCGGCGCTCACGCTTGGGGCTCTCGCCACCGGCTCTTACCCCGATGGCTCAGCTCCGCGACTTACTCCCGCCGATCAGAGAACCGCGGCATCTTCACGCTCGCTTCGAATTCGCGCGCCAGCGTGCCGTTTTCGACCACCACGATTTGCGGCGTCAGGCCGAATTTGTCGCGCACCGCGGTCTTGAGCCGGTCCGCGGCCGCCGCCGGCGCAACATTGCGCCGGACTTCGACCGACACCACCATGGTATCGAGCGCTTGCTCGGTGATGAGCTCGGCCTTGAAGTCGCCGATCTCGACATCGCGGAAAATGAAATCCTCAAAGTCCGCGTGATTGATGTTGATGCCGCGGACCTTGAAGAAGCCGGCGGTGCGATGGGCATGCTTGACCAGCGGAAAAACCGAGAACGGGCCGGCCGCGTCGTCGCCGCGCTGCCAGGTGACCAGGTCGCCGGAGTTCCAGCGCAAAAACGGCGTGACGTTGTTGGTCCATAACGGCGTCACCACCAGGGCGCCGACCGCGCCTTCCTCGACCGGCGCATAGGTCTGCGGATCGAGCACTTCAACAAAGAACATATCCGTCCAGATGCGAAAGCCGCCTCCGGCTTCATCCTCCGCGCCCATCATGCCCGCTTCCGTCATGCCGAAGGTGTCGCGCACCTGCGCGCCCCACTGGCGCGCGAGCTTGTCGCGCTTGGCGTCCGACAGGGGCTCGGCCGAGCACAGCACGGTCTCGATCGAGCGCGACGCCAGATCGAGCCCGCTCGCTTCGGCGAGATTGGCGAGATGCAGCCCATAGCTGCTCATGCCCATCCAGATGGTCGGCTTGAGCCGGTCGATCAGTTCGAGCTGCAGGACCGACGGCGTGGTGGTGCCGGAGCCCGCCCAATTGACGGCGATGCCGCGCGCCGAGGCGGCCCGCGCCAGCATCTGGCCGACCGGATGGATGCCGAGCGGGAAGGACACATGCGCCCGGCCGCCGCGCTGGCAGCCGGTGCAATCGTAAATCCGTGCGAAGCCGGTCATCGCCGCGGCAATGTCGCCATAGCTGCGCGGATAAAACAGCGGCATACCGGTTGAGCCGCCGGACCGCCAGTATTCGGCAATGCCGTCGTCCGGAGCAAGGCAGAAGCTGTCGTAAAACTCCCGGTCGTCGAGCCTGCGCAGCATCTCCTTGTCGAGGATCGGGATCTTGCGCCATTCGTCCGGGTCGCCGAGCCGGTCCGCCTTGACGTGATCGAGCTTGCCTTTGAAGAACGGCGCGCGGCGGGCCTGCCGGATGGCGATCTTTTTGCGCGCGGACTGGATGTGGTCGATCTCCGCTCGCGTCTTCGGCAGATTAGCAAGTGGCGTCATCGCGGCCGTCATGGGATCAATCGCCGCGCGGGGGCAGGGTGCCGATCCAGCGGCGCTGATCGGCGTAGGTGTCCGGTAATTGTCCGGCCTGTTCCTCCGCGGCCATGGCAGCGGCGCGCGCTTCTTTCGCCGGCGTATTTTCCGGGATCGTTTCTAGCGCGTCGCTCAACATGGCGGAATAATCGCTGCCGACCGGACAAACGTCAGCGCACCGCCGGCAGCCGGTGATGACGCCGGCGCCCCGCAGAATGCTTTGCCACAGATTGAAGCTGTCCTCGGAGCGGACCAGCTCCTTCTGCCGCGCCGCATCCGGCTCGGCGATGATGCGGGTGACGTGCTCGGAAAGTTGCGCGAAGCCGTGCGGCGAGCGAAACTTGTCGCAAGCTGGCCAGTCGCGCGTCCAATGTCCCACCGCGTCGGCCGGGCAAACCTTGAGGCAGCGCCCGCAACTCGGCCCAAGGCACAGCGCGGTTTCCATCTTTCGGTCGCACGCGACATCGACCGAGCAGAGGATGGCGGTCAGCAACACCCGCGGGCCGAATTCGGGCGTCAGCAATTGCAGATTAAGCCCGAGCGTGCCGAGCCCGGCTTCGACCGCCGCGTGCGGCAGCGAGATCAGCGTAGTGAGATGCCGGTTTGGATCGCCATCATAGCCCCAGGGATCGACATGCGTCGGCGGCACGATGATGGCGGGATAGCCGTTGTCTTCGAGCCAGTAGGCCAGCTCCAGCGAAGCCTCTTCGAGACGGGATAATGCCAGTTCATCGTTGTAATATTTGTGCCGGTCGTTCCAGGCGGCGATGCGCGACGTGCCGCGGCTGACACGCTTGGCCAGCACGATGACACGGCCGCCGTCGAGTTCGGTGATGTCCGACGGACGCTGCGGATTGCGCGGGTCGGGCGGATGGCGTTCGAGCGTGGCGCCGTCGGCGATGCCGACCAAATCGGCGCCGAGCGCGCGCGCCTTTGCCTTGATGTCGTCGGCGGTGAGCGGCTGTTTGAACGCCGAAACCATTACCGACTGCTCTCGCCGGTATCTGTCAGCGCCGCCTCCTTGCGTCGCTCTTGTGCTTTTTTGAAATCCTGCAATTGCCGCGCGACCATGCCCTGATAGCCGTCCGGGCCGACCCAGCGCTTGTTCCAGTCGTTGAGGCCGTCGATGTCGGCGCCGCGCAGCCGGTCGTCGCGCCAGCTTTTGCCGAGCGCGACTTTCTCCGGCGTCTTTTCCGGAATGGTTTTCTGAAAATCGGCCAGATGCGCGTGATAATCGTTGCCGACCGGGCACACGGCGAGACAGCGCGGGCAGTCGCCGAACGAGCCGACCACCCGCAGCAGTCCCTGCCAGAAGCCGAAGACGTCGCGCGAGCGCGCCATTTCCTCCTTCATCGCTCGCGGCGCGTCGATGAAGCGCTCGAAGAATTGCAGGATGGTGGAGAATCCGAATTCCTGCGCCTCGGTGGCGCAGGCGCGTTTGTCGATGCCGAAATGCAGCACCGCATCGGCCGGGCACGAATGCAGGCAGCGGCTGCACGATTCGCCGATGCAAACCTGTTCGGTGATCGGCCGGTCCGGCTCCAGATCAAGCTCGGTGAGAATGCCGGTGAGATAAACGCGCGGGCCGAATTCCGGCGTCAGGATGTTGACTTCAAGGCCGAGCGTGCCAAGCCCCGCTTCGACGCCGAGATGCCGGGTCGACAGCCGGCCATAGCTCGCCCGCTTATAATTCCAGTCGGTTTCCTGCGCGGCGGTGACAAAGCTCGGATGGCCTGCGTCTTCCAACTCCTCGGCCAGCCGATAGGCGACCTTATCCATCTTCCGCAGCACCAGCATGTCGATGTATTGCACCGGCACGTTGCTCTTGCAGCGGAATGCGCCGGCAGGAATGCGCTGCACCAACACGATCACGCTCTTGCAATAGGGCGAAATGCGCTCGGGCGTCTGCGGCCAGCGCGGATCGGGTGGGAAGGCGTTAAGCGTGGCGGCGCTGGCAATGCCGACCAGATCGGCGCCCAATTCCTTGGCGCGTTTTTTCACGAAGGTCGCGTTCAGCGGCGGCTCAATCATATCGCCGCCGAGTTTAGGCGCAAAAAACTTGGCCGTGAAGTCTTGGCCGTGAAGTCTCGGCCGTGAAGTCTTGGTAATGCGGGCTGTAACCTTACGCCGCCTTGTTGACCTGCTCGCGCGCGAAGCCCGCCGCCGAAGCGTAGCCGCGCACGATCGCCTTTCTTTGCTCGAACGACAAAACGTCGTCGATGTTCGAGAAGCCGTCCGGCGCGCGCGCCTCGACCGCGTCGATCACGCCTTCCGGGCCGCCGCGGCGATTCATCCGCACGATCTCCGCCGTCGCCGGCAGCCGGTTTCGCTCGTAGAGCCAGAGCGCGTGCACCGGATGGTCGGCGTCCTTGAGCCCGTCGGCAAGGAAGCGGGCGTCGAGGATCGCCTGCGATGCGCCGTTCGAGCCGACCGGGTACATCGGATGCGCGGCGTCGCCCAAGAGCGTGACGCGGCCGTGGCTCCAGCGCGGCAGCGGATCGCGGTCGCACATCGGATATTCCCAGAACTCGTTGGTCGCCTCGATCAGCGCGCGCGCGTCAACGTAGGGAATGCGGAAGCGCTGCAGATGCGGCATCAGATCCTCGAACCGGCCCGGCCGCGACCAGTCCTGCTTTTGCGGCGGCACGGTTGCACCGTCTTTGACCTTGCCGACGACCGCCCAGTTGGTAAGCCGCTGGTCCGGCCGCGATCCTTCGGCGATCGGATAGACGACGAGCTTGGCGTTGAGCCCACCGGCGACGACCATGGAGCGGCCGGTCAAAAACGCCGGCCAGTCGATCGCGCCGCGCCAGAGGATGGCACCGTTCCAGCGCGGCGGGCCTTCATTCGGATAGAGCTTTTCCCGCACCACGGAATGGATTCCGTCGGCGCCGATCAGCACGTCGCCGCGGGCAGTGTGGCGATGCGAGCCGCCGCGATCGAAAAAGTAGGCGGTGACGCCGCCGTCGTCCTGCGTGAACGAGCCTAGCCGGCAATTCGTGTGAATGCGCGATTTGCCGAGCCGCGCGCGCACCGCCTGGTAGATCACGCCCTGGAGGCGGCCGCGATGAATTGAGAATTGCGGGATGTCGTAGCCGGCGTCGATGCCGCGCGGCTCGCGCCAGATCTCCTGGCCGAAACGGTTAGTGTAGAACAGCTCGTAGGTGCGGATCGCGACCGCGTCGAGCCGCTCAAGCAGCCCGAGCTCGGCCAATTCCTTGATCGCATGCGGCAGCGTGTTGATGCCGACGCCGAGTTCGCGGATGGCATCCGCCTGCTCGAAAATCTCGCAGTCGATCCCGCGCGCGTGCAGCATCAGCGCCGTTACCAGGCCGCCGACGCCGCCGCCGGCGATGATCGCTTTCATAAGGCTACTCCCGCAATGCGCGTCCGCTAACGAATAGGCCAGTCTGCCGCGCGCGGCAAAAAATGCAATGATTTGCGCTCCGCATGGTTATGGGGCTTAAAAGCCCCCACCGCGGGAGGAAAACACATGAACCGGACAGCGCATTTGCGCCTGCCGTTCTTCGACGCCAAGCATCGCGCCTTTGCCGAGCAGCTTGACGAGTGGGCGCTTAAGGCCGCTGCCGATATCGAGGGGGGCGAGGGCGGCCACCGCGACGTTGACGCGCTGTGCAAGCGCTGGGTGCGCGATCTCGGCGCCGGGGGCTGGCTGCGCTACTGCGTCCCCGCCGGTTTCGGCGGCGCATACGATCCGCTGCAATCGCTTTATCTGGTGATCGCGCGCGAGACGGTCGCCCGGCACAGCGGGCTTGCGGATTTTGCCTTCACCATGCAGGGCCTCGGCAGCGGCCCGATCACGCTCGCCGGCTCGGATACGCTCAAGAAGCGCTATTTGCCGGCGGTGGGCGACGGCGCCGCCATTGCGGCCTTTGCGCTGACCGAGCCGGAGGCGGGCTCCGACGTTGCGGCCATGACCTTGAGCGCGCAGCGTGCCGGCGACCATTACGTGCTCGACGGCGAAAAGACGTTCATTTCCAACGGCGGCATCGCTGATTTCTACGTGGTTTTTGCGCGCAGCGGCGAAGCGCCTGGCGCGCGCGGCCTATCGGCGTTTCTGGTCGAAGCCGGAACGGCGGGCTTCGACATCGCCGAGCGGATCGAGGTGGTCGCGCCGCATCCGCTCGCCCGCCTACGCTTCAAGTCGTGCCGCGTGCCGGTTACGCACCTGATCGGCGCGCCCGGCGAAGGCTTCAAGATCGCCATGCGCACACTCGACATTTTCCGCGCCGGCGTTGCCGCCGCGGCGCTTGGCTTCGCCCGCCGCGCGCTCGACGAAGCGCTGGCCCGCGTGCAAGCGCGCAAGATGTTCGGCCAGACGCTCGGCGATTTTCAGCTCACCCAGGCCGCGCTTGCCGACATGGCGACCGAGATCGACGCGGCGGCGCTCTTGACCTATCGGGCGGCGTGGCTGCGCGACGTCGAGGGTGTATCAACGACGCGCGAAACGGCGATGGCCAAGATGGCGGCGACCGAAGGCGCGCAGCGCGTTATCGACCGCGCGGTGCAGATTTTCGGCGGGCTCGGCGTCGGCGTCGGCTCGGTGGTCGAGCATCTCTACCGGGAGATCCGGCCGCTTCGCATCTACGAGGGCGCGACCGAGGTGCAGAAATTGATCATCGGCCGCGATTTGCTGAAGGCGAGGAATTGACGCTGGCATCACGCCCCCGCCAACATCTTGCCCAGCATGAAACCCGAGCCGGCGCCGGTGCCGGCGCCCGGCCAGGTCGAGGCGCCGACCATGTATAGCCGCTCGACCGGCGTGCGGTAGCGCGACCAGCCGAAGGCCGGGCGGAACAAAAAATTCTGGTCGAGGTGATGGCTGCCGGCGAGGCTGTCGCCGCCGACGAGGTTCGGATTGTCGCGTTCGAGGTCGGCGGGCGAGAGCACTGTGCGCGCGATGATGCTGGCGGAAAAGCCCGACGCATAACGCTCGATAATGCCGATTACCCGGTCGGCATAGGCGTCCTTGATGTCATCCCAAGAGCGGCCGGCAATGTGGCCTAAGGCGTCGCCCCGGACGCGCGACGGCAAAACGCGCACCTGCACCCACAGCACATGCTTGCCGGCCGGCGCGCGCGACGGATCGATCGCGGTCGGCTGCCCGACGACGAGCCCGGGCTCGGCCGGCAGAAGACCGTCGAGCGCATCGGTATAGGTCCTCGCCAGCGCGGCGAGTGACGGCGCCAGATGCACATAAGCAAAGCGCTCCAACTCGGCGCCTGCGCTCCAGGCCGGCAAGTCGTTAAGCGCGAGATGAATCATCATGGTCGCGGGGCCGGGGCGAAATCTCGCGAGCCGCCGCGTCGGTGCCGACGACGGCGTCACTAGGCCGCCGAACAGCACGCGCGGGTGCAGATTGGCGATCACGGCGCGGGCCGCGTCGATCCGTTCGCCGTTTTCAAGCACGACGCTTGCGGCCCTGCCGTCCCGCATAGCGATGCTTTGGACCGCCGCGCCTAGCCGCACCTCGCCGCCGGCGGCGGTGATGGCGCGCACCATGGCGGTGACGATGGTGTCGGCGCCGCCGCGCCCGAGCGCCATGCCGAAGGCCTGGTCCGCCATCGCCTCCAGATAGGGAAACAGTGCGCCGCCGGCGCAATCGGGCGAAAAATCAAGATGCATGCCCCATATCGCCAGCATGGCCTTGACCTTTTCGTTCTCGAAATTTTCGTCGAGCCATTCGCGCGGCGAGGCGAGCAGGAGGCGCACCGTGTCCGCGACCCACGCAGTCCCGCGCGCCCGCCACGCTGTCCATGCGACGCGCAGCGCTTGCCACGACGGCAACGGCGAACCAAGCAGCCCAAAGATATGCGGCGCATCCTGAACGAAGGCCGCGGTCATTTCGCGCCAGCGGTCGGCATCCCCGGATCGGAGCGCGCCGATGCGGCGCTCATTGGCATCGGCATTCTTCTCGACGCCGAGCCAGCTTCCGTCCGGAAACGCGGTTGCGAAACATCGCTCGGCGCCGACGAAGTCGAGGCCGTGGGCGAGCAAGCGATCCTTGTGCGCGGCGAAAAACGGCGAGCCGGCAAATAGGCCCAGATTCATCGCATAAAGGTCGTGGCGAAAGCCCGGCCGGGTGATTTCCGCGGTTTTGACCGCGCCGCCGGCAACCTCAGCGCGCTCGACCACCAGCACCTTCCAACCCTTGGCGGTGAGATGCACGGCGGCAGCGAGGCCGTTCACGCCGGCGCCGATCACAATTGCGTCGTAGGCCATGCGTGCGCTCCAGAACCGCTACTGCGGGTCGCTTGCCAGCGCAGATATTTCATATCTAAAATGTTCGCGCTAGGCATCCCGCCGAGGGCATCCGCCTCAAATCACTCCTGATCGAGCGCGACGGAGAGACCGCATGACCAGTACCCAAGTTCTCAGCGACTTTGCTTCGGCGCTCGCATCCGGCGCCATCGACGTGGTGGATCTGTCCGCGCCACTCGGCCCGGATACGCCGCTGATCAAGCTGCCGCCGCAAATTGGCAAGAACACGCCGCCGATCGAGATCCACGCCATTTCCAACTTCGACAAGGACGGGCCGTTCTGGGCCTGGAACTGGCTCAAGCTCGGCGAGCATTCCGGCACGCATTTCGACGCGCCGAACCACTGGATTTCCGGCAAGGACTATAAAGACGGCAGCACCGATACCATCCCGGTGAAGAATTTCGTGGCGCCGGCTTGCGTGATCGATTGTTCGGCGGAGACGGCGAAGAGCGCCGATTTCCTCCTCACCGTCGACGGCGTGAAGGCGTGGGAAAAGAAGTACGGCGACATCCCGGCCGGCTGCTGGGTGCTGATGCGCACCGACTGGTACAAGCGCAACGCCAGCGAAGAAAAATTCCTCAATGCCGACGACAAGGGGCCGCACTCGCCCGGCCCGACCGCCGAGACGATCCATTATCTGATCGACAAGGGCGTGATCGGCTGGGGCTCGGAAGCGGTCGGCACCGATGCCGGCTCGGCCGGCGGCATGGACCCGCCGTTCCCGGCGCACACCTTCATGCACAAGGCCAATCGCTACGGCCTCGCCAGCCTGTGCCAGCTCGACAAGCTGCCGCCAAAGGGCGCGATCCTGATCGCGGCGCCGCTGAAAATCGTCAAAGGCACCGGCAGTCCGCTGCGCGTGCTTGCGCTCGTGCCGAAGAAGTAAGCCGGGCCCGCGGCGATGGCCGCCGACTATGTGATTGTCGGAAGCGGGATCAATGCGCTCGTAGCCGCGGCGTTGCTTGGCCGCAAGGGCCGCAAGGTCGTCGTGGTCGAGCGCAATGACCGGATCGGCGGCTGCATCCGCACCGAGGAGATCACCGCGCCGGGCTTCCTGCACGACGTGATGGCGACGACCTTCGTTCTGTTCATCACGTCGCCAGCGTACGCCGAGCTTGGTCCCGAACTGGAAAAGCGCGGGCTTGCGTTCGCGCATTCGCCGACGCCGACGGCGGTGGTCCTGCCGGACGGCCGCCACGCGATCCTCTCCATGGATCGCAAGGCGAATGTCGCTGCGTTCGAGCAGCTCGCGCCCGGTGACGGCGCCCGCTTTGACGCCGACATCAGCCGCACCGGCGCCGATGCCCCGTTTATTTTCGCGCTGCTCGGCGGCTCGCTGTGGTCGCGCACCATGCTCAAGCTCATTGCGCGCGAAGCCTGGCGGCGCGGTCTGCGCGGCCTCGCGACCTTCTTCGGCGAAGCGCTCGGCACCGCGCGCGGCTGGCTGGAAACGCGCTTTCAGTCCGACCTCGTCCGCGCGCTGTTCGCGCCCTGGGTGCTGCATACCGGGCTTGGTCCCGAAAGCGCCTATTCGGGCGAGATGGCCAAGGTCATCGCTTTTGCGCTCGAAGTCGCCGGCGCGGCGATCGTCAAGGGCGGCGCGAAGAACGTGCTGGCTGCATTCGAGCGGCTGATCCGCGATCAGGGCGGTGACATCATCGTCGGCGCCGACGTGGAACGCGTGCTGCTCGACGCCGATGGCGGTGCGCGCGGCGTCAGCCTCGCCGGCGGCCGCGAGATCGAAGCGGGCAGGGGCGTGATCTGCTCGGTGACGCCCAACCAGCTTTACGGCCGGCTGCTGGCGGACGTCGCTTTGCCGGCGGACGTCGCCGACTCCGTCGCGCAATACCGCTACGGCAAAGGCAACATGCAGGTTCACTACGCGCTGAAAGCCCCGCCGCAATGGAAGACGCCGGCGCTTGCCGGGGTCGCGCTCACCCATCTGACGCCGGGACTCGACGGGGTGTCGAAGGCGGCAAACGAAGCCGAGCGCGGCATGTTGCCGGCGGTGCCGACCGTCTGCGTCGGTCAGCCTGTTGCGCTCGATCCGAGCCGTTGCCCGCCGGGCGCCTCAATTCTATGGCTGCAACTGCCGGAAGCGCCGCGCTTCATTAAGGGCGACGCCGCCGGCAAGATCGCCGCGCCGGCGGACGGCCGCTGGACCGAAAGCGTGCGGGAGAAATACGCCGACCGGATCGAGGCGATCCTCGCCTCGCACATCGAGAACTTCCGCGACAATGTGATTGCGCGCAAGGCGTATTCGCCCGCCGATCTCGAAGCGCTCAACGTCAATCTGGTCGGCGGCGATCCCTACGGCGGCTTTTGCGGCATCGACCAGTTTTTCCTCTGGCGGCCGTTCCACAATTCGGTCAACCACCGCACGCCGGTGGCGCGGCTCTATCACATCGGCGCGTCGACCCATCCCGGCCCGGGGCTCGGCGGCGGCTCCGGTTTTTTGATTGCGAAAGCGCTGGCGTAGGGAATCCGAGACGATGATGGTGCCCGGCTGATCGGATCTGCAGCAAATCGATCATGAGCGAGCAAGCGACGTTCATCGAAAAACACGACTTGTGGAGCAGCGAGCAACGTCGACTTGCTGCCGAGATCGCACGACGGGTCGAAGTTGAAAAACTACACTTTGTCCGCCTCGCCTGGGGCGACACTCACGGCTACTCGCGGGCCAAGACCTTGACCGCACCCGCGTTCGTCTCGGCGCTCACCGCCGGCTACAACATCGGGGTCGCCACGACGACACTCAATTCCGCGGGTGCCCGCGTGTTCGCGTCTTTCACGCGGGGCGGCGGCATGGGGCTGGACGAAATGACCGGCTCACCCAATCTCACCATCGTTGCGGACCCGACAACATTCCGAGTGCTGCCTTGGGCGCCCGGCGTCGGCTGGATTCTCGGCGACGAATATTTCAATGACGGCACGCCGTTTCACTTCTCGCCGCGGCAGCTCCTGCGCAAGGCACTCCAGCGGCTTGGCGAACGCGGCTTTCTCAGCATGATCGGCCCGGAGATCGAGTGGTACTTGTTGCGAGTAGCCGAAAATCATCTTGGCGAAGACAACATCGGCGCGCCCGGCATCCGCGGCCGGCCGATTGCGACCCATCCGGTCGAACCCGGCTATCACTATCATTCCGAATCGAACATGGACCTGATGCAGCCCGTGTTCGACGCACTCGGCGAAAACTTCGATGCGCTTGGGCTTGGGCTGCGTTCGATCGAGAATGAGTGGGGACCGGGGCAAGTCGAATGCACGTTCGCGCCGCGCGAAGCGCTTGCGGCTGCCGACAACGTACTGCTGTTCCGGACCGCGACGCGGCAAATCTGCCGGCGCCTCGGCTATTTTGCCACCTTTATGGCACGCCCAGCGCTCAAGGGCTTTTATTCGAGCGGCTGGCATTTACACCAATCTCTGACCGAAACAGCCACCGACAACAACGCGTTCATGCCGCAACAGGCGGGCGAGCTTCTCTCGCCTGTCGGGCAATCGTATCTCGCGGGTCTCCTGCAGTACGCCGTGCCCGGTACGGCTTTCGCCACGCCGACGGTCAACGGCTACCGCCGCTTCTGGCCCAACTCGCTCGCGCCGGATCGCGCGGCGTGGGCTCACGATCATCGCGGGGCCATGATTCGCGTGCTCGGCGGCGCCGGCGATCAAGCGACCCGCCTCGAGAACCGCGTTGGCGAGCCCGCCGCCAATCCCTATCTCTATATTCTGGCGCAGATCGTCGCCGGCCTCGCCGGCATCGAAAGCGCCGCAACGCCGCCGCCGCCGAACGACGAGCCCTACGCCGCCGAACGGCCGCTGCTGCCGAAGAGCCTGCCGGAAGCTCTGGACGCGCTTGATCGCGAACCGTTGTTCCGGCGCGCCCTCGGCGATAAGTTCGTCGATTACTTCATCAAGCTCAAGCGGACGGAAGCCAGCCGGTATCTGAATTCGCTCGAAGGGCCTGGCGCGCCGCCTGCAAACGACGAGCCGAGCGAGTGGGAGCAGAATGAGTATTTCGATTTCTTCTAGCGATCGCGCCTGGCAATTTTTTGCAGGCACAATGGGCGGGGAGGACTGTTCATGACGGCGCTTGAAAAGGTCGGATCCCCGCCAGCCCGGCTCGAAGGGACCGCGCTCCACGATTGGGACTATCTGGTGCAGGAAGACCGGGCGCACCGGCTGATTTACACCGATCCCGCGATTTTCGAAGCCGAGATGACCCGCATTTTCGGCGGCACGTGGACCTATCTCGCGCATGAAAGCGAGATCCCGAAACCAAACGATTTCATAACGCGACGCATGGGCTTGCGTCCGCTCATCATCGTGCGTGATGCCGAGGGACGTCTTCGCGCGCTGTATAACCGCTGCACCCATCGCGGCACGACTTTATGCCGCTGGGACAAGGGCAACACCAAATCGTTCCAATGCCCTTATCACGGCTGGAATTTTCTCAACTCGGGCAAATTGCGCGGAGTGCCCTGGCCGGAAGGCTATGCGGGCGACATGCGCGATCCAAAATATAATCTCGCGCAAGTACCGCGGGTCGAATCCTATCGCGGCTTCATCTTTGGTACGCTCAGTATGGACGCGTTGCCGCTGCCCGAGCATCTTGGGCCGATCGCGGAGATCATCGACCAATGGCTCGACCGCAACCCGGGCGGCAAGGTCGTCGTCTGTGAAGCGAACAGGTTCAGGTACAAGGGCAATTGGAAGCTTGCCTACGATAATTCGTGCGACGGCTATCACGTCGCTTATTCGCACCGCTCGTTGCTTGAAACCGAGAATCGCTTTGCCGGCGAAAATGCGAAAGGCATGGCGTACTACCGCAATTCACCGGACGCCCAACCGATGTACATGCGCTACACCGGGCACGGCAATCATTTCAAGGACAAGCGGCCCAACCTGGAGCCACGGCCGGGCGGCTTGTGGGCACTTGAGAGCGCCCATCCCGGCATGGAGCACTACGAAGCGGAGTTCATCAAACGCTACGGCGACCGCGCCTTTGCGCTGCTCGATCTTGCCGGCTCCGAACCCGTCAACATCAACGTCTTTCCGAACCTGTCGCTGCTCGGCAATCATATCCAGGTGTTCGAGCCGGTCAGCATCGATGAGACCAACGCCATCTGGTACGGCACCATGATCGTTGATGAAGACGGCAGCCTCGGCGACGATGCGGTCACCGACATCAATGCGCTTCGCATGCGTACGCAGGAAGGCTTCCCTAATTTCGGTGAAGTCGATGACATCGCTAACTTCGAGCAGAATTCAGCGCGGGCTGATGGCGGTCGAGGACGAATGGGTTTACATGAACCGCGGCTTCGGCATTCCCGGCCGCGTCAAGACGCTTGAAGACGGCACGATCACCGCGCCGGCGACCGACGAAGCGTTCATGCGCGAGCATTTCAAGGAGTGGAAGCGCTTGATGAAGGCCCGTGCCAACTTTGCGATCCAGCGGGAGCCATGACGTGACAATGCAGGCGCCGCTCGATCCTTCGCGCAGCTCGTATTACGTCAGTGACGCGCTCTATCGCGATCTCGTCGCCGATTTCTCCGAATGGCAGGACGATGCACTCGTCGTCGCCGACGTCGTTGTGCGCGACGAGTTTCGCCGGCTGCTCGAACGCGAGGCGCGGCTGCTCGACCAGCTTCGCTACGACGAATGGCTGGCCATGTATGCACTAGAGTGCGTTTATTGGGTGCCATCGACGCCGAGCGGTGGCGACCCGCGCCGCGAGATCTCGATCATGTTCGACGATCGCCGCCGGCTTGAAGACCGCATTTATCGCATGCGCACCGGGTTCGCGTGGTCGCAAGCGCCGGCGTCGCGCACGGTTCGGCTTATCACCAATGTCGAGGTTTTCTCCACCGCTCATGCCGACAAGCGCATGCTGCGGTCAAACTTCCTCATCAGCGAGTTTTGGGGTGACGAGACCCGACAATTGACCGGCTGGGCCGGGCACCGCGTTGCGCGCGGCGAAAGCGGCTGGAAGATCATGGCCAAGCAGGTGAACTTGATCGAATGCGATCAGTCGATCCGCAATCCAAGCATCATTTTGTAAAATCGTCGTTTTCTGCGGTCGCTGAAGGTGGAAGGCAGTTGAACCCACACCCGGACGGTGTTGCCAATCGCCTCGTGGTAGTGCGAGATTTTCCAGAAGGCGTCGAAAATGAACGGAACCCTGCAGATGACGCACTCTAAAGCGTCGCGATGGTCTTGAGCGCGCCGTCGAGCGCGATGCCTTTTTCGTCGAGCAAGGCCGCGTCACGGAGCCGCCGCATCCAGTCGGCGCCGTCGGCGCGCGCCGCTAGCGCCGGTACCGCGGCCATTACGCGGTCGAATTTCGCTTCGCCGCGCGCATGCGTGTCGGAATAGCCCTTGACCAGCCGGCGTGCATTGATCGCCTCGACGGCGACATCGTAATTCTTCGTCACCTGCGCGGCCGCGGCCGCGAGCCACTTGTCCAAATGGGCCATTTCGCGTTTGTGCCGCAAGGTCGTGCGGCGGATCGGCTTGAACATCGCCAGCACGTACAGCATCAGGAACCAGTGGATCGTGCCCGAGCGCACGCGCCGTCCCTTGCGGAAGGCGAAGCCGAACAAAGCCGGGTGCGCTTCCATGAAACGGCCGAGCGGCGCTGGCATGGTGCCTGCGACTTCCTCCAGCCGCGGATGCATGTATTCGGTGGTGTAGACGATCTGTTCGTCGCCGACGCTGTTCTCGCGCAGCACGCGATCATAACGGCTCGCCCGCGTCTTGAGATCGGCGACGCGGATCACGTCGTCATAGGCCATGGCGACGGCGATGTATTTTGCCGCTGCCATGCTCAGCGCATAGCCTTTTGCCGCGCCGCCATGCGTTTGGTCGAGAGCGTAAATCCTGCCGACGCGGTGAAGATACTCGCCGGCATAGGCCGGGTCCTGAAACTCGACCAGACGTTTGACGCCGGCAAACAGCATGGCGTGCAGCGGTTCCGGGAATCCCCGGATGCGGGTGAGGAGCTGGTCAAGGTCGGGCCGCCCCGCGGAAGCGGGCAGCGGCGCGAAGTGCTTGCCGGGCCGCTTGAGAACCGGACGCTCCGCGGCGGGAACCGCCGGTTCCTTGGCCTGGTCGAAGGCGGCGCTGAACGCCTTAAGACTCGGCTCGATGCCCCTGCCACCGGCTTTGATGATCGCTTCGAAGGCGTCGCGCTCGAACGGTAGCGCACCGGATGCGGCCAGCGTCCCGAACAGGCAGGCGGAGATGTGGCTGTTGTTCTTGTTGGCCAGCGCCTCCATGTCGAACGCGATGGTGCGCTTGGCTGCGACATCGGCCGCGTCGATCACCACGGCCGGATCAGCGGTGGCGTCGCCGGGCTTTTCCTTCTCCGCGGTCGAGTAGAGGCGGTGCGTGGAGGCGATCAGGGTCGTGCGATCCGGCGTCACCAGGCCACGCAGGATCGAACGGCCGGCCTCCATCAGTTCGGATGCCAGTACCACGTCGACTTCGCCCTGCGCCGGCATCAGCGACAGGATCGGCGCGCGGCCCGCTTTCGGCGGCAGCATCTCGACGTAATAAATGGTCGCGCCGGTGCGTTGCGCGACGCCCGGCACCGACGTGGACTGGGCGTGCCAACCTTGGGATTCGGCAAGCTCAACGATCCAGTCGGAAAGAACGCCGCCGCCCTGGCCGCCCATCGCCATGACGGCGAGGCAGATCGGCCGCTCAGTCGTGTAGCGGGTCGGCGTTTTCGGCGTTGCCGACGGGGCGTCCATGGTGCTGGCCTCCGCGTCAATCCGCGAACACGACCCGGCGGGCCTCGCGGCGATTTTGCAGGAAGCCGATCACCGACCGCCGCACGCCGGACAGGAAACGATCCCACCAGGACGGATTGTGAATAATGTCGGCGCGGTAGAAGGACGGGCAGAGCACGGCGGCTTCCGACACTTCGCCGCAATTGCCGCAGCCGACGCAATTGTTGTCGATCGCCGCCACCGGATCGTCCTTGAGCGGATCGTCGGTGTGCTTGACCGAGAGCGATGGGCAGCCGGAGAGCCGGATGCAGGCGTGATCGCCGGTGCACACGTCTTCGTCGACGCCGAAGCGCTCGCGGATTTTGCGTTCGCCTTCGCGCACGGATTTCTGAAACAGCGGTTTCACCCGGCGCTGCTTGTTGAGCATGCATTCCGATGAGGCGACAATAATCTTCGGGCCGCTCTCTTCGGACGTCAGTGCCTCGCGCAGCGTGTCGCGCATCCAGCCGACGTCGTAGGTGCGATCGGTGTGGCGCACCCATTTTGCACCGACGCCTTTCACCGCGTTGACGATGGTGTTGTTGGTGGCGCGCGCCGGATTGATCGCGCGCGAGGAGGGGATGTCCTGCCCGCCAGTGGCTGCGGAATAGAAATTGTCGACCACCATGATCACCTGGTCCTGCTTGTTGTAGACCGCGTTGGCGATGCTGGTGGACAGGCCGTTATGCCAGAAGCCGCCGTCGCCGATGACCGAGATCGCCTTTTTGTCGGTCTTGACGTTGAACGCCGACGATGACGCCGGACCGAGGCCGTAGCCCATAGTGGTGGCGCCGATGTTGAACGGCGGCAGGCTGGCAAACAGATGGCAACCGATGTCGCCCGCGATCTGATGCGGCCCAAGTTCCTGTTGCACAAGCTTCATCGCGGCAAAGATTGGCCGCTCCGGACAGCCGACGCAGAAGCTCGGCGGGCGCGGCGGCACCGTCTTGGCGAGTTCCTTGACTTTCGGGTCGGCAAGCACCGCCGAGGAGTCGGGTGGCGGTGGCGAGTTGCCGAGCAGATTTTTTCCGTGCAGTTCAAGGAAGCTTTTGATGCCCTTGGTGACGACCTGCGGCGTGTATTCGCCGGCCATCGGCAGCACGTCCTTGCCGCAAATCCTGGTCTGGATGTCGCGGCGGCGCAGAATGGTGTTGAGCGCCTGCTCGATGAATTCCGGCTGACCCTCCTCGACCATGAGGATCGCCTTTTTATTGGCGGCGAAGGCGGCGACCTCGTCGTCGATCAGCGGGTAGGTGACGTTGAGGCAATAGATCGGCACCGACGTCTCGCCGTAGACGTCGGCAAGGCCGAGCTGCTGCAGCGAGCGCATCACCGAATTGTACATCCCGCCCTGCACGACAATGCCGACATCTGCGGTCTCGGGACCGAAGAATTCGTTGAGCTTGCGCTCCTTGATGAATTTCACCGCGGCCGGCCAGCGCTGCTCGATCTTTTCGCGCTCGTGCAGATACGAGGCGGGCGGCAGCACCACGCGCTCGGTGTCGCGGCGCGGATTTTCCAGCGCCTGCCGCAACGTAAAGTCCGGCTTCTTGTTGTTCTTGGCCATGAAACGGCCGTGCACGTGACAGGCGCGGATGCGGACTTCCAGCATGACCGGGGTGTGGGAAACTTCAGAAAGCTGGAAGCCGTCTTCGACCATCTTGACGATGGTCGGCAGATTCGGGCGCGGATCGAGCAGCCAGACTTGCGATTTCATGGCGAAGGGATGGGAACGCTCCTGCATGATCGAGGAGCCTTCGCCGTAATCCTCGCCGATGATGATGAGCGCCCCGCCGATCACGCCGCCGGAAGCAAGATTGGCGATCGCGTCGGACGCGACGTTGATGCCGACTGGCGCCTTGAACGTCACCGCGCCGCGGATCGGATAATTCACCGACGCGGCAAGCGTTGCCGCGGCCGCGGCCTCGGACGCCGAATTCTCGAAATGCACGCCGAGCTCGTCGAGCACGTCCTTGGCGTCGGCGAGCACGTCCATCAGATGCGAGATCGGCGCGCCCTGATAGCCGCCGACATAGGAAACGCCGGACTGCAGCAGTGCCTTGGTGATGGCGAGAATTCCCTCGCCACGGAATTCCTCGCCCTCGCCGAGCTTGAGGTCTTGCACTTCGCGCGCGAACGATCGTTCCGCCATTGAAAATCCTCCGCGACGACGTCGCCCGATCAGCACGCCCGCCGGTCCAATACATATGAAACCTTCCCATTGGTCTTGCAACGGTTCCTGGCGCGCGGCCGCCCCCCTTGCGAGCGGTCGGAGGCGCGGCTGGCGCTGCCGTTTGCGCCTGCTCCGCGGCGGGCAAAGCAGTGTCTAAAAATGCGGAAAAAAGCCCAATGCGTCAGCTTGTCCGCCTGTTGCTTTAGGCTTAAAGTAACTGCCCTACGGTGCCGACCGGCTATGCAGTTTCGCGTAGAGTCGCACCCACGAGTTGCCGCCGCCTCGGCGGCTATTGGGGGAGTGTCATCATGTTCAACGTAACGCGTCGTCAGGCCCTCGCGACAAGCGGCGGCTTCCTTACTACATTGCTTGCGCCTCAACGCTTCGCCATCGCGGCTGCCGGCGGCACGCTCAACATCGCCTACAACGTGCCGCTCCCGTCATTCGATCCGGACGTGGGGCCTTCGTCGGTCAATCCGACCATTCAGGCGATGTACCGCTCGATTTTCGATCAGTATGTCGGTCAGAAACCCAATCTCGCTTTTGAGCCCGGCCTGCTCACCGGCTGGGGCTGGAACGACGACAAGACCAAAGTCTGGATGGATGTGCGCGAGAACGTCGTCTGGCACGACGGCACGCCGTTCACGCCGGAAGACGTCGTCTGGTCGATTCAGCGCGAAGCCAAGCCCGACGGTGGCAATCCGGTGTCGTTCATCTGGGCCGGTATCGAAAATTTCAAGGTCGACGGCAAGCGCATCACCGCCGACGTGAAGCAATACGATCCCGTCATCTTCAAATGGATGGCCTTCCTAACCGGCTATGTGCTGCCGAAGAAGTATTACGAGAAGGTAGGCCCGCAGGGCTTCGAGAAAGCGCCGATCGGCACCGGCCCCTATATGGTCGATGCGTATGAAGGCAACGCCTATCTGCGGCTCAAGGCCAACGCTAAATACTGGGGCGGCAAGCCGCCGTTCGAAACGGTAGTCTTTAAGTTCGTGCCGGACGCGACCAGCCGCGTCGCCGAAATCGAAAGCGGCTCATCCGACATCACTTTGGAAGTGCCGTACGAAGAATACGACCGGCTCAAGAGCAAGGCCGGCCTGAAAGGCGTATGCACGCCGATCTCCGACATCGCGCAAATCTTCATCACCAATGGCGGCGTGATGGACGACAAGAACGTCCGCCTCGCTATGTGCCATGCGGTCGACAAGGAAGCGATCGTCAAGCGGCTGTTGCGCGGCTACGGCGTTCCCATCGCCACGCTCGAGGCGCCGGAATACGCGGCCTTCGATCCGACCATCAAGGTTCCGCACGATCCGAAGCTTGCGACCGAACTTCTGGCCAAGAGCGGCTACTCGAAAGAGAAGCCGGTAAAGTTCACCATCCAGACGACTCGTGGCTATAAGCCGAAAGATTACGAAATGGTCCAGGCGATCGTCGGGATGTGGCGTAACGTCGGCATCGAGGCGAATATCGAGATCTACGAAATCGCCAAGCACTTCGAGCTGCGCATGTCGCACAAGCTTGCGCCGGCGGCGTTCTACAATTGGGGCAACGCGATCGGCGATCCCACCACTTCGACCGGGTTCGCGATGTTCTCCAAGTCGCCGCATTCGGCCTGGCACTCGGACGATCTCGACGCCAAGATCGGACCGCTGTGGGGTGAGAAGGACGAGGCGAAGCGGATCGCCGGCTGGAAGGCCGTTGACCGCTACATCGCCGAGCAGGGCTACATCCTGCCGCTGCTGCAATACGCCCAGCCGATCCTCTACAAGTCCGATCTCAAGGTGACCCCGAACGGTTCGGGCGCCTTGCAGCCGGCGACGCTGGTCAGAAAGGCGTAAATCTCGTCGATGCGGTCCGCCGCCGCGCCCGGGGCGCGGCGGCCCATCGTCAGGTTTAAGGACCGTGCATGCTGCTTGCCGTCATCGCCAATCGCGCTGCTATGGCGCTGGTAACGCTGGCCGGCGTAGCAGTCGTGGTTTTCGTGCTGCTGCGCGTCGTGCCCGGCGACCCGGTGGCGATGATGATCTCGCCCGGTGCGGGGCCCGCGGACATTGCGGCGCTGAAGGCGCATTATGGGCTCGACGCGCCGCTCCTTGCGCAGTTCTGGATCTGGATCAGGGGCATCGTCACCGGCGACTTCGGCACCTCGATCACGCTGCATCGCTATGTAACCGAAGTGCTGGCGTCGCGGCTGCCGGCGACCATCGAACTCGCGCTGATGGCGCTGATCGTTGCCGTCGTTTTGGGCGGTAGCATTGCCGTCGTCGGCACGCTGTTGCGGCGCACGCCGGGCGAGGCGGTGATTGACGGCCTGAATTCCATCATGCTGGCGGTGCCCGATTTTATTTGGGCGCTGGCGCTGGTCCTGCTGTTCGCCGTTGCGCTGCCGGTTTTGCCGCTGACCGGTCGGATCGACCCGGCGCTGGCAGAAGGCTTCGCCACCCGGTTTTATCTGACTGAAAGCATTCTCACCGGCCGCTTCGCCGTCGCCGGCAATATCCTCAGCCACATGGTAATGCCGACGCTGGCGCTTGCGTTGCCGCTCGCCGCCGTGATCGTGCGGCTGCTCAAGCAGTCGTTGAAAGAAGCAATGCTGCAGGATTATGTGCTGCTGGCGCGCATCAAGGGCTTCGGCGAGCTTCGTCTGGTTTTGCAGGAGGCATTGCGCAACGCAATCGGGCCGACACTCGCGCTCACCGGCGTGCAATTCACCTTCCTGGTCGGCGGCACCGTGATCGTCGAGCGGATTTTCGCCTATCCGGGCATAGGCAACCTCGCCATCGATGCCGTCATCAATCGCGACTTTCCGCTGATCCAGGGCCTGGTATTGCTGTTCGGACTGATTTTCATCCTAATCAATATCGGGGTCGATCTCACTGTCGCGGCGCTCAATCCGCGACTGCGGCACGCCTGAGCCGGACGGCGCGACGTGGAGCATTGGTCACCAGCCGCCACCGCAAATGCGACGGATGCCGGTCACCGCCTGCCGTCGGTCGCGCAGCGGCTGGCGCGCGATCCCAAGGTAGTTTGTGCCGGCGGGTTTATTCTGTTCCTGATCGTGCTGGCGATCGGCGCGCCGCTGATCGCGCCGAAGGATCCGCTGGCGCAAAATCTGCTCATCGCCACGGTGCCGCCGGCCGGTTTCGCCGACGCCGAGCCGGGCTTTCTCCTGGGCACCGACGGGCTCGGACGCGACGTCCTGTCGCGGGTGATTTTCGGCACGCGGGTTTCGCTCACCGTTGCCTTCGTCGCGGCGGGCCTCGCCTGCCTGATCGGGTCGGTCCTCGGTTTGCTCGCCGGTTATCTTGGCACATTCGTCGATGCGCTGATTTCGCGCCTGGTCGACGTTTGGATGGCTTTCCCGCCGGTGTTGCTGTCGATCTTGCTGATCGCGGTGATCGGCACCGGCTTGCATTCGGTGATTATCGCCATTGTCGTCATCGACTGGACGCGGTTCTGCCGCGTGGTGCGCACCGAGACGATGAGCCAGGCGCAAATGGATTATGTCACCGCCGCCCGCACCATCGGCTTTTCGCGTCCGGCGATTCTGTTCCGCGAAATCCTTCCCAATGTCGTGCCGGTGCTGATTGCGTTGCTGACGCTGGAAATGGGCATCGCCGTCGTGGTCGAGGCGATCCTGTCCTTCGTCGGGCTGTCGGTGTCGTCCGACACGCCGACCTGGGGCGGCATGATCGCGGAAGGCCGGCAGATCGTGCATGAGGGATGGTGGGTGCTGGCGGTGCCGCTCGCCGCATTGTTCGCCACCGTCGTTGCATTCAACCAGCTTGGCGACGGGCTTGCCCGCAGCCTCGACCCGGTGCTGCGCCGATGACCGCGCCAATGATCGCGCCGCGTCTTGCCATCGAGCAATTGAGCGCGATCTCGCTGCGCGACGGCAACCGGCCGATCCTGCGCCGCGTATCGCTCGACGTCGGCCTCGGCGAAGTGCACGGGCTCGTCGGCGAAAGCGGCGCGGGAAAGTCCACCATCGCCAAGGCCATTCTGGGAATCATTCCTTCGCAAGTGCGGATCACCGGCGGACAAATAGGGTTCGAAGGGCGCGATCTTCTGACCCTTTCGACCAACGCGTTGCGCGCGGTGCTGGGCCGCGATATCGCGCTCATTCCGCAAGATCCCTCGACCGCGCTTAATCCGTCGCGACGGATCGACGTGCAAATGACCGACGGGTTGCGCTTAAAACGCGGGCTTTCGGCCAAAGGCGCGCGTGTGCGCGCGCGATCCTTGCTCGAAGAGGTGCAAATCCGCGATCCGGATCGCGTGCTGGCGAGCTATCCGCATCAGCTTTCCGGCGGCATGCGCCAGCGCGTGCTGATTGCCGCCGCCTTTGGGCTCGAGCCTAAACTTGTAATCGCCGACGAGCCCACCACCGCGCTCGACGTCACCGTGCAAAAGCAAATTCTCCGGCTGATCCGCGCGCTGCAGGAGCGCCATGGCACCAGCGTATTGTTCGTGTCGCATGATCTCAGCGTGGTCGCGAAAATCTGCGACCGCGTGACCGTCTTATATATGGGCAAGGTGGTCGAGCAGGGCATCACCGCGGACGTGCTGTCGTCGCCGCGCCACGCCTACACCAGGGCGCTGCTGGCGGCCAATCCGCGTTACGACCGGCCGGATATCGGTCTCGAGCCGACGCCGCCCGAAGTGATTGCGGGGCTGCGCGCCGAGATCGCCGCCTTCGATGTGGCCAATGCGGGGGCGCGCAGTGGCTGACGATCTTCTGTTCGCGCGCGGACTGGTTGTTTCCTACGGGCGGCGTGCGCCGGCACCGGTGCTGCACGATGTCGACATTCGTGTGGGCAAAGGCGAAACGGTCGGGATTGTCGGCGAGTCTGGCTCGGGCAAAACCACGCTCGGACGCGCGTTGCTCGGCCTGGTGCAGCCAGCGGCGGGGTCGGTCGTGTTCGACGGCAGTGATATCACCGCGCTTGACGAGCATGCGCGGCGTCCGTTGCGGCGGCGCATGCAGATGATCTTTCAGGACCCGATGTCGTCGCTCAATCCGCGGCATACCATCGGACGGATACTGATCGAGCCAATCCTGTTGCACGGCCTGGCCGGTGATCGAAAAACCGCGCGCGCGCTGGTGCATAACGAGCTCGATCGCGTCGGACTGCCGCGCAGCGCGGTCGATCGTTATTCCTTCGAACTCTCCGGCGGGCAAAGGCAGCGCGTCGGCATCGCACGCGCCGTGGTGTTGCAGCCGGATTTCGTACTGGCCGACGAAATTGTTTCCGGGCTCGACGTCTCGACCCAGGCGCAGGTGCTGCGTCTCCTCAAAGAGCTGACCACCGAAATGCATCTCGCGCTCGCTTTCATCAGCCATGATCTGTCGGTGGTCCGCTCGATCTGCCAGCGCGTCGTCGTTATGCGCGAAGGCCGGGTGGTTGAAGAGGGGCCCTGCGAGCGGGTCTTTGCCGCGCCGCAGGCGGCCTACACGCGCATGCTCATCGACGCTATTCCGTTGCCGACTGTTGATCCCGGCTGGCTGATGCGCGGCGCCGCGGTGGATGCTTCGGCGCCCGCCTGACTGTTCTAATCGCGCCGCCAGCCGATCGGGCGGCCCGGCGCGATCGCAAATCCAGTCCCGAAAGGAGAGCAATATGTTTCGTCTGAGTCACCACCTTGCGATAGCTACCGTCAGCGCCGCGCTGCTTGCCGGCGCTGTTACCGCCCGCGCCGACGGCTTGCCCGGGCTGCGCGGTCACGACCACACCGGCATCACCGTTCCGGATATGAAGCAGGCGACCGGCTTTTTCGTCAACGTCTTGGGCTGCAAGGAAGCGATGGCGTTCGGTCCTTTCTCCGACGAGAAGGGTGACTTCATGCAGCAGTTGCTCAACGTCAATCCGCGGGCCGTCATTCAACAGATAACGATGGTGCGCTGCGGCTACGGCTCCGACATCGAGCTGTTCCAGTACACCTCGCCGGACCAGAAGAACATGACGCCGAAGAACAGCGACATCGGCGGTTATCATATCGCGTTCTATGTTGACGATATCAAAGCGGCGAAGGCCTATCTCGACGGCAAGGGCGTGAAGACGTTCTTCAATCTTTCGGTCGATCAGGGCCCAGCCGCGGGACAAAGTATCTTTTATTTCCTCGCACCCTGGGGCTTGCAGCTGGAGGCCATCAGCTATCCGCACGGCGAGGCTTATGAAAAGACTTCGCCGGTGAAGCTGTGGTCGCCGAAAGACCCGTCGCAGTAATCTAATTTACAAAAGCTCATGGCCGGGTTTGTCCCGGCCATGCAGCTTGTTGGTTTTGTGTATGGACGGTGAAACCGTGTGGAACACCAGTTGGGCGTGGAGCATACCGTTGATCTTGCTGACGGTGGTTATTCACGTCATAGGGCTGGGCTTGTTCAATGTGAAAATGGTTCAAATCCTGACTGAGGCCCGGGCCCGCGCTCATTTCATGTTCGTATTTGCTCTGGGCATAGGAGGTACAGCCATCTGGGCGACCGTGTTACACGCGATCGAGGCCGGAATCTGGGCGGCGGCGTATCGGCATCTGGGAGCGCTGCCGGATGGTGCGACAGCGATGCTGTATTCGCTAAGCGCCATTACGACCTACGGCCATTCACAACTTTTTCTGGCCGATCATTGGCGGCTGATGGGCGCATTGGAAGCTCTTAACGGTGTCATATTAATCGGACTGACCACGGCTCTTTTGTACGGCCTTATTCAAAGGGTCTGGCCGGTCGAAAGCAGAGCATTGCCTCGTACACCATGGTCAAAATCGCGGGACGAATAAGTGCAGCCCTAGCGCGCCTTGGACTGCTCGCGCACGAGATTGATGATCGCGGAAAAATCGAATCCGCTGTGGCCCTGTTGCGCGAAGTGGTCGTAGATCGCGGCAGCCTGCGCGCCCAGCGCAGCGTTGGCCTTGACTGAATCGGCTGCCGCCTTGGCGAGCTTGAGGTCCTTCAGCATCAATGCCGCGGCAAATCCCGGCTTGTAGGCGTTGTTCGCCGGGCTTGCCGGCACGGGTCCCGGCACCGGGCAGTAGCTCGTCAGGGACCAGCATTGTCCTGACGATGCCGACGCCACGTCGAACAGCGCCTGATGTGACAGGCCAAGCTTTTCGCCGAGCACGAACGCTTCGCTGACGGCGATCATCGAGACGCCGAGGATCATGTTGTTGCAAATCTTGGCGGCCTGGCCGTTGCCGGCCTCGCCGCAATGCACGAACTCGCTTGCCCATGCGCTCGAGCACCGGCTTGCCGCGCGCGAAAGCGTGCTCGGAGCCACCGACCATGAAGGTAAGCGTTGCCGCTTTGGCGCCGCCGACCCCGCCGGAAACCGGCGCATCGAGCGTGGCGATGCCGCGCTCGGCGGCAAGCTTGTGCGCTTTGCGTGCGCTCTCAACGTCGATGGTCGAGCAATCGATAAACAGTGTGCCCTGCCGCGCGTGCGGCACCACGTCGTTCCAGACCGACAGAACGTGTTCGCCGGCCGGCAGCATGGTGATGACAGTGTCGGCGTCATCGGCGGCGCTTCGGGCATTGCCGACGATTTGCACCCCGTCGCGCGCGGAGGCTTCGCGTGAGGCGGCCACGACGTCGAAGCCCAGCACATGCTCGCCCGATTTGACGAGATTGGCGGCCATTGGGCCGCCCATGTTCCCGAGACCGATGAATCCGATGGTCGGCATCTGCGTAACCTCCCTTTATTCCGCGAATGTCAGTTCCAGCGCGCCGACGGACTGAAAGTGCCGATCGACCATGGCCGGAGTGACATCCGCGAGTTCCTTCGGCTTCCACGCGGGATTGCGGTCTTTGTCGACAATTTGCGCACGGATGCCCTCGATGAAGTCATGGCCGGCAATGCAGGCAAGTGAGACACGAAAATCCTGCTGGAAGCTTTCCTCTACGCGCTTGAATGATAAGGCCGAACGGATGTTTCGCAATGTAACTTTCAGCGACGTCGGCGACGCCTTCTGCATGATTGCGAGCGCCGCGCGAGCGGTATCGTCTTTTTCGGCAACGAGGCGGGCGACGATATTTTCAGCGTCGTCGGCTCCGTAACACGCGTCGATCCAGCGCCGGGCCGCCGCCATTTTGCCGTCCGCCGCTGGCGCCGACAGCGTGGCAAGCCGGGCCCGCACGCCGTCGGTGCCGCGGCAATCGCCGAGCGCCTCCGACAGTGAGACAAGCTTCGCGGCCGGAATATTAATGTCGGCAAGGCCGCAATAGATTGCGTCGGCGGCGCCGATCCGCTCGCCGGTCAACGCCAGGTAGGTGCCGGTATATCCCGGTGCGCGGGCCAACACGAATGAGGCGCCCACGTCGGGAAAGTAACCGATGCCGACCTCCGGCATTGCGATAGCCGAGCGTTCGGTGACGACGCGATGTGCGGCGTGCGTGGACAGTCCGACGCCGCCGCCCATCACCAGGCCGTCCATCACCGCAATCACCGGTTTCGGATAACGCGCGATCAAAACGTCGAGGCGATATTCCGTCGACCAGAACTGTGCGGGGAGCGAGCTTCCCGCTTTCGCGCCGTCGTAAAGGGCGCGAATATCGCCGCCGGCGCAAAACGCGCGCTCGCCGGCGCCGTCGAGAAGGATCGCGCCGACGTCGGGATCGTCCGCCCAACGCCGCAGCACCGCGGTCATGCGCACGGCCATGTCGAAGGTGAGCGCGTTCAATGCTTTCGGGCGGTTCAGCGTGATCCGCCGCAACGACCGTTGACTCCGAACGATGAGGTCGCCGTCCTGGAAATCGCCCGCACTCATCGTCCGATAAGGCTTCGCGCAACGATGAGTCGCATGATCTCGTTGGTTCCCTCGAGGATTTGGTGGACGCGCAGATCGCGCACGATCTTTTCAATGCCGAATTCCGACAGATAGCCGTAGCCGCCGTGCAGCTGCAGCGCCTGGTTGGCGACCTCGAAGCAGGAATCGGTGACAAAGCGCTTGGCCATGGCGCAGAGCGTGGTGGCGTCGGCGTCGCCGCGGTCGAGCGCGGCCGCCGCGCGCCACAACAGCGTGCGCGAGGCCTCCAGCGCGGTCGCCATGTCGGCAAGGCGGAATTGCAGCGCCTGAAACTCATCCAGCCGTTTGCCGAACGCGCGGCGCTCTTTCATATAGGCGAGCGCTTTTTCCAGCGCGATCTGCGCACCGCCGAGCGAGCAGGCGGCGATGTTGAGCCTCCCGCCGTCGAGCCCGGCCATGGCGATCTTGAAGCCGATGCCTTCTTCGCCCAGCCGGTTCTCGACCGGCACGCGGGCATCGGCAAAAACGACCGCGCGCGTCGGCTGCGCGTTCCACCCCATCTTGCGTTCGTTGGCGCCGAGCGAAATGCCGGGCGTGTCGTCGGGCACGATGAACGTCGAAATGCCGGCCGGCCCGGGACCGCCGGTTCGCGCCATCACGACGTAAACGTCGCCGGAGCCGGCTCCCGAAATAAACTGCTTCTGGCCGTTGAGCACATAAGATTTGCCGTCACGCACGGCGCGGGTGATCAGCGCCGCTGCATCCGATCCGGCCGAAGGCTCGGTCAGGCAATAGCTCGCCAGAAACTCCATGCTGCACAGCTTCGGCAGCCATTTTTTGCGCTGCGCGTCGGAGCCGTAGGCGTCGATCATCCACGCCGACATGTTGTGGATCGACATGTAGGCCGCGACCGTCGGGCAGCCGGTCGCCAACGCCTCGAAAATCAGCGCGGCGTCGAGCCGCGAAAGTGCCGACCCGCCCACCTCGGCGGATACATACACCCCACCCATGCCAAGTTCGGCGGCCTTGCGCATTTCGGCGACGGGAAAATGCCTGGTCTCGTCCCAGGCGAGCGCATTGGGTGCGAATACGTCGGCGGCGAAGGCCCGCGCCATGTCGCGCACGGCGATCTGGTCTTCACCCAGGGCAAACTGTGGGGGCGGAGGAGCGTTTGAGGACGGGTCGAGCATCGGGCGGTTACTCGTTTCTTGCCCGGCTGCCGGGGTCAGTGGCTTGGAGTGTCAAGGGAATTTGCGTCAAAATGCCTGAGTCTGATGCGTGAAATAGCATTGTCGTTTTCGCCCAGCAATGCGAGAATTCGCCAGCAGATAGAGCAAAATAGATCTTCGCCGGTGACCATGGATTTTGGGGAATTTACGGTTTCCGCGCTAGCGCGCGGTTTATGTGCCGGCTCCGGGAGGTCGGCGGCCCATTCGGCCGCACGAGCGTCGGTCCTGCCCCATCGCAAGCACGCCAATTTTGGCGCAAGACGATCCCGTAACAGCGGGCGGAGAAAAACCGATGCCGTCACTTGACCCTGCAGTGGACACGGTCCCCAAGCTCCTGATTCACAACGCCCGCGTATTCGGATCGCGTCCGGCGGTGCGTCACAAGGACCTTGGCATCTGGCAAACTTGGACCTGGGCGCAGGTGCTCGATGAGGTTCGCGCTTTCTCGGTCGGTCTCGCCGAGCTTGGCCTCGAGCGCGGCGGCAAGTTCACCATCGTCGGCGGCAACCGGCCGCGGCTTTATTGGGCAATGTGTGCCGGCCAGGCGCTCGGCGCCGTTCCGGTGCCGGTCTATGCCGATGCCGTGGCTGACGAGATGGCTTACGTGCTGGCGCACGCCGAAGTGACGCTCGCCGTGGTCGAAGACCAGGAGCAGGTCGACAAGCTGATTGCGATCGCCGACCGGTTGCCGCAGCTCGGCCAGGTGATTTACGACGAGCCGCGCGGCTTGAAGGACTACAACCACGCCCGCCTGATTTCATTCGAGGATGTGCAGGCGATCGGCCGCAAGAAGCTTGCCGCCGATCCAGAATGTCTGAGCCGCTGGGAAGCGGGTTTGCGTGAGGGCAAAGGCAGCGACCTCAGCGTCATTCTTTATACCTCGGGAACGACCGGACGTTCCAAAGGCGTGATGTTGACCTACGAGAACACGATTATTTCCTCGCGCAATGCCAACGCATTCGATCGGCTCGACGAAAAAGAAGAAGTGATCGCCTATTTGCCGCTCGCCTGGGTCGGCGACTACGTTTTCTCCTACGTCCAGGCCTACACGGCCGGCTATTGCGTGAATTGCCCGGAAGCGCAGGACACCGTGGTGCAGGACCGGCGCGAAATCGGCACGACTTACGCTTTTGCTCCACCGCGTGTGTATGAAAATCTTTTGACCATCACCATGGTGCGGATGGCGGACGCCGGACCGCTCAAGCGCAAGCTGTTCGATTTCTTTCTCCGGGTGGCGCGGCGCTGGGGCGAGAAAATCCTCGACCGCGAAAAGGTACCGCTGCACGCGCGCTTGCTCTATGCGCTCGGCGATTTCTTCGTCTACGGACCGCTCAAGAACCAGTTCGGGCTTTCGCGCGTGCGCATCGGTTACACCGCTGGCGAGGCAATCGGGCCGGAGTTGTTTCGTTTTTATCGCGGCATCGGTATGAACCTGAAGCAGCTCTACGGCCAGACCGAAGCTTCGGTCTATGTCACGGCGCAGCCGGACGGCGAAATTTACTGCGATACGGTCGGCAAGGCATCGCCCGACGTCGAGCTGAAAATTTCCGATTCCGGCGAGGTGCTCTACCGCTCGCCCGGCGTATTCGCCGGTTACTATAAAGACCCTGAAAAGACCGCCGAAGTGCTTACGCCGGATGGTTGGGTCCACACCGGCGACGCCGGATTTTTCGACCCCAAGAACGGACAACTGAAAATCATCGACCGTGCCAAGGACGTCGGCCGTCTCAAGGACGGGACGGTGTTTGCGCCGAAATATCTCGAAAATAAGCTCAAATTCTATCCGAATATCCGCGAGGCGGTGGCGGTCGGCGACGGTCGCGACTTTGCCAGCGTTATGATCAATATCGATTTGACGGCGGTCGGCAGTTGGGCCGAGCGTAACAACGTCATCTATGGCTCATACCAGGAGCTTGCCGCCAATCCGCGTGTCTACGACATGATCGCGCAGCACATCGACGAGGTGAATCGCTCTTTGTCGGAAGAAGAAGTCATGGCGGGCGCGCAAATCCGCCGCTTCCTTATCCTGCACAAAGAGCTCGACCCGGACGATGGCGAGCTCACGCGCACGCAAAAGCTTCGCCGCGGTCACATCATCGATCGCTACAGCCCGCTGGTTGAAGCGTTCTACAACGGCTCGACCGAGGCGCAGATCACCACCCAGGTCACTTTCGAGGACGGGCACAAGGGAACGCTCGCGGCGCGCGTGGCGATCCATGATCTCAAAACCTATTCGGTGCGCGCGGCGAAGCTGGAGCGTGCGGCGTGAGGGCGCCTTCCTCGAGCGAGACGGCGCTCGGCGAGGTTTTGCTCGCGGTTGAGGACGTTTCGCTCGCATTTGGCGGCGTGCGTGCGTTGACCGGTGTTTCGTTCGATATCCGCAAGGGCGAGATTCGCGCCATTATCGGACCGAACGGCGCCGGCAAAACCTCGATGCTCAATGTGGTCAACGGCTTCTATCAGCCGCAGTCGGGCCGCATCACCTTCAAGGGCCAGGTGCGCGACAGCATGCGGCCGCACGCCGCCGCAGAAGGCGGCATCGCCCGAACGTTTCAAAATCTGGCGCTATTTCGCGGGATGACGACGCTCGACAATATTCTTGCCGGCCGGACGCTTAAAATGCACCGCGGCTTTTTCTGGCAGTTGTTACGTTATGGCCCCGCTTTGCGGGAGGAAGTGGAACATCGCCGCCGGGTCGAGGAAATCATCGAATTTCTCGAGATCGCGGCGATCCGCAAGGTTCCCGTGGGCCGCTTGCCCTACGGACTGCAAAAACGGGTGGAGCTTGGCCGCGCGCTCGCCATGGAGCCCGATCTGCTGCTGCTCGACGAGCCAATGGCCGGCATGAATCTCGAAGAGAAAGAGGACATGTCGCGCTTCATCATCGACGTGAATCAGCAATACGGTACGACGATCGCGCTGATCGAACACGACATGGGCGTGGTCATGGACTTATCCGATCGCGTGGTCGTATTGGACTATGGCCGCAAGATTGCCGACGGCACGCCGGATGAGGTCAAGCGCGACAAGGACGTGATCCGCGCCTATCTCGGTGAAACGCACTAAGGCGCGCAATGCACATCCTTTATCTGATCTTCGTCGATCCGTTCATGCAGATGATCCACGCGCCGGATCTTCTGATGCAGACGCTGTGGGACGGCCTGGTCGGCGGCGTGCTCTATGCACTGATCGCGCTCGGCTTCGTGTTGATTTTCAAGGCGTCGGGCGTGTTCAATTTCGCCCAAGGCATTATGGTCGTGTTCGCCGCGCTCACGCTGGTCGGCCTGCACGAACACGGCGTGCCTGCCTTTGTCGCGCTCGGCCTCACTGTCGTCGTCATGCTGGTGCTGGCCTTCGCGGTCGAGCGGCTGATGCTGCGGCCGCTGGTGAACCAATCGGAAATCATCCTGTTCATGGCCACCTTCGGCCTGACGTATTTCCTCATCGGCTTCGGCCAGTTGGTGTTCGGCGGCAATCCGAAGGTGATGATTGCGCAGGATCTCTATCTCCCGAGCGGGGCGCTGGAATGGAAGGGCGGCTTCGGCTTCGTAACGTTTCAAAGGATCGATATCGCCGCCGTGATCATCGCTTCCATCATGGTGACGGTGCTGGCGGTCTTTTTTCAGCGCACGCGCATCGGGCGGGCGCTGCGCGCGGTGGCCGATAGTCACCAGGCGGCTTTGTCGGTCGGCATTTCGCTTGAGCAAATCTGGGTGATCGTCTGGTTTGCGGCCGGGGTCGTGGCGCTGACCACGGGCATCATGTGGGGCGCGCGCTCCGAGGTTTCCTTTTCCTTGCAGATCATAGCGCTGAAGGCGCTGCCGGTGTTAATCCTCGGCGGTTTTACCTCCATTCCCGGCGCCATCGTCGGCGGCTTGATCATCGGCGTCGGCGAGAAACTTGGCGAATTTTATTGGGGCCCGCTGCTCGGCGGCGGCATTGAAAACTGGCTCGCCTACGTGATCGCGCTTGGCTTTCTGATATTCCGGCCGCAAGGCCTCTTCGGCGAAAAGCTCATCGAGCGGATCTGACCATGCTTTATCGTGAGGTCGGTCAGTACAAGTCGAGCTACGCCGCAGACATGGCGGTGTTCCCGATCCTGCAGGACCGGATCGGAATTATCGTTATCCTCGTTGTTGCCTATGTGGTGTTTCCGCTGATCGGCAACGACTTCCTGCTCAACACGATTATGATTCCGTTTCTGATCTTTTCGCTTGCGGCAATCGGGCTCAATCTGCTGACCGGGTATACCGGCCTGCTGTCGCTCGGTACCGGCGCGTTCATGGGGGTGGGCGCCTACGCCTGCCTGAAGCTGACCACGATCTTTCCGCATGTGAACATTCTCATCTGGATATTGGTGTCGGGCTTTTTCTCGGCTGCAATCGGCGTTCTGTTTGGACTACCCTCGCTGCGGATCAAGGGATTCTATCTCGCGGTGGCGACGCTCGCGGCGCAGTTTTTCCTTGAATGGTGCTTCATCCGCATTCCATGGCTTTATAACAACAGCGTGTCGGGCGCGATCGAGGTGCCGCTGCGCACGTTCTTGGGCATTCCAATCACCGGGCCGACTGCGACGTCGTTGACCCGCTATTTCGCTGTGCTGACGATTGTCGTGGGCATGACGTGGATTGCGTCTAACATCGTGCACGGACGCATCGGTCGGATGTGGATGTCGGTTCGCGACATGGACCTCGCCGCCGAGCTGATCGGCATCAGGCTGTTACCCACCAAGCTGCTCGCTTTCGCCGTGTCGTCATTCTATTGCGGCGTGGCCGGCGCGATGATGGTGTTCCTGTGGTATGGCGGCGCCGAAGCCGAAGTATTCGCCATCGACCAAAGCTTCCTGATCCTTTTCATGGTGATTATCGGGGGGCTCGGCACCCTGATCGGATCGTTCTTCGGCGCGGCGCTGATCTACATTTTGCCGATCGCGCTGCGGCTCATTCCGGCCAATTTCGGCTTGCCAATTCGTCCGGCGGCGGCCGAGCAATTGACCTTCGTGATCGTCGGCGCGCTGATCATCGTGTTTTTGGTGGTCGAGCCCAATGGGTTGGCGCGGCTGTGGCAGATCGGTAAACAAAAGTTGAGGGTGTGGCCCTTTCCTTACTGATGGGGCACACTCCCACCCTAATCCCGCTCCAGCCGACTGTGCTGGCGGGGCGCCTCTTTCTCGCAGATGAGAAAAGAGGGCAAAACAAAGCGCCGGCTGAACCGACGCAAACCAGGGAGGAAAGCCATGCGTTGGAAGCTTCTTGCGCTCAGTCTGGCGTTGGTCACCGCGGTCCCGGCCGCGGTCACGGCGGCACAGGCGGAGGACGGCATCTACATCCCGCTGATGAGCTACCGCACCGGTCCCTATTCCGGCGCGGGAATAGCGATATTCAACGGCATCTCGGATTATCTGAACATGCTTAATGAGCGCGACGGCGGCATCGGCGGCGCGCGTCTTATCGTCGAAGAGTGCGAAACCGGTTACGACACCAAAAAAGGCGTCGAATGCTATGACGCCACCAAAGGCAAAAATCCGGTTGTCTCGACGCCGTACTCAACCGGCATCACGCTTCAGCTGATCCCCAAAGCCGCGGTCGACAAGATTCCGTTGCTGTCGATGGCTTACGGCCTTTCGGCGTCCGCCGACGGTAACGACTTCCCGTGGGTGTTCAATCCGCCCGCGACCTACTGGGACGGCGCTGCCGCGTTCGTACGGCATGTGGCCGACGTCGAAGGCGGCTTCGACAAGCTCAAGGGCAAGACCATCGGTCTCGTCCATCTCGACGCGCCATATGGTAAGGAGCCGATTCCGTTGCTGGAGGCGCTCGGCAAGGATTACGGCTTCTCGCTCAAGCTTTATCCCGTCGCACCGCAGCAGATGCAGAACCAGACCTCGCTTTGGCTCGATGTGCGGCGCGACCGGCCCGACTGGATCTTCATCCAGGGGTGGGGAGCGATGAATCCGACTGCTCTCAAGGAAGCCGAGAAGGTCAACTATCCAATGAATCGCATCATCGGCAATTGGTGGGCCGGCGGTGAGGACGATGTGCGTCCGGCGGGCGAGGGGGCGAAGGGCTATTCCTCGCTAAACTTCAGCCGTGTCGGCACGAACTTCCCCGCGATCCAGGACATCCTCGAATACGTGGTCGACAAAGGCAAAGGCCAATCGCAGAAGGCGAAAGTCGGTGAAAACCTCTATAACCGCGGCGTTATGAACGCGGTGTTGATCGCCGAAGCGATCCGCGGCGCGCAACGGCTGACCGGCAAGAAGCAGGTCACCGGCGAAGATGTGCGCCGTGGCATGGAGACGCTCAACATCACCGAAGCGCGGTGGAGGGAGCTCGGCCTCGCGGATTTCGCGGCGCCGATCCATCTCAGCTGCGCCGATCACAACGGCCACAACGGCATCTATCTGGTCGAGTGGGATGGCACCAAGTGGAAGACCGCGTCCGGCTGGATCGACCCGATCAAGGAAAAAGTCCTGCCTTTGATCGAAAATGCGGCAAACAACTACGTTTCCGCCAATACCGGCTGGCCCAAGCGCAGCGAGGCTTGCGACAAGTCGTCATGAGGCCAATCGCCGCCTGATGTTGCACACTACCTACTAATTTCCCGCGCCCTTCAACCCGGCGCGGGAACCCTCCTTCACCGAGAGATTGAGGGCAAGAGAGATGTGCCGGCCGAGCGCCGGCGCGAAACAAGGGAGAAACTGGCTATGCGTCTAAAGCATTTTGTTCTCGGCTTGGCGGTCGTGACGGCAGTGCCGATTGCCGCCACGGCCGTGCAGGCCGCGGATTTATATATTCCGCTGTTCACCTATCGGACCGGCCCCTATGCCGGCTCGGGAATACCCTTCTCCAACGGCATGACTGATTACTTCACCATGCTCAACGAACGTGACGGCGGCATCGGTGGCGTGCGGGTAAACGCCGAGGAATGCGAGACCGGCTACGACACCAAGAAGGGCGTCGAATGCTACGACTCGGTGAAAGGCAAACACCCGGTCATCACCACACCGTTTTCGACCGGCATTACGCTGCAACTGATTCCCAAGGCGGCGGTCGATAAAGTGCCAATTCTGTCCATGGCATACGGTCTGTCGGCTTCGGCAGATGGCAGCCTGTTCCCGTGGGTGTTCAATCCGCCGGATACGTATTGGGACGGCGCGTCGGCGTTCATCCGTCACGCCGCTAACGTCGAAGGCGGCTTTGGCAAGCTCAAGGGCAAGACTATCGGTCTCGTTCACCTCGACGCGCCCTATGGCAAGGAGCCGATCCCTCTGCTCGAAGCCCTCGCCAAGGACTACGGCTTCACGCTGAAGCTCTATCCGGTGCCCGGGGCGCAGATGCAGAATCAGACCTCGCTCTGGCTCGACGTCCGGCGAGACCGGCCCGACTGGATCTATCTGCAAGGCTGGGGCGCCATGAATCCGACCGCGGTCAAGGAAGCTGCCAAGATCAGCTTTCCGATGAACCGGCTGGTCGGGGTATGGTGGTCGGGCAACGACGACGACGCGCGTCCGGCAGGTGCCGAAGCCAAGGGATATTCCTCGCTCGACATCAACGCCGTGGGCGCGAATTTCCCGGCTCTGCAAGACATCATCAAATACGTGGTGGACAAGGGTAAGAGCCAGGTCAGCGGCAAGGAGAAGGTCGGTGAGAATTTCTACAACCGCGGCGTTCTCAACGCGGCGTTGATCGCCGAGGCGATCCGCACCGCGCAGCGGCTGAGCGGCAAGAAAGAGGTCACCGGCGAAGACGTGCGCCGCGGCCTCGAAAATCTAAACATTACTGCCGCGCGGTGGAAAGAAATCGGTTTGGAAAACTTTGCCACACCGGTCAAACTAAGCTGCGCGGACCACAATGGGCACAACGCCATTTCGCTCGTTCAGTGGGATGGGACGAAGTGGGTGCAGCAGCCCGGCACGCTCGAGCCGATCAAGGACAAGGTTCTGCCCCTGATCCAGAGTGCCGCTGAGGATTATGCTAAGGCCAATACCGGCTGGCCGAAGCGGACCGAAGGCTGCGACAAGTCGTCGTAGGTTGACGCGTACGGTCCGCAGAAAAACGCGCCCGCGGCCGGCCGATCGCAATTGATGAGGGGCCTTGTCTAGCCGAGGCCCCTCATTCTTTTGCTCGCGTGGAGATAAAAAACCTTCTAATTTTGCCGACAGAGGATCGCCTAATGACCGCCGTTTCACCAATGAAGTCCGCGCCGGAAGCCGCGTCCGGCACTGCAGCCATTCTGTCGCTCAACAATATCGAAGTGGTCTACGACCGCGTGATCCTGGTGCTCAAAGGCGTGTCGCTTGCCGTGCCGGACGGAGGGATAGTTGCTCTGCTCGGCGCCAACGGCGCGGGCAAAACCACCACGCTCAAGGCGATCTCCAATCTGCTCCACTCCGAGCGCGGCGAAGTGACCAAGGGATCGATCGTTTTCAACGGCGACCAAGTACAGGCGCTTTCGCCCAACGAAGTGGTCCGCCGCGGCTGCATTCAGGTGATGCAGGGCCGCTTCTGTTTCGGACATTTGACTATTGAGGAAAATCTGTTGACCGGCGCCTTCACCCGCCGTGATGGCGCAGCCGCCATCCGCGCCAGCCTCGACAAGGTCTACGCCTATTTTCCGCGGTTGCGCGAACGGCGGCTGTCGCTCGCCGGCTACACGTCCGGCGGCGAGCAGCAGATGTGCGCGATCGGGCGGGCGTTGATGTCGAACCCGAAAATGATCCTGCTCGACGAGCCGTCGATGGGACTGGCGCCGCAGATCGTGGAAGAGATTTTCACAATCATGAAGTCGTTGAATGACAGCGAAGGTGTTTCATTCCTGCTGGCGGAACAGAACGCCAATTTGGCGCTGAAGTATTCCGGATACGGCTACGTGCTTGAGAACGGGCGCATCGTGCTGGATGGCGCGGCCGCTACCCTGGCTGAGAACGAGGACGTCAAGGAATTCTACCTTGGCGTGGCCGAAGGAAAGCGCAAATCTTTCCGCGACGGCAAGCACTACAAGCGCCGCAAGCGGTGGCTGGCCTAAAGCCCGGTCGCGTTCAGCGCGCCAGCGGACCGAAATTGACGCCCTTCGGCGGTGCAATCCCGGCCGGCACAAAAAAATCCTGCGCCAGGCTTTGCGACGGATCGGCCCGGTATTGGTCGAAGTCGGTGACCCCGTTTTCCGCCAAAAAGTTGTCGTCGATCAGGAATCGTCCGGTCAGCTCGCGCGCGGGGCGCGAGAAGACGGCATGGGCCGCGTCCGCCATGATGTCCGGTTTGCGCGATGCCCGCATCACCGCGTCGCCGCCCAGCAGGTTTTGCACGGCGGCGGTTGCAATGACCGTGCGCGGCCATAGCGCATTGACGGCGATGCCTTTCGGGCGGAGTTCGCCGGCAAGCCCCAGCACCACCAGGCTCATGCCAAACTTCGCCATGCTGTAGGCGGTGTGCGGCGCAAACCACTTTTCCTGCATGTCGAGCGGCGGCGAAATCATCAGAATGTGCGGGTTCTTGGCCTTTTCCAGATGCGGGATCGCCCATTTCGAGACTACAAAGGTGCCGCGCGCGTTGATCTGGTGCATCAGGTCGAACCGCTTCATGTCGGTCGCCGCGACCGGCGTCAGCGAAATGGCGCTGGCGTTGTTGACCACGATGTCGATGCCGCCGAAAGTTGCCGCCGTCTTGTCGAGCGCCTCCTTGACCGTCAATTCGTCGCGCACGTCGACAACCAAAGGCAATGCCTTGCCGCCCGCGCGCACGATCTCGTCCGCCGCCGTGTAAATGGTGCCGGCGAGTTTTGGATGCGGTTCGGTAGTCTTCGCGGCGATGGCAACATTGGCGCCGTCGCGCGCGGCGCGCAGCCCAATGGCTAGTCCGATGCCGCGGGAGGCGCCGGTGATGAACAGGGTTTTTCCGGAAAGCGACATGGAGCCTCACTTGGTGCGGGCAAAGAACGCCTGGAACGCGGCGCGCGCTTCGTCAGACTGCAAAAGATCCTTGTAGTGCTTCAATTCCTCTTCCATGCGCGCGAGGACCAGCGACTGATTGCTACGCATCAGTCCGCGGGCGAGCGCCAGCGCCTTTGGCGGTAACGCCGCGATCTCTCGTGCTGCCGTCAGCGCAACGGAATCCACCTTGGCGGGATCCACCACCGCATTGACCAGTCCGGCTTCCCGCGCGTCCTCGGCGGACAGGGCCCGGCCCATCACCAGCAGCGCGAAAGCGCGCGCGTGTCCCATGCGCATCGGCGCGAGCATGGTGGAGGCCGCTTCTGGAATGAGTCCCAATTTGAGGAACGGCGTCGTCAGTTTCGCGCCGGTGCCGGCGACGACGTGGTCGCAATGCAGCAGCATTGTGGTGCCGAGGCCAACCGCGACGCCGTTGACCGCCGCCACCATGGGTTTTTGCATGCGGGCCAGCGCGGTGATGAATTCGTGTGCGCGCGGATCGAGCCCGCCTGCGGCGGCCTTCATGAAATCGGCTAGATCGTTGCCGGCGGTAAAAGCGTCGGGGGCGCCGGCGAACAGGACGCAACGGATCGCATTGTTTTGGTCGGCTTCGCGCAGCGCTTCGGTCATGGCGAGATACATCGCCAGCGTCAGCGCGTTTTTCTTTTCGGGCCGGTTGATACGGATGATGCGAACGCCGCCATCGTCCGTTACGGCTATGTGGCCGGTCATGGCATTTCCCCCTTTTTTGCCGATCTTATTGATTGTGCGCGAATGCGCCAGCCGGACCGCAGCTGGCAGCGGTTATTCGGGTTTCTCGCGGCGAATGAGCTTGCCAATGGCGCGAAACTCGCCACCGGCGGCCGTGCGCGCCTGTGTTTCGATAGCCCGGTAGAGATCGATGATCCGCTCGCCGGCCGGGGTCACCACCGCGCCGCCGCCGCGGGCGCCGCCGGTTTCCGCCTTTACCGCGGGTTCGCGCAGCGTTTGATTGATTTCTTCGACCAATAACCACGCGCGCCGGTAGGACATCCCGATGGACCGGGCAGCCGCCGAGATTGATCCGGTCGAGCGGATCGCCTCCAACAGCGCGATTTTGCCGGGGCCTATGCGGTTTCCGGACGCGAGATCGATGCGGATCGACAGATGCGTGCCGGACATGACGCGTCCAATTCCCGCGGCCCCGCAAGCAGTCAGCCAGATGGGAGGCATTCGTCAAGTGGCAATTCGTATTCGTCCGACAGTGGAGGGTTAAAAAAATGCGGCGGCCGAAGCCGCCGCATTCGCAATCTTCACCCGAAAGCTTTTCGCTAGTGGAAAAGCTTCAAGGCGTTCGTGATCGTTTCGGCCACACCCCAGGCTAGCGGGATGCCGACGAAGCCCCATGCGAGGATCAGTTGAACGGCCGTCGTGCCGCTTTGATTTGCGTTTGTCATTGTCGTCTCCTTACGCGCTCGCCGGTTTGCCGCCAAGGCGGGTAGCCGCCGCCTCGGCCGCCTCGGCCGCTGCGCCCAGCGCGGTATCGCGGTCATCGCGCATGTGATAGCGCTCGTGAACCGCCTTGATGAACAGATTGCAGAAGAATCCGATCACCAGGAGGCCCGCCATGACGTACATCGTGACGTTATAGGCTTGCGCTTTCGGCACGCCGTGGTCGATTTGGTATTGGCGGATATAGTTGACCAACACCGGGCCGAACACGCCCGCCGCCGACCAGGCCGTGATCAGCCAGCCATGGATCGCGCCGACGTAGCGCGTGCCGAACATGTCCTTGAGATAGGCCGGCACGGTGGCGAAGCCGCCGCCATACATGGTGATGATGACCAGGAAGCACAGCACGAACAGCGCCACGCTGTGAATCTCTCCGGTCCATGGCACCAGCGCGTAGAGCACCGTTCCGATCACGAAGAAGCAGAAGTAGGTGTTCTTGCGGCCGATGTAGTCGGAGGTCGAAGCCCAGAAGAAACGGCCAAGCATGTTGAACAGGCTTAGCAGCCCGACAAAGCCTGCCGCGGCAATCGCCGTGACCTTGCCTGGAAACATTTCCTGGCTCATGGCCGAGGCTTGGCCGAGCACCCCGATCCCCGCGGTGACGTTCAAGCAAAGGACCCACCAGATCAGCCAGAACTGCGGCGTCTTGATCGCGTCATAGACGAACACGTCGTTCCTGGTGACGAGCTTTTGCGCCACGACCGGCGGCGTGTAGCCCGCAGGCTTCCAATCCGGAGCCGGGATGCGGACGATCGCAGCGCCGACCCACATAAAGACGAGGTAGATGATGCCCAGCCCGATGAAAGCTTCGGCGACGCCGACGTGCGTCGGCGTGGAGAATTTCTGCATCAGCCAGACCGAGAGCGGCGAAGCGATGAACGCGCCGCCGCCAAAGCCCATGATGGCCATGCCGGTAGACATGCCCGGCCGATCCGGGAACCATTTGATCAGGGTGGAGACCGGCGAGATGTAGCCAAGGCCGAGGCCAATTCCGCCGAAGAAGCCGTAGCCGATATAGATGAGCCAAATATTATGTATGTAAACGCCGGCTGCGGAAATAAAAAAGCCCACCGCCCAACACAAACCTGCGGTGAACATGGCGCGTCGCGGCCCGCCTTCCTCGACCCAGCGGCCGCAGATGGCTGCTGACACACCGAGAAAGAATATAGCGATCGAGAAGATCCAGCCCAGTTGGGTGAGCTTCCAGTCGCCCGGAGCCGATTGCGTGATGCCGATCAATTTGGACATCGGCAGATTGAACACGCTGAACGCGTAAGCCTGACCGATGCAGAGGTGAATGCAGAGCGCTGCCGGTGGAACCATCCAGCGGCTAAAACCCGGTTTGGCAATCGTCCGGCTTCGCTCAAGAAAGCTCATCGTTTTCCTCCTCTGCATTTTGTTTTTTGCGGTGTCCCGCTTTTATTTTTAGCTCACTCTAGACTTGCGCGGCGGGTTTAACCTCCGGCAAACGTTCAATCGCCAAGCGGGCGACCGGATCAAGCCCGGCACCGCCGGTCTTGAGATGCGCGACGATTTGCGCGCGCATCCGCGGATCCCAGAATTTTTTGATGTGCTCCGCCGTTCCCGCGACCGCCTTTTCCTGCCCCTGACTCACGAAGAACTTGCTGATTTGATTGGCCATGTAGACAAGCTTGTCAAGCGACGACATGGGTCACGGTTTCCGTTGCGGTTTGTTTGATGCGCTGCGCGTGAGTGAAGACCTCGAACCCGTCATTACGGGCCACGGCGACCAAGGTTATGCCCGCAGCCTCGGCCGTGCGCACCGCCAGCGCCGTCGGGGCCGATACGGCGACGATCAGTGGCGCGCCGATAGCCGCGCTTTTTTGCACCATTTCGACCGAGACCCGGCTGGTGAGCAGGACCGTGCCGGTGTGAGCCGGCACGCCATCGCGCAGCATTGCGCCGGCAAGTTTATCGAGAGCGTTGTGACGGCCAACGTCTTCCCGCACTGCAACGAGGCCGCCGTCCGGGTGCCAAAATGCCGCAGCATGGACGGCGCGCGTTTGGCGATTGAGTTCCTGGCGCGGTGGCAGCGCCTCCAAGGCCTGCATGATCTCGGCGGGCGTGAAGCTTCGGCTCTGGCGTACCCGCGCCGGCGGCCGAACCGCTTCGTCGAGGCTGTCAATTCCGCACAGCCCGCAGCCGGTTGGACCAGCGAGGTAGCGCCGCCGCTCGCTCAAGGACGCCGCGCGCGGCTCGACCAGCCACATGCGCAATTCGATTCCGGCATCGTGCTCGACAATTTCAAGCTGCCGGATGTCGGCAGGCGACGACGCTAGACCTTCGGTGAATGAAAATCCTAGCGCGAAGTCTTCGAGATTCTGCGGAGTCGCCATCATCACCGCGTAGGAACCGCCATCATACGTGAACGAGATGGCGAACTCTTCCGGTATGATGCGCTTACCGCTGGTGACGCTCTGATGGCGCCAGATTGAGCAGGCGACCGTGGTCGTCGGCTCGCGCATCCTTATTCCGCAGCTTCGATGGTCGCGGCGACGCGGCGGCTCTTGCGGGCGAGCTCGTTGTATTCTTCTTGCCAGCGCGTCGGTCCGTTCGAGGGCGACACCTGCACCGCCGTCACCTTGTATTCGGGACAATTGGTTGCCCAGTCCGAGTACTCGGTGGTGACGACGTTCGCCTGGGTGTCGGGATGGTGGAACGTCGTGTAAACGACGCCGGGTGCGACGCGGTCCGTAATCAGCGCCCGCAGGGAAGTTTCGCCGGCGCGGCTTGCCAGCTTCACCCAGTCGCCGTCGCGGATGCCGCGTTGTTCGGCATCGTGGGGGTGAATTTCCAGCCGATCTTCATGATGCCACACGACGTTGTCGGTGCGCCGCGTCTGCGCGCCGACATTATATTGGCTGAGAATGCGGCCGGTGGTGAGCAGTAGCGGGAAGCGCGGGCCGGTTTTTTCATCGGTCGGTATGTATTCGGTCACCACGAACTTGCCCTTGCCGCGGACA
Source organism: uncultured Alphaproteobacteria bacterium (assembly GCA_963747855.1). Taxonomy (GTDB): domain Bacteria; phylum Pseudomonadota; class Alphaproteobacteria; order Rhizobiales; family Xanthobacteraceae; genus BOG-931. Next base: position 125,897 of record CAVVGN010000002.1, read on the forward strand.
AAGCCGTTCATGTGCATGACGGGGGTCCCCTCGGGCGCCTTTTCGTTGCACGGCCACTGGATCGAGCCGAGCTCTTCCAGCCGCTTGAACGAAACGCCGGCGAAAGTCGGGGTCAGCCGCGCGATCTCGTCCATGATTTCGGATGGATGATTGTAGTGCATCGGGTAGCCGAGCGCCGCGCTGATCATGCAGGTAATTTCCCAGTCCTCGTACCCGTTCTTCGGCTCCATCACCTTGCGCACGAGCTGGATGCGCCGTTCGGCGTTGATGAACGTGCCGTTCTTCTCCAAAAAGGTCGAGCCGGGCAGGAACACGTGCGCGTAGTTCGCCGTCTCGTTCAGGAACAGATCCTGCACCACCACGCATTCCATCGCCGCGAGTCCGGCGGCGACGTGGTGCGTATCCGGATCGGATTGAAGGATGTCCTCGCCCTGGATGTAAATGCCCTTGAAGCTGCCATCGACCGCGGCATCGAGCATGTTCGGGATGCGCAAGCCCGGCTCGGCATCAAGCGGCCTGTGCCAATCTGCTTCGAACCTGTCGCGTAGCGCCTTGTTAGAGATGTGGCGGTAGCCGGACAATTCGTGCGGGAACGAGCCCATGTCGCAGGAGCCTTGTACGTTGTTTTGGCCGCGCAGCGGATTAACACCGACGCCGGGTCGGCCGATGTTGGCTGTCGCCATTGCGAGATTGGCGATCGCCATCACAGTCGTCGAGCCCTGGCTATGTTCGGTAACACCCAACCCGTAGTATATCGCTCCATTGCCGCCGGTGGCGTAAAGCCGCGCCGCTTGCCGGATCGTTTCAGCAGCTACACCGCAAATTTTTGCCACCTCTTCCGGACTGTTACGCGGTTCGGAAACGAATGCCGCCCAATCGCTAAACTCGTCCCAGTCGCAGCGCTCGCGAACGAATTTTTCGTTCACGAGTTTTTCCGTCACGATCACGTGCGCCAGCGCCGAAAGTATCGCCACGTTGGTGCCGGGCAGAATCGGCAGATGGTACGCAGCCTCGACGTGCGGCATGCGGACGAGATCGATCCGCCGCGGATCGATCACAATCAACTTGGCACCCTGCCGCAACCGCTTCTTGAGCCGTGAGGCGAATACCGGATGGGCGTCGGTCGGGTTCGCGCCGATGAGGACGGCGACGTCGGTATATTCCACCGAATCGAAGTCTTGCGTTCCGGCGGACGTTCCGAATGTCGTGCTCAAGCCGTAGCCGGTCGGCGAATGGCAAACGCGGGCGCAGGTGTCGACATTGTTATTGCCGAATGTCGCGCGCACCAGTTTCTGCACCAAGAAAGTTTCTTCGTCGGTGCAGCGCGAGGAGGTGATGCCGCCGATCGAGCCGCGGCCGTATTTGCCTTGAATCCGCTTGAACTCCGAAGCAACGCGCCCGATCGCTTCTTCCCAGGACACTTCCCGCCACGGCTCGGTGATTTTCTCGCGCAGCATCGGCTTGAGGATGCGCTCTTTATGATTGGCGTAGCCCCAGGCGAAGCGCCCTTTGACGCAGGAATGACCGCGGTTCGCCTTGCCGTCCTTGTACGGAATCATGCGGATCACTTCATCTCCCCGCATTTCGGCCTTGAACGCGCAGCCGACGCCGCAATAGGCGCAGGTCGTAATTGCCGACCATTCCGGCTTGCCTTTCTCGATAACCTTCTTCTCGATCAGCGAGCCGGTCGGGCAGGCCTGCACGCAGGCGCCGCACGACACGCATTCGGATTCGATGAACTTCTCGTCCATCCCCGCGGCGATGATGGAATCAAAACCGCGGCCCGAAACTGTCAGCGCGAAGGTGCCTTGCACCTCCTCGCAAGCGCGCACGCAGCGCGAGCACACAATGCATTTGGCCGGATCGAAGGCGAAATAGGGATTTAAATCGTCAATACCCGGATTGCGGTGGCGCTCTCCGTAAAAACCGTAACGCACCTCCTTCAGCCCGACTTCTTCGGCGGTGTCGAGTAAATCGACGTCGGGATATTTGCTACGGTCCAGCGAGTCGATGGAATGATCGGAAACGTAAAGTTCCATCACGCCTTTGCGCAAGCGGCTCAACCGATCGCTTTGGGTGCGCACCACCATGCCTTCGGCTACCGGTGTGGTGCAGGATGCAGGCGTCCCGGCGCGGCCGTCAATCTCGACCAGGCACAGCCGGCAGGAGCCGAACGCGTCCAGCATGTCGGTGGCGCAGAGTTTCGGGATTTCCACCCCGGCCTCCATCGCCGCGCGCATGATCGAAGTGCCTTCCGGCACCGAGATTTGCTTGTCGTCAACCGATAGCGTGACCGACTTCTCCGCCTTGGAACGCGGCGTTCCGTAGTCGATCTCTTTTATGAGCGAGTGTTCGATGAGCGACATGGCGCTCTCCTATTCAGCAGCTTGCAGGCGCGGTGGCGCGCCAAAGTCTTCAGGGAAATGGGCGAGCGCGCTCATGACCGGATACGGCGTGAAACCGCCAAGCGCACAAAGCGATCCAAATTTGAGCGTGTTGCACAGGTCTTCGAGTAGCGCCGTATTGGCCGCCCGGTTCTCGTTGCGCATGATGTGGTCAATCACTTCCACGCCGCGGGTCGAGCCGATCCGGCAGGGCGTGCATTTGCCGCACAATTCGATGGCGCAGAATTCCATGGCAAAACGCGCTTGTTTGGCCATGTCCACAGTATCGTCGAAAACAACGATGCCGCCATGGCCAATCAGGCCCTCGCGCGCGGCGAAAGCCTCGTAGTCGAAGGGTGTGTCAAACAAAGCCCGCGGAAAATAGGCGCCAAGCGGGCCGCCGACCTGGACCGCCCGCACCGGGCGACCGCTGCGCGTGCCGCCGCCGATGTCGTCGACCAGTTCACCAAGCGTTATGCCGAAGGCCGTTTCGAACAGTCCGCCGTGCTTGATATTGCCGGCGAGCTGGATCGGCATGGTGCCGCGCGATTTGCCCATGCCGAAATCGCGGTAGAAGGCGCCGCCCTTGTCCATGATGATCGGCACGGACGCGAAAGAAAGCACGTTGTTGATGACCGTCGGCTGCCCGAATAGGCCCTTATGCGCCGGCAACGGGGGCTTGGCGCGGACGAGGCCGCGCTTGCCCTCGAGGCTGTCGAGCAGCGACGTTTCCTCGCCGCACACATACGCGCCGGCGCCGACCCGAACCTCTAGATCGAAGGCGAAAGGCGAACTGGCGATGCAGCTGCCGAGGAAGCCGCCGCGCCGCGCCGCCGCAATCGCAGCCTCCATAGCCGCGACTGCATGCGGATATTCCGACCGGATATAGATGTAACCCTTGGTAGCGCCGACTGCGGTCGAGGCAATGGTCATCCCCTCGATCAACACGAAGGGATCGCCTTCCATAATCATGCGGTCGGCAAAGGTGCCGCTGTCGCCTTCATCCGCGTTGCACACGACGTACTTTTGAGGAGCGGCCGTCTGCGCCACTGTGCGCCATTTGATGCCAGTCGGGAATCCGGCGCCGCCGCGGCCGCGCAGCCCCGATTGGACGACTTCCTCGACCGTCGCCTCGGCGCCCGCCGAAATTGCGCGTTCGAGACCCTTGTAGCCGCCATGGGCGCGATAATCGTCGAGCGAGCGCGGATCGACGATGCCGCAGCGCGCAAAAGTGAGTCGCGTCTGCCGCTTGAGCCAAGGGATCTCTTCGGTTGGGCCGAGCCGCAACGTGTGGGCGCCCTTGCCGAGGAAAGCGGTGAACAAGCTGTCCGCATCGCCGGGCGCTACCGGACCGTAGGCAACCCGACCCGCGGGCGTGTCGATCTCGACTATGGGCTCGAGCCAATAAAGGCCGCGCGAGCCGGTGCGCACGATATCGACCGCGACCTTGCGCCGCGCGGCTGCGTTGCGAATGGCTGCGGTGACTTCTTCCGCGCCGACCGCGAGCGCCGCGGCATCGATCGGTATGTACAGTCGCAGCGTCATTGCTGCGCCTCCGCCAGCAAGGCGTCCAAACGGTTGCGATCCAGCCTGCCGATGACGCGTCCGTCGAGCATGGCCGACGGCGCCGTGGCACACAGACCGAGGCAGTAAACCGGCTCCAGGCTAACGCTGCCGTCGGCGGCCGTCGTCCCCATCGTCAAGCCAAGGCGGGATTCAGCGTGCGCGGCCAGCGGATCGCCCCCGGCCGCCTGGCAGGCCTCAGCGCGGCACAATTTGAGGACATGCCGGCCGGCAGGCTCCCGGCGAAAATCATGATAGAAGGTTACGACCCCGTGCACTTCGGCCCGGGTTATGTTCAGCGCCTCGGCAATCAGCGGCTCTGCGGCCTCATCGATATAGCCAAACTCGTCGCGCAACGCGTGCAGAATCGGCAGCAGCGGGCCCTCACGGTTGAGGTGTTCCCGGATGCAGGACTGCGCAATCTCCTTATCCCAGGGAGCCTGGGCGGCACTGAGTTTTCCCTGGTGTTTCGCGGACATCGGAATGCTTGCTTTTTACGATATGCGGCCGTCCGCCTATCATGCAGGATAAGTATGCATTTTATGGTAATTCCAACAGCCTGTCGCTTAAAATGGCTCTTTGCCGCACTGGTCTAAACGGTTGCGGCGGCTGCTGCTTAATCTTAACGTCTTCGCGGTCATGGGCGTTCGCCCATCGATCGCCCGCCCAGTCCGGGATGATTGGTTTCGCCTTGATCAGCGAAACGGCGCAAAATGCGCCGAAGCACTAGGGAGGTTCTCGTGCAGAAACTTGCCGTCCGTCCGGCTTCCTCGCCGGGTCCCGCCGAGCCGGCTTTCGGCGCGTCGCTTGCCTTCAACGCGGAAGCCGCCAGCAAGTATTTCGGGGAAATCGACACCGCGATGCAGGCCAGCAAGGCCGGTGGGGCTGCGCCGGCCGAGCGGATCGCGCTCAAGCAGCGCGCCCGCACCGTCCGTGAGCATTTTTTCCGTCTGCACGCCGCCGACATCTACGACGAGGTGACCGGCAACGGTGTGCGTTTCCTGCGTGTCTCCGAAGTCGTCGCCGCCGCGGCGCAGCGCTATCCGGCATTGCTGCCGACCCGGGCGCAACTCGATGCGGAACGGGCACTGAAAAAGCAAAGCGCCAAGGAAGGACGCGAGCTCGATCAGGGGCTGTTTCTTGCTCAGATCCTGGCCGACGAACGGCGCGGCCTGCATCTCATTCACGCGATGCTCAAGCCGAAGCGCGAGGCGCTCGACCGGCTCGCTGAATTCCGCCGCACCGGGCATCTCGACCTCGGCGGCGCCAAGGTCGAGCGCAAAGGCAAGGTCGGGAACGTGACGCTGACCAACACCAAATTCCTCAACGCCGAAGACGACCTCGCCACCGCGGCGCTGGAAACCGCGGTCGATCTCGTGCTGCTCGACGATACGATCGAAGTCGGCGTGCTGCGCGGCGGCACCGTGCAACATCCGAAACACGCCGGACGGCGCGTGTTCAACGCGGGAATCAATCTGACCCATCTCTATTACGGCCAGATCTCCTTTGCGGAATTTTTCATCGAGCGCGAGCTTGGCCTGTTGCACAAAATGTATCGCGGCCATTGGCGTTCGGATTCCTATGCGGAGGATTATGAGGATTACGTCGAGAAGCCGTGGATCGCCGCCGTCGAATCCTTCGCCATTGGCGGCGGCTGCCAGCTGCTCTGCATCATGGATCGCGTGCTGGCCGAACCCGGCTCTTACTTCAGTCTTCCAGCTAGCAAGGAAGGATTCATTCCCGGCGCCGCCAATTTGCGGCTGCCGCGGCTCGTCGGCATCAAGCTTACGCGCGAAGGCATCTTCTTCGAGCGCGTCTTTCATGCCGATACGCCGGAAGGGCGCATGATTTGCGACGAAGTCGTGCCCGCGGGCGAGATGGACGCGGCCATTGAGCGCAACGCCCAGCAACTCGTCCGCGCCGGAATTACCAGTGCGGTAGCGAACCGGAAGGCGCTGCGCGTCGCGCAGGAGCCGCTGTCTGAATTCCGGCACTATTTCGCGACTTACAGCCGCCAGCAAAGCCTCTGCCTGTACGATCCCAAGCTGATCGAGAATCTCGAACACAGCTGGAATCCCGGCAGTCGGCGGATGTGAGGACCATGAGTTCGACTGAAACAGCCGCCGCGACCCCAGAAATCAGCTCGGTCACTCGCGTCATTGTCGAAGCCAAAGACACCGTCGGCGCTCTGATGCCGGGGATGCCGATGGTGGCGGCGACGCCTTATCTGGTCGCCATCGCCGAGCTTGCTTGCGGCAAGCTGGTACTGGATCAGCTCGAGCCGGGGCAAATCACCGTCGGCAGCCGCGTGGTGATCGATCATCTCGGCCCGAGCAAGGTCGGCGCCGAATTGGTCATCAAGACCACGCTGCAAAAGCGCGAGAAGAACCGCTTCAAATTCGGCGTGCGCATCGAGGACGGGCCGCGCACCGTCGCGGTCGTCGAGCATGAGCGCGCGGCGGTGTCGCTCGAAAAAATCATGAAAGCCGTCGGCTAGCCCCGCGCGTTGAGGTAGGGATGCGAACGATCGCGGAAATGCTCCGCTGGCGCGCGCAGCGTCACCCTTCGCTGGATGCAATCTGGTACGAAGGCAAATCGCAGACCTACGTCGAACTGAACGAGTCGAGCTCGCAACTGGCCGCCGGCCTGGCCGACACGCTCGGACTGAAGCCGGGCGATCGCGTCGCCATCCTCGATAAAAATTGCGCCGCTTACCTGGAAATGTTTTTTGCGCTCGACAAGGCCGGCCTGGTTGCCGCGCCGCTCAACTGGCGGCTCACCGCGCACGAGGTGAAGCTGATCATCGACGATATGAAGCCGAAGCTGATCGTCACCGGGATGGAATTCAACTCAACCGGTCAGGCTTCGGGCGTGCCGACCATGACGTTTGAGGAGTTGCCGCGTGGCAACGCTGATCCCCGGCGCGATATCGACGGCGCAGTGAGCACGCAGTTCTGCACCTCGGGCACCACCGGGCTGCCGAAAGGCGCGATGCTGACCGGCTGGAACGTGCTTAATGTCGGGGCTTGTCTCGCGCTTGAAGTCCCGGAAATTCGCGAGGGCGGTCGGCATCTCGTCTGCCTGCCGTTGTTCCATATCGGCGGCGCGGGCTGGGCGCTCTGGGCGATGCAGGGCGGCTCGACCGCGATCATCGTGCGCGAGACCGTGCCGGACCAACTCCTCAAGACCATGGTGGAGCAGAAAGTTGAGACCGCACTGCTCGCGCCCACCTTGATGCTGTTCTTGTGCGAGTTGCCGGCGGCGCGCACCGCCGATTTTTCCACGCTGCGGCACATTACCTACGGGACGGCGCCGATCTCCCCCGATTTGCTGCGCCGCTCGATCGAGACGTTCAAATGCCGCTTCTCTCAGCTCTACGGGCTCACTGAGACGACAGGCCCGATCACCGCCTTGCCGCACGAACACCATGCCGGCGAGCGGATGCTGTCCTGCGGCCGACCGATGTTCGGCGGCCATGTCCGGGTTGTGGACACCGACGGCAATGATCTGCCGCGGCGCGAAGTCGGCGAAATCCTCTATCGGGGGGAAAGCCTGATGGCCGGATATTGGCAGCGCGAGAAAGAGACCGCGCAGGCTATCCGCGACGGCTGGCTGCATACCGGCGACGCCGGTTTCCTGGATGAGGAAGGCTTCATCTTCCTCAAGGACCGGCTGCGGGACATGATCGTTTCTGGCGGCGAGAACGTTTATCCGGCGGAAGTCGAAGCCGTGCTGATGGGGCATTCCGAGGTGCTGGAATGCGCCGTGATCGGCGTCCCGGACGCCAAATGGGGCGAAACGGTCAAAGCCGTGGTGGTTCGGCGCAACGGCACGAATTTAAGCGAAACCGCGCTGATTGAGTGGAGCCGTGACAAGCTTGCCGGCTTCAAGCGGCCACGTTCCGTTGACTTTATGGACGTGTTGCCGCGCAACGCCAGCGGCAAGCTGCTCAAGCGGACGTTGCGCGAGCCCTATTGGCAGGGCTATGCGCGGCGGGTCAATTAAAGCCGGCAATTGGACCTGCCCGACAAATCGGTTCTGCCTTTGCCGCAATTTGCATTATAATCGTTCCAGACCCGATGGGGTGAAGTAGCCGTCCCGCACAGCGAAGGGATGACTGCATGCCGGTAACCTACGCGACGTGGCTCGTATTGCTTTCGATCGTGATGGCGATCCAAGGCGCCTATGTGGGCTTGAGTCTTGCCGTGCAGATCGCCGACGCCCCCGGCATGCGCCGTCGCTTGTTGCTGGCGGGCGCCACCGTCTCGCTTGCGCTGGCAATCTGGACCATGCATTTTGTCGGTATGCTGGCGGTCCGCCAGACGTTTCAGGTGGATTATCTGGTCCTGCCGACGCTGCTGTCGTTTCTCGTCTGCGCCATTGTCGTGGGCGCGGCGGTTTACGCCACAAGCTCGGGCCCGCTCACGCTGCTGCGCTTGACGCTATCCGCGTGTCTGATGGGCGGCGGCATTTTCACCATGCACTATGTTGGCATGACCGCGCTCGATGCCAGCGCGTACATGATTCACGATCCGGTTTACGTCGCCGCCAGCATGGCGATCGCCATTGCCGCGTCGGGCCTGGCGTTATGGCTGGCGACCGGGCGGGGAGGGCGTCCGCCGCTCATCCTTTCGGCGGCGGCGTTCGGCGTCGCGGTATCCGGCATGCACTACACGGCCATGGCCGGGGTAACGCTCTTTCCTTTCGCTACGGCGTCATCGGGCGCGCCGACGTTTTCGGCCGACCTTTTGGCCATCATTGTCGCGATCGTGGCGTTTTGCATTTCCGGAATTTTCTTTCTGCTGCTGCTGCCCGATTCAAGCGGAAAGCAGCCGCAGGCAATGGCAGCGGCGGCGCCGGGAGTGAACGCAGTCGCGGTATTGGCGGCGTCTCCGTCGCCGGGCGACAATCCCGAATTCGGCCGCGGCACTTATTCGCCGCTCGGCGGGGTCGGCGCACCGCCGCGGCGGTTTGCCCGCCATCTGCCGATTGAACGCGAAGGCGGCACGCAGTTTGTTGCTGTTGAGCACGTCGTCGCGGTCCACGCCAATGCCCATTACACCTACATCTTCGACGGCAACGACAAGCTGTTTTGTCCGCTCGCCATCGGCGACGTCAAATCACGGCTCGACAAGTCGCGTTTTATCCGTGTTCACCGCAGCCACATCATCAATCTCGATCACGTCGTCGGTTACAAGCGTTCAGGCGATAACGAATTGGTGCAAATGGCCGCCATGCAACACTATGCAGTTCCGGTCAGCCGCAGCCGGATCGGATTGCTCAAATCGAGACTCGCCTCCCTGAAGGAGGTCGACCCGGCGCCGGACTTGCGCCGGCGTCATCGTCTCGCAGCGCAATAACCGCTCATTTCGCGTCAGTATTGTTGACGCAATTCGTGCAGGAAGGCCGCATTTCGTGCGGCCTTCGCGCCCTTGGTGCAGCGCTAAGCAGCCGGTGCACTAATTCTTGCTGCTGCACTGCACAACTCGGCAACATGAACCAATAGTACATACGCGATCCCTGACAGGCCTTGGTGATGACCTTGGCCGCGTGGATCGCGCCAGGGAGGATGCCCATGATACCAGGCGCTTTCGCCTATCATCGCCCCACATCCGTTAAAGACGCCGTCGGTCTGCTCGCCAAACTGGGCGACGATGGCCGTGCGCTTGCCGGCGGACACAGCCTCATTCCGATGATGAAGTTGCGGCTTGCGACGCCGGCCAATCTCGTCGATCTCGGCGGCATTGCCGAGCTCAAGGGCGCCCGCGCCGACGGCAACGATATCGTCATCGGCGCAATGATGACCCAGCATGAGCTGATCGGTTCCGACCTTTTGGGGTCGAAAATTCCGCTGCTGCGCGAAACCTCGCTGCAAATCGCTGATCCGCAGGTGCGCTATCTCGGTACGCTCGGCGGCAACGTAGCCAACGGCGATCCCGGCAACGATATGCCGGCGGTGATGATGTGCCTTGGCGCGACCTATCACGTCATGGGAGCAAAGGGCGAACGCCGGATCGCGGCGCGCGAATTTTACCAGGGTGCGTACTTCACGTCGCTCGAAACCGGCGACGTGCTCACCGCCATCCGCATTCCGGTGCCTCCGGCAGGTCACGGTTACGCCTACGAGAAACTCAAGCGCAAGATTGGCGACTACGCGACCGCGGCCGCCGCCGTCATCCTGACCATGACCGGCGGCAAAGTCAGCACCTGCTCGATCGGCCTAACCAACGTCGCCGAGACGCCGTTATGGGCGCAGGACGCGGCCAAAATCCTTGTCGGCTCGGCGCTCGACGCGGCCACCGTCAAGAAAGCGGTCGCCGCCGCGGAGGCAATTACCGCGCCTGCGGCCGACGCGCGCGGACCGGCGCAATACCGCACCAAAATGGCCGGCGTGATGCTCGCACGCGCGCTCGCTCGCGCCAAAGCAAAAGCGCGCGGTTGAGGGAGAAGCAGTCATGGCCAAATCCCAAGTCTCCATGAAGGTCAACGGCAAGACCATCGAAGCGCTGGTCGAGCCGCGCACCTTGCTGATCCACTTCCTGCGCGATCAGCAGAACATCACCGGTCCGCATATCGGCTGCGAAACCAGCCATTGCGGCGCCTGCACGGTCGATCTTGACGGCAAGTCGGTAAAATCCTGCACCGTGTTCGCGATTCAGGCGAACGGCGCCGAGATTCGCACCATCGAAGGTATGGCGAATGCCGACGGCACCTTGCACGCTTTACAGGAAGGTTTCCGCGAGATGCACGGCCTGCAATGCGGCTTCTGCACGCCCGGCATGATCACCCGCGCTTACCGGCTCCTCCAGGAGAACAAGAATCCCTCCGAGGAGGAAATCCGCTTCGGCATTTCGGGAAATTTGTGCCGCTGCACTGGCTATCAGAACATCGTCAAAGCCGTCCAATTCGCTGCCGCCAAGATTAATGGCGTGCCGTTCCAGGAGGCCGCAGAATGAACGCCCAGACCCCAACATCCGCAGAACGCACCGCCAAGCTTGAAGGCATGGGCTGCAAGCGAAAGCGCGTCGAAGACGTCCGCTTCGTCCAGGGCAAAGGCAATTACGTCGACGATTTGAAGCTGCCGGGCATGCTCTACGGCGACTTCAACCGCTCGCCGCACGCGCACGCCCGCGTCAAAAAGATCGATACGACCAAGGCCGCCGCCGTTCCGGGCGTGGTCGCGGTCATCACCGCCGAGACGCTGAAAACCGTCAATCTCGCCTGGATGCCGACCTTGGCCGGCGACGTGCAGATGGTTCTCGCCGACGGCAAGGTGTTGTTTCAGAATCAGGAAGTCGCCTTCGTGATCGCCGATAGTCGTGAAGCCGCGGCCGACGGCGCCGATAAGGTCGAAGTCGAATACGAAGCGCTGCCGGTCAACGTCGATCCGATGAAGGCCATGGCGCCGAATGCGCCGATGATCCGCGAGGATCTCAAGGACAAGACCGAAGGCGCGCACGGCAAGCGCAAGCACTACAACCATATCTTCGCCTGGCAGGCCGGCGACAAGGCCGCGACCGATGCGGCGTTTGCCAAGGCGGATGTGACGATCAATGAGTTTATCGTCTATCCGCGGGTGCATCCGTGTCCACTGGAAACCTGCCAGTGCGTCGCCTCGTTCGACAAGATCAAGGGCGAGCTGACATTGTGGGGCACCTTCCAGGCGCCGCATGTCATCCGCACGGTCGGCTCGTTGATCTCGAAAATTCCCGAGCATAAAATCCACGTCATCGCCCCTGATATCGGCGGCGGGTTCGGCAACAAGGTCGGCGCTTATTCCGGCTACATTTGCGCCATTGTCGCCTCGATCGTCACCGGCGTACCGGTGAAATGGGTCGAGGACCGGATTGAGAACCTCTCGACCACGGCGTTCGCGCGCGACTTCCACATGCAGATGGAGATTGCGGCGACCAAGGACGGCAAGGTGACGGCGATGCGCTGCTACACCATCGCCGACCACGGCGCGTTCGACGCCTGCGCCAACGCCACCAAATGGCCGGCTGGGCTGTTTTCCATCATCAGCGGCTCGTACGACTTCCCGGCCGCTTATTGTCTGGTCGATGGCGTCTATACCAACAAGGCGCCGGGCGGCGTCGCCTATCGCTGCTCGTTCCGGGTCACCGAGGCGGCTTATTGCATCGAACGCGCCATGGACATCATGGCGCAGAAGCTTGGCATGGACCCGGCCGAGTTCCGGCTGAAGAATTTGATCCGCCGCGAGCAGATGCCGTACACCTCCGCGTTCGGCTGGCAGTACGATTTCGGCGACTATCAGACCGCCATGAACAAGGCGATGCAGTCGGTCGATTACAAAAAACTGCGCGCCGAGCAGAAACAAAAGCGCGAGGCGTTCAAGCGCGGCGAAACCCGCGAGCTGATGGGCATCGGCGTCGCGTTCTTCACCGAGATCGTCGGCGCCGGTCCTTCGCGCGCCTGCGACATCCTCGGCATCGCAATGTTCGACTCAGCCGAGATCCGCATCCATCCGACCGGCTCCGGCATTTGCCGACTAGGCACCAAGTCGCAAGGGCAGGGCCACGAGACGACCTATGCCCAGATCATCGCGACCGAGCTTGGATTGCCGGCCGACAATATCATGGTCGAGGAAGGCAATACCGACACGGCGCCCTACGGTCTTGGCACCTACGGCTCGCGGTCGACGCCGGTGTCGGGCGCCGCTACCGCCATGGCTTGCCGCAAGATCAAGGCCAAGGCGCAGATGATCGCCGCTTACATGCTGGAAGTGCATGACGATGATCTCGAATGGGACGTCGATCGCTTCCGGGTAAAGGGCAATCCGGAGCGCTTCAAGACCATGACCGAGCTCGCTTGGGCGGCTTATCACGAAGTGCCAGCCGGCATGGAGCCCGGCCTTGAGGCGGTCGACTATTACGATCCGCCAAACTTCACTTTCCCCTATGGCGCCTACATTTGCGTCGTGGATGTCGACGTCGATACCGGCATGACCAAAATCCGGCGCTTCTATGCGCTCGACGATTGCGGCACGCGCATCAACCCGATGATCATCGAAGGCCAGATCCACGGTGGCTTGACCGAAGCCTTCGGCATCGCGATGGGCCAGGAAATCCACTACGATGACGAAGGCAACGTCACGACGGCGTCGTTGATGGATTATTTCCTGCCGACCGCGGTCGAAACCCCGCATTGGGAAACCGACTGGACCTCGGTGCCCTCGCCGCATCACCCGATCGGCGCCAAGGGTGTCGGCGAAAGCCCGAATGTCGGCGGCGTGCCGTGCTTCTCGAACGCGATCAACGACGCGTTCGCGTTCCTCGGTTCGACCCATATCCAGATGCCGCACGACCATTGGCGGGTCTGGACCGCCGCCGATAAACTCGGCCTGCATGGGTGAAAATTGCGGGCGCTGGCCCTTTCGATTCTGTCATTGCCGGGCTTGACCCGGCAATCCATCTTAAGTGTGCGAAGAAAGATGGATGCGCGGGTCAAGCCCGCGCATGACGAAAGGAAGAGTTAGGCGCTGTGCCCCTGAAGCGCGAAGACATCTCAGACAAGCTCGTCGCCGTCGGCTATGTGGCCGACCGCGATATCGCGACCGCCTTGTGGCTGATGGAATTCCTTAAGCGCCCGCTGTTGCTGGAGGGCGAGGCCGGTGTCGGCAAGACCGAAGTCGGCAAGGCGCTGGCCGCGGTGCACGGCGCCGAGCTGATCCGCCTGCAATGCTATGAAGGGCTCGATCAGAACGCCGCATTGTATGAGTGGAATTATCAGCGGCAGCTCTTGGCAATCAAAACCCGCGAAGGCGTCGGCGAAAATGCCGATGCGATCGAGGAGCACATTTTCTCCGAACGTTACCTGCTGGAGCGGCCACTCCTGGCCGCCATCCGCCGCGTCAAGCCGCCGGTGTTGCTGATCGACGAGGTCGATCGCGCTGATGAGGAATTCGAGGCATTTTTGCTCGAGCTTCTCTCTGACTTTCAGGTCAGCATTCCGGAACTCGGCACGATCAAGGCAACCTCGATCCCCCGGGTCGTGCTCACCTCGAATGGGACGCGCGAACTGTCGGATGCGCTGCGCCGGCGCTGTCTTTATCATTACATCGACTTTCCCGACGTCGATCGCGAGGCGAAGATTATCCTAACGCGCACGCCCACCATCGATACGACGCTGGCGTTGCAGATCGCGCGCATGGTGGCCGCCGTGCGCAAGGAAGATTTGCGCAAGGTGCCTGGGGTCGCCGAGACGCTTGATTGGGCGGCGACGCTCGCCGGGCTGGAAATTCACGACCTCCGGCAGGAACCGGAGACGGTTTACGAAACGATGATTTGTCTGCTCAAGACGCACGAGGACCGCGCGCGGCTCACGCGCGAGGTCAGCGAGCGCCTGCTCGGCAAGGTGGCGTGATGAGCGGGAAGCCTCATCAAACCGCTCGTCCCCGCGAAAGCGGGGACCCAAGTTTGGATTCCCGCTTGTGCGGGAATGAGCGGAACGAATCGATTGCCGCCCCGACGCGCCGGCGGCTCGCTGGATTTGCCCGCACCTTGCGCGACAATGGTTTTAAGGTCGGTCTCGCCGAGACCAGCGATGCGCTGGCGATCCTGGGCTCGTCGGCGGCGCTTCGGCCGGTCTCGCTCAAGCCGTCATTGCGCGCGCTGTTCTGCACCACTCATTCCGACTGGGAACGTTTCGACGAGATTTTTGATGCGTTTTGGCGTGGTGAAGGCATGCGCCAGCGCCAGACGCTCAAGGGCATGCCAAGCGGCGCCCACGCGCCGGGCCGGCGGCTTGCCAAAGCCTCGGTGCCGCAAGAGGCGCTGGGCCTGCCGGACCGGACCGAGCGTCGCAGCGATGGCGAGAGTGAGACCGCGGACGGCCGGGGGCGCCGCGAGGGCGCCTCGCGCACCGAGCTATTGTCTGCAACTGACCTGCGTCACATCGTCGATCCGGAAGAGGTCGCGGCGACGCATGCGCTGGCCGCGCGGCTGGCGCGCACCATGCGGGCACGGCTTGTGCGGCGCGAGCAGGTGCGCCGACGCGGGCACCGGCTCGATTTGCGCCGGACCATTCATCGCAATGTTTCGCACGGCGGCACGCTGATCGATCTTGCCTGGCGCCGCCGCAAGATCAAGCCGCTGCGGCTCGTCGTGTTGCTCGACGCTTCCGGCTCGATGAGTTTTTACACCGCGTTCTTCGTACGCTTCCTGCACGGCGTGGTTGACGCTTTCAGCGAAGCGGAAGCGTTCGTCTTCCATACCCGCCTCGCCCATGTCTCACCCTCGCTGCGCGACCGCGATGTCGCCCGCGCGGTCGATAAATTGTCTTTGATGGCGCAGGGCATCGGCGGCGGCACCCGCATCGGCGAAAGTCTCGCCACCTTCAACCGCTGGCACGCGCGGCGCGTCATCAATTCGCGAACGGCAGTGATGATCGTTTCCGACGGCTACGATACCGGCACGCCCGGCCAGCTTGGCGAGGAGATGCGGCGCCTGCGCCGGCGTTGCCGCAAGATCATCTGGCTCAATCCGCTGATCGGCTGGCGCGATTACTCGCCGCAGGCGCGCGGCATGCAGGCGGCGCTGCCCTACGTCGATCTGTTCGCGCCAGCGCACAATCTCGAGAGCCTCACGGCGCTTGAGCCCTATCTGGCGAAAATATGATCATGACCCGCGCCGACGACATCCTCGACAATATCTCGTCGCGCAAGTCGACGGGTGAGCCGTTCGCACTGGCAACGGTCGTCCGCACAGTGGCGGCGACGGCGGCCAAGGCCGGCGCGAAAGCCGTGATCCTGCCGGACGGCACGATTTCGCAAGGCTGGATCGGCGGCGGCTGCGCCCGCGCGGCTGTGCTCAAGGCCGCGAAGGATGCGCTCGCCGACGGCAAATCACGGCTCGTCTCCGTTGCGCCCGAAGACGCGTTGGACGAACTCGGCCACAAGGCCGGCGAAGAAGCGGGCGGGGTGCGCTTTGCCAAGAATATGTGCCCGAGCCAGGGAACCATGGATATCTTCGTCGAACCGGTGCTGCCGCGCCCGCAGGTGGTGATTTGCGGGTCGAGTCCGGTTGCGATCGCGATTGCAGATTTGGCGCGGCGGACTGGATTTTCCGTCACCGTCTGCGCGCCGGCGGCCGAGCAGCAGGCGTTCGGCGAAATCGACCGCCGCATCGAAGGCTACGCGCTGCCGGTCGAGGAGGCGAGCACGCGTTACGTCGTGGTGTCGACACAAGGGCGCGGCGACGAAGCTGCGTTATCGGCGGCGCTGGCGGTCGATGTCGATTATGTTGCGTTTGTCGGCAGCCGGAAAAAGGCCGAGACGCTCAAGTCGGCTCTTGTCGAGAAAGGCATTCCTGCCGCGCGGCTCGTCAAGCTCAAGGCGCCGGCCGGACTCGATCTTGGTGCGATCACGCCCGACGAAATCGCCGTCTCGATTGTGGCCGAGATTGTCGCCGTGCGGCGCAGCAAAAGCTCGCGCGGCGCGGCGCAGCCTTCTTCCTGATCTGTTTTCAGAATCCGCCGGCGGTGAAATTGAGCCGCTGGGTGACGTCGTAGGATTGGTGTGCGATCGGGTAGGCATAATCGACCCGGATCGCGCCGAACGGCGAATCCCAGATCAGGCTGGCGCCGACCGAGGCGCGCAGGGCGCGGGAATTGGCGATTTGCTGCGAGGGGGAGAGCGACGCCAGCTGCGACACGCTCGATGCGTTGGTCGCCCACAGGCTGCCGGCGTCGGAGAACAGTGCCACCTTCAATTGCGCATCCGGCGAAACGAGCGGCATCGGCGATTGCAGCTCGGCCGATGTCGTCCAGTAGATGTTGCCGCCGATGTTGTCCTCGGTGGTTCCGGGCGTAACGTCGCGCGGGCCAAAACCGTTCGGCGCAAAGCCGCGGATAAGCTGCGGGGCGCCGAAAAAGCCATCCAGTAACGGCAGTTTCTGACCGCCCCACGGCGTCACATAGCCGCCTTGCGCGCGCACCATCCCGACCACGTCGCCGACGATCGGATGGTAGTAGCGCGCGTCTTCGGTGCTGCGGGCGAATTTGGCGGCGCCGCCCAGGCCGGCAAGTTCGTTGTTGGTTTGAACGCGCACACCGTCAGTCGGATTCCTCGGATTGTCGACGGTGGAATAAGTCAGCCCGTTGCCGATCGACGATACCCACATCGGCCCGGCGACGGCCGCGAGCTGGACTGGCAGCGAAGCGGTGCCAACGGCCGGATCGAGCGACAGGCCTTGATTGTAGATCGAATAGGTCCAGTTCATGCCAAGCTGGTCGTTGAGCGGCATGCCGGTGGAAATGCGCGCGCCATAGGTCATGCTGTTGTAGGACTGATAGGTGCCGGCCAAATTCTCATTGGCGAACAATTCGCCGCCAAGCGAAACGCGCTGCCCGAGCGCGTAAGGATCGATCAGCCCGACGGCGAAGCCTCTGGTGTATTCGCCGTAGGTCACCGACGCTTTGGCGATGTCGCCGGTGCCGAGAAAATTTCGTTCGGTGACGCCGACCTCGATGGTCGGACCAGTGGTTGCGGAATAACCGCCCATGATTGAGAAATTTCCGGTCTTTTGCTCCTCGACCGCCACATCGACCACCACCCGGTCCGGGGCAGATCCCGGCGTGGCGGTGATTTTGACCGTCTGGAAATAACCAAGCTGCTTGAGGCGGCGCTCGCCGCGGTCGATCAGCGCCCGATTATAGGCGTCACCCTCGACCAACTCGAATTCCCGGCGGATGACGTCGTCGCGCGTCTTGCTATTGCCGTGGATGTCGATGCGTTCGACATAGACATGCTTGCCGGCCTCGACGGTGTAGGTCAGGTTGATGACGCGCAATTGCAGTACGCGGTCGCTGCGGACCAGAACCGATGCGAACGGATTGCCGTTTTTGGCAAGTCCAAGGGTCGCATCCTCGACAGTCTTTTCGACCGCGTCGCCGCTGTAGATCTCGCCCGGAGGTGTGCGCAAATACGTTCGTAGCGCCGCCGGGTCGACGGATTTCAGGTTGGAGTCGATGTCCACGCGGCCGAAGCGGTATTGCGGCCCTTCCTCAATCGTGAAGGTGACCACGACGCCCTTTTCGTCGGCCTGGTAGCTGGCCGAACCGTGCACGAGCGCATCAGCGTAGCCGTGGTTCAGATAGAAGCGGCGAATGAGACCGACATCGCTTTCGATCTGGTCGGCATTGTAGGTGTCATTGTCGGTGACAAAGCTGAGAACATTGCTTTCGCCGGTTTTGATGACGCCCTTGAGCTTGGTCGCGGAAAAGGCCTCGTTGCCGGCAAACTGGACGCGCCGGACGGCAAGCCTGTCGCCTTCGGTGATGACGAAAACGAGCGTGGCGCGTCCATTTTTGTGTTTGATCGTCTGCGGATCGACCTTCACGTCGAAATAGCCGTGCTGCCGGTAGAGACCGACGATCTGCTCGACATCGCCGTGAACGATAGCCCGTGACAGCGGCCAGCCCGGCTTCGATTGCAGGGC
Organism: uncultured Alphaproteobacteria bacterium; assembly: GCA_963747855.1. Lineage (GTDB taxonomy): Bacteria > Pseudomonadota > Alphaproteobacteria > Rhizobiales > Xanthobacteraceae > BOG-931. The sequence continues at coordinate 144,300 of CAVVGN010000002.1, forward strand.
TCTTCTGAGATCCTCGTCCTTGATCTTCTTGTTGCCTTCGAAAGCGAGCCGATCGACGGTCGGATTCTCGACCACTGTAATCAAGACACCGTCGCGTTGGCGCGTGATCTTGACGTCGGCAAAGAGTCCGGTGGCGTAAAGGCTTTTCAGCGCCGCATCGAGCGCAGCGGCGTCGAGCCGGCCGCGGCCGGCGGGGACATGCGAGCGGATCATCTCCGCGTCGATATGCCGGTTGCCGGTGACGGTAATCGAGGCTGAAAGCGGCTGTTCAGCCCGTGCGCCCGGGCATGCGGCGATCGCGAGCAAACAGAAAACGAGTGCGCAAAAGACGGCTGCTGTGACGCGGCCACGCATGGAATGGAAAACCCCGCACCCGACGCCGCGGCATCAAAGCCGACCGGCGCGGCGGAACGGTGTCAGATTGTGTCGGAATGTGGGGAATAGTCGGGGCGCGCCCGACACAATGGTTTACGCGCGCCCCATGAAGCCGGGAGTAACCCGCCATCACGACTCATGGTCCGGCGGCAAATACGTCATTTGACGTATTTGATTTGACGTATTTGCCGCTCTCCCGGGCGGATCAAGGATCGCCGTTGGCGACCGCCAGCCGATCCCCCGTCTCATGCGAGCGAGGCGGGCAGATGATGAGGTGTTGATGTCGTCGGACGAGCTGCAGGTAGTGCTGCAGCCATTCCAGGTGCGAAGACTTGCTTGGGCTACCGGCGTCACATTGTCGGTGGTTGCCGCGGCGTATTCGCCCGGATGGGCGTGTATTTCTGGATCGCAGCTGGAAGCGCGCTTGGCGGGATAGCGCGCTATTGGTTTTCTGGCGTTGCGGCACGTCTTTGGGGTGAAACCTTTCCCTGGGGACATTGCTGATCAACGTGGGCGGCTCGTTCGTCATCGGATTCTTCGGCACATTGACGGGTCCCGACGCTCAGCCGAATGATGGCCGGCGGCCTGGTGACCTTGGAAAAGGTCAAGGTTCTGCGATATGGCCCAAAAGCACCAAGAAGCGGCCGGTTGAGCGTGATCGCTTCCGAATAGTGAGGCCCTGGCAGGCCGTAGCGATGATCGCAGTCCGTTTCACCGGCAACGCTGACGTGCAAACACGTTGCTATGGCTTTGCGGTTCCGTACTGAAGGACCTGAACCTTCTCGATGGTTACAAGCCCGCTTGTCATCATGCCGTCCAACACAGGAAGGAAGGCGTCGATTTTCTCTTTGGAGTCGACGATCTCCACCACCACCGGCAGATCTTGTGAGAGCCGCAAAATCTTGGTCGTGTGAATATGGCTCGAATGTCCGAAGCCGACGTTGCCGCGCAGAACGGTGGCGCCGCCAAGCCGCATGTCGCGCGCTTTGAGGACAATTGCCTCGTACAGTGGCAGGTGCTGGAACTTGTCGTCTTCGCCGAAGAAGATGCGAAGCAGAACTGCATCGCGCGGCATTTGCATGGTCAGATCCATTTCATCGAGTTGATTACATTGGCGGCCACGAAGCCCGCCCATACCCCGATCAGACACAGCGCGACCGACAGAGCCACGTTGCCGCCGGCCCGAAGCCACTCTCCATCATTCGCCAGGTTCATGGTCTGCAGGCTGAACGACGAAAACGTGGTGTAGCCACCGCACACCCCGGTCATAACAAATTGACGGGCGGTCGACCCGGCATAAAACCGGCCGTTCGGTCCGGTAAGCGTGGCGAAAAAGCCAATAATGAACGAGCCGGTCACGTTGATGATGAGTGTGCCCCAAGGGAACGTCTCACCGATCATCCGTGCCACGACGCCAGAAATGAAGAAGCGCCCGGTCGTTCCCAGCGCACCTCCAATTGCAACCCAAAGATACAGCAACATCGCGTACTTCTTCTCCAATAACGACTGAATATAGCTTCATGAGCGTTTCTCCCCTGAATACGGCTGCACTTGAGCGCAGCTCGGTTTTTTTCTGCGTCTTTAGCGCAGCCCTCAATAGAGCGACAACGCGAGGATAACGATAAGCAATGCGCCGATCAGCGCCAGATAGTAATTGAGGTTTCCTGACTGCAAAGCCTTGAAACGATCGGCGATCACCAGGACGGCACGCGTCAGCGGCGCAAACAGATAGGGCCCGAAGATCGGCGCGACGTCGTGGGTGAAGACCAGCCGGTGAACAAAGTAAGAAGACGCACCATTGGCTTCGCGTGTCGTCTGCTCGGTCGGACGATAGACAAAGCTGTAAAACGTGCGCAGGGCATTTGAAAATGTAAGGGCGGTGGTGGACGCTCGCGCCGGATCCTGATCGAAACCGCCGTACCAGACGGGGACGCGGCGCACGTCAAATCGGCGGTTGGCCAGCACGAGTCCGAGCGGAAGGATCGCCAGAAGCGGCATGACAATGACCAGTAGGGTCGGCGAAATGAAGGCGAACTTGGCGGTCAACGGCACAAGCAGAAAACCCTCATGCATGTCGCGGGCGGCTTGCGTGCCGAATTCGCTGGATACCACGACGCGCAGGCTATCCAGCCAAACCGGCATGCCGATCGCAAGCGCGAGCACGCCCAAGCCAAGCACGCCGACGGCAAATCCAAGCGCAGATCCAACAGGGGGGATTTTTTCCACCGAACGTCCGAGCAGGCCGATGCCGAAAGCCTTGACGTAGGTCGCGAAAGCGACGGCGACGGTCAACGCAAGACCGGCGCCGGCGAGCGCCATGACCAGCCGGCTTGCCAAGGTGTCGAGCCGGAAGCCCTGGAACACGGTCTCGAACATATACCATTCGCTGACGAAGCCGGCCTGCGGAGGCATGGCCGAGAGACTCATCGCCGCGAACAACGCTCCAATTCCAAACAGCCACGAGCTACGCCGCAACAAATCGGTATGCACGATGTTGTAGCGGCCGGTTGCGGCGTAGACGCCGTCGGCGACCAGAAACAGGCCGCCTTTGGCGAGCGCATGTCCGGCTAAATGCAGCAACGACACGGTCCAGGCCAGGCTTGCCAGCGCCGGCATGGCGTGGCCGCGGAAAATCAAAGCAACGCCGAGCATGGCTACAGCGATCGAGGCGTTCTCCGCCGAGGAGAAGCTGAGCAGCGCGCGCCAGTCCTCCTGCTGGAATGCGTAAAGCGCCGTGAGGATGGCGCTGATAACGGCGATGACGACAATAAAAATGCCAAGTCCGGCGGCTACGCCGGCATCATGCGCGGGCGCCCATTGCAGCAAGCCGCGTTCCAGGCCGTAGAACGCGGCGTTGAGCACGACCCCGGACATCAGCGCGCCGGATGCGCCGCTGCCGGAGCTGTAAGCGGCCGGGAACCATTCGTAGAACGGCAGCAGGCCAAGCTTGGCGCCAAACCCGATGATCAGCAAGACGCCGATGAAGACGAGCATCGGCACGCCCGTGTCGCGCGCAGCGGTGACGAAGGTGTCGAAGGCAAACGAATGGGCCGCCACCGCCAGCAGCAGAACAGCGACCACGAGCGCGACCGCGCCGACTTCGAGAAGACCAAGCATGAACAATACCGGCCGGCCGGCATCGGCCGAAAGCCGTTCGCTCAAAATCATCAAGGCCCCGCCGAAGCTCATGATCTCCCACGCGATCAGAAAGGCCGCGCCGTCGCGAACGCCGAACACGCCGAGTGCTCCGATCAGGCTCATTGCGGCGCCGAACAGCCAGCCCGGCCGCCCTGACCGGGCCGGTGTCGCTAGCGCGCAGGCCAGTGCTGCCGGAGCCAAGCCGAAGCCGAGCAACCAAGCGGCGTCGGGCGTCAATTGGAACGAGACCGGCGCGCCGGCGAGCATCGTCGGCAGCGCGGCAAGGGCGGTGCCTGCGGGCAGCGCGATAATGGCCGCGCAAATTCCCGCAATACTGCCGAGCAGCAACAAAGCGCGCGCGAGCGGCGCCGCGCGTCCAGTCAGCGCGATCAGCGCGGCCGCGAGCCACACAAGGAAGGCCGCGAGCAGAAGCTCATTCGACAAGCTGGCCTCCTCTCACACGCTGCGGCATACGGTCGAGAAATATCAGCAACGCCTGGATGATCGCCGCGGGATTGGGTGGGCAGCCGGGCAGATAAACATCCACCGGGATCACGCCGTCGAGTCCATGGCCACAGGCATAGCCGCCCTCGGCGACGCCGCCGGACACGGCGCAGGTGCCGACGGCCAATACCCAACGCGGTTCCGCCATTGCCTCGTAAGTCGTCCGCAACGGGCCGAGCATCGCATTCGTCACCGGCCCGGTTACCAGCAAGAGGTCGGCGAAGCGTGGCGAAGCAGTGAAGAAAATGCCGAGTCGGTGCAGATTGTAGAATGGATTGTTCAGCGCCTGCAGTTCGGACTCGCAGCCATTGCACGAACCGGCATCGACGTGACGGATGTGCAGGCTGCGCCGGAATGCACGGCGGATTTCCGCACCGGCCGCAGGTGTGGAGGCCGCTATCGCAGCGTCGTTTCGTTTGAGATCGTCGCGGTTGCGCACCCCGAACGCCCAATCGGACGACGGACTCATGGCGCCGGTCGGGCAGGTTTCGGTGCAAAGCTGGCAGACGACGCAGCGGCCGTAATCGACGTCGAGCCGGACGGTGGGCCCGGACGCTGCACGCATGGTAATGGCCTTGGTCGGACAGATATCCGCGCATGCCGTGCAACCGGTGTTGCAAAGTTCCGGCTTGTAGCGCGGCATTCCGAGGAAGCCGTCCTGTCCGTCTGTGCCGTCGGACAGCGGCCACGGCGCTGTCTGTTTGCCTTCGAGCAAGCCCAATAATGTCCATAGCGGCATGGCTTGCTCCTAGCGGTCGCATCCGGCCATGGTGATGCCGAAACTGGCCTCGTTGATCGCGTAGTCCATCATATTGCTGTCGTGCACGGTGAAAGGAAAAACCCGCCAGTTGGAAAACGATGGCGATTTGATCTTCACGCGAGCGAGCCTGCCGTCGCCGCCGATATGCACGGCGTAGAATAATGTGCCACGCGGCGATTCCGCCCACCCCAGTCCGTCGGTGTTGGGAGCGGTGTTGCAATCGACGCGGATCGACCCATCGGGCAGCGAATCGATCGCATGATCGATCAAAGCAATGCTGGCCTCGACCTCGGCCATGCGCACTTGTGCGCGCGCATGGGCGTCGCCGGTCTCGCGCACGGCGACCTTCGGCGGTATCTCCGCGTAGGCGGCGTAAGGATGATCACGCCGCAAGTCGCGATCGATTCCCGAGGCGCGCTCGATCGGTCCGGTCGCGCCTTGGTCGAACGCCAGGCGGCGGTCGAGCTTGCCCGTGGTGATCAGGCGGTCGAGATGACTGGCGGTATTCTCCATGTGAGCGGCGTAGCGCGAAAACTTGTGGCGCAACGTCTCCAGTTCGGGCTTGAGCCAGTTTGCCGGAGAAACGTCGCGCCGCAACCCGCCCGGCGTCAGTAGGCCGCGCAGGAAGCGGCTGCCGGTCAGACGCGTGTTGAGTTGTTTGGCCCGCTCTTCGAGCAATTTACCCTCGGCTTCACCCACCTTGAGCGTGGTGGTGTGACAGAGATGCCCGAAATAATGCAGATGATTGTAGAGCCGCTCCATCTCGGCCAGCAGCACGCGCAAATACCGCGCTCGCGCTGGTACGATGCAATTCGCGGCGGACTCGACCGCTTGGCAGTAAGCGAGTGCATGCGCCACGCTGCCAACGCCGGATACCCGTTCGGCCAGCACTGTTCCGCGCGCCGGTTCGAGGCCTTCGAACCTTTTCTCCATGCCGCGATGCTTGAAGAACAGCTGCGGATGATAATGAATGATAGCTTCGCCGAGATAGAAAAACATGAACTCGGCCGACTCAAGTACGTCGGCGCGCACCGGGCCAAACGGCAGCAGCTGCACGTCGTCGCCGGCGCCGGCAACTTCCGGGACGACCTGCCGGCGCCGTTCCACCAAAAGCGGCCGGTCCACCGGATAGTCAGGCGCGAACGGCGGCAGGGCCGACGCTATGCCTTCATGCAGCACTAGGCGCTGTGGCTGCGGCTGATCGACAAAGGATAACCCGAAGAGGTCGGTGATCTCGCGCTCATACCAGCTCAACAAAGGTGAGATGGCGGCGAGACTCGGAACGGCTTCGCTAGCGTCGCAGCGCCAAACCAAAAACGGACCGGTACCGGGAGGGCTTGCGGCGTAACGCAACTCCAGCCGTCGCGGCTCGGGATACCAAGCGTATGCCATCTGCATGCGGCCGCCGGCCGCGAGCAGACGCGTCGTCGCATCCTTCAATTCCGACGCAGGCAATGATGTCGCCTGTGCGATCGTCACGGTACGGCTCCCGTCAGTGTCCGGGCCGCCGCCATGAAATGGTCCCACAGCCCACTCGGCCACCACACTCCGAACACCAGCAGAGGAGCTAAAGCGAGCCACATTGGCGTCACGCACCAGCGGCTGACCGGCTTCGGCGCATCGGTGTTGGCGGTGCCGGCGTTAAAATACATGGAGCGAAAATGATTGAGGAAGCCGATGAAGATGACGATCAATAGCACGGCCATGGCATAGACCGCCCATGCGTAACCGGTTTCGAAGCCGGCGCGAAGGATGACAAGCTCGCTGAGAAACAGGCCGAACGGCGGAGCGCCGGTTATAGCGGCGGCGCCAGCAAGCCAGAGCGCGCCTTGCACGGGAAAATACGTCGAGACGTCGTGGATACTGCGGATTTCTTTCGAACCGTAACTGCGCATCACATTGCCGGCGCCGAAAAACATCAGCGACTTGTTCAGCGAGTGATTGATCATGTGATACAGCGCTCCGGCAATACCGAGCGGTCCGCCGAAACCGAATCCGAGCGCGACGACGCCCATATGCTCGACGCTCGAATAGGCCATCAGCCGCTTGATGCCGTTCTGCCGCACGATGAACAGCGCACCGACCAACAGCGAAAAAACGCCAAATGCCACCAATGTCGTGCGGGCGAGGTGCGCGTTTTGGGCGGCATCCGCGACCGTCAAGTAGCGCACGATGCCGAGCATGGCGCTGTTGAGCAGCGCTCCCGACAGCATCGCCGAGATCGGCGCCGGGCTTTCGCTGTGTGCGTCCGGCAACCAGGAATGCATGGGCGCGAGGCCGACTTTGGTGCCGTAGCCGACCAGGATCAGCAAATAGGATAATGCCGCGAGCGCCGGGTTCATCTTTGGCGCCGCGGCGCGCAAGGCATCCCAGGTCATGTCATAAGTGGGGCCGAGTACGAAGCTGCCGCACCAATAGAACAACACCGTGCCGAGCAGCGCGAGGCTGATGCCCGCTGATATGATAATAATGTACTTCCAAGCCGCCTCGATGCTCTCGGCGGCTCGTTCGAAGCCGACGAGGAATGTGCTAACCAGCGTCGTGAGCTCGATGGCGATCCAGTAGAGCCCGGCATTGTTCATGACCGAACTCGCCAGGATGGTCAGCGCAAACCCGGAAAAGAGCGCGTAGAAACCCCAAAGCCGTTCATCTTCATCGAGCAGCCGCATGTAACCGACCGAGTAGATCGACGCGAGCAGATAAACAATTGCCGTGCACAGGATCACCCAAGCTCCCGTCACGTCGACGACGACGTAGTCGCTCAGATAATGGGTGGGGCCGTTCATGCTGAGAATCGCGAGCGGGACAGCGATGCCGAATACCACGAGGCTGGCGGTGAGATTGAGCCATTCCACGGCGCGCGGCGCGTGGATGATGAGGCAGCCTAGGACGGCAATTGCCGGGGCAATCATCATCGCAAGAAGAAGGGCACCGGTCATCGTTAGCCAATGAGCTTGTTGAGGTCGAGACTGCTCGTGCTACCGACATGCGTGACCAGGTAGCGAACCAGGACGCCGAAGCAGGCGACAACGACCAGAAGATCGAACAGGATGACGATTTCAATCAGCGTCGGCATTCCGGGAACGAGAATTTGCGCGCCGAGGAAAATGCCGTTCTCCAAAACCAGCAAGCCGAGAATTTGGCTCAGTGCTTCGTGCCGCACGGTGAGCATCAGAAAGCCGATCAGCTTCATCGACAGCATGATGGTAAGCGCGAGTACCGCCACCGTGCCGGCCAAATCGAGCGATTGACCGATGTGGTACGAGACAACGAGCGCGAACAGGACACACACTGCGCCGGCAACGAGTGTCGAGCTCGGCTGCAGGATCTCGTGAATTTCCCGCGCGACGTTGAGGCGGCCGATGATCCGCCCGATCAAATACGGCAGCAGCAGGCCGCGGAACAGCGCGGTCAGGACCGCAATCAGGTAAAGCTCCGGATAGCCACCGTAGAAGCCGACCGCGGCGGACAGCGCTGCGATGACCCACGATTCGGCGGCGAATGCGTAAAGATAGTTGTTCAGCCATCGGGAGCCGAGCATCACGAAAGCAAGCAGCAGGCTGACTATCGCCATCAGACTGAAGATCGATGAAGCAAGCGGGTCGAGGTGAGCGATGAGCATGATCAAACCAGCTGGGTGCCGATGATGGCGAGGATGGCAAAGACGAAGGAGGCTGCGAGCAATTCCTGATATCGGTAGAAACGCAATCGTGATTGTGCCGTTTCCACCACCACGACGGCGCAGGCGACGACGACGAATTTGACCAGCAACGCCGTCACCGAGCCAGCAACGCCGAGCGCGGTACCTTCGCGCGACAGCCCCCAGGGAATGAGTAGGACGTTGCAGAAGATCGTATAAAGAATGAATTGCTTCATCATCGACGCCCATTTGAGGATCGCGAGCAAGGGGCCGGAATATTCGAGAATGCGTGCCTCTTCGATCATGTACACTTCGATGTGCGTACTGGAATGAATCGGCAATCGGTCGGTCTCGACGATCAGCAGAGTGAAGAACGCCGCTATGAGAAAGAGGTGCGCCGGGCTCAGATACACGGACGGGCTGCCGACCAGCAAGTGATTGACGACGAACGGCAGCATGGCCTTGGCCAACAACGTAATCCCAACGAACACCAGAATGAGCGTTGGCTCGGCGAGGATCGCCACCATCACGGCGCGGCTCGAGCCGATGCCGCCGTATGCGCTGCCGGTGTCAAGGCCGGCGAGCACGATCATGAACGATCCCAGGGTCAGAATCAGTCCACCGCCGAGGATGTCGCCCATGTCGGACAGCGGCAGCGGGAAATCGGTCAGCACCGGGATGAGAATCGGCACCGTCAGCATGGCGGTAAACGCCACGAACGGTGCGATCCAATAGATCCACGAGGCGGTCTCGGGAACCACGATCTGCTTGTGGAAAAGCTTCCAGAGGTCGCGATACGACTGGAAGATTCCAGGCCCGCGCGCCAGCTGCACACGTTCTTCAAATTGCTGGATGATTCCCTGCAACAGCGGTGCCAGTAACAGCACCGTCAGAACTTGGCAGATTTGCAGGATGATATCGCGCAGCATCATAATCGCCTCAGCCAAGTTGAAAGCCGATTTGCGGCTGCAACAAGCGACGACGCGGGTCCAACTGGTGTGCTGCTATTTTCAAAATGCGACCCCTCTCATCCGCAATCGGAGAAAGGAGTCATCAGCCCCGGGGGCAGTTAAGGCGAACTCCATCGCCTCGTCGGTCGAACCGACACTCGCAATATGAATAACTCCGTTTTGGTGTCAAGCGCACAAGGCAAATTTACTTTGCGGCCCCGTTTCGATCCGAGTGCAGCATGGGGTCGGAACAGGAACCGCTCCCGTTTTGCTGCGTTATCTCAACGACTGGGTCGCAGCAGAAAATGGAGTGAAATATGGACCGGGAACACATCAAAGGCGCCGCTGACAAGGCGAAAGGCGCCATCAAGGACACCGCCGGCAAGCTGACCGGCGACAAGGAACTGCAATCCGAAGGCAAGTTGGACAAAGCAAAAGGCGAGGCGCACAACGTCGCCGGCAACGTGAAGGATGCCGTGCGCGATCTCAGCAAGTAAAGTCACGTCGACTTCGTGAAAAAGCCGCCCGATCTGGGCGGCTTTTTACTGTCGTCGCGCGTGTAACTCAGCCGGCGCGTTGCGCGGCACTCGGCTCGGGAAACAGGCGATCGGATTCCACGGCGTATTGCGCCGCCGATTGGTGCAGCCGCGCGTTATTGGACTCGCGCAAAGCCGCGTCCGCTTCGCCATACAAAAAGGCGAGAAAGGCGTAACGTTTGCCGCGCGTCACCGGCGTGACCTGGTGCAGGGCGCCGCAGGAAAACACCAGCGCGCCGCCGTGCGGCGCGCGATAGGTGCGGCGGCCGAACTCCGGCAACACCAGATCGCAGCCGTCGAAATTCTTGTTGAGGTTGATGGAGACGGCAAACCGCCGATGCTGCGCACCTACATTGACGTTGTCGCGGTGCCGGTGGAAATGCCCGCCCATCGCGCTATCATAGCAGGCGACGATGTAGCGATCCATGCGGGTGGCCTGAAACTGGAAGAAACGCTCGATCGCCGGCACCAGGCGGCGGACGATCTGGCTGCGGATCGCTTCGCGCAATTGCGGATGGGCGACGGCGAGATCGTTCCGCCGCTTGAGTCGGTAATCCACCACTTTCGCGGTTTTGCCCTCCACGTCGAGCAGGAAGCCGGAATCCTTGCCGCCGAGTGCGTCGTAAAAGCGCACCAGCACGTCGCAGAGCTCAAAATCGAACACGCGCGGCACGACCAGCACCGGCGCGGTCAGCGGAACTCCTGCCAAATCGTCCACCGCTGGCAGGCTGTTTAGGACGTTGCGGACGGTTTCTGCATGGCCGCCGGCGTGATCCCAGGCGATGTCGGCGACTGCGCGCAACATCGGGTCGAGCACGATGGTGCGCGGCATGTCTGCGGCGCCGAAGGCGCGGCCTATCGCGCCGTCATAATCGGCGAGAAATCCCGTCGCCGCACCGGTGCGTTTGAGAAAGGGCGCCGGGTCGTCTGGCGGCGCCGCCAGCACCCCGTAAAAAACGATGTGATCTTCGCGAAACAGGTGTGCGCCGCTAAGCAATTCGGTCAATTCTTGCTCGAGGCGCGCATTTGCCGGTGATCCGAGGAAAGAGAGAACGATCCAGCGGCCGGCGGCGACCGAGAGGGAGAAGGAGCCTTCGCCGACCAGCGGGACGGCGAACCACGGGACCGGATCTCCGAGCACGATGCCGGATACGCCGTGTCTGTTGTTTTCCATGAGGCGTTCGCCTGCGGGCGGTGTAAGGGCACATCATTCGCCGTTATGGTAAATTTTATTCTAATGTCGGCCGATCCGATTCGTTTTGAGCAGCGCAAATGAGGTGCGGTCACCGTGATTGATCGTCCCCAGGCGGCCTCCCGTCGGCTCCGCCTTGCCGCGCTCGACCGCTCGCTCGCGCAAGATCCGGGTTCGACTGAATTCCTTTTTGAGCGCGCCGGACTATTTCGTGAGGACGGCCGCTTTGAGGAGGCCAAGCGCGATTACCTGGAATTGCTGCGCCGCGCGCCGACCGATTTCGGCGCGCTCAACGACTTCGGCACTCTGGTCCTCGATGCGGGATACAAGTCAGCCGCACGTTCGTTGTTCAGCGCCGCCGTGCAGCATCATCCGGACAATCCGCGGGGCCACATCAATCTCGCCAATCTTTTGTTGGCCATGGGCGAATACGAGGAGGCGCGCAGTCACTTCGAAACAGCCTTGCGCATCGATTCTGGCCACGTCCACGCCCATCGGGGCATGGGCAATCTCCTGGCCGAGCTTGGCGACGCGGCTGGCGCGCGCAAACATCGCGACCAGGCGTTCAAGAATCGATTTTTGACGCCCTTGCCCTATCGCGGTGAGGGGATGCCGATTTCGGTGCTGCTGCTCGTTTCCGCCGCGGGCGGCAACATTCCGGTGCGCGCCATTCTCGACAACCGGACGTTCAAGAGCACGTTGCTGGTGGCCGAATATGCCGATCCCGCGGTTGCCTTACCGCCTCACGATTTCGTCTTCAACAGCATCGGCGACGCCGATTTGTGCCGTGAGGGACTCAAAGCCGCGGAGGCGATACTACGCCTGACCGATCGGCCGGTGATCAATCATCCGCGCGCGGTGCTCAAGACCGGACGCGCGGCCAATGTTGAGCGCCTGCGCGGGTTGCCCAATGTCATCGTGCCGCGGATGGTTACGTTGCCGCGCCGCTCTTTGGCCGGGCCAGAGGGTGCAACGATCGCCGCCGATTATGGATTTATATTTCCGTTTCTTGTCCGCGCGCCGGGCTTCCATACCGGCCGCCACTTCATTCGCGTCCAAGACGCGCAATCGCTTTCCGCTGTGGCGGATTTTCCCGGCGATGAACTATGCCTGATCGAAGAGCTCGATGCGCGCGACAGCGACGGCTTCTTCCGCAAGCTTCGGGTCATGATTATCGATCGCAAGATCTATCCATTGCACTTGGCGATCTCGCGCCAATGGAAAGTTCATTATTTTCGCGCCGACATGGCCGAGTCGGCGCACAATCGCGAGCACGACGCCGCGTTCCTGTCGGACATGGAGAGTGTGGTGGGCGCCCGCGGCATAGCGGCGCTCGAGCGCATCAGCGCCGCTCTTGATCTCGATTATTGCGGGATCGATTTCGCGGTCAGTCGCGACGGCGGTATCCTACTCTTCGAGGCCAACGCCACCATGGTGATGGTGCCGCTGTCGGACGACCGGAAGTGGGATTACCGCCGTCCGGCTTTCGACAACGTCTTTGCCGGCGTGCGGAATATGCTGTTGAGGCGCTCGGCCAGCCGCGGCTGAGTTTTGACCGATTTTAGGCCTTGGCTCGCAAGGCAACTTTAAGGGTCGTTAACGACCCGTTTACCATACCGGCGGCAAACTGCGCGCGCGTTTTCCCGTCGCCAAAAGAAGATCGTTCGCGTGGACGGCGCCGCGGCTCGCGCGAGGAAAGCCCATGAAAGCAAGTCTTTTCCGACTTCCCTTCGTCGTTGTCGCCGCGCTGTTCGCAACAAATGCATTTTCGGAAGACGGGGTAAGCGACGGAAAGATCGTTTTCGGCCAAGTTGCCGCTCTTTCCGGTCCCGCTCAAGCATTGGGCCAGGGTATGCGGCAGGGAATCCTTGCAGCCTTCGAAGACGCAAATCGCGCTGGAGGGGTTTCGCGGCGCAAGCTTGAACTCATATCTCTTGACGATGGATACGAGCCGGAAAAAACCATAGAGGCGACTAAAAAAATAATCAACGAGGATAAGGTGTTCGCCTTGGTTGGCGCAGTTGGCACCCCAACGTCGAAGGCCGGTCAGCCGATAGCGACGGCGGCGAATGTTCCTTTCATCGGCCCGTTCACCGGCGCGGAATTTCTACGTCGGCCATATAACCGTTACGTAGTCAACGTCCGTGCATCCTACTTTCAAGAAACGGAAGCATGGATCGAGCACTTAACCAAAGATCTCCGCATCTCGAAGATCGCAATCCTGTATCAAGACGATGCCTTCGGGCTCGCCGGTCTCGAAGGCGTGCAGCGCGCGATGGCAAAGAGAAACATGTCATTGGTCGCCACCGGATCGTTCAAGCGCAACACCACGGCGATCAAATCGGCGCTACTCGATATCATGAAGAATGCGCCGGAAGCCGTCGTGATAGTTGCGCCCTATCAGCCCGTTGCCGCGTTTATCAAGCTGGCCCATCAGGTGAAGCTGGACGCGGTATTCGTTGCCATCTCATTCGTCGGCTCGGATTTTTTGGCGGAGGAGCTCGGGAAAGAGGGCGCCGGTGTTATCATCAGTCAAGTGGTGCCGTTTCCAACCGATAAGTCTTTGCCCGTCGTTACTTCCTATCAAGCGGCGCTGGCCGCCATGGGGACGAACGATAAGCCCGGCTTTGTTTCTCTGGAGGGATACATCGTTGGTCGGTTAGTAGCTGACGCGCTCAAGCGCATGCCGGCTCAGCCAACCCGCGAGGGCTTTCTCGCCGCGATCAACGCGGCACCCTTCGATCTTGGTGGCGTTACGCTTAGCTATGGGCCGGCGAACAACCAGGGTTCCGACCAGGTTTTTTTCACGATCCTGCAGGCCGATGGGACGTTTAAGCCGGTTGTCCGGCTGGTCAAAATGGCGGGGCAGTAACAGGACGCGCGTTTCCCACCGCGCTCGAGGAAACTGGTGGCGGCACGCAGGTTCTCATCGAAAGTCAATGTTGCGCTTGGACAGCTTCGGTCGCTTTCCTGGCTGCGGACGATACGCGCCCGCCTCTATTTGGCTTTCGGCTTGGCAGCCGGGATGACCGTCGTCGGTTCGTTGTTTGCGCTCTACGCATCGGCCAATCTCAGCGCGACGATGACTGAAATTGTGTCGCGGAGCATGCCCGCGACCGTCGAGTCGCTTCGGTTATCCGAAGAGGCGGCCGCGCTTGTCGCATCCGCTCCGCGATTGATGGCAGCCGAAGATGACAGCCGCCGAGTAGAGATCGCCAGCAGCATCGCTGCGCAATCACGGGTCCTGGATGAAAGGATCGGGCGTTTGCGCGTTCTCGATGCCAGCGAAAATGTCGAAATCGAAGTTGCCAAGGCGGCCCTGAGCGAGCGGCTGGATACCCTAAATCAAGCCGTTGCAGATCGAATAAAAATCTCGCAGCAACGCCGCGCTCTCACATTGTCCGTCCGAAAGTTCCACGAGGATCTGCTTGAGGCGATCACACCCCCGATCGACGACGCCAATTTCAAAGTGATGACGCAAATGCGGCCCGTGCAGGCGACAGAGTTGATTGACACGCTTCGCCGTCTTCTCGAGGTACAGGCGGAAGTCAATTTGCTCGCGGGCCTGCTGATCGAGTCGTCAATGGTCACCGATGTCGCCAGCTTGCCGCCAATGCGAGACCTTATCGCCGCCGCGGCGCGGAACATCGAAGCTAATTTGAAAGCGCTGCCGGCTTCCGACGACCTTAGCAAGATCACGAGCCTCTATTCGCGCCTTGCTTCTGTCGCCGGCGCCGACGGCATTGTAGCGCGCCGCATCAGCGAGCTTAATCGGGATCAGGACGCTCAGCGTGTTTTTACTATGGCACTCGCCGATGCGGAGCGGTTGCGGGTGGCAGTCGAAAGCTTGATCGAGCGGGAGGGTACACTGGCGCAATCCCTTTCGGCGCGTGCCGATGCGCAAATTCGCACCGGTCGGCTTCTGCTCGCCGTGCTGTGTGTTGTGGCTCTTGCAACTGCCGGCTTAATTGCGTGGCTCTATGTGGGGCGCAGCATCGTTGGGCGGCTGACGTCCCTAAGTGAAGCTATGCGGCAAATCGCGGATGGTGACTTGAACACGCCGGTCCCAGTTGGTGGCCGGGATGAGATCGCCGGCATGGCGCAAGCCCTTTTGGTGTTTCGGCAAGCCATCGAAGATGTTTCCGTCGGACGACGGCGCGAGGCGGGCCGTGCCGAGGAGTCCGAAGTCCGCCGGCGGGAGGTCGAAAGCGCCACGGAGAATTTCGAGCGTGCCGTCAACGATATCGTTTGGGCACTCGATGGCGCTTCGAAGTCGATGGACGAATGCGCCCGGATTATGGCCCAGGCCGCCGATCACAATCAGACCGAAGCCGAGGCTGCTACGCTCGCATCGCAAAACGCGACGACAAATGCCTCCAGCGTTGCGTTGGCGGCGATGGAGATCGCGCAGTCGGTTGAGCAAATATCGTCGCAGGCGACGGCTTCTGCGAATATTGCGCGCCATGCCGCTGGTGAAACGAAGGAAATAATCACCGCGGTGCAGCTGCTGGTTGCCTCGGTTGGCGAGATCGATACCGTCAGCAACCTCATCCGCGACGTGGCTGCGCAGACCAATCTGCTGGCGTTAAACGCGACCATTGAGGCGGCACGCGCCGGAGATGCGGGACGCGGCTTCGCCGTCGTAGCCCAGGAAGTCAAAAGCCTCGCCGCTCAGACTGAGCGGGCGACGCAGGATATTAACCGGCAAATTTCGGCTATCGATCAAACCACCTCGCAAGTGGTCCAAACGATGAAGACAATCGCCGGAACGATTAAACAGCTCGATGAAAACGCAACCGAGATTTCCGTCGCGGTGCAAGAGCAGGACGCGGTTAGCAAGGAGATCGCCCGCAACGCCAATCTGGCGGCTGAGCGAACCCGGGAAGTTTCTGCAAACGTCGCGCAGGTATCTGACGCCGCGGCCAAAACCGGGCAGGTCGCCAATGCGGTGCTCAACGCCGGGCGTGAACTGGCTGAACGATCCAACCGGTTGCGCGCCGAAGTAGAGCATTTCCTGGCCCAGGTCCGCGCTGCGTGAAACCGATCGAATTTTGGACTGCCTAGAAAATTCCTGACTGCCTATTTTTTAATCAGCCAGCACGAAGCGGACTGGAGCGACGCGCAGTTCGCCGGTAGACCATGCCAAATTAAGCCGCCTATTCATTGATTTGCAGCGCGACCGCGGGTCGCTGTCACGCTGGCACGAGCCTTGCGAATGCCCTTGCCGCTAATCGAAGAACGCCCATCGTCCTGATGGCCGGCAAGCGGCGCCGTGAGCGCTCGCGCGTATTTACAGGGAGCATCCACTATGAACTTCGACAACATCTCGCGTCGCCGCCTTCTGCAAGGAACGGCTGCATTGGGCCTTGGCGCCACGCTGCCGGTCGGCAGCGCGATTGCCGCGAGCACGACGATCGGTTTCATCTACGTCGGGTCGCGCGATGACTATGGCTACAACCAGGCGCATGCCGCCGGTGCCGCCGCGCTCAAGAAGATGCCCGGCATTAAAGTGGTTGAAGAAGAAAAAGTCCCCGAAACCGACGCCGTGGAAAAGACCATGGAGTCGATGATCAATCTCGACGGCGCGACTTTACTCTTCCCGACGTCGTTCGGCTACTACAACCCGCACATGATCAAGATGGCGCTGAAGTATCCGAAGCTCCGCTTCGAGCATTGCGGCGGCCTGTGGACCGACAAAGACCCGAAGAATGCCGGCAGTTATTTCGGCTATATCGACGAAGCTCAGCACGTCGCGGGCATCGTCGCCGGCTATTCGACGAAATCCGGCAAGCTCGGCTTCGTTGCCGCCAAGCCCATTCCGCAAGTGCTCCGCAACATCAACGCGTGGACGCTCGGCGCCAAGCTCGCCAACCCGAAAGTCACCACGCAGGTGATCTTCACCGGCGACTGGTCGATGCCGGTGAAGGAAGCGGAAGCCACCAATAGCCTCATCGATCAAGGCGTTGACGTCATCACCTGTCACGTCGACGGTCCGAAGACCGTGGTCGAGAACGCCGCGCGCCGCGGCGCCATGGTCACTGGCTATCACGTCAATCAGGCGGTGCTGGCGCCAAAGGCCTACCTCACCGGGGCGGAATGGAACTGGGAAGTACTCTATCCGCGCTTCGCCAAGATGTTCACCTCCGGCGAGACAATCCCGAACTTCTACCGCGGCGGTCTGAAGGAAGAGATCGTCAAAGTGTCGCCGTATGGCCCCATGGTCAGCGCCGAGGCGAAGAAGAAGGCCGACGAAGTCAAAGCGGCGCTCACCGCCGGGACCTACGTCATCTTCAAAGGCCCGATCGTTGACAACAAGGGCACGACAGTCATTGCCGCGGGCGTATCCCAGGGTCAGACCGATCCCGAACTGGAAAAAATGGGTTATCTGGTCCAAGGCGTGATCGGGGCGACTTCGTGAAGGCCGACGTCGGCAAACCAGTTGCAATATCGGGGGTAGGCGAACTTCTTCGCCTGCCTCCGTTCGGCCAGAAATTCAGCGGCGCGGCGGAATATGTTGTTATCCCCGCGCTTGCTCTTATTGGTTCGTTGGTGCTGTTCGGGATTTTTGTCGCCCTATTCGGCAAAAATCCGCTCGATCTCTATTTCTACATGTATCAGGGTGCGTTCGGCACCTGGTTCTCCTGGCAGAACACGCTGACGCGCGCCGCGCCGCTGATCCTGACCGCATTGTGCACGGCTTTGCCGGCGCAGCTCGGCATGGTGATCATCGGCGGTGAGGGGGCTTTGCTGATCGGCGCGCTGGCCGCCACAAGTGCCGCGCTGGCGACGCAATGGGCGCCGCCGATCGCGGTAGACCTGGCCATGGCGGCTGCCGGAATGATCGGCGGCGGCCTATGGATCATGCTGTCCGGCGCGTTGCGCCATTACCGCGGCGTCAACGAAACGATTTCCAGCCTGCTGCTCGTTTACATCGCGCTGGCGATCTTGAACTTTCTGGTCGAAGGCCCGATGCGCGATCCGACCAGCCTCAACAAGCCTTCAACGCCCGAAATCGGCGCTGCCAACATGATCGGCAGCATTCCGGGCATGGACGTACATTGGGGCCTGGTCTACGGCGTTATCGCCGCGATTCTTTCCTACATCTTGATCTATCACACGGTTTTCGGCTTCGCCGCGCGCGTTGCCGGCGGCAATATTCGCGCCGCCAAAGTCGTCGGCTTGGGTGTCGGCAAGCTTATTCTTATCATCTGCTTTCTCGCCGGCGCGTCGGCTGGTCTTGCCGGTATGATGGAAGTGGCGGCGGTGCAGGGCCGCACTAACGCCAACCTTGCGGCCGGCTACGGCTTCGCCGGCATCCTGGTCGCCTTCCTGGCGCGGCAGAATCCGCTCGCGGTCATTCCGGTTGCGATCCTGCTCGGCGGGATCAACGCCAGCGGCGGGCTGTTGCAGCGGCGGCTCGGACTGCCGGACGCGTCCGTTTTTGTGCTGCAAGGCATGATTTTCGTCATGGTGCTGGCGAGCGACACGCTTTACGGCCGCTGGCGCATCTTCAAGGGAAAGGCACCGTAAATGGCCGGCGCCGGCGATATCGGTTTGTGGACAATACCGGTCGCGGTGCTCGGCGGCGCCATCCGCGTCTCGACGCCGTTCTTGTTCGTCAGCCTCGGCGAATGCGTCACGGAGCGGAGCGGCCGCATCAATCTCGGCCTCGAAGGCACGCTTGTTATGGGAGCGATGGCCGGCTACGGCATCTCATACCTCACCGGCTCGCCATGGCTGGGCGTGCTCGCCGCCGGCATAACCGGCGCGGGCATGGGCGCCTTGCATGCCGGGATTTGCGGCCTGCCGCGCGTGAACGACATTGCCGTTGGCATTGCGTTGATGCTGTTCGGCGTCGGCTTGGCCTTCTATCTCGGCAAGCCGCTGATCGAGCCGACCGCGCCGCGGCTGCCCTCGATTGATCTCGGCTGGTGGACCGACATTCCGCAATTGCATGCGGCGTTGCGCATCAATGCGCTGTTCCTCATCGGTGTGGCGCTTGCGCCCGTACTGGTCTGGGCGCTGCGCACCACACGCTGGGGCCTGATCATACGCACCGCCGGCGAAAGCGCCGACGCCGCTTTGGCAATGGGCTATTCGGTCAATTTCATCCGCTTGCGCGCCACCATGTTCGGCGGATTTCTGGCCGGGATCGGCGGCTCGTTCCTGTCGCTTTATTATCCCGGTAGCTGGAACGAGGGATTGTCCAGCGGGCAGGGCATCACCGCGGTGGCGCTCGTCATCTTTGCGCGCTGGAATCCGATGCTCTGCCTCGGCGCCTCGATTTTGTTTGGCGGCGCCGCCGCGCTCGGTCCGGCCCTGCAATCGGTTGGTTATAGCCACGGCTATCACTTGTTCAACGCCGCACCGTATATTCTAACGTTGTTGATCATGATCGCGACCTGCTCGCCCAAGCGCACGCTAATCGGCGCCCCGGCGGAGCTATCGATTACGAGGTGAGTCATGCCCCAACTGGCGCGCAAGGAAACCACTGCGGCGGAGCGCTACGTCGCCGCCGAACCCTATCTCTGGCCTTATAATGGCGATCTGCGGCCAGAGAACACCGCGCTTATCATCATCGATATGCAAACCGACTTTTGCGGCGTCGGTGGGTATGTCGACAAGATGGGCTACGATTTGTCGCTGACCCGTGCGCCGATCGAGCCGATCAAGCGGACGCTTGCCGCCGCCCGCGCCAAAGGTTTCCACGTTATTCATACCCGCGAGGGCCATCGGCCTGATTTGGCCGATTTGCCCGCCAACAAGCGCTGGCGATCACGGCAGATCGGCGCCGGCATCGGCGATCCCGGCCCGTGCGGCCGCATCTTGGTGCGCGGCGAACCCGGATGGGACATCATCGACGAACTTAAACCGATCGACGGCGAGGTGATCATCGACAAACCAGGCAAGGGCTCTTTCTGCGCCACCGATCTGGAACTGATCTTAAGGCTGCGCAGCATCGAAAACATCGTGCTCACCGGCATTACCACCGACGTTTGCGTGCATACCACCATGCGGGAAGCGAACGATCGCGGTTTCGAATGCGTGATGCTGGAGGATTGTTGCGGCGCGACCGACAGAAGCAATCACGACCACGCCATCAAGATGGTCAAGATGCAGGGTGGGGTTTTCGGTGCGGTGTCGGATTCGGCGAAATTCATCGAGGTCATTGCGTGAGCGAAATGGCCAAGCTGGTACCACCCGGCGGCTTTCCTTCGCCGACCGCGTCGAAAAAAACATTCGGCGTCGAAGCGATCAATATGACCAAGCGCTTCGGCGAGTTCGCCGCGCTCGACCAGGTTTCACTGAAGGTCAAGCCGGGCACGTTTCATGCGTTGCTCGGTGAAAACGGCGCCGGCAAATCGACGCTGGTCAAGTGCATCATGGGCTATTACCAGGCCGATGACGGCGAGCTGATGATCGACGACCGTCAGGAGATCATCGGCAATCCGCGCGCCGCGCACGCGCTCGGCCTCGGCATGGTCTATCAGCATTTCACGTCGGTGCCGGCGATGACGGTGGCGGAGAACTTCGTGCTGGCGCGCGACCACGTACCGGCGGTGGTCGATTGGACGCGCGAGCGCAAGGCGCTGGAAGAATTTTTGTCGCACATGCCGTTCCGCGTGCCGCTCACTGCCGAGGTCTCGGCTATTTCCGCTGGCGAGCGGCAGAAATGCGAAATCCTCAAGCAGCTTTATCTCCGGCGCCGGTTTCTGATCCTTGACGAGCCGACCTCCGTGCTGACGCCGGGCGAAGCCGACGAGGTGCTCGGCATGCTTCGGAAGATGGTGGCAGACGGCAACCTGACCATTCTGATGATCACCCATAAATTCCGCGAGGTTATGGCGTTTGCCGACGAAGTGACCATTTTGCGGCGCGGTAAGCTGGCCGGGCATGGCCATGTGAAGGATTTGACCCCCGACGCCATGGCGCGGACGATGATCGGGGCGGAGGAATTGACGGTGCAGCCGCCGCGCACCGGCGAATACGGCGCGGCGCGCCTCAACATCGAGAAGCTCAGCGCGCTCGACGACGGCGGCCATCCCGCGGTGCGCGGTGTTTCGCTTTCGATCCGCGGCGGCGAAATTGTCGGTGTTGCCGGAGTGTCCGGCAACGGCCAGCGACAGCTTATCGAAGTGCTCGCCGGCCAGCGTGAGGCGGAAAGCGGCACGATCTACCTCGAGGGCGAGCGTTATCACGCCACCCGCGAAGAGATGCGGCACAACCATCTCTCGGTGTTGCCGGAAGAGCCGCTGAAAAACGCTTGTGTCGCGCGCATGAGCGTAGCCGACAACCTTGCCTTCCGCGAATTCGACCGCCCGCCTTTCGCAACTGGCGGCTGGTGGCTCAATCGCGCGCAGTTCCACGAAGAGGCGGTGCGCAAGATCGGGCTATACAAGATCAAGACGCGCTCCGACGATACCGCCATCGGCGAATTGTCCGGCGGCAACGTCCAGCGAACGGTGCTGGCGCGCGAACTGGGCCGCGAGGTCGATATCCTGGTCGCTGCCAATCCCTGCTTCGGCCTCGATTTCGCGGCGGTGGCGCAAATCCACGCCGAGATTATGGATGCGCGAAACCGCGGTGCCGCTGTGCTCTTGGTCAGCGAAGACCTCGATGAACTTCTCGAGCTCGCCGACCGGCTGGTCGTGATGTTCCACGGCGAGCTGGTCTATGAGACGCGCGCCAGCGAAGCTAACCTCACCGAAATTGGCCGGCACATGGCCGGGCATTAAACGCCGGCTCGCTTTCGGCTATTGGCGGACCAGCCGGCGATAGGTCGCGTAGATCGGCTCCCACATCAGCGATTTCACCGCGACCGCGATATTGCTGTTCGCCTCCGGCGGCGTCAGCCCTTCGCGGACCGCCTGGTTAGCCACCGCCATTGCCACCTGCAGCGATACGCTGCGCAGCTCGGCGAGCGGCGGCAGCAGATTGGAGCGCGGGTCGCGCTTGGCCGGCGACATTTCCGCGATTGTCCTCGCCGCCGCGAGAAACATTCCGTCTGATATACGGCGGGCCTGGACGGAAATCGCTCCGAGGCCGATACCGGGATACACGTAAGCATTATTGGTCTGATCGATGCGAAACGGTTTGCCGTCGCGCGGTAGCGGCGGGAAGGGACTGCCGGTACCGATAACCGCCCGGCCATCCGTCCAGGCAAGGAGATCCTGCGGCGTTGCCTCGCTTCGCTCCGTTGGGTTCGAGAGCGGAAAAATTACCGGGCGCTGCACGTGCGCGGCCATAGCGCGCACGGCCATTTCGGTGAAGGCGTTGGCCTGGCCGGAAGTGCCGATCAGCACGGTCGGTCGGGCGTTGGTGGCCACGTCGGCGAGATCGGCCCTATCGGGCGATTTGAGCTTCCAGCCGGTGATCCGCTGGCGGCTTTGCGCGAACGGCGCCTGAAACGGCTGCAAGCCGGCCACGTCCTCGAGCAGCAAACCGTCGCGATCGACGAGGAAGAAGTGGGCGCGGGCGTCGCGTTCGCTAAGACCGGCATCGACCATGGCGCGCAGCAGAAGCGAGCTGATGCCGGTGCCCGCCGAGCCCGCGCCGACCACCGCGACCCGCTGCTCGGCAAGCGGCACGCCGGTCACGTTGATCGCGCTCAGGATGGTGCCGACGGCGATGGCGGCGGTTCCTTGTATGTCGTCATTGAAGCTGCACAGCTCCTCTCGATATCGTGCCAGCAAACGGTTGGCGTTGCCGATGGCGAAATCTTCCCAATGTAGCAGCACGTGCGGCCACCGTGTACGCACGGAATTGACGAACGCGGCAACGAAATCGTCGTAAGCGGCGCCACGCACGCGCTCGTGCCTCCAGCCGATGTAAAGCGGGTCGTTCAGCAACTCGCGATTGTCGGTGCCGACGTCGAGCAGGATCGGCAAGGTGGTCGAAGGATGCAGGCCCGCGCAGGCGGTGTAGAGTGAGAGTTTGCCGATCGGAATGCCCATGCCGCCGGCACCCTGGTCGCCGAGGCCGAGAATGCGCTCGCCATCGCTGACAACGATGGCCTGTACGCTGTCAAAGCGCGGATTGCTGAAGATGTCGCCGATGCGGTCTTTAAGCGGGAAGCTCAGGAACAATCCGCGCGGTTTGCGGAAGATGCGGCTGAATTGCTGGCAGCCGAGGCCGACCGTGGGCGTATAGACAATCGGCATCATCTCCTCGATGTACCGCGCCAGCAACGCGTAGAATAACGTCTCGTTGGTATCCTGCGAGCCGCGGAGGAAGATGTATTTGAGCAGGTCGCTGCTCGGCTGGCGAAACGCGTCGATGCGCCGCTCGACCTGCAGGTCGAGCGAGGTCACGTAAGGCGGCAACAGGCCGTGCAGGTTAAACTCGTCGCGTTCGGCTTCGGTGAAGGCCGTGCCCTTATTGAGCAGCGGATCGTTCAAAAGCTCGTATCCGCTGAGCGCGGTCTCGATCATTCGCGTCGGTTCCGCGCTCATCTGGGTTGCGTGCTTCAGCTACTGGCGGCGCGGGCCTTGCCGAAGACGACACCTCTCGCCTCCGTGCCCAAGGCCGTGAGGATGACGATTGCCCCCGCCACCACGCCGGCCACGACCGCCAGCGCGAATGCGTAGTCGCCGCCGTAATGAGCGGCGATCCCGGCTTGCAAGGTGGCGTTGACCGACGCGATGAGATTGCCGAGCTGATACACAAACCCGGGAAAAGTGCCGCGCGCTTCGTCGGGCGACAGCTCATTCAAGTGGACCGGGACCACGCCCCAGGCGCCTTGCACCATGACCTGCATGGAGAAGGCGCCGACCGCGAGCCATACCGCGCCGGCGGCGAACGCCCATATCGGCATGATCGCAAGCGACAGAATCGCGGCGATAATGATCATGCGGCGGCGCCCAAAACGTTCGGATAGCGAACCGAAGGAAATGCCGCCGATGATGGCGCCGACGTTATAGATCACCGCGATCAGGCCGACCTCGTGCGGCGAAAGCTTGTGCTGCACTTGCAGGAAGGTGGGATAGAGATCCTGCGTGCCATGGCTGAAAAAGTTAAACGCAGTCATCAGCAGGACCGCGTAGATGCCGAGCCGCCAGTGCGATTGCAGCACCGCCAGCGTGTTGCTCTTTGCGGTGGTCGGTTTCCAGCTCGGCGATTCCGGGACATTGCGGCGGATGTAGAGCACCAGCAGCGCCGGCAAGACGCCGACCATGAACATGCCGCGCCAGCCGATATACTGGAACAATAGTGCATAGACGATCGAGGCGAGAAAATAGCCCGCGGGATAGCCGGATTGCAGCAGACCCGACACGAAGCCGCGCGCATGGGCCGGAATGGATTCCATGGTCAGCGACGCGCCGACGCCCCACTCGCCGCCCATGGCGACCCCGTAGATCGCCCGCAGGACCAATAACGCCGTCAGGCTGGGCGCGAAGCCCGAGGCAAACTCAATCGCCGAATAGAACAGCACGTCAACCATCAGCGTCGGCCGCCGTCCCCACCGATCCGCCGCGCGGCCGAACAGAAAGGCTCCAAGCGGCCGCATGGCCAAGGTGAGCAGGATGGCGATGGTTACTTTGGTGACGTCGGTCTGAAATTCCGCCGCGATGTCCTTGAGCACGAACACCATGAGGAAGAAATCGAAAGCATCGAGCGTCCAGCCAAGGAAGCTTGCCGCGACCACGTGCTTCTGTTCACTAGTCCAGCCGGAGAGGGCTGCAATGCGCATTGATTGTGCTCCTTCGGTCGCCCCGGGCGATGATTGGCATTTTTGCGCCTTTGACCCGTTCGATAAATGTCCAAAGGCGCGTTTGATCCTATCGCTTTGTCGCGGCGGGGCGCCGCGGGACCATCGCATTGGCAATAAGCTCTTGCACAACCTCGCCATTTTGATTGAGCGTGCGCGTCTGAATCTTCATCAAGCCGCGATCGGGCCGCGACTTTGACGGCCGCATTCCGATCACCTCGGTTTCGATCCGCAGCTCGTCGCCTGGGTATACCGGAATTGGCCAACGTAATCCGTCGAAGCCCATGCCGATGGTCCCGGTCGCCGCCCGGTACTCGCTCGAAGCCACAAGGCTCATGGTGACGGCAGCGGTGTGCCAGCCACTCGCCACCAGCCGTCCGAAGATCGATTTTCGCCCGGCCTCCTCGTCGAGATGAAACGGCTGCGGGTCGAATTTCCTGGCAAAGGCGATAATGTCGTCCTTCTCCATCCGCACCCGGCCGCTCGGCTTTTGCACTTGTCCGACGACAAAATCCTCGAAATACCGCTCAACCATGCGTCGTTCGCTCCTGATCGGAAGCGCGGCGCAACCAGCATCGGCGGCCGCGTTGCAACCGAATGAACTTATCCCGCCGTCTTCCCCTTTGGCGACTGCAGCAGTTATCATCATGGTCGCATAAGGGAGCAAGGCCATGACATGCAGGGCTGGCGCGTTTGCAGGCGTGGCCCTCGTTCTCGCCTGGGCCAGTTCTCCCGCGGCGGCGCATGAATCGTGGCGGCACGATCATGGCCGCCACTGGCACGCGAGCCGCGCCGCCATGTATGAGTTGGGAAACCGCATTGCTTTCCTGGAGGCGGATCCGGAAATCGACGATGGCTACAAGGCGCCGATCATCGTCAAAGCGCGGGCCGACATAAACGAATTGCGTTCCACCTTACATCCGGCCCATTGGCGTTGGGCGAACCCCTGCTGCTATAGCCGCCGGCCCATTCGCATCCGTTAGCTTCAGCCTATTCGGCCGGAGCGCCGAACGGTCCGGGCAGCCGGCCCAGCATCCGCTGCCGCGCGCGCCCCCACCAACCGCTCAACCGGTCGAGATAAAGATAAAGCACCGGCGTCGTGTAGAGCGTCAGCAACTGGCTGATGATGAGGCCGCCGACGATCGATATGCCGAGCGGCCGCCGGATCTCTCCGCCGTTGCCGAAGCTCAGCGCCAGCGGGACCGCGCCGAGGATGGCCGCCGACGTCGTCATCATGATCGGGCGAAAGCGCAGCAGGCATGCCTCGTAAATCGCGTCGTAGGAGCTCAAATTGCGCGCTCTTTTCGCCTCGATGGCGAAGTCCACCATCATGATGGCGTTTTTCTTGACAATGCCGATCAGCAAAATCACGCCGATCAACCCGATAATGTCGAATTCCACATGGAACAGCATCAGCGCCAGTAACGCGCCCACGCCGGCCGATGGCAACGTCGACAGGATCGTGATGGGGTGGATGTAACTCTCGTACAGCACGCCGAGCAAAATATAGACGGCGGCAATCGCAGTCAGGATCAGAATAGGCTCCTTGCCCAGCGACTGCTGGAACAATTGCGCCGTGCCGGCGAGCGTGCCGTTGATCGAAGAGGGCATGTGGATGCGGGCAATCGCCGCTTTGATCTCGTCGGCGGCTTCGCCGAGCGATTTGCCCGGACGCAGGTTGAACGACATTGTCGAGGCGACGAACAATCCCTGATGGTTGACCGACAGCGGCGTATGTCCCGGGCGGTAGTGGCTGACGGCCGCCAGCGGAATCATCGGTTCGAGGGTGGTACTGACCGCCGCGCCGGCCGAGGTTGAACCGTGGCCGGTGTTGGCGAGCGCGTTGGTGGCGGCGTTGCGCGCCGAATTGTTGTTGGCATTGGCCGCGGCGGTCGCGCTCGCGGTCGTCGACGAAGTCGTTTTCGCTGACGGCGGCTGGGAGGGCGCTATGCCGGTACCGGCCGCTTGCGTGACCATGCCGGCTTGCGCGTTGGACAGCGCGGTACCGGGAGCGGTGCCGCCGGACGTGGCGACGTAAACGTCGTTCAGCGAATTTGGATATTGCGTATAGCGCGGATCGATCTCCATCACGACGTGGTATTGATTGATGGCACTGTAGATCACGGACACCTGCCGCTGGCCGTAGGCGTCGTACAGGGTGTTGTCGATTTGCAGCGGACTGATACCGAGGCGTGGCGCGGTGTCGCGGTCGATATCGAGATAGGTCTCCAGCCCGCGCTGCTGCTGGTCGGAACTGACGTCCGTCACGATCGGATTATTGTGCTCTAGCGCATCGACAAGTTTTGGCGTCCACTCATAGAGATCTTCGACATTTTCGGATTGCAAGGTGAATTGATATTGGGCGTTGCTCTGGCGGCCGCCGGCGCGCAAATCCTGAACCGCGGCCATGTACAGGCGCCCGCCGGGAACCTGATTGAGCTTCGGTCGCAGGCGCGCGATCACCTGATCGACACCGACGCGCTGCGACAACGGCTTAAGCGAAACGAATACGTTGCCGGTATTGATCTGCGCGTAGCCGCCGCCGCTGCCGACGCCAGTGTAGCCGACGACATTCTCCACCGCCGGATCCTGCTGAACGATCGCCATCATTTGCCGCAGCTTCTGGCTCATCGCCTGAAACGAGATGCTTTGATCGGCCTGCAGCGAACCGAGCATTCGGCCGGTGTCCTGTTGCGGGAAGAGGCCCTTCGGCACCACGACAAACAGCGCGACGTTGAGGATAATCGTGGCGATAAAGATGAGCAGCACTAGGCGACTGTGATGGAGCGCCACGGTCAGCGAGCGCGCATAGCGGTCGCGGATCCGTTCGAAGATGTTGGATCCGCGCTCGACCTGGTCCGCGGACCGGCCGCGCAGAAACAAAGCGCACATCATCGGCGTGGTGGTCAGCGAGATCGCCAACGATACCATAATAGCAATCGACAACGTGACGGTGAACTCGCGGAACAGCCGGCCAAGAATGCCGCCCATCAACAAAATCGGAATGAATACCGCGATCAGGGAGAGGCTCATGGAGAGCACCGTGAAACCGACTTCGCGCGCGCCGCGAAAAGCTGCTTCGACGTGCGACATTCCGTCTTCCATATGTCGCGAGATATTTTCCAATACGACAATCGCGTCGTCGACGACGAAGCCGGTGCTGATGGTCAGTGCCATCAACGACAGGAGGTCGAGACTGTAGCCGAGAAGATACATGGCGCCGAACGTGCCGAAGATCGAGATCGGCACCGCCACGCTGGGAATCAGCGTTGCCCGGAAATTGCGAAGGAAAAGAAAGACAACGATAGTCACCAATATGACGGCCATCACCAGTGTCAGCTCGGTGTCGTGCAGCGAGGCGCGGATCGTGGTGCTGCGGTCGATGGCGACGGTCACGTTGATATCGGCCGGCATCGCCGCTTCCAGATGCGGAAGCTCCTCCTTCACGTTGTCGATCGTCTCGATGATGTTGGCGTTCGGCTGGCGGTATAAGATGAGCAGCACCGAAGGCTGGCCGTTGGAGAGGCCGATATTGCGAACGTCCTGAACCGAATTTTCCACCCTGGCGACGTCAGAAAGTTGCACCGCCGCGCCGTTGCGATAAGCGATGACCAGCGGGATGTAGTCGGCGGCCACCGTCGCCTGATCGTTGGTGTAGATTTGATAGCGGCGGTCGCCGTCGTCGATGGTGCCCTTCGGGCTATTGGCGTTGGCGGACGCAAGCGCGGCGCGCACGTCTTCGAGGCCGATGCCGTATTTGTAGAGCGCCTGCGGGTTGAGTTCGACGCGCACCGCGGGAAGCGCCGAACCGCCGATGATGACGTTACCGATGCCGTTCAGCTGCGACAGGCGCTGCGCCAGGATGTTGCTGGCGGCGTCGTACATCTGGCCCTGCGTCATGGTCTTTGAGGTCAGTGCCAGAATGAGGATCGGCGCGTCGGCCGGATTGACCTTCCGGTACGTCGGATTGCTCGGCAGGTTGGCCGGCAGGTCGGCGGCGGAAGCGTTGATCGCGGCCTGCACGTCGCGCGCGGCGCCATCAATGTCGCGGCTGACGTCGAACTGGAGCGTGATGCGCGCCTGTCCGATGCCGCTTTGCGAGGTCATTTCGGTTACGTCGGCGATCTGGCCGAGGTGGCGCTCAAGCGGCTCCGCCACGCTGGTGGCGACGGTGTTCGGGCTCGCGCCGGGCAGCGTCGCTGTGACCGAAATGGTCGGAAAGTCCACTTGCGGCAGCGGCGAAACCGGTAATTTGGAAAAGCCAAGGAAACCGCCAAGAGCAATCGCCAGCGTAAGCAAGGTAGTGGCGACCGGCCGCAGAATAAATGGCGCGGAGATATTCATTCGGCCGGCTCGCGCGGTGCCAGCGGGTTGGCGGGACGCCGCCCGGTCAGGCGGATCGCCAGCCGATCAAAGTAGAGATAGATGACCGGCGTGGTGAATAGGGTCAGCATCTGGCTGACGATCAATCCGCCGACGATGGCGATACCGAGTGGCTGGCGCAGCTCCGATCCGGTGCCGGTGCCCAGCATCAGCGGCAGTGCGCCGAGGATCGCGGCCATCGTTGTCATCAAGATCGGACGAAAGCGCAACAGGCAAGCCTGGTAGATCGCTTCGCGCGGCGGCAGGTCTTCGGCACGCTCGGCTTCCAGCGCGAAGTCGATCATCATGATCGCGTTCTTCTTGACGATGCCGATCAGCAGAACGATGCCGATGATGGCGATGACGTCGAGATCGTAGTGCAAAAGCATCAGCGACAGCAGCGCGCCGACGCCGGCCGACGGCAGCGTCGATAGAATGGTGATCGGGTGAATGAAGCTTTCGTAGAGGACACCTAACACGATGTACATTGCGATGACGGCGGCGAGGAGAAGAAAAACTTCGTTCGCCAGCGACGATTGGAAAGCCGCGGAGGTGCCCTGGAATGCGGTCGTGAAACTGATCGGCAGGCCGAGTTGTTTTTCCGTTTGCTCGATGGCGTCGACAGCCGCTCCCAGCGAAACGCCGGGCGCGGTGTTGAAAGAGATGGTGGTGGCCGGCAGCTGGCCGTAATGCGTGACCAGGAGCGGGCCGGTGTGCTCCTCGAGATGCACGATCGCCGATAGCGGCACTTGCCCGTTGGTCGACGACGAGGAGGACGGCAAGTAGATCATCGAGAGGCCGTTGAGCGAGCGCTGCAACGCCGGATCGACTTCGAGGATGACGCGATACTGGTTCGACTGGGTATAGATGGTGGAAATGATCCGCTGCCCGAACGCGTCGTAAAGAGCGTTGTCGACCGTCGCCGGCGTTATGCCGAATCGCGCCGCCGTGGCGCGGTCGATCACGATGTTCAGCGTAAGCCCCGCTTGCTGCAGATCGCTGCCGACATCGGTGAGTTGCGGCAGCTGCGTGAGTTGCTGCACCAGCCGCGGCACCCACTCGTTGAATTCCGTTGCGTTGGCGTCTTCCAGAACAAAGTGATAGGGCGCGCGGCTGATCGTGGAATTGATGGTCAGGTCCTGCACCGGCTGCATGTAAAGGGCGATGCCGACCACGCCGGACACTTCTTGCTGAATGCGCCGGATGATTTGCGTCGCGTTCAGGCTGCGTTCGTCGTGCGGCTTCAGGTTGATGAGAAATCGGCCGGTATTTTGTGTTTGGTTGGTGCCGTCCACGCCGATGAACGAGCTCAGATTCTCGACGTCGGGATCGCGCAGGATCGCTTCGCCGAGCTGGTATTGCAGGTTTGCCATGGCATCGTAGGAGATGCTTTGCGAGGCTTCCGAAATGCCCTGGATCATTCCGGTGTCCTGCACCGGGAAGAAACCTTTTGGTATCAAGACGTAAAGAATGAGCGTGAGCGCGAGCGTCAGAATTGCGACCAATAGCGTCAGTAGCTGGCGGTCGAGCACCCAATTCAGCGCACGGCCGTACAGCGCTATGGTTTCGTTGAACACATGCTCGGCCTGCAAGTCGAAGCGCGATCGCTCGGCCTCAGGCTGATGGCGGATGAGCTTGGCGCACAGCATTGGCACCAAGGTGAGCGAGACCACCGCCGAGATTACGATCGTGACCGCGAGCGTGATGGCGAATTCATGAAACAGCCGGCCGACCACCTCGCCCATGAACAGGAGTGGGATGAGCACGGCGATCAGCGAGATGGTCAGCGATATGATGGTGAAACCGATCTGCTGCGAGCCGCGTAGCGCCGCCTGGAGCGGATCCATTCCGCCCTCGACGTAACGGGCGATGTTCTCGATCATCACGATGGCGTCGTCGACCACGAAGCCGGTGGCGATGGTCAGCGCCATAAGCGAAAGATTGTCGAGGCTGAAGCCGAGCAGATACATGGCGCCGAGCGTGCCGACGAGCGACAGCGGCACCGACAGGCTCGGGATGACCGTGCCGGGGATCGTGCGCAGGAACACAAAGATTACGATCACGACCAGGATCACGGCGAGTCCGAGCTCGAATTCAACGTCGGCGACTGAAGCGCGAATGGTAACGGTCCGGTCGGCCAGAACGCCGACGTCCATGGCCGAAGGCAGGGTCGAGGTGATGCGTGGCAACAATGCCTTGATGCGATCCACCACTTCGATGATGTTGGCGCCCGGTTGCCGCTGAACGTTGAGAATGATTGCCGGCGTGGTATTCGCCCAGGCGCCAAGCTTGGTGTTTTCTGCCCCGCCGATGACGTTGGCTACGTCCGAAAGCCGCACCGGATCGCCGTTGCGGTAGGCGATGATGGTTTTGGCGTATTGCGAGGCGTCGTTGATCTGGTCGTTGGCATTGATGGTTGTGGCTTGGGCCGGGCCGTCGAAATTCCCCTTCGGTGTATTGACGTTGAAATTGCCGATGGTGGTGCGAACGTCGTCGATGTTGAGCCCATAAGCGGCGAGCGCTTGCGGATTGAACTGAATGCGCACGGCCGGCCGGTGCCCGCCACTGATGCTGACCAGTCCGACGCCGTTTAGTTGCGAAATTTTCTGCGCAAGCCTGGTCTCGCTCAAATCCTCCAGATCGGTCAGCGATATGGTCTTCGAAGTGACCGCCAAAGTGAGGATCGGCGCGTCCGCGGGATTGATCTTGGCGTAAACCGGAGGGATCGGCAGATCGCTCGGCAGCAGGTTGTTTGCCGCGTTGATTGCCGCCTGCACCTCCTGTTCGGCTACGTCGAGGCTTAGATCGAGGCTGAATTGCAGCGTAATGACGGATGCGCCGGCGGAGCTTGCGGACGTCATCTGGTTAAGGCCCGGCATCTGTCCGAGCTGCCGCTCGAGCGGGGCGGTGATCGACGATGTCATCACCTCCGGGCTGGCGCCGGGATAAAAAGTCGAGACTTGGATGGTCGGATAATCGACTTCAGGCAGGGTAGAAAGCGGCAAGAACGTATAAGCGACCATGCCGGACAGCATGATCGCCGCCATCAGCAGCGTTGTTCCGACCGGCCGCAGAATAAATGGTTCGGAGACGTTCATCGCACCGCTTCATCGCCGCGCAAGATCGTGTCCCGGACGCGCCGGCCGCCCCCGTGCATTGCGCGACATTTCGATGTGACGTTTCGGAAAACCAGCCTCCACGTTCCCGGATCCGTCCTACTGACTGCCGTTATTGCGCCGATTTTGCGGATGACCTGAGTTCTGAGTGGCCGCGCCGGCCGCGGGTGCGGCTCCGGCTCCGGGCACCGTCACGCGCGCTCCGTCACGCAAACGATCGGTGCCGTCGACGACCACCTGCTCGCCGGCGGACAGGCCGGATGTGACCGCGGTCATCGGACCGTCCGTCGGGCCAGTCTTGATCGTGCGTACCGATACCCTGCCGTCATTGATCACGTAAACGTATGTACCGGGTGCGCCGCGCTGGATCGCCGCCGTCGGAACCGTAACCACGTTGGTCAGCGTTTTCACCAGAAGCTGGGCGTTGACGAACTGGTTCGGAAACAGCGCGTAGTCGGAATTGTCGAACTGCGCGCGCACCTTCACGGTTCCGGTGGTGGTATCGATCTGACTGTCGAGGGCGATGACGCGCCCGACTGCCAGCAGCTTGACGTTGGCGCGGTCATAAGCCGTCACCTGGAAAGTGCCGCCGGAATTGAGCGTCGGCAGGATATCCGGCAAGTCATCTTCCGGGATCGGAAAGACCACGGTGATTGGCTGCAATTGAGTGACGACGGCGAGGCCGGTGCTGGTGGCGGTTTGCACGTAGTTTCCCGGATCGACCAGGCGGAGCCCGATACGTCCGGTCACCGGGGAAACGATGTGACAGTAAATGACGTTGAGCTTCTGTTGATCGACCTGCGCCTGATCGAGTTTCACCGTGCCTTGATCCTGTTGCACGATGTAGACCTGATCCTCGTATTGCTGGCGGGCGATCGAATTCTGTTCGGCGAGTTTTTGGTA
The DNA here is from genome assembly GCA_963747855.1 of uncultured Alphaproteobacteria bacterium. Lineage (GTDB taxonomy): Bacteria > Pseudomonadota > Alphaproteobacteria > Rhizobiales > Xanthobacteraceae > BOG-931. Next base: position 177,484 of record CAVVGN010000002.1, read on the forward strand.
ACGCTCCAGGTCGACCTGCGCCTGCGCGAGCAGGCCCTGATCGCGGGCGAGCTGGCCTTCGTACTGTGCTTGCAGCAGTTGATATGGCCGCGGATCGATTTGCGCCAGAAAATCGCCCTGCTTGACCAGTTGCCCTTCGGTAAATGCAACTTGCTGCAGCTGACCATCGATCTGCGTTTGCACGGTGACGGTCGCGATCGGCGTGACCGTGCCGAGCGCATTGACGATGACGCGGATATCGCCGGTGCCGACGGTCGCGGCGCCGACCGGTTGCGCGGCCTGCTGTTGATAGCGCTCAGCGGCGCCCGTCGGGGCCCCGCTGACCGATCGGTAGATTAGGTAGCCGACAAGCAAAATGCCGATCAGAACGATCAGGCCGATCACCAGGCGGCGTCTGCCGCCGGGTCGAGGCTCAATAACGGGCGCGGGCACCGTTGGATGAACATCGGGAGCCGCCTCGTCAGCCGGTCTGCGTGTTCGCTCGTCCATCTGCTCGATCGTTGATCTGCAAGACTTCAGTATATAACGGCAGGCGGCGCGGCCCGCCTAATGAAAATTCGCTAATACGGCGCCAGTCCGGTTGCCGGCACGCATTCGGATCGAGAAAAATATCACACTTTATCAATGGCTTGCCGAATCGGGCGGTTCCAGCCGCAAGCCGGCGCCGTTCGGCGGCAATTGCGGCAGCAGCGAGAAATCCTTCTCCAATTCCTTCTTCGTCGGCAGTAAAGCGGTATCCCAACCGCCGCCAAGATCTTCGATCAGCGTAACGCTGGCGAGGAAAAGATTCTGCCGGTAGGTGAGTTCCGTCTCTTGGTCGGCCAAGAGCGTGATTTCGGCAGTGACGACCGTGGTAAAGGCCACCGTTCCCGCCTGGAATTGATTCAAATAGACCTCCACGGCCTGCTGGGCGTCTTTGACCGCCTTCTGCTGCTCGGCGAGCGCCTGCGTCAGCTGGCGTATTGCGACGAGTTGATCCTCAACGCCTTGAAACGCGGTCAGCACGGTCTGGCGATAATTGGCGACGCTCTGCCAATAGACCGCGCGCGCCGCATCGACCTGGGCCGAGGTCAATCCGCCGTTGAACAGGACTTGCGTGCCGGCCGCGCCCAGCGACCAGACCTCGTTGGCGACATTGAACGGCAGTGGATGGGTTCCGGTCCAGGACAACAGACCGGACAGGCTGATCTGCGGGAAATAGGCCGCGATAGCGACGCCGATCAGCGCGTTTTCTTGCTGCATTGTTCGTTCCGCAGCGGCGATGTCCGGGCGCCGCTCAAGCAATTCAGAAGGCACGGTCACTGGAATTCTCGGAAGGCTGCCGGCGAGCAAATGGCGCCCGACACTCAGCTCGGCAGGCGGCCGGCCGATCAACATAGCGATGGCATGCTCATATTGTGCTCGCGTCGAGGCCACGCTCTTTGCCTGCGCTTCGACAATTTCGACTTGGGCGCGGGCGGTGGCGACGTCGCCAAGCGTGACCGAATAACCTGCCTTGAATTGGTTCTGAACGATATCCAGCGTTTTCCGGTATTGCACCGCTGTGCGTTCAAGGAGGTCCAGCAGCGAATCCGTTGCGCGCAAATTGAAGTAAGCCGTGGCCAGCAGCGCCTGCTCCGATAGCTTGACGTTGTCGAGTGTAGCGGAGCTCGCTTGTGCGGCCGAGGCGTTGCTCTCGATTTGGCGCCGGACTTGGCCCCAGACGTCGAGGTCCCAGGTGGCTGAAAGTCCCGGCACGAAGGTCGTCGAATATGCGCCAGGTCGCGTGGCGGAAGAGATCGCGCCGGCGGCGCCCGTTCTCGGCCCGCTATAGGCACGCGTGGCGTTGTAGGAAGCGTTCAGCGTGGGAAACAGCGAGGCTTGCGCTTCGCGAATGAGTGCGCGCGCCTGCTCGTAAGCCGCAGCCTGCGCCGCCACGGTCTGATTGGAAATCTCAACTTGCTTGATCAGAAAATTGAGCTTCGCGTCGCGGTAAAAAGCCCACCAGTCGCCGCGTGGCAGGTGGTCGCTCGGTGTTGCGACTTTCCAGCCTTTCAGTTCCTTGAAATTTTTCGGAGTGGGCGCCGCCTCGGGCACGTAATCGGGGCCGACCGCACAACCGGCCAGCGCGAACAGGAGAACTAGCAGAGCGGGAATGCCGGATTGTGTGCGCGAAGGGGCTACGCGTCGCACCCAAGAGCCGTGTTCACAAGCAGGATGGGCCAACGCAACCACTGTCGCAAACCCGTCGCTGTGCCGCTTGGAACCGAACGATGACGTGCCAAGTCGTCGTGCCAATCCCGCGGCGGCGCCAGCCCGGCCAAACCGCGATAATCCGGGCGTTTTTTGTTGCGACCTCTGCCCCCAGCGATCGCGTTAACTATAACCATGCCCCACGGTCGGGTGAATATCAACACTGCGGCCGCGCCGCGAAATCTCAGCGGAAGTTTCGCGCGACCATGTGTTTTTCGGGCGACACTTGTCGGCGGCGCTTGCGGGCCGAAGGTCCGCGCGGCCGTACCTGCACGCGCTATAATGTCGTGCGCGCGTCGCCCGCTGCGCCGGCGCCGATCAAATGGAGATGGGCATGCCTTATTCATATGTGCTGACCGCCACGCTTCTGGCGACCGCGGAGGAAATCTACCAGGCCTGGCTCGACAGCGCGGCTCATTCCGCCATGACCGGCGGCGAAGCGATCATGTCCGACCGGGTTGGCGCGGACGTGACGGCCTGGGACAGCTACATTACCGGCCGCAATCTCGAGCTCGTCCCCGGCCAGCGCATCGTGCAATCGTGGCGGACGAGCGATTTCAGCGAGGCGCACGAAGATTCCATTATCGCCGTCACGCTGCAAAACGTGCCCGGCGGCACTTTGCTCACGCTCGAGCACCAAAACGTGCCGGACGAGCAAAGAAGCTACGAGGAGGAAGGCTGGCAATCGAACTATTTCGAGCCGATGGCGATATATTTTGCCGCGCGCAAGCAAAAGGTTGCGGAGGCAAGGAAGGCGTCAAAGCCCAAGCGGGCGGCGGTCAAAAAGTCCAAGCGGCGGCCAAAAAGGCGCCCGCCGCCTGCGCGTCAAAGCCGGAAGAAAGTCCGTCGCAAAAGCGCGGCGCGCAAAGCTAAACTGCGCCGCGGCAAGCACCGATAGATCATACGGGCGCCGCGGTCAGCCCGCGGGTGTCGAGAAGGCGTTAGTGGATTTCCGTCCGCTGCGCCGAACGCTTGCGTTGCGCCGGCGGCGGAGCCGGCGGAACGCTCGGCTGGCTGCCGAACAGCCGCGAGAAGAATCCGCCGCCGCCAAACCGGCCAAACGCGCCGTCGGGCATCGCCAGCGCCTCGCGGCGAATGACGTTGTCCTGGCGCGCGATCGGGGTGTCGGCGATTTTGCGCTCGTCGCTCTTGAGGATCGACAGCAGCACCTTGTCGCGACCATAGACGTCATCGCGGAATTGAAGGTTGCCCTCTTCATCGACGAAGGCCGTCTGATACGTCAGGTGAACCGGGACGAATTGCGGAAACTGGATGTCCACTTCACTGTTGCCGAACATCTTGCGGATTTTGTCCTGCGTGTAGTTGTCGCGTGGGCGCACCAGCGACAGCAGCACTTCGGCGTATTTCACCGGATCCTGCACCCGCATGCAGCCATGGCTGAACGCGCGTTTGTCATAGGCGAACAGGTGCTTTTCCGGCGTGTCATGCTGATAAACCAGGAATTTGTTGGGGAAATTGAAACGCAACCGGCCGAGCGCATTTCCATCGCCGGGCGGCTGCGAAATATGCACGGTCCCATCCGGATTGCTGGTCACCGAAAGCCCCATCCGCTCCAGTGCCGAAGAATCCTGTTGCAGGACCGGCATGTATTCCCTGGCAACGATCGAGGGCGGCACATTCCAGGTCGGGTTGACCGTGATGTATTTCATCTCCGCGCTCATGATCGGCGTCGGCATATTCGGCTTTCCGTCGACGATCCTGGTCTTCCACAGTTCCTTGCCGTCGTGGACCACGCGCAGCGTAAAGTCCGGAAGATTGACCATCACGTAGGTCTTGCCGAGATCGTGCGGCATCCACCGCCAGCGCTCGAGGTTGGCGATGATGGTGTCGATCGGCCGATCCGGCTGGTGACCGTTGAGCGCCTCGATCGTCTGCGTCGAGAGCGTGCCAGTGACTTTCAGGTCGTGCTCTTGCTGAAATTTCTTGACGGCGTCGGACAGCGTTTTGTCGAAAGTCGTGCCGTCGCCGGTATGAACGCCGAGCCGCTGGCGCAGAAGCGGCACGCGGTCGTCTTGCGCGCCGAGCCGGGGCGCCGGGCCGTTCGGGATCGGCGCCGGTGCCGCTTCTTCCTTGCCGGCGCGCAATTCCGCGAGCTTTGCCTTCAGCGCCACATAGGCCGGATCACGCGGTTCGTAAGACGCGAGTGTTTCGCTCACGTCGGTAGCATCAGCCAGCGCCGTGAGAACTTCCGCCGGCGTTGATGGTTTCTGTTCGTAATAAATGTCGCCGCTGACGCGCGTCCAGTGGACGCGGCCGACTTGCGCGTGATGCGCGTAGGCGACCACCGAAGCCGTCAGTTTGATTTCGGCTTCGGCCAGCGACGCCGGATCGTCCAGCGAAGCGAAATTCGGCACGGGATAATCGGCCGGGTCGAGACCGTCGGCGCCGACCTGCCCGAGATAGCCGATTGCCGCGGTCGCGCGCGCGTTCGGCTTGCCATCGGTGATCCACAGCGGCGCGTAGTTGCGGCCCGCATAAAAGGCGTCGATGGCGGTTCTTTCTTTCTTGCCGCCGCCGACGCGATCGAATTTGCCGTTTGCCAGTTCGCGCAATTGCTCGGTGACCGCCGCGTCGGCGTCGGCGACCGCGTTAGCTGCGGGCGTTTCCGCCGTCGGCGCCGCCGTCACCGCCGGTACTTCATCGCCTCCCGCCGCCGCGGCTGGTTGCGGAGGTGCCGCCGGAGCTTCGGCGGCGACCGGCGCGCCCGGTTGGTCGCTGGTTGACGTTGCTGGGGCTGATTGCGCGGAATCAGTCTGCGGCTTGCTCTGTGCAGCGGCCGGCTGGTCTGCGGCTGCTTCGGGTTTGCTCGGAGCCGCGGTCGGCGCGGTGTCAGCGGGCGGCTCGGGAACTTTTGCCGCCGGCTCGCTGGCGCCGCTCGTCGGCGCCGCGGCCGCGGGCGCGGCCGTGACGGAATCGGGGGCCGAACCGGATTTTGGCTCAGCGAAAGCGCCGATTGTGGCGCCGGAAAGCAGAATTGCGATGGCGGTCGAGGCCAAAAGCCGGTCGATACGGACGCCGGGCATTGCAAAATTCTCCTTTGGAGCTGCGACAAGCCGCGCCGCACGTCTCTCAACTCGGGGCGGGGGTTTTCGTCCCCAACCACGTCAATTTTACGGACCTTAGTCCGGGTTTTCGACGTCACTTTACGTCAAGGGGTAGGGTTTGTCCTGACGCCGGACCGTCCGCCACAGTTAATTCACGCGATTTTTCGGGGCTGTCGCTCGCCGGCCACGGTTTCGACGCCGGAATCGCCACCCTCGCCGAGGCCGAGCGCCTCTAGCTTGCGATAGAGCGTCGAACGCCCGATTTGCAGGCGCCGCGCCACTTCCGACATCTGCCCGCGATAATGGCTCACTGCGTACCGGATAAGATCGGCTTCGATCTCGTCGAGCGGGCGGACCTCACCCTCGGCATTGAGAAGAGACAGAGTCTCCAGTGGGGCCGTGGCCGCGCTTGCCCGAAACAGCGGCGGTTCCAGCGAAACCGCCGACGACTGGGCGGCGTATACATGGGATTCTTCAACTTGCCCTAGAATTAAGGCGGGCGCTAGTGCGGCGATTTGGGCCGTGACCTGAGGAAACTCATCGATGCCGATGCTGTCGCCTTCGGCCAGCACAACGGCTCGGAACAAAGTGTTTTCGAGCTGCCGGATATTGCCCGGCCAGCGATAGGACGACAGCAACTGGAGGGCCTCCGGTGCGATCTGACGGATGCGCTTTCCTTCCTCGGCGGCGAACAGTGCGAGGAAATGCCGGGCGAGGGTGGGAATATCGGCCGGCCGGTCGCGCAACGGCGGGACCGTGATTGGGAAAACATGCAGCCGATAAAACAGATCCTCACGAAAGCGGCCTTGTTTGACGTCGGCAATCAAATCCCGGTTGGTGGCGGATACAATTCGCACATCAACTTTCAGGGGTTTGCGCGCGCCGACCGGCTCAACCTCGCCTTCCTGAATGGCGCGCAACAGCTTGACCTGCGCGGGTAGCGACAATTCGCCGACTTCGTCGAGGAACAGCGTGCCACCGGATGCTTCGACGAATTTGCCAACATGACGCTCGGTCGCGCCCGTGAACGAGCCTTTCTCGTGGCCGAACAGGATCGACTCGACGAGATTCTCCGGCATCGCTCCGCAATTCACGGCGACGAACGGTTTGCTGCGCCGTTCGCCAGAGCCGTGGATCGCCCGCGCAATCAGTTCCTTGCCGACGCCGGATTCGCCGGCGACCAACACCGGAATGTTCGATGCCGCCGCCTTCTCGGCCGTTCTCAGCACCACATGCATGGCCGGGCTTTTGGTGATGATGTCCTTGAAGCCAAGCGTCCCCGACCGGCTGTGCTTGATACGATTGAGCTCGCCTTCCAGCGCGCTGGTGGTGAGCGCATTGCGCAGGCTCACTTGCATGCGCTCGGCGCCGACCGGCTTGACGACAAAATCGACTGCGCCCGCGCGCATGGCCGAGACGACGTTGTCGATGCCGCCGTGCGCGGTCTGTACGATGACGGGGACGTTGATTGCGGCCTGGCGCAATTTGGCCAGCACGCCGAGCCCGTCGAGGTTCGGCATCACCAGATCGAGGATGACGCAGTCGATGCGGGCTCCGTCGGCTCCGGTCAGCAGCGCCAGCGCCGCATCGCCGTTATCGAGTACCGTCGTTTCATAGCCGAATTTTTGCAGCATGCCTTCGAGCAGCCGGCACTGCACCGGATCGTCGTCGACGATGAGGACAGCCATCGATTCCTCGGCGGTTTGACGCGGCAGATTGTGCCGTTTCGGGTCACTCTGGCCGAGGAGATTTAAGAGGGTGTTAACCCGGCGGGAACTGCGGGTTACCGGCCGGCGTTTGGCATTTGCGGGGCAGGCGGGCGTTCCGGTAGTTGCCGCCCCCCCATGCACACGGTCGCCGAACATCCCCATTCCCGGCTCCGCAGAGCGGCGGAGCATTATCGCGAAGCGCGGAAGTCGCTGCGCACGCCAGTATCGGCGCAAAGCCGGCGCGGCCTCGACTGGATGAATTTCTTCATTGCCGATGTGCAAACCGGCTTCGGCACATTTGTCGCGTTTTATTTGGCACAACTGGGTTGGTCGCAGGGAAGCATCGGCATCGCGCTGGCCGCCGGCGGAATAGCGGGCGTGGCGAGCCAGATTCCCGGTGGCGCGCTGGCCGACGCAGTGACGTGGAAGCGCGGATTGGCCGCGCTCGGCATCCTGATGACCGGCGCGGCGGCGCTGATCCTCGCCTTCGCGCCGAATTTTCCCGCGGTGTTTCTGGCGCAAATTCTGCAAGGCGGCACTGCCGGGATCATCACGCCCGCCATCGGCGCCATCAGCCTCGGACTGGTCGGCCGGCGGGCAATGTCGGTGCGCACCGGCCGGAATTACCGCTTTGCCGCTGCCGGGCACGCACTGACGGCGGCGCTCATGGGCGTGGCAGGTGCCTACATCGCCAAAAGCGCGATTTTCACTTCGGCGGCGATCCTGTGCATTCCTGCCTTGATCGCGCTCGCCTGCATCCGCGCGAAGGAAATCGACTATGCCAGGGCACGCAATGCAATAGCCGGCAAAAAGCAAACGGCCAACATCGCGCGCGTCCTTGATCTGGCGAAAAATCGCAAGCTCGTTCTGTTCATCGCGGCGACGCTTCTGTTCCAGCTTGCCGACGCGTCCATACTGCCGTTGATTGGAGAAAATGTCGCCACGACGATGCACGACGACGCTGCGATCTGGATGTCGGGTCTCATTATCGTGCCGCAGGTGGTCGTAGCGATTTTGGCGCCGTGGGTCGGCTTTCATGGGGAGAAACGCGGCCGCCGGCCGCTGCTACTAATCGGCTTCGGCATCGAGCCGATCCGCGCCTTCCTGCTCGCGGTCACCGCCGCCTATCCGATGTTGGTGGTCGGCCAGATATTGAGCGGAATCAGCGGCGCGACCATCGGCGTACTTACCGTGATTGTGATCACCGATCTGACCGCCGGCACCGGCCGCTTTAATCTCGCCGTCGGCGCAGTCGGCACGATGAGCGGCATTGCCGCTGCGGTGAGCACGAGCACCACCGGATTTCTTTTTCAGGCGTTTGGACCGAAGATCGGCTACTTGCCGATCGCCGCAATCGCGGTTGCCGCAACCGCGCTGCTGTGGCTGTTCCTGACGGAAACCAAGCCGGCAAAATACGACGATTGAAAATGCGTTTCGTATCTAGGCTGTCCGCGCGCCGAGTAGGGCAGCAAACTCCTTCGCGAATGTGTGCGCATCGCCCGGCCAGCGGGCGGAGACATAATTGCCGTCACGAACCACGAAAGCCGGGCGACTGTCGACCCAAGTGTCGCGGGTCATGCCGCTGGTCTTGCGTTTGTAATCGGGGGCGTCCGGGGGAACGTCGACGAAATCCGCCGGACCGGCCAGCGCACGGGTGATCTCCTGTTGCACCGACATATACCCTTCGGGCTCGCCGGGTTTTTCTTTGTAGGTGCGATAATAGCTCGGATCCCAGAAGCGGACGATGCGGCCGACCTGCCAGCCGGCGCGTTCCAGCGCCCAAGTGAGCGCCGTGGAACGCCGTCCGAACAGCACCGAATGGCCGTCGGCGCGGCGGCTGCGCGCGGCCAGCAACACGCCATGACAAATCGCGGCGACCGGCAAGTCGGCGGTGAAAAATTCCGCCACGAGCTTCTGCAAAAGTTCGCTTTCGAGATATTGCCGCATGCCGCGCGCGCGGTGCCCGCCGGGCAGAAGGAGGCCATCGAAATCTTCGCGGCGGACGTTCCGCCAGGCGAGCGGCGATTTGAATGCCGGATCTTCCAGCATCTTTGCGTAGGCCGCGCGCGCTTCCTTGTTCGCCCGCATCAACCGGCCGACTACGGCGAAGCGCTTCAGTCCGGGAATGAAACCCCAGATATCGAGCCCTTCGCCGGTGATCATAAGGTCGTCGGCTTCTCCGGGCCGACCGTCCGGCGTGGCGAATACGACGGAGTGGCCGAGCCGCTTGAGCACGCTCCAGCTGATCGCGACCTCGCTTGGATCGAAGTCCCGGCTCGGGATCGGGATGAGGACTTTTGCCATGGTCGAACTCGGGCTTGTGCGCCGGCCGCGGTCTTGCGCATGCGCCGGTGCTGCGCCACATGAATAACTGGTGAGGCGAACGATTCCATTCCGGACGTTGCAAAACAATGGCAAAAAAGACGGCCGCCAAACGGCGGACTAAATCTGTGCCGGCCGGGGCTCGAAAGTCCCCGCTCGGGACTCTACCCGAGTGGAATTTGGCCGATCTTTATGCCGGTTTGGACGATCCGGCAATCAAGCGCGACCTCGATCGCGCCGACGTCGAAAGCGTCGATTTCGAAAATGCCTACAAAGGTAAGCTCGATGAGGTCGCCCGGTCGGCGCAGGCCGGCAGCATGCTTGCCGAAGCGGTGCGCCGCTACGAGGCGATTGACGATCTCATGGGCCGGCTCGGCTCATACGCCGGGCTCATGCACGCCGGAAATACGGTCGACCCGGCACGCACCAAGTTTTACGGCGACGTGCAGGAACGGTTGACCGCGGCCTCGACGCACCTTCTGTTTTTCTCGCTCGAACTCAATCGCATCGACGACGCGCTGTTGGAAACGGCGATGCGCGAGCCGGCGCTTGGCCATTACCGGCCGTGGCTTGAGGACGTCCGCCGCTACCGTCCCTACCAGCTCGAGGATCGCGTCGAGCAGCTGTTCCACGAAAAGTCGATGACGGCGTATTCCGCCTGGAACCGGCAATTCGACGCGACCATCGCCAATCTGCGCTTCAAAGTCTCGGGCAAATCGCTCGCGATCGAGCCGACGCTGAACCTTTTGCAGGATCGCTCCGGCGCGAAGCGAAAGGCTGCCGCGCAAGCGTTGGCGCATACTTTCAAGGATCACGTCCAGGAATTCGCGCTCATCACCAATACGCTCGCCAAGGACAAGGAAATCGCCGATCGCTGGCGCGGTTTCGCCGACATAGCCGACGACCGCCATTTGTCCAACCGGGTCGAACGCGAAGTGGTGGATGCATTGGTGGCGGCGGTGCGCGCCGCCTATCCGCGCCTGTCGCACCGCTATTACGCGCTCAAGGCCAGGTGGTTCGGCAAGAAACGGTTGCCGCATTGGGACCGCAACGCGCCGTTGCCGCAGGTGCCGACGCGCATGGTCGGCTGGATCGAAGCGCGCAACACGGTGCTGACGGCCTATGGCGCGTTCTCGCCGAAGATGGCGGAAATCGCCGAGCAATTCTTTACCGACAAGTGGATCGACGCACCGGTTCGCCCGGGCAAGGCGCCGGGCGCATTTGCGCATCCGACCACGCCGTCGGCGCATCCTTACGTGCTGCTCAACTATCAGGGCAAGCCGCGCGACGTGATGACGCTTGCGCATGAATTGGGTCACGGCGTGCATCAAGTCCTAGCGGCGCCGAACGGCGCACTGATGGCGCCGACGCCGCTGACGCTTGCCGAAACCGCGTCCGTGTTCGGTGAAATGCTGACCTTCAGGAAGCTCTTGGCCGCCACCACCGACAAGAAAGAGCGCAAGGCAATGCTTGCCGCCAAGGTCGAAGACATGATCAACACCGTGGTGCGGCAAATCGCGTTCTACACCTTCGAGCGTTCCGTGCACACCGAACGAAGGAAGGGCGAGCTGACCGCCGAGCGGATCGGCGAATTATGGCTCGATGTGCAGCGCGAGAGTCTCGGTCCCGCCATCGAACTTAAGCCCGGCTATGAGACATTCTGGGCGTATATCCCGCATTTCGTCCATTCGCCGTTCTACGTTTATGCCTATGCCTTCGGCGATTGCCTGGTCAATTCGCTTTACGCCGTCTACGAGCACGCCGCTGACGGTTTCGCCGAACGCTATCTCGCCATGCTGTCGGCCGGCGGCACCAAGCACCATTCCGAGCTGCTGGCGCCGTTCGGTCTCGACGCGCGCGATCCGTCGTTCTGGCAAGGCGGGATTGGCGTTATCGAGCGGATGATCGAGGAGCTTGAAAGCTTAGGTTGACGGGGCTCGGTATTTCGTCTGCCTTGGGGCCTGATGCCGAAATCGGAAAAGCCGGATCGCGAAAAAAACCGCCTGTCCGCGCGCGCGGCGCGCTACGCCCGCGTCGGCGCCAATGTCGGCGGCGTGGCGGCGCGCTATGCCGGTCGGCGGCTCGTTGGCGCCAAGGCCGACCGCGCCGGCGACGCTTCCGCCTTGTCGTCCGCACTCGGCCGGCTCAAGGGGCCACTGATGAAGGTCGCGCAATTGATGGCGACCATTCCCGATCTGCTGCCGCCGGAATATGCGGTCGAATTGCAAAAGCTTCAGAGCGAAGCGCCGCCGATGGGCTGGGCGTTCGTGAAACGGCGGATGAACGCCGAGCTCGGGCCGGATTGGCAAAGCAAATTTGCGAGCTTCGAGCATCATCCAGCCGCGGCCGCTTCGCTCGGCCAGGTGCATCGCGCGCGGGCGGATGACGGCTCGAGGCTCGCCTGCAAGCTGCAATATCCCGACATGCAGTCGGCGGTCGAAGCCGATCTGCAGCAACTCGGATGGCTGCTTGCGATCCGCCGCCGATTCGACGGCGCGCTCGACACCACCGAGATCGGCAAGGAAATCGGCGCGCGCGTGCGCGAAGAGCTCGATTACCGGCGCGAGGCCAAGCACGTCGCGCTCTACCGCGCCATGCTCGACGGCATCGACATCGTCCGCGTGCCGCGCGCGTGGCCGGAACTTTCCACCGGACGCCTGCTGACGCTCGATTGGCTCGACGGCAGTCGCATGCTGGCGCACAAAAACGATCCGCTTGCCGTGCGCAACGCATTGGCGACCGCCATGTTCACCGCGTGGTGGTTTCCGTTCAGCCGCTTCGGCGTCATTCACGGCGATCCGCATCTCGGCAATTACACGGTCTTCGGCGCGGACGGTGAGCGATCACGCAAAACGTCGTCGCCGACCGGCATCAACCTGCTCGATTATGGCTGCATCCGGATTTTTCCGCCGAAATTCGTGCGCGGCGTGTCGGATCTCTATCACGGCCTCTTGCATGACGACGAGGATCTGGTCGTGCGGGCGTACGAGACCTGGGGCTTTCGCCGGCTTTCCCGCGACTTGATCGACACGCTCAACATCTGGGCGCGCTTTATCTATGGGCCGCTCCTCGACGACCGCGTACGGACCATCGCCGACGGCGTGGCGCCGTCGGAATACGGCCGCCGCGAAGCGTTCCGCGTTCACCAGTTGCTCAAGCAAAAGGGCCCGGTGACGGTGCCGCGCGAGTTTGTTTTTATGGATCGCGCCGCCATCGGCTTGGGCGCGGTGTTCCTGCACTTGCGCGCCGAGCTCAACTTCTATCGGCTGTTCAACGAGGCGATCCAGGAGTTTTCCATGGAGCGGGTCGCCAAGCGGCAACAGGTGGCGCTGGCGGCGGCAGGCTTGGGCTGAAATTTTCGGCGCCGTCCGCTCGTTGACCCGCGGCCGAATTCGTACAGGATCATCGATGTCGAGAATCTGGGCGCGCAAGTCGCTGGCGGTATTGGAGGCGGAAGCCGAAGAGCCGGAAATACAGGCGCTCACCACCCACAATGGCGTCCCGCTAAAGCGCACCTTGTCGGCGCTCAACCTGGTGGCGCTCGGCATCGGCGCGATCATCGGCGCCGGTATTTTTGTGCTGACCGGGCACGCCGCCGCCGCCAATGCAGGTCCGGCGATTACCTTGTCCTTCGTCCTCGGCGCGTTCGCCTGCGCGTTCGCCGGGCTGTGCTACGCGGAAATGGCCTCGACCGTGCCGATCGCTGGCAGCGCCTATACCTACGCTTACGCCACGATGGGCGAACTGGTCGCCTGGATCATCGGCTGGGATCTGATTCTCGAATACGCGCTTGGCGGGACCACCGTCGCTATCGGCTGGTCGGGCTATGTGGTGAGTTTTCTCAGGGATATCGGCATTGTCGTCCCGCCGGCTTATGCCGGCTCGCCGTTTTCTTACGATGCCGCCGAACACGTCTGGCACGCGACCGGCGCGTTCCTGAACGTCCCGGCGATGGCGGTGATCGCTGCGATTTCGGTGCTGCTCGTCGTCGGCGTCCACGAATCGGCGAGGATCAATAGTGTCATCGTCGGTATCAAGCTCGCCATCATCCTGGTATTCATTATCGCCGCCGCGCCTTTCGTCAGCACCGTGCATTGGGTAACGGCCGCCAATCCGCACGGCGATTTTATTCCGCCCAATGCCGGTCCCGGAGTGTTCGGGATGAGCGGAGTGATCCGCGGCGCCGCGGTCGTGTTCTTCGCCTATATCGGGTTCGACGCCGTCTCGACCGCCGCGCAGGAGGCGAACAATCCGAAGCGCGACATGCCTATCGGCATTCTCGCTTCGCTGGCGATTTGCACGTTACTCTATGTAGTCGTTGGTTTTGTGCTGACCGGCATTGTGCCTTACGACAAGCTCAACGTGCCGGATCCGATCGCGGTCGGCATCGACGCCATCGGGCTTTCCGCGCTTTCGCCGATCCTCAAGCTTGGTATCATTCTCGGCCTGACGTCGGTCATTCTCGTCATGCTGCTCGGCCAGCCGCGGATTTTTTATTCGATGGCGCGCGACGGCCTGCTGCCGCGTGCTGCGGCCAAGGTGCATAGCCGCTTTCGCACGCCTTACGTGACGACCCTGATCACAGGCGGCGTGGTGACGGTGCTTGCAGGTCTTTTGCCGATCGGATTGGTCGGCGAACTGGTCAGCATCGGCACCTTGTTCGCCTTCGCCATCGTCTGTGCCGGCGTGTTGGTGCTGCGCATCAAGGAGCCGGAGCTGCAACGGCCGTTTAAGACTCCGGCGGTCTTTGTGATTGCTCCGTTGGGTACGCTTGCCTCCGTATTCCTGATGGCGGGCCTGCCGCTCGACACCTGGATTCGCTTCGGCGTGTGGCTGGTGGCCGGGCTTTTGCTCTACGCATTCTACGGCGTCAGGCACGGTCGCGGTGCCGCGCAGGGCGGCGCGTAACGCATCCGCTTTCCGCAGCATCGGCAACGTGGTAGCAGGGCGTCGCCTTTTTTGCTCACGCGGACAGCGCGATGGCTTCGATCTTCACGAGCGGCACGGCCGGCGCAATCCCGATCTGGTTCGTCACGGCGGGGAATTACCCGGAGCTGCGCGAGCGGCTTGCGCCTCCTGCCCGTGCCTATGCCGATGCGGCGGATTTCGAGCCGAAAGCAGGTCAGTGCCTTTTGCTACCGGCGCCGGAGGGATTGAGCGCGGTCCTGTTCGGGCTCGAAGGCGCCGACGATCCGAAGAATCTTTTTCTTCCGGGCCGCCTGCCGGAACGGTTGCCGGACGGCGTCTATCGCTTCGCCAACGAACCGCATGATACGCGGCTGGCCGCGCTCGCGTTCGCTCTCGGCACATATCGATTTACCCGCTACCGCAAAGGTGAGCCGCACCAGGTACGGCTCGATCTGCCGCAGGGCGTCGATCGTGAAGAGCTCGATTGCATTGTCGAGGCGGTGACGCTGGCGCGCGATCTGATCAATACGCCGGCAAACGACATGGGCCCGGCCGAACTAGAAGAGGCGGCGCGCTCGCTCGCGAGCCGCCATGGCGCCAGCGTCAATGCGATCGTCGGCGATGACCTGCTGACCGAGAATTTTCCGCTCATTCACGCAGTCGGTCGTGCCGCCGCACGCCCGCCGCGGCTGATCGATCTGCAATGGGGTGACGCGAGCCATCCCCGCGTCACACTGGTCGGCAAGGGCGTCTGCTTCGATTCCGGCGGGCTCGACATCAAGCCGGATGCGTCCATGCTCAACATGAAGAAAGACATGGGCGGGG
Source organism: uncultured Alphaproteobacteria bacterium (assembly GCA_963747855.1). Classification (GTDB taxonomy): domain Bacteria; phylum Pseudomonadota; class Alphaproteobacteria; order Rhizobiales; family Xanthobacteraceae; genus BOG-931. Next base: position 192,545 of record CAVVGN010000002.1, read on the forward strand.
CGGCGACGGTGCTCGCGCTCGCGCACATGATCATGGCGCGCGGTCTGAAGGTGCGCCTGCGCGTGCTGATTCCGGCAGTCGAGAACGCGATCTCCGGCGCGGCGTTTCGGCCGCGCGACATTTATACGTCGCGCAAAAGCATTTCCGTCGAGATCGGCAACACCGACGCCGAGGGCCGGCTCATTCTCGCCGACGCGCTTGCGCTCGCCGATCAGGACCAGCCGGCCTTGATCGCCGACTTTGCCACGCTCACCGGCGCGGCGCGGGTCGCGCTCGGTCCCGAGGTTCCGCCGTTCTTCACCGACGACGATCGGCTCGCGGATGAGTTGACGCGCTGCGCGGCGTCCGAGAACGATCCGCTTTGGCGCCTGCCGCTATGGCGTCCGTACGAGGTTATGCTCGAATCCAAGGTGGCCGATATCAACAATGTCGGCAGCGGCGGCCAGGCCGGGGCCATCACCGCCGCGTTATTCATGCGCCATTTCGTGACCGCGCCATCCTGGGTTCATTTCGACATTTTTGCCTGGACGCCGAGTGCCAAGCCGGGCCGGCCCGAGGGCGGCGAACTGCAAGCCGCGCGTGCGCTCTATGCGCTCCTCGCCGACCGTTACGGTTGAGTCCATACGATGCGCGCCTTCGATCCCCGCGTCACGCCGGTCCGCGCCGATCTTGCTGCCAAGGAGCTTGAGGGCAAAGTGCCGGCGGTGCGCTACGTCGAAGGCCAAGCTCGCGACGTGGTCGAGCCGCAGGCGCCGCTCCGCTGCGACCCGTCACCGGAAGCACTGCTTGCGACCGAAGCACTCAAGGGCGAACGCGTCATTGTCTTCGATACCAACGGTGAAGGCTGGGCCTGGGGCCAGCTTGCCGCCGACGGCTATGTCGGCTGGCTGCCGGCGAACGCCCTTGCGGCGCCCGGCCCGCCGCCGACGCACAAAGTCGCTTCGCTGCGGACTTTTGTCTTTCCCGTTCCGTCGATCAAGGTGCTGCCTCTCGAAGCGCTGCCGTTCGGTGCGCGCCTTGCCGTCACACGCTCCGAAGCCGGCTTCGCGGTGACCCCCTCCGGCGGCTTTGTGCCGGCGGTGCATCTTGTTCCGATTGGCAAATACGAAACCGACGTCGTTGCGGTAGCGGAGCGCTTTCTCGGCGCGCCTTATCTGTGGGGCGGCAAGACCATGCTCGGCCTCGATTGCTCAGGCCTCGTGCAAGTCGCGCTGAGCGCGTGCGGCATTTCGTGTCCCCGCGACAGCGATATGCAGGAAGCGGCGCTTGGCGTCGCGGTGGACGCTTCCGATCCGCAACGCGGCGATCTTGTGTTCTGGAAAGACCATGTCGGCATGGTGCGCGATCGGTCAAGCCTCCTGCACGCCAACGCATTTCATATGGCGGTCGTTATCGAGCCGCTCATGGAGGCAATCGCCCGAATCCGTGCCTCTGGCGCCGAGGTTACCAGCGTCCGGCGATTAAGCCGCGGGCGGTAGCGCCGGGCGCCGTTGTGAACTACGCTGAAGCTGGGAGCTTATGTGATGAGCAGCACCGAGCCTGGACCCTCCGAGCACCTGGCCGTTCCGCATGTGCGGCCGCTGCACCAATCGCCGCATATCAGCTTCTGGATCAGGGAATTGCCGTTTAGCATTCTGCTGCTCCTGACCATCGGCGGCGTGGGCTACACGAGTTTCTCCAAACATCCGATCCTGATCTATTGGGAAATCCTGGCGCCAATCATCGGACTGGTTTGCGTCTGGTATGGATGGCAGGACGCGCGCGACAATAATGCGCGCTTGCGGCTGATCGCGACGCAGGCGCTGCACTGGTTCGCCTTCATCCTGGTCATGAACATGGTGTTCCTGCCGAACGTACAGCGGTTTTTCACCGCCACCTCGACCGGCCTTGCCATCTTTATCTTGCTCGCGCTCGGTACCTTTACCGCCGGCGTGCATATTCTGTCCTGGCAGGTTTGCCTGCTCGGCCTGATTATGGCGTTCGGCATCCCCGCCATTGCCTGGATCGAAAATTCGGCTTTGCTGCTGGTGCTGGCGGCGGCGGTGGTGGTGGGAATCGGCGCCGTCATCTGGTGGCATTTCCGTCGAAGACGCGTGGGCTGACATCCAGAGCTTGCGCTGGGAACTTTCGTTGGGCGGATGAGACTCGTCCATGCATTTCGAAAGTTGGGCCGCGGCCCTCGACTGCCGGCGCTTGTGCTTCAACCCGCGATGTATAACGTAGTGCAAGCACTGAACGCGCTGCACGCGATCGGTATCGCGGAGCGCAAACGCATTAGGGGGGCGATCATGCGAGTGTCGGGTTACGTCGTTGTAGCGGCTGCGGTTGCCGCAGTTGGCACGGCGGCCAGTCTGCTGCCGAAAGCGCACGCCGAGACGCCGGCCGAGCGCGGCCATTATCTGGTTGTGGTTGCCGGCTGTAACGACTGTCACACGCCCGGCTTCTTCTTCGGAAAACCCGACATGGACAAGTATCTCGGCGGATCGGACGTCGGATTCGAAATCCCCGGTCTCGGCGTGTTCAACGGCCGCAATATCACGCCGGACAAGGAAACCGGGATCGGCGCTTGGACCGACGAACAGGTCGTGACGGCGATCACCACGGGACGGCGCCCGGACGGCCGTCAATTGGCGCCGATCATGAATTACCCTGCCTTTGTCAACTTGACCAAAGACGATGCGGCGGCGATCGTCGCCTATCTGCGCACCGTCCCGCCGGTGAAGAACAAGGTGCCCGGGCCGTACAAGCCGGGTGAACAAGTGTCGATCTTCACCTTCAGCATCTTGCCGCCCGGCCACGTCGCGGCCGCAGCGCCGAAGTAACGCGCATCGCTTCGGGCTCGCCGCCGAGCTGCGCGCCCGAACGTCTTACTGCGCGACAACGCCTGTGGGCGCCGTTTCCAGCTTGAACGCGGCGGCAAACAGGGCGCGCGTGTAATCGCTCTGCGGTTGCTTGAACAGATCGGCCGCGGCGCCGGCCTCGACGACTTTGCCTTGCCGCATCACAATAAGGCGGCTCGCCAGCGCGGCAACCACGCGCAGATCGTGCGAGATAAAGAGGTAAGTGAGGTTGCGCCGCTTTTGCAGGTCGCGCAGGAGATCGACCATCTGCGCTTGAATGAGCATGTCGAGCGCGCTGGTCGGCTCATCGAGCACGACGAAGGTCGGCTCTAGCACGATGGCGCGCGCCAGAGCGATGCGCTGCCGTTGACCGCCGGAAAATTCATGCGGAAAGCGAAAACGCATGGCCGGATCGAGCCCGACATCCGCGAGCGCTTGCATCACGCGCTGGTCGCGATCGCGCTCCGGCATGTCCGGCTGGTGGACCTGTAAGCCTTCCTTGATGATTTCGGCGATCGACAAGCGTGGCGACAACGAGCCGTAGGGGTCCTGGAATACGATCTGCATGTCCCGCCGGAATGGGCGCATCTGTTTGAAACGGAGACCCTGCAGCGCGTGGCCCATGAAGACAATGGGGCCGTCGGAAGAAATGAGCCGAAGCAAGGCAAGCCCCAGCGTCGTCTTGCCGGAACCGGATTCGCCGACCACGCCCAGCGTTTCACCCTTGCGGATGTCGACGCTGACGCCGTCGACCGCCTTGATGTGGCCGACGACCTTGCGCAGCACGCCGCGCTTGATCGGAAACCACACCTTCAGGTCGGTCGCCTGCAGGATGAACGGCGCGTCGGGCTGCGGCGGCGCCGGATCGGGTTTGGGCTCGGCAGCGAGCAGCGCGCGCGTGTAGGGATGAGCGGGCGCGGCAAACACGCGCTCGACCTCGCCCTGCTCGACGATCTTGCCCTCTTTCATCACGCAGACTTTCTGCGCGATTTTCCGCACGATGCCGAGATCGTGGGTGATGAACAGAAGCGACATCCCGAGCCGCTTCTGGATGTCCTGGAGCAGCTCGATGATTTGCGCCTGCACCGTGACGTCGAGGGCGGTGGTCGGTTCGTCAGCAATGAACAGGTCGGGCTCGTTGGCGAGCGCCATGGCGATCATCACGCGCTGGCGTTGGCCGCCGGAGAGCTGGTGCGGATAGCTGCCAAGTCGGCTTTGTGGATCGGGAATGCCGACCTGGGTCAGGACTTCCAGCGTCCGCGCACGCGCCGCGGCGCCGGTCAGGCCGCGATGCAGCAGCAGAATTTCCCCGATCTGCTTTTCGATGGTGTGCAGCGGATTAAGCGACGTCATCGGCTCCTGGAAGACGATGGTGATGTCGTCGCCGCGTAAGCGTCGCATGTCGTGCTCCGAGAGCGGCAGCAGATTGCGGCCCTTGAACACGATGGCGCCGGAGGGATGACTCGCCGCCGGGTAGGGCAGAAGCTTGAGGATCGACAGCGCCGTCACCGACTTGCCCGAGCCGGATTCGCCGACCAGCGCCACCGTTTCGCCCTTGCCGACGTCGAACGAGATGCGATCCACCGCCAGCGTTTCATGTCCACCGGCCCGGAACGACACGGAGAGGTCGCGGACGGAGAGGAGAGGTTCCGCGCTCATCGGAATGTCTTTCGTGGATCGAATGCATCGCGCACCGCTTCGCCGATGAAGATAAGCAGCGACAGCATCAGCGCGACGGTGAAAAAGCCGGTCAGTCCCAGCCAGGGTGCCTGCACATTGGCTTTGCCCTGCGACAGCAACTCGCCGAGCGACGGCGAGCCCGGCGGCAGGCCGAAGCCGAGGAAATCGAGCGCGGTCAGCGTCATCACCGACGACGACATAATGAACGGCAGGAATGTCATGGTCGCCACCATTGCGTTCGGCAATAGGTGGCGGAACATGATAACGGCGTTCGATACCCCGAGCGCGCGCGCGGCCAGGATGTATTCGAAGTTGCGGCCGCGCAGAAATTCGGCGCGCACCAGACCGACCAGCCGCACCCATGAGAAAAGCAGAAGAATTCCGAGCAGCACGAAAAAGCCCGGCACCAACACCGACGATATAATGAGCAGGAGATAAAGTTCCGGCACCGAGGTCCAGATCTCGATGAAGCGCTGAAACAGCAGATCGACCCAGCCGCCGAAATAGCCCTGTACGGCGCCGGCCGCCACACCGATGATCGACGACACGATGGTGAGGATCAGGCCGAACAGAACCGAGATGCGGAATCCGTAGATCAGACGCGCCAGCACGTCGCGGCCCTGGTCGTCGGTGCCGAGCCAATTGTATTCGAGGTCGCTGCAGCTGTTGAGGTGCTTGCGCTCAAGTGCAGCCCGGCATTCCTTCTCGGTCAAAAGCCACGTCGGCTTGGACGGCGCCGGCGTCGGCAGATCGAGATTGTGGGTGGCGTAGGAATAGCGGATCGGCGGCCACATCATGCTGCCGCCCTTGTCCGCGATCAGTTTCTGCACAAACGGGTCGCGATAGTCGGTGGCGGTTTCGAAGTCGCCGCCGAACGTGGTTTCCGGGTAAGTGAAAATAACCGGAAAGTACGCGTGGCCCTGATAGCTGACGTAAAGCGGCTTGTCGTTGGCTACGAATTCGGCGAACAGCGAAACGAAGAACAACACCAAAAAGATCCACAGCGAACAGTAGCCACGCCGGTTGGTCTGAAAATTGTGCCAGCGCCGTTGGTTGATCGGAGATAGTTCGAAGCGCCGCGGCGGGGGCGCCAGTCCAACCGGGCCGGTGGGTTCGACGTCCGGCGTCAAGTACATCGGCGGCTTGATCGTGCCGTCGGCTGCCGGCGTGACCGTTTCGTCTGCGCGGGTCTTGACGTCCAACTCAAACCTCCCGCGTCTCGAAATCGATACGCGGATCGATCCAGGTATAAGTGAGGTCGGAAATCAAATTCACGATCAGCCCGACCAGCGCGAATATGTAGAGGTTGGCGAACACGACCGGATAGTCCCGGTTGAGCACGCTCTCGAAGCTGAGCAGTCCGAGCCCATCGAGGGAAAAGATGGTCTCGATCAGGAGTGCGCCGGCAAAAAAGGCGCTGACAAACGCGCCCGGAAAGCCGGCGACGACCAGCAGCATGGCGTTGCGGAAAATGTGGCCGTAGAGCACCTGGCGCTCCGAGCAGCCCTTGGCCCGCGCGGTCAGCACATATTGCTTGCGCAACTCTTCGAGGAAGCAATTTTTGGTGAGCAGCGTCATAGTGGCAAACGCCGCCAGGCCCATGGATATGATTGGCAGCGTCAGGTGCCAAAAATAATCAAGGATCTTTTGCCACCAGGGGAATTGCGACCAGCCGTCCGAAGTGAGCCCCCGCAGCGGGAAGATGTCGAAGAACGAGCCACCGGCAAAAAGGATAATCAGCAGGATGGCGAACAGAAATCCGGGGATCGCATAACCGACGATGATGACGGACGATGTCCAGACGTCGAATTGTGACCCGTCACGAACCGCTTTGCGGATGCCGAGCGGAATCGAAATCAGATAACTCAAAAGCGTCATCCAGACGCCGAGTGAGATCGAGACCGGCAGCTTCTCCTTGATGAGTTGCAGCACGCTGACGTCGCGGAAGTAGCTCTTGCCGAAATCGAACCGCAGATAATTTCCGAGCATCAGGAAAAAGCGCTCGTAGGCGGGTTTGTCGAAACCGAATTGCTTTTCCAGGCTCTTGATGAATTCGGGGTCGAGACCCTGCGCCCCGCGATACTTGGCGTTGATGTCCATTTGCGCGCCCGATTGCAGCGCGCCGCGGGCGCCGAAATCGCCGCCGGCCGAACCGGAAATGCGCGAGGTCGCGCCGGTGTCGTTGCCGGAAAGTTGCGAAATGATGCGCTCGATTGGACCGCCGGGCGCGAATTGCACCACGACGAACGATACCAGCATGATCCCGAACACGGTCGGGATCATGAACAGAATGCGGCGGATGATATAGGCGGTCATGCGGTTCCGTTGCTGGCAGGCTGAGTCTGGGGCGTCGAGACTACCCGGTCCGGTTGATTTTCGCTGCCTTGTCGCGATCGTACCACCAGGTTTCGGGAATGCCGCGAAAGTAACGCGGTTGCGCCGGCGGCCGTCCGAACACGTCCCAATAAGCGATCCAGTGCGAAGCTTTATACCAGTGCGGAATCCAATAGCGGCCGGCGCGCAGTACGCGGTCGAGTGCGCGGCAGGCGGTGACCAGCGCCAGCCGGGTCGGCGCGGCAATAATAATGTCGATCAGGGTATCGACGGCGGGATCGGCGATTCCGGCAAGATTGTTGGAACCCTTGAGTGCTGCCGCCTGCGAGGAAAAAAATGAGCGGAGTGAATCCCCGGGCGTTGCCGAAAAGCTGAAGCGATCGACCGTGATGTCGAAGTCGAAGCCGTCGCGCCGCGCCCGATACTGCACCGGGTCGACGATCCGCAGCGAGGCGTCGATGCCAAGCGTGCCGAGATTTTTGATGAATGGCATGTGATGCGGCTCGAAGGTCGGCTCGTCGATCAGGAATTCGATGCTGATCGGTTCGCCGCTCGGCAAAACTCGTTTGCCGTCTTTGATGAAGCAGCCGGCATCCTTGAGCAGCTGCGACGCCTCGCGCAGCAGGCGGCGATCTTGCCCGGAACCGTCCGACACCGGCGGCATGCAGGGTTTGCCGAACACTTCGTCGGGAACGCGGCCGCGGAACGGTTCAAGCAGCTTGAGCTCGTCCGCGCCGGGCGGGCCGGCGGCCATCATGTCGGAATTTTGAAACACCGAACTCGTGCGGTCATAGGACGAATACATGATGGTCTTGTTGGTCCATTCAAAATCGAAGGCATCGCACAGCGCCTCGCGCAACCGCGGATCGGCGAATTTCACCCTCCGCGTATTGATGAACCAGCCTTGCGCGCCGGACGGTGTGGCGTCGGGCAGAACGTCCTTTTTGACCCGGCCGTCCTTGATGGCGGGGAAATCGTAACGGGTCGCCCAGGTGCGCGACGTGAACTCTTCGCGGAACAGATAACTGCCGGCGGTGAATCCTTCGAAGCCGACGTCGCGGTCGCGATAATATTCAAAGCGCACGATGTCGAAATTATTATGCCCGCGCGACACCGGCAGGTCGGCTCCCCACCAATCCTTGACGCGCTCGAATTCGATGTAGCGCCCGGCTTCGAAGCGGCCGACTTTATAGCCGCCGGAACCAAGCGGGGTTTCCAGCGTCGACTCGTCGAACCGTTTCGCTGAATAATAGGCGCGGGAAAAGATCGGCAGGCCGGCGACCAATAGCGGCACGTCGCGTGCGCGGTTCGGTGCGAATGTCGCGACGACGCTGACCTCGTCGTCCGCCGTGGCGCCGGTGAAGTCGCGCAGCGACTGGGTGATCAGCGGGTGGCCTTTTTCCTTGAGGATGTTGAGCGCGAACGCGACGTCGTGCGCGGTAAGCCGCGTGCCGTCGTGGAATGTCGCCCCGGGCCGGATGAAGAAACGGTAGCTGACGCCATCGGACGAACGTCGAACCTTCGCGGCAGCGAGGCCGTACATTGCGTCGGGCTCATCACCCGAGCGTGCCATCAACGTGGCGAAGGTCAATTCCATGCCCTGCGCCGCGTCGCCCTTGAGAATGTAGCTGTTGAGCGAGTTGAAGGTCAGGAAGTTTTGATTGAACTGCCGGTTCGGCCCGATCTGGGAAAACACGCCGCCTTTCGGCGCCCGCGGATCGACGTAGCGGAAATGGGTAAAATCCGCTGGATAAGCGAGGTCGCCGAACGAGGAGAGGCCGTGCAATTCGATCTCGTCTGCGTGCGCGACGCGCAATCCCGCGCCGGCAACCGCCGCGCCGGCGGCCAGCGTCAGAGCCCGCCGGCGCGTCACCGCGGTCGTGCGTGAAATCTGGCGCGCGGCATCGCCGATCACTAGCGGCTTCCCGTTTTCGCCGCTTTGCCGGCGTCCCACCACCACACCAGCGGAAATGCTGACGCGCCGTATTTCGGCAGCGGATCGGGATGGGCGAATCTATCCCAGCGGGCGCTGCGCACTTTGCCATAGGTCCATTGCGGCACGACGTAGTGATTCCAAAGCAGCACGCGATCAAGCGCATGGGTGGCCGCGACCAAATCATCTCGGCTGTTGGCGAAGATAATCCGATCGATCAAGGCGTCGACCGCCGGATTTTTGATGCCGATCAGGTTGAGCGATCCGGGCTGATCGGCGGCCTGCGAGCCCCAGTAACCGCGTTGCTCGTTGCCGGGAGAAAGCGATTCCCCCCATGATTGGGTGATAATGTCGAAATCCCAGCTTCGTAGCCGGTTCTCATATTGGGCGTCGTCGACTGTGCGCACCGTTACCGTTACGCCGAGCCGGTCAAGCGACGGCTTGTAGAACAAAAAGACCCGCTCGAAGCTCGGATCGTCGGCGAGAAATTCGACGGCATAAGGTTCGCCCGTCTTGGCGTTGACCAGCCTTTCGTTGCGAATTTCGTAGCCGGCGTCGCGGAACAGCCGCACTGCCTCGCGCAAATTCCCGCGCACGGCCTGCGGATTGCCGCCGACCGGATTGGTGTAAGCAGCGGTGAATACTTCCGCCGGAACCTTGTCGCGCACTGTTTCGAGGATTTCGAGCTCGCGGCCGGCCGGCAGTCCGCTGCATGCAAGCTCGGTGCCGGCGAAGTAGCTGGCGATGCGCTTGTACTGGCCGAAGAAAATCTGCTTGTTCATCTCCTCGAAGTCGAAGGCAAAGTTGAATGCCTGCCGCACGCGCGGATCCTGGAACTTGGCGCGCCGGATATTGAAGGCGAACGCCTGCATCACGCCGACGCTGTTGATGGGGAACTCTTCAAGTATCACGCGCTTTTCGTTGACGGCGGGAAAATCGTAGGCGGTCGCCCAGTTTTTGGCGCTGTTTTCGGTGCGCCAATCGACAGTGTCAGCCTTGAAGGCTTCCAGCGCCACCGTCGTGTCGCGAAAATATTCGTAACGCAGTTCGCCGAAGTTGTTGCGGCCGACGCTGACATTGAGATCCTTGGCCCAATAATCCTTGACCCGCTCGTAGCTGATGTTGCGTCCCGGCGAGAAATCCTTGATGCGATACGCGCCGGAGCCGAGCGGCGGCTCCAGCGTGGTCGTGCCGATATCGCGCTTGTGGCCGGCTTCGTCGGTGCCCTCCCACCAATGCTTGGGCAGCACCGCAATCTGGCCGACGATCTGCGGCAGCTCGCGATTGCCCGGGGCGTCGAATGTGAAGGTGACGTCGCGCTCGCCGGTCTTTTCCAGTTTGACGACGTGCCGGTAGTAGGCGCCGTAGCGCGGATTGTGTTCCTTCAACGCGTTAAAGGAGAAAATCACGTCCTCGGTCGTTATCGGCTTGCCGTCATGCCATTTCGCCTCGGCGCGCAGCCGGTAGGTGGCTGAGGCGAAATCGTCCGGATAGCGAACGGCCTCGGCGATGAGACCATATTCGCTCGAGACTTCGTCAAGCGACGAAACAAGCAGCGTGTCGTAAATCAAGTCGATCCCGGCTGCGGTCGTTCCTTTGACGCCGGCGACAACGGTATTGAAGCTATCGAAGGTCCCCAGCGCGACTTCGCGCAGGACGCCGCCCTTCGGTGCGGCTGCATTGACGTAGTCGAACTGTTTGAAGCCCGGTGGATATTTCAGATCGCCAAACAGCGATAGTCCGTGACGCCAAGTCGGTCTCGACGCTTGCTCTTCGGCGCCCTGTGCGGTCGCGGCCCAACCGGGAATCGGCAATCGTGCGGCGCCGAACGCAGACAAGGCGGTGGTGAGTAAGGTTCGGCGATTCACAAAAAATGCCCTCATCGATTCGTGCGGCCTGCGCGGCCGATGGCGGGTCTCTGCCACCTGGTGCATTTGCCAAGTTCGGACGCGACCTGACCGCAAACGGTCAATCGCGTGCCGGTGACTATGTGCTTTTCAATTGCGGCGCCAGCGGGCTTGCCCGCGCCGCGACGAAATGGACTTCACATCCACGTGCACAAAACGGCGATAACCGTTATTCCTTCGGTGCGGGCGCGGCGGCTTTTGGTTCCGCCGGCGCTGCGGCGGGGGGATTGGCTGGCGCGGCGGAAGGCGGAGCTGCCGGCGCTGCAGCGGGCGCATTGGCTGCCGTCGGCAACGGCACCGGATTCTTCGACAGCGTATCGAGATAGGCGATCACGTCGGCGCGCTGTTTCTCGCTCGACAGGCCGGCGAACGTCATGGCCGTGCCGGGAACCATGGCGCGCGGATCGATAAGCCATTTGTTCAATTCGTCGAACGACCAGCTGCCGGTTACGCCTTTCAACGCGGCTGAATAGTTGAAGCCGGCGACGGAGGCGATCTTGCGCCCGACGACGTTATACAAGTCCGGGCCGACCTTAGGGCCTTGGCCCTCCTGGAAGTTGTGGCAGATCGCGCATTGCTTGGCGACCTGTGCGCCATGTTCGGCCGACGCGCTGGCCAACAGCTTCTCGATCGGCTCCGCGGTCGGCTTCGCCGCGGTCTTGGCTTCGCCCGCGCCTTCTTCCTTGACGGCGATCTCATAGCCGGGCTTTGCCGCAACCGGCGGGGTAAAAATTGCGCCGGTAGCGATATGCACCGCCAGCAGGATCAGGCAGGTACCCAGTAAAGCGCCGAGAATCTTGTTGATTTCGAACGAATTCATCGCTGAATGGCTCCGCGACGGCAGAGGGAGGGGACAACGCACAAATAGCCGGTTTGCCGCGCGTCTTGCAACCCGTATAAGCGACGCAAGTGCGGCGGATTTGCCCAAGCGATGGCTGACGTTCTCATTCTTATTCCGGCTCGCATGGCGGCGACCCGGCTGCCGGGCAAGCCGCTGGCCGAGATCGCCGGAAAGCCTATGATCGAGCATGTGCTGCGCCGTGCCGACGCGGCGGCGGTCGGTCCGGTTGTGGTCGCAACCGATTCGCCTGAGATCGAGGCGGCCGTGCAGAAAGCGGGCGGCCGTGCCGTAATGACGCGCGCCGATCACGCCTCCGGCTCGGATCGGGTGTTCGAGGCGCTTGGCAAGCTAGATCCAGGCGGCCGGATAAAAATCGTGGTCAACGTTCAGGGCGATCTGCCGACGCTGGCTCCTTCGACCATTACCGAAGCGGTTGCCTTGCTCGCCGACCAAGCGGTTGATATCGCCACCCCGGCCGCGGAAATCACCACCATTGAGGAGCGCGACAGCCCCGGCGTGGTTAAGGTCGTCGGCAGCCCGGTCGGCCCGGCGCGGTTGCGGGCGCTTTATTTCACCCGCGCCACGGCCCCTTACGGCGAAGGCCCGCTTTACCATCACATCGGGCTTTACGCGTTCCGGCGGGGGGCGCTCGAACAATTCGTCAAACTCCCCCAGTCGGCGCTGGAAAAACGGGAAAAGCTCGAGCAATTGCGTGCGCTGGAGGCGGGCATGCGCATCGACGTGGCGATCGTGGATAGGGCGCCGTTCGGTGTGGATACACCGGAGGATTTGGCGCGCGCACGCGCCATGCTATCGGGACGGTCATGAGCAAACGCAAAAGAATCGCCTTCCAGGGCGAGCCGGGCGCCAATTCGCACATCGCCTGCCGGGAGGCCTACCGCAACTATCTACCGTTGCCGTGCCCGACTTTCGAGGACGCGTTCGCTGCGGTGCGGACCGGCCGCGCGCAACTTGCCATGATTCCGATCGACAATTCTGTGGCCGGGCGGGTGGCGGACATCCATCACCTGATGCCGCGCTCGGGGCTGCACATCGTCGGTGAGTGGTTTCTGCCGGTGCAGCACCAGCTGATGGCGCCCGAAGGCGCGAGCTTGCGCACCATCAAAACCGTCGAGAGCCACGTGCACGCGCTTGGCCAGTGCCGCAACATCATCCGCAAGCTGCGCATCGCCGCGGTGGTCGCCGCCGACACCGCGGGCGCCGCGCGGGAAGTGGCGGAGGCGGACGATATCTCGCGCGCGGCGTTGGCGACCAAGCTGGCTGCGAAAATCTACGGACTGCAGATCATCAGAAAGAACGTCGCCGACGACAAGCACAACACCACGCGCTTCGTCATTTTGGCGCGTAAGCCACAATGGGCGAGCCGCAAGCAGAAGCGGGTCATCACCACTTTTGTATTCCAGGTGCGCAACATCCCGGCGGCGCTTTACAAAGCGCTCGGCGGTTTCGCCACCAATGGCGTCAATATGACCAAGCTGGAAAGCTATATGGTGGACGGCAGCTTCGCCGCGACGCAATTCTATGCCGACGTTCAGGGCCACCCGAAGGATCGGGCGCTCGAGCTGGCGCTGGAAGAGCTGGAATTCGTGTCGCAGCCACGGACGCTGAAGATCCTCGGCGTCTATCCGGCGCACTCTTTCCGTGAGACATTCAAGCAAAAATAACGTGGCGGCGGTCGCAAGGGGCCGCGCGGCCCGGCCTTTTTGAGGGATGCACGCGATGGCAGACGATGAACCAATGGTAAAGCGAACGCTGCATTTGCGGTTCACCATGCCGGGCGCCGATCCGGAGCAGCTTTCGGCGATGATGCGGGCCTCGGCGCCGTTCTATCAGGCGTTCGGCAACGCCCAGCTCAAGCTCCTGCGCAATGCCGATGATCCCGCGAAATTCGTCCAGGTGATCGAATACGAAACCCCGGAAAGCTTCGAGCTCAACCGGCAGTCGATCGCGAGCGACGTGCGGTTTCAAACCTATCTGACCGCGTGGCGCGCCATGTTGCCCGGCGCGGTGGAGCTCGACGTCTACGTGGAAGTCTAGCAACCGGCGCCGCAAGCACATTAAATCTTCTGATTATATTCGCCGACTTCCTTGTGGGTGCGGAGCACCGCATCGACCGCGGCGAACATCTCGCGCATGCGCGCCTCCGACGCCGGGCTTTCCACCACCACCACCAGTTCCGGCTTGTTGGAGGAGGCGCGCACCAGGCCCCAGGTGCCGTCCTCGACCGTCACGCGCACACCGTTGACCGTCACCAGTTCGCGGATCGGCTGGCCGGCGACCTTGCTGCCTTTTTTCTGTTCCGCCTGAAAATACTCCACTACCGCGTCCACCACGCCGTATTTCTCCTCGTCGGCGCAATGTGGCGACATGGTCGGCGACGACCATGTCTTCGGCAAAGCGTTCTTCAGGTCGGCCATGCTTTTTCCGGGATTGCGGTCGAGCATGTCGCAGACGGCGAGCGCGAAAATCAGCCCGTCGTCATAACCGCGGCCGAACGGCTTATTGAAAAAGAAGTGGCCGGATTTTTCGAAACCGGCGATGGCGCCGATCTCGTTCACCCGGCGCTTCATGTAGGAATGTCCGGTCTTCCAGTAATCGGTCTTGGCGCCGTTTTTGATCAGCACCGGATCGGTCATGAACAGGCCGGTCGATTTCACGTCGGCGACGAATAGCGCATTCTTGTGTTGCGCCGAGATATCGCGTGCGACCATGACGCCCACCTTGTCGGCAAAAATCTCCTCGCCCTCGTTATCGACGACGCCGCAACGGTCGCCGTCGCCGTCAAAACCCAATGCCACGTCGGCCTTGTTCGCCAGCACTGCGTCGCGCATGGCGTGCAGCATCTTCATATCTTCGGTGTTCGGATTGTAATGCGGAAAGGTGTGGTCGAGCTCGCAATCAAGCGGCACCACCTCGCAGCCAACCGCTTGTAGCACCTGCGGCGCGAACGCGCCGGCGGTGCCGTTGCCGCAGGCGCAGACGACTTTGAGCTTGCGCTTGAGCTTCGGCCGCTTGGTCAGATCGGCGATGTAGCGCGCGGGAAAATTCTCCACGAAGGCGTACGCGCCGCACTCTCTCATCATGAAACGGCCGTTGAGCACGATGTCTTTGAGGCGCGTAATTTCATCGGGGCCGAAGGTCAACGGACGAGCGGCGCCCATCTTCACGCCGGTCCAGCCGTTGTCGTTGTGCGAAGCCGTGACCATGGCGACGCAGGGAATGTCGAGCTCGAACTGGGCGAAGTAAGCCATCGGCGTCAGCGCCAGCCCGATGTCGTGCACCTTGCAGCCGGCGGCGATCAGCCCGGTGGTCAGCGCCATTTTGATCGACGCCGAATAGGAGCGGAAATCGTGCCCGGTGACGATGTGCGGCTTCACCCCCATTTCGTGAATGAGCGTGCCGAGCCCGAGCCCCAGGGCCTCGACGCCCATCAGGTTGATCTCTCCGCCGAACAGCCAGCGGGCGTCATATTCGCGAAAGCCGGTGGCCTTCACCATCGGCTCGGATTCGTAGGCGTAGGTATTCGGCTTGAGCTGAGGTTTCGGCTTGGGAAACATTCATCTCTCGAAGGAATTGGCCCTGCGCAGCAATAGCCTAAACAACGCGCATTCGGAATGGTTGCACTATTTGCGCTTGTCCGCCCGCCGCGTCGGCGGGGCGGTCAAGGGATCGTCCGGCCAGGGATGCTTCGGATAGCGGCCGCGCATCTCGGCGCGCACCGCGGCGTAGCTGCCGCGCCAGAAGCCCGGCAAATCGCGCGTCGTCTGCACAGGACGGTGCGCCGGCGAGAGGAGTTCCACCAGCAAGGGGATTTTACCGCCGGCGATCGACGGATGACGGCCAAGGCCGAACAGTTCCTGCACGCGGATCGAGATTTTTGGGCCGCATTCGGCTTCATAGTCGATCGGCACTTGCGATCCGGTCGGGGCGGTGAAATGGGTTGGCGCCTCGGCTTCGAGCCGCCGCCGTTGCGCAAACGGTAGATGCGCCGCGAGCGCGGCGGCGAATTCGTCGGCCGACAGGGCGGCAAGCGAAGTCTTGCCGGCAAACAAGACCGCCAGCCAATCGGTGTCGGCGGCGAGCGCCGGATCGGACAAATCGGGCCAGCTGTCCCCCTCGGCCCGGCGCAAAAACATCACCCGGTCGCGCCATTGCCGCAGCGCCTTGGTCCACGGCAACCGCTCAACGCCGAGCCGCGCAATACCTTCGGCAAGCGTGCGCGCGGCGGCGTCGCTTGCTTCAACCGGCATCGGCTGCTGGGCGAGCGCAATCGCACCGAGCCGTTTGAGCCGGCGCAGGCGCGAGCTAGCGCTCGCCGCGTCAAATGTGATCTCCTCGCGCGTCTCGATGCGATCGGCGAAGCGCGCCTCGATTTCGCCGGCCGTGATCGCCGCCGCCAGCAGGATTCGTCCGGCGGCGGCACTGCCGGTGAGTTCGGCGACCGCTAGGTAAGGTTCGCGCGCGAGCGCCGAAGTGGGATCGATTTGCGCGCCGCGGCCATTGGCCAGCACGAAAGCTCCCGCCGCACCGCCGCGATTTTTGGCAATGCGCTCGGGATAGGCAAGCGCGAGCAATGCGCCGGCGCTTATCTCGTCCGCATCTTGTGCCCAAGGCTTTTCGGGAGCCGCGATCCCCGCCCACCGGGCGGCCATGGCGCGGGCATCGCGCGCGCGGCCGGAGCGATCGCGGCGCAAAGCGTCGAGTTCGAGCCGTCAGATCGACGCCATCGCCGCCAAGTCCGCGCTCGCCGATCAGGACGGCGATTTCGGCGGCGGTAAGCGACGCGCCTTCGGCCGCCGCATCGACTACCATGCGTGCCAACCGCGGCGGGAGCGGTAGGCGGCGCAGCTTTCGTCCCTCGTCGGTGATGCGGCCGTCGCCGTCGATGGCGCCAAGCTCGCGCAGCAGCGCGTGCGCCTCTTTGAGCGCCGGAGCCGGCGGCGGATCGAGGAATGCGAGCTGCGCGGGTCCGCTTCCCCAGGACGCGAGATCGAGTGCGAAAGACGACAAATCGGCGGACAGGATTTCCGGGCGGGTGTAAGGCTCGAGTGCGGCGGTCTGCGGCTCGTCCCACAGCCGGTAACATACTCCGGCTTCCAGCCGGCCGGCGCGGCCGCGGCGCTGATCGGCAGCCGCGCGCGAAACGCGCACCGTCTCAAGCCGCGTCACGCCGACGTCAGGCTCATAGCGCGGCACGCGGGCAAGCCCGCTGTCGACCACCATGCGCACGCCCTCGATGGTGATTGACGTCTCGGCGATCGAGGTCGCGAGCACGATCTTGCGCCTGCCGGACCGAGCCGGCGCGATGGCGCGGTCCTGTTCTTCGCCGGTGAGCGCGCCGTAGAGCGCTACCAGGTCGGTCGCCGGATCGAGTTGGCCGTCGAGCAGCGACGCGGTCCGGCGGATTTCGCCTGCGCCGGGGAGGAATGCCAGCAGCGAACCGGGATTGGCGCGCATGGCCCGCCGGATTGCCTCAGCGACCTGTGGCTCGATCGGTCGCGCATCGCGTCCGAGGTAATGAGTTTCGACCGGAAAGGCCCGGCCCTCGGCGGTGATCACCGGCGCGTCGTCAAGGAGCTTCGCCACCCGTGCGCCGTCGATCGTCGCCGACATGACCAGAAGCCGTAAATCTTCGCGCAGGCCCATTTGCACGTCGCGCGCCAGCGCGAGACCCAGATCGGCGTCGAGCGAGCGTTCGTGGAACTCGTCGAACAGGACCGCCGCAACGCCGTCGAGCATCGGGTCGTCGAGGATCAGCCGGGTGAAAATGCCTTCGGTGACGATCTCGACACGGGTCCGCCGCGATATTTTCGAACCGAAGCGCACCCGTAAGCCGACGGTATCGCCGACGGCTTCGCCCAAAGTCCCGGCCATCCGCCCGGCGGCGGCTCGCGCCGCGATCCGGCGCGGCTCCAGCACAAGAATGCGCCGGCTTGCGGCCCATGGCTCTCCGGCAAGCACCAGCGGCACGCGCGTGGTCTTGCCGGCACCCGGCGGGGCGACCAAAACCGCCGTATTGCTCGCGCGCAACGTCGCGGTAAGCTCCGGCAGCGCCGCATCGATCGGCAATGGCGGGGAGAATTCCATCAGCGTTTCTATCGTCATTTCGCGGCGCGGCGCGAGCGTGGCAACGTAATGATGCGGGGCCGTTGTTCGTCGCCCAGGAAATGCAGGATAGCGAAATTGAACTGTGCCGGATCCTGCAAGAAAGCGAAGTGGCTCACATTGGGAAGTATTAAAAGGCCGGCATGCGGGATCGTGGCCGCGATGTATTCCGTGTGTTCGCGCTTGATAGCTTCGTCGTGGTCGCCGTCGACGACCAGGACCGGCGTATCGATGGTTTTGAGTTGAGCGTCCGTCCAGTTGGGCTGCTCGGCCCACATCTTGCTGATCTGGTCCACGAACGCGCCATATTCCCTGGGCGTTGCCGAAAGCTGTTCGTATTCGTGTCCAGCCCGCTCGATATAGGCGGCAAAGGTCGGGTTTTTCTCGACGCCGCCAATGACGCCCGCCGTTACCGTGTTGGCAGCAAATGCAAACACCTTGCCGACACGTTCCTTATGGCGCAACGCAAGGTCGAGCCCGAGAATGCCGCCGTCGCTCCAGCCGACAATGTCTGCCTTGCGTATCTTTAGAGCGTCCAGCAGAGCGACGACATCGTCAGCCATAAGGTCGTAGCCGTATGGCCGCGCGTCGCGCGTGCTGCGGCCATGGCCGCGGCTGTCCATCAAGATGACCGTGCGATGCGCGGCGACCGCTCGTACTTGATTGCCCCAATAATTCGAATTGGCGAGGCCGCCATGCAGGAAAACGACCGGCGAGCCGTGACCGTAGATGGCGTAGTGGACGCCGATGCCGTTAACTTGCGCCTGACTACCGCGAGCGGCGGGGATAGGCGCCGGCGTTGGTGGCAAGGTTTCCCACCGTTCGGCGGCAATCGTTGGCGAGCCTGCGGCGACGGCAAAGGCGAGAAAAGCGGCTAACGACGCGAGCAGCAGTAGGAGCATAAGCGTCTCCTGGATGGTCATTTCCCTCTCCCGGCCGTCTTTTGTCCTTCGGCGAGGTGCGGTCGGGTTTGACTCGAATTGCGACATCAAGCGAAAGCGGGCGCGGAGAATTCAACGCTCGTCATGCAAAAGAGCGGGTAAACCGGCGCCTGGCCGCTTTCGCAATGGCGTCGATTTCATATATTAGCGAACATCATGCCCGCCGCACAAAAATCCAGGCCCGCCGCAGCCACTGCCGCGCCTGCCGCCAAGCCGGTCAAGAAAGGCGATCACGTCTTTCTGGTCGACGGTTCGGGCTATATCTTTCGCGCCTACCACGCACTGCCGCCGATTACCCGCAAATCGGATGGGCTCCAGCTCAATGCCGTGTTCGGCTTCTGCAACATGCTGTGGAAGCTTTTGCGCGACATGAAGCCGGATGAAAAGCCGACCCATCTCGCGGTGGTGCTCGACAAGTCGGAGAAGACCTTCCGCACCGAAATGTATGCCGACTACAAGGCGCACCGGCCCGATCCGCCCGACGATCTCAAGCCGCAATTCAAATTCATCCGCGAAGCCGTCCAGGCCTTCGACCTGCCCTGCCTTGAGCAGGATGGCTTCGAGGCCGACGACCTGATCGCGACCTATGTGCGCGAAGCGAGCGAGGCGGGAGCCACCGCAACCATTGTCTCCTCGGACAAGGATCTCATGCAGCTCGTCGGCGACCGCGTGGTCATGTTCGACGCGATGAAGGACAAGAAGATCGGCCGCGCCGAGGTGATCGAAAAATTCGGCGTTCCGCCGGAAAAAGTCATCGAAGTGCAGTCGCTGATTGGCGATTCGACCGACAACGTGCCCGGCGTGCCCGGCATCGGCGTCAAGACGGCGGCGCAATTGATCGGCGAATATGGCGATCTCGAAACACTGCTCAAGCGCGCAAGCGAGATCAAGCAGGAGAAGCGCCGGCAATCGCTAGTCGAGCACGCCGACGCGGCGCGGATTTCGAAAAAGCTCGTTACGCTCGACGCCAACGTCAAGCTCGACGTGCCGATCGGCGATCTCGCCGTCCACGAACCCGATTACAAGCGGCTGATCGCTTTCCTCAAGGCGATGGAATTCAACGGGCTGATGCGGCGGGTGGCGGAGTTTTCCAGCGTCGAGGCGGGTGAGATCGAGGCTGATAAAAAGCTGGCCGGAGGTGGCGGGCAAAGAGCGGAGCCGGCACCAAGCGGCGCCGCTCTGCAACTCCCGCTTGGCCGCCCCGCGCAGCCGTGGGATTCCTCGCGCGCGGGTAGGCCGCAAGCTCCGGCTTACACCCCGCTCACGCCGCAGGTCCTTGCTGCCACGCGCATCGAGGCGGCGCGCAATGCCAAATTCGATCGATCCAAATATCGCACATTGCGTAGCGTTGGAGAGCTCAAGGCTTTTCTCGACCGCGCGCGCGACGCGGGCTTTGTCGCGATCGACGTGTCGACCGCCAATTCCGATCCGATGCAAGCGGAATTATGCGGATTTTCGCTCGCGGTCGCTCCCGACGATGCTGTCTATGTGCCGTTGTCGCATCGCCAGGGCGCGGAAGGCGGCGCGGAGGGTCTGTTTTCCGGCGAAGTTGCGCCCGGTCAGATTTCAGAAGGTGCCGCGCTCGACGCGCTCAAGCCGGTGCTGAGCAACTCCGGCACGCTCAAAATCGGCCACGATCTGAAATTCGCCTTGCAGATGTTCGCACTACGCGGCATCGAGGTCGCGCCGTATGACGACGTCATGCTGATGTCGTACGCGCTCGACGCTGGAAGGCAAAATCACGCGCTCGGCAAACTCGCCGAAGCGGTGTTCACCCATGCCGCCATCGAGATCGACAAGCTGCTCAAGCCGGGCAAAACAAAAATCACGTTTGACTTTCTCGGCATCGACCAGGCGACGGAATACGTCGCCGAGCGTGCCGACATTGTGCTGCGGCTGTGGCAGGTGCTCAAACCGCGGCTGCCCGCCGGGCATGTGCTCACCGTCTACGAAACGCTCGAGCGGCCGCTCGTCGCGGTGCTGGCGCGCATGGAGCGGCGCGGCATTTCGATCGACCGGCAGATATTGTCCCGGCTGTCGGGCGAATTCGCGCAGGAAGCCGCGGCGCTCGAAGCCGAGATCAACGCGATTGCCGGCGAGACCGTTAATCCCGGCAGCCCCAAGCAGCTTGGCGATATTCTGTTCGGCAAGCTCAAGCTTGAAGGCGGAACCAAAACCAAAACCGGACAATGGGCGACCGGCGCGCGAGCGTTGGAGGAACTGGCGGAGCAGGGCCACAAGCTGCCGCAGAAAATTCTCGATTGGCGGCAAGTCTCGAAATTGAAATCGACCTACACCGATGCGCTTCCCGGATTCGTCAATCCGGTGACGCGTCGCGTGCACACCAATTATGCGCTTGCGTCCACCACCACGGGCCGGCTGTCGTCATCCGACCCGAATTTGCAGAACATTCCGGTGCGCACCGAGGATGGCAGGAAAATCCGCCGCGCTTTTGTTGCCGCGCCCGGCACCAAGCTCGTCTCCGCCGATTACTCGCAGATCGAGCTGCGGCTTCTCGCCGAGATCGCCGGCATCGAACCGCTGCAAAAGGCGTTTCGCGAAGGCCTCGATATTCACGCCATGACCGCGTCGGAAATGTTCGGCGTGCCGGTGAAGGGGATGCCGCCCGAAATTCGCCGCCGCGCCAAGGCGATTAATTTCGGCATTGTTTACGGCATCTCCGCTTTCGGGCTCGCCAACCAGCTTGGTATCCCGCGCGAAGAAGCGGCCGCGTATATCAAAAAGTATTTTGAACGCTTCCCCGGCATCCGCGACTACATCGAGACGACCAAGGAATTCGCCAAGCAGAACGGCTACGTGGAGACGTTGTTCGGCCGGAAGTGTCACTATCCGGACATCAAGGCCTCCAATGCTTCGATCCGCTCATTCAACGAGCGCGCCGCGATCAACGCGCGGCTGCAGGGCAGCGCCGCCGACATCATCCGCCGCGCCATGATCCGCATGGAGGGCGCGCTGGCCAAGCACAAGCTCGCGGCGCAGATGCTGCTGCAGGTGCATGACGAACTGGTGTTCGAAGCGCCGGAGGCGGAAGTCGAGAAATCGCTGCCGGTCATCAAGAAAGTCATGGAAGACGCGCCGTTGCCGGCGGTCTCGCTGTCAGTTCCGCTGCAGGTCGAAGCGCACGCCGCCAACAATTGGGACGCGGCGCATTGATGGGTGCATCATGAACGCGTTGCTGACGGCGATCGGAATCGTTCTGTTGCTGGCGGGCTTGGTCTTTCTCGGCCAGGGTTCGGGATATTTCCCGTATCCGGCGTCAGGCTTCATGGTCGGCCAAAGCCGGTGGATGTTTTACGGCGGTGTCATTGCCGCCGCCGGCCTTGTGCTGATTGTTCTGGCGCGGCGCTAGGAACGACAGTCATTAGACTTTATTTTCCAGGCATTGCCGCGCCCGGCGCTCGTCGGCCGTCGTCACGCCGGCGGCCGCAGCCATCGCTTTTGCTTGCTCGAGGCCGAGCTGCGCGACGTAGCTTCGCACCATCTCGCAGGTGATATGTGAGCGGATTTCGTTGCCGCCGGCGTGCGGTTGGTTGCGATGCAGAAGATGACTGCGATGCTGATACGCCAGTACCGGATACGCAATAGTTACAAAAACTAACGCCAGCACCGCAGTCCGCTTCATTCTCACCGCTCCCCGCTGCGCTTGATCAGACAAAGCTACAGGAATTTGCGGTGCTTCGGCGCAACGCCATATTTCGTCCCCAACTCCACTTTTTGCGCGTGAAATAGTGCACGTGTCGCAAACGATGGGCGTACTGGCTGTTGCGGATTAGGACGTAAGCTCGTCGATTACTTGCTCGGCCAGCGAAAGCGATGCCGTCAATCCCGGCGATTTAATGCCGAGCAGGCACACGAGCCGCGGCAGGCCGTGCTCGCGTTCGCCGGCGATCATAAAATCGGACTGCGGCTCGCCGGGCCCGCTGAGTTTGGGACGAATGCCGCAATAATCGGGCACCAGCGAACCCGCTGGCACGCTCGGCCAGTAGGCGCGGATACGCCCGTAAAACGTATCCGCCCGTTGTGGATCGACGGTGTAGCTTTCGTGATCGATCCATTCCACGTCGGGACCAAACCGCATCCGTCCGGCAAGGTCGAGGGTGACGTGCACGCCAAGCCCGCCGTCGACCGGCGTCGGATAGATCAGCCGCGAAAATACCGGCTTGCCGGCAAAGCCGAAATAATTGCCTTTGGCGAGAACGAGGGGAGGGATTTTTTCCGGCGGGTATCCTTCGATGCGGCGCGCGATTTTTTGTGCGCCAAGCCCCGCGGCGTTGACCACTGCATCGAACGCGGCTGTGCCGGCATCGTTGCCGCCAAATTGCACCTGCCAGCGCTGCGCCGCGAACGCTATGCGCTCGACCGGCGTCTCGAATGCAATGCTGCCGCCGCGATCCTCCAACTCGCCCCACAGCGCCAGCATGTAGCCGTGGCTGTCGACGATGCCGGATTCCGGCGACGACAATGCGCCGATGCACGACAATTCCGGTTCGAGGGCGCGCGCCGCATTGCCGCCGATCAGCTCGAGTCCCTCGACGCCGTTCTTGCGCCCCTGCGCTAAAAGCGTCTCAACCTTGGCCTGCTCAGCCGCGTCGGTCGCGACAATGAGCTTGCCGCATTTTTTGTGCGCGACAGCGTGCGAGACGCAGAAGTCGTAGAGCATGCGCCGCCCGCGTGTGGAATGGCGCGCGCGCAGCGACCCGGTCGGATAATAGATGCCGGCATGGATGACTTCGCTGTTGCGCGAGGATACGCCGTGGCCGACGCCGCCGGTCGCCTCGGCGATAACCACGTCATGGCCGCGGCGGGCTGCCGCCCGCGCGACGGCAAGCCCGATGACGCCGGCGCCGACCACCAGGACCTGCATGCTTCCTTCCGCGCTCATTGCGTTTATTGTAAGCGAGAATTGCGGAGGAGGGAGCAACCATGGCGGAGAGCGGCGACGAAAGCGTCGTGCGCGTATGCGCGAAGTCCGAGGTAACGCCGAATTCGGTCAAGGCCTTCGCGGTCGGTTCCAAGACGCTGGCGATCTATAATATCGACGGCACTTACTACGCCACCGATGACGAATGCACGCACGCGGCTGCAAGCCTGGCTGACGGCGTGCTTGAGGGTGATTTGATCGAATGCTGCATGCACATGGGCTCGTTCCGCGTGCCGACCGGCGAGGTGGTCGACCCGCCGTGCGAAGTGCCGTTGCGCACCTATCAGGTGGTGCTCAGAGGGGACGACGACGTCTTCGTCGATCTCAATCGCACCGCCGCGGGCGCGCCAGCGTGATGGTCTCGGGTCACCGCCATTAACACTTGCGGATGCGAAAGGTGATGACGTTGCCGTCGCGCCCCGTCTCCTCCAGCGTGTCGCCGGTCTCGCGCAGTAACGCCGGAATATCGATGGCGGCGAGCGGGTCGGTGCACGCCAGGTTTAGGACGTCGCCCGAATGCATGCCGGCAAGCGCTTTGCGCGCGCGCAGTACCGGAAGCGGGCATTTGAGGCCGCGCAGATCGAAATTTTGTTCGGCCATTGGCTAGGGTCGCAAAATCGGCATGGCCTCTTTATCATATAGGCCATGAGCGAGCCCATGCGCGTCATTGGCCTGGCCGGCTGGAGCGGGTCGGGCAAGACCACGCTGATCACCAAGGTGATACCGGTATTGGTCGGACGCGGGTTGAAGGTCGCGACCGTCAAGCACGCACATCATGAGTTCGACCTTGACCGGCCGGGCAAGGATTCCTGGCTGCATCGGGAGGCGGGCGCGAGCGAGGTGATGGTCGCGTCGAGCCGGCGTTGGGCGCTCATTCACGAGCTGCGCGGCCAGCCGGAGCCGCCGCTTGCCGAACTCCTGAGCAAGCTAAGTCCGGCGGATCTGGTGATCGTCGAAGGTTTCAAGCGCCACGCGCACCCGAAGCTTGAAGTCTATCGGGCGTTGTTGGGCAAGCCGCCGCTGCATCCCGACGACGATTGTATTGTCGCGATTGCCACCGACCGGCCGCTGCCACAGGCGCCGCTGCCGGTTTTGATGCTCGACGATATCGAAGGCATCGCCAACGTCTTGCAGGCCGAGGCGCGGCCGCGCGACCGGGTTGGAGCTTAGGCCTCCGGATAGCGTCCCGCGAGACGCGCGGCTTCAACCGCCTGTTCCGGGGTGTTAACGTTGAAGAAGGGATCGACGGGAGCGGCCGGCCACTCCGCAATGCTGACGCTATAGCGCGCACTCCATTGATCGACTTTGCGCAAGCCTTCGACGGTGAGCGCGTGGCGCAATTCCTCGCGCAGCCCGACCGGCCACAGCGCGACGACCGGATGCCGCCGCGCTGCCGATCGCGCGCAGGCGATTGCCGCGCTCGCTTCGATACGCGCCTGGTGCAGCCGCGCGACCAGGTCGCGCGGCAAGAACGGGCAGTCGCTCGGCGCGCTCACGACCCAGGAGATTTGGGCCGCGTGCGCCGCCGTCCAGTCGAGGCCGGACAAAATGCCGGCAAGCGGTCCGGCGTAATCAGGTACGCTGTCGGCGACCACGGGGAGTCCGATATCGGCGAAGCGTGCCGGCTCGTTGGCGTTGAGGATAAGTGCAGCGCATTGCGGGCGAAGGCGCGCTAGCGTGCGCTCGATGATGGTCGCGCCGCCGATCTCGATGCGCGCTTTGTCGTCGCCGCCCATGCGCAGCGCGCGCCCGCCGGCCAGCACGATGCCGAGCGTTTGCGGGTACGCCCGCGCGATACCGCCCATCTAGTCCGCCTCTGCCTCCGGCACGGGGACATTGAAGCCGTTGAGAGTCACGGAGACGAGGCAATAAAGTCCGACGAGGTAGATCAACTCGGCGGCGCCGTGCGGTCCGAATGTTTGCACGGCTGCCCGGTACACCAGTTCGGGCAACGTGCCGTGGTGCAGCAGTGACGACGCCACATCGTAGGCGACCGCTTCCTCGTGGGTCAGGTCAGCCGGACGCTGACCGGCAACGATGGTCGTAATCTTGTCGTCGGACAGCCCGCGCCGCTCGGCGGCGATGACGTGAGCGTAGAGTTCGTAGGCCGAGTGGAAGGTGGCGCCGGTGACCAGGATCGCTACTTCCCGAACCGGCCGCGGCAGCGACGGCGAGACCGACAGCGCCAGCGTCAAATCCCAAATCGGCCTGCCGAATTTTGGCTCATGCAGCCACGGATTCCACGGGCCCATCAGCGCGCCATTTTCGGCGATGGTCTTGAAGCCGGAAAAGTTTTTTTCGATGCCTGCCCGCATATCGTCGTAAACCGGACGCTGCTCGGGCGTGAGGTCGGCGGGAGCAATCAATGGCAGGCGCATGCGGCCCTCCTGAAGAAAGCTGGCGCGGTCCGGCTATCTCGTCAGGAGCAACCGGCGCCTTAATGCAATGCTCCCATTGACGGTAGCAGATGCGTTGCGACGCGCAAAACGCACGCATTGGCGCGGGTTGTGTCACCGGCCCCGCTGGCTATATTGCGCGTGCCGCGCGCCGGAGGGATGGCCGAGTGGCTGAAGGCGCTCGCTTGGAAAGCGTGTATACGGGAAACCGTATCGTGGGTTCGAATCCCACTCCCTCCGCCAACGTCTTGTTCGCATTTGTTCGCTTTTGTTCAATAAGACCCTTTAAAATCTGCACTTCTTGCATTATGCTTGTCTTTGGCCGCTCGCGGCAATTCGTGGGTAGGCCTGTTTAATTCGTGGGTACAGTATTGGGTATTAGTTTGGGCGGACACATCACGCCGATTGGTCATGGGTACAGCATTGGGTAGAAGCTTGACGGACACTTCATGCCGGTCATCGGAAAACTGAAAGCGCTCAACGTCGCGCGCGAGAAGCGGCCCGGTCTCTATGGCGACGGAGGTGGCCTCTATCTGCAAGTCACCGGCGCCGGAAAGTCCTGGATTTTCCGCTACTGGATTGCCGAGCGAGATCCAACGACCGGCGAGCTCGTGCGCGATTCCGCAACAAACAAATTCAAGGGACGCGCGCGAGACATGGGTCTCGGTTCGTTCGTCACGGTCTCACTCGCGGAAGCGCGCGAACGAGCGCTGGAATGTCGCAAGCTCCGTCAGAAGGGAATCGATCCGATCGAGGCGCGCGAGGCGACAAGGCGGCAAGCTGCTCTTGAGCGAGCGAAATCGCTGAAATTCAAAGACGCCGGGACCGCGTATATGGCATCGCACAGTGTTGCCTGGAAAAACGAGAAGCACGCAGCGCAGTGGCGGGCCACGCTCGAGAAATATGCCTATCCTATCATTGGCGATCTGCCTGTACAGGCGATCGACACGACGTTGATCATGAAGGTGATCGAGCCGATCTGGTCCGTCACCCCTGAAACCGCCAGCCGCGTTCGTGGTCGGATGGAATTTGTGCTCGATTGGGCGAAGGTCCGCGGCTATCGGCGTGGCGATAACCCGGCGCGCTGGCGTGGACATCTGGCGAAGCTACTGCCGGCGCGGTCGAAAGTGCGCAAAACTGAACACCACAGCGCGCTTCCGTACGCCGAGCTGCCGGCATTTCTGGTCACATTGCGGGAGCAAGATGGCGTGGCGGCACGTGCGCTCGAATTCACGATACTGACCGCCGCCAGGACGAGCGAGGTGGTCGGCGCCACGAACCAGGAGATAGACAAGAAGAACAAAATTTGGATCGTGCCGAGTGAGCGAATGAAGGCGGATAAGGAACATCGCGTCCCTCTGTCGAAACGAGTGCTGGCAATTCTGGATCAGATCCATTGCCCGGACGGTGGCAAGGACGGTTTCATTTTCCCCGGCGGAACGGTCGGAAAGCCGCTCAGCAATATGGCTATGCTCAAGTTGCTCGGGCGCATGGGGCGAGGGGGCCTTACAGTGCACGGCTTCCGTTCGACGTTTCGCGATTGGGCGGCCGAACGCACGAACTTCCCGAATGAGGTCGTCGAAATGGCGCTTGCGCATGCCGTCGACGATAAGACCGAGGCGGCCTACAGGCGCGGCGACCTTCTTGAAAAGCGACGTCGTCTTATGGACGCATGGTCAGAGTACGGTCAAAAGCCGGCTGCGGCGAATAAGGTCATTCCGCTGCGGTCCATGTGAATGAGAGCGTTACTGTTCCTTTCAGGGCCGGAAACACGGGTTCTATTCCCGTAAGGCGAGCCAGCGATTTCAATAAGTTATCTGAGTTAAGGCCAAGCCGAAACGGTCCAGACCAAAGATAACCAAATCCGGTGGGTGCAGCACCGCCGCAGGCGGGGTCGAATTGCTGCTTCCATCACTTCGCGGCTCTATCACTTGCGACGGCGTCAATCGTCGCCGCGCACCAACCACGCGCGCCAGAAAGTCTTTACCGACATGATACGCAAGGCTCGCGGTAATCCATTCGACCACGGCTCACATCCTATCCGGCTGCCATAAGCCAACGACTTCCTCACCTTGAATGGCGTGTGCAACGTCGGAAACATGACGGTTTGTCGGGAATGAACCCAACTCGTGCAATCTCTTCAAGAGGACCTCAAACTCCTGATACGTTACGCAGCGATCTTCGCTCTCTCTTGCAAGCCGCGACAGAGCTTTACTCGTTGAACGTATCGCCGCCGAGATGGCTTTTATCTCTTTGTCGGCCGGCGTCGGCCCTCTTACGAAGACCGCGCTATTTTCGAGGATGTAATTCGCTAATCGCCTGATCGTGTTGCGTACCGTTGGAGCACCGTTGTCAGTACCGTCCACAACTCTCTCCAGCTCGATCCGATTCCACAGCGCGCCGCCTGACTTCTCCATGACGAACGGACCGTAGATATCTTCCCGATTCCAAATCTTCTTTACGCGCGCGATAGCCGCGCTGTTCGTTGGATAGGGCTCAGTTTGCAGCATCGCCAACCTGTTGCGAGGTCGATATGCATCCACCCACATTGGCCCATCGGCATAGCAGAGGGTCACCGGACCTAAGTCCGCACGCTCTTTCTTCAGCCTATCTGTCCAGACCGCGCACACATCGTCGATCATGGTCGGCAACGTCGTCGCGCCGGTTTCCCAGTTCTGGATCGTGCTACGGCTAACATCCAGCCGCTTGGCAATTTCGTACTGGGTGAGTCCGAAACCCTCGCGCCATTTGCGGAAATCAGCGGAATTCATACCCAGTCTCTATGCTTCTCGCCTAATACGTAGGGCTATTTCTAAGCTTTGCAAGATCAATATCTGAGCTTTAAAAGCCTAAGTATTGTGCTATTCGCTTCCGTTGGTTCGACCCGGCCGCATTTTCATGTTGTGTTTCTATGTCCCAAAAACCCTATAGTGCACGCTCGGAATCCAGCGGGATAGCTCAACGACCCCTGAGGTTTGTCTCAGCCGGCCCCACCCGTGCATGTGTGATGCGTGCGACGGAATGACCGTAGCAGTAGAATCAGCGTACGTTGCGTTCGTCCCATTGGGGTGATGCCGTCACCCCAACGGCTGCGCACGGCCAAAATTTTTGCAATACGATCCGGCACACCTGTGAAACGCGTGACGCTCGCTGACGCGTCCGATTGCCAAAATCCCAATTGTCTATTTGATCAAACGCCCATTTTAATCGCCTGACCGGCGTCTCCGCCCAGCACGCATCCGTTGTGAAGACGCGCCGAGGAAACTCGGCGCGTTTTTTATTTCCCAGGGTGTTGGTCCGCTTGAGCGAGCCGACTTCGGAGTCCGCCGAAGGCCGCGCGACGGAAGCCCCAATCACAAGGATCAATACTCAACCACATGGAGCGTCCCATGCCCCACAATGATGAAAAACCGAACGATGCACAGACGAAACTCTTACCGCCAGATCCGCGCGCGTTCGGCCTAACCAAAGCTGCTTATTCGGTCCGGGAAACTCTCGACTTGCTCTCTTTGGGCCGCACCTCAGTCTATGCAGCAGTTAAACGTGGCGATCTACATCCGGCGAAATGCGGTCGCAAAACGCTTTTTCTCGCCGACGATCTGGCGGCATTTCTTGCGAAGCTAAAAAACGCGCGTTGAGCAAGTTGGCGATCGCGGCACGCATTTGAACTTCATAGCGTCGTCGTGGCGTTGATGTTTTCGCCGCCGGCTTGGCGGTCGGCCGTTTTCAACAAAACCAAAGTGATGGAGACCACAATGGATAACCAGGCAAACGCTGGGTATCTCGGTTTGCGTGTGCGCACGATCGAGCTTGATCAAAAACTTACCGCACTGTACGGGCCCTCCATATTGGTTATCCGTAGCAGTCCTGCTGCCAAAGCCGGTCTGAGATCAGGCGACTATATCAGGTCGATCAACGATCTGAGTTACGAGGAATACCACAGAGCGATGCCGCCAGTAGGCACGCTATTCGAGATCCACATATGGCGTCGCGGTGTTGGAGAGCTTCGTTTTGCCGGCGTGCTGGAAAAACCTCCAAAGGAGCGGCGGAAGGAAGAGTGGGAGCAACGGCCGGCCACAATGCCCGGCCGACCCGTGCGCAAAGATGAGCGCCCGGTATTTATGGACTTTATTTCGAAGGACCCTGGATTGAAGTTGGACGTCCGGTATTTGACCGTCTTGCTCAATCACGACGGATATTTAGGTATCTATCCCAAACGGCGCACCCTAGCGAAAGAATTGAGCTGCAGCTTGAGTACCGTGTCGCGCTGTCAGCGTCGCTGCATTCACCGGGGGGTACTTGAGGTTTTCAGTGGAAAACGCCGCCGTACCTCAAACACATACGTTGTAAGTTGGCCACAAGATCATGGGCGGAGCCGACAAGAACGGCCTGTTGCCGAAGACGAACCGCAAGCAAGTGAGCAAGCGCGACTGGTGGCGAACGACCTTCTACGGGTAGCGCGGCTCCATCGCATCGCTCGGGCGTTGAAAGAGGCCCCGGGCATCGTTGCGGAATGGTTTGCGCGAGGATGGAAGGCCGAGATCATCAGCCGGGTCATCCGCGAGCAGATGGAGCACGGCTCTGGGCCGCGACGCTCGCTGCGCTACTTCGAAAAGGCGATCGCGAAAGCACATGGCGAGTAGGGCGCGTCGCCGCGCGACGCATCGTGGTCGCAGAACTGCACCACTAAACGGGTCAAGAATGACACATTACCTGGTTCAGGGCTGGCTCACAGAATCCATCTTGTCTGAATCCAGGTTTGTATAAATCCAACCGCGCGTGTTCGGCGGTGTCGGGGAGGCATCAGGGGGGTCAGGTTTGGGCGAGGAAAAGACCGAGAATGAAGAAGAGGATTGTGGCAACGCGGTGTCGACTTCGAATCGGTTTGAATCGCCTTGCTACTGTACCGTCAGTTTTCTTTGGCGCGGGCATCGCGGATCGCGATCTCATGAACGGCAATGAACAACAGCGGATAAAATAGAGAGCCGCAAGGCGCGTTGATTGAAGTCGAGGTTACGCGACCGCTTGCTGCATTCGTGTCACTGCAGTTCGTTTTGTTCGTGGGTGGCTTTGTGGGTAGGACGCTGCCGTCGGCAAAAACCCGAGTCAATCAAGCGGGGGAGGCGGAGGGCGCCTCTGCCGATTTGCCGTCCGGGGCACGCGTCGTTTCGGACTCGACTACTGCAGCACCCTTCGGCACACTATAATCGCTTGTGGGGGCGGAACGTCAATGAAAGTCGAAGAGGAAAAACTCTCCAAATTACGTGAGCTAATCACGGAAGGACTTCGTGTTCAGCGTGACGGCGATCCGATTGAATACATAAACGTCGGACACGCTCTTGAGGATGCATGCGCGCGCGCCAATCACGTAATCTTCGCCAGACGAGGATGCGGAAAGACGCTTCTCCTTCATAGCTCTCGAAGTAAACTAAAGGCCGACTTGAAATCGATCTATCTGAATTGCGAGGACTTCAAGCAACATACGTTTCCAAACGTACTTATCGAAATCCTTAAAGCACTCTTTCGAGAGATTGATCAAAATCTGAGTGGCTGGTTTGGCAAAAAGGCGCGCACAAAGGCGATTGTCAAACAGATACTTTTCCGCCTGGAAAAAATGCATCACGCGCCGGACGCTCAGACTGAGCAAGTCAGAGAAACATCCGGTCGCGAGGCCAATAGAAATATCTCCGGTGCACTTTCTGGGGAAAAATCAAGCGTTAATGCAAAGTTTGCTGCAGGAAGCGGCACGCGGACTAATTCAAGCACGGAACTGACGTTTGAGCGGCACAAAGAGAAACTGCAAGAACTCGACCTGTGGCTCCCCGAACTCAAAGCGAACTTGAGAGAATTCTTCGCTATTTCGACAAATGTACGTGGCATATTTCTCCAAATCGATGATCTATATCACCTCCGGCGCGCGGATCAGGCGTTCATTGTCGACTATATACATCGGTTATGTAAGGATGTTCCGCTTTACTTCAAAATCGCAACCATACGGCACGCTTCAAGCCTTTATCTCGCTCGACAGGGGCAACCTATTGGTGCTCAGGAGCGCCACGATTATCAACCAATCAGCATCGATTATACGTTCAGTGATTTCAATCGAACAGAGTCTCAAAACTGGCAAATTTTGAAGGAGTACGGTCGCCGAGCGGGCCTCCACGAAATCCAACTCGAAATCTCTGTTTAAAGGCGAAGGGTTTTCGAGGCTCGTGATGGCTGGTGGCGGCGTACCACGGGACGTGCTCTCGTTATTTCTCGAGGCCATGAGTAGCCTCCACGGTGAACGGATCGGGAAGGACGAGGTGCGAGTCTTAAGTCGTCCGACATTGGAGCGCCGTATCGAGGAGCTTAAGCAGGATGCTCATACCGATGAACAGTCCACGCTGATTGCCGGCATTTATGTGCTCCGCGAGTTTTGCCTAACGAGGGGAACAAACGTGTTCCTCGTGCCTGAACAACTACTACAAAAAGACGAGGACATGAAAAGCCTATTCAATAGGCTGATGGATTACCGCATAATTCATCAAGCAGGCAGCGCGCTCACACACAAGTCGACTTCGGGAAATTTTCAGGCTTTCGCTATCGATATTGGCGCGTATGCGCATTTCCGAAAGATGCAAGGCCGTTTCACTGAAATTGACGTCTCCGAACGCGATGCGAAGGACAAGATGCGGTCGGCACCTGTGCTCGACGCCGATACAATTCGTTCGCTATTTTCCAAAGTGCCGGACGACGCAGAAGAACGGCTGCGCACCCAGCCTGATGAAGAGGATTGATAGACACTCCAAACGGATTTATCGGAGCTAAGAAGGCAGATAGCACCGGTGCCGAATTTTGTTTGTGGGTGGCTTTGTGGGTAGGGCGGCGTTGAGGGCGAAAAGCTAGTCAAATCAAGCGGGGGAGGCGGACGCCCCTGAAACGCGAGCGGGGTTTATCGATGACCGTGGTCGGCAATTTCATAACCGAATTCGGCCGCCGATTTAGTAAGCCAGGACAACAGGCTGCCAGCAAAACTGCGGAACGCCATCAGCTGAAATGTCGGCCGGTCATCAAGTCGCTGAATTTGCACGCCGATGTGGGCAATGATTGTCGAAGCGACATCGCCCGTTTTGAATTTGCGCGGATGCAGATCCAAGCGGAATGCCCTTTGCCAGCACCTCGCGGATGCGCTCGCCGCTCAAGCGCAACACGACCCGACCGTCCGACTGGTCCGCAATAGATGCAAGGTCCATCAGATGCTCCCGCAATCGTGAGACATAGTCCACTGCGGCGGGAGCCTCTGCAGTGGCAGAGCCATTTGCCAACGCCGATACCGGCGAAGGATACGCCATCTTTCGTTACAACGTGCGGATCCTTCTGGCAAAGTAAGACCGAAAGCGACAGTGATCGCACGCTTGAGATTTTGCGTTTCGCTGCGCCTGGCGATCAGGGTCGCAAGCGCAAGATCGGTCCGCTCTTCGATAATCAAGCCGGGTTTTGTGTTCCCAGCACCGAAACGACCCGCGCGAGTTAGACCTCCAATGGTGCGCGAGCGCGTATTTTCTGATCAAGCCATGGAGGCGCGCTCGCTCTGGATCCACAAAAATCGGGTCGCAGACCTCAACATCGATGTCGCCTTCACGAACCGGATCGTACGCGCGCACACGCTCGCCTAACCGCTGCGGTCCGCGCTGCAACAATCCAAGCCCGACCCAGTGACCGAGCGTTGGCGAGAAGGCGACCGAGGTCATGTAGCCTTGATCATTGTCGCCCGGCGTGACGGTGCCGATTGGCAGAAAGTGTGCGCCGGCGCGCAGACGTTGCTTCCGGTCAGAGGGCTTGAACCCGACGAAGGAAGGCCGGTCTGGCGATTGTAAGGCGGGGCGCTCCGCCATCACGCGGCCAATGATAATCTTTGCGCGAGGACAACATGCGAGCGGCGCCCAGATCGTGCGCGGTCGTCTGTCCGTTGACCTCGTTGGTTGAGACGTGGCCCTTTTCTATGCGCATGCGCCCAAGAGCCTCCGTGCCATAGGGCGCAATGCCGAATTCTTCGCCGGCTGTCATCACCGCGCGAATCACCGCATCGCCATAACGCGCGGGGACTGCAAGCTCGTAAGCGAGTTCGCCGGAAAACGACAGGCGAAAGAGCAATGCGTCCAGGCCGCCAATGATTGTCACTGGCCGCGCGGCGAGGTGCGGAAATGACTTCGTTCGCCAGATCATGCTGCGCGTCGATCAAGTTGCGCACGCGTGTCGCGCGAGCGCGGCCCGGCGATCGAATACTGCGCCCATTGTTCCGAAACCGAAACCATCTGCACATCGAGATCGAGGCCAGAGGACTTGGTGGCAGAATTCGAGATGTTGCATGACCTTGCCGGCGTTGGCCGTCGTGGTGGTCATGAAATAATGGTCGGCGGCGAGCCGGGACGTCGTGCCGTCGTCCATGACGAACCCATCTTCGCGCAGCATCAGCCCGTAGCGCGCTTTGCCAACCGGCAACGACGAGAACATGTTGGTGTATATACGATCGAGGAAAATGCCGGCATCGGTGCCTTGCACGTCGATCCTGCCCAGTGTCGATACATCACAGACGCCGACCGCGGAGCGTACGGTGCGTACTTCGCGGCTAACGGTTTCAAGCCAGTCGCCATCCCCCGCGCGGGGATAATATTGGGCGCGCAACCATGCGCCCGTTTCCACCATGACGGCACCTTGCTCGAGAGCCCATTGGTGCGATGGCGGCAAGCCGCGTCGGTCGGAAATCCTTGCCACGGTGATGTCCGGCAAGAGCTCCGAGAGCGACAGGCGTATAGGGTGGGCGATAAGTCGTTGTTCCCACCTCCGGGATCGGTCTGCTTCATCAGTTCCGCCATAATGGCCAAGCCGACTACACCGCCGATCTTGCCCTGATCAGTGGCCATGCCGAGCGTGGTGTAGCGTTTCAAATGCTCGACGGACTGGAAGCCTTCCCGCTTGGCGAGCGCGACATCCTTGACCGTGACGTCATTCTGCAAATCAACAAAGGCTTTGCCCTTTGCCGTTGACCCACCAGACCGGCGTGACGGCGAAGGTCTCGTCCGTCCGCGCTTGGCGGCGATGCGCCGGTGCGCCGCAAAGCCGCAATCGGACGCCGCGCGCGCTCCAGCTTCGGATCCGGTCGTAAGACAATCGGCAAGACGCATGGCGCCACCGGCAGCTCCGGCGACAATCATGCCAAGCGGCGCGTGTATTTGGTACGAACGCGGCGATATCGTCGCGCCAGTGCGGCTTGTCGCCAAGATGGCAGGTAAGATGAAGTAAGGGATTCCAACCACCGGCAACGCCGAGGCAATCGCAGGAGATCGTGACTTGGCGTCCGCTTGCGTCGATAATCTCGACTCGCGGATGGCGCGCGTTCCTTTCGTCCGCACGACCCGCGCCCCGGCAAAGATGCGAACCGCCTTTTTCAAGGACGTTGGAAGGCGTTCGCGCGCATCTGCGCGTAAATCGACAATCGCCTCGATCGCAACGCCGGCGTCCAGCGCGGCGGACGCAGTGCGCCAGCCGTCATCGTTGTTGGTGAAAACAACCAGACGGGAGGAGGGCGTTGCAGCATACCGGTTGAGATAGGTTCGCACCGCGCCTGCCAGCATGACGCCCGGGCGATCGTTGCCTGCAAAGGCGATCGGGCGTTCGCTCGCGCCGGCGGCAAGCACCACCCGCTTGGCAACGATTTTCCAGTAGCGCTGACGCGGCTGATACGGGGGCGGAACGGCAAGATGATCGCTGACACGCTCTACCGCGCCGTACTGCCCGTGATCGTAGACGCCGAACACTGTCGTGCGGCGCATGATGGTGACCTCCGGCATCGCGGCGAGTTCGGCTTCAATCCGCGCGGCCCACGCAGTCGACTCGCTCGTCGTCGAGCACAAAACGCTCCGCCAACAGACGGCCGCCAAGCTTGAAATCCTCGTCGGCAAGAATGACGCCGAGCGCCAGCGCGCCCGGCGCTTAGCGCCGCCATCAGGCCGGTCGGACCCGCGCCGATCACGAGAACGTCGCAATGCGCGAATGCCTTTTCATATTCATCGGGGTCATCGGCACCCGCAGCACGTCCGAGACCGGCGGCGCGGCGGATTGCCGGCTCGTAGACTTTCTCCCAGAAAGCTCGACGGCCACATGAAGGTCTTGTAGTAGAAGCCGGCCGGGAAAGAAGGGCGACAGGACGTCGTTCATTGCCATCACGTCGAACGCGAGCGAGGGCCAGCGGTTTTGGCTGACAGCGGCGAGGCCGTCGAACAGTTCAACTGTTGTCGCCCGCGTATTCGGCTCGCGGCGGCGTTCCGTCGCGCAACTCGACCAAAGCGTTCGGCTCGTCCGATCCGGCCGAGAAAATGCCGCGCGGGCGATGGTATTTAAAAGACCGGCCAACAAGGCTTACGCCGTTGGCGATTAGCGCGGAGGCAAGCGTATCTCCGGGATGTCCGACATAACTGCGTCCGTCGAAGCTGAAACGAAGCGACGTTGTGCGATCAATAAGGCCGCCGTGTGCAAGACGGTTCCGTGAAGTCGCGCTTGTCTTCCCCATCGCGGAAGCATCCGAATTTTGCATCATCCGCCGACCTCGGCGGCCGGATCTGCGTGCAGCCGCGACATCGTGCGCAAATTCGACCTGGCTGATTTCGTGGGTAAACGTATCGCGCGTGACCACAAGCCAGCTGTGGCAGCCCGCTGCGTGGTACCAGAGTTCGCGAAGCGGGCCGCGCGGATTGTCGCGCAGGTAGACGTAGTCGACGAACTTTTCCGCGGCGTTGGCTGCCGCAGGGTCGGGGCGGACGGGCGAGGCGTCGCCCAGATAGCTGAACTCCTCGTTGCCGCGCTCGCCGCAATATGGACAGAAGATTCGCACGTCGCTCTCACGGTCCGGTCAATGCAGGTTGGGTTGTGCGCCCACCCCTTTTTCGTCAATCACGTTGCCGGCGGCGAAACGATCCAGCCGGAACGCGCGAATTCAGCGCGTGCGGCTCCCCGCGCGCGATGGTGTAGGCGAAGCACCAGCCGGATGCGGGCGTCGCCTTGAACCCCCCGTAATTCCAGCCGGCGTTGAGATAGAGACCATCAATTGGCGTTCGATCGATGATCGGACTTCCGTCCATGCTCATGTCGAGGAGGCCGCCCCAGTGCCGCAGGATGCGCAGCCGCCCGAGGCCGGGCCACAGCGCGACGCCGCCCTCGATAATGTCCTCCACAGTTGGAAGGTTTCCGCGCTGAGCATAGGTGTTGTAGCCGTCGACGTCGCCGCCGAAAACGAGGCCGCCCTTGTCGGATTGGCTGATGTAGAAGTGCCCGGCGCCGAACGTCATGACGCAATCGATGGCCGGCTTGATGCCTTCGGTCACAAAGGCCTGGATCACATGGGCTTCGATCGGCATGCGCAGTCCCGCCATGCTGGTTAGCAGCGACGTGCTTCCGGCGACGGCGAGCCCGACTTTTTGCGCACGTATGTTTCCGCGCGTCGTCTCTACGCCGATAATGCGTCCGTTGCGGATCGTTAGTCCCGTCACTTCGCAATTTTGGATGATGTCGACGCCGCGCTGGTCGGCAGCCCGCGCATAGCCCCACACGACGGCATCGTGGCGCGCAGTGCCACCGCGGCGTTGCAGCAGCGCCCCATGAATCGGAAAGCGGGCGTTGTCGTAATCGAGAAACGGCAGCATCGCCCGAACTTGCGCTCGGTCGAGCAGTTCCGCGTCGACGCCGTTTAGTCGCATGGCGTTGCCGCGACGGGCGAAGGCGTCACGTTGCGCGTCTGAATGATAGAGATTTACCACGCCGCGCTGACTGACCATGGTGTTGTAGTTAAGATCGCGCTCCAACCCTTCCCAGAGTTTCATCGACCATTCGTAGAATCGGATGTTCTGCGGCAACAGGTAATTTGAGCGGATGATGGTCGTATTGCGTCCCGCATTACCCGACCCAATCCAGCCTTTCTCCAAAACGGCAACATTGGTTAGGCCGTGTTCCTTGGCGAGATAAAAAGCTGTGGCCAAGCCATGCCCGCCGCCGCCGATGATGATTACGTCATAGTTCGCCTTGGGCGCCGCGTCGCGCCACGCCGGTTGCCAGCCGCCGTGGCCTAGCAATGCTTCGTAGGCGAGCGAAAAAACGGAATACTTCATGGGCGATCTGTGCTGCTGGTGCGCAGAGTGCGCTTTTCGCCTGCGGTCGATTAGCAATCCAGCGTCGTCTCCCGCTCCCAATCGGTCAGATGGCGTGAGTATTTGTTCCAGTCATCATACTTGAGGTTGAGATAGGCGCTGCAAAACTCGCTACCGAGTCCTTCCTTCAGGACGGTCGATTTCTCGAACGCTCGCAGGGCGTCAAGCAGATTGAGCGGCAGGCGCCGCGCATTTTTTGCCTTATGACCCTCCGCATACATGTCGATATCGAGGCGTTTACCCGGATCCCGTTTGTTCTTGATTCCGTCGAGGCCCGCGATCAAGAGAGACGCTGGGAGCAGATAAGGATTCGTCGCACCGTCCGCGAGGCGGAGTTCGAAACGACCGGCGTCGGGAATGCGGATCATGTGAGTCCGGTTGTTGCCGGCGTATGTGATTGTGTTCGGTGACCAGGTCGCGCCCGACAGCGTCGGTGGGGCGTTGAGGCGCTTGTAGGAATTCACGGTCGGATTGGTGATTGCCGTAAGCGCGTCAGCCGAGTGCATGATGCCGCCGAGGAAATTGTAGGCGATGGTTGAAAGTCCCAGCTCCCCTCGAGAATCGGCAAACATGTTCTTGCCGGTCTTGGCTGACCACAGCGACAAATGCGCGTGGCAGCCATTGCCGGTCAGGTGCGAAAACGGCTTGGGCATGAAGGTTGCGCGCAGCCCGTGCTTTTCCGCGATCGATTTCACCATGTATTTGAAAAAGGCGTGCCGATCCGCTGTTTTCAGCGCCGAGTCGTATTCCCAGTTCATCTCGAACTGACCGTTGGCATCCTCATGATCGTTCTGATAAGGCTGCCAGCCGAGCGCGATCATGCTGTCGCAGATTTCGGCGATAACGTCGTAGCGTCGCATTAGCGCTTGTTGGTCGTAGCAAGGCTTGGCCTGGGTATCGGCGCTGTCCGAAATCGTCTTGCCATCCGGCTGGATCAGAAAATATTCGCACTCGACGCCGGTCTTTAGGTCGTAGCCCGCCTGCGCCGCTTCGTTCACCACCCGTTTCAGCAATTGCCGCGGATTTTGGACTACGGGCTTGCCGTCCATGATCAGATCGCCAGTAACCCAGGCGACCTCTGGCTTCCATGGCAATTGAATGGCGCTCTCGGCGTCCGCCATCACGAGGATGTCCGGATGCGCCGGAGTCATATCGAACCACACCGCGAAATCCGGCAAAGCCCGCGCCCGGCTTTCGCGATCTTATCGATCGCCGTAGCCGGCACGATCTTCGCGCGCATCGTGCCGAACAGATCGACAAAAGATACGAGAAAATATTTAACGCCATTCTTTTTCGCAAACGCGCTGAGAGATGCCATGAACCGCGCCCTTCCCCTGCCGGCTTCGTCCGCGAACCGCGTGATAATCTTTGCCTAAGCCTTCACACCTTGCTCTTTCAAACCCGGGATCCAGTCGGTGCCGGCAAGTGGAACTCTGGCCATCGCCGCGGCTTCGACGGTGAGCGCAACAAGATCTTCCGGTTCCAGATTGTGGACGTGAGATTTACCGCAGGCGCGTGCGATGGTTTGCGTTTCCAGGGTTAGCACGGCGAGGTAGTTCGCGAGCTTGCGTCCCGCCGCCAACGGGTCGAGCCGCCTCGCAAGCGTCTCTTCCTGCGTGGTGATACCGGCCGGATCGCGGCCTTCATGCCAATCATCGTAAGCACCGGCGGTCGTGCCGAGTTTGCGATAGTCGTTCTCATATTCCGGATCGTTATCGCCAATGGCAACGAGCGCGGCTGTGCCAATCGATACCGCATCAGCGCCAAGTGCGAGACATTTTGCAACGTCAGCGCCGCTGCGCACACCGCCGGATACAATGAGCTGTACCTTGCGGTGCATACCGAGATCTTGCAACGCCTTTACAGCGGGTGGAATGGCGGCGAGCGTCGGGATGCCGACGTGTTCAATGAATACTTCTTGGGTCGCTGCGGTGCCACCCTGCATGCCGTCGAGGACAATGGCGTCGGCGCCGGCTTTGACCGCTAGCGCAATATCGTACTGGGGACGTGAAGCGCCGATTTTGACGTAGATCGGCTTTTCCCAGTCAGTAATTTCGCGAAGCTCGAGGAGCTTGATTTCTAGGTCGTCGGGTCCGGTCCAGTCTGGATGACGGCTAGCGGAACGCTGGTCGATACCCTCCGGCAAGGTGCGCATTTCGGCGACTCGTTTGGAAATTTTTTGCCCGAGCAGCATTCCACCGCCGCCCGGCTTTGCCCCCTGGCCGATGACCACTTCAATCGCGTCGGCTTTGCGCAGGTCATCCGGGTTCATGCCGTAACGCGAAGGCAGCAGCTGATAGACCAGTATGTTTGAATGCTCACGCTCCTCGGGCGTCATGCCGCCGTCGCCGGTAGTTGTCGAGGTGCCCATCGCTGTCGCGCCGCGCCCCAGCGCCTCCTTGGCTGGCGCTGAAAGGGAGCCGAAACTCATGCCTGCGATCGTGATAGGAATTTTCAGCGTGATCGGCTTGCTCGCAAACCGTGCCCCGATCGTTACGTCGGTGCCGCATTTCTCACGATAGCCTTCCAGAGGATAGCGGCTGACCGAGGCGCCGAGAAAAAGAAGATCGTCGAAATGCG
This sequence comes from uncultured Alphaproteobacteria bacterium, assembly GCA_963747855.1. GTDB lineage: Bacteria > Pseudomonadota > Alphaproteobacteria > Rhizobiales > Xanthobacteraceae > BOG-931. The sequence continues at coordinate 233,247 of CAVVGN010000002.1, forward strand.
GCAGCCGGCGTTTCGCCCCAAAGCCACGGATGTCGTAAATACCGGTCGCGGCGGCGCGGCGGATTTCCGCGAGAGAGAATTCGTCGAAAGTCGCCGATGCCCGCGGTGGCGTATGAATCCAACGATCCGGCGGCTCCATCAGTACGATCCGACATTGTCGATGTGGAAATGATAGAGTTTGCGGGCGGAGCCATAGCGGCGAAACGAGCTGGGATCGACAGTGCCGTTTAATCCAGCGGCGGCCAGCAACTTCGCCAGTTCAGCCTTGTGTTGTTCTCGAATCGGCTTCTCGATGCAATCGGCGCCAAGGCTCTCGACCTTGCCGCGAACGAATAGCCGCGCCTCATAGATCGAATCGCCCAAAGCTTCGCCGGCGTCGCCGAGTACGACTAGGTTGCCGGCCTGTCCCATGAAGGCGGACAAATGTCCCACGGATCCTTTGACCACGATGTCGATGCCCTTCATGGAGATGCCGCACCGCGCCGATGCGTTGCCGTCGACAACTAGGAGGCCGCCACAACCGGTCGCGCCCGCGGCCTGCGAGGCGTCGCCCTTCACGTGCACCATTCCGGACATCATATTTTCGGCGACGCCCTGACCGGCGTTTCCATTGAGCACGATCGTCGCCTCTTTGTTCATCCCCGCGCAATAATAACCAACGTGTCCCTCGATCTCGACTGTGATCTGCGCGTCGATGCCGGCGGCGATCGCATGCTGTCCTCTTGGATTGAGCACCCGCCAATGGGTTTCATTGGTGTCGGCACGAAGGCGATGAAGCGCGGAGTTAAGTTCCCGAAGCGAGGTCTGCGAGAGATCGACAACTCGCATCAGTGTCGCTCCCAAAGATAGGCCTTTGCGGGAACGGGCTCCCATACTCTGGCGTCGTCGATGCCTGGCAGATCGACGAGGGCGCGGTATTCGGTCCCGAACGCGACCCAGCGTTCGCTCTCCGCCATGACGGCAGGTTTGCACGCAATCGGATCACGCAGAACTCCGAAGCCGGACTCGGTGCCGACCACGAACGTGTAGAAGCCATCGAGCGCACCGAGCGACGAATTCAGGGTCTGCTCGAGCGAGTCGCCTTGTTGCATTCTCCAGCTCATGTAGCCGGCGGCTACTTCGGTGTCGTTTTCGGTCTGAAACGATAGACCCTCCCTTATCAACTCGCGGCGCAGTGCATTGTGATTGGAAAGCGAGCCGTTGTGGACGAGGCACTGATCGGCGCCGGTAGAAAAGGGGTGTGCGCCATCGGTCGTGACAGCGGATTCAGTCGCCATGCGCGTATGTCCGATCGCGTGCGTTCCGCTCATCGCATTGAGACCGAACCGTTTGGCGACGCGATCCGGTCTGCCAACCTCCTTATAAATTTCCATACTCCTACCCGTGCTCACGACGATCAGCTCGGGCATAGCTGCAATTTGTTTGAGTACAGATTCCGCCTGCACCGCGGGAACCGTAAGAACGAGATGCGTGTCACGGACCACATGGGTCGGCTGGGGGGCGCCGACTTCGAGGTGATGAACGATGGCGGCAAAATCACAGCCGTGCGGTCCGCGCACTGTAATTTTGACTGCATCTGGCGCTGCGGCGCTATACACCGCAAAGCCTGCTGAATCGGGGCCGCGATCACACATCGCGGTCAACATGGGCGCGAAAAGGGTGCCCAATCGCGAATTGAGCGTGGCATCTTTTAGAAAAAGCGCGACAACGCCGCACACCACCAGCGCTCCAAAAACGGAATGATCGACGACGTCAAAGTGTGTCTTAGAGGCAATTTTGTCAACTACCAAGCACTTTTTTTTCTTTGCAGGAAAGAGCGCGAACTTTCTTTAGAGGAAACAGCCCCCTTTCTGTCTGTTTTCAATGGTGTCCGTGCTAACCGTTTTCGATGAAATCGACGACGTTTTAGTCAGGAGAGCGATTGATGTCTGTAAAACTCGTGGACAAGCGACGTCGAGTCACGGGGCGTGCAACCGCAAAAGTCGCGAACCCTCGTTCTAAATCGAAGCCGGATACTAGTCTTCGAACGGGTTCAACAGCGCCAAGCGAGGTTGCTGCTCGGCCGCTTGAAACAAGCATTGGATTCGAAGTGCGGCGGCTGCGGAAATCGATTGATCTAACCGTCGCCGACCTCGGAGCCGCCGCCGGGATCTCCGCCGGGATGCTTTCTAAGATTGAAAACGGCAGCATTTCTCCTTCGCTAGGCACTTTGGACTCGCTGGCGAAAGCCCTCAACATTCCGCTCAGCCGATTGTTTGCAGAGACTGACGAACGCCGCGATTGTTCGTTTGTTAAAGCTCGGACCGGCGTTCGTATCGAGCGTCGAGGTACCAAAGTCGGACATCTATATGATCTTTTGGGCCATTCGCTCGGCGGTCCAATCAGTGTCGAGCCCTATCTGATTACTTTGGCCGAAGGTGCCGTGCCGTATACCCATTTTCGCCACGCGGGCGTGGAGTTCATCTACATGCTGTCTGGCAAGGTCAGCTATCTTCATGGTGACCGAAAGTATCTGATGGAGCCTGGTGACGCGCTGTTTTTCGACGCTGCCGCTCGGCACGGACCAGAGGATCTGATCGAGCTGCCGATGCAATACCTCTCAATCATCATTTATCCCCGAGAAGGATAATTCGGCCATACAATTTCTGGCCGAAATTTCTACGCGTCTGCGCTCGCCGCCCGTTAAACGGGGGCCTGTGCTGCCCGCTGATCGCCTCAAGTTAGCTTTCAAAATTAGTGTCGTGCGGCTCCGACCCTCGCTTGAACGACTACCTTGCACTACTGCGGCCGACAAAGGTTCCGAGGTCGAGCCCGTAGCATATTCCTCTAGGGAAATTATTTTTCTCAGCGGGCTTGACTCGGATTGTAACGCTTCGTTAACTTACTTTCCTTTGAGGAAACTAGCCTGCTCTGCATAACGCGAAACTTAATCGCGGGCCACCCACTCACCCGGCTGCAAGCCGACAGGAGGTCAGCATGTCACGGAAGTTTGGTCGTCGAACGGTCGTCAAGGGATTACTCGGCGCGGCGGCGGGCACTTCGGTGTCGATGCCCTGGGTCGGGCGGTGGGGCGCATTGGCAGCGTCGGAGCCGATCGTGCTCGGTGTGCCCACGGCGCAAACTGCTGCAGCCGGAGTTGCTGATCATCTCGATCATCTCCATGGCACTCAGTTGGCGATGGAAGAGATCAATGGCGCGGGTGGCATTCGTGGGCGTGAATTGAAATTGTTCGTCGTCGACGTAGATCCGTTATCACCTGAAAGTTGCAAACAAGCAATTGCTGCGTGTGTGGACGCAAAAGTTCACGCGATATCGAACGCATTCGTACTCGTCCCGGTACCGGCGATGGATGCGTCGGCCAAATACAAATGCCCGTACGTCGAGTGCAACACGCAACGCGCCGCTACCGAGGCATTCAAGGCCAACAGCGAAAAGTACAGTCACATATTCCAAATTGATCCGTCCGAGGTTAATTACGGCTGGACTTTTCCAATCTGGCTGGAACACGAGGAAAGGCAGGGCGTCTGGAAACCGAAAAATCGCAAAGTTCACATTATCCAGGAACAGATCGGTTACTGTCAGACGATCTCAAAAGCTGCGCAGGCTGCGATCAAAGAGCGAGGCAAATTCGAAGTTGCCCGTGTAACTGACATTCAATTCCCAGTTCAAGATTGGGGTCCGGTTATTCGTGAGATGAAGGAAGTCGACGCCGGCGCAATCATGGTCGATCACTGGGTCGCCGCCGAATATGCCGCCTTTGCGAAACAATTTATCGCAGATCCGGTGCCGAACTCATTAGTTTACATGCAATACGGGCCTTCGCAGCCGGAGTTTCTCCAGCTTGCGGGTTCTGCTGCTAATGGTTTTTGCTGGAGCACGGTCATGGGTGTCTACGCAGACAAAACCGGCCGTGACTTCCGCGCAAAATTCGAAAAACGGTTCCCGGGTGTCTTTGGTTTCGTCTATACCGGCTGCGGGTACGACATCGCGATGTATCTAAAGAACGCTTGGGAGGCGGTTGGCGATCCGAGCAAGTTCAAAGAAGTTTGTGACTGGATCCGTGTCAATCCTCATCGAGGCGTCTGCGGGTATTCAAATATGAATAACGAATATCAGGAGGCAGTGCACTTTCCGGATAACGGACATGGGCTCCAAACGAGATCAGCTCGAGAAGGGTATGGCGCAACTGTATGCCCAGGTACAAAACGTCCAGCACAAGCTTATATTCCCCAATGAAGTCGCCGAAACAAAGCTTCAGAAAGCGCCGTGGTGGTCATAGTCCTCGGGCAAATGAGCGAACGGATTTCACCTGATGCTCATGCGCCCAGACGGCCAACTGTTCTCTTGCTTCGGCATTCATTTGGACCTCGGCGGTCGCGAGATACTGACAAACATCAGTCTGCATGTTGATGCCGGTGAGGTCCTCGGCATCATTGGCCCTAATGGTGCAGGTAAGACCAGTTTGTTAGAGGTTCTGTCCGGCCGTCTTATGCCGAAGAGAGGATCGGTGAGCTTAAGGGCAGCAACGTGACCGCTCTTGCCCTTTCGGCTCGTGCACGCCTTGGCATTGGTCGCACCTATCAAACCCCCGTGGTGCCTGACGAGCTGACAGTGGGCGAGACATTCAAAGCCGCGCGCCAGGCGTATCGGCCCTACCTGACTAAATTTGATGCCGAATACGGCGCGGAGCTTGTTGGCCTCGCCGTCGCCGATGATGAACCGGCGGTCCGCCTTGACGCGCTGAACCGCCGAAAGCTTCTCCTGGCTTGCCTTCTCATGCGCAGACCCCCGCTCCTCCTTATGGACGAGCCGGCGTCTGGATTGATTAATTCGGAGGTCGACGAAATCGACTATCTTTTGCGCGTGCTATCGAAGGAGATGAACATAGCAATAGTGATTGTGGAGCATCGAATTGAGTTGCTTGGCACGATTGCCGACCGGGTGATGGTTATGGACGCCGGCGAGGTAATTTCGGAAGGAGGTATGAAAGACATTCTTGCCGATCCTAATGTACACGCAGCATATTTTGAAAATTTCACCAGCGCCGAGGATGAATCGAAAGCAGATCGCATTCCAAATTAAAGTTGAAGACAATCATGCTCCAAAAAGAGGTGCTGAATGTTCGCGGACTGTCTGCCGGTTATGGGCCAATGCGGGTGATCCACGATTTAGACCTGATAGTTCACTCTGGAGAACGCCTAGGTATCGTCGGTCTTAACGGTCATGGAAAATCCACTCTGTTCTCGGCCATAGCTGGCCTCACTGGATGGCAGCGCGGTTCCATTAAGTTAAATGATATCGAGATCGGTCGCACGCGCAGTCAAGGCCCGGGTCGCTACACTCACCAAATTGTCCGAGCCGGTTTGTCACTTATACCGCAGGGCGACGAAATTTTTCATGGCCTGACGGTGGAAGAGCATCTTGATTCCGGGGCGTATACGCAGCAGGCGTGGCGAGAGCGAGGGCAGCGTAAAGATCGGGTGCTGGAAATTTTTCCTCCACTGAAGGCTCTTTTAAATATTCCGGTTGGCCGATTGTCCGGCGGGGAGCGCCGAATGGTCGCAATTGGGAGAGGTCTGATGGCGGATGCCTCGCTGTTTCTTGTTGACGAGCCTTCTCTCGGCCTTGCGCCAAAGATTGGAAAATCAGTCATGGATGCTCTGATGAGTCTTAAGCTCAGTGCATCGGCGATGGTGATTGCAGAGCAGAACGTCTCGGTGCTCGAAGGTCGCGTCGACAGAATTTTGGGGATGCATGCAGGCAGGCTGAAGGGCGAGGCTGCAGCGTCCCTAGCGTTTCATACGTCATATCAAAGGGTATGACCGATGGATGCGTGGTATATCATCAGCAACGCCATTGTGCTGGCTAGTATATACGGCACCTTGGCTATCGGCATTTCGATAACGTGGTCCAGCCTTGGCCTTGTGAACCTCGCGTATGGTTTTGTTTTCGCTTTCGCCGGCTACGGCGCTTGGCTCGTTGCTCAATATCTCTCTCCATGGGGACCAGTTGTTCTCGGCGCCGGGATTGTCTCAGGTTCGTTGGCCGGAGTAATAATTTGTGCGCTGGCCTTCATCCCTATCCACGATAAACCCAACTTCACGATACGAGGATTAATCGCGACGTTGGCTATCAATCTCCTCGGTACGCAGTCACTCCTATGGTGGTTTGGACCTCGATCAAAAAGTCTGCCGGAAATTTTTGGGACCTGGAAAATCAGTCTGCCTGGGATGGTCCTCACGGCGGACAAGGTTGGAAATGTCGCAACCTCGGTATTGATGCTCTTTTTTGTGCTGCGATGGATGCAAGCCAGCCGGCGCGGTCTTGAAATTCGCGCAATGATGATGAATCCCCACGCGGCGTCGATTGTCGGCATCGGCGTGCGGCGGACAGCTTTTTACGTCATGGCAATTACCGGTGGCTTAGCTGGTCTGGCCGCCGTGTTGCTGTCGCAGACATATTACATCGGGCCTTACGGCGGCCTCGCACCGATGATTAAAGGTGTCAGCATCGCGCTCTGCGGCGGACTTGGTAGTGTCCGGGGCGCGGTCATTGCCGCAATTCTTCTTGGCCTAAACGAGGCCCTGACCTCTGCTTTCATCGGAGGCCAATATGTCCTGATAACGCAATTTCTTTTTATTATTGCAATTCTTTTGGTCCGACCACGTGGCATTGCCGGCATTCTCGATAGGGCGAGAGAGGCATAGCCAATGAGTGAGGCCAACTGGCGAAATCCGTTATTTCCTTGGGGTGCGAAAGGAGCCGTTGAGAGCCTCCCGACAACTCCGTTTCGAAGTCACCAGGAAATTTGGCGTAGCACGCGCCAATCGAAGACGAAGCTATTTTCCGTCGGGCGGCTACGATATTATTACAAATGGCCCGGTCACGGTGCCACGAAGTGGCGACGTTTAAGATATTGGCCGACGCGACGCCGCGTGCTTCGCGTTCGCGGGGAGTACAACCCAAAGAATCTTAGGCGCGAAAAGACCATTGTTGATAAGCGGCCGATATGGTGGACATTTGGCTTCATCGCTTTGGCTTTAGGTCCGCTGTTTACTCCTACGGACCTGCAAAACACACTCCTGACTGCCGGTGCAACGTTCGGAATCTATGCCGCTATTAGTTTATGCTGGATGCTGATTATCGGCACAGCGGGCATAATCTCTCTTGCCACATACGCTGTGATGGGCACTGCCGCATTTTGCACCTCCATTTTGTCGATCAAGTTCGGTTTGCCATGGTGGATACTTCCACCGATTGGAACTGTTGTTGGATTACTTTTTGGAGGTCTCATAGCGCTTCCAGCGACCCGACTTGACGGTTTCTATTATGCGCTCCTTACTCTCGGACTAAATGAACTTTGCCGGGTGTATTTTAGTACCTCAAAAATCTTCGGTTCTGCCACCGGCGGTTTATATGGCGCCGATACTTACATTCCCCAAAACGCCTCTCAGTTTGGTCAGCTACTTGTCGGTTATTACGCCTGTTCGGCGTTGATGCTGGGGGCGCTGCTTTTCTACAGATTAGTCGACGGGCGTCGACTCGGGCGAATACTACGAATGGCGCCTGAGAAGCGGGAAGCGTTTGCCGAGGCCACGGGTGTGAATTTTCGCCAAGCCCGTTTGATTGTTTTCCTGATTTCGTCTGCAGCGCTTGGGTTTATTGGTGGCTTTTACACCTCGAATTTCCGGGGCGTGGCTTTTTCTATCTTCAATTTCGACACAGTCCTTCTCGGGGTAGGAATGTTAGTCATCGGCGGCATCGGGCGAGCAGAAGGCGCTGTTGTGGGAACGCTGATCGTGGTGTTTTTGGATAAGGTTTTGATCACCCTCGGGCCCATTCGCTTGATCATTATCGGCCTGATCATGCTCTCTGTTGTTCTGTATCTGCGCAATGGCTTGTTCGGGATTAAGGCGCAATTTCGTAACTGGCGAGATAAGAAGAAAAGCGAACGCCGTTCCACGCGAGCGGAAAAAGGAGGCGAAATGTTACCGGAGGAAGCCACAGAAACGCATGACAAGGATATCGTGTACATGCGTCGCTTCGACAAGATGCAACGCGACTATCTCAAAACGCTGGTGTCTGCTGAAGTTATTGAAGAGCACCGACAGTCGCCGCAAGGTCAACACAGCGAGGCGCTCCAACGGCTGCTCATTTACTTCCGTACACGGCCTCAAGTGGACAAGTATGCGATCGCAGTCGTCGAGCTCTTCAAGGCCTATCGTATCGTTGCACTATCTGGCCACCGGGGTGTGCCGCCACGGGTGGTTGAGGACAGGATCTACCCCACTCCAAAAGAGGCCTTTCACGGCGTATTCCTTCGCCGCGTGCAGGATTTATTAGAGTCGTGAAGTGCTTAAACACGGCCCACACCGCCAACTTCGTGAATGCTCCACCGGTTCGGCTTAGCCTTACGAATTTCGGGTTTAGGTAATGGCCCAGGTCAAAATCTTTGGTTACGCGGATAAGATCTCGGTGAGGCCGGGAGAAATCATTCAGTTTCACGTCAACGCCGACGGCACATATACCGCGGACGGACAGCTGGTGCGGTTGATCCACGGTGATGAACACCCGGCTGGTCCAGGTTTCATCGAGCAAGAGGTCGACTGCGAAGCCAACGGCACTTGGCAAGTGGAGAAGCAATACACGCAATTAGGATCATTTTTGGAAGTGGCCGATCCGCAGCATAAGCTCGCGCTCGAGAGCAGCCTTACCTTGTGCGCGTTTATTCACCCCATCTGGCCGGATGTTGGCCGTCGCCAATGTTTGATTGGGCGCTGGGACAACGACAAGAACTACGGCTATGGCCTCGGCATTAACAAAGGCGGCTTTCTAGAATTTTGGGTGGGTCAAGGCGACGAAGTCGATTACCTCCAGGCGGAGGTGCCGCTCATGTCGCACATGTGGTACTTTGTAGCTGCGACACTCGACGGCAGAACCGGCCGCGCGTCCCTTTATCAAGAAGGCGTGGGCAATCGCTATAACAGTTTGCTGGGTAAAGTTGCACCGGTCGATTACCGGTCACACGTCTCGGAAACGTTCAGGTTTCGGCAGAAGCATTTACCCGAGACGCCGTTTCTGATGGCCGGCTCCCGCGACTGGCACGAAAAGCGCGGTCATTTCGTCTCACAGTTATATTGCGGCAAAATTGACCGATGCGGTTTATTTGATCGTGCCTTGCAACGCGAGGAACTCGACAAAATAAAAAACGGCCAAGCACCGACGTCTCAGGGCTTGGTCGCTTATTGGGACACTACCATCGGATATACCGATGAAGGAATTGGCGACACCGTCGCGGATGTCGGCCTCTTTGGATTGCATGCCAAGGGATACAATCGGCCGGTGCGTGCACAGACCGGATGGAATTGGAGTGGCCGCAACGATTGCTTTCGGTTGGCGCCGCACGAATATGGAGGCATTGAATTTCATGCCGATGCATTAATCGACTGCAATTGGAGAACAACGAAAACACTAAAAGTGCCGGAGGATTTGCGCAGCGGTGCTTACGGGATGCGTTTGCGGGCCGGCGACGGTAAAGGCTTGGGCGAGGAATATATTGTGTTCTTTGTTCGGCCCAAGGTGCCAAACGGTGGCCTGGCGTTTCTTGTACCCACCGCGAGCTATCTCGCCTACGCCAACGAGCACCTGAGTTTCGACGCCCAAATGATCCAACCGATGTCGGGATCGACGCCGATCGTAGCTGAGATTGACATCGAGATGTACAAGAATCCCGAATTCGGGCACGGCTGCTACGATTTCATGGGCCGACGGTCAAGGTGTTTGCTACAGCTCTTATCGCCGCCCGGTTGTGAATATGCGGCCGAAATACCGCATTTCATCCATGAATACGACTTGGCAATTCCCGGCCGATCTTTCGGTCATCGGCTGGCTCGAGCATATGAAATACGCCTACGATGTTGTGACCGATGAAGACCTTGATCTCGAAGGTCTCTCGGCACTGGTGCCGTACAAGTGCGTGATGACCGGCACGCACCCGGAGTACTACTCGAAGCGGATGTTGGACGCGACCGAGGACTACATCGCGGGCGGTGGCCATTACATCTATTTGGGCGCTAACGGTTATTACTGCAGTGTAGCGCACCGCCGCGACGAGCCGTGGGTGTTGGAATGCCGCAAATTCGGTATGGGTTGGAAAGCCTGGGAGGCACGCCCGGGCGAACATTATATGGCGACGAACGGTCAGAAGGGCGCCTGTTGGCGCGCCCAGGGTCGGCCGCCCAATAAGATCTTCGGGGTCGGTTTCGTCGCGGAAGGTTTCGATTCTTCGATGCCTTTCCGCCGAATGCCAGACAGCTATGAGCCATCATTGTCCTGGATCATGGAGGGAATTGAATCAGATGTCTTTGGCGACTTTGGCCTCGCCGATGATGGGGCCGCTGGTCTTGAGCTCGATGCCTACGATCTGAAGCTTGGAACTCCGCCGAATACAAAAATTATCGCAGCCTCCGGCGGGCATGACGATAACTACCTACTGATGATAACCCCGCATGAAACCGAAGGCCTCTATGGTTCGTACGACTACCGCGTCCGGGCCGACATGATCTATTTCGACGCTCCGAATGGCGGCGCGGTGTTCTCGTGCAGTTCGATCGCGTTTGGACAGGCGCTTCCGGTCAACAATTTCGAAAATGACGTTTCCCGGCTTCTCGCAAATGTCATCAATATGTTTCTCAAGCCAGGACCGCTGCCGACCGTTGCAAGTGGAAGAGATGAGGTAAAGATCAAAGATGAAAGAGAAAATCTAGTCATCGCGGAAAGTTCTTCGGCCTAATCAGCTTACCGACCTTAAGGCTTTGTTCCGAGCTAAGGAGGTGAGCGGATATCGGAATTTAGAAATGGCGCGAGTTAAACTCTTTGGTTACGCGGACAAGATCTCGGTGACGCCCGGGGAGGTTGTCCATTTTCATGTCAACGCCGAAGGAACAAATACGGCCCAGGCGCAATTGGTTCGCCTAATCCACGGCGACCAGGATCCGGCCGGGCCGGGATTTATTGAAGAAGAAGTCGATTGCTCAGCTAACGGTCCCTGGAAGGTGGAGGAGCAGTATACGCAGGTCGGATCATTCCTTGAAGTTGCCGACCCGGAGCAAAAATTGGTTTGCAAGGGTAATATCACCATATGCGCCTTTATCTTTCCTAATTTAGTGGAGGTCAACGGAGGCCAATGCGTTATCGGCAGGTGGAACAATTACAGAAAGCAGGGATATTGCATTAACATCACCGAAAGCGGCCATGTCGAGTTTCGGATCGGTCAAGACGGACAAATCGAGAGCCTAGAGATCGAGACGCCGCTTCAGGCGCAGATGTGGTACTTCGTCGCGGCGACTTTTGACACCGAGACAGGTCGCGCGACTCTTTATCAGGAAGCGATCGTTAGACGCTACAATGCTCTGCTTGGGCCCGTAGCGCTCTTCAATCGTCTGTCGCAAGTTTCGAAGATCTTCCAGCTTCGCCCGAAGCCTGTCCTAGAGACGCCGTTCTTGATCGCCGGCGTGCGAGACTGGAGCGAGCGGCGTGGGGACTTTGTCGCACAATTGTTCTGCGGCAAAATCGATCGACCCGCGTTGTTCGATCGTTCACTGAACGAAGAAGAACTGGCCGGGATTAAAAGTGGGCAAGCCCCGCCGCGTGATGGTCTCGTTGCGTATTGGGACACGACCGACGGATATACTGACGATGGAATTGGCGATGTCGTGACCGATATCGGGCCTAATCAGCTGCATGCTCGCGGTTACAATCGTCCCGTGCGTGGCCAGACCGGCTGGAACTGGGACGGCGTGAATGATTGCTTCCGATTAGCACCGGACGAGTATGGCGGCATTGAATTTCATTCCGACGCAATGATCGATTGCAAGTGGAAAGTAACGCAATCCGTCGAAATACCAAATAATTTGCGCAGCGGTGTCTACGCGATGAGGTTGCGCGCTGGCTCGGGCGCGGGCTTGGAGGAGGATCATCTCGTCTTCTTCGTTCGGCCAGCGACTCCGACTAGCCGCATCGCTTTTCTGGTCCCCACCGCGACCTACCTCGCCTATGCAAATGAGCGCCTGAGTTTTGACGACCCTTTAACTCAGCCGGTGACCGGTATGACGCCGGTTCTGGCAGAAGTCGATATTGAACTCAGCAGGCGAAGCGATTTCGGACTTTCAACTTTTGATTATTCAATTGATGGGCAGGGCCTCTTTTATAGCTCCTATCATCGTCCAATTTTGAACATGCGGCCGAAATACCGCATGTCGAGCACAAGTGTAACGAGCGGATTGGCAGCCGACCTGTCGATTGTTGCGTGGCTTGAGCATCATAAATTCGACTATGACGTGCTGACGGATGAGGACCTCCACCGCGAAGGGCTCGCTGCATTGGCGCCCTACCGGTGCGTGCTGACCGGTACCCGCCCACAATGTTATTCCGAGCGGATGCTAGATGCGACCGAGGACTACATCGCCAATGGCGGCCGCCTGGTTTATCTGGGCGCGGCGGGTTTCGACACCGCCGTCGCTTTCCGAAGCGATGAACCGTGGGTGATGGAAGTCCGCAGATATGCTCCCGCGTCAAGAACATGGGAGGCGCGCCCTGGCGAATATTATATGGCGACGAACGGCCAGAAGGGCGGCGCGTGGAGAGCGCAAAATCGTCCGCCCCACAAGCTGGTGGGAGCCGGTTTTATCTCCGACGGCTTTGGAATGAATGAGTTTTATCGTCGAATGCCGGACAGCTACCACCGGACAGTATCTTGGATTTTCAAAGGAATAAATGAGGAGGTCATCGGCGAAGCCGGCTTGGCGTATGGCCGAGCAGCTGGAATTTCAATGGACCGCTACGATCTCACGCTCGGAACTCCGCCGCATACTAAGATAATCGCCTCTTCCGGCGGGCATACTGACAATTACAGAGTGAACCCGGAAATGATCCACTACGCGTACCAAAACTTGTCCGGATCTTATGATCACCGGATACGCGCGGACATGCTCTATTTTACTTCGACCAACAATGGCGCGGTCTTCGCATCTGGATCCGCAGCGTTTGGACCGGCGTTGCCGACAGAGAATTTCCACAATAACTGTTCTCGCCTTCTAGCCAATATCCTCAGTGCATTCACCAAAGACGGCAGGCTGCCTGGGCAGTTGTGGATCTCGGACGAAAAACAATGGCGATAATAACGACTCCCTACCGGATTACGGTTGAGATTTAACGGTCGATGAAAGGAGGAGAGCGTTCATGCTTAAATCGCTTGCTCAAGTTCTTCCTCACGCCGCCCAGAGATTCGGGCGCAAGACAGCGCTCATAATGGATGGTCGCGAATTCAATTTTCAGGAGTTGGATGCCTTATCTAATACATTAGCTAGAAATCTGGTGAAGCTTGGAATTGAGCCAGGCGACCGTGTGAACTCTTTATTCGCCAAACTCTTGGGAATGGATCGTCAGCTATTTTGGAGTTTTAAAAACCGGCGCAGTCATTAACCCGGTGAATGTGATGTTGACGCCAGCGGAGGTGGCCTACGTTACGCGAGACTGCGGGGCTAAGGCGTTAGTTGGTAGCCTAGATAAGGTCGGCCCAGCTCGGTCGGCAGGGGTGACCGACCTTAAAACGATCGCGTTTGGGGACGTATCTCTCGCCGGAACATTACAATTTAACGAACTGATTTCGGGTCCGGCAGAATTCGACCCTGTGATTGTAGATACAAATGCGTTGTCAACAATTGGCTATACTTCGGGAACAACCGGACATCCAAAAGGTGCGATGCAGTCCCATCAAGCGGTCCTGTTCAACGTCGCTATGACTGCGCAAATGCATCTCAAAACAACGCTCGACACCGTCGTTACGGCGCTCCCATGTCCGCATGTCTATGGAAACGTCGTTTTTAACGGCGCTCTTCTTTACGGCTTGACGCTGGTACTCCACTCCCGTTTCGACGCAGCTGAAATTGCCACCAGCATACAAAAGCGCCGCGCGACGATGTTCGAGGGTGTACCAACTATGTACATGTATATGCTCGCTTACCCGGAACTTGAACGGTTCGATCTCTCCTCGCTCAATCGGTGCACTGTAGGTGGCCAAACGATGCCAGTTGCAAAAATGGCAGAAGTAGAAAGGCGCCTTGGTTGTCCTCTAATCGAGTTGTGGGGAATGACGGAACTGGCGGGCCTCGGCACTACTTTCCCTTCATATGGACCACATAAACTTGGTTCGATCGGCATACCGTTGCCAAATGTCGAAGCTCGGATTGCGGATGTAGCCGACCCGCGAAAGATCATGCCGCGCGGCGAAGTCGGCGAACTCATGATCCGCGGCCCGATAGTTATGCAAGGTTACTTTGGAAATGAAGCAGCAACGAAAGAGGTAATCGAGCCGGATGGGTGGTTGCACACCGGTGATCTCGCGAGCATGGATGAGGACGGTGCCATCTTCGTTGTCGATCGCAAGAAGGACATGATCAACACGGCGGGCTTCAAAGTGTTTCCCGCCGAAATTGAGCGCGTCGTTGCGGGGCATCCGACTGTCGCAATGGTCGCTGTCGGAAGTCAGCCAGACGACTTTAAAGGCGAAATTGCTAAGGCGTACGTGGTCTTAAAGCCAGGTGCAGCAGGCGACGCTGAAAGTATCCTCGGACTCTGTCGCAAGGAACTCGCTGCTTACAAGGTGCCCAAGCTCGTCCAATTTGTTGCCGATTTGCCAAAGACCTCTACCGGCAAAATCATGAGACGCGAGCTGCGCAAGCTTGATAGCTGAGGGGGAACTCGTTCTGATGAACGCGGGCCGTGGAGCATTAGTCCTGCTTTTCATAACGCTGTGACTTAGTATGTTGCGCCTGAGTTCACCGATGCAATCCTGTTCGACGAGATCGCTGCTGAACGTTTTTAGCCGATGTCGATCCGCCAGACTGACAGGGCGAGATCGCCGTAAAACGCCTATTAGCGATCGATTCCATAAAAGCACCTAACTCAGTGTCCTTGAAACCGGGTCCAGGCCAAAAAAGGGTTCTATTAAATCAAAAAGCCTCGTGGGCAAGTTCATGGGTCGAAACACGTCCGCGGCGAATTCCTGAAATCGGATCAGAGGGGGAGGGCGGACGCCCCTTCAGTCAGGTCGTGCTAAGCTATGAAGTGCCCTCAGCATCACGAGTGCTTTCTCATCGCCGATGCCGAAATCAGCTTGAAGTTTTGCGCCTCACATCAGAGGGCCGTATGCCGAACTTTCGGCGGAACATCGTGCTGAAATGCGACGAGCTACTGAAGCCGATAAGATATGCAATCTCCGTCAGCGACCGTGCTTCGTTGTCGCCTTTTAGCAGCATGTCGAAGCTGCGCTCAAGCCTTCGGTTCCAAATCCAATGGGAGACAGACGTTCCTTCGAGCCGGAACAGTGAGTGGAGATAGCGCAATGATATCTCGTTGGCTTTGGCGATCGCCTCAAGCGTCAAGTTCGGGTCGCAAAGATGGTCTTCAAGCCATGCCTTAACGGACCGAAGACGCGCTCTCTGCACGACCTGGTCTGCGAGTGGCTCCGCCTGCTGCGTTGAGTCGAAAGCCAGCGCCAATACGTCCATCAGCTCCTCGCCGAGGCGCGTGCGAGCGGAGACATCTAGCGAGGAACCTTGGCATGCCAGCGTCGCGCAGAATTCGGTGGCGATGCGGCCAAGCCCCCGACCGGTGCTCATGGTCGTCGATATCGGCACCCGATCTTTCGCGAAACGGGAGGCGAAATCCTTTCGCGGCAATTCGAGATAGTAGGCGCGGATTTTTCCCCGACACTCAAGGATATACGGTTCGGACGCGCAGAACAGCGCGCCGACGCCGGCATTAGTTGGAAGGTTCGCTCCATCCTGAAGAACGTTGATATTTCCGGTCTGAATCAATTGAACGTAATAACAATCCTTATCGAGTTTCGATAAATGCGAGCGACGTCTCGATATCTGCTGCTGCGACAGCAGAATATCGGTCAGGGCGACTGAGCCGAATTGCACTTCGCGGATAAATCCGTCGTAGTTGGACTGATCTTCGGCGTGGACATCGACGTGCACGTATACGTCACAAATCGCATCGCGCCAGGCTGCGTAGCGCTTTTCGCGCTCGAGGCTCTCCGTCGAGAAAACGAGATCCACGTTCTCCCTCCTGCTGTGGAGGCCGACCCACCCTCATGAGCGGAGCGCCATAGCCGATGCCATGGCGAATTCGAGGGTGTCGGTGCCCTTGCCTGTTTCGGTTTTTTCGTTGGCTCCCGGGGCTTATTCCGCGCTGCTAGCCACAAAAAATAAGCACATCAGTGCACGGTCAAGCAAGTGCCCCGCGCGTAGAGGC
Organism: uncultured Alphaproteobacteria bacterium; assembly: GCA_963747855.1. Classification (GTDB taxonomy): domain Bacteria; phylum Pseudomonadota; class Alphaproteobacteria; order Rhizobiales; family Xanthobacteraceae; genus BOG-931. Next base: position 249,567 of record CAVVGN010000002.1, read on the forward strand.
AAGACCTCGCCTTTTATCCGGTAGCATGCTCCAATGACGGCAAATTGGCCCTCAGACGCCAAACGTGAGCCGGCAGGTCGCCGGCTGGAGGAATGAATGCTCATGTGCGGGATCGCGCACGGGGCGGGATACGGCGATGAAGCGCTTTCGCGTCACCCAACAGGAAATTGTCTTCGCGGTGTTCGCCGCTTTGTTTCTGTTCTGCTCTTTGTTCCTCAAGGGATTTTTGAAGCCGGAAAACATTCTGACGTTGCTGCAAAACGTGTCCGTGCTTGGAATTCTCGGTCTGGCGATGGCGATCGTGGTGATCGGTGGCAGCATCGACATTTCGCTGATCGCTACGCTTTCGGTACCACCCGGTCTCGTTTTGCAGATGGTGCAGAATGGCCATTCGCTCACCGGATCGATTTTCACGGCTTTTGCGATCGCGATCGCTTTCGGTCTTATCAACGGTTGGCTGATCGCCTTCGCTGAGGTGCCTTCGCTCTTCGCGACGCTTGCCACCGGCATCTTCCTTGCGGGCTTCGGCCAGGCATTTTTGTTCCAGGTTGACGTCGTGCAGTGGAGCGGCGGCATGGACGGCTTCGACCGACTGGGACAGGGCAGCATACTTGGCGTGCCGATGCCCATCATCTTGTTCGTGTTCGCCTGCGCGGCCGTGGCCTTTCTGCTGCGTCGCACGCGTTGGGGCGCCTACATTTACGCGGTAGGCGACAATTCTTCCGCTGCACGCGTGACTGGAATTCCGACCCGTCCGATCATCGTCCTGCAATACGTGCTTGCGGCGCTGATCGGATGCTCTGCGGGTCTCATACTTGCGGCGTCGGTTAATTCCATGCCGACCCAAATCTTCAATTCGACGCTGATCTACGATGTCATCCTCGTCGTCGTTCTCGGAGGCATCGGCCTCTCGGGCGGTCGCGGCGGCGTAATCAACGTGATCTTGGGCACGTTGTTGATCGGAACTATGCTGAACGGCATGACGCTTATGAACATGTCTTATTCAGCGCAAAATCTGGTGAAGGGCGTCGTTTTGCTCGCCGCCGTTATTGCGGACTCGTTTCTTAATCCGCGCAACGAGGAGACGGCTCAACAGGGCGACATCTGAACGACTGTATCTGTAGTATCCAAAAAGGGAGGAACTTATGACTTCGCATTTGAAATGGCGTGTCGGACTCGCTGCCATCGGTATCGTGACAGCTGCAAGCACCGGCGTTTTCGCCGCCGAACAAGGGCTTAATGAGCCCTTCCAGGCGCAATTCCGCGCGGACCTTGCGGGCAAAACCATCGCGTTTGTGCCTGTGGCGATGGGCTTCGACCTCACCGAAGGCTGGTGGGCAGGCCTGAAGAAAGAGCTTAAGCCCTACGGCATCAAATTCGAGTTGCGCGATCCCAATTGGGATACCAATGCCGGGGCGCAGGCCGTCACCTCGCTCGTCTCCGAAAAGCCCGCCCTGATGGTGATCCACAATCCGGATGTGCAGACATATGCCAAACTGCTGAAGCGTGGCGAGGACGAGGGCGTATACGTCGTGCAGATCAACATGGGCTCGGCTTATCGCAGTTCGGCTTTCGTCGGGGCAAATTGGATTGAGATCGGCGAGAGGGACACCGAGGCTGTCGTCAATGCCTGCAAAGGCAAGTCGAACAAGATCGCTATCGTGCAGGGCGCTTTGTCGGCCGCTGCGAGCGCCTATACGCTAAGGGGCGTGTCGAACATCCTCGCCAAGCATCCTGAAATCACGGTCGTATCGAGCCAAGCGGCTGATTGGGACGCGGCCAAAGCCAAAGGGATAACCCAGACAGTTCTCAAGCAGAACCCCGACCTTTGCGGCATCGTGGGTTTCTGGGACGGCATGGACATCGGTACCGCGGCGGCGGTTAAGGAAGCCGGGCTGACGGGCAAGGTGTTCGTTGCGACCTCGGGGGGTGGCGAACATCGGGGAGCGTGCGATCTTGTCAAGACAGGCGCCTTCGACCTCGACCTCAGCTACGACGTGCCAACGCAGGCCGCACAGATGGCCGGCACGATCAAATGGCTGCTCTCCTCCGGCGCCAAGCCAGGCGCGGTGAAGGGCTCTGAATATACGACGCTGATCCCCATCACCAAGGCGAATGCCGACTTGCCAGGTACCTGCTGGAGCCTCGATGAACTGAAGAAAGAGGCCGGCGAATAACTTAAGCGCCAGCCGGGTGCAACGCGCCCGGCTGGCTTGCTTCCTTGGCGGTTTCGGAGTTCGCTTTTCCGATGCGAGAAGCCATTACCCGCCTACGCTACCGCTACTGGCCCGATCACTGGCTTGGCGAAATACTTTCGAAGCGCTGGACCGAAACCGCCATTCCGGTTTTTGTGCTGCTGATTGTCGGCTTCTGGCTAAGCCAATCGATCCACAATTTCCTCTCGCTATCGAGCCTTGCCGACACGGCGCGGCAAGCGAGCGAGATCGGCTTCATCGCGCTTGGCATGGCGTTAGTGGTCATTGTCGGCGGCATCGATCTGTCGGTTGGGTCGATGTTCGCACTAACCGACTTTTGCGCGCTCTTCACCCTTGACGTGCTCGGCTGGCCGGTGCCGCTAGTCGCTCTTGCGACCATCGTCTGCGGTATGTTGTTGGGCGCCGTGAACGGCGTGCTGATCGGCTATCTGCGCCTGCGTGCTTTTATAACGACGCTGATCACGCTGATCATCTACCGTTCGGCCTTCGACCTTTTGATCCAAGGCTATTCAAACGATATCGCCGCCGCGTTTCCCGACTTTCCGTCCTGGGATTTTCTCGGCAACGGCACGGTGCTAAGCATACCGAGCGTTGCTCTCCTCTACATTATAGTGGCGATTTTCGGCCATGTCTTCCTGACCCGCTTGCGCCCTGGATGGCACATAACGGCGATCGGCGGTTCGCGGCGCTCGGCCTACAACTCGGGTGTCGCGGTTAGACGCACGATTGCACTTTGCTACGTCGCCAGCGGTGGGCTGACCGCGATCGGCGCGCTTTTTTTTGCCGCCCGCCTCGGCACGGTTGGCGGCGATATCGGCGTCGGTCTTGAGATTATCGTGCTGACCGCCACGGTGCTCGGCGGCATCACGCTTGGCGGCGGCAGAGGCTCGGTCACGAAATCGGTAGTCGGAACGCTGATCGTGCTGCTAATCATCAATGGTCTCACCACGCTCAACGCACGCGGCGGCGTCAATCGCATTGTGTTGGCCGGCATCCTTCTGACCGCCGCGATTGTCGATATTCGCTGGCTGAAGAACCGATCGCGCATCATCAGCAAGGTCTACGTCAGCCCGACCTATCTTGCGTTGCCCGGACCACCGTCGACCGAGATCGGCGGCGGCGGACCGTTCGAACAGAACGACAAGTTGCGGGCTGTGACGCTGATCGGCCTAGGACGCATCGAGGCGCCTGAAGACGTGATCCTCGATCGCAACGACAATCTTTACGCTGGCTCGCGGCATGGCGACATCATCCGCTTCTTCGCTCCGGACTACGAACGGATGGAAGTGTTCGCCCATATCGGCGGCCAGCCATTAGGGATGGCGTTCGACCGTAAGGACAATCTCTACGTTTGCGTCGGCGGTATGGGCCTCTACCGCGTCGCTCCGGACGGCAAGGTTGAGAAAGCGACCGATGAAACCAACCGCAGCCTCCACTCCGTAAACGACGACAGCCGACTGCGGCTAGCAGACGACCTGGACATCACCGACAACGGACTTGTGTTCTTCTCCGAAGCCACAGTGCGCTACGAGATGGACGAATGGCCGATCGACGGGCTCGAGGCGCGCGGCAACGGGCGCATCATCTGCTACGACACGAACACCGGCAGGACGCATACCGTGCTGCGGGACCTTAAATTCCCGAACGGCATTTGCGTCGCCAGCGACGGCCAGTCGATTTTGTTTGCCGAGACCTGGGGCTGTTCGGTGAAGCGATATTGGTTCGATGGAGCGAAGAAGGGCCTCGTCGAGACGGTGATCGACAACCTGCCGGGCTATCCCGACAACATCAACCTGGCTTCGGACGGCAACTACTGGCTCGCAGTCGTCGGCATGCGCAGCCCCGCGCTCGACCTTGCGTGGAAGATGCCAGGCTTTCGCCAGCGCATGGCCAAACGCGTGCCCAGCGACGAATGGCTGTTTCCCAATATCAACACCGGCTGTGTGGTGAAATTCAACGAGAAGGGCGCGATCCTCGAATCCTACTGGGACCTGAAAGGTGTCAACCATCCGATGATTACCTCGATGCGCGAGCATCGCGGTTATCTTTATCTTGGCGGCATCGCCAACAACCGCATCGGCCGCTACAAACTCCAGGGCGCCGATCCGAATTTCGCGCAATACGAAAAGCGGTGGGGGAAGCAGTAGTGTTCGGCGTTCTTCGCGATTTTGCGCAAGGCTTTCTTGGGCGGGGCGAAGCGACCATCACCGTGCCGTCATTCGACGGGGCGCTCAAGCCAAACCAGGCGCTCGAACGCGCCGGGACCTTGTTCGAATGCGACGCGCCGGAGGAATTGGCTAGCGACGGGACCAACGTCTATCTCGCCGACGGCGCCAGTCTCGCGCGCATCGAAGGCAACGGCGCCATCACAATTCGCGAGTTTGATTCGCCCATCACCGCGCTTGCCTGCCTGCCCGGAGGCGCTATTGCCGTTGCGCTCAACGGTCGCGAAGTCCGCGTCTACGCAGATCCCGCCGCGGCGAATCCGCGCCTGACCTTCGAAGGCGCGGGCATGCGCAGCGTCAATGCGCTGGCACCGGCGGGAGCCGAGGCGCTGTACGCCACCGACGGCTCGGCGACGCGGGATGTTGGAGATTGGGCTTGGGACCTCATGGAGCGAGGCCGCTCGGGCCGTGCCCTCCGTCTCGATTTGAACACCAAGCACATCACCGTACTCGCAGAGGGCCTTCGCTATGCCTTCGGCGCCTGCGCGACGGACGGTTCCGCATTGATTTCGGAAAGCTGGCGACACCGGCTGATCTCGGTTGCGCCGAATACGGCGAGCAAGGTCGTCCTGACCAATCTGCCCGTTTATCCCTCGCGCCTTTCCCCCGCCCGGGGCGGCGGCTGGTGGCTGACCGCCTTCATCGCGCGCACGCAACTCGTCGAATTCGTCCTTCGCGAACCCGCTTACCGAAAACGTATGATGGCGGAGATCGATCCGGAATACTGGATCGTGCCGCGCCTGAACTCGGGCAAATCGTTCAAGGAGCCGATGCAAGGCGCGCATCTAAAGACCATGGGCGTTGTCAAGCCTTGGGCGCCGCCTCGCTCCTATGGATTGGTGATCCGCCTCGACGCCACCGGCAAGCCGATGTTTTCGCTGCACAGCCGGGTCGACGGCACCAATCACGGGATTGTATCGGTAGTCGAGAGCGGCGGTTCGCTTTACATGATCGCCAAAGGGCCCCGCCGTGTGTTGCGCTTGCCGATTGAAGGGCTCGCGAAGGAATTCGCGGTATGAGCGATATCATTCTCTCCCTCGAAAAAGCGAGCAAGCTCTACTCGGGCGTGCCGGCGATCGAGGATGTCGATTTCGAACTCGCGCGCGGCGAGATACATGCGCTCGTTGGCGAGAACGGCGCCGGCAAATCGACCCTGACGAAGGTGATGGCAGGCGTCGTGACCTTGACCTCGGGAGCCATGAAGATCGATGGCGCGAACGCCTCGCCCGGCACGCCGCTGGAGGCGCGCCATCTCGGCGTCGCCATGGTGTTCCAGGAGAACAGCCTAGTTCCGACCATGACGGTCGCGCAAAACTTGTTTCTTGGCCAGGAGCGCTTCTACAACCGCCTGCGCGGCATCAACATAGCGGCGCAGCAGTTCCTTCAGTCGCTAAACTTTGACGTTTCGCCTACCGCCGTCGTCGGTTCGCTGGGTGCAGCCAAGAAACAGATGGTCGAGATCGCGCGCGCGGTGCTGCACAACGCGAAAGTGATCATCTTCGACGAGCCGACCGCGGCACTGACGCCGGAAGAGAGGAAATACTTCTTCGATCTAGTCCGCGACCTCAAGAAGCGAGGCGTTTCCATTGTCTTTATCAGCCATGCGCTGGAGGAGGCGCTGATACTCGCCGACCGGATCACCGTGCTGCGCGATGGAAAGAAGATCGTCACCGATGACACGAGCAAATTTGACCGCGCGCGCATCGTGCACGCGATGGTCGGACGCGACCTTTCGCACACGCTTTACGGCGTCAAGAAGACAACGGTGCGGCCGGCGGGAGAGCGTGTCCTTATGATCCAGAACTTGAAGATGGCGCCGATGGTGAAGAACAATTCGCTGTCCATCTTCGCGGGACAGATCACGGGCGTATTCGGGCTCGTCGGCGCCGGTCGTACGGAAACCTTCAAAATCGTTGCCGGCGTCATGAAGCGCGACTTCTTTCATGGCGGCGACATCATCCTGCGCGACAAGCCGGTGCGCTATCGGGTTCCGGCGCCGGCTATCAAGGCGGGCGTCGCCTATGTCACCGAAGACCGCAAGATCGAGGGCTTCTTCGAGACGGCCACGATCGCGCGCAACATCTATCTCGGCCTACTTGCGAAATTCCCCCGCGGGCGCGCGTTATTGTCCCAGCGCGAACAGTCGGCGTTCGGCGCAAATTGGATCAAGCGCCTCAACGTGCGCGCGATCGGCGATGCAGCAAAGGTGATCGAGCTATCCGGCGGCAATCAACAGAAAGTCGTGATCGCCAAATCCCTTGTCCAGGAACCCGATATCATCATCTTCGATGAGCCGACGCGCGGCGTCGACGTCGGCGCGATCGTCGAAATCCACGAGTTGATCAATCGTCTGGCCGACGAGGGCAAGGCGGTGGTGGTCATCTCCTCCTATCTGCCGGAGATCCTCGGGTTGTCGGACCGCATCCTGGTTTCTCGCCAAGGCAAGGTCGTGGAGGAATTCTCGGCGCTTGAGGCGACCGAAGAGAAAATCATGTACGCCGCGATTCACTGATGCCCAAAAATCCCGCACTGAAAACGACCAGGGCGGTGCGCGATGTCATTACGATCGCGGATATTGAGGCTTTGGAAACCCAGCCTTACGACGCGCTGATTCCGGCAAGGACGCTAATCGATCTGTTGCGCGCGACCTCCGACTTGCATCCAGACCGGCCGGCAATCACGACCATTCCGGGGGGAGGGTTCTCGGGGCGGTCTGCAACGATCTCGCATCGCGAACTTTATAAGAAGGTCATCCGTGCGGCGAACGTCTTCCATGGCCTGGTGGGAGGGCGAGAGGGCGGCACCGTCGCGTTTCTTGGTCCTATCGTCGACGGAATGATGGAGGCGCTCCTCGGCGCGCAGACCGCAGGCGTCGCCAGCACGATCAACTATCTTCTTAGCGCCGAAGTCATCGCCGATTTGCTGGCCGCGGAGAATGCGTCCGTTCTCGTCCTTTCTTCCCCGGGTGTCGACGCAGCCATTTGGCAAAAGGCGCAGGCCGTCCTCGAACGGGCGAAGTCATTGAAAAAAATTTTCGTGCTCGGAAAGCCGGGTTTCGCCGGTGGATCGATGATCGAGTTCGCCGACGCAGCCGGCGGGCACAGCGACGATGCATTGGAGTTCGAGACGCGATCAACCAGGGAAACGGTCTGCGCGCTCTTCCATACCGGCGGTACGACGGGACGACCCAAGCTCGTCCGCCTGACGCACGGCAATCAAATTCACGCGGCCTGGAGCTTCGCGCAGGTCCATGGCCTGAACGAGAATGACGTCGTGATCAATGGCTTCCCGCTTTTTCACGTCGGCGGCACCATGACGACCGGCCTCTCGGTACTGGCGGCCGGCGGCCATATGATCTTCCCCTCGCCTCACAGTTTGAGAGACCGTGAGGCGATCAGGACGTATTGGAACCTGGTCGACGCTTTCCGTGTCACGGTCGTGAGCGGTGTTCCAACATCGATCGCGGCCCTTGCCGAAATACCGGTCGGAGACGCCGACATCACTTCTGTTCGGATGGGGATCACGGGCGGAGCAGTTTGCCCCAAGGCGGTGACCGCGCGGTTTTTCGATCGGACCGGGATCAAGCTTTACGAGACCTACGGTATGACCGAGACCGCGGCTGCGATCGCCTTCAATCCCGGTCGCGGGACGCCGGTTCAAGGGAGCGTCGGGTTTCGCGCGCCTTTCGCGCGAACCCGGATCGCAAGCCTCGATCCCGGCAATGGCGATGCGATCTGTCCGCCGGAGACGAGCGGTTTGGTGCTCGTCCAGGGGCCGCAGGTGTTCCCGGGTTATGTCAATCCCCAGGACGACCGGGACGTTCGACGGCAGGACGGTTGGCTCAGCACCGGCGATGTCGGTTATCTGACCGACGATCAGAGACTGGTTCTGACGGGCCGCGCGAAGGATCTGATCGTCCGCAGTGGTCACAATATCAATCCGACCGACATCGAGGACGTAGCCAACACCTTCCCTGGCGTTCAAATCAGCGCGGCCGTCGGGATGCCCGATGCCTACGCGGGCGAAGTACCGATCCTCTATGCGGTTCCGGCGCCTGGCGCACAGCTCGATGCGTCTCTGCTGCAACGATATATGGAGCAGCATGTCGCCGAGCCGCCGGCAAAGCCAAAACGCGTCATCGTGGTCGATGCCCTGCCCATAACCGCAGTCGGCAAGATCGTGAAGAACGATCTCAGAGACCGTGCCGTTGTCGAGAAGGTAAGGATCGAGGTCGAGCGCATCTTTGGCTTCACGGCGACGCCAGTCATAGCCGTCGCGAAAGATGAAAAGTTGAATACGGTCGTGCGAATCGAAATCCGAACGGACGACGCAGTAGCTATCCAGGAGCTGAAAGACGCGCTCGCGCCACTGCCGCAGCGCTACACCGTTGTCGCCCTTTCGGTCGCGGTTCATTCCTAAAATCTGGGGAAATTACAGCCACATTTTCAAAGCGGAATTTCCAATCATGAAGCGGCAGGAGGTATTATGCTGTTCTGCCTCCCTGAGTCCGACTACGTCACTGGTCAGATTTTGGAGGTGAGTGGTGGATTCATCAATTGAGAAGACCAGGTTGCAGATGATTGGGAGTACCGCCATCATGACCATGCGAACAAGATCGGGAATACCCTTACAGCGCACTTACAACGCGGCAGGGGGCGAGGGAGAGCAGTCGGGCGTCTTTCCTTTCACGCGTGGCCGTTTGTCAAAGTCGCAAGCGCACACGACCTGGATACAGCGAGAGCTTTCCGGCGAAGGCGACGGTCGACGATCGAACCAACAAATTCGGTATCTTTTGGAGCACGGACAAACAGGCATCGACGTAATCGGCAATTCGCCGACACAGTCGCTGCTCGACCCCGACCATCCACTGGCGCGGGAAGCGGTCGGCACGCAAGGGGTCTCCCTGTGTCGCAAGCAAGACTTCCTGGACCTTTTTGACGGTGTACCATTCGATCGGGTATCGATTTCGAGTTCGGTCCCCGCGTTCTTTGCGTTGTCGGGCCTGGTTATAGCGGCGCGCGAAGCAAGGTTTCCGCTGGAGCGGCTGCGCGGCTCCGTCCTGCACGGCCCCCTTTATACTGAGGACTGTTCCTACGCGTGGCACCTTCCGGTCGACTTTCGGGTTCGGCTTGCGCTCGATACCATCGAATATTGCTCGCGGCACCTACCAAAATTTCATGCCTATCTCGAGGATACCTACTTCTTCAGCGAATCAGGTTTGACACCAATCGAAGAAATGGCCTTGGGTTTCGTTCAGCTGAGACATTTGGTTCGCAAACTGCTCGCGCGCGGCATTAGCGTGGACTCTTTTGCTCCACGTATCGCGCTGCTTGTCAATTGCAGCATGGATTTCTTCGAGGAGGTGGCAAAAGTCCGCGCCACACGTCGCCTCTACGCCAAAATGATGCGTGACGAGTTCGGCGCGTTAAATCCCCACTCGATGTCAGTAGCGATCACCAGCCATACCTCCGGCCTGTCACTCACCGCTTGCCAACCAATCAACAACGTGGTGCGTGGCACCATTCAAGCTCTCGCGCTGGTACTGGCGGGCGTGCAAGCGCTGGAAATTTCCGCTTTTGATGAAGCCTACCGGACGCCCAGCAAAGATGCGCATATCGTTGGGCTTCGCACTCAGCAAATCATCGATCTCGAGGCTGGCTTGGCAAAAGTTCAGGATCCGCTCGGTGGATCGTATTTTGTTGAATCGCTTACCGATCAAATCGAGAAACGAATTCTAGAGCGTATCCGCGAAATCGAAGCTATGGGTGATCCTGAAGATCTATCCGCCAAGGGGTTCTTCCGCGAGATATTCCATCAGGCGATGGAAAACTCACAGCGTTGCGTAGAGAGGGGCGACGTGCCGCTGGTTGGCGTTAACATTCATACGCTGGCGGAGAAAGATGATAGGTTGCTGCGCGATGTTGCTGCTTCCAAAATCGATACTTGGCACAGCCATACGAAGACAATTGAAAGTTTTAAATGTGAGCGAAATATCTTGAGATTGCGTGACGGGCTTGATGATGTAGCTGCCGCAGTAGCCGGCTCCGAAAACCTCATTCCCGCTGTCATCGAAGCTCTCGATTCCTTTGCGACAATTGGAGAGATCGTGACCACGATGCGGTCGGCACTCGGAATGCCTCCCGATATCTTCGATCATCCGCTGCCCGGTCGGGAAAGTGGTGACCGATATGTCGCGTGAGTTTGTCGCACTCGCTATTATGGGCATCGACCAGCACGAGAATGGTGCGATTGCCGTAGCACGCGTTCTGCGTGAGGCGCAGATGAAGGTCGAGTATCTCGGAAAATTCCACACGCCGGCTTCGGTGGCCGACCATGCAATCAAGGAAGGGGCGGATGTAGTTGGGATCAGTTGTCATTCTTGGGAATATATGCGTCTCGTTCCGGAATTGATCGAAGAACTAAAAAAGCGCGGTTCCGACGTTCCAGTTGTTATCGGGGGTTCGGTTATTACGCCGGAAGACGCTGAGAAAATGCGTCAAGCGGGTGTGGCTGGCGTCTTCATCAATACGCAAGACAGCGACAAAGTTATCGAATGCATACGCGGATTGAGCGCCGCAAGAAAGCGATCCGGTCAAAACGGACGGAAAAGTTCGTTTATTGCGTGAGGCTGACTTCGGGCGATTGTTAAAGCCGCAGACGTTCGCCATTGTTCGCAGCAATCCGGCGATTCTTCGTGGGTAAATTTGCGGGTTCGCAACAAGGCGGATTCGTAAACGATTGATATTCCCTCGCAATTTCTACTATTGTGCAGACACTCCCTCCGCCACCATTCGCGACTGTTCGCCGGCAACCGCAACTAACCTCGTCTTCGCCATTGTCGTCTTTCGATTGTTCGTGGGTGACTTTGTGGGTGGAGCGCCAACGGTGGCGGAAAGCCAAGTCAAATCAAGAGGGGAAGGCGGAGGACCGCTCCGCCATGCTCCCGCTTTTTGTTGTGTTGTTTTCTTTTTGGGTGAATTTGTGAGTCGATCCGACGAAATCGCGAAAACCTGAAGTCAAGTCAAGCCGGGGAGGCGGACGCCCCTTCCACCCCGCCTTGCAAATCAGAAACCGCTCATCGCTAACGATCTTCGTCACAATTCAAAACGACCCACTGTTCGCGCCGCGGTTTACGTTCGGTTCGAGTAACTGGAAGAGGGCCCCGCGCCGGTTGACTCGAGAGGGCACTTTGATAATGTCCGGACAAAGTAACAAATGACCAAGCGCCAACCATGACCGAGGGCGGCAAGCGACGCATTCCCACGCCAACGGGGCGCTACTACGACGACTTCGTGATCGGCGACATTTACGAGCATCGTCCGGGCCGCACCATCACCGAGAGCGACAATATCAATTTCTCGCTCATGACGATGAACCAGCACCCGATGCATTGTGACGCGAATTATGCGGCCAAGAGCGAGTTCAAGCGATCGCTGGTCAACAGCGGGCTGACGCTCGCGATCGTACTCGGCATGACCGTCAACGACGTGAGCCTCAAAGCAATCGCCAATCTCGGCTGGAAGAATATCAATCTGACCGGGCCCGTTTTCCCTGGCGACACTCTCTATGCAGAGTCCGAAGTGTTGGAGAAACGCAAGTCGAAGTCACGGCCGACGCAGGGCGTGGTGACAGTGGAAACGCGCGCCTTCAACCAGCACGGCAAGCCGGTGATGGATTTCGTGCGTATTGTACTGATACCGAGGCGCGGCCACGGCGTTGGTGACTAAGGCCAAATAGGCGCGGGCCGGACAGCGCGGCAGGTGACGGGAATTTAAACGGCCGTTGGAATCTAGGGAGGAGACGCACATGAACGTCGTCGACAGATCGATCCACGCGGATCAGCACAAAGCAATTTCCGATCAACTGGCCGCTTTTGCACTCGATCTCAGCTTTGATGCAATTCCGGAAAAGATCCGGGAGCGCTCCAAATATCTGATGCTCGACGCCATCGGTATCGCCTATGCGTCGCAGGGCTTCTCTTTCGCCGCCGCGATGATGGAGGCGATGACGAGCCTCGGCGCGGGCAACTCGCCTGTAATTGGTTACGGTCGCAAGCTCAGCACGCGCGACGCTGCGCTCGTTAACGGCGTGCTGGCGCACGGCCTCGACTATGACGACACACATTCGCGTGGTGTTATCCACGCCACGGTTTCGAGCCTGCCGCTTGCGCTGGCGCTCGCTGACAAGTTGAAGGTTTCTGGCCGCGATTTTCTCACAGCCTATGTAGCGGCGATGGAGACCTCGACGCGGCTTGCCGCGGTCGCCAAGGGCGGCTTCCACCAGGTCGGCTTTCATCCGACCGGCCTCATCGGTATTTTCGGTTGCACGCTCGCCGCTTCGCGGCTTCTTGGCCTCAGCCGTGAACAGGCCGTGATGGCGCAAGGCGTAGCGCTGTCAATGGCGGCCGGCAGCCTCGAATTCCTGGAGGACGGCGCCTGGACCAAGCGCATGCATCCAGGTTGGGCGGCGTCAAGCGCGATCACGGCTGCAATGCTGGCCAAGTATGGCTTCGTCGGGCCGCGCGCGCCCTACGAGGGACGGTTCGGTCTTTTCCGCTCGCATCTCGGCTCACACATGGCGGGCGCCGACCTTGCGCTTGCAACCGAAAATCTCGGCAAGTCGTGGCAGATCGAGGAAGTCTCGATCAAACCAATCCCGGCCTGCCACTTCGCTCATGCCGCCGCCGATGCGGCGGTCGTGCTGAGCAAGTCGGTCAAGCCCGCCGACATTCGTTCGGTCGACGTTCTCGTGCCGGCCGAGGTCATCAAGACCGTGTGCGAACCGGAAGAGAAAAAGCGCGCGCCGGCCAACAGTTACGACGCGCAATTCTCCATTCCCTACATCGTTGCGACGGGACTGCTGCGCGGACGCTTCACGCTCGACGAACTAGAAGACAAGGCGATCGCCGACCGCGAGGTTCTCGCGCTGGCGCGCCGCGTCAATTACGCCGCCGACCCTGCTTCGACCTTCCCGAAACACTACACGGGCGAGGTGATCGTCACGCTCAACAACGGCCAGCAGGTGCGCCATCGCGAGGGCGTCAATCGCGGCTGCGCCGACCGACCGCTGTCGAACGCCGAGATCGAGGCAAAATATTTCGACAACGCCTGCCGCCTGCTGACGCGCGAATGCGCAGAACAGGTGCGCGGCGCCGTCGTCGGAATCGATCGCGGATCTGCGTCGGCGCTCTCCGACATTCTGGCGCAGCCTGCAAGGTGAGGAGAGGACGATGAATATCGCCGTGGACGCGGAGCGGCAAAGCGAAGAGAACATGATCCTCGACGCCGTCGACAAGTTTCTGGAGACAGATGTCAGGCCCTATGCGCACGATCTCGAGGCACGCGACGAATATCCGGCCGAGATCGTCGAAAAGATGAAGGCCATGGGCCTGTTCGGCTGCCTCATCGAGCCAGAATATGGTGGGCTCGGCCTGTCTTCCACGACCTATGCCAAGATCATCGAACGCATATCGGCCGTCTGGATGTCAGTTGCGGGTGTGCTCAACTCGCATGTTATTATGGCTAGCACAGTGCAGAGAAATGGCACGCCGAAGCAGAAAGAGCATTACCTTCCGCTATTTGCCACGACGGAATTGCGCGGTGGCATCGCGCTAACCGAGCCCGATTGCGGCACCGACCTGCAGGCGATCCGTACCGTCGCGAAGCGCGAAGGCAACGATTATATCGTCAACGGCGCCAAGACCTGGATCACCAATTCCTATTACGGCAATTGCTTCGCGCTGCTCGTGAAGACCGACCCCACAGCCGAACCGCGCCACAAAGGTATGAGCCTGCTCATCGCCGAAAAAGGCGAAGGATTCAATGTCACGCGCAAATTACCCAAGCTCGGCTATCGCGGCATCGACACCTGTGAAATTTTTTTCAAAAACTATCGCGTTCCCGTCGATCGAGTCATCGGTGGCGTCGAGGGGCAGGGCCTCAAGCAAATTCTCAACGGCCTGGAACTTGGCCGCATCAACGTGGCAGCGCGCGGCGTGGGCGTGGCGGATGCCGCGCTGCGCGAGTCCGTGACCTATGCGCAGACGCGCAAGACTTTCGGCAAGCCGATCTGCGAGCATCAGGCGATCCAATTGAAGCTTGCGGAAATGGCAACGCGCGTAGAGGCGGCGCGCCTCCTGACCCATCGCGCCGCCGAAGCTTTCGACCGCCACGAGCGCTGCGACATGGAGGCGGGCATGGCGAAATATTTCGCCACCGAAGCCGCGATGGACAATGCCACTGACGCCATGCGCATTCACGGCGCGTATGGCTATTCGAAAGAGTTCAACATCGAGCGGCTCTATCGCGACGCTCCGCTGCTTGTCATCGGCGAGGGCACGAACGAATTGCAGCGCATCATCATCGCGCGCCAGCTCGTGGCGAGGAACCCAATATGAGCGGACATCTGCCGCTCGCCGGCATTCGTATCCTGGCTATCGAGCAATATGGCGCCGGGCCCTTCGGCACGCAGCATCTTGCCGATCTCGGCGCCGAGATCATCAAGATTGAGAATCCGCGCGAGGGCGGCGACATCGGCCGCCAGATCGGACCGTATTTCCTTGGCGAGAACGACAGCCATTTCTACGAGGCGTTCAACCGCAACAAGAAGTCGATCGCGCTGGACCTCAAACAGCCGGAAGGCAAGAATGTCTTTCTCGAGCTTGTGAAGACGGCTGACGCCGTACTCGATAATCTGCGCGGCGACCTGGCAGCTAAGCTCGGCCTCGATTACGCCGCGTTGTCTCCTGTCAATCCGAAGATTGTCTGCGTGCATCTGTCCGCCTACGGCCGCACCGGCTCGCGCGCTTCATGGCCCGGCTACGATTATCTGATGCAGGCGGAAGCTGGCTATCTTTCTTTGACGGGTGAACCGGACGGACCTCCCTCGCGCGCGGGCCTCTCACTGGTTGACCTGTCGACGGGCACGACCGCGGCAATGGCGCTGCTCGCCGGCGTGATTGATGCGATGAAGACTGGCAGGGGCCGAGATTTCGACGTCAGCCTCTACGACACCGCATTGCATCAGGTTGCCTATCTCGGCACCTGGTATCTGAACGGGGGCCATGTGACGCGCCGTCAGCCGCGGTCGAGCCATCCGTCGCTGACGCCAAGCCAACTCTACAAGACTAAAGACGGCTGGATTTTCATTATGTGCCAGAAGGAGAAGTTCTGGCGCACTCTTTGCGAGGCGCTCGGACGTCCCGACTGGATGGTGGACCCGGATTTCGCGACCTTCACTGCGCGGCTGAAGAACCGGCCGCGCGTCAACGCCGCGCTTGACGAAGCCTTCTCGGCGAAGACAACGGACGAGTGGATAAAGGAGATCGCCGGTCACGTGCCAGCGGCGCCGGTCTACGATGTCGCGCAGGCGCTCGACAGCGATTTCGCGCACGAACAGGAGCGCGTCGTCGAATTTCACCACCCTGACCACGGGGCCATCAAAGGGATTGCCTCACCCGTGCGCGTCTCTGGCGTGACGCTGCCGGCCGCGGCTGCCCCCACGCTCGGCCGGGACACCGATGACCTCCTGGCGGAGATCGGCTATTCGGCGGACCGACGCGCCGGTCTTCGCAAGAGCGGAGCGATCAGCTGAACGGGAAGGGGCAGAGAAGCAATGTCGGCGCCGCCGCAACCGCGCTACCGACAGGTCGCGCAAACTCTTATCAATGAGATCCAGGCCGGCCATTACCCGGTCGGCGATCTCATGCCGACCGAGATGGAGCTGTGCGAGCAGTTCGGTGCGAGCCGTTTCACGGTACGCGAAGCGATCAAGCAACTCGTCGAACTCGGCCTCGTCAACCGGCAAGCTGGCGTTGGTACGAAGGTGCTCGGGCGCGAGCCGAAATCGACGTATCGGCAGGAGATGCAGGGCATTTCCGACCTGCGGCAATATACGGCCGACACCGAGCTCGAAATCCACGATCAGCGGATGGTGACGGTGCGTGGCGATCTCTGCACGACGCTGGAAGCCTCCGAAGGCGAAAGCTGGCTGCGCATCGAGGGCATCCGCAGGCTCGGCGACCGCAAGGCGCCGCCAATCTGCCTCACGGAAATCTACATTCACCCGGCTTTTCGCGCCGTGCGCGACCTTGGGGGTCGATCGACTGTGCCAATTTACGTGCGGATCGAGGAGCAGTTCGGCGAACAAGTGATTGAAATCCAGCAGCAGATCAAGGCCGCGACGCTTACGAAGAGGATCGCAGGACTACTCGACGCAAGGTCTGGTGCGCCGGCGCTCCTTGTCAACCGCTCTTATCGCAACCAGCGCGGAGAGTTGATCGAAGTCGCGCTGTCGACCCATCCGGCCGACCGCTTCAGCTATTCGCAGACGTTCCTACGCGACTGGCGCGGCGCGGCGTCAGAAGGAAGTGAGAATGGCCGCCGAACGCAGCTTCCTGTTCGTGCCGGGCGACCGAACTCGAAAGGTTCGCCAAGGCCCTTTCTTCCGGCGCTGACCGCTTCATCATAGATCTGGAAGCCGCTGTTGCGCCCGACGCCAAAGTTGTCACTCGTGAAAATCTCGTGCGGTGGCTGGATGGCGCCGACGCGCGCGACGTCGTCGTGCGCGTCAATGCAATCACGACGCCTGGCCGGATGACGACATACGTGTGCTCGCCTCGCCGCCGCGTGTCGTCGGCCTGATGCTGCCGAGCCAAGGATGCCGACGCCATCGCCACGATGCGCGCTTGATGATGGGACGGATCGATTTTCTGAATGTTATTTTTAGCGCTCTTCGGAAGGGCGGTGAGGGGAGAGCCGTACGCATGTCGTGCCGCGCATCACTCCGCTGATGTTCGCCATTGATCGCTGCAATCCGGCGATTCTTCGTGGGTAAATTTGTGGGTGCGCAACAAGTTGGATTCGTATGCGATTGATATTCCCTCGCAATTTCCCCTTTGATGCAGACACTCCCTCCGCCAAACCCCTTGTTCGCCTTGGGCGAATTTGAGTGCGGTTCGCGACGGGGCTGAGGACCTCAGGCGGTCGTGCGTGACTTATTATTGTGGGTGAATCTGCGGGTTCACTTAGGCCAGCGGTGAATTCCTGAGTCGGATCAAAAGGGGAGGCCGGCGACCGTTCCGCTTGGCCCTTCGCGCCACTTCCCTGCGCCGAACAATAATCTCGCTATCGGGAAAACCGGACATGAAAACGGACATCGGGAAATGCCCGTTGTTGGACCCAAAGCTGACGTTCAAAAGCCACCGACCGATGTCCGCTTTTGGGGGTAAAGCAAACGTCGTGACTTCACTGCGTCACGTCCGCTTTTCGCCTCGGCGAACAGATCGCCAAGGACATGATTGCCGTGCGCATCGGCCCCGATATGCGCATGGCGATCGTCGGAGCGCCATCTTATTTCGAGACGCATGCCCGGCCGAAGCAACCGCAAGATTTGACGCAGCACGATTGTATCAATCTGCGGCTGCCGACTTATGGAAGGGTTTATGCCTGGGAATTCGAAAAGGGTGGGCGCGAAGTGAAGGTGCACGTCGAAGGCAAATTGGTGTTCAACAATCTTGCCCTCCGGCTCAATGCGGCACTGTCTGGCCTCGGTCTAGCCTATCTGCCCGAAGATCAGGTGCTGACGCACATCGCAGCCGGGCGGCTCGTCCGTGCGCTTGGTGATTGGTGCCCGTCGTTCTCAGGCAACCACCTCTATTACCCAAGCCGTCGCCAACTCACGCCGGCGTTCGCTATAGTGGTCGAGGCGCTGCGATACCGTCGCGCTCGATCGGGGGCGCGGAAAGCAAAAATCTGATCTTTGGCCGGAGCATTCTCAACGGTTTTGAGAACCCGCAAAATCTTGCACCGCAATAATGGTCGGTTTTGGCCCATCACGTCATTTGGGCGCAATCGACACTTAGGTCCCTTTCGGATCGAAGCGGACGTGAACCGGTAGGAAGGATCAACTGCATCGTTGCGAATAACCCTTAAGCGACATTGGCCGCGCGCCGCAGAAATGGTTGATGCCTTTTTAGCCCCTAGCAAAGTACCTGCTTGAGCCGATACGATGCCGTTTCCTCCGCTCGGGGTGGCAATGCGACGGCGCGAGTTCATCAAGGGACTGGGTGCAACGGCAGCCGGATGGTCTCTTGGAGCGAGCGCGCAAACTCAACTCGACCAGTTACGTGTGCAGACTGTGTCGCCCGCTGCGCGGGGTCAACCGTCCGCAGTCTCGAAATCACAGTGGGACGCGCTCGAAACCTACAATAATACTGTAAACGACTTTAAGTTGATCTTGGGCCAGCGGCGCGCACAGATAAATTCGCATCAGAGGCTGCCGAACTTGCCGGGACAAGCGCTCTACGTCGGTCGTATCAACATGATGAGTGCATACAAAGACCTGACCGACGAGCGTCCGTCAAAAATCGGAAGACCTAATAAATTCGGAATTCCTCCGGCGTACTTTGATGCCGACAGTGAGCCGCTGATCGACGAGTATAGGCATCTCTTCGACATCATGGAGGCGCCACCCGCCAATGCGCAAAACTCGGATACTCCATTCAAAGACGTTGTCGACCTGGGATTCGTTATTGCGCGTGCCAAGGGCCTTGATGCAACAAATGCTGAAGTGGCTGGCCGTGTCAGCCTGGGACTCTTTTTTGCAGAGACAAATGGCAAGCAAAACGTATGGAATGCGCGCTCGAATACGTACAAAGGAAGTATGCAAACAGGCCCATCTGAAGATCGAAGTGGTCAAACAAAATGGGCCGCGATAAAGGGGTCGATAAGTGCCCTTGATCCTGAATTGAGTGCTCGCGACGAAATGGAAGAGGCGAAGGTCGGCAATTTAGATCATCGGCTCAATCACTGGACTGCGGTGAGAGATGGCCTTGTCGGCACACACGCAGATATTTTCCAGCAAATACCGGCGATCGTGAAGAGAATGCCAGATCCGATCGATCAAATGAAACTTTTTGAACTTATCCAGATCATCCCGACTCCGACCAGGACCGCTCTTAAGTCAGGCAACTGGACCAATTATAAAATAGCGGATCAGAGGATAATGGGATATCTACGTAACAATAGCATCTTCACTTTTGGACAAGCTGACCGAGCAAAAACATCTGCAAGCTTCCGCGAAATTTTTGATGCGATGTGGCTGTTCAATGACAAATTTGAACGGGCGTTGTCCAAATTCAACGAGATCATGGTTCGGCGATGAGGGTAATTGGCCGCGTAAGCGACCGACCTCCTCACCTCGTAAGATTAGAAAGCATTGCGTTGATCGGTTGAATTCGCCAGTGAAGAGCAGACATAGAAATTCAAGTCGCGTCCTCACCACGGAAACTCCGCTTCCGGCGGGTAGCCCTCGCATCGTGAATTGAGATTGGGTCGGGCGACTGCCGACGGCGTACTGTTCCTGCTCTGCCGATAGCCGACGAAGCTGAAACCGGCCAAGCCAATCAGCATCATAGTCCATGTCGCAATCGCTGCCGATTTCGATCGACCGTATTACTAAATTGGCAAAAGCTACGAAGCCGCAGCCAGCTTCCGACCAAGATCGTCGCGACAAAAGTACGGCAGCGATGAAAGCAGCTTTAGGCCAGGTGTGGTCCTGGTCCGTGGGCTGCCTCAAGCACAGCGGCCCGCCACTCACGCTTGATGGGCAAGATCGGCGGCATTGGCGCTGTATTTGGCACCTGTGTTGGCGGTGCGATAGCATCGATACGTTCGGTCTTCGCCCCCCGGCGCATGAACATGTTGTAAATCAGCCATTGGGCGCGATGCCGCCGGCCGCCGATCGGGAAGCGGCTCGCGATCGAGGGCAGTGAGTAAAAAGTCCGATACGCCTCTGCTTGGCCGATGCGCAGATCGTCGCCGGACATCTGCGCCGGACGAAACACCACGTGGCTTTGGTCGTACTTTGTCCAATCGAAGGAGACGATACGGTTCGCTTTCTTCATTTCATACCACGTCAGAGTCCCTGGATAAGGCGTGAGCGTTGAATAAGCACAGGCGTCGTAATCGCTCTCGCGGTTGAACCGTACAGTCTCCTCAAAGACCGACCGATCGTCGCCATCGAAGCCGAACATGAAAAGGCCGAACACCATGATGCCGTAGGAGTGGACCTTTTCCACAAGGGCGGTGAAAGTTTCCGGCCGGTTGACATGCTTATGCACGCTCTTGAGCGTCGAACGCGAAATCAACTCGAAGCCGATGCTCAACAACGTGCACCCGCTCTCGGCGGCGAGTTCGAGCATGCGGTCGTCCTGGGCGAGCTTTGAGGTAACGCCGGCCTGCCAGTGGAGTCCGCGGCCCTTGAGTGCGCGCATGACCTCCTTGGGACGATCCGGCGTACCGAAGAAATCGGCGTCATTGATCGAGACCGTGCGCGAACCGCAGTTCTCCATCTCATGGATCACCTCGTCCACCGGCCGATAGCGGAATTTCAGGCCGTTCATCAGTGGCTCGGCGCAGAACGTGCAGCCTTGGTGGCAACCGCGCGAGGTCTGCACGAACGTGCAGTTCACATACCAATTCCTCTTAAGCAGATCGTAACGCGGCATCGACACGCCCACCATCGGATGCAGCGTGTCGGACTTGTATATGCCGCGCATCGCGCCCTGCTTGAGATCGTCAAGCAACTTGTCGATCACAAGCTCGACTTCGCCGATCACAACGGCGTCGCAATGCTTTAACGCTTCCTGCGGCATGAAGCTCGGATGCACGCCACCCATGGCTACGGGCACACCTTTGGCGCGGAACTGGTCGGCGATTTCGTAGCCGCGGTTGACGTAACTCGTCATCGCGGAGATTCCGACGAGGTCAGCCTTCAAATCGAAGTCGATGGTTTCAATGTTCTCGTCGGTGAGCACAACTTCGTATTGGTCGCGCGGAATGCATGCGGCAACTGCGAGCAGGCCCGCGAGCGGTGAGTACAGCGCTCAATTCATGTATTGCGGACGCGTCGTGAGTGAATCAGTCTTGGGATTAATGAGATGAATGACACGGGTGCGCATCGTATCCTCACTGCGCTTATCATCAGTTTGCAAGTGCCGGCACACGGAGCGACTTCCTGTGCCAGTCGGCCGGATAATGTGGAATTTCATCATAGCGAATGTCCCGATTACCGAGAAGCCCAATCGGAACGGATGAGCGCTGCTTGGCTTAGGACCAGTTCATTCGTGCGACACGGCGCGGGGTCGAGGCCGACGCCGCTGCCTCTGATGGGTTAAGGCGCGTTTGATAGCGACGTAAATATCGCCTTCTGGCCTGTCGCAACTTTTCGCTGCAACGCCAGAACTTGCCCGCTTTTGGAGCGAGCGGGGGAAGTCGCCAAAAAAATCTCGGCATACCTGATCCAATGGCACAACGGTTCGGCCGTTGTACTGCGCCATCAGTAAAAACAGCGTCGGGGCGTATGTACTTGATCGTCGGGAATCGACATGCTCACCTCACACGTCTACGCGCCAGACTCTAGTCAATGCTAGAAGCGCTGGAGCCATGGTGATGCGACCGCCGCCATTCGCTACTGTTCGCTCAATCCGGCGCTTGTTCGTGGGTAAATTTGCGGGTGCGAAACCAAGCGGATTCGTAGTCGATTGATATTCCCTCGCAATTTCTGTTTTTGTGCAGACACTGCCTCCGTGTGCCGGCAAACGTGTCGAGCGTGGAAACGGACCGGGGTGAGGTGCGTCACATCGCGAGATTCGAACTTGCCCGCTCGACCGGCGCGCGCGGTTCGATAGCCAGCGGTTCGAGTGTAGTCATGATGTTCTCGATGCGTGCAATGACATCGCGCGAGAACGGCCCGACGTGAAGGTATAGAGCCATCAGCGCCACGACCCAGCGAATCGAGTCCGGATTGTCCGACATGCATCGGCTCAGCGTGCTGCGAAAGACCTCGCGCGGTTCGGGCAAGTTCGTCATGATCCGATGCAACATTTCGAGACTGCCAAGCTTGCGACGCGAGTGCGTTGCCTGCGTCTGCTGCTTCCGGCCGGAATTGCGGAGCATCCTCGCCAGACGCTGGAGACGGCCCGCATAGGCGACGGGATCATAAATGCGCTCAAGGATGTACGCGTAGTCAGCGAGCACCTCCTGCCGCGGCCGCAACGTCTTAAAGTTCAGGCCCATTGTGCACTGGTCTGCGGTTTTTAGATCCTTACGCTCGGGATGTGGAAACAGACGGCCTTCCTTTTCAAGCCGGCGCTCGAGTTGCGTGTGCGGCAATGCATAGAGGAGACCGACCATGCAAACCGGGATCGCCGCTTCCTCTATCAACTCGATCATTGCTCCCGCCGCCAATTCCGTTTCGCTGTCAAAGCCGATAATAAAGCCAGCGGTAACAAAAAGACCGGATGCGTAGATCGTGTGAACGCTCTGCGCGATGCTGCGCCGCGTATTCTGCTTCTTGCGCATTGCGATCAGCGTCGCGGTGTCGGGGCTCTCAATGCCGACAAAGACCCCGACGAAGTTGGCACACCGCATCAGCTTCAGGAGCTCCGGGTCGTCGGCGAGATTGATCGAGGCTTCAGTTGTAAACTCGAATGGGTAGTCGCGCGATTCCAGCCACTTTGCGAGCTCCGGAAGGAACGCCTTGACGGCTTTCTTGTTGCCGATGAGGTTGTCGTCCACAAAGTCGACGTGGCCGCGATAGCCGAGGCGATAAAGCTCATCGAGCTCTGCGAGCATCTGGGCATTGGTCTTGGCGCGCGGCACCCGCCCGTAAAGTTCTATGATGTCGCAGAACTCGCACGTAAATGGACAGCCGCGCGAGAACTGTACGCCGATATGGAGGTAGTCGTCGAATTTCAGGAGATCGAAGCGCGGGATCGGCGACTTGGTCACGTCGGTTTTAAATTTCTCCGCCTCGAACTGCCCTTCGCGCGCACCCGCTTCCCAGGCATCAATAAATTTGTCGATGATATGTTCGGCTTCACCAATGACGCGGAAATTGGCCGCCTGATAGAGATGGGGGCACGAAGTGACTCCGGGGCCGCCAACGACGACAGGCTTCCCGTGGGCGTGACAGAAGTCCACGACGTCCAGAGTGTCGCTCTGTTGCGGCAGCATGCCGCCGGTGAAGACCACGTCTGCCCAATCAAGATCGCTGTCGGTCAATTCCTCGGTGTTGCGGTTGATCAGCCTTATCGACCAGGAACGCGGCAGCAACGCTGCGACAGTGATCAGGCCAAGCGGCGATGCCGGATATTTGGCTCCGAAGACTTCGGCGGTCCGTTTGAAATTCCAGAACGTGTCAGCATCAAATCGAGGGTAGATGAAAAGTGCATTGCACGCTTTTGACTTCAACACCCTTTCCACCCGGGCAGCCTCCCCTGAAAAGTCACGGTAGGTCGAAACGGTGCGCAAGTCCACATCAGCCTTGAGATTGCCGGATGTCTCATCTCTATTCGATGGTAGACTGGTCTGCTCGCAGTGGCGCCTAAAGGGCCGCCGTGGTCGCAAATGCTAGATGCCCTTCGTTCCAGGGTTGGAATGTCGTTCCTGCCAGGCCGAGATTTAGTTTCGGGCGACTTGGCAGCCCACCTAATGTGACGCGTCCCAAACCGGAGCCACCCGGGTGAAACGCGTAACCCGAACTCGAACGACCGCCCGCCCTCCGACCGCTCAAGCGGCGGCCAACGGATGACCTGCACTCGATTTTTGGCTATGCGCACCTCGACCACCTAATCAGCCAAAATTCGTATCAACCGACGATGTGCTGATCGGACTTTGATTTTGCGGTCAGGCGCGCGATCGCACGTCAGCGTCACGCCATCGCATTTTAGTGGCGTCTCAAGTGGCATAATCCCCCTCACGCGACGATGCAGAACGAGTGTAGGCTCAGGGGTACTTATTCCAGCAGCCCCACCGCTTGCTGCACCCCAGCCATCCGCAGTGGTGCCGCCAACCGCACCACGCCTTGGTAACGGGCGAAAGCGCTGCGGAAGCCTGCCGTATCGCGGCGCCTTCTGCGGGCATCGCCACTGCGGACGCTCCTGTGATCGCAATGAAGCCAAAAATGATTAGGCCGATTAGGGCGGGCCTCTTCAATGCAACCTCCACCTCGTCGCCAGATGATGCTGGCCGTGTTTGATTGATGCAGGAAAAACCTTCGATATTAAACATCGTAATGAACGGCAAGCCAAGCGGATGCCGATGCTGTTCTCGCCGACGATCGGCTGTGCTCTCACGGCGAGGCATTGGGTTTCTTTGGGTGCGCTGTCCGGCTTGCCGCACGACACGCTCTATCGACATTCGGACGGTCGACCGCCATCCCTTCGCAGCACTGACCAGTCTCGTTCTCGCGCTGTCGTGCCGATCCTGCCGGCCGCACACGCCGTTTGCCGAGGCTCGTGCGCCTTGCCGATAAGAGCGTCACCGACGAATTGCGCGAGCAACACACGCGCCGGGTGTTGGGCGACTGAGCGACAAAAAGTGTATGGCGCTCACGCGGGGCCCCGATTCAGTCCTTCCACTTGATTGAACATCCGTCGCCTCGACTTGTCCCACTTCGGCCACATGTTTGATTAATGCAAGAAAACCCTTCGATATTAAACATCGTCCAATCTTGAAAAATAGTTGTTAAGGAGCGAAATAATGTCGTGTTCCATTTCATATCGTTTGGCATTGATTTTCGGGTCAGCGCTGCTGCTTACAGTTGGTGGCATCGCGCATGCCGAAGTGGCGAGCATCTACGGCGGACGTGATGGTCTTTGCGGTCATCGCACCGCAAATGGCGAACGGCCGTTGCCCCGGCCGCTCGTAATTCGCAATGTCGTGACGCTCAGCACCGTCGCTGGCATATGCGCGCTGATCGAGCGGCACTTGCCATAAGATCGTCGCGAGCGTTCAACCTGGCGGCATGTCACGAGCCAGTTCGCCCACGCGGCCACCGGTGCGATCGATTCGGCCAACGTCGCGATTGCATTTAGGTTGGTGCCGCCGTCCATGGAAGGTGTTGAAGTCCTGGCCGATGTAACGCTGCGGCATTACGGGGGCGGTTATCGGAAACGGCAAGAAGCCGACATCAGTGCCGCCCCAGCTCGGACGCTGAATCGTCGCGCCCTTGTGGCCGCAGGCAGTGCAGAGCGCGCAACGGCGCAGCCTGTCGCTCGAAGTGCCTGGTCCCCACCGAATGACTGCGACTGCGCAAGCGAGCGGCGCGTGGTGCTGACATCGCTCGCAATTCAGCCACAGCCACGGCGCAGCGCGGTGCAGGTCGCCCAAAGTGGTTTTTGCCGCTGGCATGGCCGACATTGGACGGCAGCCGGCCGCGGCATGTCCAGCCGCTAGGGCTTGTGGTCGAAATGCCAGGAGGCCCTTGGTGCCTTACGTGATCGCAGCGATCGGGTTCTTTATATTGTTTGTGACCAGTGCAGCGGCACAAATGCCGCCACCTATGGCCCCTCCGATGGTACCAAACCCAAATCCCAGCAGCTCGCTTGTCGTGCGGCAGGCACCACCGGTTCCCGTCTCGCCTGCACCTAATTTTAATCCCGGCTCGAACCTTGCGGGCACTAATCAAGTGGTCAATGCGCCCCGAAGTGTATTTCGTCCCAAACACAAGCAGCGGTATCATCACGTACAGTAGGCCAAGCCGTAAAAGCGGCCACACCGCTGTTCTCTCGCTGGAATGCGCGCCGGGCAAGCGCGGTGCCGACCTGACAAGATTGCAAACAGGAAAATACCATCCGCTTTCGGCGAATGTCCGCTATCGTGAAAAAACGGACGTGAAAGCGGACATTGGAAAATGCCCGTTTATGACCCCAAGCCGACATAAGGGGCCTAATTGTCGCGCAGCAGGAACGTGATAACCTCAAGAGGCTCGATCAGATTTCGGCACCGGAAGACCATGAGGCGACGCGACTTTGTCACGCTCGTTGGCTGTACCGCCGCAGCATGGCCAATTGCGGCGGGGGGCACAACAGCCGGCCCGAATACCGCGGATAGGGGTTATGTGGCCAACCAGAAACGCTGACGAGGAGCCCATGCTCGCCGCGCTCCGAGAGGGTCTTCAAGAGTTGGGCTATATCGACGGCAAGACGGTCAAATTGGAGAACCGCTTTGTAGAAAACTCCGTTCAGTTTGGAGCAGTCGCGTCCGAACTCGTCGAAAGCAAGGTCGATATTATCCTCGCTTCGGTGACTGCCGCCGCCGTCGCGGCGACGCATGCCACCAAAACAATTCCGGTCGTCTTTGTATACGTTTCCGATCCGGTGGGTTCTAAAATCGTGGATAGCCTCGCGCACCCTGGCGGAAACGCTACGGGATTTTCCTCGATGGCGTTTGAACTAACGTCGAAACAAATTGATATTTTCAAACAAATAACACCCACCTTCTCGCGCTTGGCCATTCTAGTAAATCCGACGTATCCGCTGTCCACGAGAACTGCCCAAGAGATGAAAAAGGCGGCGGAAGAGTTGAAGCTTTCAGTCGATATCTTCGAAGCCTCCGCGCCAAATGAGTTGGCGAAAACAATCGACGAAATAGGAGAACGCAGGCCTGACGGGTTAGTTATCACGATCGATATCATGTTTCTCGTAGAGCGCCGCCGCATTGCGGAACTCGCGTTAGCTAAGCGCGTTCCAACCCTGGCTTGGCTGAGGGAAATCGCCGCGGCCGGAGCGCTTATGTCATACGGAGCAAGTAGTTGCGACCTTTTTCACCGCGCCGGTTTATATGTTGACAAGATTCTACGAGGGGCAAAGCCAAGCGCGCTACCGGTCGAACAGCCGACTAAATTCGATCTTGTCATCAATCTCAAGAATGCCAAAGCGCTAGGCCTCACTGTGCGGCCTAGCTTACTCGTGCTCGCCGATGAGGTGATCGAATAGCAGAGCGCGCGATGTTGCTTATTGGCCCATCGCGACACTTAGCGCGGCGCAAGACCAAGTCCGCTTTCAGGTGCAAAGCGACCGCTACATCGCACCGGGCGCAATCATTTCCGCCGCGGAAGCGAGCTTGCGTGGTGTCGCGGTGAAGCGTAACGTCAACACGTGAAAAACTCGTCCTTTCATAGGACGCTTTGCGCATAGTGTGGAGGATTCTGCGATGTCGAATGCGAAGCAGGCTTCAAAGCGCAAGCGTCGGAGCAAGATCGCAAGGGCCGTACCGGCGTTGGGGGCAGCCGGGTTGTCGTTGGCCCTAGCCGGAGGTGCATCAGCTGCGACCGGCAGACTTTCCGGAGACATGCTGATGATGCGCGCCACTGCACCCAATCACGAAATCACGCTTGGGGAAGAGGAACTCTGCGACGTGAGCCTGGGAACGTTCCACGTTTTCGATAAGGAAAACGCACCGGCCTCGCATCTCGTACGACTCGCCGCCGGCGGCTGCGGCCACGGTTGCGGCTGCGGCCACGGTTGCGGCTGCGGCCGCGGTTGCGGCTGCGGTGGCTGCGGCGGGTGGGGGCTCTTGGGATTGGGATTAGGATTAGGATTGGGCTATGGCTATGGCTAGGCTATGGCTATGGCTACCCTTACGGCTATGGCTATCCTTACCCCTACGGCTATCGGTATCCCTACCCCTACGGCTATCGGTATCCCCATGGCTATCCATACGGCTATCACTATTAATGCCCCCCGATCTCCGCGCACTGAAAGGCAAAACGAACTAGTTGCGCAATTTCTGAGAATGCGATGAGGGGCGCGTCTTCTAACCTGCGCCAAGAAAAAGTCTCTGCCCGAGGTACGAATTAAAACACAGTGAGGCTGCTTAGTTGGCAGCCTCTTTCATTTCCGAGATTGGCCCGTTTCGTCGTCTGCCGCGACGCAGGGATATGTCCGAAGTTGAGGGATCAGCCGACATTACGCGGACATCGTCGTTCAGGCGTTGTTGGCCCAAAGCATCTAATTGCGGCGAGACTTCGTTGCAGTGCAGTGATCGCCGCGCCAGCCGGCGACCAACGCAGCAATTCATGACACGATTCACCGAATTAGATGCAGTGGGACTCTCGCAGTTGTGTAACTTTCAATAGCAAGCTGGATTGGGGTAGTAGCCGCACGTTGGATGGGCATAGCCCCCATAGTAGGCTCCAGCTGCTGCCGCTCCGTAGTATGCGCGTCGATGAACTCTTCGATTGACACCAGCAACGCTAACCGGCGTTAGCGGCCGTCCTACTCTGGCGTCGGCTGTGTCGAGAGATACGGATAGCGTCTTTGCCGGCGACAAGTGAACCGAGATAGGTGTAGCTGCGAGCAACGTGGCGCCAAGAACGACGCTTAGCAAGGTTAAGTTCTTCATGGCATTCTCCGAGCTGATTTCGGTTGGCTAACGACGATTGCTCACCCCGCCGCATATCGAAAGATTTGGCCAATCCGGGCATTGATCTGGATCAAAGGAAGTTCGCCTGACGCGGAGTATTTTCGCGGCACAGCATCTCAGCGGGAGTTCGCTCGGTGAAAATCAGTCGCGTCATGCTTGCGGGCGACAGAGTATGACTCCTGCGCCAGCGCCATGTCGGTTTATGGCCCGTTGCGTCGTTTTTCCTCGATGCAGCGATATGTCCGAAGTTGAGGGATAAGCCGACATTACACGGACATCGTCGATCAGGCGTTGTTGACCCGAATTGAGACTCGAAACGAGTAACTGATCAGCTATATCGCTGACTAGGCATCCAATTTTGTGCCAATCTAGCCACAAAGTCTTGCGATGAGCAAACGGGCAAAAATCATAACCGTCAACGACAGGATGCAGCGCGGCTATACTTACACCCTTACCGCACCGTTGGGGCGCAATTTCGATCCGGAATTCCGCCCCGAACTTACGCCGAAAGAGATGCTTGCCCTCGGCGTTTTCGGCGGAAAATACATGACTGATTGCCGCAACGAATTTCCCGCGAGCTGGTTTGCGCGCGCGAAGCTCTCTCCGTCCGGTCACGACCGAGCGCTCAATTATTTCGGCGTCGACGCAAGCCAGCCATTATCGGTCTGGCGGGACAAAGGCTGGATTCATCCCAACGACCCGCGCGGTTGGTTCCAATGGTATTGTCGCTATTACATGGGCCGCCGCGTGACGACCGAAGATCCGCGCCAGATTAAGCGTTGGAAAGCTATCCGACGACACATCGCCCAGATTAGACGGCATTGCGAGCCCGGCGATGTGATGTGCCGGCCGCGTCAGCGCCAAGCTTTGCTGCACTGGGCCTACGACAGTCGTAAGATTTAAGGTCACAATTCTGCAGCTTGACGTGACTCTGAAAGTGAACGGGGTGGCCGTTGCGAAGGGAACAGTTCCAGTCAGCGCACCGCTGTTGTTTACCGCCAACGACTGCCTCGACATCGGTACCGACCTCGGTTCCCCTGTGTCGCTCGACTATTACGACAAGGCGCCGTTCGCGTTCACCGGAAAGATCGAGCAGGTGCAGGCGAAATACCTGGGCTCGTCCGCCGAGGTGGCTGAGGAGAAGCGACAGACCGACGGAGTGATCCCGTCGGAAGACTAGACTAGCGCGCTTCCCGGGCTGTTAGGCCCGGGAGCATGTCGGCTCGTGGCCCGAAGCGTCATTTAATACGACGCAGCGCTATGTCTGAAGTTGGGGGACAAGCCGAATTACGCGGACATCGTCGATCAGGCGTTGTTGACCCGACTCGGACACCCAGGGGATGCGTCGCAGCAATCAGTTTGGCGATGTGGCCCGCTCAAATATTCCAAAGCAACAGTCGTTGGCGATCATCCAATCTCCGCCAGCGCCGCATCGATCCGCGCGAGCGTCGGCTTTTGCCCGAATTGTGCTAAGATCCGCGTCGTCTGGTCAGATGCTTAAGCGCGAGCGTGCGTTCCACTTCGAAGATCGCGCAGGCCTCGCCGCTAAGCTCTTCGATTACCAAGGAAGTCCGTGCGCATGACCAACGAAATGAAACCCCTGGTCCTAGTGACCGGAGGCACGGGCAAGCAGGGCGGCGCGACGGTCGCCGCGCTCCTGCCAGCGAACAAGACCCGCGTTCGCGTGCTCACGCGCGATCCGAAATCGCCGAAGGCGCAGCGTCTCGCGCAACAGGGCGTCGAACTCGCCTCAGGCGACCTCGACAATCCTGCCGCCCTGCAGGCGGCGTTGCAGGGCGTCTCCGCCGCCTTCTCGGTGCAGACTTTCGAGGGCAAGGGTGGCCTCGAGGCCGAGGAGCGAAAGGGCAATGCCTTCGCCGAAGCGGTCAAGGCCGCGGACGGCGTTCATCTCGTCTATTCCTCGGTCAACGGGGCCGAGCGGACGAGCGGCGTGCCGCATTTCGAGAGCAAATGGCGCATCGAGCAGCATATCGCCCGGCTTGGCCTGCCGGCCACGATCCTGCGCCCGGTCGCCTTCATGGAGAATTTCGCTATATCAGGTTTTCCGCTGGCGATGTTCTTCGGCATGATGAAGGCGACAATGGGCGCGACGCGCAAGCTTCAGCTCGTTGCGGTCAGCGACATCGGCTGGTTCGCCGCGCGCGCCCTCGAGTTGCCGGAAAGCTACAAGGACCGGAAGATCGCCATCGCCGGCGACGAATTGAGTCTCGCCGAAATCCTCGCCGTCTACAAACGAGTTGTCGGCAAGGCGCCGGCGGTCGCGCCGCTTCCCGGCTTCGCACCGCGACTCATGCTGCCGAAGGATATGTACCTTATGCTGCGCTGGTTTGCCGAGGCCGGCTACAAGGGCGATATCGCCGCCATCCGCCGTGAACACCCGGGAGCGCTCACCTTCGAGGCCTGGCTGCGCCAGTCCGCAAGCGGAAAGTAGCGTGAAGGTTGACCGCGGCGCCAGCGAGACCCGGCAGAAGGATCTTCATCTCGTTGACGCGGCGGCGACCTCGACGTGCTGACTGCGCGCGTCCGCCGGATGAGCCCACCTCTCTCCGATTACCCGGAGCGCTTCCATAAAGATGTGATCGAATGAGGCACCGCGATGTCGCTTATTGGCCCATTTCGTCAGATATTGCAGCGTAAGCGAATGTCGGCAGTTGGGGCTATGCGGACTTCGCGCCGACATCTTCGACCAGGCGTTGTTGACCGATCCCGTTGAATTTTGTCGCTGAAGACGCTGGCTTCATCAATCTTGGCGAGGTTACCGATTAGTCGGACGATGATCGGAATGATCATTTAAGAAGACGACTACTGGTCGGTCGCGGTGCCCGACGCTGCGCTCCGCCTCTGTACCAAGGACAATCAAACCATGGCTGTCGCATGCGAGATCGTTTCAATTGCTAGAGAAACGTCGCGATTTCACCCAGCGACTTTTTCTCCGTGGCGTGAAGCGGAATTGTTGCCTCAGCGGCGGGATATCCCACCACAATCAAAATGTAGGGCTTGTCGGAGGAGGGGCGTCCACAGATTTCGTTTAAGAAACCCATCGGATTTGGAGTATGAGTAAGCGTCGCCAGGCCGGCTTGGTGTAGTGCGGTG
Source organism: uncultured Alphaproteobacteria bacterium (assembly GCA_963747855.1). GTDB lineage: Bacteria > Pseudomonadota > Alphaproteobacteria > Rhizobiales > Xanthobacteraceae > BOG-931. Next base: position 281,331 of record CAVVGN010000002.1, read on the forward strand.
ATCAAAAATCCGGTCGCAATGGAAACCGATTCCGGCACATAATAATTCTTTCGTACGACGCCGTCCGCGCTGCGGCTTTTCCGTGATCCAAAAACGCAAATGAGCCAGGGGGCTATTTCAAGAAACGGCTTGGCAGCATCGGTTCCTAGCGGCTTGAGAGCATCGAGCCACTCCTGACCGGCTCGGCCACTATAAAAGGCGCGTTCCTCTTTCTCTGCTGCGTCGCGAATGAGCTTTTTCAAAGCTGGCTCACCAATCACGCAGAAATGCCAGGGCTGATGATTGGCGCCATTTGGTGCCGTACCTCCCGCTAGAATGCACTGCTCTATAACATCTCGCGGTACCGGTTTTGACGAAAACTCACGCACCGTGTGCCGCTTGCGCATCAGATCGTAAAACATCTTTGCCCTATGCCGCATTTCATCGATTGGCAGCTCGACATAGTCGGGCAGTGGGATTGGTCTGAACTCACGGGTAAGCTGGGTCGTCATCGATTGCAGCTCCGGCTCTGCGATCGCTTTCGTCCTACGATATTCCCCCGGTGCACACGAAAGAAAAGCCCTTGTTTGAGATTTCTGCCGCCTGCGCAAGCATCGGCTATGGTCATTCCGACAGAGGAAGACTTATCAGGCGAATCAATAGGCTATCGAACAGGCTTTTGTCGGAATGGCGCTTGCGCCGGCGGAAATTTCCGTTGACTCTTAATCAGCTGGTCCACTGCCTCAGCCGTGCATGAGCTCGTATTACTCAAAGTCAATTTGAGAGCCGACCAATTAATGTCTGTTGTTGGGGGGCAAAGCCAACATGAAACCGAAAGGGCGCTAGTTCTGCAAACCGGGTGATCTGGTTCAGGGTGGGTTCGGCTGGCAGGATTTTGCTGCGACCGGTGGCCGGGGTCTTGGCGGTATGCATAAGCTCTCACCCGGCGTAGCGCCCAACGCGGCGTTGAGCCTGTTCGGCATTACCGGCAACACGGCGTATTTTGGTATAGTGGAGATCGGTCAAGTTAAGGCTGGCGAAGACCGGCGATTTGGCCAAGCCTCGAAACATCTACTCCATCGATACGGTGGAAGTCGGTGCCGTTTTGCGCGGGCGCGCGGCCTCTCCAAGCGATCCGTCGCCTCAAATGGGACAAGCCGCAGGATTCCAGAACCACAAGCCGTCAATGTAAATCCAGCATGGGCCAACGCCATAGGCGTACCACTGGCCATTCCAGAAATGCCGCCCGCGCCCGTACCAAACGTGGCCATTGTATGCTCTACCGACAACGTAGCGCCCGTTTACGGCCCTATTGACGTGAACGTTTCGGTTGACGTTGACGGTTCGGTTGACGTGGGCGGTTCGGTTCACATGGACGTTCCGGCTAACGTGGGCACCTCTGCTGGCGTGACCACCTCCATGACCACCGCTATGACCACCTCCATGACCACCTCCGCCACCGCCATGACTACTTTTCGCATCCGCCGACGCCACGACTGCGAGGCTAAGCACGGCAATAACGGACACCGTGACGGAAACTTTTTTCAGCATCTTTGTTCGCCCTCCAATGGCGATGGACTGTTTCGGAAACTTAAAACCACGTCATCCCACTATCGACGGACCTATCTGAACCTTCACTGAACAAAAAAGGCTTTAACGTCTGGGGATATTGAACCTTGCGTGCCGACAAAAGCCATGGTGACCCGCGCGACGAAATCGTGCGCCTCGAGAAGCACATCGAAGAGCTTGCTGCGAAGATCGAGAACTGCCGCAAGTTCATCCTGGCCTCGCGGATCGCCATGGCGGGCGGCGGCATTGTTCTCGCCGCGATGCTCCTCGGCGCAGTCAGGTTCGATCCGGCCGCGATGGCGGCCGCGGTCACGGCGGTGCTCGGCGGCATTGTCGTGTGGGGTTCAAACGGCAGCACCGCAAAGGAAGCGGCGAAGGAATTGGGAGCGGCTGAGGCAGATCGGGCTGCGCTGAACGGAATGATCGATCTCCATGTGATCGATCCATTGCGAAGCGTCTAAGATTGGCGGGCCCATGTAGTGCTGAACGTCTCGAATGTCATGACTCATGTACGCAGTTCGATAAACCGAAATGGCGCCATTAGCCGCGTGGCTCGTCGTCCTGTACTCCGGTTCGCTCAACTTCTAGGTTAGTCGGAGCCGCAAACGGCGGAAAGCCGACATTAGTTCCGCCCCCACTCGGGCGCTGGATCGTCGCGCCCTTGTGGCTGCAGGCGGTACACCGGGCGGAACGCCGCAGTTTGTCACTCGTAGAATCAGCGCTCTACTGGATCACCACGACAGCGCAAGCGAGCGGTGACGAGTGCGAACACTTCTCTATTGTCTTCTCGATCCGCTTTTAGTTTTAGCGTGCTAACGGAAAGCACCTCGCCAATGTCTTAATCGCGTTAGCCGGCTAAAAATATTTTATTGCGGAATGTTGGAATTCGTCTGAAGGCAAACATGCCACGGGCTGTTTGCACCAAATTCATGCCGACGGAATTAAAGAGCAGCGTAAGGGACCAGAATGTATGTATTGAAACATGACCGTCACGCGGAGAAATGTACCACGAGCTTAGAATATCGTCCGGTGCAGGGTGCGGATGTACGAGCGTCTGAACCAAGATCATTCCATCTCTGCTAAGATACCGCTTCATAAATTCAGTTACATATCTTAGATCGTGGCAATGTTCGAGAACTTCAATGCAGATAATAAGATCATATTTGCCATCGGGTTGAGCACTATCAGCCCGATATGGCTCATACGAGTAGACATGGAATCCCTTGTCGATCAGGGCTTGCCCGGTAGGGCCCGGGTTTCCTCCGGCACCAAAATCCAATACGCGTATTTCAGTTTGGCTACCGTCGAAAAGAGCCGCTATGAGAAGGCCTTTTTGGGAAGATGGCGTTTCCTTGAAAGGGACAAATTCGCGGCCGGGTATTGGGGGGTTAATCCAAATATAATCATCGTTGTAGATGTCTCGCTTAAAATCCTCCGCGGTCCAGTTATCCATGAAGTTGGTGAATATGAATCCACAATTATTACAAGAGTAGTAAGGGACCATTACTTCCGATATCGGAAGCGCCCTTTTACCAAGGCGATCCAGACAACATTTATTGGCATCAACCGAACCAACAAGTTTGACGCCAGAATTGCAAATCTTGCAAACGTTGGGGGCTTCGAGAAGGTTTGACGCCATGGCACAGCTCCCCATGCGCTACAGCCAATGCTCCGCGCTACCGAGAACGGATATAAATTGCTGCCTTCCGATGCTGAATAGCATGGTCGCGTCCTCAACGGAATCATGGCCACCGTAGCAGGAACGGTATCACGCCCCACTCGGTAGGTCTGTGGTCTTTACGTTTTGGCGCGACGCAGATGAAATGTCGCTTGCTGGCCCATCACGTCACTTGCTGCACCGCAATCGAATGTCGGCTTCAGGGGCTAAAGCTACCGTGACGCGAGCATCCCGCGATGTCGCAGTTTGACCCGCACAACACAATCGGTCCTGGTAGGGTATGACCCTCGGCTACCGAGGGGAAAGAATGCGGCGGCGAGAGTTCATTTCACTCATCGGCTGTGGCGCGGCAACGTGGCCGCTCGCGGCGCGCGCAGCAGACCGACCGCGTGCGACGCCTGGCCATGCTGATGGTATAACTATTTTCCGACACGGAAAACTTTCTCCTCAAAAAGAATTTCACGCTTACGCTCAACCCCGCCGCGGCTGTAGCCACCCATGCTGCCGTCGCTTGCGATGACGCGATGACATGGGATGGATGGGTCGTAATTGGTTCGCATGACAGCGCCGACGGCGCGGGCTGCCTTCGGATTGCCGGCCCTGGCCGCGACTTCTTTGTACGTCATCGTCTTCCCTTTCGGGATCTTCCTCACGATGTCGCGAACTTCTTCGGAGAAGCTTTTCACATACTAAGTGTAGAGCTTTATTCGATTTCGTCACGGGTTTCTTCACCCTCGGCTGCAATTCTTTGCCCGCGGTTCGCGATACCCGCAGTATTCACAAGTCGGAATTCGAACTTGCAATCAATCTTAAGACAGCGCGAGCGCACAACCAATCAGCCTCAGTTCACACAGCGGATTCAGGAGGTTAAAATGAGACATCTTTCGCAATTCGCGTCCTTGGCGGCGCGCACAATCGTCGGCCTAGCGTTAGCAGGGGCGGCTTCGGGTGTAGCCAGAGCGGCCTTCCACCAGCGGCCGGCGGGGCCACGGCCGGGGCGCCGCTCACAAAACATTAGGCTAAAGATTCCTTAATTGTGTTTTGCACTCCAGGCGCGAATTTACTGAAACTCAAGATGCCTTTGATTTCATCTGCCCGTGCCCTCGCGCGACAGGCGGCACCCAGCACTTCGCTGTTTTTAGTAGCCGCTTTAGGGCATTTGTTGAATGCGCTTACCTACTGCCGCTATCAAACTGCCGTCGCGCCGGCTTCAAATTTTAATCATCGGCACTGTAGCTATCATCGTGGCAATCGTTGCGGCGAATGCCATCATCATAGCGCAGTTGCATCAGAGTACGTTGCGCGAAACGCAAAACAACCTCCTGCGCCAAAGCTTGGCGCTCGCCCAGGTCGTCGAGCGCACCTACCAGTCCGTTGATCTTGTATTGGCCAGCGTCGCGGAGAAGACGCAGCGTGCGGTCGCAGACAATAGCGACGCGCACCAACTGAAAAATGAAGATTATCATACCTTCCTCCAAGAAAAAATTTCAGGTTTGCCGCAGATCGATACGATTGGTTTTGTCGACGCCGAGGGTTTTAGACTGAACCATTCGCGCGATTGGCCAAGTCCTAATATTGACCTTTCGCATCGCGAATATTTTCAGGCAATAAAACGAAATCCAAAAATAACTTCATTCGTCGGCGAGCCCATCCAGGGCGCCGCTAGCGGCGCTTGGGTCGTCGTTCTTGCTCGTCCCGTAGTCACGATTAATGGCAAACTGCTCGGAGTTGTATTTGCGTCAACGTTCATGAAATACTTCGAAGACCTATTTCGCTCAACCGCGCTTGGCGAAGGATATGCCGCAACGCTCATGCGGCAAGATGGCAGGTTGCTCGCACGCTTCCCAGTAGCTGGTCAAATCGGCACAGTCGTCCCGGCTACAGTTCTAAAAACTATTTTGCAGTCGAGATTCGGTGTTTCCCGTGCAATAAGTCCAGTCGACGGACAAGCGCGTATAGCCGCGGCGTACCGGGTTGCAGATTATCCCCTTGTCGTCGTCGCAACGCAGAATGAGACGGCAGCATTTGCCCCGTGGCGGGCAACCGCAATTACTATGTGGCTCGTGGCCGCAATCATGATTAGCATCATGATCGTTGCTGCATACCTAATCGCGCGTTCGTGGAAACAGCAGGAACGCTTAAACAAGGCACGCGCGGCGCTCGTTGAGGCCGACAAGATCCGCACTGTGGCTGAGGCCGAATTGGTTCGCCGCCGGGCGGAATATGAACTCGACGAGACCAAGCGTTTTTTGCATTCAATTGTCGCCAATATTCCGATTGCAGTAGTTGTGAAAGATGCCAGGACGCGAAAGATCGTTCTCGTCAATCGGGCGTTTGAAACGATGCTTGGTTTGTCGCAAGGCAAGCTGGTGGGCACAACGGTGTTCGACGTCTATCGCAACAAGTCTGCGGTATTCGTCGACAACGGCGACAGCGAAGCGCTTCATAGCAGCGATGGCGTCAATTACAGCGAATACGAAGTTGAAGCACCGACCGGCGGCACGCGCACCCACGCTACCAATCGGATTGTTATTCGCGACGCCCAAGGCGACGCAAAGTACCTCGTCGCTGTCATTGATGACGTTACGGAACGAAAGCGATCCGAGCAGCGGATCTCGTTCATGGCGCATCACGACGCATTGACCGGGTTGGCCAACCGTGTGTCGGTGATGCAAAAAATCGAAGAGTCCGTAGCGCGCCATTGTCGGTCGGGAGAGCCGTTTGCAGTCCTGCTCATGGATCTCGATAGGTTTAAGAACGTCAACGATACGCTCGGCCATTCCGCTGGCGACACACTGCTGCGAGAAATTGCAACTCGCCTGAAGACGCTGCTTCGGGAAACCGATGTGCTGGCGCGACTTGGGGGCGATGAATTCGCAATAGTTTTAGTCGGCGAGACTGATTATCGTGACGCCGTGACTACGCTTGCCGGACGCATCGTCGAGGTCATTGCGAAGCCGGTCCATATCGACGGTAATGAAGTTAACATCGGCACTAGTATCGGGATTGCGCTGGCGCCTGAGCACGGGACCGACCCTGACACCTTGCTGAAGATGGCGGACATGGCGCTTTACGCCGCCAAATCGGGCGGTCGGAACGGCTACCGCTTCTTCGACCCAGATATCGGTGCGGCGGCGAACGCCCGGCACGAGCTTGAAAATGAACTGCGTCGCGCCATTCAGCAGGGTGAGCTGGAACTTCATTATCAACCGATAATCGACACCAAGAGCTTAAAGATGTCCGCTGCAGAGGCATTGGTGCGCTGGCGACATCCAACCAAAGGCTTTATCTTTCCTGATAAATTCATTCCACTTGCTGAGGAAACCGGTTTGATCGCCCAGATCGGCGAGTGGGTCTTACGCACTGCGTGCAGCGATGCGGTGCCATGGCCAGTCGACATCAAGGTCGCAGTTAATCTGTCGCCCGTACAATTTGCCAACGCCAACCTATCCGACATTGTGATACGTGCGCTCGCTGACTCAGGGTTGGCACCGCAACGGTTAGAACTGGAAATTACCGAAACGGCGCTCCTCGAATCCGCGGCCGAATGCCTGGCAGCGCTGCGGCAGTTCAAGGATCTCGGCATCGCAGTCGCACTTGATGATTTCGGAACCGGATATTCGTCGCTTAGTCAGCTTACAATGTTCCCCTTCGACAAGATCAAGATCGACAAGTCGTTCACTCAGAATTTGACCAAACGAAGCGAATGCGCCGCAATTATCTCGGCGACTCTGACGCTTGCGAACAGCCTGGACATAGCAACGACCGCTGAGGGAATTGAAACGGTCGAACAGTATCGTCTGCTGCGGATGGCCGGCGTTACGTCGCTTCAAGGCTACTTGTTTAAGCGTCCATGTCCGGTTTCGGAAATCGATTTCGACGGTACCTACGGAGCCGCTGAGATAGCGGATGCCGCGTAAATTCCACATGCAGAATGGCCCCAAGAACAATCATGAATTCGCATCGCCCCAAATCGGCTAGGCCATTTGCCGACCGCTCGAAACAATGGACATCGAATGTCGCCCGCCTCGAGCCGAGAGGTTTTCAAAACGCGCAAAAAAGCTATGAGCGTTATCTCGCGTTAGCCAAAGCTCAGGCGCAAGCCGGCGATTTAGTAGGGGCGGAGAATTACTACCAGCACGCCGAGCATTATTTCAGATCGATGTCGGCAGACCGAGAAACGAGGTGACGGTATATTCCAAGCCCCCCTCGGCAAGCGCATATGCGTCGCTCCTCAGCAGCCCCTTGTTGCGGCCCTCACCCAAGTTCGATCCAGCTGAACGCAAACAAATGTCTTCAAGGCGTGCAGTTTGAATTTGCTGGCTTGAAAATCTTGTCTATATCGGTCGAACCATATCGGGCATAGCACTGGCCCAGCCAGTGAGAAAGAATTGCTCTGGCGCCTACAACGCTAGAGGCCCGCGTCACTCCGCTGACGTTCGTTACCGTTCGCTGCAATCCGGCAATTCTTCGTGGGTAAATATTTGTGCGTGCGCAACAAGGCGGATTCGTAGTCGATTGATATTCCTTCGCAATTTCTACTATTTTGCAGACACTCCCTCCGCGGGCCTCCCACTTTTTGTTGTGCCGTTTTCTTTGTGGGTGAATTTGTGGGTCAAATTAGGCCAGTCGGATCAACGAGGGAGGGCGGTCGACCCTTCCGCAAGAAAGCGACGCCAGTGATGGAGTGCGACGCGCGCGGGAGAATTGCTTTATATCGTGGCGCCTTAGATGGGTGACGACCGGGTGATGTCGTACTGCGCGTCGTACCACTGCCTGGGGAGCTTAGGACCGCTTCGCGGCTGCGCGCATAATGAGAGTGTATGGAATGCTGCCGCCCCTCAGATCAGAGCGTCTGAAGGGTATTACTGTGATGTCAGTGGCAGGATCGATCACATCGTTCCAGCGCTGCCTCTAATCACGATGCCATTCATCCGAGACCCATCGTTCGCGCAATCAACATCGTCTGGATCTCAATCGTGCCGCCGGCGTAAAGGCAGGAGGGGGCCTCGCGGTGGTACCGCGACATGTCCTCAAATTCGAAATACGCTCGTCCGCCCATGACGCGCATTCCAAGAGACGAGATGTTCTGTAACTGTTCCAGCACAGAAATATTTTGCCATGCAAATTTCCCGAGTTCGCGTCGCCGCCCTTCTCCGGGGCGGCGGGCGCATTCTCTGCGAAAAGATGCATGGCGGTCTCAAGCGTCCGCATATCGACCGAAGTGTGCTGGATCGCCTGGTGGTTGGCGATTGCTGGCGAAGACTCGGTTTGAATGGTGCTGAGACAGGTTTAGATCCTCCGGACCGCACTCTTTATTGCAACGAAAAGCGGATCGGCGCCGTCAAATCGAGCCGCGATTGCGGCATGCTGGCGGGGAAGGGCGGCAGCGGCTCGGCGCGCATGATCATGGCCGTCACCTCGACGTGATCGGGCCCATCTCGTGCTTGTAACCGAGTTCGAGCGGCGTCGGCGCGCGATTAGTTTCGACTCTCTGACATCGGTCTGGAAAATCCAGTAGGCAAGATCAACTGCATCGGTCGCGACTGACCCATATGCGACACGAAGCGGAACGTGGCGTGCTGCTGTCTCGGACGCCCTTGCTGCCGGCCCTGTCAGTCAGCCACCACCGCCAAATAGCGAGTTGAGGGTAAGTGGCAAGTCGAGACCAAAAACGCGCCCGTGTTCGGCGGTGCTCAGTATGTGGCCGCACGGCTTCGATCATCAAAGGGCACCACATCGGCGCGAAGGCGTATGCAGAGAATTTTTGATTGTAGCTAAACCGCAATCGGCTAGGCTTAGCTGTGCGACCGCTTACGGCCGTAGTTCTTGGCGAGATAATCGACGATGGCTTTGGCGTCGGTGTCGTCGATCGGGGCGCCCATCGCCTTGATCATCTTGGTGACCTCAGCATTCCACCCGGCCGCATCGAGGATCGGCGAGTTCATCGGGATGTAGGCAAGGGTATGACAGGCGGCACAGTTCCCCTCGACCTCGTCGAGACCGGGGTCGGGCTTGAGCTTAATCTCCTGCTCCTGCGCCAGCGCCGGGACGGCGATCACGACGGCGACGAAGGCAAATGCGAAACTCCGCATGATCTCCTCCCTCAGCTCGCGTTCAGCGTGATGTCCTGCATGACGTTGTTATGGTAGCCGGCCGGATTCCAGATCAATGTGGCTGTCTGAGTCTGGCCGATGTTGTTGATGGCGTTGGCCATCACTGTGTTCTTTCCGCGCTTGGCGTACAGGTCGAAGCTCCACGGCCGGAACGCGTAGCGACCGAGGTCTTGGCCCAATTTCGCGTCAAACCACGTATTGCCGCCGTCGATCGAAACCTGAACGACCCGGATGCCATAGCCGCCATCCCATGCGAGCCCGCTGACCGTGATTTTACCTGCTTTCACCTCGGCGCCGTCGCGGTGGCTGGTGATCAGCGAATTGACGACCATTTCGGTGATCGGTGTATTGGCCACATATTCCTGGGAGGTGAAGCGCGCCACCACCGGGAATTTGTCGATTGGAATCCGATAGGCCGGATTCATCCAAAATCCGCCTTGCGGTTTGGTCAGGGCGGTAACCGAGATGAGATGCTTCATCCAATAGGTGCCGGTCCAGCCGGGCACAATGAGGCGCGCCGGGAAGCCATTGAAGTGTGGCAGGAGCGCGCCGTTCATCTCGTAGGCGATGAGCGTCGACTCGTCATTCGCCTTCCACACTGGGAGGCTCTTGATGAAGTCGGGGGTCTTGTCATAGGCGGGGCCGTCGGCGCCGTTGAATGCAATCTCAATCGCCTCTTTCTTCAGTCCGACTCTATCGAGCACGTCCTTGAGCCGGGCCCCCTTCCAGCGTGCGCAGCCCATGGCGCCGTAGCCCCATTCCACGCCGGCGACGTGCGGATTGGACAGGCCGCGCCGGTTGCCAGAGCATTGATTGACCGCAACTATTTCGTAGGATGGCATGTTCTTAAGATCGTCAAATGTGATCTCGGTCTGACCGTTCGCACCTTCTCCGCCGATCGTGATTTTGTATTTTTTCGGGTCGACTTGCGGGATATCCGAGAGGTGGTAGCGGATGAAGAACTCGTCGTTGGGGGTGATCGGCGTGCGAAAGTATTCGAGCGGAGCTTCGTAATTCGGAGCACGGTCTGATAATCTGATCAGCGGCTTCTTGCCGGGCAGCGTCGCCATCGTGGCGTAGCTCTTGATCCCAGCGGGCACCCCCGGGGTAAGTTCGGCGCTGGCGCTCTGCGTTTGCGAAAATCTCGACCAACTCAGAGGTCCGGCGAGCGCGATGCCCACGCCAGCAGTCTCCAGCAAACGTCGTCTGGTGAACATGGCGATTTCCTGCCGGCTCGCTTGTTTCGCGCAAGCAATTGTATTGATTATAACAAGCGAGATGAACCTTACCACGCGTTGCGATGCACGTTCACGGCTGGCGGAGACATCGACCTCCTTCAGCCTCCCAGTTGCACCATAGTCGGTCGGGGAAGCGAGGCGCTTTGTCAGCTTGGCAATGTCCGGAAGTGGCCCTGAACGTCGTTTGCTGCGAGACGCCAATACGTCGCAGTTAGGTGAACAGCGGAAGTAGTTGACGCGTACGTGAAACGTCGAAAAACGTCGAAGATGACCGATACCGTTGATAAAGTCGGCGATGAGAGGCGTGAGGGTCTCGATCGGCTGCCTTGATCGTTTTTATCCTCCCGTCCGGCGGCACAACCTCCGCACTGACGCTTGATGGACTTCTGCTCACAAGACGCTTGCTAGCTGCGTTTCGGGTGGCGGCCGCCAGAGTTGGCTCGCCAGTGTCTTGAGGTTTTGTGCGATGGCGGCGAGGTGGAACTCGTCACGTGCACCGGAGAGGCCGCGCAGCCGCATACGTTCGAAGCGATGGTGAGTCTTCAGGTGAGCAAAGCGCATCTCGACCTTCTTGCGCTCGTCACGGGATTTGGCAAACTCGGGCGTTGCCATCAGTGCACGGGCGTGATCGCGGGCTTCCTCGTTCAGATCGCGTGTGACCTTGCGTGAAGGCGTCTTCGGACAACACCGCGGCTTGAGGGGGCAGACCTGGCAATCGCGCTTGAGCGCGAGATAGCGAACAACATGGTCGGCACCGACGCTGCCAGTGGTCGTGAGCAATTCGCCGGCGGGGCAGACATAGAGGTTGCGCTCATTGTCGAATGTGAAGTCGGCGCGTGAGAAGGTGCCGTCCTCTCGCATACTCTTATCCCAGACCGGGATGTGAGGCGTGATGCCTGTCTCGATTAGCCAACCGAGGAACTTGCCCGTGCCATAAGCCGTGTCGGCGACGAGGCGCTTCGCCTTGAGCCCCAACCGTTCCTCAGTCCGCGTGATCATCGTCTTGGTGGCGGCGACCTCGTCATAGGTTCTGGCCGGCGTGGCTTCCGCATCGACGATGACCGCGTTCGCAATGTCGATCAGGTAGTTGAGCCCGTAGCCGAACTGCACGCGCTTGTTGGCTTTTGCTGTCCATGCCGAGCATGGATCGACTGGCGAGACTAGCTTCGGCGACTTGCGATCGGCGTAAGGGTCCTCGTCATCGAGGCCCCCAAGGAACTCGGCGACCGCGCGGGTCTGGCGCTCCGGCAGGGACCAATCGATCTCATCGGGCGCCTTGCCGTGATAGCGGCTGGCATCCGCCTCTATGACACTGGCATCCACAGCGAAGCCTTCGCCCTTGACCAGACCCGCAGTCATGCAGGCCTGCACCACCGCCTCGAATGCACGGCGCAAGATGTCGCTGTCGCGGAAGCGGCCGTGACGATTGACCGAGAACGTCGAATGGTCGGGCACCCCGTCGTCGAGATCGAGCCGGCAGAACCATCGATAGGCCAGATGCAGTTCGACTTCCTCGCACAGCTTCCGCTCGAAGCGGATGCCGTAGCAGTAGCCCACAATCAGCATCCGAATCATAAGCTCGGGATCAATCGAAGGCCGGCCAATGTCGCTGTAGAAGGGCGCGAGCTTCTCGCGTAGCTCACCCAGTATCCGCGTCACGACCGGATTGATCCGGCGCAACAAATGGCCCGCTGAAATACGCCGTTCGAGGTTGAATAGGTAAAACAACTGGCTCTGATCGCCGGTCTGCCGACCCATCATGACGAGCCTCCGCCCCTTGATAGCCTCAAGCAGACGGAATCACGGTTCGCCGAAAATCACGAGCCCTTTTTCAACACCATCGACCCGCAGCGGACGTTAGCGGACTAGAGACTTGTCGTCGAAGGCATTTGAAGCGGCTCGTGCCCGTTAGGTGGCCCCGTTCAACGCCCTCCACGCGGCGAGCGAATCCAAGTAATCCCGCCCGCGCACTATCTTGCGATTTCTCAATCGTGGCGATCGAGACAAACCTGTTGTCATGGGGCGTATCAGTCGCCAGTATCTTCCCACGCACTTCGTACTCGAGAGTCACGACACGGCCGTTCTCGGAAGGATGCGTAATCAGCGCATCGCCGCGATCGAGCCTGATGTTGTTACCGTATCCCGCATAGAGCGCCACGAGGTTGGCACGGCCACGCGTTACCTGCGGCCAACCTGGAAAATCGTAGCGAAACTCAAATAAAATATCGTCGTCGAGGGCGTCGAAGTAATGTTCGCCGTCTACGAACTTCGAGAGACCCTCCATGACAACTGCGAAGAAGGGGTCGAGCGCGCGAAAAGCTGCGTAGTCGCCTTTGGGCGTCTTTTACGCCTGAAAGCTTCGACCTGAATGCGGACGTGACACACGAGCGGCCCTGGGAAGGCGTCTTTAAGGGGGCCGATTGCGCGATCTCGTCGAGGACACTACGCTGGTTGACAGTATACGCGCACGGGGTCGGGAGTAGGGGCTGTCGTTGATGACGATTGTCGCGCTTTCCCGCGGGGCAAGCGGTTGAGGTTGCGAAATGTCGACCGGCAAAGAGCCCGAACCCGGTATGCGAACGACGCGGGAAAGCGAGATTTTCCGCGATCCCCCAGGCAGCGGTAATTACAGCAGCAGCATCGGCGCCGCTCAGGGTCTTGAGCTGTTTAGCGGCAGTCATCGGGTGCGGCACATCCGCCCCAACAAAACGTTTTTCGAGCCCCCGCGCGAAATTCCAGTTTTCGCCGAAACCGACGTGCTGGTGGTCGGCGGTGGCCCGGCCGGAACGGCGGCTGCCATTGCTGCTGGACGGCTTGGCGCCGAGGTCTTGCTGGTAGAGCGCTATAACCACCTGGGTGGGCTTTCGACAGGCGGGCTTGTCATCTGGATCGACCGCATGACCGATTGGTCCGGCCGACCGATCATCCGCGGGCTCGCCGAGGAATTCATGGAGCGACTGCCGAAGGATGCGATCCAGGGACCGCCGCGCGCCGACTGGGGGAATCGCGACGTCGCAACCGCCGCCTATTGGGCGCAGCGGACAGCTGCCTACCATGGCATTGTGACGTGGTCGCCGACGATCGATCCCGAGGCGCTCAAGACGCTGGCCATGCGGATGGCGGAGGAGGCCAAGGCGCGGCTGTTGCTGCACGCCTGGTGCACTGCGCCAATCGTCGAAGATGGCATCGTGCGGGGTGCGATCTTTGAAAGCAAGGAAGGCCGGCACGCGATTCTGGCCAAAGTGATTGTCGACACCACCGGCGACGCCGACCTGATCTCGCGGTCCGGCGCACGGTGCGAATCTGATGTCGACGCCAGCGACATTCACCACTGTATGAATACCGTCTTCCTGCTCGGCGGCGTCGATATGGAGCGATGGCTCGCGTTCCGCCGCGAAGAACCGGACTCATTTGCAGCTTTCATGGCGCTGGGTCGTGACCGCGTAAAATTCTTCGAGAAGCCGTTCGTGTCCTGGCGTAACGACGTGGCATTGTTCTTAGGTCCGCGGCTTGCAGGTTACAGCGCAGTAGATGTCGAGGACTTGACTACCGTTGAACTTCGTTCGCGTGAGCTCGCGGTCGGTCATCTTGAGGTTTATCGGGCCGCGGCTCCTGGTTTTTCCAATGCCTTCCTAACGCTCGGCGCACCACAGATTGGCGTTCGCCACAGCCGGCGGCTCGCTGGTGTGCGCAAGGTGACCCGCCAGCAATGGGACACCGGTCAGGTGTGGGATGACGAAATTGGCGTGTCGACCTCCTTGGCACCGAAGTTTCCCAACATCTCGGTGCCCTACGGAGCGCTGGTGCCGGAAAAGCTCGACAACATATTAGGGGCCGGGCGCCATGTTGCTTGCGATGCGAGCTCGCACACATTCCTGCGCGAGATCCCCCAGTGTTGGCTCACCGGCCAAGCCGCCGGCGTTGCGGCCGCTCTCGCGGCAGGAACCGGCAAGCGCCCTCGCGACGTTGCGTCGAGTGTGATCCAGCGCGAGTTGCTTCGCCAAGGAGCCTATCTATCGCCCAGCATCGAGGGCGCGGTGCAGCAGCCTGCGGCGGCCGAGTGATATTTTGCCAGTGCACCGGTGCGGCCGGGCAACACCGGCGCTGAGAAGATCTCGGATCACCGCAGGCGCTCGTTTGCTGCGAGACAGAGTTTTTAGTCGTTAACGGAGGAACAGCGGACATCGCGCGCCGGATGTCGTCGAAAGCTACAATAATGTCGGAACCTATGTCGGTCGCATTCTCAAAGGTGCAAAGTCCGCGGACCTACCGGTATTACAGCCGACCAAATATGATTTTGTGATCAATCTAATCTAAAGACCGCCAAGGCCCTCGGACTAACGGTGCCACCAACACTCCTCGCGAAAGCGGGCGAGATCATCGAATAGCGCCGGAAATAGCTGGGCTGCCTATGTCGCCGATTGGCCCAAAGTTGCCGTTACGCAGCCATCCTGCGATGTCACAGTTTGGACCCAAGGGCGACATTCGGCCCGATCGGTGTCCGAGGCCGGCGGGATGCCATTTCTCACTCGCAGCCCGGTCGCAAAATGCTACGCTTTCGACATGAGGCACATCCAGCGACGCAATTTCATCACCCTTCTCGGCGGCGCGGCAGTTATGTGGCCGCGCTCTGTCATCGCTGAGTCGCCAACGAAGGTCTATCGCATCGGTCTGCTCAGCCCGGGGGCGCCGGTCGCCGACGCGAGCCCATCCGGGGTGTCGCTCATCCGCGGTCTCGCTCAGTTCGGATATGTGCTTGGCCGCAATATAGAGTTCGAGCGCCGTGGGGCGGAGGGGGATTTGAATCGCCTACCTCGCTTGCTCGACGAACTGGCGGCGAGCAAGGTCGATGTTGTCGTCACCGTGGGCTATCCCTCGACGCTTGCCGCAAAACAGACGACCACGCTCCCGGTGGTTGCGTTCGCGGCCGGTGATCCGGTCGCCACCGGCCTAGTCGAGAGCCTAGCGCGGCCGGGCGGCAACATCACCGGCATCTCGGACGTATCGGCGGAGCTGACGCCCAAGCGGATGGAGTTACTCAAGCAGATGGTGCCAGCGCTCAAGCGCGTGGCGATGCTATGGAACGCCGCCGACCTCGGCATGACCATGCGTTATCGCGCGTCGGAGACGGGAGCCAAGGTGATGGGCATCAGCGTCCAGCCGCTCGGGGTGAATGAACCCAATGACTTCGAGCAGGCGTTCGCGGCAATGGATCGCGAAAAGCCCGACGCGATCCTAATGGTCACCGACTCGCTCACCATTCTCAACCGCAAGCGGGTATTCGAGTACGCAGCGGCGCGTCGGCTGCCGGCCATCTATGAATTTGCGTTTCTTGTCCGCGATGGTGGCCTGATGTCCTACGGTCCGGATCAGGACGAGAGCTTTGAGCGGGTGGCAGCCTTGGTTGACCGCATTCTCAAAGGCGCGCGGCCTGCCGACCTGCCGTTCGAGCAGCCGACGCAGTTCACGCTCGCCATCAACAGGAAGACCGCGAAGGCACTTGATCTTGAAGTTCCAACCGCGCTTTTGGCCACCGCGGACGAGGTAATCGAATAGGAGGCTGCGCCAGAGTGTTTTCTCTCGCTCGCAAAGGGGCGCAAATTGTAGGATAAGTCCATGAAAGCGCTGCCTGACCCCCAGGGAAGACAGACGCAAGCGCAGGCGCCTACCGGCGCCGCGACGGCGGCCGGCGCTTCCGTCGTGCGAAGCCGGCTGTTTCTCAAATATGTCGCGCTGTTCGTCGCCGTCGTCGCCTTGGCGCTGATCGCCAATGGCGTGTTCGACGTCTACTTCTCGTATCAGGAGCAGAAAAGCACGCTGGTACGCATCCAGCGCGAGCAGGCGGAAGCCGCCGCCGGCAAGATCGGCCAATTCATCAGCGAAATCGAGAGCCAGGTCGGGTGGACCACGCAGCTGCCCTGGTCGGCGGGCACGCTGGAGCAGCGGCGCTTCGACGCGCTGCGGCTCCTTCGGCAAGTGCCGGCCATTACCGAACTCGCCGAAATCGATTCGAGCGGCCACGAGCAGCTAAAAGTGTCGCGGCTGGCCATGGAGGTCGTCGGCAGCGGGAAAGACGTCTCCAAGGATCCGGCATTCGTCGAGGCGGTCGCGCACAAAGTCTACTACGGCCCGGTCTATTTCCGCCGCGAGTCCGAGCCGTATATGACGCTGTCACTCGCCGGCACGCGGCGCGACACCGGGGTGAGCATCGCACAAGTCAACCTCAAGCTGATCTGGGACGTGCTTTCCAAGATCAAATTTGCCGGCCACGGTCGCGCTTATGTGGTTGATGCCGCCGGCCGCCTTGTCGCACACCCCGATATCAGCCTGGTATTACGCAACACCGATGTGTCGCAGCTCGCGCAGGTCAAGGCCGCCCACGCCAACGAGAGCGGCAATACCGGCGAACAGGTTCAGGAGGCTCTCGACATTGACGGCCATCGTGTGCTCACTGCGTCAGCGCCGGTCAGCCCGCTCGGCTGGCTCGTGTTCGTCGAGACGCCGATCGAAGAAGCCTATGCGCCGCTCTACGCCTCGCTCGAACGCACCGCGGTCGTGCTTCTCGGCGCGCTCGCGCTTGCCTTCGCTGCCGGCGTGTTCCTCGCCCGCGGCATGGTGGTGCCGATCCAGGCGCTGCGCGCCGGCGCCGCCCGTATCGGCGCGGGCGATTTAAACCAGCGCATCGCCATCAAGACCGGCGACGAGGTCGAGTCACTTGCCGATCAGTTTAATGACATGGCCGGCCGGCTGGAGGAATCCTACACCAACCTGGAGCGCAAAGTCGAAGACCGCACGCGCGAGCTGAGCGAGACCTTGGACCAGCAGACCGCCACAGCAGGCATCCTCGAGGTGATCAGCAATTCGCCGACCAACAGCCAGCCGGCCTTCGACGCGATCGTACAAAGCGGATCGCGGCTGTTTCCCGGCGCCGCGGTGATCATCTCGCTGCCTGAGGGCGATGGGCTCCGTGCCGCCGCCATCGCTGGAGCGGACCAGAAAAGCATCGACGCAATCAGAGCTGTCTATCCTTTGCCCATGAGGCGCGACTACATCACGGCCTCCGCGATTTTCGATCGACGCGAGATCGATATTCCCGATGGCGCGAGCGCGCCCGACGAATTGCGGGTGGGCATGGATAATTTTTTGAAAAGCGGATACTTCGCTATCACCGTGATGCCCATGTTGCGGGGTGACGCGGCCATTGGCTCAATGAGCGTCGCCCGCCGCACGCCGGGTCTGCTTTCAGACAAGCAGATGACTTTGCTCCGAACCTTCGCGAGCCAAGCCGTTATCGCAATCGAGAACACAAGGCTGTTCAGCGAACTGCGCGAGTCGTTGGCGCAGCAGACCGCGACGGCGGACGTTCTAAAGGCCATTAGCCGCTCGACCTTCGACCTGCAAACCGTGCTCGATACGCTCGTCAAGTCTGCCTCCGAGCTCTGCGCGGCCGATCGTGGCGTCATCCTGCAGCGCAACGGCGAGGTGCTGTTGACGCTTGCGACCTGCGGCTTTTCACCAGAGGCCGAGTGTTACGCCAAGGAGAATCCGTTGCCGGGAAATCGCGGCAGCGCTACCGGGCGCGCGGCGGCCGAAGGCCGGCCAGTGCAAATCGCCGACGTATTGGCTGATCCGGAATACCGCGCCGGCGGCCACCAGCAGGCGGCCGATTTCAGAACCGTCGTCGGCGTGCCGCTCTTGCGTGAGGGGACGACGGTCGGCGTATTCGGCCTGATGCGCAAAGAGGTGAACCCGTTTACGCAAAAGCAGATCGATCTGGTGACGACCTTCGCCGACCAGGCGGTGATCGCCATCGAGAACGCGCGGCTGCTTTCCGAGCTGCGCGAGTCGCTCGAACAGCAGACTGCGACTGCGGACGTGTTGCGCGTCATCTCCAGCTCGCCCGGCGATCTTGAGCCAGTGTTCAAGTCAATTCTAGAAAATGCGACCCGTATCTGCGGCGCAACTTTCGGTAATCTCGAGCTGCGCGAAAACGGCGCGTTTCGCGTCGGCGCAATGTTCAACGCGCCAGCCGCGTTCGCTGAGCACCGCAGGCGCGAGCCCCTCATACGCCCTCATCCATTGTCGGCGCTTGCACACGTCGTCGAGACCAAGCGGTTCTTTCAGGTCGAGAATTTGCCGGAGCACCCGGCATATAAGGAACGTTTCGCGCCCTACGTCCATTTGGTCGAGGGCGCCGGTGCACGTACGCTTCTTGTCGTGCCTTTGCTAAGGGAAGACGAGCTTGTCGGCGTGCTCGGTATTTACCGTCAGGAAATCGTACCGTTCACGAACAAACAGATCGCGCTGGTACAAAACTTCGCCAGCCAGGCCGTCATCGCCATCGAGAACGCGCGGCTTCTCACTGAGCTTCGCGAGCGGACCGATGAGCTGAGCCGTTCCGTCGGCGAACTGCGCGCGCTCGGCGAAGTCTCCCGGGCGGTAAACTCGACGCTCGATCTCGAAAATGTGCTTGAAACCATTGTCGCTAAGGCCGTGCAGCTCTCGTCGACAGATGCCGGGGCAATCTATGTATATGATGAGGCACAGCGCGACTTCCATCTGCGCGCAACTTACGGAATGGATCACGAGCTGATCGAGGCGCTCGGCCATACCCGCATCGACGCCGGCGATCGCAACGTGGCTACAATGTTGGGGGCGCGCGAACCCGTGCAGTATGCTGACCTGAACCAAGGCGATCTCACCGACGTCGATCGCATCATCCTGCGGGCCGGATACCGTTCGCGGCTGACGGCTCCGCTCATCCGCGGTGATGACGTTGTCGGCATGCTAGTGGTGCGCCGCCGTGTGCCGGGCTCGTTTGCGCAAAACACCGTCGATCTGATCAAGACGTTTGCGGCGCAATCGGCGGTAGCGATCCAGAACGCGCGACTATACGCCAACGTAGAAACGCGCACACGCGAGCTGGCGACCTCGCTCGCCGACCTGCGCACCGCGCAGGATCGCCTGATCCAGACCGAGAAGCTCGCCTCGCTCGGCCAGCTTACCGCCGGTATCGCCCACGAGATCAAGAATCCGCTCAATTTCGTTAATAATTTCTCGTCGCTCTCCGCAGAATTGATCGACGAGTTGCGGGAGGCGCTTGAGGCCGTTGCCGTCGACGATAAGACGCGAGGTGAAATCAACGAGCTTATGGATATGCTGCGCAGCAACCTAGACAAGGTGGTGCAGCACGGCAAACGCGCCAACTCGATCGTCAAGAACATGCTGCTGCACTCGCGCCAGGGGTCAACCGAGCATCAGCCTGTCGACGTCAATGCCCTCGTCGAGGAAAGCCTAAGCCTTGCCTATCATGGCGCACGGGCCGAGAAGCAGGGCTTTAATATTACGCTTGAACGCTCCTTCGACCCGAGCACGGGCAAAGCGGATTTGTTTCCGCAGGAGATCACCCGTGTGCTGCTCAACCTCATATCCAACGGCTTTTACGCGGCGACGAAACGCAAGGCGGAAACAAACGGCGGCGGCTATGAGCCGACCTTGTCTGCGGCCACCAAAAATCTCGGCGACAGCATCGAGATCAAAATCCGCGACAACGGCACCGGCATCCCACCGGAGGTCAAGGAAAAGATGTTCAATCCGTTCTTCACCACCAAGCCGGCGGGTGAAGGCACCGGCCTTGGGCTATCCTTGAGCCACGATATCATCGTCAAGCAACATGCCGGGTTCATAGAGGTCAACACGCGGCCGGGTGAATTCACCGAATTTCGCATCGTGCTGCCGCGCGGGGCGGCAGCTATCGCCAAATCTGGAGGGAATGCGTGAATCTTTTAATCCTTGTCGTTGACGACGAGCCGGATGTCGAACATCTGTTTCGTCAGCAATTCCGGCGGGATTTGCGCAGCGGCCGTTTTGCGATGGAGTTTGCGCAGTCGGCGGCGGCGGCACTTGAACGCATCGCAGCGGCGGAAGACCGATCGCTTATTTTGATTCTGTCTGACATCAATATGCCGGGCATGAGCGGGCTCGAGCTGCTGCCGCGGGCCAAGAGTTTGCGTCCGGATGTACCGATCATCATGATCACCGCGTACGGCGATCCGGAAACCAAGCGTAAGGCGCTGGAACAGGGCGCCGAGGCGCTGCTCACAAAGCCGATTGATTTCGGCACGCTGCGCAACGAAATCGATACGCGGGTCGGAAGTGCGGCATGACTGCGCAGATACTTGTCGTCGACGACGAACCGGACCTGGAGGCGCTGATACAGCAGAAGTTTCGGCATCAGATTCGCGACGGGTCGGTCGCTTTTCTATTTGCGCGCGACGGCGTCGATGCATTGGCGGTGCTGAAGGCCAACGCCGCCGTCGACCTGGTGGTGACCGACATCAACATGCCGCGGATGGACGGGCTGTCGCTGTTGCAGAAGCTGCAGGAGGCCGAAGACAAGATTTCGACCATCATCGTCTCGGCCTACGGCGACATGGCCAATATTCGCACCGCAATGAACCGCGGCGCGTTCGATTTCCTGACCAAGCCGATCGATTTTCCCGACCTGGAAACGACCATCGCTAAGACCCTCCGGCATATTGAGCTTCTGCGCGAGGCGCGCCGGCGGCAGGCGGCCGCCGAGCGCGCGCACGCCTCGCTGTCGCGGTATTTTTCACCCAATCTGGCGCAGCGGCTGGTCAGCGATTCCGACGCGATCGACCTGCGCGGGCAGCGCCGCGAGATCGCGACGCTGTTCACCGACGTGGCGAGCTTCACCACGCTGGTGGAAACGCTGGAACCGGACGTGCTTGGCCCGCTGCTCAACGATTATGTCGCCGGAATGACCGATGTCGTGTTCGCGCACGACGGCACCGTGGCGAAGATTGTCGGCGACGCCATTCACGTGCTGTTCGGCGCGCCGGGCGAGCAGCCCGATCATGCCGCGCGCGCGATCGCTTGCGCGTTGGCGTTGGATGAATACGCGCAGGGCTTCCGCGATCGCTGGCGGCAGAAGGGAATTGCACTCGGAGTCACGCGTATCGGCGCGCATGCCGGTCCGGCGATCGTCGGCAATTTCGGCGGCGGCCGTTTCTTCGATTACACCGCCTATGGCGATACTATTAACGTGGCGGCTCGCTTAGAAACCGCCAACAAACAACTTGGCACCCGCGTTTGCGTCAGCGCCCATCTCGCCGCCAGGGTGCCGGAATTCTGCGGCCGGCCGGTAGGCGACCTTATGCTGCGCGGCAAGACCGAAGCGTTGCGAGCATTCGAACCACTTCGCCCTTCACAATACGAAGATCCTGGCACCCGGAGCTACCTCGATGCGTTCGCCAAACTGGAGGCCAATGACGGCGGCGCGCTGGCTGCCTTTGCCGCCCACGTCGGCAAGCGATCGGGCGACCAGTTGGCCGGCTTTCACCTGAAGCGGCTGTTGAACGGCGCGACCGGCAGTCGGATTGTTATGGAATAGAGTGCGGCGCGCTGTCCAAGGTGCGGCGTGGGGGTGGCTCGCAACGGTGGCGCACGTTGAAATCTACCTGAATTGTTGCAGTGCGTGAGTTTCCTCATGGCTTTTAGCGGACAATCCGATCACGTCAGCGAATGTCCTCTGTGGATGGCCCCCGCGTTGCAAGAGATAAATTGACGTAGTGGCGGTGGGTCGGGTGCAGTCTTCTGTCCGGCCTGTTGATGCAGTCGATTGAGACTGCTGGCCCTGATGGAGTCCGCGAACAAGGTCCCATTCTGTTAATCAGGCTATGACGCCTTCGACATTCGGTGGGTTGTCCTTGTTCCCGGTCCGACCGGTTTGCCATCACATCGCATCGCTCTCGCAACCTCGTGAAGCTGATCTCCTCTTCCGCTATGTTGCCCTTATACGGCCAGTGCCGGTTGGTGGCCGGCACGATAGGTCTCACCTCGCGCCATGATTGCCCAGACAATCCGCGCGGTCTTGTTGGCCATCGCGACGGTTGCGACCCGCACCGGCTTTCGCGCCAGCAGATTGACCAGCCGTGGATCGATCGTCTCGGGATTGTACTTTGCACGGCGGACAAGTGAGGTCATGCCGACAATGAGCAGCTTGCGCAGATATTTGTCGCCCATCTTGGTGATGCGCCCGAGCCTTTCTTTGCCACCGCTCGACTTCTGAAGTGGAGTTAGTCCCAACCAAGCGGCGAACTGTCGTCCCGAGCGGAACTGATGCGGATCGGTGACCGATGCGGCAAGTGCCGTCGCCCCGACCGGCCCGATGCCGGGTATAGTCATGAGACGACGCGCGACATCGTTGCCGCGTTGCCAAACGAGCAGATCGCGATCAATTTGGCGAAGCCGAAGGTGGATGTCGAGCGCCTGCCGTGACAGGGTGCCGACGATCTTTGCGGCTTCAATCGGAACGTCCGGTGCTTCACCATCGACTATCCGTCGCGCCATCAGTAGCGCCGTTCGAGACCCTTGGGGATGTCGATGCCAAACTCGGCGAGAAGGCCGCGGATCATGTTGACTAGCTGCGTGCGCTGCTTGACCAGCAGATTGCGCGCTCGGTGCATCGACAGCGCCGCCTGCTGTTCGGGTGACTTCACCGGCACGAACCGCATGGTCGGACGCCTGACCGCTTCGCAAACCGCTTCTGCATCGGCGGCGTCGGTCTTGCCGCGTTTAACATATGGCTTGACGTAGGCCGGCGGCATCAGACGCACCTCGTGGCCGAGCTTGATCAGAGCGCGCGCCCAGTGATGCGAGCTGCCGGACGCTTCCATGCCAACTAGGCACGACGGCAATTTGGCGAAGAATGGCCCGGTCGCATCAACACCGTGAACCTGAAAAATGCGCTTGGCCTCTCCATGACGGATGGCTCCTTTTGCTCGTGAATGCTTGATAGCCTTCACACCTTGGCACCTAGATGCCGTGAGCGGTAGCCATCCACCTCATCTGTTATCGGGAAAACCGGACATGACAGATGGGGTAATCGGCCGGCAGCTTGTGAATAGCTGAAGATTTTAGGTGCTGCGGAAGGGCCTTGGTGCCGATTCCGAGGAGAAGCACGAGCCCGCGAGCGACATCGACACCGCAGCAGTGGATAGTCTGAAGCGCTTGCCCTAAAACCACCGATTAGAGAAGCGGACATCGCGTTTCGGTAGCTTTCGACCCACAAGCGACATCCGCCAACGCAAGGCCGCGCCGCATCTTGAATGACCAGCGGCCGATTACCCTGGTTAGATTACTGTGTCTGTGGCCACGCATTCAGCCGCGATGCAGCGCGCAAATCTTATTGCCGGATGGATCACGCAGGTAGGCAAGATAGAGCTTGCCCCGGGCGCCCTCGCGCCAGCCGGGCGGGTCCTCGATACTCTTGCCACCGTTGGCGACGCCGGCGTCGTGGAAAGACCTCGCCTGTTCAGGGCTGGTGCACGCGAAGCCGATGGTGCCGCCATTGGCATGCGTCGCCGGCTGGCCGTCGATAGGCTTGGTGATGCCGAACACGCCAGTCTTAGTGCGATAAAAGATGCGGCCCTTCGGATCGGCTTGGCCCGCCGGGAGCCCGATGGCGCCTAGCACGGCGTCGTAGAATTTCTTGGAGGCGGTGAGATCGTTGGCGCCGACCATTATGTGTGTGAACATGCGTTGCTATCTTTCTTTCAGGTCCGATCCGGGCCTTCGTCTGGGCCTCGGGCTACTCTTGCGAAGTGTTTCTTCCAATCAAGATACATAATGTCGAGGTGGGCCAGGCGCAGCGTGCTGGACTGCGCCTCCGGACATACATAATCTGGCGCGACTGTATGGCAATCCTCCAATCGTTCTGTCGATGACAGGCACGGCGATTGGCCCTGAACATCGTTTGCTGCGAGACAGCAAAATGTCCGAAATTGAGGACACGGCGGAAGTGCGTAGCGTGCCCTCGAAATGACGCAGATGACCCAACACGGACGCTTGTCGAGTCAACATGGA
Organism: uncultured Alphaproteobacteria bacterium; assembly: GCA_963747855.1. Taxonomy (GTDB): domain Bacteria; phylum Pseudomonadota; class Alphaproteobacteria; order Rhizobiales; family Xanthobacteraceae; genus BOG-931. Next base: position 305,798 of record CAVVGN010000002.1, read on the forward strand.
TTGCATGAGAGGTCAAATCGCGGCAAATTTCTTGAAATTCCGGTTGCCAAAAAAAGCGAATTATCGTGATGGACCAGACAACAGCCCTTACCGGCGACAGCCGCCTCCGTGCGGCCGACACCCTCGCCGTGTTTATTGCGAAGTCGGTCGACGCCGCGCGCGCCGTCGAGAAACCGTTTTTCCATCTCGAGTTCGACCGTGTGTTCCCCGACGACATCTATGCGCAAATTCTGCGCCTAATGCCGGAGCCAACCGACTATCGACCAATGCACGGCCGCAGCAAGGGCCACGATCTCGACGACGGTACCCATACGCGGGTTAAGATCGATCTGTTCCCGGAATACATCCGCAATCTGCCGCCGGAAAAGCGCGCGCTATGGGACGTGGTCGGCCGCGCGCTCTGCTCGGAAAAGGTGAAGCAGTCTTTTATCCGGGGTCTGGCGCCCGGGCTAGCGAAGCGTTTCGGCCAGGACTTCAGCAAGGTCGGCATGTATCCAATCCCAGTCCTCACCCGCGACATCCCCGGATACCTGATCACCCCGCACACGGATACGCGCTGGAAGGGGATCACAGTTCAGCTTTATCTGCCGAAAGACGACGCCAATATGGACATTGGCACCATCTTCCACGAGAAGCTCGGCGACGGTTCGCTGCCGAAGAGGGCGCAGATGCGTTTTGCGCCCAACACCGGCTACGCCTTCGCCGTCGGTGACGACACATGGCACTCGGCCGATCTGGTGCACAATCGTGTGAAGTCGCGCGATTCGATCCTGCTCACTTATTTTGTTGATCAAGGGCTGCTGAAAATCCTGCGCAATCGCGGCAAACGGGTCGGCAATTTCGTACTCAACGAGATCCGTCACATGTCCCCAATCTGACCGGCTTGCGCGCGACTTTGCAGAGACCAGATCGCCGCGAGGGCAGGCAGCGGCTCCGAATCGAAGTGTGGAACGCGTGAGGAGTGCTGAGCCACTAAGGTTTCTCTCGTACGCTATTGATCGCCGCAATCCGAGGGTTCTTTGTGGGTAAATTTACGGATACGAAGGAAGTCGATTTGGTAGTTGATTGATATCCCGTCGCAATTTTCGCTTCGGTGCAGACGCTTCCTCCGATAAAGCCTCGTTCGCCTTTGTTCACCTTAAGCCAAACTTGGCAAGACGGGCCGTCCGCTAATCCGCCGTCAGTCGACGTGATGATCGGCACGCCCAAGGGTGTTGTGTGCCACGAGCAGACCGCCCGCGCCTCTCGTCAGGGTGCAGTGAAGCGCGTAATATTGTTATGATTTTATTTTACAGAACTGTCCGTCAGCCTGAGGTCACCCATGAATACGTCGAGCGCCATGCGGGAGGTGAGCGCCTACAATACGGCAGTTGCGTCCGACAATAAGATCCACGAGGATTCTGTTGCACGCCGATTTGGCTTCCGCGGCGGGCTCGTTCCGGGGGTCGAGGTCTATGCCTATATGGCGCACATGCCGGTGGCCCGCTGGGGTCGCGCATGGCTCGAGAAAGGCTCTGCCGAATGCCGTTTCTGGAAGCCGGTTTACGACGGGGCGCTCGCGCTCATTACGGCAACTGAGGAAGGCGGCGCTTTGACTCTCGCTGTGGAGAGCGGCGGCGAGCGCTGCGCGACCGGACGCGCGAGCATCCCGTCGCAGCCGCCCGCTTTATTGATCGCCGATGCGATCTTGCCAGGCGAGCCGCCGAGCGATCGTCCGCCGGCGTGCGAGGAGTCGCTTTCGCCCGGGCGCGCACTCGGCATTGCTCCCTTTGCCATCGATCGCACGATGCTTCTCGACTATCTCGCCGAAGTTCGCGAAAACGAACCAATGTATCATACCGAGGGACTGGTCCATCCCGGTCAGATCCTGCGGCTCGCCAATATGGCGCTGATGCAGAACGTAGTGCTGGGTCCGTGGATTCACGTTGGCAGTAAGGTCAACAATCTCGCTGCCGTTCACCTCGGGCAACGCCTCACGCTGCGGTCAGAGATCACATCGAATGTGATCTCAAAGGGACATTCGATTGTCGAATTCGATGCCGTCGTAGTCGCCGACGAACGCGACGTAGCGCAGATTACCCACACGGCGATCTGGCGCCCACGGCAAGTCTCGGAACATTCAGAGGCCGGCTGATAGCGCCTGAAGGCCGTCGGCCGGCGCCAAGTCTGTCCCGCTTCCGGCTTGTACGGGTAAATGTGCCTATCATGCCGCCGCCTGAAATTGACAAGCTGCACATAGTCGCGGACATTTCCGGTGGCACCACTGCCAATCCAACCTGCCGGGAGACAGGAGAAGGCTATGCGAAAAGGCTGGCTACGGGATTATGCTCGCGCGGCACGCTCGATCACGATCGGCGCCGCATTCATCGTTTTCGGATCGGCAGCGGCGCTCGCAGCCGACCCGATCAAAGTCGGCCTGGTGGCGGCGCTATCAGGCCCCTCCGCGCAATCCGGCGAGGCGATCACCCGCGGACTTTCGCTCGCGATCGACGAGATCAACGCCAAGGGCGGGCTTCTGGGCGGCCGCATGGTGGAGCTTGTGCAGCGCGATGATGAGTTCAGCCCGCCTAAGGGGCTGATCGCGGCGCGCGAGTTGATATCCGACAACATCGTTGCGATTTTCGGCGGCCTCGATTCGCCGGTGTCGCTAGCGATGATCCCGGTGCTCAACAAGGAGAAGCACATATACATGGGCGTATGGGCGGCCGCGACCGCGATCACGCGAAACGGCGCCGATCCCAATTTTGCGTTCCGTGTATCGGCGGTCGACGCGCTGGTCGACGTCAGGCTACTCAAGTTCGCGCATCAGAAGTTCGGCTCGAAGAAAGCCGGGCTGATGTTGCTGAACAATCCGTGGGGGCAATCGAACGAGAAAGGGCTTGTCGCCGCGAGCAAGGCCGATCCATCGATTGAGATTGCCGGCATCGAGAAATACGAGCCCAGCGATGTGGATATGATCGCGCAACTGGAGCGCCTCAAAGGAGCCGGCTCCGACTCCATTATTCTGGTCGCCAATGCCCAGCCTGGCGCGCAAGTGATGAAATCGCGCGAGCGCATGGGGTGGGCGGTTCCGGTGGCGTCGCATTGGGGCATTTCCGGCGGGCGCTTTCCGGAGTTGGCTGGACCGACGGCGGGCGAAGCGGATTTCGTCCAGACTTACAGCTTCTTCGGCAAGCAAGGGCCGGTTGGGCAGCGCGTGCTCGCGGCGCTTGAAAAAAAGTATCCGGCGATCAAGGGACCGGAAGATATCTTCTCGCCGGTCGGCACGGCGAATGCCTACGATGCGATGCACATCCTTGCTCGCGGCATCGCGCAGGCTGGATCGACTGATGGCGATGCGATCCGTATGGCCCTGGAAGATCTGAAATCCCCCTACGACGGACTGATCAAGACCTATGCGAGGCCGTTCACGGCCAGCAATCACGACGCGCTCGGTCCTGACGACTACGTCATGGTGCACTACCAGGGCGACAAAATCGTTCCAGTCAACTAAAGAGGAGGGGCGGTTTGGCCGCCCCACTCACTACCGGACCCGCGAAGACGAGGCTGCGCCACGCGCGCGGCGCAGCCCGATCTCAGCTTATCGCGTTCATCCAATGCTGATTGCGTCGGCGATCATCTCCGGTCTCGGTCTCGGCAGCATGTACGGGCTCCTGGCCCTTGGCTTCCACGTTACCTATTCCGTGTCCCGAACCGTAAACTTCGCCCAAGGATCGAGCATGATGCTGGGCGCGGTGCTGTGCTTCGTCTTCTGGGTCACACTGCAATGGCCGCCGGCCGTCGCAGTCCTGCTGGCGCTGGCTGGCTGCGCCCTGTGGGGAGCCATTGTCGAGCGCATAGCTGTGCGCCCGTTCGTCGCCCGCGGTTCGAATTCCTGGCTGATCGCCACGGTCGCGCTCGGCATCGTGCTCGAGAATGTGGTGCTGTTTACCTTCGGCAAGGACCCGCGCGGCATGCCGCCCGGCGTGCTCACCACTGGCGTGTTCATCATCGCCGGCATCAGAGTCCAATATCTTCAGGCGCTCATTCCGGTGATCGGGCTTGCGCTCGCCGCCGGCTTGCAAATCTTCTTTGTCAGCTCGCGGCACGGCAAGGCGCTGCTCGCCGTCGTTCAGAACAAAGATGCGGCCCGGTTGATGGGCATCCGTGTCGAGCGGGTCATTGCGTTTGCTTTCGCCCTTTCCGGATTGCTCGCCGGTGTCGCCGGCATCATGGTGGCGCCGCTCTTCACGATTTCCACCACGATGGGCACGCTGTTCGGCATCAAGGCCTTCGCGGTCGCAATTCTCGGCGGCATCGAGAGTGCGTGGGGCGTGGTGTTGGCCGGCCTCGTCTATGGCGTCGGCGAAGCGCTGATCACGGCATTGCTCGGCTCGACCTACACCCAAATCGTCACCTTCGCGCTGGTCATCCTCGCGCTCGCATTGCGGCCAAATGGCCTGTTCGGCCGTGCCGAGTTGAGGAAAGTATGAAGTGGCGCGGGACCGCTTTGGCTGTCACTCTCGTTGCGGTCGCCTGTTTCCTCATTGCCCGCGGCAACGGCTATCAGACATTTGTCATCACGATGGTCGGGCTGACTGCAATTGTCGGCATCGGCCTCAACGTGCTGGTTGGACTAAACGGCCAGATTTCGCTCGGCCATGTCGCGTTCTATGCCATTGGGGCCTATACGGTCGGCATTTTGACGACCGCACATGACTGGTCGTTCTGGCTCGCCCTGATGGCCGCGGGTGTTATCTCCGGTATTGCCGGTGTGCTGCTCGCCATTCCGGCCTTGCGCGTGCGCGGTCCCTATCTCGCCATGGTCACCATTGCCTTCGCCTTTGTTGTCGAACAGGGCGCGGCTGAATGGCAGGACCTGACCGGAGGCTGGAATGGATTGTCCGGGATTCCTTCTCCAACGCTGTTCGGCGCCGACATCGGCGAGAAAGGCATCGGTTACCTGACTGTGGCGCTTACCGTCTTGGCAATGGCGGCTTTTGCACGCTTGAGCGGCAGCCCTTGGGGTCGGGCAATGCGCGCTGTGCGTAACTCCGAAACCGCCAGTAGCTCGATTGGTCTCAATCCGATGCTGATCCGCACAGTCGCATTCGGCATTTCGGCGATCGCCGCAGGCGTCGCCGGCGGTGTCTATGCCTCGCTCAGTAATTTCATCAGCCCGGAGTTGTTTCCGTTCTTCCAGTCGATCGTCTTTTTGCTCGTTGTTCTGCTCGGTGGCACCGACCGGCTGTACGGCCCCTTGGTCGGGGCGTGCGTGGTCGTCCTGGTTCCGGAATTTCTGGCGACACTCGGACAATACCGACTTCTCTTTGTCGGCGTACTGATGCTGATCGTGCTTCGGCTCGCACCGACCGGACTCGTCGGAGTTATCGCGGGATTTTTGCCTGAGACAGGCCGCAGAGCGCTTTCCGGGCAGCGGCGCGACGTTATTACATTTCTCGCATCCGGCGTGACCGGCAGCGGAATTTCGGCACATAACCTCGCCATAAGCTTCGGCGGGGTACGCGCCGTCAGGAATTTGAGTTTCGACGCGCGTGCCGGCGCAATCACCAGCGTGATCGGGCCGAACGGCGCCGGGAAAACGACTGCACTCAACGCCATTTGCGGCTTCTACCTTCCTGACGAAGGAAGCGTGCAGCTCGGCGAGCGGATAGTGTCCAATCTTCGCTCTTACCAGATCCCGCGCGCCGGCATCGCGCGGACGTATCAGACGAGCCAGCTGTTCGAGAGTTTGTCAGTCATCGATAACGTCTTGATCGCGCTGGGGCGCGGGATACTGGGCCCAGGTTCGATTGTCGCGGCACAGCGCGACGTCGAGTTGCTCGCTATCGCGGAGAGCCTGCTCGCATTTGTCGGCTACACGGGCGAGTTGGCGCAGCTGGCAGGAACGCTGGCCCATGTTGACAAGCGCTTGGTCGAAATCGCGCGCGCTCTTGCGACTCGTCCGGCGGTGCTGGCGCTCGACGAGCCGGCCGCGGGTCTCGACCAAAACGACACGACTAAAATCGACGAAATCCTTCGCAAGCTCGCAGCGATCGGGATCGCCGTGATCTTGGTCGAGCACGACATGGAACTGGTGATGGGCGTGTCGAATCACGTTGTCGTTCTCGACGCCGGCGCCAAGATCGCCGAAGGTCCACCCCGCGCCGTCCGCGCTGAACCCGCCGTTCGTGCTGCGTATCTCGGCGATGGCGAGCAGCCCGATCGAGGCCGCCGGCGGCCGCTCGCCTCCAGTAAACAGCCGCTGCTCTCCGTTCGTTCGCTATCGGCCGGGTACGGCGCCTTAACTATTGTCCGCAATGCCACGCTCAATATTGCCGAAGGCGAACTGGTCGCCGTTTTAGGCGCCAACGGCGCCGGAAAGACGACCTTGATGCGGGCATTGAGCGGCCTGATCCGGCCGAGCGAAGGCGAGGTGCAGTTCGTCGAGCGGCGCATCGAGCGCCTTGCGACCGACGACATTGCAAGCTTGGGCCTGATCCTGGTGCCCGAGGGTCGGCAGGTATTTCCGGAATTGAGCGTGGTCGACAATCTGCGACTCGGGGCCTATCGGCGAAGGGCGGGCGACGAGATGGCAATGATCGAATCTCTGCTCGAGCGGTTTCCTGCGCTCAAAGCGCGCCGGCGCCAACTCGCGGGCCTTTTGTCGGGCGGCGAGCAGCAAATGCTGGCGATTGCGCGGGGCTTGATGGGGCGCCCCAAGATCCTGATGCTTGACGAGCCGTCTCTGGGGCTGGCTCCGAAGCTTTTGGAGGTCCTCTACGACTTACTTGCGCAGATGCGCGAGGAGGGGACCACGATGTTCCTGGTCGATCAGGCAGCATCTCTGGCGCTTTCGGTCGCCGACCGCGCATACGTGCTGCAGTCCGGGACGATCAGTCATTCCGGTGCCGGCCGCGAGCTTGGGCGCGATCCGGAGCTCGTTCGCGCGTATCTCGGCGGACAGGTGTGAGCGATATGGATCTTATTCTTCGCAATGCACGCGCAAGCGGCACCGAACATTCGCCTATCGATATCGGCATCTCTGGAGGCAAGATTGCCGCGATGGCGCCGAAGCTCGCCGCCGAAGGTGAAACGCTCGACCTCGGCGGCCGGCTGGTATCGGCAGGCTTTGTCGAGACCCACATCCACCTCGACAAGTCGTGCATCCTCGATCGGGTCAAATCGGACAAGGGTGACGTGGAAGAGGCGATCGCAGAGACAGCAAAGGCCAAGGCCTCTTTCACGTCAAAAGACGTTCGCGCTCGCGCGGTCCGCACGCTCGAAAAATCGATCCTGCAGGGCACAACCCATATGCGAACGCATCTCGAGGTCGATCCCGGCGTTGGCATGCGCGGACTGGATGGCGTGATGCCGCTGCTCAAGGAATATGCCTGGGCGATCGACTTGCAGATTTGTGTGTTTCCGCAAGAGGGTCTCACCAACAATCCCGGGACCGAAGAACTGATAGTGCAAGCCCTCGATCGCGGCTGTCGTGCAGTGGGTGGCGTGCCCTACGTCGACAGCAATCCGCGCGGCCAGATTGACCTCATCTTCGAGTTGGCGCGCGACTACGACGCCGATATCGACTTCCATCTCGATCTCGGCCCGACTGCGGAAAACATGCAGATCGATTACGTTTGCCGGCGCACCGAGGAATTCCAGTATGGTGGCCGAGTTGCGGTCGGGCATGTGACCAGGGCCACCAGCCTGTCGCCGCCCGCGTTCGAAGCCATGGCGAATCGGCTCGCGAGTGCCGGCGTGGCGCTCACGGTGCTGCCGGCGACTGATCTCTTTCTCATGGGCCGCGAGCATAAGCGTGACCACAACATCACGCGCGGCGTAGTGCCGGCACACAAGCTTCTGCACCACGGGGTCAATTGCTCGCTGTCGACCAACAATGTGCTCAATCCGTTCACGCCTTACGGCGACTGTTCACAGATGCGCATGGCCAACCTCTACGCCAACGTTTGTCAGGTCGCCAAGCCGGCGGACATGCGCGAGTGCTTCAATATGGTGACGCGGCGCCCCGCCGAAATCATGCGCCTTACGGATTATGGACTTGCAATCGGCAAGGCGGCGGACCTCGTCGTGCTCGATTGCGCCAGCCCGGAAGCGGCGGTGGCCGAATTGGCGCCGGTGCTCTACGCATTCAAGCACGGCCGCAAGACCGTTTCACGGCAGCCGGCGACGCTGCACCGGCCGCAATGACCGTGTACGATCCTACACGTCTTTTGCCCGCCGTACTTATGTCACCCTGAACGGCCCCGACGATGAACTCGTTAGCCGCACCAAAACCACGATCATTTCGGAAATGAAGGCGTTCCGCGACGACGCACCATGAAAAAGATCGGCTTTCTTTCGTTTGGCCATTGGACCGCCTCCCCGCAGTCTCAGACGCGATCCGCGTCCGACGCTCTCCTGCAGTCCATCGACCTGGCCGTTGCCGCCGAAGAACTCGGCGCGGATGGAGCGTATTTCCGCGTGCATCACTTCGCCCGGCAGCTCGGCTCCCCCTTTCCTCTATTGGCGGCTGTTGGCGCAAAAACCAAGCGGATTGAGATCGGCACGGCGGTCATCGACATGCGCTACGAGAATCCTCTGTACATGGCGGAGGACGCCGGCGCGGCCGACATCATCGCCGGCGGACGTTTGCAACTGGGCATCAGCCGCGGATCACCTGAGCAGGTGATCGACGGCTGGCGCTACTTCGGTTATGTCCCGGCCGAGGGAATGACCGATGCCGATATGGCGAGACGCCATACGGAAGTGTTGCTCGAGGTGCTGCGAGGCGAGGGGTTTGCGCGCCCAAATCTGCAACCGATGTTCCCGAACCCTCCCGGTCTCTTGCGCGTCGAGCCCTACTCAGCGGGCCTGCGCGATCGCATCTGGTGGGGTGCCGCTACCAATGCGACGGGAGAGTGGGCGGCGAAGCTCGGCATGAATCTCCAGAGTTCAACACTTAAGATTGACGAGAGCGGGCGCCCGTTTCATGTCCAGCAGGCCGAGCAGATCCGGATCTTCCGCGAGGTCTGGAAGGCAGCCGGTCATGCGCGGGAGCCCCGGGTATCGGTCAGCCGCAGTATCTTTGCGCTCGTGGACGACCGCGACCGTGCGTATTTCGGGCGCGACAACGAAAGCGAAGATACGATTGGCTATCTTGGCGGCAACGAACGCGCCATTTTTGGCCGCAGCTACGCCGCCGAACCAGATGCCCTGATCGAGGACCTCAAGCAGGACGAAGCTATCGCCGAGGCCGATACGCTGCTTCTGACCGTGCCCAATCAGTTAGGTGTCGACTATAACGCCCATGTCATTGAGGCGATCCTAAAACACGTTGCTCCCGGTCTCGGATGGCGCTGATGAAAATTGACCGGCGGAGTCGGATCAACGTCGGGCCAATGACAGCATCAGCGTATGCCGATCGTTCGTACTGCAAGTGCGGCGGCGGAGGTGCGATTTTCAACGCCAAGCTTTGCTTCGAGGTGCTTGTTCACCGTGCGTGGACTAAGATCGAGAATCTCCGCAATGTCGCGATTTGATTTTCCGCGCGCAATCCATTCTCCCCGGGACAATCTAACACGGTTCCATTGATTCCACGGGTTTGCTCAGGGGCGTTGGTAGCGCCCCGGCTTGGAAGAAGAACGGCCGGTAATCTGCCGGTTATCGCCGCACAAGTACGAGTAGTAATTTAAGAGTAATTTGGTGCCGCCAATAATTTTTGCGTCTCTGAAAGATACTCAGCCAGCCGCCGCTTTATTGTGCATGCTCGCTTATTTACCCTCGCCTCGAATTGCTCCAGCGCGGTGAAAGCATCGCAGGCGTACATGGTCGCAGGTCCGCCCCCCATCATGATGGCGACGCCGAGGGTCTCGACCACTTCCGCACGCGTCGCGCCGGCCTTGAGCGCATCATGCACGTGGTAGGCGATGCAGGATTCGCAGCGAATGGCGACGGCGATGCCTAGCGCGATCAATTCCTTGGTTTTTGCATCGAGCTGTCCCGTCGCGGTTGCGGCTTTATGCAGATTGGCAAATCCGCTTACCGTCCCCGGGATCTCGCGTGCCAAGCGCGGCAGGATGCTCTGCAGCTCGTTGCGCCGCTCGGGAAAGTTCGTCATCTCAACACTCCTACGCCAGCAGCTTCTCGGGATCGTTCAGCTGTTGCTGGAGCGTCTCAAAAAATCGCGCGGCATCAGCGCCGAACACGACGCGGTGATCGCAGGCCAGCGTGCAAGAGGCGCCTTGTGGACGCGAGGCGGCGACCGACAGGATTGCCGCCGCGCCAGGGGGAATGATCGAGTCGAATGCCTCAACGACGGAAAATACGCCGAGATCGCTCAGATAGAATGTGGCTCCGCTATAGTCGGCGGGAGCGATGCGCCGGCTTTTGACTTTTTCGCGCAACACATTCCAGTCTTGCGCCAGCGCGGCTAAGGATCGCCCGGCGGCATCGCGCAAAACCGGCGTGATGAGGCCGTCACCGTTGTCGACGGCGATACCGATGTCGATGCGCTCGCGCCGCGCCAGCCCTTCGGGCGTATAAGCCGCATTGAGAAGTGGATGCGAGACGATCGTGCGCGCGCAGGCGCACGCCAGGAGAAGCGTAAGCGATTGCTGACGTGTCTTGGCCGCATTGGCCAAAGCTTCAAGCGGCAACAGCGCGGTCACGCGAAAGGTCGGGGTTGCCGCGCAGGCGATCATGTTGCGTGCGACAGCCTCGCGCAGGCTGGACGCGCGCTCGATCCTATAGGGCGGGCCGGCCTGTATCGCCGACTGTGCCACGGGCGCGGCAGGAGTTGCCGTCGTTGCCGGCGCCGACCTTGCGGCCGGTGTTGCCGGTGCAGGCTGCGCGCGGCGCGGAACGGCCGGGCGTACTGATCCCATCGACGCGGCCAAAACAGGCGAGACCGATGGTGCTTCGGCGGCGGCTTTGGCCGTATCTTTTCCATTTCCCGCTTTTGCGTCCGGCGCTTTTGCCGGTTGCGGCGCCGCGGCGACGGGCGGCGCGGCAACGGCAGGCGCCGGGGCGGGTGGCGCTGCGGCGGTCGCGACCCCCTTACGATCATCGGAAATATAACCGATGACCTGACCGATCGGCGCCTCGGTGCCGTCCGCCGCCAATGGGCCACTCAAATACCCGTCCTGAAATGCCTCCACTTCCATCACCGCCTTGTCGGTTTCGACTTCGGCGACGACGTCACCTTTCTTGACCCGGTCGCCAACTTTTTTTGTCCATTTCACCAGCCGCCCGTTACTCATCGTGTCTGAGAGCGCTGGCATCGTGATGGCAGCGCTCATGTCAAGCTGCCTTGGTTTCTTGCGCCGTCTGCGCTAGCGAGCGCGCAGCCGCGGCGATGTCGGGCACTTGAGGAATTGTCGCAGCTTCCAACGCGCCGTTGAACGGCGTGGGAATGTCGAGACCGGCAAGCCGCTGAATGGGCGCGTCAAGCGCGTCGAAGCACCGCTCGGTTAGCGTTGCCGCGATTTCGGCGCCGGCGCCGGCAAAGCGGCAATCCTCCTCGACCACCAGCACGCGATGGGTTTTCTCGACGGACGCCGCGCAGGTGTTCCAGTCGATCGGGCTGAGGCTGCGCAGGTCGATGACTTCGGCGTCGATCCCTTCCTTGGCGAGTTCGCTGGCGGCTTCCTGCGCCAATACCGCGTGCCTCGAGTAGCTGATAATAGTGAGATCGCGTCCCTGCCGACGCACGACGGCGCGGTGCATGGGCGGCGCTTCGGTCATGACGTCGACCTGACCTTTGGTGAAATACAACAGCTCGTGTTCGAGCAGGATGATCGGATCGTCGCTGTCGATCGCCTGCCGCAGCTGCCAATAGGCGTCCTGCGGCGTCGACGGGACGGCGATGCGCAAGCCAGGGACATTCATTATCGTGTGCTCGAGCCGCTGCGCATGTTGCGCCCCAAGTTGGCGGGCCACTCCGCCAGGCACGCGCACGACCAGCGGCATCTTGAACTGGCCCCCGGACATGAAGGGAATTTTCGCTGCCCCGTTGATGATCGAATTCAGGGCCAGCAGCATGAAGTTAATGGTCATGATCTCGACCACCGGACGCACCCCAACGAGTGCCGCGCCGACACCGAGCCCGGTGAAGCCGCCCTCCGAGATCGGCGTGTCGCGCACGCGCCACTCGCCGTATTTGGCGTAAAGTCCCTCGGTCACCCGATAACTGCCGCCGTAGAGGCCGACATCCTCGCCGAGCGTGAACACTAACTCGTCGGCGGCCATTGCGTGATCCATGGCTCGATTGAGCGCCTGCCAATAAAGCAATTCCTGCGACATGATCGTCTTCCTCACATCAGGGTTTCGTGGCGATGATTGCCGTTGAGATGGCCCCAAGCAGCGTCCATGGTCGGCTGCGCGCTCTGCGAAGCGAACGCAACGGCGTCGTCAACGACCTTTTGGACATCCTGCTTGAGCTCGTCGACTTCTGCTTCGGCGAGATGCTCGCCATCGATCAGATGGTCGGCAAACAGCTTGATGTTGTCCGGGCCGACTTCAGCCAATTCCGCCGGCGTCGGATAGCCGAACTCGAACTCACGAGCCGCGGTCGTCAGCGGATCGATATTTTGATACGCCTTGAGCTCTACCGCCGGCCGATAGCTGCCGGGATCGGCCATCGAGTGGCCGCGGTAACGGTAGGTCTCGCATTCGATGAACTGCGGCCCGCCACCACGCCGGATGCGATCAAGTGCATGCTTTGTGGCATTATAGACCTTGAGCACGTCCATGCCGTCGACTTTTTCGGCGGGGATGTTGTAGGCGGCAACGCGTTTGAAAACTTCGGGCACGGCGGAATGGCGGTGAATTTCCGTGCCGATGGCGTAGTGATTGTTTTCGCAGATGAACAACACCGGCAGCCGCCAGAGGCCGGCCATGTTCAGCGATTCGTGAAACGCGCCCTGGTTCACGGCGCCGTCGCCGAAGAAGCAGATCACCGATTCGGGCTGACTACGCATCGCGATTCCGTAGGCCACACCAACCGCGATTGGACAGCTTTCGCCGACGATGGCGTAGCCCCCCATAAACCGCCGCTCGCGATCGAACATATGCATGGAGCCGCCCATGCCTTTGCTCATGCCAGTGGCGCGACCGAACAGCTCAGCCATAACCTCCCGCGCCGGCGTACCGCGCACTAGCGCATGGGCATGCTCGCGGTAAGTGCTGACAATATAATCAGACGGGCCGGCGGCTTTGATAACGCCGGCGGCAACTGCTTCTTCGCCGGGATAAAGATGCAGAAAGCCGACGATATTTCCCTTGCTGTATTCTTCCGCGGCGCGCTCTTCGAACGTTCGGCAAAGCAGCATATCGCGGAGCATGTGACGTAAGGTTTCCCGTTCCATGGCAGACCTCGTTTGATGACTGGCTCGATAGCGTGACGGGCGCATGATCGCGCCCGTCATGCGTTGCAATGGTCAATGCGTTTTGCGTGCCGCAAAACCGGTTTCCCTGAGGAAGAGCGCAAGGATTGCGGCAAGGACGATCGCCGCGATGCCAGCGCTGCCGCCGCCTTTGGTGAAAATATCGAGCGTCAAGGTGCCGCCGCCCGCGAGTTTCTGCAGCAGCCACCCGGCGCCAGGAGCGCCGAACGCGCTCATTGAGAAGACGAGGAAGTTGATCGCCCCGGTCGCACTGCCCTTTACGTTATCCGGGTTGACTTCTTTGATGATCGAATAGGGAATCATCGCCGCGCCCGAGCCGAAGCCGAACAGGAAGCCGGGCAGGTAAGGCGGTAAGCTGTTGGGCGGCAGGTAAAGGAGCGCCAGAGCGCAAACCAACATCAATGCGATGCCGGCAAAGAGCGCCGGCTTGCGGCGGCCGAAATGGTCGGCGATGTAACCAAGCACCGGAGCGCCAACCACCCAACCGAGCGGTATCATCGACGCGCGGGTAACGGCTTCGGCGGCGTCCAAATGCCAGCCTTGGCGTAGAAACGCGACGCCCCAAATCATCGTACCGATCGTGGTCGGCAGGAACAGCAAGCCGGCGGAGAAGCCGCAAAGATACGACTGCGGATTGGAAAGCACCGTCTTGTAAGGCGCAAACATATGCCAGATGCTGGTTTTGGAGTGCTCTGACGCGTCTTGGCGTGGCGTTACGATCAGCATCAGGACGCAAATCGCGAATGTGAAGATGCCAGCGTAAATCCAGAACTGCTGCCAAGTCACCGGACCACCATGCACCAGCGGTCCGACGGCGAATTGGCCGGCCGATCCGCCGAGCATGCCGAGGCATTGCGTAAAGCCGATCGCGGTTGCGAGATAGCGCGCCGGAAAGCCGTGGGTCGCCAGATAGACGGCGCCAACAAAGGCGAACGCGGCGCCGGCACCCTGCAACAAGCGTCCGACGCTCGCCATCCAGCTCACGCCTAAACCGAACATCAGGATACCGACGGCAAGGAAAAATATGCCGGTCGGAATCGGGTATTTCGCGCCCCAGCGATCGAGCGACGCGCCGGAGATAATCGCGAAGGTCGAATAGGTATAGTAATACATTCCGAGTAGCGAACTCATACCTAAGGTCGTCAGGCCGAAGGCTTGGGTCAGTTCGGGTATCATCACGCTCGGCGCCGAACGCACGGCGTATTGCGTAAAGTAGAAAATCAGACAGACGGCCCATGCAACGACGAAAGCAACGTGGAAGCCACTGATCCCGGACGGCTTGGTCGCCGGCGCCGACATCGTTTGAACTGACATGGGAATTTCCCCCGATAGGCTAATTTTCGTTGATGAAATTAAAGACCGCCCGTGCCGCCACCTTGATTTAGGTCAATCTCGATCTTTTTATTTCGGCGCCCGGCTGGCCACGCTTAAGCGCCAATCCAGCGGATTTCCGGGGCTTTCCGCGGAACTTGCGCAGGCACTGCTTTGGGATGACCGACGATGATCGGAGCGATCGGTTTATAGGCCGCTGGAAGATTAAGCGTCGCCTTGCCCTCTGGCGTCCCGAGCCAGTTTTGCGAAAAGCCGATCCAGCAACTGCCGAGACCTGCGGCGCGCGACGCCAGCATGAGATTTTCCGCTGCAAGCGCGGCGTCCTCAGTGGCCCACGGGATATCGGCAGCCGTCGAAATCACAACAAGAACTGGCGCGTGATAGAAAATATCGAAATTAGCGTCGTTTAGAACTTCGCTGAAATGGTGCGACATGAGACCAACCGGCGTATTTTTCAGCATGTAAGACTTTGCTTCGCGCGATATTCGCGCGAGCAAGTTTTTATCCCGCACCACACAGAACGAACACGGCTGTTGATTGACTGCGCTCGGCGCCTGCACTGCGGCATCAATTAATTCGAGAATGGTTTTTTCATCCACCGGATCGGCCGTGAACTGACGCACGGAGCGCCGCGTGTAGATTGCTTCTCTAAGTTCCATTTTTAAATCTACGCCCGCCGTGCTGCTTATTTGTTACAATGTAGACATTATTGACCGAACAAAAATTGATCTAAATCAACAATGTTGGCGCTTAAAATTTGCGCGCTTGACCGAGATCAATGTCATTGATCCGACGATGGTAGTAATAGCGTGAATACATAGGAGTTCCCCATGAAAGCGTTGGTTTACGAAGGACCCGGCAAAAAGACATTTAAGGATTGTCCGCAGCCGAAGCTCATTGAGCCGACAGACGCCATCGTGAAGATTGTGAAGACCACGATCTGTGGGACCGACCTGCATATCCTCAAGGGCGACGTTCCGACTTGCAAGCCGGGCCGCATTCTTGGACATGAGGGTGTTGGGGTCGTGCACAGCGTCGGCGCCGGCGTCACAACCTTCCGGCCCGGGGACCGCGTCCTGATCTCCTGCATTTCGTCATGCGGCAAATGCGAATATTGCCGTAGAGGCATGTATTCTCATTGCACGACCGGCGGCTGGATTCTGGGCAACGAAATCGACGGGACCCAGGCCGAATACGTGCGGATTCCGCATGCGGACACCAGCCTCTACCGGGTGCCTCCAGGCGCCGAAGAAGACGCGCTGGTCATGTTGAGCGACATTCTTCCTACCGGCTTCGAGTGCGGGGTCCTCAACGGCAAAGTGCAGCCCGGCAATTCTGTCGCCATCGTTGGGGCCGGACCCATTGGCATCGCCGCTTTGCTGACCGCCCAATTCTACTCGCCGGCGCAAATCATCATGATCGACCTCGACGACAATCGGCTTGAAACCGCTAAGCTTTTCGGCGCGACGGCGACCATCAACAGCAAAGACGGAATGGCCGAAAAAAAGGTCAAGCAGATGACCGGCGGGCGCGGCATAGATACGGCAATCGAGGCGGTCGGCATTCCTGAGACGTTCGTGCTCTGTGAAGACATCGTCGCGCCGGGCGGCACCATCGCCAATATCGGCGTCCACGGCACGAAAGCCGATCTTCACCTCGAGCGCCTCTGGTCGCAAAACATCACGATCACGACAAGGCTTGTAGACACTGTTACCACGCCTATGCTGCTCAAGACCATCCAATCCGGAAAGATCGACCCGAAGCGCCTGATCACGCATCGTTTCACATTGAAGCAAATCATTGACGCCTACGATACCTTCGGACGCGCCGCCAGTTCGCGAGCGCTCAAGGTCTTGATTGAAGCCGAGTAATTGCGCTTTGCCGTTGATCTTGGAGAGCTACGGGCGATGCAGGCGATGGTGTTGGAGCGGTTGGGCGAGCCCCTCAAATTCGTCGAACGCCCCGATCCGCAGCCGGCGGACGGGGAGGTGCGGATTCGAGTTGCGGCTTGCGGCGTTTGCCGAACAGACCTTCACGTCGTCGACGGCGAGTTGCCAGATCCAAAACTCCCCATCGTCCCCGGCCATGAGATCGTCGGCCGCATCGATCTTGCTGGCAAAGCGGTAAATGGCCTCGCCGCGGGAATGCGTGTAGGCGTTCCCTGGCTGGGCCAAACTTGCGGCCATTGCCAATACTGCCGCAGCGGCCGGGAAAACCTCTGCGATCACCCGCTGTTCACCGGCTATACGCGCGATGGCGGCTATGCGACGCACGTCATCGCCGATGCGCATTATGTGTTCCGGTTGCCTGACACGGGCGACGACGTAGCAACCGCGCCGCTGTTGTGCGCGGGTCTGATCGGCTGGCGCTCGCTTCGCATCGCCGGTGACGGCAACAAAATCGGGCTGTATGGCTTCGGCGCGGCCGCGCACATCATCGCGCAGGTGGCGCGCTGGCAAGGACGTGAAGTATTTGCATTCACGCGGGCAGGCGACGTCGCCGCTCAGGCATTCGCACGCAAACTCGGGGCGCGATGGGCGGGAAGTTCGGAAGAGCGGCCCCCCGTGGCGCTTGACTGCGCCATTATCTACGCGCCGGTCGGTGCTCTCGTTCCGGCGGCGCTTGCGGCGGCGCGCAAAGGCGGCCGGGTCGTCTGCGCCGGCATCCATATGAGCGATATTCCCCGGTTCCCTTACAGTTTGCTTTGGGAAGAGCGAGAACTCGTTTCAGTCGCCAATCTGACCAGAAGTGACGGCGATGAGTTTTTCACGATCGTGCCCAAGGCCGGTGTTGTGACGCAAACCGTTGCATACCCGCTTCGCCTAGCCAACGAGGCCTTGTCGGATTTGCGAACCGGACGATTGCAGGGAGCAGCCGTGCTCGTTCCTTGATCGCCGGCACTGCAGCGGCGCTCAACTACGGCACCGACAGCTCACTTATTCGGCCAGCACGTAGTTGCCCGGTGCATCCGCCAGCGGGACAAAGCCCGCTTGGGGCGCCCCCATTGTCGGTGGGGTCGTAGCGGCGCCCGAGCGATTGCTGAGCCACGCCACCCATTCCGGCCACCAGGAACCGTCCTTGCGCTGAGCGTTCGCCTCAAACCACGCGGGGTCCCGATATCGGTTCTCAAGTTTCTTGGTGTTGATCTTAAAACTGTGCCCGCGGTGACCTGGTTCCGAGACGATGCCGGCATTGTGCCCGCCGGTTGTGAGCAGATAAGTGACCTCGGTCTCGACCTGGAGATTGATTTTGTATGTTGAGCGCCACGGCGCTACGTGATCGCGCTCGGTGCCAACCGCAAACACCGGAATGCGAATATCCTCGAGAGCAATCGGCTTGTCGGCGACGCTGAAATGACCTTCCGCCAGTTCATTGTCGAGGAAAAGCTTGCGCAGATATTCGGAATGCATGCGGTAAGGCAACCGGGTTGTATCGGCATTCCACGCCATGAGGTCGGTCATGGTCTGACGTTCGCCGAGCAGATAGTCGTGAACGAGCCGCGACCATACCAAATCATTTGATCGCAACATCTCGAACGCGCCCGCCATCTGCCGACTGTCAAGGTAACCTTGCTCCCACATGAAATCTTCCAGGAATGCGATTTGGCTTTCATCAATAAACAACATCAACTCGCCGGCTTCGGTGAAGTCCGTCTGCGCCGCCAGCAATGAGAGCGTTGCGAGACGATTGTCGCCATCTCGTGCCATCGCCGCGGCCGCTATCGATAACAACGTGCCGCCAAGGCAATAGCCGATCGCATGGACTTTTTGCTGAGGAACGACAGCGCGCATAACGTCCAGCGCCTTCATCACGCCTACGGCCCTGTAATCGTCCAGGCCCAATTCTCGATCGTCCGGGCCAGGGTTCTTCCAGGAAATCATAAAAACAGTGAACCCCTGATCGTTGAGGTACCTCACCAGCGAATTTCTCGGAGACAGGTCGAGGATGTAATATTTCATGATCCATGCCGGGACAATCAAGACGGGTTCCGGCCGCACTGAGGACGTCGTCGGTTCGTACTGGATGAGCTCGATCAGGCGGTTGTGATAAACAACCTTGCCCGGCGTGGCGGCGACATCCCGGCCAACGACAAAATTTTCGCAGCCAATGGGTCTTTTGCCGCTGACCGCGCGCTGCCAATCCTCCAGGAAATTCTGGAAGCCCCTGAGCAGATTGGTTCCACCGGCGCTGACGGTTCGGGCGAGAATTTCCGGGTTGGTCAAGGCGGAGTTTGACGGCGCGAGCATGTCGAGCAGTTGCCGCGACATGAACTCAACCATTTCTTCGTGCCGTCTTGAAACACCGCGTATGCCGGTCGTGGCGTTGAACCACCATTGCTGCTGCAGCAAAAAAGCCTGATAAGAAAAACGGAATGGCCAGTTTTGCCACCCCTCATCGATAAACCGCCGGTCCTGCGGCAGTGGTTCGATACAGTTTGGCGTATTTTTACCGTCGACCGCACAGCGGGAAGCGAATTCAGCGAAGCGAATCGCTTTTCGAAATGCCTTGTCGACGAGTTGCGCCTGTTTTCCCGGAGCGCTGACGAGGTGTGTTGCCCAGTCCAAATAAGCTTGGGCAAGCGCCGCCGGAGAAAGTCCGGCGGTGAAACGAGCGATCGCCGCATGGAGCGATCGATCGGTCATTTCCGCAAATGTCGTTCCCGGAACGGTGGGGAACTTTGCATTGACTAAAGCCGGCTCGATAACGCCCATCTTTGACCTTCCGTACTGCCGGCTAAATGCGCCGAACAAGATATTCGTAAGAGCCGAGCGCGGCGGAAATCAACCGTTCAGACGAACTCAAGGCCTGCCGATTGCGCAACACGATACGGCGCGACGTCGCGACCTCGATGGCTGAAGCACTTTCCAGGCCGGTCAGTGTGCGCGATACGGTTTCAATGGTAAGGCCGAGATAATCGGCAATATCCTGCCGCGACATCGGCAGCTCGACGACGTTGCCGACGCCCGCCCTTTCCGCCATTTCCAAAAGGAAGCTGGCGACGCGCTCTTGTGCACTCTTGATGAGCAGCATGATGCGGCCCTGTACACGTCGCAATTCACCGCCGGTGAGGTTGAACAAATCTCGACCAACCGCTGCGTTGCGGTCGGCGAGCGCATTCAATGCGTTACGCTTGACCACTAAGACCTTGGTATCGGTAATCGCCTCGGCCGAAAAGGCGTGTTCGTCGGTGAATTGCAGACCGAAAATATCACCGGGCATATAGAAGCCACTGATCTGCCGACGGCCATCGTTGAGAATTTTATAAGTACGGACGCTCCCGCTGATGATTTTGTAAACGTATTCGGCCGGCTCGTGCTCGCCGAAAATCTCGGTATTGCGCGGGTAAGACATGACGGCGCCCATAAGCTGCATCGACTGCGCCAAAGGGGCGCGGTCATTAGCGCGATCGGCAACAACCCGCCCCGGAACCAGCGTAACATTGTGAGCCGGCGGCGGCATGAACCGATGGATGGGATCGCGGTGAGTTGCTGTCCGTGTAAGCATGGCCCTTTTCCTTCCGAAGCTTGGGAAGGCATTGGTACTCGCCAATGGGCGGGCAAAAAATTGAGGTAATCACCCTAAGGGCTATCCCGTAGTGAGGCACCGAGGACCTGCGACCAAGGGCTTGCCGAAAGCGGTAAAAGAGGCGCGAGTGGCTCGATTGGCGATACTCGGTGCGACCGCCGCGCTGCGGAAAAGACCAAGCAACTTATTACGCGTTACGCGGCGGCGACCGCCGAAAACATTCCGCTTTCATCGTCATAGGTGAAAATCTCGGCATAGCGTCCCCAGGCGATCGCGGTATCGAGGGTTCTTTCCGCCTCGCGGTTGGTCAAATGGTCGGCAAGCTCCACATTAAATCTAATTCGCGGTGCCCGGTGTGGCTGGCGTTCATGCAGGACGCGGCAGATGTGTGCGGTCAAGGGCACAAAACCGAGCAGGTGCTCCCGGAAAAGGTGCTTGCGTTCCTCGGTAGTGCTGCGGGCGAAGACGTGGCCGGCGGCAGTGAGCTTTAATGCGCCATCCTTCAGCTCGGCAAATTCCAAAACGTGGAGTCCTTCGGCAACCGGGAATAGGCGATTGATTCCCAACGAAAGAGACCTGGCGAGATCGTCGAGCTCGGCGCGGCCATTGTACGGCGGCGCATCAAGAATCTCGATAAGCCCGCTCATCCGGTTGATCGCGGCGCGCGGCAGCAGATGAGCCAAGCCCGCTTGATGACTCTTGAGCGAGCCAGGGGTCGCGGTTGATCGTGATGTCAGGACAGAATAGACGGAGTCCACGATGTTACCGAACTCCTCGTCGAGCCGATTGCGGGGACGCGGCAGGGTGACTGCGATGTCGGCTGCGATTCGCGCCGGTTGTGAGGATAGGATCAACAGACGGTCGCACATCAACACAGCTTCCTCGATGTTATGCGTGACCATGAGCGCCGCCTTGGTGGGAAGCTGTTTTTCCGCCCACAGGTCGATAAAGTCCGCGCGCAATGTTTCTGCAGTCAAAACGTCGAGCGCGGAAAAAGGTTCGTCCATCAAGAGAAGGTCGGGCTGCGTCGCTATCGCCCTGGCAAAACCGACGCGCTGACGCATGCCGCCGGAAAGCTCACGCGGATACGCGGACTGAAATCCGTCGAGTCCGATGAGATCGATGGCTTCCTGCGCGCGTTGGCGGGCCTGATCGTGCGGCAGGCCGAGGGCATCGAGTCCGGCCTCGACATTTTCCAGCACCGTGAGCCAGGGGAATAACGCGAAGGTCTGGAACACGACCGCGATGCCTTCGGCGGGTTCGGTCAGCGGCGCGCCGCGATAGAGGACTTCGCCGGCGGTCGGTCGGATAAGGCCGGCCGCGATCCGCAGTAACGTCGATTTGCCTGAACCTGACCGGCCCAATAGACCAAGAAATTCGCCAGCACGAATCGACATGTTGATGTCATCCAAGACAGGCATCGGTTCGCCTGAAGGTTTCGGAAAAGCCATGCGAAATCTTGCGTAGATCGATGATGGCGCTCGCGTCACCGCCCAAGATTTGCTCCCTCAATCGAGCCGCGTTCGGCGTTCTGCATAGGCGTAGAGCGGTCGCCACAACAGGCGATTCATGCCAACGACGAGCACCGACATGACCGCAATGCCGAGAGCGATCCGCGGATAATCGCCGGCTTCTGTCATTTGCGCGATATAAGCGCCCAAGCCTCCCCCATTGAGCTTGGTTGCGCCCCAACTGACCACTTCTGAGACGATGCTCGCGTTCCAAGCGCCGCCTGATGCTGTGATTGCGCCAGTCACGAAATATGGGAAGATTCCCGGAAGCATGATGTCGCGCCACCAACGCCATCCGCGTATCCGAAATGTTTTCGCCGCCTCCCTGAAATCGGTCGGAAATGCGCTAGCACCAGCGATGACGTTGAACAAAATGTACCATTGGGTTCCAAGAATCATTAGTGGGCTCAACCAAATCTTGGGCGGAAGGTTGAACCGGACGATCAGATAGACTGCTATCGGGAAGAGCAAGTTCGCCGGGAATGCGGCGAGGAACTGGGCAATCGGTTGGACCTTTTCCGCCAGGACTGGACGCAAGCCTACTGCCACGCCGATCGGAACCCAGATGACTGTGGCAATGACAATGAGGATGGCGACGCGGAGCAAAGTGATGCCGCCATTGCCGGTCGCGTCCAATACATCCCCCCACGACAACTCCGTCTCCGCAAATCGGAGGAGCGCCCAGCCGAGATACCCAACGGCGAATGAGACAAGTCCGTACCAAACGATGTCGAGCAATCGGGGAGGAATTTTCCTCCCCGCGAACGGTCGGATAAATCGCCGGACCGAAAGCCGCGCGCGCCCCGCAGCTTGCATCATGGCGCCAATCGGTTCACCCGCCGTGTGTAGCAGGTTTGTCCGCCGGAAAAGACCGATGATCCAGCTTCGTGGCACGACAGTGGCCGCAGTCTGCTCGTAACGAAACTTGTCCGCCCATGCGACAAGCGGACGGAACATAAGCTGATCATAGATCAATATCGTAACGGTCATCGCGAGGATCGCCCAGCCGACGGCCGTAAGGTTGCGCGCTTCGATCGCGGCTGCGACGTAGGAACCGATGCCCGGGAGCGCGACATGTAGATCGCCGACGGCAATGGCTTCCGAGGCAACCACGAAAAACCATCCTCCGGACATCGACATCATCGTGTTCCAGATCAGGCCCGGCATGGAAAAAGGAACCTCGAGGCGCCAGAAGCGCTGCCAGCCGGAGAAGCGAAAACCGCGGCTTGCTTCATCGAGATCATACGGGATGGTGCGCAAGGCCTGAAAGAAACTGAATGTAATATTCCAAGCTTGACTGGTGAAAATCGCAAAAATTGCAGCAAGCTCGGCCCCGAATATTCTGTTGGGCGACAGCGAGACAAAAAAAACGATCGTGAACGACAGATAGCCAAGCACCGGGACGGATTGGAGAACGTCGAGGAGCGGAATCAGCACCGTTTCGGCGCGGCGGCTCTTGGCCGCTAACGTGCCATAAGTGAAGGTGAAGAGGAGCGAGGCGATGAGCGCTGCCAGCATCCGCATCGTCGTCCGCAGTGCGTAATTTGGCAGTACGCTTGGCGAGAGCGAAATATGCGGCGGCTGGGTTTGAGAAAACGGGGCAAACATCTGCCACGCGCCCGATCCGATCAAGAGGATCACGGAGACAAGCAACCCCAATGCGACCAGATCCAGCCAATTGGCGTACCGGTGCTTCGCGTGTCTAAGAGCTTCAAACTGATCCAAGATGCCGCCTCAGCTAGTAATTAAGCCTCATTCTAGGCCTCACCGGCATCGCGGTAAGTTGATGCACATCAAGATAAAGCTGGGCGACCGCATCAATATATTAAATGTGAATTTTCAGGAGGGCGAATGTACGAGCCAGCTGGCTATCAATCGCCAAATTTGGCCTTCCTTTGGCCGGCATTCGTCGCGGCGGCGGCGAGCGATATGGCTGAGCTTGCCGCCAAACACTTTGCCAACCTCGCCGTCGGGCCGGGCGAAAAGCCTGAGGCCGAGCC
Source organism: uncultured Alphaproteobacteria bacterium (assembly GCA_963747855.1). GTDB lineage: Bacteria > Pseudomonadota > Alphaproteobacteria > Rhizobiales > Xanthobacteraceae > BOG-931. The sequence goes on from CAVVGN010000002.1 coordinate 329,552, forward strand.
GGAATGGGCGACGCCGCATAACGTCGCTCTTGAGCTGAAATCCGTCCGGCTGCGAAATTTCAGCGTCGGGAGCGCTGGCGTGCCCGCGCTGCTTTGCACGCCCCTGGCGCTCCACGGGGCTGCGATCGCCGATCTGGCGCCGGGGCACAGCCTAGTCGGCGTGTTACGTCGTGCCGGCCTGCAGCGCTTATTCGCGGCGGATTGGCGTTCGGCCACGCCAGAGCTGCGATTTATGGGAATCGATGACTATCTCGCCGATCTTAACGTTCTGGTGGATCACATCGGCGCTCCGGTCGACCTGATTGGTTTGTGTCAGGGCGGTTGGATGGCGCTACTTTATGCCGCGCGATTTCCGGCCAAGGTGCGCAAGCTGGTTCTCGCCGGGGCGCCGGTCGATATAAAGGAAGCATCATCCGCCTTGTCGGATCTCGCTCAAACCACTCCACTTGCGGTGTTTGACGAACTGGTACGGATCGGCGATGGGATCGTTCCCGGGCAGAAAGTACTGAAGTTCTGGGGGGTGGACACCCTGCTTGCGGAGGATATTCATCAGGTGCTGCAAACCGACGAAGCTCCCGGTTCGCCCGGTTTCGCATCGCTCGAAGCGGCGTTCCGGGATTGGTACGCTTGGACCATCGATCTATCGGGAAGGTATTTCATCGAGGTCGTGAACAAGCTCTATAAGCGCAACGAACTGGCATCGGGAAAATTGGTTGCGCTCGGCCAATCGATCGATCTTGGGGCCGTCAAGACACCAATTTTTCTGCTCGCTGCGGCGGAGGACGAATTGGTGGCGCCGGCGCAATTGCTCGCCGCCGAGCATCTGGTCGGCACGTCGGCGCGCAACATTCGCAAACAGATCGTGCCCGGCCGTCACGTGGGGTTATTCATGGGCAAGACCGTACTTACCGATGTGTGGCCGGCGATCGTGCGCTGGCTTGGCGAGCCTCCGGAAGTAGCCGCTGGCGACGCTTGTCCGCCGTCCGTTGCTTGCGCAATCGCCCAATAGAGAAAGAGAAAATCGGGATTGACGTTGAGAGAGAGGCAAGATGCCCTATTCGGCGAATATCGATTTGCCGCAGTCCGTCCGGGCCCATTTGCCCGAGCACGCTCAGGATATTTATCGCGAGGCGTTCAATCACGCTTACGCTGCGCATGCGGATGAAGCAGATCGAGAGGAAAGGGCGCACCGCATAGCCTGGGCGGCTGTCAAGCGCTCCTACGTCAAAGCCGGCACAAGCTGGGTCCGGCGCCATCCGTAATGTTCCTTAGGCCCAATCCCTGAATTTTTGCGGCCTCCGGCGGCGATTAATGTCGCGCCAATCGAATATGCACCTATGCGCCGACCCCGTGGACGCACCATGACCGAGAAGATAGCCGAAGCAGCGAACCGGACCCCGCAAACTGAGCCGGAAGCTTCGCATCTTACACGCGATCTGGTGCCGGCTCCAAAGCCCGGACTTCCGGTCGCGCTGCCGCGCGTTGCAAGAATGCGACGTTGGTGGCCGCGCCTCGCGCTTATGCTCGCCATTCTGCTCGCTGCCGGCGGCGGAGGCTATTACTGGTGGCAGCATCTGCATCCCGGGCTGCCGGCGAGCATTGTCTTTGGTAATGGCCGGCTGGAAGCGGATGAAATTAATATCGACACTAAATATGCCGCGCGCATCGCCGAGATGCTGGCCGACGAGGGCGACCTTGTCAAAGCCGGACAAGTGTTGGCGCGCATGGATACGCGCGATCTCGCCGCTTCGCTGAAGAAATCGGAAGCACAGGTTGAGCAAGCGCGCCGCGCGGTCGACGAAGCTAATGCCAATGTGGCGCAGCAGAAGGCTCAACTTCTCCTTGCGCAACAAGAATACGAACGCGCTTATGTTTTGGTACAAAAGGGATTCCAAACCAAGGAAGTCCTTGATCAGCGGCAACAGCAGCTCGATGCAGCCAATTCCGCGCTCAATGCGTCGTTGTTGCGCGTGATCGAATTCGAACACGCACTCGAGGCATCAACTCACGACGTTGAACTCTACACCGTGGAGATTAACGACGACACGCTGGTAGCGCCGCGCGACGGGCGGCTGCAATACCGCGTCGCCAATCTTGGCGAAGTATTGCCGGCAGGCGGTCACGTGTTTGCGATGCTAGATACTTCCTATGTCTACATGGACATTTATCTGCCAACCGAACAAGCCGGCAAGGTAAAATATGGCGCTGGCGCGCGCGTCGTGGTCGATGCCTTTCCGAACGTCGCGATCCCGGCGAAGGTAACATTCGTTGCCACCCAGGCGCAGTTCACTCCGAAAACGGTGGAGACGCAAACCGAGCGCGACAAGCTTATGTTCCGCGTTCGCGTGCGCATCGATGCTGATTGGTTGCGTGGGCGAACCGATGCCGTTAGCAGTGGATTGCCCGGCGTTGCCTACGTGCAAACCGATGCAACCGCGTTATGGCCCGCGGCGCTGCAGGGAAGCGTGGTGCAATGAATGGCTTGGTTCAGCCTGTCGTGCAACTACGGAACGTCACGCAACGCTATCGGCGCGTGGTGGCGCTCGATGACGTCAGCACCGACCTGCCCGCGGGGCGTATGATCGGTCTGATCGGCCCGGACGGCGTCGGCAAATCCACTTTCCTGAGCATCATCGCAGGCGCGCGGCGCGTGCAATCCGGCAGAGTGACCGTGCTCGGCGGGGATATGGGCGGTGCCGCACATCGCGCCGCGGGTTGCCCGCGCATTGCCTATATGCCGCAAGGATTGGGCAAAAATCTCTATCCGGATCTCAGCATTCGCGAGAACGTCGAGTTTTTCGGCCGCGTTTTTGGGCAGCCGCGCGCCGAGCGCGAATGGCGGATTGCCGACCTTTTGGCAAGCACCGGTCTGGCGCCCTTCGCCGACCGTCCGGCCAAGAAATTGTCCGGCGGCATGCGGCAGAAACTCGGCCTCTGCTGCTCGCTCATTCACGACCCCGACCTTCTGGTTCTCGACGAGCCCACGACCGGTGTCGATCCGCTTTCACGGCGTCAATTCTGGGAGCTGATCGCGCGCATGCGCGCGCGCCGTCCAGCGATGAGCGTGGTGATTGCAACCGCGTATATGGAGGAGGCCGAGCGTTTCGATACGCTTCTGGCCATGAACGACGGAAAAATCCTTTCAGCGAGCACGCCGGCCGAACTCAAGGCGCGGACGCACACCGCTAATGTCGAGGAAGCATTCATCGCACTGCTCCCGGAGGAACTCAGCGCCGGGCATAAAACATTCAAGGTCCCTCGGTACCGCGGAGGCGATGGAGAGCCGGTGATTATCGCTCGGGACCTGACCTGCCGGTTCGGCGACTTTACCGCCGTCGATCGTGTGAGCTTCACCATCCAACGCGGCGAAATTTTCGGCTTCGTCGGTTCGAACGGCTGCGGCAAAACGACGACCATGAAAATGCTCACCGGGCTTTTGGAGCCGAGCGAAGGCGAGGCGCTTTTGTTCGGCAAGCCGCCGGACGCCAGCGACCTCAAATCGCGCGCACGCGTCGGATATATGTCGCAATCCTTCTCGCTCTATACCGAGCTTACCGTTCGCCAGAACCTGGATTTGCACGCGCGGCTGTTTCATCTGCCGGCAACCGAAGCGAAGACGCGGATCGATGCGCTGGTCGATCGATTTGGATTGAGGGACGACCTCGACAAGCTTGCCGCGGACCTGCCGTTGGGCATTCGGCAGCGCCTCTCGCTGGCGGTTGCTGTGGTGCACCGGCCAGAAATGCTTATTCTCGATGAGCCGACGTCGGGTGTCGATCCTTTGGCCCGGGATCGTTTTTGGGAGTTGTTGATAGACCTTTCGCGCAACGAGGGCGTGACGATCTTCGTGTCCACACATTTTATGAACGAGGCCGAACGCTGCGACCGCATCTCGCTGATGGATTCCGGCCGCGTTCTGGCAACCGACACGCCGGCAAAATTGGTCAAGGCGCGAGGCGCCTCAACGCTTGAGGATGCCTTCATCAGCTACTTGCAAGAAGCGAATGCCGCGGCGGCGACAGGACCGGTCATCGACAACGCACCCGCTTTCGCGCCGCGAGTGCCGGTACCTCAACCCATTTTCAGCTTACAGCGCCTATTCGCCTACACCATCCGTGAGGCAATCGAACTCTTGCGCGATCCGATCCGACTGGGGTTCGCTCTGTTCGGTACCGTATTACTGATGCTGGTCTTTGGATTTGGGATTTCGACGGATGTGAACAATCTGACGTTCGCAGTTCTCGATCACGACCACACCCACGAGAGCCGCGCCTACCTCGAGGAATTGCGCGGCTCGACGTATTTCATCGAGCAGCGCCCGCTCAGCGACTACACCGATTTGCAAAAAAGGATGCAGAGCGGGGCGATCAAAGCCGTCATTGAAATCCCGCCCGGCTTCGGCCGCGATCTCGAGCGTGGCCGCCCGACATGGGTGGGAGCATGGGTCGACGGCGCCATGCCGTTTCGTGCCGACACCATCCGCGGCTATTTGCAAGCCATGCACCAGCTTTATCTGAGCGATCCGGCGATCAAAACCACCGCCCAACAGCAACCGCGTCCGCTTGCCCGCATCGAACTGCGGTTCAAATACAATCAAGATTTCGAAAGTGTATATGCGATGGTGCCAACCAGCCTGTCGATGCTGCTGGCGCTGTTCCCGGCAATCCTAATGGCGCTCGCCGTGGTGCGCGAAAAGGAACTTGGTTCGATCACCAACCTGTACGTCACCCCGGTGACGCGGCTTGAATTCCTCGTCGGCAAACAGCTTCCTTATATTGGGGTTGCCATGGCGAATTTCTTTGTGATGTTTCTCATGGCGCTGTTCGTTTTTCAGGTTCCGCTAAAAGGAAGCTTTTCCGCGTTGTTCATCGGCACCTTGATCTATGTCACCACTACCACGGCCTACGGTATGGTGATTTCGTCATTTGCGAATACGCAGATCGCGGCGCTGTTCGGCACCGCCATCATGACCTATCTGCCGGCGTCGCAATTCTCCGGGATGATGGTTCCGGTCTCCTCGTTGTCCGGAATGGCCCAGATCATGGGGCGAGCATTCCCTATGACGTATTTCATCCCGGTCAGCACCGGCACCTTCACCAAGGGCTTGGGCTTTGCCGACCTTGCGACGGATATCGGCGAATTGGCGATTTTTGTCCCGGCGCTGACGCTAATCAGCATCTTGCTGCTGCGCAAACAGGAACGCTAGGAGCCGGCCGATGCGCATGCTGCAAAACATTTTTTGGCTGGGCACGAAAGAAATACGCAGTTTCTTTCGCGATTACGTGCTGCTCGGATTCGTGATCTATGCCTTTTCATTGCAAATCATCGCGCAAGCGCACAGCTTCTCGCAGGAAGTGCACAATGCCTCAGTTGCCGTGGTGGATGAAGATCACTCGGAATTGTCGCGCCGGATTACCGGTGCTTTTTTGCCGCCTTACTTTCAGCCTGCGGAACGGATTGCGGAACGGGACATCGTTCCCCTGATGAACATCGGCAAATATACTTTCGTAATGGACATTCCGCCGAATTTCGAACGCGACGTACTCGGTGGCCGGGATCCGGGGCTGCAGGTCAACGTGGACGCGACCATGATGGTGCAGGGCGGGCTCGGCGCCGATTACGCCCAGCAGATCATTACGACCGAAATACAAGATTTCCTCTCGCATGCGGAGGGTCTGCCCTCATCGCCGGTCAACCTCGACGTCCGCATCATGTACAATCCCAACGTCACGACGTCCTGGTTTACCAGCGTCATGGGCATCATCAACAGCGTTACCATGCTGGCAATCATTCTTGCCGGTGCCGCGATCATTCGCGAGCGCGAACACGGCACCATGGATCATCTGCTGGTCATGCCGCTAACCCCGTTCGAGATAGCGATGTCGAAGGTGTGGGCAAACGGGCTGGTGATCACGACCGCCGTCGGCCTTTCGCTCTATTTAGTCGTCCGTACGTTGCTGGGCGTGCCGATCGCCGGTTCGATTCCATTATTTCTGTTTGGCGTCGCGATCTATCTGTTCTTCGCCTGCGCCATCGGCATATTAATCGGAACGATTGCGCGATCCATGCCGCAGCTTGGCCTGCTCTATCTGCTGATTTATTTGCCGATGAACATGCTCTCCGGTAGCAACACGCCGTTGGAAAGCATGCCACCCTGGTTGTCGACGATCATGGAGGCTTCGCCGTCGACCCATTTTGTGTCGTTTGCCCAATCGATTCTTTATCGTGGTGCTGGTATTGACGTAGTCTGGCCGCAATTCCTGTTCGTGGCGGTCGTCGGCGGCCTGTTCTTCGTTCTCGCGATATTTCGATTCCGCTCCATCACGGCACAGATGTCCTAGCGCGAGGGGGCGCACCACGCCGAGAACGAAATCATCATAGATTGCAGTGATTTTAGTCAAAGGCGTTGTCCGCGTGCGAGAGAACGTAAATTTTGACCGAGATCAAGGATTTCCGCGCAAAAACGCGGTTATTTAGCATAAGGACTGCGATTTCTTTTCTGTAGCAAGGTCCATCTCGACAGCCACCGATGTCAACTTATCGTCTCGATGCATTGTTCGCGCCGCGGTCCGTTGCCGTCATTGGCGCTTCGCCGAGAAAAACATCCCCCGGGCGTGCAATCATCGAAAATCTACATCGTGCCGGTTTCCCAGGCGTCATCCATCTCGTCAATCCGCGTTACGACGAGATCGAGGGCGTGCGTGCCGTAAAATTCTACGACGATTTGCCGGATGTGCCCGACGTGGTCGCGATTGCGGTGCCGCCACCGGCCGTGCCCGCTGCCGTTGCGGCAGCGGCAAGGAAGGGGACGCCGGCCGGCATCATCGTCACCGCCGGTCTCGGCCACGGGGCGGGATCGCTTGCCGATCAATGCGAGCAAAATGCCCGCGCAACGGGCATGCGCCTCGTCGGGCCGAATTGCATCGGCGTGTTGGTGCCACGCGCCAGACTTAACGCCAGCTTTACCGCTTCGACGCCGCCTGCTGGGGATCTCGCGCTCATCTCGCAATCCGGCGCCATTGCAACGGGGCTCGTCGAATGGGCCGCGGTCCGCGGGGTCGGATTTTCCGCGATCGTGTCCATTGGCGACAGCGTCGATATCGACTTCGCCGATCTTCTCGACTATTTCGCTTTGGATCGCGGCACGCGGGCGATTCTGCTCTATGTCGAATCGATCAAAGACGCGCGCAAATTTATGTCGGCGGCGCGCGCGGCGGCGCGCGTGAAGCCGGTGCTGGTCATCAAGTCCGGCCGGAACGCGCAGGGCGCCAAGGCGGCGCTCACGCACACCGGCGCGCTTGCCGGATCGGACGCGGTTTACGATGCCGCGTTTCGCCGGGCCGGCCTGTTGCGCGTGCTCGATCTCGATGAGCTTTTCGCCGCCGCTGAAACCCTCGGACACCTCACCGCGCTGGCGGGCAAACGGCTTGCCATTTTGACCAATGGCGGAGGGGTTGGCGTCCTTGCCGTGGATCGTCTCGTGGAATTTGGCGGAGAGCTGGCGGCCATTTCGCCGGGTACCATGAAAAAACTTGACAAGGCATTGCCGTCGATCTGGTCGCGCGCCAATCCCGTCGATATTGCTGGCGATGCCGAGGAGGCTAGATATGCTGTCGCACTCGAGCAGCTCCTCGACGACGACGCCAACGACGCGGTAATGGTCATGAACGTGCCGACGGCCCTGGCATCCGCTGCCGATGCAGCAAAGTCGGTCGTTGCCGTCACCCAAAAGCATCGCAAAACGCATTTCTTACCGAAGCCGGTATTTGCGATGTGGATGGGCGAAAGCGACACGGCGGCGGCCGCGTTCGAGGTGGCTGGTATCCCGAGCTATCCGACCGAGAGCGCCGCCGTTTATGGCTTCACCCATCTGGTGCGCTACCGGCAAGTCCGCGACTTGCTCATGGCGACACCGCCAAGTTTGCCGCAGGATTTTGCGCCGGATGTCGAGGCAACGCGACAGGTTATCGAGGGCGTCTTGCGGGAAAAGCGAACTTGGCTTGACCCGATCGAACTGACGCGCATTTTCTCCGCGTACGATATTCCCATTACGCCGGCCGTGCTTGCGCGCAATCCCGATGAGGCCGCCGCGGCGGCAAAGCCCTACCTCAGCAAGGGCACGCCGGTCGTCCTCAAAATCCAGTCGCCGGACATCGTGCACAAATCGGAAGTCGGCGGCGTGCGGCTTGATCTCGCCAATGAAGACGCCGTGCGTGATGCCGCTACGGACATCTTGCAAAGAGCGCACGCGGCCAAGCCGAACGCGCGGATCAGCGGCGTCACCGTCTTCCCTATGATTGTGCGCCCAAAAGCGCGCGAACTTATCGTCGGCGTCGCGGACGATCCGACGTTCGGTCCGGTGATCGCATTCGGGCAGGGCGGAACGGCCGTGGAGGTGATTAGCGACAAAGCGCTGGCGTTGCCGCCGCTCGACCTCGATCTCGCCCGCGGCCTGATCGCGCGAACGCGCGTGGCCCGTATTCTCAAGGCCTACCGCAATGTTCCCGCCGCGGATGAGCGCGCCATCGAACTTTTGCTCGTGAAGCTTTCCCAACTGGTGTCGGATATCCCGGAAATTCGCGAGATTGATCTGAATCCCGTTCTTGCCGACGAAACCGGCGTTGTTGCCGTCGATGCGCGTGTTTCCGTGGCGCCGCCCTCGATCCTCGAAGGTGGCCGTTCGGGTCATCCGCGCTTCGCGGTCAGGCCCTATCCGAAAGAGTGGGAGCGGCATGAAAAGCTATCCGATGGCACAGCTATTTTCGTGCGTCCCATCAGGCCGGAAGACGAGCGGCTTTATGGACGATTTTTTGCGGGAGTAACGCCCGAGGATCTGCGCCTTCGCTTTTTTGCGCCGATCAAGGAGTTCAGTCACGCATTCATTGCCCGATTCACTCAAATCGACTATGCGCGAGCCATGGCTTTCGTCGCCATAAGTGAGGCGACCGGCGAAATGCTCGGCGTCGCCCGATTGCACACAAGAGGCGACTATAATTCGGCCGAATATGCCGTCCTCGTCCGGTCCGACATGAAAGGTCATGGCCTCGGCTTTCTTTTGATGCAGAGGATCATCGATTATGCGCGCGCCGAAGGCATTCGCGAGATTGAAGGCCAGGTTCTGGAGGGCAATACGGCGATGCTGAAAATGTGCGGTGAACTCGGATTTGCGATGTCGCGCGATCGAGATGACACGACAATTGCTGTCGCCAAGCTTTCACTGTAACGCGCTTTTTTTCGAAACGAACACCGACCGGCTGGATTTCAGGCCGGCCAAGGACAATATAACTTCCGTGTCATCGGTTGGTACGAGCTGCGGTAGTTCCTCAGCAGTTAGGACGTGATATGAGCAGACTGCCTACACTCTTTATTCCACATGGCGGCGGACCCTGTTTCTTTATGGATTGGGATCCGCCGGATACCTGGAATCGAATGGCCGCGTATCTGCGAGGGATACCCGATGAAGTGGGAGCGCGACCAAAAGCCCTGCTCGTCATTTCCGGCCATTGGGAGGAGAAGATCGCCACCATTCAGAACAACCCGGCCCCGCCGCTGCTGTATGACTATTACGGCTTTCCGCCCAGCACATATCAGATCACCTTCCCGGCGCCGGGAGCGCCCGAGATTTCAGCGCGGGTCGCCGAATTGCTGAAGGCTGCGAATATTCCGCATCAGTACGACACCGCGCGGGGGTTCGATCACGGTGTCTTTATTCCGCTGAAAGTGGCGTACCCGCATGCGGACGTGCCGATTGTGCAGCTCTCGCTGTTGGCCAGCATGGATCCGGCGGAGCATATCCGGGTCGGCCGGGCGCTGGCGCCGTTGCGTGACGAAGGCGTGCTCATCGTCGGCACCGGCATGACCTATCACAACATGCGAACGCTGATGGCGCACCGGAGCGGCGCCAATGGCGAGACCGCCGATCCCGGCTCGAAGCGGTTCGATGATTGGCTCGAACAGGTTCTCACCGGAGCGCCGCCCGAAGCACGCGCCGCTGCACTTGTGAAGTGGGAAGAGGCGCCCGCGGCACGCGACGCCCACCCGCGCGAGGAACATTTAATGCCGCTTCACGTGGTGGTCGGCGCCGCCGGGGATGATCCCGGACGCAGGACGTTAAAAGACGTCGTGATGGGCGCGGTGGAGTTCAGCGTTCCGATTCGGATGAGCGCTCAACGGCCGTCCGGAGTGCGCAGCCCGAACCAGGCATCGCGCACCTGCTGATAATGCACCGTCGGATCGTAGATCGAAACCGGCAACTGCAATTCTTGCGCAGTCAGCCGGCCGACCGCTGAGAGCAGGGCAAACGAGGCGACGACTCGGTCGTGCTGCGCCGTGATCAGGCTGACGCGCGCATTCACCAGCGCCTGCTCGGCATTGAGCACATCGAGTGTCGTGCGTTGTCCGGCTTGGGCTTCGTTGCGGACGCCGTTTAACGCGCGCTCGGAAGCTTCGTTCTGCCGCACGGCGGCCTCAACTTCCGCCTTGGCCGCGATCAGTTGGCCCCATGCCTGCACAACATTCGCCCGCGTTTGGTCGTGCAGTTGATCAACGTTCAACCGCTGTTGGCCGACTGCCTCCTTGTCGAGGCGAATGGCGGAATATTCGGCCCCTCCCTGGTAGATCGGTACGTTGAGATTGAGCGCTACGGTACCGAGGAACAAATTGGGTTGAAGGATATTGGAATAGTTTTGCTGCTGGACGCTGCCTTGCAGCGCGAGCGTCGGCCACAGCGCGCCTTCTGCGATCTTCACCTGCAGTTGGGCGACGTCCACGCCATAGATCGCCGCGGTGACTGCGGGATTCTCCGCCGTGCCGACCGCGATTGCTGCCTCGAGCGTGGTTGGCGCGAGGCGATCTACCGGTGTGGCCGGCGCAAGATTGCTCGGATCCACTCCAATCAGGCGGCGATAATTCGCTCGCGTGGTCATCAAAGTCAACTCGGCGGCGTGCAGGCTTGCCTCGCCTGCCGCCAGTTGCGCTTCGGCCTGCGCAACGTCGGTTGCTGTTACCTGGCCGGCCGAGTAGCGGTTCTGGGTGTCTTTTAGCGTTCGCTGCAGCACGCGGATATTGTTCTGCTGCACTTCGAGGTTGGCGGTATCGCGCGACATATCCATGTAAGAGGTCGCCGCGCCCAATAGCACCAACTCTTCCATCATTCGCAAAGTTTCGCGCGCCGCCGAGACTTGGCTCTCGGCTTTGCGGACCGTATTGGCGTTCCGTGCGCCGTTGAACAGCGTCTGCTGACCGGTAAGCCCGGCGGACCATGGAGTAGTGTAACCCTTGGCCGGATAGGAGATCCCGTTCGGCAGGTTCGGCGGCAGCGGCGGAATAACGCCGGTCAGGTTCGTATATTGCTCACCGACGCTGGCCGTCGCGGAGACCGTCGGGCGATAGCCGGAGAGTGCCTGCGATACGCCCTCGTCGTTCTGCCGAACGATGGCGCGCTGTGCGTTGAGTTGCGGATTGTTCAGGTAGGCTTTTGCCAGCGCCGATTGCAACGTCTCCGCGAAGGCTGGATGCGGCACGACCGTTATCATCGCAAGAAAAACGGATATGCCGGCCGCTCGCGCGCCGCCAGCCCAGCCAGACGCAAATCGCGAGCGTTTTTGAGCCTCGGAAACGATAACGCGACGCGCCACACGCAACCCCATTTACGCGCCGAAACATTAACGTGGGGGTATGGGCCTTACAAGGTTGGCGCAGCCTCACACACCGCCGTTGCGGTGCGCCGAAGCGGGGCGCGCAAGCGCGCGAAGTTCCCGTAACCCGAGCGACAATGTGGCGAAAAACAGCGGCAGCACGAAGTATAGCGCGCGAAAGGTAATAAGCGCCGCCAGAAGCTCCTCGCGTTGAAACTGTGCAAGTCCGATCAACATGGTCGCTTCGATGACGCCGAGACCCCCCGGCGCATGGCTGACCGTCCCGAGAAGCGTGGCGACCAGGAACGTGACCAGGACGGTCACGAGGCCGACCGCGGGAGCGGGTGGCAGCAGCACATACATGGCGAGCGTCACCAGGCTCAAATCCACCATCCCGATACCGATCTGCACCAGTGTGAGTCGCTGACTGGGCAGCACGAGGCGCCAGCCTGACCAGCCAATGATGCGCGGCCGCGGCGCAAGCCACGCGAGATAACCGGCGATGCCGCACAGTCCGGCGACGCCAAGTGTCCGATTGACCCAGTCCGGCAGATGGTCGATGGCGGCGGCCGCTTCCGGTGCGTACGCGATCGCACCGCCGAGCAGCACAATGTTGCCGAGCCAAAAGGTCATGCCGGTCAACAGAGCAATTTTGGCGATATCGGCAACCGTCAGGCCCCAGTGCGCGTAGACGCGCAACCGGACCAGCCCGCCGGTCAGCACCGCGGCGCCGAGGCTGTGGCCGATTGTCGAACTCGTGAAACTCGCCAGCGCGGCTACAGAGTAGGGGACCTGGTGATGGCCGATCGTGCGCAGCGCAAAGAGATCATAGAAGCTCAGCGCGACGTAGCCGGCGACCACGAATGCGCCCGCTGTCGCGATTCTTTTGATCGACTGCGCATCGAGGGCAGCCAGGACTTTACCGACATCGATGTCGCGCAGCAGTTGATGGAGAACGAAAGCTGCGGCAGCGAGAAACGACAGGCTGATCGCTGCGCTTATAGTGCCGCGGCCGAACCTGGATGTGAGCGTTTGCGCGATGCTGCTCGTCACGATTTGCGGCGCAAACTCTCATTAAACTGTAACAGCAGTGTTACGCGAACAAACGAATAACTTTCTGCCTGCCGCCAGCCGTCACACGATTGAGACAAGAAATAGCAATGGTTGTCGCACCTGATTCGCAGACAGGGGGCGGCTGACGCCGCAAGCCCTATGAAAGTTCTTGTGGCTACTGACGCCTGGCATCCGCAGGTCAACGGCGTCGTCAGGACGCTGGGATCAATGGCGCGGGCGGCGTCAAAATTCGGCGCGACGATCGAATTTCTGTCGCCGGAGGGCTTCCCGACATTTCAGTTGCCGACCTATCCCGGCTTACAACTCGCATTGCCGAGCCGGCGCAACATCGCCGACCGTATCGAGGCGGCGAGGCCGGATGCCATCCATATAGCGACCGAAGGCCCGATCGGGTTCGCTGTGCGCGCCTATTGCCGCCGCCGGGGGCGGCCGTTCACCACCAGCTATACGACGCGCTTCCCGGAATACATTTCCGCCCGCTCCCCGATTCCCGAAGGCCTGATCTATGCGGTGCTGCGCTGGTTCCACAGCGGCGCCAGCGTGACCATGGTGGCGACCCCCTCGCTGATGCGCGAACTCAACGAGCGGGGCTTCGGACGTCTTGGCATGTGGACGCGCGGCGTCGACGTCGATCTGTTCCGGCCCGATCGCGCGATCGATCTTGATCTGCCGCGCCCGATTTTCATGACTGTCGGCCGCGTTGCGGTCGAGAAAAATCTGGAAGCATTTTTGTCGCTCGAACTTCCGGGCAGCAAGGTGGTGGTCGGCGCCGGACCGGCCGAAGCCAAGCTCAAACGCGACTTCCCCGACGCGAGATTTCTGGGACCGCTGGAAAACGGGACGCTTGCCGGTCATCTTGCCGCTGCGGACGTGTTTGTTTTTCCGAGCCGCACCGACACCTTCGGCATTGTGCAGCTCGAGGCTTTGGCCAGCGGTGTGCCGATTGCCGCCTTTCCGGTGACCGGTCCAAAAGACGTCGTCGGCAATCAGCCGATCGGCGTCCTTGACGAAGACCTTCGCCGCGCTTGCCTGGAAGCATTAAAGCTTCGCCGCGACGCCTGCCGCAAATTCGCGCTGGATTATTCCTGGGAAAACAGCGCCCGCCAATTTCTCGCTCACGTGCGTAACGTGATCGGTCGCAGCGATCGGGAAATGGAAACAGCGATATCAACCACCAAAACCGCGCCGGGCTGACACCGGACGCGCAACTCCACGGGAGGATCGAGCTATGACCGACCTTTTGCACGCTGATCTCGACGCGCACACCGTTACCAAAGCCTACGCCCGCTGGGCGCCGGTTTACGATCTGGTCTTCGGCGCGGTGTTCGAACGCGGCCGCCAAGCGGCGATCGAAGCGGCCGAACGCATCGGCGGGCGCATTCTGGAGGTTGGGGTCGGAACCGGCATTTCATTGCCGGAATATTCGCGCGACTGCCGCCTCTGCGGTGTCGATATTTCCGAGCCGATGCTGCGCAAGGCGCAGGAGCGGGTCGCGGAATTCGAATTGCATAACGTTGAGGGGCTTTGGGTGATGGACGCTGAGCATCTGTCCTTTCCCGATGAGTCATTTGACGTCGTGGTCGCGCAGTACGTGGTAACGACCGTGCCGAATCCGGAAGCCACGCTCGACGAATTTGCCCGGGTGTTGAAGCCGGGCGGCGAGATTATTCTGGTTAGTCGCGTTGGCGCCGAAGCCGGCCTGCGGCGGTCGCTCGAGCACTTGTTCGCTCCGGCAGCGCGCAAGCTCGGCTGGCGGACCGAGTTCTCATTCGAACGTTACGCAAAGTGGGCGGCGCGGACGAGCGGGATCCGCCTCATCGAACGCCGCCCCATGCCGCCGCTTGGGCATTTTTGCCTCATCCGCTTCACCAAGGAAGGTGATGCGAGCCCTGCGCGCGTTTCGCACTGACCGCCACTGACGCCATATTCCCCGGGGGCGGAGCCTGGCTTGCTGTCACAGGGGATTCACCAAATCGCCATATCAACGGCCGATGACCTTACGGGGGTGACAGATGGACGGGTTTTTCGCCGCCCTGCGCACGCAGCGCTGGGATGACCACCGCTACTACCACCACAGTCGGATCAATCAGTCGCTGCACTTCGTCAGCGCGATCAGCTTTCTGTTTTCATATTTGATGATCTTCAAGGATCCGGCGGTATCGGCGCTGGCCGGCTGGCTAGTGGCGATGACCACGCGCCAGTGCGGGCATTTTTTCTTCGAGCCCAGAGACTATGATGACGTCAATCAGGCCAGCCACGAATTTAAGGAAGAGATCAAGGTCGGCTATAATCTGCGGCGCAAGCTCGTGCTTATCGGCATCTGGGCCGCTTCGCCACTGGCGCTCTATTTCGATCCAACTTTGTTCGGCCTGTTCGCGCCGCCCGCCGGCACAGCGGACGTCATTCGCCATATAGCGGTGATTTGGCTAGTGGTCGGTATCGGTGGCGTGCTGTTCCGCACAGTCCATTTGTTCCTGATCAAGGACGTGCAAACCGGGCTCGTCTGGGCGACGAAAATCCTGACCGACCCGTTCCACGACATCAAGCTCTATCACAAGGCGCCGCTTGCGCTTCTGCGCGGTGAGTTGATCGATCCCGGCATCGGCCGCGAGGTTGCCGAGTGGAACGAGGCGGAGGCGGAAGAAGCGCCACATCTCACCTAAGGCGCAATCTAGCCTTCGCAATGCCGCTACGAAAACAACCGGCGGGCGATCATCTCCTTGAGGATCGTCCGCTTGATCGACCGGTTGGTCAGTGCCGCATCCCGCCACCACCATCCATCTTCGTTCATGGCGCGGACGGCCGCGACAAAGCGGCGGGCGACCGCGTCGAAATCGGCTTCGGTGTAGTCGAGGCTGAAGATCAGCCGCCCGGTTCCGACCCAGCTCAATGCCAGGCCCTCGGCGCGCAGGTAATATTGCAGCAGCCAATTATAGCGCGACGGCTCGCGGTAGCAGACCGTCCAGATCGACGACATGTAGGCCACCTCGACCGGCAATTCTTCCGCGCACAGGCGTTCGTTGAGGCGCCGCGCGCGCTCGGCCCAGGTCCAGTCGAGGTCGCGATAAGTTGCTTTGCCTTCCGACGTTTGCAAATAGCGAAGAAATTCGTTCATCGCCGCCATGACGTAGGGATGCGAATTGAACGTGCCGCGCGCGAAGCAGATGTCGGCGGGACGGTTGTCCCGAAACCGCTTCATGAGCGCACTGCGGCCGCATACAACGCCGATCGGCAGCCCGCCGCCGAGTGTCTTGCCGTACGTGACGAGATCCGCCCGTACGCCGAAATATTCCTGGGCGCCGCCGCGGGCGAGCCGGAAGCCGACGAACACTTCGTCGAAGATCAGGACGATGCCGCGCTGGTCGCATACGGTGCGCAGGCGCGTGAGCCAAGCGGCATAGGCGTCCCGGTCGAAACGTGCGGTGCGGCTACTGTCCACCAGTGCGCCATCGCTTGCCGGCGAAGCGTTCGGATGCAGCGCCTGCAACGGGTTGACCAGCACGCAACCAATGTTGTTGCGGGTGCGCAGCACCCGGAGCGCATCCTCGGACATTTCGGTCAGCGTGTAGGTTGCGTGCGCGGGAACCGGATTGCCGACGCCGGGCTGCACGTCGCCCCACCAACCGTGATAGGCGCCGCAGAACCGCACCAGATGCGAACGCCGCGTATGATAGCGGGCAAGCCGCACGGCTTGCATAACCGCTTCGGTGCCGGACATATGGAAGGATATCTCGTCGAGCCCGGAAATCTCCCTCAGCAGCCGCACATTCTCGACGATCAGGGGGTGATAGGAGCCGAGCACGGGGCCGAGCTCGCGCACACGCGCGGCGCCGCGCTCGATCGCGCCCTTGTAAAACTCGTAGCCGAGGACATTGACGCCGTACGATCCGCTGAGATCGTAGAACGTTTTGCCATCGAGATCGGTGACAGTGACGCCGGTGCTCGACTGCACAAAGGCGGTGGACGGCAGGCGATCCCGGGCGATGCGGCTGAACTGGAAGGGCACGCGGTAGGCGTCGGTGAATTGCAGATCGGAAATGCAGCCGGCGGCTTCGGCCGTCTGCGCGATGGTTTTGGCAAAGCGCGAATTGTAGAGCCCGGACAGGCGTTCGAAGCCGGCGCGGCGGCGCGCGGCGACGTCCGGCGGTGCGCCGTCGCAGCAAAAGAAGCGCGCCTCGTCGTATTCGTAGAATGGAATCAAGCGGGCCAAGCGGCGGGACAGCCGGGCATGGCCGATCAGGGATTTATGCTTGGCTTGCGACAGTTCGAGGCGCCGACGCAGCTTGGCCAGCGAGGTGGCGAGAGCCGCGCCGCCGACCCCATAGAACGCCAGCATTTTCATGGCCAATGCCATCGGAGGGCGGTTTACGCCCCGGATTTGACAGCGCCATGACGGCTCGCCCTCAACTTTTGCGCATATTCGAGCAGGAGGATGTCAACTTTCTCGTCACCAACCGTATCCCGCGGCGGCTGGCGACGCGGTTCATCGGCTGGTTCAGCCGGATCGAGCAGCCGTTGATTCGCGATCTGTCGATTGGCGTGTGGCGGCTTTTTTCTAGCCTCGACTTGCGGGAGGCGAAAAAGACGAGATTCCGCAGCATGCACGATTGCTTCACGCGCGAACTCAAGGACGGTGCCCGCCCGATCAACTCGTGCACCGACATTCTGGTCAGCCCATGCGATGCAATTGTCGGCGCCTGCGGCACCGTCGCGGATACGCAGCTTTATCAGGCCAAAGGCTTTGCGTATTCGCTCGAAGATTTGTTCGGCGATCCCGGCTTGATCGAGGCGCACCGCAACGGCCGCTATGTGACGTTGCGCCTGACTTCGAGCATGTATCACCGCTTTCATGCTCCGCATGATTGCCGCGTCGAGCGAGTGATCTACATTTCCGGCGACACGTGGAACGTGAACCCGATCGCGCTGAAGCGGGTGGAGCGGCTATTCTGCAAGAACGAGCGCGCCGTCGTGTGCGCGCGGCTTGCATCGAACGATCAGCGGGTCACGCTCGTGGCGGTCGCCGCCATCCTGGTCGCGAGCATCCGCCTAGATTGTCTCGACGTCCCGTTAAACCTGCGGCACCGCGGGCCGAATATTTTCGCTTGCGACGCGCATTATCGCAAAGGCGACGAGCTGGGCTGGTTCGAGCACGGCTCAACCATCGTCGTATTCACGCCCGACGGCTTCACGCGGTGCGAAAATGTGTATGAGGGCGCGACAATCCGCGTCGGCGAACCGCTGCTGCGGCTGCCATGAGCGGCGCGCGTCAGCTCGCCGCCTTTTGCGTCACCAGCGCGTCGTCGATCTGCCGCGCCCGTGCATAGGCCGGGCGGGCGCTGACGCGCTTCCAATAGCTCTCGAAGGCCGGACGCTTTTCGATCGTGTTGAACATCAGGCCAAAGCCGATCGCATAGCCGCAATACACGTCGGCCGCGCTAAAGGTGTCGCCAACCAGGAAATTGTTGCTCGACACCGCCGCTTCGAGCGTCTTCATGACCCGATCGAAGCTGCCGTAGCCGATGGTAAACTCGCGTTCCGGAGGCACCACGAAGCCGAAATTCTTGTTGGTTATGGCCGCCTCGATCGGTCCAGCCGCAAAGAACATCCAGCGGTAATAAGGCGCACGAAGACGGTCGCCCGGTGGGGGCGCAAGCTTGGCTTGCGGAAATGCGTCGGCAAGATAGGCGCAGATGGCGCCGGCCTCGGTCACCACGGCCTTGCCGTGAACGAGCGCCGGGACCTTGCCCATCGGATTGATGGCGAGATAGGCCGGCGCCTTCATTGTCGTACCGTAGTCGAGCAGTTCAGTGCGGTAGGGTTGGCCGATTTCTTCCAGCATCCAACGCACGATACGGCCGCGCGACCGCGGATTGGTATAGAAGACGATTTCATCGGCCATGGCGGTTCCTTTCTGCTGGACTGCTCTTCGGCAATATGGGTCGCCGAGGAGGGGTCGGCAATAATGACGCCGTTCAATCCGGAGCGCGCAAGCGGTAGCCAATCCCGGTTTCCGTCAACACATATTGCGGTTGTTCGGGGTCGGCTTCGATTTTTTGCCGCAGCTGCCGGACATAAACCCGCAGATACTGCGCATCGGTCAGATCGTCCCACAACTCACCGAGCAGGAATTTGTGCGTTAGCACCTTGCCGGCGTGTTGAACCAGCACGCGCAGCAGATCGTATTCCTTGGGCGAAAGCTTCACTTCTTTGTCGCCGGTTTTGACGTTGCGCCTGACCAGATCGACGGAGAGGTCGCCGACCCGGAAGATCGGCCGCTCGCCGTGGGTCTGTAACTGATGACGCAGCGCCGCGCGCAAGCGCGCGAGAAGCTCGTCCATGCCAAAGGGTTTAGTGACGTAATCGTCGGCGCCGAGATCTAGCGCCTGCACTTTACCGGCTTCGTCGCCGCGGCTTGAAAGGACGACGATCGGCACGCTCTCGTTGCGCGCGCGGATGATCCGTAGCAGATCGTGTCCATGTGCGTCGGGTAGCCCAAGGTCGAGGATGACCAGATCCGGCTTTTCGTTCAGGAGGTCGAGCGCCGTCTTGGCGTTCGGCGCTTCCAGCGTTTGATAGCCGTGGGCCGAAAGTCCCATGCGCAGGAGCTTGCGGATCGGCGGCTCGTCATCGACGACGAGAACACGGAGTGGGGCGGCGTTCATGCGGCGACATCCAAGCCTTGCCGCTGGCGCGGGATCGGGAGGCTAATGGTGAAGGCGGCGCCGCTACGATCAGTGCGATTGGCGGCCACGATCGTGCCGTGCATGGCCTCGACAAAGCCGCGCGAGATGGCAAGTCCGAGCCCGGTACCGGCGCGCACGTGGTCGGTTTTCTGCGCGCGGTAGAATTTGTCGAAGATGTGGTCGAGATCGGCTGTGGAAATGCCGCTGCCTTCGTCGAGGACTCGCAAGCAGACATGATCGACATCGCGCCAGCTCTGAATGAGGATCTTTGTATCCGGCGGAGCGTATTTGGCGGCGTTATCGAGCAGATTGAACAGGACCTGCTCGAACAGCACCGCGTCGATTTCCAGCATCGGCAAATCAGGCGCCAGTTCCAGCTCGATCTGATGATGCGCGAGAATGCGACCTGCGCGCCGCAAAGCGCTGCCGACGATTTCGCCGATATCGTGCAGGGCGACGTTCGGCGAAATCGCGCCCAATTCGAGCTTGGTCATGTCGAGTAGATTGGCGATAAATCGGTTAAGCCGTTCGGACTCGTCGATGATCGTCGACAGCAAATCGGCCTTCTCGCCATCGCCGAGTCTGCCGCCGAGGTCACGCAAAGTGCCGGCGGCGCCGAGCACCGCGGCCAATGGCGTCTTCAAATCGTGCGAGATAGAGGTGAGCAGCGCGGAGCGCAGCCGTTCGGTCTCGGCCGCACGTTCGACGCGGTCCATCTCCTCGACCAGACGGACGCGCTCGATCGCGAGCGCTCCTTGATCGCGCAGAGCGTCGAGGAGCCGGCGCTGATCGGGAGTGAGGAGCGGGCCCGGCTTATCGCTGTCGATGCCGACCACGCCGATGGAGCCGCGACCGGTATGCATCGGCAAAAACAGGCGCTTTGCGCCGGGCAAGGTGTCGGAGCCGCGGCCGGCGGAATGATCGTTTTCCCAAGCCCATTTCGCCGCGGCGAGATCGGCGTCATCAAGGGTGTCTTCGGGCGGATAACCGGCCCTCACTGCGATCGATCCGTGTTCTGGCAAAAGAATGACGACCCGAACCTTCAAGAGCAGCGCGGCTTGATAAGCGGTCGCCCAGAGCACATCGTCGAGGGTGCCGGCGCCGGCCAATTTGCGGCTGAAGGAATAAAGCGATTCCGTGATCCGGGCACGTTCCATCGCCGCAACGGCCTGCATGCGTCCGCGCGCCGCCACGGTGGAGACGATGACCGCGACAACCGTAAAGAAGACAAAAGCGGCGATGTTCGTCGGATCGGTGATGGTGAAGGTATAGATCGGCGGCAGAAAGAAAAAATTGTAGCAAAGCGACGCCGCCACGCTCGCCAACAGCGAAGGCCCCAAGCCCAAGCGCACCGCAACGCCGACCACCGCCGTCAAAAAAACGAGATCGACATTCTCGACGCCGAACCACGGCTTGATGATTTCCGCACATACCAGGGCCAGTACCACACCCACCAGAGCGAAAACGTAGGGTTGCGGATCGACGCCGTCGTCGGTTTGCGCGGTCCGCACGGTTTTTTTTGGAATTGGCTCGCCGATGGTATCGCCGGCGATAACGTGAACGCTGATGTTGCCGGACCGGCGCACTAGGTCGTGCACGACCGAGCCGTGCAGGATCTCGAACCATCGCGTGCGCGTCGATTTGCCGATGACGATTTGTGTTACGTTGTTGGCCTGCGCGTAACTGATGACGTCAGTAGCGATATTGCGATCGGCGGCCGGAAGGGTAATAGCCTCGCCGCCGAGCGCTTCGGCGAGCCGCAGCGTGTCGGCAATGCGATCGCGCTCGTCCTCCGAGAGCTGCAAGCTGCGCCGCCCTTCCACGTAAAGCGCCACCCACGGCCCGTGCAGCCGGTCGGCTAGGCGCTTGGCGTAGCGCACAAGGCCCGCGCAGCGGGGATCGTCGCTGATGCAGACGAGGATGCGTTCTCCCGCCGGCCAAGGGCCTTGAATGGCGTGGGCTTGCATCTCCGTGAGCAATTGTTCGTCGACACGCTCGGCGGTGCGCCGTAGCGCAAGCTCACGGAGGGCAGTGAGGTTGGCCGGTGAAAAAAAATGTTCAAGCGCACGCTCGGCCTGTTTGGGAACGTAGACTTTGCCCTCCTTGAGCCGCTCAATGAGATCCTGCGGCGTCAGGTCGACCAGCTCGACGGAATCGGCGCGATCGAACACGGCATCCGGCACCGTCTCGCGCACGCGCACATGCGTGATTTGCGCAACAACGTCGTTGAGGCTTTCGATGTGCTGGATGTTGACGGTAGTATAAACGTCGATCCCGCGGCCCATCAGTTCTTCAACGTCGAGATAACGCTTGGGGTGGCGGCTGCCCTCGGCGTTGGTATGGGCCAGCTCGTCGACCAAAACGATCTGCGGCCGCCGGGCGATGATGGCGTCAAGGTCCATTTCCTCGAGCCACTGCCCTTTATATTCGAGCTTCCGGCGCGGGACAATTTCCAGTCCTTCTAAAAGCGCTTCGGTGTCCCTGCGGCCGTGGGTTTCGACAATGCCGACGACGACATCGTAGCCGTCTTTCTTGCGGGCGCGCGCTTGCTGAAGCATCTCGTAGGTCTTGCCCACGCCTGGCGCGGCGCCCACGAAGATTTCTGAGCTTACCGACGCGGCCCTCTTCGCGGCGCGCCGCTTCAAGCAGGGCCTCCGGCGAGGGCCGATGTTCGAAATCGCGCCGCTGATCCGCCATCAATGATCAGGTCTTTCAACGTCCAGGGTCAACGCACTATCCGGCAGACAAACGATCGAGGGCCAGATTGAGCAGCAGGACATTCACTCGCGGCTCGCCCAAAAGGCCTAGCAAGCGATCCTGGATGTGATCGCTGACGAGCTGACGCACGCGATCTTCCGCCAAGTTGCGCGCCTTGGCAACACGCGGAACCTGAAAGTAGGCGGCGTCGGGCGAAATCTCCGGGTCAAGCCCGCTGCCTGACGTCGTCACCAGATCAGCTGGAACCGGGGCGGACGGGTTTTCCTTGCGAAGTGCGTCGAGGTCGCCCTGGACGCGATCGATCAGTGCCTTATTGGACGGGGCCAGGTTGGAGCCGCCGGAATTGGCGGCATTGTAAGGCGCCGCCACGGTCTTGGCCGGGTCTTTAGGATCGGGTGCCGTGGTTGCCGACGGCCGGCCGTGAAAATACTTGTCGCTGGTAAATTCCTGACCGATCAACGCCGATCCGACGAATTTACCATCACGTTCAATCAGACTCCCCTGCGACTGATAGGGAAAAGCTAGTCGAGCAATGCCGGTCATCGCCAGCGGATAAACCAGTCCGGTGATGAGCGTAAGCGCGATCAGAACCACGATCGCCGGCCTGATTTCGCGCAGCATAAGAGTCTTCTCCTTTAGACGAGATGCAAGGCCGTGACGATGAGGTCGATAGCCTTGATACCGATGAATGGAATGATCACGCCGCCAACGCCGTAGATCCAAAGATTGCGCCGCAGCAGCGGAGCCGCACCGATCGGGCGGTAGCGTACGCCTTTGAGGGACAGCGGAATAAGAGCAATGATAATGAGCGCGTTGAAGATGATAGCGGAGAGGATCGCGCTTTGCGGCGTCGCCAGCCGCATGATGTTGAGCGATTGAAGTTGCGGATAGAAGGCGACGAACATCGCCGGAATGATCGCAAAATACTTAGCCACATCGTTGGCGATGGAGAACGTCGTCAAGGCACCGCGGGTCATCAATAGCTGTTTGCCGATCTCGACGATCTCAATGAGCTTGGTCGGATTGGAATCGAGGTCGACCATGTTGCCCGCCTCGCGCGCCGCCTGCGTCCCGGTATTCATGGCGACGCCGACGTCGGCCTGCGCGAGCGCCGGCGCGTCGTTGGTGCCGTCGCCGCACATGGCGACGAGCTTGCCCTTACTTTGTTCGTCACGGATGAGCTTGAGCTTGTCCTCGGGGGTTGCCTGCGCCAAGAAGTCATCGACCCCGGCCTCCGCCGCGATCGCGGCAGCGGTCATTGGATTGTCTCCGGTGATCATGACGGTGCGGATACCCATGCGGCGCAATTCGGCGAAGCGCTCGCGGATGCCGCCCTTGACGATGTCCTTGAGATGAATGACGCCGAGAATTTGATTATCCTTCGCGACTGCGAGCGGAGTGCCGCCCGATTTGGCGATCGTATCGGCAATTGCGTTGAGTTCACGTGCGGTGTCGGCGGAAACGACAGGCCGTAACACCTGTACGGCGCCGCCCGCGCCGACGGCGGCGGGCGCCGTATTCAGATAATTCAAGATTGCGTCGACCGCGCCCTTGCGCACCCAGGAAGATCCGGTTTCGACGCCGCTCATCCGGGTCTGGGCGGTGAAGGGAATGAAGTTGGCCTGCAGTTCCGCGAGGTCGCGGCCACGGATGCCATATCTTTCTTTCGCCAGAACGACGATGGAACGACCCTCTGGCGTTTCATCGGCGAGCGAAGCCAATTGCCCTGCGTCCGCTAGTTCCTGCTCGCTTACGCCGCGCAGCGGCTTGAACTCCGTCGCCTGACGGTTACCGAGCGTGATCGTTCCGGTCTTGTCGAGGAGCAGCGTATCGACGTCGCCGGCGGCCTCGACGGCGCGGCCGGACATGGCCAGCACGTTAAATCGCACCAGGCGATCCATGCCAGCGATACCTATGGCGGAGAGGAGCGCGCCGATGGTCGTTGGGATAAGCGTCACGAACAGCGCAACCAGGATCACCACCGAGATGGTGCTGCCAGCATAGGCGACGTAACTTGGGATCGTCGCCGTAGCGAACACAAATACGATGGTCAGACCGACCAGCAGAATATCCAACGCGATTTCATTCGGAGTTTTTTGCCGCTCGGCACCCTCGACCAGCCGGATCATGCGATCGAGAAAGGTCGAGCCGGGCGCCGCGGTGATACGTACGCGAATCCAGTCCGAAAGCACCTGCGTTCCGCCGGTAACCGCAGAGCGATCGCCGCCCAATTCGCGAATGACTGGCGCGGATTCGCCGGTGATTGCCGCTTCGTTAACCGAGGCCATGCCCTCGATCACTTCGCCGTCCGACGGAATGATATCGCCGGGTTCGACCAATACGATGTCTCCGACCTTGAGCTCGGTCGAAGGTATGAGCCGGGAACTCGGCGTATCGCCCGCACCGGTCAGGAGCTTGGCTTTCGTGTCGGTGCGCTGCCGGCGCAAGGTATCGGCCTGAGCCTTGCCGCGTCCTTCGGCCACGGCCTCTGCGAAATTGGCGAACAAGACCGTGAACCACAGCCAAAGGATAATCTGGAACTCGAAGCCGATAGCCTCGCCGCCGGTCGCGAGACCGCGAATCAAAATCACCGTGGTCAGCACCGTGACGACTTCCAGCACGAACATCACCGGATTTTTCATCAGCGTCCGCGGATTGAGCTTGACGAAGGCGGAGCCAATGGCCGGCACTACGATCTTCGGATCGAACAGTGCCGAGACCGGCATATGCTTGCGCAAGTGTGAAGTTTCCATCGCGCTGACTCCGAACCTAGTTCGCGGAGAAGACAGTGCCAGCATTAATCGACAGCTGCTCGACGATCGGACCGAGAGCCAACGCTGGGAAGAAGGTGAGGCCGCCGACGATGACGATTACGCCGACGACCAGGCCGACGAATAATCCACCGGTGGTCGGGAACGTGCCTGCTGACGCTGGCACGGTCTTTTTAGCGGCCAGCGAGCCGGCAATCGCCATTGTCGGGATGATCATCCAGAAGCGGCCGACGAACATCGCCATACCGCCGCTGAGATTGTAGAAGAGCGTGTTCGCACTAAGCCCGGCGAATGCGGACCCGTTGTTGCCGTCCTGCGAGACATAGGCATACAGCACTTCGGTGAAGCCGTGCGGCCCCGGATTGCCCATAGCCGCGACGGCCGACGGCACGAGCATCGCCACCGCGGTCCAGCCGAGATACATCAGCGGCAGGACGAGGATGGCGAGCATCGCCATCTTCACTTCTTTGGCTTCGATCTTCTTGCCGATATATTCGGGCGTGCGGCCCACCATCAAGCCGGCGACGAAGATCGAAATGATGACCAACAGCAGCATGCCGTACATGCCGGACCCGACGCCGCCAACAATGATCTCGCCAAGTTGTATATTGATGAGTGGGATCATGCCGCCGAGCGCGGTGAAGGAATCGTGCATCGCGTTCACTGCGCCGCAGGACGCAGCCGTGGTGATGACGGCGAACAGCGCCGAGCCGATGACGCCGAAGCGGACTTCCTTGCCTTCCATATTGCCGCCGGTGAGACCAAGCGTGTTGAGGAGGTCGTTGCCGTGCGCTTCGGCGGCATAGCATGCGATGACGCCGCTGATGAACAGAATGCCCATGACAGCCA
This sequence comes from uncultured Alphaproteobacteria bacterium, assembly GCA_963747855.1. GTDB lineage: Bacteria > Pseudomonadota > Alphaproteobacteria > Rhizobiales > Xanthobacteraceae > BOG-931. The sequence continues at coordinate 355,283 of CAVVGN010000002.1, forward strand.
GAATGGCCCAACCTTGGCGCTGGTTGCCAACCATGCGGCCGAAGACGTTGGTCAGCGCAGCGCCGAGAGCGAAGATTGAAATCATCTGCAAGTAATTCGACAACGCCGTCGGGTTCTCGAAGGGGTGAGCGGCGTTGGCGTTGAAGAAACCGCCGCCGTTGGTACCGAGCATCTTGATTGCGATCTGCGAAGCGACCGGTCCGACCGCGATGGTCTGCTTGGCGCCTTCGAGCGTGGTAGCGTCCACGTAGGGACCGAGCGTCTGCGGGATGCCCTGCCAAATGAGGAGCAGCGCATAGGGCACGCAGATCGGAAGAAGGATATAGAGCGTGCAGCGCGTGATATCGACCCAGAAATTACCGACCGTACGGGCCGAGTGCCTGGCAAATCCGCGGATCAGCGCGAGCGCAAGCACGATGCCGGTTGCTGCCGACAAATAATTCTGATGGGTGAGGCCGAGCATCTGCACGAGATAAGACATCGTGCTTTCGCCGCCGTAGTTCTGCCAGTTGGTATTGGTGATGAAGCTAATCGCAGTATTGAAGGAAAGGTCGGGCGCCACCGCCGACTGTTCTGCCGGGTTGAACGGCAACGTCATTTGCAAGCGCATCAACATGTAAAGAATCAAAAAGCCGCCGACGTGGAAAATAAGCATGCCGATCGTGTAGCCGACGGCGTGCTGTTCCTGCCGCTCGTCGACGCCGGCAATCTTGTAAATCGTCCGCTCGACTGGCCGCATGATTGGTGAGAGAAACGTGCGCTCGCCGCCGAAGACGCGCGTCATATAGGCGCCGAGCACCGGCGTGATCGCGACGACAATCGCGCAATAGAGAAGGATTTGTATCCAGCCGATTACGGTCACAGATTTGCTCCGTCAAAACCGTTCGGGTTTAAGTAGTGCGTAGGTCAGGTAGACGAGGAGTGCCAGCGTGACAGCTCCGGCGAGCGAATAATCGAAGATCACCGTGGCTTCTCCTACAGCAAGTCGCAGGCGTACACGTAGCCGATCGACAGCCCGAAGAAGGCAAGGCCGACCGCTAGCATCACAAAGTCCATCATGGAAAGCTCCCGTGAGTTCTATAGTGGGGCAACAGATTTGTTTGCTGATGTGTAAGCCTTGATCGGCGTCAAAAATACGAAAAAATCCGCTTTTCAAGCGCCTTAGCTGTCACGCTTTTCGTAGAAATTCGAGAGGGAGCATGCGAGTGGCGTATAGGAATCCTATAAGTATGGCGGTCGAACGGCACCTAGTCAGATGGCTAAGTAACAGGAATATCCAGCTTATTTCGCTTCTTTGACAGTGGGGACTGAGATCAAAGTATCAAATCGGTAGCGCAAGTCTCAGGGATTTGCCGACCGATGTTGCCAGTTGGCAATTTTTGCGTTGTAACTCAACAATTCTCCCGGGGTCGGTGCGTGCCTCTATTTATTTGTTGGAAAGGATTTTTCCAGCGCCAGATTCAGCTCCAAAACGTTGACGCGCGGCTCGCCGAAAATCCACAGGCTGCGGGGCGTCACGTGCTGCTCGACCAGGGCCGCAATTCGCTCGGGTGCGACCCCGCGGGCGCTCGCTACGCGAGTGATCTGAAGCACGGCATTGGCAGGTGTGATGTCGGGGTCGAGGCCGGACCCCGACGTCGTCAGCATGTCGGAGGGCAAGAGTATTCCGGCAAGATCCGGCTGGGCCCCCTCTAGTGCCTTGCGATCGGCAATTAACCGATCCCGTAGCGCCCTGCTTGTCGGGCCAAGGTTGGACGCTGTCGTGTTTGCGGCATTGTAAGGCGCATCCACATTCTTGGACGAGTCGTTGGGGTCGGCAGCGACGGTTGCCGATGGACGGCCATGGAACCATTTCGGATCGCTCCACTGTTGCCCAATCAGCCGCGAACCTATGATCCGGCCATCGTCACTTTCCACGATGCTGCCATTTGCGCGATACGGCAATAACAACTGAGCGAAGCCCGTCACGGCGAAGGGATAGGCAAAGCCGCAAAGCACGAAGGTCACCAGTGACATGCGAACCGCACCGTTAATATAGTCAAGCATGGTCGGCTCCTTTCAAACCAACGGTGCGATCAAGAGATCGATCAACTTGATGCCGATGAACGGAGCAACCAATCCACCCACGCCGTAAATCCACAGGTTACGGTGAAACAAGCTTTCCGCGGTGTTGACCCGAAAGCGCACGCCGCGCAGCGCGATGGGAATGAGCAACGGAATGATGAGCGCATTGAAGATCAGCGCCGAGAGAACGGCACTGCGCGGTGTAGCCAGGCTCATGACGTTTAGTGCCGACAGACCCGGAAGCGCCAGGATGAACATCGCCGGAATAATGGCAAAATATTTCGCGACATCGTTGGCGATGGAAAACGTCGTCAGCGCGCCGCGAGTCATCAGCATCTGCCTGCCGATGGCGACCAGATCGGTGAGTTTCGTTGGATCGGAATCGAGATCGACAAGGTTTGCCGCCTCCTTGGCCGCCATAGTTCCTGAATTCATCGCCAGGCCGACGTCCGCCTGCGCCAACGCCGGAGCATCGTTGGTGCCGTCTCCAGTCATAGCGACCAGCCGCCCCTGACTTTGCTCGCGGCGCACGATCTGCAGTTTTTCTTCGGGGTTTACCTCGGCAACGAAATCGTCCACGCCCGCTTCGGCGGCGATTGTGCGCGCGGTAACTGGATTGTCGCCGGTGATCATGATCGTGCGCACGGCCATTTTGCGAAGTTCCAGGATGCGCTCGCGTATGCCTGGCTTCAGCTTATCTGCGAGCGCGACAATGCCGACAATGTCGCCGTTGACACTGACGGCGAGTGGTGTTGCTCCCTTCCTCGCAACGCTTTCGGCGATGGCGTCCAGATCCCGCGGTGCCGAAGTGCCAAAGCGCTCGGTAACGTGGCGGATCACTGCGCTCACGGCGCCCTTACGCATAATCCGGCCGTCGGCGAGGTCGGTTCCGCTCATCCGGGTCACCGCGGAAAATTCCAAGCCTTTTGCTTGGTCCAAGCCTGGCGGCGGCCGAGCACCGCGCGAAGCGCTAGTGGCGACAACGGATCGTCCTTCCGGCGTCGTATCGAAGTAGGACGCAAGGAACGCGGCCTGAACCAGCTCGCTCGGCTGGTGGCCTGATGACGCTAGGAAGTCCCGGGCCTCGCGATTGCCGGTGGTAATCGTTCCAGTCTTGTCGAGCAGCAACGTCTGAACGTCCCCGGCTGTCTCCACGGCTTTGCCGGACATGGCCAGCACGTTGAACCGCATCGTGCGGTCCATCCCAGCGACGCCGATGGCGGAAAGCAGAGCGGCGATTGTCGTCGGGATCAGCGCAACCAAGAGGGCGATAAGATCGGCAACATTGATTTGCGCTTGCAGATAAGCGGCGACCGGCGCCATCGCCGCAACGACGATGACAAAGATCAGCGTAAGAATGGAAAGGAGGACGGTGAGCGCGATCTCATTCGGTGTCTTTTGCCGTTTGGCGCCCTCGACGAGATGGATGATGCGATCGAGGAACGAGCCGCCGGGATCGGTGGAGACGTGAACCTTCAGCCAATCCGAAATGACGGTTGTGCCGGCGGTGACCGACGAGAACATGTCGGTTCCCGGCTCCTTCAAAACCGGCGCCGATTCGCCGGTGATGGCCGCTTCGTTGACGTAGGCCACGCCCTCGACGACATCTCCATCCGCCGGCACGACGTCGTCTTTCTCCACCCGGATAAGATCGCCTCTGCGCAGTTTGGTTGCCGGCACCTTCTCCGTTCTGCCGTCCTCGAGCACGCGCGTGCCGACCAGGTCGGATCGGGTTTGCCGCAATGCGGTGGCCTTTGCCTTGCCTCGCCCCTCGGCAAGAGCCTCCGCATAATTGGCAAACCAGACGGTCAATGCGAGCACCACAGTGACGATGGCGTTATAGGGACGAGAGGCGCCCGAGGGACCGAACAAGTCGGGCTGGAACGCGAGAGACAGCGTCACCAGCATTCCGAGCCACACGACGAACATCACGGGGTTGCGGATTTGCACCCGCGGGTCGAATTTGAGGAGCGAGTTTTTCAGGGCTCGAAAAAACAAGTCGACGGTATAGCCGCCTCGGACCCGCACGCCGCGAAAGGTCGCGCCCAGCGCCTCGGACGCTGCAACCTTTTCTATTTTGGGCGCCATCATTGTCTCCAGGAGCCGAGGCCGAGCCGGCGAATTAGAAAGTCAGTCCAGCCTTCATGGCGAAAAATTCAGCAATTGGTCCAAGCACCAGGGCCGGGAAAAAGGTCAAGGCACCCACAATCAAGATTGTGGCGAGCCAGAATACGCCGAACATCGCCGTGTCGGTGCGCAGCGTGCTCGTGGTCGGCGGCGTCGTCGGCTTGCGCGCGATCGATCCCGCCACGCCCATGAGGAAAATGATCGGGGGATAGCGCCCGATAAAGATGACGGCGGCGGTCGCGAGATTGAACCAGGGAGTGTTCGAATTGAGTCCGGCAAATGCCGAACCGTTGTCGGCTGCTCCCGAGGTGAAGGCGTAAAGGATCTCCGAGTAGCCGTGGATGCCGTTATTGCCGAGCGAGGATAGCGCGTAGGGCGCGACCATTGACCAGCCAGTCGACGATAGAATAACGAGCGGATGGATCAAAAGTGCAAGCGATACCAGAATAATCTCCTGCGTCTCGATCTTCTTACCGAGGAACTCGGGGGTGCGGCCGACCATTAGCCCAGCGACGAAAATTGCGATCAGGCCATACATCAGCGCATTCAGGAATCCGACGCCTTTGCCGCCGAATACGCACTGCAGCATCATCTGGCCGAACATCGCGATACCAGGCAGCGGCGTGTAGCTGTCGTGGGCGGAGTTCACCGCACCGGTCGTGAAGCTGGTGGTGATATCGGCGAAGAGACCGCTCGCGGCGACGCCGAAGCGGACTTCTTTACCTTCCATATTGCCGCCAGGCTGGTCAGCAGTCGCTCTGGTCTCAATTCCAGCGTGGGTCAATGTCGGCGTGCCGTTCTGCTCGGGGATGACACAAAAGACCAAAAACAGAAGGACTAGAACGCCCATCACGCCGTAGAGTACCCAGGCTTGCCGGCGATTGCCGATCATTTCGCCAAACGTCACCAGGATCGAGGCGGGCAAGAGTGCCATCATCACGATTAGGATGATATTGGTGACCGGCGTCGGATTTTGAAACGGGTGCGCGGCATTGACGTTGTAGAAGCCGCCGCCATTGGTGCCGACAAGCTCAATTGCACCTTGCGAGGCGACCGGTCCGAAAATGATTGTCTGATCGCCCCCCTGTAGCGTGTGAGCGATGAAGCTGGCATCCAGCGTCTGCACCGCACCCTGGCTGATCAGTACCAAAGCGATAACTAAACAGATCGGTAGCAAAACGCGGGTGATGAAGCGGATAAAGTCGCGGTAAAAATTGCCGAGATCGGCGCCGCCATCGGTGACGGTGAAGGCGCGGATCCACGCCATCGCCACGACGAAGCCAGTGGTAGCCGAGGTAAACATCGGGAACGTAATGCCGCCCATTTGAGTGAAATTGGACAGCGTGGACTCGCCGCCGAAGCTTTGCCAATTGGTGTTGGTGATGAAGCTGATCGCGGTGTTGAATGCCTGGAAGGCGTCCATGCCGGGGAAATTCAATTGATTGAGCGGCAAGTAATCCTGGTACGAATAGACAACGAAGATGATCAGCGCCATGACCAGATTGGTCGCTAGCATGTGGAAAGTGTAGGATATCCAATTCATTGGCTGGCGCGTGACCTTGCGGCCGATGAGCAAATAGAGTGCATTGTCGATCGGATCAAAAAACCAGTCGGCCCGCGTCTTCTGGCCCATGACAATTCGCGCCATGTAGCGGCCTGTTGGAACGCTGAGCACAAAGATTGCCAGCAGCGTTACGGCGATCTGCAGCCAACCCAACGCGATCATTCGCAGATCTCCAAAGAACTGGGCGGCACGCTAAAATTTCTGCGGATTAATGACGGCGTAAAATAAGTAAGTCACGAGCAGAATTACAACAAACGCGAGAACGTAGACCGAAAGCATGGTGAAATCCCGTCGCGATCCCGAATGGGGCCGGGCGATTGTGGCGAGCGCTAAGACGCCCTTGCTGGAACGTCAGTCTTCGTGGCGCCAGCTTCGATTGCGGACGCCGGCGGAGCAACAATGCTCGCGGTGAACTTCACCAAAGCGAACATGAGCAAATAGCTCACGATAAGAACGACAAACGCGAGCGCGGTTAACTCCATCGGACTTACTCCTACTTGTCGGCATTTATAGCCCGGGAACGACAAGGCGGTTTGATATTCGTCAAGCCGGGCAGCGCAGTGGGCGTTCTTTGCGGCCTTTATGGCGCCTCTGTCAAATCTTTATGCGCCGGACATACTGTAGGACCTTGCTCCGTCTAGCCTTTTTACGGCTTTCGCTGCCATCTTATTATCTTGGGCGACCCCTTCGCTTTTGCCGAGAGCGCATCATGGTCGTGAGCGCAGCGAGGATAACCGAGCTCGATCGTTTGGATGGCGAGCTGCGCATGGCGTCCGCGCTTACGCCCGAACTGTTGCGCGCGGTTATCGCAAGGGTCGGCGGGCGATTGTCATCGCTACCGTGGTCGAAGGGGTTAAATCGGCTTGATCGCTTGATCGAAGCTGGCGCCTGGACGGATGCAGTGTTCGCTCTGATCGACCTTGAGACGCCCGCGTGGAAGCCGCGGCGCCTGAGTTGCGATGGTGGCGAATGGCTTTGCTTCCTTTCGCGCCAGCCAAACTTGCCCGCGACGCTCGACGATATGGCCGATGGTAGTCACAAGGAATTGGCATTGGCGCTTCTGCGGGCTTTTATTGAAGCGCAATACAAAAGCCGCGCTTTGCCGCCGATATTTTCGGATCCGCAGATTCGGCCGATGCCCGATCAAATCATCTGTTGCGATAACTTCGCGTGAAAAATCGGACGTTTGCCTTCGTCGATCTCATTATGCCGGCTTTATGCCCCGACCCGCTCATCCGTCTCGAATTCATATGCCTTCGAGCGCACATTTCGCGCCAGAGAATGGCAGAACAACGATGACCAAGGCAGTTCACTGTTTTGAGGTTGGAAGGCCACCGCTGCGCGGCATTTGTCTCGTCGTCAAAGACAGTGACGGGAGCAATCAGCACGAGCCGCGTGAAGCGGGCGGGAGGTCAGCCGAATTTCCTCAGCGGCCGAGCTCGCGCGTGCTTAGTGAAGCAATCCCGCTGTATTTCATAGTCCGCAACAGCAACGGATTCTGGGTAGCGCGTGAGGCCTCTGGAAAAACAGGTGGTTTATTTCTGCTCAAACAGTCCGCTTTGCGCTTTGCCAAGAAAAACAGCGAGTCAATCGGGTGCGCGACCATTTTTCTCGCGGAGGCTTTCGAGCTTGATGTCGCCAACCGTGGCAATCCTCTCGTGGCGTGGCTCGATAAAGTCTTCCGGAAGGTGACAAGGCTCATACCCGATTATCCGCCTCCAATACCCATTCGGCGGAAAATCTTCAAAGGAGAACGGCTGTGATCCAAGCTAAACAAACCAAACCTCCCTCATTGTTTCGGCCGCCGCTGTTCATGATCGGTCAGGACGATCGGGGAAACTGGGTGGTTAAGGATCTCAACGGAATTTGCGGCGGCTTGTTCGTCAGCCGTGATGCGGCGATGCGCTACGTGCGTTCTGAGAACGGACACCGGCCACAAGCCGTCGTCATGGTTTCCGGCGTGCTCGAACTCGATTTGACGCGTCGGCCGGCTGTGGCGCAGCAGAAACTTGCCGCGCCCTTACGCCGAATCGCGTGAAAGAAAGAAACCGTGTTTGCTTTAGTTGTCATCAAATATTGGCAAACGCTGCGAGCGGCGATGCTCGGTTCTTATCGTCCGGAGCTGCATTATATGCGCGGGCCGGGTCCAAAATGTCGCGAGAAGCGGGCCCGCTAGTGGAACGGCCATAGCCCGCGGAGGAATCCCTCATCCTTGTCTTTGTCGCTTGACGGTTCGGCTTGTCCGGTGCCGACATTGAGAACCTTCTCCGGGAGCGGTGCGGTGCGGTTCCACCACCCGCCGCCGAGCGCCTGATAAAGCGCCGCAGTGTCCGTCAGACGCGCGGCGCGCGCCTGAACGACCTGAATGACCGCCTGCAGATAAGTCTGCTGCGCGGTGAGCAATATCAGAATATTGGCGTAGCCGCTTTGCATCTGCTGACGCGCGAGATCGAAGCTGATCTTTGAGGCGCGCTCGAAGTCGCGTGCTGCCTTGAGCGCGTCTGCGTCGTTTTGCAGCGCGCGCAACGAGTCGGCGACGTTCTGCGCCGCGCCGATGACCGTGCCCCGATAGCTCCACGCGACGGCATTATAAGTGTCTTTGGCTTCCTGCAACTCGTGCAGCAGCGCACCGCCATCGAGCAATGTCTGCGTGGCGTTGCCGGCAACCGAAAAGAACAGGTTTTGCGGCGCCAGCAACCCGGCGAGCATGGTATTCATATAGCCTACGTTACCGTTGATGGTGAAGGTCGGAAGAATGTTGGCGGTGGCGACGCCGATCTGGGCGCTCGCCGAATGCAATTGCTCCTCCGCCATGCGCACGTCGGGCCGCTGCTCGATGAGCTGCGACGGCAGGCTGATCGGAAGATCGGTTGGCAATTGCAGGTCGGCGAGCCTGAACGTTTCACGCGGTTCCTCGCTTGGATAGGCACCGGCGAGGGCCGACAGCAGGTCGCGGTTCTGCTGCAATGCCTTGCGCAACGGCGGCAGCGTCGCCTTGACCTGGGCGAGCGCCGCTTCCTGCAAAGCTACGTCGTTGCGGTTGGCATATCCGGTATCGAGTTGCCGCCGCAGAATATCGAGCATTTTTGTGTTGATGCCGATCAGCTGGTTGGTGGCTTCGATTTGCGCACGCAGCGAGGCTTCAGTGATCGCCGCGACGGCGATATTCGACGCGAGCGTTAGATAGGCTGCCTCGACTTGGAATCGCTGGCTATCGGCCTGGGCCTGCAACGACTCGACCATGCGGCGATTAAGGCCCCAAATGTCCAACGTGTACGACACCTGCAGCTGCGCGGTATGGAGGGCGTAGACGGTAACGTTGCTGCTCGGAACCGGCGCGATTGCGGCGGACGTTTGGTTGTAGCTCGGATTAAAATTGCCCTGGATCAACGGAAAGAACTTGCCCTCCTGTGCGTAGACGGCCTGGTTCGCCGCGCGCAACGTGGCGATTGCCGATTGCAGATTGGGATTGTTATTCAGCGATCGCTCGATCAGTGCATTAAGCGCTGGCGACTTGAACATCCGCCACCATTCTTGCGAGATGTCCCGCCCCTGCACGAAATGCTGCGGCCGTCCGGTAGGTGCGTCGGTCGCCGACGTGCTCGCCACCAACGGCTCTTTCGTGTACCGCCCGGCCTCGGGAGCTGCGGGATGGACAAAATCCGGGCCGACGGCACAGCTTGCCAAAAGCGTCGCAGCCGCGACGACGCCGGCACGTGTAGTTAACTTCCTGACCGACTGACCGGACATGCAACTGAGACTTATTCGAACGTGAAAAGCCGTGTCATTATCAATGATCCACAGCCGCTTGGCTGTGCCCACCCCGCCACAGTGTCAATGATTTAGCGCGCATTTGCACTGCTATCTTTCACAGCGGCGTCGAGACTTGATGCGTGCCGACGAGACAATGCAATGCCTCGCTGCGCGCGCCGGGTATCGGCAAAATAGTGAATAAATATCGCTATGATAAAATGCCATTGAGTTGGGCTCGCCGGCTGCATTCGAACTCTTGCAAATCCACAATCGATTTACGCTTTGCGATTGATCGAGCCTCTGTGATTAGTGACAGTAGACGGCGCTGCCGGGCAGTGGCCATTTCGCGGCAATCCAGGCGTTTTCGGATGCGGTCCAATCGATGTTTCCGCGCATAACGAGTAACCGATGGGTGCTCGCCGCAGCCATCGCCGCAGTCGCGATCATTGCTTATGGCGTGTGGCGGCTGAGCCAAGGCTCGGAGGCGGCGCGCGTCAGCGCCGAACACGGCGTTGCCGCCCCTGCGCCCGAGCGCAACAGCATCGATCTTTCAGACACCCAGCTCGCTTCCGTGAAAGTCGAGCCGATCGAGGAGCGCGAGTTTCCGGTTGAGAAGGAGGCCATCGGCAGCATCGATTTCGACGAAGATATGGCGGTACAGGTGTTCACGCCCTACCAAGGTCGCATCATCGCGCTATATGCCGCGGTCGGCGACGACGTGAAAAAAGGGCAGACCTTGTTCACGATCGACAGTCCGGATTTGCTGCAAGCGGAATCGACCCTGATCGCCGCTGCCGGCGTTCTCGACTTGACCACGCGCAATCTGGCCAGGCTCCGCGAACTTTATAAAAGTCTCGCCGTTTCGCAGCACGACCTGGAGCAGGGGACGTCCGACCAGCAGACCGCCGAAGGCAATCTGCGGGCGGCGCGCGACGCGGTGCGCATCTTCGGCAAGACCGACGCCGAGATCGATCGCATCGTCGCCGATCGCCTGGCGGACCCCACGTTGATCGTGCCAAGCCCAATCAACGGCCGGATCACGGCGCGCAATGCCGCGCCCGGATTGTTCGTGCAACCGGGCAACCCGCCGGCGCCCTACACGGTCGCCGACATTAGTCTCATGTGGATGCTGGCGGATGTGCCGGAAGCGGACAGTCCTGCATTTCGCCTCGGACAAGAGGTGCAGGTCACCATCAACGCGTTTCCCGGCCGCACCTTCGACGGGAAGATCACCACAATCGGCGCCAGCGTCGATCCTGCCACGCGCCGTGTGCTGGTCCGTTCCGAGATCAAGGATCCGCAACACGAACTGCGCTCGGGCATGTTCGCGAATTTCGTCATCAGCGTTGGCCCACCGGTTCGCTCGCCTGCATTGCCGCTTGCCGGGGTTGTCAGAGAGGGTGACGGCACGCAAACGGTTTGGGTCACCGCCGACCGCCGGCGGTTCACCAAGCGCTCGGTGAAGATCGGCCAGCAACGGGACGGTTACCGGCAAATTCTACAGGGCGTTCTGGTCGGCGAACTGGCCGCAACCGAGGGGGCGATCTTCCTCAGCAATATGCTGGCGATCGCGGGCAGCCAATGAGGGCTCCTGTTCCGCCTGAAATTCTTGATCGAGGTGGGCCGTGCTGAAGGGCATCGTTGCCTTCGGGCTCACCCGGCGCGCGATCATCCTGCTGGGTCTTTTGGTCTTCGTAGCGGCCGGGCTCGTCGCGTTCAGTAAGCTGAACATCGAGGCCTATCCCAATCCCGCGCCGGTGATTCTTGAGATCACCGCGCAGGCGCCGGGTCTCTCGGCCGAGGAAATGGAGCGGTACTACACGATACCGATGGAAGTCGGCCTCTACATCACTCCCGGCGTGGATAACATACGTTCGACGTCGTTCTACGGTCTGTCGTTCGTGCGGGTCACTTTCAAATATGGCGTCGACTATTATTTCGCCTTCACGCAGGCGCAGTTGATGTTGCAGCAAAACGTCAGCCTGCCGGGCGGGCAGTCACCCGTCATTCAGCAGTCGAGCCTCGTTGGCGAAGTGTTCCGTTATCAAGTGGTCGGGCCGCCGCATTTCGGGTTGACCAACCTGCGCACCGTCCAGGATTGGATCGTCACGCGCCGGCTTTTTACCGTGTCGGGCGTCGTAGCGGTGAATTCATGGGGCGGCACGACCAAGCAATATGACGTCGATGTCGATCTGCACAAGCTCGACGCTTACAACGTCACGATACCGCAAGTCATTTCCGCTCTGGGCAATGCCAACATCAATGTCGGGGGCCGCGAGATCACCGTCGGGCAGCAATCGGTCAACATCCGCGGCATCGGCCTGATGGATTCAGGCGGCGACGCCGATCTGACGCAAGGCTGGCGAGTTAACGACATCGAGAACGTCGTCCTCGGTCAGGTGAACGGCGCACCAATACAGGTCAAGGACGTGGCCAAGGTTTCGGTCGGCCACGTTCCGCGCCTGGGTATCGCCGGCAAGGATCACGACAGCGATGTCGCGCTGGCGATTGTCGTCATGGGCCGCGTCTATCACACCAACGACATCATCCCTCGTATCAAGGCCAAAATCGACCAGATGAACAGCGACGGGACTTTGCCGCCCGGGGTAAAGATCGTTCCGTATTACGACCGCTCGACGCTGGTGTCGGTGACCACGCATACGGTCCTGCATAACCTGATCTTCGGTTGCCTGCTGGTATTCGTTATCCAATGGGTCTTTCTCGGCAATTTGCGCAGCGCCATCATTGTCGGCGTCAATATCCCTTTTGCGTTATTCTTCGCCGTTATCATCATGGTGATGATGGGGCAGGATGCCAACCTGCTCTCGGTCGGCGCCGTCGATTTCGGCATCATCGTCGATTCGGCGGTGATCCTGATCGAGAACATTTTCAGGAATTTTCAGAACCCAACGGAGCGGCAGAACCTGCTCCAACAATTGGCGGAGGGGCGGTTCGGATCGGATCCGACAAGAACAGCCGGTGCGGCGCACGGCCCGCACTGGACCGATCGACTGCGGCTGATCCTTGCCAGCGCGCTGCAAGTCGATATGGCGATATTCTTCTCGGCATTGATTACGGTCGCGGCGTTCGTGCCGCTGTTCACCATGCAGGGCGTCGAGGGACAGATTTTCAGTCCAATGGCACGAACATACGGACTGGCGCTTGTCGGAGCATTGCTGTCGACATTCACGATCACGCCGGTACTGGCATCGTTTCTGTTGCCGGAGCATGTCGAGGAAACCGAGACAATCGTCGTGCGGGCCTTGCGCCGGATTTACGTGCCGGTTCTGCATTGGTCCCTGAAGCACCGGAAGACCATGCTGGCATCGGCCGCCGCATTTCTTGCCGTCGTCGGGATCTTGATGACGCAGCTCGGCGGCGAATTTTTGCCGGCGCTGGAGGAGGGCAATCTTTGGATTCGCGCGTCGATGCCGCCGACTATCGGCCTGGAGGCCGGCGAGCCGGCCGCGGCCAAGATGCGGGAGATTTTGCTCCGCCATCCGGAAGTCCTGACGGCCGTGTCACAGCACGGCCGGCCCGACGATGGCAGCGACGCATCGCCCTTCTCCAATGTCGAACTGTTCGTGCCGTTGAAGCCGTACGACGAATGGCCGACGGGCTTTACCAAGGACATGCTCATTGCCCAGTTACAAAAGGAGTTCAACGACGAACTGCCCGGTGTCGAGTTTAATTTCTCCCAGTATATCCAGGACAACGTCGAGGAGGCACTTTCCGGCGTCAAAGGCGCCAACTCGGTGAAGATTATCGGCCGCGACCTGCCGACCATCGAGCGACTTGCCACCGAAGTGATGCGGCAGATGCAGCAGGTCAAAGGCATCACCGACCTGGGCATTTTTCACGTGCTTGGGCAGCCGAACTTGAACATCAGAGTGAACCGGCAAAAGGCCGCGCGCTACGGCCTCAATACCGGCGACGTCAACACGGTAGTACAAGCGGCGTTAGGCGGCGCGCAGGCAACGACGCTGCTCGAGGGCGACCGTCAATTTAACGTCGTGGTTCGGCTGCCGCCGGAATACCGCTCCAGCCTTGAAGCGGCGCGCAACATCAAGGTCGGTTATCAAACCCCGGCTGGGGCCAACGCGTACATACCGCTCACCGAGCTCGCCGACATCACGCTCGATACCGGCGCGTCGTACATTTATCACGAGTTCGGCGAGCGTTATATTCCGGTCAAGTTCAGCGTGCGCGACCGCGATCTCGCGGGCGCGGTCGCCGAATCGCAACGGCGGATCACCGAGAACGTGAAGCTCCCCGCAGGCTATCGTATCCTTTGGGCTGGAGAGTTCGAAAGTCTTCAAAACGCGCAGGCGCGGCTTGCGGTCATTGTGCCCATAAGTCTTCTTATGATCGTGGTTCTGCTGTACGGCCTGTTTAATTCGCTCCGTGACAGCTTGATGGTGCTCATGGGTATCCCCTTTGCTGCCGGCGGTGGTGTGCTCGCGCTTTATTTCTCAGGCTTGAATTTCAGCATTTCGGCGGCGGTTGGCTTCATCTCGTTATTCGGCGTTTCGGTGATGAACGGCATTCTGATCATGACCTATTACAACGAGACCAAAGCGACCGGGATGGGCGCGATCGAGGCCATGGCGCACGCGGCAGAGCAGCGAATGCGGCCGATGCTGATGACTGCGCTGTCCGCATGCATCGGTCTCTTGCCAGCGGCGGTTTCGACCGGCATCGGCAGCCAGGTGCAGCGGCCGCTTGCCGCGGTTGTGGTCGGTGGCATGTTCATCGGGCCGATCATCCTGCTTGTCGTCGTGCCGGCGATCCAGACGATGGTGCTGGACCGGGAAGATCGCGCGTCGCCGGCCGGGCAACCGGAGCCGCCGCAGCCGGCGGAATAGCGCGTGATGCCGAGGAGATCGGCGTGAGGACGAGGTCGCGTGTCTTTGCGGTCGTTCTAGTCGGCGCAGCGTTGTCGACGCAGGCAAGCTTTGCCCAGGACGATGCGGGCTCGGGCGCGCATGCTGACGCCAAGGCCTCCGATCATCCCGCCGCGCACGTAGTCGCTCCCGGCGAAAACGTTCCCGATGCGGCCAACACGCGCAATGACGTCCAACTGCTCGGCGCGCGCGGCAAGGCGGGCAAAAGCGGAGATGCCAAACTTAAAGTGCCGCCAGTTCCGAAGAATCCGCACAGGCGAACGTTCTCGGCAATGGGTTCCGCTAATCGGACGATACGTAACTCAATCGGCGTGCCGATCGAGCAACGCGACAACAAGCATCTCTTCTCCCCGGTCGGTTCACATGTTCCGGTGCCGATGGCGACAAGTGCAGCCCGCACTCCAGTTGGCGGCGTTGCCAAGATCGAAGGACAAGTCTCGCGTCCAACAAATAATGGATTTCGCCCTGTGAATCCGGTGGCCGCGAACCATGCGGTGATCAACGGAACGGGGGTTCATCGTGTCCCCAATTCCTCCGGGATCGGCGGGCCGTCAACGGCTGTGAACGGCATCAGCGGAACATCGATCCGGCCGAAACATTGAGTTCGATCGGAATTTTCTTTTGCGTATTATCTTTTCGTGGGCGGCCCGCGGCCACGACGAGCGCGACCTAGAAGTTGACCCATGGCGGCGGGTGACCGCCCAATCGCGCAGCGCGCAAGGCGTTCTCCGACTGCGCACGCTGGTCGGCCAATCGCGTCATGCATTGGTCGAATTCGGGGGTGCCGGAATGAAAGCCGTAAGATCGGCATTTGGCCTCGTCGTTAGCCACTAGCGCGGCTCTCTGCGCGGCTTCTTCTTCGGGCGACGGCGAGGAAGCGCACGCCGCGAGAAGACAAGCTGTCACGATCGGCACCAAACGATACACCGGACGCCTCATACTCAAATGCTGGCGCCACTCTAGCAGCAAATTTTCGCGGCGCGGCAGCGCGTACGTTTTTCTCTTGTAGTTTCTGTCTGTGCAATCCCACCTCATCACGTCATCGTGGCAATCACCGCCGCCGGCATGAGCGGAACCGCGAGCGGGCCGAAACATGTCGACGGGGGCCGATTCTCCGCTGATCAAATTTTCGCGCAAATCCTAGTGCGCTGCGGAAAGCGAACGATTGACGACGGCAAAACTTAGCAATCAGGCGTGCCAAATTTTTAAGCATATGACCATGCAAACGCTTGGTTCCAAAGCATTTTCACATGGGACCGCCCGGAAGCGAATTCTTGCAGTTTACGTTTTTTATATATTGCGGCAGCGCACCTTATATAAGTTCTATATTTCTGACGACAAAAGGCTTATATTTCAAACAAGAATAACTCGAATAACGCGGCCACGAGCTGCGAGGATTTTGGAGGAGCCGATGACATGGATGCCAATCGAATGGGCACGACGGGTTTCTCCGGCTGACGAGCGCGAGCTTCCTCATTGGCTACACCTAGCCGGTTCCGTTTTGCGCGCCGTCTTTATCGCTTGCCTGCTGGTCATCACAGTTCGCGTCAGCATGCCGCAAAACGAAACGATCTGGACAGTCTACGACACGCCAGGCGATCTCGTGCGTCTGCTGTTGGGCGTTGCCGTTTGCCTCTGGATCGCGGTCCAGCTTTTCCGCGCGCCGAAAGACGCCCACAGCCGGCGCACATTTCTCTATTTCGGAATCGCTGCGGTTCCGTTCGCGGCGCTGTGCGTTTACAAAATCTGGTGAGTCCGCCGCTCATCGGTTGCACGCGGCGTTAATTCGCCGCCGCTTGCGGCGTGTTTGTTGCTGTAAGCTGCAAGTGCATTGGCGAAATCGCGGCGCGCAGCGCTTGCCGGATACAGATAAAAATCCATCAATAGACGCTGCCGCCGCGAGGGAAAATCACCGAGTAGCTTTTCTGCTTCCCGCTTCGCGGCGGGGAATCGCGCGCCCCAGCCGGCAAAGTCGCGCGCCAGCACCTCAAGCGAGACGATCACCGCCGCGATGAACACGAGCGAATCGTTGGCGCGTTTCGCGCCGCGCGACCTTGATGCTTTCTGGAAAATTCCGGTCAGTTCGCGGTCGCACTCGATCACGTCGCGCGCGTCCGAAAGCCAGAGCATGTCAGGCAGGCCAACATAACCATGGATGCCGTGAAAGCTCTCGATCAACTCGCGGCACCTGGCGGTGAGCTCCGCCGGCACGAACTGAAACGACAGGCGACGATCTGAAGTACGGCTGTCGGGATGGCGATCCCGCGCCGCATCGATGCCCCCGTTTCCCTTGCTATCAGCGATGACATTTTTGACGCTTGTGCCCGATCCTGATGCAAATAATCGCAGACCCCAACCTAGCTGCGGGGGGCATAAAGTTGCGAGATCGGTTTAGCCGCGTTCCGGTACAATAAAGATATATCCAAGGCCGGATTTGCCTCGGTCGGCTGGCAGCTATCCGACAGTATCTATCGCCCTTTTCCGGCTATCGTGACCGAAGTGTCACACTCGGTTCTTTTCCTTGCTGTGCTGCAATGCCAAAAACGCCCGTGGCCATTGGCTTTCCTGGCGGTTCGGGGTGTCGGAAAATTCGACGAAGCGAATTCCACGACATCGCAGCTTTATTGAGCTTGATCAAAACGCATTGACTTAAATCGATGCACTCCGCTCCGGATCGCCTCCGTGAAGCTATTTTATAGCTATTAAAAGTCGCGCCAACTAATATCAACTCTCTGTGGTTCCGACTGCGAAAAATCACAGGACTGGGGATCAAGATCGGAACGCGCGTTGCATGGACGCGTGTTGCGATAAAAAAGGGGTGGGGTCATGAAGCGTTTGCTTCTTTTCGTTGGCGTGCTGCTGCTGACGGCAACTGCGTCAACCGGTTCGATGGCGGCGGACGCATATGGCGCGTGGAAGGACGGACTGCCCAGCGCGTGGGTCGTAGGTCCAACCTGCGATCCGCTGCTTGATTACAACTGCGCGCCGCCGAAAGTTTCTCCGATGGCCGCGAAGGCGATGGAACGCCGCGGAAACTGCGATCCATATCTCAACTACAAATGCCTCGACGCCTATCTCGGCAATGATTTTTTCACCCGGTTCGTACGCTACTACCAGCTCGAATGGGGCCACGGGGTCGCGCCGTCCGATCCGAGTGCGCCACCGTCGCGCCGTCCTGATAACGTCTGGCCGGCTACTCCGGAGGCGAGCCCACCGATGCCATTCACCGAGTGGCCCTATGGCGGCACGCAGAATATCGGCGTGACGCGCCCGAACTCGGTGGATTCTCCGCTGATGGTCGCCCTCGGCAATACCCAGCTCGGCCAAGCGATGAGCGATGCCCATGTTCAAGTGTATGGCTGGGTCGCCCCGGCCGGCAATCTCAGTACCAACACGGTGAAACCGGCCGGCAACGCGCCGGCCGCGTACGATTATACGCCCAATACGATCCAGCTCGACCAGGCCGTCGTTTACATCGAGCGTTTGGCCGACACGACGCAAAACGATCACTTCGATTGGGGCTTCCGCTTCTCGACCCTGTACGGTGTGGATTATCGCTACACCACGGCCTACGGCCTGATGAGCTATCAGCTTCTCAACCACAACAACGTCAACGGTATCGATTTTCCGATGGTGTACACGGACCTCTACTTCCCGGTGGCGCAGGGGATGGACGTGCGTATCGGACGCTTCATTTCGATCCCGGACATCGAGGCGCAGCTCGCGCCAAATAATTATACTTACGTTCACTCACTGACCTACACGTTTGATAACTATACCAATACCGGCGTCGAGGTGACGACTGCGCTCACCAAGAACTGGATTCTACAACTCGGTGCGACAGTCGGTAGCGACACGATGCCGTGGAATTACGGCGCCCGCATTCCGAACCATTTCGTGCTGGCGGGGAATCCCGATCCGCTTTACCCCGGCACGACCATGCTTAAGGATCCAGGCGCGGTGGCTTCGGGCACGGTCGGCGTACGCTGGACCAGCGACGACGGGAAGGACGATCTCAATGTGGTGATGGACGCCTGGAACGGCGGCCAGTGGGGATACAACAATCTTCAGTGGGTCGGCCTGACCTATTACCACAAGCTTAGCGACTACTGGTCCATCGCGTTCGAGAGCTGGAATATTCACGAGAACGGGGTGCCAAACCTGAACAATCCGATCTCCAACGCGGCGTACTTCGGCGGTGGCACGCCGTTCGGGCCGAATACTCCGTTCAATGGTCCGAACGCGGCGGTCTGCGCCGGCCCGAGCGGGTGGAATGCCGCCACGGGCAGTGCCGTTATCATACCAGGCTCGCCGCTAACCTGTTCCTCCGACACGCAGACATTCCTAACTTACGTCAACTACTCGGCTAATAAGTTGAACAACATCTCGCTGCGCCTCGAATACTTCAACGATCCGAACGGACAGCGAACCGGGACGCCGAATTCCTATTTGGATGCGGCGTTAAGTTGGCAGCACTGGTTTTCGCCGCAGATCGAGATTCGCCCCGAAATTGCTTACTATCACGCGAACAACAACGCCGCCTTCAACAGCAACGGTGCGGAGGGAACGGTCGTGGCAAGCCGGAACTGGGCGGTGATCGCGGCAAGTGACATCATCATTCACTTCTGAGCGGAGCTGATTTCGGGCGCCTGCGATCCGGCCTTTTCGGGTTGGGTTGGATCGCAGCGTCGAAGTCGCTCGTTCGACGCCAGGGTGCACAAAACATGCTCAGAGCCGCGGCGGCAGTGTTCGAAACTTATGCAAAGCAAGCACTATCCCTCGTTTGTATATATTTTTCTTATTTTTCCGCACCGCAATACGTATCGACTTCCTATACTGTATGGGGAAAACTTACTGTGACAAATGCCAGCCGGGGTGCGTGCAGTCTGAAAAACCGAGCACTTTCGGAAAGGCAAGGATCGTGTCAACACTTCAAGCCCGCAGTACGCTTCGCGATCTGACGGGAAACTTCTCCAGCAGCGAGAATAATCGGCGATTGATCCGCTATGGCGCTTGGTGGCTGAACCTTGCCGCCGGCAGCGCCATTCCGATGGTAGCGACGCTGGCGCTGGTCTGGCTGGCAACAATCAGTCTCGTCGTCATCAGCTACTTCGTTCCGTTCAAACTGGTGTCGCTTGTTTACCTGCTCCCGGTCGTGGTCGCGGCGACACAATGGGGTACCGGCCCCGGAATCGTTGCGGCCGTCGCCGGCGCCGCGGCTGCGGATTTCTTCTTTTATCCGCCGCTGTACACGCTTTGGGTGCGCGATCCAGAGAACGTGGTCGATCTGATCCTGTTTCTCCTGGTCGCGCTGGTGACCAGCAACCTCGCCGCGCGCCTCAAGAACGAAGCAATCGCCTTGCGCCGGCGCGAAAAGGAAATCGGCGAGCTGCACGCTTTCTCCCAAGGCCTCGCGACCTGCCTCAACAGCCGCGACCTTATCTTCGCCGTGCAGGATTACCTTTCGAACACGCTTCACTGCCGCGCGATCTTGATCGCGACGGTGAATGACGATTGCGAGCCCAACGACCAAATCGCCGTTCCGCAAGAAATCCGGCAAGCGGCCGCGGGGCTTGCCGCCCCCGGCTCGACTGCCGCCTCAACGGTCGTGGAATGCCGCAACGCGGCGGCGTGGCTAGTGAGGGTTATTACGCCTGAAATCCTCGGCTATGGCGCCATTGCGGTCGAACTCGGCCGCGCCGGCGAAAGCAAGCTCGCGGTTGCGCAGCGGGTTGAAACACTGCTCGACGAAGCGATATTGACGCTCAAACATCTGCAGGTGAAAGAAGCGATTGAGCAGGCGACGATAAGTTACCGCGCGGAAATCCTCCGCGACGCTCTCGTCGGCGGCGTGTCGCATGAATTACGCTCGCCGCTTGCTTCGATCCTTGGCAGTTGCAGTGTTCTCAACCAGATGCCGGCGATCGCTGAGGATCGGCGGACACAGACGCTGGTCGAGGCCATCCACGACCAGGCCGGTCGTCTCGACAACCAAATTCGCGATTTGCTCGATGCCACCCGCATCAGCGCCAAGGGCGTGCGCCCGCAACTTGCGTGGACCGACCCAACGGATATCGTCAACGCCGCGCTCAAGCAAAAGGAGAGGAGGCTCGTGCATCATTGGGTCACAGTCGACGTTGCGCGCGATGTGCCGCTTATTCAGGTGGATTCTGTTTTGATCGAGCAAGCCCTTGGACAGTTGCTGGAGAATGCCGCGAAATATTCGCCCGTCGGCAGCGACATCAAAATTGGTGCTCGTTGTGAAGACAATTGCCTGGTGTTCTCGGTGCGGGATCAAGGCAGCGGGCTTACGGCCGACGAAAAAGGCCAGCTGGGCCGGCAATCGTTCCGTGGCAATCGCCAGCCGGTCGGCGGGAGCGGATCGGGGCTGGGCTTGTGGATCGCCAGCACATTTGTTGCCGCCAATGGCGGCAGCCTGTATGCGGAAAGTTCCGGAGCAAACCTCGGCGCAACCGTATCGTTACGCCTTCCTTTGGGGTCCACCACTATGCCCGAGCTTACGGACGCGCTGAATGACTAAAGTGCTGGTCATCGACGACGAAGCCCAGATCAGGCGGTTTCTGCGCGCTGGTTTTGAGCTTCGCGGATTTACGGTTCTTGAGGCGGAAAACGCCGCCGCCGGGCTTAAGGCCGCGACCATAAATCCGGTTGACTTAATCATCCTGGATTTGAATTTGCCCGACCTCGAAGGATCGGAAGTGCTGGAACGCATCCGTTCCTGGTCGAACGTGCCGGTCATCGTTCTTTCCATCCATGCCGACGAGCAGGAAAAAGTGCGCCTGCTTACCCTTGGCGCCGACGACTACGTCGTCAAACCGTTCGGCATTTCCGAGCTGCTGGCGCGAAGCGATGCCGCGCTGCGGCGGCAGGTGCGTAGCACGAACCGCGATCCGGTCGTGCGTGCAGGATCGCTATCGATCGATCTGGTTACGCGTGCGGTGAGGCTTGACGGCCGGCGCGTGCAGCTTACGCGCAAGGAATATGCGCTGCTGCACGGACTTGCCACGCATGCCGGTCTTGTCGTCACGCACCAGCAATTGATGAAGGAGATTTGGGGCAGCCACGCCCACAATATACAGTATCTTCGCATTCTGGTGCGCAAACTGCGGCAAAAAATCGAAAGCGACGCGACGCGACCGGCGCTGATTGTCAGCGAATCCGGCGTGGGCTATCGGCTCGATCAAGGCGACGCCGCAAAGGCGCAAAATAGCCGGCGAGCGCCTTCCAATTCCTACTGCGCCTGAATTACGGTTCGATCAGCCGTCCGCTCGTCGCCTTGATGACGGCCTCGCTCCGCGTTGCCGCGCCGAGCTTGCCGCGTGCGTTATCGATGTGAAAGTCGATCGTCCGCTTGGTCAGGCCGAGAATCTGCGCAATCTCGATCGAGGTCTTGCCGCGCGCAACCCAGGTAAGCACTTCGACTTCGCGATCGTTGAGGTCGGCGGCCCTGGGCCACAATCCGGTGCGCGCGACACCGGCGAGCCGAGCCGCGATGATGGTGGCAAGTACCTCGAAGTCTATGGGCTTGGTCACGTAATCGTCGGCGCCCAATTGCCGGCCCTTGAGTTCATTGTCCCGGTCGGTCAGCGCGGTCAGAAAGATAAACGGCATCTTCGCGAACCGCGGCGCGAGATCGATCAAACGTTCCAGGAGATCGAAGCCCGACATCAAGGGCATGCTGATGTCCGATAGCACCAAATCGGGCATGGTCTTGAGAATGGCGGTCAGCCCCTCGCGGCCGTCGTGCGCGAGCGTGACGGCGTAGCCGCGATCGACGAGCTCTTCGGCTATCAGCGCCGCGGTCTCGCGGTCGTCCTCGATACAGAGAATTTTCTTTTGGGCTTCGGCCATGACCTATATTGCGACTTCGTGCGAATAGCGCAATCGGCCGGCAAAATCCTTCCGGTCAACGGAGCCGGGGCGGTCAATTTACCCGTTACAGGTTTTCGGCGGTTCGCGGCTCGTATATAATTACTAATGTATCGGCTTGGGCCGGATTCGCGGGCGCGTTGGCACAGTAACGGTGATTCCTTATGCGACAGCCGCACTCGATCCGGTTTCACCTCACCGCTGTCTTTCTGGGATTTTTCCTGTTGGTGGTGGTGCTGGGCCTGTTCAGCATCTGGCGCTTGAGTAATTTCAATGCACTTTCTGCCGACGTCGCCGACGTGTGGTTGCCCGACACGCGCGCGCTCGGCGACCTCAACAACTTTACGTCCGATTTCCGCGCTATCGAGGGCAGCAATCTGCTGTCGTTGGAATCGGCCGAGATGGCCGCCACCGAAAAGCAGATGGAGGAGCTCGACCACTCCATCGCCGATGCCGAGCGCGGCTTCGAACGGATCCGTCACCTGCCGGCAGAGCAACGCCTTTACGAAGAGTTCAAAGCGCATTGGACCGACTATCGAACGACCGTCAACCGGATACTCGCGCTTTCGCGCACCGGCCGTAAGGCGGAAGCGCAGACGATTTACACGGGTGCGTCGCGCGCCGCCTACGATACGGCAAGCGATGCACTCGGCCGCCTGACCGATCAGACGGTCGCCAACGCCGCCGCCGCGAGCGAGCGTCTTGGTTTCGCCTACCGGCAGGCCTTCTGGCTCATTCTGCTCGCCATGCTGGTCGCCGGCCTGATGGTGGTGGCCGCGCTGGTTCATATTAGCCGGTCGATTTCCGCGCCGCTGCTGCATCTCGCCGGCAGCATGCGCAAGCTCGCCGCCAACGACACCGACATCGACATTCCCGAAACCGGGCGGCGCGACGAGATCGGCGAGATGGCGCAGGCGACGACCGTCTTTCGCAATAACGCCATCGAGCTGATGCGCAGCCAACGCATGCTCGGCCGTCAGGCAGCCATGCTGGAAGAGCAGTTGACGCGGGAGCAGCGGCTCGCACTGGCGCAGCGCAATTTCATTTCCATGGCATCGCATGAATTCCGCACGCCGTTGACCGTCATCGACGGTCATGCTCGACGCTTGATGAAAGGAAAGAATGCGGGCTCCGCCGAGATCGACGAACGGTCCGGGAAAATCCGCGCCGCCGTGCTGCGTTTGACGCACCTGATCGACAATCTGCTAAATTCCGCGCGCCTGGCCGACGGCGGCGCTGAGCTTTATTTCCAGGCCGACAAAATGGACCTGGCAACAATTCTGCGGGAGGTCTGCCAATTGCATCGCGAGATGGTGCCGAATGCGCAGATCACCGAGCGGTTCGATGCGTCATCTATTCCGGTGATCGGCGACGCCAAGCTCTTGATTCAGGCCTTCAGCAATCTCGTTGCCAATGCCGTGAAGTACTCGCCCGCCGGCGGCCTGATCGAAATCGAAACCCGGATCGTCGGCGACGAAGCTGTCGTCACGGTTGCCGACCACGGCATTGGCATTCCGGCCGGCGACCTCGGCCTGCTGTTCGAGCGCTATCACCGCGGCAGTAATGTCTCCGGGATCGTCGGAACAGGTGTCGGCCTCTACCTGGTCAAGACCGCCGTGGAACTGCATGGTGGTGTTATCGAAGTGGCGAGCAAGGAAGGCCATGGCTGCCGGTTCATCGTTCGATTGCCGCGCAGGCAGGCGGTGGTGACGGAGGAATGGCCGCACAGCGCTCAAGCGGCAGCGGCGGATGCTCCCTCGATCGTCGGTAATTCGGAGCACATAGCATGAAAACTTTCATCTTCGACGTGCTCGCCGCACTGGCGACGGTTTGCGCATGTTCGGCGGCGCCGATGGTCCGGCTGCCGGCGACCGTCCCGCTCGTCAAAGCTGACTGGCAGGAGCCCAGCACGCTCCCGCCGCGTTTGCGTAACCACTGCGCCACCGACGCTTTGAGCGGCCGCATTTACTGCTCCGACCATTGCGGCTTCCAGTACCAAGTCTATGCTTGTTCGCCGCAGTCTTTCGGATGTTGCCGCATCGGTTTCGGTTATTGCGACTGGAACGGGTTGCTACGCTGTCATCCGTAGCATCCTGCGCACTTGCTTTTGCCGGCAGTTCCGCAATAGCCAGATCGTTCGAATGCGAACGAAATCGTTAAGCCGCGGCTGACCATCGCGCGGCATATTGAGCCACTGCCTGCGGTCCGTTAGCGAGGTTTTGGCCGCTCGCCTGTATCGATGCCGGAAATCAACGCGGCGGCTCTATGCGCTCCATCATCATCTTCGCCGGGCTTGCGCTGGTCGCGAGCATGCTTGTTCCGCGCTACGCCGCGCATATGGGTGACGCGCACGCGCCTGTTGCGGTGGCGGCGCGGCCGCAGACGTCGGCCGCAAGCAATACGGCAAACCCGCGATCGGTCGTTGTACCGCGCGACGGCCGTGGACATTTTGAGGTCGAGGCCCGCATTGCCGGGCGCCATCTCAGCTTCATGGTCGATACCGGGGCGTCGGTGATCGCATTAACTTCGGGCGACGCGGCCCGGCTCGGCATTCGCCCGGCGCCACGCGAGTTCGTCGCCGAGGTCAGAACCGCCAACGGCACCGTGCGCGCCGCCCCCGCCCGGCTCGACCAGGTGGAAGTCGGCGATCTGATCGTTCGTGACGTTGCCGCGCTGGTCATGCCGGAGGGGGCGTTGAGCGACAATCTGCTCGGCCTGTCGTTTCTGTCGCGTCTGCGCCATTTCGAATACACCGACGGCAAGCTCGTCCTCGAGCAATAGCCAGTCCCGCTCGGATCAACGGCCTTTTCGGCCTCGCCGCAACTGACCATTAACGATGCGGTGACCGCGGCTCTGCGATCCGGGCAACGAAAAATCAATGCCTCTCATCTATTTATTGGCGCTAAGCAACCAGAAATCTTGCTGAGCCTTATGAGCTGGTGCGAAATATTCGAACCATTTGCGCAAAGCTCAGAGTAGCCAGGGAAGCGAAACCGTTCGACATGATCGGGAAGCTGACAAAATATTTTCGACGCGGCGGGACGGGCATTTCTCGTTTCCGTAAAGCGGAGCAGGCGGCGACTGCCGTCGAGTTTGCGCTGATCGCGCCGATTTTTATCGCCACGCTCGTCGCCCTCTTTCAAACCTGCATTTTTCTTTTTGCGCAGACCGTCATACAGGCCGAGGCGGAGCAAGCGGGGCGGTATTTCATGACCGGGCAGGCGCAAAACGGTGGATATACCGCCTCGACGGTGATCAACGACGTCTGTCAGCCGGCGCTCTTCGACTGCACCAACATGTATATCGTCGTGCAGAACTATTCGTCCTTTTCATCGGCCAGTACCTCGGCGCCGTCGATGTACAACGGCAGCACGCCGATCACCGGCTACGCTTACAATCCCGGCGCGCAGGGCGACATCATGGTGGTGCAGCTTATTTATGCGTGGCCGGTGGTGAACGGGCTGCTCGGATTTAATATTTCCAATTTGCCGAACAATGGCGCTCAGCTGACGGGCACCAGTGTGTTTCGGGTGGAGCCATACTAAAGATGATCCACAGCGCAATCGACGCCTTCCGGCGTTTCGTCGATTCGACCCGCGCGGTCGCCGCGATCGAGTTTGCGATGATCATGCCGATATTGTTGCTGCTGTTCCTCGGTACGTTCGACGCCGGAAACGCAATTTCCGTGTACACCAGGGTGCGGTCGGCAACGTATGCGCTGGGCGCCATTACCAATCAATACGGTATCGGCAACAGCGCTATTTCGACGTCGACGATGAGTTCGATCACCGGCGCGGTAACCGCGATCCTTGCGCCCTATTCAAGCTCGCCGATCGTGCTCGTGATTTCTCAGATCAAAGCGACCAGCGCCACTGCCGCCGTAGTTAGCTGGAGTTATTCAGTCGGCGGATCGGCGTTTACGCAAGGAGCTAGTTTCACCGGCCTGCCGAGCAACTTTGCCCAAAATTCATGCAACAGCACATACCCGTGCTACGCAATTTACGCCGAGGTCAGTTACACGTTCACGCCCTCTTTCGGCGCTTTCCTGACCGGACCGATCACGCTGTCCGATAGCATCTATACCACCCCGCGCGTCAGCACGTGCGTGGTGTACAACAGCGTTCCAAGCAGCTGCTAGGCCGCCGGCATCTTGCCGTCGCCGATTTCGCCGGTCCGGGCTGCCGCGACGATAATTTGTATGACCTTCTTCCCTCGATCGTTCGACACTGCAATCTCGAGCTTGGGCATGGGCACGAGCATCGAAGTGAATTCGGCACCGCGATAAAACTCCGTGTGCCGCTTGCTCCGAATTCCGCGCTTCGATCTCGGTTGGTGCGCGGCAGATAGAGCCTGCGCCGCCGGCGGCGCGGCGTTTTGCTGCGGCGGTCCATGTTTCCGCCCGCTATTTGTTTGACCCAGAGAGATGCAAGTTTTTGGCCGCGCCGTCTGAGGTTGTGGTTTGGCAGAACGAACCCAACGTCGGCCAATTTGTCCATCGATGAGAACGGCAGCTAACCAGGCGTCTCGGATACGCGACCCCCGAAGAAAAGGCCCATCTTCGCGGTGGCATGCTCAAGCATACCAACCATAGCCGGGGCGGAGTGCCGGAGCCTAAGCTGTGGGCCTTGCGGTGCGACGGCGCAATCGGCCGCGGCGTTCTTTTACCGATATCCGGCTTGATGCTGGCCGCGTCCGAGCCGTTCTTTTTGTTGGAAGCCGCGGCGCTACTGCGACACGTGGGCCGAGACGACCGCCTGCTCGAACATCTGAACGAGTGCGTTTTGGATCGCTGCCGGCGTGCTTGCCGTGTAGAAGAAACCGCTCGAGGCGCAGTTCTGCAGCGCGGTCGGAATGTTCGCGATGTTGTTGTTGGCGTAGCCGTCTTCGTTATTGGCAAAGCCGGAATTCGGATCGACGATTGTCCCGTAGGGAATGTAGAGGACGGCGACGGTAATGCCGCGGCTCTTCATGGCGCCGCAATAATCGGTTCTTTGTTCCGTGTTTGGAGGAATGACAGTCGCGGAATTTTGATAGGGAACGGAGGCGTTGGAGGTCCAGTTTTGCGAGCTCCAGCTTCCGCCCGACTGAGTTTGATAATCCTGCGAGCCGTCAGTGACGATGAAGACATAGGGCAGATAGCTCGATGCGCTACCGCCGGTGCCGACCGTGCTGATGAAACTGTTCATGCTGTTGAGCGCGTTCTCAAAGTGCGTGCCGCCGGATCCGAGCGTTGTGTTCACACCGGTATCCAGCAGATTGGCGAGCTGCTGAGCAAACGTGGTGATCGTCGAGCCGGTCAGGCTGGTGGTCAGTCCGACGGAGCAGGAACTGCTGCTGCCGGCGCTCGCGGTGCAAAGATTCCGGATGAACGGATATAATCCGACCTCGAATTGATTGCTGAGCCCGTTATTGGTCTCAGTAGTGTTGGCTTGCGTTAGCAGCGCAGTCACCGCGTAACCGACGGCATCGGCGCGCAACTGAATACAGGACGTGGTGCCGGCGGTCGCACATGTTGAAACCGGCGTATTGGTCCAATTGACGTGGCTGCCGTTGGTCGTATTGGTTGTGCCGCTTGAAAACGACGTTGGCGTTGTCCCCAAGCGTGAAATGGTGAAGCCCTGACAATATCCACCCGGGCTCGGGTTCGGTACGTAGCCACTGTAACTGTGGCCCGTAGCCGGGGTCGGTCCCTGCGTGCTTTGACCGCACGCTCCCTGCGAGGTGAAATGGCAGGCGAACTGGCAGCCGCCGGAGTAGTCGCCGAGATTATCGGGATTGACTGCGATGAGTTTGTTCTGTTCGGCTGTCGTCGACGGGAAGCTCATCGAGCCAGAAACGTCCAGCATCAGGTAGAAACTGATGTAAACCGGCAGCGATACGCTCGCCTGAGATGAGCCCGTCACATTAATCGTCGAGTAGCCAATCACCTTCATGAACGTTGTCGGCACGCTATACGTGTAATTTAGCGTCGCGGTGATGGTCATTCCGCTTTTAGTGGCGCTGCCGGTAGTGCTTGCGCCGGAAATGGAAGTGGTATCGGCACTGAAGAAATTTTGCGCGTAGGTCGCGCCACCGGAAATGGTGCCACTGCCGCTCATGGATTTGGCGGTAGCGATAATTGGAGAGTTATTGGAGATGGTCGCCAAAGTCGCGGCGTCAGCGGCGGCCTGCAGTTTCGTCTTGATCATGTTGGCATACGAGTAATCGCTGAGGCAGCCGACGGCGCTGATGATCGGCAGTGCTGCGAGCCCAAAGGTGACTGCCACGTTGGCGCGTTTGCTCGACCGGAAGTCGAGAACGAGCGTCTGCAGCCGCGTCGCCTGAAGCCGCAGAAACTTGGCACCGATGTCGACCGAGTTGGCGATTTGACTGGGCATTGCGCGCCTCAATACGATGGTGCGCTTCTAGGCTGAATTTGCTAGAAAATTGTTACTTCAATCGTAGAAGATCGGGGCTTTCCGGGGCGCCGCGGCAGAATGTATTAACCATTCCTTTCGCGGCTCTAAGAAACAGGGCCGATACGACCTCGAACTCGCCTCGCCGGGAGGACCGCGTGACATCCTATGTGCTTGCGATCGACCAGGGCACCACCTCGTCGCGTGCCATTCTGTTCCGGGCCGACACCTCAATCGCGGCCATCGCGCAACAGGAATTTGCGCAGCATTTTGCGGCCGACGGCGAGGTCGAGCACGAGCCGGAGGACCTTTGGACCACGACATTGGAAACCTGTCGCGTCGTCATGCGCGAGGCGGGCGCCGACGCCGGCGACATTGTCGCCATTGGCATCGCCAATCAGCGCGAGACGACGCTGCTGTGGGATCGCGCCAGCGGCCGTCCGGTCCATCGCGCGATCGTCTGGCAGGATCGCCGCACTACCGACATGTGCGCACAGCTAAAGGCTGGCGGCCATGAGCAACTGTTTTCGGAACGAACCGGCCTGCTGCTCGATCCGTATTTTTCCGGGACCAAGCTGGCCTGGCTATTGGAGCGCGCGGATGCAAATCCGGATACGCTCGCCTTCGGTACGGTGGATACGTATCTGCTCTGGAGGCTGACCGGCGGCCGTGCGCATGCGACCGACGCGACCAATGCGTCACGCACGCTGATGTTCGACATCCGCAAGGGTCGCTGGGACGATGAGCTGCTCGCGTTGCTCGGCGTGCCGCGATCGGTGTTGCCGCAGGTGCTGGATTCCTCGGCCGCCTTCGGCGTCACCGATCCGGAATTGTTCGGCGCCGCTATACCGGTCTACGGCGTCGCCGGCGATCAACAGGCCGCGCTGATCGGGCAAGCTTGCTTCATGCCGGGCATGGTCAAATCGACCTACGGCACCGGTTGTTTTGCGTTGCTCAATACTGGCGAGCAGCCGATTGCCTCCAGCAACAGGCTGCTGACGACGATTGCCTATCAGCTCGGCTGCCGGCGCTCCTATGCATTGGAAGGCTCGATCTTCATCGCCGGCGCGGCGGTGCAATGGCTGCGCGACGGTTTGCACGTCGTGCAAAGCGCCAAGGAAACCGGCGCGCTCGCGGCGGCCGCCGACCGGCACCAGGATGTCATCCTCGTTCCGGCATTCGTCGGGCTTGGCGCACCCTATTGGCGGCCGGATGTGCGCGGCGCGCTGTTCGGGCTAACCCGCGCGACCGGGCCGCGCGAGCTAGCGCTCGCTGCACTCGAAAGCGTCTGCTTTCAGACCGCCGATCTGCTGGCGGCGATGCGGGCCGACTGGCGCGTGGCGAAAGATGCGTTGAGCATTTTACGCGTCGATGGCGGGATGGCGGCCTCCGACTGGACCATGCAACGCCTTGCGGACCTCACCGGCAGCATGGTCGACCGGCCGCGCATCAAGGAAACCACCGGGCTCGGCGCCGCCTATCTGGCCGGTCTGCACGCCGGTTTCTTCCCGGAGCCGGATCGTTTCGCAAATATGTGGCAATTCGACCGCAGGTTTTCGCCGCAGATGGACGCAGCGACCCGGGAGCGAAAGCTTGCTGGGTGGGGGGCGGCGGTTCGCCGTCTACTGACGTAAAACGTGCGATGTTGTATTTTGGCGCCAGCGGCGGCATTTCGTCTGCTGTGCGGGTGTAGCTCAATGGTAGAGCAGAAGCCTTCCAAGCTTATGACGAGGGTTCGATTCCCTTCACCCGCTCCAATTACTTCAATCACTTAGCGTCGCGCGGCTTGAAAATTGAGACTAGGCCCGGCTTCTGTTTTGAGACCGAGTCCGCTTTTCCCCTAAGAGCGGACATTCCTCGGCGCCGTCTCGATGTCCGCTAATGGAATGGTCCGGCCGTGCTCCTGCCCTGCCAGCGATCGAAGCTGGCAAGGGGCGCCAAAGACAAGGAGCACGCCATGTCTCAGAACTCAAACACCTCGATCGCCGTAGTCGGCATCGATATTGGCAAGAACTCATTGCACGTTGTTGGCCTTGATCAACGCGGCGCGATCGTGCTGCGTTAGAAGTGGTCGCGTGGCCAAGTAGACGCACGATTTGCGAACATGCCTACGTGCCTGATCGGCATGGAAGCCTGCGTTGGCGCGCATCATCTCAGTCGCCGGCTTAAGGCATTTGGTCATGATGCCCGGCTGATGCCGGCGAGGTACGTGCGTCCCTACCCGAAGGGACAGAAGAACGACTTCCGTGATGCGGAGGCGATCGCCGAGGCTGTGCAGCGTCCAACGATGAAGTTCGTGGCGACGAAGACCGCTGATCAGCTCGACCTGCAGGCACTGCACCGGGTGCGAGAGCGGCTGGTCAGCCAGCGCACCGGCATCGTCAATCAAATCCGTGCCTTCCTGTTGGAGCGCGGCGTTGCGGTGCGGCAGGGGTTACGGTTTTTGCGCGCCGAGCTGCCGCGCATCCTAGCTACACCCCCCGATGTCCTGTCGCCCCGCATGGTGCGGGTCATCGAGGGTCTAGTTGGAGACTGGCGCCGGCTCGACGAGCGGGTCGAGAGTTTATCGGGTGAGATCGAGGCTATTGCGCGCCAGGATGCCGGTTGCGAGCGGCTGATGAGCGTGCCCGGCATCGGCCCGATCATCTCCAGCGCGATGGTGGCCGCGATCGGTACTGGAGATGTGTTCTCCAAAGGTCGCGACTTTGCTGCTTGGCTGGGGCTCGTTCCCAAGCAAATCTCGACCGGCGACCGCACCATCCTCGGCAAGATATCGAAGCGCGGCAATCGCTACCTGCGCGTCCTGTTCGTTCAGGCGGCATGGGTCGTTCTGATCAAGCCGAAGAGTTGGGAGCGCCACGGGCTCAAGTCCTGGATCGAGGCGGCTAAGAAGAGACTGCACCGTAATGTGCTGGCGATCGCGCTTGCCAACAAGCTGGCGCGTATCGCCTGGAGCGTTCTGGCTCACGGTCGAAACTTCGAGACGAGGACGATCAGTGTGACCGCTGTCCAGTCGGCCTAATTCTCATTCCGAAGGACATGAGGAGCCCGCGATGACGTAGCCAGATCGATAGGACTTACCTGCCGAGGTCTGCGAGAGGATGAGAAGAGATGCAGGTTCGGTCTTCCCGGCGCATGCGAACACTGGTGACCCAAATGGCCCAGTCGAGGCCTGTCCGCTAATGAGATCGCACGCGCGCTGATATCCATGGTGGCCCGAGCAAAACAGGCTCCAATCGAAGGCCGTATACATTGATGCAAGACCGCAACCGTCATCTCGACGAAATCTCTTGCGACGCACGGCCGGACCATACATTGGGGCCAACCGCGACCAAATTTTGCGGCCCATTGAAACGACGCTGAGTGCTTTAGGCAACCGATTTTCAAGCTGAATGCGCCGTTGCGGAGAGCCCGACCCAAAGGCGTCACGCCCGACCCGTTCGCGATCTGCCATCACCAGCGCGTGGTTCATCCGTCCAAAGCGCCCGTCGTCGCGCCAGGTAGCGACCAGCGGTAAATCGTCCCCCATGGCGGCAAGTCGTTTGGCAGCAGGCGCCACGAGCAGGCCGCCCGCATGACATAGAAGATGCCGTTGACGACCTCGCGCATCGGCCACTCCAGCGGCCGGCCCATCGCGCAGGGCTTCGGCAGGTGCGGCGCGATTACCCGCCACTCCGCGTCGGTCAGATCGGTCTGGTATCGGGTGACGGGGCGGCTATGCTGCTGTCGAGTAGTTGGCGTCCACATGGCGAATCCAAGGTTGGTTCAAGTAACCCTTTGGAATCACCGCGGGCGCCATGACTTAACCCTTTTTAAAGACTGCAGCTGACAAGAGCCGCGGGGACTGAACTTGGACATCTACGGTTGGCTCCGAAGGATCGGTCTCGCCCAGTATGCCGAGATGTTCCGCGCCAACGACATCGACGGCGAGATGCTGGGCAGGCTGACCAACGATGATCTTAAGGACATCGGCGTCGCGTCGTTCGGCCATCGCAAGAAACTGCTGGAAGCGATTGCCGAGCTTGCCGGTGCCGTTCCAGTGTCACCGCAACCTGGGTTGATCGAATCGAAGGCGCACAATGCCGCCGAGCGCCGCCAAGTCACAGTGATGTTCTCAGACCTCGTTGGTTCGACGGCACTCTCCGCGCGCATGGACCCGGAGGACCTGCGCGAGGTCATTTTGGCCTATCAGAAATGCGTCGCCGAGACTGTGCAGCGCTTCGGCGGCTTTGTGGCGAAGTACATGGGCGATGGGGTGCTAATCTATTTCGGTTATCCGCAAGCGCATGAGGACGACGCCGAGCGCGCCGTGCGCGCCGGCTTGGAGCTAATCGCCGCGGTCAGCGCACTAAAGTCGCCTGTTTCCCTGCAGACCCGCGTCGGCATTGCGACCGGTATGGTCGTGGTCGGCGACTTGATCGGATCAGGCGAAGCGCAGGAACGCGGCATCGTCGGCGAAACGCCGAATCTCGCGGCGCGCCTACAAGGGATTGCCGAGCCGAACACGGTCGTCATCGCCGAGGGCACGCGAAGGCTCCTCGGTAATCTGTTCGAACTCAAAGACCTCGGGCCAAAGGACCTCAAGGGTACAGGCTCGACGCGCGCCTGGGCTGCGCTGCGGGCGAGCTCCGTCGAAAGCCGCTTCGAAGCGCTGCACACGACGAGCCTAACCGCCCTCATCGGGCGCGAAGAAGAGACCGACTTGCTCATGCGGCGTTGGTCGAGGGCAAAGAGCGGCGAGGGGCAGGTTGTACTGCTCTCAGGCGAAGCCGGCATAGGCAAATCGCGGCTGACGGCCGCGCTTTTGGAAAACCTCGCCGGCGAGCCGCATGCGCGCTTGCGCTACTTTTGCTCACCGCAACATACCGACAGCGCGTTTCATCCGGTCATCGGCCAGATGGAGCGCGCCGCCGGACTGGCGCACGACGACACTCCGCGGGCGCGGCTCGATAAGCTCGACGCGGTACTGGCGCAAACCTCGACCTCCAAACAGGACACGGCGCTCTTTGCCGAGCTGCTATCGCTGCCGAACGACGGTCGCGCGGCGCTTGATCTGACCCCGCCGCAGCGCCGGCAGAAGACGATGGAAGCGCTCGGCTCGCAGATGGAAACGCTAGCACGGCAAAATCCAGTGTTGATGATCTTCGAGGATGCGCATTGGAGCGATCCGACGAGTCTGGAACTGTTTGGCCGCGCGGTGGACCGGATCGCGACCCTTCCCGTGCTGCTGCTCGTGACCTTCCGGCCGGAATTCGCGGCGCCGTGGATCGGCCGTCCGCATGTAACGGCGCTGACGCTGAACCGGCTGGCGCAACGCGACATCGCTGCCATGATCGACCGCGTCGTCGGCAACAAAGGACTCCCGGCGAATATCCGGCAGGACATCATCGAACGCACTGACGGCATCCCGCTGTTCGTCGAAGAAATGACTAAGGCGGTGGTGGAGGCGGAGAGCCAGGGCGCGGCCGAGCACACGGTTTCAACGGTTCCGTCCCCGGCGCTCGCCGTCCCGGCAAGCCTGCATGCCTCGCTGATGGCGCGGCTCGACCGGCTCGGCTCCGCCAAGGAGGTGGCCCAGATCGGGGGGGCGATCGGGCGGGAATTCTCGCACGACCTAATGGCTGCGGTGGCAGGCAAACCGGAGGCGGAACTCCAGCCGGCGCTCGACCGCCTTGTTGCCGCCGGCCTGTTGTTCCGACAGGGAGCGCCGCCACATGCGACCTACCTGTTCAAACATGCGTTGGTGCAGGACGCTGCCTATGGCACGTTGTTGCGCGGCCCGCGTCAGGAACTGCACGCGCGGATCGCAGCTGCCATCGAAACAGGGATGCCGGAGCGCGTTGAGCGCGAGCCGGAGTTGCTAGCCCATCACCACGCGGAGGCCGGGCAGCCGGAAACGGCGGTTGGCTATTGGCTCGCCGCCGGTCGGCTCGCCGCCCGGCGTTCGGCGAACAGCGAAGCGGTTGCCCATCTGAGGCGCGGGATCGCCGCGGTGCGCGGGCTGCCGGAGACCGTGGAACGTAACCGCCAGGAGCTGGCATTGTTGCTGGCGCTTGGCCCGGCGCTGCTATCAAGCCGCGGGTTCGGCGACGCCGATGCGTCGACCGGCTATGAGCGCGCCGCCGAACTGGCTCGGCGGCTCGGCGACGATCGCGACCGGTTCGCCGCAACCTGGGGGCTGTGGATCACGATCGAATCCCGGGCGAAGAGCGCGAGCGACCACATACGCCTACGGCTCCAGTATTTGGGCGAAATGATCGAGGCCGCCGAGCGGACCGGCGACGCCGAGCTGCTGCTGCAAGCCCATCATTCCTCTTGGTCGACACGCATCTGGAATGGAGAATTCGCCAGCGCCATCGAACACGTGCGCGCCGGGCTTGCGCTCTACGACCCGGAAAGGCATCGCCACCATGCGCTGATGTACGGCGGTCACGATCCGGGGGTTTGCGGCAAGGGACAGGGTGCAGTCGCGCTGTGGGCGCTGGGCTGGCCCGATCAGGCCGTGCAGAGCGCCCGCGAAAGCATCGCGTTGGGTGAGGCCTTGGATCATTTGCCGAGCCTCGTTCACTCGCTATGGTTCGCGACCAGCGTTTATTTTCTGCGGCGGCAAGCGGCTGACGTACTCGCGTTCAGTACGCGGCTGCTGGCGCTAGGTAGCGAGCATGGCCTCAAATTGTACGAGGCGATCGGCGGCGTCTATCATGGGTGGGCGCTCATTCAACAGCTTGACGCGCAAGCCGGTCTGGCCGAACTGCGCAAGGCTGTCGCCACCTATGCCACCACTTCGCATGTGAACTTGGATCTATACCGCGCCATCTTGGCCGAAGCCGAACTGCGGGCCGGCAATCTTGAGGAGGGCGCGGCGGTGCTGATCCAGGGTGAACGAAGTACCGACGAATGGTGGCGGGTGGGGTATCTCCGCGTACACGGCGACTTGCTACTATGCGGCCCAAACGACGACCGAGCGGCAGCTGAGCGGGCGTATCGCCAAGCAATCAGCGTTGCGGCGGGGCAGCAGGCCAAGTCGCTTGAACTGCGCGTAGCGACAAGCCTAGCGATGCTGTTGGGCGAACAGGGCAGGCGCAGCGAGGGTTATGCCGTACTGGCTCCGGTCTATGACTGGTTCACCGAAGGCTTCGACACGCTCGATCTGAAAGAGGCCAAGGCGTTGCTCGGTGAGCTGCGCGCCTGACACCAATTTCGAAACGGCCTCTCAGTGAATTTCCAGTCTAGGGCGTTCCTGACACCTTCAGTATTTCGATCAGCTTGCGGTCACGCCAGCGTTTCAGATCGCCGATGCTGCGCGAGCCGGCCTCCGCCGCAACGCCATCGATGATCAATTTGCGCACGGGTTCTGTGAGCCGCGTTGTGCCGAGATCGTCCATCTGGCTCTGAAATGCGCCACCGAGATGCGCCATGAAATCAGTCATGCCGCCTTCGCCACCGCCGAGATGAAACGTCAGGTGCGGCCCCATCAGCGCCCAGCGCAGGCCGGGGCCGAAGGCGATCGCAGCGTCGGCATCAGCGACTGAGACCACGCCTTCGGCCACTAGGTGGATGGCTTCGCGCCATAACGCCGCTTGCAATCGGTTGGCGACATGGCCGCGCACTTCCTTCTTGATATGGATAGGGTGCTTACCGAGCGCACGGTAGAAATCCATCGTCGCGGCGATCGCCTGAGCTGATGTCTTTTCACCGCCGACGACCTCAACCAGTGGAATCAGATGAGGCGGATTGAATGGGTGGCCGATCACGCAGCGCTGCGGGTGCGTGCATTTCGTGGAGACGCGGCTGATCAGCAGGCTCGACGAGCTCGAGGCGATCACCGTGTCGTCCGGTAGCGCGGCATCAATCTCGGCGAACAACTCGATTTTCAAATCCTCGTGCTCCGGCGCGTTTTCCTGGACTAACTCTGCACCGTTGACGGCCGCGGCCACGCCGCGGTGGAAACTCATACGCTGGGCGCTTGCGCCGGGCGCGACTAGCCCGAGCTTTTGCAGCGTCGGCCAGGCATTGTTGATGAAGTCGCGGGCAAAGTCTTCCGCACCGGCCGCCGGATCGGTGGCGGCCACCTCGAAACCGCGGGCGAGGAAGATGGCTGCCCAGCTGGCGCCGATGGTGCCAGCGCCGATTACAGCTACGCGACGTGTCATGGCAAACTCGCTGTTGGCGTAGTGTAGGAAATCCGGATAACGAAGCGGGATGCTAGTATTTTTCGGCTGCGATTAGAAGACTCGAGTCTCGTGATGGAGAGCGCCGCCGGACGCTACACATGTCTGCTAATGGAATGGTCCGGCCGTGCTCCTGCCCTGCCAGCGATCGAAGCTGGCAAGGGGCGCCAAAGACAAGGAGCACGCCATGTCTCAGAACTCAAACACCTCGATCGCCGTAGTCGGCATCGATATTGGCAAGAACTCATTGCACGTTGTTGGCCTTGATCAACGCGGCGCGATCGTGCTGCGTTAGAAGTGGTCGCGTGGCCAAGTAGACGCACGATTTGCGAACATGCCTACGTGCCTGATCGGCATGGAAGCCTGCGTTGGCGCGCATCATCTCAGTCGCCGGCTTAAGGCATTTGGTCATGATGCCCGGCTGATGCCGGCGAGGTACGTGCGTCCCTACTCGAAGGGACAGAAGAACGACTTCCGTGATGCGGAGGCGATCGCCGAGGCTGTGCAGCGTCCAACGATGAAGTTCGTGGCGACGAAGACCGCTGATCAGCTCGACCTGCAGGCACTGCACCGGGTGCGAGAGCGGCTGGTCAGCCAGCGCACCGGCATCGTCAATCAAATCCGTGCCTTCCTGTTGGAGCGCGGCGTTGCGGTGCGGCAGGGGTTACGGTTTTTGCGCGCCGAGCTGCCGCGCATCCTAGCTACACCCCCCGATGTCCTGTCGCCCCGCATGGTGCGGGTCATCGAGGGTCTAGTTGGAGACTGGCGCCGGCTCGACGAGCGGGTCGAGAGTCTATCGGGTGAGATCGAGGCTATTGCGCGCCAGGATGCCGGTTGCGAGCGGCTGATGAGCGTGCCCGGCATCGGCCCGATCATCTCCAGCGCGATGGTGGCCGCGATCGGTACTGGAGATGTGTTCTCCAAAGGTCGCGACTTTGCTGCTTGGCTGGGGCTCGTTCCCAAGCAAATCTCGACCGGCGACCGCACCATCCTCGGCAAGATATCGAAGCGCGGCAATCGCTACCTGCGCGTCCTGTTCGTTCAGGCGGCATGGGTCGTTCTGATCAAGCCGAAGAGTTGGGAGCGCCACGGGCTCAAGTCCTGGATCGAGGCGGCTAAGAAGAGACTGCACCGTAATGTGCTGGCGATCGCGCTTGCCAACAAGCTGGCGCGTATCGCCTGGAGCGTTCTGGCTCACGGTCGAAACTTCGAGACGAGGACGATCAGTGTGACCGCTGTCCAGTCGGCCTAATTCTCATTCCGAAGGACATGAGGAGCCCGCGATGACGTAGCCAGATCGATAGGACTTACCTGCCGAGGTCTGCGAGAGGATGAGAAGAGATGCAGGTTCGGTCTTCCCGGCGCATGCGAACACTGGTGACCCAAATGGCCCAGTCGAGGCCTGTCCGCTAATGAGATCGCACGCGCGCTGATATCCATGGTGGCCCGAGCAAAACAGGCTCCAATCGAAGGCCGTATACATTGATGCAAGACCGCAACCGTCATCTCGACGAAATCTCTTGCGACGCACGGCCGGACCATACATTGGGGTAATAAGCAGACATAGCGGCTGCAATTTGTGATGTCCGCTTTGCGCCCCCAAAGCGGACATGGTGTGCTTGAACATTCGCGTGCTTTCGTGGTCTCGAATGCCCAGTGACGTTGAGTGTCAACTTTGGTACCAAAAAGCGCGTTTTGGCATCGAAAAAGTCTCAACCTGCTTTGATCTGAAATGGTTTTCCAATTGCCTTCCAAGCTTATGAGGAGGGTTCGATTCCCTTCACCCGCTCCAACCTTCGCAACCCTTGCATCGTCCGACGCCAGGGAGCAAAAAGCGGCCGCCTAGGAGTGTAGCTCAATGGCTAGAGCACCGGTCTCCAAAACCGGGGGTTGGGGGTTCGAGTCCCTCCACTCCTGCCCGGGCGCCTTCCGCTTCCTTGCTTGACGATTTGGCCGCTGGGCAGTAGGAAGCTGCCTATCGCCAGCGGCCCGGTAAACGGACTTCCGCGGCGAACATTTCCCCAAAAAGAACGGCTGTGCCGGTCTGCTTCCTGAAAAGTGGGCGGGGAATAACTATTTAGTGCGAGCAAATGGCGAAGTTCGAACCATTCAAGTTCCTCCAGGAAGTGCGAGCCGAGGCGCAGAAAGTCACTTGGCCAACACGCAAAGAGACGACGGTCACCACCATGATGGTGTTCGTGATGGTCTTTATCGCGTCTATTTTCTTCCTGCTGGCGGACCAGATCATGCGGCTCGGCGTCAGTTTCCTGCTCGGCATAAACTCGTGAGCGGTTTCATTCAGGCATTAAAATTCACGATCCCGGAATCCATGCCATGACCAGCCGGTGGTACGCGGTTCACGCTTATTCGAATTTCGAGAACAAGGTCGCGGATTCCATTCGCGAGCAGGCAAAGCAGCGCGGGCTTTCCGCCCTGTTCGAGGAAATCCTCGTTCCCAAAGAGAAAGTCGTCGAAGTGCGGCGCGGCCGCAAAGTTGACGCCGAGCGCAAATTCTTCCCGGGTTATGTGCTGGTAAAGATGGAACTGACCGACGACGCCTATCACCTGATCAAGAATACGCCGAAGGTTACCGGCTTCCTCGGCTCGGACAACAAGCCGATGCCGCTGTCGGAATCCGAGGCGCAGCGCATCATCCAGCAGGTGCAGGAAGGCATCGAGCGGCCGAAGCCCTCGGTATCCTTCGAGGTCGGCGAGCAGGTGCGCGTGTCGGACGGGCCGTTCGCCTCGTTCAACGGCACTGTGGAAGAGGTGGACGAGGGCCGCTCCCGCCTCAAGGTGGCGGTGTCGATTTTCGGCCGCGCGACACCGGTGGAGCTGGAATTCGGGCAGGTGGAGAAGCTATAAGACGCCTAGCACTCGTTTGGCGTTGCAGCCGTGGGAGGTGAGGCGGTCGCCAGCCGTCAAGATCCGCACCACTAAAGGAGTAAGCGAATGGCGAAGAAGATCACTGGTTATGTGAAATTGCAGGTGCCGGCCGGCGCGGCCAATCCCTCGCCACCGATCGGTCCCGCGCTCGGCCAGCGCGGCCTTAACATCATGGAATTCTGTAAGGCGTTCAACGCGCAGACCCAGAAGTTGGAAAAGGGCGCGCCGATCCCGGTCACCATCACGGTCTATGCCGACCGATCGTTTTCGTTCGAATTGCGCACGCCGCCGGTGTCGCACTTCCTCAAAAAAGCGGCGAAGCTTGAAAGCGGCTCGAAAGCACCGGGCCGCGACATTGCCGGTTCGGTGACGAAAGCGCAGGTCCGCGAGATTGCCGAGCAAAAGATGAAGGACCTCAACTGCGACACCATCGAAGCGGCGATGCGCATGATCGAAGGCTCCGCGCGCTCCATGGGTCTGGAGGTGGTGTCATGAGTGTCGGAAAACGCACCCGTACGGCGCGTGAAGGCGTCGATCGCGAAAAGCTCTATCCGCTCGACGAAGCGGTGAAGATGGTCAAGGAGCGCGCCAAGGCGAAGTTCGACGAGACCATCGAAGTGGCAATGAATCTCGGCATCGATCCGCGTCACGCCGATCAGTCGGTGCGCGGCGTGGTCAATCTGCCGAACGGCTCCGGCCGCTCCGTGCGGGTGGCTGTGTTTGCGCGCGGCCCGAAAGCCGACGAAGCGAAGGCGGCTGGCGCCGATGTGGTCGGCGCCGAAGATCTGGTGGAAAAGGTGCAAGGTGGCACGATCGATTTCGACCGCGTGGTCGCGACCCCCGATCTGATGCCGCTGGTCGGCCGTCTCGGTAAAGTGCTCGGCCCGCGCGGATTGATGCCCAACCCGAAGGTCGGCACCGTGACCATGGACGTCACCAACGCGGTGAAGGGCGCCAAGGGCGGCTCGGTCGAATTCCGCGCCGAGAAGGCCGGTATCGTTCAGGCTGGAGTCGGCAAGGCCTCGTTCAGTGCGGAAAAACTGATCGAGAATATCCGCGCCTTTGCCGATGCGGTGCAGAAGTCGCGGCCGCAAGGCGCCAAGGGCCACTTCATCAACCGGGTGGCTATTTCCTCGACCCAGGGCCCCGGCGTGAAGATCGAGCCAGCAAGCCTGTTCCCCTCGGAGGGGCACTAGCGAAACGCAATAAGGGCACGCGGAGGTTTCGCGCGCCCTTTTGCCGTTAGGCGCAGTCGCTGTCGCGCGCCTACGCCGGCACGAGGCCTTGGACTGCGTTGGCTCTCGCTTTGTAAGCGATGTGGCCGTTTTTGTTCTTCGGGAGGCTCTGCCGCAGATTGGCCTTCAACCGCTCGACATCGGCCGCGGGCATTTTGCGAATGTATTGCACGACGTAGTTGGCCAGCGCCGTTTGCGCGGACCAGTAATCGTCGAAAGTCGGGTAGATCACGTCGACTTCGATCACGCGCGTCGCCACATCGGCCAATCCCGCGGACCTGAAATAACCTTCCATATTGTCCATGCGCGAGTGGACGTGGCCCGGCTGCAACGGCACCTCGACGCCCACGTTTTCGAGCGCTTCACGGAGCGGATGCTGCGGAAACCCCTTGTTGAAAAAATCCCACATGTAAGTGCCAAGCATGCCGCCAGGCTTGGTCGCGCGCTTGAGTTCGGCCACGGCCTTGTTGGGGTCGGGCACGAAAGTGATGACCAGTGCCATCACGCCGGCATCGAATTCACCGTTGGCAAAGGGCAACGACTGTGCGTCGCCAACTCGGAAATCCACGCTTTTGGCTGCGGCTGTTGTTCGGGCATACGCGATCTGCTCCTGCGAGGGATCGACGGCGCTGACACAGCGCGGGGCGCAACGGTCCAAAAGAAGCTGCGTGAAGGCGCCGGTGCCGCAGCCGACATCGATCCAGGCGAGTTCCTTGGGGGGCGAGAGCCAATCAAGAAACACTTCGCCGGCGGCGCGGGTGAAACGGCCCATCAGCCGCTCATAGGCCTCGCCGTCGGTGAAGAAGCTCGTTCCATTCGTCATTCAATTCACCCGCGTTGCCACGTGATATACGGACTTGGCAAAAGCGCTGAAAGCCGCTAGACAAATGCCGAGGGCGTGCCGGCCCGGTTTGTCGGCGCGTCTTTGTTCGTTCCTCAAGACCTGCGAAAGCGAGGCCGCTCTTAGCGCCGATCCTCTGCGGATTTCCTAAGAGACGGAAGAGCTTAGCGGTATTAAGGAGCGGATCCTG
Organism: uncultured Alphaproteobacteria bacterium; assembly: GCA_963747855.1. Taxonomy (GTDB): domain Bacteria; phylum Pseudomonadota; class Alphaproteobacteria; order Rhizobiales; family Xanthobacteraceae; genus BOG-931. The sequence continues at coordinate 397,303 of CAVVGN010000002.1, forward strand.
TCCGAGACTGCGGGCGCCGGAAACGGCTTGATCCACGGATGAAGTGGGCCAGCATAGACGGGTGAAGACGACGGGCAGGTTGCCCTTCGGTTCTGACCTCGATGGCCCGGCGGAGCGCAATGCTCACAGCCGGGGGGCAGGGTGTGTACGGACCGTTTCGGACTGATCCGGGCGGCGGCATCAACCCCGGCGGCTTCGCAAGGAAGACCGCCAACCGGAGAGAGTTCCATTGGATCGCGCGGCAAAAGCTGAGCTTGTCGGCACGCTTGGTGGACTGTTCAAGGCCACCAAAGTCGTCGTCGTTGCTCACTATTCCGGTCTGACGGTCGCCCAGATGCAGATTCTGCGCAGGCAGATGCGGCAAGCTGGCGCGAGCGTGAAGGTCGCGAAGAACCGCTTGGCCAAAATCGCTCTCGAAGGCAGCGACGTCGCTTCGATCGCGCCGCTTCTGAAGGGACCGGCCTTGATCGCCTATTCGGGTGATCCGGTCGCGGCCCCGAAAGTGGCGGTCGATTTCGCCAAGACGCACGAGCAGTTCGTGATCCTTGGCGGAGCGATGGGCAGGACCACGCTCGATCCGAACGGGGTCAAGGCGCTCGCGGCGCTTCCCTCGCTTGACGAGTTGCGGGCCAAGATTGTCGGGCTGATTGCAGCGCCCGCGACTAAGATCGCGCAGGTGGTGAATGCCCCTGCCGCCAAGGTTGCGCGCGTTGTCGCGGCTTACGCTGCCAAGAGCGGGGAGGGCGCGGCCGCTTAAGGCCGTTTCCACTCGAAGGTTTGAACCGAAGGACAATGAGTCATGGCTGATCTGCAGAAAATCGTGAACGACCTTTCCAGCCTTACCGTGCTGGAAGCCGCCGACCTCGCTAAAATGCTGGAAGAAAAATGGGGTGTTTCCGCTGCTGCCGCGGTTGCGGTTGCGGCTGCTGGCCCGGCCGCTGCGGGTGCGGCTCCCGCCGAAGAGAAGACCGAATTTACAGTCGTTTTGGTCGCCGCCGGCGACAAGAAGATCGAGGTCATCAAGGAAGTGCGGGCCGTAACCGGGCTCGGCCTCAAGGAGGCCAAGGACCTGGTCGAAGGCGCGCCCAAGACTGTCAAGGAAGGCGTCAACAAGGACGAGGCCGCAAAAATTAAGGCGACACTCGAAAAGGTCGGCGCAAAGGTTGAGCTTAAGTAAGCAATGCTTACTTAGGCGGTATCCCCGAGCCGGCGGAGCGAGGGCCGGGGATACCCAAGAGGTTTAAATCGTGGATGACCGGGGCCTGCCCCGGTCCGACACGGTGAAAATCGGTGATTTCGGTAGCGTGGTCGCGAAATCATCACTAATGCCGCCTGCGGCGGGCCTATGAGACGATTCGGACTCCGGAGCCGAATCGCGGAAAATAAGGTGGTTTGACGCCTGTCCCGACGGTCGCGATGGATTGCGGCCCTCTGGAGAGTCGTCTTAATCGCCTCGATGCCCCGAGCCGAATGGGCGCGGGGACAGGCCTGAACCCGGCGGTTCACGCCTGACGGATCGATTGAGCGAGAGGACATGATGGCGCAGACGTTTATCGGTCGGAAGCGCGTAAGAAAGTTTTTCGGAAAAATCGAGGAAGTCGCGGAGATGCCGAACCTCATTGAGGTTCAGAAGGCGTCCTATGACCAATTTCTGCTGGTGGTGGAGCCGCCTGGCGGCCGGCCCAACGAGGGCCTGCAGGCCGTATTCAAATCGGTGTTCCCGATTTCCGACTTCTCCAACACATCGATGCTCGAATTCGTTAAATACGAATTCGAAGGGCCGAAATACGACGTGGACGAATGCCGCCAGCGCGGCATGACCTACGCGGCGCCGCTCAAGGTGACGCTGAGGCTGATCGTATTCGATATCGATGAGGAAACCGGCGCCAAGTCGGTCAAGGACATCAAGGAACAGGATGTCTACATGGGCGACATTCCGCTCATGACCAACAACGGCACCTTCATCGTCAACGGCACCGAACGGGTCATCGTCTCGCAGATGCATCGCTCGCCCGGCGTGTTCTTCGACCACGACAAGGGCAAGACCCACTCGTCGGGCAAGCTCTTGTTCGCCGCCCGCATCATTCCGTATCGCGGTTCCTGGCTCGACATCGAGTTTGACGCCAAGGACATCGTCTATGCGCGCGTCGATCGCCGCCGCAAAATCCCGGTGACGTCGCTGCTTTACGCGCTCGGCATGAGCGGCGAGGAGATCCTCAATACCTTCTACAAGCAGGTCGTCTACAAGCGCGCCAAGGAAGGCTGGCGCGTGCCGTTCGACGCCAACCGGCTTCGCGGCTACAAGGCGATTAACGATCTCGTCGACGCCGACAGCGGCAAGGTGGTGCTCGAGGCCGGCAAGAAGCTTACCGTGCGCCAGGCCCGGCAGCTCGCCGAAAAGGGACTGAAAGCGCTGCGGCTCTCCGACGAGGAACTGATTGGTCATTACATCGCCGAGGATCTCGTCAATCCGAAGACCGGCGAGATCTACGCCGAAGCGGGCGAGGAGATTACCGAGAAGACGCTGAAGACGCTGAACGAAGCCGGCTACAAGGAACTGCCGCTTCTGAACATCGATCATGTCAACGTCGGCGCCTATATTCGCAACACGCTGGCGATCGACAAGAACATGGCGCGCGAAGAGGCGCTGTTCGACATCTATCGCGTCATGCGCCCGGGCGAGCCGCCGACCATCGACACCGCGCAGAACATGTTCCAGTCGCTGTTCTTCGACTCAGAACGCTACGACCTTTCCGCAGTCGGCCGCGTGAAGATGAACATGCGCCTCGACCTTACCGCCGAGGACACGATGCGGACGCTGCGCAAGGAGGACATCCTTGCCGTAATCCGCACCCTGGTCGATCTGCGCGACGGTAAGGGCGAGATCGACGACATCGACCATCTCGGCAACCGGCGGGTCCGCTCGGTCGGTGAATTGATGGAGAACCAGTATCGCATCGGCCTGCTGCGCATGGAGCGTGCGATCAAGGAACGGATGTCTTCGGTCGATATCGACACGGTGATGCCGCAGGACTTGATCAACGCCAAGCCGGCGGCGGCGGCGGTGCGCGAGTTCTTCGGCTCCTCGCAGCTCTCGCAGTTCATGGACCAGACCAATCCGCTGTCGGAGATCACTCACAAGCGGCGTCTCTCAGCGCTCGGACCGGGTGGTCTGACGCGCGAGCGCGCAGGCTTCGAAGTGCGCGACGTCCATCCGACACATTACGGACGCATCTGTCCGATCGAGACGCCGGAAGGGCCGAATATCGGCCTGATCAACTCGCTCGCGACCTACGCGCGGGTGAACAAATACGGCTTCGTCGAAACGCCGTATCGCAAAGTGAAGGACGGCCGCGTCACCGACGAAGTGATCTATCTCTCGGCGATGGAGGAAGGCCGCTACACGGTTGCGCAGGCCAACTCGGTCATCGACGCGCGCGGACGCTTCACCGACGATCTCGTGGTTGTTCGTCACGCCGGCGACGTGCAGCTCATTCCGCCGGACAAGGTGGACTTTATGGACGTGTCGCCGAAGCAGCTCGTTTCGGTGGCGGCGGCGCTCATTCCGTTCCTTGAGAACGATGACGCCAACCGCGCGCTCATGGGCTCCAACATGCAGCGCCAGGCGGTGCCGCTCGTTCATGCCGAGGCGCCGTTCGTCGGCACCGGCATGGAGGGTGTCGTTGCGCGCGATTCCGGCGCCGCCATCGCGGCGCGCCGGACCGGAATGGTCGACCAGGTGGACGCAACCCGTATCGTCATTCGCGCCACCGACGAATCGGATCCGACCAAGCCGGGCGTCGACATCTACCGGCTGATGAAGTTCCAGCGCTCGAACCAGAACACCTGCATCAACCAGCGCCCGCTGGTAAAGGTCGGCGATCAGGTGAAGAAGGGCGACATTATCGCCGACGGTCCTTCGACCGATCTCGGCGAGCTTGCGCTCGGCAGGAACGTGCTGGTCGCGTTCATGCCGTGGAACGGCTACAACTTCGAAGACTCGATCCTGCTCTCCGAGCGCATCGTCAAGGACGACGTCTTCACTTCGATCCACATCGAGGAATTCGAGGTGATGGCGCGCGACACCAAGCTCGGCCCGGAAGAAATCACGCGCGATATTCCCAACGTCTCGGAAGAGACGCTGAAGAATCTCGACGAGGCCGGCATCGTCTATATCGGCGCGGAAGTGCGTGCCGGTGACATTCTGTGCGGCAAGATCACGCCCAAGGGCGAGAGCCCGATGACGCCGGAAGAGAAGCTTCTGCGCGCCATCTTCGGCGAGAAGGCTTCCGACGTGCGCGACACTTCGTTGCGAGTGCCGCCGGGCGTGCAGGGCACCGTCGTCGAGGTGCGCGTGTTCAACCGCCACGGCGTCGACAAGGACGAGCGCGCGCTCGCGATCGAGCGTGAAGAGATCGAGCGGCTCGCCAAGGACCGCGACGACGAGCAGGCGATCCTCGACCGCAACGTCTACGGCCGCCTGGCCGAGTTGCTCGAGGGCCGTCAGGGCATCGCCGGGCCGAAGGGCTTTAAGAAGGACACTAAGATCACGCGTGCGGTGCTCGACGAGTATCCGCGCTCGCAATGGTGGTCGTTTGCTTCGCCCAACGACAAGATCATGGCGGAGATTGAAGCCATCCGTAAGCAGTACGATGAGTCGAAGAAGCGGCTGGAACAGCGTTTCCTCGACAAGGTCGAAAAACTGCAACGCGGCGACGAATTGCCGCCCGGCGTGATGAAGATGGTCAAGGTCTTCGTCGCGGTGAAGCGCAAGATCCAGCCGGGCGACAAGATGGCCGGCCGTCACGGCAACAAGGGCGTGGTGTCGAAGATCGTGCCGCTCGAGGACATGCCGTTCCTTGCCGACGGCACGGCGGTCGACATCGTGCTCAATCCGCTCGGCGTGCCGAGCCGCATGAATGTCGGTCAGATCCTGGAAACCCATCTCGGCTGGGCGTGCGCCGGCCTCGGCTTGAAGATCGGCAGCGCGGTCGATCTCTACAACAGCAAAAAGGACCCCAAGCCGCTCAAGGAGCTGCTGAAGAAGGTCTATGGCGACGAAGAAACCATCAAGTCGCTGGACGAAAAAGGGCTGATCGAACTCGGCGCCAATCTGCGTCACGGCGTGCCGATCGCAACGCCCGTGTTCGATGGCGCCAAGGAAAGCGACATCGAGCACATGCTCGATCTTGCGGGTCTCGATCACTCCGGTCAGGTGACGCTCTACGACGGGCGCACCGGCGATACGTTCGACCGCAAGGTTACGGTCGGCCACATCTATATGCTGAAACTGCATCACCTCGTGGACGACAAGATCCACGCCCGGTCGATCGGTCCCTACAGCCTGGTCACCCAGCAGCCGCTGGGCGGCAAGGCGCAGTTCGGCGGTCAGCGCTTCGGCGAAATGGAGGTGTGGGCGCTCGAAGCCTACGGCGCCGCTTACACGCTGCAAGAGATGCTGACGGTGAAGTCGGACGACGTCGCCGGCCGCACCAAAGTGTACGAGGCGATCGTACGCGGCGACGATACTTTTGAGGCCGGCATTCCGGAATCGTTCAACGTGCTGGTCAAGGAGATGCGTTCGCTTGGCCTCAACGTCGACTTGCATAACTCCAAGCAGCAGCGTGGCGGTGACGGTAGTGGCGTCGCCGAGGCCGCGGAATAATCGTCATGCCCGGCGTTAGGCCGGGCGTGATGGGAACGACAGAATAGAAGTTTCAGCGGCCGAAATGGTCGGCAAGCGGAGAAGACGATGAACCAAGAGATTATGAATCTTTTCAGCCCGCAGGCGCCGGCTCAGGTCTTCGATCAGATCCGGATTTCGATCGCGAGCCCGGAGAAGATTCAGTCCTGGTCGTACGGCGAGATCAAGAAGCCGGAGACCATCAACTACCGCACCTTCAAGCCCGAGCGTGACGGGCTGTTCTGCGCGCGCATTTTTGGGCCGATCAAGGACTATGAGTGCTTGTGCGGCAAGTACAAGCGCATGAAGTACAAGGGCATCATCTGCGAAAAATGCTCGGTCGAGGTGACTTTGTCTCGAGTGCGGCGCGAGCGGATGGGCCATATCGAGCTCGCCGCCCCGGTCGCGCATATCTGGTTCCTCAAGTCCTTGCCGTCGCGCATCGGCCTTCTGCTCGACATGACGCTCAAGGATCTGGAGCGCATTCTCTATTTTGAGCACTACGTCGTGCTTGAGCCGGGATTGACCCCGCTCAAAGACCGCCAGTTGCTGAGCGAGGAAGACTACACCAAAGCGCAGGATGAGTTCGGCGCGGACAGCTTCACCGCCATGATCGGCGCGGAAGCGATCCGCGAGATGCTCAAGGCGCTGGATCTGGAGAAGATGGCCGCCGACCTCCGCGTGGAGATCGCGGAATCGACCTCCGAGCTCAAGCCGAAGAAGCTCGCCAAGCGATTGAAGCTGATCGAGGCGTTCGTCCAGTCGGGCAACAAGCCGGAATGGATGATCCTGACGCATGTGCCGGTGATTCCGCCCGACCTGCGGCCGCTGGTGCCGCTCGACGGCGGCCGCTTTGCCACGTCCGACCTGAACGACCTTTACCGGCGCGTCATCAACCGCAACAACCGCCTGAAGCGGCTGATCGAACTGCGCGCTCCCGACATCATCATCCGCAACGAGAAGCGGATGCTGCAAGAGGCGGTCGACGCCCTGTTCGACAACGGCCGCCGCGGCCGTGTCATCACCGGCGCCAACAAGCGGCCTTTGAAGTCGCTGGCCGACATGCTCAAAGGCAAGCAGGGCCGTTTCCGGCAGAACCTGCTTGGCAAACGGGTCGACTATTCCGGCCGTTCGGTCATCGTGGTCGGCCCGGAACTCAAACTCCATCAGTGCGGGCTGCCGAAGAAAATGGCGCTCGAACTGTTCAAGCCTTTCATCTATTCGCGGCTTGACGCCAAGGGCCTCTCCACCACGGTGAAGCAGGCGAAGAAATTGGTTGAGAAGGAAAAGCCGGAAGTTTGGGACATCCTCGACGAGGTAATCCGCGAGCATCCGGTGCTGCTCAATCGCGCGCCGACGCTGCACCGCCTAGGCATCCAGGCGTTCGAGCCGGTGCTGATTGAAGGCAAGGCAATCCAGCTACATCCGCTGGTGTGCGCGGCGTTCAACGCCGACTTCGACGGCGACCAGATGGCGGTGCACGTGCCGCTGTCGCTTGAGGCGCAACTTGAAGCACGCGTGCTGATGATGTCGACCAACAACATCCTGCATCCGGCAAACGGTTCGCCGATCATCGTGCCGTCGCAGGACATTGTGCTCGGTCTCTACTATCTCTCGATCATGAATGACGGCGGTGCCGGGCAGTGGAAGCTCGAACTGCACACCGAGAAAGAGCTTGAGCGCGACCGCAAGAAAAAGAACGTGGTGCAGGGCTTTTATCGCAACATGAGCGAAGTCGAGCACGCGTTGCACGAGAAGGTCGTCGGCCTGCACACCAAGATCAAGTATCGGTGGGACGGCATCGACGAAGAAGGCAAACCGGTGCGCAAGTGGTTCGAAACTACGCCCGGTCGCGCGTTACTCGGCGAAGTGCTGCCGAAGCACGGCAAGGTTTCGTTCGACCTCGTCAACAAGCTCATGACGAAGCGCGAAATCTCGGGAATGATCGATACCGTCTATCGCCACTGCGGGCAGAAAGAGACCGTTATCTTCTGCGACCGCGTGATGGCGCTCGGCTTTCATCACGCATTCAAGGCCGGCATTTCGTTCGGCAAGGACGACATGGTGGTGCCGCATTCCAAGCCGACGAGCGTCAACAAGACGCGCGATCTCGTCAAGGAATTCGAGCAGCAATATAATGACGGCTTGATCACCCAAGGTGAGAAATACAACAAGGTGGTCGACGCCTGGTCGAAGTGTACGGAAGAAATCGCTGACGCGATGATGCGGGAGATTTCGACCTCCAAGCCCGCGGAAAAGGGCCAGGAAGCCCAGGTCAACTCCATCTACATGATGGCGCATTCCGGCGCGCGCGGTTCGCCCGCGCAAATGCGCCAGCTTGCCGGCATGCGTGGCCTGATGGCCAAGCCGTCCGGCGAGATCATCGAGAGCCCGATCATCTCCAACTTCAAGGAGGGTCTCTCGGTGCTCGAGTACTTCAACTCGACGCATGGCGCCCGGAAAGGCCTTGCCGACACCGCGCTCAAAACCGCCAACTCCGGCTATCTGACGCGCCGCCTCGTCGACGTCGCCCAGGACTGCATTATCACCGACGTGGATTGCGGCACGACGCGCGGCATCAAGGTGCGCGCCATTATCGACGCCGGAACGGTCGTCGCCCCGCTGGCGAGCCGCATCCTCGGCCGCACCACGGCCGAGGATGTGCGCGATCCGGCCGGCAACGAAGTGCTGGCGCCGAACGGCACGCTGCTGGACGAACCGTATGTCGAGAAGCTCGTCAACGCCGGTGTGCAGGAGATAAAAATTCGCTCGGTGCTCACCTGTGAGACCACGAGCGGGTGCTGCGGCATGTGCTACGGGCGGGATCTTGCCCGCGGCACACCGGTCAACATGGGCGAGGCGGTGGGTGTCATCGCCGCACAGTCGATCGGCGAGCCGGGCACGCAGCTCACCATGCGCACGTTCCACATCGGCGGCGCTGCGCAAATCTCGGAGCAATCGTTCATCGAGTCGAACTTCGAGGGCTCCATCAAGATCAAGAACAAGAACGTCGTGCGTAATTCGGAAGGCGACCAGATCGTGATGAGCCGCAATCTCATCGTCGCGGTCACCGATCCGGACGGCACCGAGCGGGCCGTGCACCGTATCCAGTACGGCGCGCGGCTGAAGGTCGAGGACGGCGAGCATATCAAGCGCGGGCAGCGGGTTGCCGAGTGGGATCCGTACACGCGGCCAATCATGACCGAAGTCGAGGGTGCGATCGGCTTCGAGGATTTGGTGGAAAGCCAGTCGCTGACGGAGACGCTCGACGAATCGACCGGCATCGCCAAGCGCGTCGTGATCGACTGGCGCACCGGCTCGACCCGCGGCCAGCAGGATTTGCGTCCGGCGCTCGTAATCAAGGGAAAGGACGGAAAGATCCTCAAACTGAGCCGCGGCGGCGACGCCCGCTATATGCTGGCGGTCGACGCGATCATCTCGGTCGACCCCAACGGCAAGGTGAAAGCGGGCGACGTGATCGCGCGTATTCCGACCGAAAGCGCCAAGACCCGCGACATCACCGGCGGTCTGCCGCGTGTAGCCGAACTGTTCGAGGCGCGTCGCCCGAAGGAATCCGCGGTCATCGCGGAAATCTCCGGGACGGTGCGTTTCGGCCGCGACTACAAGAACAAGCGGCGGATCACCATCGAGCCTAACGACAAGGGCGAAGAGCCGAGGGAGTATCTCGTCGCGAAAGGCAAGCACATCCACTTGCAGGACGGCGATGCCATCGAGAAGGGCGACTTCATCGTCGAAGGCAATCCGGCGCCGCACGACATCCTGGCCATCAAGGGCGTCGAGGAACTGGCAGGCTACCTGGTCAACGAAATCCAGGACGTCTATCGGCTTCAGGGCGTGGCGATCAACGACAAGCACATTGAAGTGATCGTGCGGCAAATGCTGCAAAAGGTGGAAATCGACAACTCGGCCGAGACCGATCTGATCCAGGGCGAACAGATCGACAAGGTCGAGTTCGACGAGGTCAACGCCCGCTTTGTGGCCGAAGGCAAGAAGCCGGCGACCGCCCACCCGGTGCTGCTGGGCATAACCAAGGCTTCGCTGCAGACCCGTTCGTTCATCTCCGCAGCTTCGTTCCAGGAGACGACGCGCGTGCTCACCGAAGCGGCGGTCAGCGGCAAGGCCGATACGCTCGACGGTCTCAAGGAGAACGTCATCGTCGGACGCCTGATTCCGGCCGGGACCGGCGCCATGATGAACAAGATCCGCGAGGTCGCGGTCAAACGCGATCAGCTTATTCTTGCCGAGCGCGAGAAGGAGGCGGCCGCCAAGGCCGCCGCCGAGCCGGCGGCGCTGCCGGCGGCGGAGTAGACGAACTCGTAACGGACAACGGAAGGCCGCCATTTGGCGGCCTTTTCGTTTTCGGCGCGGAATGCATATATCGGCCAACGGAAATGGAGACAGCGATGAGCACGGTCCTGGTGACGGGTGGCTCGGGCTTTATCGGCGGCCATTGCATCGTCCAGCTTCTGGGCGCCGGACATACGGTGCGTACGACGGTGCGCAATCTAAAGCGTGAGCCTGACGTTCGCGCCACGCTCGAAGCCGGCGGTGCGGAGGCTGGCGGACGGGTGAACTTCTACGCCGCCGATTTGGAGAACGATGCCGGTTGGAAGGAAGCCGCCACTGGCTGCGAATACGTGCTCCACGTTGCCTCGCCGTTTCCCGTTGGCGTGCCCGAGCATGACGACGAGCTGATCGTGCCGGCCCGCGAAGGCGCGTTGCGGGTGTTGCGCGCCGCGAGAGACGCCGGCGTCAAGCGAGTGGTGCTCACCTCCTCTTTCGCCGCCATCGGTTACGGACATCCGCCGCGGTCGACGCCGTTCGACGAGACGGATTGGACTGATCTTTCAGGCCCCAATGTCGGCGCCTATCCGAAATCCAAGACCATAGCCGAGCGCGCCGCTTGGGATTTCATCGCCTGCGAAGGCGGAGCGCTTGAACTATCCGTGGTCAATCCGGTGGCGGTGTTCGGCCCGGTTCTCGGTCCGGATCTGTCCGCCTCTATTGTTCTGACGCAGCGCTTGTTGGATGGCGCCATGCCAGGGCTGCCGCGGATCAAATTCGGCGTAGTCGACGTGCGCGACATTGCCGATCTACACATCCGCGCCATGACGCATCCGGCGGCCAAAGGCGAGCGCTTCATCGGTGTTTCCGGTGATTTCATGTCGGTCTTTGAAATTGCCCAGGTGCTCCGGACCGGTCTCGGTACCGCCGCGCGCCGCGTGCCCTCGCGACAATTGCCCAACTGGCTCGTGCGCGCCGCCGCGTTGGCCGATCCCTCCATCCGTCAGATCGTTACCGAGCTTGGCAAGGCCAAGAACGCGACCGGCGAAAAAGCCAAGCGCGTGCTTGGCTGGACACCGCGTTCGCGCGAGGAAGCCATTGTGGCGACTGCCGATAGTCTCGTCCGGCTGGGGCTTCTCAAAGACAGTCCGAAACGGGTCGCGTAATGTAGCGCCCGGCCGCTGATTGCCGGAGGCATCCCTGTTTCCGCCCGAGCGCATTGTTTGCCTGACCGAAGAAACCGTCGAGACTCTTTATCTCCTCGGCGAAGAGCGCCGCCTCGTCGGTATCTCCGGCTATGTCGTGCGCCCGCCGCGGGCGCGGCGCGAAAAGCCGCGCGTATCGGCGTTCACCTCCGCAGATATCCCGAAAATCCTCGCGCTTGAGCCGGACCTTGTCCTGACCTTTTCCGACTTGCAGGCTGACATCGCTGCGACGCTTATTCGCGCCGGCGTCGACGTACACGCCTTCAATCAACGCAGCATCGTGCAAATTCTCGATATGATCCGCACCGTTGGTGCGTTGATTGGGGTCGCCGAGCGGGCCGATCGGCTCGCGGGCGAGCTGGCGGTTACCATCGACGCGGCACGCGAACGTGCCGCGCACTTGCCGTGCCGGCCAAAGGTCTATTTCGAGGAATGGGACGATCCTATGATTTCCGGCATAGGCTGGGTGTCTGAATTGGTCGAAGTTGCCGGCGGCGTTGATATTTTCGCCGACCGTGCCGCGTGCAAGTCTGCGAAAGACCGCATCGTCGCGGCAGACGACGTGATCGGCCGCGCGCCGGAGATCATCATCGGCTCATGGTGCGGCAAGAAATTTCGCCCGGATAAGGTCGCGCGCCGGCCAGGTTTTGACAGCTTGCCGGCGGTGCAGCGCGGCGCGCTGTATGAAATCAAGTCGTCCTCGATTCTCCAACCTGGACCGGCGGCGCTCACGGACGGGCTTAAGGCCCTGCAGGCGATTATCAGGGGAAATCCGGCGGCGGACTAAGCCTCAGTCGGGTGATATGCGGGCCGTGGTCAGCGTGTCCGCCACGGACCGCAGGCAGGACGGGCAAAGGCAATCGCTGAACGATCCGGCGTCCGCCGGCAGCGGCATCTTCAGGCGGAAGGATTCCTCGGCGCACCAGCAGCCCGCCGGGCCATCGCGCCCGCAACCGAATTCGGCTCCACAGCGCCCGCAGGCGATGCGCCTGACTGCCGTTTCCATGTTTCAAGCTTCCATCGGAGCCCGGTATGCTTGCCGTCGCCCGGCTCGGCTCACGCCCGGCGTTACGGAAGCATACCATGCGCAAGGTCTTGATCATCGGCATCGGTCCCGGCAATCCCGATTACCTGACCCTGCAGGCGATCAATGCGCTTAATGAAGTGGACGTGTTTTTCGTCCCGAATAAAGGCTCGGAAAAAGCCGACCTGCAAAAGCTTCGCCTCGATATTTGCGAGCGGTTCATCAAGGACAAGACCTATCGACTGGTCGAGTTCAAGACGCCGGCGCGGTCGAACGACCCCGTTGATTATAAGCGTCACGTCGAAGATTGGCATTCCCTGATCGAGCAGGACTATGAGCGGTTGCTCAGCCAGGAAGTCGGCGAGGACGAATGCGCAGGATTGCTGATCTGGGGCGACCCGACGCTTTATGACAGCATGCTGCGGATTGTCGAAAAGATCCGGGCGCGGGGTGTCGTTGCTCTCAAATATGAAGTGATCCCGGGCATCAGCAGCGTTCAGGTGTTGGCGGCGAGGCACCGCGTCCCACTCAATGGGGTCGGCAAATCCGTCCACATCACTACCGGCCGCAGGCTGGCGGAAAGACCGTCGATCGGTCCTGAAAGCGTCGTGGTCATGCTCGACGGCGAGCAATCCTTCAAAAAAGTCGAAAATTCCGACGTCGACATCTACTGGGGCGCTTACGTCGGCACGGCGGACGAAATTCTCGTTTCCGGGCGCCTCGCGGACGTTGCCGGCGAGATCGAAGAAAAGCGCGCGCACGCCCGCGCCGTAAAAGGATGGATCATGGACGCTTATCTGCTGCGCAAATCCGGCGAGACGTGAAGTACATGATGACCTCGGCCGAAGAGATTATTGTGCTCTGTGGCGGCGCCATGCGCCGCTTCATGATTGAAGCCATCCCGCTGTTCGAACGTGCGGGCGGACATAAAGTGGCGATCCGCTTCGCGCTCACCCGCGAGATGCAGGCCGAGATCGAGGCCGGCGCCGTGTTCGACGTTGCGCTGCTGCCACGCCCCGCCATCGATGCGCTGGTGCAATCCGGCAAGGTTGCGTTTGGCACGCCGATCGATGTCGTGCGTTCCCTCGTCGGCCTCATGGTGAAAACCGGCGAACCAGCGCCCAATATTAGTACGGTCGATAAATTCACCGACCTGCTGCGGCGGGCGCAGTCGATCTCCTACAGTATCGGTCCGAGCGGACAATATGTCGACGCTTTGCTGGAAAGGCTCGGACTCGCTCCCGAAATGAGGGCGAGAACCGTGCTCGCTATTGGCCGCCCGGTGGGCGAAGTCATAGCCAGCGGGGAAGCCGAAATCGGTATGCAGCAGATCATCGAAAATCAGCCGGTAAAGGGCGCCCATCTGGTCGGCCCATTGCCTGAAGCGCTCGGCAATTTCGTCGCCTATACGGCCGGTTTTGCCGCCGGCCGTGCGGAAAAGGCTGCGGCGCGCGCGTTCGTGAAGTTTTTGGCCTCGCCGGAGGCGGTCACCATTATGCGCGCGAAGGGGATGGAGCCGGGTTAGGTCTTTAACCCTGCTGAATGCGTAGATGTGCTTGCGCCATCGGCGTTTCAGGGCCATATCCGCTTGACTTCGTGCGGTGTCACCGATACATACCGCCCACTTTTAGGCAGGCGGTGAGCTTCGCCCGTCGGAACGGCCTGTCCGGGTCCCAGTTAAGCTATTGGAATCGTTGCTTTCTTGGCTGCGGTTTTTCGAGCTCGGGATTTGGCACGACGCCTCGACACAAGCAGGCTCAAACGCTGCCTCTGACTAACGGAAAGTCAGACTGGCTAACCGCATGACCGCGGGCGAAAGCGCCGCGGTCCTCTGCGAATTTCAGGCGCCCCTTCCCCGCACCGGAAGCGGATGGCGCGCTTTCGTTTGCGCGAATGGTTCGCGCAAAGAACGGAGAGTTGAGGCGGATGCCGACGGTCAATCAGCTCATTCGCAAGCCGCGGGTTGTGCAGCACGCGAAGAAGAAGGTGCCGGCTCTCCAGCAGAGCCCGCAGAAGCGTGGCGTTTGCACCCGCGTCTACACGACGACGCCGAAGAAGCCGAATTCGGCGTTGCGCAAGGTCGCCAAGGTGCGGCTCACCAACGGGTTCGAGGTGATTGGTTACATCCCCGGCGAGGGTCATAACCTCCAGGAGCATTCGGTGGTGATGATCCGCGGCGGCCGCGTGAAAGACCTGCCGGGCGTGCGCTACCACATTCTGCGCGGCGTGCTCGATACGCAGGGCGTGAAAAACCGCAAGCAGCGAAGGTCGAAATACGGAGCAAAGAGGCCGAAATAGTCGTCCTCTTTGTGTTCGCAGGAACGAAAGACGAGGAATAGAGACAGATGTCCCGCCGCCACAGGGCAGATAAGCGCGAGATCCTGCCGGACCCGAAATTCGGGAACGTCGTGGTCACGAAATTCATGAACTCGGTGATGCATGCCGGCAAAAAGTCGGTAGCCGAGGGCATCGTTTACGGCGCTTTGGATCAGATCGAAGGAAAGACCCGGCAGAATCCAATCGCCGTGTTCGAGCAGGCTCTCGATAACGTCATGCCGTCAATCGAAGTGCGCTCGCGCCGTGTCGGCGGCGCCACCTATCAGGTTCCGGTCGAAGTGCGCACGTCGCGCCGCCAGGCGCTTGGCATCCGCTGGATCATCTCGGCGGCGCGCGAACGCAACGAAAAAACCATGACCGAGCGGCTCTCTGCCGAGCTGCTGGATGCGTCGAATAACAGGGGGAACGCCGTCAAGAAGCGCGAGGACACCCACCGAATGGCGGAAGCCAACCGTGCCTTCTCGCACTATCGCTGGTAACCGGCGAAGCGAAGGAATCCCCATGCCCCGCATTCACCCAATCGAAGACTACCGCAACTTCGGCATCATGGCCCACATCGATGCCGGCAAGACGACGACGACCGAGCGCGTCCTCTATTACACCGGCAAAAGCCACAAAATGGGCGAGGTGCACGAAGGCGCCGCGACTATGGACTGGATGGAGCAGGAGCAGGAGCGCGGCATTACGATTACGTCGGCAGCGACCACCGCGTTCTGGAACGGCAAGCGGCTCAACATCATTGATACGCCCGGGCACGTCGACTTCACCATCGAGGTGGAGCGCAGCCTGCGCGTGCTCGACGGCGCGGTGTGTGTGCTCAACTCCAACCAGGGCGTGGAGCCGCAGACCGAGACGGTATGGCGGCAGGGCGACCGCTACAAAGTCCCGCGCATCGTGTTCGCCAACAAGATGGACAAAGTCGGCGCGGATTATTTCCAGTGCCTCAAAGATATCGTCGATCGTCTCGGCGCCAAGCCGGTCGCCATCCAATTGCCGATCGGCGCCGAGGCCGGGTTCAAGGGCATCATCGACCTTGTACGCATGGTCGGCGTGATCTGGGACGATGAGACGCTCGGCGCGAAATACCACGACATCGAAATTCCGGCCGAACTTGTAGACCAGGCCAAGGAATACCGCGAAAAGCTGATCGAAGCCGCCGTCGAACTCGATGACGACGCGACGACCGCTTATCTGGAAGGCAAGGAGCCGGATGCCGCAACGCTTAAGCGGCTGATCCGCAAGGCCACCATTTCCGGCGCGTTCTTCCCTGTGCTGTGCGGGTCCGCTTTCAAAAACAAGGGCGTGCAGCCGCTGCTCGACGCCGTGGTCGACTATCTGCCGTCGCCGGCCGATGTGCCGGCGGTGAAGGGTGTCGATTCCAAGGGCAATGAAGTCGAGCGCAAGGCGTCGGATACCGAGCCGATGGCTTTGCTTGCCTTCAAGATCATGGACGACCCGTTCGTCGGCACCATCACTTTCTGCCGCATATATTCCGGCAAGCTGGAAAGCGGCACCGGCGTGATGAACTCGACCAAGGAGCGCAAGGAGCGCGTCGGCCGCATGCTGCTGATGCATGCGAACAACCGTGAAGACATCAAAGAGGCGTTTGCCGGCGACATCGTGGCGCTGGCCGGCCTCAAGGACGTGCGCACCGGCGACACGCTGTGCGATCCGCAGAAGCCGGTGATCCTTGAAAAGATGGAATTCCCCGATCCGGTCATCGAAATCGCGATCGAGCCGAAGTCAAAAGCCGACCAGGAAAAGCTCGGCGTGGCGCTGGCCAAACTCGTGGCCGAAGATCCGTCGTTCCGTGTCCACACGGATCAGGAATCGGGGCAGACCATCATCAAGGGGATGGGCGAACTTCACCTCGACATCAAAGTCGACATCCTCAAGCGCACATATAAGGTTGACGCCAACATTGGCGCGCCGCAGGTCGCCTATCGCGAGAAGATCACCCGCCCGGCGACGGTGGACTATACCCACAAGAAGCAGACCGGCGGTCACGGACAGTTTGCGCGCGTCAAAATCACCGCCGAGCCGGCTCCGCCCGGCACGGGCTTTGTGTTTGAGGACGAAATCGTCGGCGGGTCGGTGCCGAAAGAGTTCATCCCCGCCGTGGAAAAGGGTCTCGAAGGAGTGATGGGCGCCGGCGTGCTCGCCGGCTTCCCAGTGGTCGATCTCAAGGTCAGCCTCATCGACGGCGCCTATCACGACGTCAATTCATCGGCCATGGCGTTCGAAATCTGCGCGCGTACCGCTTTGCGCGAAGCGTTGCAGAAGGGCGGCCCGGTTCTGCTCGAGCCGGTGATGAAGGTCGAGGTGGTGACGCCTGAGGATTATACCGGGTCGGTCATCGGCGATCTGAATTCACGGCGCGGCCAGATTCAAGGCCAGGACATGCGCGGTAACGCCAACGTCATCACCGCGATGGTGCCGCTCGCGAACATGTTCTCCTACGTCAACAACCTGCGTTCCATGAGTCAGGGGCGCGCCACGTTCACCATGCAGTTCGACCACTACGCCGAGGTGCCCAAGGGTATCGCCGACGAAGTGCAAGCGAAGTTCGCCTGATATCGCTTTAACGAGGGTCTGAAGAGCCGGAACGGAGAGTCTTATGGCCAAGGAAAAATTCAATCGCACCAAGCCGCATTGCAACATCGGCACGATCGGCCACGTCGATCACGGCAAGACGACGTTGACGGCGGCCATCACCAAGGTCTTGTCGGAGAAGGGTCAAGCGCAGTTCACGGCTTACGACCAGATCGACAAGGCGCCGGAAGAGAAGGCGCGCGGCATCACCATCGCCACCGCGCACGTGGAGTACGAGACCGACAAGCGCCATTACGCGCACGTCGATTGTCCCGGCCACGCAGACTATGTGAAGAATATGATCACCGGCGCGGCGCAAATGGACGGCGCGATCCTGGTGGTGAGTGCGGCCGACGGTCCGATGCCGCAGACCCGCGAGCACATCCTGCTCGCCCGTCAGGTCGGCGTGCCGGCGCTGGTCGTGTTCCTCAACAAGGTCGACATGGTTGACGATCCGGAACTCCTCGAACTTGTCGAGCTTGAAGTCCGTGAGCTTCTTTCCAAATATCAGTTCCCCGGCGACAAGATCCCGGTGATCAAGGGCTCGGCGCTTATGGCGCTCGAGGGCAAGGACGACAAGCTCGGCAAGGAAGCGATCATGGCCCTGATGAAGGCCGTCGATGAAAACATCCCGCAGCCTGAGCGTCCGAAGGATCAGCCGTTCCTGATGCCGGTCGAAGACGTGTTCTCGATCTCCGGCCGCGGCACCGTCTGCACCGGCCGTATCGAGCGCGGCGTCATCAAGGTCGGCGAGGAAGTCGAGATTGTCGGCATTAAGCCGACCACCAAGACGGTGGTCACCGGCGTCGAGATGTTCCGCAAGCTGCTCGATCAGGGCGAGGCCGGCGACAATGTCGGTTGTCTCCTGCGCGGCACGAAGCGGGAAGAGGTGGAACGCGGGCAAGTGCTTTGCAAGCCGGGTTCGGTAAAGCCGCACACCAAGTTCAAGGCCGAAGCCTACATCCTCACCAAGGAGGAGGGCGGACGTCACACGCCATTCTTCACCAACTACCGGCCGCAATTCTATTTCCGCACCACGGACGTGACCGGCGTGGTGACATTGCCGGCCGGCACCGAGATGGTGATGCCTGGCGACAATATCGCCATGGAAGTGACGCTGATTGTGCCGATCGCCATGGAAGAGAAGCTGCGCTTCGCCATCCGTGAGGGCGGCCGCACAGTCGGCGCCGGCGTGGTAGCCAGCATCCTGGAGTAACGACACTGCAAGGGCCGCGGCCTCGCCGCGGCCCTTGCGTTGGAGCAATAGGCAATGAACGGCCAGAATATCCGCATTCGGCTCAAGGCGTTTGATCACCGCATCCTTGATGCGTCGACGCGCGAGATCGTCAACACCGCCAAGCGCACCGGGGCGCAGGTGCGTGGACCAATTCCGCTGCCGACGCGGATCGAGAAGTTCACGGTCAACCGTTCGCCGCACATCGACAAAAAGAGCCGTGAGCAGTTCGAGATGCGCACACACAAGCGTCTGCTCGACATCGTCGATCCGACGCCGCAGACCGTGGATGCGCTGATGAAGCTCGATCTCGCGGCCGGCGTCGACGTCGAGATCAAGCTGTAGGGAAGCGAAAATGCGTTCCGGAGTGCTCGCGCAGAAAATTGGCATGACGCGGCTTTTCACCGAGGCCGGCGAGCATGTGCCGGTGACCGTGCTGCGGCTTGGCAATTGCCAGGTCGTCGGCCATCGCACCAAAGAGAAGAACGGCTACGTGGCGCTGCAGCTCGGCGCCGGCACCCGCAAGGTGCAGCGCGCGACCAAGGCCGAGCGCGGCAATTTCGCCATCGCCAAGGTCGAGCCGAAGCGAAAGCTTGCCGAGTTCCGCGTCGATGACGGTGCGCTCATTCCGGTCGGCGCCGAAATCACCGCTGATCACTTCGTGGTCGGCCAGTTTGTCGATGTCACCGGCACCTCGACCGGCAAGGGTTGGGCCGGCGGCATGAAGCGCTGGAATTTCGGCGGACTGCGCGCGAGCCATGGCGTCTCGATTTCGCATCGTTCGATCGGCTCGACCGGCGGCCGGCAGGATCCCGGCAGGACGTTCAAGAACAAGAAGATGTCCGGCCACCTCGGCGTCGATCGGGTAACAACGCTCAATCTCAAAGTGGTGCAGACCGACGTTGTGCGCGGCCTCATTCTTGTCGAGGGCGCGGTTCCCGGCGTGAAGGGTGGCTGGATCACCGTACGCGATGCAGTGAAGAAGTCGCTGCCGGCCGGCGTGCCGAAACCGGGTAAATTCAAGCTGGCCGAAGCTTCCGAGGCGCCCGTCGTGACGCAGGAGAAAGCTGCTGAAGGCGCTCCCGCACAAGAGGGGAGCGCCTGAGATGGAGCTCAAGATCACTTCGCTGGACGGCAAGAAATCCGGTTCGGTTACGGTATCCGATGCGATTTTCGGCCTTGAACCCCGCACTGATCTCATTCATCGCTGCGTGGTCTGGCAATTGGCCAAGCGGCAGGCCGGCACGCACGCGGTCAAGAATCGCGCCGACATCCACCGCACCGGCAAGAAGATGTATAAACAAAAGGGCACCGGCTCGGCCCGGCACGGCTCCGCGCGCGTCAACCTGTTCCGCGGTGGTGGGCGCTCGTTCGGACCGCATCCGCGCAGCCATGAGATCGGCCTGCCGAAGAAGGTGCGCGCTCTCGCACTCAAACATGCGTTGTCCGCCAAGGCCAAGGACGACGGCATCGTCGTTATCGAGGCGCTCGACCTGAAAGAAGCGAAGACCAAGGCGCTGCGGTCGCATTTCGAAAAGCTCGGTTTGTCGAATGCCTTGATAGTCGATGGCGCTGAATTAGCCGGCAGCCTGCGCACGGCCGCCCGCAACATCCCGAACATCGACGTCCTGCCGGTCGTCGGCATCAACGTCTACGACATCCTGCGGCGGCAGAAGCTCGTTCTGACCCGCGCTGCGGTCGATGCGCTGGAGGTGCGCTTCAAATGACCACCAGCGATCCCCGCCATTACGACGTCATCATCGCTCCGGTGATCACCGAGAAGGCGACCAATGCGTCCGAGCACAGCAAAGTCATCTTCAAAGTCGCGCTCACCGCGACTAAACCGCAGATCAAAGAAGCAGTCGAGAAACTGTTCGACGTAAAGGTCAAGAGCGTGAACACGCTGCGCCGGCGCGGCAAGTGGAAGGCGTTCAAGGGCCGTCTGGGACAGCAGTCCGACTCAAAGCGCGCGATCGTGACCCTCGAAGAAGGTCAGCGGATCGACGTGACGACAGGGCTGTAAGGAGCGGACGATGGCGCTTAAGACATTCAATCCCGTCACGCCCGGCCAGCGTCAGCTGGTTTTGGTCGACCGTTCCGGTCTGCATAGTGGCGCGCCGGTCAAGGCCCTCACCGACGGCAAGAAATCGACCGGTGGCCGCAACAATTCAGGTTCGATCACCAGCCGCTACCGCGGCGGTGGTCACAAGAAGTCTTACCGCCAGATCGACTTCAAGCGTCGGAAGTTTGATGCGCCGGCCAAAGTTGAGCGGATCGAATACGATCCGAACCGCACCGGCTTCATCGCGCTGATTAAATACGAGGACGGCGAGCTCGCTTACATCCTGGCGCCGCAACGGCTCGCGGTTGGCGACAGCGTCGTCTCCGGCGAGTATGTCGACGTCAAGCCCGGCAACGCCATGCCGCTGGCTAACATTCCGGTCGGCACGATCGTGCACAATATCGAGCTTAAGATCGGCAAGGGCGGCCAGATTGCCCGCTCGGCCGGCAGCTACGCCCAGATCGTTGGCCGAGACGGCGCTTACGTCGTGCTCCGGCTGAATTCAGGAGAGCAGCGCCTCGTTCATGGCCGTTGCATCGGGACCATCGGTGCGGTTTCCAACCCCGATAATATGAACGTCTCGATCGGCAAGGCGGGACGCAACCGCTGGATGGGTTGGCGCGGCCACGTGCGCGGCGAGACCATGAACCCGGTCGATCACCCGCTCGGCGGACGCACCCGCGGCGGGCGGCATCCGGTGACGCCATGGGGCAAGCCGACCAAGGGCGCCAAGACCCGCAAGAACAAGAGCACCACCAAGTTCATCATGATCAGCCGCCATGCGCGGAAAAAGAGCAAGTAGGATCGTCAGGAGCTAGCATGACGCGTTCGGTTTGGAAGGGTCCGTTTGTCGACGGTTATCTGTTGAAAAAAGCAGACGCCGCGCGTTCGTCCGGGCGCCACGAGATGATCCGCATCTGGTCGCGCCGCTCGACCATCCTGCCACAATTCGTTGGTCTGACCTTCGGCGTCTATAACGGCCAGAAACACATCCCGGTGATCGTCACCGAGGAAATGGTCGGGCACAAATTCGGCGAGTTCGCGCCGACACGCTCATTCTACGGCCATTCGTCAGACCGCAAGGCCAAGCGCGAAAGCGGTGCCTCGGCCGCGCCGGGTGCTGCTCCGGCGCCGAGTGCCGCACCGGCTGGCGGCGCGGGCCAGGGCTAAAGGAAAGCTTCGATGAGCAAAAAGAAGCGCGAGCGCATGCTTTCCGATAACGAGGCGAAGGCCGTCGCCCGTATGCTGCGGGTGAGCCCGCAGAAGCTCAATCTTTTGGCGCAGCTTATTCGCGGCAAGAAGGTCGCAACCGCGCTCGCCGACCTGGAATTCTCGCGCAAGCGGATCGCGCGCGACGTGCGTAAATGTCTGGAATCGGCGATCGCCAACGCCGAAAATAATCACGACCTCGACGTCGACGATCTGATCGTGGTCGAGGCCCATGTCGGCAAGGCGATGGTGCTCAAGCGGTTTACGCCGCGCGCGCGTGGTCGGGCCGGGGCGATCTTCAAGCCGTTCTCGAACCTCACCATTGTGGTGCGTGAGGTCGAGGCTGCGGCGGCGGCGAATTAAGGGAGCGGGTCAGGAGCAGGCGATGGGTCAGAAAGTCAATCCGATCGGGCTTCGTCTCGGCATCAATCGCACCTGGGATTCGCGATGGTATGCCGGCAAGGCAAGCTACGGTTCGCTTCTGCACGAGGATATGAAGATACGCGAAGCACTGATGAAGGAATTAAAGCAGGCCGCGGTTTCCAAGATCGTGATCGAGCGCCCGCACAAAAAATGCCGCGTGACGATTCATTCGGCGCGTCCGGGCGTGGTCATCGGCAAGAAGGGCGCCGACATCGAAAAGCTGCGCCGCAAGGTCGCCTCGCTGACCGACAGCGACGTGGTGATCAACATTGTCGAGATCCGTAAGCCGGAGCTCGACGCGCAGCTGGTCGCCGAGTCGATCGCGCAGCAGCTCGAGCGCCGCGTCGCCTTCCGCCGCGCCATGAAGCGCGCCGTGCAGTCGGCCATGCGGCTTGGCGCCGGCGGCATCCGCATCAACTGCTCGGGACGGCTGGGCGGCGCCGAAATCGCACGCATGGAGTGGTATCGCGAGGGCCGCGTGCCGCTGCACACGTTGCGTGCCGACGTTGATTACGGCGTCGCGACCGCGTTCACCACCTACGGCACCTGCGGCGTCAAGGTCTGGATCTTCAAGGGCGAGATCATGGAGCACGATCCGATGGCGCAGGACAAACGCATGGCTGAAGGCGAGGCCGGGCGGCCCCGTCGCGATGCGGCCTGAGCGAAGAAGAATTTGAGAAAAGGCGCCCGCCATGCTGCAACCGATGCGAACGAAATTCCGCAAGGCGCACAAAGGCCGCATCCACGGCGTCGCCTCGAGTGCGATCACGCTCGCTTTCGGCCAATACGGCTTGAAGGCACTCGAGCCGGAGCGGATCACGGCGCGGCAGATCGAAGCCGCCCGCCGCGCGCTTACCCGGCACATGAAGCGATCCGGCCGGGTCTGGATTCGGGTCTATCCCGACGTGCCGGTGTCGAAAAAGCCGCTTGAAGTGCGCATGGGCTCCGGCAAGGGCGCGCCGGAATTGTGGGTTTGCCGGGTCAAGCCCGGACGCATCATCTTCGAGGTCGACGGCGTGAGCGTCGAGGTTGCCAAGGAATTGCTGGCGCTGGCCGCCGCCAAGCTGCCGGTCAAAACCCGTTTCATCGAACGCATCAGCGAGTAGGCGCGTGCTCAAGACCGACGATATCAGGACGATGACCCTCGATCAGATCAATGACGAGGTGCTCAAGCTGAAGAAGGAGCAGTTCAACTTGCGCTTCCAGCGAGCGACCGGCCAACTGGAAAACACTTCGCGCGTGCGCGAGGTGCGGCGCGATATCGCGCGGCTTAAGACCATCGCCATGCAGAAAGGCGGGTCGAAGGCTCTGTCGCCGAGCGCGCCCGCGAGTGCGCCGTCGGCGGAGCCGAAGAGCGCCCCGAAGCCCCAAACGAAGAAGGCGCCCATGCGTGCGCCGAAGGCCGCGGCCAAGACTAAATCCAAGTCCAAAGCCGCGTCCAAGTCGAAGCGTTAAAAAGGATCAGAGATGCCCAAGCGTAGCCTGCAAGGCGTCGTAGTGAGTGACAAACAGAACAAGACGCTGGTGGTACGCGTCGAGCGCCGCTTCACCCATCCGATCTTCAAGAAGACGATTCGGCGTTCGAAGAAATACTACGCGCACGATGAGAAGAACGAATTCAAGGTTGGTGACACCGTTTGGATTGAAGAGCACCGGCCGATCTCCAAGCTCAAGCGCTGGGCCGTGGTGCGCGGCGAAAAGGCAAAAGTGTCGGCGCCGTAAGCGCCGACGTAATGGAAGTAAGTGGGGTAGCCCATGATTCAGATGCAAACCAATCTCGACGTGGCGGACAATTCCGGCGCGCGCCGCGTCATGTGCATCAAGGTGCTGGGCGGCTCCAAGCGAAAATACGCCACCATTGGCGACGTGATTGTCGTTTCGGTCAAGGAAGCCATTCCGCGCGGCCGCGTGAAGAAGGGCGACGTGATGAAAGCGGTGATCGTGCGCATCGCCAAGGACATCAAGCGCGCCGATGGCTCGATCATCCGTTTCGATCGCAACGCGGCCGTGCTGATGACGCCGCAAAACGAGCCGGTAGGAACGCGCATCTTCGGTCCGGTACCGCGCGAATTGCGCGCGAAGAACCACATGAAGATCATTTCGCTGGCGCCGGAGGTGCTGTGATGGCGGCCAAGATCAAAAAAGGCGACACCGCGATCGTGATCGCCGGCCGCGACAAAGGCCGCACCGGTGAAGTCATCGAGGTGCGCCGCGACGACGGCCAGGCGCTGGTGCGTGGCGTCAACGTGGTCAAGCGCCACCAGAAACAAAGCGCGACGCAGGAAGGCGGCATCATCTCCAAGGAAGCGCCGATCCACGTGTCGAATATCGCGCTGGCCGATCCGAAGGACGGCAAGCCGACCCGTGTCGGCTTCAAATTCGTCGGCAAGGGCGACGCGCGCAAGAAAATCCGCGTGGCGCTTCGTTCGGGAGTTGAGATCGATGGCTGACAAAGAAGAACAGAAAACCAACAAGACCGAAACGTCCGGGCGGCAGCCGAACGCCGAGCAGCTTGCCAAGGCCGGCAAGGATGAAAAGAAGGCTGCCAAGCAGGCAAGAGCGGACAAGGCCGCAGCCGCCGCCGACGCCAAGGCGAAGCCGGCCGAGCCGCGCGAGCCGGAGCCGAAGGTGCCGGCGCGGCTCAAGGTCGAGTTCGAGCAGGCCATCCGCGATCGGCTCACCGAGCAATTCGGCTACAAGAACCGTTTCCAGGTGCCGGTGCTGGACAAGATCGTCATCAATATGGGCATCGGTGAGGGCGTCGCCGACCGCAAGAAGGTCGACGCGGCAGCCAACGATCTCGCCCTGATCGCCGGCCAGAAGGCGGTGGTGACCAAGGCGCGTAAGTCGATCGCGACCTACAAGCTGCGCGCCGGCCAAGCGATCGGCTGCAAGGTCACTTTGCGCAAAGCCAGGATGTATGAGTTTCTCGACCGGCTGATCAATATCGCGCTACCACGGGTGCGCGACTTCCGCGGGCTCAATCCAAAGAGCTTCGACGGCCGTGGCAATTACACCATCGGCATCAAGGAACACATCGTGTTCCCGGAGATCGATTACGACAAGACCGCCGATGTCTGGGGCATGGACATTACTGTCTGCACCACTGCGCGCACCGACGACGAAGCGCGCGCGTTGCTGGCAGCGTTCAATTTTCCGTTCCGTTCCGGCAGTGAGGCCAGAGGGCCTCAGACGCGGAACCCCAAGGAGCAGTAGATGGCGAAGAAGAGTTCGATCGAGAAGAACAACCGGCGGCGTCGGATGGCCAAGAAGTTTTCCGGCCGGCGGGCGCGGCTTAAAGCAATTGCGCGCGACAAGAACAAGCCGGTCGAGGAACGGTTTGCCGCGACGCTCAAGCTCGCCGAAATGCCACGCAATTCGTCTCCCACGCGCATCCGCAATCGCTGCGAGTTGACCGGCCGGCCGCGCGGCTTCTATCGCAAGCACAAACTGTCGCGCATCGCCCTGCGGGACCTCGGCTCGAAGGGGCTGATCCCCGGCTTGTTGAAGTCGAGCTGGTGAGGAGAATCGCACAATGCCGATGAATGATCCGCTCGGCGATCTTCTCGCCCGTATCCGTAACGCGCAGATGCGCAATAAGAGCAAGGTGTCGAGCCCCAACTCGAAATTGCGTGAAAGCGTGCTGGAAGTGCTTAAGACTGAAGGCTATATCCGCGGTTACGCCGTGGTCGAGCAGGACGGCCGCTCGGAGATCGAGATCGAGCTGAAGTATTTCGAAGGCGAGCCGGTGATCCGTGAGATCGAACGGATCTCCAAGCCCGGTCGCCGGGTCTACACCTCGGTAAAGAATCTGCCGCGCATCAATAACGGGCTCGGTGTCGCCATCGTCTCGACGCCGAAAGGCGTGATGGCCGACCACGCCGCCCGCGACGCCAATGTCGGCGGCGAAATCCTCTGCACGGTGTTCTGATGTCGCGTATCGGTAAAAGAGCGGTCGCGGTGCCTTCGGGCATTACCGCCAACGTCGAAGGCCAGACTGTCAAGATCAAGGGCCCGAAGGGGCTATTGTCGGTCGTCCTGCCGGATGACGTCGCGGTCAAGCTCGATGGCGGACAGATCAAGGTGGATCCACGCGCCGAAACCAAGCGCGCCCGCGCGCAATGGGGCACTTCGCGCACGCTGATCGCCAACCTGATCACCGGCGTCACCAAGGGCTTCGAGCAGCGGCTGGAGATCAACGGTGTTGGCTATCGCGCGGCGGTGCAGGGCAAGAACCTGCAACTCGCCCTCGGTTACAGCCACGAAATCAATTATCCCATTCCGGAGGGCATCACGATCGCTACGCCCCGGCCGGTCGAGATCGTCATCACCGGCACGGACCGGCAGAAAGTCGGCCAGGTGGCGGCTGAAATCCGCGAATATCGGCCGCCCGAACCCTACAAGGGAAAGGGCATTAAGTATGCGACCGAGCGTGTCTTCCGCAAGGAAGGCAAGAAGAAGTAAACGGAGCCGCGAATGAGTAAGCTCAGCGACAGGATCGAACGGCGCAAGGGCCGCGTGCGCGGCGCGCTGCAGCTCGCTGCGGGCGAGCGCAAGCGGCTGTCCGTTTTCCGGTCCTCCAAGCACATTTACGCGCAGGTGATCGACGACGATCAGGGTGCGACTCTGGTTGCGGCGTCTTCGCTGGAAGAAGCAGCGCGCGAGGGCCGCAAGACCGGGGCTGGCGTCACCGCTGCCAAAGCGGTCGGCAAGCTCATCGCCGAGCGCGCGCAGGAAAAGGGCATCAAGGACGTGATTTTCGATCGCGGCGGCTATTTGTATCACGGCCGGGTCAAGGCTCTGGCCGAGGCCGCGCGCGAAGGCGGGCTGAACTTCTAAAGGAACGGATAAAAACATGGCACGTGAACCACGCGAGCGGCGGCGCGACGAAGAGCGCGACAGCGAATTCGTCGACAAGCTCGTGCACATCAACCGCGTCGCCAAGGTGGTGAAGGGCGGACGCCGGTTCGGCTTCGCGGCCCTGGTCGTTGTCGGCGATCAGAAGGGCCGGGTCGGCTTTGGCCACGGCAAAGCGCGCGAGGTGCCGGAAGCGATCCGCAAGGCGACCGACGCGGCCAAGCGCGGGCTCACCCGTGTGCCGCTGCGCGAAGGTCGCACGCTGCATCACGACGTGGCGGGACGCCACGGCGCCGGCAAGGTGTTTCTGCGGGCCGCTCCGCCCGGCACCGGCATCATCGCCGGCGGCCCGATGCGTGCGGTGTTCGAGACGCTCGGCATGCAGGACGTGGTGGCGAAATCGCTCGGCACGTCGAATCCCTACAACGTCGTGCGCGCGACATTTGATGCGCTCAAGCACCAGGATTCGCCGCGCACCGTTGCTGCGCGCAGGAACGTGAAGGTATCGGCCCTGCAAGCGCGCCGCCGCGGCGGCGACGAGACCGAGCAAGCGGCGGCTGACTGAGCGCATTGGAGTTTGCGATGAGCACCGGCAAGACCGTGAAAGTGAAACAAGTCGGCAGCCCGATGCGCCGGCATCATACCCAGCGCGAGACGCTGGTTGGCTTGAAGCTCAACAAGATCGGCCGCGTGGCCGAACTGCCGGATACGGCCCAGACGCGCGGCATGATCGCCAAAGTCGCGCATCTTGTGCGCGTGGTGGAGAAATAAGATGAAACTGCACGAGCTCGCCGGCCGCAACGGCGCCCGCAAGACGCGCAAGCGCATCGGCCGCGGCATCGGCTCCGGCGTCGGCAAGACCGGCGGCCGCGGCGGCAAGGGCCAGACCGCGCGTTCCGGCGTGCGCATCAAGGGCTTCGAGGGCGGCCAGATGCCGCTGCATCGGCGGTTGCCGAAGCGCGGCTTTAAGAACACAAAATTTGCGCTCAAGCTCAACGAAGTGAATTTGGGCCGCGTCCAGCAGGCGATCGATGCCGGCGAGATGGACGTAGCCGGCAAAATCGATACGGCCGCCCTGGTTAAGGCCGGTATCCTGCGACGCGCGAAGGACGGCGTTCGGTTGCTGGGCGGCGGCGAGATCAAGGCCAAAGTCGCCTTCTCCGTCTATGGCGCGTCGAAATCGGCAGTAGCGGCGGTGGAGAAGGCGGGCGGCAGCGTCGAAATTCTCGCGCCCAAGCGGGGAACAGACGAACAGGCGGCCTGACGGCGGGGTAGGCCCGGCCTTGTGCCGGGCATCCGCGATTTCTACCTGTCCACGAAGGCGTGGACGGCCGGAGAACCTGGCCAGGACATGAAAAAGGGGACTTAGAGCGCGATGGTCTCTGCGGCAGAACAACTGGCGGCCAATCTCAACTTCGGCGCGCTCGCCAAGGCCGAAGAGCTGAAGAAGCGCATCTGGTTCACGCTCGGCGCACTGCTGGTCTATCGGCTGGGCACTTACATTCCGCTGCCGGGTATCGACCCAAATGCCTGGAACCAGATTTTCAATCAGCAGGCCGGCGGAATTCTCGGCATGTTCAATATGTTCGCCGGCGGCGGCATTCATCGCATGGCGATCTTTGCCTTGAACATTATGCCTTACATCTCGGCCTCGATCATCATCCAGTTGATGACCAGCGTGTCGCCGACGCTTGAAAATCTCAAGAAAGAAGGAGAGGCGGGCCGCAAGATCATCAATCAGTATACGCGCTATCTGACTGTGGTGCTGGCCGCGTTTCAGGCCTACGGCATCTCCGTCGGCCTTGAAGGCGCCAGCAACGTGGTCACCGACCCAGGCCCATTTTTCGTCGTCTCGACCGTGATCACGCTCACCGGCGGCACCATGTTCCTGATGTGGCTCGGCGAACAGATTACGCAACGCGGCATCGGCAACGGCACCTCGCTGATCATCATGTCAGGCATCGTCGCGCAGTTGCCGTCCGCGGTGGCCGGCACGCTCGAACTCGGCCGTCAGGGCGCACTCTCGACCGGACTCATTCTGATCGTGTTGGTGATGGCGGTCGCGGTCATCACTTTCATCGTCTTTATGGAGCGCGCGCAGCGGCGCCTCCTGATCCAGTACCCGAAGCGCCAGGTAGGCAATAAGATGCTCGGCGAGCAGACTTCGCATCTGCCGCTTAAGCTCAATACCTCCGGCGTCATTCCACCGATCTTCGCATCGTCGCTGCTGTTATTACCGACGACCATTGCCAACTTCACCGCCGGCCAGGGTCCAGGTTGGCTAACCCTCATCACGACGCAACTCTCGCACGGTCGGCCGCTGTTTCTTTTGCTTTATGTCGGGCTGATCGTTTTCTTCGCCTTCTTCTACACGGCGATCGTTTTCAATCCGACCGAAACCGCCGACAACCTGAAGAAGCATGGCGGGTTTCTGCCGGGCATCAGGCCGGGCGAACGCACCGCCGAGTATATCGATTACGTATTGTCGCGGATAACTGTCATCGGCGCCGCTTATCTGGCGGTGGTCTGCTTGTTTCCGGAGATGCTGATTTCCTACGCGGCGGTGCCGTTCTATTTCGGCGGCACCTCGCTGTTGATCGTCGTCAGCGTCACCATGGACACGGTCGCGCAGGTGCAGGGTTACCTGCTCGCGCACCAGTATGAAGGGCTGATCAAGCGATCGAAGCTGCGGGGGCGACGTCGATGAGATTGATCCTGCTGGGCCCGCCGGGGGCAGGCAAGGGAACACAGGCCCAGCATCTCGTCGCCAAATACGGACTGGTCCAGCTCTCCACCGGCGACATGCTGCGTGCGGCCGTCAAGGCCGCAACGCCGATTGGCCGCCAGGCGGCGGACATCATGGCGCAGGGCGCTTTGGTTCCTGACGACATCGTGGTCTCCATCGTCGAGCAGCGCATCGAACAGTCGGACGCACGCAAGGGGTTCATTCTCGACGGCTTTCCGCGCACCCAGCCGCAGGCCGAGGCTCTAGACCGCATGCTCGCCAAGCACGGCCTTGCGCTCGACGGGGTGATTGAGCTGAAGGTCGACGAGGCCGCACTTATTCGGCGGATTGAAAGCCGTATCGCCGAGATGACGGCACGCGGCGAGGCGCTTCGCCCGGACGACAATCCGGAGGTGCTGCATCGCCGGCTCACCGCCTACCGCGCGCAGACCGAGCCGCTCGCTGCATATTACCGCCGCCACGGCATGCTCCGCACGGTCGACGGCATGGCGCCCATCCCCGAGGTGGCCCGGCAGATCGAACAGGCGCTGTCAGAAAGTCCGGCACCCGTCAGGCCGGCGCCTGCCAAGGTCAAGCCAAAGTCGACAGTAAAGGCGGACAAAATAGGAAAAAAATCCAAGAAATCCAGGACAGGGCGAAAAACGGCCCGCAAACCGGCGCCGACCGCCCGCAAGCGCCCTGCTGCCAAGCGGCGGCCGAAAGCCAAATCCGGGGATAGGGCCAAGGCACGGCGCCGAAACCGCCGTCGTTAGATGAAGTTGTACACGAAACCGCTAGCTGGGTTGACGAAAGCGCGAGGAGTCCATTAATAAGCTCCAAATATCCGATCGGAGATTTAGCAGCGATGCCCAGCCGCGGCGGCAGGCAGGCGTTGGCTTTTTACGTTTGTGGCCTCAGGTGACATTCAAATCGACAGGTAGCGGCAGGGCGGCGCCGGAAAACCCGCGCTGGTCCGCATAAGGAGCAACTGAACGTGGCCCGTATTGCTGGCGTCAATATCCCAACCAATAAGCGCGTCGTGGTAGCGTTGCAGTATATCCACGGCATCGGCGAGGCCAAGGCCAAGGAGATCATGCACAAGGTTTCGATCCCCGAAGCGCGCCGGGTATCCCAGCTGACCGACCAGGAAGTCCTGCAGCTTCGCGAAGTCATCGACCGCGACTACATCGTCGAGGGCGATCTGCGGCGCGAAGTCGCCATGAACATCAAGCGGCTGATGGACCTCGGCTGTTATCGCGGTTTGCGTCATCGCCGCGGGTTGCCGGTTCGCGGCCAGCGCACACACACCAACGCCCGGACCCGCAAAGGCCCGGCCAAGGCTATCGCCGGCAAGAAGAAATAACGCGTGGAACAAGACTGTGGGACTGCGCCGGAGCCACAAGCTTCGATCCGCGAAAGGGTTTTGAATGGGTAAAGACGCCACGCGCGTTCGCAAACGCGAGCGCAAAAACATCGCTTCGGGTGTCGCGCATGTAAGCGCGACGTTCAACAATACGATGATCACGATTACCGATGTACAGGGCAATACCATTGCCTGGTCATCGGCGGGCACGATGGGTTTCAAGGGCTCGCGCAAATCGACGCCGTATGCTGCCCAGGTCGCGGGTGAGGACGCTGCCAAGAAGGCGCAGGAGCACGGCATGCGCACGCTCGAGGTCGAAGTGGCTGGGCCCGGCTCGGGCCGTGAATCAGCATTGCGCGCGCTACAAGCGGCCGGGTTCACCATCACGTCGATCCGCGACGTGACGCCGATCCCGCACAATGGCTGCCGTCCGCGTAAGCGCCGGCGCGTATAAGGATAGGACATTCGGACCAATGGAAATCGAACATTCGCCGCCTCTCGATCATGGCAACGACCTTGGCCCCACGGAGCGGAGTGGGCCGCACGACGCGCTCACGCCGCGCAATGCGATGGGTGATAACGTGACGATCCAGAAAAATTGGCAGGAATTGATCAGGCCGGGCAAGTTGCAGGTCTCCGCCGGGACCGATGCACGACGCGTGGCTACCGTGGTTGCCGAGCCGCTTGAGCGCGGTTTTGGCGTGACACTCGGCAACGCGCTACGGCGCATATTGCTGTCCTCGCTGCAAGGCGCCGCGGTGCAGTCGGTGCATATCGACGGGGTGCTGCACGAATTCTCCTCGATCGCCGGCGTGCGCGAGGACGTGACCGACATCGTGCTCAACATCAAGGACATCGCCATCAAGATGCAGGGCGAAGGGCCCAAGCGCATGGTGGTGAAGAAGCAGGGCCCCGGCACGGTGACCGCCAGCGACATTCAGACGGTCGGCGACATCGTAGTGCTCAATCCGGAACTCGTGCTGTGCACGCTGGACGAGGGCGCCGAGATCCGCATGGAATTCACCGTCAATACCGGCAAGGGTTACGTGCCGGCCGAGCGCAACCGTCCCGAGGACGCGCCGATCGGGCTCATTCCGGTCGACAGCCTCTATTCGCCGGTTCGCAAGGTCTCCTACAAGGTTGAGAATACCCGCGAAGGCCAAATCCTCGACTACGACAAGCTCACTTTGTCGATCGAGACCAACGGAGCCGTGAGCCCGGAAGATTCGCTCGCTTATGCCGCGCGCATCCTTCAGGACCAGCTCAATGTGTTCGTGAATTTCGAGGAGCCCAAGCGCGAGACCACGCAGGAAGCGATCCCCGATCTCGCATTCAATCCGGCCTTCCTCAAGAAGGTCGACGAACTCGAGCTGTCGGTGCGTTCGGCCAATTGCCTAAAGAACGACAACATCGTCTATATCGGCGATCTGGTGCAGAAGACGGAAGCCGAAATGCTGCGCACGCCCAATTTCGGCCGAAAGTCGCTGAACGAAATCAAGGAAGTGCTGGTGCAAATGGGCCTGCATCTGGGCATGGAAGTGCCCGGCTGGCCCCCCGAGAATATCGAAGAGCTGGCCAAGCGCTTCGAGGATCACTACTGAGCGCCCGTCAAGGACCGGGGCAAGGAGTCCGTACGTGCGTCACGCCAAGACCCATCGAAAATTCGGCCGTCGCTCGGATCACCGCAAGGCGATGCTGGCAAATCTGGCCTGCGCGCTCATCAAGCACGAACAGATTTCTACCACTTTGCCCAAGGCGAAGGATCTGCGTCCGGTGGTGGAGAAGCTCGTCACGCTCGGCAAGCGCGGCGACCTGCAC
Organism: uncultured Alphaproteobacteria bacterium; assembly: GCA_963747855.1. Classification (GTDB taxonomy): domain Bacteria; phylum Pseudomonadota; class Alphaproteobacteria; order Rhizobiales; family Xanthobacteraceae; genus BOG-931. The sequence continues at coordinate 430,140 of CAVVGN010000002.1, forward strand.
GCCCGTCGGCAGGCGATTGCGCAAATCCGTGATCTCGCCATGGTCAAGAAGCTCTTCGAGGTCATCGCTCCCCGCTACAAGAGCCGCAAGGGCGGCTATATCCGGCTCATGAAAGCGGGTTTCCGCTACGGCAATTCGGCGCCGGTCGCAGTGATTGAGTTCGTCGACCGGGACGTCGAGGCCAAGGGCAGGGATTCCGGGCCGGTGCAGGCGCGCGCCGAGGAGACGGCGCCCGCCGCCGCTTAAGCGGAACGCGGGCCATTCTAAAGTCCCGGTCGCACGCCTATATGGGGCGGCGTTTATTCGGGGTTTTTACATGCCGCAGCTAAGCGTTCTTTCGTTCATAGTTGCCGCTATCCTCGCGTTCTCGGCGCTGTCGCCGGATGCGCGCGCGCAGGATCGGCGTGTGCCGTCATCGACCGAATTGCAATTGTCTTATGCCCCGTTGGTCAAACGGGTCGCGCCGGCGGTCGTCAACGTCTATGCGGCTCGCGTCGTCGAGAACCGCAACCCGTTCATGAACGATCCGCTGTTTCGCCAGTTCTTCGGCGCGGTCCCGCGCGAGCAGGTGCTGCGTTCGCTCGGCTCCGGCGTCATTGTCGACCTGTCGGGGCTAATCGTGACCAATTACCACGTGATCGAGGGCGCGAGTGAAGTGAAGGTCGCGCTTGCCGACAAGCGCGAATTCGACGCCGAGATTGCACTCAAGGACGAGCACAGCGACCTCGCGGTGCTGCGGCTCAAGGGCGTCAGCGAGCGCTTTCCGGCGCTGGAATTCGCCAATTCCGATGAGCTGCAGGTGGGCGACGTGGTGCTGGCGATCGGCGATCCGTTCGGCATCGGCCAAACGGTAACGCACGGCATCGTTTCGGCGGTGGCGCGCACCCAAGTCGGCATCAGCGATTACCGCTTCTTCATCCAGACTGACGCGGCGATCAATCCGGGCAATTCCGGCGGCGCGCTGGTCGACCTGTCCGGCAAACTGGTCGGCATCAATACCGCGATCTATTCGCGCTCGGGCGGCTCGCAAGGCATCGGATTTGCGATTCCGGCCAACATGGTGCAGCGTGGTGGTCGCCTCGGCGCGGGGCGGCAGCGCGGCGGTCAAGCGGCCCTGGCTCGGCGCCAAACTGCAGGAGGTGACGCCGGAGATCGCCGACAGCCTCGGGCTCAAGCGGCCGAGCGGCGCGCTGGTCGCGAACGTAGCCTCCGGCGGTCCCGCCGCGCGGGCCGGCATCAAGACCGGCGATGTCATCGTCAGCATCGACGGAACCATCGTCGACGATCCCAACTCCTTCGATTACCGCTTTGCCACCGAAGCCGCTTGGCGGCACTGCTCAGATCGGGCTGCTGCGCCGGGGACGCGAGATCGCCGTGCCGGTCAGCCTGCAAACCGCGCCCGATACGCCCCGCGACGAGATCGAGATCAAGGCGCGTTCGCCGTTCCTCGGCGCCACCGTCGCCAATCTTTCGCCTGCGCTCGCCGACGAGCTGAGGCTCGATGCCCAGGCCCACGGCGTGGTGATCGTCAGGTCGCCGATGGCTCGGCGGCGCAATCGGTCGGTTTCCAGAAGGGCGACATCGTCGTGTCGGTGAACAACCAGAAGATCGAAAAGTCCGCCGATCTCGACCGCATCACCCGCGCTGGCGGCCGTTCCTGGCGCATCACTATCGATCGCGGCGGTCAGCAGATTTCGGTCATGTTCAGTGGATGATATGAGCTCACGCCCGAAACAGAGTTCGCCGAGCTTGTTCGCCGCCGCCGGCCTGTACCGCGACGCGCCGCGGCCGCTCGCCGACAAGCTTCGTCCCGACAAGCTTGCCGACGTCGTCGGGCAGGATCACCTGCTCGGGCCGGACGGTGCGCTAACCCGCATGCTGGAGACCCGCTCGCTCGGTTCGCTCATCTTCTGGGGACCGCCCGGCACCGGCAAGACGACCGTGGCGCGGCTCCTCGCGCAAGCCACCGATCTGCATTTCGAGCAGATCTCGGCGATCTTTTCCGGCGTTGCCGATCTGAAGAAAGTCTTCGACAGCCGCGCGTGCGCGGCGCGAAACCGGGCAGGGCACGCTCCTATTCGTCGACGAGATTCACCGCTTCAACCGGGCGCAGCAGGATTCCTTCCTGCCGGTGGTGGAGGACGGAACGGTCGTGCTGGTGGGCGCGACCACGGAAAACCCGTCGTTTGAGCTGATCGCGCCGTTGCTGTCGCGGTCGCGCGTGCTGGTGTTCAAACCGCTCGACGAAGCCGCGTTGGAGAAACTGCTTGAGCGGCGCGGAGGCGATCGAAGGCAAGAAACTGCCGCTCGACGACGACGCGCGCGCGTCGCTTCTGCGCATGGCTGACGGCGACGGCCGCTCCGCATTGACACTCGCCGAGGAGGTATGGCGGGCGGCCCGCGCCGGCGAGACTTTTGACGCCGCGGCGCTGCAAGGCATCGTGCAGCGGCGCGCGCCGATCTACGACAAGAAGCAGGACGGCCACTACAACCTGATCAGCGCATTGCACAAATCGGTGCGCGGCTCGGACGCCGATGCCGCGCTCTATTATCTTTGCCGGATGCTGGACGCGGGCGAGGACCCGCTTTATCTGGCGCGCCGGGTCGTGCGCATGGCGGTCGAGGATATCGGGCTCGCCGATCCGCAGGCGCTCGTCATCGCCAATGCCGCCAAGGATGCCTACGATTTTCTCGGCTCGCCGGAAGGCGAGCTCGCCATCGCCGAGGCGGTGCTTTACGTCGCGACCGCGCCGAAATCGAATGCCGCCTATGCGGCTTTTGGCGCGGCCATGCGCGCCGCCAAGGAGGCCGGTTCGCTGCTGCCGCCCAAGCACATTCTCAACGCGCCAACCAAATTAATGCAAGAGCGAAGGCTACGGCGCGGGCTACGAGTACGATCACGACGCCGAGGAGGCATTTTCCGGCCAGGACTATTTCCCGGAGCAGCTCGGCCGGCACAATTCTACGATCCGCCCGAGCGCGGCTTCGAGCGCGAAATCCGCAAGCGGATCGAATACTGGGCCAAGCTGCGCAAAGAGCGGAGCGGATCTTGAGAGGCAGCCGGGGTCCTCGGCAGCCGGGTGGTGGGCGTCAAAGCGCCGGGCCGAGGCAGCGGCGTAAATTCCGTCACCCTGAGGTGCGAGCGGTCATCGAGCCGGCCACTTCGGGCCGGACCGTTGGCGGCCGCCTCAGGATGACGGGCGAGGAAATGGCGGGCCGGCGCCAATGCCGACCGGCGTCCAGAACGTCGCGGTGACCGCGGACGAAACCGGCATGCGCGTCGATCGCTTCCTGGAGCGACGTTATCCGGGGCTGAGCTTCTCCCATATCCAGCGCGTCATCCGCAAAGGCGAGGTGCGCGTCAACGGCAAGCGCACCCAGCCCAAGAATCGGCTGGAAACGGGACAGACAGTGCGCATCCCGCCGCTGCGGCTCGATGCGCCCAAGCCGCGCGCGCCGGGCAACGAAGCAGATGGCAAGACCCGCGATTTTCTACGGTCCATCACGCTGCACGAGGACGCCGACGTGCTGGTGCTCAACAAGCCGATGGGGCTTGCGGTGCAGGGCGGCTCCGGCACCACCCGCCACCTCGACGGCATGCTGGAGGTGTTGCGCGACGCGCACGGCCAGCGGCCGCGGCTCGTGCACCGGCTCGACAAGGATACCGCCGGGTGCCTCCTGGTCGCCAAGACGCGTTTCGCCGCCGCCGCGCTGGCCAAAACCTTCCGCTCGCGCTCGGCGCGCAAGGTCTATTGGACGCTGGTCGCCGGCGTGCCCAAGTTGCAGCAGGGCCGCATTTCGACTTTCCTGGCCAAGGAGGAGCGGGAGGAAGAATTCGTTCATGCGGATCGCCCGTCACGGCGAGAAAGGCGCGAGCCATGCGGTGACCTATTACGCTGTAGTGGAGGCTGCCGGACCGCTGTTGGCCTGGCTGTCGCTCAAGCCGGTCACCGGCCGCACCCACCAACTGCGCGCGCATATGGCGCATATCGGCCATCCGATCGTCGGCGATCCGAAATATTTTTCGATTGAGAACTGGCAATTGCCGGGCGGCATGCAAAACCGGCTGCATCTTCTGGCCCGCCGCATTGTCGTGCCGCATCCGCGCGGCGGCATTATCGACGTCAGTGCGCCGTTGCCGCCGCACATGCTCCAATCGTGGAACCTGCTGGGCTTCGACGCCAAGCGCTACGATCCGATCGTCGAAGCGCCGGAAGAGTAGTTTCGCTAGCGCAGGCTGGCGTTGAACTTGTCGAGCGCGCCCGAGCCGGGGCACAGGTCTTTTTCGCCCAGCGCGTTGAGTGGCGCGTCCACGGTGTTGAGGTGGCCGTGCAGATCTTCGGCCTCGGGCGCGACATAGAGAAGTCCGGTCACGATCTGGCCCTTGGCGGCGTGGTGCTGGAGGAAGTTCATAGCAGCGAGCCGGTCGTGCACATCGTAATCGGCGTCAAGTTTTCGCAGTGCGATGGTCGAGCCGTCGTGCTGCTGCACCAGTTCGACACTTCCCGGCGCATAATCAACTTTGATCGCGTCGCGGCCGGTGATGAAATCGAGTTTGTTGACCGCGTCGTTGTGTTCGCGGACGTAGTCGAAGCTCTTGGTCGAACCGGCGTGATTGTTGAAGGCAACGCAGGGCGAGATAACGTCGATGAAAGCGGCGCCGCGATGCTCGATAGCGGCTTTGATCAGCGGCGTGAGTTGCTTCTTGTCGCCGGAGAATGAGCGGGCGACGAAAGTGGCGCCGACTTGCAGCGCGATGCCGACCAGGTCGATGGCGGCGTCGGTATTGACGACGCCGCGCTTTGACTTCGATCCTGGATCGGCGGTAGCGGAGAATTGGCCCTTGGTCAGGCCATATACGCCATTGTTCTCAACAATATAGACCATGTCGACGCCGCGCCGGATGGCGTGGGCGAACTGGCCGAAACCGATCGAGGCGGAATCGCCGTCGCCCGACACACCGAGATAGATGAGATCGCGGTTGGCAAGATTGGCGCCGGTCAGGACCGAGGGCATGCGTCCATGCACGGAATTGAAGCCGTGCGAACTGCCGAGAAAGTAGGTCGGGGTCTTAGACGAGCAGCCGATGCCGGAAAGCTTGGCCACTCGGTGCGGGGCGATCGAAAGCTCGAAGCAAGCCTCGATGATCGACGATGAAATCGAGTCGTGCCCGCAACCGGCGCACAAAGTCGAAACGGCGCCTTCGTAGTCGCGATGGGTGAAGCCGAGCTCGTTCTTCGGCAGTTCGGGGTGGTGGAATTTCGGTTTGACGACATAGGTCATGACACAACCTTGCCTTTGCGCAGCGGCGTGACTTTGAGAGCGTCAAGACGGTCGGCGATCGCGCGCGCGATGTAGCGGGCGGTGATTGGCGCGCCGTCATAGTGCAGGATCGGCACCAGCCGAACCGGATCGACGTTGCATTCATTGACGATGAGCGAGCGTAGCTGCGCGTCGCGGTTCTGCTCAACGACGAAGATAAAATCATGCTCGCCGATGAAGCTCGTTACGCTCGAATGGAACGGAAATGCGCGCATGCGCAACCGGTCGAGAGCATGGCCGTCGGCTTCGAGGAGCTCGATCGCCTCGTCCATCGCCGGCGAAGTCGAGCCGAAATAGATCACGCCGTATTTCGTCGGTTTTGCCGCGTTGGCTTGCAGCGGCCGAGGCACCAGGTCCTTGGCGGTCTCGAATTTGCGCAGAAGCCGTTGCATATTGTCGGCGTAGGCCGGACCTTCCTCGGTGTAGCGCGCATAGCGGTCGCGTGACGTGCCGCGCGTGAAGAACGCCCCCTTACTTGGATGCGTGCCGGGTAAGGTCCGATAGGGGATGCCGTCGCCGTCGACGTCGAGATAGCGGCCGAAATCCGCGCCGGCCTCGAGCGCGGTCGCCGTCATAATCTTGCCGCGGTCGAATTTGCGGCTGTCGTCCCAGGTCAGCGGCCGCGCCAGGCGATGGTTCATGCCGATATCGAGGTCGAGCATCACGAAAATCGGCGTCTGCAGGCGGTCGGCGAGGTCGAAGGCGGAGGCGCCGAATTCGAAGGCTTCGGCCGGATCCTCGGGGAACAGCAACACGTGCTTGGTATCGCCGTGCGAGGCGTAGGCGCACGACAGAATGTCGGTTTGTTGCGTGCGCGTCGGCATTCCGGTGGACGGCCCGGCCCGCTGGACGTCGAAGATGACCGCGGGAATCTCGGCAAAATAGGCCAGTCCCAAAAATTCCTGCATCAGCGAAATGCCCGGGCCCGAGGTGGCGGTGAAGGCGCGCGCGCCGTTCCAGGCCGCGCCGATCACGATGCCGATCGAGGCGAGTTCGTCTTCCGCCTGGATGATGGCGAACTTGGTCTTTTTGGTTGCCGGATCGATGCGCATGCGTTGGCAATGGCGCGTGAACGCTTCCGCGAGCGAGGATGAGGGCGTAATCGGGTACCAGGCGCAGACTGTTGCGCCGCCGTAGACGGCGCCGAGCGCGGCGGCTGAATTGCCTTCGATGAAAATGCGATCGCCGACCGCGTTAGCGCGACGAAGCCGCAAGCCAATCGGGTGATCGACGTTCATCATCACCCAGTCGCGACCCAGATGCAGCGCGTGCTTGTTGGCGTCGAACAGCTTCTCCTTGCCCTTGTATTGCTCGGCGATCAGCTTCTCCATCTCGGCGACGTCCATGTCGAGCAGAGCGGAGAGCGCGCCAACGTAAACGATGTTCTTGAACAGCTGACGCTGGCGCGGATCGCTGTATTCGCGGTTGCAAATGGCGGTTAGCGGCACGCCGATCACGGTGACATCGTCGCGAAATTTCGATTTCGGCAACGGCTTGGTGGAATCGTATAGCAAATAGCCGCCTGATTCGATGCCAGCCACGTCTTTGTCCCAGGTCTGTGGGTTCATCGCCACCATGAGATCGGTGCCGCCGCGCGCTCCGAGGTGATTGGCCTCGGAAATCCGCACCTCGTACCAGGTCGGCAGCCCCTGGATGTTGGACGGAAAGATATTGCGGGGCGCGCAGGGAATGCCCATGCGCAGCACCGAGCGGGCGAACAGTTCGTTGGCACTGGCGGAGCCGGAGCCGTTGACGTTGGCGAACCGGACGACGAAGTCGTTTATGCTTTCAATTGGCATGCGTGTTCAGCGTGGGTCATATCGATAAGGTATTTCTGCATGTCCCACGCGCCGGTGGGGCAGCGCTCGGCGCATAGCCCACAGTGCAGGCACACGTCCTCGTCCTTGACCATGATGCGACCGGTCTTGAGGCTATTGCCGATATACAAATCCTGAGTGAGGTTATTGGCTGGCGCTTCCAGTCGCGAGCGCAAATCCGCCTCTTCGCCGTTCTCGGCGAAGGTGATGCAGTCCATCGGGCAGATGTCGACGCAGGCGTCGCATTCGATGCAAAGTTGGCCAGTGAATACGGTTTGCACGTCGCAATTGAGGCATCGTTCGGCTTCCTTCAGCGCCAGTTCGACATCGTAGCCGAGCTCGACTTCGGCTCTGATGTCGCGCAATGCCACTACCTTCTCGCGATGCGGCACGCGGTAGCGTTTATCGAGCGTGATTTCGTTGTCGTAGCTCCACTCGTGGATGCCCATCTTTTGGCTGGCGATCCCTATATGCGGGGCGGGGCGCTGGTTGACGTCCTCGCCACGGCAGAGTTTGTCGATCGAGATCGCGGCTTCATGGCCGTGCGCGACCGCCCAAATGATGTTCTTCGGACCAAACGCGGCGTCGCCGCCGAAAAACACTTTCGGATGGGTCGAACTCATGGTCTTGCTGTCGACCTTCGGCATGTTCCACTTGTCGAATTCGATGCCGCAATCGCGCTCGATCCACGGAAACGCGTTTTCCTGACCGACGGCGACCAGAACGTCGTCGCACGGGAAATGCTGGTCGGGTTCGCCGGTCGGGACAAGATCGCGGCGGCCCTTGGCATCATGCACCGCCTTGACCTTCCGGAAGGTAATGCCGGTGAGTTTGCCGTCTTCGTGGGTGAATTCCTTGGGCACGAGATAATTGAAGATCGGGATGTCCTCGTGCATGGCGTCCTCCTTTTCCCAAGGGGATGCCTTCATTTCTTCAAATCCGGAACGCACGACGACTTTGACGTCTTCCCCGCCGAGCCTGCGCGAAGAGCGGCAGCAATCCATCGCGGTGTTGCCGCCGCCGAGCACGATGACGCGCTTGCCGATTTTGTCGATGTGGCCGAACGAGACGCTCGCCAGCCAATCGATGCCAATATGGACGTTCTTGGCCGCTTCCTTGCGGCCGGGAATATCCAGATCGCGGCCGCGCGGCGCGCCGCAGCCGATGAAGATGGCGTCGAAATTTTCGGCGAGCAGCGCCTTCACGCTGTCGATCCGCCGGCCGCCGACGAACTCGACACCGAGATCGAGGATGTAGCTGCATTCCTCGTCCAGCACTTTTTCCGGCAGCCGGAATTTCGGAATTTGCGTGCGCATCATGCCGCCGGACAGCGGATCCTGATCGAACACGACGCATTCATAGCCAATCGGCGCGAGATCGCGGGCTACTGTAAGTGACGCAGGACCGCCGCCCACCAGCGCGATGCGCTTGCCGTTTTTCTTCGTCGGCGGTTTCGGCAGGCGGCTGCGAATGTCATCCTTGAAGTCGGCGGCAACGCGCTTGAGCCGGCAGATCGCGACCGGTTCTTTTTCGACGCGGCCGCGGCGGCAAGCCGGCTCGCACGGACGGTCGCAAGTGCGCCCGAGCACGCCCGGAAATACATTCGATTCCCAGTTGATCATGTAAGCGTCGCCGTAACGTCCGGCGGCGATCAGACGGATGTATTCGGGAACCGGGGTGTGAGCCGGGCACGCCCACTGGCAATCCACCACTTTGTGGAAGTAATCCGGGACCGAAATGTCGGTAGGTCTCATTCCATTCCTCTTGCACGCAGCATCCGCTCGCTACTCGGCGGTTTTGTTTTAACGCTGCTGCGTGGAATTGGCGTCCCGCGCGGCTTTTGATCCGTTGCCGAATCCGGGGCGGATACTAGTCGAGCAAGGGGCCAATTTCCACCGCTTGTGCTTGTTATAACAAGGTTTTGTCGCATCGGATCCTTAACGAAAGCGCGATTGCAGATGCACAAAATGAGTTGCCGGCACCGGCACTTTATCAAGGCCGCCGCCTTGGCTCAAGCTACTGAATTTATTGGTATTTTCTTACATAACTGAGATGCGCCCAGCCAATTTGTGCGCCGCGCTGTCGCGCATGCATTTTTTGTCTATGGTCGAAGGTCTAATGCGCGACTTGCTCGAAAATGCACCGCCGGAAGGTCCCGTCGAGGCAGCACGCCGGTCAGTACGGCGCAACCTGCGAAAGCGTTTTTATGCGCGGGTGACGACTGCGGCCTCGTCCGACGGTTACACGGTGCTGTTCGATGATAAACCGGCGCTGACGCCGGCCGGCCGGGCTCTCGCCGCGCCAGTTTCGGCGCTCGCGCAGGCGATCGCGGCGGAATGGAACGCACAGCGCGATACCATCGAGCCCGCCAGCATGCCGCTGACGCGGCTCGCGAACTCAATTATCGACGGCGTGCGCGACCGCCCTGGTCCGGTTGCCGCAGAGGTGGAGAAATATCTTGGCTCCGATCTTGTTTGTTATCGGGCGCAGACGCCTCGCGGACTTGCCGAGCGTCAGGCGCGCCACTGGGATCCGATCTTGGGATGGGTCGCGGAGAAGCTCGGCGCTCATTTTAGTTTGGGCGAGGGCGTGGTGCACGTGACCCAGCCTGCCGCCGCGCTTGCGGCTGCGCGCGCCGTCATTCCGGCCGATCCGTGGCGGCTCGGCGCGGTGCACGCTCTAACTACGTTGACGGGTTCGGCGCTAATCGCGCTTGCGCTTGCCGCGGGCCGGCTCACCGGCGACGAGGCCTGGGATGCCGCGCATGTCGACGAGGACTGGAATATGGAGCAGTGGGGGCGCGACGAGCTTGTGCTTGAACGCCGCGCTTTCCGCTATGCGGAATTGCAGGCGGCGGCGCTGGTGTTGATTTCGCTTTAGCGCGTCAGGTAGAGAAACGCCCATCATCAACGTGGCGAAACCGCGCGCGCTTTCAGAAACCGTGAACGCCAGATGCCGCCGGCGATAATAACGAGTACGGCTCCAGCCGCACTTGCTGCCCAGACGGCCTCGCGTGCGCCGAGATAGCCGAAGATGGCCGGATCGGTCGCGATCGCCTCGCCGCCGATCGAGCCGAGGAACGCCGCGCCGATCCAGATGAGAAAGGGCAAGCGATCGAGCAGCGCCATGATGACGGCGGCGCCTATCATGATGATCGGAATAGAGACGATTAGACCGACGGCCAGTAAGGCGAGATCACCGTGCGCCGCCGTCGCAACGGCGATGACGTTATCGAAGCTCATAATGAGGTCGGCGACAACGACGATCCGCACTGCTCGCCACAAATGTGCAGTGGCGGCGAAAGTCGTTTCATCCGGCTGTTCGGGCACGAGGAGTTTCGCCGCGATGTAGAGAAGCGCCAAGCCCCCCGCGAGCTTCAGATAAGGAAGCGCGATAAGCTGAACGGCAATGGCCGTTAGAGCAACGAGCAAAAACACGGCGACGCCGGCCCCGATGGCGACACCCAAAATCCGCTGCCGCCGCGGCAGCCCGCGGCAAGCCAGGGCGATGACAATGGCGTTGTCGCCGGATAGCAGTGTGTTGACGAAAACGATCCGTGCTGCGGCCACCCAAAAGCTTGGATGTCTGAGGTGGTCGCCCTCCGCCTGCAGGAACTGCGTCCAGAGCGAAGCATCGAGATACAGCGCGTTCAAGCTCACGGTCCGTGCCGCCCCTGTGCTGGATCATATATAGGCGGCAGGACGAGAGCGGGCCCGCAATTCCAGGCGTCAGCCGCCGGTCACACTCATATGCCGCGAGAGCGCCGGCCGCTGGTGGCGGCGATCGATAATGAAATCGTGCCCTTTGGGCTTGCGCGCAATCGCCTCGTCAATGGCGGCGAACAAGAGATCGTTGCTCTCGGAGGTGCGCAACGGCTTGCGCAGGTCGGCGGCATCCTCCTGCCCGAGGCACATATAGAGCGTGCCGGTACAGGTTAGTCGCACGCGGTTGCAGGATTCGCAGAAATTATGGGTCAGCGGGGTGATGAAACCGAGGCGGCCGCCAGTTTCCGCCACCTTCACATAGCGCGCCGGCCCGCCCGTGCGATAATCCAACTCTTCGAGCGAAAAGCGTTCTTTGAGCCTGGCGCGTACGACCGAAAGGGGCAGATATTGGTCGAGCCTGCCGATTTCGCCGAGCGGCATCACTTCGATGAGAGTGAGGTCCATGCCGCGGCCATGCGCCCATTCAATCAGCCGCGTGAATTCGTCTTCATTCACGCCTTTGAGCGCCACGGCATTGATCTTGATCTTGAGGCCTGCTGCCTGTGCCGCGTCGATGCCGGACAGCACCTCCGGCAATGCACCCCAGCGGGTGATAGCGCGGAATTTTTCCGGATCGAGGGTATCGAGCGACACGTTGATGCGACGAACGCCGTGTGCAGCGAGCTCCGCGGCGTATTTGGCGAGCTGCGATCCATTGGTGGTCAGCGTGAGTTCATCCAGCCGTCCGGCGGCAAGATGGCGCGACAACGTGGAGAACAAAGTCATGATCCCACGTCGGACCAACGGCTCGCCGCCGGTCAGGCGCAATTTGCGAACACCGCGCGCGACAAAGGCCGAGCACAGCCGGTCGAGTTCTTCAAGCGTCAGCAAATCAGCCTTTGGCAGAAAGGCCATGTGCTCGCTCATGCAATAGACGCAGCGGAAATCACATCGGTCGGTGACCGAGACGCGCAAATAGGTAATCGCGCGGCCGAACGGATCGACCAGGACCGCCTGCCCCGGCGCGATATCAAAATCGTGGATTTTGGCGTGTTCCAATTGCGCGCCCATAGGCATGCGGTTGCCAAACGACCCCGGCTCCATATGAGCCCTGAACGGGGCATTTTGTTACAATAAACATAATCAGTTTTTGCGCCCGATAAAGCCCTGATTGTCCGGGGTAATTTTCACAGATTCCAGAGCTGCAATGGCGGCTGGCAATTCCGCGTAGGAGCTGATCACGCGATCTGGCCCCAATTCGGCAATCGGCACGTCGGTATAGCCGAAGTCAACGGCGACAATGGGCACCTTGGCGGCCCGGGCGGTACGGATATCAGTGATGGAATCGCCGACCATGATGGCGCGGGTGGGATCTCCTCCAGCACGCATCACGGTGTCGCGGAAGATTTGCGGATCCGGTTTCTGCATACCGAACGTGTCCTGGCCGCATATGGCGGCGAAACGGCCGCTCAATGAAAGTGCGTCCATCAGCTTTTTCGACAGCCATTCGAGCTTGTTGGTACATACGGCCAAGACGTATCCGGCCGCTGCCAGGCGATCGAGCACACTCTCGACCCCCGGGAACGGACGCGAGCGGTCGGCGATGTGCTCGGCATAATACGCGACAAAGGGCGCATAAAGGGCGTCGACGTCCGGTGGCGCGGCGGGTCGTCCCTCGAGCACCAGCGCCTGCTCGATCATACCCCGGGCACCGCCGCCGATCATCGGCCGGGCCGCATCGTAGGGGACCTCGGGCAGGTCGTTCTTCTTCAGTGTGAAGTTGAGCGTGCCGATCAAGTCCGGCGCGGTATCGACCAGGGTGCCGTCAAGATCGAAGACGATGGTGAACATGACTTCGACCTATCCGCCTAATCCTCGCCGCGCAAGCATCGCCTTCGAGGCGATTTTGCCCTACATAGCGGCCATGGATGCCGAAGCACAAAAACGTGCCGCCGCGGCGCGCGCACTGGAGTTCGTGCAGTCTGGCATGCGGCTCGGATTGGGAACCGGCTCAACCGCCCGGCACTTCGTCGATCTGTTGGGCGAACGTGTGCGCGCCGGCCTCGACGTCATCGCGGTTCCGACGTCGGAGACGACCCGCGCCCAAGCGGCTAAGGCCGGCATTGCGCTCACCACCCTCGACGAGACACCCGAGCTCGATTTGACCGTGGACGGCGCGGACGAGGTTGCGCCGGACCTCAGCCTGATCAAGGGCGGGGGCGGCGCATTGCTGCGCGAGAAAATCGTCGCCGCCGCTTCCGCGCGCATGATCGTAATCGCCGACGATTCGAAATGGGTGTCCATGCTCGGCCGTTTCCCTTTGCCGATCGAAATCGCACCGTTCGGGGCCAAGGCAACAGGGCACGCGGTCGATGCAGCCTTACGGGCCGCCGGCTGCTCCGGACCGGTGGCGCTGCGCAAAGGAAATGACGGCAAAGCGTTCGTCACCGACGGTGGGCATTGGATCCTGGATGCCCATTTACAGCGCATTGCTGATCCGCCGGCGCTGGCAACGCATCTCGCTGCGGTGCCAGGTGTGATGGAGCACGGTCTGTTCATCGGCCTGGCGCAGGCTGCTATTCTCGCCGGCGGCGGCGGGGTGCGCCTCGTCGAACGGCCCCGATTGTAATGCCCGAAGGAGCGCAGACAGCCGTGGCCGATTACGACGTCGATCTTTTTGTCATCGGAGGCGGTTCGGGCGGCGTGCGGGCCGCACGTATCGCCGCGCAACACGGCGCTCGCGTTATGGTGGCGGAGGAATATCGCGTCGGCGGCACTTGTGTCATTCGCGGCTGCGTGCCGAAGAAACTTCTGGTCTACGCATCGCGGTTTCGCGCCGAATTCGAAGATGCAGCCGGGTATGGCTGGACGGTACCGCAATCGTCGTTCGACTGGACGGCCTTGATCGCCAACAAGGACAAGGAAATCGCCCGGCTTGAGGCGGCCTACACCGCGACGCTAGAAAAGGCTGGCGTCGCCGTCGTCAAGACCCGTGCCGTGGTTGCCGATGCTCACACGGTGCAGCTCGCCGACGGCAAGCGCATGCGCGCACGATACATTCTAATCTCCACCGGCGGCGCGCCGACCTATGGCGATCCCATTCCCGGCATCGAGCACGCCATTTCGTCAAACGAAGCATTTCACCTGCCACAGCTGCCCAAGCACGTGGTCATCCAGGGCGGCGGCTACATCGCAGTCGAATTCGCCGGCATCTTCGCCGGACTTGGATCGCAAGTAACACTCGTCTATCGCGGTGAAAATATTCTGCGCGGCTTCGACGACGAGGTACGCGCGCATCTGCGCATGGACATGGAGAAGCACGGCGTCAAGGTGCTGACCGGCTGTAAAGTCGCCGCCATCGAGCGGACGGAGACGCGCTTCTCGGTGCTTTTGTCGAGCGGGAATTGGGCGACCGCCGATCGCGTGATGTTTGCGACCGGCCGCGCACCCAACGTCGCCAAGATCGGACTGAAGGAAGCGGGTGTTACGATCGCCAAAAACGGCGGGGTCGCCGTCGACGAATACTCGCGCTCGAATGTTGCGAGTATTTACGCAATCGGCGACGTCACCAACCGCGTCAATCTCACTCCGGTCGCGATCCGCGAGGGCCACGCCTTTGCCGACACCGTGTTCGGAGCCAAGAAGTTTGCTGTGGATCACACCAATGTGCCGACGGCCGTGTTCTCCGATCCGGAGGTCGGCACGGTCGGTTTGACCGAGGCGCAGGCGCGCGCACAGCTCGCGCGGACCGACATCTACAAGGCGATGTTCCGGCCGCTGAAAGCCGCTCTCTCCGGCCGCGACACCACGGTCTTGATCAAGCTCGTGGTGGACGGCTCAACCGACCGGGTGGCCGGTTGCCACATCGTCGGCGAGGGCGCGGCCGAAATGATCCAGATCGCCGCCGTTGCGGTGAAGATGGGGGCCAAAAAGGCTGACTTCGACGCCACCATGGCGCTCCACCCGACGACAGCCGAGGAGCTGGTAACCATGCGGCAGAAAAGCGCCAGCTTTGCCCGCGAAGCTGCTGAATAAGCGGCTATTTTTTGGCCCTGTCACGGCCGGCAGCCGGCGTGTATAAGACCGCCGGATGGTGGAGACCACAGTATGTCCAGGCGGACAAACGCGGTGAAATGGAATCCGGATTCCTGGCGCGGCAAGCCGATCGCGCAGGTGCCGGACTATCCGGACGCCAAAGCGCTCGGCGAGGTCGAGGCGCAGCTCGCGAGTTTTCCGCCGCTGGTGTTCGCCGGCGAGGCGCGCAACTTGAAACGCGCGCTGGCGCAAGTCGCGGCCGGCGACGCTTTCCTGCTGCAAGGCGGCGACTGCGCTGAGAGCTTCGCCGAACACGGCGCCAACAACATCCGCGATTTTTTCCGCCTGTTTCTGCAAATGGCGGTGGTGCTGACATACGCCGCGGCGTCGCCGGTGGTGAAGGTCGGCCGCATCGCCGGCCAGTTCGCCAAGCCGCGATCGTCGCCGACCGAAAAGCGCGCCGGCGTCGAGCTGCCGGCTTATCGCGGCGACATCATCAACGGTACCGACTTCACGCCGCAAGCGCGCACGCCCGATCCGCGCCGTCAGCTCGAAGCGTATCGGCAATCGGCGGCGACGCTGAACCTTCTGCGTGCCTTCGCTACCGGAGGCTACGCCAATCTCGCCAACGCGCATCAGTGGATGTTGTCCTTCGTCAAGGACTCGCCGCAGTCGAAACGCTATCAGGAGCTGGCGACGCATCTCACCGAGGCGCTCAACTTCATGCGCGCCTGCGGCATCGATCCGGAAGTACATCCGGAAATGCGCACGACCGATTTCTTCACCAGTCACGAAGCGCTGCTGCTCGGCTACGAGCGGGCCTTTACTCGCGTCGATTCCACGACCGGCGACTGGTACTGCACCTCCGGGCACATGCTGTGGGTCGGCGATCGCACCCGGCAGGCGGACCACGCGCATGTCGAGTTCTGCCGCGGCATCAAGAATCCGCTCGGCCTCAAAACCGGTCCGACCCAAAAGCCGGACGAGTTGCTCAAGCTCATCGACATGCTCGACCCCGACAACGAACCCGGCCGCCTGACGCTTATCTGCCGGATGGGTGCGGACAAGGCCGCTGTGCATTTGCCGCGTCTGATCCGCGCGGTGAAGCATGAGGGCCGCAACGTGCTCTGGTCATGCGATCCGATGCACGGCAACACGATCACGTCCGTCACCGGCTTTAAGACGCGACCGTTCGATCAAATTCTCAAAGAAGTGCGAACCTTCTTTCAAGTCCATGCCGCCGAAGGCACCTTTGCCGGCGGCGTCCATCTGGAGATGACCGGCCAGAATGTCACCGAATGTACCGGCGGCGCGCGCGCAATCAGCGATGAGGATCTCAACGACCGCTACCACACGGTGTGCGATCCTAGGCTTAACGCCGAGCAGTCGCTCGACCTCGCGTTTCTGGTCGCCGATCTGCTCAAGGGCCAGCGGCAGGGGAAGAGCAAACCCGCACCGGCCGTGGCGGCGCTGTAGCGGAGGCGTCGAGCTGGCTATTCCCGCGCAGGCGCGTCCCCGCTTTTGCAGGGACGAGGCGGGGGTTAGATAATCGCTATGAATGAGCGTCCCACCGATCGGTTGTCTATCGCGCTGGCGCAGCTCAACCCCATTGTCGGGGAGGTCAGCGGCAATCTGGAGCGCGCTCGCGCGGCGCGTGCGATGGCCACCCGCGACGGCGCCGACGTCGTGGCGTTTTCCGAATTGTTCATCGCCGGCTATCCGCCGGAAGACTTGGTGCTCAAGCCGGCGTTTCAGTCGGCCTGCCGCGCGGCAATCGAATCGCTGGCGCGCGACACCGCCGGCGGCGGTCCGGACGTACTGATCGGCACGCCGTGGCTTGAGGATGGCAAGCTCTACAATGCCTATGCGCATCTTGCCGGAGGTCGAGTTCGAAGCGATCCGCTTCAAGGTCGATCTGCCCAATTATGGCGTATTCGACGAAAAGCGTGTTTTCGCGCCCGGTCCGCTGCCGGGTCCAATCGTAATCAAGGGAGTTCGTGTCGGTATACCGATCTGCGAAGACATCTGGGGCACGGAAGTGGTCGAGTGTTTGGCGGAGACCGGTGGCGAAATTCTCGCGGTGCCGAACGGCTCGCCTTATTGGCGCGGCAAAACCGAGGAGCGGTTGAACATCGCGCTGAGCCGCGTGGTTGAGGGGCGCTTGCCGCTGATTTATCTGAATCAGGTCGGCGGCCAGGATGAGCTTGTATTCGACGGCGCTTCGTTTGCCGTCAATGCCGATCATTCAATCGCTTTCCAGTTGCCGGAATTCCAGGAAATCGTGCTGACGACACATTGGTCGCGAACGGGCGCCGGCTGGCGTTGCGAAAGCGGGTCAATGGCGGCGCCGGCCGAACTCGACCAGGCGGACTATACCGCCTGCATGGTTGGTTTGCGCGATTACGTCAACAAAAACGGTTTTAAGGGCGTGGTGCTGGGGTTGTCCGGCGGTGTCGACTCGGCAATTTGCGCGGCCATGGCGGCTGATGCGCTAGGGCCCGACCGTGTTCGCTGCATCATGCTGCCGTACCGCTACACCTCGCAGGAGTTGCGCGACGATGCCGCGGCGGTCGTCCGCGCGCTCGGTGTGCATTACGACATTGTGCCGATCGAAAGCGCGGTGCGCGGCTTGGAAGCGGCATTGAGCGGCGTGTTCACCGGCACGCCGGCCGACGTGACCGAGGAGAACCTGCAATCGCGCGCTCGCGGCACCATCCTCATGGCCATCTCAAATAAATTCGGCCTGATGGTCGTAACGACCGGCAACAAATCCGAGATGTCGGTCGGTTACGCCACTTTGTACGGCGACATGAATGGCGGCTTCAACCCAATCAAGGATCTCTACAAAACGGAAGTTTACCGGCTGGCGCGATTGCGTAACCGCTGGAAACCCGAAGGCGCGCTCGGACCTGCCGGACAGGTCGTTCCCGAGAACGTCATAACCCGGGCGCCGAGTGCGGAGCTGCGCGAAAATCAGACCGATCAGGAAACGCTTCCTCCCTACGACCTGCTCGATCAGATTCTTGAGCGGCTGGTCGAGCGCGAGGAGCCGCTTGCCAGCATCATGGCTGCGGGTTTTGACCGCGAAATGGTGATGAAGGTCGAGCGCATGCTCAGCCTGGCCGAATATAAGCGTCGGCAGGCAGCGCCGGGTGTGAAAGTGACGCTCAAGAATTTTGGCCGCGATCGGCGCTATCCGATCGTCAATCGCTTTCGCGATCCGGGCACCGCGCCCGCCGAGCCTGACCGCCATGCGGTCAAGAGTCCGGCTAAAGCGGGAGCCGCCGATTTTTGACGGCGCTTAAATCAATGCCCGGCGACGAAGGGCGGTCCGACCGTGCGCACGGTTGCCTTGGGCGCGTCGGTTGCTGCCGCGCTCGCCTCCGCGGACGCCGCCGTTGCGGTCGGCGCCGGCGCGGCGCTTGCTCCCGGCTTGGCTGGCTTGGTGCCCTTCGGCGCTGGCGGTTGCGACAGTGCCTTGGCGTTTTGATCGGTCACGACGATATCGCCGCTCTCGAGTGTGGTTGCATCGTCAGCGCCCTTGAGCGCGTCGGCCCAGGTCTGGCCCGGCCGGCGGCATGAGCACGCCGCTGTGTATTCCTTGCGGTAGCGGAAGGCGTTCGGCAGCTCCGTGTAGGCCGTTCCGCTGATCGAGACCGCTTGGCCTATATCCTCGCCGGGGTTTCGGTAACTGTAGAGGACGGCTTCCGTTCCCGGACATTCACGCTGGCACGCGCGCGCATCGTCGGGGAAGCGGTTCTGCGCGGTCGAATATGAGATCGGGAAATAGTAACCATCGCAGGTGCGCACACACACCGTGCGATAGGTGCCCGACGGCGCGCCGTCGCCACCGGGATTGATCAAGTGGCCGCTGAACAGCGCGTCGAGAAAGCCGCTCGGCTGCGCCGCCGCCGCCGCCCGGTATTGCGCGCCGCAATTGTTGTCCGCCAACTGGGTGATCAATGCGCGCCGCTGGCCATCCTGGTTGGTGTTGCCGCTTTTGAGACTTTCGAGATCGCTCATCGAATGGTCGAGACTGTCGCGCATCTGCTGAATCTGCGCGTTGAGCGGCTGACATTCCGGCGAGTGTCCGGTGAACAGCGCGAAAAATCCGCCGCCCTCGCAACCCTGTTTTTTCGAGCGGACCAGCTGGCGGTCAAGTTCGGCTTGTTGCTTGGCGACCAGATCTTCCAGGTGTTTGATCGCCTCGACACGGGCGGGATCGGTGGCGCCGCGATTGACCAGGGCCAGCTGGCTTTCGAGGCGCGTGCAGACCGGGTTCGCGTTGGGTTGCGCTGCGACCGGCGGAGGCGGCATTTGCGCCGGGGCTGGCTGATTGGGGACGTTTGGGATCGCCGTTGGCGGAACCGGCGGGTTTTGGGCCACAGCCGGCAGGGCCAAGGCGGTCAGCGCAAAAACGAGGAATCCGAGGTCGCGCAAGGACTTCCGCATGTTGATTCCCGACCCCGTTCCGACACTGGCGCGAATGAAGCGATGCAATGGTGACCAAAGTGTGAATAACCAGCGCGTCATTCCGCATCCGGCTGGTTTTCCGGCCGGGCACGGTCGAAAGCGGGGAGCTTGAGGCAGGCGGCGTCAATGGCGACGATCTTGGGGAATGGGTCGAGCGGCACTTTCAGCCGCCGCGCATTGGCGACCTGCGGGACGAGGCAAAGGTCGGCAATCGTCGCCTGTGCGCCGGAGGAATAGGGCGCGCCTTGCGCGAGCGCTTCGTAGGCCGTGAAGCCCTCGATCACCCAGTGATGGTACCAGGCGTCGATCGCGCTCTGCTCCCGATGCAATTCACGCTTCAGGTAACGCAGCGGTCCGGTATTATTCAGCGGGTGAATGTCGCAAGCGATGATGTTTGCGAGCGCGCGGCAGTGGGCACGCGCAAGCGGATCCTTCGGCAACAACGGAGGATCGGGATGGGTTTCGTCGAGATATTCGATGATGGCAAGCGACTGAATCAGCGCGTCGCCGTCCGGCACGGTCAAGGCGGGAACGCGCATCTGCGGATTGATCGCACGGTATTCCGGCCGGCGATTATGGCCTCCGTCCTTGACGAGATGCACGGACACGGTTTCGAAATCGATGCCCTTGAAATGAAGGGCGATGCGCACACGGTAGGCGGCCGACGAGCGGAAATAAGAATAAAGCTTCATGATCGCTTCTCAGTCACGGTCTTCCTCGCCGCCACCGATCTCGGCGACCAGCTCCGCCGAGCGTTCGGTCAATTGCTTTAGGCCGCGGTGGAACGCTTCGCGGTCGGCCGGGGTCAATATTTCGGTCAAGCGGCGGGCGAAGTCGATGGCATGCGGCGCCACTTCCTCGTACATGGCTCGCCCGGACGGAGTCAGCGACAGAAACGCCTCACGCATGTCGTCGCGATTGGCGCGGCGCGCGACCAGCCGCCGCCGTTCCATCTGTGCGACCGCGCGCGATACCTTGGTTTTGTGCATATGCGTATGCGCGCCGATCGTTTTCGCGGTCATCACGCCGAACTGCCCGAGCGTCACCAGAACGCGCCACTCCGGAACGCCGATGCCGTAACGGCGCGCGTAAACACGGGACAGCGCCTGCGAGACGAGGCTGGACACCACATTGAGCTGGTAAGGCAGGAAATGCTCGAGCTTCAGCGCGGCATCCCGGCCGGGCTTACCCTCGTCGCTCACGTCGTAGCCGCTCTCGCCTTCGATCGCCCGCTGGGAAGCCATGGCGCGCCTTCCGCGCCGGCATTCTTTGCATGGCGGCGCCGTTGCAGCGAGGATGGACGAAGTCGGCAGGAGGCGCAACGGCGGGGCGGCCTTGCCAATACTGAACTAATTGCCAAGTGATATCGAGGCCGCGCAAAAAATTAGAGCGCCGGTCTGCCGGCGCTCTAATCATCCCACATCGTCACACCCGCCACGGAGAGCGGGCATGACGAATTTCTGATCACCTGGTGCAGGTGATGGCGACGAAGTTATCGCAATTTGCGCCGTGGCAGGAGCCGGGGCCGTTCTGTGGGATCGCGCCGGTGATGTCGTCGTGATCGACTTTGCGGAATGACAATGCCGCGCCGAACTCGTGCGAGCGGCAATAGGAATTCGCCGCCGCCTCGCCGCAGGCCGCGCCGGAAGAAAGGCAATGGTTGACGCCATAGCCGTCGGAATTGCCGCCGATGATGAAGACGCGCTTTTCCGCCTGGGCGTCGGTCGCGCCGAACAGGGCGGCGCCGAAGGCCAAAGCCGCGATCGTGGTACGCATGGAACCCCCAACCGGCGCCGTCCCGGCGCCAAAACTTCGGGATGCACTGAACAGGAAGAATGCGACGGCGCGGTTAAGGCCGCGTTAACCCCAGCGTCCGGCGGGGGAATTCGGCCGCGCCGCCGCGGCAATTCGGCGGGCGGGAACAAAGGCTTGACGCCATGGGTCTCCTCGACCATTGTGCGCGGCATGAACGGCGGCCCTATCTGCATCGGCGGCATCTGCCGGGAGATTATTGGCTAGCGCCAAACGCTGGCTGCGGCCGTCTTTTCTCATCGTCGAGATTTTGGACACGCCCGGCCAGCAGGCTGAAGGCGTAATGTCCAATTCCGCATGTGATTTGATTCGACGATGGACCTGAAGCTCTACGATACGCTGACGCGCGAGAAGCGGGTGTTTCGCCCGCTCGATCCGTCGAATGTGCGCATGTATGTGTGCGGGCCGACGGTGTACGACTTCGCCCACATCGGCAATGCGCGGCCGGTGATCGTGTTCGATGTCTTGTTCCGGGTGCTGCGGCACCTCTACGGCGCCGATCACGTCACCTACGTCCGCAACATCACCGACGTGGACGACAAGATCAACGCGCGCGCGGCGGAGGAATATCCCGATCGGCCGCTCAACGAAGCGATCCGCAAGGTCACCGAGAAAACCGACAAGCAATTCCACGACGATGTTGCCGCGCTCGGCTGCCTGCCGCCGACGCACGAACCGCGCGCGACCGAGTACATCGCCGAGATGCGCACGCTGATCGATCGACTGGTGGCGTCGGGCAACGCCTATGTCGCCGAGGACAATGTGCTGTTTTCCGTCGCGTCGATGCCGGATTACGGCAAGCTGTCACACCGCTCGATCGATGAGATGATCGCCGGCGCGCGCGTCGAGGTCGCGCCTTACAAACGCGCGCCGACGGATTTCGTGCTGTGGAAGCCGTCGAAACCCGGCGAGCCGGCATGGCCGTCGCCGGCCGGCATCAAGACGCCCGGCCGTCCCGGCTGGCACATCGAGTGTTCAGCGATGGCGTGGAAATTTCTCGGCGAGACATTCGACATCCACGGCGGCGGCATCGATCTCGTCTTCCCGCACCACGAAAACGAGATCGCGCAATCGCGCTGCGCTTTCCACACGCCGGTGATGGCGAATTACTGGATGCACAACGGCTTTCTTCAGGTCGAAGGCGAGAAGATGGCCAAGTCGGCCGGAAATTTCGTGACGATCCATGAGTTGTTGAGGGGTTGGAACGGATATCGGTGGCCGGGAGCGGTACTGAAGTTTGCGATGCTTTCGACCCATTATCGTCAGCCGATCAATTGGACGCAGCAAAAGCTGGAAGAAGCTGCAATAACGCTCAGCACTTTCAGGCAAAGGTGTTTTGATGACGGCAGCGCGGAACCGGCAGGTGAAGTGCTCGACGCACTAAAGGATGATTTGAACACTCCGCAAGCGGTTGCCGAGCTTTATAAGCTTTTTGATGGAAACCAGAGAGGGTCTGTGTCTCCTGCAACGGTCCGTTCGAATTGTAGATTTCTTGGTATCGATGTTGCGGAGGTCGATCTCGCAAAAACGATCCTGAAACAGATTGACGAGGCAACAGTTGCGGAATTGATCGAGAAGAGGTCAGTTGCGCGCGAAGCAAGAGACTTCAAGGAATCGGACCGCATCCGCGACGAGCTCGCCAAAATGGGCGTGGTGCTCAAAGACACCAAGGACGGGACCACCTGGGAGATTGCCCGATGAACGCGCGCGCACAGGACAAGCTCGCCATGCGGCCGTTCTTGCCGGCCGACGTGCCGCTGTTGGCGGAGATTTTTCGCGCCAGCGTCGAGCAACTGGCCGCCGAAGATTACAGTGAGGCGCAGCAGGAAGCGTGGATGTCTACAGCCGACGACGAGGAAGAATTTGGCGCGCGCCTCGCGCGTGAGCTCACGCTGGTGGCCACCATCGGCGGCGCGGCGATCGGGTTTGCGTCGCTTGCTGGCAACTCCAAGGTCGACATGCTCTACGTGCATCCGGCCGCCGGCGGGCAGGGGGCCGCCGCCATGCTCTGCGACGCGCTGGAGAAGCTCGCCGCCGCCCGCGGCACGAAACAATTGACCGTGGACGCGAGCGACTCCGCGCGCGGCTTCTTCGAGCGGCGCGGTTACACGGCAAAGACCCGCAACACGGTCACGCTCAACGGCGAATGGCTCGCCAACACAACCATGGTGAAGCCGCTCGCGGCCGGCGCGGCGAAAGGACATGCCTCATGAAACGCGACGACATCCCGTTCCAACGTCACTGGCTTTATTATCTTGTGCTCAAATACGGCGTGATCGCGCTTGCCGTCATCGTCGCCTTTTACACCGTCTATCGGCTTTATCTGGGATAACCCATATGGCACGCGATATCTTTTTCGGCCTGCGACGGCATCATGTGGTAATCGCCGTGATCGCCATCGTGGTCGCGGTGGCGCTCGCCTCCAACTATTATCTCTTGTGAGGGTAGTGTGATGTCCCGCGAGCGGCTTTATTTGTTCGATACCACGCTGCGCGACGGCGCGCAGACGAACGGCGTCGACTTCACGCTCGCCGACAAGCTCACCATCACGCGGTTGCTCGACGAGCTTGGCGTCGACTATGTCGAGGCCGGTTATCCCGGTGCCAATCCGACCGACACGAATTTCTTTGCCGAAAAACGGCCGGCGCGCGCGAAAATCACCGCCTTCGGCATGACGCGGCGGCCCGGCCGCTCGACTTCGAACGATCCCGGCCTTGCCGCGGTGCTCGCCGCCGAAGCCGATGCCATCTGCTTTGTCGCCAAGTCCTGGGACTATCATGTTCGCGTCGCGCTTGAGACCACGGAAGAGGAAAATCTCGCTTCGATCAGGGACAGCGTGCGTGCGGCCAAGGCCAAGGGCCGCGAAGTGCTGCTCGATTGCGAGCATTTCTTCGACGGCTACAAGGCCAATCCGGCCTATGCCCTTGCTTGCGCCAAGGCCGCCTATGACGAAGGCGCGCGCTGGGTGGTGCTGTGCGACACCAACGGCGGCACGCTGCCGCACGAAGTGGAAAAGATCGTCGGCGAAGTTTGCGCGAAAATCCCCGGCGACCACGTGGGCATTCATGCCCACAACGACACAGAACAGGCGGTGGCGAATTCGTTCGCGGCAATACGCGCCGGCGCCCGCCAAATTCAGGGTACGCTCAACGGGCTCGGCGAGCGCTGCGGCAACGCCAATCTCGTCTCCATCATCCCGACGCTGAAGCTGAAGCCCGAATTCGCCGACAAGTTCGACATCGGCGTGTCGAAGGAGGCGCTCGGCCATCTCGCGCGTGCCTCACACACGCTCGACGACTTGCTCAATCGCTCCGCCGACCGGCATGCGCCCTATGTCGGCGAAAGCGCTTTCGCCACCAAGGCCGGAATTCACGCGTCCGCGATCATAAAGGATCCGGCGACTTATGAGCATGTCGCACCGGAAACCGTCGGCAACAAACGCAAGCTCCTGATCTCCGACCAGTCTGGGCGCTCGAATTTACTCGCCGAGCTCGACCGGATCGGCTTTGCCGTCGACAAGGACGATGCCCGCCTGGCCCGGCTGCTCGATGAGGTCAAGGAGCGCGAGGCGATCGGCTACGCCTACGAGTCGGCGGACGCCTCGTTCGAGCTTCTCGCGCGGCGGCTTCTCGGCAAGGTGCCGCGCTATTTCGACGTCGAGAAATTCGACGTCAACGTCGAGCAGCGCCTCAACGCCAAGGGCGAGCGCGTCACCGTCAGCCAGGCGGTGGTGAAGGTGAAGGTCGGCGACGAGCTCCTTATCTCGGCGGCCGAAGGCAATGGTCCGGTCAACGCGCTCGATCTCGCCTTGCGCAAGGACCTCGGCAAATATCAGAAGTTCATCACCGGCCTCGAACTCACCGATTATCGTGTGCGCATCCTCAACGCCGGCACCGAGGCGGTCACCCGGGTGTTGATCGAGAGCACCGACGAAAGCGGCGACCATTGGACGACGATCGGCGTGTCGCCGAACATCATCGACGCGTCGTTCCAGGCGCTGATGGATTCGATTGTCTACAAGCTCATCAAATCGGGCGCGCCGGCGTAACGAGGTGGCCGTGATCGACCACATTTCCATCGCCGTGCGTGACCTGAAAAAGTCGGAAGCATTCTATTCCGCCGTGCTGGCGACGCTCGGCCTCGCCAAATTGCGTGAGTGGCCGGATGCGGCGGTCGGTTTCGGCAAGAAATATCCCGAATTCTGGATCAACGTGCGCGCCGCCATGGATCGGGTCGCCGACGATTCCGGCATGCATATCTGCCTGCGGGCGCCGGACACGGATTCGGTCCAGGCATTCTACGCCGCCGCACTGAAAGCCGGCGGTTCTTCCGACGGCCCGCCCGGACCGCGGGCGCATTATTACCCGGGCTATTACGCTGCCTTCGTAGTTGATCCCGATGGCAACAAGATCGAGGCGGTGACGTTCGTGCGGGAGACTTCGTGATCGTCATTGCCGGACTTGATCCGGCAAACCATCTTTTCCTGGCTGTTAGCAGATGGATCACTGGGTCGAGCCCAGTGATGACGTAATCGTCAAAGCCGCTCGACCGGGACCGCCATTTCCTTCTCTGCCTCGCTGACTGCGGGAGCGGCGGCGTGCAGCTTCGGCAGGATGTCTTCGATCCGATCGGCGACGAGGAGCTCGATGCCGCGCGCAGGTGAAGGCACGAGACCAAGCCCGCGCATATGATCGATCAGCGCAAGCAGCGGGTCCCAGAAACCGTTGATGTTGGCGACGAGAATCGGTTTTCTATGCCGGCCGAGCTGCGCCCAGGTCATTTGCTCGACCAATTCCTCGAGAGTACCCAGGCCACCCGGCAAGGCGACGAACGCATCGGCGCGGTCGAACATGGTTTGCTTGCGCTCATGCATGTCGCGCGTGACGATCTGTTCTTGGGCCAGCCGCTTCGGCCGCTCCTTGGCGGTGAGGAATTCCGGGATGATGCCGGTCGCCGCGCCGCCATGCTCGATGACCGAGCTCGCCAGCGCGCCCATCAGGCCGATGGAGCCGCCGCCATAGACCAGCCGAACGCCGTTTTCGGCGAGGATCTTGCCGAAGCCGCGCGCCGTTTGGACAAAGGCCGGGTCGGTGCCCGGGCTCGATCCGCAATAAACGCAGATCGCCTTGATTTTGCTCATGGAGTCCCACTCATGAAGAGATAGATGTGGCGGCGATTCGCCTGTAGCGCAAGCGCCTTGAGCCGAAACCGAGCAAACCGCGTGCCGATGCGGCAGCACGAAAGAATCTCTATATGACAATCGGTTGCGAGCCCCTCCGGGCCGCCTCAAGCAAAGCCAAAACCGCGTAACCCCGCAAAATGAGAGAATTCGCCACGACACCCGCAAGCGCGATCCCTGAGGTCAAAGCCGACCGCGCCGGCCTTGTGTCCATGCTGGCGCATCTTTGGCCCTATATCTGGCCTTCGAACCGGCGTGACCTGAAAGGACGGGTGCTGTTCGCAACTGTCCTGATCTTTGCCGCCAAGCTCGCGACCGTTGCAGTGCCATTTACTTTCAAGTGGGCTACCGATGCGCTGGCCGGTCACGGCACGGCTCCCATTGGCCCCGACAATGTGATCGCCTGGGTCCTGGCGACGCCGATTATGATGACGCTCGCCTACGGCGGCATGCGGATCCTCATGGGGGCCCTGACGCAATGGCGCGACGGCATCTTTGCTAAGGTGGCGATGAATGCTGTGCGCGAACTTGCGAACATTACATTCGAACATATGCATTTGCTGTCGCTGAGGTTTCACCTCGACCGCAAGACCGGCGGCTTGACCCGCGTTCTGGAACGCGGGCGCAACGCCATCGAGACCATCGTCCGGCTGCTGCTGCTGCAATTCCTACCGACCATTGTCGAAGTGGTGCTGGTCGCCTGGGTGCTGTTTTTCCACTTCGACTGGCGCTACGTCGTGGTGGTCTTGCTCACCGTCGCGCTCTATATCGGCTTCACGTTCTACGCGACCGAATGGCGCATCGGCATTCGCCGCAAGATGAACGACAGCGATACCGACGCCAACGTAAAAGCGATCGACTCGTTGCTCAATTACGAAACGGTCAAATATTTCTCAGCTGAGGAACGCGAGGCCGAGCGGTATGACCGCTCGATGGCGCGCTACGAGGACGCGAGCATCAAGGCCTACACTTCGCTCGCCACTATGAATGCTGGACAGGCGATTGTTTTCAGCATCGGACTGACCGCAACGATGGTGCTGTGCGTTTACGGCATCGAAGCCGGTGTCAACACGGTCGGCGATTTCGTCATGATCAACGCCATAATGATCCAGCTCTATCAGCCGCTAAACTTCATGGGGATGCTCTATCGCGAGACCAAACAGGCGGTGATCGACATCGAGGCCATGTTTACGATCCTCGACCGCGAGCCGGAGATCGAGGATCGGCCCGGTGCGTTGCCGCTCAAGGTGCGCACAGGGGCCATCCGGTTCGACAATGTTTCGTTTGCCTACGAACCCGAGCGGCAAATTCTCCGCAATGTGAGCCTCGAAGTGGCGGCCGGGCGCACAGTCGCCATCGTCGGTCCGACCGGCGCCGGCAAATCGACCATTTCACGGCTGCTGTTCCGCTTTTACGACGTGACCGGCGGGCGCATCCTGATCGACGGCCAAGACATCCGTGACGTAACGCAAAAATCGCTGCGCGCGGCCATCGGCATGGTCCCGCAGGATACCGTGCTGTTCAACGACACGATCCGTTACAACATCCGCTATGGCCAGTGGGATGCGACCGATGCCGAGGTCGAGGAGGCGGCACGGCTCGCACAGATCGATGGCTTCATCCGGCTGGCGCCCAAGGGCTACGAAACCGAAGTCGGCGAGCGCGGCCTGAAGCTGTCCGGCGGTGAAAAGCAGCGTGTCGCCATCGCCCGCACCATCCTGAAAGCGCCGCCGATTTTGTTGCTCGATGAGGCAACATCGGCGCTCGACAGCCACACCGAGCGCGACATTCAGGACGCCCTTGATCGGGTCTCGCGCAACCGCACGACTTTGGTCATCGCGCACCGGCTTTCTACCATTGTCGGCGCCGACGAGATTTTGGTGCTCGATCGGGGGATGATTGTCGAGCGCGGAACGCACCAGGAGTTGCTCGCCCGCGGCGGACTTTATGCCAGCATGTGGAACCGCCAGCGCGAGGCGCAGATGGCGCGGGAGATCCTTGCCGAGGTCGGCGACGATGATGCCGCCGCGCCCAATCGCAACCCGCCCGAAGCAATGGAAGAGCCGAAGGTGGACGAGGAGCTTGTGCCCGCCGCTGATGCCGCGGAGTGACGCCAGGTTATGTCGGTCATCAATTCCATCCGCTCGCAGCTCGCGCCGATCCACCCGCAAGGGTATCCGTTCATCGGCGGCTTCGCGCTGGCGAGCATTATTCTGTTCTGGCTGTGGCCGCCGCTTGGCTGGCTCGGCACCGTGGCGACGCTCTGGTGCGCTTATTTTTTTCGCGATCCGGAGCGGGTGACGCCGGCGCGCGCTGGCATTCTGGTGGCCCCGGCCGACGGCCGCGTCAGCCGGGTCGCCGATGCGTTGCCGCCGAAGGAGCTGGGACTCGGCGAGCGTCCGCTGATGCGCATATCGATTTTCATGAGCGTGTTCGACTGCCACATTAACCGCAGCCCGCTGGCCGGGCGCGTCGAGCGCGTCGTGTACAAGGAAGGGGCCTTCATCAGCGCCGATCTGGACAAGGCGAGCGAGAGCAATGAGCGCAACGCTTTCGTGATTGCCGCGGCCAGCGGTGCGCGTGTTGCGGTCGTTCAGATCGCGGGGCTGGTGGCGCGGCGCATTGTGCCGTTCGTGGGGACGGGTGATAACATCACGGCCGGCCAACGGATCGGCATGATCCGGTTCGGCTCGCGCGTGGACGTTTATCTGCCGGTCGGCGCACGCGCTTTGGTCGCCGAGGGTCAGACCGCAATTGCCGGCGAGACGATGCTGGCCGAACTGAAATAGCCGGCGCGAAACCGCAGTTAACGAACCAAAGTGCTGTGCATGGCGGGTGTGCGGCGAACAGGATATATTGCAGACATGGCAGCATCTTTGCCCCCGGCCAACAATCAGCGCAGGCGGCGGCGTTTTCGCCCCATTCCGGTGCGGACGCTCGCGCCCAATCTGGTCACGTTGCTGGCGCTGTGCGCGGGCTTGACCGGCATCCGCATGGCATTCGAGAACCGCTACGGCCTCGCGCTCGCGGCAATCGTGTTCGCCGCCTTTCTCGACGGCATCGACGGACGGCTGGCGCGGCTCCTGAAGGGAACCTCCCGATTTGGCGCCGAGCTCGACAGCCTCGCCGATTTCGTCAATTTCGGCGTGGCGCCGGGATTGATCCTCTATTTCTGGGGCCTGCACGACCTGAAGTCGGCCGGCTGGATCGCAGCGATGGCCTTTGCCATTTGCGCCGCGCTTCGTCTCGCGCGCTTCAACGTCATGGTAGAAGATCCGCAGCGGCCGGCCTGGGCCAGTAATTTTTTCGTCGGCGTACCGGCGCCAGCCGGCGCCATCATCGTGCTGCTGCCGATCTACGCCGCGTTTCTCGGGTTGCCTCGCTCGCAATTCCTCACCTGGGCGACGCTCTGTTATACGCTGTTGGTCGCCGGGCTTATGGTATCGCGGCTGCCGGTATTTTCCGGCAAGCGCGTAGGCACCCGCGTGCACCCCGACTTGGTCGGGCCGGTCGTTACGGTTCTGGTTCTCTTTGTCGCGCTCCTGATCGCCTATCCGTGGATCATCCTGACTTCGGGCACGCTGGCCTATCTGGTAAGCCTGCCGTTCGGCTGGCTGTCGTATCGCGGCTACGTGCGGCGCTCGCGCGAAGGCAAAACGGAACTGGCTCCCGCAATGGCGGCTGCGCCGGCCCCGCCGCTCCCGGCCGGTGCCAGCCGCACTGCCGGGAAAGAAGAACGTCCGTCGCGCCTCAATTGAGCCGCATGATGTGTGTGATTTAGCGGCGGGAGGAACCATGCGGCTCCGACGTCGCGCATTCTTGACCTCGCTCGCGGCGTCCGTGGCGGCGCCTGCCGTCCTGCGGCTGGCTCACGCCGATGCGCCGCAAGTGACGCTCAAGCTGCATCATTTCTTCTCGTCAGTGTCGAGCGGGCACGAAAAGTTTCTCGTGCCATGGGCCCGTAACGTCACGGCGCAGTCTGCCGGCCGCATCCGCATCGATATTTTTCCTTCAATGCAGCTCGGCGGCGCGCCCGCGCAGCTTGTCGATCAGGCGCGCGACGGATTTGCCGATATCGTCTGGGCGGTGCCGGGCTATACGCCCGGACGTTTTGGCCGGATCGAGGCATTCGAGCTGCCGTTCCTTCCGTCGCGCCGGGCGTTGGTCAATTCCAAGGCGCTGCAAGATTTCGCGGCGGCGAACCTGCGCGACGAATTCCGCGAGGTTCATCCGATCTGCTTTTCCTGCCGCGACCACAGCGTTGTTCACACCAACCGCGCCATCCGCACGGCTGCCGATCTGCGCGGCTTGCGGCTGCACGTTCCCAATCGCATTGCGGCCGAATCCATGCATGCACTCGGCGCGGACGGCGTGACCGTGCCGGTCCCGCAAGTGCCGATGGCAGTCTCCGGCCATGCGATCGAGGGCTGCCTTATGCCGTGGGACGCGGTGCCGGCTTTACGGCTTTACGATCTGCTCAAGCAGCACACAGATTTTGCCGAATCGGCGCTGAGCACGTCGACCTTCGTGCTGGCGATGAACAAGCCGGCGTATGACCGTTTGCCGGCCGAGCTCAAAACCGTCATCGACGGCAATTCGGGCGTGGAAGTTGCCGGAATGGCCGGCGCGATGTGGGATGCGGAAGCGAGAATTGTTGTCGACATGGTTCGCGAGCGCGGCGATCCGATTACCCTGTTGCCGGAGGACCAGGTTGCACTTTGGCGGGCGGCGACCCAGCCGGTGGTTTCGCTCTGGCTCACGCAGATGAAAGAGCGCAAGGTTGATGGCGGCAAGCTTCTTTCAAGCGTTCATGCCCTGATCGGGAAATATGCCAGCGAACCGGATCCGGAGATGCCCCGACCGGCGGAGCAGCAACCGGCGGAACAGACCATCGTCGGCGAGCCAAAACCGGCGCAGCCGTCGCAAGGGCCGCAGGCGACCGCCGAATTTGCGCGGCCTAAAGCGGATGCTCCTGCCACGGCTACCACGCCGGCCGCCAGGCGCGTTCCGCCCAAAGAGCTCGACATTCCGCTCTAGTCACTCAGATTCAGGGGCCCGAAATTCCAGCATGCGCTCTCAGCGCGTGAGTCCGAGCGCAACGTTGCCCTCGTGACCCTGGAAGCGGCCGTTGGCGAACGAAAGCTGCGCCAAAGGCTCGTCCTTGTGATTACGGATCGTCAGCAAATCGTGCTCGAATGTCCATTTGCGGCTGGTGAAGTACCTGCCCGGACAGCCACCTTCGGGGGCGATCGTGCCCTGCGCGGCGCCGGGCTCGGCGCCGAATTTCATGAAGCAGGCGCCGGCGCCGACGGCCGTGAACCGCCAGCGGCCGGCAAGGTCGACCGGCGGAGGAAGCGGCGGCGGAGGTGGAGGTGGTGGTGCTGCGGCAACCTCCGGTTCGGGCGGCGGACTGGAGGCGCAGCCCGCGGCCATTACGTACGTCAGCAGCAGCGCTGCGGTGATTGCCGCGCGCCGGCTGTTTCGCCGCGTGTGGGTCAGACCGATCATTCGCGGATGGACGAAGCTGGCGTCATTTCATCGTCGGGATGACGAACTCGGCGCCTTCTTTGACGCCCGACGGCCAGCGCGCGGTGACGGTCTTGGTCTTGGTGTAGAAGCGCACGGCATCCGGACCGTGCTGGTTGAGATCGCCAAAGCCGGAGCGCTTCCAGCCGCCAAAGGTGTAATAAGCGAGCGGAACGGGAATGGCGAAATTTACACCGACCATGCCGACCTCGACGCGACTGACGAAATCGCGCGCGGCGTCGCCGTCACGGGTGAAGATGGCGACGCCGTTGCCATAATCGTGTTCGGACGGCAGCCGTACGGCCTCTTCGTAATCCTTGGCGCGCACCACCGATAACACCGGGCCAAAGATCTCTTCCTTATAGATGCGCATGTCCGGCCTGACGTCGTCGAACAGGCACCCGCCCATGAAGTTGCCGTTCTCGTAGCCTTGCAGCTTGAAGCCGCGCCCATCGACGACCAGCCTGGCGCCTTCCTTGACGCCGAGATCGACGTAGCTCTTGACCTTATCCAGGTGCGCCCTGGTGATCATCGGGCCGTAATCGGCCTGCGCGTCGGTTGACGGGCCGATCTTGAGGCTCTCGACCCGCGGTACGAGTTTCTCCATCAGGATATCGGCGGTTTTCTTACCGACCGGCACCGCAACGGAAATTGCCATGCAGCGTTCGCCAGCGGAGCCGTAGCCAGCGCCGATAAGCGCATCGACCGCCTGATCCATGTCGGCGTCGGGCATGACGATCATGTGGTTTTTCGCTCCGCCGAAACATTGCGCGCGCTTGTTGTGGGCCGAAGCAGTCGCGTAGACATATTCGGCGATCGCCGACGAGCCGACGAAACCGACCGCCCTGACGCGGGGATCGGTCAGGATCGTATCGACCGCTTCCTTGTCTCCGTTGACGACGTTGAGCACGCCCGCGGGAAGGCCCGCTTCCATTAATAGCTCCGCAAGCCGCATCGGCACCGACGGATCGCGCTCCGAGGGTTTGAGAATGAAAGCGTTGCCGCAGGCCAGTGCCGGGGCAAACTTCCACATTGGGATCATGGCCGGGAAATTGAACGGTGTAATGCCGGCGACGACGCCGAGTGGCTGACGCATCGAGTAAAGATCGATGCCCGGACCGGCACCTTCCGTATACTCGCCCTTGAGCAGGTGCGGAATGCCGCCGGCGAATTCGACCACCTCCAGGCCGCGCTGCACGTCACCTTTGGCGTCGGCGAACGTCTTGCCGTGCTCGGAGGACAGAAGCCGCGCCAATTGATCGAATTCCTTCTGCGCCAGATCGAGGAATTTCATCATCACACGGGCACGCCGCTGCGGATTGGTAGCGGCCCAGGCGGGTTGCGCCGCTTCCGCAACGGCGACGGCATGCTCGACTTCCGACCGTTTGGCGAATGCGACCTTGGCCTGCACCTCGCCGGTATTGGGATTGAAAACGTCGCCGATCCGCCCCGATCCCCCCTTCACCTCTTTGCCGCCGATGAAGTGGCCGATCTCGCGCATGAACTGTCTCCCTGGACGAAAAAGGGCACCCGGGGCGCCCGTTGCTTTATGCACCTATTGTGACGCCTTTCTCCGCGGCGGTCACGTGGTGCGTGGCGCGGCCACGGCGCGCAGTGCCGGCCGAAAATCCGCAGGTAACCCTCCCTTAAGCCGCCCGGCGGTACGGTGGTGCGCGGGTCCGTATGGCGCGTCAGCGCGGGTGGGAGTTGCGTTATGGACATTTCAACGGGCCTCGGCTTGTTGGCCGGAGCGGTCGTCGTCGGCACTTTGATGCTGATGGGCGGCGACCTCCGGATGTTCGTCAGTGATCACGCGGTCATCATCATCTTTGGGGGATCGTTCGCCGCCACTTTGATCCGTTTCCCTCTGTCGTCGATTTTTCACGGCGCTCCGCTCGGCGCCAAGTTTGCTTTCACGATGCGCCGCATGACCCAGCGCGAGCTGGTGGACGAGATAGCCAGCCTCGCCGAGATCGCGCGCAAGCAGGGCCCAATCGGATTGGAAAAAGTCGAAATTGAGGATCCGTTCCTGGCCAAGGGCATCCGCTTTGTCGCCGACGGTTACGATGCCGCCTTCATTCGCGACAATCTCGAACGCGATCGCGACAATTTTCTCACGCACCTCGATGAGGGTCAAAAAATCTACCGCGCGGTCGGCGACTGTGCCCCGGCTTTCGGCATGATCGGCACGCTGGTCGGCATGGTGCAGATGTTCGCCAACATGACCGATCCGTCCAAACTCGGCCCGTTCATGGCGACCGCGCTCCTTGCGACGCTCTACGGCGCTGTGGTTGCTAACATCGTCTGCTTGCCGATTGCCGACAAGCTGCATGGAAAGCTCGTCGATGAGGAGATCAACCGCACGCTGATCATCGACGGCATCCTCATGATCCGCGAATTGAAGAGCCCGGCACTCGTGCGCGAAATGCTCATCGCTTATTTGCCGGAAAAGCATCGCGAGATGGAAGAGCCGGAGCCGGTGCCGGCCTGATCGCGGCACCATTGAGCCACTAGGATCAATTCATGGCACGGCGTAAGGAAGCACACGGCGGCGGCCACGGCTGGTTCGTCACCTTCGCCGATCTGATGGGGCTGTTGGTCAGCTTCTTCGTCATGCTGGTTGCTTTCTCCAACCAGGACCAGAAGAAGCTTCAGATCGTCGCCGGCTCGATGCGCGACGCCTTCGGCGTGCAGACCAACGTGCGTTATTCCGGCGTGATCGAGGTGGACGGCCTTCCCACCCGTCCGAAGCTGAAGAATGCTGCGCATGTCGATCCGGAGGACGCGTCGGCTACGCCAACCCCGGACGAGCAGGATCACAAGCGCGAGCATGGCGCGCGGCTGAAGAACGATGAGGCGTTCGCGCTCGCCGCCGCTTCGCTGCGTCAGGCGCTTCAGGACATGCCGGAGCTGACCGAAGCTTCCAAGCACATCATGATCGAAGACACGAAAGAGGGGCTCAATATCGAGATTGTGGACCAGGAAGGCCGCTCGATGTTCCCCGAAGGCGGGAAAGAACCCTACGAGCGCACCAGGCACATCATCGAAAAGCTTGCCGCGCCGCTCAAGGCGACCCCCTATCGCGTCTCGATCACCGGTCACACTTCAGCCTCCAAGATAACGCCTAATCCGGATTACGGGCCCTGGAACCTCTCGGTAGATCGCGCCAATTCAGTCCGTCAGATTCTGGAAGAGCAAGGCTTGCCATCGTCGAATATCTACGCGGTCGCCGGCAAGGCGGACACCGATCCTCTGTTTCCCGAAGACCCCTTTATTGCCGCTAATCGCCGCGTCACCATCACGCTGATGCGCGAAGCGCCGCCCGTTCCACCGGATTTGAAGCCTTAAAAGTCACTGCCGCAAGCTAGTCGCGCCGGGCCGGTACCACCCCCCGGTTGCAGCAACGAACCGCCCGGACTGGCGTTTTGGGCTTATGGCGACTTGGCTGCGCACTCCTGAAGCCGACCATGACTCCACGCCCCGAAGGGTGTATAGGCGCGGCCCTGCCTCCTTCCCCGATGCAGCACCAGGAGCAGGGCGAGAGCCCGTTTCACATTCCATGACCGACCGCGTCAGCGCTCCCGTCGGGCGCGATGTGCCGATCAACGGCAGCGACACCGCGCGCTCTCATGCCGGCTTGTGGGGCTTGGCACTCGGCAGCATCGGCGTTGTCTACGGCGACATCGGCACCAGCCCGCTCTACGCGCTGCGCGAAGCGGTGGTGGCGGCGTCCGGTCCGCAGCACGACGAACTCACGCGTGAAGCCGCGCTCGGCGTCGTGTCGCTGATCCTGTGGGCGCTGATCGTCGTGGTCACGCTCAAATACGTGCTGATTCTTCTACGTGCCGACAACAACGGCGAGGGCGGCACGTTGACGCTGATGGCGCTCGCTTCGCGCGCGGTTGGGCGCGTGGGCAAGGCGGCCGCGACGGTTGCGCTTCTCGGCATCATCAGCGCTGCTTTGTTTTACGGCGATGCCGTAATTACTCCGGCTTTGTCGGTTTTGTCCGCCGTCGAAGGTCTCGACGTCGCCATGCCGGCATTTCACGAATTCGTCGTGCCACTTACGGTCGTCGTGCTGGTGCTGCTGTTTGCATTTCAGGCGCGCGGCACCGCGAAAGTGGCCGCGCTGTTCGGGCCGATAACAGCGATCTGGTTTGTCGCGATCGCGATTCCGGGTTTCGAGGCGATAACAAGAGATCCCGGCGTGCTCTGGGCGCTCAATCCGGTGCATGGCGTGGCGCTTCTTCTGCATCACGGCATCATCGGCTTCTACACCCTCGGCGCCGTCTTTCTCGCCGTGACCGGCGCAGAGGCGCTTTACGCCGACCTCGGGCATTTCGGCCGCGCACCGATCCAACTCGCTTGGCTCTGCCTTGTGCTGCCGTCGCTGGCGCTCAATTACCTCGGGCAGGGCGCACTCGTTTATGCGCACCCGGAAACGGTCGCCAATCCCTTCTTCCTCCTTTATCCCGAATGGGCGCGCATTCCGATGGTCTTTCTGGCTACCGCGGCAACCGTCATCGCGAGCCAGGCGGTCATCACCGGTGCTTATTCGCTGACCAGCCAGGCAATCCAACTCGGCCTGTTGCCCCGTTTTGAGATCAGACACACTTCGGCGCAGCAAGCCGGTCAGATCTACATGCCGCGCGTCAATGCGCTTCTACTCGTCGGCGTGCTGCTGCTGGTCGGACTATTCCGCTCCTCAAGCGCGCTCGCGTCCGCCTACGGGATCGCCGTTTCCGGTACCATGGTGGTTACCGGCATGATGGCGTTCATCGTGATTTGGCGGATGTGGCGCTGGTCGCCGTTCGCTGCGGCTGCGCTGATGCTGCCCTTCATCCTCATCGACACGACTTTTCTGTCCGCCAACATGTTCAAGGTTATCGAGGGCGGCTGGGTGCCGTTGGCGCTCGGCGGAGTGGTGATGCTGGTGATGTATACGTGGCGGCGCGGTTCGCGGCTCTTGTTTGAAAAAACACGCCGGCTGGAGACGCCGCTCGACGATTTGGTCAAGATGCTGGAAAGAAAACCGCCGCAGCGCGTTCCGGGTACAGCGGTGTTTCTTACCAGCGATCCGAAAAGCGCGCCGACGGCGCTTTTGCACAGTCTCAAACACTACAAAGTGCTGCACGAGAAAAACATCATCGTTTCGGTCGAGAGCACGCACACACCGCGCGTCGACCCCGACAAGCGCATCCGCATCGAGCAAGTCGGCGCGACCTTCCAGCGCGTGGCGCTGCGCTTCGGTTATATGGAGACCCCGAATATACCCAAGGCGCTCGGGATGGCCCGAAAGCTCGGGTTGCAATTCGACATCATGTCCACGTCGTTCTTCCTTTCGCGCCGCGCGTTGCGGCGTGCTCCGCGCTCCGGAATGCCGCGCTGGCAGGATCGGTTGTTCATTTCGCTCGCTCGCTCGGCTAACGATGCGACCGACTATTTCCAGATTCCGACCGACCGGGTCGTCGAGGTGGGTACCCAGGTTAACATCTGACGTGAGCCGATCGCGGAGTGCCGGCCGTTGCTTGACGATGCGCGGCGTCTGCTCCACTTTCCGCCAGTTCGCGTGTCGGCGGAAGCCGCATCAAGTACCGCAACCGCCTTATGAGGATCGAGGAGGGCACAATGGCCGACCAACCCGGAAGCGGTTCCGGCGTGCGCGATCTGACGCCGCAGCAAGTGGCAGATGGCGTCAGAGACGGACGCATTGTGCTGGTCGATGTACGCGAGCCGAACGAAACGGCGGTCGAACGCTTCCCCGGCGCCGTGCTGGTGCCGCTTTCCGCATTCGATCCGGCCACCATTCCGGCGCCGCCTGGCAGTGAAGTCGTGTTCGCTTGCCGCTCCGGCCGCCGCTCGGTGACCGCTTCGCTCGCCGCCCAGGAGCAGGGTTTCGACTATAACGCGCATCTCGCCGGCGGGATTCTGGCCTGGAAGGCGGCCGGATTGCCGACGGAGACATAGCGCGATTGCGCGTCGTGAGAGCCACGGCCAGACAATCGTCGCTTCCCGCGCATATGCGAGTCCGGCGCCGGGTTACCGCTTTCGCCAGGATGAGCGGAATTGCATTTGTAATCGCGATCGCGGCGGCAGCGGTCCTGCCGGGAGAAGCGGCGCCGGAAAGAGTTGTCAACTTCTATAACTGGTCGGATTACATCGATCCGACCGTGCTGCAGGGCTTTACGAAATCGACCGGCATCAAGGTCCGCTACGACACCTACGATTCCAACGATACACTCGAGGCGAAGCTGTTTGCCGGAAGATCCGGCTATGACATCGTAGTGCCGTCCGGTTTTTTTCTCGCGCGCCAGATTTCCGCCGGCATTTTCCAGAAGCTTGACAAGGCGAGGCTGCCGAATCTTGTCAACGTCTGGCCGGAAATCGCCGAGCGGCTTTCGGCCTACGATCCCGGCAATCAATACGACGTCAATTACATGTGGGGTACGACCGGGATCGGTTACAACGCCAAAGTAGTGCGCGACATTCTAGGCGCCGGCGTGGCAATCGATTCATGGGCCGACGTGTTCGAACCGGAAAAGATCGCGCGCTTTGAGGATTGCGGCATCCACTTTCTCGATTCCTCCGACGATATTATGCCGGCGGCGCTGCACTATCTGCATCTCGATCCGAATTCGAGCGATCCGGCCGACCTGCAAAAGGCCGCAGACCTGCTCGGCCGGATCAGGCCTTACGTGCGCAAGTTTCACTCGTCGGAATATCTCAATGCGCTGGCGAACGGCGAGATCTGCCTGGCGGTCGGTTTTTCCGGGGACATTAAGCAGGCGCAAAAGCGTGCCGCCGAAGGCAAGGCCGGGATCGCGATCGGCTATTCGATTCCTAAGGAAGGCGCGCAGTTATGGTTTGATGATCTCGCGATTCCGAAGGATGCGCCCGACGTGGCCGAAGCGCACGCGCTTATCAATTATCTGCTCGAACCGGAAGTCGCCGCCAAAAACACGAATTTCATTTCCTATGCCAACGGCAATCTGGCGAGCCAAAAGTTCATCGACAAGTCGATCCTCGACGATCGCACCATCTACCCGGATGCTGCGACCATGGCCAAGCTATACGTCATTGCCGCTCATGATCCGAAGACTCAGCGGCTGATCAACCGATTGTGGACGCGGATCAAAACCGGCCGGTGAAATTTACCTGACAGGAGAGTTATATGGGCGCATTGGATGGGAAGGTCGTGATTGTTACCGGCGGCACGAGTGGGATTGGGGAACGGATCGCCGAAGTCTTCGTCGATGAAGGCGCCAAAGTCGTGGTCGGCGCGCGACGCGAGCAGGATGGGAATGCGCTGGCGAAACGCCTCGGCGTCCAGTTTATCCGCACCGATGTAGCGAACGAATTTGACGTAAAGGCGATGATCGACCGAGCGGTCAATTCGTTCGGTCGCGTCGACTGCCTGGTCAACAATGCCGGCGTGCCGTCACCCATGGTCAGCATCACCGAGATCGATGTCGCGACCATCGACCAGCTGTTCGCGGTCAACGTTCGCGGCGTCCTGCTGGGCATCAAGCACGTGGCGCCGGTTATGATGTCGCAGAAATCCGGCAGCATTATCAACGTCGGCAGCATCGCCGGCATGCGCGGCGGCGTCTCGGGCCACATCTACAGCGCATCCAAAGGCGCCGTGCACGCGCTCTCGCGCTCGGCCGGTGCCGAGCTTGGAGAAAAGGGTGTCCGCGTCAATACTCTCGTGCCCGGCGCGATCGTGACCGGCATTTTCGCCAAAAATGCAGGCGTGGAAGGATCCAGGGCCGACAAGGTGACCGACATGCTTAAGGTCGGCTTTGCGGGACTGCAACCGGTCCCTCGCGCCGGCTTGCCGGAAGATCTGGCGCGCGCCGCGGTCTTTTTAGCCGGCGATGCGTCGAGTTTCGTCAACGGCCAGGAAATCGTGGTTGATGGTGGAATGGGCAGCGTGACGCGAGGATGGACCACGACCTTCACCGCGCGCGGCGACATGAGCAAGCGTCTCAAGGAAGCGGCCGCCGCGCTGTAACACGCCGCGGCAAAAACGTCGCCGCGCTCCTCGGTGCAGGGAACGAATCGCGCTTATTCTTGTTTGTTGCCATAGGGGGACGCCGGAATGGTTCCAGCCGAAGTCGTCGCGCTTCGCGATCCTGTCATTCTCGTTGTCGAGGACGAGGTTCTGATTCGCCTTTCAGTCTGCGATTTTTTGCGAAACGCGGGCTACATCGTTATTGAGGCCGGCAACGCGCGCGAGGCGCTCGCTGTCCTGAAAATTCGATCTGATATAGCGCTGGTCGTAACGGATCTGCATATGGCGGGTGCCATGGAAGGCGTCGATCTGATCCGCGAAGTGCGCAAAGCATACCCGGGCATCAAGCTGATAGCTGCATCTGCCTGTCAAAACAGCGAGCCCGTTGAAGCTACCGTGACCAAACCCTATTCTCTGGATCGTTTGCTGGCTGTCGTCGAGTCCGTGCTCGGACGCTAGGAACCGGCCAAAGCTAAAACCGTTGTTAGATTGATGATGAAAAGCGCCGGCATACGTCCCAAGATCGGAGCCGGACAAGACACCGTGCTTCTCTTGGAGCATGATGTCATCATTCGTGCATCGCTGGCGCAATATTTGCGCAAATGCGGTTATCGTGTTCTCGAGGCGGGCAGCTCCGAAAAATCACTCTCCATTTTGCGGGAATCCGGTGAACCGGTTGGCGTGGTGCTGAGCGGCGCGCAAAGCGGCTTTCGCCTATCTGCTTGGTTAAAGGCCAATCGGCCCGACGTCAGGATCATTCTTGCGGCTACCGCGGAGCGCGCTGCCCAAGAAGCGGCCGGCCTTTGTGACGCGGGGCCTGTCGGCAAGCGTCCCTACGACCCGCAGATGCTCGTGCAGGAAATCAAGTCCAATCTGGCCAAGGGCTGATATTGCCCTGGTAGGCTGCGGGCTCTGTTTGCCCGATCGTAGCATCGGCCGGAAAATGTGAATTCCGGAACTTGGCGGGCGAATATTAAGCGGGCCCCCGCCCATCATTGCGAGGGCGGGAGCTTCAGCTCCTTCTTGTGAATGGCGCGCGGTCTTTGATAACGTCAGTGCCATACACCGAGACGCGCGGTACCTGTGTCGGGCGCAGCGTTCAGAAGCTTGAAAAATCTTCAAATTGGGGAGGACTTGAAATGGCTAACCGCATTCTGACAACGCATGTCGGCAGCTTGCCGCGGCCGGCGAAGTTTCTCGAAGCCGCGCAAAAGCGCTGGGACAACCAGAAATTCGACGAAGCAGCTTACGAGAAAGGGTTGAAAGAAGGTGTCGTCGAAGTTGTTGCCAAGCAGAAAGAGGTCGGGGTTGATCTGATCAACGACGGCGAACTCGGGCACACCATGGGATGGGCGTACGATTACGGCTCCTGGTGGTCGTACATCATCCCGCGGCTGGCCGGAGTGGAAGTGGTCAATCAGGGCCTCTGGTTCACGAAATTGTCGGCGCACACGCAAACCCCGATGGCGCCTAAGGATTTCGTCGTCGGTGATTGGGGCGAGCGTCGCGACATGGCCAAGTTCCAGGAGGCCTATCTCGACCCGCAATCCGGTTGCGGTCTGCCTGAGCAGTTCATGACCAATCACAGCCCGCTGGTTAATGGCCCCATCAAGTACAAAGGCCAGGCCTTGATCAAACGCGATATCGAGAATCTCAAGGCTGCGTTGAAAGCAGCCGGGGCCAGTACTGAAGGCGCCTGGATGAACTCAATCGCTCCGGCGAGCTGCGCGCGCATGCCGAACGAATACTACAAGAGCGAGGAGGAGTTGCTTTACGCCTGCGCCGATGCCTGCCACGAGGAATACAAGGCGATCGTCGACGCCGGCTTTATCGTGCAGCTCGACGATCCGGCGATCGGCGAGAACTGGGACCAACAGAAAAATGAGCCGAGTATCGAGGGCTACCGGCGCTACACGAAGATGCAAATCGACGCGCTCAACCACGCGCTCAAGGGGCTGCCTTCGAGCAAGGTTCGTTTCCACTTGTGCTGGGGAAGCTGGCATGGGCCGCATACCACCGACATCCCGATGAGGCATCTGGTGGATCTGATGCTGGCGGTCAATGCGGACTACTACTCGTTCGAGGCGGCCAATGCGCGCCATGAGCACGAGTGGAAAGTCTGGAAGGACGTCAA
Organism: uncultured Alphaproteobacteria bacterium; assembly: GCA_963747855.1. Lineage (GTDB taxonomy): Bacteria > Pseudomonadota > Alphaproteobacteria > Rhizobiales > Xanthobacteraceae > BOG-931. Next base: position 472,156 of record CAVVGN010000002.1, read on the forward strand.
GTTGCCGGCTGGCAAGAAATTCTGCCGGGCGTCGTTACCCATTCGACCAACCTGATCGAACATCCGGAGATCGTCGCCGACCGGATCATTCGTTTCGCGGAAGTGGTCGGGGCCGACAGCGTCATTGCTTCGACCGATTGCGGGCTTGGCGGTCGCGTGCACCCGCAAATCGCCTGGGCGAAGCTCAAGGCACTATCGGAAGGTGCCGCGCTCGCCAGCAAGCATCTCTATAAAGGGCGGGCCGCCGCGGCATAAGTCGCGCTGGCTCGCACATTCAATATCGCAAGGCGCCGGCGTTTCACCGCCGGCGTCTTTCTTTTAGGGCGACCAGAGCAAAGCGCAGCGGGCCTCTCACCCGCCGCGAAGGCGCGTTCGAGCGGTTAAATGATCGGAAGCGACGGTGTCACAACTCCAAACACGAGGCCGAGTAGGAGAACCGCGGCGGCCAACAGAGCCACGAACTCGGCCGTCGGCAACATCAATGCCTTCGCCTCTTCCGCTCGCTCACGCTCGGAAAGTTCCTGAAGGTTCCTTGCCATCACAACACAAACGCAAACGACGGTTTGCGGTTCCCCGCGCAGCAGGTACGGAACGAAGCTTGGGCTGTCCCGTTTAAAATGGGTTCGAAATCCATCACGGGAGTGTCGAAAAATGACGGTATTGAGCAAAATCCTTCTCGCCGCCGCGACCGGCGCCGGGATCCTGGCCCTTTCAACTCTGGGCGCGTCGGCGGAAATCGCCTGCAACGGCGGCGTTTGCTGGCACACTCACGCCCGCTACGACTATCCGCCTTCCGCCGGCGTGCTTATCCATCCAGACAACTGGCGTTGGGGACCCACCGAACACTACTCTTGGCGCGAGCATGAAGGCCGCGGCTATTGGCACGGCGACCACTGGATGGAATGGTAAATCGCTTCTAATGAAGCAAACTCGGCCGCCCTTTGGGCGGCCTTTTTCTGCCGGATGAGCCCCGCCGCGGAGTGGGACTCTTGAGCGGACTCATTAAAATCCTATCGAAATCCGAAAAAGATCGGCCATGTCCGGCCGGTAATATTCGGCAGCTTTTACTGGGGAATCGGAAGGATTTTCCATCCCTTCCGAGGTGCTGAGAGAGACGCGTGGAACAGCAAGCGCTCAACGCATCGGGGTCTGAAGCTTTTGTCCCGACAAGCGCCGTTGGCGGTCCGGCCGATGGGCGGTTCGGAATTGAATGGCCGCGCCCCCGTGATCGCACGGTCGGGGCGCCGTTGCGGGTTGAGATTGTCCGGGGACATGTTTCATCGGCGCTCGACGGGCATTGGAATGATCTCCTCTCCCGGGCCGATGTGCCGAATGTTTTCATGCACCCCCGAATACTGCGTGCCAACGCCCCCAATCGACGCACGACCGCTTTGTTGGCGTGGCAACAGGGACCGGGGGAACAGCGGCTCGTTGGCTTTTGGGCTTTCTCGATCGGCAAGCCGAATCTGTCGATGCTTCCGATCACCGCCCTGTGCGCGCCGGCAACCGATCACGCTTACTTGTCGGCGCCAGTGATCGACCGCGCCCGCCTAGCACCTGCATTGCACGCGATGTTCGACGCGATTGCCGGGGCGCCCGAGCTGCCGAAATTTGTCGCGCTTGAAAGTATGAGTGGCGAAGGCCCCACATTCGATGCCTTGATTGGCGTGCTGAGTGAGCGTCAAAGCCAATTTTACCGACTGGACGCAAAAAGACGACCGCTGCTTGTTCCCGGCAGCGATCCGGGAAGCTACTTGGAAAAGGGCTTGTCTAGTTCAAGCCGCAAGAAATTGCGCCAGCATCGGCGGCGGCTTGCCGAGAAGGGCCGGCTAGAAACGACCGTCATTCGCGCGCCGCGCGACGTGCGGCATGCCTTTGAGGATTTTCTCAAGCTTGAGGCCAATGGGTGGAAGGGACGGCGTCGCACGGCGATTTTGTGCTGCCCCGACGATGCCGTCTTTGCGCGTAATCTGATCGCGGCGCTTGTGCAAACCGGCGATGCTTCGATCCATGTGCTCCGGCTCGACGGACGTCCGGTGAGCATGCAGGTAGTGCTGCGGGCGGGATCGGCCGCGTACACTTGGAAGACCGCTTACGACGAGACACTGAGCGATTTCTCGCCAGGCATGCTGTTGTTCGAGGACTACAGCAAGGCGTTTCTGGCTGACCCTGATCTCGCTTTCGCCAACTCGTGCGCCTACGACGACACGAGCTATATGGCCGCATGGAGCGAACGAAAGCTGGTGGTCGATATCTGGCTCGATCCGCGCCGTGGTGCGTCCGCCAAATTCTCGACGTTCGCGCGTTTGCAGAAGGCCTATCTGCCGCTGCGTGAAACCGCCAAGCGGGCTTATCTGGGCGTTGCCGACATTCAGGCGCGGGCGCGAACAATGACCGCGTCCTGGCAGGGCGTTCCGAGGCCGGCCGGCAAGCCGGAAGCGACGAACGACCAGCCGCCGCGGGTTTGCAAAGCATGAGCGCGCGAAAGACGGACATCGCGATAGTCGGCGGCGGTCTCGCCGGCTCGCTGGCCGCGGCCATGCTCGGGCGCGCAGGCATCGATTGCGTGTTGATCGATCCGCACGAAACCTACCCCGACGATTTTCGCTGCGAGAAGCTCGACGGGCCGCAAATGGCCATCTTGCAGAAGACCGGGCTGGCCGATGCCGTGCGTCGGGCGTCGACACCTGATGGGACTTGCTGGGTAGCCCGCCTCGGGCGCGTGGTGGAGAAGCGGCCGGGCGACCAATTGGGCATTTTCTATGGCCCGCTGGTGAATACGATCCGCGACGAAATTCCGCGCCACGTTCCCTTCATCCGCGCCAAGGCGCAAGGTGTCACTGCCGGCGCCATGCGGCAAACGGTGACGCTGGTCGGCGGCGGACAGATCGATGCGCGGCTGGTCGTGCTGGCCAATGGGCTTAGCGCCTCGTTGCGCGACTCGCTTGCTCTCACGCGCGAAATCGTCAGTCCCTGTCATTCCGTCACGGTAGGCTTCACCATCAAGCCCCGCGGCCAGCGTGCCTTCGCCTTTCCGGCGCTCACTTATTACGCCGAACGGCCTGCCGATCGCGCCGCGCTCGTCACCTTTTTCCCGATCGGAGAGGGTATGCGCGCAAATTTGTTCGTCTATCGCCAATTTGACGATCCGTTGCTGCGCCGGATGCGCAAGGAACCGCAGGCTGCGTTGTTCGAACTGATGCCAAATCTACGCCCGGTCCTTGGCGACTTCGCGGTCGAGGATAAGGTCCAGATCCGGCCGATTGATCTGTATGTGACGCATGGACACCAAAAGGCGGGCGTGGTGCTGGTGGGCGACGCGTTCGCGACTTCGTGCCCGGCTGCAGGTACTGGTGCGCGCAAGGTGTTCACCGACGTCGAGCGGCTGTGTAACGAATACATTCCGCGGTGGCTCACGACGGCGAGCATAAATGCAACCAAAATCGCCGCCTTCTACGACGATCCGATCAAGCGCGCCTGCGATGCTTTTTGCGCGGACAAGGCCATTCGGCTCAAGGCGACGAGCCTTGACACCACGGTCACGGGCGCGCTGCGCCGGCGCACCAAATTCGTCCTGCACGCGGCACGCGGCGTGTTGCGCCCGGCGCCGCAGGCCGATGAAACCCTGCCGGCTGCGCGCCTGCCCGCCGAAGCATCGGCTTAACCGATTTCGCTCAACGCTCATCCAAGGCAGCGTGGACGCCAGCGCCCATAGCAAGCTCCAAAGGCCACCGCCGAACGGCGAAAACTCGTTTCATCGCCATCGCCGGTGCAGCCAGAGCCACTGCTCGGGATGCTCGCGCACCCAGCCTTCGATCACGTTCGTGACCGCCTGCATCGTGCCGGCGATGTGGACGCGGCCGTCGGCATCGCGCGCCGGTGTGATCGCTTCGGTGATCTCGCCACGAAACGAATTGCCGTCGGGCAGGCGCACGACGCGAAGGCCATGAATAGGACATTCGGTTTGCCGCGCCAAAAGCGCAATTAGCGGATTGGCAAGGCAGCGCCGGCCGAAAAAAATCACCTCGACTCCCTTGGTGAAATACTGGTCGGCCAGCAGGCCGACGTGGGCGCCGGCTTCCAGCTGGCGCGCGAGTTGGATCGGGGCCGATAGGCCGGTCGCTATCAGTTCGCCCATGAGCGGCGTGCGCAGCCTGACGATGAGATCGCTGACCGGCGGAATATTCGGCCGCCGGTAAAGCACGGCGGTTTTGGCGCCGAGCAAGTGACCCATGACCGCCGGCAGCTCCCAATTGGCGAGATGGGCGGCGAAACACAGGAGCGGCTGGCCGCCCGCGATCAGCTGCCGGTAACGCTCGGCGACTTCCGGCGCGTAGGTGATATCGTCGGGCGAGAGAGGGCCGAGGCCGGCGATGGAAAATTCATCGAGATGCGCGAATTCAACGCCGATCCGGCCGAGATTGTCCCACACGCCGGCGAGAATCCCCTCAATCTCGGCGTCGGATTTTTTCGGGAATGCTGCACGCAGATTGGCGCGGCCAAGCCTATGTTCGGGCAGCATGGGGCCGAGGCGGCGCATCAATGCGCCGGCGAAATCGGCGGTGCGGCGCCGGTCCATGTGCTTGACCGCGCCTAAGGTGCCGGCCGCAATCGCGCCGACGGCGGCGTCCAGAAGCTTGATCCGCGGCTTCCCCATCGCGCCTCGGTTGTCAGAAAGCGACGATAATCTTGCCGAAGACTTGCCGGCTTTCCAGGCGCGCGAGGCCGCGTTCGAAGTCCGCGAGAGCGACCTCGGTATCGATAACCGGCGTAAGCCCGTTCGCCATTTTTGCCAGGCTCTCGCGGATATTGCGCATGGATGCGCCAAATGAGCCGAAGATGCGATATTGCTGAAGGTAAAGCTGGAACAGATTAAGCGTCGTTGATTGGCCGGAGGTCGAGCCGCAAGTCACGAGCCGGCCTCCGCGCTTGAGACAGAATAGGGATCCGTTGAACGTGTCCGGTCCGACATGCTCAAAGGCCACATCGACGCCTTCCTTTTTGGTGAGCTTGCGCACCACCCCCTCAAACCGTTCGGTGCGGTAGTTGATGACATGGTCGGCGCCTATGGCTTTCGCCTTGGCGGCTTTTTCGTCGTCGCCGACGGTGGTGATAACAGTGCAGCCGATCGCTTTCGCCATCTTGATGGCGGCGGTGCCGATGCCGGAGCCCCCGGCCTGTACCAGTATGGTCTCGCCGGGCTCGAGCTTGGCGTTGTCGAACAGCATATGCTGCACGGTCGCAAACGCGATCGGCGCACAGGCGGCGTCGCTGAAGTTCACGCCCGCGGGCACCGGGATGGTCAGCCGCGCGGGTTTATTGACGAGGTCGCGGGCAAAGCCGTCGACGTGGAAGCCCATAATGCCGGCCACGTTCTCGCACAGGTTGTCGCGGCCTTCGCGGCAGGCTTTGCAAACTCCACAGGTCAACCCGCCATAGGCGACCACCGGGTCGCCGATCTTAAATCCAGTCACGCCGGGACCGACCGCGCGGATTTCGCCGGCGGCTTCCGCGCCGACGATCAGCGGCAGTTTTCGTTTGGCGAATGCCATGCCGCGCCAACCCCAAACGTCGATGTGATTGAGCCCGATCGCCTTGATGGCGATCTGCACTTCGCCCGCGGCGGGCGGCGGCGGCGCCTCGATGTCGCGCAGCTCGATCTTGCGGTCGCCGACGAGCATAAGCGCGCGCATGGTGTGTGCCGAAACCGACTTTTGCTGATCGAGCAGAGTCACGCCGGCTCCAACGCCATGACCAGGCAGACATTCTGGCCGCCGAAGCCGAAAGAATTTGACATGGCGCGGCGCATTTTGGCGTCGCGCGCTACGTTCGGCACGACGTCGAGCGGGATCGCCGGATCGGGAACGGCGTGATTGATGGTCGGCGGGATGCGCTGATGCTGCAGTGTGAGCAAGGTGAAGGCCGCCTCCACCGCGCCGGCCGCGGTCAGCGTGTGGCCGATCATCGATTTGTTGGACGAAATCGGGATGCCGCGAATGGCGTCGCCGAAAACCGTGGATACGCCGAGATGTTCCATCTTGTCATTCTCAGGCGTCGAGGTGCCGTGGGCGTTGATGTAGTCGACGTCTTGCGGCCCGACGCCAGCATCGGCCAGCGCGTTGCGGATTGTGGCGACGATCGGTTTGCCGTCCGGGCTCGATCGAGTGCGGTGAAACGAATCCGATTTCTCGCCGTAGCCTTCCAGGACGCCGATGACGCGGGCGCCGCGCGCACGCGCATGATCGAGGTCTTCGAGCACCAGTGCAGCGGCGCCTTCCGCCAGCACGAAACCGTCGCGGTTTTTGGAGAACGGTTTCGAGGCGCGCTCGGGGGGATCGTTTTGGGTCGAGAGTGCGGAGAGGAGCGAAAAACGCACCAGCAATTCAGGCGTCAATGACGCATCCGCGCCGATCGCGAGTGCAGCCTGGCAGTCGCCGCGCCGGATCGCCTCCACGCCAAGCTGGATAGCGCTGGCGCCCGACGCGCAAGCGGTATTGAGCGAAACCGGCGAGCCTTCGGTGCCGAAATGCTCGGCGAGGTGTTCGCCGATAATGGCAAACTTGAACGCGCCATGGCCGACGGCGTAATCGCGCGCAACGCGCAGAAGTTCGGGATAAGTCGTGTCGGCATTTGACGCCGCCATTTCGGCCATCCCCATCCGGTCAGTCCATTCGATCTCGAGCGGCGGCGGTGCGAGATAAAGCGGCCCGGGAAAGCGGCCCTTAGCGCCGATGCCGGATTCCGCGATCGCTTCTTCGCCGGCAAGCAGCGCGACACGCTCGGAGAGCTCCGCCGGTGACATGTTCTCGCGGTACACGTCATTGACAGCGCCGGCGATGGTGGTGCGCAGCCCCGCCGTGGGAAAACGCGAAATGCGCTTGATGCCGGAAACGCCCCCGGAAAGCTTTGCCCAATTATCGGACTTGCCGACGCCGAGCGAGGTGACGACGCCGATACCGGTGACCGCAACGATCGGGCGACCGAATTTGTCGCGAGTGGCGGCAGCCATGATGTTCTCCCTCAAGCAACCCGCTCAACGAGCGCCAAGCCTTCACCGCGCCAATTGCCGACGCTGGTAACGACAACCTGCGAGATGCCGGCCGGACTTGCCCCGTTATCTCCGGTCCCGACCGGCGCGAACAGTTTGCCATGTTCCAGAACCGTGCAGGCAATTCCCAGATTGGCCATGAACTGGGCCTCCATGCCATGTCCGATATAGGTCCCGGTGTTGCGGACGGGAAGGCCGATCTCCTTGAGCACCTTTTGCTCGGCCGCGGTCGCCGGTTGCAGGCCGGCGGCGCCGGAAATTATCGCGGCATGCGCGTGATCAACCTGCTCGGCGATCATTTCCCACTCGCGGCGGAGCGTCGCCTCGATCTCGCCGGGCTGACGTTTATTGCGATCGGAGACCACCGCCGAAAGCCGCCCGCGCGGGCGTGCGCCGCGCGCTTGCGCATGTTCGCGGCTTTCCAGCACGAGAAAGGCGCCCATGTTTCCGGGAGCAAAGCCGCCCGGCGTCCCGCGATCCCACACCGGGGCGAACGTGCCCTTGAGCGCGGCGCCCGATTGCTCGAAGACAAGCAACACGTCCCAGCGCGTGGCATTATAGGCGCCGCCGACCAATGTAAGCTCGCTCTGTCCGGCTGCGATCCGCGCTTGCGCAATCCGCACCGCGTCCACGCCGGCGGCTTCTTCCCCCAAAAAAGTGCGCGATGAGCCGACAACTCCGTGCACGATGGAGATGTTGCCTGCCAGCAGGTTTGGCAGCTGCGCGAGAAACAGGGTCGGGCGCAGATCGCTCATCAAGCGTTCGTTGAGGAATGGCCCGCGATCGGTGACCTTGCGCGCCCCAGTGAGGATTCCCGTGTCGGCGGCGACGTCGCGCTCGCCGCCGGCCGCGGCGACGATCATATCGGTGCCGTCGAGGAGTTCGGGCTTGCCAGCGATGCCGGCGTCACTGAGCGCCAGACCTGCCGCATGGACGCCGATCCGCTGCCACAACTCCATCTGCCGTTGGTCGCTCTTCTTCGGAATTTGTTGGTCGAAATTGACCGGCGGCAGCGGGTGCACGATGTAGGGAGCAAATGTCTGGGCGTCGTAGGGCGGCGGGCTACCGCCTTGCAAACGCGCCCAGTTCCCATCGAGCCCTTCGCCCAGGCAAGTAATAAGACCTACGCCGGTGATCCACACCTCGCGGCGTCCGCTCACTTGCTGAGCTCCCTGACCGAAATGTCGAGCTCAGCCGCGCGCTGCAAAATGGCTTGGCGGAATTCCGGATTGGGAAAGGGCATGAGGCGATAAAGCACTTGGGTCTCGCAAATGACCTTGCCCTGGCGGCGGCCTTTGCACTCGGCGACCGAGAATCCCGAGCCCTCATGCACGACGTGGCCCTCGAACTCGATCTCGTCGCCGGGAACGACAGCGGTGCGGAATTTCGCGTCTTTGACTCCGGCCAGGAACGGCATGACGTCAAAACCCGAGCGCGCCATCACCAGCCAGCCCGCCGTTTGCGCCATGCATTCGATCTGCAGCACGCCGGGCAGCAGCGGGTAGCCGGGAAAATGTCCTTCGAAGATCGTGCTGCGCTCCGGCACCCTGCAAAATGACCTGACCGAGCGCGCTTCTACGTCGAGCGCGACGATGCGGTCGATCATCTGGAAATATTCGAGATGCATAAGCGGCGCCTCAGGCGCCTTTCGCCGCGATCAGCTTGTCGATCTGGTCGGACAGATTATTCAGCACGAAGTACTGGTCGGTCGTCGCCTTGCCGTCATTGACTTCCTGCGTCCACTGCTCAAGCGGCAGCTTGATGCCGAAGGTCTTGTCGATGGCAAAAGCGATATCGAGGAAATCGAGACTGTCGATTTCGAGGTCGTTAATGGCGTGGCTTTCCGGCTTGATGTTCTCGCGCGGAATATCGCAGGTTTCCGCAATGATATCAGCGACTTTGTCGAACGTGGCGGACATGCTGCGGACCCCTCCAGGCTAGCTTGCCCGTATAGCGAAGGATGCCGCCAAGTTCAACGCCGCCCGTCGCGGGAATACACTCGCGTTATTCTTGCCACATTCCCTTAGACGATGTCTCATTCTAGGTTTCGGGCAACGGGCACCGAGACGATATCCGGGAGCGATCCATGATTTGTTCGACACACAGATTTCTTCTGCACGGGCTGTTCGCGGTCGGCACCATGGCCGTGGTGCAGGTTGCGGCCGTCGGCGCGCAGGCTGCCGATTACGACGTCGGTGCGATCCACATCAGCCAACCTTGGGCGCGCGCGACGCCGAAGGGCGCGAGCAACGGCGCCGGTTATTTGACGGTGACCAGCGCCGCGACTGCGCCCGATCGCATGAACTGTGCAGGAAGCGACGCCGCCGCGTCATGCCAGATCCATTCGATGACCGTGGACAACGGCGTGATGAAAATGCGCCCGGTGGGGGGCGGCCTCGAAATCAAGCCGAGCGAGAGCGTCACGCTCAAGCCTGGCGGCTTCCACATTATGCTGGTCGATCTGAAGCATCCGCTCGAGGCGGGCAAAACCGTCGAAGTGACGCTGCAATTCGAGAAGGCCGGCACGGTCAAGGTGGAATTGCCGGTGCTGGCCATCGGCGCCCCGGCTCCTGGTGCCGATACCGACGGCAGCATGGGTAACACCATGCAGGGTGGCAACATGATGCACGGCGGCGGCATGATGCAGATGGACAAGCACTGACCCGCCGGAGCGGCCGCCCGAATTCACCTAACGATTGGTTAAGTGGAGTTGCCTTATACCTTTACGCGGGTAGGGCGGCTTTCCGATGAACGACTCCGGACATCCGGAACTGGTCCGGGCCGATCAAAATTTAGCCGATGACGAGCGTCGCGCGCTGATCGATTCGATGGGCGGGCCAGTCAGGGCGCGGGTCGCGCTGGGCGAAGCCTTACGCAATAATTGGTTTGAAATTTGGTACCAGCCAAAAATCGATCTCAAGCGTAAACGGTTGGCCGGCGCTGAAGCCCTGGCGCGCATCCGTCATCCGCAATTTGGCATCCTGCTTCCGGCCAGCTTCCTGTCGGACGTGACGACAAAGGCCTCACCGAACTCGCGCCGCAATCGCTGCTCGCGACATTGTTCGACTGGACCCTGTTCGAGGAAGCCGACTTCAACTTGCATCTGTCGATCAACGTACCGCTTAGCGTGCTGTTCAAGCTGATCCCGCGACTGGTGGCACAGTATCGGCCGCACTCGCAGCGCTGGCCGGGATTGATACTCGAGGTCAAAGCCGACCAGATCGCGCGCGACATCCATATTGGCAAGGAGATCGCCACCCAGCTGCGCGTCAACGGCATCAGTCTTGCGATCGACGACTTCGGTGCCGGCTTTTCGTCGCTGGCAAGTTTGCGCGATCTGCCGTTTGCGGAACTCAAAATCGACCAGTCGCTTGTGCAAGGCTGCGCCACAGACGCGGCGAACGCCGCGCTTTGCCAGACCGTTATCGACCTCGCGCATCGTTTCGGCAGCGCCGCGGTGGCCAAAGGGATGGAGAAAGCCGGGGACCTGCAGGCCCTGATGATGACGGGCTGTGATTATGGACAGGGTGTGCTGATCGCCCCTCCGATGCCGAAAGCGCGCTTTCTCGAATTGCAGCGCGCGCGGATGGGCAACAAGCCGGCCGCGACAAAATCCGCGCCAAAACCCGTCGGTCAGGTCGCCTAGCCGGGGACCGGCTCGTTGAACGGCGCCGGCACGCCTTGCGGCACCGGCATGCGAAAGACGTTGAGGATCATCGAGATCATCGCGTAATAGCCGAGGATGCCGGTCAGCTCGACCATCCCGGCGTCACCGAGCAATTTGTGCACGCGCGCGTAAGTCGCGTTACTCAGCCGCCGCCGGGCGTAGAGTTCGTTAACGAAGGCGTAGATCGCCTTCTCGTCGCGCGGCGCCGATTTTGGCGCGCGCCCGGCGTGGATATCGCGGATCGTCGCCTCACTGACGCCTTGCTTCAGCGCGATGCGGGCATGCGCGTACCATTCAAATTGCGCTTTCCAGTGTCGGCCGGTGCACAGGATCGCCAGTTCCAAAAGGCGGGGTGGCACGCTGGTCTTGAATCGGACATGGCCGCCGAGCTGTTGCGCCAGCATGCCGAAAGTGGGCGCGTGCAGAAAAACCGCGAACGGCCCTTCGTTGCTGAATCGGCCGCGCGGGCCGTTATTGATCGCATCCACAATCGCCTGCTGTTCGGGTGTCAGGCTGCTCATTGGCAATGCCGGCAGCCGCTGGGCGGGCTGCTTCGTCGGCCGCATGTCGCGGGAGGGTTTTTTAGGCATTCGGCTACCTTTCGGACTATTTTCTTCCAACGAGATCGATCAGCGCCGACATACCGACGTGGGCGGTGCCTTCGTTGATGACGCTGTCATACTCGCGGATATCGAGTTCGGCGAAATCGTTGAACGCAGTTTTCAATAGACCGGCTGTATACATGCGCTCGGCGTCGGGCGGTCCGCCGGTCCGGTAATTAAGTTGCGCCGGGTGGTAGCTTTCCATCAGCAAGAGGCCACCCGGCTTAAGCGCGGCTTTGAGATTGGTGAAGAACGCATCGCGCTCGGTGCCGGCGAAATGAATGAAAATCGCCGCGATCACGTCGAACGCGGCCTTCGGCCAGCGCCATGAATTCAGATCCGCGACCTCGGTTTTGATCCGCACGCCGCGCTCCTGCGCCAGCGCCTGGGCTTTGGCGAGGGCGGTCGCCGAAAAATCGACCGTCAGCACGTCGAGGCCCCGCTCGGCGAGCCAGACGCCGTTGCGGCCTTCACCGTCGGCGACCGATAGCGCCGTCTGTCCGGCCCGCAGACGATGCGCTTGGCTTTTGAGGAACGCGTTTGCCTCTTTGCCAAACAGATAATCGGGTGGACGATAGCGGGTTTCCCAGCGTTCTTGCTCAGACATGGTTTCCTCCCGCTTGCGCTTTTGGCATCTTGCGCTGAGTTGCGCTAGGGCATGCCCGCATGACGATCGCCGTAAAGGCTTTATTCTTTGATGTTTTCGGCACGCTGGTCGACTGGCGAAGTTCGATCGCGCGCGAGGCACAGACGGCATTGCAGCCGCTCGGCCATGCAATCGACTGGTTCGCTTTTGCCGACGCTTGGCGCGGTGAGTATCAGGGCGCGATGGAGGACGTACGCGCGGGCCGGATTCCGTTTTGCAAGCTCGACGTGCTGCATCGGCGCAATCTCGATCGCATCCTTCCGCGGTTCAACGCCGACGCTATCGGCGACCAAGACCGTCGGCATCTCACCATGGCGTGGCACCGGCTCGACGCCTGGCCGGACGTGACGCCGGCTCTGGGGCGCCTCAAGCGCAAATATTTTCTCGCGCCTGTTTCGAACGGAAATGTTTCGCTGATGGTCGATCTCGCCCGGCGCAACGGCTTTGCCTGGGACGCGATTCTGGGGGCCGAATTCAGCGGCGACTACAAGCCGAAGCCGAGGGTGTATCTCGATGCGGCCGAGGCATTCGATCTGGCGCCGAACCATTGCCTAATGATTGCCGCGCACAGCGACGACCTTGCCGCCGCGGCCGCGGCCGGCCTGCGCACAGCGCATGTCGCCAGGCCGGACGAAAAAGGAAAGGGCCACGGAGAAGCGGTGCCAAATATTTGCGTCGATCTCGCTGCCAAGGATCTCCATGACTTAGCGGAAAAACTCGCGGCTTGACGCAAACGGCAGGTCTTAGTGCCGAAATAGCAGCGCCCGCGCCGATATCTTTCGCGCTGCGCGCTGCATCTGCGTTTCAAACAATTGGTCGGTTATTCGGCTCAAGAATTCCAGGGCGGCGGTCATTGGCGGCTCCCTCGTTTCTTAGACGGCCCCAATTTTTTGCCTTCAACGCTAGGCCCCGCTACCCAATTCCGAAGTGACCGGTGTCACAACAATTTATTATGCATATAAGGTATTGAATTCCGGCTATCCGCTAACCCAGAAGGGCCGGATAATCGATGTAACCCTTTTCGCCACCCGCATAAAAAGTCGGCCGGTCGGGCGGATTGAGCGGAGCGCCTCGCTTGAATCGCTCGGGTAAATCCGGATTGGCGAGGAAAAGGCTAGCAAACGAGATCAGATCGACGGTGTCCTCGCGCAGGGCCGCATTGGCGCGGGCAAGATCGTAGCCCTTGTTCCCCATCAGAGTGCCGCGCCAGAGGCGGCGGAAAAATCTAATGTCGGGCCTTTCACCGGCCGCGACAGGATCGGTCGGCAGCGGCTCGACGATGTGCAGATAACCGAGCCCAAGCCTGCTCAGTTCGTTGACCGCGACGGTGAACGTCGCCGCCGGATTGCTGTCCGCAATGTCGTTGAACGGATTGGTCGGCGCGAGCCGCACGCCCACGCGCTCGCCGCCCCATTCACCGACGATTGCTTCGGTCACTTCGATCATAAAGCGCGCGCGGTTGAGTGCGCTGCCGCCATAGCGGTCGGTACGCTGATTGGTCTTGTCACGTAGAAATTGATCGACCAGATAACCGTTGGCGCCGTGCAACTCGACGCCGTCGAAGCCTGCGCGCTTGGCGTTGGCCGCGCCGCTCCGGAATTCCTCGACTACGCTCGCGATCTCTGCCGTCGTGAGCGCGTGCGGGGTGACGAAGTCCTGCATGCCCTGCGCGGTCATGATCTGTCCGACTGGTTTGAGTGCCGATGGCGCCACCGGAACGCCGCCGTTCGGTTGCACAGAAGGATGCGAAATGCGCCCGACGTGCCATAGCTGAAGAAAGATCCTGCCGCCGGCCGAATGTACGGCGTCGGTCACCGCCTTCCAGCCGGAAATCTGTGCGTCGTTGTATATTCCCGGCGTTTTTGCGTAGCCTTGGCCCCGCGCCGACACCTGCGTGCCTTCAGTGACAATCAGGCCGGCACTCGCGCGCTGCACATAATAAGGGACGCTGATTTTGGCCGGGACGTCGCCCGGCCCGGCGCGATTGCGGGTCATCGGCGCCATTACCAGCCGGCTCGGCAGATGCAGAGGGCCGAGATCGAAGGGGGAAAAAACGTCAATGGCCTGATTGTTATGGGTCATGACAATGAACCACCACCCAGCGTGAGGAATTATAGCGACATGGGGAGCGCCGCGTTCAAATCAAGTGGCGTTGAAGAAATAGGCACCCGACCGAAAAAGCGTTCAACGCCTGCTGTGCGGTGGAGTGGAGCTGCACGGCGACGCTTCTGAAAGTTTGCAGAAATGAACCATGATTTTGTCGCGGCGTTTTCACAACTTGGTCGCGCCGCCCCGTTGAACTCATCGTGCGCAAGCGCTCCGGGTCGTCGTCCTCACCTCTCGCAGGAGTCCGACGTGCCAATGCGAAGCGAGCTTTCAATATCCTCGGTCCGGTAATGGATATGGCGTCGGAGAGCGATGCCTGGGCCATCGTCGCCTTTTGTTTGGCCGGTCTCACGATGTCGCTTTATTTTGCGGCCGCTTCGTTGACGGTCGAAGAGTTACCTGTCCTGATCGCGCAATATAACTTTGGTTGATAGCGGGCCGCCGGATCGTCAGGACTTCGGCGCCTCGACACTGAAACCTTCGCCTTGGATGACCATCTTGCCGTCGGCGACGGCGCGCGTCCAACGGCTGGTTGCCGGTATCCCGCCGAACGAAAAGAAATGCAACGCGACACCAGCCGGCGCTGCCGCGGCGAGCATGCGAATCAGATGATCAGGGGTGGCCATGACGAACATTTGCCGCATCAGCCCGGCGCGCTGCGCGATCACGCCGGCCGAGGCGCGAACGCCGCAGCGGTTCGCATAGCGCAGCAGCGACGACATGCTGGTCGGCCCGGCAAGTCCGACCCGGACCTGGTGATCGAAGCCGTAGCCGCGCAGTTGCGTGATGAAATCGAGAATGGCACGGCCGTCGAACGCAAATTGGGTGACGATTTCGGCGGTCAATCCCGTCGCCTCCGCGGCCGCGATCTTGTCGCCAAGCGCGCGTTGCAGCTCCTCGTTGCCGATGCGCGGATGGCCTTCCGGATAACCGGCGATCCCCACGGTACGGATGCCGCGCCGGCGCAACACGCCAGAATCGATAACATCGAGGGCAGAGCGAAATGGCCCGCTTTCACTGCGGTCGCCGGCGACGACTAGCACGGTGTCGACGGCCGCCTCGCCGTTCAGCCGCGCCAGAAATTCGTCGAGCGCCATCGCGCTGGCGAAGTTACGCACCGCGACATGCGGCACCGGCACAAGGCCCGAGGCTCGCACACGGATGGCATTGTCCACAAATTCGGTCGCCGGCCGGTTGGGCACCGCACTCAGATACACTCGCGTGCCGCGTTTGAGCGCCGTCAGTCCGGCGATGTCGGCGGCGGAAGGCCGCGTTGCCTCGATGGAAAACTCGGCCATCAAGGTGGCGATGCGGCCTACCGGGTCGAGGGGCATCTGGTTTGGAGCGAGCGCGGTCATGCCTCGTCCTTTGTCGCGCGGCGGCAGAAGAAGGCGTCTACGCGCGTCGACGCGAGATCACAAAAAACTCGTCGAAGAACCAAAGTCCGCCACGCTCGCGCAACACCTCGCGGGTGGCATCGATGTAGCGTCCATCGGCGACGGCGTCGCCGAGCCGATCGTCTTCAACCTGGGCTACGTAGATTGCGGCGTTCCAGGCCGCAAACAGCGTCGAGGTGCCAATCGATTCGGAGATTTCCGACGGCAGCGTGTGCATAACGTAGCGGAACAGCGAGCGATTGTCGGCGTAGGCGTTGAAATTGAGATCGCGCGCCGCCGGCCCCAGTTCATGCTTGACGGCTTTTAAAATCGCATGCCGATCGTGAAGGAACGGATGGTCGTCCGGCCAAACCTTCTGAATAATTTCCATCCCGGGATCGTGGCCATGCGAGTGGATACCGATCAGCCGTCCGCCGGGGCCAAGGGCGCGCGCCAGCGGCGCGATCACTCGCTGTGCCTTGAATTCGAGCGAAGCGCGCGCGCGATAGGGCTGTGAGGCGATCACCAGATCGTAGTTGGCGCTTGCGCCGCCGGCTCTGGGAATGATCGGATCGAGCAGGAAACGGTGGTCTTCCCGGTAGACTACCAGCACCACCGGCCGTTCATAGGTCGGATTGCCGGTGCGGGGGCTGACGCCCGCTCGCCAATTTTGCGCCAGAAACGGTTCGAGATCCATGATTTGCTGTTCGAACCGGTGCGCGGAATTTCCGATCAGCGGCAGTTCGTGCCACACCATGCTCGACGCCGCATTGAGCGATTTGACATGCAGCCATGGCGCGTCGGCGTAAGCGAGATTGGTCAGCACCAACACCGTGGCCGGATGCTCGAAAAAGCGGTCCGACATCTTTTGCAGCGTGAGCCGGATGTCTTCGAGGCTGATCTCCTTGCCGACCACGTAAAACGGCGTATGCGCGAAGCGGTCGTGCATGGCGCGCATGACGCGCGTAAGCACCGAGCCATCGCCAATGCCGGCATCGAACACCCGCAGCGCCGGCGGCCGCGGATGAACGTGAGTGAGTTCCTCGGAGACACGATGCGCGACTTCCCATTTCTCGCTGCACGTATTGACGAACAGCAGGTATTTCTGCCGGTTGTCGAAGAAGCGGAAGTTTTTTTGTGGATCGGCAGGCTTGATCAGGCCGTTGCCCGGCTGCAACGGCGGTGCGGTGGCCGGACGGGCTTCGCGAGGACGCTCGATGACGATCGGACGCGGTCCTTGCGGAGGGTGCGCGGCCATAAAGCCGTGGATGCGGTCGAGCGTATCGGTTGTGATGCGGCCGCCGTTGCGCAAGCGCGCGGTGAGCTTGCCGTCGTTGACCGCGCGTCGACCGAAGGTCAATTCGGCCAGCCCGGCTTGCCGGCAATAGTCTGAAATTTCCTGCAACAATTGCTGGGCGTTCATGGCACGCCGCGTCCTCAGGTTTCCTCGACCCGTGCGCCTGCTTTCCGTGTTCTTTTGCGCGCACGGTTTCCAAGTTCAGCGAACCAAAACGGAGGTTGCAGGGTCAACCACAAAATGCCCCACTATTGGAGTGGGCAATATAATGGGCCAACTCCCAAAGTATTTGGCCCCAAAAAGTATTCAACCCCAAAGATGGCGGTCCCCGGTCGTGAGTGTGCCCAAAAGACGGGGAACTTGCTAGAAACCACTATTCCAGCAGCAGGTCGGGTGGGCCAGTCTTTCCGTTCGGCCGAAGGACGGACGGGCATTCAGCTGCGCAACTATTGGGCTTGGGGTATGATTTGTTCAGGGACATTGAATGATTTGGGGACGAAAAGATAAAGCCGCGGCGCCCGCCGCCGAAGGTCCGTCGCCGCTAAAAGCCGCGATGCATCAGGCGCGGGTCGAGGCAGCCGAGCGCACCAGCGTCGTGATCGACCTGCGCGACGCGGAGGTTGCGCGGCTTGAACTTCTCAACGAAGCGCTCGACCCGCTGTTTGCCGATGTGCCGGCCGACATCGAACTGTTCGACCGCGGTCTGAGCCGGGGCGATACGCCGCGGCTGTGGATCGATCCGGTGGCGCATGTTGCCATGGGCCGCGACAAGCGCAGTTATCGTTTCCTGCTCGACAACCGTTTCGGCCGCCGGGTGCTGGCCGAGTCGCACGAGATTCCCGATATCGTCAAAGCCGTCACCGATTATGTGGCCCGCCGGCTGGTCGAGCGCGAGCGCGCGCTCGAAGACGATACCGATTTGACAACCCGCAGCGGCACGCGCCAAGCGGTGCGCGCGCGCCAGCGCCGGCGCAATTTCGGCGCGCTGTTGCTCGGCTTTTTGCTCGGAATTGTTACGCTCGCCGTCGTCGCGTTTATTTTTGCGAACGTATTCTAAGACACCACGCGCCGTTCGACCTCGCCGACGCTTTCGTCCGCTTTGAGCTGACGCGTGACCATCTCGCAATGCCAGGCGCCCGGCGCGCCGTCGATGTGAAAAATATTGTAGCCGGACGCGTCCTCGTGACCATGCGGCGCCTGCGCCGAGGCCGAAGGCACGCCGACCGCCGCGATCGCTCCCTCGGGGCCGTCGAGCCAAACCAGCGAACGGCAATGATCGTGACCGTGCAGGACGAGATTGGCGCCATGCCTGGCGAGCACGGCACGGAATTCGGCGGCATCGATCAGCCGCCGCAGATAGCGATTGGATGGACTGACCGGCGGATGATGGATGAGGACGACGCGGAACGAACCGCGCGTCTGCTCCAAGGTGTCGGCGAAGCGGGCAAGCTGGTCTTCGCCGAGCCGGCCGGTGGCTAAAAACGGTCCGGTCGCCATCGCGGTGGAAAGCGCGATGAGCGCGATCGGTCCACGCCGACGCACGAACGGAAACGTGCCGCTCGCTGTGTCGGTGTCGCCATGCATGAACTCGCCCCAATACTCGGCCGGACCGCGTCGCGCCTCCGCCACGTAAAGATCGTGGTTGCCCGGGATGACGGTGACGCGATCGGGCGGGCCGAGCGATTCCAGCCATTGGCGCGCCCAGGCATACTCCGCCGGCAGCGACAAATTGACGAGGTCGCCGGTGACCGCGATGTGATCGACGCCACTTCCCTGCAAATCGCGCGTGATCGCGTTCAGCGCTTCGATGCGGTGGATGTATTTGCGCCGGCGGTGCCAGTTGATGAAGCCGAGCCCGCGCTTGCTGGCAAACTCGGCAAGCCGGCCCGGCCGTACCGCCAGATGCAAATCGGAGATATGGGCGAGCGCGAACATCCCGGCATGATGTTATGCGAATCAAGCGTGAAACAATCGTTTCCGCCGCCGCAAAGACCGCGCAAATCAGGAGCTGCCGATTAGGATCCCGGCCGCAAACACCAGCGCGCCGCCGACCAGTACCTGAAAGGCGGCTTGCAGAAACGGCGTGTCCATATAGCGGGTGCGGATCCAGGCGATCGCGACCAGTTCGATCGCCACCACGGCGAAAGCGAGCGCGGTCGCGGTGTAAAAATGCGGAATGAGATAGGGGAGGGTGTGGCCGAGGCCGCCGATTGCGGTCATCGCGCCGCAGATGGCGCCGCGCACCAGCGGGGCGCCGCGGCCGGTCAGCGAACCGTCGTCGGACAGCGCCTCGGCAAAGCCCATGGAAATGCCGGCACCGACCGCCGCCGCCATTCCCACCAGAAACGTCGCCCAGGTGCTGTGCGTGGCGAAGGCTGCCGCGAACAGCGGCGCGAGCGTCGAGACCGAGCCGTCCATCAGACCGGCGAGGCCGGGCTGGACATATTGCAGCACGAACATGCGCCGCGCGGCTTCGTCCTCGGCGGCGCGCGCGCCCGCCGTGATGTTGTGGCCGAGCTCTTGCGCGATTTGCTCGTGCTTGTCTTCGGCGATAGCAAGCCGCGTCAGAAGGTCGCGCGTGGCGTGATCGCGCGCGGTCTCGGCGGCGCGGCGGTAAAAGCGCGCGACCTCGATTTCCATGTCCTCGGCGAATTTGCGCGTGGCCTCGATCGCGAGTGGCCGGTTGAGCCAGATCGCCTTGCGCGCGACGAAGCCTTTGACGTCCTGACGGCGGATCAGCGGCAAAAAGTCGCCGAATTTCTTGCGGTAGAGATCGAGCAGCATGTCATGGTGCTCAAGCTCCTCCTCGGCCATCTTGTCGTACATCCCGGCGGTGTCGGGAAAAGAGCCGCGCAGCCCGTCCGCAAACGAGCGATAAATGCGGCTGTCCTCGTTTTCGTTGGAAATCGCCAGCGCCAGAATTTCGCGCTCGCTCAGATCGGAAAAGTTCTTCACCAGCCCGCCTCAAATCTGCGCATGCAGCGTATCTTAGAATTTTTCTAAAGTACTTCGCTAGGGGCGCAAAAGCCGTTGCCGCTACATTATGTTCCGATGCTCCGCATGAAACTCGACGCCATCCGCCGGCCATTCGAGCCGCTGATCCGCAACTTTCTGCATTTTTACTGGCGCTTCTCGCGCGGCTTGACCGTGGGCGTGCGCGCGCTCGTCATCGACGGCACCGGGCGCGTGTTCCTGGTCAAGCACAGCTATGTCGCCGGCTGGCATCTGCCCGGCGGCGACGTCGAGACGGGCGAAACCTTGAGCACGGCGCTCACTCGCGAGTTGCGCGAGGAGGGCAACATCGAGCTCGGTGAGGCGCAGCAATTTTTCGCCGTCTACTTCAATCGCCGGGTGTCGCGCCGCGATCATGTCGCGCTCTATGTCGTGCGGTCGTTCCATCAGCGCAGCGCACCGCAACCGAGCGCGGAAATCGTCGCGCACGGATTTTTTGCGCCGGATGCATTGCCGGCCGACACCGGCCGCGCGACGCGCGAGCGCATCGCCGAAGTGCTGGGCGGGCGCAGCATCGCGGAACTCTGGTGAGCGCGCCGCAACATTACGGCTGTGTAATTTAATCCGCGTCATCTGGTCATAAGTCCGTGAGGCGTGAGCAACCATCGCGCCGGCGCCGCGTTGGCAGACATGGCGGCTTTGGGCGGCAAAAAGGAGAGATCGATGCGGAAGACAATGCTTGCGCTCGCCGCGGCCACGGCTCTCGGCGCGGCGACAATCTCGACCGGCGCGATGACGACTCCCGCCATGGCGTTCGGACACGGCGGCCACGCTGGCGGCCACGGTTGGCAAGGTGGCGGCGGCTGGCGCGGCGGCGGCTGGGGTCCGGGCGTGGCGCTTGGACTCGGCTTGGGCGGTCTTTATGCCTATGGCGGCGGCCCCTATGGTTATTGCGGCTATCCGGGCTATTACGGCTACTACAACAACTGCGGACCCTATTATTACGGCGGCTGGTAACGCCGCGTGCTCTCTAAAAACGCCGCGCCTCAGGGTGCGGCGTTTTATTTTGCCTCACCCAATAAAATCTACCCAAATCTCCGGCGGTCGTGCGGCGCGGTGAAATCGATCGCCGGTCCGATCGGCACGATGCCGGTCGGGTTCACGTTGCGATGGCTGCCGTAATAATGCCGCTTGATGTGATCGAGGCTCGTGGTCTCGGCCACGCCCGGCACCTGGTAAAGCTCGCGCAAATAGTTCCACAAATTCGGGTAATCGATGATCCGCCGCACGTTGCATTTGAAGTGGCTGTAATAGACCGCGTCGAAGCGAACCAGCGTGGTGAATAACCGCCAATCGGCTTCGGTGATCTGCGCGCCGGCGAGATAACGCTGGCGCGACAACAAGCCTTCGAGCTGATCGAGCGTGACGAACACCGCGCGCGCCGCCTCCTCGTACGCGGCCTGCGTGGTGGCAAAACCGGCGCGGTACACTCCGTTGTTGACGGTGTTGTAGACCACGTCGTTGATACGATCGATGTCGCCGCGCAAAGCCTGCGGATAATAATCGGTGCGCACGTCGGTGAAGGCATCGAACGCCGCATTGAGCATGCGGATGATTTCCGACAACTCGTTATTGACTATCGTCCGCCGCGTCTTGTCCCACAGCACCGGCACGCTGGCGCGGCCGCTGTAATGCGGATCGGCGAGCGTATAGATGTCGGCGACGGCGGATTTGCCGTTGACCTGATCGAGCGTCGCGCCCGGTTCGGTGCCGAATTCCCAGCCCTTGTTGCCGAATTGCGCCGCCGTCACCGAAACCGAAATCACCGCATCGAGTTTTTTCAGCTTGCGGAAAATCAGCGTTCGGTGCGCCCACGGGCAGGCGAGCGACACGTAGAGATGATAGCGGCCGGCTTCGGCCGCAAATCCGTCCGTGCCGGTCGGGCCGGCGCTGCCGTCGGCGGTGACGTAATTATGGAACGCCGTCGGCTTGCGGACGAACTGACCGTCCTGGACGCGCATATCGACGTCCCGCCACGTGCCGTCAACCAAAAGCCCCATCGATCAATCTCCTCAGCCGGCCAAACCGCCGCGAATTGCCTGTAGTGTTTGGATGTAGTCATTCCTGCGGGTCCTGCACGCCCCCGTCTGGACCGGAACTGGCCTAGGTGCTACGCGCCCACGGCATGACCGACGTGTCACTGACCATCCTGCCGGAGGCCGCGGGCGACGCCCCGGCGATCGATCGCCTGCATGAGCGCACCTTTGGCCCGGGCCGCTATGCCAAGTCGGCGTATCGGCTGCGCGAGCAGGTGGGGCACAGCCTCGATTTGTCTTTCACCGCGCGGGTCGGCACGCTCCTGGTCGGCTCGGTGCGGCTTTCGCCGATCCGCGTCGGCGAGACCAAGGCTTTGCTGCTCGGGCCGCTCACCATCGAGCCGCCGTTTCGCGATCGCGGCGTCGGTCAGGCGCTGATCGCCCGCGCGCTCGAGGCGGCGCGCGCGCAAGGCCACAAGCTCGTGATCCTCGTCGGCGACGAGCCCTATTACGGCAAATGCGGTTTCAAGCCCGTTCCGCCCGGCCGCGTCACTATGCCCGGTCCGGTCGATCCGGCGCGGCTTCTGGTCGCCGAATTGGCCGACGGCGCCTTTGACGACGTGTCGGGCCCGATCCAGGGCGAGTGGGAAACGTAACCGCATTCGCGTTCCGGTGCTTTCTTCATTCCGTCATCCTGAGGTGGCCGCGCAGCGGCCCTCGAAGGATGCCAGCTCCAATGTCTCGACTATCGCCGTTCGAGGCCCGGCGCTGCGCGCCGAGCACCTCGGGGGTGACGGCAATATTTATTCGGTCCCGCGCGCGACCTGCATTCTCGTCATTCCGGCCGAGCGAACATTGCGAGCAAGAGCCGGAATCCATAACCGCAGACGATCCAGAAAATTTTCTGACTGACCGGGAGTATGGATTCCGGGTTCGCGCTGTCAGCGCGCCCCAGAATGACGAAACGTTCTCGCGGCGCATTTTTGTGGGCGCCCGAGTTTTGCCGACGACGACGAGCCACGAAGAGGATTCGCCATCCCTTCTTCAAATAAAAAAGGGAAGCGGAGCGCCGAAAGGCGCATTGTCCAACCACCGTGTTTTTGGACGTTACTCGCCGCCTTGGCGGGGTCCCAGTCGAAGTCGATGCGCACGATTCATTTCCCTCGCCGCAAGCACAGCGTACCAGGGGAGGGTGAGCGGATACATCGCCCGACTGCGCCTACCGGCCCTCTCTTGCCCAGGCGCCGGCGAGGCTGCCGAGCAGCAACAACAGGCCGAGGAAGCCGGCGAACACCGGCAGTACGCCGATGCCGCGCACGACGCTGGCGTCGCGCATTTTCAGGCCGATCCAGTCGTCGCCCTTGTAGGTGTCGCCGGAGCGCACCGCGAGAATGCGCGGCATGCTCACGCCGTTGCCGTCGTCAAGACGCCGCGCATCGCCGCCGGTCGCGGCAGCGATCGGCGCCAGCATGTCGGTGGTCGAGGTCACTTCGGCGAACTCGCGCGGATTGGCCGGGCCGATATTAACGAGCGCGGTGAGCTTGCCGTCGGTGGCGCGCCACAGCCCAAGCTCATTGGCGTCGACCGTCGATTGCCAGACGCCCGGTTCGGTCGGCGAAAGTCTCAGCGTGGAGGTCTTGCCGGCGGGCGAGGTGAGCGTCACGTCGGCTGCGTCGTCCGCCATGGTTTGCCGGCGCACCTGCAATTGATGGCCGCTGACGGAGAGCCGCAGCGCCTCTTCCTCGAGGTCCGGCTCCTTCATCAGCCAGTGCGAGAGGCGGCGCAGCAGATCGAGATGCGGGCCGCCGCCTTCGAAGCCGCGCGCCCATAGCCACAGCTGGTCGGAGAGAAGGAGCGCGACGCGGCCTTCGCCCTGGCGCGAGAGCACCAAGAGCGGCTTGCTGTCCGGGCCCTGCATCACCGGCGTGCCGGCCGCGACGCGAGTATCGACCAGGCGGAACCAGCGGCTCCAGTGCGGCGGATCGGCGTCGGCGCCTTCGAGCCCGCGGGTTACCGGATGGCGCTTGCCGAGCTCGCTCAGGCGCGCGTGAAAGCCGAGCTCGGTGACGTTGCCGTCCGGCTCGGCCGGCAGGATGGCGTCGAGCGGCGTGCGCCAGATGCTCGTCGGGCTCGCATAATCGGGCCCGGCGGCGACCAAGACCGCGCCGCCGTCGCGCACATAGCGGGTGATGTTGTCGAAATAGATCATCGGCAGCACGCCCTGGCGGGCGTAGCGGTCGAAGATGATGAGCTGAAACTCGCCGATTTTTTGCTGGAACAATTCGCGGGTGGGGAAGGCGATCAGCGACAGTTCGTTGATCGGCGTGCCGTCCTGCTTTTCCGGCGGGCGCAGAATGGTGAAATGCACCAGATCGACGGACGCGTCGGACTTGAGCAAATTGCGCCAGGTGCGCTCGCCGGCATTCGGCTCGCCAGAGACGAGCAGCACGCGGAGCTTGTCGCGCACGCCGTCGATCGACACCACGGCGCGGTTGTTGACGGTTGTCAATTCACCGGAGAGCGGCGAGGCTTCGATCTCGACGATGTTGGGCCCGCCATGCGGGATCGGGATCTCCACGCGCTGCGGGACGTTGATCGGCACCGCGCGGGATTCCACCACGTCGCCGTCGCGGCGCACGGTGACCTCGGCCCGGCGCTCGGTCGCTCCGTGATCCTCGACCTTGAACGTGATGGTCTGCGACTGGCCGACAATGCCGAAGCGCGGCGCGGCGATCAGCGCGACGCGGCGATCGCGCTCGGCCTTGCTGCCGGTGATCAGCGCATGCACCGGCGCGGCAAAGCCGAGCGCGGAGGCTTCGG
Source organism: uncultured Alphaproteobacteria bacterium (assembly GCA_963747855.1). Classification (GTDB taxonomy): domain Bacteria; phylum Pseudomonadota; class Alphaproteobacteria; order Rhizobiales; family Xanthobacteraceae; genus BOG-931. The sequence continues at coordinate 496,706 of CAVVGN010000002.1, forward strand.
CCGGCACGTCGTGCACGCGCCCGTCGGTGATCATGATGGCGCCGGCGACGCGGTCGGGCGGGACATCGGCTAGCGTCGCGCCCAGCGCGGTGAACAAGCGCGTGCCGTCGGTCTCGCCGTCAGCCTGGCCGGCCTCGACCACCCGCACGTCGAGCCCGGGAATGCGGTGCAGGCGGGCGAGCAATGTCGCGCGCGCGTCTTCGGTTTCGCTCGCGCGGTCGCCGAAATTCTGGCTCGGGCTTTTATCGACCACGACCACGGCGACCGAGCTCAGCGGATCGCGGTCCTCGCGGGTCAACGACGGGTTGGCGAGCGCCAGCACAATGAGCGCCAGCGCCAACGCGCGAATGGCGGCGCCGCGGCTGCGGGTGACGAACAGGAGCGCGGCGAAGACGAATGCGACGGCGATCGCGACCCACAACAGGGGGGCGGCAATGAGCGGAGCGAACGCGACGCCGAGATTCACTTCCGCCCTCCTACTGGCCGAGCCGCTCGAGCAGCGCCGGCACGTGCACCTGGTCGGCCTTGTAGTTGCCGGTGAGCGTGTACATCACAATGTTGACGCCGGCGCGGAACGCGAGCTCGCGCTGGCGCGGATCGCCTTCGACCATCGGCAGCATCGGCTGGCCGTCGGCCTGGATCGCCCAGGCGCCGGCGAGATCGTTCGAGGTGATCAGGATCGATGACACGCCGTCGCCGCCGCGCGCCGGGCGGTTGGCCGATTCCGCGTCGTCGACCGCCGGCAGCGCCTCGACCCACAGCTGCCCGGAATTGAAGCGGCCGGGAAAGTCGCGCAGCAGATAAAACGTCTTGGTCAAAACGTGGTCGTGCGGCACCGGCTCGAGTTCGGGGATGTCGAGCGAGGAAATGATCTTGCGCAGTTCGAGCATGCCGGGGCTGCGGGTGTTGCCGCCTTCGCCGGGCGGCGCCGCGACCGCGTCTCGCGTATCGAACAGCACCGTGCCGCCCTGCTTCATGTAAGTGTCGATGCGCTTGAGCGCGACACTCGACGGGCGCGACGCGCCGGGCACGATCGGCCAGTAGATCAGCGGGTAGAAGGCCAATTCGTCGCGGCCGATGTCGAGAGCGATCGGATCGCCGGGCTCGAGCGCGGTGCGCTGCGCGAGAAAGAGCGTCAGGCCGGCCAGCCCCGCCTGGCTCACGGCATCGACGTCGCGATTGCCGGTGACGACGAAAGCGAGCTTGGTCTCCAGCGCCGCGCGCGGCACTTCACCATTTTGTGCGCCCTGCGCGTCGGCGCGCGGCAACGTGGCGGCGAGCGCCGCGGCGACCACCAGAGCGGCCGCGCCGCTGCGCGCCAGCCGCGGAACCAGCCGGGCAATGCCGCCGCCGAGATAGAGGACGATCAGGCTGTCGAGCAGAAACAGCGCGAGCGCGCCGAGCAGAATCGGCCCGCGCAGATCGAGCGGCTCGCTTTTGCGATAGGCTTCGTGGCTCGCGCCACCGAGGGCGGAGACATCGAGCGGCGCAAGGCGATCCGTGGCCGACAGCGTATTCACCGCAAGCAAATTATTCGGCGGGCCGTAAAAGCCGGGCGGATGATCGGCGGTGGCGCTGCCGGCAAAGTCGGTCGGCACCGGCCGCGCGGTGGCCGGCGGCGCGACGAAGCCGCCGAAGCCGTCGAGCACGCGGCTCGGCGCGATCATGGCATGCGCTGCTTTGCTTTTCTCGCTATCGGTGTCGGCGACGGTGGTCGTACCGGCGAGCGCGACGATCCGTTTGAGCATGTCCACGAACGCACCCGACAGCGGCAGGTCCGACCAGCGCGTGTCGCCGGTGACGTGGAAGAGGATGATCAGTCCTTTGCCGCGGCGCGCGGCGGTGACGAGCGGGGTGCCGTCGGCCAAAGTCGCCCAGGTGTTTTCGGTCAACGCCGCGTCGGGCTCGGCCAGAACCTGCCGGCTGACGGTGACGTCGTTCGGCACGGCGAGCCCGTTGAACGGGCTCTCGCGCGAAAAGGCCGCGAGCGGCTGCGGCTTGTCCCAGCTCAAACTGCCGCCGAGGATGCGCCCGCCGCGGCGGAGCCGCACCGGCACGAGATCGTCGTCGGAGGCCGCAAGCCGCGGGCCGGCGAACCGCAACAGCACGCCGCCGTCCTCGATCCAATGGGCCAGCCGGTCGTGCGCGTCGCCGGCGACATTGCCGACATCGGCGAGCACCAGCATCGGCACGTGCTGGTCGAGGAAGTGCGTCACGGCTTCGGCCGGCGACTTCGCCCTGCGCCACCCGCACATCGGCGAACGGACCGAGCGCGCGGGTGATGTAATAGCTGGAGGACAGCAGCGGCTGCGAGGTGTCGGCGGTCGCGCCGGACACGATGCCGATCGTGCGCCGGCGCCAGCGCTTGTCGAGCAATTGCACGGCGCCGGCGGAACGCTCGCCGGCGATTTCGATACGGGCGATGTCGTTGCGCAATTCGACCGGCAAGTCGAATTGCGCGTCGGTCTCGCGCTCGTTCGCTCCGAAGGCGAAGGCCGTTTCGCCGAGCGTCAGGCCCTTGAGGTCGAGCGCGCGCAACGCGCCGGCGGCGGGCGCTTCGGCGTTGGCCCGCAAGACTTTCACGCTCAGCGCACCGGCGGCGTTATCGGTTGCGGTCAGCGCGCGCGGGCCGGCGATGCCGCCGGAGACGATGGTCATTTCCCGCGTGTCGAGCATCGGCGCCAGCGTTTTGACGAAGTCGGCGCCGCGGCCGAGTTCGATGCCGTCGGCGAGCCACACGAGTTCAACGTCGCGGGTCTGGTCGAGGAAGCGCCTGATCGCCGGCACCGCTTCGGTGCGGTCCACGGTGTGCGGCTTCGGCCTGATCTGGTGCAGTCGCACGCGCGCCGACGCGGCGGTGGCAAGGGAAATATCCCGCGGGCCCTCAGACAGCGGAATGAGCGCCACGGCGCGATGGTCGTTCTCGGCGCGCGCAATGATCTCATCAGCGGTGCGGAGCCGCCCGTCCCACGCGGCGGCCGCCGGCCAGCCGTCGTCGATCAGAATCGCGACCGGCGCGCGGGCTTTCGTGGCCGCGACCGGCGGATTCCACAGCGGGCCAGCGGCGGCGAAGATGACCAGCGCCGCAAGCGCGAGCCGCATCAACGTGAGCCACCACGGCGTGCGGGCCGGGGTTTCCTCCTTGGGAACGATTTCCAGAAGAAGCCGCGTCGGCGGAAAATCGATGCGGCGCGGCCGCGGCGGAATGAGCCGCAAGAGCCACCACAGCACCGGCAGCGTGAGGAGCCCGATCAGCACCACGGGTTCGGCAAGGCCGAGCGGCAGCCCGCCGATCATGCCGGCACCGGCTGGCGGTCAGCGCCCGGCGAACGAAAACCGCCGTCCGCCAGATCGCCGCCAATGCGGGCGTGCAGCGCCAGAAGGAGCTCGGCGGGCGGGCGGTCGGTACGGTGGATGATGAAGCTCCAGCCGAGTCGGTCGGTTTCGCTACGGATTTCGGCTCGGTGGCGCGCGATCCTCGCGATGTAGTCGGCGCGCCAGTTTTGCGCGCGGCCCGCGGTGACGCGGCCGCCGCCTTCCGGCTCGACAAACTCGATGCGGCCCCAATAGGGAAACGTCTCCTCGGCCGGATCGACGATTTGCGCGACATGGCCGCGGGCGCCGCTGCCGGCGAGCTGCATAATGGTGCGGCGCACCTCGCCGATGTCGCTCCACAGATCCGACATCAGCACGATCTCGGACAGCGGCGAGGGAGAAAAGTCCGGCGGCAAGCTCGTGCGCTCGCTCCGGTCGTGCACGATCGCCTGCGCCATGCGCTCGATGACATTGCGGCTTCCGGTCGGGCGAAGGAGCCCGGGGACGCCGACCCGCTCGCCACCCTCGACCAGCACTTCGGCGAGCGCCAGGGCCACGACCAGTGTCCGATAAAGCTTGGTGTCGCGCACGAGCGGGGAAGCAAACACCATCGACGGCGAGCGGTCCGGCCAGATCCACACCGTGTGCGCGGCTTCCCATTCCTGCTCGCGCACGTAGAGATGATCGTCGCGCGCGGAGCGACGCCAATCGACGCGGGAGGCGGGCTCGCCGGATACGAAGCGGCGGTATTGCCAGAAATTTTCGCCGGGACCGGCGCGGCGGCGTCCGTGCAGGCCGTGGATAACGGTCGCGGCCACGCGGCGCGCTTCGAGGATCAGGCGCGGCATGGCGGCAGCAAGCGTGCGGCCTTCGCCAACCGCACGTTGCACCGCCGGGCGATCATGATCGGACCTGCGCCTGGTCTCGGCCGCCATCCGGTTACCCGATCCGCGTCTTCAGGCGTCCGATCACCGCTTCGATGCTCTCGCCTTCCGCGCGCGCGATGAAGGTGAGCGCCATGCGGTGTTTGAGCACCGGCTCGGCGAGATCGAGCACGTCGTCGATCGACGGCGCGAGCCGTCGGTCGAGGAGTGCGCGTGCACGCACCGCCAACATCAGCGCCTGGCTGGCGCGCGGCGAGGGGCCCCAGGAAATGAGCTTGGCGGTTTCGCCGCCTTCGGGGCCGGGCCGCGCCGACCGCACCAAAGCGAGGATCGCCTCGACCACGGACTCGCCGACCGGCAAGCGCCGCACCAAACGCTGCGCCGCCATCAGCTCGTCTGCGGTCATCGCCGCCTTGGCGCGGGTCTCGTCGGCGCCGGTGGTCTCGAACAGGATTTTTCGTTCGGCGCCGCGGTCCGGATAATCAACGTTGATCTCCATCAGGAAGCGGTCGAGCTGCGCTTCCGGCAGCGGATAGGTGCCTTCCTGCTCCAGCGGATTTTGCGTGGCGAGCACATGGAACGGCCGCGGCAGATCGTGCCGCGTGCCGGCGACCGTGACGTGCTGCTCCTGCATCGCCTGCAACAGCGCGGATTGTGTGCGCGGACTGGCGCGGTTGATCTCGTCGGCCATCAGGAGCTGGGCGAACACGGGGCCGGACAGAAAACGGAAGCTTCGTTTGCCGGTCTGGCTTTCCTCCAGCACTTCGGTGCCGAGAATGTCGGACGGCATCAGATCGGGCGTGAACTGGATGCGCTTGGCATCAAGGCCGAGCACGATCCCCATGGTCTCGACCAGCTTGGTCTTGGCCAATCCCGGTACGCCGAGCAAAAGCGCATGGCCGCCGGAGAGGATGGTAACGAGCGCCTGATCGATGACCTTGTCCTGGCCGAAAATGACGGTGCCGATCGCCGCCTTGGCCGCGCGGATGTGGTCCGCGCTGGCTTCGGCCGTGCGCACGATCATGTCTTCGAGCTTCTCGAGCCCGTCTCCGCTGGCAGCGGGCATGGCTAACTCCTTCGGCATTGCCGCATTGCGGCGTATCGAATCAGATTTGGAGCGTCGGTACGAATCACGGCGGCGTGCTGTGCACCGCTATTGCGCTGCAATAAACGCGCCAGCATCATGGCAGTACGAAGTGAAGCAGCGCCCGTTCGGACATAGGGTCCATGCATTCAGCTTCAAGGCAAACCATGGCTAAGGAAGGGCAGCCGGGCTTGGAAGGGATTACCGGCGCGCTCGGCCGCGTCGCCCGAGGCAAGGGGCCCCCGCCGGTGGAGCGCTGGAACCCACCATTCTGCGGCGATCTCGACATGCGGATCGCGGCCGACGGTATGTGGTTCTACCTGAATACGCCGATCGGCCGGCCGGCTTTGCTCAAATTGTTCGCCTCGGTGCTCAAGCGCGAGGGCGATAAATATTTTTTGGTGACCCCGGTGGAAAAGTGCGGCATCCGGGTCGATGACGCGCCGTTCATGGCCGTCGAGCTCGACGTCAAAGAATTCATCGGCTGGACGGGTCCTCAATTTCCGGACCAATGTCGACGATTGGGTCGCGTGCGGGCCTGAGCATGCGCTGCGCTTTGAGCCGGAGCCGAAAACCGGCGGGCTCAAGCCGTATTTGCACGTGCGCCGCGATCTTTGGGCGAAAGTGACGCGTGCATTGTTCTTCGACCTTGTCGAACTCGGCGAGGAGCGCGAGGTTTCCGGCCAGACGATGTTCGGCGTGGCGTCGATGGGCACCTTCTTTCCGATGGCGCCGGCCGGGCAGGTCAGGGAGTTTGCGTGAGCGAACAGCGCGTGCCGTCGCTTCGACCGACGGCGGACGATTTCTTCGCGCGTGCGCGGGCGCGGCTGACGCTCGAAGTGCCGCCGGCGCTGACCGATCCGCAGGCCAAGGGCGCGCGCGGCGATCTCGATCTCAATCCGGCGATGTGGGAGCAAGCGGGCGTCAGCGCGACGAGACCCGCCGCCGTGCTGGTCCCCGTCATCGATCGCCCGGAGCCGACCGTGCTGTTCACGCTGCGCACTAAGGAGCTTAACAGTCACGCAGGGCAGGTGGCTTTTCCCGGCGGCAAGATCGATCCGCAGGACGAGAGCCCGGTGGTGGCGGCTTTGCGCGAGACGAAGGAGGAGGTCGGCCTGTTGCCGACACTGATCGAGCCGCTCGGTTATCTGGATCTTTATCTGACCTTTTCCGGGTTTCGTGTCCTGCCGACGGTTGCGCGCGTAAAGCCTGACTTCACGCTTACGCTTAATCCGTGGGAGGTGGTCGAGACATTCGAAGTGCCGCTGTCGTTTTTGATGACGCCGGAAAATCAGCAGCGGCACAGCCGGGACTGGAAGGGAATTCAGCGCGAATATTACGCGATCCCGTTCGGGGACCGCTACATTTGGGGCATCACCGCGGGTATTGTGCGCAACCTCTACGACCGGGTTTACACATGATTCGGCCAGTCGCCACCGAGATTGGGCTGTTCCTCGTCCCGTTCGTTTTGTATGCCGCGTTTCTTGTCGCGACGCGCGCCGGCGTGCTCGATCCGAAGTCATGGACCGTGCGCCATCTCGCCGGCCTGGCGATTGCTTCGCTCATTCTCATGGTGGGGAGCTTTGTGGTGCTCGCGCAATTCGGCGGTGCGCCGCCCGGTTCGACCTATGTGCCGGCGCATATCGAGGGCGGCAAGTTCGTGCCGCAAACGACGCGGTGACCTCGCGCCCGCATCTTGCCGGCGCCGCATGGCTGAAGTCTGGCGCTGCGGCGCGGCTGCTGGCGCTGCTCAACCGTGACGGTGAGGAAGCGCGCGTGGTCGGCGGCGCCGTGCGCAACGCGCTGTTGGGAATTCCGGTGGGCGAGATCGACGTGGCGACCACGGCCGTGCCCGAGGAAGTGATGCGCCGGGTGGCGGCGTCCGGCGGCAAGGCCGTGCCGACCGGCATCGAGCACGGCACCGTGACAGCCATCATCGACGGCCACCCGTTCGAAGTCACGACATTGCGCGAGGACGTGGAAACCTTCGGCCGCAAGGCGCGCGTGATATTCGGCCGCGATTGGCGGAAGGACGCCGAACGGCGCGATTTCACCATCAATGCGCTCTCCGCCGCGGCCGACGGAATGGTGCATGATTACGTCGGCGGCATCGGCGACATTAGCGCGCGCCGCGTTCGCTTCATCGGCGATCCGCGGCGGCGGATTGAGGAAGATTATCTGCGCATTCTTCGCTTCTTCCGCTTCCACGCGCATTTTGCCGAAGGTTCTCCCGATCCGGCTGCCGTGGCCGCCTGCATCGCCGCGCGCGCGGGCATGGAGACTTTGTCGCGCGAGCGCGTGCGGATGGAGACGCTCAAGCTCGTGCTCGCTTCGCGCGCGACCCCGACGCTCGCGGTGATGAGCGAGAGCGGGCTCCTCGGCCCGGTTCTGGGCGGTGTCGCCTATCTCGCGAGCTTCGAGAACATGATTAAAGTCGAGGTGGCCATCGGCGCCCAGCCCGATGCGGTGCGCCGCCTCGGCGCGCTCGGCGTGTGGGTTAAGGAAGATGCCGGGCGGCTGACGCAACGGTTGCGGCTCGCCAATACGGAGTCCGACCGGCTCGCTGCGCTGGACCACTGGTGGCGCGTTACGCCGGGCGCGGTGGAACAGCCCGCGCATGCGCTCCTCTACAAACTCGGGCCGCTAACCTTCACCGACCGCGTTCTTACCGCCTGGTCGCGATCGGCGGCCGGCGTTGCCGACGCAAGCTGGCGCGCACTCGCAAGCTCGCCGCAACGTTGGACAGCGCCGCTGTTTCCCCTCAAGGCCGCGGATTTCATGCGGCGCGGCGTTGCCGCGGGGCCGGCGCTGGGTGCTACTTTGCGCGCCGCCGAACTGGCGTGGATCGAAGCCGATTTTCCGTCGGACCGTGGGGCGCTTGAGGCCATCGCGGAACGCGCGGCGCGGGAAACCGCGCTGTCGGGACCAAGTAGCCCGGCGAAGTGAAACGGCTGGCGTTTAGAAGGGGTCGAGTTAGAAGCAATTCCGGCATGCCTGCCGGCTACAATAATCAGTCACGACATCCGCTCGCGCAGCGAACGCAATCGCCGATCGCGCGGCGAAAGAAGCAGCCGCTTCCAGCTAGGATTTCGCCGCCGTAAGCGGCGGAAATTGCTCCAGATTGGCCGCCCATGCCCGCTGGTATTCGATAATCCTCGCGGTTTCGTTCGCGACTTCGGCGCCGAACAATTTTGCAAGTAAGTGGAGCATCGTATCGATGCAAAGCGAAACGCCGCCGCCGGTGATAATTCGGCCCTCATCCACGAGGCTTGCCTCCCGCACAATGACGTTTGGATATTCTTCGCGCAAGCGCTGCAACGGCGGGTGTTCAGGCGCGACCACTTCGCGTTTGGTCGTGGCCGTCTTGCCGTCCAACAACCCGCTGGCGGCGAGGATCATTCCGCCGGTGCAAACCGAAACGACGGGAATTTCCGCAGCGCGGCGCCGGAGGAACGCCAGCATGTCCGGTGAACGGCTCTGTTCCTGCCAACCGGGCCCGCCGGTCACGACCATGATGTCGAGGCGTGGCGCAGTCTGCAGATCGTAGTCGGCGACGACGCGCAGGCCGTTGGCTAAAGTGGTGACGCCGGCGCGCGGCGCGATCGTGCAAATCTCGATATCGGGCCGGATGCGGCGAGCCATCGACAGGACGCCGAAGGCGGCGAGATCGATCGCCTCGACGCCATCATAGATCACAATGCCGAACAGCACGGGACCTCCGCTGGCAACGCCAAGCTTGCTGGCATGAAACTTGCGGCATTGCTTTCGCTAGACTCTAGTCGAACCGATCAAATAGGGGCTGCCGAGAGAATGCAACCGTCAGATCGCGTTGCTTTTTATCGGCTCAGTGGCTCCGATAATGGCGCGTCGGGCAGTCGTCCCGCGGCCGCTCCAGTCGCGTCGGTTTCGCACAGTGGCCCCTTACCAGCGGGAGACGGAGCATGATCGCGACCACGGGCGTTGCCGCCATCGAGACGGGACTGACGCGCAGCATTGGCGCGATAGCGTTTGCCGGCACCATCGGCACCATTATCGAATGGTATGATTTTTTGATCTACGGAACTGCCGCGGCGCTTGTGTTCAACGCCGAGTTCTTTCCCAAACTCGATCCGCGCGTCGGCACGCTCGCCGCCTTGGGAGCGTTCGCCATCGGCTTTTTGGCCCGCCCGGTCGGCGGCGCAATCTTTGGTCATTTCGGCGATCGGCTCGGCCGCAAGTCGATGCTGATGTGGACCATGATCGGCATGGGGCTGTCGACCGTGGCGATCGGCATTTTGCCGACGTATGCGCAAATCGGCATCGCGGCTCCCATCCTCCTCGTGCTGTTGCGCGTGGTGCAGGGCATTGCCCTCGGCGGCGAGTGGGGCGGCGCCTCGTTGATGGTGCTTGAGCATGCGCCGGCGCATCGCCGCGGCTTGTTCGGCAGCATGGTGCAAGTGGGTTTTCCCATCGGACTGGTGGCGGCGTCGGCCGTGTTCTCGCTGGTTTCGTTGCTGCCTGAGGCCGACTTCAAAACCTGGGGCTGGCGCATTCCATTTATCGTCAGCGTTGTGCTCATCGCCGTCGGGCTGTTCGTGCGGGCGCGGCTGCCGGAGACGCCGGTCTTCGAGGAGATCAAGGCGCGCGGTCAAATCGTGCGCACGCCGCTGATCGAGATGGTGCTCAACAATCCGCGCAGCTTCCTGGTCGCGATCGGGCTAAAGCTCTCCGAGGTGTCGTGGGTTTACATGCTGACGATCTTTGTCGTGGTCTACGCGACGACGAAACTTGGCTTGGCAAAATCGCTGATGCTCAGCGCCATCGTTATCGGCGCGCTGCTGGAACTGGTCACGATCCCGTTGTTCGGACATCTGTGCGACGTCTACGGGCGCCGGGCGCTCTATTTTGCCGGTGTCGCCTTCACGGTCCTGTTTGCGTTCCCGTTGTTTTGGCTGCTCGACTTCAAGACGCCGGAAATCGTAATCCTCACCGTCGTCGTCGCGCTAAACCTCGGGCACGGCCTGATGTTCGCGCCGGAATCGACCTATTTCCCGGAGTTATTCGGGGCGAATGTGCGCTACAGCGGCGCGTCGCTCGGGTTCCAGGTTTCCGCCGCAATCGGCGGCGGCTTCGCCCCGCTCGCCGCCACGGCGCTGGCGGCTTTTACCGGGGGCACCGCTGGCGTATCTATCATGTTGATCTTGTTGGCCCCGGTCACGCTGATTGCGACGTTGTTCGCCCACGAGACCAAGGACAAGCCCCTGGTCAAGTAGGCGACACGGAAGGGATGGCCGATCGCAATGTTGGACGCGCAACTTCCCGAACGAACCGGCAGCCGGACTAGGTGGAGCGGCGGACGGCTGCTCCACATTCATATTGCGCCGGCGGCGTCGTTCGAAATGGAGGAAATTGCGGAAGCTAACTTTGTCGCCGGCCGCGGCATCGAAGGCGACCGCTATTATTTGGGGACCGGCACATACTCGCCCAAGCCCGACTTCCGCGACGTCACGTTGTTCGAGATCGAAGTGCTGGAGGCGCTGGCGCGAAACGATCCTCCACTCCAGTCGGGACCGATCAAGATCGAGGCGGCAGACCATCGGCGCAATCTCACGGTGCAAGGCGTGCCGCTCAATCATCTCGTCGGCAAGCGCTTTCGCGTCGGCGCCGCGGTCCTGTTCGGCGGGCGGCTCAATTTTCCCTGCCGGTATCTCGAAGAGTTACTCCGCCTGCCGGTCTTTCTGCCTTTGTATAACCGCTCGGGACTGAATTGTCGGATCGAGAAAGGCGGCCTCGTGCGGAGCGGTGATCCGGTCGAGCCGCTGGCCGACGAATAAAAAGAAGAGTTACGGCGTTGACCGCACGTATCATTATGAAGATGGCGGTTTGCGACGCGCGCGCCATCACCGATTCGGTCAGCGTCTTTACCCTTCGTCATCCGCGCCGGCCGCGGCTGCCGCAACCGACGCCGGGCGCGCATGTCGATGTGCACCTGCCGAGCGGGCAGATCAGACAATATTCGCTGTGCGGCGATCCGGATGACGACACCGTCTATCAGTTTGCCGTCAAGCGCGAGGATGACGGGCGGGGCGCCTCGCGCTGGATACACGACAATCTCCGGGTCGGCAGCGTCATACCGGTCTCGGCGGCGCGCAACAACTTTCCGCTGGCGGCGGCATCGCGCTACATTTTTATTGCCGGCGGGATCGGAATTACGCCGATCTTGCCGATGACGCGGCACCTTGCCAGACGCAGTGCCTCGTTCGAGCTGCATTATTGCGCGCATAAGTCGCGCAACGCACCGTTCTTGTCGAGCCTGCGCGATATCTGCGGCCCGCAACGGCTCTCTACCTACTTTTCGGTCGCGGAGGACGAACCGTCCGCACGGCTCAATGTCGAGGCGCTGCTCAAATCGGTGACGCCCGGCACGCATGTCTATTGCTGCGGACCGCAACGCCTGACGCGAGCTTTCCGGGCCGCGGCGTTCAACTGGCCGGAACGCTACGTGCATTGCGAAGTGTTCAAGCCGACGTTGGACGAGAATTTCGTGCCGGAACCGTTCGATGTGAAGCTGGGTTCCACCGGCGAGGTGTTGCGCGTGCCAGCCAACAAATCCGCGCTCGACGTTCTGCGATCGCATGGCGTTGGCCTGCCGTCGTCGTGCGAATTTGGCATCTGCGGCGCCTGCGCGTGCCGCTACGTCGAAGGCACCGTGATTCACCGGGATTCGGTGCTCGATGTCACCGCGCGCCAGGACCAGATGGTCCTTTGCGTGTCCCGCGCCCGTGTCAGCGTGATACTCGACCTTTAAAGGGCGACTTCGGTATCGCCACGCTACGACATCCGTTCGCGGAGCGAACGCAATCTCCGGCGGGCCACCGGCGCGAGTTCGTTCAGCGCCGGGATGGCGCGCGGGCGAAGGCGCTCGACTTGCATTTCGTTGCCGCGCCAGATGAAGTCATCGCCGAACAATGCGGCGACGAACAGCACCGGCAACAAAAAGTCGCGCGCCAGGCAAACGAGAGGGTAGCGCGCGGAAACATGCCAGCCGACGGCGACCGCCAGCAACGTTTCCGCCCCGTACCAGAACGCGCCGAGGCAAATGACCGCAAGCGCCGGCGGTAGTCCTAGCGCCGGGGCGGCCAGCGCCAGCGCCAGCACCGGCAGCGCGCCGCCGGATAGCGCTTCCGGGAGGAAATAGGCAAAGAAGCTCGCACGGCGAAGTCGCGCCCAGCGCAATTGCCGATGCCAAACCTCGCGAGCGCCGCGATGGCCGAGCGGTTGCGCAAGCGGCCGGTCGACCAGCCGGACCTTGCGGCCGGCGCCGCGGACGATCTTGGTCGAGGCCGCATCCTCGGCGACTTCGTTGGCGAGCGTTTCGATGCCGCCGGCGCGTTCGAGGTCGCCGCGCCGCCACAGCATGGTCTTGCCCTGGGCGAAGCCGCAGCCGAAGGCATCAGCAATATATTGCCAGCGTGCCTGATAGGTGTTGAGGAACGCGCATTCGAGTTCGGCCCACAGGCCGTGCGGCCACGCACCGATCGGCGGTGAGGCGATGAGGCCGGTGTCGCTCCGCCAGTTGGCGAACAGCTGCTCGATATAGTCGGGCGGCAGCAATACATTTGAATCGGCAAACACGATCCATTCGTGCTTCGCCGCGCGCCAGCCCTTGAGTACATTGTTGAGCTTCGGGTTCGGGCTTATGCGGTCGTCGCCGATGAGCAACCGCGCGCCGACATTGGCGTGCCGGGCGATCATTGATTCGATCAGCGGAACAACCGGGTCCTTCGCGCTGGCGACACAAAACAATATTTCGCAGTCACAATCATCGAGTTCGAAGGTCGAACCCAGCGTCTCGCGGGCGTAATTATCGACGCCGCAAAGCGGACGCACCAGGCTGACAGCGGCAAGTTCGCCCCAGAACGGCCGCTGTGCATGTGCGCCCCCACGCAGCCGGACGGCGGCAATCGCGAGGCTGACGAGGTGAATGGTCGTCGCGCTGATGCAGAAGGTGGCGGCGGCGAGAATCGGCGCTGTCATCGCCGCGTTATCTAATGAAAACGCGTGACAGTGTTGTGACTCGGTGAACGTTAAGCCGCGTTAACGTTTGTTGTCATGCCGCTGCCATCGAATTCTGCTTATATGCACGCCCAAGTCTGGCGGACGAGAGACCAAACATCGTGGAACTTGAGCACGGCGCACGTCTGTTCCGTACTCTGTTTATTTCGGATGTTCACCTCGGCGCGCGCGGCTGCCAGGCCGGCCGCCTCCTCGACTTTCTGCGCTATCACGATGCCGAGACAATCTATCTGGTCGGCGATATCGTGGACGGCTGGCAGCTGAAATTGGGCTGGTACTGGCCGCAGCCGCACAACGACGTGGTGCAGAAACTGCTGCGCAAGGCGCGCAAGGGCACGCGCATCATCTATCTGCCCGGCAATCACGACGAGTTCCTGCGCGACTACTACGGCACCCATTTCGGCGGCATCGAGGTGGTCGAAACCGCGATCCACGAATCCGCCGACGGTCGCCGCTATCTCGTCGTGCACGGCGATATGTTCGACATGGTCGTCAAGCACGCGCGCTGGCTCGCGCTGCTTGGCGACACTGCTTACGACTTCGCCATTTTCGTGAACCGCTATTTCAACGCCATGCGCCGGCGGCTCGGTTTTTCTTATTGGTCGCTGTCGCAATGGGCCAAGCACAAGGTCAAGAACGCGGTGAACTATATCGGCGCGTTCGAACAGACATTGGCCAGCGAGGCGCAGCGGCGCGCCGTGGACGGCGTGATTTGCGGCCATATCCACCACGCCGTCATGCACGACGATTTCGGCATCCGCTACATGAATTGCGGCGATTGGGTCGAAAGCTGCACGGCGCTGGCCGAGCATCCCGACGGCCGCTTCGAGATCATTACCTGGGCTGAAACCGGCGCGGCGCAGCCGACACCGGGCCCGCATTTGATCGAGCGGGACGGAGAGGCGGAAATCGCCGCCTGAAATTTACTAGCGCCTGCACCCATTAGTAGCCAGCTAATACCGCCCCGATGGGCTCGCCCCGCGCTCATGAATTGTGTAATTGGGTTCAGCGGAACGCCGAGGATGATCGAGGTTTTATCGCGGTGTAATTGCGATGATTGACGAGAAAAAGCTCGAAGAGCGCTTGGTCGTGCTCGAAGCGGCCAAATCCTGGAGTTCCGCGCGTCGTCTCGCGGCTGGAGACGCTCCTGCGCTCGGGCACGGACGAGGCACTCTACCGCATCAACCCGATCCAGTTCGCCACAGAGAAATCGATTGCCGAAGCTGAAGCGATCGATCTTTTCCTCCGTGCCTGCGTGTCTGGGCTATTCGAGATGGACTGGCTGCTCGTTTGTCCGATGTGCTCCGACGTTGTCGAGAGCTTCCGAAGCCTGCGCAAACTGCACACGCATTTCCACTGCCACCTCTGTCAAAGCGATTACGACGCCGCGCTCGACGATTACATCACGGTGACGTTTACGGTTTCGCCCGCCGTTCGCGGCATCCGCTTCCATAATCCGGATGCGCTTTCGGCCTGGGATTACGTCTTCAATTATAGAATGACTTCGGGCGGCTTAATGCCCGACGGCGTGCCATGGAGCGAGACGGCCAAAGGGCTGATGAGGGTGGCCGCCCGCATTGAGCCGGGTTCTGCGGCCAATCTCGAGGTTGATGCCGCCGAAGGCACGCTTCTGGGCCAGGATTTCGACGGCGACGCCCAATTTCTTTTCCCGGTCGCAACGGGGGCAGGCGTAACCCCACCCCACGTGCCGGTCACACTCGACGGCGGCAAATGCGTGCCCGCCACGGGAAACATCGCACCCGGCAAGGTCGTGTTCGAAGTTCGCAATGCCGGCAAGCTGCCGACGGTATTCGGCATCCTGCAGCTTCCGATGGGGGCGGCTGAGCGCCCGAAGCTTCGGTTCACGCCATCGTTATCCGGCAAGCGGCTATTAATGACACAAACCTTTCGCGACTTCTTCCGCTCGGAGGTGATCAGCGCGGCGGAGGGCATTGCGGTTCTCGACGTTACCCTCGTATTCACCGATCTCAAGGGCTCGACGGCGCTCTACGAGCGGATCGGCGACCTTAACGCCTACATTCAGGTGCAGCGGCACTTCCAGTATCTTCTCGACGCTACGGTTCGGCACAATGGCGCCGTCACCAAGACGATTGGTGACGCCGTGATGGCGGCGTTTTTGACGTCGGCCGATGCGGTGCAGGCGGCGCTTGATATGCGCGAGGCTGTGGATCAGCTAAATCGGGACCGCCCGCAGCGTGATTTCATCCTGAAGATCGGCGTGCATCGGGGAGCCTCGATCGCGGTGACGCTCAACGAGCGGCTCGATTATTTTGGCCAGACGGTGAATATCGCAGCGCGTGTGCAAAACCTTGCCGATGGCGACGAGATTTGTATCACCGAAGAAGTTTACGGCGCGCCGGCTGTGGCGGAAATTATTGCGCCATACCCGGTGGCAAAGAGCGAGGCGGAACTCAAGGGCGTCAGCAAGGCCATGTCGGTCTATCGTCTGGCCCGCATGGCATCCTAGCCGGCGCAACTGGCGAGCACCGCGCCGCACGATTTTGCCCCGCCGAATCGGCGCGGCCCGATAGCGACTCTACGATTTTTTCGTCATCAATGCCCGAAGATCAGCCGCGATGGATGCTCGTCGATGTTCTTGAGCACTTTCTGAAGCTCGGCAAGCGTGCGGCGGCCGTCGACGGCGAACGCCTCGTATTCCTTTAATCCGGAATTGGAGAAGCGGACCAAGCCGGTGGAGATTTCGTCTGTCCGCTTGTCGAGGTTGTCCGCAAGTTTGCGGATCGCCTCGGCGGCTTGTCCAATCTGGCCGGGATTGTCGCCGGTGCCGGCGAGGCTTTCCAGGCCGGCCATCACCTTGTCGAGGCGCTGTGAATTCTGCGCCAGGGTCGTGGTCACCGTCTCGATATTGTGCAACGAGGTGCGCATGGCGGTTTCGTTCTCGCTAACGAGGCCGTCGATGCGGGAAAGCACGTCGCGCGCCGCCTGCGTCACGTCGGCGCCCGCATTCCGGTCGGCATAAAGCGTCGGCAGGTGGCCGGCATCGGCGGTGACAGGTGCCGCGTCGGCCGTTCCGCCGGTCAGCGAGACCTCGGCGAGCCCGGTTAGCCCCTGGAAGGCCAGCGAGACTTTGGTGTCGGCGCGCACCGGCACCACGCGGTCGAGCGCAATCAGTGCCTCCACCTTGCGCGGATCGTGCGGGTCGAGCGCAAGCTTGGTCACCTCGCCAACGTGCATGCCGTCGAACAGCACGGCGGCGCCGCTGCGCAAGCCCGAAACCGAGTTCGCGAACACGACGCGATAGACTGATCGCTCGCCGCCGCCGCTGCTGCTCTGAAACCAGTAGACGAAGCCGAACACGCCGAGAATGACGGTCAGCGTGAAGGCCCCGGTGACGGCGTAGTTGGCCTTGGTTTCCATGGAATAGCCTCTCAGTGATGGACGGGGCGCGCGATCTGGCGCCCGCGGTTGCCTTGGAAATACGATTTAAGCCAAGGATGCTCGGACGCGAGCATCGTTGCGATTGAACCGTCGGCGATCACCTTGCCTCCGGACAGGACGGCGATGCGATCGCACACTGCGTGCAAGCTGTCGAGGTCGTGCGTCACCATGAACACGCTCAAGCCGAGCGTGCGCTGGAGCGTGCGGATCAGTTGGTCGAAGTCGGCGGCGCTGATTGGATCAAGCCCCGACGTCGGCTCGTCGAGGAAAACGATGTCCGGATCGAGCGCGAGCGCGCGGGCCAGCGCCACCCGTTTTATCATACCGCCGGACAACTCCGCCGGAAATTTTCCGGTCACGTCCGCACCGAGCCCCACCATTTCCAGCTTCGCGACGGCGATTTCTTCCATCAGGCGCGGCGAGAGCTTGAGATATTCCCGCATCGGAAATTGCACGTTCTGCAACGCCGTCAGCGATGAAAATAGCGCGCCCTGCTGGAACAAAACGCCCCAGCGTTGCTCGATCGCGCGCCGCTCATTTTCACCGAGCCCCACGAGGTTGGTGCCGAAGACTTCGATCGTGCCCTGGCGCGGCGGCAACAGGCCGATGATGGTGCGCATCAGCACCGATTTGCCTGCCCCCGACCCACCGACGAAGCCGAGGATTTCTCCGTCGAAAACATCGAGGGAAGCATGGTCAAGCACGGTGACGTCGCCGAAGCCGACGACCAAATCGCGCACGCTGATCACGGCGGTGTTGCTGGCCATCACTACATCCCAATGCCGGCGAACAAAATCGCGAACACGCCATCGAGCGCGATGACGAGGAAGATCGACTTGACTACCGACGCCGTTGTCCGCTGCCCGAGCGAAGCGGCGCTGCCGTCGACTTCGAAGCCTTCGACGCAGGCGACGAGCCCGATGGTCAGCGCCATGAATGGCGCCTTGATCATGCCGACTTCGAACGTCGGCAGCCAGATCGCCTCGCGCAGCCGCTCAACGAAAATCTCCGGCGCCATGCCGCCGTAGAGCCAGCACACCAGGCCCGCGCCGTAAAGCGCGGCCATGGAGCCGAGGAAGGTAAGGAGCGGAACGGCGATGACCAGCGCGATAATACGCGGCAGCACCAGCACCTCGATGGGATCGAGGCCCATGGTGCGCAGCGCGTCGATCTCTTCGCGCATTTTCATGGCGCCCAGTTCGGCGGTGTAGGCACTGCCCGAGCGACCCGCGACCATGATGCAGACAAACAGCACGCCGACTTCGCGCAGCACCAAGACGCTCACCATGTCGACGACGTAAATGTCGGCGCCGAAGGTGCGAAAGCGAAAGATGCCCTGCTGCGCCAGAATGGCGCCGATCACGAATGTGCTGAGCAGGATGATCGGCACCGCGCGCCAGCCGACGCGATCGAGGTGATGCACGATCGAGGTCAGCCGCAGCCGCGTCGGATGGGCGATGGTCCGCAAGGCGGCTGCTGTCAGTGCGCCCAAAAGATGCGCGATCAGAACGAGCGACCAGCCCATCTCGGCGACCGCGCGTCCGACCATATCGAGCGTGACGATGGCCGGGTTCGGCCGCGCTTGTTGCCGCCCGGGTGCTTGATTGACCAGCCGCAATTCCTCAATCAGGCCACGGTCGCTGTCGGAAAGGCCGACGATGCGTGCAGTGGCGCCGGCGGCGGTCAGCGTGCGCTTGAGGCGCTCGATCAGCCAGGCGCCGAAGGTGTCCAGCCGTTCAAGCTTGGCGAGATCGATATCGACCGAGCGCGCGGCCTGATAACGGCGTGCCGCCGCATCGACGATGCCTTCCAGTTCGGCGGCACGTTCCACCGTCCACACGCCGGTCGCGGTGAGCGCGACGTTCGTGCCGTGGGCGATGGCTTCGAGTGAAGCAGCGCTCATCGACGAATGCGCGGCGCGCGCGCCCAGCCGCGCCGCCGCCCTTGAGCTCCGCGACAAACCACGGTCATAGTGCCCCTCGCATGGAACTCTCCGTACGGATCGAGCGCTGGCCTTTGGCCGGCGCATTCACGATCAGCCGCGGCAGCAAGACCGAGGCGCTCGTGGTGGTGGCCGAACTGAGCGATGGAATCCACCGCGGCCGCGGAGAATCCGTCCCTTACCCACGCTACGGCGAAACTCCGGACGGCATTGTGGCGGCGATCGAAGCCATGCGTCCGGCGCTACAGCGGGGCCTTGATCGCGCTGCCCTCCAGCGCGCCATGCCCGCGGGTGCCGCCCGCAATGCACTCGATTGTGCTTACTGGGACGTTAACGCCAAGCAAAAAGCCTGCCGGGCGTGTGATTTAGCCGGGATTCCCGAACTGGCCCCGGTTACCACCGCCTATACCATATCGCTGGCTTCGGTCGCCGAAATGGCCGCTGCGGCGGAGCAGGCCGCGTGGCGGCCGCTCCTCAAGGTCAAGCTCGGCGCCGGCGATGACCGGGAGCGGATCGCGGTCGTGCGGCGCGTAGCCCCCAACGCCGAGCTGATCGTCGATGCAAATGAGGGTTGGGCGGCGGATAATCTTCAGCAAAATCTCGCGGCTTGCGCCGACGCCGGCGTCACGCTGATCGAGCAGCCTTTGCCGGAGGCGCGCGACGAGATGCTGGCGAGCATCAAGCGGCCTATTCCGGTCTGCGCCGACGAAAGTGTGCACGACAGCGCTTCGCTCGACGCACTCGCCGCCAAATACGATGCCATCAATGTCAAACTCGACAAAGCGGGCGGCCTGACCGAGGCGCTGGCCCTCGCCGCCGAGGCCGACCGGCGCGGCTTCGGCATCATGGTGGGCAGTATGGTTGCCACTTCGCTTGCGGTAGCGCCGGCGATCCTGGTCGCGCAGCGCGCGCGCGTTGTCGATCTCGACGGTCCGTTGTTGCTCGCGAATGATCGGCCCGGCGGCCTCCGCTACGAGGGAAGCGTCGTTTATCCCCCTGAGCCCGCGTTATGGGGGTGAGCACGGCGCTTGCTGTTCGGCTTTGCCGACGCAAAGCAAGCTAGGAATATCGGGGCCAGCGCCATGCAAGCCGATTGCGAGGCCTCGGCCATTGTGCTGTTTCAATCGTGCGATCCGGGGGAGCGATGTCCAGCGATCCGCTGCCAGTGCCGGAGGGTTCCGCGAAGCTCCGCGAGGATGCGGACTACGAGGCCGTTCACGCCGTGCTGACGGCAACGACGCGCGGCCGCCAATTCCTCACCGAATACGTTGCCCGTCACGGCCGCTCCGACACAGCGAAACTTGCCGGCGTGATCGCCAATCTTGAAGCCGCGATGCGTGAGGGCCTCGCTTCACAAGGCTCGCAAGCATTCGCGCGTATTGTCGCCGAACTGCTTGCGGCGCTCTCGCAGATCGGCGCCGGGCTGGCCAGCGACACAAGCTCAACGGCGGACGTTCATCTTGCCGTCGAGCGAATCCAGGACATCGCGATGGCGTTGCGCCAGCGCGATATCGAGGCGGCTTTATGCGACGGTCTCGATGCGGCAATCCGCGAGGTTGGCGACTCGATCGTGCGCAGCGAAGCGGGACAGGCGCGCGTGCACAACGCGGCTGCGCAACTGCGCGAGCTGGCGCGCAGGATCGCCGACATGACGGCGGATGCGGCAACGGCGCCTGCGGCCGGCGCGGAAGCCGCACGGTTGAATGATACCGGCGATCGGCCTCTGGCCGACCTCGGTGAAGAGGCCTCCGTTGCGGAAGAAGCGGGCAGGCCGCCGCTCGACGCCGGAGTGCGGCATTCTGTGCCTCAAACGGAGGCACAGAACCGGGCTCGCGACGAGGGCGCCGATCTATTTGAGCCGTGTTTGCCGGTTCCGAGTCCAACGGGGCCAAGCGACCAAGCGTCGCAAGCCGTGGCGGGTTCGCATGCAGACCCGACACCGCGCGCGGGCATGCGCGATCAGCTCGCGGCGCTGCAAGCACTGAGCGAAGAAGAATTGATCGCGCTGTTCAGTTGACGCCCGTCCACCGCTCAGCACCAACGTCGCCGCGTTCGAGTCGCGCCGGTAAACGGCGACGGTCGCGCGGTTGTTCATTCTCTGTTAACGAAAAGTGTTCTCCCATGAGGGTGATTCGGTAATCGGCACGGAAGTTGCTTTCCATGAGTTGATGCGGATCAACAACGACGCGCAGGCGATGCGTTCTCCAGGTCTGTCCGATCTTCACGTTGTTGGTCGGCGTACAACGATCTTCTGGAGGCCACGATGCACAAACTACCGGTCCTTTGTTAGCGGCGGTAGTAGCGTTGTGCACGACTTCGTTGGTGTCGAGCGGCGTGTCCGCCCGTGATGACGGCCGCTACGCCAATGAACCACTTCATGCCTGGTTCGATCAGCTCGCGAGCGGCAAAGGCTTATGCTGCTCATTTGCTGACGGGGTCAAAGTCGAAGATGTTGACTGGGATACCCAGGACGGCCGCTATCGCGTCCGGCTGTATGGGGAGTGGATTCTCGTACCGGAAGCGGCGCTCGTAACCGAACCGAACAGATTCGGTCCGGCGGTTGTGTGGCCCTATATGGATGCGGAAGGGAGCACACAAATCCGCTGCTTCTTGCCCGGCGCCGGCGCTTGATCGGCTCACCTCGCGCAGCGGGGTGAGCGGCTAGGGCGTCGCGTTTGTCGATCTGAAGCTTCGTCGGTTGCGCGGCGAGGATTTCGCTTTGACCGCGGCGGCAGGTTCTAGGCGACAAGCCGCGAGAATAATTCCGGATCGACATTGCCGCCGGAGAGAATGGCGACGGCGACTTTCCCGGCAACATCCACTTTCCCAGTCATCAGCGCGGCGAGCGCGACCGCGCCGCCCGGCTCGACCACGAGCTTCAATTCCGAAAAAGCAAATGCAACGGCGGCGGCGACTTCGTCGTCGCTGGCCACGACGCCGCCGCCAACCAACGAGCGGTTGATGGCGAAGGTAAGCTTTCCCGGCATGCGCGCCATCAGCGCGTCGCAAATCGTGCCGCTCAGTTCCGCGTTTTGCTCGCGCCGGCCGCTGCGGAACGAGCGCGCGTGATCGTCGAAGCCCTGCGGTTCGGCGGTGTAGAGCTTGACCGCCGGGACGCGCGCGCTGACCGCAAGCGCAATACCGGCGGTCAGTCCGCCGCCGGAGGCAGTCACCACCACGACATCGGGAGCAAGGCCCATGGCCTCGAGGTCGTCGACGATTTCCAGGCCGGCGGTGCCCTGGCCGGCGATGATCAAGGCATCATCGTAAGGCGGCACCAGCACGGCGCCGCGGCGTGCGGCGATTTCGCCGGCAATCTTTTCGCGGTCGTCGCGGGCGCGGTCATAGAACACAAGCTCGGCGCCGAGCGCGGCGGTACGCTCGCGCTTGGCGCGCGGCGCGTCATGCGGCATCACGATAACGCACGGCATGCCGAGGAGGCGTGCCGCAGCTGCGACCCCCTGTGCATGATTGCCGGAGGAGAACGCCACGACGCCGCCGGCGCGCTCGCCGGGTAGAATTGCGGAGAGCCGGTTGTAGGCGCCGCGGAACTTAAACGACCCGGTGTGCTGAAGCGTCTCGGCCTTGAGGAAAACGCGGCCGCCGGTCATCGCGTCGAGCGCAGCCGAGGTCAACAGCGGAGTGTGCAGCGCCACGCCGGCAAGCCGGCGAGCGGCCGCATCGACGTCGGCGGCGGTAGGCAAGGAAATCGGGGCTTCCATGCGACGAACGGTAACGCCGCACTCGCTCGGCAAGCAAGGCCGTCGTTGCCGGCTGTTCCAGCCTGCTACTGGTCGAACCGTCCGGCCGCGTGGGCGAGCAACGTATAGACCTTGCCGGTATCCGAGGTCAGGTAATTGCGCACCACCGCCGCTCCGCGGTCTCCGCGCGAGACGTCGTCCAGCAGCCGTTCGAACTCGTGAATATACTGTTCGACCGTCGTGCGGAATTCCGGATCGGCGCGATATTTGCGGCGGATTTCCTCGAATGCCTTCTGGCCCTGCGGTGTGTATAGCCGCTTATTGAACAGGCCACGTTCGCCGCGCTTGTAACGCTCCCACAATTCGGCGGCCGCGTCGTGGTCGATCATGCGGGCGACGTCGACCGCGAGCGAGTTCGAGCGAGGATTCCGCGGCGCCGCGCGGCGGGCGCTGTTCCGGGCGTGCAGCCGGCGCGATCGGCACGTTTTCATCGCGCGACGCGCGGGTCAGCAGGTCGCTGAGCCATCCGCCGTTTCGTCCGTCGCCGTTCTGCGACGGCTGTTCGGGGCGGCGCGGAGGTGCACCGGTGATGTCGCCGCGCGCTACCGACGGGGGCGCGGTGCTGATATCGCCGCGCGGCGGCCGCGGCTGGCTGCGGCCGCCCGAAGCGTGCGCCGGTTCGGGCTCGCGCCGCACCGGTTCGGCGGTGTCGAGCGAGCGCCCGTGACGGGCGACGATGCGGTTGAGTTCGGCCAGCGCTTCGATCTGGTCGACGATGACGCGCCGCATCTGGGCCGCGCTTTCGGCGGTTTCCTGCGGCAGCTCGAAGATGCCGCGGCGCAATTCGGCGCGCGTCGTCTCCAGTTCTTGCTGCATTTCCGCGGCCATTTGCTTCATGCCCAGCATGATCTCGGTGAACCGGTCGGCGGACTGCGCGAACAGCGTCTGCGCCTGGGTGGCGGCCTCGTCGTAAACGGCGTTCATATTCTCGCCGGTGCGCTTGCGCTCTTCCTCCGTCGTCGCGCGGACGAGTTCGAACTGCTGTTCGATCGTGCGGACGCTTTCGTTGCTGGTCTCGGCGATGATGCCGGCGATCTGGCGCGCGCGGTTCGTTGCCGCGTCGAGCGACTCGTCCAGCAGCGCGGCAAAGCGCTGCAGCCGCTGCGCGAAGTCCTCCGACCGTGCGTCCAGCGTCGAGACCAGCGCCTCGAGGTTGGCGTGCCGGTTGGTGATCGACTCTTCCGCGCGGCGGTTGCTTCGCTCCAATAGTTCAACCGCTTCGGCGAGCGAGCGGCCGTGCAAATTGAACTGGGCGGAAATTTCGCCGAGTTCGCGCAGCGTCTTGCCGGTGACGTTGTTGAAGGCGCCGACATGCCGCTCGACCAAGCTAGCGCTAGTGTCGCTCTTGACGCTGAGGTCGTTCATGGCGGCGACGAACTCGGATACGCGCGTGACCATGGTGCGCTCGAGCGAGGTCATGTTTTCGTGTGCTCCGCTGAGCACTTCTTGCAGGAGGATGTTGGCCTCGCGCAGCCGCTCGAACAGGGCGGTGGTGTCCGACCGCAACATGTTGTTCGTTTCCAGCATGTCGGCGACGGTCGCCGCTGCCGTCTGTTTCGATTCTTCAATCGAGCTACGCGTGGCCGCCTGCAAGTCTTCGAGGCTGCGGGCGATCGCCTCCTTGGCCGCATCAGTGACGCTCTGGGTGCCTTGCTGCAGCTGGCCGAGCGTGCGGGTCATGGCGGAGGTGGCGTTTTGGCTTGAATCGTTGATCAGCCGGGCTATTTCCTCGCTGTTGTCCATCATCGTCTGCGTGAAGACGAAGCTCTTGGCCTCGATCGACTTCACCGCCTGGTCGGTGATGCGGCTGACCTCGCCGGCGAACTCCTGGCCCTTGCCGGAGAGCGCGGCGATTAGGGTGTTTGACTTTTCGTCCAGCAGCCGGGTCAATTCGCCGACCCGCTGCGACACGTTGTTGGTGATGTCGTTGGCGTTGCCGACGACATTGCGGGCGACTTCGTTGCTAGTGCCGACGAGCGTGCGTTCGGCTTCGCTGGTGCTGCGGCCGATCAGGTCGGCCGCAGATTCGGTCGCCTTGGTAATGGCGTTGGTCAGCGCGCCGGCGCTGCGGCTGAGCGAAGCGGTGGCTTCGGCAGCGCCGCGATTGAGCGCGTCGCTCGCCGCCGCGCTGGCGGCGGCGGTCTTGCTGAGTGAGTCGATCGTCCGGGCGGCGAGCTGCCCGAGCGACTGCTCGGCGCTGCCGGAATTGGTCTTGATCGCTTCGGAAAGCTCTTCAAGCCGGGCGGTCAGCAGGTTGGCGGCCGCACGGCTGCGCGTTTCGATCTGCTGAGTCATGGCGTCGGTGCGGCCGACCAGCAAGTCCTCCATCTGGCCGATGCGGCTGTCGAGCGTCGCATTGACATCGCCGACGCGCTTGTCGACCGCGGAGACGACCTCGCGGCCACCCTCGGTCAGCGTCTTGGCGATATCGAGCACGCGGCCGGACAGGGCTTCGGTGAGAGTCTGCGTGCGGCTGTCCAGCGTGTGCTGGAACTGCGCCAGGCGCTGATCCAGGCCGGTGGTGACTTCGGTCGCTTTGGCGGTCACGCGGCTGTCGAAATTGTCGACATAGCTCCGCATCGTTTCCGAGACGTCCTGGGTGCGCGCGCCCAGCCGCTCGACCAGTTCGGAGCCGTAGGTTTTCACGGTGCGGTCGAATTCGGTGAGGTGGCGGGTGATGAGGTTGGCGAGCATCGAAGCGTCGCGGGAAATCTTTTCGCCGAGCTGCGCGCCAGACTGATCGAACGTCTGCTCGAACGCGGCCAGACGCGCCGCGAGCATTTCCTTGATCTCTTCGCCGCGCGCCGAGACGATCTGGGCGACCTGATCCGCGCTCTCCTGCATCGCTTCCGTCATCTTGGCGGTGCGCGAAATCAGGGATTCGGTGACGCGGTTGCCCGCCGCCTCGAATTTTTTCGCGACGTCGCCGCCGCGCAAATTGAGGTCGAGGATCAGCGACTCACCCGACGTCTTCAGGGTGGAGTTGACCTCTTCGGCGCTGGTCGCGATCGTTTCGGCAAGCTGGCTCGACGTGTTGACGATGGCGTCGGTCAATTCTTGCGAGCGGCCGACCATCATGTCCACGACCGCAAGCGACTTCTCCGAGAAGCGGTCCGTCACGCCGTCAAGCCGCGATGTCATCATGCTTTCCAGACCGCGCGCGATGTCGGCGAATTCCTCGCCGATGTTATCAGTCTTGAAATTGAGGCTGGTGGTCAGGTTGTCGCTAGCCGTGGTGAGCGCGCGCGAAGTCTCTTCGCTCGCCGTCTCGAGCCGCACGATCAGATCTTCGCCGCGCACGCTGAGCTGCTGAATCATGTTGTCGCCGATCTGCCCGAGCGCGCCGGTAATATACTCGCCCTTTTCAGCCAGCGTCTGGGTGATCCGCTCGGCGGCCTCGTTGACCTGCTGGCCGACGAGATCGCTGATGGTCGAAAGATCCTGCGTAAGGTCGATGTGGACGTTATTGATGGCGGAGCGCACCTGCTCGGCCTGACCCACTAGCGTATCGCGCTGATTGGTGAGGTCCTGCAGCAGGCCGCGGATGCGGACTTCGTTATCGCTATAGGCATGTTCGAGCGCGGCGACCTCGTTGCGCACCAGCGCCTCCAGTTCGCTCGCGCGCGCCAGCGCACGCTCGACGCCGTCGCCCATGGCGGCGACCTCGCGGCGGATCGCCTGGCCGACGGTAACGATGGAATCGCGCGCCACGCCTTCCGGCTCGGCGAGCCGCATGGCGACCTTCGCCATCGATTGCGCGACCAGGCGCAATTCCTGAGCGCGCCAGGCCATGTGCGCCACACCGAAGAAGAAGATGATCGGCAATAGCGCGGCGGCGCCGAGCCCAACGAGCGTCGTGGCGGCGGAGTGGCCGGGGCCGAGCGCGGCGTTTAAGTCACGCAGATACACCCACGAGAGCGCGATGCAGGCGATGAGCCATGCGGCGGAAAAGATCGTGGCGACAAAATACGACGTGCGCGCCGGACGGTTTTGCAGCGCCTGCAAGATCTGCCCGATCGATTGCTGGTCGTCGTTGGCGGCCGGAAAAGCGCGCGGGTCGCTGGCGTGCGCGCCGACCGGGCTGGCGTCGGCGGAGACAGCGGGGCCAGGCATGGCCGCGGGCTCGCGCCAGACTTGCGCCGATTCGCGCCAGACTTGGTCGACGGCGGCCGTTGTGGCGGCATCGTCCGATCCCTGGTCTTGCGCTTCGTCGTCCCTGACCTTGAGCGCTTCCTGGATCGCCGAGAGCGCGGCTTCGGTCGGGTCCGCGATCTTTTTGGGATTGTTGGCCATTTCGGTCGTCGCCTCGCGTGTTACGCCGGACCAGGGCGGCCTACATAAAGGCCGCGCCCACGAGCGCGTGATCGTTAAATCAACACGGCAAAAGAGGGGCTCCCCGCCCTCGCGTCATACTGCCGTAGTGCATCCTATCGGTCTGGCGGATCGGAGAAAACCGGGTTGGTAACGTGCTTTTAATCATCGTTAATAACGAATTGGACACCATAACCCCGTTCGCCGCCGCGCCACGCCCGATCCCGCCATTGTGCGGTCAACAATGCGGCTGGTCTGGGGCCGGGAAGGGGCTTTGTCACCGTTCGGGAGCTAGCTGTCCTGGCGACCGGCCTGAACCTGGTGGGGGCATGCCCGTAACAAGTTGCTTACCCAGCGCGATGAAAGGGTGCGGCAAAATCCATCGATGGGACGGGTATTTACCGCCTTTTTGCCGCTTGTCTGCATGATCCCCCTTCAGGCACAGGCAATAAGCGCGGGGAGAAGGTAGTCATGAGTCAGTCGAGCCTTTTGGCCATGCCGCGGTTTGAGCAGAAGTCGATGATCATCGATGAAGATCATCTGGGCCGCATGACACTCGGGGATCGGAGCCTTGAGCGCGAGGTTTTGCAGATCTTCGCCCGCCAGACCACGCTCATGCTTGAGCGCATTTCCGCCGCCAAGCCGGCCTGTGCCGCAGCGGCGGCGCATACGCTTAAAGGGTCGGCGCGGGGCATCGGCGCCTGGTGCGTAGCACAGGCCGCCGAACGTCTGGAGCAGGCCGTTGCCGGCGACGACGCCAGTGCCATGACCGATGCGATTGCCGAGTTGGAAGTGGCGAGCGCGGAAGTGCGCGCGGTGATCGGCGCCCGGTTGCGCGATCCCGCGGAAGCGCAAACCGAAGCCTTCGACAGCGCGCTCCGCGAGTATTAGGCTCGCGCAGGTTGCCGCACTGGCGCGGTGCTGCGGGAGCCGATAGAAGACTGCCCGCCGGCCGCTCCATTTCATTCGTCGCCTGTTGCCGGCCGGCGCAGCTCTTTCCGGCATGGTCAAGATCACCTTCATCGATTCCGATGGGACGGCTCGCACGGTCGAGGGCGAAGCCGGATCGACGCTCATGGAAACGGCAATCAATAACGGCGTGCCGGGCATCGAGGCCGAATGCGGCGGTGCCTGCGCCTGTTCGACGTGTCATGTCTATATCGACGAAGCTTGGCAGGAAAAGGTCGGCGCGCCGTCGCCCATGGAAGAGGACATGCTCGATTTTGCCTATGGCGTGCAGCCGAACTCGCGGCTGTCATGCCAGATCAAGGTGAGCGAGGAATTCGAGGGGCTGGTAGTCCGAACGCCGGATCGCCAAGCGTGACGAAATAATCCGGCGCAAAGCCGCAGCAAAAGGGCTTTTTGCCCCCGGCTTCCTCTTCCCCTGATGCGGCGGCCA
The DNA here is from genome assembly GCA_963747855.1 of uncultured Alphaproteobacteria bacterium. Taxonomy (GTDB): domain Bacteria; phylum Pseudomonadota; class Alphaproteobacteria; order Rhizobiales; family Xanthobacteraceae; genus BOG-931. The sequence continues at coordinate 524,877 of CAVVGN010000002.1, forward strand.
CGCTAGACACTCGCAACCTCACCCCATGACCCCTAGCTGACAAGCGCATTGAGACGAGTGCGGATACGATAATGAGCGAACCTATCAAGACTGACGTTGTGATCATTGGCGCCGGACCGATCGGCTTGTTTGCCGTCTTCGAGCTCGGCCTGCTCGATATGAAGGCGCACCTGATCGACATTCTGGACAAGATCGGCGGCCAATGCGCCGAGCTTTATCCGGAAAAGCCGATCTACGACATTCCGGGCATTCCCTACACCAGCGCGCAGGGTCTGGTTGACGCGCTGCTGTTGCAAAACAAGCCGTTCAATCCGCAATTCCATCTCAACGAGATGGTGGAGAAGGTCGAAAAGATCGGCGATCCTTTGTTTCGCGTGACCAGCGACCAGGGCAAGCAATTCGAGTGCAAGGTGGTGGTGATTGCCGCCGGAGGCGGCTCGTTCCAGCCGAAACGTCCGCCGATACCCGGAGTCGAGCCCTATGAAGGCAAATCGCTGTTCTATTCGGTGCGGCGCATGGAGCAGTTTCGCGGCAAGCGCATTTTGATCGTCGGCGGCGGCGACAGCGCGCTCGACTGGACGCTCAACCTCGCGCCGGTAGCCGACAAGCTGACGCTGATCCACCGGCGCAGCGAATTCCGCGCCGCGCCGGACAGCGTCAACAAAATGAGAGCGCTCGCCGACGAAGGCAAAATCGATTTCGTGCTCGGCCAGGTGACCGCGCTGCAAGGCGAGGGCGGCCAGATCAGCAAGGCCATAATCAAGACCAACGACGGTGCGGTATCGGAAATCGCCTGCGACGCCTTGCTGCCGTTCTTCGGCCTAACCATGAAGCTTGGCCCGGTCGCCAACTGGGGCTTCGACCTCAAGAACGACGAGCTCATTCCGGTCGAAACCGCGGCCTTCGAAACAAGCGTGCCGGGCATCTTCGCGATCGGCGACATCAATTGGTACCCGGGCAAGCTGAAGCTTATTTTGTCCGGGTTCCATGAAGGCGCGCTGATGGCACAAAAGGCCTATCACTATTGTTATCCGGAGAAGCGGTTGGTGTTCCAGTACACCACGTCGTCGTCGAGCCTGCAGAAGAAGCTCGGCGTCGCGCCGCAGACAGCGCAGCCGGCCTGACCGCCGTCACGGCGACCGGCCGGCTCCGCGCAGGCGAGGATGCCGTGACGCCGAACGCGATCCCAACCAAATGCTGTATCGCCGGCGGCGGACCGGCCGGCATGATGCTCGGCTTCCTGTTGGCGCGCGCCGGCGTCGACGTAGTGGTCCTTGAGAAACACGCTGACTTCTTCCGCGACTTCCGCGGCGACACCATCCATCCGTCCACGCTCGAGCTGATGTACGAGCTCGGCTTGCTGGATGAATTTCTCAAGCTGCCGCACCAGAAGGTGGAGGAGTTCAGCGCACAGGTCGGCGACAAGCACGTGCGCATGGTTGATCTGCGGCACCTGCCGACCCACTGCAAATTCATCGCGCTGATGCCGCAATGGGACTTCCTCAATTTTCTCGCCGCGCACGGCAAGCGCTACCGGACCTTCGACTTGCGCATGCAAGCCGAGGCGACCGATCTGATCGAGGAGGGCGACCGCGTCGTCGGGTTGCGTGCGAAGACGCCGGACGGCGAGCTCGAAATCCGCGCCGAGCTCGTCCTCGGCGCCGATGGCCGACACTCCACCGTGCGCGAAAAAGCGGGCTTCGTCAGCGAGGATTTCGGTGCACCGATGGACGTGCTCTGGTTTCGAGTCTCGCGCAAGCAAGGCGACGAAGCCGAGTCCTTCGGCCATATCGAAGCGGGCATGATGATGATCATGCTCAACCGCGGCGACTACTGGCAGTGTGCGTATGTCATTCCGAAAGGCGGCATCGATCGGGTGCAAGCGGCCGGCCTCGACTCGTTCCGCAAGTCGGTGGTGAAAATGTCGCCCTATCTCGCCGACCGGGTCGCCGAATTGAAAAGCTGGGACGACGTCAAGCTGCTCACCGTCGCCGTCGACCGGCTGAAGCAATGGTGGCGGCCGGGACTGATCTGCATTGGCGACGCCGCGCACGCGATGTCGCCGGTTGGCGGCGTGGGCGTCAATCTCGCCATCCAGGACGCAGTTGCCGCCGCGAACCAGCTAGCCGCGCCGCTCAGGGCCGGCACGGCCAGCAACGCAGACCTGGAGGCGATCCAGGCGCGGCGCACTTTCCCGGTTCATTTCACCCAGCGGTTTCAGTTGATCATGCAGAACCGGATCATCAGTAGCGCGCTGTCGGGCACGCAAAAGCCGAAGGTGCCGTTGCTATTCAAGATGTTCGAGATGTTTCCGCTGCTGCGCCGTATTCCCGCGCGTTTCCTGGCGGTCGGCATCCGGCCGGAGCACGTCCATACCCCGGACCTGGCTTCAGCGGCGTAAAGCGCGGTTGGCTGCCAACCCTTGAACCGGCCACGTCCGCACCTAATCTTCGAACCTAAGACTTGCCCTGGGAAAGCCCATGACCCCAACCGACGAGAGCCGGCCGGAAAGCCGACCGTTCGAGGCTGATGTCGCCAAGCTACTGCAGCTGATGGTACATTCGGTCTATTCGGAGAAATCGGTATTTTTGCGCGAATTGATCGCCAATGCGGCCGACGCCTGTGAGCGGCTGCGCTACGAGGCGATCGCGGCTCCGGCGCTCTTGGGCGACGACCCGAAGCCGCGCATTACGCTCGCTCTCGATCCGGACAAGCGGCAGCTGACGGTCGAGGACAACGGTATCGGCATGAGCCGCGACGAGATGGTCGAGGCGCTGGGCACCATCGCCCGCTCGGGCACCAAGGCTTTTCTCGATCGCATCGAAGCGGCGCAGAAGGACGAGGAGACGGCACTGATCGGCCGGTTCGGCGTCGGCTTCTATTCGGCCTTCATGGTGACCGAGCGCGTCGACGTGATTTCGCGCCGCGCCGGCGCCGACACGGCCTTCCTGTGGTCCTCGGACGGCAAGGGTACGTTCGCGGTGTCGCCGGCTACGTCCGCGGACGCGCCATCGCGCGGCACGCGCGTCGTGCTGCATCTGCTGGAGGACGCGAAGTCCTACGCCGAACGCGCGACTGTCGAGCGGCTGGTCCGGGCGCAGTCCGGTCATGTGCCGGTGCCGATCGCCATCGTCGACAGCTCGGGCGCCGAGCCGGCGGAGGTCAGCGACGGCGCCGCCTTGTGGACGAAGCCGAAATCCGCGATCACGCCGGCCGATTACACCGACTTCTACCGCAGCGTTGCCGGCCAATTCGACGAGCCGGCGCTGACCATTCATTTCCACGCCGAGGGCCGGCACGATTATACCTCGCTGTTTTTCGTCCCCGGCTCCCGGCCGTTCGACCTGTTCGATCCTGACCGCAAGGGCCGCATCAAGCTTTACGTCAAGCGCGTCTTCATCACCGACGACGCCGACCTCCTGCCGCGCTATCTGCGCTTCGTGCGCGGCCTGGTCGACAGTGCCGATCTGCCGCTCAATGTCTCGCGCGAAAAAATTCAGGAAAGCCCGCTCCTTGCCGCCATCAGAAAAGGCGCCACCAGCCGCGTGCTGGGCGAACTTGAGCGGCTGGCGGACAAGGAGCCGGAGATTTTCACGAAAATCTGGGACCTGTTCGGCGCGGTGCTCAAGGAAGGGCTCTACGAGGATTTCGAACGCCGCGACGCGCTCTTGGCGCTGGCGCGCTTCAAGACGACCGGCGGCGAGAGCTGGCGCAGCCTCAAGGATTATGCCGCGGCGCTCAAACCCAACCAGACCGTGATCTATTACCTTGCCGGCGACGATATCGAGCGGCTGAAATCTTCGCCGCATCTGGAAGGCTTCCGCGCCCGCGGCATCGAAGTGCTTTTCCTGCCCGATCCGGTCGATACGTTCTGGGTGATGTCGTCGCCGGGCTTCGACGGCAAGCCGTTCAAGTCGGTAACGCAGGGCGCTGCCGATCTGGCGCTCATTCCGCTGGTCGATGCCAAGGAAGCGCCCGCGCCGGAATTGCAGGATGCAGTGAAGAAGTTTTTGGTGTTCGTGCAAGGCGTGGTCGGCGATGCGGTGGCGCAGGTGCAGGCGTCGGATCGGCTGACCGACAGCGCGGTCTGTCTCGTTGCTTCGGACAAGGGGCCGGACCGGGCGCTGGAAAAGCTTCTCGCCGGCGCCGGCCGACTAAATGCCGCCTCAAAGCCGATCCTGGAGATCAATCCGCGCCATCAGCTTGTCGTTGCGCTCGCCGGGCTCGGCGATGACGAGCGAAGCTTGAAGGAAGACGCCGCGCATCTGTTGCTCGATGAAGCTCGCGTGCTCGAAGGCGACCGGCCGGCGGATGCGAAGTTGTTTTCCGAGCGGCTCGCGCGTGTGCTGGAGAAGTGCGCGGGGAAGGGCGCCGTTGAGGCATCTCACGGTTAGCGGATAGACACGACGCGGACGAACGCGGAACGTCGGCTCAGGAGCCGAAGAATGATATCAACGCGATTTTGCAGTTACTTCATTTGGGCCGGGTCGTAATAGAATCGTTCTTCGGCGATTTTTTCTCCTTGCCAGCGCTGATGGGCCAGTTCCTCGATCCGCATAACGCTGCCGTCGGCGCGCACAAACTCGAAGACCCAGTGAACGACCACAAAGTCCCCGGACACAAAAACCGGATTCACACAGGTTGTTCGGATTTCTCGCGAGCGACAAGACCATCGGGCCCTTGCGGATGTCCCCCAGATTTTCCTGCAGCGTGGCGTTTTCGGTGTAGAAGCGCTCGATTGCTTCATCGTGTTTTCCACTGACGACCAGCGCCACGAAGTCATCCAATGTTTTCTGGCTCGGCATGGTTCTGGTCCTCGCTGAATTCACTTGGTACGTTGGGAGTCGCTGTTGATGCAAGTTGTGAGCTGTTTTGTGATTGGGCCGCTCTAATGAAAATCGCGGCTTTTGAGCAGCAAGTAACTGTCGAGCGGATGCTGCACGCCCGACGACCGCAGCGAAAACAGATCGCCCTCTTCGCTGAATAAACCGTCGCGCAGTTTTGCGAGTTCGGCGGACAGATCGATGAATTTTTCTGCCACCACATGGATGACGAGGCCGGCGCGTTGCAACCGGCCGCGCACCGCGAGGAAGCGCGACGTCATCACCACGCGGCGGTTGTGCTCGAATGCCTTCGGCCAGACGATGATGTTGGCGATGTCGGTTTCGTCCTCGAGCGTCATGAAGATCACGCCCTTGGCCGTGCCCGGCCGCTGCCGCACCAGCACCAGGCCGGCGACAATGATGCGTTGATCCTGGCGCAATTCATCGCCGCGCAGTTGCGCATTGGGCATGGCGCCGAGCGCAGTCAGGCGGTCGCGGAAGAAGCGCACCGGATGCTCTTTGAGCGACAGCCCGGTCGCCACGTAGTCTTCGATCACGTGCTCGGACAGCGGCATGTCCGGCAGCACGACCGGCGGTTCGGGGAAAAGTTCGTCGCTCAGATGCTGCGTCAGCAGCGGCAACTGGTCCAGCGTAACGGAATCCGGCTGGCGCGACGGACGGGCGCCGATCGTGTCGAGGCGGCGGGCCGCCCATAACGCCGCGCGCCGATCCAATCCCAGCGAGCGGAAGGCGTCGGCTTCGGCCAGCCGTTCGATGGAAAAGCGCGACACGCCGGCGTTTGCCGCGAGCCGCTCGATCGAGGCAAAGCCGTTGCCGCGCGCAGCGGTAAGTTTCTTCAGCTCGTCTTCGTTGAGACCGTTGATGAGTTTGAATCCGAGGCGGACGGCGTGCTTCCCATCATCCGCAGGCTCCAGCGTGCAATCCCAATCGCTGAAGTTGACGTCAACCGCGCGGATTTCGACGTCGTGCGTCCGCGCGTCGCGAATGAGCTGCGCCGGCTGGTAGAAGCCCATCGGCTGACTGTTGAGGATGGCGGCGCAGAACACCTCGGGATAGCGGCATTTGAGGAAGGCCGAGGCATAAACGAGCAGCGCGAAGCTTGCCGCATGGCTTTCCGGGAAGCCGTATTCGCCGAAGCCTTCGATCTGGCCGAAACAATTTTTGGCGAAGTCGCGGTCGTAGCCGCGCGAGGTCATGCCGTCGATGAACTTGTCGCGGAACAGATGCACGTTGCCGGTGTGACGGAACGTGGCCATGGCGCGGCGCAGTCCGTCCGCCTCGTCGGGGGTGAATTTGGCGGCGGTGATGGCGATCTGCATCGCCTGCTCCTGGAACAGCGGCACGCCGAGCGTGCGTTTTAGCACGTCTTCCAATTCGTTCTTCGGTCCATGCGCCGGATCGGGGGAAGGGTAATGCTCCTTATCGATGCCGTCGCGCCGGCGGAGATAGGGATGCACCATGTCGCCCTGGATCGGGCCGGGCCGCACTATCGCAACTTCGATGACCAGATCGTAGAAGCAGCGCGGCTTTAATCGCGGCAGCATCGACATTTGCGCGCGGCTTTCCACCTGAAACACGCCGACGGAATCGGCGCGCGACAGCATCTCGTACACCGCGGGGTCGTCCTGCGGCAGCGTCGCCAGCGAATAATCCTTGCCGTAATGCGCCTTGAGGAGATCGAGCCCGCGATGCAGGCAACTCAGCATGCCGAGCGCCAGCACATCGACCTTCATCAGGCCGAGCGTGTCGATGTCGTCCTTGTCCCATTCGACGAAGGTGCGGTCCTCCATGGCGGCATTGCCGATCGGAACGGTCTCGTCGAGCGGCGCGCGCGTCAGCACGAAGCCGCCGACATGCTGGGAGAGGTGGCGCGGAAAGCCGATCAGGTCGTCGGCGAGATGCACCGCCTGACGGATCGCCGGATTGAAAGGATCGAGTCCAGCCTGACGGATATGCTCGTCCGGCAAGCCGTCGCCATAGCCCCACACGGTCCGCGCCAGCGCCGCGGTCACGTCCTCGGTCAGGCCTAGCACCTTGCCGACTTCGCGGATGGCGCGGCGCGAGCGGTAATGCACGACGGTCGAGCAGATCGCCGCGCGATCGCGCCCGTAACGCTGGTAGATATATTGAATCACCTCTTCGCGCCGCTCGTGCTCGAAATCGACGTCGATATCGGGCGGCTCGCCGCGGTTCTCGGAAATGAATCGGGCAAACAGAAGCTGGGTCTTGTCCGGATTGACCGAAGTGATGCCGAGGCAATAACACACCGCGCTGTTGGCCGCCGAGCCGCGGCCCTGGCAGAGGATTTCCTTCTCTTGCCGGCGGGCGAAATGCACGACGTCGTGCACGGTGAGGAAGTAGCGCGCGTAATCGAGCTTGGCGATGAGCGCCAGCTCGTCATTGAGCCGTTTGACCACATCGGCCGGAATGCCGTCCGGATATTGGTCTTTCGGGTACCGCTCTCGCGCACCCGCCCAGGTGAGATCCGCAAGATGCTGCTGCGCGGTTTTGCCGTCCGGCACCGGCTCATCGGGATATTCATATTTCAATTGGCCGAGCGAAAAATTGCAGGCCTTGGCGATGTCGATTGTGCGGGCGATGGCGTCGGGAAAATTCTTGAACAGCCGCGTCATATCCGCCGGCGATTTGAGGTGCCGCTCGGCATTGACGGCAAGCCGCAAGCCAGCTTCGGCCAACGTGCATTTCTCGCGAATGCAGATGACGATATCGGCGAGTGGCCGGCGCTCGGGCGCGTGATAGGCGACATCGTTGACGGCGACGAGCGGGGCGCCGAGGCGTTCGCCGAGTTCGGCCAAGAGTCCCAGCCGGCGCGGCTCGTCACCGCGATGATAATGACAGCCGGCGAGAAAGACGCGGCCCGGCGCGGCGCGGACGAGGGCGGCGAGGCGGGTGGTGAATTCATCTCTCCGCTCATTCCCGCGCAAGCGGGAATCCAGTTCTGGGTCCCCGCTTTCGCGGGGACGAGCGGCAAATAGATTGAGCGGCGGCAAGGCAATCAGCATCTGGCCTTTGCTCGCGGCGACAATCTCCTCGAAGGTCAGATGGCATTCGCCTTTTCTGGCCTCGCGATTGCCAGTAGTGAGAAGCTTGCAGAGCCGCCCGTAAGCCGCGCGATCGGTCGGATAGGCCAGCACCTCGAAACCGTCGGTCGTCACCAGCCGCACGCCGGCGACGAGCTTTATGTTTCTGTTCTTGGCTTCGTCATAGGCGCGCACCACCCCGGCAAAGGAATTGCGGTCGGCGATGCCGATGGCGAAGCAGCCAAGCTCATCGGCGGCAGTGACCAGCTCCTGCGGATGCGAGGCGCCGCGCAGGAACGAGAAATTGGTGGTGACAGCGAGTTCGGCGTAAGCGGTCATGGCCAACTCACGCAAACAGGCCGTGGACGAACCAGCGCGCCGCCGCCGTCTCCCGCCCATAGAGGCCTTCGCGGAACAGCCAGAAGCGGCGGCCGCCGGCATCCTCGACGAGGTAATAATCGCGCGTCGGTTCAGGCAGGCGATGACCGTTGCTCTTGCGCCACCATTCGGCGCCGATGCGTTCCGGGCCTTCGGAGCCGGCGACGTCATAGGTTACACCGCGCCAGGAGAAACGTCGGGGCGGGCCGTCGGGAACGAGCGCGGTGACTTCGGCCGATTCGGCACGCGGAAGAATGAGCAGCGGCCGCGGCTTTTCCGTTGCTCGCTCCGGCCACGATGCGGACGCTTCGGTCGTGACCGGCGGCAATATCTCGGCGCGTTCGGGACTGTGGCTGGCGACCGGAGCAAACCGCCGCACGCTGTGCGGACCGAGACGGCCGCGCAGCGTGTCGATCAAGGTCGCGCAACGCTCGGTTCGGCCGGCTTCGCCGGCATCGTCGAGGAGTTCGTTCTGCCGCGCGGGGATGGGCTCGGCGCGGGTGACGGCAAGGCCGATTGCCTCGAAGCCAAAACCGGCTTCCTGCATAGCTGAAAGCGCTTCGAGCTTGAGGTCGAGAAGGAGCACCACATGCGCGACATCGCGCGTCGGCAAAGTGAGCCCGACATCGACCGTCTCGACCGCGCCCTCGACGTAATAGAGAGAAAGCCTTAAGCCGCGTGCGCCGACGTCGTCACGGGCGAGTACATGCACGAGCGTGCTCATCAGCCGGCGCGCCAGCGCGAGCACGGCGTCCTGGGTGATCACCGGCTCGAACAGATAACGCAGGCAGTGATAAACCGGCGGCGGGACGACCGGAATGAGCGGCTCGTCCACGCGTCCGAGCGCCTGGTCGATCCGGCGCAGGAGCTCGGCGGGAAAGCGCGCGGCAAATGGCGCGCGCGGCTTGTCGAGCAGCGCGCCGATGGTTTTGAAGCCGAGCCGGCGCAAGGCCGTGCAGGTTTCCGGGGATAGCCGTAACGCCTCGACCGGCAGCGGCGACAGCGCGGCGGCTTCCCCGCCGGAGGCAAGCGTGATGCAAGGATTGTCGTGAAAGCGTGACAGCGCCCAGGCCGCGCCGGGCGTGTCGGCGACCGCGAGCCGCGCCGGCAGGCCGAAATTTCTGGAAAGCCGCGCCGCAAGATCGGCGAGCAATGTCTCCTCGCCGCCGAACAGATGCGCGGCGCCTTCAATGTCGAGGAAAAATCCGTCGGCGCAATTTTCCTCGTTCCATGGCGAAGCGGTCGGCGTGTAGCGCGTCGCCCACAATGTCAGCCGCTGCAGCGCAGCTGCGTCGGCTGCGGCATCGATTTCGCGCACCTGCAAGACGCCCGCTTTGGTGCGCGCATCGGCCAGCGACTGGCCGGGCGCCAATCCCGCGGCTTCCGCCGCCGCGTTCAAGACGGCAAGCCGCGGCCCGCCGCTGGCGGTGAGCGTAAGGACGAACGGTGCGTGCGGATCAACCGGCGCGGCGGAAGGATTTTTCGCCTGCGCCGCCAGCATGCGTAGGATCGGCCAGCGCGGCAGCCAGACTGAAACAATGCGTGACATGATCGTACTCCACGAGCCATTCGCCCGCGCGTCCGTTGCGGCAGCGTTCCAGCCTGAGCTGCCAGCGCGCATGCGTTATCAGGCCGAAGCGGTCGCGGACGGCGGGCGCCGCGGCAACGCGCCAGCGCGTTGCCGCGGCGCTGGCTTCGAGAATCTCCGCCGGGCGCAACAGAAAGAGCGGCAGGCCGGCATCGGCGGCGGCAAGCTGCAGCCGCAGGCTCGATTTCAGATCGAGCTTGTCGATAACGCCGGCGACGGCGGCGACCGCGCGCGAACGCAGCGCTTCCTCCAGTGCCCACAAGGTTTGCTTGCGATGCGCAGTCCCGGCAAGGATCAGCCGGCCCGGATCGAGGCCAAGTGCGGCGAGGCCGTGGCCGTACGGATGGCCGTAATCGCGCAGCCCGTAAGCCGGCAAAACAAGGAGGATCGGGTGACGATTTATTTGCTCCCTTCCCCCTTGTGGGGGAGGGTAGGGAGGGGGGTGGCTCGGTGACGCGTCGATGCTTTTCGCAAACTCTCTGACCCCCACCCCTAGCCCCTCCCCACAAGGGGGAGGGGAAGACGCGCGCGCTAGCAACGCCGCCATGAATCCGAAGGCCGCGGGCGTGGCGCCTTTCTCAGGCACGATTTCATGCAAGGCGCCGCCGGGAAGCCCGCCCAGCGGCAGGCACTGATCGATGGCGGTCAAGCCAAAGGGGAGGGGCTTAGCCTTATGGAATCCCTCGATTTTCGGCAATAAACGCCGCAATTCCTCGGCCATTGCGGCGCGGTTACGCATGACGGAAAAAGCGGTTGGCTCACGCATGGCTGGCGTTCTGTTCCGGGGTTCTGGACTATAGAACAAAACAGGAACAAAGCCAAGGGTTCCTCCCTAGTTTTGGGTGCTGTCCTAATTCCCGAGCCTTCCGTCCTAATTTGCGGAAACCGCTGTCCTAATTAGGATTTGGCCCAGAGGGCAACCGCACGGCCAAACTCGCACTTATTGCGACCATCAAGACGGTGCCGGGCAAGCAAGACGAATACCTAAAGCACCTGAAGGCTCACTCAGCACGTTACCTGGCGACCGAACCGGGCACGCTGAAATTCGAGGTAGTAGTCCCGCACGATCAAGCCGTTACGGAGGTCTACGCAAGCCCGGAAGCCGTTGACACGCACTGGGACGGTCCCGCCAAGAAGGAAGCCAATCGGGACCTTGAGCCGTTACGGGCGAGTGCGAGCGGCATCCGTTGTGATCTGATCGAGTAAGGCCGCCGCAGTTGGCGGCCTCTTTCATTCCGAGCGTAGCGAGTCTTGAAGGTGGCGTTTTAAAATAGCGCCTTGCCGGTGCGGAGGCGATGCCGCATAGGTTCGCCATCGAAAGCGCGCGGACCGTCAAGGAGCGTCATGCCGGAAGCCGATAAAGAAGGAGAGCGCTACTTCGCCGATCGGCCTCAGCAGACGCCGGGCTTTTATCTGAAAGGCTCGCATCAGCTCGACTGGGGGATGAAGAATCGCCTCGCGCGGGTTTTCGCGCCGGCGACCGGCCGCACGGTGATGCTCGCCGTTGACCACGGCTACTTTCAGGGCCCGACCAGCGGGCTGGAGCGCATCGATCTCTCCATCGTGCCGCTGCTGCCGTCCTGCGATGCGCTGTTCTGCACGCGCGGCATCCTGCGCTCGGTCATTCCGGCGGATTCGACCAAGCCGATGGTGCTGCGCGCGAGCGGTGGTCCCAGCATTCTGCGCGAAGAACTCTCCGACGAGCAGATCGCGATCGACATGGACGACGCGGTGCGGCTCAACGCAGCCGGCGTCGGCATCCAGGTGTTTATCGGCGGCGAGCACGAGACGCGTTCGGTGCACAACATGACGCGGCTGGTCGATGCCGGCTTGCGCGCCGGCATTCCGGTGATGGGCATCACCGCCGTCGGCAAGACCATGTTGCGCGACGCCAAATATTTCCGGCTCGCCTGCCGCATCATTGCCGAGCTCGGCGCGCAATACGTCAAGACTTATTACGTGGACGAAGGCTTCGAGACCGTCACCGCCTCATGCCCGGTGCCGATCGTGATGGCCGGCGGCAAGAAGCTCGCCGAGCTCGACGCGCTGACCATGGCCTATAACGCCGTGCAGCAGGGCGCCGCCGGCGTCGACATGGGCCGCAACATCTTCCAGTCGGAAGCGCCGAAGGCGATGATCGCTGCGATCAATGCCGTCGTGCACAAGAATGCTAGGCCGAAGGAAGCCTACGAGTTGTTCTCATCGCTCAAGGCCAAAGGCTAAGTCCGTCATTCCGGGCCCATGTCTTCGGCACGTCCCGGAATGACAATCAACCGTAAGTCCGCTGCGGCGTGCCGCCGATCAGAAACCAGGCAACCGTGCCGGCCGTGACCGCGCCGCCAAGCGCCGCCAGCACTTGCAGGAACCACGAGGTGCTGCCGACTTCGTTCGGCGGTTGCGGCTCGTTGGCGATGAGGGCGTTGATGGAATCCGATTTGGAATCAGGCTCGGCGATGTCGTGCAGCGGCGCTGTATTGGCCGTGGAGTCGGTCGGTGCCGCGTCATTTGCCTGCGGCGCGGCGTCGTTGGCGGCAAGGTCGATCTCATTGACCTGGTCAGGCGGAGTAACCCGCACGGTTTGACCGGCGACAACGAGTTCGCGCGGGTCGGGCGCGCTAGGCGCCGCGACCGGCAGCGACGCGGGCGGCGGGATGTCGGCTGCCATCGCGGGTTTTGCCGCCGGCCAGATCGGGTCCGGCGTCGGCGCAGGCGTCGGGACCGGCGTGGCAGCCGCGACCTGCACCGGCAAATGCGGCCGAAGCCGCCGCAGCGCGGCGAAATGCTTATGCGCCTGTTTCCGGGCGGCAACTTCGGTCGTCCGCTTCACCGAAGCAACAGATGTTTTTGCACGCGGTTTCGCCTGCGCCTTGCCCGGTTGCGTGACGATTGTCAGGAGCTGCAGCGGGCTGCCCACTGGCTGGCTGGCCGTCGTCTGTGCATTTGCGTCCGCGGCGGCGGAAAGCACGAGTAGCGTTGCGGCGGCGGCAACAATGCGAAACTGGAGCATAGGGCCCTCCATGACTGAACACGCTGTGACTCAATACTTGGCGGTGGATTCCGGCCAGACCGCCGTGACCTCACGGTGACCCAATTGCGGATTTTTTGGCGCAAAGCGCGGACCAAAATCGGTCCGGTTTAACCATGCTTCTTCCCGTCCGCGCGCCCTGTTATCGTGCAACGGGAAACGCCGGGGCAAAGAAAAATCATGATCGACGTGAAAACCGAAAACGGCATTGCCGTGGTCACGCTCAAGCACCGCAAGGCCAACGCCCTCGATATCGAGTTCTGCGAGTCGCTGGCGAAGTGCTTTGCCGAGCTGCGTGTGTCGGCCGCGCGTGCCGTCGTCGTGACCGGACAGGGCGGGATTTTTTCGGCCGGTGTCGACCTCATTCGGGCGAATGCGGGCGGCGCCGACTACATGCGAAAATTCCTGCCGGTATTGAACTGGTCCTTTGAGTCGATTTTCTTTCATCCGAAGCCGCTTGTTGCGGCGATCAACGGGCACGCCATGGCCGGCGGCGCCGTGCTTGCCTGCTGTGCCGACCGGCGCATCATGGCGCGAAGCGGTGGCCGCATCGGCGTGACCGAATTGCTGGTCGGGGTGCCGTTTCCGGCGCTCGCTTTCGAGGCCATTCGGTTCGCCGTACCGGCGCGCTATTTTCCGGAATCCCTGTTTAGCGGCGCGACCTATGAGACGGACGCGGCTTTGCAGCGCGGCTGGGTGGATGAAGTCGTCGAGGCGGACGCCCTGATGCCGCGGGCAATCGCGGCCGCGCAGCAATTGGCGCAGTTGTCGCCGGTGGCTTTCGCCGAAACCAAACGACAGCTCCGGCAAGAAATCCGCGAACGCCTTGATCGCAACGGCGCCGAAGCCGACAAGCTCGCAACCGAAATCTGGGCCGCGCCGGAGACGCTTTGCAATATCGGCGACTATGTCGCGCGCATTCTCAAAAAGCCGTAGCGCTCACGCGGCCAGCGACTTGAGGTATTTGTCGGCTTCCTCCGGCACCGCGAACCACGGAAACAGATCGAGCGGCTCGCTGAAGCAATTGACGAAGCGGCGGGCGATCACGGTATTCGTTTGTGCGGCACCGAAAATATTGAGCACATGCGGCGGCGGCGGCTGCATCAACGCATTGGTCCAACCGGTCACATACTGCGCGTAATCCCAGAAGCGGTCGAACGTCGCCTGCATCCAGGCTTGATCGAAGGGCTTGTTGCCGTGCGCGATGATGGCATCCAGATAGATCTTTGCGCACTTCGAAGCGTTGTTCGAGCCTTGACCAGTGATGGGATCGTTGAGCACGACCACGTCGGCCATGCCGAATGCGGCCTTCCCGGAAGGAAGCTTGGCGATCGGTTTGCGCACGGTCGGCGTGACACGACCGGCAAGGATGCCGCTGGCGTCGGTCAGTTCGACGTTTTTGGCGCGCTCGGCTTCCCAGGGCCAGAATGTGTCGAGGATCCATTTCGATTTCGCCAGATGCTCGGCCGGCGAGGAAATCCCTCCCCAGCAGTCCATCGAGCCGCCGGGAATTCCTTCGAACACCATGATTTCGCAAGGGCCGGTGGTTGTCAGTGAGGGGAAAACGAAATATTCGCCGACGCCGGGAGCGATATTGAAGTTCACCCCCGAATGGTGCGGACGCGGGGTCAGTCCCTTCACGTAGGTAAGCGCGAGCGCGCGCTGTGGCGCGTCGTACTGGCTTTTTTGCGCGTCGCGTTCGAACAGCCTCGAGATATCGCCCTTGCCGGCGGCGACGATGACGAGATCGGAATCGGCTGCGTATTTGTCGAGATCGGCGAGGGCCGCCTGCTTGTATTCAATTTTCCCGCCGCGCTTTTCCAGCTCCTGCATCCAGCGCGGAAATTTAACTCGCTGGTCGACGGCTTGCGCCGGCTTGTCGAGCAATCCGTTAAATTCGAGAACCTTCTTGCCGGATCCGTCGGGCGCAGCAATCGCTACGCCGAGGGAGTCGACTGTCGGGCATTCCTTGTCCCAGAAATTGAGCCCGAGCTCGCGTTCGTAGCTCAACGCCTTATCGAACATGCATTGGCTCGACATGACCTTGCCGCTGCGGATGTCGTCGCCCTTGCGGTCCTGCACCAGCCGCACGTCGTAGCCGGCCGAAAGCAGGCCGTTGCCAAGCTGCAGGCCGGATTGGCCGCCGCCGACGATCGTGATCATTCGCTTTGCCATCGCCCTCTCCTGTGCGAGCAGCCAAGCCGCTGCCGCGGTTTTTATTCCATCAATAAAGGAATGGCCGGATCGGCGCGCTCCGGCCCCATGGCCGTGTAGCCGCCGTCCACCCGAATATCTGTGCCGGTGATGAAGCTTGCGTTGTCCGAGAGAAGGAACGCCACCGCTTCCCCGACTTCCGCCGGATTGCCTGTCCGACCGAGCAGGTGAAAGGGCTTCGCTACGCTGTCGGTCTTGGCGCGGTTGCCCTTGGTCAACTCGACCATGATGTTGCTCCAGGTCCAGCCCGGCGAGACCGCGTTGACGCGAATGCCGTCGGGTGCGAGGTCCATCGCCTGGTTGCGCGTTAATTGAAGGATGGCGGCCTTCGAAACCGGGTAGATCCAGCGGCCGGTCTGCGCCACGCGCGCGGAAATCGAGCCGAAATTGACAATGGCGCCCTTGTTCTTTTTCAGGTGCGGGCGGGCGGCCTGCATCAGCATCACCGAGCCGATGACATTGACGTTTAACGCAGTCATCCAGTCGGCGCGCGTGGTGTCGGCGCCGTTGTCGAGATAGGTGCAGGCGACGTTGACCAGATAATCGAGCCGGCCGGTCCCCTCGACCGTGGCTTTGACCAGCGCGGCGATCTCGGCGTCGCTGGTAATGTCGCAGCGGATGAAGCGCGCCTTGGCGCCGAGCTTCCTGGCTGCCGCGTCGCCGTCGGCCGTATTGATGTCGGCGATGACGACATTGCAGCCGTAGCCGGCGAGCACCTCGGCAACTGTCCGGCCGATGAGCGTCGAGCCGCCCGAGACAATCGCCGTCTTGCCGTCCAGTCCGCGCATCGGCGGCCCCCCAATACGTCTATTAGACGCTCCATAGCCTATCAGGAGCGGCATCCTTTAAGTATAAAATATTTTGGCAAGAAACCGGTGCGGCCGCAAGTCACCCAAGCTCGGTGATGACCTCCGGGAATTTGTGCAGCCGCTCACCCGGCCCGCCCGCCTCGATCAGATAATTGTCGCAGACCCATGATAGCACGTGGCCGCGGATGTAGGTCGGGTGCACGACGATATTCATATCTTTAGCAATCGACATTGGCTCGTCGCCGCGGATCAGCGGGCGCTCGACCAGGTCGTAACCCTGGCCATGACAATGCAGCCGCTTCTCCTCCGGGCGGCCGTTCTTGCGCATGAAATCGTTGTAGGCGGTGAAAATATCCTTGCACGGTATGCCGGGCTTCAAGAGGCCGAGATTGAATTTGCGGGCCTCGAGCGCGAAAGCGAATTCCTCCTTGAGCTCGGCTGACGCCTTGCCCACGACGCAGGTGCGGCCGAGCTCGGCGTACATGCCGCCAGGACCGGAATCCTCGACCAGAAGCGCGATAACGTCGCCTTCCTGGATGACGCGGTTCTGGTAATGGCGCTGGCTGAACTGCGCCGGCTTGTCCGCCGGCATCGAGGCGCACAGATAGATGCCGTTCTCGCTGCCGTTGCGCTGGCTGTAACATTGCGCGATGGCGGCGATATCGCGGTCGCGCAGCCCCGGTTCGACAGCATCGAACGCCGCACGCATGGCGCCGTCCTGCATGACGGCGGTGCGGCGGATCAGTTCACGCTCTTCGGCGCTTTTGATGACCTTGATGCGGTCGACCAAATCGGAAGCGTCGATGAAGCGCGAATTGGAGAAATGGCCCTTCTGCAGATGATCGACCAGCGTGAACGACATCTGATAGGTGCCGACAAGGCCGATCGTGCCGCCGGCATAGGGCGCCAGCGCCTTTGCCGCCAATTCCGGATCGTAGCCGGCGGTGTAGTTGCAAGAGGCAAAGCTCGGTGTCGTCAGCCATTGCTTGACGCCGCGGGCGGTGCCGTCGCCATTCGCGGTCGGCGTGCTGGCGCCGCCAAACGGTCCCTGACTCACCAGCGTCATAAGGTCGTCGCTCGGGAATACCACGGTCAGCGGATAGCCGTTGGTCGCCGGCAAATCGGTGAAATACTTGACGTAGCCGCCCATGTAATCGTTGTTGTTCTGCATCAGCAGCACATCGACCTTGTCGCGCACCATGGCGGCGCGCACTGCCGCCCAGCGGCGTTCAAGCTCGGCGGTCGAGATCGGCGTTTGCAGGCGCTCGGACAGCGCTTCCATGTTCCATTGTCTCCGGTCGCGGCACTGTTGGGGCGATATAACGTCATGCGCGAGCCGCCGCCAAGCGGTCGCGCGGCGCGGCAAGCTCGGCTAGAGTGGGTCTAGGCGGCTCGGTCGCCGCGTCATTGCCAGGAGCACAGTATGCCTATCGATTTATCGGCCGTACCTTGGCTTTTCGTCGGGCTGATGGCGGTACTTGCCTTCGTCGCCGCCTCGCTGGGCAGCATCATTGCATTCCGAAACCGCTTTGTCGGCGCCATTATCGCCGGCGTGCTGTTTGCCGCTGGCTTTGTCGCCTGGAATTATTACCCGCACAGCTTCGGGCTGCCGATCATCAAGACGATCGGTATGGACGGCAGCGCCGGCTAGTTGAACGTTTGCGCCGGTCTCGCTATGCGTAATTGAGTTTTTCCCGGGAGAGAATGGAGCGGTCATGAACAAGGTCTATGCGGACGCCAAGTCCGCGTTGGCCGGGGTGCTTAAGGACGGCATGATGATCATGGCCGGCGGCTTCGGCCTGTGCGGCATTCCCGAAAGCCTGATCCTGGCAATCCGCAATTCCGGCGTGAAGAGCCTTACCGTCGTCTCCAATAACTGCGGGGTCGACGGCAAGGGGTTGGGCGTTTTGCTTGACACCAAGCAAATCAAGAAAATGATCGCGTCCTATGTCGGCGAGAACAAAACTTTCGCGCAGCAATTTCTCGACCACCAGATCGAGATCGAGTTCAACCCGCAGGGCACGCTGGCCGAACGGATCCGCGCCGGCGGCGCCGGCATACCGGCTTTTTTCACCCGAACCGGCGTTGGCACGCTGATCGCGGAGGGCAAGGACGAGCGTGAATTCGACGGCGAGCGTTATGTAATGGAGCGTGGGCTGGTGGCCGACCTTTCCATCGTTCACGCTTACATGGCCGATACCGAAGGCAACCTCGTCTATCGCAAAACGGCACGCAATTTTAATCCGATTATGGCCACCGCCGGCTGTCTGACCGTCGCCGAAGTCGAGCATTTGATGCAGCCGGGCGAGATCGATCCCGACCGCATCGTCACGCCC
Organism: uncultured Alphaproteobacteria bacterium; assembly: GCA_963747855.1. Taxonomy (GTDB): domain Bacteria; phylum Pseudomonadota; class Alphaproteobacteria; order Rhizobiales; family Xanthobacteraceae; genus BOG-931. The sequence goes on from CAVVGN010000002.1 coordinate 543,112, forward strand.
GGGATTTATGTGCAGCGCATTATTCACTTGCCGAACGCGGTGAAGCACATCGAGCAGCGAACGGTCCGCAAACGCGAAAAGACGGGGGCGGCCGCAACAGGAGTGGAAGTCTGATGCCCTGGACCCGCGATGAAATGGCGGCGCGCGCCGCGAAAGAGTTGCAAGACGGCTTCTACGTCAATCTCGGTATCGGCATTCCGACGTTGGTGTCGAATTTCATTCCAGACGGGATGAGCGTGCAGTTGCAGTCCGAGAACGGCATGCTCGGCTTCGGTCCGTTCCCCTATGAGGGCGAAGAGGACGCCGATCTCATCAACGCCGGCAAGCAGACCGTGACCGAGCTGCCGACCACGAGCTTCTTCAGCTCGGCGGATTCGTTCGCGATGATCCGTGGCGGCCATATCGACATCGCCATTCTCGGCGCCATGCAGGTCGCGGAGAACGGCGATCTCGCCAACTGGATGATCCCCGGCAAGATGGTCAAGGGCATGGGTGGCGCCATGGATCTGGTCGGCGGGGTCAAGAAAGTCGTCGTCGTGATGGAGCATTCGGCCAAGAACGAGGCCAAGCTTCTGCACAAGTGCACGCTGCCGCTCACCGGCGCAGGCGTGGTCGACATGGTGATCACCGATCTCGGCGTTTTCACCATTGACCGCAAAGGCAGCGGCATGACCCTGATCGAGATCGCGCCGGGCGTGACGATCGACGACATCAAGGCGAAGACCGAGGCGAGCTACAAGGTCGCCAATACGATCAAGCACTAACAAAAAACTTCCGGGCGATCTTTAACGCCTAAGCAGAACGTGCCGGGAATGGCCGTGTGGGGAATAGCGTGCCGCAAGCGCCGATTCTCGAAACCGAAGACCTGACCAAGGAATTCGCCGGCTTTGTCGCGGTGCGTTCGGTTAACTTGCAAGTCGCCCGCGGCAGCATCCATGCTTTGATCGGTCCGAACGGTGCTGGCAAGACCACGTGTTTTAATCTCCTCACCAAGTTCCTTTCACCGACGCGCGGCCGCATCGTATTCGACGGCCGCGACATTACCGCGCTCAAAGCAGCCGACGTGGTGAGGCTCGGGATCGGCCGCTCGTTCCAGATCTCGGCGGTATTTCCGCACCTGACGGTGCTGGAAAACGTGCGCATCGCGTTGCAACGCCGGCGGGGCAATTCATTCGATTTCTGGCGCTCGAAGCGCGCTCTCAACGGTCTCAACGAAGAGGCAAATGCGCTGATCGCCGATGTTGGGTTGTCGCCTTACGTCGGCGCTCTGGCGGTAGAGCTTCCTTACGGCCGCAAGCGCGCGCTGGAAATCGCCACCACGCTGGCGCTTAACCCCGAGCTTCTATTGCTCGACGAGCCGATGGCGGGCATGGGACGCGAGGACATCGTTCGCATCAGCGCGTTGATCAGATCGGTCGCCGCCAACCGCACCGTGCTGATGGTCGAGCACAATCTTTCGGTCGTCGCGGATCTTTGCGACCGTATCACCGTGCTGACGCGCGGCCAGGTCCTGGCCGAAGGCGATTATGAAACCGTTTCCGCCGATCCGGCCGTGCGCGAAGCTTACCTGGGGACCGGCCATGCCTGACGCCCATCCTCTGCTGGCGGTGAACGGCCTGGAAGCGTGGTACGGCGAATCGCACGTGCTGCACGGCGTGACATTCGATGTGCAGCCGGGCGAGGTGGTCACCCTGTTGGGCCGCAACGGGGTCGGCAAGACAACGACGCTCAAAGCCATCATGGGCATCATCGAGAGCCGCATCGGCTCGGTGCGCTTCGAAGGCGCGGAACTGATCGGGCGCAGCTCGGATGTGATCGCGCGCGCCGGTATTGCGTTTTGTCCGGAAGAGCGCGGCATTTTTTCCACGCTGGATGTCAAAGAGAACCTCCTGCTGCCACCGCAGGTGCGGTCCGGCGGTCTCGATCTCGACCGCATATTCGAGCTTTTTCCGAATTTGCGCGAACGATTGTCGAGCCAAGGAACCAAGCTATCGGGCGGCGAGCAGCAGATGCTGGCAATAGGCCGCATTTTGCGAACCGGCGCGCGGCTGCTTCTCCTAGACGAGCCGACCGAAGGCCTCGCGCCCGTTATCATCCAGCAGATCGGGCGTACCATCGGGGCGCTCAAGGCGCAGGGTTTCACCATTCTTCTGGTCGAGCAAAACTTCCACTTCGCCGCGACCCTGGCCGACCGCCATTATGTGATGGAGCACGGCCGCATCGTCGATCAATTCACGGCTGCAGAACTAAAGGCCAATACGGAAAAACTGCACGACTATCTCGGAGTTTGATATCACAGCACGAAGCCGGTGCGTTTCGTTGGCGCGTCGGCAAGAACGAACACCCAGGACACAGGGAGGCCTGGAATGAAATTAGCCGGTAATTTGCTGTTCACGATCGCCGCACTCGCATTGACGGGCGCAGTGGCGCAAGCGGAAGACCTAAACATCAAAATCGGTGTCCTCAACGACATGTCGGGCCTGTACGCGGATGTCGGTGGCGCCGGTTCCGTGGCCGCCGCCAAATTGGCGGTGGAGGACTTCAATCCCGCCGCTCACCACATGAAAGTCGAGGTTGTCGGCGGCGATCACCAAAACAAGCCCGATGTCGGCGCCAATCTGGCGCGGCAGTGGTACGACGTCGATTACGTCGACGTCATCGTCGACGTCCCCACGTCCAGCGTCGCGCTGGCGGTCAACGAAGTCAGCCGCGACAAGAACAAGGTGTTCCTCGGTTCCGGACCGGCGAGCTCCGATCTCACCGGACCGAAATGCTCGCCGAATTCCATCCAATGGACGTACGACACCTGGATGCTCGCCAACGGCACCGGCAAGGCGCTGGTGAAGACCGGCGGCGATACCTGGTTCTTCCTCACGGCGGATTATGCTTTCGGGCACGCGCTGGAGCGCGATACTTCGGCGGTCGTCGAGAAGAACGGCGGCAAGGTGCTTGGCCATGTGCTGGCGCCACTCAACACCAGCGACTTCTCATCGTTCCTGCTGCAGGCGCAAGCCTCCAAGGCGAAAATCGTCGGGCTTGCCAACGCCGGGGGCGATACGGTCAACGCGATCAAGCAGGGCGCCGAATTCGGCATCACCGCCGGCGGGCAGCACTTTGCCGGCATGCTGGTTTTCATCAATGACGTCGAAGCACTTGGGTTGAAGACCGCGCAAGGCCTGGTGCTGACCGAGACCTGGTATTGGGACATGACCGATGCCAACCGCGCTTTCACCAAGCGCTGGCAGGTGGCGTCGTCGCGACCGGGCAAATTTCCCAGCATGCTGCCGGCCGGCGTTTACTCGTCGGTGATCCACTATCTGAAGTCGGTCGACGCGCTGCGGAGCGCCAGCGACGGCAAAGCAGTGGTCGCCAAGATGAAGGCTATTCCGACCGACGATCCGCTGTTCGGCAAAGGCAGCATCCGTATCGACGGGCGAAAAATTCATCCGGCCTATTTGTTCGAAGTGAAGAAACCGGATGAGTTGAAATATCCCGGCGACGACTACAAGCTGCGCGCCACGATTCAGGCGGATGAGGCGTTTCGGCCACTTGCGGACGGCCATTGTCCGCTGGTCGGCGGATAACCATTACCGGTGGGGGCGGCCGTCGGGGAGGATTTGGGGCATGTTCGAGATTTTCGGCATTCCCTCGCAGGCGCTGTTCGGCCAGCTGCTGCTCGGTTTGATCAATGGCTCGTTCTATGCGCTGTTGAGTTTCGGGCTGGCCGTTATCTTCGGCATGCTCAACATCATCAATTTCGCCCACGGCGCGCAGTACATGATGGGCGCGTTTGCCGCCTATCTCCTGTTGCAACATTTCGGGATCAACTACTGGGTGGCGCTGGTGATCGGGCCAATTTTGATCGGGGCGACGGGGATCGTCATCGAGCGGCTTTTTCTCCAGCATTTGCGCAAGCTCGATCCTTTGTATGGATTGCTGCTCACGTTCGGTCTGGCGCTGGTCATCGAAGGTCTTTTCCGCAACGAGTACGGTTCTTCCGGGCTGCCGTATCAAGTTCCGGCGGCGCTGCAGGGCGGACGCAATCTAGGTTTTATGTTCTTGCCGAATTACCGCGCCTGGGTGATCGTGCTTTCGGTCCTGGTCTGCTTTGCCACCTGGTTCGCCATTGAGCGCACCCGGCTCGGGTCTTACCTGCGCGCGGCCACGGAAAATCCCGTGTTGGTTCGGGCCTTCGGCATCAACGTGCCGCGGATGGTGACGCTCACCTACGGCTTCGGTGTCGCGCTCGCGGCATTGGCCGGTGTTATGGCGGCGCCGATCTACAATGTGTCGCCGCAGATGGGATCCGACCTGATCATTGTCGTATTCGCGGTCGTGGTGATCGGCGGCATGGGCTCGATCATGGGCGCGATCCTGACCGGATTTGCACTCGGCATCGTCGAGGGAATGACCAAGGTTTTTTATCCCGAAGCGTCGAACACCGTGATCTTCGTCATCATGGCGATCGTGCTGCTCATCCGCCCGGCCGGGCTGTTCGGACGGGGAGCGTGATGGCGGAGGTGTTCGATCAGCAACGCCGCGGGCAAAATTGGAGCCTCGGCATTGCGTTCGTTGTGATGGTCGCCGTCTTTATAGCCGGGCCGTTTGTGGTCTATCCGGTGTTTCTGATGAAGGCGCTGTGCTTTTCGCTGTTCGCCTGCGCCTTCAATCTTTTGATCGGCTATGTGGGGCTGATCTCGTTCGGCCACGCCTTGTTTTTCGGCTGGGCAAGTTACGTTACCGCTTATACCGCCAAAACCTGGGGTCTTTCGCCCGAGTTGGCGATCATCGCCGGCACTGCGACCGCAGCCGTTCTCGGCGTCGTCGCCGGCGGCCTCGCCATCCGCCGTCAGGGCATCTACTTCGCCATGATCACGCTCGCCTTGTCGCAAATGATGTATTTCTTCGCGCTGCAGGCGAAATTCACCGGCGGCGAAGATGGAATCCAGGGTGTGCCGCGCGGGCGGCTGTTCGGCGTTTTCAATCTGGCCGACGAAACGACGATGTATGCCTTTGTCGTGGTCGTCGTGCTTGCCGGCTTTTTGCTGATCTACCGGATCATCAATTCGCCTTTTGGCGAGGTGCTCAAGGCGATAAGGGAAAACGAACAGCGCGCGATTTCGCTCGGCTACGCGACCGACCGCTACAAGCTCGTTGCGTTTGTTCTTTCCGCGACGTTGTCAGGGCTTGCCGGATCGCTGAACACGCTGGTCTTTCAGCTTGCCTCGCTTACCGACGTCCACTGGACAATGTCGGGCGACGTGCTGCTGATGACGCTGCTCGGCGGACTGGGGACCGTGTTTGGACCAGTGGTCGGCGCCTTCGTCGTCGTCGCCACGCAGAATTATCTGGCGCAGTTCGGCCAGTGGGTATTGGTGATCCAGGGCGCGATATTCGTTGTCTGCGTACTGGCCTTCCGGCGCGGCATCGTCGGTGAACTCGCCAAGGCCCTGCGCTTGCCGCTGTAAGCCCGCGGCTTTTCACGAAGTTATCCACAAACTCGTTCAATGGCCGACGGTTTTTCACAGTGTGGCCGGCCTGCCGCACCGCATTTTCGTTGCCGAATCAATGTGCGCAATGGCACTTCCAAGAAGCGCCGATTCCACGGGCGCTTCTGGCTGCTCCATGTCGTCCCGGCAACCCGGTCCGTACGACAGTGTCGCGCGCAAATGGCTCGCGCTGGCGGAGCGTCGCCGCGCGCATGTGATCGAGCTGCGCGAAACCGGCCGGTGGCGGCACTATTACACGCCGGAAGAATTTCTCGACGCGTTGCGGGAAGCCATACGCACCCGCGATGATTGGGCGCGATTGGCCGGTTTGGAATCAGCAGGAGCGTCCCTATAAGTTCATCGCGAGCGGCGCGTTGTGCGCCCTGGTTTTGATTCCCACCGAAATGTGACCCAGCATGACGAGTGCTCTGTTCTCTCCCATTCGGCTTGCCAACCTGGATCTCGCAAACCGCATTGTCGTGTCGCCGATGTGCCAGTACAGCGCCAACGACGGCGCCGCCACCGACTGGCACATGACGCATCTCGGCATGCTGGCGAATTCCGGCGCCGCGCTGCTGGTGGTCGAAGCAACCCATGTGGAGCGGTCGGGCCGCATCACGCATGGCTGTCTCGGGCTTTACTCGGATGCCTGCGAAGCGGCGCTGCAGCGCGTCGTTGCGCATTGCCGGCGCATCGCCACGGCGAAGCTGGCAATTCAGCTTGCCCATGCCGGACGCAAGGCTTCGTCGCAGCGCCCGTGGGAGGGTGGAAAGGCATTGCAGCCGGGTGAAGATCCTTGGCCGACGATCGCACCTTCGGCGCTGCCCTTCGGACCGGGCTGGCACACCCCGCGCGCCATGAATGAGGACGATATGGCGCACGTCACCGCGGCGTTCGTCGATTCCGCCAAGCGCGCCCTGCGGATCGGCTTCGACGCCATCGAACTGCATTTGGCCCACGGGTATCTACTGCACTCGTTCATCTCCCCGCTCGCCAACAAACGCAATGACGCGTGGGGCGGTTCGCTCGCCGGCCGTATGCGCTTCCCGCTCGACGTCGCGCGCGCGGTCCGCGCTTGGGTGCCACGCAGCGTGCCGCTCGGCGCGCGCATTACCGGCACCGACTGGGTCGAGGGCGGTCTCACCGGAGCGGACGCGGTCGAGCTTGCGAAAGCGCTCAAGGCCGCGGACCTCGATTACATCGATGTGTCCTCGGGCAATATCACGTCGGAGAGCCGTTGGAAGAGCGATCCCGGGTTCAACGTTCCGATTGCTGAACAGGTCCGCCGCGAGAGTGGACTGCCGGTGCGCGCGGTCGGCATGATCGCCGGCGCGAAACAGGCCGAAGCTATCGTCGCCGAGGGCAAAGCGGACATGGTCGCGTTGGCGCGGGCATTCCTCGACGATCCGCACTGGGGCTGGCACGCCGCGCAGGCGCTGGGCGGCGAGGTTGTCCGTCCGCCGCAATACCAGCGCGTTGCTCCGAAACTTTGGTCCGGAGCGGCGGAGCGCGGCTAAACAGACTGTCAGCGCAAGAAACCGATGTTTCCGCCTGAGCGATCTCGCGCTTGAAGTTCTTGCCTTCCCGAATTCGCACCGCAAGCCTATACCCCAAAACGAAATGCGGCAGCGTGCCGTCTGGCCGCTCAGGGAGGAAACAATGACCGAAAGGGTCTCCATCGCGCTTGCAGATGGCGTCGCCGATGTCCGTTTGACCCGGGCCGACAAGATGAATGCGCTTGATTCGGCCATGTTCGAAGCGCTCATCGCCGCCTGTGATCGGCTTGGCAAGGAACGTGGCCTGCGCGCTGTCGTATTGTCCGGGGAAGGGCGGTCGTTTTGCGCCGGTCTCGACATGGCCTCCTTTGCCGCTTTGGGCGAAGCCGGAGATCTCGACGTGCGCACGCACGGCATGTCGAATGCGTTTCAGTATGCCGTGCTTGGCTGGCGCGAACTTCCGGTTCCGGTCATCGCCGCTATACATGGCGTCGCCTTCGGGGGCGGCTTCCAAATCGCGCTCGGGGCTGACATTCGCTACGTCGCGGCCGATACGCGCATGTCGATCATGGAAATCAAATGGGGCCTTGTCCCCGACATGGGCGGAACGGTCCTGATGGGCGAATTGGCGCGCGAGGATGTGGTGCGCGAACTCACCTATACCGGCCGGATGTTTTCGGCCGCCGAAGCGCTGGCCTATGGCTTCGCCACACGCCTATGCGCCGATCCGCGCGCCGAAGCCTTGGCGCTGGCGCGCGAGATTGCCGGCAAGAGCCCCGGCGCAATCCGGGCGGCCAAGCGCCTTTTCAACTTCGCTGCCGCGAACGCTCCGGCCGCGACGCTACGGGCGGAGTCACGCGAACAGGGCCGCCTGATCGGGTCGTCCAATCAAATCGAAGCGGTGAATGCCAATCTCGAAAAGAGGCCGCCGCGGTTTGCCGATCCGACGGCGTAACGAGCGCCGCACCCTTCGTTACCGCACCCGGTTGCCGCCGATCGACAATTGCGCGTAGCGCGCGGCGCCATCTCTGGAGAGATCGCCGCTGACCGGCTTATTCCATTCCATGCCGACAATGGCGCCGCCACGGACGTCGGCGATCATGTTGTCGGCGATCACGGCTGCGCCCGCGCCCGGCGCGACCGAAACGGTGATGCCGTATTCGGAGCGCCGGACGACGTTCGAAGTGATCGCGACGTCGCGCAGATATGCGCCCCAGCCGGCGGCGATGCCGGCATACGCGGCGTTCTCCACCACGTTGCCGGTCACGGCGGTGTCGGCTTCGACACCGATGCCGACGCCGGCGAGATCGATCGGGTTGGTTCCCGGCGGGCGCCGCGAAATGACATTGCGAATGAGATTGCCTTGCACGACGGCAAGACGGCCGTCCTGGTTGAAGTTGGTGACCGACACGCCGAGCGCTGCGCCGTCGACGACGTTGTTGGCGATCATTGCCCCCTGAAAGCCAAATTCGGCATAGAGCGCGACTTCGCCAAGCCCGGTGCAGGTGTTGCCGACGATCTGCAGATTGGAGGCGGCATTGCCGCGCACCGCGGAGAACGCCGCGTTGCGGATGCGATTGCTACGCACGATCACGTTGCCGGCGCGGAAGATGCTGATGGCGTTGCCGTACTGGCCGGAGCCGCCGGATTTGTTCTTGACGTCGTCGATGCGGTTGTCGACCACCAGCGTGCCGTCGTCGCCGGCTTCGCTTCGCCAAACGAGGATTCCGCCGTCGCCGGCGCCGCGTATGGTATTGCCGCCGACGCGCAGGCCGCGGGCATCGAGCGAGAAGATGGCGGTGTCGGCCGCCGCGATCGTGTTGTCGCTCACATTGCCCTCGATGGCTTGCAGCGCGATGCCGTTGCCGCCGGCATTGACGATCTCGCAACCGGAAATGCGCAACGCGCGGCCCTGGGCGAAATGCAACAATCCGCGCCGTTCCGGCAGCGGGATATTGCCGCCGTCGAAAAAGAGACCGGCGACGCCGACATGATCGCTGCCGGTTGCCGACATGAGCGACGGTCCGCCGGTCATGACAATCCGGGTCGAGCCGGAAACGCCGGCGATGGCGGTGTGTGGCGGTAGGGTCAGCCCGCCGGCGCGATAGACACCGGGCGGCAACCGCAACACCCCGCCGGTCGCCGCCGCCTGCTCGATCGCCCGCTGGAAGATTTGGCTCTGGTCGTCGGCTGCGTTCGGTCGCAAGCCGAGCGCGGGCGCATCGATTTCGGCGCGCGGACCAAGCCCCCGCCCCGGCAGGGGCTGTGTTTCGCCGGCCTGCGCCGCGCTCGTCACGCCGGCGCCGGCAAGCGCCGCAAAAAGTCGGCGGCGGTCGAATTTCATAACGGGCTCCTGGCGGGGGCCGACCTGGGCGCGGCGCCATCGGAGTATCCCCCCGCCGCGGTTAACGGCGGCTTGCCGCAATCAAACCGATCAGCAGGGCTTCGGACGCGGCTAACAGGGACCGAAACGATCGCTGCTTACGCCGGGCGCCAAATCTGACGGGCGGAATATGAACGAATTGTACCAGCGGCCGGCGGCCGTCGACGTGCCGCAAACATCGCCAATAGGCATAGTTGCAAAGGTATCGTCCGGCGTCGCGCGACAGCCGGGCCGGAAAAGAGTGTCCGCGCAACGCGCCGAGGAGGTCGGCGCCTGGCGCGTTGCCGCGGATGGCGGCCGGGCCGCCCGGTGAAATGAAGCCGTGCCGCGGCCGGTATCCGCTCGCATCGGGAAATAAAACAGATGCCGCGTTGCGCGCGCGCGTTTCGACGCAAAGATGCCGGCGGCGGCCGGCCAGTCCGAACATCAGCACGATGTCGGGTTTATTCGCGAGCAGCTTCGGCAAATCGCGATCGACAGCGGCGTAGCTGGTCGCGAAGATATGAACCGTACGCTGCGTCGAAGCCAACGCGGGCCTCCGCCTGCGGGCGAGCGCCTCGACCAGCGCTGCGCTTGGATTAGAAGGCGCGCCCGGGAAGGGGCCGAAGCCCAGGAGCAAGACGCGCCGCACGTCACCGCCCGAGCAAATCGGCGATTTCTTCGACCGCGGCATTCGGCGCGAGGCGTCCGGCCGCCACTGCGGCTTCAATCCGCGGCAGCGCCGACTTGAGCGACCGGTCGGTGCGCAAGGGAGCAAACAGCCGCTCTTCGAGCATTTCCCACATCCACTTCACCTGTTGCTCGCCACGGCGCACGGCGAGTTCGCCAGACGCCATAAGCTTTCGGCGATGCTCGAGGATTTTCTCCCACAATGCGTCGATGCCGTCGCCGGTCAGCGCCGAATACGTCACGACCGGCGGCGACCAATTCGGCGAACGCGGGGCGAGAATATGCAGCGCCGCGCGATATTCCGCGGCGGCAGCCTTGGCGCGGGACACGTTATCGCCGTCGGCTTTGTTGACCGCGATCATGTCGGCGAGTTCGACCACGCCTTTTTTCAGTCCTTGCAGCTCATCGCCGGCGCCCGGAAGCATCAGCACCAGGAAAAAATCAGTCATGTCGGCGACGGCGATTTCCGACTGGCCAACGCCGACGGTTTCGACCAGAACGACGTCGTGCCCGGCGGCCTCGCACAGCAGCATGGTTTCCCGCGTCTTGGCCGCAACCCCGCCGAGGGTGCCGGAAGCCGGCGAGGGGCGGATAAACGCATTGGCGTCATTGGCGAGGTTGGCCATGCGTGTTTTGTCGGCGAGGATCGAGCCGCCGGTCCGCCGCGACGACGGGTCGACCGCCAGGACCGCGACCTTGTGGCCTTGCTTGGTGAGCGCGCTGCCCAATGCGTCGATAGTGGTCGATTTGCCGACGCCGGGCGCGCCGGTGATGCCGACACGCACGGCCTTGCCAGTTGCGGTCAAGAGCTCCTGGGTCAGCGCCGCCGCAGTGCGGCGGTGATCGGCACGCTTGCTTTCAACCAGCGTGATTGCCCGCGACAGCATGCTGCGGTCCCCGGCTCGGACGTTGCGCGCGAGCCGGCCAACATCGGGAGAGTGCGCGGACGAACCCATGGTGTCTCTTCGTCGAGCAAGCGGTCCTCGTCAAGCAGCGTGTATGCGCGTTCATTTACTTTTCACTAGCCGCAATCGATGCGGACCCGGATTTTTCGCCGAATGAACGCGATGTCGCCGAATTGCGGCCGCATCGCTCGGCTGACATCGCCACGTTGCTACCGGCAATTCACAACAACAACCAGGAGGCATCGATGAACTGGGATCAGATTCAGGGCGACTGGATGCAATTCAAGAGTAAAGTGCGGATGAATTGGACCAAGCTGACCGACGAAGATCTGACCCGCATCGGCGGGCGGCGCGAAATATTGGCGCGATGCTTGCGGGTGCGTTACGGCTTTGCCCCGACCGAGGCCGAACGCGAGATCGATGCCTGGATGAAGACGCAGCGTTACGCCGCGTGACCGGAAAGACGGCGCGCTTGGCCTCGGGTTTTAGCGCGCCGCCTCCCTAACCCCACAGTTGACGGGTCGCGAGCGCCGCGCCCTGTGCGAGCGCGTCAAGCTTCGCCCAGGCGATCAGCGGATGAACGCGTCCGCCAAGCCCGCAATCGGTCGCGGCAATGACGCGTTCGCGGCCGACATTTTTGGTAAAGCGCAAAATGCGCTGGGCGATCAGCTCGGGATGCTCCACCACGTTGGTGGCGTGGCTTACCACGCCGGGGAGGATCACCTTGCCGTCGGGAAGCTTCACCTCTTCCCATACCGTCCATTCGTGCTCGTGGCGAACGTTGCCGGCTTCGAACGAAAAGCCCTGGCATTTGACCGCCAGCATAACGTTGACGATGTCGCGCATCGGAATGTCGGTCGTGTGCGGCCCGTGCCAGCTGCCCCAGCACAAATGAAAACGGATGCGCTCTTCCGGCAGGCCGCGTAGCGCGTGATTGAGCGCCTCGACCCGCACCGTGGAGAATTTCCGATAATCCTCCACCGAAGGCTCCGGATTGATCATGTCCCAATTTTCGGCGATCGCCGGATCGTCGAGCTGAAGTATCAAGCCGGCCTCGACGATGGCCTTGTATTCCTCGCGCAGCGCTTCCGCGCAGGCAAACAGGAATTCTTCGTCGGTCTTGTAATATTTGTTCGCAATCCGCACCGCGCTTGCCGGCGCGATCGAGGTCATAAAACCTTCCTCGATGCCGGCCGCAGCAAGCCCCGCCTTGAAGTTGGCGATGTCGGCTTTGATTGCTTCGTGGCCCCTGTAGACGATCGGGCCGACGCAGACCGGCCAATGCGCCTTGCGCGGCCCGGTGCTCGCCGGACCTTCCGGATCGGCATAGATCTCGGCGAAGCGAATTCGGTCGCGGCGATCCGACATGCTGGTCAGCACGAGATGGCCCGGACGGCTGCGCATCACCGGCTGGGCGTACAAACCGGCCCCGTTTTGCAAATCGAGCCCGCCAAGCCGGTTGAAGCAGTAACTCCACCACGCACCGTAATTGGTACGGCTGCCCATCGACTTACCGAATTCGCCGTCGCCAGGAATGTCGATGCCGATGTCTTTCTGCCGGCGAACCACATCGGCGACGGCGGAGCGGAGCTTGCGCTGAAAAGCCGGCTTGTCGGTGGTTTCGCCGGCTTCGCGGGCGCGATTGGCCTCAATCAAATCGTCCGGCCGCGGCAGGCTGCCGGCCTGGCTGGTCAGAATGCGATCGGCACTCAGCCTCATACCGCCGTCGTTTAACCCCAAAGCTCGCGCGTCACCAGCGCGGCTCCCTGGGCCAGCGCTTCGAGCTTGGCCCAGGCAATCATGGGATGGACGCGGCCGCCAAGGCCGCAATCGCTCGAGGCAATCACGCGCTCGCGCCCGACGCTCTTGGTGAAGCGCAAAATGCGCTGCGCGACCAGGTCTGGGTGCTCCACAACGTTGGTAGCGTGGCTCACCACGCCGGGCAGGATGATCTTGCCGTCGGGAAGCTTCACATCTTCCCATACTGTCCACTCGTGCTCGTGGCGCACATTGCCGGCTTCGAATGAATAGGCCTGGCATTTGGCCGCCAGCATCACGTTGACGATGTCCTTCATCGGAATGTCGGTCGTATGCGGGCCATGCCAACTCCCCCAGCACAGATGCAGGCGGATGCGGTCCGCCGGCAGGCCCCTGATGGCGTGATTGAGCGCTTCGACCCGGACCATGGTGAATTTCTGATAATCCTCGACCGGCGGCTCGGGATTGATCACGTCCCAGCTTTCGGCGAGCGAGGGATCGTCGAGCTGGAGGATCAGTCCGGCGTTGACGATGGCCTTATACTCTTCGCGCATCGCGTCGGCGCAGGCGAAGACGAACTCCTCGTTGGTCTTGTAGTAGGCGTTGGCGAGCCGCGCGGCGCTGCCCGGTCCAACCGACGTCATGAAGCCTTCCTCGACGTCCGCCGCTTTCAGCGCGGTCTTGAAACAGGCAATATCGGCCTTGATCGCCTCCTGGCCCTTGTAGGTGATCGGGCCGACGCAGACCGGCCAATGAGGTAACGGCGGGCCGGTATAAATGCCGCCTTCCGGGTCGGTATAGGCTGCAAGGAATTTCTGCCGGTCGCGCCGATCGGCGTTGCTGGAGAGCACGATTTCGCCCGGGCGGCTGCGCTGCGGCGGAATTGCATTTATGCCGGGTCCGGTCAGATCGAGGCCGCCTAGTCGGTTGAATGAGTAGCTCCACCACGCCCGGTAGTTCACTTTGTGACCCATGGCCTTGCCGAATTCGCCGTCGCCGGGGACGTCGATGCCGATCTCTTTCTGGCGGCGCACTACGCCGGTGACGGCGGCCTGCAACAGGTTCTTGAAGCCCTTGTCGCTCGCGACCGTCGCACTGGCCTCGCGGCCCTGGTTGGCTTCGATGAGATCTTCCGGACGCGGCAGGCTTCCCACCTGGGTGGTCAGAATATGGTCGACGCTCATTCGCATGGTGTTGTTGCAAGCGCCAGATGAACAATGAGGACGGACCTTGGTCCGTCCTCATCTATCCGTCGCGCCCCCTTTTTTCGCTGTCGTTAGATCGCGTGGAGCGGCTGCCCCTTCAGTGACTTAACGTAACCGTAGAACACTTCGTTGATCTTGCCCCAATGGGGCAGCTTCTTCATGTTGTTGAGCCAGCGCTGGACGTTCGGATACTTCGAGAAATCGACCCGCACCGTCTCGCCCAAGGTCACCAGCGCTGCGCCGAAATAATCGGCGATGGTGATCTGATTACCGGTTAGATATTGATTCTTCGGGCCGATGAAGTGATCGTTGAGCACCTTCAGCCACTTCTTGGCGTTGTTCTGACCAAGCTCGACAGTCGCGGCCTGCGCCTCGTCGCTGCGCCGTTTGTTGTTGGGAAATATCTGCGGATAAATCATGTTGTACGCCCAGTCGCGGTAGAACTGGGTATTGATCCAGTCCATGACCTCGTTGACCTTGGCACGCTGTTTGAGGTCCTTCGGGTAGGCCGGCGAACCGATCTTGTCGGCGAGATATTTGAGGATGGCGGAGCTTTCGGTCATGCGAAGGTCGCCGTCTTCCAGCATCGGCACCATGCAGCTCGGGTTGAGATCGGAGTAGGGCGGCTTCACGTGTTCGCCGGTGAACAGGTCGACGGTTACTTCTTCGACCGGAATTTTGTTTTCGGCGATGAACAGCCGCACCGGACGGCTCGTCATCGACACCGGATGCATATAAAGCTTCATGGCGATCGTCCTCCCAATTGAATTCTTAATCCGTGGCTCCATTCTAGTGCATGTTTGCGAATGGTGAAAAGCGGACTCCTGCCCACTTCAAATAGATGTGTGATGTGGGCAGCGCGTGGCCGACTATCGAACAATCGCACAAACGCGTTATCGGGAGCCCGCTTTTGCGACGAGGTCGGCGATGAAGCGCGGCAGCGCAAAAGCCGCGATGTGCACGTCCGGAGTCCAATATTTCGTCGCAAAGCTGCCGGCCCGGCGATAACGCGCGGCCAGCGTCTTCGCGGAGACTGCCCGCAGCCGCCGGTCGTCGGTTGCCCAACCCATCGCCATGTGGCCGCCGATATAGGTCGGTATTGCCGCGACGTAACAGGCTGCGTCGGCAAACAGCCGCCGGAATTTTGTCACACTCGACGCGAGTTCGCGCGGCTGGAGCATGGGCATGCCGTTTTGCGTGACGAGCACCCCGCCCTTGTTCAGGCGCCGCTGGCAGGCGGCATAAAAGTTTTCGCTGAACAGGATCTTTCCCGGCCCGGTCGGATCCGTTGAATCCACAATGATGGCGTCGAAGCACCGCTTGGTGCGCTTGAGGTATTTCATTCCGTCGTCGATCACGCTCTCGAAACGCCGGTCGGCGAAGACCGGCCGGGTGAATTGGGGAAAATGTCTTTGGGCGAAGTCGATCACGGCCGGATCGATTTCCACCTGGACGAGGCGCCGCACGTTCGTATGCTTGAGCACCTCTTCGGCGATCGCGCAGTCGCCGCCGCCGACGATCAGCACCTCGCGCGCGCGCCCGTGCGCGAACAGCGGCACATGCGCCATCATCTCCTGGTAGATAAATTCGTCGCGTGCGGCGATCTGGGTCGCCCCGTCGAGCATCAGCATCTTGCCGAAGAAAGGTTGTTCGAACAGAACCAGATGCTGGTGGGCGGTCCGTCTTTCGAGGAGCACCTTTTTTGCCCGGTAGTTGATGCGGATGCCGAGTTCGTCGAACAGCGTCTCGGTGATCCAGCGCGTCTCGGCCATGGCTCCGTCCCCGCCGGTTGGAAAAGCGAACGGCCGGGACTGAGCCCGGCCGCGTGAGCCCGGTCAAGCCTCGGGCAAAAGTCAGGAGGCGCCGCGTCCGCGCAATATCTCGTTCACGCCGACGCTTTGGGCCGCGAACGCCTCGCGCAACACCGGAATGCACGCGTCGGGGTCGGCAATGCCGCACATAAAGACATCGAGCGCGGCGTAACCGGCGTCGGGCCAGGTGTGGATCGAGATATGACTTTCCGCGAGCACCGCGACGCCGGAAACGCCGTTCGGCTGGAAGCGGTGCAGATGAATATGCAAAAGCGTCGCGCGCGCGGCCTCGACGCAGCGGCGCAAAGTGGCCTCGATGTGATCGATATCGTCCAGCCGCTTTGCGCCATGCAGGTCGATGATCAGATGCACGCCGGCGCAGCGGACGCCTTTGCGGACCGCGAAATGATCCTGCCGCTCAGTGCCCGCCGGCGGGACGGCGATCTTGAGTTTGGATTTGCCGTCTTCCTGGCGGAGGGCGGCGATTTGCAAACCTTTGCCGGATCGCAAGAAGGCGTTCTGGCTACGCATGCCGTCCTCCCCAGTCAAAGGCGAGAATCAAAGATGGCGACGAGCGGATGCCGCAACAACGAAAAACCGCTTGTAGCGGCCGCGCAGACTCAACCGACGCCGGCAAGGTCCCCACTTAAGTCCAAACCTCTCGGAGTCAAGCTGATTCTCGACAACAACCGGTAAACGTCGCGGCGTGCGATTCGTTCAGCGCGCTGTTCTGTCGATGCCGTTTGACGCGCCCATGCGCGAGCCGCTTTCCGAACGGTGCCTGGTCACCGCTGCTCGCGCCGAATTACTGCGGCTATTGAGGCCGCCCGGCGCTGCCGGCGAAACTCGATTAGCCGTTGACGGCGACCGCCGGCGGGACCATTGGCTCCGCCGGCCGTTTCACGCGCGTGCGGAAAAAGCCGAGCACGCGCCGGGCCGTTTCCGGTTGCAGGCGATTGAAGCTCGCCAGCGCTTGGTCGAGGTCCTTCACCGACAAACCGCGGTCGGCGGCCCGCAACTGCAAGATGGTCTTGGTGGTCGTTGCCGAAAGATCGGCGACCTTGGCGAGAATGAGCACGATCTCGGCGCCCGGATCGAGCAGCGCCCGTTCGACGACATCGATCGGCGTGTCGCACAGGAGCGATAGCGCAATCGCAGTCTCCTCGAATTTGCGCTCACGCGCGTATTGATAGATTTCGGCCTCGCCGATCCGGCGGATGCGGTTTTGCCGTTCGACCGTTGCTTGCGCGGCGGCAAAATCCGGCGACGAGTTGCGGGCATCGTCGCGAATTCTGCCGACGACTTCGGCGACCACGCCTTCGATGGCGCTCGAGGCCTGCGGGTTCTCGGCGGCGAGTCGTGCCCGCACCGCGCTGGAGGCCTTCTCCAGCAGGACGAGAAAATGCGGACGCGGAATGTCGCTGCGCATGCCGACGGTGGTGGCAAGATCGTCGTCGCTCGCCGAACGATTGACCAGCATGCGAAAGCCGGCGTCGGAAAATCGCGCGCCGACATTCTTGACGACCGAATGCACGACCTCGCGATCGCCGCGTTCGACCAGGACGTCGGTCACCGCCTCGCTCAACGACGAGCGCTGCGAAATGGCGAACAGGTGCAGCTGGCTCTTGGTGTTGGCATTGGCGAGCAGCGCCGGCTCTTGCAATCGCCCGGATTCCCGCAAAACCGGCTGCGCGACTTCGATGTCGTCATCGAACGCGAGCATATGAATGACATTCGACGGCGCGTTGGCGATCGGCGCCAAACGATGCGACAGCTTGGCGCGCGCCTTGGCCTCGATGGTGCTCATCAGGCGCACCATGACGTCGTCAAAGATGCCGATCTGCTCTTCCGAATAGCGGGCTGCACCGCCGACGAACAGATCGGTGATGCGCGTGAGCATTTCGATCCGGCGCGCATTGGTGCCGGAGGTCAGCGCCGCCTCTAGCTCGTCGATCAAGGGAAGGGTTCGCAACATTGCTTATCGGCGCCGCCCCATTGAAACGCCGACGACAATGCCGCAAGAACGGTGAACAAAGGCTTGCGGATGGCGGGTTTTCGAGGCGCTGGAGGGATTAAAAAACAATAAACCGTCAAATCCGGCGTGTATTGATGCTGATGCCCAACACGCCCATGCGGTTTTTGCACCTCACGCGGCATGCCATAGTCGCGAATTATCAACCGCTGGTCGTGCAATCCGCGGGCTTCGCGTTGCACGACGAAACACCAAAGCGTGTAGCCGGCTTCGCGGACAAGCCGGTCGCGTGTGCCGGGTGCAGAGCGGCCCGCGGTGCGTTCATGCGCGGAGAGCGCGGCTAGAGCGGCCTTGAGCGCGCGGCCAATCGGCCAAGCGCGGATGCTTGCTCTGCGCGATGTCACAATCGAGCGCATTGCCGGCCGGCTTACGGCGATGCGATCCGGGCGGGCGCAAATTCATAGTCGCACCCAGGTTGTCAACGTGATGCCGGCGGGCGCGTCGATGTCGCAAGGCGGCGCCGGCCGCAGGCCCGCGCTGGCGAGGACTTGTTCGGGCGCCGTCTGCGCGTCGACTTGCGGAAACACCGGCCGGCCGCCGGGAATTTTCGCATGCGCCGCGCGGGTGAGGTGAAATGCGTCGTAGTGCGGCAGAAACAGGCCGAACACGTCGGTGCCCCCGATCACCGCGACGGGACCGTCGACGGCGCCGATGGCCGCCAGCGCTTGCTCGACCGGCACTCCGGCCGGATTCCACAATAGCGCATTGGCGTGCGAAGAATTGGGCGCCGTCGCGGCGACAGTTCGGGTGAGGATCAGGCGTTTGCGCCGCTCAGCGCGAGGTCCGCCCTCATGCGAATGGCGTCCCTGGATGATCACGCCGGCTTGGTCCAGGACGGCCTGCAGGAACTTCTGATCGGCTTTGTTGCGGATCGCCTCCGGCATCGCGCCGGCCGCGTCGGCGATCATGCCGTCGGCGGAAATGATGGCGTATCCCTCGACCCGGTGGTGTCCGATCATGGGCGAGACGATAGCGGGGCGCTGCGGCGGAGTCATTTGCAGGCGGCGGAGGCCGTGCGGCATTTGCATCGCGGCCGGCAAATGCTTATGTCAAATTAGAACGACAGTTTGAAAAAGAATTCCAAGAAGCCTGGGCCATGACGCGACCTTCGGAGATCACGCGCGAACGGATCTTGAGCGCGGCCGAGCGGCTATTCGCCGACCGCGGCTACGAGGCGACCAGCATTCGCGCCATCGTCGCCAAAGCGCGCGTCAATCAGGCCGCCGTCAACTATCACTTCGCCGGGAAGGACGGGCTCTACCGGGAAATTCTGCGCGCGGCCTTCCGGGTACTCACCGAGCACCAGATCGGGCACGCCGAAGAAACAAAAGCGATGCCGCGCGAGCAGGCGCTGGCCGAGTTCGTCCGCCATCAATTGCGGCCGTTGCTCGCGCGTGACGACCTCAGCCGCTACATCAGGCTGTTCAACTGGGAAGCGGTCCGCCCGACTGCGATATTCCGCAAGCTCATGACCGAAGAGGCGGTGCCGTTCATGGGCCTGGCGACCGACCTCGTGCGGCGGTTCATGCCGAAAGCGGATCAGCCGACGCTGACGCTCGCGGCGATCTGGCTGATCGGTCAATGCAGCGTTTTCGTGCGCAACCGCGAGCAGCTTGGCGGTCCGCCAATATCGCTGTCGCTCGACGAGGCGGCGGTGGAAAAGCTCGCCCGCCTGATCAGCCAATGGGCGATTGCCGGCCTTACCCCGCCCGGCTAAGGGCGGTGTCTCCGCAGGAAATCCCCGGGGTTGCCCCAAAAATTCCTTTTTCCGGGCCTAACAGGTGTTTGAAATTCAACCGGTCGTTTGAAAAATGGACGGCGGCTCGGAGAAGGTCATGCGCTACGATCTGGTGCGGTGCTTCGTTATCAAGGTGATCCACGATGTCCTGCCGGCGGCGCTGGCGAGCCTGATTGGCGGATTTCTCCTAACCCATTACGGCTTCGGCCGGCCGTGGGATCCGCCGGCCGTGCAAGCAGCTCCGGCCTCTGTCCGGATGATGGACGTGCTGCGCGATGAGCACACCTTGGTGGTGAATTTCCTGCAGACGGAAATCGCCAAGGAAAAAAACCAGGCACAGGCGGCGAAACTCGCGGCCACGGATGACACGGCCGCTGCCGAGCCGAATGCTGCCGAGCCGAATGCTGCCGAGCCGAATGCTGCCGCGGCTGAGCCGGCTGCGGTCACCGCACCGCGGTCGCAGGTCGCGGCGCTTGCGGCGCCGAAGGCAGCTGTCGTGCGCGCAAAGGCGTCGGTCGTCGGGGCTTCGCTTCCGCCGCTCGTCATCGTGCAGGCGCCGGGCGACGTCGCCGAGCCGGCCGCGCGTAACGACGAAGTATTCTTTCCCAAGACCATTAAGGATCGCGTCGTCGCAGCTACGCAACGTGCTGTCGCCGTGATCGGGGGCATACCAGCATGGTTCGGCGTGATCGGCGACCGGATCGGCGGCGAACGCGACGTTCCCCGGCCGCCCGCGGATCTGGTCAGCGCATCCTAGGCCGGTGCCCACGGCCCGCAATTGCCTGTTTACAACAGGTAACGCCGTTCGTATTCGTGCGGCTTGCGCGGATTTTCAGCGCCCGCTAACCATTTCGCCGCGGCGAAGGAACCGCCCCCGTAGTGTTGCGTTTCAGTTTCGGCAGCGGCCTAGCGGGGGTATGGGGCGGCTTTTGGCTTGCCTCGGAGGTCGTGATGCACCCAGCGCGGAATTTCAACCCGGAATGGGGCTATCTGGCGCCGGCGCCAAATTTCATGCACACGCTGCGGATTGCGGTCGTCGCCGCCGCCGTCGGCGCCACCGGCGGCGCCGCCGTAGTGTTTTCGTTGATCGATCGCCCCGGCGCGGATAAATCGGTTGCGGCGCGCACCATGGCCGCTGGCAGTCCTTCGGCGTTGGTTGCCGTGCGAGCGCAAAAATTGCCCCCCGAATTGCCCACGGTTGCCTCGCAGGCTGCAGGCCCGCTCGCCTCGGAACTGGGCGCCGTGACGACGATGCAACGTCCGGTCATCGGCGCGGCATTGGCTGAATCACCGACGGTTCAGGACATGCCGCAGGCCAATCCATTCACGGCGCAGCGGAGGCTCGCTACGCCGCAGCCGGTATGGAATGCGCGCGTCAATGCGCCGTTGCGGCCCGCCGATCGCGGTCCGGTTGCGCTTTTGCGCACGCTCGGTGCCCCGACCAGCGCCAGCCCGCCGCACGGCGATTATTAGCGCCGCGGCAGCTTACCGCCTCGTCGTCAGTGGCAAGCGCCCTGCGCGAACGCGTTGTCGAGCGCAATCTGTGCGGCTTCCTGATCGGGCAACGCTACGGCGATCTTGGTCCAGCCGACGCCCCAGGGATTGTGGCCACTGTCCCACCAGATTTTGCAAAACCCGCCGCCGAATTGGACTACGGCATAGTCGGCGTAAGCGGGGCTTGCGGCGGCAAAGCAGGCCGCCAGCGAGCCGACTGCAACTGCCAATCGTTTCATGCTGAGCTCTCCCTTGCGCCTGACAAACCCGATTAGGCTGCGAATAGTTCCGCGCGCAAAGGGCCGCAAAAAAAACCGCCCGCTGTGAGGCGGGCGGCGACGTCAAAGAACAGAGACGGCGTGGTTATTTGTATCAGGCCTTGCACCAATGGTGCTTCATGGCCCAGGCGCCTTTGGCCTGCGCGGCTTGCCAGGTCCGCTCCTTCGCCCACAATACCTGATACTTGGTCATCGGCTTGGTCTTGGAGTCCGCCCAAGCCCTGCATGCGCCGGTGTCCTTGAATTTGACCACGGCGAAGTCGGCGCGCGCCGCAATGGCGGCCGCCATGCCGATCGCCAGAATTCCAATTGCAAAGCGAATTTCCTCATAGTGACCCCCCTTTTGGGCAAAGCTTCTGCGGCCCGCCGTTCGATCGGCGGGCCGTTTCAGAAGACCTGCGCTATTATTAGTGGAACGATTTGCACCAGTGATGGGCCATCGCGTAATGCTTCTTCTTCGCCGCCATGTCCCAGCTCTTCAGATGCACCCAGTGATACTTCCAGCCGGGCTGCATGGGATTGCCGCCCGTGTTCCAGGCGCGGCAAGAGCCGTCCTTGAACATCACCACCGCATAATCGGCGCGCGCCGCGGTCGTTGCAGAAAATCCGAGCGCCAACACGCCAATTGCAAACGCCAATCGCTTCATAATTCCAGCTCCCTTGTACGACCCCACGGAGTTCCGATAGACGGAACCCGAACTGCAGACAAGCCGATACCCGCTTGCTGCGCTTGAAATCTTGTGAATGTGAACGGACGTTCAAACACGGAGGAAACAACCATGCCCGAACTCATCGTTTATCTGCTGGAAGGCCGCTCGGTTGAAGACAAACGCGCGCTGGTCAAAGACCTGACCGGCGCCGTTGTGAAGAATCTCGGGGTGCCGCAAGAATCGGTTACGATCTCGCTGGTCGAAACCGCGCGCACCGACAAGGGCAAGGGCGGGGTCCTGTTCGCCGATATGAAGGCCCGTTAATCGGATACCCGTGCCGCGCGCGCAATCGGCCGACGGACCCGTGTTTCGGGCGTCGGGAACGTATTAACAGGTTCATGCATTTGTCGTGAGTGCATCGCACAATTTCCTTGCTGCAATGCGGTATAAGTTGGATAATCGCTCGCAACAACAGGGCTTAACGGGTGCGGATATGAGCGACATCTGGAACACCAAGGACGGACGCCGGCGCGTGCGACACGATCCGCCGACCGTCGAGGAAGCCGTCGTGGCGGCGCAGGGGCTTACGGACGATCTCAAGGAGCAAGTCGAGATCGTCGCCTCGCTGATGGAAGTGGCGCCCGAGGAAGCGCGCGGTGTCGTGCTGCGCATGGGCCAGCGCAAGGACGTCAACCACGTCACGGTGACCGGCCGTGTCGGTCCGCGCGCGGTTGTGGTCGAGCGGCGGACGCCGCGTCACGCCATGGTGCAGCGGCGTCTGGCCGGACGCTAAGCGCCGGCGCGTGATTATTGGTTAGCTGGAACGCGCGGCTCGACACGGGCCGGTGCCAGGAAACAAGACGAGGGTTATAATCGCCGGGCCCGCCGCACGATCAGCCGTGGAGCGTCGTTCGATGACCAAAACCCTCGTCAAGCCGCGAACCAAGGTCAAGACCAAGACGCAGCGGCCGCCGCTCTACAAGGTCATTCTGCTCAATGACGATTACACGCCGCGCGAATTCGTCGTGCAGGTGCTCAAGGCGGTCTTTCGCATGAACGAGGATCAGGCCTATCGCGTGATGATGACGGCGCATCAAAAGGGCGCCTGCGTGATCGCGGTTTACGTCCGCGACGTTGCCGAGACCAAGGCCAAAGAGGCGACCGATCTCGGCAAGCAGAACGGCTTTCCGCTGTTTTTCACCACCGAGCCGGAAGAATAAGCCGCGCTTTCCGGCTCGCCCAAAAATTTTCTGCCTAAAAGTTTCCCGAGCGCGCAGTGGAACCGGAACCGGGAACACTACCGCGTCGGATGTTCGTCGCATTTTCATGACCAAAATTTCACGGAACGCGCGTCGCCTGCTTCAGTTGAGCAGATGAGGTGCGGGGGGTGGAACGCTTAAGGAGAAAAAGATGCGACTTTCGATTCTTGCCGCCGGCACCGCATTATTGCTGTGCTCGACCGCGGCCATGGCCCAGACCAACACGCCGATGACTGCGCCGAACGCCTCGCCCGCTGCCACGAATCTGCAACAGCCGGCCGATCAGAACAGCTCCACGCATGGATCCCTGCGCGCGGAGGTCCGCGACATGCTGCAGAAACAGGGCTTCAGCGACATCCGCGTGATGCCGAGTTCCTTTATCATTCGCGCCAAGGACAAGGACGGCAATCCCGTGGTGATGAATGTCAGCCCGGATTCGATCACCGAGATCGCCGAAGTCGGCGGCTCGGCGGGTTCCGATGAATCGGCCAACGGCACGATGCACACCAACGGCGCCGCCGAGTTTGTCTCGGTGCCAAACGCCGACGATCTGAGCTCGAACCTGATCGGCCTCGACGTTTACAACAACGCCAATCAGAACGTCGGCCAGATCAAGGACATCGCCATGAACCAGCACGGCCGCGCGCAGGCGTTTATCGTGTCGGTCGGCGGGTTCCTCGGGCTCGGTCAGCATTACGTCGCAGTCAATCCGAACGACATCAAGGTGAGCTACAACGACAGCGACAAGAAGTGGCACGCGACGATGAACGCTACTTCCGCCCAGCTCAAGAATGCGCCTGAGTTCAAATATTCAGGCCGCTGGAACGCGAGCAAGTCGTAAACAAAAAAGTTCGCCGCGCACACGCGGTGCGCTTAACGACAAACCGCATGGCCGGGATTTCCCGGCCATGCGCATTTTTGCGCACGCGGAACCTCGGAACCGCGGTTCCAGGTTCGCGCGAACGGAACGGCGCAGCGCGCATCGGCGTTGCAGTCGGATCGGGGGCGGGGATGTGCAGGGATCTTTGTCATGCCCTCGGATCGCTTTATCGAGTTCCGCTCGCGCGGTCGTCTTGACCGCGTCGTCCGCACAACGGTTGTGGCAACGGTGGCTGCGCTTGCCGGCGTGGTCACGGGCGGCGTCGCGGTATTTGCGGTCTTCGTGAATGCTTTGCAGACGCCGGATTCGCAGCGCGTCGATGGGGCGCCGGCGCGCGAGCTCGCGGCGGCGCCGGCGGATCTGCCGCAAATGGCCACATCGCAACCGAAGACGGTTTCGCCCGCGCCTGCCATCGCGCCGGTGGAAGCGCAATCGGCGCCCGCGCCGCAGCCGCCGCAGCCGAATTCCTGGCCGGACGCGCTCACGCGCGCGACGCATCGCGAAGCGGAATCGCGGCCATCGTCGGCCCCACCGCCTCCGGCAGCGGCGAAGCAAACAAACACGACGGCCGGTCGCGCAGCGGACATAAGACAAACTGCGCCGTCGCCCACAATCCGGACGAGCAGGCCGCTGTACGGCTATGCGCCGCAGCCCCCGCAACCGGAGCGGAACGTTCGCACCGTCGAACGCACGTACTCAAATCAGGGCTCTATCGATCGTTACCAGCGTCCCGATCGGAATGCCGACGAGGCAGGAGGTGCAAATCCGCGCCGCTATGAATCGCGGGTCGTGCGTCCGCCGCAGCGGCCTGGCAATGCCGACGATAGCGATGCTCAGATGCAAAGCCTGATCGGCGATGACGAATTTGTCGGCGACTGGCACCACTGAGAGGCGGCGCCCCGAAACGGTGCCGCCGGTCAGCGCGTGAGAATCGGAGGTGGCGTCCCGACTGAAGCCGTTCGCAGCGGCGGAGCGATACGGTCGCTGGACAGGTAGCCGCCGAACGCGATGCCGGCGAAAAACACCGCGGCAATCGCCAGCATCAAAACGCCGTTGTTAGGCGGGACGGGGCTGATATGCCCCATTTGCTTGTCCAAAAGCTCCAAGTCGCGGCGGTCCATAATCGCTGCTCCAGCGTCGGCAATGCAAGAAGAACGCAAAGGCGCGATGCAAAACGGAACGCGAAAGAAACGCGTGAGGCCAAAGCCGGTTCCAATCCCGCGCATTGCCTGTCCGTCCGCGTCCCTGTAGCTTTTTCTGCACGCCCGCGACGGGCGTCAATCCTGCGGCAATTGGGGCGCCCGGACATGAACCTGATCCACGATCCCACGGCCTGGCAGGAGAAGCTCGCCGCGCTGCCGCTCGAAAGCTACGATACCGGCGAGACCGTGTTTGCCGAGGGCACCAAGACCGGCCGGCTGATGATTCTCAAAACCGGCACGGTCGGCATTTACAAGGGCGACGTCGAGTTCGCCCAGGTGTCGGAGGAAGGTGCGGTGTTCGGCGAGCTCTCGGCGCTGCTCGACGCGCCGCACAGCGCCGATGTGCGGGCGCTAGAACCGTCCGAGTTTCACGTCGCCGACGCCGCGGCGTTGCTGCAAGACCCGGTGGCGCTCCTTTATGTGACGATCGTGCTGGCCCGGCGGATCGACGCCGCCAACCAAGGGCTGCTGCAACTCAAGCTCATGCTGGAATCCGGCGAGTCGCGCGGCCTGATCGACAAGACGCTCGACGGCATCGAGGGTTTGTTGAGCGCGATCGGCACCGGCTACATAAAAGCCGGGGCAGGGGTCTCCGGCTATCCGTTTGCTTAGCCGCCGCGTTCGTCATGGCCGGACTTGTTCCGGCCATCCACGTCTTGGTCTGCTGCCCATTATTGCGATTCGAGCGACGAGGCAATCCGCATTGGCGAGGCTGCGGCGGAGCTGCTTGCGGGTCCGGACATTCCGCTCAGGTGGCCGCACAGGCAGCACACGTTGACCGTGCAGGCAGCGAACAAAGCGACGACAAGGATTTTGTACATCGCGGGCTCCAGAAGCTCCTGAAGGAATCGCCCGCAAAGCATGAGCGAGACTTAGGGCCAGAGTCCCAAACTTTGTTTTGTTGACGATTCATATCTCGTTTACGGAATCCGGCGCGATTCTCGGGCGGGGTGGGCGAGGCGGAGAATCGCTCACGTCATTGCGAGGAGCGCAAGCGACGAAGCAATCCAGATCGCGGCGCTTGAAGGAACATTGATTGCTTCGCTATCGCTCGCAATGACGAGAACGGTCACCCTGAGGTGCAAGGTGCGTTGCGCCGAGCCTCGAAGGGAAATCAGCCTCGTCGCGCGAATGGCCGGAACGAGCGCGGCGGCGCGTAGGGCGGAAAGCCGCGGCCGCTGAAATGGGCGGTCAGCTGCCGCTCGACGTCGTCGGTCAGCCGCCCGCCATGCTCGGCGATGAAGCGCCCGGCCTCCTGCTCGGTGTGGCGTTGCCGCCAGCGCTCGATGGCCTCGGAGATGCTCCGAAACAAGCCCTTGTGCGCACGCGCCGGCGCCTTGACCGAAATCG
Organism: uncultured Alphaproteobacteria bacterium; assembly: GCA_963747855.1. Taxonomy (GTDB): domain Bacteria; phylum Pseudomonadota; class Alphaproteobacteria; order Rhizobiales; family Xanthobacteraceae; genus BOG-931. The sequence goes on from CAVVGN010000002.1 coordinate 569,711, forward strand.
GCACGGGCGTGTCGCGCGGCTGAAAGTCCCGGTAGAGAGCCATACTGCTCATGGTCTGACCTCTCATTCTTGAGTGTTTCTCACTCATCGTCTTTGCGTGAGTGTGAATGTGCCCATTGCCCTATGGCGAAACAAACGATATGTTTTCCAGCTATGGATGAGAATTTCTCATGCATGCGATGCCTCCGCTGAATGCGCTCCGGGCCTTCGAGGCAGCCGCCCGCCACCTCAGCCTGACCAGGGCGGCGGCGGAGCTGAACGTCAGCCCCGGCGCAATCAGTCATCAGATCCGCGGCCTTGAGGCGCTGTTCGGCGTCGCGCTGTTCGAGCGCCGGGCGCGTGCGGTCGTCCTTACCGCTGCGGGCGAGCGGCTTTATCCCGGCCTGCAAACTGGCTTCCTCCATATCCGCGAAGCGGTGTCGGCCTCGAAGCAATCGGACAATGAGCGCGTGCTGGTGGTCTCAACGCCGCCCGGCCTGACCGCGAAATGGCTGGCAGGGCGGCTTTATCGCTTCGCCGGCGCGCACCCGGAGATCGACACCCGCATCTCGTCCTCGCTCAACAACGCCAACTTCACCACCGACGGCGTCGACCTGGCTATTCGCAGCATGCCGGACGATCCGCCACCCGATTCCGGGCTCGAGATGGAGAAGCTCATTTCGCTGTCGCTCGTGCCGGTGTGCAGCCCGAAGCTGATCGAAAGCTCAGGCCCGCTCGACAAGCCCGAACTGCTGGCGCATGCGCCGCTCATTCACGACGATACGATGATGCCACGCGTGCGGGTGCCGACCTGGACCGACTGGTTCGCGGCTGCCGGCCTCGGTCATGTCGAGATCGCCCGCGGCCTGAGCTTCAACAGCGCCGAACATGCGCTCGATGCCGCCAGCGAAGGCGCCGGCGTGCTGCTGGTGACCGATATTCTCGCCTATGACCTCGTCCATAGCGGCCGCCTGGTCATTCCGGTGCCGCTCGCGCTGCCGTCAGGCCGCGCCTACCACCTGGTGCGTCCGAAGCGCGCGCGCGAGCGCCCGCAAGAACGTCCACAAGTTCGCGCGTTCATTGTTTGGCTGAAGCAGGAATTTGCCGCGCTCGACTGGACGCTCTTCGATCCGGCGCGGTGACGGATCGGGCACGCGTCATTACGAGGACCGCGAGCAACGCGCAGCGGGACGAAGCAATCCAGTTTCACGAAAAAACTGGATTGCTTCCCTGAGCCCGCCACCGGACTCGATCCGGAGGCTCGCAATAATGAGATGCCGCCAAGCGTAGCGCGGCGTCGAGGCGACGCCTATTTGGTGCACGACCCTGTGAAGGTGTGGCACCACATGCCCTTTTTGCACATCCCGTGCGCGCCGCCCATGGCCGCTTTGCACATGCAGCTTGCCTTGACCATGCCGTCACCACACGCGGCCATGTGCATCATCTTGGCTTGTGCCGCGCCGGCGGACAGAGAAACCGCGAGCAGCACCGCAGCAAATACTTTCATAGGACCCCCCTTTGTTGAACTATCGATCAACGGTTAACCGCGTGCGCCTGAACGCGGAATGAACGGTTATGCTCCGGCGGCGAACAACCGGGGAACGTCGTTCTTCCAAACGGCTCTGCGGGGGTATGATGACATTCCGTCACCTGCGGTCCGACCCCGGCTCGATCGGGGGAGCCAACCAGGTCGGCTGCTGCCGGCTTGGACACTTGAAGCCCCGAAATCGGGAATCCGATTTCGATCGGGGCGACGGCCCGGGCGCCTCGGTCAGCATCCTTCGAGGGCCGCTTCGCGGCCACCTCAGGATGACGGTGTTACTGGAATAGAACGCGGATCGTGCCTTGCGCGATTTTGTCCGCGCTTATTTACTTTTCTAGTTCTCTCAAATGTTCGTTTGCGGCAACCTTCTCCATTATGGCCTTGATGATCACGTCAATAGGTTTGCCGTCACGATAATCAGCGGGCGCAATGAAATTTACCCGGCCGTCCGCCAAAAGTGCTTTTGATTGAGCCTTCGCGATTCCGCTATGGGGCCTAAACACTGCGATCGAATGACCGCCTTGGTCCTTTACAAGCCGAAAACACGGAATATCGGTCTCACCGTCACCAACAAATACGATTTAAAATCTGCGATGCGGCCAATTTTCTTTAGACGATCTGCGCAGTAGAGCGTGTCAACTCAAAAGCGGTCGGCGATGCCAAGCTCGGATCGCAAGTTTTGCGAATGATTTCATAGTCCTCGTCGACACGGAAAATCACGACACGCTGCTCCTACCCTCGTGAACTCAAATCACGAACACCCCGTGGTCGACCCGCACGTATCGCACTTCAAACACGTGCCGTTGCGCACCAGAGTGAAGTTGCCGCATTCGCTGCAGGCTTCGCCTTCGTAGCCCTTGGCTTTGGCCTCGGCGCGCTTTTCCGCCGCGCTGTGGCGCGCGCGCACGTGCGTGCGCGCTTCGGTCTGGTTGAGCACCTCAAGCGCCTGCGCCGGCGAGAGCTTCTGCTCCGGCTCGGCCTTCAGCGCCGTGGTGCCGGCGACTTCGGTGCGCGGCGCCGATAGCGCGGTGACGTTGGAGGCGCCGTCGTCGCGGTCGGCGCCGCCGCCCCCTTGCATCACCTTCAGCCGGTCGGTGCGCGAGCGGGTCAGCCCCTTCGACACGTAGCGCGTCTCCGGAGTCGCTTTGCCTTCCTCGACGCCCTTGCCGAGCGCATCGAAGCCTTCGCCCGACGGATCGACATGGGCAAGGTCGAAACGCTCCAGATAGCTCACCGCCAGCTCGCGGAACACGTAATCCAGGATCGAGGTGGCGTATTTGATCGAGTCGTTGCCCTGCACCGGGCCGGACGGCTCGAAGCGGGTGAAGGTGAAGGCATCGACGTATTCGTCGAGCGGCACGCCGTATTGCAGGCCGAGCGACACGGCGATGGCGAAGTTATTCAGCAGCGAGCGCAGCGCCGCACCCTCCTTGTGCATGTCGATGAAGATCTCGCCGAGCTTGCCGTCGTCGTATTCGCCGGTGCGCAGATAAATCTTGTGCCCGCCGACCACGGCTTTTTGCGTGTAGCCCTTGCGCCGGTCGGGCATGCGCTCGCGCTCGCGCATGACGACGATCCGCTCGACGACTTTCTCGACGATCTTCTCCGACAGCGCGGCAGCGCGCGCGGCGGCCGGCTTGTCGATGAACGCTTCGATCACATCATCGTCGTCTTCTTCGTCGGCGATGAGCTGGCTTTGCAGCGGCTGCGAGAGCTTCGAGCCGTCGCGGTAGAGCGCGTTGGCTTTCAGCCCCAGCCGCCAGGACAGCTTGTAGGCTTCCTTGCAGTCCTCGACGGTCGCGTCGTTTGGCATGTTGATGGTCTTGGAGATGGCGCCGGAGATGAACGGCTGCGCCGCCGCCAGCATGCGGATGTGGCTTTCGACCGAGAGATAGCGCTTGCCGGTGCGGCCGCACGGATTGGCGCAGTCGAACACGGCATAATGCTCGGGCTTCAAGTGCGGCGCGCCTTCGACCGTCATGGCGCCGCAGACATGGATGTTGGCCGCGTCGATCTCGCGCTTGGTGAAGCCGAGATGCGACAGGAGATCGAAGCTCGGCGCGGCGAGGTCTTCGGCATCGACGCCGAGCTCATCGCGCAGGAACTCCGCGCCCAAAGTCCATTTGTTGAAGGCGAACTTGATGTCGAACGCGGTCGGCAGCGCCTTTTCCACCTTCTCGATCGCTTCAGGGGTAAAGCCCTTGGCGGTGAGCGTGGTGTGGTTGATCGCCGGCGCCTGGCCGAGCGAGCCGTGGCCGACCGCATAAGCGACGATTTCGGCGATGTCGCTTTCGCGATAGCCGAGCCGGCGCAACGCCTCCGGCACGGCGCGGTTGATGATCTTGAAATAGCCGCCGCCGGCGAGCTTCTTGAATTTCACCAGCGCGAAATCCGGCTCGATGCCGGTGGTGTCGCAGTCCATCACCAGGCCGATGGTGCCGGTCGGCGCCACCACGGTCGCCTGCGCGTTGCGATAGCCGTGCGCCTCGCCGAGCGCGACGGCGCGATCCCAGGCGCGCTTGGCATGCGCCGAGAGGTTCTGTTCGGTGACGGCCTTGTGGTCGAGCGGCACCGGCGGGGTGGCGATCTGTTCATAGCCGGCGCGGTCGCCGTAAGCGGCGCGGCGGTGATTGCGCATGACCCGCAGCATCACCTCGCGGTTCTCGGCATAGCGCGGGAACGGCCCGAGCTCGGCGGCCATTTCGGCGGAGGTCGCGTAGCAGATTCCGGTCATGATCGCGGACAGCGCCGCGCAGATGGCGCGGCCGGACTCGGAGTCATAGGGAATGCCCGACGACATCAGGAGCCCGCCGACATTGGCGTAGCCGAGCCCCAGCGTGCGGAAATCGTAAGAGCGCTGGGCGATTTCCTTCGACGGAAATTGCGCCATCAGCACCGAGATTTCCAGCACGATGGTCCACAGCTGCACCGCATGCTCGTAACCTTCGACGTCGTAAGCGTGCGTCTTGGTGTCGTGGAACGACAGGAGATTAAGCGAGGCGAGATTGCACGCCGTGTCGTCGAGGAACATGTATTCCGAGCACGGATTGGAGGCGAGAATCGGCCCCGAATTCGCGCAGGTGTGCCAGTCGTTGATGGTGGTGTGGAATTGCAGGCCCGGATCGGCGCTCGCCCAGGCGGCGTGGCCGATCTTCTCCCACAGATCGCGCGCCTTCACCGTCTTGGCGATCTTGCCGCCCCTCGTGCGCCAGAACAGGTCCCAGTCGCGATCGGCTTCGACCGCCTTGAGGAATTCATCCGTCACCCGCACCGTGTTGTTGGAATTCTGCCCGGAGACTGTGAGATAGGCTTCCGAATCCCAGTCGGTGTCGTAGATTTTGAATTCGATGTCCTTATAGCCCTGCTTGGCGAACTGGATGACGCGGCGGATGTAATTGTCCGGCACATGGTTCTTGCGTGCCGCCTTGATCTCGCGGCGGAGCACGGGGTTCTTCTCCGGATCGAAGCAGTCGTCGCCCGAGCCCTCGCAGTTCACGCAAGCTTTCAGGATCGCGCGCAGATGGCGCTGGTTGACCTTCGAGCCGGTGACGAGGTTGGCGACCTTCTGCTCTTCGATCACCTTCCAGTCGATGAAGGCTTCCACATCCGGATGATCGGCGTCGAGGATGACCATCTTGGCGGCGCGGCGCGTGGTGCCGCCTGACTTGATCGCGCCCGCGGCGCGGTCGCCGATCTTGAGGAAGCTCATCAGGCCGGACGACTTGCCGCCGCCGGAAAGCTTTTCGCCTTCGCCGCGCAGCCTGGAGAAATTCGTGCCGGTGCCGGAGCCGTATTTGAACAGGCGGGCTTCCCGCACCCACAAATCCATGATCCCGCCCTCGTTGACGAGATCGTCATTGATCGACTGGATGAAGCAGGCGTGCGGCTGCGGATGCTCGTAAGCGGTGGCTGATTGCTTGAGCTCGCCGGTTTTGAAGTCGACGTAGAAATGGCCCTGGCTCGGGCCGTCGATGCCGTAGGCCCAGTGCAGCCCGGTGTTGAACCATTGCGGTGAGTTCGGCGCCACCATCTGCATCGCCAGCATATAGCGGTGCTCGTCGAAGAAGGCGTGCGCATCGGATTCGGACGAGAAATATCCGCCCTTCCAGCCCCAATAGGTCCAGGTGCCGGCGAGGCGATCGAAAACCTGCTTGCAGGACAATTCGCCGGTATAGCGATCTTTTTCTGGCAGTTCGGCGAGCGCGGCTTCGTCGGCAACGCTGCGCCACAGCCAGGAGGGGACGGTTTCTTCCTCGACCTTTTTCAGGCGCGCGGGCACGCCGGCCTTGCGGAAATATTTTTGCGCCAGCACGTCGGAGGCGACCTGCGACCATTGCTCTGGCACTTCGACGCCGTCGGCGTGGAAGACGACGGAGCCGTCCGGATTGCGGATCTCGCTCACGGTGAGGCGAAAGGCGATATCCGCGTAAGGTGACTGTCCCTCTTTGGTGTAGCGCCGCTCGATCCGCATTCTCTGCCCCTTTTAATCCTTGTGTTTCTCTTCGCCGGCGGTCTCTGCGGATGACTCCCGCAATATAAGCCGTCGACAACTTCCCCGCGACGCGGCGGAGTGAAACTCCGCCGGCATCGTTGCGTCACCCCAGTCTTCTGTCTGCCACCCGCACCCGTCCGGTTGTTGTACCGGGCCATGTTTTTGCCGTCCGCCGGGTCTTCTCCAGGCGCAAAAGTCCCCGCTCGCGCCACGGCGGCACGGAGCACTCCCGCAAACCCTTTTTGGAGAGCCCGGCGGACTAAGTACCCGCGCGCCGAACTTCATAAGGCTAGGCTAAGCCGGTCGCGCCCGTCAAGACTTAGTATGAATTCGTTGACAACCCACTAAATGTGGGGATTGCGGGGACGAATCGGGAGGGGGACGCGCAAGTATCGGAGATTCCGTGCGGATTCGAAAGCGCCCCGATCGGCCGCCGGACTTTTTTCCACGCTTTGCCAGGTCTGCCACCCGTCTTTGGAAGAACCTTTGGCTGCGGATGAGGTTCGGCGTTCGGGCTGTGCCGGTTCTGTCCGCTACGACCAGTCACACTTCCGTCACGCAATGACGCGCGTTTCCGGCTGATTCTGCGTGAGAATTCCCGAAAAAACCTGCGCTTCTGTTGTTTGATGTTTTGCTCGCGGCCTCTAGCGCGTTGAAGCAGCGTGCAAATCTGGGCCGCGCGTTTGCTCTCGCCGAACCGGCAGCGCGCCGCTCGATACGTAAAATAACTTTGCAACCGGAGCAACGCGCGAGCACGCGCTAAGCAGCGGCCGAAAATTGCCCACTAAAAGCCGTTAACCTCAAAGAAAATGCGTTGTTTTCCGCGAAGCGGTCCGCCGATAACATTGGTTAATGACGGTGGGGTGGTGGCAGCGTGGCGTGCGTGCTGGGCGCATTTTTGTGTGCTCAGGCCTATTGGCGTCCTGCGCCCAAATTCACAACGATCCGATCAATCAGCCGCTGACCCCCGGCGCGCTGCAAGCTACTCAATCCGATCGCGACGTCGAGACCGATTTCGATGACACCGTCGTCGCGCTTTCTTTCTCCGGCGGCGGTACGCGCGCGGCGGCGTTTTCCTACGGCGTCCTCACCGCCATGGACGAGTTCCGTGTGCCCAGCCGCTCGACGACACTGCTCGACCGCGTCGATTTCATCACCGGCGTCTCGGGCGGGTCGGTGCTAGCGGCCTATTACGGACTGAAGAAGCGCAAAGCGCTCGCCGACTTCAAGCAGCGCTTTCTCTTGCGCAACGCTGAAGAAAATCTGCAGATGCAGCTTAATCTGCTGAGCGTCGCCAAGGGGCTGCAGGGCGGCATTAACGACCCGACCGCGTTTCCGAAGTGGCTCGACGACAATATGTTCGACCACGCGACCTTCAAATCGCTGCTGCGTCAGCGCCGGCCGTATATCTGGATCAACGCGTCCGACATTTACGACCGCACGCCATTCGTGTTCGGCCGGGTGATCTTCGGTGCATTGTGCAGTGACCTTTCCACCTATCCGATTTCGATGGCGGTGGCCGCTTCCGCGGCGGTGCCGGTGCTGTTCGCGCCCGTCGTCATCGAGGGATTTCCGGGACGCTGCCCGCAACCGCTGCCGGATTGGGTCGAGCAAGTGCGCGCCAATCCGGAAGCACCGCCATTGCTGAAGCTTTTCGCCAACGCGATGAAGCGCTACCACTCAGGCGATGTGCGTTACGTCAAGTTGCTCGACGGCGGCATTGTCGACAATTACGGACTTGCCGGCTTCACTATCGCGCGGCAGGCGTCGCGGACGCCGTATGGTCCGCTCGAACCCGAGGAAGCCGTCAAATTGCGGCGCTTGCTGTTCATGGTGGCGGATGCCGGACGCGCGCCGACGGGGGCGTGGTCGCAAACGGTCGAGGGGCCTTCCGGCGTTAATTTGATTACGGCTGCGTCCGACACCGCGACCGAGTCCGGCGCGGTCGGCAGCTATTCGGCGTTCCAGGATACGATGTCCGACTGGCAGGAACTCGCTGATCGAGTGGCGCTGCAAATTGTCCGCCGCTGATCGCCGCCGCTACGGCGCGCCGCCCGGATGGAATTGCCGGGACGTGAAAATCTTCGTCGGCCGGGCCGCGTTCGATCAATTGGACCCGCAGCGTGCGGCGGCGCTCAACCACGTCGAGACGGCATTCAAGTTGCCGCCGGATCAGGTCGATATGGTGATCTCAGCGGGACAGGATGCACTCCGCGCCAACCCGACCTTCCGTTCGTTCTATGCTTCCCTTGGCCGTGCTCCGCCGCCGCGCCGCACGCCGACCGTCGGGTCGTTGGAGACGCCGCCCCAAGAGGCCGCGGCGCAATAGCTCGCGCGCCCTGTCCCGCGCCGCTCTTTATCCAAACAGGTGCGCCTCGATTTCCGGCAGCGGATGATGGGTGAGGTCTTTGTCGACTTCGGCCACGATCCGTTTTTTGACGTCCGGGTGAAAGGCGCGGCGCAGATCGGCGAGCGTTCGCGGCGGGGCGACAATAACGAGCGCCGGTACATTGCGTCCGCGTACGACGCTCTCAAGGGCGGCCGCGACCCGCTCGGTGAAACGGTGTTCCTCAAGGTGGTGCCAATCGGTCTGCTCCACGCTGCTGCGGCGATGCGTTTCCGAGCTCTCTACGCCGCGGCCGGGGCGATCCGTACCTTGCTCATGGGTTGGCGGATTTTCCTCGGCGAAAACCCGCTCGGTCCGCAAATTGGGAAACTTTTTGTCGCCCTCGTTACGCAGAAAGAGCGCTTTTCGTCCGTCGCCGACAAACACGAATGCATCGTGGGGAATTGAGAGCTTCTTCACGGCAAACTCCATCCATAAGGCGGCCGGGCCACAGCCGCACGCCATCAACGCGCGGAGCGCGAGTATCGGCATTGATGCCGATCAAATCGGCGCGGTTTTGATTATTCCGCCGCGGCCTTGCTATGGCCGAGCCGCTTGTTGAGCGTATCGAGCAGCGCCTCCGCCGCCTCGGCAATGACCGTGCCGGGCGGGAAGATCGCTTCCGCTCCGGCCGCTTTGAGCGCCACGTAATCCTGCTGCGGGACGACGCCGCCGACCACGATCATAATGTCGGAGCGGCCGTTTTTCTCAAGTTCGGCCTTGAGCTCCGGCACCAGCGTCAGATGCGCGCCGGCGAGCGAGGAAATGCCGAGGATGTGCACATCATTCTCGACCGCCTGGCGCGCGGCCTCAACCGGCGTGGCGAATAAGGGCCCGATATCGACGTCGAAGCCGAGATCCGCGAAGGCGGATGCAATCACCTTCTGACCGCGGTCGTGACCGTCCTGGCCGATCTTGGCGACCAGGATACGGGGACGGCGGCCTTCATTCTCCTCGAACTCGGCGACGCGCTTGAGCACACGCTCGACGGCGTCCGACATGCCGGCCTCCCGTTTGTAAACTCCAGCGATCGCCCTGATCTCTGCCCGATGGCGCCCGAACACCTGCTCCAGCGCCAGCGATATCTCGCCAACCGTCGCCTTGGCGCGTGCGGCATCGATGGCGAGCGCTAGCAGATTGCCGTTGCCGCCGGCGGCATTACGCGTCAGCGCCGCGAGCGCCTCGGCGACGGCCGCCGGGTCGCGCTCGCGCTTGAGCCGCGCAAGCTTGTCGATCTGCAATTGCCGCACCGCGCGATTGTCGACCCTGAGAATTTCGATCGGAGCCTCGTCGGACGGTTTGTATTTGTTGACGCCGACCACCGTCTGCACGCCGGAATCGATGCGTGCCTGCGTGCGGGCGGCGGCTTCCTCGATTCGCAGTTTCGGCAACGACGCCTCGATGGCGCGCGTCATGCCGCCAAGCTCCTCGACCTCGCGGATATGCGCCCAGGCGCGGGTCGCCAGATCGTGCGTGAGCCGCTCGACATAGAACGAGCCACCCCACGGATCGATCATGCGGGTGGTGCCGCTTTCGCGCTGCAGCACGATCTGCGTGTTGCGCGCGATGCGGGCGGAAAAATCGGTTGGTAAAGCGATGGCCTCGTCGAGTGCGTTGGTGTGCAGCGACTGGGTGCCGCCCTGTGTCGCCGCCATCGCTTCGACCGCGGTGCGGGTGACGTTGTTGAACACATCCTGGGCGGCGAGCGACCAGCCTGAGGTCTGGCAGTGGGTGCGCAGCGACAGCGAACGCGGGTCCTGCGGGTTGAACTCCTTCATCAGCTTGGCCCAGAGCACGCGGGCGGCGCGCAGCTTCGCCACTTCCATAAAGAAGTTCATGCCGATGCCGAAGAAGAACGACAGCCGCGGCGCGAAGCGGTCGACGCCGAGGGAAGCGGCGAGCCCCGCACGCACATATTCGACGCCGTCGGCGAGCGTGTAGGCGAGTTCGAGATCGGCGGTCGCGCCGGCCTCCTGTATGTGGTAGCCGGAAATCGAGATCGAATTGAATTTCGGCATATGCGCCGACGTATAGGCGAAGATGTTGGAGATGATGCGCAGCGAAGGCTTGGGCGGATAAATGTAGGTGTTGCGCACCATGAATTCCTTGAGGATGTCGTTCTGGATCGTGCCGGCAAGTTTCTCCGGCGGCACGCCCTGCTCCTCGGCGGCGACGATATAGAGCGCAAGCACCGGCAGCACCGCCCCGTTCATCGTCATTGATACCGACATCTGGTCGAGCGGAATGCCGGCAAACAAAGTCCGCATGTCGAAGATGGAATCGATCGCGACACCGGCCATGCCGACGTCGCCGGTGACGCGCGGGTGGTCTGAATCGTAGCCGCGGTGGGTGGCAAGATCGAAGGCGATCGACAGGCCCTTTTGGCCGGCCGCGAGATTGCGCCGGTAGAAGGCGTTGGAATCCTCGGCGGTGGAGAAGCCGGCATATTGCCGGATAGTCCACGGCTGGGTGAGGTACATGGTCGGGTAAGGGCCGCGCAGATAGGGTGCGATGCCGGGATAGGTATCTAGACCGTCAAGACCGTTCAGGTCGCCTGCGACGTAGACGCCTTTGACGGCAATGCCTTCGGGGGTGAGCCAGGGCTCGGCCGGCGCCGAAGCGGCGGGCGCAGGCGCATTGGCGAAGTCGATCTGCGCGAAATTTGGGATCTGGCTCATCTGTCTTTCAACCGAGGTCGATGCCAAGAATATCGTAGGCGCCGCGCAGTGTCGCTAGCGCGTCACAACCCTCGTAAATGAAGGATTGAACCCCGGCGGCCCGCAAAGCGGCCTCGCGCTCGCCGGGGCGGCCGGCAAGGTAGATGTGCTTGACGCCCGCCGCCTTGAGTTCCTGCGCCGCCGTCGCCGCTTCCTTCTCATAGACTTTGTCGGAGGAGCAAAGGCAGGCGAGAGCAAGAGCAGGGGGCTTGGCGAGATCACCGCTTACCGCCTCGATGCCGCCGGCTTCGAAGAAATTCCGTGCGAAGGTCGCGCGCGGCGTGAACTCCGCCGCTGTGCCGAGCGTGGCGAGGAAAAGTTTCGGCCGCGCGTCGGTCTTCGCCAGCGCACGGTCGGATGCATCGCGCAACGTCTCGAACGGCTCCGCCAGCCGGATCGGCACGAGCGGCGTGATCGGAGAGGCGAGTGGGGCGGATTGCGCCGGCAGCGGCGCGTCCACCTTCGCTTCGGCTTCCTGCAAGTTCGGGAAGATGCTGACACCGGTCAGCGCGTCTCGGCGGTTTGCGGTTGCGACCTCGCGTTTGGCGCAAACGCCGGCAATCTTATTCTGGATCAGTCCTTTTTCGAGCGCGGCCGCCGCTCGGCCCGCCGCTTCTATGTCACGGAACAACGTCCACGCCGCTTGGCAAAGTTCATTGGTCAAACTTTCCACCGCGCCGGAGCCGGCGGCGGGGTCGGCGACTTTGCCAAGATGCGCTTCTTCGGCGAGTAAAAGCTGGGTGTTGCGTGCGATGCGGCGGGCGAATCGGTCGGGTAGCCCACACGCCGCGGTAAACGGCAGCGCGGTAATCGTATCGGCGCCGCCAAGTGCCGCTGAGAACACCGCGATGGCCGTGCGCAAGATGTTCACCTGCGGATCGCGCCGCGCCATCATTCGCCAGGCAGTCTCGGCGGCGACGAATGCCGGCTTGGGCGAAAGGCCGCAAGCTTGCTCGATGCGCGCCCACAACTTTCGCAGCGCGCGGAATTTGGCGATGGTCAGAAACTGATCGGCATCGGCGGCTAGCCGGAAATAGATCGCGTCACGTGCCGTTTCGAGCGCCATGCCGCTCGCTTCAAGCGCGCGCAGGTAAGCGACCGCGCCCGCGAGCGCGAAGGCAAGCTCCTGCGTTTCCGACCCGCCTGCGTTGTGCACCACGCGTCCGTCGCCGACGGCGAACGGGCCTTTGAAGCCTTCGTCGGCGAGCGCACGGACGAGTCCGGCCATCAGCGGCGCCGTCTTGTCCCAGGGAAGCGGCAGCTTTCCGCTCATGGCGATGGCGGTGAGCGGGTCGTAGCCGAAGCGAAGCCTGGTGGTCGCTGGCTTGGCGCTTTTGTTTACGACCTTTGCGACAATCTTCGGGAGCTCGCGCGCAAACGGCGGCAGGTCGATGTCGACGACAATGCCCGCGTCGAACAAGACGCCGTTCAGCGTCCGCGACAGCGCTTCTTCGTTTGCTGGCACACCGAAGCCATGCGCGCCGAGCGACCCGGCAAACACCAGCATGAGCCCACTTGCGCCGTTATTGAGCTCGCGCAGCGCAATCTCGTTGGCGCTCGCAGGATCGGGATGATCGATCCGTGCCAGCACGTCCCATGGCGCCGCGCCCGGACGCCCGGCAATCGGCCGCGCGTCCGGGCGACGCGCGGCAAGCGGTTCGATCGCTAACCCGTCATAGGTTTTGCCGACGAGGCGCTCGAACGGCGCGCCCTTAAGCGCAGCTTCGACCAGCGTGCGCCATTGCTTGCGGGTGGCGGGCGGAAAATCGGCGGCGAGTTGAAGGCTTTCCGGGTCGGTCATGGTCGCAAAATGCCACGGCCGGGCATGCCGGCCAACCGGGGTTCCCCGCAATCGACATGCCGGAGGATTGCCTTCGCTTAGCGTGGTGCGAGCTTTTCAATCCCGCTTGTATCGACACGCGCGAGCGCGTCAGCCACGGTGACACCGGCAATCACCCGGTCAGGTGCAATCTCGGCCAACGGGACCAGCACGAAGGCGCGCTCCAGCATGTGTGGGTGAGGCAGGATCAGATCGCGATCGATCAGGATGAGGTCGTCATAAGTCAACAGGTCGATATCGATGGCACGCGGTCCCCATCGGCGCTCCCGCTCACGCCGCCGACCAAGCGCGCGTTCGGAGTCGTTCGCGCGTTCGAGCAGGTCATGCGGATCAAGCGTCGTGTCGACGATAATGACGGCGTTGACGAAAGCCGGCTGCTCGGTCACGCCCCAGGGCGGCGTCCGGTAATCGGACGAGCGCGCGGTCAGCCTTATGCCCTCGCCAGCACACAACGTCGCAATCGCGCGATCGAACGTCGCGCGCACGTCGCCCAAATTGCCTCCGAGTGCGATGAAAGCCTCAGCCACGGCGGCGATCCCGGTCGCGCGAGATAGACACGCCGACGTCATCGAACGTCGCGGCGATGGGCGCGTGCGGCTTGCGCACGGTCACGCGAATGCTTCGCACGCGCGGATAGCGGTCGAGCACTGCCTCGGCGACGGCGCCGGCGGCGGCTTCGACCAGTCGATAACGCTTGGCGCAGAACGCCTCGCTCGCGGTCTTCACCAGCAGTTCGTAGGAGACGGTGGATTTCAGCGTATCGGTGCGTGACGCCTCGCCGAGATCGATGTCGAGCTCGAGGTCGAGCCCGAACGGCTGTCCGACCTTCGCTTCGTGCGGCATCACGCCGTGATAGGCGTGCAGGACCAGTCCGTTGACGAAGATCGCGTCGCTCATCGGGCCTGCCTGATCGCGGCGGCTACCGCCAGCGCCTGCACCGTCGGCGCCACGTCATGTACCCGCACGATCGCGGCGCCGCTTTCGACCGCCAGCAGATGCGCGGCGAGCGATCCGCCCAGGCGCTCCATCGGATCGGACGGCGTCACCGAATGGATGAAGCGCTTGCGTGAAGCGCCGACCAAAAGCGGCAAGCCGAAGCCTTGCCACGTATCGAGCCGGGCGATGCAGGTCAGGCTTTGCTCCTGTGTCTTGCCGAAGCCTATGCCGGGATCGAGCACGATGCGCTCGCGCGCGATGCCGGCCCCAGCGGCGATGTCAAGCGAACGCCGGAAGAAATCGGTGACGTCCGGGACGATATCGATCGAGGGGTCGGCGATCTCGCGGTTATGCATCACGATGACCGGGACGTTGTGGTCGGCGACCACGCGTGCCATGTCCGGGTCGCCCTGCAAACCCCAAACGTCGTTGACTATGGCCGCGCCGAGATCGAGCGCCCAGCTGGCGATCGAAGCCTTTAGCGTATCGATCGAGACCGGAACGCCGAGCGCGATCACCTCGGAGAGCGCCGGCGCAAGACGCGCGCGCTCGTCTTCGGCCGAAACGCGCACGGCACCCCCGTAAGGCCGCGTCGATTTAGCGCCGACGTCGAGAATATCGGCTCCTTCGGCGGCCAGCCTGCAGGCCTGCGCGATCGCCGCCTGCGGATCGAGAAAGCGGCCACCATCGGAAAACGAGTCCGGCGTGATGTTAATGACGCCCATAACCAGTGGCCGCTGCTTGGCGAGCAGCCGCGCTAGCGTGTCACCTGAGGAGGCCGGTGAAAAACTGCATGGATTCAAGCGGATCGCCATGCGGCTCGCCGTTGTCATCGCTGCAGAGTGTCATTGCCCGCGTAACGAAGCAATCTGCGCACAACGTGGCTGTGTCGGTGCCGGAAACACCGAATTGGATCAATAGCGGATGGCCGGCGGCAGCCTTTTGGCGTTTTCGATCCAGCGCTGAACCATGCTGACCGTAGGCAGCAGGCGCACGAGCTTTCGCTTGGCGTTGGCTTCGGTCATCTGATCCACGAGCTTCTGCGGATTGCGGTATTTGAGCTCGTTCACAGTCTTGACGCCCGCCGCGCGCAAAAGCTCTGCGTATTCCCAACCGACGCCTTTGACGCGCATGCGGTCGGCGGCGGTCACCCAGTCGAGCACCAGCTTGTCGTCAGTCCCGACCGTCTCGGCAATCTTGAGCCGTTGCTTTGGCGTTTTGGCCAAGCGCAACAGTCCGACGGTTGTACGGATTCCTTCCGACTTCAGCAGCATAGCGGTATCGGCGCCGATGCCTCGAATGTCGGTGATGGGATACCCCATCGTTGCCCCCCGATAACCGCGCAATCCGGCGCGGCAGTAACGTCCCAGTTCAAACGAATTGCCAGACGCCGGGGATCGCGCCGACGATCTCGCCGACCACGTCCTCGCTGATCTTCTCGCGTGCGTATGCAATGAATCGGCGCGTGACGTCGGCGGCGAGACGCCAGATCAATCGTCCATGGTTCCCTCGCCAGCCCCGCGCACTCCTTTTACCATAATGAACATTCGCACACGGCGTGACAAGATGTGACGAAAGCCGTTCGCACGTTGATGTGTCACAATGGAAATAACTGGATGCGCGGACTAAAATTTTCAATATCTGACGCGTCGCCGCGCTTTGTGCTGCGGGCGCGCCGGTGAAGGAACGGGTGATGGCGAGTCCGGATCAGGACGGTAAAATTTTTGTCGGTAGAGGTGCAAACGGCGACGAATATTTGACGCTTGCGCTCGCCAACCGCCACGGGCTTGCGACCGGCGCGACCGGTACCGGTAAGACGGTTTCGCTGCAGTTGCTGGCCGAGGGCTTCTCGCGCGCCGGCGTTCCGGTATTCGCCGCCGACGTCAAAGGCGATCTGTCCGGGATTGCCGCCCGCGGCGAGGCGAGGTCGGAATTCGTCAACCGCGCCAAGGACATGGGCTTCGATTACGCGCCCAACGAATTCCCGGTTGCTTTCTGGGATTTGTTCGGTACCGAAGGCCATCCGATCCGCGCCACCGTTTTCGAGATGGGACCGTTGCTTGTTTCGCGCATGCTCGAACTCAACGACGTGCAGGAAGGCGTGATCAACATTGCGTTTCGTTTTGCCGACGACGATCCGGAATTGAAGGCGCTTCCCATTGACGGCCTTGTCGGCCTCAACGATTTGCGCGAGCTGCTCGCCTATTTGTCGAAAAACGCCAAGGAGATCAGCGCTCGCTACGGCAATGTTGCAGTGACCGCGGTCGGCGCCGTGCAGCGCCAGCTCCTCGTGCTCGAAAACCAGGGCGGCGACAAATTCTTTGGGCAACCGGCGCTGGCGGTCGAAGACCTGATGAAGACCGACCCCGGGAGCGGGCGCGGCTATATCAATGTGCTTGCCGCCGACAGGCTGATGGAGAGCCCGCGGCTATACGCAACGTTCCAACTTTGGCTCCTGTCCGAACTGTTCGAAAAACTCCCGGAGGTTGGCGACCCGCCGAAGCCCAAACTCGTGTTCTTTTTCGATGAGGCGCACCTATTTTTCAACGAGGCGCCCAAGGAATTGCTGGACAAGGTCGAGCAGGTGATGCGGCTGATACGCTCAAAGGGCGTCGGGGTCTATTTCGTTACCCAAAACCCGATTGACGTGCCCGAGAAAGTTTTGGCGCAACTTGGTAATCGGTTTCAGCACGCCCTTCGCGCCTTTACGCTCGGCGACCAGAAGGCGGTCAAGGCAGCGGCTGAGACCTTCCGGCAGAACCCGAAGCTCAATACCGCCCAGGTGATCGAGGCGCTCGTTTCCTTCCTGGAAGGCGGCGGCACGCCTTCAATGGTCGACCGCACCATGATCCGTCCGCCGTCGGCGCGTGTCGGCCCGATCACGCCCGAGGAACGCAAGGCGGTCGTGGCGAAGAGTCCGTTGCGGGGGAATTATGACACGACCGCCACACCCAAATCGGCTTACGCGATCTTGCAAAACCGTCTGGCCGGCGGCGGCGCCTTGCCGCCCCGCGGGCGCCGTACCGGGCCAGGCGGGTGCACAGGCCGCCCCAGTCGAGCGCCGGCCGCACCGGCCGGCGGTATGCTGCGCCGCATGGGCGAAGGCTTCCGCAACATGTTCGGTATCGGCCGGCCGCGGGGTACCGCACTGACGACCTCGCAGCTAGTAGCGCGTAACGTTGCCCGCGCGGTTGCGGTAGGTGTGGCGACGCAAGTCGCCGCCGAACTCACCAAATCGACCGGCAGCAAAACCGCCGGCACGCTCAGCAAGGCGGTCGTGCGGGGGGCACTTGGTGGCGTGATGAAAAGGTGAAGGCCATGACAGCATCGGAAAGCCTGCCGGCGGTACTCGACCGCATCGATCGCGACTTGGACGCCAGTGTAGAGCGGCTGTTCGCGCTCCTGCGTATCCAGTCGGTATCGACCGATCCGGCCTACGCCCCGCAATGCCGAAGCGCGGCCGCGCACGTCGCCGCCGATCTGCGCAGCCTCGGCTTCGAGACCAGCGTGCGTCCGACCAATGGGCATCCGGTGGTGGTCGGCCAAAGCGGAAATGGCGCCGTCGACCACGCCGCACCGCGGGTTCTGTTTTACGGCCATTATGACGTGCAGCCGGTCGATCCGCTCGATCTGTGGAAGACACCGCCGTTCGAGCCGCGTATCGAGACGCTCGACGGCGGACGCAAGATCATTGTGGCTCGCGGCGCCTGCGACGACAAAGGCCAGGCCATGACCTTCGTCGAGGCCTGCCGCGCCTTCAAAGCCGTCACCGGCAAGCTTCCGCTCGACATTACGATGATGATTGAAGGCGAAGAGGAGTGCGGCTCGAAAAATCTGTTCGGTTTCGTCCGCGACAATGCCTCCGAGTTCAAGCGCGACCTGGCCCTCGTTTGCGATACCGGGATGTGGGACGCGCAGACGCCCTCCATCACCACATCGCTGCGCGGTCTCGTTTACGAGGAGATCAAGCTGACCTGCGCCGACCGCGATTTGCATTCCGGGTTGTTCGGCGGCGCCGCGCGCAACCCGATCCATGTGCTGGCCGATATCCTTTCGGCGATGCACAACCCGGATGGATCAGTTGCCATACCCGGTTTCTACGAGGGCGTGCACGAGCTACCGCCCGACATCAAAGCCGACCTCGCCGGGCTCAATCTCACGCCGGAGAAATTTCTCGGACCGATCGGGTTGAAAACTCCAGCCGGCGAAAAGGATCGCATGCTGATCGAACAGATCTCCACGCGGCCGACGGCCGAGGTCAATGGTATCGTCGGCGGTTACACCGGGGAGGGGGCAAAGACCGTCATTCCCGGCAAAGCCATGGCGAAAGTCTCGTTTCGTCTGGTCGGCGCGCAGGATCCGGAAAAAATTCGCGCCAGCTTCCGCGACTTCGTACGCGCACGCGTGCCGGGCGACTGCTCCGTCGAGTTCGGCAATTTCGGCAGCGCCCCCGCCTTCGATGTGGCATTCGACAATCCGGCGCTGGCGAAAGCGCGTACCGCGCTCGCCGAAGAATGGGGCAAGAAGGCGGTGACCATCGGCGCCGGCGGCTCAATCCCGATCGTCGCCGATTTCAAGACCGTTCTCGGCATGGATACGCTGATGGTTGGTTTCGCGCTCGATGACGATCGCGTGCATTCGCCCAACGAGAAGTTCGACCTGAAATGCTTCCACAAGGGCACGCGCAGTTGGGCGCGCATCCTGGCCGCGCTCGCCAGGTGAAAAACGCCAATACGGGAGGACATCGTGAAACTCGGGTATTTCGCCGCAGCCGCCTTCGCAACAACACTCGGCGCCCTGCCTGCGTCCGCCGCCGGCGTCGACAAGCTTTACGTGCTCGATTGCGGCCACATTTCCGCGCCGGATCAGTCCCGCTGGTCTCCGGGCGTCAATGTGGGCGTGCCGATCGAGCTGTCGGACAATTGCTATCTCATTCACAACACACAGGGTTGGTTCCTGTGGGATACTGGTCTGTCCGACGCGCTCGCGGCCAATCCCGACGGAGCCAAAGATCCCAACAGCGGACTTCTGGCGAAGCGGACCAAAACGCTGTCCGGGCAGCTCGATCAGCTCGGCGTCAAGCCGGCCGATATCAGGGCTATCGGCATCTCGCACACGCACCCCGATCACATCGGCAACGTCGAGGAATTTCCTTTAGTCATGCTCTACGTGCAGAAAGCAGAATATGATTGGCCAAACGCCAACGGCACGCCGCGCTTTAAGCCCGAACATCCGGTGACCAAACTCGAAGGTGACCATGACGTATTTGGCGACGGCTCGGTGGTGATCATTTCGACGCCGGGCCATACGCCGGGGCATCAATCGCTGCTGGTGCGGTTGCCGAAAACCGGCGCGGTCGTGCTGTCCGGCGACGCCGCCCACTTCAAAGCCAATTGGGACAATCGCCGCGTGCCCGGTTTCAACTCAAGCAAAGAACAGTCGCTGACCTCGATGCAGCGCATTGCGGACATTTTGGCGAAGGAGCATGCGCAGCTTTGGATCAATCACGACAAGACGCAGAGCGACGCGCAGAAGAAGTCGCCGGAATTCTACGAATAAGGCCGGTACGGGAGCAGCAATGACCGACTTCGGCCTCACATTTCATCATCTCGGCCTGGCCGTGCCGCGCGCCGACGAAGCGGTCACGTTTCTTTCCGGCCTCGGTTACGCAATCGGCGAGCGGGTTTTCGATCCCCAGCAGAACGTCAATCTGATGCTTTGCCGGCATCCGCAGATGCCGGCGGTGGAGATCATCTGCCCGGGCAATGAGCCGGGTCCGATCGACAAATACGTCACCCGGCGCGCCAGCGGCATCGTCTATCACGCATGCTTCCAGACCGCCGACCGTTTGGCGAGCCTCGCCGCAATCGCCGCGGCCAATCTCAACCCGATATGCGTTTCGGAGCCGCTTCCGGCCGTGCTGTTCGCCGGCCGCGCCGTTTCGTTTTACGTCGTCGTCGGCATGGGCTTGATCGAGATTCTGGAATAGTCACTCGGTCGCAGCCGTAATCAGTCGGGGACTGACGAACCGCTCGAGGCGGCCGGAGCTGCGATGCACCCGCGACCAGCCATCGAATGCAAAGTCGATGACTACCAATCCCGACGTCGGCAGTTTTTCCTTGATCCGCTCGCGCGCTTCGACGTCGCCGGAGCCGATCAATTGCACGGCGAGATCGTGCAAGCCGGGATTGTGCCCGACGACTAGCAGGGTGGCCGCGTCCTCTGTCTCGCCAATGAGTTCGGACAAGGTCTCGGTGCGGGCATTGTAAATGCGCGGATCCTGCACCATGCGCGGGACTTTTTTGAAGGCGGCAGCAATCAACACCCAAGTCTCTTCCGCTCGCGCCGCCGGTGACACGAATGCGAGATCGGGAACGAGTTGATGGCGCGCCATATAGGCACCGATCACCGGCGCATCGGAACGGCCGCGTTCGGTTAGCGTGCGGTCACGGTCGCGCTTGCCGGGTTGGGGACGCTCGGTTTTGGCATGGCGAAGCAACAGCAAACGGCGCATCGGGCAAATCGTCTCCGGCCGGCATCGGTCGATATGCCGAAGTCTAGTGTGCGGGATTTGAACTGCCTATAGTGTGGCCGCTGGCCCGCACAGGGACCTCACATCAAGCCGACACGTTGGATGCGCGGCGGTCGACCGTCAGCCGCGCGAAAATTCGAGTCATGGAAGAAAACGTTTTCCCAGCGGCTTACGGCGACACCTGGTATGCGTCGACCAAAATCGAAGCGCCGGAAAGGCCGAAGCTCAACGTCGACCTCGACGTCGACGTTTGCGTCATCGGCGGCGGACTCGCCGGCTTGACCGCGACGCGTGAAATAGCGCGCAGCGGATGGTCGGTCGTTCTCGTTGAGGCTTCGCGCCTCGCGTCTCACGCTTCCGGCCGCAACACCGGCTTTGTGCTTCCAGGCTTCGCCGCCGCTCTCGACACCGTCATCAGCCGCGTCGGCCTGGCGCGCGCCCGGGATTTATGGACTTTGTCGCAAAGCGGACTCGACTACGTTCGCGACGCAATTACCGCCGACGCCATGCTCGGGATCGATCCGCAGGACGGCTGGCTTTACGTTTCCAAGACCAATAACGGCGATGCGGTGATGAAGCTGGTCGGCTTGCTCGGCGAAATCGGCGCCGAGATCGAAGGCTGGCCGGTCGAACAGGTGCGCGCGACTCTGCGCAGTGAGCGATACTTCCATGCAATTCATTTTCCGCGGGCAATCAACGTTCACCCGCTCAACTATGCGTTTGGCTTGGCCGCAGCCGCCGAGCGGGATGGTGCCCGCATCTTCGAAAACACGCCGGCGTTATCGATCGATCCTGCGGGCGTGCGCAAGCGTATCGTCACTCCGAATGCCCGGCTGCGCGCCAATCACGTGGTGCTGTGCGGAAACTTTCAGATCGGGGGACTGATGCCGCCGGTCGGGGCTGCGCTCATTCCGGTCACGACCTACGTCGTAACGACCGCACCGCTCGGGGCGCCGCTGGCCGAGGCGATCGGCTACCGCGGCTCGGTCAGCGATAGCGACCGCGCCGACAATCACTACCGCATCGTCGGCGGCGATCGGCTGATGTGGTCCGGCCGGGTCACGGCTTGGCAGCGTGATCCGCGCCGCTACGTGCGTGCGCTGACCGCCGATATCCGTAAGACCTATCCCCAGCTCGGCCAAGTTTCGGCCGATTACGCTTGGTCCGGCACGTTGGGTCAATCCATCCACCGCATGCCGCAGATCGGCGAGCTGGCCCCTGGGGTTTGGCTGGCGAGCGGTTTCGGTAGCCATGGCTTGAATACGACAGCGATGGCCGGAAACCTGATCGCGCGCGCGATCGTGGACGGCGATCAGGCATGGCGTCGGTTCACGCCGTTCGAACTGGTATGGGCTGGTGGAGTTCTCGGCCGGGCGATCACGCAAATGAATTACTGGGCGAGCCGTTTGCGTGCTGTGCTGTCGGAGCGGCGGGCGCGCACCGCCGATTTGGCTTACCGTGCGCGGCAGGTATTGACCGAAGCCCAAAAAACGCCCGCCGACTCGGTCCGGCAATCATTGTCAGACCAGGGGGAGCGCGCCGTGGCCGACGCAAAATCCGACATACCGCCGTCCGACGATGCGGCCGTCGCCGTGCAGGAAATGCCGGAGCGCGCAGCGCCGGTCCAAGCCGCCGCCGAGCCGCTGCCCGCGACCGGTGCAGGCAAAAAACGCCGCCGGCGTAAGCGTCGCGAGGGGGCGAAGGCGTGATGGTGTGGCCGATGCGTCACATCGTTAATCCGTTGGAAAGATTTGGGGGACAGCGGCAAACACGGCTGTCGCGTGCGCCGTGGCTTTGGGTTAGTTATACGGAGCGTAAGGACTCCGTGGTAAACACGGAGCGGGTGCGTTGAATGGCTTTTCGAGGGTGGCAACTTGTTGCTGCGGCGTTGTGTTTCGCGACGCCCGGCATTGCAATTGCCGCCGATTTCGAACCAGCTTCTCTTCCGCCGTCGCCAATGGCCGTCAAGGCACCGGCCGACGTTCCCGATTGGATCGTCACCATCGGCGGCGAAGTTCGGGCGCTCCCCGCGTGGCCGGGGGCGCCGAGCACCGTCTACGGCGTAGGCGGGTTCCCGCTCTTTGCCATCGGCAAGCCCGGCGATCCGCCGTTTTTTTTCGGCGCCCGCGACGGCTTTGGGGTTCCCCTGCTTAACCTTGGCGCGTTCCAGGCTGGACCGGTCGGGACGCTGTCCTGGCCGCGTTACGTCAATCCGTGGGGCTCACTCCACGGATTGACCGACGTTGATTGGGCGGTGCAGCTTGGGGCTTACGCCCAATACTATCCGGTGCCGTGGCTGCGCATCCGCGCCGAGGCCCGTCAAGGTGTTGGCGGCGAAACCGGCCAGAGCGGCGATCTGTACGTGGATGCGATCGTACCGATGGGACAGTTCCGGTTCTCCGGCGGGCCGCGCCTCGCCCTGCAATCGGCCAATGCGATATCGCCTTATTTCGGCATCACCGCCGCGCAAGCCGTTACGTCCGGATTGCCGGCCTATAATGCCGGCGGCGGGGTTTACTCGTACGGCGCCGGCGGCCAGTTGGAATATTTCTTCAATTCACATTGGCAGGTGCACGGCATTGTCGAGTATGAGCGCCTCGCCAGCTCGGCCGCCGATTTACCGCTGGTGACGATGCGCGGTTCGCCGAACCAATTCACCTTCGGCGTCGGCGGGACTTATACCTTCAACATGCGCCCGTTGTGGTGAGCGGCCTGTCTTTCAGCGGCCTTCACGCCTTGTCATAAACGCCAGGCGCTCGAACAAGTGCACATCCTGTTCGTTTTTGATCAGTGCGCCGTGCAACGGCGGGATCAGCTTCTTTGGATCGCGCTCGCGTAAAGCCTCAAGCGAAATATCTTCGACCATCAGCAGTTTGAGCCAATCGAGCAGTTCCGAGGTCGAGGGTTTTTTCTTCATGCCCGGCACGTCGCGGATTTCATAAAACAGCCGCAACGCTTCGGCCACGAGACGATGTTTGATGCCGGGGAAATGTACCTCAATGATCGCGCGCATGGTGTCCGGATCGGGAAAGCGGATGTAGTGGAAGAAGCAGCGGCGCAGAAACGCGTCCGGCAGCTCCTTCTCATTGTTCGAGGTGATGACGACGATCGGCCGCCGCCGCGCCTGAATGGTTTCGCCGGTCTCGTAGACGAAGAACTCCATGCGATCGAGTTCCTGGAGAAGATCGTTGGGGAACTCGATGTCGGCCTTGTCGATCTCGTCAATTAGCAAAACCGGTCGCTCATCGGCGACGAAAGCCTCCCACAATTTGCCGCGCTTGACGTAGTTGCGGATGTCCTTGACGCGCGCGTCGCCCAGCTGGCTGTCGCGCAGCCGCGTGACCGCGTCATACTCGTAAAGACCCTGCATCGCCTTGGTGGTGGACTTGATGTGCCATTCGATCAACGGCGCGCCGAGCGCTTTGGCGATTTCGATTGCGAGCACGGTTTTGCCGGTGCCCGGCTCGCCCTTGACCAGCAACGGCCGCTCGAGCGCAATCGCGGCGTTGACCGCGACTTTAAGGTCGTCGGTGGCGACATAGGCACTGGTGCCTTCAAAACGCATTCGCAAATCCTTCCCTGTCGTTTCGAGTTTAAGCACGGCGAACTTGCCGCTCACAAGGCAGCCTTGCCGGCGTGCCACCGCGCGCCGACCCGGCCACTGCGGGGCGGCAATTTCTGCCGCCCGCCCGGCATTTACGTACCGGGCAGGCGGCCCGCCTAAAACGTAAGTAATTGATATTTGTGCAATAAATTGATGGCACAGGGCTTGCTGCGATGGCCGCGTAGGCGGTGGGTGTCGGCCAGTCCCACGCCACGGTTTGTCGGTTGAGGACGAGTTGGAGATAAAGTCATGGGTATTTTCGATGCATTGACCACCGCCGTTGCGGGTCTGCAGGCGCAGTCATTTGCGCTGCAAGACATCTCCGGCAATATCGCCAACTCGCAGACGACTGGATACAAAGAAACGGATACATATTTCGAGGATTTGGTCTCTGCAGCAGCCGCGGGGCAGCAGACAGCGAATGGAGTTACCGCCGGCGCCGCTGCCACGAACACAGTGCAGGGGACGATCCAGAGCACTTCAGTTTCGACCGATATGGCGATCAACGGCGACGGCTGGTTCGTGGTGGCTCAACCGACCGGGACTGCCGACAATGCGCCGGTATTCAGCGGGGTCACTGATTACACCCGCGCCGGCGATTTCCAGCTCAACTCAAACGGATATCTGGTGAACGGCGCCGGGTATTACCTTATGGGGATTCCGATTGATGCGGCCACCGGAAATCCTGTCGGCAGCTCGCCACAGATCCTGCAATTCAACAACGATTTTGTGCCGGCGCAGGAGACGACGGCGATACAGTACCAGGCAAATCTGCCAACCTCGCCGACCTCGGGCTTGCTGGTTGCAGGCGATTATTCAGTTGATCCCCTTACCACCGGTACGGTCGTCGCCAACGACGCATCCACATTTACCAATCAATCAATCGATGGCGGTTCGCTAACGGCCTATGATAGCGAGGGCAATCCGGTCAACATCCAGTTTCGTTGGGCAGAGACGGCGAGCGGTTCGTGGCAACTGTTCTATCAAAGCGATTCGACCGCCACGGGCACACAAGTCGCCTGGCAGAGCGCGGGAACTACGTTTGCTTTCAATTCTAATGGCGAATTGTCTCCGGCCATCGCGAACGTGACGCTGGATAACCTCACCGTGAACGGCGATTCGTTGGGCAATGTTCAGCTCAATTTTGGCACGAACGGGCTGACGCAATTTGCCAACTCAAGCGGCACTGCACAGGTGACCCAATTGCAGCAAAACGGCTTTGCCGCCGGACAACTGCAGTCAGTCGCGGTCGATGGCCAAAATCAGATCGCCGGGACGTTCTCAAATGGCCAGACCATTCCCTTGGCGGAGATCACGCTGGCAACCTTCAACGGCGAGAATTCCTTGCAGGCCCTCAACGGCCAAGCCTATGCGGCGACAGTCGATTCGGGTCCGCCGATCTACGGCGCAAGTGGTACCATTACCGGTAGTTCGCTTGAAGCCTCCAACGTCGACATCGCCACCCAGTTCAGCCAGTTGATCGTGGCGCAGCAGGCCTATTCGGCCAACGCCCGCGTCATGACGACCGCCAACCAGATGATCCAAAGCCTGCTGCAAGTAATTCAGTGATTTCATCGCTTAAGAACAGCGGGCTTTTCGGAGCGCAGCCGGTAAGCCGCACGGACGGCTAGAAGCAATGGGCCTTTCCCAGGCATTATCGGCCGCCTTGTCTGGCGTGAACACCACGCAGCAAGGCCTCTCGGTGATCGCCGGGAACGTGGCGAACGCCAATACGCCCGGCTACGTTGAGGAGTCCGTCAATCAGGTCGAGGTCGCAATTCCGGGTCAGGCCGGCGTCAGCGTTGACACCGAAGGCATCAACCGCAACCTCAACACGCTGCTGCAGGGCCAGTTATGGACGGAAACCTCCGGCGATTCCTACGCTGACACCAGCGCGCAAATTTACCAGCAGCTGCAGCAGATTTACGGCACGCCCGGCTCTTCCACTTCGTTCGACGCGATCTACGACAATTTCACCACCGCCTTGCAGGCGCTCGCCAGCAATCCCTCATCCTATTCCGCGCAGACGCAGGTGATCGGCGCCGCGCAGGATGTGGCGCAAAATCTCAACGGGATGACCACGACGATCCAGCAGCTGCGCACCCAGGCCGAGCAGGGGATCGCCACTGGCGTGCAGACGGTGAATACGGCTTTGCAGCAGATCGCCCAGATCAATCAGCAGCTGCAAGGCATGACGACACTCGACAGCACTGCGGCGGCGCTTGAGGACCAGCGCGACCAGGACATTACCCAAGTCACGCAGATGATGAATGTCAATGTCGTGCAAGGCTCCGACAACCAGGTTTCGCTGTTTACCAGCACGGGCCAGCAGCTCGTCGCGAACAGTCAGGCCTCACAGCTCGATTTTGGCAACGCCGGAACATTGACGGCGACCTCGCTCTGGAGCGCCAATCCGAGCCAGGACGCCGCCGGGACGCTCACGCTTGTTTCGCCGTCCGGCGCCACCACCGACCTGATCGCCACCAACGCGATCCAGTCGGGCGAGATCGGCGCCTATCTGCAAATGCGCGATTCGATTCTGCCACAGGCGCAGATCCAGCTCGACGAATTCGCCAACCAGATGTCGCAGGCGCTGTCGAACCAGACGACCAGCGGGACCGCGGTGACGTCCGGTGCGCAATCGGGCTACAGCGTCGACGTCGGATCGTTGTCGCCGGGCAACTCCGTCCAGCTCACGTATACCGACTCGAACAACGTCCAGCACACTGTGACCATCGTGTCGCTCGGCGCCGGCGGTTCGCTGCCGTTGCAAACGTCGCCGCCGGGATCGAACAATCAGACCATCGGCGTCAATTTTTCCGGCGGCATGAGTTCGGTCGTTTCGCAGCTCAACGCGGCATTCGGCTCGAACCTGCAATTTTCCAACCCGTCCGGAACGGTCCTGCAAGCGCTCAATAACGGCAGCGGCAATACCGTCAACGCGCTGTCGGCGACTTCGACCGCCACCACGCTTTCCGGCGGCAGCGCGACGCTTCCCCTGTTCACCGACGGCAGCGAGCCGATCACCGGCGCGATCACTTCGACCGGCTCGCAGACCACCGGGCTTGCCGGTACCATCGCGGTCAATCCGGCGCTGGTCGCCTCGCCGTCGAGTCTGGTGGCCTATTCGTCCGGTACATCGAGCGGCGATCCGACGCGGCCGAATTTTATTCTCAATCAGATGACCAGCGCGTCGCTTACCTATTCACCGACCACGGGCGTTGGCAGCACAGCGCAGCCCTACAGCGGCACGCTGACCGATTACCTCAGCCAGGTGGTAAGCCAGCAGAGCCAGGCGGCGAATGCGGCCACCAATCTGCAACAGGGGCAGGACACCGTCGTGGCCGCCCTGCAGCAGCGTTACAACGACGAGAGCGGCGTTAACATCGACACCGAGATGTCGAATTTGATCGCCCTGCAAAACGCCTATGGGGCCAATGCGCGGGTGATGAGTACGGTCCAGCAATTAATGGCCACGCTGCTACAAACGGTGACGTGATGAGTATTACCGGGCCCGGCTCGATTACCGCCAGCAACTTGCTGGCCCAGAACAATATGATGACCCAGCTCAACACGCTGAGCCAGCAGCTGGGCACGGGCGAGGCTGCCTCTACCTATTCCGGTCTTGGATCGCAGGCGGGAATGGCGCTGCAATTGAGCGCGCAGCTTGCCGCAATCAACGGCTACAGCAATACCGCCAATACGGTCGGCACCACGCTCTCGATCGGGCAATCGGTGCTCAGTCAGATCGGCAGCCTGAGCAGCACGTTGCAGCAGACGATCAGCCAGCAGGGCGCGTTCACGCTCGACAACAACGGCCAAACCGACACTCAAAGCGTCGCGGCAAGTTACCTCGATCAAATCCTGTCGCTCCTGAACACGCAGGTCGGCGGCAATTATCTGTTTTCCGGCAGCGCAGTGAACGATCCGTCCGTCGCATCGACCGACGCCATTCTTAACGGCAGCGGTTCGCAGGCCGGCCTTACCCAGGTAATCGCGGCACGGCTGCAAGCCGACCAGGGCAGCAACGGCCTTGGCCGGCTGAATGCTCCGACGCTTTCGGGATCGACGGTGTCGGTCAGCCAGGAGAACGCCAACTCGCCGTTCGGCTTCCAGCTGGCGGGCGTGAGTTCGACGCTCGACGGTGCCACGGTTAGCGGCCCCTCCGGTTCGCCTCCTTCGGCGTCGGTGGATCTGACCTCGAATCCGACCGCCGGCTCGGTCACGTTTAACCTGACGCTGCCTGACGGATCGAGTCAGGCCATTACGCTCACGGCGACCACGAGTGCGTCGCCGGGCGCGAACGAGTTCAGCATTGGACCGAACGCCGCCGCGACCGCTGCCAATCTGCAAACGTCGCTGACCAGCGCCATCAGCGGCCTGGCGCAGACCGCCCTGCCGGCCGCCTCGGCAATTGCGGCAGCCAACAACTTCTTTTCCGATCCACCGCAGGTCATTTCCGGTGCGCCCGCGACCGCGACTTCGTTGACCGACGGAACACAGGCCAACACGGTGTTCTGGTACACCGGCGAAAACGGCTCGACCCCGGCGCTGCAAACCGCCGTGGCGCAGGTCGGCCCCTCGACGACGGTCGCCTATGGCATGCGCGCGACCGACCCGGCGATCAGCTCGCTGCTTGCCAACGTCGCGGTTCTAGCCGCCACCAGCTACTCGGCAGGCGATCCGAATGCGCAGGCCAGCTACCAGGCGCTCAGCCAAAGCGTGGAGCAGAATCTGAGCGGCTCATCCGGCACGCAATCCATCAGCGACCTGGAAGCCAATCTCGCGAACGCGCAAACCAGCATCAGCAACGCAACCACGCTGAACACGCAGACACAGAACACCCTGCAGGATCTCCTGCAAGGTTTCGAAGGGGTCAACCAAAATCAGATCGGCGAGGACATTCTGACGCTGCAAAATGATCTGTCGGCCTCGATGTCAGTCACGGCACGGCTCTCGCAGCTGAGCCTGGTCAATTATCTGGCGCCGGTTAGCGGCTAATTCTTGCGCCCCAGACCCGCGGCGATGCCGCGGTTGATCCTGATGATCGCCCGCAAATGGTTCGGCCGCGGTTTTGTCATCAGCGCGAATGTTTCGCCCATGACGAAGGCGCCGAGCTTGGTCAGATTGTCGCGCACCGTAACCGGCAGGCGGTTGCCTTCGTGCTGAACGGCGTCGATCAGCACCGACCAGAGCCGCCGATTGTATGTCAGCGCGTCATCCAGCCCGACCGGCTTATCGCGCCAGGCATCAAGCACGGCCTGCAATTTGGCGGTGGCTCTTAGCAGAAGGGTCGCTTCAAGCTCACGCGGCGCCGCTACTTCTTTTGCGACCTTGGCATAGGCTTTGCTTGCATGGTTCATGTCGAGGCTCTAGTCGCTTACGCTTCGTTCTTAAGGTTTTGTACAGTGCGCCTGTTAACATTGGGTAGCGAATTGCCGACGGTTTGTCCGGTGCGGCGCTCGCAATTTCCCATCCGGTAAAAGAAAAACGGCGGGGCGTTTCCGCCCCGCCGCCTTCGCCAAAGGCCTGTTCAGGAAGGGTTTAGCCGAACAGCTTAAGCACCGATTGGTTGGCCTGATTAGCGATGGACAGCGCCGAGATTTCCAGTTGCTGCTGGGTCTGCTCGGTGAGCAAGTCGGCACTTTCCTGGTTCTGATCGGCGACAACAAGGTTGCTGGCGCCGGTCTGCAGCGTGTTGATCATCGCGGTTTCGAACGTCTGCCGGGTGCCGATGACGCCCGAGTTGGTGCCAAACGTTTCCGTTTGCGTCTGTACCGAGGTGATCGCGGTGTTGAGGTCGGTCACGAGGACGCCGAGGCCGGTGGACGAGTTGTCCTGGAAGGATCCGGCGCCGGAGCCACTGACGCTTGAAAGACCGAGGCCCGCGGCATTGTAGGTCACGCCCTGGATCGTCAGCGAGCTGGTGCCGGTCGGGTTGAAGTCGATCGTCAGGTTGTTGCCGTCCAACAGGTTCACGCCGTTGTAACCGGAGTCGCCAGCAAGCTGGGTGATCTGCGTCAACAGCCCGTTGTAGTTGGTCTGCAGCGTGGTGCGAGCCGAGCTGGTGCCGTACACGGCGGTCGAGCTCACCCCAAGTGCTGTCGACGCGGCGCTGGCTACAACGTTGAAGCTGGTTGAGCCGGAGTTGGCGGTGAGGACGAGATCACCCGAGCCGTTGTCACTTGCGGTCAAGGCGCCGGAGCTGCCGAGGCCGCTCGTGTTGTTGATGTCGGCCTCGATCTCGCCCAGCGTCGAGCTGGCGGCGATCGTAACGCTGTAGGTAGTGCCGCCGACGGCGATCGCCAGCGTGCTGGCAGCGAGGCCGACGTTCGCGCTGGTGCTGAGGCTGACCGTGCCGGTGGTTGAACCGGCGGTCTGGCTGGCCTGCTGGGCCTGCTGCACCGTCGACAGCGCCTGTTGGAGCAGACTGGTGATGCCGGTGAGGCCGTTGGTAGCCGCGTCGATCGTCTGCTGGCCCTGACCGATCTGGTCGAGCAAGGCGCTGAGCGAGTTGGCGGTGTTGGTTAGATTCTGCGAAGTGAAATAAGCGCTCGGATTGTCAGCGGCGGAGTTCACCGCTTTGCCGGTGGAAAGCGCTTCCTGCGTGGTGGTCAAATCGGCAGCCGTCTGCTGCAGCGACAGCAGGTTCTGCCGAATGCCCGAGGTTAAAGTGATATCAGACATGATACTTACCCTTCTGGTTACAGGCCGTACTGGCTTGCACTTGCAGTACGAGCCGTACCCGCGAGTGCGTGTTCCGATCGGTTCGATCGGCTGCCGAAGCTTTGCCGCAATTCGTTTAAAGACGCGTAAATCTACGTAGAGCCGGCGTGGTTGCGCGTCGGCATTGTGCTTTGCTCAAACAAAAGGCGGCCGATGCCGCATTTGTTGATACAGGCGATTTTGTCGTGATTCCGCCCATTAAGATGGATTAGCGCGCGGACTTAATCGGCTCTTAACCATTTCCGTTCGCTATTGGTTGACCGTAACTACAAAGTCGGATGAACTGCGCCGTGGCTGCGACCGTTTTGCCCAATCCGGTCAACCTCGTGATCGCCACACCCTGCTTCGGTGGGCAGATTTCAGTCCTCTACGCGGCGTCGCTGTTCAAGCTGCAAAAGCTTCTGCGCGGCTATCGCGAGGTCAATCTCAAAATCCTGTTTAAGGATGGCGATGCGCTGATCACGCGGGCCCGCGCAAGCCTGATCGCGCAATTCCTGGAAGATCCCTGCGCGACGCATCTGCTGTTCGTGGACGCAGACATCGGCTTTGAGCCCGAGCAGGTGCTGCGGCTGATCCAGTGCGGCGCCGAGATGTGCGCGGCCGTTTATCCCATCAAGCGGATCGACTGGGACAAGGTTAAATCCACCATTGATGCCGCTCGTCCCGACCCGGCGGCCGCCTCCCTGAAATACGTATTCGAGGTCGACGATCCGAACGCGGTGACCCAGGCCGGCGGTTTTGTCAAAGTCCGTTACGCCGGCACCGGCTTCCTGATGATCCGCCGCACCGCGTTGGAACGCATGTGCGTGCGCTACCCGGAACTGAAATTCAAACGCGACCATTCGAGCGACGCCGCGACCGCAAGCGACAAAAGGTTCGCATTGTTCGAATGCATGATCGCCGAAGACGGCATGTATCTAAGCGAGGATTTCGCCTTCTGCAGACGCTGGACTGATATGGGTGGTGAGATCTGGGCCGATCTCGGCAGCAAGCTCAGCCACGTCGGGCCGATAACATTTTGCGGCGATCTTTCGACGCAGTTCGCAGAAGCGAGCGCTTAGCGCCCGCTCACGCCAGCATATCGACCAGGCTTCCGCTCACGCCGCTCGCCGACAGGATCGACGCAGCACTGCTTGATATTTCCTCACCGATCGAGGAAACCGCCGTGCTGGTGGACGAACCGCTAGAAGTTCTCTGCGATGACGTGCTGGTGCTGGAGGCCGCGGCTGTCGAGGAACTCGAGGTTGTTGGGGAACCGGAGGCAATGGAGGAGGGCGTCTTCGGAGTAAAGCTGTTATTGCCGGTGCCGAAACCGAGCGCGGTTGCGTCGTTGCCGCTGCCCTCGATCGTGACGATGTCCTTGGTGTTTCTCGCGGTAATAACCAGTTTTCCGCTTCCGTTGATTGACGCGGTCACGAAAGCCGGCCCGGAATTTATCGCGGTGATTATGCTGGCGACCGTGTCGTCTCCGGTTGACGTGTAGTTCGTAATATTGGTGCCGTCATCGATGCTGAATGTGCCGCCCGCCAGAATCCCGAGGGTCGAAAGCGGCGTGCTCGTTGTCAACGGCACCGTGCCAGTTCCGGTCGCCGGCGTTGGGGTTGAAGGGGTGGACGATGGGCTGGCTGCCGAGGTGGTCGTGGCAGTCGACGACGTGGACGATGACGAGGAGCCCGACGGGTTGAGTGCCGCTTGCACAGCCGCCGTCAGCTCGGTTTTGACCCTCTGCAACGCCGTCCCGTTGGCGATACTGGCGAGCCCTTTCGCCTGAGTGACCTCTGCTTGGCCAATCACGTTGATGAGCGAGGCGTCAGCGGATTGCGCCTGGCTTTGAGCTTGCGCCTGCTGCCAGTAGTTCTGATCCTGCTGATAGAAAGAAAGGCTTTGAATACTCACGGATTGGAACCTTCCGACGGCGCCCCGTCCTTGATGCCAGCGGAGGGTTAATAGCGGGTGTTCAGCGCCGTGCTTACCTTTGGTTAATCATATTGGCTGACCCTGCGACTGCGGAGGCACGGGCGGCTTCAATGCCCCGTGCGGGGTTACGCATGGGCAAGCAGGTATCGGCGCTGCGCGGGGGCACAGCGGAATCGATTCAACAGGCGCTGGCGCTGCACCAGCAGGGCCGCCTCGGCGAAGCCGCCTCGATCTACGATACCGTGCTGGCGGTCGATCCGAAAAATTTCGACGCGCTGCATCTCAGCGGGGCGCTCAAGCACCAGCAGGGACGTTCGGCTGAAGCCTTGCGGCTCGTTGCCGCCGCGCTCAAAACGCAGCCCGGTTCGGCTGACGCCCTCACCAACTACGGCCTCATCCTCGATGCGCTTAAACGCCACCAGGAAGCGCTGGAGAAATTCGAGCAAGTCCTGGCGCTGCGGAAGAACGATTCCGGCGTCCACTATAATCGCGGTAACGCGCTGTTCGGCCTCGGACGCCACGCAGATGCATTAGCTAGCTACAACCGCGCGCTGACGCTGGCGCCCGGCAACGTCGATGCGCGTTTCAAGCGCGCCAATGCACTTGCCGCGCTTGGCCGGCACGCCGATGCCGTTGCCGATTACGATGCGGTGCTGATGTCGCGCCCGAAATTCGCGCCGGCGCTCAACCGGCGCGGCAATTCGTTGCTCGCGCTCAAGCAGCATGACGCGGCACTTGCCTCGTATGACACGGCGCTCACGGTCGAGCCGGATAACCCCGAATTCCTCAACAATCGCAGCGTGGCGCTGCTGGAGCTTCGGCGGACCGATGAAGCGCTGGAAAGTTGCGCGCGCTCGCTCGCCATCCGGCCGCAATATGCCGACGCACTTTACAACCGCGGAAATGTTTGTTTGGCGCTTGGGCGGTTCGACGACGCCCACGCAAGTTTCGCGGCAGCGCTCGCGCTTGAGCCGCGGCGCATCGATGCGCTCAATAATATTGGGCTGGCGCTGGTGGCCTTGAAACGGCCGGCGGAAGCGCTCGAAAAATATGACGCCGCTCTGGCGATCGATCCGCTTCATCTGGAAGCCCAGCATAATCGCGTGATTGCATTGCGAGATCTCGGTTTGCTGGATGAGGCTCTCGCAGCGTGTGAGCAAATCCTCGCCTGCGATCCGGTCCATGCCGACACGCTCAATACCCGCAGCGCCGTCCTTCGCAAGCTCAAGCGCTACGGCGATGCGCTCGCAAGTTGCGACGCGGCGCTGAGGATCGCGCCGGAGCGCACCGATATCGAGGCCAACCGCGGATCGGCGCTCCTTGAGCTCGATCGTTTTGACGAGGCGCTGGCAAGCTTCGACAAGGTTCTTGCCCGCGAACCCGATGACGTCGGCACCCTGATCAACCGCGGCAATGTGCTGGTCAAGCTCAAGCGCCCGGTTGACGCGCTTGCTGGTTATGAGGCGGCGCTGGCGCGTGACCCAGATCATGCCGTCGGCTTGACCGCGCGCGGCGTCGCGCTGACGTTGCTCGGGCGTTTTGACGAAGCCGTTACGATGCACGAGCGGGCGCTGCGCATCGATCCGGAACTCGCCTCCGCACACGTCAATCGCGGCAACACGCTGGTCGGGCTTACCCGGATGCGCGAGGCGATCGAAAGCTACGCGGCAGCAATTGCCAGAGAGCCGGAAAATCCCGAGGCGCACTTCAACGCCGCGATCACGCGCCTTTGTCTCGGCGAGTTTCGCGAGGGCTGGAAGCAATACGAATATCGCTGGAAGAAAAAAGACGTCGCGGCGAGCTGGCGCGAATTCGATAAGCCGCGATGGCGTGGTGAGAAAGATCTGCAGGGCAAGACCGTGTTGCTGCTCGCCGAGCAGGGGCTGGGCGATACCCTCCAATTCATGCGCTACGCGCCCATGGTCGCCGATTTCGGCGCCAAGGTGATCCTCGGCGTGCAGCCGCCGCTGACGGCGCTGGCGACGACTTTGTCCGGGCTGTCGATGGTGCTGGCGGATGGCGCGGCGGTACCTGATTTCGATGTTTATTGTCCGCTGCTCAGCCTGCCGCTCGCCTTCGAAACGGATCTAACCACCATTCCGGCCAAGGTTCCGTATCTGTGGCCACAAGCGGACCGGATCGCCGCCTGGCGGCCGCGGCTGCCGGACAATGGCCGTTTGCGCGTCGGGCTGTGCTGGGCCGGCAATCCGGTGCATCTGAACGACCACAATCGCTCGATGCGGCTTGACCGGCTTGCCGACATGCTGGCGATGCCCGGGCTAGACTTCATCAGTGTGCAGAAAGAAGTCAGCAAGGCGGACGCCGCGATCCTTAACGCACGCGGCGTGCTTCAACTTGGTGGGCAATTCGCCGACTTTGCCGATACCGCCGCCGTGGTCGCCATGCTCGACATCCTGGTGACGGTCGACACCTCGGTCGCGCACCTGGCCGGCGCTATGGGTAAGGCGGTTGCGCTGCTGGTGCCGTTCTCGCCCGACTGGCGCTGGCTGCTCGACCGCAGCGACAGCCCTTGGTATCCGAGCATGCGGCTTTACCGCCAAGGTGCGATCGGCGACTGGAGCGAGCCGCTCGAACGCCTCAAGGCGGAGCTGGCCGAGGTCGCGCGCCGGCCGATCAACCGGTGAGCTACAGGACTTTGCTGATCGCGAGCGGCTTGCCGTGCTTCGGGTTCGGCGGCGTGGTGCGCCCGGTTGCGCCATAGACTTGCGGGGCGGCCTTGCGGGCGAGGTCACCTGACAGCCGGCGAACAATTCCCTCCGACACCGCGTGCGAGGTCGCGAGCACGATCATATTCTTTTGCAGGACGGCGCGAAACGCCTCCTGCAAGCGGTTCAGGGCGGAAACGGCGGCTGGCGCCGCCCGCAGCAGAAATTTTGCGTTGGCCTTGAGGCGCTCGGCGCGGCTGAAAAGTTGCGCGGCGAGTTCGCTCTTGACCGGCCCGAGCGCGGTTGCCTTACGAATTTTACCAGCATGCACGAGCGCCGTCTCTTCGGCAATTACGCCGCTGAGTTTGTTGATCAGCCCGGCCAACTGCGCGATGGCCGCTTCCGCTTCGGTGCTGGTGGTGATGGCCGTCATGACGATTTTATTCCCTGTTGCTTGAGCAACGCGTCGTAAACGTGCGAGGCGATGCCGATGCCGCCGTTTTGCGCGAACGTTCGCGCGTATTGGTCGGTCAGCATCGAGCGCCAGACTTTCTGCGCGCCGCTGCCGCCGAACGGACCTTCGCCGTCCATGCCGGTGTACATTTGCTGGAACATTGTATTGAGGAACATCGCTTCGAATTGTTGGGCGGCGGCCTTCGCCTTATCCTTGATCTTGAGCGCGGCCTGCGCCTGCGCGTTCTGCGCATCGCCGAGCGAGGCGAGCGTTTGGCCGAGGGCCGCGGCTGCGACGGCGGCGGTTGCCATCACATCACCTCGATGTCGGCCTGAATGGCGCCGGCCGCCTTGATCGCCTGCAATATCGAAATGAGATCGCGCGGACCGATGCCGAGTGCATTCAGCCCGTCGACTATTTGTTGCAGCGACACGCCTTCCTGCACCACAGCGAGTTTCTTGCCTTCCTCGACCACGCCGACATGGGTGCGCGGCACGACGACAGTCTTGCCGCGCGATAACGGCCCGGGCTGGCTGACTTGGGGGGCTTCGGAAATCGTAACGGTGAGGTTGCCCTGCGCCACCGCCACGGTGGAGACGCGCACATCGCGGCCGATGACAATGACGCCGGAGCGCTCGTCGATCACGATCTTGGCCGCTTCGTCCGGCTCAACCTGCAACTGCTCGATCTCGGTCAGCATCGCCACGAGGTTTTGCGGGAATTTCTGCGGCAGCGTCACTTGAACCGTCGAGGGATCGAGCGGCTCGGCGACCGGCGAGCCGATATAATCGTTGACCGCAATAGCGATGCGCTTGGCGGTGGTGAAATCGGCGTTGCGCAGCGCCAGCCGCAAGTGGCCGAGCGTGGCCAGGGAAAATTCGATTTCGCGCTCGATAATCGCGCCGTTTGGCAGCCGGCCGACGGTCGGTACGCCGCGTGTCACCTTGGCGGCTTCGCCCTGTGCCTCGAAGCCGCCGATGGCGAGCGAGCCCTGCGCCACGGCGTAGACGTTACCGTCGGCGCCGAGAAGCGGCGTTACCAGAAGCGTGCCGCCGAGCAGGCTTTTTGCGTCGCCCAAAGCGGAGGCGGTGACGTCCATGCGGGTGCCTTGCGTGGCGAATGGCGGCAGATTGGCCGTGACCATCACCGCGGCGACGTTGCCGGTGCGGATCTGCTGGCCGCGGATATTGACGCCGAGCCGTTCCAGCATGCCTTGCAGTGATTGCTTGGTGAACGGCGAATTGTTGAGCGTATCGCCAGTGCCATTGAGGCCGACGACGAGCCCGTAGCCGATCAATTGATTCTGCCGGATGCCCTCGATACTGGCGAGGTCCTTGATGCGTGAAGTCGCCGTTGCCGTCGACACAGCACACGTCAAAACCACCAGCGCCACGAGCGCGGGCCGAAGCGTCCTATGCATCTCCTGCTCCCCAAGAGGTCGGACAGCAACCTCTTAGCGAGAGGCGTGCCAAGCGGCACGTTCTGCATAAGCCATTGAATTAACTTAATTATCTTAATCGGGTAGAGGCGGGACGCGGCCGTCTGCAAGCATTCCCTGCCGGCTTAGGGCAATTGTTGCCGCCTTCAGGCGGCACAATTTTACCGCCCATTAACTATAAAAGCCCAACTTCCACCTATGCGCGTCAATGGACCGAACGGCACGGCAGTGGTTACGACGCCGGCTGCGGCACGGCGCACGACCGGCGGCACCTTCAGCCTGGCTGAGTCGACGCAGGCCCAGCCCCAGGTTGCCGCCGTCGCCTTGCGTACACTTGGCGGGATCGACGCGCTGATCGCCCTGCAGGGAATCGAGGACCCGGTTGAACGCCGCCGCCGAGCGGTCAAGCAGGGTACGCGAGCACTCGACGCGCTTGACGAACTCAAGCTCGGCCTTCTGGCGGGGAGCATCGACCAAGGCATGCTGCTGCGGCTTAAGGCGGTCGCCGCCGACCTTAAGGAGGGTTCCGGCGATAATGGCTTGGATCAAGTGCTCAGCGAGATCGACCTGAGGGTTGCCGTGGAACTGGCCAAGGCCGGAATCAACTGACTGGACCGACAGTTAGGCCCTATTTCGGGCGGTCCTAAACGCCCTCATCATCGTTATTGTCACCGTCATGGGCCCGCGCTATAGGAGCGCGCCTCCGGGGAAGACGTAAAGCGCCAAAGTCACGCGGAGTAGGGGACATGCACTCGATGCAGTCGGTTAAAAGCAAGAACGGTCGACCCGACGATACTTTGAGCAGGAACGGCAAGGCCACCATACGGCCCCTCGACAAGGTCTACCGGCCTACGGACCGCGAGCCATTTATGAACGAGCGCCAGCGGGAGTATTTCCGCCTAAAGCTGCTCGAATGGCGCGAGGATATCCTCAAGGAAGCCAAGGAGACGCTGCAGCATCTCCAGGATGACAACACGAACCATCCCGATCTGGCCGACCGCGCTTCGTCGGAAACCGACCGGGCCATCGAGTTGCGCGCCCGCGACCGGCAACGCAAGCTGATCGCTAAGATCGACGCCGCCTTGCAGCGCATCGAAGACGGCACTTACGGGTATTGCGAGGAAACCGGCGAGCCGATCTCGCTCAAGCGCCTGGAAGCGCGCCCGATTGCCACATTGTCGATCGAGGCCCAGGAGCGCCACGAGCGCCGCGAACGCGTTTACCGCGAAGAATAAGGTTCCGGCTTTCGACTAACCTCCGGCCGATTGTGGCGGCACCGCCGCTATGGCCGTCCGGCCTACGCCGGTCCGCCCGGGTTGCGTTCAGCATCTGTAAACCGTGCCGGTCAAATACGCTTCAAAGTCGTGCCGCCTGCATCGCATTCTAGTGTTCGCGCATTTTATCTCATTGGCAGGAGGCCAGGATGAAAAGAGCGTCGCGCTTTGGTCCGGCACAAGACCCTGTTCAAGGGGCGGATCTATTTCAACAACCGGCCGGCGAGCATGGATTGCATCGTGCGCGACGTCACGGCAAACGGCGCGCGCCTCGAATTCTCCGAGAACGTCACGCTGCCGGAGTTGTTCGAGCTCTACTTGCCGAACAAGGACGAATACTTTCGCGCCCCGGTTATCTGG
Source organism: uncultured Alphaproteobacteria bacterium (assembly GCA_963747855.1). GTDB lineage: Bacteria > Pseudomonadota > Alphaproteobacteria > Rhizobiales > Xanthobacteraceae > BOG-931. The sequence continues at coordinate 608,575 of CAVVGN010000002.1, forward strand.
CGGCGCGGCAGTCAGCTCGGCATCAGTTGGAAGCCCGACGACAGCAACGAGCGGGCGGAGCAGGGTGCCGACAATCCGGTCACCGATCGGTTGGCCAAGCTCGAACACGCCGTTGCTGTCCTGCAGAAGCGCCTCGACGCCTTGCAAGACACCTGATCGCGCAGGCGCGACTGGTCGATTAAGCCTTTCTTCACCATCTTCCTTCACCACTCGTTAACCATCCGGCCCGCGGAGCGCCGATGCACGCGCCGTTGCAAAATCTGCCGCCGAACCTTTCGCGCATGTTGCGGCGCGCCGCGCGGGCACGTGAAGACAATGAATTGGCCAAGGCGGAGCGGCTTTACACCGCCGTGCTGCAATATCAGCCCGGGAATTTCGACGCGTTGCACGGGCTCGGCGACATCAACTATCGGCGCGGCCGGCACGAGGCCGCGCTCGCGCTGATGCAAGCGGCGCTCAAGCAGGACCTGTCGCGCGCCGACGGCTTTGCCGGCCTTGGTTTTGTGTTCATTGCGCTCGGACAGTGGCAGCGGGCGCTGGTCAGCTTCGACGAAGGGCTTTGCTTGCAGCCGGACGGCGCTGAGCTGCGCAATGGACGCGGCGTCGCCTTGCTCAAGCTCAACCGGCCGGACGAGGCGCTCACGGATTTCAACTCTGTGCTGGCGGCAAATCCGGAGCACTGCGATGCACTCGGCAATCGCGGCAATGCGCTGCTCCGCCTCAACCGGGTAGTGGAAGCGCTGGCGGCTTACGATCTGGCACTCGCTTACCTGCCGAATAGTCCGCAGCTTCTCGCCAATCGTGCCGCGGCTTTGCGCCGGCTCAATCGACCGCGCGAAGCGCTTGAAAGCGCGCTAGCGGCGCTGGCGATCGCACCGGATTTCGCGCATGCGCGTTTCGTCGAGGCTGTCGCCCGCCTTACGCTCGGCGATTTCGCTCCCGGGTGGGCCGCCTACAAATCCCGCTGGCAGATCGGCTGGCTCGCCTCACAGCGCCGCGACTTCGGCGCGCCGCTGTGGCTCGGTCGGGAATCGCTTCAGGACAAAACGATCATGCTGCATGCCGAGCAAGGGCTCGGCGACACCATCCAGTTCGTGCGCTATGCACCGCTTCTCGCTGCGCGCGGCGCGACCGTCATTCTCGAAGTGCAGCGGGAGTTGGTGCGCGCGTTATCGGGCGTGCGTGGCATTGCCGCCGTCGTCGCGCGCCAGTCGCCATTGCCACCTTACGATTTTCACTGCCCGCTGATGAGCCTGCCGCTTTCCTGCGCCACCACGCTTGCAACCATTCCGGCGGACATTCCTTACATCGCGCCGGGCGAACCAGATATTGCCGCCTGGCGGGCCCGCGTGCCGCGCCGCGGGCGTCTCGTCGGACTCGTTTGGTCGGGCGAGCGGTCGCATGACAACGATCTCAACCGCTCGCTGCGTTTTACGACGCTCGCGCCACTGCTTAACCTTCCGGACCTGACGTTCGTAAGCCTGCAGCACGACGTTCGTGACGAAGACGCGGCACTGCTCCACAGCCGATCCGATGTGGTGCAGATCGGGCCGCAATTCACCGATTTCGCCGACACCGCCGCCGCGATCGCCTGCATCGACGCAGTGATTTCGGTCGACACCGCCGTCGCACATCTGGCCGGAGCCATGGGCAAGCCACTTTTCTTGTTGTTGCCGTTTGCCGCCGATTTCCGCTGGTTGCGGCAACGTGCCGACAGTCCCTGGTATCCGAGCGCGCGGCTCCTGCGGCAACCGTCGTTCGGCGATTGGGACAGTGTCGTGAACGAATTGCGACGGGAGCTTGTGCAGCGCGGGCGAAGCTGGAGCAGGACGGCCTAGTTGTAAGCAATTTCGTAGATGCGCCCCCGCGAAGTTGCGACCACCTCATTCAGTTGCTACCGGGCCAAAACGCACAAATCTTGTTTTGGCCGGCGAAGGCTATGGCCCATGACCCACAACGGTCGTGAACAACAAGCCCCGGACTTCGATGGCCCTGCCCGATCATTCGTGCCGAGGGAGTGAGTAGGTGAGCCTGCGCAATTTTGGTGTTTTTCGGGCCGTTAACTTTTCGTTCACCATAAGCTTTTATCGACTGGCCGGGGGCTTCGCGACGCTTGCGGTCAATCGGCGAGCGACATTTTGGACATCCCTCCGTGGCCAATTCTCTGCCTGCTCGATTGAACCGAGAAACGGCTCGTTCCGCGGCTGATTCCGCGACTGTCAGCGTCGCGAGCGCGGTACTCGCCCTTTGCAAGGAAGCGATCCAGCATCATCGGTCCGGGAAATTCGTTGCAGCCATCAAACTCTACGAGCGAATTATTCTCTCGCTCAAGCCTGATTTGCCCGACATCTATTTTCTCTTTGGTCACGCGCTTGCGGCGATTGGCAAATCCGAAGCCGCCATCACCGCGTTTCAGTGCGCCATTGAGCTGAAACCTAACAATCCGGAATCGCTTAGCAATTGGGGTCTAGGCCCTTGCGGAACTGCGACGCTCCGAAGAAGCGGTGGCGAAATGTCGGCAGGCAATCGCGCTCAGCCCTGGATTTTAATGACCTTGGAATATTACTGAAGGAAGCTGGGCGTTTGACTGAAGCCAGGCACTCATTCGAACAGGCCATTCGTCTAGCGCCGAAAACGATCTCCTATTACGACAATCTCGCCGCGGTCAGGGCCGTTTGTTGCCGGCGATCCGTACGTTGCGGCGCTGGAAACCTTGGCGGAAGACGTCGCAGCACTCTCAGGCCGAGGACCAGATTCATCTGCATTTGGCGTTGGCCAAAATTTACGAGAACATTGGGCGGCCAGAAGCCGCCTTCCGGGAGTTGCTGCAAGGTAACCGGCTCAAGCGCCGGCAAATTACTTACGGCGAAGCCGCCACGCTTGGCCTCATGGATCGTCAGCGTGAGTTCATCACGCGTAAGTTCATTCAGCAGCGCAGCGAGTGCGGCCAAGTGTCGCCGCTTTCCAATATTGATCGTTGGCATGACTCGTTCGGGCACGACGCTGATCGAGCAGATACTGGCCAGTCACCCACAGATCTTCGGCGCCGGCGAAATTCCACTGTTGGATCAAATCGTGGGATCAATGCGCGACCTTTTGCCCGGCGCTCCTGCATTTCCCGACATGTGTTGCAGATGTCGCCCGCGCATTTCCGCACTATCGGTGCACGTAACTTGGACAAGATCGCACAGCGGGCGCCGACGGCAACGCGCATTACCGACAAGATGACCGTAAACTTCCTTTTTGTCGGCCTCATCCATTTGGCATTGCCCAATGCAACAATCATTCACGCGGTCCGCGATCCCGCCGACACTTGCGTTTCCTCCTTCGCGACGCATTTTACGCGCGGGCAGTACGACCTCGCCGAGCTCGGACGTTATTACCGAAGCTATCAATCGCTGGTGGCGCATTGGCACACGGTTCTGCCGCCGGGGCGCATCCTGGACGTGCGTTACGAAGAGCTTGTCGCAGATTTGGAAGGCGTAGCGCGACGCATCGTTTCCCATTGTGGCCTCGCGTGGGACGATCGTTGCCTCAGCTTTCACCAAACCCGGCGACCCGTCCGCACCGCCAGCGCGGCCCAAGCTCGAAAGCCGATCTACACGAATTCGGTGGAGCGCTGGCGCAAATTCGCTGCCTTTCTCGGCCCGCTGCGCGCCGAGCTCGTGCCGTTCACTGCGGGATTCGATCCGCCGTTGGTTTCCACCGGCGTATTGCCGACCCACAGACTGCCAAGCCTGGTATTGGCGCCACAGCGACAGTTTACGGCAATGCGACACTTCGGTCGCTTTCGCTTCAGCGGCAACGCAAAAAACAAAGCGGCGCGCCGCGTACATCTGAGCCCGCACGCAGATGTTAGCCTGGCGGAAATCAGATGATCCGCAGAGCGCGGACGTAATCGTGCAAAGCAGCCTGAACGCATGCGATAACATTACCCCAGTCGCGCGTATGATCCTGCCGAAATATGCGGCCCGTGGGGTACCACGGGGTGTCTTCCCGATCGAGTAACCATCGCCAACACGTATTGTTTCGATTGAGCAGCCAAAAAGGCTTGCCGAGTGCTCCGGCGAGGTGAGCGACTGAGGTATCTACCGAAATTACAAGGTCTAAATTCTCGATGAGAGCAGCAGTGTCAGAAAAATCGTGCAAGTGATCTGTCAGATCGGTAACTCTGTGGCACAGAGGGCTATCGCGTAATTGCAGTACTGCATCATCGCCCTTTTGCAGACTGTAGAAATCGCAGTTTGGTTCCTGAAAAATTGGTTCAAGCCGATTAAACTCAATACTGCGTTGACGGTCGAGGATTACATGTCTAGCCGAAAGTTCTTTCCGAGGATTGCCTGCCCACACGATGCCGATTCTGGCTCTTTCGCGATTGCCGAGGCGGTCACGCCACGCCCTTATCTTGCTTTCTGGCGCCGACAAATACGGTATTTCGGATGGTATGGTCTCGAGTTGTGTCTTAAATGCCAGCGGCAAGCTGAGTAACGGGCAATGAATATCGAAAGCTGGCAGCGGATCGCCCCTTGATACGATCTGCGCCCGGCCAGCGAGAGTGCTCATCAGCTCGTGCAGGGGCTTTTGGACCTCCAATATCACGCGCGAGGCTCGCCTCGCGACGAATGGAACATAGCGGCAGAACTGCATTGTATCACCCAAGCCTTGCTCCGCATGGAGAAGGATGGTTTTTCCCGCGATGTCATTCGATCCGATCCATAGCGGTTGTGAGAAGTTTCGCTTCGCTGTTGCTAGCTCCTTTTTCCATCGCCATTCGTACTTTACCCAACCCCGAGCAAAGTCCCCAATAAGCAGTCGGGAAATCGCCTCGTTGTAATGCGCCTGGACGAAATTCGGCCGCAGTTTGAGCGCGCCTTTGTAGCACGCTAACGCTTCCTCGAAGCGTTTCAGCTCCTGGAGGGTAACACCACGATTGAGCAGGGCCTCTGCATACTCGGGGCGCAGAGTGAGCGCGCGGTCATAGCTCGCCAGCGCCTCCTCGAATCGCTGCAGCTCGTGCAGAGCAAGACCACGGTTGGAGAGCGCCTCGGCATAGTCCGGCCGCAATGCGAGCGCGCGATCGTAGCTCGCCACCGCTTCTTCGAACCGTCCCAACCCGTTGAGCGCATTTCCCCGGTTGGAATGAGCCTCGGCATACTCCGGAAGCAGGGCGAGCGCTCGGTCGCAGCTCGCCAGCGCCTCTTCGAACCGTTTCAGTTTATGCAAGGTCACGCCACGGTTTGAGTGCGCGTCGGCATCGTCCGGATCGAGTTCAAGCGCCCGGCTGTAACTCGCCAGCGCCTCATCAAACCGCTCGAGCGCATTCAGACTGACTCCGCGATTGATGAGCGCTTCGGCATAGTCGGGCCAAAGCGCGAGGGCCCGATCGTAACTCGCTAGCGCCTCATCGTACCGTTTCAATGCTTTCAACGTCGCACCGCGATGGCTGTGCGCAGCGGCGAATTGCGGTTGCAGCACCAGCGCACGGTCGTAGCTCGCCAGGGCCTCGTCAAAGCGCTCAAGCGCATGGAATGTCATTCCGCGGTTGGATAGCACGTTGGCATCGTCCGGCCGCAAGGCGAGGGCCCGATCGTAGCTCGCCAGAGCCCCATTGAATTGTTTCAGGGCATTCAGCGCATTGCCGCGATTGTAATGTGCCTCAGCATAATCCTGCCTGACGGCAAGCGCGCGGTCATAACTCGCCACCGCCGCCTCATATCGCTTCAGGTCCTGCAGCGTGTTGCCCCGATTGAGCAGCGCTTCGGGAAACTCCGGCTGCAGCGCCAGCACGCGGGCGTAGCTGGCCAGCGCGTCATCGAACAGCCCCAGCGCGTTGAGCACAAGGCCGCGATTGTTCAAGGCCAAAAGATTGTCCGGAATCGTTCTCAGCGCGGCTTCGATCTGTGCGAGGGCTCCGGCGTGATCGCCACGCTGATGAAGGATCAGCCCATGCAGGTGCAAGGCGTTGAAATGGCCGGGCGCCTGCACAAGAATTTGCGCGTAAATCTGTTCTGCCTCTGCCAGACGGCCGGCTTGATGCAACGCAAATGCCTCTGCAAGCAGCGGCGCCACTCCTTTCGAATCTGTTTGCTGCGGCTTAGCCATCGCAGAATCATATTGTGAACTTCCTTTGTTGTCTAAGCTGGTCGCCAATGAATAGCTAGAAGGAAGCCGATGAAAATTACTCAAGTGAAGCCGATCCTCGTCTCGGTGCCTTGCAACTCGAGAGGCCTGAAATTAATTCGCTTGAGCCCAGGGGCCCACTCCGGGAACGGAAAGCAGAGGGGCGCGAAAATTTGCTGCAGTGCCATTCGCCCGGTTTTCGCCCTTCGCTGTACTCGCTGCGCTGCAAACAATTTGGCCGTTATTGGGTGTATAGTGGTCTTTGCAGCTAGCCTACGCAGTTCACGAATTCAGGCCCTGTTTTCGTTCATCGGATGATCCGATAAACGCGCGTCTCAAATGGTTCATCGAACCCGCAGATGCTTCGGTTTTCACGAAGTCATCGAGCAGGGAGAAAACGATGAGCGATCATCAAATTCACGAGCATCACGAACACGCCGCGCATCATCATGAGCATGCGGCCAAGCATCATCTTGAGGCGGCAAAGCATCACAAGGCCGGCGATCACGAAAAGGCTGCGCATCATTCAAAGGTTGCGCACGGGCATTCATTGCACGCGTCCGAGCATCACGAGTATGCTTCCAAGAAGCATGCCGAACATCACAGCTAAAAAGCTCGCGGCCTCCGGCGGGGAGCTGCCGGAGGCCGCGCTTTTCGGAGTTCTTCGCACGCGAGGACTCCGGGGAGATCAGAACGGCAAGATCACGTCGACGACTTGCTGTCCCCAGCGTTCGGTTTGGATGTTGGTAAGCGTGCCGCGGCCGCCGTATGCGACGCGCGCCTCGGCGATCTTCGGCAATTCGATGGCGTTGTCGCTCTCGATATCCTCCGGGCGCACGACGCCGGCGATTACCAGTTCCCGCACCTCGTTGTTCAGCCGTATCTCTTGCTTGCCCTCGATCACCATGTTGCCATTGGGCAAGAGCTGGGTGACCACGGCGGCAACGTTGGTCAGCAATTGATCCTGGCGGTTGATCGTGCCTTGGCCGTTCATCTGCGAGTTACCAGAGGCCGTCAGCACTGATCCCGGCAGGACAGCCTTCGAAATATTTCCTATGGTGTTGGCGCCGATGAAGTTGGTGATTTCGGTGTCTTCGGTGCTGGTCCGGTTAAGCTGCGTCTGATCCTGGAATTGCGCCGTATCATTGATGTTGACCTTCACCGTCAGAATGTCCCCGACCTGATGCGCCCGCTGATCGTTGAAGAATGCCCGGGAACCGCTCCGCCACAGCGAATTCGGATTGTAAGTGACAGGCTGCGGCGTCGGCATCGGCATCTGTACCGGTTTGTAACCGGGCTTCGCCGCTGGATTGTCGATCGGCGTCAACGCAACGGGATCGCCAAGTTGCCTGATCCGGTCTCCGAGCGAGGCGCAGCCGGTCAGCAAGGAAGCCAGCGCGGCCGTGCTAAGCAACGAGCGCGCGAGACGTGAACGCGTAGTGGATTTCAACATTTAACCTACTCGGATTTACTCGACGCTGCGCTCTTGTTGGCGGGTTTCAGACGGGACGGGAGAAACCGGAGCCTGTGCCGGTTCCGGCGCGTTTTGGACGAAACGGATCGGCGTGGCGGATACCGTGACCCGGCCCGGACCGGACACGACGCCTTGCACGATGCGTTTCGACTGCGAATTGGCGATGCTGATCGTATCGCCGAGCGCGCCGGCATCCTGTGCCTGGCCGCGCAAAGTCAGCGAGATGCCCGGCGCTTCGTAGACGATGGTGACGGTGTCGTTGCGCTGCACGATGAGCGGCTTCATCAGATCCGCATCGTGCAGCGCCTGGCCGGGGCGCAGCTGATGCCGGGCAGCAAGGCCGGCCGCGGCCCGAAGATCGGTGATGGCCGGGCCCTCCGATTTCGGTCGCCGCGCGATCACGAGGTCGGACGCTTTAAGCACTTCGCCGCGCTCGACCGGATGATCGACGCTCACGGCGTCGATCGTCTCCGTCGCTATGCCGGTAAAGCGGGTCGCTTGCCAGCGCAGCGCCGCGCTCGACGGTAAATCAAGCGTCACGTCAAAATGCGCATTGCGCGGATTGTAGCTGAGCGCAACCACCTGCAACTCGCCGGTGGCGCTCAACTCGACGTTGAGCGTGCGGGGATCGCGATCGAACTCGACCAGGATGTTATGGGCGGCACCGAGGCCGTACTGGCCTTCCAGAGCCTTGGCGATGCGCGCGGAAATTTCCGCGGGCTGGATCGCGCGCGAGGCCCGGATCACGACCACCTCGCTGATTCCGCGCGTGTCGATGCCGATGAGCTGGTGCGGCCGGATCGCCTCGACCACCTTTTCGGTGGGCACGGTGCCGCGGGTGCCAAGATCGGGTGCGCGAAAGATCGGCACTTCGGCGACCGGTCCGGCATTTTCGACGAGATCGCCGATGCGCACGACGTCGCCGGTGACGGTTGCATTGGAGCGCAAGGCTGGCATGGCGTTTTGTGCCGCGGCCGGATACGCACATAGGCCGGCGAGCAAGAGCGCCGCGGCGAAGCAATGGATGAGGGGACGGATCATCGAGAGGGTCCTTCTCAGCGCATCAATTGCGAGGTCGTTTGCAGCATCTCGTCGGCCGCGGTGATGACCTTGGAATTCATTTCATAGGCGCGTTGCGCGGCGATCAGGTTGGAGATTTCGGTCACCGCCGAGACGTTCGATTGTTCGAGGCTGCCCTGCAGCAGCGTACCGGCGCCGGTCAGGCCGGGCGTGCCGTCCTGCGGCGTGCCGGACGCCGGCGTGGCGACGAACAGGTTGTCACCGTTCGCTTGCAAGCCGGCGTCGTTGATGAAGGTGGTGAGCGTGAACTGGCCGAGCACGCTGGAGGAGGTCGAGCCCGGCAATGTCACCGACACTTGGCCTTGCTGGTTGATGGTGAGCCCGGTTGAATTGGCTGGAATGGTGATGGTCGGCTGCACGAGGTTGCCCTCGGCGGTAACAATGCGGCCCTGGTTGTCCATCTGGAACGAGCCGTCGCGGGTATAACTGAAAGTGCCATCGGGCATCAGTACCTTGAACCAGCCGGCGCCCTGGATCGCCAAATCGAGCGTATTGCCGGTCTGCGACAGCGTGCCCTGCGCCATCAGCCGCGGCGTTCCGACCGTCTTGACGCCGGAGCCAAGCTCGATGCCGACCGGTAGGATGTTGCCATTGTCGGACGCTTGCGCGCCGATCCGCTGCACGTGTTCGTAGATCAGGTCCTGAAATTCGGCCCGCTGGCTCTTGAAGCCGGTGGTCGTCATGTTGGCGAGGTTGCCGGCGATGACCTGCACTTGCAGGTCCATCGCCGCCATTCCGGTCGCTGCGGTATCAAGCGCACGCATGATCTTTATTCCTCACATCAACTCGTTGAATTTGGAGCCTGCGACAGTTGCTGCAGGGAATTGCGTTTCAGGTCGCCCTGCTGTTGCAGGATGGCGGCGATGTCCGAATAGCTGCGGGTGATCTCGATCATGCGCGCCATCTCGGCGATCGCGCGCACGTTGGATTTCTCAAGCGCACCCTGCACCACGCGGGTGCCGGCCGGCGCCGGGCCGGCGGTGACGCTCGGCGGCGCCATGAAGGTCGAGCTGCCGTCCTTTTGCAGCGCTTGCGGCTTGTCGAAGCTGACAATCTGCAATTGCCCGCGTTGCGCGCTGGTCGTGCCGGCGCCGTCACGCACGGTGACAATTCCGCTGGGGCTGATTGTGACGTTGTGGTCGGTGACCTGGAGCGTGATCGGCCCGCCGGTGCCGAGCACCTGATCGCCTTCGCTGGTGACGAGCTGGCCGCTTGCGTTGATGGCGAACGAGCCGTTGCGCGTATAGCGTTCTCCGCGCGTCGTCTGCACCGTGAAATAGCCTTTGCCGTCGATCGCGACGTCGAGGGGATTGCCGGTGCGCTGGAGCGCGCCGGGCGAAAGATCGATCCAGCTCGCGCGGTCCTCGACGAAGCTCACGCGGCGGTCCTTCCCGGAAAACTGCCCGTCGCGCGCGCCCGGCATGAGGTATTCCGAAAACGCGGCGTTGTCGGCCTTGAAACCGGTGGTGTCGATATTGGCGATGTTGTTGGCAACGACGTCGAGCTCATGGCTGAGCGCCATCTGCCGTGACAGGCCGATGAGAAGCGCATTCTCCATCGGTTCTCTCCCCCTTTTCATCGCGGTTTCGTGCCGTCTCCCAGGCCCGAGTGCCGCGTACGCCACGGCATCTCCCGAGCCGTAGCGGGTAACGGAACTGCAGAAGCCGTGCCAATAGGAAAAATGCAGGCCGAACAGGCGTCTGGGTCAAAAACGACCGTCGGCTAGGCGGGCAGAAACGGCCGTCGCGGCGCCGGGACCCGGCAAAAATTTCCCCGCCGACTGGAGGTACGCAAGTATCCGTTAACCATTCCGGGCCTAGGTTCCGACGGGTGGCGCCGCGGCGTTTGTTTTGCGTTTTTCCTGCCAGCTGCGTGCGCGTATCACGCGAACGGAGCGGTGATGGCAAAGAAGAACGAAGCGCAGTTAGAAGACGCCGAAATCGACAACCAAGAGGCCGAAGGCGAAGAGAGCAAGGAAGCTCCCGCCAAGCGCAAGCTTCTGTCGTTCAAAATCCCATCACGCAAAGTGCTGCTAATGGGCGTGGGCGGCCTGGTCGCCCTGGTCGCCGTCGCCGGCGGTGGCTACTTCTTTCTCTTTGCCGGTCACGGCAAAGCGCAGGCTGCGGCGGCGCCGGCCGCCGCCCAGATCAAGCCGGTCGTGTTCGTCGATATGCCCGATGTACTCGTCAACCTGTCCGGCACCGGCGGTTCCGATCGCACGCAATATCTGAAAGTCAAGGTCACGCTTGAACTGCCCGACCACGCGATGGAGGCGCAGATTACGCCAGTGATGCCGCGGCTCATGGACACTTTCCAGACCTATCTGCGCGAATTGCGGCCGACCGATCTTGACGGCTCGGCCGGCCTGTACCGGCTCAAGGAAGAGCTGACGCGTCGCGTCAACGCGGCAATCGCGCCCAGTAAAGTGAACGCGGTGCTGTTTAAAGAGATCGTCGTGCAGTGAACGCACGGACGCATAGCGGTTTAGAAAATGGCGAAGGACCAGATCGACCAGGACGCACTCGCCGCCGAGTGGGGCGTGGCGCTTGAAGCCGAGCAAAACGCCACCGCCGAGACGGTGCCGCCCGCCGCGTCGGCGGAAGATGAGCCCCGTGCGGAAGCGATGGCCGCGCAGTGGGCGACCATGGTCGATGACGGCCATTTCATCCAGGCGGCCAAGGGCGGCGCGGAACGCATCCTCACCCAGGACGAAATCGATTCGCTGCTTGGCTTTTCGCTCTCCGAAGTTTCGCTCAACGACAATTCCGGCATCCGCGCGATCATCGATTCGGCGATGGTCTCCTACGAGCGGTTGCCGATGCTGGAGATCATCTTCGACCGGCTCGTCCGGCTGATGACCACGTCGTTGCGCAACTTCACCTCCGACAACGTCGAAGTGTCGCTCGACCGCATTACGTCCGTGCGTTTCGGGGATTACCTTAACTCGATACCGCTGCCAGCCATTCTCGGCGTGTTCAAGGCGGAGGAGTGGGAGAATTTCGGCCTTATTACCGTCAATTCAAACCTCATCTACTCCATCATCGACGTGCTGCTCGGCGGCCGCCGCGGCCAGACGGCAATCCGGGTCGAGGGCCGGCCTTACACCACGATCGAAACCAATCTGGTCAAACGGATGATCGAGGTGGTTTTGGCCGACGCCGAAATGGCGTTTCGGCCGCTGTCCCCGGTGAAGTTCAACATCGATCGGCTGGAGACCAATCCGCGCTTCGCCGCGATCTCGCGGCCCGCCAATGCTTCGATCCTGGTGCGCTTGCGGATCGACATGGAGGACCGCGGTGGAACGATCGAGCTTCTGTTGCCCTACGCGACCATCGAACCGATTCGCGACGTGCTGTTGCAGATGTTCATGGGCGAGAAGTTCGGCCGCGATCCGACTTGGGAAGGACATCTCGCGACCGAGATGGGCCAGGCGGAAATCGCCGTCGATGCGGTGCTCTACGAAGCCCCGCTGCCGTTGAAGGAGATTATGAAGCTCGACGTCGGCGACACGCTGATGCTGGAGCTCAAGTCCGACGCGCCGGTGATCGTGCGCTGCGGCGACATCATGCTGACCGAGGGCCGCATGGGCCGGGTCGGCGATCGTGTCGCGGTCCGCGTCGGCAAACCGCTGCGCAGGCCCAACACCACACTTGCCATGTTCGAAAATGCGGGCGGACCCGGAAACCCGATGGAGGCACCGTGACCTCGAGCTTCGGCATCGTCATCGAAATCGTCGTGGCGTTCCTGCTGATCATGACCATCGGCTATTGCATGATGCTCGATCGCAAGCTCAAGCGGCTCAAATCCGATGAAGGTTCGCTACGGGCGACGATCTCGGAGTTGATCACCGCGACCGAGATCGCCGAACGCGCAATCGCCGGCCTGAAGCTGACCGTGGAAGAATGTGAAGTCGGTCTCGGCGCGCGGCTGCGCAGTGCCGACCGCTTTACCGCCGACCTCGACCGCAGCACCGCCGCCGGCAAGGCTTTGCTCGAACGCCTGACGCAAATCGTAACCGCTGGCGGCGGCGTCATTCCGGCCGCAGCTATCCCGGAAACGGCCGAGCCGCCGCGTAACGCGCAGGCGGTGGCGGTCGCCGCGCAAGCCTTCGCTGAGCGGTTGCGCATGAAGGTGCACGGTCTCGCCGCATGATCGGTTACTTGCGCGATTTGCGTCTGCTTCCAATTGCGATGGTGGCGAGCGCCTGTCTGCTAGTATTGACGGCCGCCGATTTGCTGCTCGACCGCGACCCCGCGCCGACCGCCGATTCCGCCGGCGTCATCGCCGATGCCGGCATCGTTCACGCGTTCCCAAGAACCGCGGCCGCGCCGACTGCTGACCATCAGCAATCCTGGGCGCAGCAAATGTTCAACTTCCCCGATTCGAAAGGCGAAAAGTCCGCGCCGCCCGGCCAGGCGCTGCCGCCGGCGCTGCCGCGGATCGCCGCCGACAAAAATGACAAAAATAATGCCGACATAATCACCGGTTCAGTCGGCGAAACCGCCGAAGGCAAGGGTGACGCCAAGCCGAAAGGCGACGCCGGCGCGGCCGATGACAAGGAAGCAAAGGACACAAAAGCGCCTGCCGCCAAGGATCTTCAACCGGCGCCGCCGCCGGACGGCAGGGTGATCTTCAACGCCGGTGCGCCGGGGCCGTCGGCCGCCGAGCGCGCCATCCTCGAGCGCCTGCAGGAGCGGAGGCAGGAACTCGACAAGCGCGCCCGCGAACTCGATATCCGCGAGGGCCTGATCGCGGAAGCCGAGAAGCGCATCAACTCGCGCTTAAGCGAAATCAAGGAGGCCAAGGCCGCGCTCGCCGTCGCCTCGCAGCAGAAGGATGAAGCCGAGGCCGCCCGCTTCAAGGGTCTTGTGACCATGTACGAGACGATGAAGCCGCGCGACGCCGCCAAGATTTTCGATCGCCTCGAGACGAGCGTGCTGATCGAGGTCGCGTCACAGATCAACCCGCGCAATATGTCGGAAATCCTGGCGCAAATGTCGCCGGACACCGCCCAGCGGCTCACCGTGGAATTGGCGAGTCGCGCCCGGTCAGTGACGAAGGACGCCAGCGCCGACCTGCCCAAGATCGAAGGCCGGCCAAGCTCGCAGTAGACTGCCGGATTCCGGCTTCGCCACTGCGCGTGGAAGATGTACGCTCGGTGCGTGGGTGCTCATCATACATTGCGGGCCGCCGTCGGCACCGTGCATCGCGGTTTCTTCGCCGCCGGTCTGGCGCCGGTGCTGACCGTTCAATCCGGTGACCTTGTCGACGTGACAACTCTGTCCGGCAACCAGGGGGACCGCCCTGACCCGCGTTCGGGCTTCAAGATTCTGCCGGAGCATGCGGCGGTGCTCGACGCTGTACCGCCCGGCGAAGGCCCGCATTTGATGACCGGGCCGATCGCAGTGAGCGGCGCGCAGCCGCGCGATGAGCTCATAGTCGAGATCGTCACCGTCGATTTTTTGCAGGATTGGGGCTGGAATCTCATCCTGCCGGGCATGGGCGCGCTGCCGAAGATGGTTCAAGAACCGCATTTGCTGCACGTGCCGATCGATCGCGCGCGTGGCGTCGTGACCATGCCGTGGGGTCTGGAAATAAAGACCGCGCCGTTTTTCGGCATTATCGGTGTCGCACCGCCGCCCGGCCTCGGCCGCGTCACGTCGGTTATTCCCGGCGCTTTCGGTGGCAATATCGATCTCAAGCATCTCGGCGCGGGCGCTACCCTGCATTTGCCGGTGTTCAATCGCGACGCGCTCTTGTCGGTTGGCGACGGCCACGCGGTGCAGGGCGACGGCGAGGTTTGCCTGACTGCGATCGAGACGGCGCTGGCGGCCACGCTGCGCGTCACGCTGAAAAAAGACACCGGTATCGCGCGGCCGTGGGCGGAGACCCCATCGCATGTCATTACTATGGCGTTCGATCCAGACCTGAACGCCGCAGCTGTGTCGGCGGTGGAGGAAATGATCAAGCTGATCGAGGCGCGGGCCGGCCTTTCCACTGCGGAGGCCTACACGCTGTGCAGTATCGCCGCCGATGTGCACGTCACGCAGCTTGTCAACGTGCACAAAGGCGTCCACGTGATGCTGCGCAAGGACGCGCTGCACCGCGCGTAGGCGGATCTATCCCATCGCCATTTCGTCCTTGCGGTGCGCCCAGCCGGTGATGTTGGTTTCGATCACCGAGAAGATCGCGTAGAGCGCGACGCCGAGCACGGCGAGGATCAATAGGCCGGCGAAAACCAGCGGCACGTCGAAATTCGAACTGGCGATCATCATCACGTTGCCGATGCCGCGGTTCGACGCCACCGTTTCGGAAATCACCGTGCCGACGAAGGCAAGCGTCACCGATACTTTCAGCGAGGCGAAGAAGTAGGGCATGGTGCGCGGCAGCCCGACATTCCAGAGGATTTCGAGCTTGCTGGCGTGCAGCGCGCGCATCACGTCCTCGAGCTCGGGCTCGGTGGTGGCAAGCCCGGTCGCTACATTCACTACGATCGGGAAGATGCACATGATCATGGCGGTGAGCACCGCGGGGACGCCGCCGGCGCCGAACCACAAGACGAAGATCGGAACCACGGCGACTTTCGGGATGGTGGCAAAACCGATCAGCAACGGGTAGGCGACGTCGTAAGCAAGCCGCGACGAGCCGATCAGCACACCGAGCGCAATGCCGATGGCGATACCGAGCGCGAAGCCGATCAGCGTGGTGTAGAGCGTCTGCAAGACGTGTGGCCACAACGCCGGCATGCGCTGGATCATCGTCACGATGATTTCACTCGGCTTCGGCAGCACGATATCGCTGACGTTGAACAGCCAGCACAAAGCCTCCCACAGCACGAAGAAGCCGACAATGAACAGGCCGGACCAGAGGTGACGGCGGAATTGCGGGCTCATCACGCGGCCTCCTTCGCCGGCCGCGCCGATACGATCAGTTCGCGCAGCCGTTGCGTCATCGACACGAAGGGCGGCGTGTACGACATTTCGATGGTGCGTGGCCGCGCAAACGGCACCTCCGCGTCATCGATGATCTGTCCCGGCCGCGCGCGCATGACGCAGATGCGATCGGCGAGATAGCCGGCCTCTTTCAGGTCGTGCGTGACCAACAGCACCGTTGGCCGTAGCTTGGTCCACAATTCCTGCATGATCGCCCACAATTCCTCGCGGGTGAACTGATCGAGTGCGCCGAAAGGCTCGTCTAGCATCAGGAGCTGCGGCTCGTGCACCAGCGCGCGGCAGAGCGACGCGCGCTGCAGCATGCCGCCGGAGAGCTGCCACGGCCGCTTGTCGCCGAACGCGGCGAGACCGACTTCCTTGAGCAGCGCATCGGCGCGGTCGCGGAACTCGCCATTCTTTTTGGCCCGATATTGCTGGCGGAACGGCGGCACGATCTTGAGCGGCAGCATCACGTTCTCGCGCACTGTGAGCCACGGCAGCATCGTCGGATTCTGGAACGCCATGCCGACCCGAACCGGCTCTGCGCCGACCTGGCGGCCGGCGACATAGACGTAGCCGGTCGTGGCGTTGATCAAGCCGGTGACCAGCTTGAGGATGGTCGACTTGCCGCAGCCGGAAGGGCCGACCAGCGCGACGAAATCGCCCTGCTCGAGCCGCAGGTTGGTCAGGCCAAGCGCATGCACCTGTCGATCGGCACGGCCGTAGCTCAGCGTTACGTTTTCAAGTTCGACGAAATACTCGGAATGCAGGTGTGGTCCGGGGTCGACATTGGCTTTCATGTTGCATGCTCCAGGCCGCGACCGTTACCCCGGTGAACGATCGCCGCCATTGTCTGGTCAGTGTGGTGCAGTTGCGGTGCCGGCACGTGCTGGATCGTATGGACCGAGCGGCCCCAGCCAGCGGCGCCGTCGATGAGTGCGCGGTCCTTCATGATAAAGCGCCCGCGCACCAGCGTGTGCAGCGGCAGTCCTTTGACCCGGCGACCGTTCCACGGTGAGATTTTCGAGCGCGATTGCAGCGCTGCGTCGGCGATCGTGTGCTCGCGTGAAAGATCGACCAGCGCCAAATCCGCGTCGGCGCCCGGCACGATGGCGCCCTTGCGCGGATAAAGTCCCCAGATCCTCGCCGGATTGAACGCGCTCAGCCGCACATAGCCGGTGAGCGACAGCCGGCCGTTGTTGACCTCGGTCAGCATCAGCGGCATCTGCGTCTCGACGCCGGGAAATCCGCAATCCACCGCCCAAATGTCGTTGCGGGTCTTTTCTTCCGGCGTGTGCGGGGCGTGATCGGTCGCGATTAAATCGATGGTGCCGTCGGCGAGCGCCGACCAAAGCGGCGCGTGATTGCGCGCTTCCCGCACCGGCGGATTGACGCGGATGATGCCGCCCAAGCGATGATAGTCGTCGGCGGAGAGAAGCAGATAATGCGGACAAGTCTCGCCGGTTACATCGACGCCGCGGGCTTTGCCTTCGCGTAGCGGCCGCAACTCCTCGGCGGACGAAATGTGTAGGACGTAAATCCGCGCTCCGGTCCATTCCGCCAGCACCGCGGCGCGGCTGACCGCTTCGACCGCCACCACGGCCGGGCGTGAATCGATATGCGCCAGCGGATCGCGCCGGCCGGCGCGGGCCAGCCGGTCCTGGCGCCGCTCCATGATCGAATTGGTTTCGGCGTGCAGCGAGATGCGCTTGCCGGTCGGCGCCACGACCTCGAATGCTTCCAGCATCGCGCCGGTAGAAGGCGAGGGGATCTTGCCGAAGGTGTTGCCCATGTAGAGTTTGAAGCCGATCACGCCGCCCGCGACCAGTTCCGGCACGTTGGCGATGGTGTCTTCGCCGAGCAAACCGTAAAGGCCGAAATCGACGCAGGCTTTTTTCGTCGCGATCGCGTGCTTGGCGGCCAGAATTTCGGCACTGCCGGTCGGCGGGATGGTGTTCGGCATGTCGAACACGGTGGTCACGCCGCCGAACGCGGCCGCCGCCGTGCCGCTCGCCCAGTCTTCCTTGTCCGGATAGCCGGGATCGCGGAAATGGACATGCACGTCGATCGCGCCGGGCAGTATATGCAGGCCGCGCGCGTCGAAGGTTTCGCGCGCGGACGGCATCGCTTCATCGGCGCCGACAGACAGGATGCGACCGTCCTTGATGGCAATGCTGGCGGCAATCATGCCGTCCTGCGACACGACCGTTCCGTTCCGGATAACAAGATCAGCTGTGGCGTCGGCCATTGCGGATTCGCTCACAACATTGCCCAGCCGCCGTCGACCGGCAAATCGACGCCGGTGATCTGCCGCGATGCGTCGCTGGCCAGGAACAGGCAAGCATTGGCGACATCGGCGTCGATGGTGACGCGCTTGAGCGCGTAATCGGCGGCATGGCGCGCCACGGCTTCCTCGAGCGTGATGTTCAGCCGTTTCGCCATATCAGCGCAGACCTTTTCCCGAAACCGCGGTCCGTCGACCATACCCGGCGCGACGCAATTCACATTAATATTGTATTGGCCGACTTCGAGCGCGAAACTTTTGGTGATGCCGCGCAGGCCCCATTTCGACGCCGAATAGGCCATGCGGTCGGCGCGGCCGCGCATCCCGAAGGTTCCGCCGACGTTGACGATCTTGCCGTAGCGCTGGCCGATCATTGTCGGCAGCACGCTCCGCATAATGTGGAAAGCTCCGTTCATGTTGAGCCGGATAATGTTCTCGAATTCTTCCGGCGTGGTGTCGACGCCGGTCTTGCCGATCGGGCCGGAGCCGCCCGCGACGTTGACCAGAACGTCGATACGCCCGCCATACGCAGCCTTGGCCTTCTCCGCCGCGTCGGCACATTGCTTCGGCACGGTGAGATCGCACGGCACGATGATGGCTTGGCCGCCGGCCGCCTTGATCGTCTTGGCGACAGGTTCGATCGCGGCATGATCGCGACCGAGCAGCGCGAGGTAGGCGCCCTCCGCCGCGAACGCTTCTGAAATCGCCGCCCCCATGCCCTTGGCCGGGCCGGTAATGACCGCAACCTTACCGCTTAATCGCAAATCCATTCTCTTGCCCGCTATTTTTTTCAGGAGCTGCGGCCGCTCCGTCTCCCCCGAAACGGAGTGGCCGATGAGCGCGAACCTCGCGCGCTCGTGCAATGAGGCCGCCTAGAACAGTTTTTTCGACAGCTCATTGGCGGGCGGCAGGAATGCCGGCGTAAAGATTTCCTCGACCGACGGCGTGCGCTGCAAATTCTCCGCCTCGACGATAATGTCGATCGAGCGCTTGAGCCGCGCCATGTCCACGTTGCCGAGGCCGATCTTGGCGATTTCCGGATGGTTCATTTCATCCTGCAAGGTCGCATTCAGCCGCTCGCGTTCGACGGCGACCTTGATCAGTGGCTCGCGCTTGGCCACCGCGGCCACGGCGGCATCCGGATCTTTCAGCGAATCCTCGATGCCGTGATTGATCGCGGCCACCAGGCCACGCACGGCCGCCGGATTGTCCTTGACCAGCTTCTTCGAGACGATGATGGCGTTGGAATAGAGATCCATGCCGTAGTCACCGTAATTGATGAAGCGGATCTGCTTGGCCGGATCGACGCCGATCAGCTTGGCGGAAAAGCGGATGGTGTTGACGTAGCCGAAGGCACCGTCGATCTGGCCCTGCATCAGCATCTGCTCGCGCAAATTGGGCTGCATGTTGGTAATGGTGATTTTCGAGCAATCGATGTTGGCGGACTTGCAGAATGCGGGAAACAGTTTGAGCGCGGCGTCGCCGGGGGCGCCGCCGAGCGTCTTACCTTCCAGATCCTTCGGCGTCTTGATCGGGCCGTCCGCTTTCACCGCAATGGTGAAGGGCGGCCGGTTATAGATGACGAAGACGGCGATCGGCGCGTCTTCCGGTTTCTTGGCGGCGAACGCGATCAGCGCATTGAGGTCGCCGAAGCCGACGTCATAGGTGCCGTTGGCGACGAGCGGAATGGGCGCGCCGGATCCATTGCCCTGGTCGATGGTCATGTCGAGGCCGGCGGCTTTGTAATAGCCGCGATCGTCGGCGAGGAAAAACCAGCCCTGCGGGCCCTGGTATTTCCAGTTCAGCACCATTTTCAGCTTGGTTTGCGCGGAGGCGGGCGCGGAGGCCACGAGCGGAGCGGATAATCCGCCGAGTGCGGCGAGCGCGAAGACCAACCGGCGGGTGAGCGTAGTCATGAAAGGCTCCTATGGAATGCGAGGGATTACTGGCGCCGGCCCGGCAGCCCGCACGCAGAGCAAGCGGGTCAAAAGCTAGCCCGAATGAGTGTTGCCATCTGCCGCTGATTTCTTGTTAGAGTAGTGCCGAAAAGGCATCACCGACTAAAAACGGCTAAAGCCATGAAACACCTGCGAATTCTGAATTATGTCGACGAAGTCGCGCGCGCCGGCTCGATCCGCAAGGCCGCCGAACGTCTGAACGTCACGGCATCCGCCGTCAACCGCCGCATCGCCGATCTCGAGGACGAACTCGGCACCACCTTGTTCGACCGCCGGCCGCGCGGCGTGCAGCTGACGGCGGCGGGCGAAGTGTTCGTCCACTATCTGCGCGGCCAAAACGGCGAAGTCGAGCGGATGAAATCACAGATCGAGGATTTGAAAGGCCTGCGGCGGGGCACGGTGCGGATCGCCTGCAGCCAGGCGCTGGCACTCGATTTCCTGCCGCGCCAGATCGCCGAATTCCGCAAAACCCATCCGCAAGTGTCGTTTGATCTGCAAGTCGTCGATCACGAATGGGCGATGGCGGCGCTCGCGGCTTATGAGGTCGATCTGGTGATTGTGTTCCGGCCGCCTTACCTCGCCAATTTCCAGCCGCTGATGACGCTAGAGCAGCAGCTCGTTGTCGTCATGGCAAAAGACCATCCGCTCGCTGCGCGGCGCGTGCTGCGCTTGAGTGATTGCGCCGCGTATCCCGTGGCTTTGCCGTCGCGCTCGATCGGAGGTCGTCAACTTCTCGAGGAGGTATCGGCGCGGACCGGGCTCACTTTCAAGGTCGCGGCGGAATCCAACTCATTCGAAATGCTGCGCGGTCTGGTCATGCATACTGGCCTGATCTCCTTTCAGATCAGCATCGGCACGCTGCCGGCCGGCAACAAGCTGGGCGTGATCGCGCGCGAAATCGACGGCCGCGACGTGCCGCGCGCTAATCTTGTCTTCGGCCGGTTGCGTGGGCGTACCTTGCCGGTCGCGACCGCCGTTTTTGCTGAAAGGCTCACGCGACGGCTTGAGGCTATGCAAACCGACGGGGCCAAAAATTCCCCGGCGCAGCTCGCAATCCGCGCTATGCGTCGAACTGGCGCTCCAATTCATGCGCCTTCGTCATCAAGTTGACGGCGATCTCTTCCAGACCGTGCGCGGTCGAAAGATCCGGGCACCCACGCGCCAAGCGCGTGCAGGCTTGCGCGATCTCGCGCAGGTATTTGATCGTTTCCGTCATCATCCGTCCCGGGAAGTACGCGTAGGGGTTGTCCAGGTCCGGCTCAGGTAATGCATGATGCCAGCAAAAACTTGCGATCTGGGGACAAAATTTTGTTCGGCGATGCAAAAGCGCGGGTATTGGCCGCGACTTATCGCCGTGCGCGCCGTCTTGCCGGCGCCAGCGGCGCGGAACGCCGCCGCGAACGGTCGGCGCGCGGCGTGCGCCCGGTCCACCGCCGGAAAGCATGTGAAAATGCGCTGACCTCGGCATAGCCGAGCAGCCAGGCGATGCGCGAGATGGAAAAGTCCTGTTCGGCCAAATAGTGCTTGGCGAGCGCGAATCGCAAATCTTCCAGGATGCGGGCGAAGGTTATGTCTTCGGCGGCGAGCTTGCGGCGCAGCGTGCGCGTGCCGACGTGCAGTTTCCGCGCGACGTCTTCTATGCGCGGCTGCCCGTGCGGCAGGAGCGACGCGATGACGTTTTCCACGTCGGCCTGCGTCATGCCTGAATGCGCCTTGCGGTGAGCCAGAACATCCTCGCAATAACCGACAACCAATCTGTTGAGATAACGGTCGGCGTTGACCACCGGTAGTTTCGCCGCCTCGCCGCCGAAAATAACCGCGTCGCGGTCGGCGCTGAAGTCGACGCTGCGTCCGTAGAACCCATCCAGCTCGGCCAATTCGGCGATGCGCGGATGCATGATGCTGATATGAATGGGTTGCAGACCGCGAGCTGCGATTTCGCGACAGCAGCGGACGATGGCGGTTATCCAGGCTTCGATTTGATGGCGATCCGAGCGTCGTGAAACGCCGGCATATTCGAATCCGATGCGAAAAGCCCGGCCAAAGTCGGTTTCGATCCGTATCCCTTCGTTGAGCATGACCGAGCAGCGCGCGATGCCTTGCATGGCTTCGCCGAGAGTGTCCGACGATGCGGCGGCGTAATACAAAAGCCCCGTTCGCCGCAGGTCCATCGTCTGGGCAACGTGGAATCCGAGCAACCGGTCGTCGAGCGCCTCCGCGAGCAAGTTGAGGCAATTGATCTGCGTGGCCACGCTCAGGCGGAGGCTCTCATCCTCGATGTCGCGAACGGTCAGGCCGGCGGCGCGCAATATTGGCGCCAAATCAAGGCCGGCAGTTTGCGCATGCGCGCAGCTAAGGCGCGTCATCAACCCGGCGCAGTCCGGGATAGCGCTCAACCGCTTCGCAGATGGCGTCCGGTCGCGCAAAGCTGGCCCCCGTCCCAACAAACGACCGATTTTGGCTTTCAACCGCAAACAACCCGGCCGCCTTGAAAAAATACTTTCGGGCTCCCGGTGCGGACTTAAAGCATAGACCCTTTGCGTCGTGACCGACAGCGCTGCATCGGCCTGCTGTGAGAAAAATTCGCCGGCGATCAGAACCGGGCGGGGGGCTTGGGCGTTGGTACCCGCAAAGACACCAATTTTGAGGGAATTCGCATGGCCCAAACTTCGACCAGCAAAACCGCCGATTTCAACCGCGCCTTCGGCGACGCCAAGAAGCAGGCCGGCGGCATCGCCGACGCCGTCACCGATGCCGCGCAGGATGTTTACAGCCAGGCGCGCGACAGTGCTGCTGACGTGGCCGACACCGCGCAAACCGCCGCACGCAAGACCGTCGGCTCGTTTGAAGCCGCAATTCGCAACACCATCGAGACGCAGCCCTATACGGCCGCGGCGATTGCGCTCGGTGTCGGTTGGCTGCTTGGCAGGATGCACCGGCCGCTATAACGAGCTGCAAGGCGACGTGTGAGTAGCGTTGGGGCCGGCCGCGGATAACGCGGCCGGCTCTTTCATGCGTCTTGCCGCTTGCGTAGCCGTCCCCGTAGATTGAAGGCCAACACGGGAGGAAAAAAATGGACACGCGGCTCAAGGACAAGGTGGCGATCGTAACCGGCGGCGCGCGCGGCATCGGCGCGGCGTTCTGCGAAGGCCTGGCTGCGGCCGGCGCCAAGGTGGTCGTTTCCGACGTGCTCGACGGCAATCCGGTCGCCGAGCGCATCGCCGAGACGCAGAAGCAGGCGATCTATGTGCGCGCCGATGTAACCTCGAAGCAATCGGTCGAGAGCCTCGTCGCGGACACAGTGAAAAAATTCGGCACGGTGGACATTCTGGTCAACAACGCCGGGCTATTCGCCGACCTCCACACCAAACCGTTCCAGGAGATCGACGAGGACGAATGGGATCGGGTGATGAAGGTGAACGTTCGCGGCACCTTTCAATGCGCGAAGGCTGTGGCGCCGGTCATGATCGAAAAAGGAAAGGGCCGCATCGTCAATATCGCTTCGGGCACCGCGTTCAAGGGAACGGGGAACCTCCTTCATTACGTCACTTCGAAGGGTGCGGTGGTGTCGATGACGCGCTCGCTTGCGCGCGAGCTGGGTCCGCACAAGATTTGCGTCAACGCGATTGCGCCGGGCCTGACCATGAGCGAAGCGGTCAAGACGCATCCGGACTGGACCGGCAAGGCGAGCGCCGCCGGCATAGCCGCTCGCGCCATTCAGCGCGAGCAGGTGCCGGCCGATCTTTTGTCGACGCTGCTCTACCTGTGCTCCGACGACAGCGATTTCGTCACCGGCCAGACCATCAGCGTCGACGGCGGGGCATTGATGCGCTAGTTGCGTCGTTCTGCGCGGCCGATATAGTACTGCGATTGTTTGGCAATCGGGAGGTATCGGCAGGTAATGACAATGCGCAAATTGACTGTGACGTTGACCGTGGCCGCACTTGCTTTCGCTACTATGGCGATGACGGCGAGCGCACAGACGCAATCGCAGGGCGCGGCGAGTCTCAAGGCGCTCAAGAACGCGAACTCCAGTCATCCAGAAGGCGGCATGCAACGGAGGCACCGGCGGACATGGCTGTGGGCCCGGTTGGGTCTGGAACGGCGCTCGGTGCGTCCGCTGCTAGGACAGGGTTCTTTCCTCTCAAGCTTTGGAGACCGCCTTCGGGCGGTCTCGTCTTTTAGAGCGCACTTCGCCAGTGCATCGTCCCTTCAAATCCAGTCTTTCCATTTGAACCAGATCAGCGGCAACAGCGCGGTAATCACGATGACCGCCAAAGCAAAGGGATAGCCCCAACTCCAGTCCAGCTCGGGCATATTCTTGAAATTCATTCCGTAAATTCCCGCCACCAGCACCGGTGGGATGCCGACGACCGAGGTGATGGTCAGGACTTTCATCACCTCGTTCTGGTCGATATTGATGATGCCGCCGGCGGCGTCTTGCAGCAGCTGCACTCGGTTAATCAGGCCCTCGGTGAACTGTTCGAGGGAGGCAACATCGGAACTGGCCATCCGCAAACGGTTCGGCAAATCGTGTGAGATCCAATCGCGGCCGCGCTCGACCGTAAACTTCGCTATTCGGTCGATGCAGACCAGCGTGTAGTGGATGCGCGCCATGCGTTCGCTGGTGCGGCCGGTGCGAATCATCAGCCGGCGCAGCTTGGCGGTTTCGTGGGACAATTTGGTCTGTTTCGGACTCTCCGGCCGGAAGATCAGGTGCGAGGCATCGTCGAGATCGCGGGCGGCGCCCTCAAGCAGGTCCGCCATGCGGTCGACAAGAGACTCAATAAGCCGCACGAAAGCCAAAGCCGGCGCGCATTGGGCACTCTCGCCCAGTTCTGCAATCACCCGGTCGAACGCGGGCAATTGTGCAAACCGCACCGTCAGGAGAACATTTTTGGCGAGCACGAAACCGGTCGGCAATACGGTCCATGGCTCGTTTTCGTTTGCGAGGACCAGCGGTGCGGTCAAATACAGCGCGTCGCGCTCGACGCGCAGCCGGCTCGTCGTTTCGATTTCGGCGAGTTCGTCCTTGGTCGGCACGCGTAATGCGAAAGCCTGCTCGAATGCGGACCGTTCCGCTTCCGTCGGATCGACGAGATCGATCCAGGCGGCGTCTTTAAGCGATGTGTCGCCGGTTGGGCTGCGGGGATAGGCGCTGAGCATGGGGGAGGTATGTACCCCATTTTCGCACCCGCGCCGATGTCGACCGACTTTTGTTGGCTTTAGTCCTAGCGCCGGCTGGCCATGCCGATGAGGACGCCGACGCCGATTGCCACGGCGAGCGCGAACAAGGGGTGCGTGCCGGTTTCTTCCGAAACGCGGCTCAGTGCATTGGCGCCGAATTTTGCCGCATCCTTGCCAAAACCGGCCGATTGATCGCCGATCGAGGCCGCGCTTCGACGAAACCGGTCGGCCCAGCCGCCGAGCGCGGACGCGATCGCGTCGCCAAGGCCTTCGGCGCTTTGCCGGGCGCTGGCGGTCGCGCGCGAGCCGATTTTTTCTAGGTCTTTCTCAAGCGCCCGCAGGCGCCGCTCGATTTCGCCGACTTCGGCGGAAACTGCCCGGGTGTAGCGCGACGAGCCTGACATGACCGGAATCCCTGCCGACGGTGGAAACTGTGCCGAGGCAACGCCGCCCGGCAGCCAATGGTTCCGACGGCGGATAGCCGTCAATTGGCCGCCAGACTGGGCGACATATCTCCGATAACCTTATGGAATCATTGGAAAAGCCGTTAAGCGGGCGTTAAAGCGGCTGTCTTATGCTTATGCGTCAATTGGGGTGCGGGTGCCGGCGCGTTCCGCCCTCACTGTTGGTGGCGTTAGGTTGGTCAATGACGGCGTGCGGTCGCACTATCCGAAAACTTTTTGGCGCGATCGGCCTTCTTGCCTTGGTCGCCGGCGCGGTCACGCCGGCGCCGGCGCAGAATGACCCGGTGCGGGCCTCAATCAACGTCGACACCAGCGGCGGCTATGCACGGCTGGTTTTCACGTTCAGCGATGACGTCGACGCCAGCGTCCGCACTGCCGGCAGCGTGCTGATCGTCAGCTTCGCAAAGCCGGTCGCGGTGGCGGTCGAACGCCTCGCCGTGCAAGCGCCGGACTATGTCGGCGCCGTGCGGCGCGATCCCGACGGCAAATCCATCCGCCTGGCGCTGGCCCGCAAAGTCACGGTCAATTCCATCGCCGCCGGCGAAAAATATTTCGTCGACTTGTTGCCCGATGACTGGGCCGGAGAGCCGCCCGGCTTGCCGCAAGACGTCGTCGCCGAGCTCGCCCGGCGGGCGAAAGAAGCCGAGCGGCTCGAACGGCAGGCGCGACAGAGCGCCGAACAGAAAAAGCCGCAGGCGGTGAGCGTGCGGGTGGCAAGCCAGCCGACTTTTACGCGTTACGTGTTTGACATTCCCGAGCAGACGACAGTTTCGGCGGATCGCGCCAAGGAGCGCTTGACCTTGTCATTCGACGCGCCGATTGCGTTTGATCTCACCGATGCGGTGGCGGCTTTGCCGCCTACGGTCGCGGCGATCAATGCCGAGCTGGAGCAGGATTCTTCGATCGTCCGGTTCAGTTTTCTGAGCAAGGTTGATTTGCGCACCTTCCGGGACGGTAGCGCCTATGTCGTCGACGTCGTCGAAGCCGCTGAAGGCAAGGTCGAGCAGCGCGACAAGGCGACTGGTCAGAACGGTGCCGCGCCGAAGCTCGAAAGCGTAGAGCCTGACAATGCGACCGCCGAAGCTGGTCCGCCGCCCGCTGCCGTCGAGGCGCAACCCCCCGCGGTGGACAAACCGGCCGTTGTGCCACCGCCATCAATCGCGGTCGCCACGCCCGCACCGGTCACGCCGACGCCGGGTGAGCCCAAACCCGCGGGCCCGCCGGCGGCGACGCCTAAATCTGCCGTGCCTGCACCGGCTATGCCTGATGCGGCGACAGCCGCGCCGCCCGTCAACGAGCCGGCCGCTGTGGCGGCCGCGAAGGTTGAGCCGCCGGAACAACGCGCCGCCGCCGGTGAAGGCAAGTCCGGCAAAGGCTTCGCCGTCGAAATGACCCGGCAGGGCGCCAATCTCAAATTGTCGTTTCCGTTCATGAAACCGACCGCGGCCGCGGTTTTCAACCGCGCCGACACGCTCTGGATTGTTTTCGATTCGGATTCCGCCATCGACCTTTCCGCGCTTGACGGCGAAGCGAGCCGCACCATTCGCGCTGCCGCCTTCAGCCACGAGGGCGATGCGGACGTGGTGCGTATCCGGCTCGATCATCCGCACCTGTCGAGCATCGCGCCGGAAGGGCCGGGCTGGATCGTCACGGTCGGCGACACCGTGTCCGAACCGATCCGGGCGCTGGATATCGCCCGCAACTTGATCGGCCCCAATCGCGCGAGCGTCGCGATTCCGTTTGACGAACCGCACCGCTTACACCGGCTGCACGATTCGGAAGCGGGCGATGATCTGCTAGTAGTGACCGGATTTGCACCCGCCCGCGGGATGATCAATGAGCAGGACTTCGTCGAATTCCACGCGCTCGCCTCAAGTCAGGGCGTTGCGGTCGAACCGGTCGCCGACGACATCGCCATGGAGACCGCCCCCGACAAGGTGGTCATCAGCCGTCCAGCCGGCCTGACACTGTCGAGTTCGCTGCAAAGCGTCCAGCGCGGCACCGCGCTTCATCCGGTGATGTTCGACGCACAATTGTGGGGCCTCGACCGGCATGCGACCTTCAACGACCGCCAATCCAGCCTGATCGCCGCTGCGTCCGAAGCGCCGGCACGCAAGCGGCTGTTGCCGCGGCTCGATCTCGCGCGCTTCTATTTCGCGCGCGACATGTATCCGGAAGCCAAAGGTGTCCTCGACGTCGCGCTGACCGAGGATCATCCGGCGGTGGAGGATGTTTCGGCCAACGTACTGCGCGCCGTCGCCGAAGTGATGATGGATCGGCCGGCCGATGCGCTGAAGGATCTCGCCAATCCCGTAATCGGCGACCAGCACGACGCGCCGTTATGGCGGGCGCTCGCCTTTGTGGATCAGGGTAAATGGGGGCAGGCGCGCGACAGCTTCAAGCGCGTCGAGGCGGCGATCGCTACGCTGCCGATCGAGCTTCAGCGCGCAGTGCTCAAATACGAGGTGCGCGCCGCCATCGAAGTCGGCGATTTCGGCAGCGCTGCCGACAACCTCAACGACCTGGAGACGATCGGCATTCCAGCCGAGATGCAGCCGGAAATGTCCATCCTGATCGGCCGTCTCGCCGAGGGGATGAGCCGTACCGAGGATGCATTGTCCGCCTATCAGACGGCGGCCGATTCCTGGGACCGCCCGGCGGCGGCGCAGGGCCGGCTGCGCGAGACGGCATTGCGCTACGCGCTCGGCGACATCAAGCGGCCGGAAGCCATTTCCGACCTCGAGACGCTCACCACCATCTGGCGCGGCGACGACACCGAGATCGAAGCGCTCGAAATCCTGGCGCGGCTTTACATCGAGGAAGGTCGCTACCGCAATTCATTTTATGTGATGCGAAGCGCGGTCGCCGCACGTCCGGATTCCGACATGACTCGCCGTATCCAAGACCAGGCGGCAGCGACCTTCGAGCAGCTCTTCCTGGGCGGCAAAGGCGACGGGCTGCCGGCGGTGGATGCGCTGGCCTTGTTCTACGACTTCCGCGAGCTCACGCCGATCGGCCGGCGCGGGGACGAAATGATCCGGCGGCTCGCCGACCGGCTGGTCTCCGTCGATTTGCTTGATCAGGCGGCGGAGCTGTTGCAATACCAGGTCGACCACCGCCTGCAGGGCGCCGCGCGCGCGCAAGTCGCGACGCGGCTAGCGGTTATTTATCTGATGAACCGCAAGGCCGACCGGGCGTTGGCCACGCTGCGCTCGACCCGTACCGCCGATCTCTCCAATGAGCTGCGCGACCAGCGCCTGCTGCTTGAGGCGCGCGCCCTTTCCGATCTCGTCCGTTACGATCTCGCGCTCGAAGTCATCGCCAACAAGCAGGGTCGCGAGGTCGTTCGCTTGCGGTCCGACATTTTGTGGGCGGCGCGGCGCTGGGCGAAATCGGCGGAACAGATCGAGCTTTACTACGGCGATCGCTGGAAGGAATGGCAGCCGTTGAACGAGCTGGAACGCGCCGACATCCTGCGCGCGACCGTCGGCTATGCGCTCGGCGAAGACGCTTTGGGCTTGAGCCGTTTCCGCGAGAAATACGCGGCGAAGATGGCGCAGACGCCGGATGCACGCGCCTTCGAGATCGCCTCGGCTCAGCTCGGCACCAGCGGCACGGAATTCCGCGACATTGCCCGCGCGGCTGCATCGATCGACACACTGGACGGGTTCTTACGCGACATGCAGGCGCGTTATCCCGAAGCAAGTCCGCTGCTGCCCATGGCGCCGGCGGAGAAGGCGCCGGTTTCGTCCGCTACGCCGAGCGCGCCGGCAGCCCGGCCGGCAATGCCGGCTTCGCTGCCGCCGACGCCGCCCGCGCGCGCCGCCGGGCGCACTGCGCAACGCTAGTGCCGGCAAGCGAATGCCCGCGTCGGGACGCGGGCATCATCGGCAAAATGCGGCGTCGCGTTCGCCTAGTGGTGCATGAAAATCGCCAGAATGATAATAATTGGCAGCGGTATTCCCAACAGCCAAAGCAATAATCCGCGTCCGAATCCCATGACATTCTCCCGCAAATGAGTGTCGGTTGTTAACGCCGCACGCATCGCGGAGTTCCATGGGCGGGGTATTAAGTCCCGTAGCTCTGGATAAGTGAGCCAGCGACCAGCGTCCAGCCATCCACCAGCACGAAGAAAATCAGCTTGAATGGCAACGACACGACCACCGGCGGCAGCATCATCATGCCCATCGACATCAGCACGGAGGCTACCACAAGGTCGATGATCAGAAAGGGGAGGAACAAGAGAAAACCGATCTCGAAGGCACGTTTAAGTTCGGAAATCATAAAAGCTGGAATGAGCACGCGCATCGACAATTCTTCCGGCTTGCTCGGTTGCTCGCCCGACATGCTGACGAATAATTGCAAATCTTTCTCGCGGACGTTCTTCTCCATGAAGCCGCGCAACGGTCCCGAGGCGCGTTCAAACGCCTGGTTGACGTTGATCTCGTTGGCGACGAGCGGCTTAACGCCGACGTCGTAGACGCGGGTCAGCACCGGCCCCATTACGAAGGCGGTAAGGAACAGGGCGAGCGAGATGACCACCGAATTAGGCGGCGAGGTCGCGGTGCCGAGCGCGGTGCGCAAAAGCGACAGCACCACGACGATGCGCGTGAACGACGTCATCATCACGAGAATGGATGGCGCCAGCGAAAGCACCGTCAGCAGCGCGATCAGCTGAATGACGCGCTCGTTAAGTCCGCCACCGGCGGAGCCCTGGCCGAGATTGATGCTGATGTCCTGAGCGGCGAGCGGCGTCGCCGAAAACATGAGAACCGCTACTGAGACCGCAACCGTCGCAAGACGAACGCGGCGGCCCCAAGGAAATGTCATTTATCCAGCTTTGCCTGGCGGACGCCCTAACAAGCTCGCCATCTCCTGTTCGAGGGTGTCGTAAAGTTTGCCTTCCTTCGCCTTAGCCTCTGCGCGCGTAGGCTTTGCATCGGCCGGCCGCGAGGGTCGCGGCGGCGTCGGTGCGGCGGGGGCTGTCGCTGGCGCTTCGGTTTCCGCCGCGGGCGCCGGAGCAACGATCGTTTCGCGTGGCTCGGTGGGTTTCTCAGCGGTTTTCGGCTTGCGCAGCGCTGCTTCGAGCCGCTGCGCCATTTCGGCGAGACTTTGATCGGCGGCGCTGGCGGCTTCAGTGTTGACCGGAGCCGCCGGGGTGCGCGTTTCGGCCGGGCGCACCGGCCGCGGACGCGGTGGGAACGATGGCGTCGGCGCGGCGGTGATGTCCTCGGCGATGGCAGTCAGCGCTTCACGCTGCGGCCGCGGCATTTCGGGGCTCGGCGTCGGCGCCGGTTCGTCGGAAATCGGTTCGACACGGGCGCGGCGCGGCGGCTGGAACGGCGCCGCCGGCTCGGGTTGGAGCGGCCACGAACCGTTGCCGGCCTCGGGCAGCGGAGTGGCGCGCGGTAAGATGTCGCTGCCGGCGGGCGGCCGTGCTGCCGGGATGTCGCGCGAAGCCGGGACCGCGCGCACGATGTTGGCTTCGACGACGACGTCGGTGGGCCCGCCGATCATCACCAGGTGTTCGACATTGTCGCGCCGCACCAGAATGAGGCGGCGTCGCGCGTCGACGCTCGCGTAATCGATCACCGCGAGTCGCGGCAAGCGTCCGCGCGCCGCGCCGCCGATCCGCGCGCTGCCGAACCGGCGCACCGCCCAGGCAGCCACGCCGATCAACCCCAAAACGATGAGGAATGCCAAAAAGAAGCGCACGGCGAGTGGCATTTCCGTGCCGAACAAATCGAACATTTCGCCTTACTCCCCTCGACGCCGGCGCCCGCTGGATTCCCAATGGTTAACAGCGCCGGTAACATTTGCCGCCGCGAATACTAACAAACATTTAAAGTCGGCGGGCGATTTACGGCTCGATCCCCGTGCCTGCAGCTTTTCTATGGTAAACGGCGGATTAATGGCAAAATCCCACCCGAATCGGACTTAACCAGCCGTTAACCACGCTCCCGGCAAAGTCTGCCCAGCGCAGAGGGGCAGTCCGATGCCGATCGCCGATATCCCGATCCTTTCGATGCTTCGCTCTCGCATGCAATGGCACCAGGAGCGCCAGCGCGTGCTTGCCGAAAACGTCGCCAATGCCGACACGCCCAATTATCGCGCGCGCGACCTAGCGCCGCCGAGTTTCGAGCGCATGCTGCAATCCGCGTCGGTGATGCTGGCCACGACCAATCCCGCGCATATCGCCGCCGGCAGCGGGAGTTCCCAATTCTCCGAGGAGAACGATCCGCACTACGAGGTGCGGCCGCGCGGCACCGCGGTCAGCCACGAAGACGAAATGCTCAAGCTCGCCGGCAACCAGATGGATTATGACGCGGTCGCTTCGATCTACACCCACAGTTTGGCGCTGATCAAAACCGCGATCGGCAAAGCCTAGTCTGACAGCGTCGGAGACGGCCGATGATGGACTTCATCAAATCGATCGCGATCGCCGCCAGCGGAATGCGCGCGCAGTCCGGCCGCATGCGCATCATCTCCGAGAATATCGCCAATGCCAATTCCACCGCGACCTCGCCCGGCGGCGATCCTTACCGGCGGCGGATCGTGACGTTTCACGCCGTGCTCGACCGCGAACTTAACGCGAATGTGGTTGAGGTCGGCCGCATCGGCACCGATGGCTCGGATTTCCGCATTCGCCACGAGCCGGATAACCCGATGGCCAACGCCAAGGGCGACGTCAAATACCCAAATGTGAATTCGCTGGTGGAAATGAGCGACTTTCGCGACGCGCAGCGATCCTACGAGGCCAACATCAACGTCATCACTGCCACACGGCGCATGCTCCAGCGCACGCTCGACATTCTCAAGACCTGAAGGTGAACCATGCCGACACCGGTTGTCGCCGCCAATGCCTACGCTGCTCTCTCGCGCTTGGGCGACCAAGCCGCCAACATCGGGCGTGACGCCAATTCATCCAATAGCGGGCTGAACTTCAGCTCGATCCTCAAGGATGCGATGGCCAACGTCACCGCCGCCGGCCGCAAGTCGGACGCGCAGGCGCAAGCGGTGGCGGCCGGCAAGGCCAACATGATCGATGTGGCTACGGCGGTGGCGGAAAGCGAAACCGCGGTGCAGGCGCTCGTCTCGGTGCGCGACCGGGTGATCGCGGCGTACGAAGACATCCTTAAGATGCCGATTTGAGCCGTTACGGCAAAACGCGAATCGCGGAAATGGAGCAGGGCACAGAATGACCGGACCGGAAGTGATGGACGTAGCGCGCGATGCTATCGTGACGCTCATTTTGGTCGCCGCTCCGTTGATGCTGGTCGGGTTGATCGTCGGCGTGGCGGTATCGCTGCTGCAGGCGCTCACGCAAATCCAAGAAACCACATTGGTGTTCGTGCCGAAGATCCTTGCGATCTTCCTTGCGCTCCTGGTCGCGCTGCCGTTCATGGCCGACGCGCTGCATTCGAATTTCCTGCGGATCGCTTCGCACATTACCAACGGCTGACGCGGGTAAGCGCGGTGCATATCGATTTGTCCTTTCTGCCGGCGCTCGGCGCCGCCTTCATGCTGGTATTTGCGCGCACCGGCACGATGCTGATGCTGCTGCCGGGACTGGGGGAGCAAAACATCTCGGCGCGCATGCGGCTCACTTTCGCGCTGGTCCTCTCTGCCATGCTGCTGCCGCTGCACCGGAGCGCCTATCACATCGATACCGGCGCGCTCGGGCCGGATTTGGTGATGCTGGTCG
Source organism: uncultured Alphaproteobacteria bacterium (assembly GCA_963747855.1). Lineage (GTDB taxonomy): Bacteria > Pseudomonadota > Alphaproteobacteria > Rhizobiales > Xanthobacteraceae > BOG-931. Next base: position 641,779 of record CAVVGN010000002.1, read on the forward strand.
AGGAGATTCTGGTCGGCGCCATGCTCGGCATCACCGCGCGGCTGACGATTTCCGCTCTCGAAGTCGCCGGATCGGTGATCGCCTCGCAGCTCGGGCTTGGTTTCGTCACCGCGGTCGATCCGACGCAGGGTGAGCAGGGCGCGATCATCGGCAATTTCCTCACACTCCTCGGCATCACGTTGTTTTTCGCCACCGACATGCATCATTTGGTTATTGCCGCGATTAACGACAGTTACGGCCTGTTCGAACCCGGCGAAGTGCCAGCAACGGGCGACGCGGCGGCGCTGATCACCAAGACGGTATCCGGCGCGTTCCGCATCGGTATCCAGCTCTCTGCGCCGTTTCTGGTGTTCGGACTCCTGTTCAACGTGGGACTGGGTGTGCTATCGCGGCTGATGCCCCAAATGCAGGTGTTTTTCGTGGCGCTGCCGCTCTCGATCCTGCTTGGCCTTCTGTTCCTGGTTCTTTTTCTCGGCGCGATGATGGGGTTGTTCCTCGATTACGCGGGCGGAGTTATGCACGCGCTTGTTCCGCACGGCTAGGCGCGGGCGATGGCCGACGAGCGCGACGATAACGACCGCACACAAGACCCGACCCCAAAACGGCTTGACGAGGCGATCCGGCGCGGCGACGTCGTCAAAAGCGTGGAGGTCAACACCTGGTTTCTGATCGCCGGCGGCACGCTGATGATCATGCTGTTCGCGGCACCGATGGCCTCGAGCCTGCAAGCGACCTTTCGCGCATTGCTCGCGCGCTCCTATGAAATTCCCACCGACGGGCCGGCCCTGGTTGCGCTGGCCAAGACGATTGCCGCCAACGTCATCGCGGCGTTCGGCATCCCGCTCGTTCTCCTCACGCTTGCGGCCTTTGCCGGCAACTTCATCCAGCACCGGCTGGTGTTCTCGGCCGAGCCGATTAAGCCGCAATTGGCGCGCATTTCGCCGGCTGCCGGCGCGGCGCGGCTGTTCTCCCGCCAGGCGCTCGCCAATTTCGCCAAGGGTCTCGTCAAGCTGGGCCTGATCGGCACGGTGATAGGCGCGATGATGTGGCCGCAGCGCGACCTCCTGCGCGGGCTCATCGCCACCGACCCGATCGCGATCCTGCCTCTCACCCAGTCGCTCACCCTACGGATGATCGGCGCCGTGGTCGCCGTTCTCGCCGTTGTCGCCACCGCCGATTACCTGTTCCAGTATCAGCAATGGTACGAGCGGCAGAAAATGTCGCTGCGCGAAATAAAAGAGGAATTCCGCCAGACCGAGGGCGATCCCGCGGTCAAAGGCAAGCTCCGGCAATTGCGCAATACGCGCATGCGCAAGCAAATCATGGCGGCGGTGCCGAAGGCCTCCGTGGTGATCACCAACCCGACCCATTTCGCGGTCGCACTTCGATACGAGCGCGGCATGAATGCGCCGGTCTGCGTGGCCAAGGGCGTCGACCTGATCGCCCGTAAAATCCGCGAAATCGCCCAAGCTCACGATATTCCGGTGGTCGAGAACCCGCCGCTGGCGCGGGCGCTACATGGTACGGTGGAGATCGACCAGGAGATTCCGCCGGAGCATTACCGCGCGGTCGCCGAAATCATCGGTTACATCATCCGGCTGCGCCGATTGGTGGCTGGTCCGCGGCCGCGGTGAAATGCGGCGCAAAAACTCTTGCGCGGCCGCCGGGCAAGAGGCACTGAGGCAGGCCGGCAACGACGTTAAGGCAGGGATGACGACACACGGCATCACCGATAAGCCCGCCGGTCCCGCTCGACGGGCCGTCGACCGCAGCGCCGCCTCTGCAGGTGCGGGCAGCATCGTGCTGGTGCTGCTGGTCGCGGGTGTGCTCGTTGCCGCCGCCGCGGTCTTTCTGTTGCTTCGCCGCGGCAATGCCGAACCCTACATTCTGGTGTTTCTCGCGGTGCTCGCCACCGTCGGCGTGTTCTCGCTGTTCGCACTCGCGTCGGGAATCTTGCGGCTTTCGACCGCCGAAGCCGCCAACCCGCTGATCAAAACGCTGGTCGACGATGCATTCGACGGGGTCTTGGTCACCGACGCCGACGGGCGCGTAATCTATGCCAATGCCGCCTATCTCGATCTGATCGACGCCGCCGACGAAAAAGACATGCGTCCGGTCGAGCGCGTATTCATCGGCGACGCGGACGCATCCGAGGCCATCTACCGGTTGCTGAAAGCGGCCCGCGAGGGCAAACGCTTGCAGGAAGAAGTGCGGGTCGCCGCGACCAAGAGCCGGCCGGCGCGCTGGTTGCGGCTGCGGGTGCGCCCGCTCGGCGAAAGCGGCCGCGCGCGTCACCTCACGACGTGGTCTCTGTCTGACGTGACGCGCGAGCGCGAACGACAGGAAAACGTTTTTCAAGAATTGCAGCACGCGATCGACTATCTCGACCATGCGCCGGCCGGTTTTTTCTCGGTCGATGGCAAAGGCGAAGTCGTTTATCTCAATGCGACGCTGGCGACCTGGCTCGACCAGGATCTCGCACAGGTCGGCTCCGGTGGCCTGAAGCTGGCCGATCTCGTCGCTGGCGATGGGGCCGCTTTGCTGACGACGCTGCGCGCCGCGCCGGGCGAGGTTAAGACCGAGGTGCTCGACCTTGATTTGAAGACCCGCAGCGGCGGCACGCTTCCGGTGCGGCTGTTCCACAAGCTCGCTTTCGGCGCCGACGGCGCGCCGGGCGCGTCGCGCACATTGGTCATCAATCGCGCCCGCGATCACGGGATCGATCCGCAACGCGCCGCGGAAGTTCGCTTCATGCGTTTCTTTCACAACACGCCGATGGCGATCGCCACCGTAGACCGGGACGGCCGCATTGTCCGCACCAATCCCCTGTTCGCGCGGCTGTTCCAGCGTGTGCTGAGCGCCGAAAGCGGCGAGCGTTCGATCGGCGTCGCCGTCGTGGAGCGCGACCGCGGCGCGCTGGAGGCCGCTATCGCACAGGCGGCGCGCGGCAAGGGCGACATCGCCCCGGTCGACGCCGCGTTGGCGGGCGACGGCGAACGCTTCGGCCGCTTTTATGTCACCGCGGTTGAGGAAGAAGAACGCGACCAGGAAGCGGCGATTGTCTACGCTCTCGAAACCACCGCGCAGCGCGAGCTTGAGACCAAGCTCAACCAGCAGCAGAAGATGGAAATGGTCGGCCAGCTCGCCGGCGGCATCGCGCACGATTTCAACAACGTCCTGTCCGCCATCATCATGGCGACCGACTTTTTGCTCAACGCGCACAAGCCGACCGATCCGTCCTTCAGCGACATCATGCAGATCAAGCAGAACGCCAACCGGGCGGCGAGCCTGGTCCGGCATCTGCTGGCTTTCTCGCGCAAGCAGACCATGCGTCCGCAGGTGCTCGACATAGGCGATGTGTTGAGCGATCTCAACATGCTGTTGAAGCGCTTGATCGGAGAGCAAGTTGTGCTTGAAGTAAGGCACGCTCGCGATTTGTGGCCGGTCAAGGTCGATATCTCGCAATTCGAGCAGGTGATCGTAAATCTTGTCGTGAACGCACGCGACGCCATGCCTGAAGGCGGACGGCTCATCTTGCGCACCACCAATGTGCTGGCGAAGGAATGTGAGCGCTACCACGCCAAGGGCATGCCGGCGGCTGATTACGTGCTGGTCGAAGTCACGGATAGCGGCTCCGGCATACCGGAAGCGATCCGCGACAAGATCTTCGATCCGTTCTTCTCAACCAAGGAAGTGGGCAAGGGCACCGGCCTCGGCCTCTCCACGGTCTACGGCATCGTCAAACAAACCGGCGGTTTCGTGTACGTCGATTCCGTCGTGTACGAAGGCTCGACCTTCCGTATCTTTTTGCCGCGCCACATCGCCACCGCGCAGGAGGCGGCTGCGGAAGGCGAACTGGAGGTGCCGGTCATTTCCGGGATGATGACCGCCACCGATCAGGTCAAGCGCGCGGCCAACGCCGCCGGGGCCGATCTGACCGGCGAAGGCACCATCCTCCTGGTCGAAGACGAGGAAGGGTTGCGCGCGCTCAACGCGCGCGGCCTTGCTTCGCGCGGCTTTACCGTGCTTGAGGCCGGTAACGGCGTGGAGGCGATCGAAGTGCTGGAGAAAGCAGACAAGCCCGTCGATCTCGTCGTGTCGGACGTGGTCATGCCGGAAATGGACGGGCCGACGCTGGCGCGTGAATTGCGTGTTCGCAATCCGGGCCTGAAGATCATTTTCGTGTCGGGCTATGCCGAAGATGCGTTCCAGAGGAATCTTCCGGAGCACGGCCAGTTCGCGTTCCTGCCGAAGCCGTTCACGCTCAAGCAGTTGGTCGCGGCCGTGAAGGAAACGCTGGCCGCGTAACCGGTTTATTGCGGCGCCGGGCCGTCGTGGCAGGATTGGGAGGCGGCGGGCGCATCGTGGTGCCAGAAGTCCGGCACGTCGCATTTCGAGCAGGCGCCAAGCGCCAAGCCCAACACCGCGACGGCAAGGACCCGAACCACGATTGTCCGCCTAAGCAACACCCTTAGACCCCTTTGCAAATCTTGTCATCATACGCCCCGCTACATCGGTTTTCGCCCAAGTGCGGTCTTGTTACGGCGCGCACTGACGAAGGGAGCGTATCGCGCGCCGATTTCCATTATCTTACCGCCTCCTTCGAAGAGGCAAAGGGGGAGCAACGCCAAATGGACATTCACGTTTGCGGTTCGGCGCCGACCCGCCGCGGAAACCCCGACTGGTTCACGGGGACCGTCCTGCAGGATCCGATCATCGAGGCGCCGGAGCCGGCGCGGGTGCGGGCGACTACAGTTCGTTTCGAGCCGGGCGCGCGCACCAACTGGCACACCCATCCGCTCGGCCAGACGCTCTATATCGTTTCCGGCATCGGCCGCGTGCAGGCGTGGGGTGGAAAAGTGCGCGAAATCCGCGCCGGCGACGTGGTCTGGTTTCCACCGAATGAGAAGCACTGGCATGGCGCCGGCCCGTCAACGACGATGGTGCATGTCGCAATCCACGAGGCGCTTGACGGCAAGCACGTCGATTGGCTGGAGAAAGTGACCGACGCACAATATAATAGATAAAGATTACGGCCTGCGGGCTGGGCCGCGAAAGCCACGGGGGAACTTGGCATGGCACGTACGTTTGTCTTGGTATTTTTAGCGGCGATTTTTGCCGGCTCGGCTCACGCCGGCAGCAAATATGATGGCCAATGGAGCGTGGTGGTTTTCACCGCAAGCGGGCCGTGCGATCCGTCCTACCGCATCAGCGGGCAGATCACCAATGGCCAGATATTTTATGCCTACACCTCGATCGTTGTGACCGGACAGGTCGCTCCCAATGGCGAGACGCATGTCCATGTGACGGCGGGTGCAAGTCAGGGCGAGGCGCACGGGCATATGACCGAGAGCCATGGCCACGGCACGTGGAGCGGGCGGGGTCCGGACGGCCCCTGCGCCGGTTCGTGGATTGCGACGCGGCCGGGCGCGGCTGCCGCGGGAGGTAATTAGGGAAGGTCGGCGTTTGCCAAATTGCAGGTGAAGCTGGACAGGCCGGCGCAGGCTGTGAAACAGTGAGCCTATTTTAATACTGTAAATAGACCCGCATTAATTTCACCGCGTTAGCGCGCGCGACGGCGCCGCAAAGCATCCGGGGGCGATCGTAATCCACAACAAAGCCGGAGCAATTCTGGCTGCCGTTACGCTTGCGGCGGCGGTCACCCAAGTCACCGATGCGCGCGCGGCCGGTAAATACGACGGCAGCTGGAGCGTGGTTGTGTATACCCGCGCCGGACCGTGCGATCACGCCTATCGCTTTAGCGGCCAGATCATCAACGGAGTCATCACCTACGGCAGCCTCGGCATCAACCTCGCCGGTTACGTCAATTCGGGCGGGGGCGCCGTTGCGCGGGTTTCCGGCGGCGGCGCCTATGCAGTGGCTTACGGACGCCTTACTCCGACCCGCGGCGACGGAACTTGGCGCGGGCGCGCTTCCAACGGTTTCTGCACTGGAATGTGGGCGGCGACGCGGACGTGACCGTGCGCGCGTCTGCGGCTAACTTCTCTCGCGGCGAGAGGTGACCCATGCGTTATCTATTCTATTACTGGCCGACGGTTCAGGGCCGCGGCGAATTCGTTCGGCTCGCGCTGGAGGAGGCGGGCGCCGATTACATTGACGTCGCCCGGCGGAAGGGCGGCGAGGCGGCGATGATGAAGATCATCGAAGACAAGCGCGCCGCGCGTCCGCCTTTCGCGCCGCCGTTCCTCAAGGCCGGCCGTCTCGTCATCGCGCAGACCGCCAACATCCTTTTCTACCTCGGTCCGCATTTGAAGCTGTCGCCACGCGACGAGGCGACAAGGGTGTGGATTCATCAATTACAGCTCACCATCACCGATCTGGTGGTCGAGATCCACGACACGCATCACCCGATCTCCTCGTGGCTCTATTACGAAGAGCAGCGTCCGGCGGCGAAGCGGCGCACCAAGGATTTCTGGCGTTACCGCGTACCGAAGTTTTTGGGCTATTTCGAGCGCGTGCTGCAACGAAATGGCGGGCAGCATCTGGTCGGGCGGCGGCTGAGTTATATCGACCTGTCGCTGTTTCAGATCGTCGAAGGGCTGCGTTACGCCTTTCCCGAGCGCATGAAGCGCTTTGAGAAGAAAATTCCCGGCTTGGTCGCCCTGCACGGTCGGGTAGCGCGCCGGCCGCGCATCAAAGCCTACATGAATTCCGCGCGGCGCATCCCGTTTTCGCAATGGGGCATTTATCGCTACTTCGAGGAGTTGGATCGCTAGAGCATGATCTGGAAAAAGCCTGCCCTCGGACTCGATCCGAGAGTGGAAGCCGGTTTCCCGCCTTCGCGAAGCCCGCTTCGGCGGGCGAAGAAGGTCCGAAAAGATCACGCTCCGATAACGATTTTAAAGCGCGTTGAGTCCCGCTTGTGCGATCTGCTCGTCCTCGTGCGATTGAACACCCGACACCCCGATGGCGCCGACACATTCGTTCTGGTGCATGATCGGCAGCGCGCCTTGAATCAAAGTTCCGGCGGGAAAAGTGGTAAAAGCCGGCCGGTCCTTCACGCGATCCTCGAAGAATTTGCTCGGCCGCCGGGTCAGGGCGGAGGTGTGCGCCTTGCCGATCGCCACTTCGGCGGAAATCGGCCCGCAGCCGTCCATGCGCTGGAAGCCCAGAAGATGAGCGCCTTCGTCGACAATGGCGATCGACACATTCCATTTGTTTTTCACTGCTTCAGCTTCGCAAGCCGCCAGCATTTTCTTGACGTCAGCTTGGGTCAGTGACGGCTTGGTGCGCATAACGACTCCCTTTGAGCAAATGTGGCGGTGAAGCGGCCGTGAGACACTACGGCGCGCAGGAATTGCTTGACGGTGGGCTGCCCACAACCTTAGTTTCCGTGTTGTGCTTCGGGGGCGCCGGTAAGGGGGAACAATAATGCTTCGATCGACGCAGCTTCATTTCGCGGCCGTGGTCCTGGCGATAGCGGCGGTGTCCATAAACGCTCCTGCCGCACGCGCGTTCACCCAGGAAAACCTCAGCACCAGCGGGAACGGCAGCTCGACGTTTGCCGATCCGGATGATCAGGTCAAGAACTTCGGCCAAGGTGCGCAGCCGTTTGGGCCGGGCGGTCCGGTTGTGCAGTTCGGCACGCAGGCGGGACCGGGCACCTATTCGCCGTTCTCGCCGTTCAGTGGATTTCGGGGCGGCATGAATGCCGGTCCTCCGCCGGATCCTTATTCGCGGCCGCTCGGCAACGGCAACTAAGCGTCAATCTATCCGCGGCGATTCACTGCGTGCCGCGCACGCGCGCGAGCAATTCCGCGGTCGGATACGAATCGGCGGGCATTCCGTATTTGGCCTGGACAGCTTTCACCGCCTGCCGTGTCTTTAATCCAAGGAAGCCGTCGATGGTGCCGACGTCATAGCCGGCGCGCGCCAGCAGCGTCTGCAATTCCTTGGCGTCCTGAAACGAAAGTGCCGGCGGCGGCGTGCCGCGCGTGAGCGCCGGCGCGCCAGCAATGCGGGTCGCCAGATATGCGGCCGTCGTGGAATACACCAGCGAGTTATTCCATTGCAGATAGACCTGGAAATTCTGATAGGCGAGGAATGCCGGGCCGAGCCGGCCCATCGGCAAGAGCAGCGACGCCGGCAGATTATCGGCGGGCAGCGGCCGCCCATCGGCGAGGGTGACGCCGTAACTCGCCCATTTTGCGCGCGGCAGCGAGATTAAAAGATCGGCCTGCGCCCACGCCAAATTTGCCGGCACGCGCACTTCGGTCAGCCACGGCTCGCCGCGCTTCCAGCCGAGCCCGTGCAGATAACTCGCGGTGGAGGCGAGGACGTCGGGCGCGCTGTGAATAAGGTCGCGCTTGCCGTCGCCGTCGAAATCAACGCCGTATTGATTATATTCCGACGGCATCATTTGCGTCTGGCCGAGCTCGCCCGCCCACGAACCGATCATTTCGTCGGGGGTTAGATCGCCGCGATCGATCAGGCGGAGCGCGTCGAGGAGCTGCGCGCGAAATCGGTCGCTGCGCCGGCAATCGTAGGCAAGCGAGGCGATGGCGGAGAGCGAATGATATTTTCCCATATTGGCGCCGAAGTCGCTTTCCAGCCCCCAGAACGAGACGATCACCGGCGCCGGCACGCCGAATTGCTGCTCAATGCGCGCAAAGGTCGCCGCATTCGCCTTGATCAGCTGTTGCCCGCGCTGAATGCGGTAGGCGGCCGCCATGCGCCCGGAGAATTCCAGAAAAGTCTGCGTGAAGACGCGCTGGCCGCGGTCGATGTTGACGATCTTTTGGTCGTAGGTGAGCGACGGCGCTGCGGCGGCGATCGCACGCTTTGAAACTCCCTGCGCCGCCGCCTCCTTTTCGAACGTGGCAAGCCAGGAACTCGTAGCTTCCGGCCGTGCGGCAGGGTGCGGCTTGTGCGTATCCTACAGCGAAGGCCGTCGCAAACAGCGTTCCCGCAGCAAACATTCCGCGCAACGCGATACTTCTCACAGCGCCACCGCGCCCGACTTCAAATACCAATCCAGGATCTCCTCGCCGGTCCAGTACGCAACGCCGTCGAAACGGCGCGCATATTCGTAGATTTGTTCGAGATATTTGATCCGGTGCGGCTGGCCGCTGATGTAGGGGTGGATGGCGAGAGCGAGGATTTTGGCGCGCGCCTCGCCCTCGGCATAAAGCCGGTCGAACTGGTCGATCACCCGGCGCCACAGATACTCGCTCTCGTGATGCTGGATAATCATCATCGGAATGTCGTTGAGTTCGACTGTGTAGGGCAGCGTCAGCAGCGGCCCGGCGGCGGTTCGGATCATGGTCGGCTCGTCGTCATAGACCCAATCGCCGATATATTTCACGCCCGCTTCGGCGAGGATTTCCGGAGTGTCGTAGGTTTCGGTGAGTCCCGGACCGAGCCAGCCGAGCGGGCGCTTGCCGTTGAAGCGTTCGATGATGTCAAGTGAGCGCGTCACCATCGCTTTTTGATCCGGCTCGGCGTGGATCGGACCTTGCTCGTACGAGTGGCCCATGAATTCCCAGCGCTGCGCGCGCGCTTCCTCGGCGACGCGCGGGTAATCCTCGCAAACGCGCGCATTGAGCGCCAGCGTCGGCCGGATGTTCAGCCGTTTGAACAGATCGAAAAAGCGCCAGACGCCGACGCGCATGCCGTATTCGTGCCAGCTCCAGTTCGGCACGTCGGGAAGTTGCGTCTGGCCGGCGGGCGGTGCGAGCACTTGGCGCGCCATCGGTTTGCGGATATCCCAGACCTCGAGATTGACGATAGTCCAGAAGACCAACCGCGAGCCGCCGGGTAGCTTGAGCGGCGGCCGGTCGACGATGGCCGAATAGCCGCTCCGCTCGCGCGGCAGCATCGCGTTCGCCATCTTCAGCCTCCTCACGCACGTTATTTCCGCGCCCAAGCGGTAAGGAGTTTAGCGGTAACGTCAATACCTTGGCGGCAAATTCTTATGTCTGATCACATCCACGTTAGCGCGAACCCTTGGCATTGCGACGCCCGTATGAATAGGTATGGAACTATCGCTATGTGGGTCGATTTAGCTTCCAGCTATTGACGTTGAACTATTCGCTAATACTTGCGGTTTTCCGGGCCTCATAATGTCACGCCCCGCCGTTCGACTGCACGAATCAACCGCCGACAGTGCCGCGCTGGCAAAGCCTCGCAACTCGCGGCTGTTCTGGCTTGAGGCGTTTCGCGCCGTGCGCGCCGAGACCGAAGGCCGCGCGGCGCCATTGTCCGCCGAAGACCAGGTCGTGCAATCGATGCCCGAGGCAAGCCCGGCGAAATGGCATCGCGCGCACGTCACCTGGTTTTTCGAGCAATTTTTGTTGCGTCCGTTCGCGCCCGATTATCGCCCATTCGATGAGCGCTTCGCGTTTCTGTTCAACTCCTATTATGTCGCCGCCGGCCCGCGCCAGGCACGGCCGCAGCGCGGGCTTATTACCCGCCCCGGCGTCGCCGAAACGACGGCGTATCGCGCGCATGTCGATGCCGCTGTGGCGGCGTTGATTGAGACGACGCAAAACGGCGATCAGATGTTTCCCATTGTCGAGATCGGGCTCAACCACGAACAGCAGCATCAGGAATTGATGCTGACCGATCTCCTACACGCTTTCGCGCAGAATGCGACCAATCCGGCCTACGATCCGAACTGGCAATGGCCGCGTAGCGCGAGCGGTGGCCATGCCGCCGCTGGAGCGGATGCGGCGGTCGCCGGCATTCACATGATTGGCCGGCAGGAGGCGGGCTTTGCGTTCGACAACGAGTATCCGGCGCATCAGGTGCTGCTGCAGCCGGTCCGGCTGAAGCGCTCGCTTGTCACCAACGGCGAGTGGCTCGAATTCATGGCCGACGACGGTTATGCGACGCCGGGCCTCTGGCTATCGGACGGTTGGGCCACGGTCGAGACCCAGGGCTGGGAAGCGCCAGGCTACTGGCGCCTGGTCGACGGTGCCTGGTTCTCCATGACGCTTGGCGGTTTGCGCCCGGTCGATCCTGCGCGGCCGGTTTGTCATGTCAGCTATTATGAAGCGGACGCGTTCGCCCGCTGGGCCGGCAGGCATCTCCCAAGCGAGGCCGAGTGGGAGGTTGCCGCGCGCGCCGGCACGCTCGATGATGCGTTCGGCATCGTCTGGCAATGGACGCGGAGCGCTTATTCGCCCTATCCCGGCTACGTGGCCGAGCCCGGCGCACTTGGCGAATATAACGGCAAGTTCATGGTCAATCAGATGGTGCTGCGCGGATCCTCGCTGGCGACGCCCGCGGGCCACTCGCGCGAGACCTATCGCAATTTTTTCTATCCGTCCGCGCGCTGGCAGTTCAGCGGCTTGCGTTTGGCGGAATTCGAACGTTGAACTTTACCAAGCGATCCCGCCGAGCAACATCATGAACATTCAAACTGCAGTCCGCGTCCCGATTGCACGGCCGCTCGATACGGCGAACGAATTCGCCGCCGACGTGATCGCTGGACTGACCGCGAAACCAAAGTCGCTGCCGCCCAAATATTTCTACGACCACGCCGGTTCCGCGTTGTTCGATCACATTACCCGGCTGCCGGAATACTATCCGACCCGCAGCGAGCTTGCGCTTCTGGAGCGGCATTCGGCGGAGATGGCCTCGCTGATGCCGCCAGCCGTGGCACTGGTCGAGTTCGGCAGCGGATCGAGTTCGGAAGGTCCGCGTCCTGCTTGGCGCTGCGGCGAATATCGAGGCCTATGTTCCAATCGACATTTCCGGCGATTTCCTGCGCGAAGATGCGGCCAATTTGCACCGGGATTTTCCACGTCTGGCAATTTATCCGGTTGTGGCTGACTTCACCGCCGCAACCGAATTGCCGCCCGAAGTCGCCACAATGCCGCGCGCCGGGTTCTTTCCCGGCTCGACGATAGGTAATTTCGAGCCGCACCAGGCGGCGGCGTTTCTGCGCCGCGCCGGGCGCATGTTGCGCCACGGCGGCGTGCTGATCGTCGGCGTCGATCTCGCCAAGTCTCCGGACGTTCTCTATCGAGCCTATAACGATTCAGCCGGCGTGACCGCCAAGTTCAATCTCAATCTGCTGGTCCGGATCAATCGCGAGCTCGGGGCTAATTTCAATCTGGCGGCCTTCGAACACCACGCATGCTACAATATCGACAAGAGCCGCATCGAAATGCATCTCGCCAGCACCAAGCGGCAAAAGGTGCGCATCGGCGAAGTAACCGTCGACTTCCGCGCCGGCGAGACCATCCATACCGAGAACAGCTACAAATATTCCGTCGAGTCGTTTAAGGCGCTGGCGCATGGCAGCGGCTACACGCCGCTGCAGGTTTGGACCGACGGTCTGTTCAGCGTGCATGCGCTGCGGATCGCGGATGACCGATGACGGACGGATTCGTCTTTATTCACTCGGTGGACTGTTCCCCCTTATTCCCCGTCTGAGCTATGCCTTTCCTCGAAGCTGATCCCTGGCGCCTGCAATATTTTGCGGGGGTCAAGACGGCTGCCAATATCACCACCGAAGATACCGACGCCTGGGTTTGGTATCCGGAGCAGCGCTGGGTTTATGACAAGCTTAAAGTAGCGCTGAGCCAGGGGCTCGACGCAGGTCCGCACGGCACACCGCCGCCCGGCTTTCCCGTCTTCTCCAAACCGATCATCAATCTCAAGGGCATGGGCGCGGGCAGCCGCGTGCTCACATCGGCTGCGGACTACGACGCGTATTCTGCGCCCGGCCATTTCTGGATGACGCTGCTGGAAGGCCGTCATGTTTCGTCCGACCTTGCCGTCGTTGACGGCACTCCGTGCTGGTGGCGGCACGTCACCGGCAAGCCGGCGGGCGAGGGCACATTCGACTACTGGACGATTCACGCCGAGCCCGACGCGGAAATCGAACGGCGCTGCGGTGCTTGGGTGAGGAAGCATCTTGCCGGCTATACCGGTATGCTCAATCTCGAAACCATGGGCGGCACGATCATCGAGGTGCATCTGCGTTTTGCCGATCAATGGCCCGACCTCTACGGTGCCGGCTGGGTCGATGCGATCGTGCGGCTTTACGAGAACGGTGTTTGGGAATTCGGCGATACCGGCCGCCGCGGCGGCTATAGCGTCGTTTTGTTCGGACCGAATGGCGTGCGGTACCGCCATCCACCGCCGGCGCTGATCGAAGCGGTCAAAAAGATGCCGGGTGTCTCCAGCGTGCAGGTCACGTTCCACGAAGATCTGCCGCCAGAACAGCATTCGATGCCGCCCGGCGGTTTCCGCCTCGCGGTCGTTAATGGCTTTGATCTTACCGGGGCGCTCGACGCGCGGGAGCGGCTAAGGGCGCATTTTCTGCGCGATCGCTAACGGGCCGGCACCAGCTTTATCAGGCTCACGTCGATCGCGCCGACCTGAAATCCAATTTCACAATAGGTCAGGTAGTATTCCCACATTCGCTTAAAGCGGCCGTCGAAGCCGAGCCGTTCGATCTGGGGCCATGCGGCCAGAAAGCGCCGGCGCCATTCGTTAAGCGTTCTTGCATAACTCGCGCCGAACGGTTCCTGGCTAACCACGCGCAACCCAGCACGTTCGGCCTCGCGCCGGACGATCGACGGCGTCGGCAGCATTCCGCCGGGGAAAATGTAGCGCTGAATGAAATCGGGCCGGCGCCGGTACGCAGTAAAGCGCTCCTCGGCGATGGTGATGACTTGCAGCACGGCGGTACCGGCGTCGGTCAGCGATTGCCGCAGCTTGGCGAAATAGACCGGCCAAAAGCGTTCGCCGACTGCTTCCAGCATCTCGATCGAAACGATACGGTCGTAACGGCCGTCAACGTCGCGATAGTCTTGCAGGCGGAGATCGCAGGAATGCGAAGACACGCTGCGCGCCAGGCGCGCGCGGGCGAAATCGAGCTGCTCGGCCGACAACGTGATGCCGGTCACCCGGCAGTCGTGTTCCGCCGCAAGCCGCTCGGAGACAGGCCCCCAGCCGCAGCCGATTTCGAGAATCCGCTGGCCCGGCACGACGTCGAGCAGCGCGATGACGCGATCGAGCTTGGCATCTTGGGCCTGTTCGAGTGTTTGATCCGGCCGGGTGAATAGCGCCGACGAATAGTTCATCCCGCGGTCGAGCCAGCGCGCATAGAAATCGTTGCCGAGGTCGTAATGGGCCGCAACGTTGCGGCGGCTGCCGCGGCGCGTGTTTGCGCGGCGCGCGTGGCGAATGCGGCCGAGCCATTGGGCCGGCGGGACGTCGGAGGGTAGCTTGGACCGCCCGGACTGATTGAGGACGCCAAAGGCAAGCAAACTGGCCAAATCCGGCGAACGGAATTCGTCCTCCATATAGGCGCGCGCGAGCCCGAGGTCGCCGGCCAGCAAAGTTCGCGACAGCGCGCGCCAGCGGCGAACCACCAAAACAGCATCGGGTCCCGGTTGGGCGGCGCGATGATGAAGACGAATTCCGAGTGGCAAAATAACCGTGAGGGTGCCGGCTTCGATCCGCTCAAGGTGTGGACGAACGATCTGCCGCAAGACGGCGGACAGCCGTGCGCGCATGCCGTGGGTCACTGAGCCGGAAAGCATGAGGTCGGGAGCGGACATGCGTGTCATTCCCTGCCGCGGACGAGGGTGACCGGCCGGGCCGGCGGTGCGGGCCGTGGCACCAGAACAAACCCCTTCAGCCACATCCGCAGTGCATGCCAATGGATCGCGCCGATGACTTTCAGCGTGAGAAATGGCATCCGCAGCAAAAGGCGCAGCAGCGCCGCATCGCTCAACGGCGTGCGCCGGCCGGCGAGCGAGGCGACGATGACGGGCCCCTCAGCATTGCTTGCCGCCACCACCACCGAGACGCGTTCGGCCGGGTCGAGGACGCGGAAGTCGTAGCGTAATTTCATGTCCATGAATGGAGAGACGTAGAAGCACTTGTCGCAGCTTTGCCGCAAAACAGGACCTGCCGGCGCGTCGGCTGCGATCAAATAGCTGTGCCGCTCGCCGAAGGTGTTGCGAACCTCGTAGAGCACCGCCGCGAGCGTGCCGTCGGAGCGATAACAAAAGTAAACGCTCAGCGGATTGAACGCGTAGCCGAAAATGCGTGGCATGCACAGAAGCAGCACGCGGCCCCCGTCGTGCGTTATGCCGGCCGCGGCGAGGTGGCGATCGACCTGCGCCCGCAACGGTTCGTCGCTCGCGTCGCCATGGTCGGTGTCATAAAAGCTCACCGCATTGAAGCGGCCGCGGGAGAAAAGCTTCAGGCGGCGCTCCAAGGATGCAATGTCGTCGAGGTCAAGGAGAAGCCAGAACGCGGCGTGGCGCAGATGATGACGCTTGGGAAGCAACCGCCGATGCACCACCGAGCCGACATAAAGGGACGAAGTCGCGGTCATGCGGCGAGCTCCCGCCGCGCCGGTTCAGACTGCCTCGGCGTAATGAAGATGCGGCCGGATTCGTTTTGCACCGACCAGGGTCGGCGCACGCGGCCCAGCGCTTCTGCCACCGCCAGCCCTGCCTGCAACCCGTCTTCGTGAAAGCCGGAGCCGAAATAGGAGCCGCAGAACCAGGTGTTGCGCTCGCCCTGCAAGGACCACAGGCGGCGCTGAGCGTTCATTGCGGCGGCGTCGAACAGGGGGTGATCGTAAGCCTCGCGGGCGATGACGGTTGCAGGCGCCGGCAAGCGGTGCGGATTGAGCGTGACGAAAAGTTGCGTCGGTGTGGCGAGATTTTGCAGCCGGTTCATCCAATACGTGACGGTGCAGCCATTTGTTTCACGGTCGGGAGCGCCGGTGCCGGTGTAGTTCCAGCTCGACCACACCGCGCGGCGCTTCGGCATGAGCGATGCGTCGCTGTGCAGCACTGCAACGTTCTGGCTGTAAGCGAAAGCTCCCAGCAGCGAGCGTTCTGCCGGACTTGGATCGTCGAGCATAGCGAGCGCCTCGTCGGCGTGCGCGCCGATGACAACGTGGTCGAACCATTGCGTCCGACCGGCTGCGTCCGTCACCGCAGCCCGGCCGCCGTTTCGATGCACGCGTTTTGCGGCGACGCCGAGTTCGATCTGGTCAAGAAACGAGTTGGTTAACCTCTCCACGTATATCCGGCTCCCGCCGGTGACGGTTCTCCACTGCGGACGGTTGGCGACCTGCAAAAGTCCGTGGTTGTCGTGAAAGCGGATGAATGAGGCGGCGGGATAAGCGAGCATGGCTTGCGGCGGCGCCGACCAGATGGCGCCCGCCATCGGCAATAGGTGATCATCACGAAACGCCGGGCTGTAGCGGCGCGCATCGAGATAGTCTCCAAGCGACGTGTGCAGTTCATCGAGCAGCGTCACCTCGGCCGGAGCTTCGCGATAGAACCGGCGGATATCGGTGAGCATCGACCAGAAGCGTGGGCGAAACAGGTTGCTTTTTTGCGCAAACAGTCCGGCTAATCCGGAGCCGGAATATTCAAGGTTGCCGCCATCAAGCGATACCGCGAAGGACATGTCCGAGGGCTTGGTAGGCACGCCGAGATGGGCGAACAGGGCGGTGAGATTGGGATAAGCCGCCTCGTTGTAAACAATAAAACCGGTATCGACCGGGACGGCGCGATTTCCATCCGACACGTCGACGGTATTCGAATGTCCGCCGACGCGTTCGGCACGCTCATAGACGGTGACGTTATGCGCCTGGCTCAAAAGCCACGCCACCGACATGCCCGAGATGCCGGTGCCGATAACGGCGATGTTCAGTCCGGTCTTCGGTTCGTTGCGCACTGCGGGGCCTTTTCGAACGCGGAATGAGTGGTTCCGCCGGCTGTTCCGCAGGTTCCTACGGTTGCCGCGTCCGCTTGGATCATCACCGGCCTTCGGCAGACCATTGATCCAAACTATTCCGGGCTCCGTAAGCGGTGCTATGGAAACATTGGCATTTGCCGCGGGGCCATCGCCGTTATTGCGGCTATTCGGTGGCGTCGGCCGTTTCGGGGATATTGGCCGCCGCGTGACCGGTGCGGGCCGGTCCGGGATGCATATGGCGTCGAACCGCAAACATACCGATCCGGCGATTTGGATCGCGGCTATTGCCACCGGGCGCGATCGTTCCGCATTCGCGGCCCTGTTCGATTTTTACGCGCCGCGCATCAAGGGATTTTTGATACGCACCGGCAGCGCCGCCGAAGTCGCCGAAGAAATCGCGCAGGAGACCATGCTGCTGGTCTGGCGCAAAGCGGCGCTATTCGACGCATCCCGCGCGCGCGCCTCGACCTGGATCTATACCATCGCCCGCAATCTGCGGATTGATGGGCTCCGCCACGAGCGCACCATCAGTGCGGCTACGCTCTATGACGTCGTGGAGAAAGACGCGCCCGCCCGGCCCGACGACGAGTTAGCGGGTGCCGAGCGCGGCGAGGACGTGCGGGCGGCGATGAAAGAGCTGCCGAGCGAGCAAATGGCGGTCGTCCAATTGTCCTTTTTCGAAGATAAAGCGCACGGCGATATCGCCCGCATCCTCGGTATTCCGTTGGGAACCGTTAAATCGCGATTGCGGTTGGCGATGGAGAAGCTGCGCGAACGTCTGGAAGAACAGCCGTGACGATCACCCATCATCCCTCGGACACGTCCTTGGCGGCATTTGCGGCTGGCACCCTTGATGCGGGCCAAGCGCTGGTCGTTTCCACGCACTTGGCTGCTTGTCCGGCCTGCCGCCGCGCGGTGCGAGCTTTTGAACAAGCACGCGGTGTCTTGCTGCAAGACACGCCGTCCGTGCCGATGGCAACGGATGCACTGGAACATGCGCTGCGCGCTATTTCGGCCGATGCTCTGATAGTTGAGCCCCGTGGCGCCAGCGCCGCATCGCAAGCGCCTAATCCGTTCGCGGCTTATCCGCTTGGCGCCTGGCGCCGGATCGGCGGGGGCTTGCGCTGGCGTTCGGTTGGCGTTCCGGCGGAGAAGGGCACGCGGGTCTTTATGCTCAAGGCATCGCCGGGCACCCGGATTCCGCACCACGCGCATGCCGGCATCGAGTGGACGTGCGTGCTGCAAGGAGCTTTTCGCCATGAACTCGGCCGCTACGGGGCCGGCGACTTCGACGAGGCTGATGAAGCCGTCGAGCACCGGCCGGTCGTCGAGGACGGCGAAGAATGTATTTGCCTGGTGGCGCTGCAAGGCCAGATCCAGTTGAAGAGCTGGATGGGGCGCCTGATGCAGCCGTTCGTGCGGATTTGAGCAATGTCGGCCATAACGATCCGTCACGGACCCGGGGTTTGCAACCTTCGTCTGCCGCGCGCCGCTGGATACGCGGCGTCGGCGCGCTGATCGTTCTGCTCGCCGCAATGACGGTCGCGGCGCCGCTCGTCACGGCTTTTGCCGAACTGGAGCAATGCGTGAAGTTCACCGACATTCCCTACGCCGACGGTGTGCGTCGCAAGCTTGACGTCTATCAACCAGGCGCAGCTGCCGGCGCGCCAGTCGTCGCATTCTTCTACGGCGGACGATGGTCGAGCGGCGCCAAGGAGTTGTATCGCATCTTTGCCGCCGCGCTCGCTGCGCGCGGCTACGTCGTCGTGATACCGGACTATCGGCTCTATCCGGACGTCAAATTTCCGGGCTTCGTGGAAGATGGCGCCATGGCCATGCGCTGGACCCGCGACAATATCGCCAAATTCGGCGGCGATCCGCACCGGGTGTTCGCCATGGGACACTCGGCCGGCGCGTACATTGCCGCCATGCTCGCGCTCGATCCGCAATGGCTTGACGGCGTCGGTCTCGACGCCGGCCGCGATATCGCCGGCCTGATCGGCGTGTCAGGGCCTTACGATTTTCTTCCGCTTAAGGACCCGGACCTGGTGGACATCTTCGGTGGCGTCAATCGTGCCGTTACGCAGCCGATCACGTTTGCCGAAGGGCGCAAACCGCCCGCGCTGCTGGTGACGGGCGGCGCAGATAATGTCGTCGACCCCAGCAACGCGACGCGGCTCGCCGACCGGCTGCGGCGAGGCGGCAATGACGCGACCGCCATCCTTTATCGGCGCTTCGGTCACATAACCGTCCTCTTTGGCTATGCGCCATTGCTGTGGAATTGTCTTCCCGCGATGCACGATCTGGACGCCTTTGTCGTTCGCGCCGGCACTGTGCAACGGGTCTCCGTTCTTTCCGGGGCACCCGCGCCATGACCACCCCACAATTTGTTATCGGGCTCCTCGCCATTGCCGGCGCTTTATCGGCCGTTATGTCGCTTGCCTGGGTCGTCGAGCGGCGCACCGGCAATTCGGGATGGATCGATACTGTCTGGACTTTCGGACTCGGCATTGTCGGAATTGCCGCGGCTATTATCCCGCTTGAGGCCGAGGCGCCGAGCGCCGCTTCGCGCCGCATCCTGTTAGGGATCGCGGTCGCGGCGTGGGCGCTCCGTCTCGGCGTTCATATTGCCCAACGCACAGCCGGCATCGCCGACGACCCGCGTTATGCGGAACTGCGCAAAGGTTATGGCGCGCAAGCGTCCTGGCAAATGTGGCTGCTGGTGCAAAAGCAGGCGCTGGTGAGCGTTCCGCTGGCGCTGGCGATCTTTCTTGCCGCTCACAATCCGGCGCCGGCGTTTCGTCCGCAGGACTATCTCGCGATCGCGATATTTGTCGCTGCGATCGGCGGTGAGGCGCTGGCCGACGCGCAATTGCGGCACTATCGGCTGACGTCCTCGGAGCGCAGGGGTATTTGCGGCGACGGATTGTGGAGCTGGTCGCGGCATCCAAACTATTTCTTCCAATGGCTCGGATGGCTTGGATATCCGCTGATCGCCATCGATCCGGCCGCTCATTACCCTTGGGGATGGCTCGCGCTACTCGCGCCCGCCTGCATGTACTGGCTGCTTGTTTACGTCTCCGGCATACCGCCGCTCGAACAGCACATGCTCGAAACCCGCGGCGCAAAATTCCGCGCCTATGCGGCCCGCACCAACGCTTTTTTCCCGTGGCCGCCGCGCCCCGCGGCGGAGGCGGCGCAGCCATGAATATCACAGTAGCCGCGATCGGCGCCGGTGAACGCCTGGCCCTGCCGGACGTTGTGTTGCGTGCCGCGGTCAAGCTATTGGTCGGCCGCACCAAGCGGCGGCTGCGCAGCGAAGACGCTGCCGCCGAGCGGGATTTTGCGCGCCGCATGGCCGACTTTCCGATTGCGATCAACACCGGCGAAGCTAACGATCAGCATTACGAATTGCCGGCGGAATTCTTCGCTTTTATGCTCGGACCACAACGCAAATATTCCTGTTGCTATTACCCGCAGCCGAATACGTCGCTCACAGACGCCGAAGAGTACGCGCTCGCCCAAACCGCAGAGCACGCGGCGCTGGCGGACGGCCAGCGCATCCTTGAGCTTGGCTGCGGGTGGGGTTCGTTCTCGCTGTGGATGGCGCGAAACTGTCCGCGCGCGCGCATCGTCGCGGTATCCAATTCACAGTCGCAGCGCGCATACATCACCGGTAAGGCGCAGAGCGAAGGGTTGCAAAACCTGACCGTTGTCACCGCCGACATCAATGCGTTCGAACCGGCCGAACAATTCGATCGCGTGGTATCGGTCGAGATGTTTGAACATATGTCGAACTGGCGCGAGCTATTGCGCCGAATTTCATCCTGGCTGGCGCCGGAAGGCAGGCTTTTCATCCATATCTTCGCTCACGCCCGCGCGGCTTACCGGTTTGATGCCGCCAATCCGGCCGACTGGATCGCGCGGTATTTCTTCACCGGCGGCATCATGCCGAGCCGCGGCCTGATACGGCAGTTCGGCGATCTGGTTGCGGTCGAGGATGAATGGTGGTGGGACGGCAATCACTATCGCCGCACGGCCCAGCAATGGCTCGAAAATTTTGATCGCAATGCTGTGCAGATCGATGGTGTGTTGCAGCCGGTCTACGGCAACGATGCCGGCCTTTGGCGCCGGCGCTGGCGCTTGTTCCTGCACGCCACCAGTGGCCTCTTCGGGCACAGCAATGGAACCGAATGGGGCGTGAGCCACTATCGGCTTCGCCCGGTGCGTTGATTTACCCGGCCGCCGCCGGCACCAGTCGCGCGACGAGCGTCGCTGCCGCGGCGGCGATCGCG
Source organism: uncultured Alphaproteobacteria bacterium (assembly GCA_963747855.1). Lineage (GTDB taxonomy): Bacteria > Pseudomonadota > Alphaproteobacteria > Rhizobiales > Xanthobacteraceae > BOG-931. The sequence continues at coordinate 662,781 of CAVVGN010000002.1, forward strand.
CTGGCGAGCGCCCCGTAGACGATATCCACTAGCGTGAGCTGCAAGTTCCAATTTCGCAAAGTCGCGTAATTGGTCAGGTCGTAGGTCGCGTAGGCGATCGCGCCAAAGAGCAGCCCCCACAGCAGAGCCGTGCCGACCGCGCCGGCCCGCAGCGCCGGGAGTGCCGCGAAAGCCACGATACCCACCGGAAATATCGCATAGAAGAAGATAGCCGGGGCGATGCGTAAGCTCGGCAACAGAATGTCGCCCAGCACAGGACGATACAGCGCGTTGCCCGTCGTGCTCAGCCAGGCCGCGTCGATGGCCACGAACACGACCAATGCCGTGACATACATGACGATGTATTGCATGCGACGTTCCCTGCGGTTTCGTCGTTTCGTTCTACGGGACTGCCGTCCGCGCGGATCACCGTTGCGCTCAACAGCCGTGGAATGACTTGCCGCCGCCCGTTATAGTCCCGGCCCGGTAACAAGACCGCCAGTCAAGGAAGGAAAGCCATGAAAATCGTTGCGTTCGAGGGGCAGAGTGGGGCGCGGCTCGGTATTGTCGAAGGCGATCAGGTTGTCGATCTGCAAGCTGCCGATAGTAAAGTGCCGGCCGATCTCGGCGAAGTGCTAAAGGCGGGCAACGGTGATCTCAAACCGCTGACCGATCTCGCCAAGCGCGCGCCGGCGAGCGCGCGCAAGCCGTTGTCGGGCATCACCTACCGGCTGCCGGTTGCGCGGCCGGGAAAGATCATCTGCCTTGGCTTGAATTACCTCGAACACGTCAAGGAAGGCGCTCAGCGCGACAATATTCCGAAATTTCCCACCATATTCATGCGCGGCCAGACTTCGCTGGTGCCGCACGGCGCTCCGATCGTGCGCCCGCAGGCGACCGAGACGCTCGATTACGAAGCCGAGATGATCCTCGTCGTCGGCAAGCGCGCCAAGCATTTGACCCCCGCCAACGCGCTGTCCTGCGTCGCCGGCTATTCCTGCGGCAACGAAGGCTCGGTCCGGGAATTCCAGCGCAAGACGACGCAATGGGACATGGGCAAGAATTTCGACCATACCGGCGGCTTCGGCCCGTGGTTCGTGTCCGCCGATGTGCTGCCGCCCGGGGGCAAGGGACTGAAGATCGAGACCCGGCTGAACGGACAGGTCATGCAGTCGGACAACACCGACAACATGATGTTCCCCGTGATCGAAATGCTCGTCTACGTCACCCAGGGCATGACGCTGGAGCCCGGCGATATCATCTTCACCGGCACGCCGTCGGGCGTCGGCTTCGCGCGCAAGCCGCCGGTGTGGATGAAGAACGGCGATGTCTGCGAAGTCGAGATTCAAGGCATCGGCGTTTTGCGCAATCCGATCGCCGACGAGAAAGCGGCTTGACGGCGGTCGCCATGCCGCGGTTGCATCATTTGTCGGGAGTGTTGGCCGCACTTTGCTTGCTGTCGGGGCAGGCCGTGGCGCAAGAGCTGGTGCGAATCGGCATCGGCTCCGGACTTGCATTTTTGCCTGCTTACATCTGCGACGATCTCGACTTGATCGAGAAATACGGCAAACAAGCGCATCTCGACCTGAAAGCGAGTTTTCCGCGCTTCACCGAAGCGGGTCTGCTGGAGGAGGCGCTCGCCGCGGGCACGATCGACATCGCGCCGTTCGGCACGGCGCCGCTGTTGGCGGATTGGGAAAAAACCAGGGACTCGCCGCGCCAGCTCTTGGCCGTCTCCGGCATGACGACATTGTCGCCGGTGCTTTTGACCAACCGGGCGAATGTGCAGGCGCTCGCCGATTTTGGTAAAGGCGATCGCATCGCTATTCCGACCGCCACCGCGCCGCAGCTCTATCTCCTGCAGATGCAGTCGGAGAAATTATTCGGCAAATACGACAAGCTGCGCAGTCAGATCGTCGTGATGCCGCATCCGCAAGCGGCCGCCGCGCTGATGGCTGGAGGCGGGTCGCTCGCCGGCTATTTCTCGTCCCCACCTTTCACCGAGATCGCGCTCGCCGACGAGCGCGTCCATAAGGTGTTGAGTGGGGCCGACGTGATCGGCGGAAAGGCGTCGTTTCTGATCCTCGCGGCGCCGAAGGCTTACATCATGGCTCACGCGGGCGCGGTGGAGGCGGTCGAAAAGGCGATGGATGAAGCCGCCCGTCTGATCCACGACGATCCGCACCACGCCGCCGAAATCTTTCTCGTCCGCGAGCCGTCCAAGTCGCTTGACGTCACCGCTTTCGCCGCGATCATCGAGGACATCAAGGACGAATTCGGCAGCCCGGTCAACGGCGTGCAGGCATTCGCCGATTTCATGGGCAGGCACGGCGGCCTGAAAGCCCCACCGAAGAGCTGGAAGGACATCGTCGCGCCGGGTCTGTTGAATTCGCCGAGCAGCTAACGACGCGACAGGCGGGCTGCCGTTTTGGTTTGTACGCGCGAAATGAAGAGGTGATGAGATGGCCGAAAAGACGATCAACGTGCTTTGTATTTGCGGCAGCCTGCGCAAGGGCTCCTATAACCGGATGGTCATGAACGCGCTGCCGGGCCTTGCGCCGGAGCGCATGAAATTTATCGAGGCTCCATCCTTCGGCGGATTTTCCATCTACAATTTCGACGACCAGGAATCGCGCGGCATACCGCCGGACGTACAAAGGCTCGCCGAGGCCATCCGCGCCGCCGACGGCGTGATGTTCAACACGCCGGAATATAATTACTCGATCCCGGGCGGCCTGAAGAACGCGATCGATTGGGTCTCGCGGGTGAAGGATCAACCATTTGTCGGCAAGCCGGTCGCAATTCAATCCGCGGCCAACGGCATCCTCGGCGGCGGGCGAATGCAATACGATCTGCGCCGCGCGATGATTTTCCTCGACGCCGCGACCATGAACAAGCCGGAAATCTTCATCGGCAATGTTTCGACCCGGATCGACGCCAAGACCGGGCAGATCACTGACCAGCAGACCGTGGGCTTTATCAAGCAACAGCTTGCCGCGTTCGGCAAATTCATCGACCAGCACACGGCCAAGTACTGAACTCGCTCGACGGGGAGGACTTAAGCATGGGACGGCTGGACGGCCGCGTCGCCATCGTCACCGGCGGCGCCAAGGGCATCGGCAAGCATTATTCGCAGGCACTCGCCGCCGAAGGCGCGCGCCTGATGATCGCCGACATTGCTGATGGCGCCGAGCTTGCGCACGATCTGGCGCGCTCCCATGGCGCCAACTCGGTGGCGAGCGCAATCGCCGACGTGAGCGACGAGGAGTCGGTCAAGGGACTTGTCGCCAAAACCATGGAGCGGTTCGGCAAGATCGACGTGCTGGTCAACAACGCCGCGCTTTATGCGCCGCTCAAGGAACAGACCTGCACCGAGATCGACGCCGCGGTATGGGACCGGGTGATGGCGGTCAATCTGCGCGGCCCATTCCTGATGGTGAAGCACGTCGTCCCGCACATGAAGGCGCAAACCTACGGCAAGATCGTCAATATCGGCTCGGGCACCGCGTTCAAGGGCATTCCGAGGTTTCTGCACTACGTCACCTCGAAGGGCGGCATCACCGCGTTTACCCGTGCGCTGTCTCGCGAGCTCGGCGAGCATGGCATCCGGGTCAACACGCTGGCGCCGGGCTTTACGCTCTCGGAGACGGTGATGGCGGAAAATCCCGATCACGTCGCAACGGCGGGCAAAGCGTCGGTCGCCGGCCGCGCCATCCGCCGCGACGCCCATCCGCAGGATCTTCTCGGAGCGCTGATTTTCCTTGCCGGCGCCGACAGCGACTTCATCACCGGGCAAACATTGGCTGTGGACGGCGGCAACGTGAATACGTAGCTAAAGCGAGCCGCTCGCGCATAGCCGCGTTGCCTTCTGCGCCGCCCGTCCGCTATTTCCGGCTCTGACGGCTACCGCTATATTGGGCAAAGAACAGGTTTTTCCTTTTGGAGGGCGCCATGGTGGTCGCGGCCGCGAACAAAACGGGCAACGGCAAGCCTGGCAGCAAGCACAATATCGAGGCGATGCGGGAAGCCTATTACGCGCGCATCGCCGAGCATTCCATGTCGCCGCTTTGGAAGGTGATGGCCGAACTCGTGCCTGACGAGCCGGTGACGCGCTGCACGCCCGCGGTCTGGCACTTCGATGACGTGAAAGCGCTGGTCATGGAAGCGGGCGCGCTGATCACCACGGAAGAAGCCAAGAGGCGCGTGCTGATCCTGCAAAATCCCGGCTTGGGCGGTGAGTTCCGTGTAACCAACACGTTGTTCGCCGGCATTCAAATGATCATGCCCGGCGAGATCGCGCCCGCTCACCGGCACGTTTCCTCCGCCATCCGCTTTGTGCTCGACGGCGAGGGCGCCTACACCGCGGTCGAGGGTGAAAAGGCCTTCATGGCGCCGGGCGATTTCGTCATTACCGCCGGCTGGGCGCCGCACGATCACGGCAATCCGTCGACCAAGCCGATGCTCTGGCTCGACGTGCTCGACGCGCCGGCGGTCAATTTCTTCGAGACCTCGTTCGGCGAGGATTTCGGCAGCCCGATGCAGCCGACCACGCGCCAGGACGGCAATTCACTGAGCTTCTACGGCTCCGGCGTGCTGCCGGACGGCGCGCCGGCGCTCAACCGCACGCCGGTGATCAATTACACCTACGCCCGCACGCGCCCGATCATCGAACGCTTGCTCAAGGCGGGCGACATCGACAAATGGCACGGGGCGCGCGTGCATTACGCCAATCCGATTACCGGCGGGCCGGTGCTGCCGACCATGGGCGCCAATCTCGCCATGCTGCCCAAGGGCTTCCGCGGCGAGCCTTACCGTTCGACGGACGGAACCGTTTTTGCCTGCGCGGAAGGGCGCGGCACCACCAATGTCGACGGCAAGGTGCTGGAATGGGGACCGCGCGACGTCCTTGTCGTGCCGTCGTGGAAGCCGTATTTCCACACCGCGGCCGAGCAGTCGGTGCTGTTCTCCATTTCCGACCGGCCGGCGCAACAGGCGCTCGGCATCTGGCGCGAGGCGAAGTGACCGGAACGGCGGCGGATAGAAAATCGAAACTGATCAAAGGCGCGACCGGCGACTGGGAGGTGGTCATCGGCATGGAGGTGCATGCCCAGGTGACCTCCAAAGCCAAGTTGTTTTCTGGCGCTTCGGCGGCGTTTGGAGGCGAACCGAATTCGCATGTTTCGCTGGTCGATGCGGCCATGCCGGGAATGCTGCCAGTGATCAACGAGGAATGCATTCGGCAGGCTGTACGCACCGGGCTTGGGCTGAAAGCCCAGATCAACAATAAATCGGTGTTCGACCGGAAGAACTATTTTTATCCGGATCTGCCGCAGGGCTATCAGATCAGCCAGTACAAATCGCCGATCGTGGGCGAGGGCGAAGTTGCCGTCGACATGCCGGACGGCGAAACGGTGCGCATCGGCATCGAGCGGCTCCATCTCGAGCAGGACGCCGGTAAATTGCTGCACGACCAGCACGCCATCATGTCGCTGGTCGATCTCAATCGCTCCGGCGTGGCGCTGATGGAGATTGTGACCAAGCCCGATCTGCGCTCGGCCGACGAGGCGAAGGCGTTTCTCGGCAAGCTCCGCACCATCCTTCGGTATCTCGGCACCTGCGACGGCGACATGGAGAAGGGCAATCTGCGCGCCGACGTGAATGTCTCAGTTCGTCAGCCCGGTGCGGCGCTCGGCACGCGCTGCGAGATCAAGAATCTCAACTCGATCCGCTTCATCGGCCAGGCGATCGAGCACGAAACCTGGCGGCAGATCGGCGTGATCGAGGAGGGCGGCAAGATCGAACAGGAGACTCGGCTGTTCGATCCGTATAAGGATGAGACCCGCCCGATGCGCAGCAAAGAAGAGGCGCACGATTACCGCTATTTTCCCGATCCGGATTTGCTGCCGCTGGAGCTTTCGCCGGTGCTGGTCGCCGATTTACAAGCCAATCTGCCGGAGCTGCCGGATGACAAGAAGGGGCGCTTTGTGCGCGACTACGCGCTTTCAGCCTACGACGCCGGTGTATTGGTGGCCGAGCGCGAAACCGCGGAGTTTTTCGAGACTGTCGCCAAAGGACGCGACGCGAAGGTGGCCGCTAATTGGGTAATCAACGAATTGTTTGGTCGGCTCAACAAGGAAGGCAAAGAAATTTCCGCTTCACCGGTGAGCGAGACGCAACTCGGCGTCCTGCTCGACCTCCTCGCCGAAGGAACCGTCTCCGGAAAGATCGCCAAGGACGTGTTCGAAATCGTATGGAACGAAGGCGGTGACCCGCGCGCTATCGTCGAAACGCGCGGATTGAAGCAAGTGACCGACGTCTCCGCGCTGGAAAAGCTCGTCGATGGCATTGTCGCGGCCAATCCGGACAAAGTCAGCGACGCCAAGACCAACCCAAAAGCCATTGGATGGTTTGTCGGCCAGGTGATGAAGGCGTCCGGCGGCAAAGCGAACCCGCAAGCGGTCAACGATCTTTTGAAAAAACGTCTCGCGCTCTGATCGCGTCGCGCGCACGCGCAGGCAAACCGAAATCGCGGCGAGAATCTTGCGCGCGATGCCTTGCCGCGGCCGGTGAGTGAGCGCGAAACGGTCCGATCGCCGCGAATCAGTACCGCCCGATTCTGTGCGTTTGGCGCTCGAAAAAGCCCGTTTGCGGCTCCGCGCAAGCCTTCGGTGCAAAATTTTTTTCGGCCGGTGAATTGCGCGCAATCCGCGTCGTAGTGTGCACAAAAACGCGCACAGCAAACGTACGCCATCTCTGCATGCGCAAAAAAATGATTTCGCGCGACGCGGCAGAAACCCGCTATCCGTCGGCATTTCTGAGTGGTCCGGATTTTTCGCGCGCGTTCGCGCGGATGCGAAAAATTTTGAGTGCGTAGTTTTACCGCGCGCACTTGCGAGCGCGTCGGCGCGCGCGGGCCGCGGCACTTACACACAAAATTAAGCAGAATGACTGTTATTTTTTTCCTGCTGTAGTAATCGGGTGTCAGTGCTGGTCGATTCGCGACCGCACTGCATCGATGATCGCCATCCACTCAAGCTAGGAGGGCAGCAATGGCGAAGAAGAGAAAAGCGAAGGCGAAGAAGACGAAAAAGGTAAAACGCCGGAAGAAGAAGTAACCGACGCTGCTACCAGATCTTCAACATCACCTTGGTTGAAGATGGCGTCACACGGGCCGGCTGCTGTCCACGTCGATCGGTGATTGGCGTAGACGCGCCGGCTCAGGTGGGGCTAGAGGGCGTCGGCGAGACGGAGGTTAGAGACGTCACGGTCGCCTGTTCGCAGGCGGGCGTGAGTGGAACGGACCGACAGTCCGGACTTTTGGCGAGCCGCCAGTGGCTCTGGATCTCACGCTCTCGCCGACGCCCTTGTGCGTCGGAGTTTCCTCCCAACGACTTGAACGGCGTCGTAGCAATTCTGCGGCGCCGCTTTTGTTTTGCGACATGAGATGAAACGCACACGCAAGGCCACGAAAGCGAAACGCAGCCGTCATCACGCGCCGATCGATCTCTACTACTGGCCGACGCCGAACGGCTGGAAAATCTCGATCATGCTGGAAGAGTGCGCGCTGGCCTATGTGGTGCGCCCGGTCGACATTTCCAAAGGCGAGCAGTTCGCGTCGGAATTTCTGGCGATCTCACCGAACAATCGCATGCCCGCCATCGTCGATCCCGCCGGTCCGGGCGGAAGGCGGATTTCCGTGTTCGAGTTTGGAGCGATCCTGCAATATCTCGGCCGCAAAACCGGCAAGTTCTACCCGCGGGAGGAGCGCGCGCGTGTCGCCGTCGAGGAGTGGCTGTTTTGGCAGATGGGCGGGCTCGGCCCGATGGCCGGCCAGGCCAACCACTTCCGGCGCTATGCGCCGGAACAGATAGCCTACGCCATCGACCGCTACACCAACGAGGTCAACCGCCTGTTCGGGGTGATGAATAAAAGGTTGGCGGGGCGCGATTTCCTCGCCGGCCGCTATTCAATCGCCGATATGGCGTGCGTCGGCTGGGTCCGGCTGGCGGAGCGAATGGGCCAGGATCTCGGGCAATTTCCCAATCTCAAGCGCTGGTTCGAAACGATCCGGGCGCGGCCCGCGGTCAAGCGCGCGTTCGCCATCCGCATCGAGGCGGCAGCCGCAGTCGATATGCACGATCCGAAAGTACGCGCCGTTCTGTTCGGGCAGCGCGCGACTTAAAGCCGATAATCCCGCAAGGCAAGCAGGTCAGTTCGTCCGCGTCCAGGTTTGCCCTTTGCAGATCAGGCCGCCCATCACGCAGCCCTTGAGATCGGCGGTGTTGGAACCAGTCATGGTGAATGAACCGGTATACGTCCCGCCGTCTTCGGCGTTGTAAACTTGGCCTTCCCACTTGTCGCCGCCGGTCGGCTTCATGTTGAGCACGATCGGGATGCCGAGCAGTGGACGCCCTTGCAGACTGGCGTTGCTGTTGTGTTTGTCGGCTTTCGGCTGGTGGGTATCGGGATCGATCGGCTCGGCCATCCAGATCAGCGTGCCACAGATCGCGCCGCCACAATTGACGATGCGGACCTTGCCTTTCTTGTCGCCAGTGAGCCAGGTGCCCAGCGGATCGGCGGCGCGGGCGGGCACTATCAGAACGAGTGCAACCGCAATCGTGGAAAGAATTACGGCGGTGGTTAAGCGAAAAATACCCATGGCCTCCCTCGGAAAATTCGGAAAACGCGCGAATAAAAGGATAGCTTGCAACACCAGTATTGCAAGCGACTTCCCGCCCGCATTTTTGGATGTTTCGCGCCGCCGCGTTGCTTAACGCGGCGTTTCCACCGCCGCGCAATCGCCGCGCGCAGGGTTCAGTTTTGATTCATCGCATTACTTAAACCACCGTTCAAATGTTCTGACGATTATCGCCATATCTGCTGGAAAATAATTCCGGCGCAGCGACGAAAAAAGACAGGCGATAAGGCGAAAGACAGGAGTGTGGTATGGCGCGTTTTGAAATCCTCGATGGCAGCGCGGCGCCGCTTGGCGAAGGCCCCGCCGCCGCCGACATGTTGTTCGAACTCGGCATGATGTATTCGATCGGCCGCGATGTATCGGTCGATCTGGTCTCCGCGCACAAATGGTTCAATCTCGCGGCGATGAAGGGCAATCTCGAGGCGATCCGGCTGCGGCGCGAAATCGCTGATCAGATGTCCGACGCCGAGATTGCCGTCGCGCAGCGCGCCGCCCGGGATTGGCTCAAAGGCAGTTCCGAGAAGGTGTCAGTGTCTGCACCGGCCATGGCGGCTTGACGTCGGGCAATTGGCAATCGTCCCGCGGAATACATGCGCCCGGCCTTGCCAATTATTTGAGCGACCCGATGTAGGCGGCGATGTCGTTGATCGCTCTGCGGCTTAACGCCAGCTTTGCCATCTTCGGATGCGGGTCGAGCAAAAGGTGCGACAGGCGCTCCGCATTGAAATTCTGGGATTGAGCTATTGCGGTGAAGGCCGGTGCGCGTTTGTTATCGGGGCGCTGACCAGCCGATACGAGGTGACACGAAGCGCACCAATTTTCCGCTAGGCTGCGGCCGTATGCGGCGTCGCCGGCGTCAACCGGGTTGGGAAGCAGCGACGTAGCAGCGGCGAGCGGGATAGCCCATAAGAGATTCATTTCGTCCCTCTATTCAATTACCTTGCCTGAGCGGTGCGCTGGGCCTGCTGGCCGATGTCGGGAAGCAGTATCCGCAGCATGGCGTTCATCGATATGATGCGCTGCGCCATCAGTCGTGCCGCCATCTGGTGAAACTCGGCGGCGACGGCAGGCTGATCTTGGTTCATGCGAACAAGCGATGCGCCGCTGATGACGCCGATGGTCGCATCAGTGTCCGCCATCAGCGAGGCGGAGCGCTTTCTGTCGGTGTAAAAAGCCATTTCCCCCGTCAGGGTGCCGGGCAAAAATTTCCGCAAACGGACCGAATGTCCGTGGCCGAGGTCGAGGTGCGCCGAGAGTGTGCCGCGCACCAGCAAGATGGTGTCGTAGTCATCGTCGCCTTGGCGGAACACCGTGTCACCTGCCCTTATGTCGCGGATGGCGAAATAGGGTAGCAAGGCCATCGCCTTGTTCCGTTCTCCTATAACGGAAATCAACGCATCCTCAGCGCCGGCCGGCGCGCTGGTCGGGTCATCGCCCCTACCGGACTGCTTGAGCAGGCTGTTTTCAACCCATTCGACGGCCATCGCCGTAGTCGCGAAGCAAAGGGACCGTTCCGCGTCGAGGATATTCGCGGCCTGTAACTCTTGGACGGCGTCGCTGTTTAAGCCTGAATACAACAAATGAATATGCTGCATTTTTGCAAAAGTTTTCAGCTTGCGCAGTGCGAAATGCGCCGCGGCGTCCAGCCCGTCGACATTCGCGAAACCTAGAATTACATATTCGATTTTTTGCGTGCTCGCGCCAATACGCTGGCGGATATGCTCCAGAAGTCCGATCGCCGTCCCGAAAAAAATAAATCCCTGGATTTCGAAAGTGAGAGCCCGCTCCCCGACCTCACTTAAAATGCGGTCTGCGCGGGGGGAGCGTTCGACGTCGCTACGAAAATCGCGGCCGGAAAGTTCGGCTTTTATGACATTCAATCTGCCGTATTTGACTTGGAAGTCGAGGACAGCGATGAGAATGCCGGCTGCGATCCCCGGCAAAAATCCGACCAGCGCGATGATTGCGGTGATGATAAGCACAAGGATGTAGTCGCTACGGCCAAGGCGATGACGGGCGCGGATCAGCCATTCGTCCATCAGGCCGAACGCGAACACGACCAGAAGTGTACCCACCATGACCTTGGGTACGAATCCCAGGAGACTAAGACCCGCCAAGCCGATAGCCAGAATGAAAAGAGGCCGCAGGATCGGCATTAGGCGGCTGGACGCTCCGAGACGAAGATAGGACAACGACGGCCCGGTTAGGGTGAAGGCCGGCAAACCGCCGACCAGAGCGGCCGCCAGGTTCGCCAGGCCGTGCGCCTGCAATTCGCGATTTGGCTCCAGCTCCGTTTCCGCGCCGATTTCCAGAGCGGTCGTTGCAAGCGTCGCGCCGATCGTGCAGACGAGAACCAGGCCGCCGATTTTTCCCAGTCCATTAATGACAACACCCCAGTCGATTTTTGTAATGGAAAGCCATTTCATCGCGTCGAAAACGCCGCTTTCGGACGGAGACATGAAGACGAAGCCGCTCTCCCTCAGGGAGACGAGCGACGCGGCCAATATGTTGGCCACAATGTAAAACGAGATCACGATACCCATCAGCGCCACTGGCAGAAACAAGACATGCTGAATGCGCTTCATTCCCCAATACAAAAGGCTCCCGGCGATCAGAGCGGGCAGCCAGTGCAATGCTGTTTGCCCTGAAAAAAGCAGGGGGAGGTGGTCGAAGGTCGGGGCGACCCCCGACAGAAAACGGATGGCGGTGATCAAGACCAATACACCAACTCCAGCCAGAAAGCCGCCGATCACCGGATAGGGAACGAGTTGGGTGTATTTTCCAAGTCTCAGGATGCCAAGCAGCAAGAGGGCCAATCCGAACGATGCGGTAGAAAGAACGATCACGGCGAACATCGTCGAGATGGCCGCTCCTTCATCGAGCACGTTCACGCTGGCGAAGCCGCTCACGAAGGTTGCCAGGATGGCCGCCGGCTGATCCTGGGCGCCGCTGAGATTGCAGTAAAAACGGCTTAACGACCCGACCACTAACGCTGCTACAGCGGTTCCCGCCAGGAAGGACACGAACGCCAGCGGCACGCCCTTTGCCAGCGGCCCAGAAAAAATCAAGCCGGCGAACGCGACAGTTCCGAGAACAGTGATGACGCTGGACAACGCTGCCAAGGACAGGTCCGCCAGAACCTCATGCGCTGTTAATTGTTCGACCTGCATCGCCTGGACAGTGCCCAATATCGCAGCTCATCGGCAGCCCGTGGGTCACAATTTAGCACTTACGTGATTGCGTGGACGAAAATCGGCGAACGAAAAAATTTCATATTGCCGTCACACATCGGGAAGCGGCCATCGACGGTGAACACACCGCCATCGCAACAGCCGGGATCATCAGAGGCGTGGAAAGCGGCGAAGGCCGCCGGTTCTTTGGGCAGTGCGCCAAACGTGCCGAATTACGGACGGGGTGGTGGCGGAGAGGAAGGGATTCGAACCCTTGATACGGCTTTAGACCGTATAACGGTTTAGCAAACCGCCGCCTTCAGCCACTCGGCCACCTCTCCGGTCAGCCGCTATCTAGTGCATGGCCGGGAAAAGGGAAAGCGGGTTTCCGCCGGTTTCCTCCCTGCCGTGCTGTGGTAGGAATAATCGAAGGGACGCGGCTGCGACCCTTGCGCAAATCTGTTTATCGGATGCTGGCAATTCTTCGATATTGTCTAGTGCTTGCGGTCTTAACCCTCTCGGGTGCAGCCGCGTACGCACAGTCGGAGCGCGAGGTCAAAGCGGCGCCGGGCAAGGACGTGCGCGTCGGCGTTTACGTCAATATCAGACCGGACTGCACGGCGGGACCGCTGCCGGCCATCCGGCTGGCAATACCGGCGCGTCATGGCGCGGTGACCGTCAAGCGCGCCACGCTCAAGGCGACTAACCTCAAGCAATGCCTTGCCACCGAAGTTCCGGCCCTGGTCGCGTTCTATCATGCAGCCGATGGTTATAGCGGCGCCGACGCATTCGCGCTGGAAATCAATCCAGCGGGGGGACACAGCGCGCTTCAGCGTTTCCGTGTGACCGTCACCGGCAATACGGCCGGCGGGCAGCGCATCTAGTGACCGCGGCGTCCGAAGTCTAAATTGAGCGGGCGGCTGGCGGCTTTTGCATTGCAGCGCGGGCAAAACTTTGAGTGACCTCATTCGAATTCGCTACAACACTATGGCTCACGATACGCCGAACGGTGAGTGGAAACGGAACGATCCGTCGTTCACCTGAGAACATGAGATGCCGCGGGTCGGCCGCAAGTATCACATGGCTTGCTATGGCCGGCTTCGCGTCGTCGATGTCGGGATCATCGATCAGGCCGGTTAGGGTCGGGCGTTGCTCCGCGCGGCCTCAATGACGGGCATGGCATTCAGGTCCGAGGCTAATGTGACATGAAGACCGGCAGGCGCATGCGCGCAATAAGATCGTGCGTGACGCCGCCGAGCATCTTTTCCCAGAGCCGGGGATGGCCGAAAGCACCGGCCACGATGACATCGGCGCTGCGCGCCTGCGCTTCACTTTGCAGCCGGTCGGCAATTTCGTGGCGCGGAACGTTTTCCAGGCGGACCGCGCTGACGTTAGCTCCATGCCGGGACAGATGCTCGACCATCTGCTCGCCGGGCGGACCGTGGTGGCTCTCGATAAAGCCTGACGGATTGACCATGAGAATTGTCGTATGTTCGGCCCGCTCGATCAGGGGCAGCGCGTCGCTAAGAGCGCGCGCCGCCGGCCGGCTCGAGTTCCAGGCGATGGCGACGTGGCGGCCAAGCGTTGTGAAACTTCCCTCGGGGGGCACAAACAGGACCGGACGGCCGCTGACGAATAACAGTTGCTCCGAAAACGTGTAATTCACCGAAGCGGGACCTTCAGGCTCATCGCAGCCGAGAATACAGAGGTCGGCATAGCGCGCGTATTGCGGCACCACAAGCGCCGCCACGCCATCGATAGCGAGCAATTTTGCCTGCAGGCCGCGCGCGCTGGCGAGCTTGGCGAGTGTCGATCGCTGGCGGTCGGCGGAAGCGTCGATCGTTGCTTCGATCCGCTGGTCGAGATTATGCAAGCCGGACGCAGATACCAGGCCGAGCTCGGCCGCCTTGCGCAAATCCAGCTGCTCGCGGTTCCATTCTCGGACATAGAGCGCGGTCAAGTGGCTGGCGTGACGGATGGCGAGATCGGCGGCCAGCCGCAGCCGAACAGTCGAGTTCTCAGTCTGATCGACGTAGACGAGCAAATCCTTCAGCGCCATCGTGGCCTCAGCGCTGCTTGGAATCCCGCGCGGCGGCGTCCTCGCCGCTTAGCCGACCGACATTGCCCGATTGCTCGCCGGCGACGTGCACAGCGTCCCCGTTGGCGAGCGAATTCGGCGGACTACTCACGATTCTGTCGGTCAGTGTCAGTCCCCTGATAACTTCCACCTCGGTGCCGAGATTGCGTCCGAGGGTGACCGGCTTGAGCTCGATTTTATTGTCCGGACCCACCGTGGCGATTTCCATGCCGTGCTCGCGGAAGATCAGGACGTTAGTGGGCACGCGGACGACATTGAGGTTGCCCGGCAGCTCGAAATCGACCTGTGCGTAGGCCCCCGGCTGCAACTGGCTGTCAGGATTGTCGGCGTGCAGCTCGACCAGTAGCGTGCGCGCGCTAAGATTGATGGCGCTCGACGTCGTTGCCACGATCGCCTTGAAGCTCTTGTCCGGATATTGCGGAAGCTGCAGTTCGGCCGTGAGCCCGTTTTGAATTCCCGCCGACAATTGTTGCGGCACCTGCACGTAAACACGCATCTTGTGAATGTCGGCCACGCGGAACAACTCGGACCCGCTGCCGCCGCTGCCCACATTGATCAGCGCGCCGATGTCGGTTTCGCGCGCGGTCACGACCCCATCGAAAGGCGCGAGGATTTTCTTGAAGCTTTCCAGCGCTTGGAGGCGGTCAACTTCGCCCTGGTCGGCCGCGACCTCCGCGTTCGCCGCGTTAAGCCGGGCGACGGCACTGTTGTAATCGGCCTGCTTGGACTCTTGCTCCTGTTCCGAAACCACCCCTTTGGGCGAATCGCGCCAGCGCTGATAGGTCGTTTCGGCGAATTGCCGTTCGGCCTCCCTGACTTTAACCAGCGCACTCGCGGAATTGAGCTTGCCCTGCGCCGCGGCCAGTTGCGCATCGAGATCCGGGGTTTCGATCTCGGCCAGAACGTCACCCTTCTTGACGTGGGCGCCGTAATCGAAAAACCAATTTTTCAAATAGCCGGGCACGCGGGCATAAATCGGTGCCTCGTACCAGGCCTGTACGGTGCCGGGTAGCACCAGCCGTTGCACGGCGGCGCCGGCATGCGGATTGATGACGGCAACGGTCGGGACCGCTTGCTCCTTGGTCCATTGGGCGACCTCCGCCTCGTGACTGTGCCGCTGCAGGATTCCGAATAATGCAATGACAATTGCCACCGCGGCCGCAATCAAGCCGATCCGGCGTAAATTGCGCGGCGGCGGTGCCGCCGGCGGCATTTCGTGCGGAGCGCTTTGATCTGCCGACACCCTCTAGTTCTCCCGGTCAGGCGGCTGGTTCGGTTTGCGGCACCTCGGGCTCGGCTGGCTGCCGGCCGGGGTGCAAGACGCTGAACACAATCGGAACAAAGAACAATGTAGCCACGGTCGCGACCAGAAGCCCGCCGACGACCGCGCGGCCCAGCGGAGCGTTCTGCTCGCCACCTTCGCCGAGCGCAAACGCCATCGGCAGCATGCCGATGATCATGGCGAGCGCGGTCATCAGTACGGGGCGAAAACGCGTAAAGCCCGCTTCCAGCGCGGCGGATACCGAATCGAGCCCCTGAGCCACCCCTTCGCGCGCGAAGCTCACCAGCAGAATCGAGTTGGCCGTCGCGATGCCCGTACACATGATAGCACCGGTCAGCGCCGGCACCGATAACGTCGTTCCGGTCACGAACAGCATCCAGACGATGCCGGCGAGCGCGCCGGGCAGGGCGGTAATAATGATGAAGGGGTCGAGCCACGACTGGAAGTTGACCACGATCACCAGGTAGATAAGCACAATGGCGCCGGCCAGACCGAAATAAAGCTGGCTGTATGCGTCGGTCATCGTGCGCACTTGGCCCCGCAACACGACGTAAGAGCCGTGCGGCACTCCCTTGCGCGTGCTTTGCAGGATGCGCTCGATGTCGCCGGAAACTGCGCCGAGGTCGCGGCCCTGCACGGCGCCAAAAATGTCGATTACCGGCTGCACGTTGTAGTGCGAGACGACGCCCGGACTCGGCCCGGGCGTTATCTGCGCCAAGCCGCCGAGATATTGCAGCGTCGAATTCTCCGGTGATGTGACGGGTACGTTGATGAGATCCGACATCGAATCGATGCGGTATTGCGGCATCTGCGCGACAATCGGATAGGACACCCCATTCTCGGTGTTCAGCCAGAAATTAGGATGCACCTGCTGGCTGCCGGAGAGTGTGACCAGGAGGCTGTTGGCGATGTCGCGCTCGGTCAACCCGACTTCGCCGGCGAGCGTCCGGTCGACGTCGACG
The DNA here is from genome assembly GCA_963747855.1 of uncultured Alphaproteobacteria bacterium. Lineage (GTDB taxonomy): Bacteria > Pseudomonadota > Alphaproteobacteria > Rhizobiales > Xanthobacteraceae > BOG-931. The sequence continues at coordinate 678,970 of CAVVGN010000002.1, forward strand.
TTAATCTGCGGATAATTGAACACCTGCTGGATGCGCAGATCGGCGATGCCCGGCACGGTGCGGATGCGTTTGAGGAGGTCGACCGCATACGCGTAATTGGCCTTCTGGTCGTTGCCAATGACCTGCACGTCGATCGGCGCCGGCAGGCCGAAATTGAGGATTTGCGACACGATATCGGCTGGCAGGAACGAGAAAGTCGTGCCGGGGAATTCGCGCGGCAGCACGGTGCGCAATTGCTTGATGAAGCCGTCAGTCGGACCGTGGTCTTCTTTCAGGCTGATGAGCGCGTCACCGTCCTCCGGGCCGATCGTGCCAGTGTTCTGATACGCCATGTTGATGCCGGAGAACGGTAGCCCGATATTGTCAACGATATTGTCGAGCTGGTTTGGCGGGATCGTGCGCCGCACGGTCTGCTCGATAAGATCAAACAATCGCGCCGTTTCCTCGATGCGCGTACCGGGCTGCGCGCGGACATGCATGAGAATTTGCCCGGAATCGACCGAGGGAAAGAAATTCTCGCCGAGGAAGGGCCAGAGCAAGAAGGACAGGATCACGCAAGCGAGAAATCCACCCATGAAGCTCTTGGGGCGGCCGAGCGCCAGTAGGAGCAACATGCGGTAGCGGTCGCGGACCCGCGAGAAGAGAAACTCAAACGTCTGCTGGAACCGCTTGAGCGGATTGCGGCTGCGCGGCTGGAGCGCCGGGTCGTGATGCGGGGCGCCATGCTGATGCTGGCTGCGCATCAGATAGTTGGCCATAGTCGGCACCAGCGTGCGTGACAGAATGAATGAGCCGATCAGCGCAAACACCACCGCCTCGGCCATCGGCCGAAACAGGTAGCCGGCGACACCGCCGAGCTGGAACATCGGCACGAACACGATGCACAGGCATAGCAGCGTCACGAAAGCCGGAATAACGATCTGCTGCGCGCCGTCGAGGATCGCGGGCTCGATGTTTTTGCCCTGCTCGAGATGATAGTTGATGTTCTCGATTGTCACCGTTCCATCGTCGACCAGAATCCCCACGGCCAGCGCCAGTCCGCCCAACGTCATCACGTTGATGGTTTCACCCAGCCACGACAACAGCGTCAGCGAGAACAAGATGGCGAGCGGAATCTCGATCAGGATGATGACGGTCGAACGCCAGCTGCCGAGGAACAACAGGATCATCACACCAACCAAAGCCGCCGCGAGCGCCGCCTCGCGCACGACGCCAAAAACCGCCGCCTTGACGAAGATCGATTGATCGCCCACGGCGTGCAGATTGAGGCTTGAGGGCAGACTCTCTTCGACGCGCGGCAACAGCGATTTGATCCCATCAATGACATTAAGCGTTGAGGCGGCGCCGGCCTTGAGAATGGTCATCAGCACTGCGCGCGAGCCGTTGACGCGCACGAGATTGGTTTGCGGTGGCGAGCCCTCATGCACATAGGCGACGTCGCGCATGTAAATGATGGTGCCGTTGACCTTCTTCACCGGTAGGTCGTTGATCTTTTCCAGCAAGATCGGGCTGGCGTTGAGCGCGACGTTCCAGTCGAATTTGCCGACTTTCTCATCACCGGCCGGCAGAACGAGGTTCTGCACCGAGATGGTATTGACGACGTCGTCGGCCGATACATTGTGCGCCTGCATCGCCTGTTGATCGAGGTCGACCTGGACTTGCAGGATCTTGCCGCCGTAAGGCGAGGGCACGGCGGCGCCGGCGACGGTAGCAAGCTGCGGGCGAATGAAGTTCTGCCCATAGTCGAACAACTGCATCTGCGGCAGCTTTTTGCTCGACAGCGCGAGTTGCAGGATCGGCACGCTGGAGGCGTTGTAGCTCAACACATAGGGCGGGGTGATGCCGGGCGGCAGCAGCTTGAGCACGGTCTGCGAGGCGGCGGTAACCTGCGCCAGCGCCGCCGCGATATCGACGTTCTTCTGGAAAAAGATTTTCACCACGCCGTAGCCGGACAACGACTGCGATTCAATGTGCTCGATGTCGGCGACCTGGGCGGTCAGATATCGTTCGTAGAAGTAGATGACGCGTCCTGACATGTCGTTCGGCAATAGCCCGGTATAGGTCCACACCACGCTGACGACGGGAACGTTGATGTTGGGGAAGATGTCGGTCGGCGTGAGAAATGCGGCACGTACGCCGAACAGCGCAATCACCACGGCAAGCACGACGAAGCTGTAAGGACGCCTGAGCGCGGTGAGGACGATCCACACTGCCGTCATCTCCTCTCGGCGCTGCGTGCGCCCCGCCGGCGGTGCAGCAGGCTGAACACGGTCGGCACGAAGAACAGGGTTGCGATCGTCGCCACCGTCAGTCCGCCGATGACCGCGCGGCCGAGCGGCGCATTCTGCTCGCCGCCTTCGCCGAGCGCAAAGGCCATCGGCACCATGCCGATAATCATGGCGAGTGCGGTCATCAGCACCGGACGGAAGCGGGTGAAACCGGCTTCCAGCGCTGCGGCGGCCGAATCGAGGCCATCCGCCAAGCCTTCACGGGCGAAGCTGACCAGCAACACACTGTTGGCGGTTGCAATGCCCATGCACATCACGGCGCCGGTCAAGGCGGGAACCGACAGCGTCGTTCCAGTCACGAACAGCATCCAGATGATGCCGGCGAGCGCGCCGGGCAACGCGGTGAGGATGATAAAGGGGTCGAGCCACGACTGAAAATTCACCACGATTACGAGGTAGACGAGGATCACCGCGCCGGCCAGCCCGAAGTAAAGCTGGCTGTACGCGTCCGTCATCGTGCGTACCTGCCCGCGTACGGCTACGTAGGAGCCGCGCGGCACGCTTGTCCGGGTTTCCTGCATGATGCGGTCGATATCGCCGGAAACTGCGCCGAGATCGCGGCCCTGCACGGCGCCAAAAATGTCGATGACCGGCTGCACGTTGTAATGCGAGACGACGCCCGGGCTCGGTCCGGGGGTGAAACGCGCAAGCCCGCCCAGATATTGCGGTGTCGCCGTTTTGGCGGATGTTACAGGCAGGTTGACGAGATCGGATATCGTGTCGATCCGGTATTGCGGCATCTGCGCGACAATCGGATAGGACACCCCATTCTCGGTGTTCAGCCAGAAATTCGGTTTAACTTGGCCGCTGCCGGAGAGCGTGACCAGGAGGCTGTTGGCGGTATCGCGCTGGCTCAGCCCGACTTCGCCGGCGAGCGTCCGGTCGACGTCGACGTTAATCTGCGGATAATTGAACACCTGCTGGATGCGCAGATCGGCGATGCCCGGCACGGTGCGGATGCGTTTGAGGAGGTCGACCGCATACGCGTAATTGGCCTTCTGGTCGTTGCCAATGACCTGCACGTCGATCGGCGCCGGCAGGCCGAAATTGAGGATTTGCGACACGATATCGGCTGGCAGGAACGAGAAAGTCGTGCCGGGGAATTCGCGCGGCAGCACGGTGCGCAATTGCTTGATGAAGCCGTCAGTCGGACCGTGGTCTTCTTTCAGGCTGATGAGCGCGTCACCGTCCTCCGGGCCGATCGTGCCAGTGTTCTGATACGCCATGTTGATGCCGGAGAACGGTAGCCCGATATTGTCAACGATATTGTCGAGCTGGTTTGGCGGGATCGTGCGCCGCACGGTCTGCTCGATAAGATCAAACAATCGCGCCGTTTCCTCGATGCGCGTACCGGGCTGCGCGCGGACATGCATGAGAATTTGCCCGGAATCGACCGAGGGAAAGAAATTCTCGCCGAGGAAGGGCCAGAGCAAGAAGGACAGGATCACGATGCCGATAAATCCGAGGATTACCGTTTTGGGGTAGCCAAGCGCCACCAGCAGCAACGAGCGGTAGCGGCTGCGCGTCCAGCTGAAGACGCGTTCGAAGTCCGTTTGAAAACGCTTGAAGGGATTGCGCGAATGCCCTGCCGGCGCAGCATGGTCGGTGTCGTGTGCATGCAGCAAATAATTTGCCATCGTCGGTACCAGCGTGCGCGACAGGATGAAGGAGCCGATCAGGGCGAAGACCACCGCTTCGGCGAGCGGCCGGAACAGATAGCCGGCAACGCCGCCGAGCTGGAACATCGGCACGAACACGATGCACAGGCATAGCAGCGTCACGAAAGCCGGAACGACGATCTGCTGCGCGCCGTCGAGGATTGCCGGCTCGACTTTCTTGCCCATTTCGAGATGGTAGAAAATATTCTCGAGCGTGACCGTGCCTTCGTCCACCAGCATGCCGACGGCGAGCGCGAGCCCGCCGAGCGTCATCACGTTGATGGTTTCACCGAGCGCCGAAAGCGCAATCACTGAGAATAGCACCGAGAGCGGAATGGAAATAACGATAATGATGGTCGATCGCCAGCTGCCGAGGAACAAAAGGATCATCACGCCGACCAGCCCGGCGGCCAGCACCGCTTCGCGGACGACACCGAAGATTGCGGCTTTGACGAAGACCGACTGATCGCCGACCGCGTGCAGATTTAGATTCGCGGGCAAGCTCTCCTTGACCCGGGGCAGCAACGACTTGATGCCGTCGATGACATCGAGCGTCGAAGCTGCGCCGGCCTTGAGAATGGTCATCAACACCGCCCGCGAACCGTTGACGCGGACGAGATTGGTCTGCGGGGGCGAGCCTTGATGCGCGTAGGCCACGTCGCGCAGATAGATTATCGTGTTGTTGACCTTCTTCACCGGCAGATCGTTGATGTGCTCCAGCAAAACCGGGCTGGCATTGAGCGCGACGTTCCAGTCGAATTTGCCGATCTTGGCGTCGCCGGCCGGCAGCACAAGATTTTGCGCAGATATGGCGTTGACGATGTCATCCGCCGATACGTTGTGCGCCTGCATGGCGTGTTGATCGAGGTCGACCTGGGCCTGGAGAATTTTTCCGCCGTAAGGCGAGGGCACTGCGGCGCCGGCAACGGTCGCAAGCTGCGGGCGGATGAAGTTTTGCCCGTAGTCGAACAGCTGCATCTGCGGCATCTTCTCGCCGGAGAGCGCCAGTTGCAGGATCGGAACTGTGGCCGCGTTGTAGCTCAACACATAAGGCGGGGTGATGCCGGGCGGCAGCAGCTTGAGCACCGTCTGCGACGCCGCGGTGACCTGCGCCAGCGCGGTGCGGATATTGACGCCCTTTTGGAAGAAAATTTTCACCACGCCGTAACTGTTGAGCGACTGCAACTCGATGTGCTCGATGTCGGCGACCTGCGCGGTCAGATAGCGCTCATAGAAATAGATGACGCGCCCGGACATGTCGTTCGGCAACAGCCCGGTGTAGGTCCACACCACGCTGACGACCGGAATGTTGATGTTGGGGAAAATGTCGGTCGGCGTCCGCAGCGCCGACAAGGCGCCGAAGATCGCAATAAGAAAGGATAAAACGACGAAGGTATAAGGTCGCCGTAGCGCGATCTGAACGACCCACAAGCGAATGCTCTCCCGCCGAGCAAGCTACTCGGCTGCCGGGTAAAATCGGGCCCGGTCATCCCTATCGCCGCCGGTGAAATCTATACGAACCGGAAGGCGCGCGTAACGGGCATCGCTCCCGCTGCCCTGGCCCGCTCCACAGGCCTGGAACCGGCCCGGCAACGCGGCAATTATCCGGAAATGGCCGATTTGCCGGCTATGGGAGTGGCACACGGGCTAAGCTGCCGCAAATGAACAATTTACGATATTTGCCTCTCCTGGCTTTCATGGCTTGGCTCATTGCCGAGCATCCGGTCCCCGCAGCGGCGCAATCACCTCTGCTGCTGCCGACGCGCGACGTGGACATCACTTACGAAGTAACCCGTCCACATCTGCCGAAGATTTCGCAGAGGGTCCGCTGGCTCGCGCGCGAACACCTCGAACGCATCGACGGTCCGGACAAATCGACCACGATTTTCGACCATAACGCGCACGACGTCACTCTGCTCATTCCCGCAACGCGCTCCTATCGCAAGCTCGAAGGGGCGGCCGGTCAGCATTTGGCGCCCGATTCCGGCGTTGCGATCAAACGCGGCGGCGATGCGATCGTTGCCGGCCTGCACTGCACCGACTGGTCATGGATGGAAGACGTCGAAAGCCGCGTGGTGTGCGTTACCGCCGACGGCGTGCTGCTGCGGTCGGTCGTCGACGGAGAAAAAGTGCGTGAGGCGCGTTCGGTGAGCTACGGCGCGCAGAGCGCCGAACTTTTCCAGATCCCGAAGGGCTATGCGCCGGCGCTGGCGCCGGAGGGCGGCTCGGCGGACTGAGCGCCGGCTAGTCCGGCGTCACTGCAATGGCGATTTCACGTGCGGATGTGCCGCTGATTTCGATGACGAAGGGCGTCGCGGACAGGTCGAACTTCACGCTTTTACGGATGCCGTCGCAGCCGAGCGCCCCGCTGAACGCTGTCGATTTGGCCTCACGCCCGTCCTGCACCACATCGATCCATGCCGGTTCGGAAAGCGTGACGCGATAGGTGGCGGCTTGCGGCAGCGCCGCGTAACGGACAAACCCGGCATAGGAATCCGGCGACTTCGGCTGACGGCTCGGCGGTATCGGCAATTTCACGTCCGCGAGTGGAGCGAGCGGTAGCTTCACGGCGCCCGATAACGGCTGCCCAATCTCGCCGCCCGGTGCAATTGGCGCGGCGGCGGTCAACAACGCGCGCTCTTTATCAATCGGCCATTTGAATTTCTCACAGCCCACCGGCTCCTGCGCGAACGCCGCCCCAGGCAGCGTCAGCGAAAAGAGCATTGAGAATATAATGAACGTTCGGCTCATCTCTGTCGTCCTCCAAGCCATGCGGTTTCTTATCAAGATGGCCACTGTTGCAGGGATGTCACACGGTGCGACCGCATTTGCTCAATATGCCTGCGATCTGTTGACACGTTCCATTATATACGAGCCAATACAGCGCTGGGCTATATCGGAATGCATACAGCGGAAAAATCCCGTGTTCGGGGCAGGGGGCTGACATGAAAAGGTTTGGTTTCTTCGTCGCCGTCGCGGCGGTTGCGGTACTAGCGCCTGTTTGTGCGCAAGCACAAGACGCCTATTCTATACCACTTAAGGCTCCGCCTCCGTCACCGTACCCTGGGATACGACCCTGTCAATCCCTATTATTCCTGGCAAACATATCAATCCTGGCGATCATGGCTCGCCATGGTTTCGGCAACCCAGAACGCGCAGCCGCACTGGATGACACCGCTGATAACGGTCACGCCGCGCCTTGAGCAAGAGTTCCGCTTCGACTTCTACAGCCAGCAAAACGGACCCACCAGCAACGGCCAAGGCAACGGTCAAAAGCTCGAAAATTTCGGTGGGCCTGGCGGCTTCCAGGTGAGACCATCCCTGCCTACAACGTTGAAGCCATCCTGGCGACACCGCCATACGTAAGCGCCAACGGCCCCAAAGGCGATGCGACCGGGTGGGGCGATTGGCCGGCGTTCCTCTTCAAATACCGGTTTTTTTCCGCCAACGAGCAGAATGGCAATTACATCGTCACTGGTTTCTTTCAGATGACGGATCCGCTCGGCACGCCGGCGAAAATTTCAACTAATGTTTGGACCGCACAGCCCACTCTCGCTTTCGGCAAGGGCTGGGGCGATTTCGACATTCAAATGACCATCAGCCAGCAATATCCGGTCGCGGCGCATCCGACGCCCGGGAATACAGCCGCTGTGAACATGACGAATTTCGGCACTCCGATAGTGTGGAACACGACGTTCCAGTATCACGTCGCCCAATATTTTTGGCCAGAACTCGAGGTCAACTACGAGTATTGGCCAAACGGAGAACATGCAGGCCTCAGTCAGGTCCTGCTGACGCCGGGCATCATCTTCGGCCGTTTCCCGATTGGCAAAGACAGCCCCGATCGACCGGTCAATCTGATCCTCGGCTTCGGTTACCAGTTCGCGGTGACGAGCAATCCGGTCGTCTACAACAACTACGTTGGAACGATGCGGATCACCTTCTAAGGGCCGTCGGGGCCACGCGAAAAACACGCGCCGCTTGCCCCGGCGCTAAACCCGCAGGAGTAGCGGGGACAAGCGGCTAACGGTCGCTTGCGCGCTTATTCAAAACCGCCCATTCTCCGCCGCGGGGGAACACCATCCGCAGGCGGAATGAAGCGTGCCACATCGGCGCCGCTGGTGGTTGGAGTCCATTGCGCTAGCCGTGGTCGCTTTCGTGAATGGGGTGCACCCGTCTGTGCCGGCGTCAGCCAAAATTTCGCGTATCCGCGGCGGCCGCCGGGTCCACAGCTTGCTTGCCGTCATCGTCATTGTCTGCGGCCTGGTCGGCTGCGCCGTCGGGCCGAACTATCGAGCCCCGAGCAGCCGATGCCGGCAAGCTTCATTGCCGCGGCATCCTCCAAGGTTGCCGCGAGCCGTGCCGTCGTCCAGCACCAAATGGTGGCGCACGCTGCACGATCGTGAACTCGATGCATTGATCGATCGCGCCATCGCCGGCAGCCCGACCCTCGAAATCGCTCTTAACCGGATCCAGCAAGCGCGCGCCGAGGAAGCCGTCGTGCTCGGCGCGGCGTTGCCGGTGGCCGAGGGCAGCGATGGAGGAGCATGGGGCACGGGAAGCGACCTCGCCCGCGGCCGTGCTTCGCAAACGCTGGTGTCGGCCGAGAACAGCGCCGGCGTGACGCAGATCAACAACATCGCCGGCTTCGACGCGGCCTGGGAGATCGACGTGTTCGGCAAATTCCGCCGCGCCTTCGAAGCGGCGCAGTATGACGTGGATGCCGCAATCGCCGCGCGCAACATGGTGCTCATCTCGCTCGTCGCCGACGTGACCCGCGCCTATCTCGATCTGCGCGCACTGCAAATGCAGCTTGCGGTGCTGCGCAAAAACATCGAAGTTGCGCAGAAATACGTCGACTTCGTTCAGGAGCGCTATAGCCGTGGCATCACCAACGAACTCGACGTTACGCTGGCGCAGCGCGAGCTCGCGCAATTGCAGGCGCAAGTCGCGCCGCTGATCGCGCGCATCGACGCGGCGCGCTACGCAATCGCTGTGCTGGTCGGCGAGTTTCCCGAGAACCTCAATCGCGAGCTGGCGCGGCCCGGCGTGCTTCCGGCTTTGCCGGCGCGTATCCGTTCCGGGTTGCCGATCGATCTCTTGCGCCGGCGGCCGGACATCGTCGAGGCCGAGCGGCAATTGGCGAGCGCTACCGCGCTTATCGGTGTGGCGACGGCGAATCTGTTTCCGCAACTTGCCGTCACCGCCGGCATTGGACAGCAGCAAGGGCCGGGGCTCACCGCGGCGCCGATCAATCCGATATGGTCGGCGGGGCCCGGCGCTGGCGGCGCCGATTTTGGATTTCGGCCGGCTCGACGCGATAGTCGAGAAGGCCGATTTCCGCAGCCGCGAGCTTTTGTTCAATTACAAGCAGACCGTGCTCAATGCCGTGCGCGAGGTCGATGCCGCGATCGACGCCTATGCCGCGCAGCAGAACCGGCTGCGCCATTTAGCCGATGCACTGACCGCGGCGCGGCGCGCGGTGACGCTTGCCACCGAACGCTTCGATCGCGGGCTGACCGATTCGCTCAACGTCATCGACGCGCAACGGCAGGAATACGAGATCGAGCAGCAATATGTGCTGGCGCAGGAAAGCGCCGCCGCGCAATTGGTGACGCTATACAAATCGCTCGGCAGCGGCTGGGAGGATTACCAGGTCTTCCCGCCGATTCCGCCGCCGTTGCCGGCGATCGCGGCCGCGTTCAAAAGCCTCGTCGCCCCCGATGCGGGTCCCTAAGGCCTTCAAAACCCAGAATTCTCTTGCAAGCGCCCGCGTCATTTGCGGCGTTTTTAAAAGGGTCTGGGACGTGTCGTGTGTAGGCGGATCACAGCGTTGTATTTTTGCCACTGAAGTTCCAAATGCGTTGTCATACCTACCAAATGCTTGATCAACCAACGAATCCGTCATCCAACTGTCATTCGGCAAAATTACCACGGGTACGGGCACCGAATTCTCGGCATTCATTCAGAACGGTGGAGGGGGTCATGGTCGTCAATCGGAGAGCGGGCAAGGTCAAAAAGTTCAGTTTGGCTACCGCTTTAACTGCGGCGGTAACTCTCGTCGGCGCGACCTACGCGACGAGTGCATTGGCCGACGGGCCGATGTTGACCAAGGCTGCGCCAATGACATACGCCCCGCCGCCGCCGGCGACCTGCGGCAGCGTTTACGACTTCTTCTTCACCGCCTGCCCGCTGACCTGGTACGGGGTCACCTTCTTCGGCACGGTCGACATGGGCGGCACGTATCAAACGCATGGTACGCCGTTCGATCAAAACTTCCCGACCGGCGCCTCGTATTTGCTTGGTGCCGGTGGCACGGGTGCGACCAACCGAAATGCTGGCTTTGGTCTCGGTCCCAACGCCTTGAGCCAATCGGAGGTAGGGGTCAAAGTCTTCGAACCTATCGCCCCGGGCGGCTGGTCGTTTGTTGCCCAGGCCGGGGTTGCGTTCGATCCGTATTCGCTGCTGTTGGCCAACGCCCCCCAGGCTATGCAGAACGCCATTAATACGGCGCAGAATCAGGACGCTTTACCGTTCGACTCGAGCAGGTGGGGCTGGCTGGGGGCGTCGAACTACCTCGGTTTTAGCCAGCCGGTGTATGGCACGCTGACCTTCTTCCGGCAAAATTCGTTGGAGAATGACGGGATCGTTGCCTACGATCCGATGGGCGCTTCGTACGCCTTCTCGCCGATCGGCTATTCCGGCAAGGCCGCGGGCGCCGGCGATACCGAGGATGCCCGCTGGACCACGGCGATCAAGTATCGCGTCAATATCGGCGACTTCCGGTTGTCAGCTATGGGGCAACCGTTCGGCACTGGGCAGTATAACCCCAACAACGGCGCCGTCGCAGGCGGCATCGGCGGGGACATCAAGAATGTCGTCCCCGGCGTGATCTCGTTGGATTTCATCGCTACTTGGGAGAAAGACGCGATTAATTTGTCAATGATGTATCCCGGCCAGGGCACTGTAAACGGCTGGCCAACCACGTTCCCCCCTACTGGCGCCATCAAGGCGACGCTCTCCAACAACACGAACTTCATGGTGCTCGGCAAATGGACCTTCGGTAGTACTAGTATGGCAGGGGGACCGCCCTTGCTCGTCAAAGGAGCCGCCCCACCTCCGCCGTCACCGCTGATCACTCTGTACGCGGGCTATGAATGGATCCAGTTCTCCAACCCGAGCAACGCGACGCAGGCATTGTTTGATGATGGGTTCTTGTTTGTTAATCCCAATTTGACCAACCATGGTCAGACGGCTGGGTTTAACGGTACCTCGATCAACAACAACGCTTTCAACGCTAATTGCGGAACCGGTACTGCTTTTGGCGGTTGCAGCGACGAGATCTTCCAGATCATGTGGACCGGCGTCAAATACGGCATCACCAAAGACCTGAATGTGATCGGTGCTTACTATCACTACATTCAGAATCAGTACGCCAACGGCGGGGCGGCGACGTGTCCCAACCCAGCCCTGCACTCGCAATGCGCCGGCTGGTATGACGTCTACTCGGCGGTTCTCGATTGGCGGTTCCTGCCTAAGTGGGACGCTTACATCGGTACCATGTACTCGGCGGCGTTTGGCGGCATCGCCAACGGCGACATTGCCCGCAACAACCTTGCGACAACGGCCGGCGTCCGCTTCCGGTTCTAAAAATTCGCAAGCTTGAACTTTACGAAGCGCCGCCGGCCAAACCGGCGGCGCTTTTGTTTGAACCGGCGGAGGCTCGGCTAGAGCCGCTCAATTGGCGACGCCGGCCTGAGCCATATTTGCAACACCCGCCGCGAAAACTCCGGCAACCGAAAAAGGCCAGTACCCATAATGGCTTATGCCGTTCACCCCGTTCCCTTCCAGCATCGACCCGAAAGTGCCCGCGGGTATATCATTGAGTTGGGCGAGGTATGCGGATTTGGCGGCGCGGATGATAATCGCGCGAAGCTTGCGTGTTTCGAGCTTGCCCGGCCGCAATGAGGTGACGCTGGTGCTGGTCAAGAAAGCTTGCACTTTGCTGATGGTCGTTTTCGCGGGCGCTTGCGTTGCGCAAGCCGCGTCTGCGTTCGACCTGAATTCGGTTACGCCCGCGCCGGAGCAAAAACAACAGCCGCAATGGGCCGGCTTTTATCTTCGCTCAAATTCCGGCGCCGGATCCGATGCGATTCCATGGACGACGGTTGCGCCGTCGAACGGCTTCGGTTCGTCCAATGCGGCGCCGACCAACGAAAGATTTGGCTACAATTTCCAGACCAAAAATTTCGTGTTCGGCCTGGAAGGTTCGCTGGCGGCGGCGAATTTCGACGGCCGGTTCACCGCGCCTTACGTGCCCGCATTCACCAACGGTGGCTGGTCGCCGAACATGAACTGGCTCGGCACCGTCACCGGCAAGTTTGGTTATTCGTTCGGGCAATGGCTGCCTTATGTGAAGGGTGGCTTCGCGTCGGCCGAAGTCGGTTCGCCGCTGCAAGGCGCCGCTCAGCTCGGCGCATTCTCGCAGGGCTCGCAAGGCACGCAACTCAACGGCTGGACCGCCGGCGCCGGCTTTGAGTATCAAATTACGCCGAAACTCTCGTTGGGGCTCGAATATCTCTATACCGACTTCGGCAGCGGCGCGGCCAGTTTGAACGGTGGCGCGCCCATCACCGGTTCGCCGGAAGTGTATTCTACCGCGCTGAAGAGCCAGAGCCTGCTCGGCCGGCTCAATTATAAAGCGGGCTGGTAAGCTTACAATTTGCGGATCAGGCCACCGTTGTCGCGTCTTGGCGCGCGGCTTCGCATTTCGCTACGAAGCGAACGATCTGCCGCACCAATTCGCCTTCAAGCAACGGCGCATGCCCCTGGTCGGGGACTTCGATTGCTTCCATGTTGCCGCCGCGCCGTTCGCGCATCGCTTCCATGGTCGCAGCGCTCAAGATATCGGAGTTCTGGCCGCGAATGGCCATCATCGGCACGCCGCCGAGCGCATCGAATTCGTGCCACATCGACGCCAGCGGCTGTTCGACGTCGATGCCGGCGATCGCGTTGGCGATGCCGATATCGAAGGCCGGCTTCAATGCGCCGTGCTTGAGGTGCCAGGTCCGCGACGAAGCTCCCAGCCATTGCTCGTGCGTCAGTTTGGGAAATTGCGCGCCGAGCAGCCGCTGTAGGATGTCGGCGCCTTCTTCGTAGGTGTGCGGGTGCGGCAGCTTGCCGAGATAGCCCTTGATGCGCGCGATGCCCTTGGCTTCGGTCACCGGACCGACGTCGTGCATCACGGCGCCAGCTATAGCGGTTGGATACGCGGTCGCCATCATCATGATGAGAACGCCGCCGCGCGAACTGCCGATGAAGACCGCCGGGCCGACGCCAAGCTCAATGAGGACACCGATGATGTCGCCGAGCTCAACCATGCAATTATAGTTTGAATGGTCGGCGTCGTGCTCGGAATGGCCACGGCCGCGGGAATCGACAGCGATGACGTGACGCTCCGGCGGACCGCCGGCGAGCGCCGGCGCGAGTTCGTCGAAATCGGCGGCGGTGCGGGCAAGACCGGGCAGACAAACCACCGGTAGCCCCGGCGACGAGCGCGAGCCGTATTCGCGCACATGCAAGCGAAGGCCGTCCGGCGCGGTGACGAAAAGACTCTTGCCCGGCGGTGTCACGCCGCCATGCGTGTCCGGCCTCAGATACGGAGAGGGCTTGTTCATTGCCACTTCCTGCCGCCCGACTTCACGCTCAGGGTGAAGTCACGAAATTGACATTAACGGGCGCCCCGGCAGGAGAGCAACCAAGAAATGCGGTGAAATGCGCGATTAACCGCCGCGATGCAGATCGGCTTCGATCATCAGCCGCGGGTTCCCGAGCCGCGCGCGATAGACCTGCATATTTTCGATCAAGCGCTGGACATAATTGCGCGTCTCAGAGATCGGAATGCGCTCGATCCAGTCGATCGGATCGACCTTCGGATCGCGCGGATCGCCGTAGAGCTCGATCCATTCCCGCGCCCGGCGCGGCCCGGCATTGTAGGCGACGAAGGCGAGAATGTAGGAACCGCGCCAGGTGGCGAGGTCGTTGCCGATCTCGGCGGTTCCGAGCTGCGCGTTATAGGCGACGTCCGCCATCAGCCGCCGCCGGTCGAATGAGATCTTGAAGCGCTTGGCGGTGTCCATGCCGGCGGCCGGCGTAACCTGCATCAGCCCGATAGCATTGGCGCTGGAAACCACTTTCGGATTGAACGCGCTTTCCTGGCGAACGATCGACAAGACAACGCAGCGTTCGACTTCGGGTCCGATCTGCTGATAATTCGGCACGCCGAAATCGGGAAATGCGTAGCGCTCCATCGGCAAGCCGTGTCCAAGCGCCGACTTGCCGATCAAAAGCGTGGCACGCGCGTCGGTGTGGTGCGTGGTGATTTCGGCTGCGGTGGTCAGCGCAGCGACGTCGGTTGTCTTGTCGCCGATCTCGGCGGCGACGATTGCGGCAAGGTCGCGTTCGTCGACGGCGTAGAGAATTTCCAGGACGCGCGCGATTTCGAGATGCCTGTGTTCGGGGGTCGGCTCGGGCAGGGTGCGCAAGGTCACCGCCTCGACGCCGAGCCGCGCGCGCGCCAGTTGGCCGTAATAGGCGGTCGGATAGCGCGCCGCGTTTTCGTAATGCGCACGCGCATCCGCCATGCGGCCGAGCGCCTCCGCAGCGCGGCCCTGCCAATAATAAGCCCGCGCCAGCGTGATCGGATTGCTCACGCCGTCCCCGACATGTCCGAAGTGAGCGAGCGCTGACCCCGGATCGCGCAGGAAGCGAAGCGCGATCCAGCCGGCGGTGAATTGTTGCTCGGCACGATAATTTTCGTTGAGCGGAGGAGCGGCGGTGCCGGCCACCTCGTAGGCAAGCTTGGCATCGCCGACGTCCAAAAGCTTGCGCGCGATCAGCCGCCGTTCGACCCACCATTGATCGACGTCGCCGAGCCGCTCCAGCTCGCGCGGCGCACCGAGCATCCAGCGCGCGGCCTCGACGATTTTGTCGCTGCGCCGCAGCCATTGGATGCGGCTGAACATATAGCCGGCGTCGTGCTGCGCAGCCGGCGGGACCGCGTCGAGCAACGCCTTCGCCTTGCCCGATTTGTTGATGACCGCGGCGCGCGCTTTGGCGATGGCGGTTTCGACCCCGCCGAGCTGTTGGGCAGCGCGCAAGCCGGCGTCATCGTCATCGGCGTCGAAGCGCGCGTCCATGCGCGCTTTGTCGTCAGCGGCGCCGATCAGGCCGGCGAACGCTGCGCGGGCCTGCGCTTCGACGTCCGCCGAAAAGCCGTCTTTGCGCCAGGCGTCGCGCACCAGCGCCTGCGCGCCGGCGCGATCACCCTCGGCGAGAAGCGCGCGCGCTAGCGAAAATCTTCCTTTGGCGGTGTGCGGCCCGTCGCTCCGGAAAAAATCAATCACCGCGCGCGGTGCGGCCTGCTGTTGCCAGAGCGCCGCCTCGGCGCGCCGGCGCAGAAACACAATGCCGGGCCAGCTCGGATTGGCGGCGATAAAGGCAGCGTAACGCGGGAAATCAAGGTTGGTGTCGTCGCTGCGCAGGATCACCCATTCCACCAGCTTGCGCGCCGTTGGATCGGCGATGTTGCCGGCGACCGAGGTCGCTTCGTCCGGCCGGCCCTTGCGCACGAGATCGATCGCCTGCTTGACCGTCGAAATGTCGAGTGGCGAGGTGGCCGAGCTCTCCGCCATCGACAGCCGCTGGGCGAGACGCGCCGGCGCGCCCGCAACTGGCGGCGGCGTTGGCGCGCCGTAGCGGGTCAGTCCCGGAGCTTGAATCGAGGAGGTGGCGAAAACGTCCGCGGACGAGGGCGAAAGCGACATCGGCGCCTTCGCCGCCTGAACGGGCGGGACGTGCGCGGCGAGCTTCGCCTCTGATTTCAGCGCCGGTCTGGGCCGCGGCAGCGGGATTGCATCCGGCGCCGCGGCCGCTCCGCCGGCGAACAGGGCGACGGCGGCAATTGCGGCTATGAGCCGAAGGATTGTCACCGGCACGAACCTTTCTGGCGCAACGTCTCCCGTCACTCGCGCTCGCCGTCGATACCTGAGTTTTTCTTCGGCTGGCAAGATTGAGGAATCGCTAATGGGAGCGGCTATCGGCCACGGGAATCAACGGGTTTCGCGGCAAAAGCGGGGCACGAGTGGCACTCGGGCGAGAGATTCGCACCGCACTCTAGCGCCCTGGGTGCGCGGTTCCTACCGCAGGGGCAGGGCTATTCACGCCGCATGAGGGCTTTCAAGCCAGGCCGCGACCCGTTATTTAGGCGGGCCGGCAGCGGGCGAACCGTCGATTGCCCGCGAACGGACCCGTCCGGAACCAGCCTGAAGGAAAACGTGTCATGACCGCCAAGACGAGCTTTCGGGGCTCTTTCACCGCGCTCATCACGCCTTTCAAAAACGGTTCCGTGGACGAAAAGGCATTCCGCGACCTGGTGAATTGGCAGATCGCCGAAGGCACTAAGGGGCTGGTTCCGGTAGGCACGACCGGCGAGAGCCCAACGCTGTCGCATGAGGAGCATCACAACGTTGTCGAGTGGTGCGTCGAGGAAGCGCGCGGTCGCGTTCCGGTCGTGGCGGGTGCCGGCTCGAACTCGACCAAGGAGGCGGTCGACCTTGCCCGCCATGCCGAGAAGTCCGGCGCCGACGCAGTGCTGGTCGTCACGCCTTACTACAACAAGCCGACCCAGGAAGGGCTCTATCAGCACTTCAAGGCGATCAACGACGCCGTCGGCATTCCGATCATCATCTACAACATCCCGCCGCGCTCGGTGATCGATATGTCCGTCGACACGATGAAGCGCCTGTTCGAGCTTCGTAACATCGCCGGCGTCAAGGATGCGACCGCCAACATGACGCGCGTGTCACAGCAGCGCGCGGCGATGGGCGAGGATTTCAATCAACTTTCCGGCGAGGACATCACGGCGCTCGGTTTCATGGCTCATGGCGGCCACGGATGCATCTCGGTCACATCCAACGTGGCCCCGCGATTGTGCGCCGAGTTTCAGGCCGCCTGTCTGAAAGGCGATTTCCGCGCCGCACTAAAGATACAGGACAAGCTCGCGCCGCTTCACGTCAATTTGTTCATTGAGGCAAGCCCGGCGCCAGTCAAGTATGCACTTTCGCTTTTGGGCAAGTGCGAAAACGGGCTGCGCCTTCCGATGGTGCCTGCAAGCGAGGCGGCGCAGACCGCCGTGCGCGACGCCATGGTCCATGCTGGCCTGATCAACTAGCGTTCCGGCGACGATCGGGCTTAAACTCGTTTTCCCGCCGTCGCGGGAGGGCAGGGAGCGACCAAATGGCAATGCTTGACGATTTCAAGAAATTCGCGCTGCGCGGCAACGTCGTCGATCTGGCGGTTGGCGTGATCATCGGCGTGGCCTTCAATAATATCGTGCAGTCGCTGGTCGGCGATCTGATCATGCCGGTGATCGGCGCAATTACCGGCGGGCTCGATTTCTCCAATCACTTTCTGCCGCTATCCGCAAAAGTGACGGCCACAACTCTCGCTGAGGCGAAGAAAGAAGGCGCGGTGTTTGCGTGGGGCAGCTTTCTCACCGTCACGCTCAATTTCATCATCGTTGCCTGGGTGCTGTTCTGGGTGATCCGGCTGGTCAGCCGGCTGATGCCGGCGGAGGCGCCGAAGGCGCCGGCTATGACCAAGGAAGAACAGCTCCTGACCGAGATCCGCGACTTGCTCAAGAGCCGTTGAGCGCAAGCACAGCATGGCGGCGAAACCTGAAAGGAAGGTGCGGGTCGTCGCTGACAACCGCAAGGCGCGCTTTAATTACTTCATTGACGAAACCATGGAGGCGGGCCTCGCGCTCACCGGCACCGAAGTCAAATCGCTGCGTGCGGGCAAGGCAACAATCGGGGAATCCTATGCTGACGCACGCGGCGGCGAGATTTGGCTGATCAACTCCAACATTCCAGAATATCTGCAAGCCAACCGCTTCAACCATGCGCCGAAACGGCCGCGCAAACTTCTTTTGCATCGCCGCCAGATCAACAAACTGATCGGCGCGGTCGAGCGCGAAGGCCGGACGCTGGTCCCGCTCAAGCTATATTTTAATGAGAAAGGACGCGCCAAGGTCGAGCTGGCGCTGGCGCGCGGCAAGAAGCTCTACGACAAGCGCGACACGGAGAAGAAGCGATCGTGGGATCGCGAGCGTGGCCGGCTGTTGCGGCAGAAGGGCTGAACCGTGGCTGCGGAACGCTTCATCGGCATGCTGACTTTCCCGCGGCTCACTCAACTCGATTTGACCGGGCCCTACGAAGTGCTGGCCCGACTGCCCAACACCACGGTCCATCTCGTCGGGCAGACGCTCGATCCGGTCAAAACCGATCGCGGCATGATGATCCTGCCGACCGTTACCTACGCCGATTGCCCACAACTCGACATCATCATGGTCCCCGGCGGCCCGGGCCAGCAGAACTTGATGGAAGACGAAGCGGTGCTGAGCTTTCTGCGCACTCAAGCACGCGGCGCAAAATACGTCACCTCGGTATGTACCGGGTCGTTGGTCCTGGGAGCCGCCGGTCTCCTCAAAGGTAAGCGTGCGACCTGCCACTGGGCGGCACTTGAGCATCTCAAGATGCTTGGCGCCCTTCCGGTCAGCGAGCGCGTTGTGATCGACGGCAAGATCGTCACCGGTGCCGGCGTCGCCTCGGGCCTCGATTTTGCGCTGGTGTTGGCGGCGCAGCTCGATGGTGAA
Organism: uncultured Alphaproteobacteria bacterium; assembly: GCA_963747855.1. Classification (GTDB taxonomy): domain Bacteria; phylum Pseudomonadota; class Alphaproteobacteria; order Rhizobiales; family Xanthobacteraceae; genus BOG-931. The sequence continues at coordinate 697,629 of CAVVGN010000002.1, forward strand.
GAGGTGGCACGAGAAATCCAACTGCAAATCGAATACGATCCGGCACCGCCATTTGCGTCCGGTTCGCCAAAAACTGCGGCGCCGGAAACCGTGAAACGGTTGCGCGGGCGCCTTGCGGTTCTCAATGAACAGCGACGCGCCGTGGCGGAGCGCGTCGGCCGCAAGCTCGGCGTGGTTGGCGATTGAAAAGAGACGATGCGGTGCCGATTCCAACCTCGCTCGACCATTGCGTGATCCACGTGACCGACTGGGAGCGCTCGAATGCTTTCTACACCAAGGTGCTTGGCGCCGAGCTGATCGCCCGGCCGACCGGCTACGCCTATCGCTTCGGCGACCGGCAGCTCAATGTGCATGGTCCTGGCGTCGAGCCAGCCGAAGTGGCGCGGCTTCCGGTCGCGCCCGGCAATAGCGACCTTTGTTTTGAATGGCGCGGGCCGATTGCCGATGCGATAACGCACCTCCAGCGCTGCGGCATTGCCGTCGAGCGGGGTCCGTTGCAGCGTTTCGGCGCCAAGGGGCAGGGCACCAGCGTCTATTTCCGCGACCCCGACGGCTCGCTGATGGAATTCATGTCGTATGCGCCTGATCCCGAAGAGTGGTCGCCGGTTTTCGGAAAAAATCAGGCGCCGTTGAAATCCGGAGACGGAAAAATGACCCAGGCAAGAGAGGCGCCCGGCAGGCACGACCCGACACATCTGCCGGCAAACATCCCGGCTCCGCAGGACGACGGAGCGGCGCGGCATCTGACCGGCATGAAGCTGCCCGATCTGGCGCTGCCGGCGACCAGAAGCGGCGCTTTCAATCTGTCGGTGATCGGCGGCCGTACCGTCCTTTACATTTATCCGCGCACCGGCGTGCCCGGCGTCGATCTGCCGCCCGGCTGGGACGATATTCCCGGTGCGCGCGGCTGCACGCCGCAATCCTGCAGCTTTCGCGACCACTTCGCCGAACTCAAGGATCTCGGTGTAGGGTACGTTTTCGGGTTGTCGACGCAGGACACCGACTATCAGCGCGAGGCAGCCGAACGGCTGCATCTGCCGTTTCCGGTCTTGTCCGACGCCGAACTGAAGTTTACCCGCGCGCTCAATCTGCCGACATTTATGGCTGCCGGCATGACGCTGCTCAAACGGATGGCGTGGGTCATCGACGACGGCGTCATCACGAAAGTGTTCTACCCGGTGTTTCCGCCCGACCAGAGCGCCGCTGAAGTCGTTGCCTGGCTGCGCAGCCGTCGCTAGCTTCAACGCACTCACAGCCAGAGGCTTCCATGCCCAAATTCATCGTTGCGCCGCACTTTCGGCTGCAGGAATGGGTCGCCGAGGAGAAGGGCTATTTCACCGCCGAGGGCCTCGATTACGAGTTCCGTGAAGCGATGGATTCCAGCAAGGCGAGCGGCCACAATCTCGGTAATAAGGTCGGCGCCTATCAGACCATCGAGGCCGGGCGCACCTGCAATGTGAGCGGCGCCTGCCATTGGACAGTAAACGTCGCCGCCTCGAACGGCCACGGCAAGCTTTACGCGGACTGCTACTCGGTATCGCCTTGCGGCGTGTTCGTGTCGGCGGATTCAAAGATAGTGACTCCGCGCGATCTCGCCGGCGTGCCGATCTCGGTGGGCTACCAGTCTGGCAGCCATTACGCGACCATCCAGGGGCTCGAGCAATATCTCGAGCCGGAGCAGATCAAGCTTTCCTTCAGCGATGGCATGCTGTTCAGCCGCATGGAACTGCTGATCGACGGTAAACTGCCGGCGGCGTCGTTGTTCTCTGGGCCATATTATTTTGCCGAGCAGCTCGGCTTCCGTAAAATCATCGACACCACCTTCATGATTGCCTCGATGGTCACCGGTACCCCCGCCCCCGAGGATGTGCGCAAATATTTTCGGGCGCTGCGCCGTGCCCAACGCGATATCGATCTGCGGCCCGAACTGTACACGCATTACTACAAAAAGGAATTTCCGGCCCGCTTCCACGACCAGATCGATACGCGACGCTGGGGGCCGGGCGAGCGGCTGGTGTTCGAGCCCTATTCGAAAGAGACTTTCGAAGAGTTGTTCGAGTGGATCGAGCGCCACCGTATCTTCCCGCCGGGCGAGATGGGCGCGGGCAAATACGAAGCCGCGATTTTCACGTAAGCGGCGAGGCTTACGCCGCGTCGAGAAACTTGCGCACCTGCGCGAACACGTCGCGGAACTTTTGCGGCGTCAGCACGCCGGTCGACGTGTTGTAGCGCGAGCAATGATAGCTATCGAATAGCATGATCGCGCCCATCCGGTGCATGCCGCCGTGGGCGAAGGGATGGTCGCTTCGCCGCGCCGATCGGGCCCGCACCAGCGTTTCGTGCGCGATGCGGCCGAGGGCGACAATGGCGCGTAGCTTGGGCATTTCCGCGATCGTGGCGGTGAGGAAATCTCGGCAGTTGGTGATCTCCTGCGGCGTCGGTTTGTTTTCCGGCGGCACGCAGCGCACCGCGTTGGTAATGCGGCAATCGACCAACTTAAGACCGTCGTCGATGCGGGCCTGGAATTCTCCGCCGGCGAAGCGGAATTCTTTGAGCGTGGCGTAAAGGAGATGGCCGGCATAATCGCCGGTGAAAGGCCGGCCGGTGCGATTGGCGCCGCGCAGCCCAGGCGCCAGTCCGACAATCAAGAGTTGCGCGTCGATCAATCCGAACGAAGGAACCGGCGCGTTGAACCATTCCGGCTCTTTGCTGCGCCACTCCTGCCGAAAAGCGAGCAGCCGCGGGCAGCGTGGACAATCGCGGCCGGGTTTGCCGCTCGTGGGCCCCATCGCAGGATCGCCGGCGCCTAGTCTTCGTCGAATTCGTCTTCGACTTCGACGCGCTGCGCCGTGGCGACGCCGCCGGTTGATGCCGGGCGCTGGAGGAATTGCGGGGTGTGGCGCGGCTCGCGGATTTCCCGCGGCTCGCGCTGCGGACGCTCGTTGGGATCGCGGCCGATCTTGTTCTGCAACACAACGATGTCGATGAACTCGTCGGCCTGCCGGCGCAATTCGTCGGCGATCATCGGCGGCTGCGTCGAAATCGTCGAAACGACAATGACGCGCACGCCGCGTCGTTGCACCGCCTCGACCAGTGAGCGGAAATCGCCGTCGCCCGAGAACAGCACCATCTGATCGACGTGCGGGGCGAGCTCCATGGCATCGACCGCGAGCTCGATATCCATGTTGCCCTTGATCTTGCGCCGGCCGGTTTGATCGACGAACTCCTTCGTCGCCTTGGTGACGACGGTGTAGCCGTTGTAGTCAAGCCAATCGATCAGCGGCCGGATCGAGGAATATTCCTGGTCCTCGATCACGGCGGTGTAATAAAACGCGCGCACCAGATAGCCGCGCGACTGGAACTCACGCAGCAGCCGTTTGTAGTCGATATCGAACCCAAGCGATTTTGCCGTGGCGTACAGATTAGCGCCGTCGATGAATAATGCGATTTTTTCAATTTGTGCTGACATGATCTGTCTCGATACTTCTCTGGTGAGGCCGGATCGGTCCGCAATGGACGCGCAGATCCGGGCGTTTCGTCAAAAGCGGTTATCGCCATCGCTAAATGGCGACGATGGCAAAAGCACGATATTCGCCTAAAGCCTTTGCTCGCTCTGCGCAAGCGCAAGCGTTGTTGTCGTCTGTGCGGCACCCCGCCGCGGAAACGGTGGCACAATTGGGACGGTGCGAGTTCCTCAAACCTAAGCGAGCGATGCGCTGGCACCGAGCCGAAAAGGCCGAATTTTCCTTAAATCACGGGCCGTCTATGGAGAATGCTCTTGCAAGCGGGCGTCTCTGACGATACCTAACGCCCGTCGGGCGACGTTTGGTTGCCGATGCCTCTCCAGGAGATGCACTTATGGCCCGTGTGACCGTCGAAGATTGCATCGACAAGGTCGAAAACCGCTTCGATCTCGTTCTGCTCGCCAGCCACCGCGCGCGGATGATCTCCTCGGGCGGTCAAATTACAGTCGAGCGCGACAACGACAAGAACCCAGTCGTGGCTTTGCGTGAGATCGCCGAAAAGGCGGTTTCGCCGGAGGATCTCAAGGAGGAACTCGTCCATTCCCTGCAGAAGTATGTCGAGGTGGACGAGCCCGAGCCGGAGGGTATTCCGCTCATCGGTACGCCCGGTACCGGGGTCGATGCCGACGATACCGAGGTCACCATAGACCGCATGAGCGAGGAAGAGCTGCTCAAGGGGCTGGAGGGGTTGACCCCGCCCGAGAGCCAGCCAGAGCCGGATGTCGAAGCTGGCGACGAGGACGAGTAAACCCGCGGTTTCGCCAGTCTCCGGGCCTCGTTCATTAACGATAAGCTTGCAAACCGCCGCGAGTTTTGTCGGCGCGGCCGGCGCTGACCGGCTGTCTTGTGACGCTTACCGCGCGCCATGATATTGTGACCAATTCCGCCGATTTTTGCCGGTGGAGACGAGGTCGCTTTCATGGCCCGGTCGCCGATCGATTTGCCGCGAATGCAGAACCAGCCCCGGGCGCGCGTCGCTCTGGCGCGCGGGCCCAACCTCGTTCCGCACGACGACGAAGGCGTGCGCAAACCGCGCAAGCCGCCGCTGTTGCGGCAATTCGAGCTGATCGACCGGGTCAAACAGTATAACCCTGCGACCAACGAAGATCTGCTCAACCGCGCTTACGTCTATGCCATGCGCGCCCACGGCGAGCAGAAGCGGGCTTCGGGCGATCCTTATTTTTCCCATCCGCTGCAAGTCGCCGCCATCCTCACCGACCTGAAGCTTGACGACGCGACCATCGCCGCCGCGCTCCTGCACGACACAATTGAAGACACCGACGCCACCCGGACCGAAATCGATCGGTTGTTCGGCAAGGACATCGGCACGCTGGTCGAGGGCCTGACCAAGCTGAAGAAGCTCGACCTCGTCTCCAAAGAGGCGAAGCAGGCGGAGAACCTGCGCAAGCTTTTGCTTGCCATCGCCGCCGACGTGCGCGTGCTGCTGATCAAGCTCGCCGACCGGCTGCACAATATGCGCACGCTCGAGCACCGGCCGCCGGAAGCGCGCCGCGTGACGGCGGAGGAGACGCTCGATATTTATGCCCCGCTTGCCGGACGGATGGGCATGCAGGAGATGCGCGAGGAGCTCGAGGATTTGTCGTTCCGCGAGCTTAATCCCGACGCCCACAAAGTGATCACCGAGCGGCTCGAGGCGCTGGCTGCGCGCAGCAAAGGCTGGATCGCCGAGATTGAGCAGCAGCTTGCTCGCAAGCTCGCCGACAGCGGCATTTCCGCCGAGGTCTCCGGCCGGCGCAAGCGCGCCTATTCAATCTGGCGCAAAATGGAACGAAAGGCCGTCGGTTTCGAACAATTGTCCGATATCTTCGGCTTTCGCGTCGTGGTCGAGGGTGTCGCCGAATGTTACCGCGCGCTCGGCATCGTCCACACCACCTGGCCGGTTGTGCCCGGACGCTTCAAGGATTACATCTCCACGCCCAAGCAGAACGATTATCGCTCGATCCATTCCACCGTGATCGGGCCGGGCAAGCAACGCGTCGAATTGCAGATCCGCACCCGCGGCATGCAGCAGATCGCCGAATACGGGATCGCCGCGCATGCGCTATACAAGGACGGACTAGGCTCGCCGACGGAAATGCTGTCGCGCGAATTGAACGCTTATGCGTGGCTTCGCCGTACCATCGAACTGTTGGCCGAGGGCTCCAATCCGGAAGAATTCCTGGAGCACACCAAGCTCGAGCTGTTTCACGACCAGGTGTTCTGCTTCACGCCCAAGGGCAAGCTGATCGCGCTGCCGCGCGGCGCGACCCCGATCGATTTCGCCTACGCCGTGCACACCGATGTCGGCAACATGGCAGTCGGCGCCAAGATCAACGGCAAGATCGGGCCGCTCTCGTCGCCGCTGCAAAACGGCGATGAGGTCCAGATCCTCACTTCCAAGGCGCAGACCGCGCCGCCGACCGCCTGGGAATCCATCGTTGTCACCGGCAAGGCACGCGCCGCCATTCGCCGCGCGACGCGCGCGGCCGTGCGCGACCAGTATTCGGGGCTCGGCCGCCGCATCCTCGAGCGGCTGTGTCAGCGCGCCAAGTTCGGCTATTCGGACGAGCAGTTGCAGGGCGCTCTGCCGCGGCTGGCGCGAGCTTCAGTCGACGACGTGATGTCGGCGGTCGGCCGCGGTGAGATGAAGGCCTCCGACGTCGTGCGCGCCATGTATCCGGATTATAAGGACGAGCGCGTCACGCCGGTCGCGCCCAAGGCGGAGACCGGGTGGTTCGGGCTAAAGCGCGCCAAAGCGGTAAAATTCAAGCTGCCGGAGAAGTCGGACGCGACTGAAAAGTCCGAAAACGGCGCCGCCATCCCGATCCGCGGTATCAATTCCGATCTGCCGGTGCGCTTTGCGCCGAACGGCGGCGCGGTGCCCGGCGACCGCATCGTCGGCATCATGACGCCGGGCGAGGAGATCACCATCTATCCGATCCATTCCGAAGCGCTCAAACGGTTCGAAGAAGTTCCGGAGCGATGGCTCGACGTGCGGTGGGATATTGACGACAAGGTGCCGCAGCGCTTCCCGGCCCGGCTCGCGGTGCAATCGGTCAACGAACCTGGCTCGCTCGCGCAGATCGCCCAAGTGATCGCCGAGCACGACGGCAACATCGATAACATCCGCATGTCGCGGCAGTCGCCGGACTTCACCGAAGTGATCATCGATCTCGAAGTCTACAATCTCAAGCATCTGACGTCGATCATCTCGCAATTGCGCGCGAAGAAGGTGATCGCCAATGTCGAGCGGGTGAACGGCTAGAGCGCCGCGCCCCGCCCCCGACCAAGCCGTATGCCCGCATTTGCTCCCATCCGCCTCGGCGTCAACATCGATCACGTCGCCACGCTCCGCAATGCGCGCGGCGGCAAGTATCCCGATCCGCTGAAGGCGGCCGAGATTGCCATTGCCGCCGGCGCCGACGGCATCACCGCACATCTGCGCGAGGATCGCCGCCACATCGTCGACGAAGATGTCGCGCGGCTCAAAGCGCACATCAAAAAGCCGCTCAACCTCGAAATGGCGGCGACGCCTGAGATGATCGAGATCGCCCGCAAGCTGCGCCCGCACGCCGCCTGCATCGTTCCCGAGCGCCGCGCCGAGCGCACCACCGAGGGTGGCCTTGACGCTGCAGGTCAGCGCGAGGCGCTGCGCGCGGCCGTCGGCCAACTCGCCGGCGCCGGTATTCGCGTGTCGCTGTTCATTGCCGCCGAGCCGGCACAGATCAAAGCCGCGTCCGCCATCGGTGCGCCGGTGATTGAAATTCACACCGGCGCCTGGTGTGACGCGCTCGGCGCGGGCGATGGCGACGCGGCCGACGCTGAATTCGAGCGCATCGCGCGCGGGGCGGCGCTGGCAGCGGACGCCGGCCTTGAGGTCCATGCCGGCCATGGGCTCGATTATGTCAGCGCGGAAAAAATCGCTTCGCTATCGGAAATCGTCGAGCTCAACATCGGCCACTTCCTGATTGGTGAGGCGATGTTCGAAGGTGTCGGCGCCGCCGTCGGTCATATGCGCGTGGCGATGGCTCGCGGCCGGGCGCGCGCCGCCGGGCGGACGCCATGATTCTCGGCATCGGCTCCGATATCTGCGACGCGCGCCGCATCGCCAAGGTGATCGAGCGCCACGGCGACCGCTTCATCGACCGCATCTTCACCCCGACCGAACGCGCCAAGGCGGAGAGGCGGCGCAACCGTTTCGAGACCTATGCCAAGCGGTTCGCCGCCAAGGAAGCTTGCGCCAAGGCGCTGGGGACGGGGCTGCGCGCGGGCGTCTGGTGGCGCGACATCGGGGTCGTCAATCTGCCCGGCGGGCGGCCGACGATTGAGCTGACCGGCGGCGCCAAGCGCCGCCTCGATGCGCTCACGCCCGCCGGTTACCGGGCGCGCCTCGACCTGACCATGACCGACGAGGGGCCGATGGCGCAGGCGCTGGTGATTATCTCCGCAACCGCCACGCATGCGTCCTAGCGCCAGCGGCCGGCATGACAAATTCGTTATGTTCCCGTCGCTCTGGCGGTAAGCACTTGGCGTCCTTGGCTAATGCCGATTGGGTGAAACCGCGGCGAATTCCCGCGTGCAATTGCGCGGGTGGGTCCTAGAGGCTACAAGGTCGCGGGGCGCGGGCTTCGATAACGGAAACAATAGGCCGATGAGCGTGCAGACCGGGACCAAGCGGAAAGAAGGGGGCTTCGCCGAAACCATACGCGTGATCTTCCACGCGCTTATCATCGCCCTGGTCATCCGCACATTTCTGTTTCAGCCCTTCAATATTCCGTCCGGCTCGATGATCCCGACGTTGCTGGTCGGCGATTACCTGTTCGTCTCCAAATATTCCTACGGCTACACGCATTATTCGCTGCCATTCTCGCCGCCGATCTTCTCCGGGCGCATTGTCGGCCAGCCGGTCGGGCGCGGCGACGTGGTCGTCTTTCGCCTGCCGAAGGATGACACGACCGATTACATCAAGCGCGTCATCGGGTTGCCAGGCGACCGCATCCAGATGATCGATGGCGTACTCAATATCAACGGTGAAGCGATCAAGCGCGAGCGCATCGACGATTTCGTCACCGACGACGACGGCGCGGTGCAGCGCGTCAAGCGCTATCGTGAGACGCTGCCGAATGGCGTGACGTACACAACGCTCGATCTCACCGATAATGGCTTCTACGACAACACGCAGGTCTACACCGTGCCGCCCGGCCATTATTTCATGATGGGCGACAACCGCGACAACTCGACCGACAGCCGCGTGCTCAGCGCAGTCGGTTACGTGCCCTACGAGAACATCATCGGCAGGGCGCAGATCATCTTCTTCTCGATCAGGGACGGCGCGCACGCCTGGGAGGTGTGGCGCTGGCCGTGGACCGTGCGCTGGACCCGGTTGTTCACACTGGTTCGATGAGCGGCCGGGGCAAAGGCAAATCAGTCCCAGCTCCGCAAGAGCCGCCCGCCGTCGAGGCTGCCGCCCGCGACGGCCAGAAGGATGCGCGCCGCCGCCGGCGACGCGCCGGCGATGCTTCGCTGGAAGAGCGCATCGGCTATCACTTCAAGGATAGTGCGCTGTTCGACAGCGCGCTGTCGCATATTTCCGCCCTCAAAGGCGTGCGTAACCGCGCCGGCAGCTATCAACGGCTGGAGTTTCTCGGCGATCACGTCCTGGGCCTGGTCATTTCCGACATGCTCTATCGCGCTTTTCCCAAGGCGGACGAAGGTGAGCTGTCGCGCCGGCTCGCCGATCTCGTGCGCAAGGAGACCTGCGCGGAGATTGCACGCACCATCGATCTCGGCGCCGCGATCCGTCTCGGTTCGTCGGAAGCCAATGCCGGCGGCCGGACCCGGCCGGCGATTCTCGCCGACGTTTGCGAGGCGCTGATCGGGGCGGTCTACGTCGACGGCGGGTTCGCCGCCGCCGAGGCGCTGGTCGGGCGGTTGTGGGAAGCGCGCTTGCGCACTACAGCGCAGCCATTGCGCGATCCGAAAACCGTCTTGCAGGAATGGGCGCAGGCGCGCGGCTTGCCGACGCCGGCCTATCGCGAAGTCGCGCGCTCAGGCCCGCATCACAATCCGGAATTCCGCGTCGCCGTTGCGCTCCCGCAGCTTGCACCCGCGGAAGGCTCCGGACGCTCCAAACGCGCCGCCGAACAGGCCGCCGCCGCCGCCATGATGGCGCGCGAGGGCGTCAACTGCGACCGGCGCGATGGCTGACCAAGCCGACGAGAAGCCGGCGGCGGCTGCCGCCATGCGTTGCGGTTTCGTGGCGTTGATCGGGGCACCGAATGTCGGCAAATCGACACTCTTGAATGCGCTGGTCGGCGCCAAAATTTCCATCGTCACGCCGAAAGTGCAGACGACACGCGCGCTCATCCGAGGTATCGCCATGGAAGGCGCGGCCCAACTCATCTTCGTGGATACGCCAGGCATTTTTGCCCCGCGGCGCCGGCTTGACCGCGCCATGGTCGGCAGCGCTTGGGGGAGCACGCAGGACGCCGACGTGGTTGCGCTTTTAATCGATGCGCATAAAGGTTTGCAGGACGACGAGGACGCGATCCTGCGCCAGCTCGCCGACCTCCGCGCGCCCATAGTCCTCGTCCTCAACAAAATCGACCTGGTCGACAAACCGGCCTTGCTGAAGCTGACGCAGGCGCTCAATGAGCGTGCGAAATTTGCCGCGACTTTCATGGTGTCGGCGCGGACCGGTGACGGTGTCGAGGACCTGAAAAAGTTCTTCGCCGCGCATGTCCCGGACGGCCCGTGGCTTTACCCTGAAGATCAAATCTCGGATGCTCCGTTGCGCCAGCTCGCCGCCGAAATCACGCGCGAGAAGCTTTATCTGCGGTTGCACCAGGAATTGCCGTACCAGTCGACGGTCGAAACCGAGGTGTGGAAGGAACTTAAGGACGGCGCGGTGCGCATCGAGCAGACGATCTATGTCGAGCGCGAAAGCCAGCGCAAGATCGTGCTTGGCAAGGGCGGCCAGACCATCAAGGCGATCGGCGCGGCCGCGCGCGCCGACATCGCTAGCTCAATCGAGCATCCTGTGCATCTGTTCCTGTTCGTGAAAGTGCGCGAAGGCTGGGGTGACGATCCGGAGCGGTATCGCGAAATGGGGCTGCAATTTCCGAAGGAGTAGCCCTGCGAATCCCCGGAAACCGCGCTACATACCACCTATGCAATGGACCGATGAAGGCGTCGTGCTGGGCGTTAGGCGCCACGGCGAAACGAGCGTCATTCTCGAACTGATGACGGCGGAGCGTGGCCGCCATCTCGGGCTCGTGCGCGGCGGAACCGGCACCCGGTTGCGCAGCGTGTTGCAGCCAGGCAATTCGCTGCGCGCCACCTGGCGGGCGCGGCTCGACGATCATCTCGGTAATTACGCGATCGAAGGCACCAATTTGCGCGCCGCCGGATTTCTTGCCGCTGCGCATGCCGTGCACGGCGTCACCCATCTCGCCGCCTTGTGCCGGCTTCTCGCCGAGCGTGAGCCGCATGCGCGCATCCATGCCGCGCTTGAAGAAATCCTCGACGCGCTCGACGATCCGGCCGCAGTCGCGCCGGTGATCGCGCGCTTTGAGCTCTCATTCCTCGCCGAGCTCGGCTTCGGCCTCGATCTTTCCTCCTGCGCAGCCACCGGCGCCAAGGACGATCTCATTTACGTCTCGCCGCGTTCCGGCCGCGCGGTGTCCCGCGCCGGCGGCGAGGATTACAGCGATAAGCTTTTGCGGCTGCCCAGTTTTTTGCGCGCCGATGCCGACCCGGCCTCGGCCGGCGATATCGCCGATGCCTTTGCGCTGACCGGGTTTTTTCTGGAGCGGCACGCTTTTGCGCCGCGCGGGATGGCCTTGCCCGATGCCCGCGGGCGCTTCATCTCGGCCGTTCTTGTTCATAACGGCCAACCGCGCTACCCGTCGCCGCCATGAGCAAGAAGGTGATTCTCCGCCGATTCGGGGGACGTGCAGGACATCGCGCTGCGAGAGGCACTGGAGGAGCGTTATCTCGCTTACGCGCTCTCTACCATCATGCATCGCGCGTTGCCGGATGCGCGCGACGGGCTCAAGCCCGTGCACCGGCGCATCCTCTACGGGATGCGCCTCCTTCGGCTCGATCCAGGCGCGGCGTTGAAGAAGTCGGCCAAGATCGTCGGCGACGTGATGGGCAACTTCCATCCGCACGGCGACCAGGCCATTTACGATGCGTTGGTGAGGCTGGCGCAGGATTTTGCCTCGCGCTATCCGCTGGTCGACGGGCAGGGCAATTTCGGCAACATCGACGGCGATAACCCCGCCGCTATGCGTTACACCGAAGCCCGGCTCACCGACGCGGCGCGGCTCCTGCTCGACGGCATTGACGAAGACGCCGTCGATTTTCGTCCGAGCTATGACGGCGTCTCGCGCGAGCCGGTGGTGTTGCCGGCGGCGATCCCGAACCTGCTGGCCAACGGCTCGCAGGGGATCGCGGTCGGCATGGCGACCTCGATCCCGCCGCACAACATCGCCGAATTGTGCGATGCCGCTTTGCATCTGATCGATCAGCCGAACGCGCGCACCAAGACGCTCTTGAAGTTCGTGCCCGGCCCGGATTTTCCGACCGGCGGCATCATCGTCGATCCGGCGGAGACGATTGCCGAGGCTTACGCGACCGGACGCGGTTCATTCCGGTTGCGCGCGCGCTGGCGGAGCGAGGATACCGGACGCGGCACCTATCAGATCGTGGTCACCGAAATTCCGTGGCAGGTGCAGAAGATGCGTCTGGTCGAGCGCATCGCCGAACTGATGAACGAAAAAAAATTGCCTTTCGTCGCCGACATGCGCGACGAATCCGCCGAAGACGTGCGGCTCGTATTCGAGCCGCGCTCGCGCAGCGTCGATCCGGTGCTGATGATGGAGAGCCTGTTCAAGCTCACCGAACTGGAAAGCCGCGTGCCGCTGAACATGAACGTGCTGATCGGTGGTCGCGTGCCGAAGGTGGTCGGGCTCGCCGAGGTGCTGAGCGAATGGTTGGCGCATCGGCGCGAAGTTTTGCTGCGCCGCTCGCGCTACCGGCTCGGCCAGATCGAAAACCGGATTGAGGTTTTGGGCGGCTATCTGGTCGCCTATCTGAACCTCGACAAGGTCATCAAGATCATCCGCAAAGAGGACGAGCCAAAGCCCGTCTTGATGCGGACCTTCAAGCTCTCGGACGTCCAGGCTGACGCCATTCTCAATATGCGGCTGCGCAACCTGCGCCGTCTGGAAGAAATGGAGATCCGCAACGAAGACAAGGAGCTGCGGGCGGAAAAGAAATCGGTCGAGAGCCTGATCCGCTCCGAAAAGGAACAATGGAAGACTGTCGCCGGACAAATCCGCGAAGTGCGGGATCGTTACGGGTCGAAGACCCCGCTTGGCAAGCGCCGTACCACTTTCGCCGAGGCGCCGCGCCACGACGAGGCCGAGATCGAGGAAGCGTTGGTCGAGCGCGAGCCGGTTACCATCGTGGTATCGGAGAAGGGCTGGATCCGCGCGTTGCGCGGCCAGGTCGCCGACCTTTCCAGCCTCGCTTTCAAGACCGATGACGCGCTCAAGCTCGCCTTCTTCGCCGAGACGACGTCGAAGTTACTCGTCTTCGCCACCACTGGGCGCTGCTACACCATCGAGGCGGCGAAGCTTCCCGGCGGGCGCGGCCACGGCGAGCCGGTGCGCCTTTATCTCGATCTCGAGCAGGATGCCGACGTCATCTCGGTGTTCCGTTACGAGGGCGGCCGCAAGCTAATTGTCGGCAGCCACGAGGGCAGAGGTTTCATCGTTCCCGAGGACGAATGTGTCGCCAATACCCGCAAGGGCAAGCACATCCTCAACGTCAAAGTGCCCGATAAGGCCTGCGCGATCGCGGTTGCCGAGGGCGAACTCGTCGCCGCCATTGGCGAGAACCGCAAGATGCTGGTGTTCCCGATCGATCAGGTGCCGGAGATGGCGCGCGGCCGCGGCGTGCGGCTGCAACGTCACAAAGACGGCGGGCTCTCGGACGTCAAAACGTTCGAGGCGGAAAAAGGCTTGAGCTGGACCAATTCCGCCGGCCGCGTGTTCACGCTGTCGCTGAAAGAGCTCGCCGACTGGCGCGGCAATCGCGCTGACGCCGGCCGCCTCGCCCCGAAGGGTTTCCCCAAGACCAACAAATTCGGCGGCACGACCAACGGGCGAGCGGGAAACGGCGCGTAACGCGCGCCGCGCTGGCTCACGCCGTCAACCGCCGCCGCTCGCCGTCCAGGTAAGCGGCAAGATGCGCGGCGAGCTCGCGTGCATCGTCGCCGGCGCCGTCGATCAGGGTGGATTTTCGCCGGCGCAGGAAGACGGCGCCCATCAGATAAAGGCCGGGCGCGTCGACAACTCCGCCGTCGTGGCGGAGCATGCCCTTGCGATCGAGGACGGGGACTTCCAGCCATGAGTAATCGGGCCGATAGCCCGTGGCCCAGATGACGGTTTTGATCCGGCCGGAGGCAAGGTCGAGAGCGAGCGGCGGCGCGTCCTCGACGCGGGTGGGCGGCAAGCGGTGTCGCGGCACGATATCCTCGTGGTCGTTGGCGCGCGCCCATTCGTCGATGTGGTCCAGCAGCCTATTCATCTTGAGATCGGACATCGCGCACATGTTGCGCAGCGATCCGGCAAACTGCGCCTTGCCGCCGTCGATGATGCCGGCCAGCCGGCCTGCGAGCTGCACACCGATGGCGCTCAGGGCGTTGAGATCGAGCGTCGACCGATCCGGCGTGCCGGCGAGTTGCAGCGAAGGAACGCGGCGCGCGCGCGCAATGTCGTCGACCTGGTCGTAACGTTCGTCGAGCACGCCCGCGGCGTCCATCCACCACTCCAGATCCTTGCCGCGATAGACGCGCGGCGCCCGGATGTGCTCGCCGACCGATAACGTCACCGGACGGCCGGAGCGATGAATTTCATGCGCGATCTGGGTGCCGCTCGACGACGCGCCCACGACCAGCACGCCCCCATCGGCGATTTGTCCGGGATTGCGGTATTGCTGGCCGGTGAGTTGCGCAACCGAAGACGGTACCCGAGCGGCGAAGGCGGGAATTTCGGCGATGTTGCACGCTCCCGAAGCGATCACCAGCGTTCGGCACCGCCAGTCGCCCTGATCGGTGCGTACCAGGTATCCCGTTTCGGTGCTGCGCACCGTTGTTACGGTCGTGTGCGTGCGCACCGGCGCCGCAATCGTCTTCGCATAACCCGCGATGAAGTCGACCACTTCGGGCAACGTGCGGTAGCCGTCGGGATCGTCGCCACTGTACGCGAAATCCGGCAGGCGGCTCTGCCAATTCGGCGTGAGCAGCCGCAGCAAATCCCACCGCTCAGTGCGCCACGAATGCGCGACCTCGCCGCGCTCGAGGACCACATGGTCGATCGAATGCTGCGCGAGGCAGCGGCTCACGGCGAGGCCGGCATGGCCGGCCCCGATAACGACTGTGGTGACGGTACGAATTTTGGCCGCCCCTTTGCGACCTCGTTCCGAAACGTCAGTTCACCACAACCGTGACGTTGGTCGGGTTGGTGACGACATCGTAGACCGCCGAGCGCTTCTGCGATTGCGCGACCAAAGCCTCGATGTCCTCGCGCTTGGCGTCGGCGTCGATGTCGTACGTCACCTTGATGCCGTTGTAGCCGTTGCGCACGTCGCTATCGATGCCGAGGATGCCTTGAATGTCCATATCGCCTTCGACGGTCGCCTTGACCGAGCGCAGCTGAATGTTGCGGTGCTGGGCGACGGCGGCGATCCCGGCGGTCAGGCAGCTTGCTAGGCCGACCAGAACGAATTCGACCGGCGTGATGCCTTTGTCTTCGGCGGCAAATACTTCCGGATGATCGGCATCGAAGGTGAAGGCTTTCTTGTGGCGCTGTTGCTGGCCAAGGCCGTAATAACCCTCGACGGTCGAATGACTGTGGGTGCCGTTTTTCCATTCGTTCGTGGCGCGCCATTTGAATTGCGCGGCCTCCGGGGCCTTGCTCAGCGCTTCGCGCGCGGCGATCAGGGCTTCGGTGTTCACGCCGTTCTTGGCAGGTGTTTTGCTTGTCGCGGTAGCCATAATGATACCCTCCATACGCTTGAGTTGAGTTTCAGTGCAGAGTTTTTGAAAAGAATTGGACGCTATGACGTCCGATCAGGTGCAATAAACTGAGGAATGTCGTGACGAGTCAATGCAACGACGCGTAACAAAATTTCATGCTCCCGCCGGAATCAGCGGTGAAAAATCCTGCTAATTCCCGGCGTCTTCGCAAATTCGGGTGCTATGGAAATTTTAGGACGACGGATGCTGGGTGGTGGCTACTCCACCCTTGCCCAGCCGTCGGGCGTCAGCCGCTCCTGCGGCAGGAAGCGGCTCTTGTAGTCCATCTTGCGCGAGCCGCGCACCCAATAACCGAGATAGACGTAAGCAAGCCCCATCCGTTGCGCGCGCGCGATGTGATCGAGCACCATGAAGGTGCCAAGCGAGCGGTCGGCTTCGTCCGGCTCGAAGAACGAATAAACCATGGACAGGCCGTCGGCGAGCACATCGGTGAGCGCCACCGCGATCAGATCGCCCGCGCGCCGCCCGGGCATCGACGTTCCCGGCTCGCGCCGCCGGTATTCGATGATGCGCGTCTCGATGTGGCTGTCCTCGACCATCATGGCGTAATCGAGCACCGTCATGTCGGCCATACCGCCGTCGCGATGCCGTGAATCGAGATAGCCGCGGAAGATCGCGTATTGCTCCGAGGTCGGAACCGCGATCTTCATCTCGCCGACCACGTCGGCATTGCGCGCGGCGATGCGCCGCATGCTGCGCGTCGGCGAAAACTCGCCGGCGGCCACCCGCACGGAGACGCAGGCGCGGCATCCTTCGCAGGCCGGCCGGTAGGCGATCGACTGGCTGCGGCGGAAACCGCCCTGGGTGAGGATATTGTTGAGCTCGCCCGCGCGCTCGCCGACGAGGTGGGTAAAGACCTTCCGCTCTTCCTTGCCGGCAAGGTAAGGGCAGGGCGACGGCGCTGTCAGGTAGAATTGCGGGGTATCGCGGGAATGCTGGGTCACGGAAATTTCGGACCGTTGCCGGCCCTTTGGCCTCCTCGCCGGGACCGCCCCGGCGACTGCTAGATTAACCCGAGAAAACTGGCGCGTTAAAGACCGAATTCCGCCTATCGAATTGCATGGCGCGCACGTAACGTTGCCGCCCGCCCGGCTGCATTGATGACGACGGTACCGACGATGATGTCGTGCAGGAGCCGCTTGCGCGCGTTGAAGAAGCCGACCACCACGATGAACGGTGACAGCACGCTGACGCTGACCCAGTAGACGACCGCGTGCACCGCGCCGAGCACGAAGTAGCAAGGCGCGCCATACCAGGTTCGCATTTCAAGCTCCATGGCGCGCATGCCGAGCGTTGCCGATGCGGGGCTTCCGAGCGTCATTCCGTAATAAAACAGCGCCCAAACCACCGAGGCGGGAGAAAGCAGCCAGTACAAAGCCCAGCCAAGCCCAAAGGTGATCAGCCCCATGACGAAAATGAACATGGCGGCGGCGACGAGCGGTAGCGCGATGACAATCAGGTCGATGACGAAAGCGACCACGCGCCGCGCCAGCACACCCTCGAACAGCTCTGGATTGGCG
Source organism: uncultured Alphaproteobacteria bacterium (assembly GCA_963747855.1). Classification (GTDB taxonomy): domain Bacteria; phylum Pseudomonadota; class Alphaproteobacteria; order Rhizobiales; family Xanthobacteraceae; genus BOG-931. Next base: position 714,779 of record CAVVGN010000002.1, read on the forward strand.
TCCGGATCGTGGGCATGCGGCCGGATGTCGGCCGGAATACCGATCCCGCCTGGGGAAGAGGCCGGTCCCAGATTTGGCCCGGAATAGCTCATGGTGTTCCTATCGCACGATTCTTACATTGTAACGCCGACGGAAATGAGGAAAAAGGCCGGGCATGGTGACGCTTGCCGACATCGCGACCGCCCGGCGCATCATTGCCGGGCACGTGCTGCGCACCCCTCTGCTCGCGGCGCCGCCGCTGTCGGCGCTGACCGGCGCCGAAGTTTTCGTCAAATACGAGAATTTGCAGGTCACCAACTCGTTCAAGGAGCGTGGAGCCTGCGTGAAGCTCGACGCTCTCACCGCCGCCGAGCGCCGCCGCGGCGTGATCGCCATGTCGGCCGGCAATCATGCGCAGGCGGTGGCCTATCACGCCCGCCGCCTTGGCATTCCCGCCACCATCGTCATGCCGGTGACCACGCCGTTCGTAAAAATCAAAGCTACCGAGGCGCTCGACGCCACCGTGGTGCTCGATGGTGAAACCATCAGCGAGGCGCAAGCGCGCGCCGAGAAAATCGCGGCCGAGAAGAATCTGGTCTGGGTGCATCCCTACGACGATCCGCGCATCATCGCCGGCCAAGGGACCGTCGCGCTTGAGATGCTCGAGGAGGCGCCCGATCTCGACGTGCTGGTCATTCCGATCGGCGGCGGTGGCCTGATCGCCGGTTGCGCCATTGCCGCGCGGGCAAAGAATCCCTCGATCGAAATCGCCGGCGTTGAAAGCGCGCTTTATCCGTCGATGTGGAATGCGATCCATCAGGCGAGCCTGCCGTGCGGCGGCGCGACGCTGGCCGAAGGCATTGCGGTGAAGAATGTCGGCAAGCTCACGCTGCCGGTGGTGCGCGAACTCGTCAGCGATATCGTGCTGGTGGACGAGCCGCAGATCGAGCGGGCGGTTAATGCGTTTCTCACGCTGCAGAAGACCATGGCGGAAGGGGCCGGCGCCGCCGGCCTTGCTGCCATGCTGGCCAAGCCGCATCGCTTCAGCGGCCGCAAGGTCGGACTGATTCTGTGCGGCGGTAACATCGATCCGCGTATCCTCGCCTCGATCATGGTGCGTGAACTGGAACGTGCCGACCGGATCGTCTCGTTCCGCCTGACCATTCCCGATCGTCCGGGAATTCTCGGCCAGATCGCGAGCCGGCTCGGCGAATTCGGCGCCAACATCTTAGGCGTCGATCATCACCGGCTGTTCCTCGACGTTCCCGCCAAGGGCGCCAAGGTCGACGTGACCATGGAGACGCGCGACGCCGCGCATGCGGAAGAGATTTTCAGCGCACTCGGCGCCGACGGCTATCAGCCGGTGCGCATGCCGAGCGGTACGGCGATGCAGTAATAGACCGCCGCGCTATTTATTGCCGCCGAAGATATTGGTGATGAAATCGAGCGGTCCGTTCGTGCTGTCGGTCGGCGCCGTGCTCGCGGGCGCGATGTCCGGACGCGGGCGCGGCATCGGGATCGGTCCGTTCGATGCCATCCGCGTCGGCGCTTCGGTCTGAATGGCCGACCTGCTTGCCGGCGCTGCCAGCTCGGTCGACGTGGCTTGGGCGTCCGCCATCACGTGAGGCCGCCGCTTCGGCAACGGGATCGGCCCGAACAGCGGCGCTGCTGCGGGCATGTCGTCGGCCGCCGCCTCGCTTGCGGCGGGTTGCGCAGCGGCGACCACCGCGTTCGGCGCGCTTGTGTCGGCCGGTGCGACCGTTGTGGCTGCGGCTGGCATCGGTGTCTCGGCCGTATTCGTACTGGCCGGCATCGGCGGCCACGGATCGGCCGGCTTGACTGTGGTCGTCGCGGGCGCGGGCGTGGGCGTTGCTGCCGGAGGCGGCGATACGGTGATAACCGGCACGCTCGGCGGGGAAGCAGACACATTTGCAGCCGGCGCATTCGCATTTGCGTCTGGCGTACGCCCGGCCAGCAGCGGACCTTTCGGCGCTGCTTCGGTCGCGGTCGAGGGATCGGCAAGCTTCGCCTGCTGCGCCGCTTGGGCCATCATGCGGTCGGTGTCTTGGCTCGCGCCGGTACTGGCGGGCTCGTTGATCGAAGCCTTGGACGCAAGCTGGTGGAAAGTCGGAATTTTCGGCGGGCCGACATAACTGCGCACGACGGCCGTGATGGTCCACAGCACCACCGGAATGGCGGTGATCACCGCCAGCAGGATGATGATGCGGCGTAACAGCGGCACGTAATGGCCGAGATCCACGTCCTCACGCATGGCACCCCACCTTCGTTCGCTAACCGGCGGTTATAATCCGCCGTTTTTGAGCTTCTGCGCGATCCTGGCCGCGAAGTAGGTCAGCACGCCGTCAGCGCCGGCGCGCTTGAATGCGATCAGGCTCTCGGTCATCGCTTTGTCCCCGTCGAGCCAGCCGTTCCCCGCGGCAGCCATGATCATCGCATACTCGCCCGATACTTGGTAGGCGAAGGTGGGCATGCCGAAGGCGTCCTTCACCCGCGCCAGAATGTCGAGATAGGGCAGGCCCGGCTTGACCATGACCATGTCGGCGCCTTCGGCGATATCGAGTTCCACCTCGCGCAAAGCCTCGTCGGTGTTGGCCGGATCCATCTGGTAGGTGCGCTTGTCGCCGGTGAGAGTTGCGCTCGAGCCGATGGCATCGCGGAACGGACCGTAAAAAGCCGAGGCGTATTTGGCCGCGTAGGCCATGATCTGCACGTCGCCGAAGCCTTTTGCGTCGAGACCCTTGCGGATCGCGCCGACGCGGCCGTCCATCATGTCGGACGGCGCGATGATGTCGCAGCCGGCTTCCGCCTGGATCAGCGCCTGGCGCACCAGAACCGCTACGGTTTCGTCGTTGAGAATGACGCCGTCGTGCAAAAGTCCGTCATGGCCGTGGCTGGTATAGGGATCGAGCGCCACGTCGCAGAGGACGCCGATGTCCGGCACTTCTTTTTTAATGGTGCGGATCGCCTGGCAGACGAGGTTGTCGGAATTGAGCGCCTCCGAGCCGTCGTCGTCGCGCTTGTCCGGATCGGTGTAGGGAAACAGCGCCAGGCAGGGGATGGTAAGTTTCGCCGCGCGCTCGGCCGCGCGCACCGTCTGATCGACCGACAGCCGCTCGACGTCCGGCATGGAGGCGACCGGCGCGCGCACATTCGTTCCGTCGACCACAAACAGCGGCCAGATCAGGTCGTCGGTGGTGAGAACGTGTTCCCGCACCATGCGCCGCGACCATTCGGCGCGGCGATTGCGGCGCGGGCGAATGGCTAGATCGAGGCGCTCGGCCGGTGCTTCCGCCTCGGCCGGAACGGAACGGACCCGTTCCAGCGGGCGGCCGAATTTGATCGCCATATCAGCGTTCTCCTCGGACTTCGGCTCTATTTACCCCGTCCGGCGGTGAGCCGCCACTGGGCTTCCTCCGGCATGGTTGACTTACGCCTGCCGCGGGTGCCAAGCCGCTGGCGATGAGCGATCAATCCCAGCGGCAGCCGACGCGGCCGAGCGACCTGCTTGAGCCGGTGCACGTCAGGAAGGCCGGCGACGCGGCCGGAACCTGGTCGGAATATCTCGTTTTGTTTCTGCGCATCATGGCGGCAGTGTCGCTGGCGAAAGGGCTTTACCACTGGGCCGCGGTGTGCGGCGTCGTCGGCTCCCGCGACGGCGGCTTCGAGGCGAATACCGTCGCGTGGCAAACCGCAACCGTCTTTTTCGCCGTCATCGATCTGGTTGCAGCGGTCGGGCTGTGGCTAGCGGCGCCGTGGGGCGCAGTGGTGTGGCTCACCTCGGTCGTATCGATGGCGATGGTGGAAGCGTTTTTCCCGCAAGTCTACGGCGGCAGCCTGTTCGTTATTCTGGTCGAACTGACGCTGCTGTGCACTTACCTGTGGCTTGCGATTTTTGCCGCGCGCGAGCGGCCGGCGTAAGCGGGCAGGCCGGAGCAAATCTAGTTGGCGCGCGCTTCCACGTGCTGGGCGTTGCCGGCGGCGTGCAAAATACCCTCCGCCCGCTCGATCACGGCGCCCGCCGCCACGTGCTGCATGCAGATGTGATCGTTCGGGCAGCGGCTGAGCGCGCGCAGATAGCACGGCGAGCATTTCACGCCGGCCTGCAACACCGCGTCGGCGCGATGATATGGTCCGATCCAGATCGGATCGGTCGGCCCGAACACGCTGACGAGCGGCCGGCCGAGCGCGACGGCGAGATGCATCGGGCCGGAATCGTTGGTCACGCAGATCGCCGAGCGGCGGATCAGCGCTGCAAGCTCGGTCAGGCTGGTTTCGCCGGCGACATCGATTGCGCCGGGCGCGAGCCGCGCAACCTCGTCGCACACGGCGCGCTCGCGTCCCGAACCCATCAGCGCCACGGTATAACCGCCGCGCAGGAAATGCCGCGCCACCTCGGCGAATTTATCGCTGCCCCAGTGCTTGGTTTCCCAGACCGTGCCCGGCGCCATGGTGACGAGGTCTTTGCCGGCCATGCCGTAGCGATGGAGCAGCGCTTCGACGCCGCTATCGGCCGAAGCCGGAATCGGAAAGGAAAAATCCGCCGGGCCGTCGGTGAAGTCCAAGCAGCGGTCCGACATTGAGATAGCGGTCGACCGCGTGCAGATCGAGCGTCGGCACCGGGATGTGATGCGTGTACGCGATCCAGCTTCCTTCGCGGGCGCCTTGCCAGGCGTGCCGGCGCGCGACTTTCGAAAACTTTCGCGGCGACGCATCCCAGACGCTTGCACGCGGCCGGTCGAAGCCGATCCTTACCGGCGCGCCCGTCGCGCGCGTGAAAATCGCGGTCCGCAATTGGCCGTGCATGTCGACGACCAAATCGTAGCCAGTCGCGCGCAATTTCGCGGCGAGCCGTGCATAGGCGATGAACGGCGCGGGCCGCCACGGCGCCGACCATTCTTCGCGCGCAAACTCGATCACATTCGTAATCGCGGGATTGTGCCGCAGCAGTTCGGCGATTGCCGGAGTCACCAGCCAGTCGATCCGCGCCGACGGATAGCGGGCGCGCAACTTGTTCAGCACCGGAATGGTGTGAACCACGTCGCCGACGGCGGAAAGTTTGATCAGCAGAATCTTGCGGAAGTCCCTGCCGCGCAGGTCGGTGGTGCTTGCCATCTGAAATTTACGCGCGGCCCGGCCGCAGCGTTTGCAGCACGCGCTTGACCGCCGCGGAGGTATGGTGGCGCAGCATGGCGATCTGCCGGTTGCCCTCCGAGGTGAGCCAGTTGAACTGGATGACGCGGCGCTCGCCGGCGAACGGCTCGTGGCCGTGCCAGGAATTGTCGCTGCGCCTGAAGGCGAGCAGGGTGCCCGCGACCGGCGGCACCTCGACGATGATGTCGTTCAGGTTGTCAGCGGAACGCAACAAGCGTAGTCGGCCGCCGGAATTCTCCCACGACTCGTTCATGTAGATCAGCACGGTGATGATCTTGCTGGTCGAGTCGGTGTGGATCTTGCCGTCGCGCGCGTCGCAGCGGCCGCGCACCGTGGTCACAGTCGGCCGACCCTCGAGATCGAGCTGGAACTTTTCCTCGAATGCGGCGCGGAAGTCGTCGCCTTCCAGTTCGTCGAGCAGCGACTGAAACGCCGGGCCGAAGCTCACCTGATCGACCGGAAAGCTTCCGGTCGAGGAAATATTCGGATAATCGGCGTTGATGGCCGAAAGCGCCTGCGGCCCCACGAAGCCCGGCACGATCAGGTGCTGGAACGGCTCGCGCACCAAAGGCGTCGCCCGAAACGCGTCAAGTCTCAGATAACCCCGCATTTTTTGCTTCTTACGTCGAGTGTGGCGGCAACCTAGCATTCCGGCGCGGCGCGGTAAATCAAGACGCGTCAGTTCCCTTGCGGCCGCAGGATCGCCCAGCCAACGGTGGCTACGCCGCCGCCGCGCCGCCACGGCAACTGGAACGGCGCGCCGATCTCGGCGCCGGGCGCCACCGCGGCAAAGGCCGGGGGCAAGACCTTCTGGTCGCTTTCGGTCCACACCAGCACCGCGCCGCGGCGGCGCAGATCGGCGAGATCGATCCACGGCGCGCGCCGCGGCAGGCCGTCGATCAGCACGTGCGGCTGTGGGCGCTGCGCCGAATAATGCGAGACATTGCCGCCGTCCCACATCGAGCCGATCACGTAAGCGGGCTTCGTTCCGGTCGCCGCCTCGAAGCGCTGCGTCATCGCAGCCGAGAGCGCATCGCCGGGAAAAAACGCGGCGCGGTAGCGGTGATCGAAATGCGGCAGCACCAGGTAATCGGTGAGGAACGCGGCGACGACGATGACGAATACCGCCGCCCAGTGCGCGCCGAGATGAGCTAGCCGCGCGCGTTCGAACGCGGCCGGCGCAATCATCACCATAAAAAGTCCAAGGAACAGCCAGAGCGGGTAGCCCCAGGTCGATTGCGTGCCGCGGCCGCTGACGAGCGAAGCAAGCAACAAGGTGAGCGCCGGCCCGAAGGCAAGCAGCGCGATGATGCGGCGGTCGAGCGCGTCGACATTGGGCCGCGCCGCCGGCGGCTTTGATGGCCGCCGGAAAAGCGGCGCGGCGATGAACAGCGCGGGAATGAGAAACAAAATCTGGCTGCCGAGATATTCCGCCGGGTAGCGCAAATGATCGAGCGCGCCGTGCGCCGGCGCCGACCGCAACTCGACGTAATGCAGCGGCAGGAAATCGTTCTGCACCAGCCAGACCAGATGCGGCGCCATCACGATCAGCGCGATAGCCGCGGCCGCCCACGGGCCGGGCGTGGCGAGGCGGCGGCGCGCGTCGCGGTCGAACACGACAAACAGCGCCATCGGCACGATCAGGATGGCGACGAAATATTTCGCCCAAAAGGCGAGGCCGAGGGCTGCCCCCAGCACAATCCAGTCGCGGAGCTTTTCCCGCTTCACTGCGGCGTGGAACGCATAGCCGGCGAGCGCCCAGAGCGGCAGCTCGATCACGTTGTGATTGGACTTGACCGAGCTGATGGTCAGGTAGTGGAGGCCGTCGACGATCAGGCAGGCGGCGAGCGCGCCCGCCGCGCCGACCAGCGGCCGCGCGGTCGCCCACACCGCGATGAAGGCGAGCACCACCATCACCTGGCATAGTGCATAAAGCGAGGCGTCGGTGCCGAACACGCGCCAGACGATTTCCGCGAGCCACCACGGCAAGGGCGGCAGCTTGTCGAAGCCAAGCTGCCATTCGCGGCCGTAGACCAGCGCCTCGATCACGTCGAGCGGTAGATTGGTGAAAATGAGCGCCGGCAGCGCCGTCCAGATCACGGCCTGCAGCGCGAGGAAGGCCGCGAACGCCGTTTTCGGGCGGCGCTCCACCGCGTCGATCAAGCCGGTCATCATTGGCGTGGCTTTAGCATGCCAAGGGTGCCTGCCAAGAGCCGATTGCGACCTCAACCTCAACCCGCCACCGGAGGGCAGGGGACCATGACGCGAAACCCAAGCCTTGCTATTGATTTGCCGATCGATCGGCCGGGCACGCAAGGGCGGGGCAAGACATGAAGGACATCATCGACAGGCTGGAAGAGCGCCGCGACAGCGCGCGCGCCGGCGGCGGGCAACGGCGCGTCGATGCCCAGCACAAGCGCGGCAAATTGACCGCGCGCGAGCGGATCGAGCTCCTGATGGACAAGAACTCGTTCGAAGAGTTCGACATGTTCGTCGAGCACCGCTCCAGCGACTTCGGCATGGAGAAGACCAAGATCGCCGGCGACGGCGTGGTCACCGGCTGGGGCACTGTGAACGGGCGAAGCGTGTTTACCTTCGCCAAGGACTTCACCGTGTTCGGCGGCGCGCTGTCGGAAACCCACGCGCAGAAGATCATCAAGATCCAGGACATGGCGATGCGCGCGCGCGCACCGATCATCGGCCTGTTCGACGCCGGCGGCGCCCGCATCCAGGAAGGCGTGGCGGCGCTCGGCGGCTACGGCGAGGTGTTCAAAAGGAACGTGATCGCCTCGGGCGTGATCCCGCAGATTTCGGTAATTATGGGCCCGTGCGCCGGCGGCGACGTCTATTCGCCGGCGATGACCGATTTCATCTTCATGGTGCGCGACACGAGCTACATGTTCGTCACCGGCCCGGACGTGGTGAAGACGGTGACCAACGAGATCGTCACAGCCGAGGAACTGGGCGGCGCGTCGGTGCACGCCACCAAATCTTCCATTGCTGACGGCGCCTACGACAACGACGTGGAATGTCTTCTGCAAATGCGCCGCCTGCTCGACTTCCTGCCGCAGAATTATTCCGCAGGCGCGCCGGAATGGCCGTCGTTCGACGACATCGACCGGATCGAGCCGTCGCTCGAACTCGCTCGTACCCGACAATCCAAACAAGCCGTACGACATCAAGGAGCTGATCCTCAAAACCGTGGACGAGGGCGATTTCTTCGAGCTGTCGGAGACATTCGCGCGCAACATTGTCGTCGGCTTCGGGCGGATGGCCGGCCGCACCATCGGCGTGGTCGCCAATCAGCCGATGGTGCTGGCCGGCGTGCTCGACAGTGACGCGAGCCGCAAGGCGGCGCGGTTTGTTCGTTTTTGCGACGCGTTCAACATCCCGATCGTGACGTTCGTCGACGTGCCGGGATTTTTGCCCGGCACCGCGCAGGAATATGGCGGCCTGATCAAGCACGGCGCGAAACTTCTGTTCGCCTATTCGCAGGCGACCGTGCCGCTCGTCACCGTGATTACGCGCAAGGCGTTCGGCGGCGCCTACGACGTGATGGCGTCAAAGCATATCGGCGGCGACGTCAATTACGCATGGCCCACCGCGCAGATCGCGGTTATGGGCGCGAAGGGCGCGGTCGAGATCATCTTCCGCGCCGACATCGGCGACCCGGACAAGATCGCCGCGCGCACGAAAGAATATGAAGAGCGGTTCCTCTCGCCGTTCATCGCCGCCGAGCGCGGCTATGTCGACGACGTGATCATGCCGTCGACCACGCGCCCGCGCATCGCCCGTGCCTTGACGATGCTGCGCGGCAAGACGGTCGAGATGCCGGGACGCAAGCACGATAATTTGCCGGTGTGAGTTTTCCCTCTCCTCTTGCGGGAGAGGGTGCGTGGCAGCCTTTAGCCGCCGTTTTCGCGTACAAACGCCGACGCAAAGCGTCGGCTTGGCGGAGCGAGGGCGAATGGGGGGTTAACGTGCCGACGGTTCTGCGTTGGGGGCCTTATCGGCAATGAAGCCGCGCATGCTCACGTTTGGGCAGCGGGCAATGAAGCCAAATTTTGGCTGCGATCACCGCCTGCTTTCCGGCTCATGAAATTGCCGATATCGTTCGGCACCTAAGACAGAAACGTAATTTCTTGCTGAGCGCGCACTCTGGAGCTTGAGGTCGGCGATCTTAAGCCGCGTGCGGTCGAATCCACCGCCGACGAGCTTATTGTCACGCTCGCCGACGACCGCAAGATCGCGACTCCGCTCGATTGGTATCCGCGGTTGCGCGAGGCTTCGTCGGTCGAGCGGGCAAAGTTTGACATTATGCCGGTGGGGAGTCACTGGCCCGAACTCGATGAGGATTTGAGTATTGCCGGTATGTTGCGAGGGCGGCGCGTCCCCGCGCCCGCCGCAAAGCTGCTTCTCCACGCGCGCCCTCGACCGCGCTGCTCGCGCCCGCTACTGCTGCGCGGTAACGACACCGCCGCCGGGTCAAAACAATGCCGCGATCGATCGAGGATGTCGCCGTGTTCGCGGCGCCGGGTGTTTTTGTCCTGCTGTGGTCTTCCGGCTTCGTCTTCGCCAAGCTTGGACTGGGTTACGCCGAGCCGCTGACGTTCCTTTCGATCCGCATGATCGCGGTGGTGGTTTTGCTCGCCGTCATCCTCGCGGTCACGCGGCCGAAATGGCCGAACGGCGCCGGCATGGTGCACTCGGCTGCGACCGGCCTGATGGTGCACGGGCTTTATCTCGGCGGCGTGTTCGTTGCGATCGAGAACGGGCTCTCCGCCGGTCTCGCCGCGCTCATCGTCAGCCTGCAGCCGGTCTTGACCTCGACCATCGCCAATCGCTGGCTCGGCGAGCGCGTGGTGGCGCGGCAATGGCTCGGCTTGGCGCTGGGGCTTCTCGGCGTCTATCTCGTCCTGCACGACAAGACCGGATCCGGCGGCGGCAATCTGCTCGCGTGGCTCGCGATCGGCACCGCGCTCGTCGGCATCACCATCGGCACGCTTTATCAGAAGCGGTTTGGCGGCAGCTTGGACTGGCGGCCGGCCTTGTGCATCCAGTATGCCGCGGCGGCGGTGTTGTTCTCAATCGGCGCGCTCGCCTTCGAAACGCGCGTCGTGCACTGGACGCCCCAATTCCTGCTCGCCGTCGGCTATCTCGTCGTCGTCCTCTCGTTCGGCGCGATCTGGCTGTTCTATTTTCTGATCCGGCGCGGTTCGGCGACCCGCGTGGTCAGCCTGTTCTATCTGACGCCGCCAGTGACCGCGCTGTTGGCGTGGCTCTGGTTCGGCGAGCGTCTCCCGCCGCTCGCGCTCGCCGGCATGGCGGTCTGCGTCGCCGGCGTGGCGCTGGTGAACTGGCGGGTGGCGAGTCAATAACGGTCGTCATGGCGGGGTTTGTCCGGGCCATCCACGTCTTCGGCGCTGCAAACAAGACGTGGATGCCCGCAATAAGTGCGGGCATGACGAGGGCTCACCGCCACCCGCCGCCGCCGTTCACGTAGATCGTATCCGCGGTCATGAACTCGCAGGCGTCGGAGCAGAGAAACAGAACCAGCTCGCCGATTTCGTCGGGCTTGCCGAAGCGGCCCATCGGCACGTCGGCGAGGAATTGCTTGATCAGCTCGGGCGAGGATTGCGCCGCCGCCTGGAACGGCGTCTCGATTGGACCGGGCGAGATCGACAGCGCGCGGATGCCGTCCTTGGCGAACTCGCGGGCTACTCCCAAGGTCATCGTAACCACCGCGCCCTTGGCGGCGGCGTAGTGGATCGAGGACCCGGGCGCGCCGCGCTTGTGCGCCATGCTCGCCATGTTGACGATCACACCCGCTTTGTTGGCGAGCATGTGCGGCAGCAGCGCCTGCATGGCGTAGAAGGTGCCGTTGACGTTGAGCGCGAAAGTCTGGTCGAACAGCGCGTCGTCGATGTCGAGGAACTTGGCGCGACGGATGGCGGCCCCGGCGGAGTTGAACAGAAACTGCACGTGGCCGAAGGCTGCGATCGCGCGCGCCGCCATGTCGTTGACCTGTGCGCGCTCGGTGACGTCAGCCTTCAGCGCCAGTGCCTGCGCGCCCTTGGCGTTGACCGCGTCCGCGGTTTCGCGCGCGCCTTTTTCGTTGATGTCGGCGCAGACCACATTGGCGCCTTCGCGCGCGAAAATCAGCGCGGTTGAGCGGCCGATGCCGCTTCCCGCGCCGGTGATGAGGATGGTCTTGCCGACGAAATAATCCGGTGTTTTGGGCATGGCCGCTGCGGTCCCGGTTGTCGCAGGCTTCGATTGTGCATCCGCGACCCTCTCCCGCAAGGGGAAAGGGAGCAATAGGATGGCGATGATGCCGGGCGGTGCAACGCCCGCACAATAAATGGGAGGCAACTCATGCTTAGGACAATTCTCGTTCTCGCCGCCGCGCTCGCGATCGGCGGTACGGCGCTGGCCGAGAGCCCGCCGCCAAACCCGCCGCTCACTCCGTCGCCCGTCAAGCGCAACATCATCAGCAAGGCCGAGTTGCCGAATTCCAATTACCAGGTCACCACCGCGGTGGTGGAGGTCGCGCCGGGCTTCAAGGCGCCGCGCCACATCCATCCCGGTACCGTCACCGCCTACGTGATCGAGGGTGCGTGCTGGTTCGCCGTCGACGGCCAGCCGGAGAAGACCTACACGGCCGGCGAGGCGGGTTCACTGCCCGACCACGCCATTCATGCCGAGGGCGCAGCGACCGCCGACAAGTCTTGCAAGATGTACGCGGTGTATGTGCTGGAGAAGGGCCAGCCGCTGGTGATTCCGGTGAAATAGCGCCGCGGCCGCGCGCCTAAATCAATCAAAAAGGACGAACCGACATGGCCTCACGCCAGCCGATCGAATATGACGACGCCTGCCCCGAGGTACGCGCGGTGTTCGACGACATCAAGCGCAGCCGGCAGATCAAGGACGTGAATAACTTCTGGAAATGCCTGGCGCACGATCCGCCTACGCTCAAGCGCACCTGGGAGAGCATCAAGGAGGTGATGGCGCCGGGGGCGCTCGATGCGGTGACCAAGGAGATGATCTATCTCGCGGTCAGCATCACCAATGGCTGCGGCTATTGCATCGCCAGCCATGGCGCGGCGGCGCGCAAGGCCGGCATGACGGAACAGATGTTCGGCGAGCTGATGGCGGTGGTCGGCATGGCCAACGAAACCAACCGGCTTGCCAACGGCTACCGCGTGCCGATCGATCCGCAGTTTGAGAAGTAATCGTCATGCCCGGCCACAGCCGTTCGAAAAACGGCGTTGCTTCGCTCGCCTATGTTGCCCGGCACCCACGTCTTGGATGCCGGCGAGCTTAAGACGTGGATGGCCGGGACGAGCCCGGCCATGACGGCATCAGTCGTTTTAACGAACGCTACGAACGTCAACCCTTTACGCTGCTTTCGTTGGCGCGCTGTGCCGCCGAAGCGCGGCCCGGAAGCGCTCGCGCCGGTCATGGTGGAAGCCCAAGGTTGTGGCAGCCACTGGGAGGATTTTTCGGCCATGCTGCATTTGCCGTATTACACCGCGCTTGTCACCGTGCCTGCCATCTTGTTTTATTCTTCGACCGGCTATGGCGTGGCGCTGGCGCGACGAAAATTCGGCATTTCCGCGCCGGCGACAAGCGGTCATCCGGACTTCGATCGCGCCGTTCGGGTGCAGATGAACACGCTCGAATGGATGGCGATCTTCATGCCGTTGCTGTGGCTGTTCGCTTTCTGCGCCAACGACATTGCCGCTGCTGCGCTGGGGCTGGTCTGGATTGGCGGTCGTATTCTCTACATGGTCGGCTACAGGGAAGCCGCCAACAAACGGGGGGTCCTGGTTTCGCAATACAGGGCCTCGTCAGCGTCGCACTGTTCATTGGCGCGCGATGGCGAGGATTGCGGCGGCGGCTAGCGCCGCAAGCGTGATGCCAGCCGCGCGCATTTGCCCGACGGCCATCGGTCCGGCTGTTTTTTCTGCGGCGGCAGGCCGGCCGCTAGCGCCGTCTCCCGATCGATGAAGGACTTTTGCTGCGGCCCGTTCGATTGTATCGGGCATGATGGTCCTCCGCTGCTCGCACACCAATGCGCGCGCCGGAGCCGTAGTTCCCGGCAAATCATCCTCAAAAAGGGAAGCGGCCCCGGCATCGCCGGAGCCGCTCGGTCGATGAAGTTACAAGTTGCGCCGGTCTACTGGTTTGGCGTCGGCGCGGGTGCAGGCGCCGGCGGCGGCGTCAGGCCGGGAGCGGCCGGCGGGGTCCCCAGATTGGTGGCGGCCGGCGGGGCGAGCGGGTGGGTTGTCGCCGGCGCCATTGTATTCGACGCAACACGGCTATCCGGCGCGTGCCCCACGCCGAAAGCGAGCGCCAGCACGATCACGAGGAACACGGCTCCGGCGATCCAGCCCCAGCCGGCATTGCGTCCAGTAGCGGGCTCGTAACCGACGTTGCCGCTCATCGGGTTGTTGAGATCGCGGTACAGGGGATCGCGGAAATCAGACATGATCTGCCTCCTTGCAGTCGTTCGCCTGACAACTTGCCGCAGACAGGGGAGGTTCCCGGCCAGCCCAGCGTGAGCGGATGGCGGCAATGCCAATCCGGCATGACGGAAGCGAAAAAACACGCAGGTTCCGCGGAGTTGAACGGAACCCCGAAGGCCTTATTGTGCGCCTCGGTTGTGGCAGTGCGCTCGTAGCTCAGCTGGATAGAGCATCAGACTTCGAATCTGAGGGTCGGGGGTTCGAATCCCTCCGAGCGCGCCACTTTTATTCTGCTAATATAGCCAGCAGCATGCGGCTGGGTCGCCGCCGGGAGGGAAGCCGTGACGAACAAGCAGAAACCGATGGAAGATTTCACCGCGATGGCCGATCAAACCATGGAGCAAGCCAGGCGGGCGGTCGACGATTATTTCAATTTTCTTCTGAAGACAATTTCGTCCTATCCCACCGGCGGAACTGATTTCGGCGAGAAAATAAAAAGCTACGCCGAGAAAAACATTGCCGCTACGCATGAATTCGTCAAGCGCGTGGTCCAGACCAAGGATGTTCAAGAGATGGCGCGTATCCAGACGGAATTCCTGCAGGATCAATTCAAAAATTTTGGCGAGCAAACACAAAGTCTCGGCGAATCTTTTACCAAAGCGGCGACTGACGCGGCAAAAGTAATGCCGCTGAAAAAGCCTTGAGAAACGAACTATCGTGACGTCCGGCCAGTTACGCCGCCGGCGGGCGCCAGCCGTAGATCCAGTCGTAGCGCCGCAACAGGCGCGTGCCGCCGAGGCCGCGCATGACCGCGTTACGCGCGAGGCCGCGCAGGCCGGCGAGATGATAGATCGCGCCGTTGCGCGCCGCGAGCCGCTGGACCTTGTGGGTGCGCGCGCGCCGCAGCGCGCCGTAAGCCTGCAGCGCGGCGGCGGGGTTGTCGCGGTTTTGCGCCAGGCAATGCGCCGCGACCGCGGCGTCTTCGATCGCCATGGCCGCGCCCTGGGCGAAAAACGGCAGCATCGGATGCGCGGCGTCGCCAAGGAGCGCCACCGGCCCCTTCGACCAACGCCGTAACGGCGGCCGGTCGTACAGCGCCCATTTCAGCCAGGCTTCCGGGAGCCCGACCAGCGCGCGCGCCTGCGGCGCCCAGTTTTTCGCGGCGAGCCGCGGAACCAGGTCGGCCCGGTCGGCAGGCTCGCTCCAGCCCTGTGCGTTCCAGCGATCGGTGGTAATGACAACAATGTTGATGGCCTCGCCGGACTTGACCGGATAGTGCACCAGATGCGCGTCGCGTCCGAGCCAGAGGTGAACAAGCGGCGCGCGAAATTCCGGCGCAACCTCGCGCACCGGAATAAGTCCGCGCCAGGCGGTGCGGCCGGCAAAATGCGGCTGGCCGCCATGGCTAAGCCGCTGCCGCACCGCCGACCAAAGACCGTCGGCGCCGAGAAGAACAAAGCCGCGTTCCTCCATCGTGCGAGCGCCGGCGGTGCTCGCCGATACGGTGATGCCGTTGGGATGGACGACGAAGTCCTCGACCCGCATGCCGAGTTTGAGCGTGATGTCGAGCCGCCGCGCCGCCGCGTCGGCAAGCGCCGCCTGTAAATCGCCGCGATGGATCGCCCAATAGGGCGCGCCGTAGCGCTGCAGAGCAGCTTCACCCAGCGGCATCCGCATGATTTCGCGGCCGCTTGCGGCGCTGAGTGCGCGCAGAGCCGAGGGTGCGACCGCGGACGCCCGCAGTTTCTCCTCCAGTCCGAGTTCAATGAGTATGCGGGCGGCGTTGGGCGAAAGTTGAATCCCAGCGCCGGTTTCCTCAAGCCGTCCGGCCTGCTCGAGAACAGTGACGCGAAAGCCCAAACGCGCCAGCGCAAGCGCGGCAGTCAGCCCGCCGATGCCGGCGCCGGCGATAATGACAGAACGCGCGGACGTCAGGGCACGCCCTCCGCGGTTGGTTTAGACCCCGATCTCGTGCAAGGCGCACTCGGCCGGCCGCGCGGCGGCCGCTTTGAGTGCCGGGTCGTAGCGGTACAGCGTCGAGCAGTAAGGACAGACGTATTCGGTGGCGTCGCCCATATCGCAGTAAACGTGCGGATGATCGAATGGCGGCAACGCGCCCACGCACATGAACTCCCTGGCGCCGATGTCGATCACGGCGGCGCCCGGTTCGTTGTGGAAGTGTGGGACGATCGTATCCGTCATGCTCAACATCCGTCTTACACGACGGCACCATAGCCGCCCGCCCGGCCGATTCCTAGCGTACGCCTGCGCGGCCGGCCGCGCTCACTGCTTGACCAGCGAACAGGCCGGATTGGGCGGACCGAACGCCTGTTCGCCCGGAATGTGCGTGAGGATCTTGTAATAGTCCCACGGATATTTGGATTCCGCCGGCGTCTTCACCTGCACCAGGATGAGGTCGTGCACCATCAAATTGTCGGCGCGCAGATGGCCGTTGCGGGCGAAGAAATCCTGCACCGGCGTCTCGCGCATCTTGGCCGTCACCTTGAGCGGATCGTCGGTGCCCGCGGCCTTGACCGCATTGAGGTACGCCATGACCGAGGAATAGACGCCGGCCTGCCACATCGTCGGCATCCGGTTGATCTTGGCGAAATAGCGCTTCGACCAAGCGCGGGTCTGCTCGTCCATGTCCCAATAGAACGACGTGGTGAGCAATAATCCCTGCGCCGCCTTCAGCCCAAGCGCGTTGACGTCGGTAATCAGAACTAACAGCCCGGCCATCTGCTGGCCGCCCTGGAAGATACCGAATTCGCCGCCGAGCTTGATCGCGTTGACGTTGTCGGGCGGGCCACTGGCGATGCCGATGATCTTTGCCTTGGAGGCTTGCGCCTGCAGGATGAACGACGACAGATCGGGCGTTGCAAACGGATGCGACACCGAGCCGAGCACCTTGCCACCATTCTCCGACACCACCTTCGCCGCGTCGCGCTCAAGCGCGTGCCCGAAGGCATAATCGGCAGTGAGGAAGAACCAGCTGGTGCCGCCGCGCTTGGTGACCTCCTGCGCCGTGCCGACTGCGAGCGCATGCGTGTCGAACACCCATTGTATGGCGTAGGGCGTGCAGAACTTGCCGTGAAAGTCGGCGGTGCCGGTCGAATGGGTGATGAACAGCTTTTTCCGCTCGTTGGCGACGTTCTGGACAGCGAGCCCGACGGCGGACACCGGCACGTCGACAATCAGATCGACCTGATCGCGGTCGTACCATTGCCGGGCGATGCCGGCGGCGACGTCGGGCTTGATCTGATGGTCGGCGGAAATCACCTGGATCGGCTTGCCCAGCACCGCGCCGCCGAAATCCTCGGCCGCCATCTGTGCGGCTGCTACCGAGCCCGGACCGGTCGCGGTCGCTGCCGGACCCGAAAGGTCGGTCAGCACGCCGATCTTCACCACATCGTCGGAGACCTGGGCATTGGCGAGGCTGCTGACGCCGGCGAATAACGTGGCGAGCAAACCGAGCCGCAGAACTTGCATAGTGGTCCTCCCGCGATTCCTGGTTCTTATCGTTATCATCTTCCAGACTAGCGCCATCCGGCGGGTTCATCACCAGCTTTGTGCGTGACCGGTCCGACGTTATGGTCGGGAGCATGACGCGTTTTTCGCACGACGGAGTGGAGATTGCTTTCCTCGACGAAGGGGAGGGCGATCCGATCGTGCTGGTGCACGGCTTTGCCTCCAACAAGGAGGTGAACTGGGTCTACACCAGCTGGGTGTCCGCGCTGCGGCAGGCCGGCCGCCGGGTCGTTGCGCTCGACAATCGCGGCCACGGCAAATCGGCCAAGCTTTACGAGCCTGCGGCCTATCACAGCAGCATTATGGCTGGCGACGTGCTGGCGCTGCTCGATCACCTGGCAATCCCGCGCGCGGACGTTATGGGTTATTCGCTCGGCGCGCGCATCACGGCGTTTCTGTCGCTGGCGCATCCCGAACGGGTGCGCTCGGCCGTCCTCGGCGGGCTCGGCATCAACATGGTCGAGGGCACCGGGCCGCCGCAGGTCATCGCGCAGGCGCTGCTGGCCCCGAGCCGCGAGGCGGTCGCCGATCCGGTGGGACACATGTACCGCGTCTTTGCCGAAAAGACCCGTTCCGACCTGCGGGCGCTCGCTGCCTGCATCGAAGGCTCGCGCCAGGTTCTTAGCCGCGACGCGGTCGGCCGCATCGCGGTCCCAGTGCTGGTTGCGGTCGGCAGCATCGACGACGTCGGGGGCTCGGCGGAGGCGCTGGCCGCGCTCATTCCGGGCGCTCAAGCGTTGGTCATTCCCGGCCGCGACCACATGCTCGCGGTCGGGGATAAGGTGTTCAAGGCCGAGGTTCTCGACTTCCTGGCCCGGCGGCCGTGATGCTCTTGTTACTAGGCCAAAGGCCGGATCGGTCAGCCAATGGCTGGGGCTCGGCCCAACCTCTGGTTTCCGCCCCGTTGGCTCCCAATATGATAGAACCGCCGCGCTCGGGAGGCAGCCATGGCACAGCAGCACGCGAAGCCGGTCCTCGATAAGGTCGACCCCGTATGGGCACGCATCCGCCGCGAGGCGGAGGACGTTGTCCGGCGTGAGCCGGAGGTCACCACATTCATTTATTCGACCATCCTGCATCACGACACCCTCGAAGCCGCCATCGTCTATCGGCTGGCGGAGCGGCTCGACCATCCAGCCCTGTCCGGCGAGATGATCCGTCAGGCTTACGGTGACGCGCTGCGCGACGTTCCCGCGATCGGCGAGGCGTTTCGCGCCGATCTGATGGCGACGGTTGATCGCGATCCGGCCACCCATCGGCTGATCGAGCCGGTGCTCTATTACAAGGGCTTCCACGCGATCCAGACGCACCGGCTGATGCATTGGCTGTGGGAAAAGGGCCGCCGCGATTTCGCCCTTTATCTGCAAAGCCGCGCTTCGGCGGTGTTCCAATGCGACATCCATCCGGCCGCCCGCATCGGCCGCGCCATTTTCCTTGATCATGCAACCGGCCTAGTAGTGGGCGAAACCGCGATAATCGAGGACGACGTCTCGATCCTGCATGGCGTGACGTTAGGCGGTACCGGCAAAGAGCACGAAGACCGGCATCCGAAGATTCGCTACGGCGTAATGATTGGTGCCGGCGCCAAGGTATTGGGCAATATCGAAGTTGGGCATTGCTCGCGCATCGCCGCCGGCTCGGTGGTCATCAAGCCGGTACCGAACAACGTCACGGTTGCCGGAGTTCCGGCCAAGGTTGTCGGTGTCGCCGGATGCCCGGATCCGGCGCGCACCATGGACCAGATGTTTCTCGACGAAGTTTGATTGTCGGCGCCGCCGCGTGCTATGCGGCTTGCACGTTTTAGCTGGAGCCCGCCGCCGTGGACGTGCAGGAAGTCAAGAAACTCGACGCTTATCTCAAGAAGCTGTTCGCCAATCCGCGGATCCGCGTAGTGCCGCGGCCCAAAAAAGACGATTCCGCCGAAGTCTATGTCGGCGATGAATTTGTCGGGGTTCTTTTCGTCGACGACGAAGACGACGAGCGCTCCTACAATTTTCAAATGGCGATTCTCGGCACCGACCTGGACTGACGTCCCCCGCCTCGATCGCGTTATTTTGCCGGATGGAGCTGCGCCATCAGCCGGTCGAAGCCGGCCGCGACTTGACGCCAGTCGTCGAGCCATCCGCGCGGAAACCGTAAAGTGACCTCGACCGCGTCGAGCGCGCGCTCGTGGATGCAAGTGCCGGGCACCGTGCGAACCGGACGCGAGCAGCGGGCAAAGAATTGCTCCGGCTTTTCGGCGAGATAGATCAGGTCTTCGCCCTCATAGGGCGTGCCGGCCCGGAACGGCAGGACAGCCAGTCCGTCGCGGCCGGCGGCGGCCTGTGACTCGATGTAACGCGGATAGATCGTGCGCAGACGCGCGTCAGGACTAAGTACGGCACCGGGCGGCGCAATGGTCACGAACAGGCGCGCGTCGTTAGCCGGGACCGGCAGCACTTCGTCGTCGCCGGTGACGACCGGTTTGGCGACGTCGGCGTCACCATCGGGCGGTTTCAGCGAGGGCCAGAGGAACACAAGGTCGATGCGCTCGTGCTCGCCGGGGTGGCGCTGCACCGGCGCCCGGATCGCCGCCGGCGGAACATCGAACAGCACGCCTGCGACGGTGATGGGAACGGATGGAGCGTCGAGCGCGGCCGGCGTTTTCGGCCAGGACGGCCACAGCACGTAGGACACAAAAGTCGCTATAACGGCGATCACGATAGCGACAATTACAAGCGGCAGCAGCGCTCTGCGCTGTTTTCGGTCGCCGTCGCGCGAATAGGCGTGTGCGGTCATGGTTCGTGTGAATTCGCGAATCAAAGGCGAGTATGGCATGGGCGCATCGGGGCGGACGTTAACCCTTTCTTAAGCAAACCGTAGCGGCCGGCCGCCAGCTCCGGCAAGTCTTTCGAATATTCGGAGGCCATCCGTATGTTCGAGGGCTTGCTGCCGGCGTTGTCGCCGGGCGTGATCAATTCCTTCTTCGCCGTCGCCATCGGCTTCGCGGTGGCGGGCCTGAGCGCCTCGGCCTATCGCCTCAAGGGCGAGCATTTCCCGAGCTTCCGCCTGCTCGAAGTCGGCCCGATGGCGGCGCGCTTCGCCGCCGTACCTCTGCTGATTTTTTGCGCGCCGTTTCTGATCATGCGCAACACGCTGCGGGGCGGGCGCATCGAGCGGCGCCCCGCCGAACTCGTGATGGTCGCGACCGTCATCGCCGGATTGTGGAGCCTGATGTCGGGAACGGTGGTGGTGATGGCGCTTCAAGCGCTGCTCAACGTCTGATACGGATTTAGCCGAACCTTGCCGCTCATTTCCGCGCCAGCGGGAATCCAGCCGGGACGTTGGGTCCCCGCCTTCGCGGGGACGAGTGCCCAATTCCAGGCCGCTCCATGATCTACGAGCTTGACGGACAGAAACCCGATTTGCCAGAGGAGGGCCGTTACTGGGTCGCGCCGAACGCCTCGGTGATCGGCAAGGTGCGGCTCAATACCGATTGCAGCATTTGGTTCGGCGCGGTGCTGCGCGGCGACAACGAGTGGATCGAGCTCGGCGAGCGGTCGCAAATCCAGGACAATAGTACGCTGCACACCGATCCTGGCTTCCCGATCAGCATCGGGCCGGATTGCGTGATCGGCCACAATGTCATCCTGCACGGTTGCACCATTGGCACGCGCGCGCTGATCGGTATGGGTGCGATCGTGCTCAACGGCGCGCGCATCGGCGCGGGCTGTATGGTCGGCGCGGGCGCGCTCGTCACCGAAGGCAAGGAATTTCCGGAGAAGTCGCTGATCGTCGGATCGCCGGCGCGCGCCATCCGCACCCTGGACGATGCGGCGGCGATCACCATCGCCGCCGGCGCCGACTTTTATGTCCGCAATTTCAAGAGATACGCAAAGGCGTTAAAGCCGGCCGGCTGAGACCGCTTCCCGCTACTTAGCCTCGGCGGTTTCCGGCTCGCCCGGTGTGCCTGGCGCGCCGGCAATGCGCACCTTGTCGCCGTTGGCGATGCCGTCCGGCGGATTGGTCACGACGCGGTCGTCGGCGGTAATGCCCGACGCGATTTCCACCTCGTTTCCCAGATCGCGCGCGATGGTGATCTGCTTGAGATCGATGCGGCCATTACTGCCGACGGTGGCGACGTGCAATCCGTTCTGATTGAAAATGAGCGCGCTCGCCGGGATGTTAATGGCGATTTGCGGATGCGGCAGATCGAAGGTGATGTTGGTGAAGTCGCCGGTCATCAGTTCGTTATGAGCATTGTCGACCACGAGCTGCATCCGCGTCGTGCCTGAGGCGATGTCGACCGCCTGTGCCGAGGCTTCGACCGTCGCCGGAAAGCTCCGGCCGGGATATTCCGGCACCGAGATCTGTGCCTTGGTTCCGATCGGGATGTCCGGCACGAAGCTTTGCGGAACGCTCACGTAGACGCGGAGTTTGCTTGTCTCCGAAACGACAAACAGCGGCGGGCCGCCGCCGGCGCCGGCGTTGATCAGCGCGCCTATGTCGGTGTTGCGCGCCGTCACCAGGCCGTCGAACGGCGCCACGATGCGCTTGTATTGCTCGAGCACGCGTAGCCGGTCCAGATTGGCTTGCGCGGCGCGCACGAGGCCTTGCTTGTTGGAGGCGTCGGCAGACCGCTGGTCGAGATCCTGCTGCGATATCGCGTAGGTCGTGATCAGCGACTGACCGCGCTTGAGCGTCATGTCGGAAAGCACCGAATTGGCCTTGGCGCTGGCCAGATTGGCTTCTGCCTGCATGATCTGCTGGTCGAGATCCGGAGCATCGATTTCGGCGAGCAGGTCGCCGGCTTTGACCGGCGTGCCAATATCAACCTTCCATTCCTTCACGTAGCCGGAAACGCGCGCATACATCTGCGCCTGCGTGTAGGCCTCCAGCCGCCCCGGCAGGCTGAAGGCCGTCGTCTTGCCTTTGGTGTCCGGTGGCGCCACGGCAACGACCGGCACCCCTTGCTTCTCGGTCCATTCTTGCAACTTGGCGTCGGCGATCTTGCGAGTGGCAATTCCCGCGATGACCACCACGAGAGCGATGATCCCCGCGGAAACAGCCGCGATCGTCAATCCGCGGCGCGTTATCGCCGGTGGGCCGGAATTATCAGGCAACATGCGGCTCTCCGATCGCCGGTGCGCGCAGCGAGCCGCGCCGTTGGTGAATGATGCTGAAAACCACCGGCACGAATATCAGAGTTGCGACCGTCGCAAAACTAAGGCCGCCGATTACCGCGCGGCCGAGCGGCGCATTCTGTTCGCCCGCTTCACCCAAGCCGAGCGCCATCGGCAGCATGCCGATGATCATGGCGAGCGCCGTCATGATAACAGGACGCAGCCGCACAAATCCTGCTTCGATCGCGGCGGTAACCGCATCGCCGTGTTGCTCCAGCCGCTCTCTCGCGAAACTGATGACCAGAACGCTGTTGGCGGTAGCGACCCCCATGCACATGATGGCGCCGGTCAATGCCGGGACCGACAGAGTCGTGTGGGTGGCGAACAATATCCAAACTATTCCGGCAAGGGCGGCCGGAAGCGCCGTGATGATCACAAACGGATCGGTCCAGGATTGGAAGTTGACCACGATCAGGAGGTAGATGAGGACGACGGCGGCAAGAAGGCCATAGATCAGGCCGGAGAACGAAGCGTTCATCGTCTGCACTTGGCCCAGCATCACCACCTGTGCCGACTTGGGCGCGTCCTTCGCTGTGTCGTCTAAAATCTTTTGCACCTCGGCTGCTACGGCGCCGAGGTCGCGGTCCTGGGTGGTGGCGTAAATCTGGATCAAGGGCTGGATGTTATATTGCGTAAAGACTGCCGGCACCGCTGCACGCTTGATCTCGGCAATCGCGCCCAGCGTCTGCGGCGCCGCTCCCGGCGCGGTGATCGGCAGGTTGCGCAGCGCGTCGAGTAAATCGACCTGGTATTGAGGCGTCTGCATGACAATCGAATAGTTCACGCCGTTCTTGGGATTGAGCCAGAACGTCGGCTGCACCTGGCTCGAGCCGGCCAGATTGACCACCATGCTGTTAGTCACGTCGCGTTCGGTGACGCCGACATATTGTGCGCGCGTGCGGTCGACGTCGACGTTAAAGCTCGGCAGATTGAGCGATTGCTGGATGCGCGCGTCGACCAAGCCTGGAATGTAGCGCAGCCGCCGCAGCACGTCCTGGGCGTAGGTGAAATTTTTCTCGAGTTGCGGACCGCGAATTTGCACCTCGATTGGCGCCGGCGCGCCGAAATTAAGGATCTGGCTGATGATATCGGCCGGCAAGAACGAAAAGGTTGTGCCGGGGAAGCGGGCGGGAAGTTCTTCGCGGAGAATACGAACATACTCCCGTGTCGGCCGATGACCCTCGGCGAGCTTAATCTGGACTTCGCCGTCTTGCGTGCCGATCGTCCCGGTATTGTTGTAGGTCTTGTTGATGCTGCTTATCGGGAAGCCGATATTGTCGACTACGGTCTCGAATTCACGGGATGGAATGATCTGGCGGATCACTTTCTCGATTTCCGCGAATTGGCGTGCGGTTTCCTCAACGCGCATGCCGACATGCGTGCGCACGTGCATCAATATCTGTCCGCCGTCGACCTCCGGGAAAAAGTCGCGGCCGAGATAAGGCGCCAGTGCGAAGCTGCCGATTACGAACGCCAGGAAACAGGTCACGAAGACCGCGCGATGACGCAGGGCCATGATCAAAAGCTCGCGATAGACCAGGCGGGCGCGCTCGAACCGGGATTCGAAACCGCGCTGCAAGCGCACGAAGGGGTTGCGCGAAGCGGGCGGTCCGCCGTCCGCGTGAGCGACGTGCACGCTCAGCATGTATTTGGCCATCGTCGGCACCAGCGTGCGCGACAGAATGAACGACCAGACCATCGCCGACATGACCGCCTCTGCCAGCGGCACGAACAGGAAGTGGGGGACACCGGTCAGGAAGAACATCGGCACGAAAACGATGCAGATGCAGAGCAGCGAAACGAAAGCCGGCGTCACGATCTGCTCGGCGCCGTCGAGGATGGCAAGCTCCACCTGTTTGCCCTGCTCGAGATGCCAGTTGATGTTCTCGATGGTGACGGTCGCCTCGTCGACCAGAATGCCGACGGCGAGCGCCAGCCCGCCCAAGGTCATGATGTTGAGAGTCTCGCCCAGCGCCCATAACGTGGCGATCGAGCCGAGCACCGACAATGGGATGGAGGTTGCGATGATCAGCGTTGAGCGGAAGCTGCCGAGAAAAAGCAAAATCATCAGGCTGGTCAATGCCGCGGCGATGACGCCTTCACGGACGACGCCGCCGATGGCGCCTTTTACGAAAAACGACTGATCCGCGATTTGCGTAATCCTGAGGGAGCTCGGCAGCGTCCGCAGTAAATTCGGCAAAGTTTTCTTGATACCGTCGATGACCGCGAGCGTTGACACGCCGCCGTTCTTCAACACCATCATCAGCACGGAGCGTTTGCCGTCGACGTGAACAATATTGGTTTGCGGCGAATTGCCATCGTGCACGTATGCAACGTCGCGAATGTAGACCATCGCTCCGTTGACAGTTTTAATCGGCAAATTGCCTAGTTCGGCGATTATGGAAGGGGCGTCGTTAAGCTGGATTACATATTCGAATGTGCCGATCTTCTCGGTACCGACGGGGGTAATCAGGTTCTGCGCGGCGAGCGCGTTGGCGACATCCTGGCCCGATAGACCGCGAGCCCGCATCGCCGTCGAATCGAGATCGATTTGCACCTGCCGAAATTTGCCGCCGTAAGGGTAGGGAATCGCTGCGCCTGGAACGGTCACCAATCCGACGCGCAGAAAGTTAATCGCGAGATCGTTGAGCATCTGCTCGGAGAGGTCCTTGCCGGACAAGCCGAGCTGGATGATCGGCACCGTCGAGGCGTCGTAATTGAGAATGAGCGGTGGTACGGATCCCGGCGGCATATTCCGCAGCAGCGTTTGCGAGATCGCCGTAACCTGTGCGTTGGCGGTTCGGATATCCGCCCCGGGTTGGAAAAAGACCTTAACAATGCCGGCGCCGTTATAGGAGTTGGCCTCGATATGCTCGATGTCGTTGACCGTCGTGGTCAGCGCGCGTTCGAACTGAGTGTCCACGCGACCGGCCATCTCTTCCGGCGGCAATCCGGTGTAGTTCCAGATCACCGCAATCACCGGAATTCTGATTTCCGGAAAAATGTCGACGGGCGTGCGCGCTGCGGCGAGCGGCCCGATGATGAGGAGAAGCAAAGCGAGGACGATGAACGTGTAAGGGCGCCGCAACGCGATGCGGACAATAGCAGTCATTCGGCACCGGCTCCCCAGTTCGCAACCATGGCCCCGCTGCCATGGATGTCACGCACGCCGCCCCCCCGCCACATAAACCCGCTGTGCGCCGCAACATACCGCGACATGAGCACTGGACAACTCACAAAGGCGTTTGATTCCGGCTGCTCGGGGCGTCCTTGCCTGAGCAAGCTATGCGCTGCGCGGCAAACTGCTATGCATCTAATAATCCGGTGTCGGGCCGGTGGCAAAAAGGTGCGGCCGGCTCCTGGGGAAGAGCCGGCCGCGCGAACCCGGTCTGGGGACGGGGAGGGGTGGGGACGTGACCGGGGTCGCAAGCTCCTTTCGTGAACGAAATCTGCTCAGCGCGAACTGGCGGTAGCCGGAGCCGAGCGCGGCTCGCCGAGCGAAACCCAGGCGTTCGGATCGGATTGCGACTGGCGCTTCACGAAGCGGTAGCCGGTGTCCGACCAGAGCAGAATCTGATCATTTTGATTGTCGAGGATGTATTCGCCCTTATCAGTCTTGACCGTGAGGATGGCATGGCCGTCGCCGTGCTTGTCGCGCACCACGGTGATCAGCAGCGCTTCACGCGGCCAGCCGGCCTGCATCAGCATGCGGCGCTTTTGCAGCACGTAATCCTCGCAGTCGCCGTAGCCGTCATCGGGATAGTTCCAGCGCTCGACCACCCCCCAATGCTCCATGTCGGTCATCGGCTTGACGTGCGTGTTGACGTACTGGTTGACGCGTTCAAGATCCTTCCACGCTTGCGCAGTCAGCATTACGTCGCGCGCCTGCGTCGGCTTGGTCTTGCATTCCGGGTCGTATTCCACGCAGAATTCGATCCACCCGATCGGCGCTCTCGCGGTCCCTCCGATAGAAATAAACAAAGGACGCTCTTCCGCGTGGCCTGCTGCCGGCATTGCCAGCAGCGCGGACGTGACAACGCCCGCCATAGCCCCG
Organism: uncultured Alphaproteobacteria bacterium; assembly: GCA_963747855.1. Lineage (GTDB taxonomy): Bacteria > Pseudomonadota > Alphaproteobacteria > Rhizobiales > Xanthobacteraceae > BOG-931. Next base: position 741,142 of record CAVVGN010000002.1, read on the forward strand.
CGCGCAAGGAACGCTTTGGCCCCCAAACTCATGTGACCCCTCTCCCGTTTTTGTTGGGGTCACGTGTCGCAGAAAGCTTTTGCGCGGCGGCTAAGTTGAGTGCTTCAATTTGAAGTAAAACCGGCTAAACACGCGCGCAAATTCGCGCGAAATGCGCGGGCAATTCGCGTAAAATTTTAGAAGTTCAAATTTGATGCAAATTGCGCGAGCTGCACGGATGCGCGCGAAAGCGCGATTTTACGCGTTAGTCGCGTGCTTTGGTCGCCGCGGCGGTCGCGTGGCAATCCGGCATTTCACCTCCAGCTCGCGCAGGAGCGCTCGGCCACAAAAGCGCAAAATGTCGGCGCGTTGTTTACCGGCCGGTGACGTTGCCCACCGAATGCCATCGGCGCTCGCCCATCGCCGGTCAAGCTCGAAGCGAACTTGCTGGCCCGCGAAGCCGCCTGTTACTGTTTCTCCACGAAAACGCCTCGGGAGGGAGCGCAATCATGTCGTATGCCAAATTCGTTCAGCCGCCGCAATTCGAGGAATACAAGGAACGCTTCAAGGACTTCTACAAAATGTCGCGCCGGCCCGACGGCGTAATCCTGGTCGAAGCGCACACCAAAGGCGGGCCGATCCAGCTTTCCGTCGAAAATCACCGCTCGGTCGGACAAATGTTCAAGACCGTCGGCGCCGATCCCGAGAATGAGATTCTCATCTTCACCGGGACGGGCGATGAGTTCATGATGGACGCCGATCCCGAAGGCTTCAAGCTGGAGCAAGAGGATTTGCCCTATTGGGCCTACGAGTACGCCTACAAGGACGGCCGCATCAACGTCTCGTCGCTGGTAAACGATCTCGAAATCCCGACCATCGGCATCATCAACGGTCCCGGTTTTCATACCGAGATGTGCCTGATGTGCGACATAACCATCTGCGCCGACGACGCCATTATCTACGATCTGCACTACGACATCGGCTCGGTGCCCGGTGACGGCATTCACAGCTGCTTCCAGGAGCTTCTGGGCGTGAAACGCGCCGCGTATGCGCTCCTTACCGGTCAGGCGATCGACGCAAAACGTGCCCTGGAATACGGCATGGTCAATGAGATCCACCCGCGCGCAAAGCTGATCGAGCGCGCCTACAAGATCGCCAACCACATCATGACGCAGCCGCGCACGACGCGGCGGATGACGGCACAGATCGTGCGGCGGCCCTGGCGGCGGCAGATCACCGACAGTCTTGATGGCGGTTTCGCCATTCAGATGTTCGCGCATCTGGCGAAGGACACTCCCGCGCACGGCCGCAAGCACATCGCCGACCAGGTGGCGTATGTGCGCAAGGGCAAGCGCAATAATTTCGACTAGCCCGGTTCGATTAGCGAACAAAAAATTGATCGCGACTTTTCTCGGGCGCGTGCGCGCCGCCGGCTGCTCGGCTTGTCGGCGCGCCAGTTCTCTTGTTTAATCGCGCCAAATACAAATAAGGCTGCGCCGTTCGGCGAGAGCGGGCCGCGCCGACCAAGGGAGGGACGGTGATGAAAGTCACGATGTTTCATTTCATGCCCTATCGCGACCTGCCGGACGATTTCCCCGGCAAGTTGCCGTCGGCTTGGGTGGATGCACCGTGGTGGCAGTACGGCGACGCCAACAAGGTCACCGATTATTACAACTGGTCGATCGACGAGTTGATGCTTGCCGCAAGGCTCGGTTTCGACGCCATCGGCACCAACGAGCATCACCAGAATCCGTACGGGTTCATGTGCAATCCGAATTTGTTCGGCGCGATGCTGGCAAAGATGACGCGCGATCAGGGATTGGACCAGGTGGCGCTGTTGCAACTCGGCGCCACCATATCGTCGTCTCCGCCCGTTCGCCTCGCCGAGGAATATGCGGTGATCGACTGCATCAGCGGCGGGCGCTTGATTGCCGGGCTGCCGACCGGACTCGGCAATGACGTGTCGGTCAGCAACGGCATTACGCCGATGGAGCATCGCGAACGCTGGCGGGAAGGCGTGGATTTCATCCTGAAAGCATGGACGGCGAAGGAATTCTTTGCCTGGAACGGTAAATACACCCAGCTGCCGAAAGTGAATTTGTGGCCGCGTCCGGTGCAGGATCCGCATCCGCCCGTTATCATACCAGGCGCCGCCAGCTCCTCGACCTGGGATTATTGCCACGACCGTAATTGGCCCTACGCGTATCTCAGCTATTTTGGCGGCAAGTCCGCTTATAACGTACTGGACCGGTTCTGGGACCGTGCGGCCGCCAAGGGCAGGGATGCCAATCCCTATCGCGCTTCATTTCTCCAGCTCGTCGGTGTCGCCGAAACCGACCGCAAGGCGGAGGAAAGTTTCGGCAAGCACGTCGAATATTTCTATCACAAGCTGCTGCACCTGCCGCTCTATTACATCAACCCGCCCGGCAACGCCGACTACAAGAGTTTCCTGAACATCCTGATGTCGGGCACGAATATGCTGCAAATCGGCGACTTCACGACCGATCTGAAGCCGCTCAAAGCCAAGGATATGATCGAGAAGGAATTCGTCGTGATCGGCAGTCCGGCCACGGTGCGCGAGAAGCTAGAGGCCATGGCCAAGCGCCTGAACATCGGCCACCTGATGGTTGCGCTGCAATTCGGCTCGATGCCGCACGATCTGACCAACAAAAATATCGAATTGTTCGCGCGCGAAGTGCTCCCGCATCTGCAAAAGCTGTGGGAAGACCAGCCGTGGGAAAATCACTGGTGGCCGAAGAAACTGCGTAAACGCCCGGCGCGGCAGCGCGAGATGGCAACCGCCTGAGGCCGGCTTGCAAGCCTTCGCCACGCTACGGGCGCATTCACCCCAATCCGGATGTAAATCATGGTTACTGCAACAGTGAAGACGATCCCGATCCGCCACTGCAATTTCGAGGCGAAAGTCAAAACCGCGGGCAGCGGTCCGCCGCTGGTTTATCTGCATGCGGCAGCCGGGCCGATCTGGGACCCTTTCGTGGAGGGGCTGTGCGAGCATTACACCGTCTATGCCCCGCATCATCCGGGCACGGGCGAAACCGCGCGCGACGCGATCTATTCGGTCGACAGCCTTTGGGATCTGGTTTTGATCTACGAGGAGATTTTCGACGCGCTCAATCTAAAATCAGTGCCAGTGATTGGCACATCGTTCGGCGGCATGATGGCGTGCGAGTTCGCTGCGCATCGGCCCGAGCGCGTCAGCAAGATGATTGTGCTGGATCCGATCGGATTGTGGCGTGATGACGCTCCGGTTGCGCCCTACATGCTGATGCCGCCGGAGCGGCTTGTGGAGACGCTCTACAAGCACCTCGATTCCCCGCCGGTGCAAGCGGCGCTGCAAATGCCGAGCGATCCGAAGGAAGTGGCGGTGGTCACCGCCGATCTCGTCTGGGCGCTCGGCGCCACTGGAAAATTTGTCTGGCCGATACCCGACAAGGGTCTCAAGAAGCGCATGCACCGCATCAAGGCGCCGACGCTGATCGTGTGGGGCGAAGACGACGCGCTGGTGTCTTTGGTCTACGCCAAGGAATTCGCCTCCCGCATCGCTAATTCACAGATCGAGATCATCAAGGACTGCGGACACGTGCCGCAAGTCGAGCGGCTCGACGTGCTCAAGCCGATTGTCGCGAAATTCCTCAACGCGTAGGGCGGGGGTTCTGCGTCAGCTGCCGCAGACTGCGTCTTCGAGGAAGTCGGCGTGTTGAAGCCGGGTAAACTCGATGGCAAAGCCGTCATCGAGATAGCGCACCACGCGGCCCGGCACTTTGCCGAGCGTGACCAGTGCGCCGATCGGCGGCCGCTGGTCGGTGGCGATGCCGGCACCCGATTGCGACACGTCGATGATGCGGCAACTGACATTGACGCCGTTCGGCATGATCAGCCGGCCGAGCGGATTGCGCGGTACGACACGGCCGTGCCGGCGGTCTTCGGGCAAACCGAGGATATGACGGTTGGCGAGCCACGTCAGCTGGGCGGCGAGCTTGTCGCGCTTGCGCGAGGTCGCCGAAATCGTCATCGCAAAGCCGTTTGGAATGGCGCGCGCGATGTGGCCTTCGAGCCGGCCCAGATGATCGACGTAGGCGATGACGCGTTCACCGGGCTGGCCGGCGACTGGCGCAAGCACGGCCATGCCGCCGGGAGACATATCGACCACCTGGCAGGGGAATTCGCGCCGATCCTGCAACATGTAGCGGCCGAGCAGATCGACGCGCACGCGCTGATAGCGCCGGCGCTCTTCACTCAGCGTCCGTAATGCCGGTTTTGCTTGAGGTAACGCCATGCGCCCAGGTGCCTGCGTCGCTTGCAAGCAGCCTAGGCGGCCGATGTTAACGGGCCGTTAGTCGCGATTGGTAACCTTTTACAGTTGTTCCATCGCTCAAGCGGCGCTGGGTCCTTCTCCGCCACGAATATTCTGAGGGGCGAGGCTGGACTTGCCGCCTTCGTACACGACCAGGCCACGGCGGCCGCGCGGCAGCATGAACCGCGGCAGCAGCCGTTTTTCCAGTGCTGCGCCGACGTGGCGGCGGCCACCCAACGTCAGTGCGCCGATCGGGCTTGCGCCCAGCCATGGCGGCACCTTGAGCGGGGCCAAGACGCCGATGGTGCGGGCAAAGCTCGGGCGGCGGCTGCCGAGCGGCAACAGCAGGAGTTCGAGATCGACCGGGTCGCCGCTTTCGTTCTGTGCCGTGACGCCGGCGACCGTGCCGGTGCATTCGTCGGACAGAATTGAAAGCAGGCTTGCGACCACCGGCTTGCTTCCCGCGCCCCAGAGGTCGAGGAAGGATTCGCCTTTTAGCTCGCGGCCGAATAACGCGCATATCCGCGTTCCGGCGAGGCGGACCGGATGGCCGGCGCTGCCGTCGAGCGCGAGGATGAAGGCGTCGCTGAGCACGCCCCGAATTGCGCCCGGCTCGATTTCGGCGCGCTCCGGCGCCGGTCGTGTACCGCGCCTCTCTTCCCAATACGCATAAAGCTCACGACTTGCGGCGTGTTTCATTACAGACGCTCCCGCACGCGTGTTCCTCCCTGCCGCACACTCCTGTCCCCGATTGGGACAGCGGACGCAGGGTTTGGCCGTGCAGTGACGGACTGAGCAGGGCGTGTGCCCCAGACGCTTCTTGGCCGGGGACGGCGGCGTCAACCGCCGGTTAATCTTAAGAAACGGTTGACGTTGGTGGATTTCCGCCGCGGGATTAAGTTCGCCGCAACCAACGTTCACACGCTGCCGGCGATGGCTCCTCGGCGGCGTTTGCAACTACGGGAGGCGAGGGATGTGACCGACGCCGGACGATCTCGGGTCCCGGGATTTCCGGTGTCGAACGCGGAACCCGCGCAAGCTGCAGAAGGGAGGACTAAAAGTCCTCCCTTTTGTTTCTATCGCGACGCTACTTTCAGCCGAAGCTTGCCGTCAGCGCACTCGAGGCCTATCTGGTCACGGTGATTCAGCGCAAAGAACCGATGTTCAACGTGCCACCGGCGGTGCTGGTGACCGTGGCCGTACTCATTGCCGTCCACGCGCTGCGCGTGTTGCTGTTGAGCGATGAGCAGGATCTGCGCTTGCTCCTGACATTTGCATTCATTCCGGCGCGTTACAGTACCGAGCTTGCCGCCGCCGGCGGGCTGCCGGGCGGGTTCGGCGCCGATCTGTGGACGTTTTTCACCTACGCGTTTCTGCACGCCGATGTGCTTCACATCGGAGTTAATTTGGCGTGGCTGTTGCCATTTGGCACGGCGCTGGCGCGACGTTTTGGGACGTGGCGCTACGCGGCGTTCATGCTTGTAGTCTCCGCGGCCGGCGCATTCGCTCATCTCGTCAGCCATCCGGGAGCGATGGTGCCGATGATCGGGGCGTCGGCGGCGATCTCCGGCGCAATGGCTGCGGCGTTGCGGTTTATTTTTCAGCACGGCGGACCGCTCGGGCTGTGGCGTGCGGACCCGGGCGGCGAAGCGTATCGGGTGCCGGCGGCTTCGCTGATCGCTAGTTTGCGCGATCCGCGCTTTCTGATTTTCGTCGGCGTTTGGTTTGGACTGAACGCCTTGTTCGGTCTCGGCTCGGTCCCGATCGGCGGCGAGCAGGGACAGGAGATCGCGTGGCAAGCGCACATCGGCGGCTTTGTCGCCGGTTTCTTTTTGTTCAGTGCATTTGATCCGGTCGGCCGCCGAAGCGGTTTCGACGCACGGCCAAGTGCCTAGCGGCCCCGGTGGATATCCGGCAATTGCACCATGCGGCCGCCGCATTTCGGCGTTATATTGTTTGATGAGTCAGCGCCGGTTTTTTGGGCGACCCAAGCGAGATTCGATGCTGCACCGCAACGCGGGCAGGCAGGCGAGGACGGGCCAAGGCGTGGACTAACGGTCCGCCGATTTATTTTCCGCCAACGGAACTTAGCGCTGACCGAAGCATAGTCTTCAAGCTCGCCGCCTGCGGAAAGCGGGCCGCGAGCGACTTGAAGCGAGGGAGGTTGCGATGAATGTCAGCATCATTCTGGCCGGCAAAGGCCGCGACGTCGTCACCATCGAACCAAACGCCAGCCTGGTCGATGCGGTGCATTTGCTTGCGGAAAAGCGCATCGGCGCCGCGCTGATCCTTGGCGCGGATCGCCGCATCGCCGGCATTATTTCCGAACGCGATATTGTGCGCGCGCTCGCCGAGCGGGGAGCGGCCGCGCTCGATGAGCCGGTAAGCCGGACGATGACGCGCAAGGTGGAAACCTGCAACGAGAGCGAAGCCGTCGCCAACATCATGGAGCGGATGACGGCGGGCAAATTTCGCCACATGCCGGTGGTCGATCAGGGCCGGCTGGTTGGTGTCGTCTCCATCGGCGACATCGTCAAGCACCGGGTGCTGGAGATTGAGCGAAACTCAGTTGCCATGCGGGACTACATCCAGAGCGCTTGACCGCTTTTCGCGCCGCGTGGCCTTATGACGGCGGGTGTTTGAGTGGGCGGAGGTGTCCATGCGGGTGTTTGGGATGCCACTCGCCGCGGTAGCGATGACGGCCGCCGCGGATCACGTGCTAGCGCAGACTTCCGCGATGACGAATTGCATGATGTTGTGCAACGCGCAGGCGGCGAGTTGTCAAACCACCTGTTTCGTGCCGGGGACGCCGCCAAGCGCCTCGCGACCATCACCGGAAATGCGACGGCAAATACTGCATGCCTGCTAAGTTGCGGTACCATCCAGGCGTGTCAGACGACCTGCGCCCGCCAATCGCCTTCACAATAAAGGTTTTTGATCCCGGCGGGACTCGCACTCAGGCGAGCGCCGAGATGGTGTCCAAGATCGGGTCGAGCGCTTTTTCCGCGGCGGTTTTGCCGGCCGTGATCGCCTCGGCAGCGCGATGGAAATCGAGCCAGCCGATGTGCCCGATATGCGGGGTGATATGCACGTCCGGCGGATCGCCGGCGAGCCGCATCCGCGTCAGGCGGTCCTGCATGATGTTGAAGGCTTCGATCATGACAGTCGAGAAGCCAGGCCGGTTATCGGTCGGGAAAATATGCCGCCGGAGCAGACGTTCCACTCCGAACATGCCGCGCAGCCCGCTAAAAGCCTTGCGCGGGGTGCCGGGCGGCGGAGTGTCCGGCGGTTCATCGCTTGCATCCGATCCGTGGCTGGCGATGGTGGCCCCGCGGGCGAAGCGGTCGGCGTCGAGATTGACCGCGATGACGACGCGCGCGCCGAAGGCGCGCGCCGCGGACACTGGAACGGGATTGACCAAGGCGCCGTCCATCAGCCAGCGCCCGCCGAGCCGCACCGGTGGAAAAATTCCGGGCAGTGCGTAGGAGGCGCGCATGGCCAGCGCCATCGAGCCGTGCGTCAGCCAGATCTCGTGGCCGGTGCCAACTTCGGTGGCGATCGCCGCGAAGCGAACCGGCAGTTCTTCAATGTTCACGGTGCCAACCGCTTCGGCGAGCCGCCGCGCGAGCCGGCCGCCGCCGATCAGGCCGGAGCCGCCGATGCGCAGGTCGAGATAGCCGATAATGCGGCGCAGCGTCAGCGAACGTGCCCAAGTTTCGAGCTCGGCGAGCTGGTTGTGGGCGTAGCAGCCGCCAACCAGAGCCCCAATCGAAGTGCCGACGACAATGTCGGGAACGATGTTGCGCTCGAGCAGCGCCTGAATAACGCCGATATGGGCGAAGCCGCGCGCCGCGCCGCTGCCGAGCACGAGTCCAACCAGAGGCCGGCCTTTGCCCTGTACGGGTTTGGGTCCTACGTCAGTAATCGTCACTTGGCCCTCGACCTTGGCCCGGCGCGAAAAGGGTATCCCACCATGCATGATCAATCACACTATGAACGCTAACAAGCTGTTAGCCCTAATATGGTGAAGGCTTGAGCCGGGCCGCCGGTTCCGGCGGGGCATGAATTTGCCGTGATTGAGACCGAGAAAATCGCCATGCGACAGCGGGGGTTGCGGGGGATTTGTCGGCACGCGGCCGTCGCGGCCGCGCTGCTCTTGGCTGCTGCGCCCACACAATGCTTTGCGCAGACCCGCAGCCTGGCCGGTCCGGAGGCGGGTAGCCCGATGCAACTTGCACCGGGCGCCGGCGCTCCCGGCGCGACTATCGCGCCTGCGCTGCCACCGGCCGCGCAGCCGCTCGCCCAAGCCATTCCGTCAGTGCCGCCGGGAAACGTGGCGCTCGCCGTCTCCGCCCGCTACGGACGCGACACCCCGCCGATCACCGGCGGCCTTATTTGGCGCGTTTATGCGGCCAAGCCCGATGCGACCGGCGTGTTTCGCCTGATCAAAGAGGATAAGGCGGCCGCGCCGACTTTCGTGCTGCCGCCCGGCAATTATGTCGTGCACGCCAGTCTCGGACTGGCCAGCGCCGTCAAGGCGGTTCAGCTGCGCAGCGAAACCGTCCGCGAAGTCTTTGAAATTCCCGCCGGGGCGATCCGGCTCGAGGGACGCGTCGGGGACGTGCGTATTCCCACCGGGCAAATCTCGTTCGATATTTTCACCGGCAGCCAGTTCGACACCACCGAGCGCCGGCCGATCGCGCAAAACGTGCTGACCGGCGGCGTCGTGCTGCTGCCGGAAGGCACCTATTACATCGTGTCGAATTACGGCGACGGCAATTCGGTCGTCCGCTCGGACGTGCGCGTGCAGGCGGCAAAGCTGACCGACATTGTCGTGACCCACCGCGCCGCGGTGATCACGCTCAAGCTCGTCAACGATCACGGCGGCGAGGCGCTAGCCAACACGCAATGGACCGTGCTCACACCCGGCGGCGACGTGATCAAGGAATTGATCGGCGCGTTTCCACGCGTCGTGCTCGCTGAGGGCGATTATCACGTGATCGCGCGCAATGAAGCCAAAACCTACCAGCGCGATTTCAAGGTGATCACCGGCGTCGATGGCGAAGTCGAAGTGCTAGCGCGATAAGGCCTTATGCCGCTTTCTTCATCCGTTTCACGTCCGGCGGCACCGCTTCCTGCGCGAGCCCGAACAGCGCTGCATCAAGCGGGATGACCTGCTGGCCGTCGCTGCCGAGCCGCCGGATCGAAACGGTGCGTTCGGCGGCTTCCTTTTTGCCCACCACCAGAAGCACGGGGACCTTGGCGAGCGAGTGCTCGCGCACTTTGTAGTTGATCTTTTCGTTGCGCAAATCACCTTCGACGCGCAGCCCCAGTCGATGAGCCGCGGCTATCGCCTCGCGCGCGTAATCGTCGGCATCCGAGGTGATGGTGGCGATCACCGCCTGCATCGGCGACAGCCACAGCGGCAGGTGACCGGCATAATGCTCGATCATGATGCCGGTAAAGCGTTCGAGCGAGCCGAACATCGCTCGGTGTAGCATCACCGGCGTGACCTTGTTCGAATGTTCGTCGATGAAGAAGGCGCCGAGCCGGCCCGGCATGTTGAGATCGACCTGCACGGTGCCGCATTGCCAGTCGCGGCCGATGGCGTCGCGCAACACGTATTCGAGCTTCGGCCCATAGAACGCGCCTTCGCCCCTATTGAGCGTCCACGGCCGGCCGGACGCTTCCAGCGCCTGCATCAACGCGGCTTCGGCCTTGTGCCAGACCGCATCGTCACCGATGCGCTTTTCCGGCCGGTCGGAGAACTTGATGCGCACGTCGCCGAAGCCGAAGTCGGCGTAGATCGACAGGATCAGCTCGTTGACCGCCAGGACTTCCTGCGCGATTTGCTCTTCGGTACAGAAGATATGCGCGTCGTCCTGCGTGAACGCGCGCACCCGCATCAGGCCGTGCAGCGCGCCGGACGGCTCGAACCGGTGCACCTTGCCGAACTCGGCGATCTTGAACGGCAAGTCGCGATAAGATTTCAGGCCGTTCTTGAAAATCTGGATATGGCCGGGGCAGTTCATCGGCTTAATGACGTAGGTGCGTTCGTCCTCTTTGCGCGGCTCGACCAGGAACATGCCATCCCGGAACGTCGCCATGTGGCCGGACGCGACCCATAGCGAGGAGTCGATCAGCTGCGGCGCGTTGACTTCGAGATAGCCGGCCTCGCTTTGCCGGCGGCGGATGTAGTTTTCCAGCGTCCGGAACAACGTCCAGCCTTTCGGATGCCAGAACACCGAGCCGGGCGCTTCTTCCTGGAAATGAAACAGGTCCATCTCGCGGCCGAGCCGGCGATGGTCGCGCTTCTCCGCTTCCTCGATCTGCTTTAGATAGGCATCAAGCTCTTCCTGCTTGGCGAATGCGGTGCCGTAGATGCGCGACAGCATTTCGCGATTTGAATCGCCGCGCCAATAGGCGCCGGCGACCTTCATCAGCTTGAACGCGCTGCCGATCTTGCCGGTCGAGGTCATGTGTGGGCCGCGGCACAGATCGAACCAGTCGCCCTGCTTGTAGATCTTGATCTGTTGGTCTTCAGGAATGGCGTCGATCAGCTCGACCTTGAACGCCTCGCCCTTGTTGCGAAACACCTTCTTCGCCTGGTCACGCGACCAGATTTCCCTGGTGAAGGGTCTGTCGCGAGCGATGATCTCGCGCATTTTCTTTTCGATTGCGGCGAAATCTTCCGGCGTGAACGGCTGATTGCGGAAGAAATCGTAATAGAAGCCGTTGTCGATCACCGGCCCGATGGTCACCTGCGTGCCGGGCCACAAAGTCTGCACCGCTTCGGCGAGCACGTGCGCGGCGTCGTGCCGGATCAGCTCCAGCGCGCGCGGGTCATCGCGGGTGAGGAATTCGACCTTGGCGTCGTGCTCGACCGGATCGGCGAGATCGGCGAGCTTGCCGTCAAGCGCCATCGCCACCGTGCGCTTGGCGAGCGAAGGCGAAATGCCTTTAGCGATGTCGAGGCCGGTGATGTGGGCGGGGTATTCGCGGCGTGCGCCGTCGGGAAAGGTCACCGCGACCATGGTGGGCTCCTTTTGCTCACTCCTGCGAACGAGCGCAGGTAAGCGTGACGGACCGCTATGTAGCGTATGGAGCGGGGAAGGCAATGGGGAACGGGCGCAAGTCTGCTCAAATCGCGGCTATGGCTTCGATCTCGATGAGAAAATCCGGACCGTAAAGTTTGGACACCTCGACCGGCGTGACCGCGGGGGCGGCTGGCGGCGACACGGTCGCAAAGAAGCGATCGCGCGCGTCGCGATAGGCCGAAAGATGCCCCATGTCGCGCAGGGAGACCATCAGCTTGACGAGATTGCTCGCTGTGCAACTGGCTGATTGCAGGGCGGTGCGCAAGTTTTGAAAGACCTGCTCGGCTTGCGCCGCGAAGTCGTGCCTGCCGACCAGCGCGCCGTTGCGGTCGAGTGCGGTCTGACCGGCGATGAAAATGATGCGGCCCGCGTGTACGTCGACGACCTGCGAATAGCCCGGCGGCCTGCCAAGCTCCGGCGGATTAATCCGCCGAATCATTTCGGCTTTTGCGTCAGCAATTGTGCGTCACCTCGTTTTGGAGAGGGATGTTGTAAGCGCTCAGGGGTGCAGTCACATCCGCGTATTGGTGCCGCGCCAGCGCGCGTAGCGCCAGGGCAGATACCAATGCGCCTTGGCCGGCATCGCCTCGGCCACGAAATCAAGCCCCGCGGTGCCCCAGGGCTGGCAGCGGAGAAGACGCGCCAACGCCATCCAGCCGCCGGCCCACAGGCCGTGGCGCTCGATCGCTTGGTCGGCATAATCCGAGCAAGTCGGCAGATGCCGGCAATTAAATCCGATCAGCGGCGAGAGCGTGTAGCGATAGGCCTTGATCAGGCCGCGGCCGGCAAGACGCGGGGCCCGGCGCGAAGTGTCGAATAGTTGGTCGAGCGACATGGCGGCTTTCACTCCGCCGCGGTCTGGCTTGCGTTGCAGGCGCGCTTTTGCTCGATCTGGCCGATCGCGTCGACCACCGCATCGAAGGTGAGCAACGTCGAAGCGTGACGCGCCTTGTAATCGCGCACCGGTTCGAGCACGGCGATATCCGCCCATTTGCCCGCCGCCGGCGGCGGGCCGTTTTCCTTGAGCATCTTGCGCACGCCTTCGCGCAGCGCGCGCAGTTCGCCGGCGCTGGAGCCGATAACGTTGCGCGCCATGATCGAGGAGGACGCTTGGCCGAGCGCGCAGGCTTTTACCTCGTGGGCGAAGTCGGTTACCTTGTCGCCGTCCATTTTCAGGTCGACGGTCACGGTCGAGCCGCACAGCTTGGAGACCGCCTTGGCGGTGGCGTCCGGATCGGCGAGCCGCCCGATACGCGGGATCGTGCCTGCGAGTTCGATAATGCGGCGGTTATAGACGTCGTTGATCATGGCGGAAGCGCACTTCGAGCCGGCTTTGTCGAACAGCCAACAAACTATATAGGTATGGCGCGGCGGCGGCGAGAGTCCCGGCCCGCCGGCAAACACGAAGATCAGCCATGTCCGACAGATCACCTTTCGCGCCGCCAGGCGCCACCACCGAACTGGAAGAAGGCGCAGCGCTGACGCCGAAGTTCGACGCCGACGGGCTGATCGCGGCGGTCGCCACCGACGCCAAAACCGGCGAGGTGCTGATGGTGGCGCACATGAATGCGCAGGCGCTTGCGAAGACCATTGCCACCGGCGAAGCCTGGTATTTCAGCCGCTCGCGCGCCGCTTTGTGGAAGAAGGGCGAAAGCTCCGGCCACACCCAGCGCGTGGTGGAGATGCGCATCGACTGCGATCAGGACACGATCTGGCTCAAGGTCGAGCAGATCGGCGGCGCCTGCCATACCGGCCGTCGCTCCTGCTTCTATCGCGCGGTGCCGGTCGGCAAACCCGGCGCGGCGACGCTCGAATTCCGCGAGGAGCGCGTGTTCGATCCGAAGGCGGTCTATTTGGGTAAAGCTTGATCAGCGCTTGCCCGCCGGTGCGCGCGCGAGCAATCGCTTCGCGCGCGTAAGGTGCGGCTGATCGAACATCAGGCCATCGATGCCGACCACGCCAGCGTCCGGATTTGCGGCGAACGCATCGACGATCGCGCGTGCCTGCCGCAACGCTTCCGGCGTCGGCGTGAAGATCGCGTTGATGATCGGCACCTGCGCCGGATGAATGGCCATTTTTCCCGAAAAGCCGTCGCGCCGCGCCGCCCCGCATTCGCGGCGGAAGGCTTCGATATCCTTGAAGTCGACAAAAACGGTGTCGAGCGCTGGCACGCCGGCGGCGGCGGCGGCGGCGAGACACAAGGCTCGCGCCAGCCGATATGGGTCGAGGAGCAAACCTTCCGAGTCGCGGTTTCTTTCCGCCCCGAGCTCGGCGGAAAGATCTTCGGCACCCCAGGTCAGGGCGCTGAGCCGCTTGCTGGCGCCGGCATAAGTGCCGGCAAGGAATAATGCTGCCGCAGTTTCGGTCGCGATCGCCGCGATCTTGATATGACCATCGGGCAGGCCGCTGTGCGCTTCGCGCACCGCAAGCTTGGCGTCGGCGTGCAGGACGGATGCGCCGCCTTCGGCTTTCGGCAGCATGATCGCGTCGGGCTTTTCCGGCACGACGGCGTCGAGGTCGGCATCGATCAAGCCGGTCTTCAGGCTGTTGACGCGCACCAGGAGATACGGCCGCGCTTTGGCCGCACCGGCCTCCTTGAGAAACGTCGCGGCGCTGAGCCGGGCCTTGGCCTTGCCGGCGGGCGCAATCGAGTCTTCCAGATCGACGATCAGCGCGTCGGCGCCACTCGTCATCCCCTTCTCGAGTTTCTTTGGACTGTCGGCGGGAACAAACAGCAGCGAGCGCATCAGGCTTCCTTTCAAGTTATGTCACAGCGGACGCCCGCGTGGGTCAATGGGAATGGTGTGCGGCCTCGCTCCCCCTTCCGTTCGCCGATTCAATCAGGCCGGCGTTCAGTGCTTATCCATCTGCATACCGCCGTGATCCATCTGCATGCCGTCGTGATCCATTGGCATGCCGGGCGCGGTAGCGCCGATTGCGACGATGGGAAATTCGACCTTCACCGTTCCGGCATTTTCGAATAGCAGCGTCACGCCGACCGTCTTGCCCTGCTCCAGCGAATTTTTGAGGTCCATCAGCATCACGTGGAAACCAGACGGCTTGAGAGTGACCGTCTCGCCCGGCTTGACTTCCAGGCCACCTTCGATCGGGCGCATCTTCATCACGCCGTTGTCCATGGTCATGGAATGAATTTGGCATTTGGCGCTGGCGTCGCTCGACACGCAGTTCAAGCGGTCCGGTGCGGTGCCTGTTCGTGATCGTCATATAGGCTGCGCCTGCCGCGGCCCCTTTTGGTGTCGCTCGCGCCCACGGCCGGCTGATGTGAATCGAGCCGACATCGTAGTCGGCGGCGTGGGCCGATTGTGTGAAGATCGATCCCATTGCGAGGGCGAAAATCGCCGCGCTTCGAGAAACGCTTCCAATCTGTGCCTGTCACAAGACTCCTCCTACATTTGTCGCTCTCATTCAAATTCGTGAAAAGGCTTAGGGGGCCGGTTCAACTGCAAATAGACCGTCGGTCGCCATTACCGCGTCGTAACGCCCGCGCGGATCGAGCGTTTTGTTCATTTCGCCAAGCTTGGGGAGCGCCGCCAAGGGGATCGTGTACTTAAAGCCCGCAACGCCGTGACGCGGACGGATGACAATGACGGCGGCTGTTTCCGGCGGCGCTTTCTCCGGTGCAATCGTCAACGTGCGCTGACCGACGGAAGCGTAGGTGGCGATGGCGATTCCGTCTGCAAAGCAAGCGCACGGCGATGAGTCACCGTCCAAGTAGAGAACGGTCAATTCGCGCGGCTTGGCGTTGAGGCGCTTAACTGCATCAAGCCCGATCTTGATCCCAAGCGGAATAAAGGCCCCGAAAGCGCCATGCACGCGGGCGCCGAGGGTAACCCATTCATCCGGCGTTTCAGCACGCGCCGACACCGGAAGAACGAGTAGCGCGACAAGAATGAAATTGCGACACGTCATCCCGAGCACCTTTTCAGCGCGCACTAGCGGCACACCTTCACCCACACGCATATCTTCTTGAAGTTCTCCCAATGGCATTGCTGCTCCATGCGGCAATTCTTGTTTTTTGTGTCCTGCGCCGTGGCGTGCGACGAACTAAAAATCGAGATCAGTGCCAATATTGCGCCGGTGAGAAGCAGAGATCGTCCACGCATCGCTTTCTCCTTCATCGGTATGGCTTGGTGTCAACGGCACGCCGACAAGGGTATGCCGATTGCGGCCTTGCGCGCGCCCTGTAAGCATCCATCTTTCCAGGTCCCTTGCGCAGTCTGGGTTCCGGCCGTCAGCGTTCCAAGCCCGTTGGGTTTTCCATTGCGAAAGTCACCTTCATACCGCAGCTTTTGCACCGTCAATACGCCGTGACCGTTTGGTTCACCCTCTGCAAGCTGTCCTTCGTAGCTTCCAGTGGTCCACGTTTGCTTTCCCTGATTGATTTGGCGTCCGTCGCGCCACTCGCCTTCATCGGTTTCGCTGGGGGCTCCGTCTTTTGACCACTGCGCGGTCCCGCGTCCTTCTGCGCGTCCATTCGCGCAGGCTCCCGACCAGGTGACCGATTCTTCAAGCTGCGGATTCGGGTCCCAGAGGCGACATCCGGATTTGGAATCGGCGATCCAATCTCCGGCGAGAGCCGGCAATGCTGTAACGAAAAAGCAAGCCGACGCGGCCGCTGCTGCGAGGCCGCAATGGAAACTTGGCCGGTTCAACATCCGTAAGATCCTGAGCGTCCCTACTCAATGCGGCAAGAGTGGAACTACAATTCCATCTAGTAACTCGTCGCGCACCTCGATCATGCGGTCGCGAACTTTACCGTTGACATCGATAATCCAGGTAATCGGCACTCCCTTCGGGATGCCGAAGCCGTCAGTGCCGATGTCTTTAGCCAAGGCGGTCGGATAGGTGACAGCCTGGGCGGCCTTGCGCGCCTTTTCGAAGTCGCGGCGGAAGTCGATGCTGATGCCGATTATTTCCAGACCTTGTCCACGATAGCGCTTGTAGAATGCGTTGAGCTTCGGCATCTCTTTGCGGCAAGGCGCACACCACGTCGCCCAGTAGTTGACCAGCACCACTTTGCCTCGCAGCTTGGCAAGATCGAAACTGGCTCCGTCGAGTGTGGTGACGACAAGGGGCGGTGCGGCCTCGCCGATTTCGGGCGC
Organism: uncultured Alphaproteobacteria bacterium; assembly: GCA_963747855.1. Lineage (GTDB taxonomy): Bacteria > Pseudomonadota > Alphaproteobacteria > Rhizobiales > Xanthobacteraceae > BOG-931. Next base: position 757,656 of record CAVVGN010000002.1, read on the forward strand.
GGCGAATGCCGGACCGGACGCCGAGGCGAACCACAGGAGGGTGGCGGCCCCGGCTACAATGGCGCAGACGAGGTATCGCGGTCGAGCCGGGGCGCGGCGTTGGAACCGATTGGGAATTTGTAGCGTCATCATTATGCCAACGAGGAGTGCGAAGATATGTTGAAAGTTCTTGCTGCCGCCGTCCTGCTGGCAACGTCGATTTATGCCGGACCGGCCGCCGCCCGTGGTGGCGGTGCCGCGGAGCCGATGCCAAGCATCAATTACACCGACGTGCCGAGTTATCGTCCAAGACCGGGGAAACCGCGCGCGTGGGTTAAGCACGTGCACAGCCACGTTCAATGGCGCCAGAGTGCTTCGTCCCACGGAAACTAACATTGTGACGCCTAGTATGGGCCGCCGCGCCGCTTGACGGCGCGCCGGCCGTTGATCGCTCAGAAATTGTAGCTCGCCACTAGCTTGATCAAGTAGGGGGCAACGAGCTGCCCGTCGGTGCCCGCGTTGTTGGCGGCGTTGGCACGATAGTAAATCGGCACCTCGACGTCAGCATATAACTTGACGACTCTGTTGTTAGCCTCGTCGACAACCTTGGTGAACTCGATGCCGGGCGAGAGCATGACCCGGTCGAAGCCGCTGTTAAACGGATCGGAGCCGGTGCCGGTATCGTGGTCGCGGTGCGAGACGATCACTTGCCCGAGCGGGGTGATCTTGTCGAACCCGAGCACGTGATAGAGATTGTTGTAATTGACGCCGGCAGCGGCATCGACCTGCATCCCCGGAAAATAGGTTTGCACGACGCCCGGATTGCCGTCGAAGAATCCCTGCGGATCGGCCGCGCTCTGATAGAGAAACGGCTGCCGCCACATGATCTGCGAAAAATACTGCCAGGCGTTGTCCCCGGAGAGCAACCCGCGATGGAAGGCGCCGAGCAATAGATCGGTGCTGCCCGATCCGATCTGGGTGTCGCGGTCGAGCCCGGGGGCGGTGAACGTGCCAGTCGGAAGCTTGATGCCGAAGATGACGCCGGTGGACAAGTCTTTGAAGAACCCGGTGTACATCCCCATGATTTCGATGTCGCCGATATCTTTGGAATTGAAGGACTGGATTCCGAAGGCCGGATTCTGTGTGTCGGTGGTCAAGGTGCGATTGACGGTGGGAATCCTTACCATGACGCCCCAGTCGCGATTGAATTGGTAACTGAAGCCGACATTAACCCACTCGGTTTTGATTTCCTTATCGGTATTGAGATTTCCAGAGGCTCTGGAACTGCCGATGTAATTCTCGGTCTGGTCGCCGCTCCAATATTCAAGGAAGACGCGGCCCCCGTGATCCTGCTCCTGCGGCAAGTCGAGCCCGCCGACGTCGAACACGCTACACCCGCAGGCGCAGGCCAACGCGGCTGTGCTGGTAAAGCCGACCACCGCCGCGAATGACGCCAGCAGAGGGACAAGAAAAGTGATCAATGCCGCGATGCTCAGCTCTTTCAGGCGAAAGCGCGCGGGTGATCGTGTTGTCTCGTTGATGATCGACATGATGGTTCCATTCGAGTGGGCGCGCCGCGACGCAGCCGAAAGACGGCGCGCGCACAGGCGGGCGATGAAGATTGATGCGAGGGCGGGTTTGCACATGGCGCGCTCGCGGCGATCAGAATTTGAAGTTCACGCCGGCTCGGACGAGCTGGATGACCAGATCCGACGAGCCGTGCAAAGTATTTGTGCCGCCTGGCGCTACGATCGTTCCGAGCGCACTGATGGTCGGAAAGCTCGCATACAGATATTCGGCCTTGACCGTCCAGCGGTCGGCGAAGGCGTATTCCCAGCCGACGCCTGCGGTCCAACCAACGAGCGATCTTGAAGCGGATGCGGTGCCGGCGCCGGGTCCTGGCGCAGGATTGATATCCGTGTAGCTCTCCGTGTAGCTCACGCTGGCAAACGCCGCACCACCGGTGACGTAGGCAAAATTGCGATCGGCGGCGATGCCGATCCGCGGACGCACCGTCGCAAGAAAGTTGGTCGTGAGCGATTGCCCGATATTAAAGGTCGCACCGCTGGCGAGCGGGTTGGTGGCGTTGTTGAAGTTCGGATTGCTGCGGTAGTAGTCGAAGTCGGCTTCCAGGCCGTAGACCAACGTTCCGGACTGCATGTTGCAACCAACTTGTCCGCCGCCCAGGATACCGTCGGCATTCGCTCCGCCGTTGCTGCTTCCGCTGACCGTCGCCGCGTCGCCTGCCCCGAGATAGGTTCCCGGGTCGACCGTTGAGCCGAAATTTGTTCCGCTGGTGCCGCCGCCGAGATTGGCGCCAGCGTAACAGCCGCTCCAGTTGTAAGCCGGCGCCGGCGGCGCCTTCATTGGCATTGCCATATCAGCGGCTTTGGCGGCTGAAATGCCGGCAAGCGGTAGTGCGAAGAGATAAGCGGCGAGCCAGAGGCTATGTCGCCTTGGTCGCGATGATGTCAGACTGTTCAACATGTGCGATCCCCATGAAGTGGTTTCGATGTGTGCGTTTCGGCGCGCCGTGATCGGCGCGTTTCGCGTGCGGAGTTTGGCCGTCATGGCCAAACGGGTGTGACTTTTCCGATGTGTGGAAAATCGGGGGCGGCGGCGAGCGCCGCCCGGCGTCACGCGCGAAGCGGAGGACCTCGCGGGCTCGCGATCGAATGAGCGGTGAGCCGCGGTGGGATTTGCGCCGCGACGCGCCGCACGCCGTCGACGATTGCGACATCGACGCGCTGGAACAAAACCGGCGGCGAGCCGATCACCGCATGGTGCGATCCGGCGAAGCAGAAGATGCAGTGACTGCAGCCGCGATGGGCCGGAACGCCAGCCGGCGCGGGCGCGCCTTGCGCATCGTGGATGCAAAGCTCGAAGGCGACCGTGTTGTCAGCAGGGGCGACAAGCTGGAAGCCGCCGATCGCGATCAACAGACTCTGCGCCGCAACGGCATAAGCGACAACGATGCCGATCAACGGCCGCCAGAGTCGCCTGCTATCCGTGCCAGTCTTGAGCATGACGCGTCCGCAGCCCCAAGTCACGATCATGGGAACTGGCACCGGCGGAGTCAATCTGCGAACCTTGGAACGCCTGCAAAAAGCCGCTGGCCCGGGAGCGGCGTAACGTCAACTCGGCCGCATGCGCATAAACGCCTGCCGGCGGCACTCGGCGATCAGCTTGTTGTCCTGGTTATAGGCACGATGGTGCAATTCGACGATGCCGGCGCCCGGCCGCGATTTCGATTCGCGCTTGCCGATGACTTCGGTGGTGGCGTGCAGCGTGTCGCCTTCGAACACCGGAAGCGGAAATTTCACGTCGGTCATGCCGAGGTTGGCGATGGTGGTGCCGACGGTGAGGTCGGAAACCGACATGCCGATCATCAGGCCGAGCGTGAACAGCGAGTTCATTAGCGGCTGTCCCCACTCGGTCTCCTGCTCGCAGAAATGCCGGTCGATATGGAGCGGTTGCGGGTTGAGCGTCATGTTGGAGAACAGCATGTTGTCCATCTGCGTGACGGTGCGGGTGTAACGATGCTCGATCACTTCGCCCGGGACGAAATCCTCGTAATAAAGCCCCCCGCGCTTGTGCCGGATTGCCGCGTGCTGTGTCATTGGCGCCTCCTGACCGTTAAGTCCCCGTTTACCACAGTCGTTGATGCTTCTTAACGCCCGAAGAGGGTGGCCGGTGGGAGCCGGCAAGGGGAGTTGCCGATGCTGGTCGATTCCAGCAAATCCCCCGCCATCGCGGGGGTTACCGGCGCCATTCGTCAGGCGTCGCAGAGCACTGGCGCAAGCTTCAACTATCTGCTGGCGACGGCGCAAGTCGAATCGGGACTGAACCCGAACGCCGGGGCCTCGACCTCGTCGGCGCGCGGGCTGTTCCAGTTCATCGAGCAGACGTGGCTCGCCACCATCAAGCAATCCGGCACCACGCTCGGCTATGCCCGCTATGCCGATGCCATCAGCCAGACGGCGTCCGGGAAATACGAAGTGGCCAACCCGGCGCTTCGAAACGAAATCCTCAAGCTGCGCAGCGACCCGACCGCGAACGCGGTGATGGCCGGCGCATTCACCAAGTCCAACGCCGACATATTGAGTCGGCGGCTCGGACGCACGCCGAGCGAAGGGGAGCTTTACATCGCGCATTTTCTCGGCGTCGGCGGCGCGGCGCGGCTGATCTCGCTGGCCGCGAGCAACCCGGATGCGCGCGCGTCGCATTATTTCTCGCATGCCGCGCAGGCTAATTCGCCGATTTTCTACGATCGCGGCGGAGCGCCGCGCAGCGTCGCGCAGGTGCGCGACGTCTTGACCGCGCGCTACGACGTGGCGCGTAGCAGCACCGGCAGCGCAACGTTCGTGGCGCAGGCCGCGACCGCCCCCACAACGGCGGCCGCGCCGACTCAAGCGCCGGACACCGCCGGTATCGCCGGCGCTTTCGCCGCCGCCGGCCAAACGGCGGCGGCCGCAAGCAGCCAGGTCACCGACACCTTTGCCGCGCTCACGCCGGGGGCGGCCACGGCCAAGCCCGATCGGCCGCAGCAGCAGGTGTTCCACGGCTTGTTCGCCGATGCCAACGGCTCTTCATCTCTCGCACCGCTGGTCGGCCCGCTGTGGGGCGTGCCGAATATCAGCGCGGCATCGGCGTCGCGCACGGTGCCCGGCGGCTTGCTCGATCTGTTCAGGGACCTGCCGGGCAAGAACAGCTGAACGGGCGGCCAAGGGACCTTTTTCGTTAATTGCAAACTTCTATGGTGAACGGTTTGTTAAGACCGCGCGCCTAGCCTCGAACCCGGAACAAAGACTCGCGTGGTGCGAGCGGCAGCATGATCGTCCGCGATTTCCTCGATTGGGTACGCACCGCGCCGGCCAGCAAGCGGGCCGAAGCCACCAGCGCGCTCGCGCGCGCCTATCTTTATTCCGATCTTTCCCCGGACGACGCCGCAGCCGCTGAAGGCGCGATGCTGATGCTGCTCGACGATTCCTCGCCGTTGGTGCGCCGCGCGCTCGCTGACGCGCTGGCGGCAAGCCCCAGCGCGCCGCCAGCCATTATGCTGGCGCTGGCAGCCGATCAGCCGCAGATCGCCGCGCCGGTGCTAGCGTTGTCGCCGCTGTTCGTCGATGCCGATCTGGTCGATGCGGTGGCAAGCGGCGGCGGTATCGTGCAGGCCGCGGTCGCCAACCGGGCCGGGCTGCCGCGTTCGGTTGCCGCGGCCATCGCCGAAGTCGGCACCGCCGAATCGTGCCTGGTGCTCTTGGAAAATCCCGACGCCGATATTGCGGCTTTCTCGATCGAACGGATTGCCGAGCGGCACGGCCATCTCGCCGCGATCCGCGAGCAGCTATTGGCGCGGGCGGATGTGGCGGCGGCGACGCGGCTGACTCTGGTCGCCAAGCTGTCGGAAACGCTGGCCGGCTTCGTTGCCGAGCGGGAATGGCTCGATCCCGATCACGCCCAGCGGGTCGCTCGCGAGGCGTGCGAGAAGGCGACTTTGGTGCTTGCCGCCGAAGCGCCCACCACGCAATTGCACCCGCTCGTTCATCATCTGCGCGTCACTGGGCAGCTAACCGGCGGGATGATTTTGCGCGCGCTCCTGTGCGGCAATGTCGCCCTGTTCGAACAGGCGCTGTCGGAACTGACCGACATGCCGGTCGAGCGCGTTTCCAGCCTGGTGCATGACGGCGGCAATACTGCGCTGCGGGCGCTGTTCGACCAGGCCGCGCTGCCGCCATCGACCTATCCGGCGTTCAAGGAAGCGATCGGCACGATGCGCGAGGGCGGGTTCAACAGCGAGCCGGGAGGCGCCGCGCGGCTCAAACGCCGCATGATCGAGCGCGTGCTCACGCGCTGCGAGGACGAGGCGCTCGGCGAAGTCGAGCCGATGCTTACGCTCCTGCGCCGGTTCGCGACTGAAGCGGCGCGGGAAGAAGCGCGGTTATTTTGCGACGAGCTAGTAGCCGAAGCCTATCAAGACGAGCAATCGGAAGCCGCTTAGGCCGCGCCCGGCGCCAGCGGCGGTGCGAAAATGCTTTCCAGATAATCCGGCCGCTCGCTGTTCTCGGCGCGCAGGAATTCGTCGGTGACGTCACGCAGCTTTTGCGTCAGCGCCGTGGCGATAGCGGCGAGATCAGCCCGGTCGCGCTCGCGGGCTATGGCGCGCACCGCGTCGACATGCTGATCGATCAGCGTGAGCGGGATGCGCGTCATGTCCGGGGTGTGCTCGATCAGCCGGCAGAGACTGTCGGCGGCCGGGCCGACGGCGGCATAACCGAAGGTCGCGGCCTCGCCCTTGATGTCGTGGGCGGCCCGGAACACGTCGTCGTGGGTCTTTTTGGTGAAGCCGAGCCGCTTGAGCTCGTGCCGTGCGGCGTCGAGCCGCTCGCACTCGGCATGCATCCAGTCGCCGAACTCGTTCGAAAGCTGCGCCAGCGCGGCTTCCGCACGCGCCACCGGATTGTCGTTGTCGTCCGCCACCTGCGTCACCGCCTTGCGCAGGTCGGTCGGCGGAGTGATCACCTCGTGGTCGGCGAAGGTTGCGACCGAGGCGGTGTTGTCCTTGCGGGCCATATTGGCGGTTCGCTCCTGACGATTAATTCAAGACCTTGTCGAGCAGCGGCTGCTGGCGGATGACGTCCGCCTTGCCGCCCTTGCGCCGTTCCGGCCCGACATAATTCGGATTGACGTTGCGCCGCCGGTCCGGACCGAAATAGGTCTTGGTCTTGATGAACGGACGCGGGTTGGCGACGACGTTGAGGATCCGCTCGTACAGCGCCTTGGCGGAAATCGGCTTGGTGAGGAATTCGGTGATGCCGGCGTCGCGGGCGCTGACCACGCGCTTCTTCTCCGAATGGCCGGTGAGCATGATGATCGGGACGTAGGGATTGGCGTTGGCGCCCGGCTGGCGAATCATCTGTGCCAATTCCAGGCCGTCGAAGATCGGCATCACCCAGTCGGTAAGCACGATATCGGGCATGTAATGGGTGAAGGCTTCGAGCCCGGCGGCGCCGTCTTCCGCCTCGTACACTTCGCGGGTGCCGAATCCATGCAGCAAAGTGCGCAGGATGCGGCGCATATGGGCGTTGTCGTCGATGACGAGAAAACGCAGTCGGTTGAAGTTGATACGGACCATAATGCCTCGCCCGGCAGGCGCCGCGGCGCCCGTCGCCCCGGCAGCGGAAGGTAATGTTCCGCCGTTAAGGCCTGGTTAAGCATAAGCGGCCGGAAGGGGCGGAAACCGGCTCAATAGCCGAATTGTTCGCGCAGGATGCGCTCATCCAGGCTGTGGCCGGGGTCGAACAGCATGTGCATGGCGACCGAATGATCCATGCTAATATCGACCGAGCGGACCGAGCGCACTTCGTCGTGGTCGGCAACGGCGGCGACCGGGCGCTTTCCCGCCTCCAGCACGTCGATCGTGACATGGGCGCGGTCGGGCAGGAGCGCCCCGCGCCAGCGCCGTGGCCGAAATGGGCTGATCGGCGTGAGCGCCAATAGCGGCGCGCCGACCGGGATGATCGGTCCTTGCACCGACAGATTGTAGGCGGTCGAGCCGGCCGGCGTCGCCAGCAGCACGCCGTCGGCAACGAGTTCGCCGAGCCGCTCCTCGTCATCGACCAGGATGCGGAGCCGCGCCGCCTGGTAGCTCTGGCGAAACAGCGAGACTTCGTTGATGGCGCGATGGCGATGAATCCGGCCTGCGGCGTCGCGCGCGCGCATGACCAGCGGATGGATCACTGTCACCTGCGCGGCAGTAAGCCGCTCGGTCAGCTTTTCTTCGGAAAACTCGTTCATCAGGAAGCCGACGGTGCCGCGATGCATGCCGTAGATCGGCTTGCCGGAATTCATGAACCGTTGCAGGGTCGAGAGCATGAGGCCGTCGCCGCCAAGCGCGACAATGACGTCGGCGGTTTCCGGCAGCGCGTCGCCGTAGCGGCGGACGAGCCGCTGCCGCGCCTTTTGCGCCGCTGCCGTGTCGCTGGCGACAAAGGCGATACGCTTGAAATGGAGTGCGGAGCGGCGCTTCGGCATATCGGTTCGGTTTGGCAGCCTAACGGCCGTGGGGGAGGGTCATGGAACGCGCGGTGTTCGTTTACACAACCTATCCATCGATTGTCGAGGCGGAGGAGGCCGGCCGCGCGTTGGTCGAGCGCCGCCTGTGCGCCTGCGTCAACATACTGCCTGGCATGATTTCATACTATTGGTGGCAGGGCACGATCGAGCGCGGCGACGAGGTGGTCATGCTGATCAAGACCCGCGCCAGCCTGGCCGAGGACGTGCGCGCCGCGGTGAAGGACACGCACTCCTACGGTACGCCCGCAATTCTGGTGCTGCCGACCGAGAGCGTCGATCCGGATTATCACGCCTGGATTGTCGCGGAGACGCAGGCGTCGAACTAAGCGGAGCGACTGCCCCTCCCACTGTCCTTCGCAAATTCTGTGATCTCGGTCACATCGTTCTGGCGGCATCCTCTGCACGTTGCCAGCGTGCAAAAAGGGGATACGGCCATGAACAAGCTCTTCGCCCTAGCGATTTTCGGTTTGGCTTTGGTGGTTGGCGCCGGAACGACCATCGAGGTGATGACGCTCTTTCCGGATTCGGCTGCCGCGTGCACCAAATCGGACTGTTGACGAAGCGCGCGACAAGGCGCTGGTTTCTCACACGCGCGTCGAGGCCGAGCGCGCCTCTGTGGCAATGAGAGTGGATAGGATGCTCAGGGGCGCGCAACCGGAGTAGTAATTTTGCCAACTCACAGAACGGCACTCATCGCCGCTAGCCTCCTCGTGGCCGTTATTTGCGGCGGCTGGACACATGGAAGCGCGCGGACCTTTCGAGCTGATACTTGGGAGAACGCATTAGAACAGGTGCCATGTCGCTACATACACAAAGCCGGCAAGGACTTGAAAATAGGATCGACGCTCGTTGTTGATGGCAAAACGTATCAAAATCCGACCATTACCGATGAAGACCTAATTAAGGGACTTGACGAGAGGTGTTTTGACTGAGACTTCGGCTACGGATCGACACCGGCCACAAGACCTGGCGGCTAGACTTGTCGTGACCGGGGGGGGTCCAATGCCGACCCATAAGCCCCATGCCGCTCGCACGACATTGGGCGACCTACGCCGCGCAACCCCGTGGCTCTGGCTCTATCGCGAAAAAAGTGTTCGCATTCGTCGCCGCTCGCGTGTGTTGTTGCGGCAATCCGATGGGGCGCTGACACATCGAGCGATAAGCCCGCTACACCGGCAGCGGCCACAAGGGCGCGACATTACTGGTGCCGGGTGAGAGAATTGAACTCCCGACCAACGGTTTACAAAACCGCTGCTCTACCGCTGAGCTAACCCGGCATTGGCCCGTATTTACGGGCATTTCTTGCTTTCAGCAATTCCGTAAATTGGACATTTGCTACCATTTTGCTACCCAATTCGTTTTGCGGAGAGGTTCTGTACGGCCACCTGGAGCGCGTCGTCAACAAGTGCAGCGTCCGTCTGGATGTTCGGCAGCACATGCGAATAGAGATCGAGCGTGATGCCCACCTTACTGTGACATCGTCTGGTCTTGCCGGAACGGTTCATCGAAGCTGGCCTCACGCTTATCTAGAAAGCCGAGAGCTCGCAAACGATGACCGAATTGGTCCAAGCAACTCAAGTGCGGAACGGAATTGATGGTAGCCCTGCTCGGGTTTCACCCTATCCGACGCAAGAACTTCGCCGCCCTGGAGATCGGCCGCAACTTTGTGAAAATCCGTGGCGGGTGGTGGATCATCCTGTCGGTCGCGGAAACCAAAGAAAACCGCGCAGACGAGTGGCGCGTGAACGAGCTGCTCAGACCCTTTATTGACCGCTACGTCGACAAATACAGACCGATACTCGTGCGGCCAGTTAGTCCACCCTCGGCTCTTTGGCTGTCCTCACGACATAAAGCGCGTTTAACCGAGAAATATCTTGCACACGTTGTCGGAGCGACCACCCTCGCGACTGTCGGTACAAAAGTAACCCCGCATCTGTTTCGCACTGCTGCGGCCTCAGGTGCCGCCATCTACGGCGGAGACAATCCACATCTCGGCAGCGCCGTTCTGCATCACTCCGATCCGCGGGTCACGGAGAAGCGCTACAATCAAGCGACAAGTCTGAGCGCCGCGGAAAGTTTCCGGAAAGTCGTCCGGCAGTACGAAAAAGTCGACGCGGACTAGATGCAGCGTTGCCTTTGTCCCGACGCCGCATTGCCATGAGCAGGCCCACTTTCCCCTAGACACCGGCGTCCACGTGTCTCGAGAGTAGGGGAATGAATGACGATGTCCGGTCACACTGGCTTTCTTGCCGCGTCCGATGCGGTGCGGTTCATTATGTTCGGCGTGCTGATGACGTTGCTTCTCGGCAGCGTCGCCTGGGCGAGTTTTATGGACGAGCGGAAAGCAAGCAGATCGCGCCTGCGCGAGCATGCCAACCGCGATCGCGAACACTGAAGCGCCCGCGAAAGAGCGGTGAAGCCGATCGTTGATAGGGCGAAGTCTGCTGAGTGGTCTACTTGCGGACAATTTTTCCTACGGTCAAGCGACACAACCGGATTGTCTTGGCGCGCGGCGATGAGCAAAAACGTCATCGTTTTTTTGGACGGTACTGGGCAAGCCGGCGGCCTGCGCTTTGATGAGAACCGGACCAACATTTATAAGCTCTATCGCACGACACGGTGCGGCCCGGATTCGACCATCGATCCGCATGGCCAGGTCGCCTTCTACGATCCGGGTCTCGGTTCTCCGGAAGACGGCCCGAATATCCAATGGCGCGCGTTGCGCCGGCGTGCACGCCGACATCGGCGGTGAGTATTCCGAGAATGAATTGCGGCTCTCTGACATTGCGCTCGATTGGATGCTGCGTTGGGCACGCCTGATTCCCGGAGGTCTCAAGCACAACCCGGCGGTCCTGACACGCTGCCCCTATCCGGAAGGGCCGCAGCACGGGCCCGTCACGGCGCTTTTCGGATGGACGTGGTCGAAGCAGGATCGACGCTTGCCAAGCCCAAATTCCATCATACATCGTTCGGTTTATCAGCGCTTCGATCTGACTGCTGCGCCCATCTACGACGAAATGCGGCCTTATCGCCCTGACACTCTAAAGACCCACAACGATTTTGCCCGATTTTATCAGACGGATGCGCCGTTTCCGGCGCAATCACTGGAAGGCGCGACTTCAGTGGCAGACGATCCGGCCGTTATCGCGGCGCAGCTGCAACTAGAAAATTCTTGAGGCTTGAAACTCGGATCGTCGCGACGACGACGGTGCCAAGGGACTGGTGCTTGTACGTGGCTCTTTATTGTGGGTGAATTTGTGGGTCAACTTCGGCCGGCGGTGAATTCTTGAGTCCTATCAACGGGGGAAGACGGACGACCCTTCCGCAAGCGATGCTCACGACGCGGCTCCGCCTACTGCGCTGGCCGCGAGTGCAAGCGATACGGGAGTTATTTTGTTGGCCGCGAGATAGAGCCGCGGAGTGACTGCGGCGTGTTCGAGTCCCGCTGCCTGTAGCTCGGAGCAAATCCAGCTATCTGTCTCTCGCCAATTGCGATTGAACAAGAATGCCCAAATCGCCTCGCTGTCATACGGCTTGCCGACCTGGCTGTGCAGGAACGCATAAAAGGCAGTGTTTTGTAAGTCGCTTACCGGGATTGCCATGACAACTCGGAGCGAGAAGTTAATATAATTCGGCGGCCGAATTTGAACGCCCGCCGGTCGACCACCCACCCTATCGGATCGAGCGCCGAGCAGTGACCCATCATCGAGCACCGCGTCAACGTGACTAAAGTGTCCCGCGCTAAACCACGCGATGAGCTGCGACGAGATCGCCTTCTCACAGACAAATTGGAGCAGGATCTTTTTCATCCCACTAACCTACAGCAAAGGAGGCAGCGGCGGACCTCGGTTGTGGGTAGATTTTGAGGATAGGGGAGGCCGGGTCGAGAATATTTTAGCGAAATCAACTGTGCTCGGCGGAGGGGCCTCCGCCAGAAGCTGCCCCATGATGGAGTGCGACGGGCGCGGGAGAAACGCTTTAACTCTTTGGGCCTTAGACGAGTGACGACCGTGTGATGTCGGCACTGCTCGTCGTACCACAGCCTCTAGGGAGCGCGGGACTGCTTCGTGGCAGCGCGCATAATCACAGGTTACGGAACTTTACCTTAGCAAACCGGCATCCCGAGCTTTCAATATCACCGCGCTGCGGTTATGGCACCCAGTGGTGGTGAGAACTGCCGGTGGAACGAATCGTCGATTAAGCCGTGGCCCCGCCATCGTCGCGAGCGCTCGACGTCTTGTTCGTTGCGACGGCTGTTGGTAATAGAGGGACGGTTGGAGCGGTTAGGGGATTTCGCCTCGCGTAATCCTCGGATGACGGCGTCCAGGCCTAAGCTAGTGATAGTCATTGTTGCTGAGGCTGTGAAACCTGAGCGCACCATCGTCGCCCGTCTTCATGCGAAGCCGGAAAAGCGGGAAGAACTTCTTAAGCTGCTCCACGGTTTCGTCGACCAGTCACGCGAGGAGCCCGGCTGCGTCGATTATCATCTGCACGTGAGCGATCGCGATCCGAACTTGTTTATCTTTTACGAGAACTGGCGGACCGCGAAAGAGCTGCGTGAGCACCAGAAGAGTTCGGCTATCGCACTTTTCTGGCCCAGGCGCCTTGAGTATCTGCAAAAGGACGCGGAGCTGGAAGTCGTCACCATGCTGAGCGAGCATCATTGAATTCAATGCTGATTTGCCGCTGCGTCAGGTGGCACTTGTTCGGGCGGGCATGGATACCACAACGTTCTTGTGGTTTCGTCCGCCATGTGGCCGAGTTGATTCCATAATCAATAACAAGGATCGGTGATGACCTGGGGAGATTACGCCGGCTACAAATGCCTGACGTTCGAGCGGCGCGAGCGCATTCTGCGCGTCACGCTCAACCGCCCGGATACACTCAATCAGGTCGACGGCGACATGCACCACGATCTCTCTGTCGTGTTCGAGGAGATCAATCGCGATCCGGGTTGCGACGTGGTCGTTTTGACGGGGGCAGGCCGCGCCTTTTGCGCCGGCGGCAGCGCCTCCTGGATGCAGGGGATGATCGACGAGCCGGCCGAGTTCCGCGCCATCGGCCCCGACGCTAAGCGGATCGTGTTCAGCTTGCTGGAACTGGAAAAGCCGATCATTTGCCGGCTTAACGGCGCCGCGGCCGGTCTCGGCGCAACCATCGCGCTGCTGTGCGACATCATTATCGCTTCTGACAAGGCGGTGATCGGCGATCCGCACGTGAAGATGGGTTTCGTCGCGGGCGACGGTGGCGCAGTGATCTGGCCGCACCTCATCGGCTTTGCCCGCGCCAAGGAATTTCTGATGACCGGCGAAATGCTCACCGCCGAGCGCGCCGAACGTATCGGGCTGGTCAATTACGTCGTGCCGGCCGTCGAGCTCGACGCCCGGGTCGATGCTATGGCGGACACGCTTGCCCGCGGCGCGACACTTGCGATCCGCTGGACCAAAACGGTCGCCAATATCCCGCTGCGGCGACGAGCGCATGAAGTGATGGACGCGTCGGTAGCCTACGAGATGATGACCAACGTCTCGGCCGACCACCAGGAAGCCGTCCACGCCTTTCTTGAGAAGCGCAAGCCGAAATTCTCCGGGCGCTGAAACATGGGTTACGCAGTCGAAGAGCCTTCGCATATCGTGGCGCTACGCGAGAGCCTGCGGCGCTTTGTCGAGCGCGAAATGCGGCGCGAAGACGTACGCCGCTGGGACCGCGAGCGCACCTTCCCGATGGATGTCTTCCGCAAGCTCGCCGGGCTTGGTGTTTGCGGCCTGACCATTGATGAAGAATACGGCGGCGCCGGCCGGGATCTTGTGGCCGCCGTCACCACGATCGATGAGCTCGCCCGGCGCGGGGCGGCGATCGCCGGCCCGTTCATCCACTGCGCGTTCTATGGGGGCCTCAATATCAGTGCCAACGGCTCGGAGGCACAAAAGCACGATCTCTTGCCGAAGCTCGCGCGCGGCGAAATTCTGTTCGCTTACGGCCTGTCCGAGCCCGATGTTGGCGGTGATCTTGCGAGTGTCACGACGAGCGCGCGTTTATCCGACGACGGACGCTCGGTCATTCTCAACGGAGTCAAGCGCTGGTGCACCGGCGCGCGCTTCGCCGATTACATCTTGTGCTTGGTCAGATCCGATCGCGAGGCTTCGCGCTACCGGAATCTCTCATTCATTCTCGTATCACCCGCGGCCGCCGGCGTGACCATCAAAGACATCGACCACATCGGCCTTCGTTACGCGGCAACGACCGACGTCATCTTCGACGACGTTGTGGTGCCGGTTGGCAATATTCTCGGCGGACCTGAGGCCTGGAACAAAGGCTGGCAGCAGTTGGCCGGCCCCGCGCTCGATGTGGAAAAATTGGAGATTACTGCGACGGCCTACGGCATTGCCGCGGCGGCGGTTGACGACGCTTGGGCTTACGCGCAGGAGCGAAAGCAGTTCGGCAAACCGATCTGCGCGCATCAGTCGGTCCGTCATGCGCTCGTCGAAGCAAAGACCAAGCTGAAAGCCTGCTGGCACATGATCTACCACGCCGCGGCACTCGCCGACGCCGGCCTTCCCTGCAGCGTCGAAAGTTCGATGGCGAAGCTCTTCGTAGGTGACACTGCCGTCGAGATCGTTCTCGCCTGTCAGAAGGTCATGGGCGCCTACGGCTGCGCCGAGGGCTACGATATGGAGCGCTACGTCCGCGACATCTGCGTCATGCCGATCGTTGGTGGCTCATCCAACATGCAGAAGAACAATATCGCCGCGCGCCTCAGATTGCCGGAATGAGCACCCGACTGCCCTCCTGGCTGACCGATTGCCTGGCATTGCCGCTGGTGGCGGCACCGATGTTTCTCGTGTCCGGCCCGGAACTCGTTCTCGCCGCCTGCCGTGCCGGGATCGTCGGCGCTTTTCCATTTCCCAACGGCCGCACGCTTGCCGACCTGCGCGGCTGGCTCGAGCTGCTTGGTCGCGAACTGCGCGATACCGACGCACCGTACGCCGCCAACATGATCGTACACCCGACCTACGCGCGGCTCGACAACGAACTCGCCTTGCTACGCGAGTTCAAGCCGAAAATTGTCATTACCGCGCTGGGCGGACCGATCCGGGTCATCGAGGTAGTGCGCGAATACGGCGGCCTGGTCTTTGCCGACGTCAATAATGTTGCATTTGCGCACAAAGCGGTAGCCGCCGGTGCCAACGGATTGGTGTTGGTCTCATCCGGAGCCGGCGGCCATACCGGTGAACTCTCCGCTTTCGCATTTCTGCAGGCCGTGCGCGAGTTTTACGACGGTCCGATCGTGCTCGCCGGCAGCATCGCCACCGGGGCTGCCGTGCGCGCCGTGGAAGTCATGGGGGCCGATCTTGCCTATGCAGGGACGCCGTTCATTGCCGCGCAGGAGAGCAGAGCAACCAACGCCTATAAAGATATGGTAGTCGCCTCGACGATGGCCGATCTTATTATCACCGACGCGTTCACGGGGGCGCGCGCCAGCATGCTGATACCGACAATTCGTGCGGTGGGATACGACCCCAAAGCCTTGCCGTCGGGCCGCAAGATCGACGTCGGCGATCCGCAAGCCGAGTATAAGGCGTGGAAGGACATCTGGTCGGCCGGGCAGGGGGTGGGGTCAGTCAAGTCGGTCGAACCGGCCGCGGCGATCGTTGAGCGCATCAAGCGGGAATACCAAAACGCGGTCGAGGCCCCACGGCCGACGTGGCGCGCCATCCGGGGGGCGTAACATGAAGCTGTCAGACGCGGCAAAAATCGCCGACTACCACAAACGCGGTTGGTGGGGCGATGCCACTATCGACGATATTTTCCGCCGGCATGTGGCGGACGATCCCGCGGCGCTGGCGCTTATCGATCCGCCCAATCGCACCGCACTCGACGGTGGTGCGCCGGAGCGGCTGAGCTGGTCGGAGCTCGACGGCCTGGTCGACCGCATGGCCACCGCGCTGATCGCAGAGGGTGTTGCCGTCGACGGCATCGTTGCCGTGCAGTTGCACAACGTCGCCGAGTTGGTTGCAGCTTATCTAGCAGTCGCACGGATCGGCGCCATCATCGCCCCGTTCCCGATGCAGTATCGGGAATATGAACTCAAACAGCTCGGCGAGTTCGTCGCGCCCTCCGTCTTCCTCGTCAGCAGCGCGTCCGAACCGGCGGTGCGTGCCGCCATCGGCCCGGCCGCGTCCGTTCTTACGCTGGCCAAAATCGCCGGCACAACGGCCGATCGCGCCTTGCTCGCACGCCGCCGCGCCGACGTCCGCAATGGCGCCGACGATATCGTCACGCTGTGCTTTACCTCGGGTACGACTGGAAAGCCCAAAGCTGTACCGCGCAGTCATAACGAATGGCTGAGCATCGCGCTCGGCACGATCGACGGCGCGAGTCTTAAGGCGGGAGCGCGCATGCTCAATCCGTTCCCGCTGGTCAACATGGCTGGCATCGGCGGCATGATCGTGCCTTGGCTCATTCTTGGCGGCGTGCTCATCAACCATCACCCGCTCGATCTACCGGTTTTTCTTGGACAAATCCAAGCCGAGAAGCCGATCTACACGGTCGCGCCGCCTGCGCTCCTGTCCATGCTGCTGATGAACGAGGCGCTATTGTCGAAATTCGATATCTCCTCGCTGCGAGTGATCGGATCGGGTTCGGCGCCGCTGCCGCCCATGATGGTTCGCGGCTGGAGCAATCGCGGCGTCCCGGTGACCAACCTGTTCGGCTCGAACGAGGGCGTCTGTCTCATTTCGGGCATCGAAGACTTCCCGGAGCCGGAAAAGCGCGCCGAATTCTTCCCGCGGTTTGGCGCCGAGGGGTTTGAATGGAAGGCGCGCGTCGCACAGCAGCAATGGACCACGCTCGTCGATTTGGAAACCGGCAACGTGATCGATCGCCCGGGGCAGCCCGGTGAGTTGCGTATCAAGGGAGGTATGGTGTTCGCCGGCTACTGGAAAAACCCGGAGGCGAACGAGGAGGCGTTCGATGCCGACGGATTTTTTCGCACCGGGGACCTGTTCGAGATCGCCGAGGATAATGCAGGGAGCGCACGTTATTACCGCTTCGTCGGGCGTGCCAAGGATCTCATTATTCGCGGCGGCATGAACATTGCGCCGGAAGAAATCGAGAGTCTTCTTGCCTCGCATCCGATGGTCGCGGAAGTCGCGATCGTCGGCTATCCCGATCCGATCATGGGCGAAAAAGTGCGCGCAGTCATCACCCCGCGCGGCGACGCCAAGCCCACGCTGGAAGATATCGTGTCTTTTCTCGATGCGCGGAAAGTCGCAAAATTCAAATTGCCGGAGCGCCTCGACATCGTGGCGGCGCTGCCGCGCAATGCGGTTGGAAAAGTCCTCAAGTATCGCCTGCGCGAGGAGCCATCGGCGTGAACGCGATTGTTGAAAAGGCGGCAACGCTCAAATTCGGCATCAAGGCGCGCGCCGCCGAAATCGAGAAGGCCCGCCGGCTACCGGCGGATCTGGCGGTAATGCTCGCGAAGGCCGGGTTCTTCCGGCTTGCCGTGCCGCGGGAGATTGGCGGACTGGAAGCCGATCCAGCGACCTTGTTCCGGGTCATCGAGACTGTCGCCGAGGCGGATGCGTCGGTCAGCTGGTGCCTGATGATTGGCGCGACCTCTGGCGTCAGCGCCGCTTATCTTTCGACATCCGTAGCGCGGGAAATCTTCGGTCAGCCGGAAAGCATCGTCGGTGGCGTCTATGCGCCAATGGGGCGTGCGGTCGAGGATGGCGACGACTACGTCTTGAACGGCAAGTGGCAATGGGCGTCTGGTTCGATCAATTGCACTTGGCTGATGGGGGGCGCGGTAATCGTCGCCGAAGGGCAATCGCGCCGCCTGCCGAATGGCGCGGCGGATGCGCGAATGCTCCTGTTTCCCGCGCCCGCGGCGCAATTGATCGATACCTGGCACGTGAGCGGTCTCTGCGGCACCGGCTCAGGCGAGATGCAAGTGACCGATGTGCGCGTGCCGAAAGCCCGTTCATTGTCACTCGTGATCGATAAGCCGGTCGCGAAAGGTCCGCTATACGCCTTTCCGGTATTCGGCCTTCTCGCGCTCGGCATCGCGGCGGTGTTGCTCGGCAATGCAGAAAGCTCCGTTGAGGAGTTGATCGAACTTGCCGGCGGCAAGAAACCGCAAGGATCGTCGCGGGTGCTGGCCGAGCGCGCAACGGCGCAGGTGGTTCTCGCGGACGCGGTCGCCCGATTGCGTTCAGCGCGCGCCTTTTATTATGACGCGGTCGAGAGTGCGTGGGACAAGGCGCAGACGGAGGGGACGATGCCCATAGACGTGCGCGCCAACCTGCGTCTTGCAGCGACCCACACGGCGCGGACTTGCGCTGCCGTCACGCGCGACATGTACGAGCTAGGCGGCGGCTCGTCGGTGTTCCTGAGTTCGCCGCTACAGAGGCGGTTTCGCGACGCCTGTGTCGGTATACAGCACATGATGGTCGCGCCGCAGACCAACGAACTGACTGGCCGCTTCCTGATGGGGCTGCCAACCGACGCAAGCTTTCTGTGAGACGGC
Source organism: uncultured Alphaproteobacteria bacterium (assembly GCA_963747855.1). Taxonomy (GTDB): domain Bacteria; phylum Pseudomonadota; class Alphaproteobacteria; order Rhizobiales; family Xanthobacteraceae; genus BOG-931. Next base: position 776,242 of record CAVVGN010000002.1, read on the forward strand.
GAAAATGCAGTCGCGACGCATTGTTCTTGCTAGCCGCCCGCAGGGCGTCCCGCGCGAAACCGATTTTCGCCAGGAAGTGCGTGACCTCCCGGCGCCGCAGGAAGGACAGATTCTGGTCGCCAACGAATTCATATCGGTCGACCCGGGTATGCGCGCCCGGCTGAATGACGAGGCAACCTATGCCGCTCCGCTCCAGCTCGGCGAGACGATCGAAAGCGCCACCGTTGGGCGGGTTATCGTCTCCCGCCATCCCAAATTCAGTGTGGGCGACTGGGTGGCCGCCGCTTTCGGCTGGAGCGAGCACGGTCTCTCCGATGGACGCGGAGTCCGCGTCGTTGCCGAACGGCGTGTGCCACCGTCGGCGCAAATCGGCGTTCTCGGCATTCCCGGACTGACCGCCTATTTCGGGATACTGGATATCGCCAAACCGAAGGAGGGCGAGATCGTCCTCGTGTCGTCGGCGGCCGGTGCCGTGGGATCGGCGGCCGGGCAAATCGCTGCGATTCACGGCGCGCGGGTCGTCGGCATCGCCGGCCGGGCGGAGAAGTGCGCCTGGCTGCGCGAAATCGGCTTTGCTCACGTCATCGACCGCCACGCCGAGCCGGACATTGACGCTGCCGTCGCGCGTACGTGTCCGAACGGGATCGACATCGTCTTTGACAACGTCGGCAATTCTTTTCTGAGCGGTATGCTTCCCTTGATGCGCCGAAACGGCCGAATTGTGGTCTCTGGCCATGTGGCCGATTACAACACGCCGCCCGCCGCCCGCCCCGGTCTGCGCAACACGAGCCATATCATCACGTCACGGCTGACGATTCGCGGGCTGGTCGCTTTCGATTATTTTCGGGAGTTTCCAAAAGCGTGGAGCGATATCACCCAGTGGATCGTCGACGGAAAGCTGAAATACCGTGAAGATATCGATAAAGGGTTCGAGAAACTTCCAGCCGCTTTTATTGGCCTGTTCACCGGCGACAATTTCGGCCGCAAGTTGGTGCAGATCGAACATTAGAACTTCTTGATCGCCTCCGCGCCCGCTTTTTGTTGCGCCGTTTTCTTCGTGGGTGAATTGTAGGTCAATCCGACGAAATCGTGAAAACATGAGTCGGATCAATGGGCGAGGGCGGACGACCGTTCTGCCATAAGCTGCCCACGATGATGCATGGGTCGTGCTCAGCCAAAATTTGACGATCAAACTTTATATTAGGTCAGCGGGTGGCTTCGGTCGCGGCCGGAGCCCTCAACATTTCCAAGGCGTAGCACGCCTGTTTAATGCTGCGCTGAATTTTGTTCGCCGCGCGACCCCCAAAGTGGACGCTCCCCCCGGGCATATGCCTACATCGGCCGTTTCCGCTTTGAAGAAGGTGCTGCGCACCTGCAACCGTTGCCTCCAACCTGATCGACCGGAACATAGCAGCCAAAGCGTATTTCACTAACAAAAAAGCCCGTCACTGGCACGGGCCAAATCTTGCGCTTTCACGCTGCGTGACCCTCGGCGATCGCAGTCAAAAAATAAGCACCTCGGCTGCCGCACCATTGATCTAAATCAGTAACAACGGACATTGATCGGCACGGGTACTGAAGGTATCGGTCATGAATGACCCTTTTCAGACATCCACCACTGTCTTTGCCGTCTTCGATTCGTAGCGTCGAGTGTTTGCGCTGAAACCGCCCGGCGCGTTATGCGGGCAAAGATTCGCACTATCAAGCGTGCTTAGGTTGTTGTTATAAATATTTGGATTGCAGATCGATCGTCGTTTCGACGCCAAGGCGATCAAAGTTGGTTTTCAGCCACTCATCGGCGCGTTCGCGGCCGACTTTGTGAAGATGCTGTAGATAATCCCAGTCGCCGTTCAACTTGCTGGAATTTGGCAGGGCGCCAATGACGTCCTCGCCGTCGATCGTATGAATGAGCATTCGTTTGCCGTCGATTATCGTGCCGTCGTCGATGAGCTTGGTAACAAAGGCGACGACCCGCATTTCCCGCATGACTGATGAATTGAAGGTGACCTCCTGCATGCGATTGAGAATAGCGCGGGAGGTGGTCGGGTTTTCGGGCCGCTCGGTCGGCGTCAAGTGAACGAGGACGATGTCGCGTGCCCGGCATGCATAGATCACAGGAAACAGCGCGGGATTCCCCATAAAACCGCCGTCCCAATAATATTCGCCGTCGATCTCGACGGCATGCATCATGAGCGGCTGACACGACGATGCGACCACATGATCCGAGCGAAGTTCCTCGGAGTGAAAAATTTTCACCTTGCCGCTGCACACGTTGGTCGCGCATAGAAACAGCTTGACGGCTGATTGCCGGCGCAAGACCTCGAAATCGATAACTTCTTCGAGCAGTTTTTTGAACGGATTGTAGTTCAGTGGATTGAGTTGATAGGGCGAGAAAACTTGACTGAGAGTGTCGGTGAACACGTAGCCCGGTGAATGATCGAGACCGAAATTTCCGTAGATCTTGTCGAGGAAGGAAGGTTGAAAGATGCTGGCGGATGCCATTTCGGACAATTGCCGCCAATAGCGATCGAGTGACCTCTTTGCCCCTTCGCGTCCGCCAACAGCCAAGCCGTAGGCGAGCACGACGGCATTCACGGCGCCGGCGCTTGTCGCGCTTATGCCGTCGAGTGCTAGTCGTTCCTCCTCAAGCAGGCGGTCAAGGACGCCCCAGGTGAAGGCACCGTGGCTACCGACACCTTGAAGCGCCAGATTAACGACCTTTTGGCCAGCAACTTGCGGGCTGGCGTGGATACTGCTTGGGTTGGCATGCGCGGTCATGGTACACTACGCGCTCGGGCCGATTGCACGGCCAAGATATCTATAGCATCGGCAAAGGACCCTCCGCTACTTGCCGCAAACGCGAACCTCATAGTCACGGCAGAGTCTGCAGCCCGTTTTGGGGTGACGCGGTTTGGCCCGGTCCTTGTTGCTTTCCGCAGGTGACCAAACCTAATGGAGGTATGCAAACTCTAGGTAAATGTCACAACCACGGGGGAAGATCAAATGGCCGATGAACCGCTCGAGGTGCTGGTACCTCGGAAAATGCCGGATGGTACATTCGCCGTGGTCGACGCGCTACGAAGTCTTCACATGGTTCAGGTCGGCTTTAGGAATGCCGATGAGGCGGAGAAATTCATTGAGGATTTTTATATAGCGCGTGGTGTCCTCAGGCCGCGCGAATTGAAGAAATAACCCGAATGCGACCAACAGAGGCGAACGCGCGTTTCTGAACGAGCTGGCCTCGTGAGCAGCCGCGCCATCCGGCGACTTCCGAAATTGGCCCTTTGCGACACTTCGCTGCGCCGAACAATAATGTTGCTGTTGGAGTAACAACGTACATTGATCGGCACTGGTACTGAGTGCATCGGTCGTGAATGACCCAAGAGCGCGCTCTCCTTGGCGTTGGCACCCGCTGCGGCCGCCCTGCTTGAGGCGGATGTCGGATTAATGTTTGCCGCCGTGTCCACCACCGCCGCCATGGCCGCCACCGCCGTGTCCGCCACCGCCGCCCCCGTGAGACACATTGGCGTGAGACACGCGGGCGTGAGACACATTAGCGTGAGACACATTAGCGTGAGACACATTAGCGTGAGACACATTAGCGTGAGACACATTAGCGTGAGACACATTAGCGTGAGACACATTAGCGTGAGACACATTAGCGTGAGACACATGGGCGCCGTGATAGTACGCGCGGGGGTGGCCTCCGCGCCAATGATGCCAGCCGTAGCCGCCGCCCCAGCCGATACCGGAAGTGAGGTATTGGCCGCACCAATACCAGCCCGGCCCGTTCCAACCATCGTCGTACCAGCAATAATTCTGACCGAGCCAGATGAACTGCGCGCGCTCGACCATATTCAGGCTGTCGGCCGCATCGCGAATCGCTCGGGGCGCAACCATCGGGGCCGCGCCAACGCTGGCGCCCACGATCGGTGCGCCGGCGATGAATATGGTCGTCGCCGCGATGGTAACAGCAAATCGGCGCATAGTGACCTCCCAGTGCTTTGAACAAGTTCTATAATATGAACGAAATTGCTGAGCGGCATTGATGTAAATCAAGTAATGTCCGGCACCGGACATTTGCGCAAATTGCCGTAGTTATTAATCTCAAATTGAGGGGCGCTTTGTAATAGGCCGCCACATGTGCGGATGGCCCCCAACTTTCGTGAGGAGCACTGGTCGCTTGCAGTCATGTGTCCGGCCTGTTGGTGCGGTCCGACATGACCGCTGGCCTTGATCGGTTCCGCGGGTCGAGCCTTATCAGTTGGTCGGGATTAGAATCCCGCTGAGGCGGTCAGGCTTGTCTCGATCCGTCGGGTCGACCGACTGTGCCATCACGTGTTTTAACTCTCGCAAGCTTGCGGCACGCGACAGCTCAGCGACTCATGCTGCGACTGCTACGTGATGGTATCCTGTCTGCTCATGATGGCCCAAGCTACGCGAGCTGTCTTGTTTGCCAAAGCGACTGCCACGACGAGGCGCGGCTTTCGGCTGAGCAGTGACATTAACCAGGGATCGGTCTTGGCCGCTTTCGAGCAAAGCAACACCGTGTGTGCGCTGTTGACGAGCAGGCGGCGGAGATAACTGTCTCCTCGTTTGCTAATTCCACTGAGGTGCGCTTTACCACCAGTAGAGCTCTGTTTTGGCGTGCTCCAAACCGGACGTTGACTAGCCGGCTGCCAACGAATCTCTGTTCGTGAACACGCATCCCTAGTCAGCGCTACCGCATCATCACGTCGTTTACGTAGACGCGGTCTATCGGTTGATCGACGTCCTTGCCCGCGCGCTCGAAACCCTTGCGCCAGTCATTAATGTGGCGGAACATCCACAACCGGCTCGCCTCCTTATCGCGCTGACGCAGCGCGTCGACAATGATCTTATGGGCCTGGATGAGCCGCGGCACACCTTCCTTCACTTTGCGCAATATGATTTCGGTCGTTGGAAAGATGAGAAGGCTCGACGGCTCGCGCGCGAGCTGCAGTACCCGGTTGTGGGAGGCCTTGGCGATCAGGGAATGGAACTGAGTGTCCAACTCGGCAATCGAAACCGGGTCCCGGGACGCTTTCTCCGTGCTGGTGATATTTGCCTCGAGTTCAGCGAATTCTTCTGCCGTCGCATATTGCGCAGCTTGTTCGACCGTTTTGACTTCAAGCGCACTCGTTGCTTCCCAGAGCTCTCTGAACGTTACCTCATGCAGCAGCATGGCGCGGCTCATGCGGGTCGCTAGGCGGTTGTAATGCGGGAGAACGGCGGTCAAACGACGGCTTGAATCCCGATGGATCAGGCCGCTTTGCTCAAGCAGACGAATCCCCTCCCGCACCGTCGAGCGGTTTACACCGAACTGTTTGACGAGTTGGGCTTCGGTGCCGATCGGTTCACCCGGCTTGATCCGCCGCGCGAGGATCTCACGCTCGATCGCATCGGCGACCAACTGGTACGCCGGTGTGACAGCAATTCGGTCGAACTTTTCGCCTATTTGGGCCATTTCGATGCGCTCGTCGTTGGTCCTTATTGCCTACTTTCGGCTTCCGAGACAACATTGACCGATTGTCTGACAGTCGGATAATCTATTAATAATTGGCTGGGGTGAGAATGGCGGTGCAGACCGCGGGAATGTTGGAGGGGCGATGCGATCTTGATCGGCTCAACGAGCGGATAGGATCGCAACCCTGGAACGATAAGAGTTTTTTGGCGAGAATTTGGGACCGCTATCGGTTCAGCATCAGGGAGGAAATCATGAAGAAGTGCTTATTCGGCCTGACGATCGCAGTAAGTATGATTGGCTGCGGAGCGGCATGGGCTCAAGTTTCTGATGGGGTCGTTAAGCTCGGCGTGCTCAACGATATGTCGAGCCTCTACGCCGATGCCTCCGGCAAAGGCGGCGTCCTAGCTGCGCAGATGGCGGCCGAAGATTTTGGCGGTAAGGTGCTCGGCGCACCGATTGAGATCATTTCGGGCGACCATCAGAACAAGCCTGATATCGGCGCCAGCATTGCCCGGCAATGGATCGACACCGATCACGTCGACGCGATTGTCGACGTGCCGACGTCGTCGGTCGCACTAGCAATCCAGGAAATCACGCGCGACAAGAAACGAATTTTCCTGATGTCGGGGCCGGCATCTTCGGACCTGACGGGCAAGGCCTGTTCGCCTTATGGCTTCCAGTGGACTTACGACACTTACGCGCTCGCGCATGGCACCGGCGGCGCTCTGGTCAAACAGGGTGGTACCTCGTGGTTTTTCATCACCGCCGATTACGCCTTCGGCCATGCGCTTGAGCGCGACACCGGCGAGGCCGTCAAGGCCGCCGGCGGCACGGTGCTCGGATCGGTGCGCGCGCCACTCAATACCCAGGACTTCTCGTCGTTCCTGCTACAGGCCCAAGCCTCTAAGGCGAAAATAGTCGGGCTCGCCAACGCCGGTGGTGACACCATTAATTCGATCAAACAAGCCTCCGAATTTGGCATTGTGGCGGGCGGCCAGAAGCTCGCGGGACTGCTCATATTCCTGACCGATATCCACTCGCTGGGTCTGAAGACCGCCCAGGGATTGACCATCACGTCGGCCTGGTATTGGGACAAGGACGATGCATCGCGGGCCTTCGCCAAACGCTTCATGGCGAAAAACCACAACGGCTTGCCGCCGACCTACATTCAAGCTGGGATCTACAGCGAGGTTACTCACTACCTCAAAGCGATCCAGGCGGCCGGCACCGACGATGCGGAGAAGGTCTCCGGGCAGATGCGCAAGATGAAAATCAACGACTTCATGACCAAGGACGGCTGGATCCGCGAGGACGGTCGGGTCATGCGCGACATGTATCTTGAAGAAGTGAAGTCGCCTGCGGAATCGAAATATCCCTTCGATTACTTCAAGATTTTGGCGACCATTCCGGCTGAACAGTCCTTCAGGCCGCTCAAAGACGGAGGCTGCCCGCTGGTGCACGGTTGAGACGGCTTAAGCCGAACCGGCCGGAACGGTGTACCCTGTTTGGCGATCGAGCACTAACAGCAAGTCCTGATCGATCAGAGGCCGCCTGAGTTGGCGGCCTCTTTCATTCCAAACCTACGCGTCTAAGCCAACGCGAATGTCGGTGTTCAAGGTAAAAGGGGAAGTCGCCGCCGGATTCCTCAAACGACGCAGATGATCCGAAAGCGACAATGGCCGCCTGCTCAACGCCTGCGCCGCTTGTATTATTTACCCGCCACCTCGGGTGATCGTGCGTGAACGGCGCGCGGCTAATTCAGAGAGAGTGGTCAAACTCCTTGAGAAAGGGCGTTGAAATTTTTGCCCTTGACCTAGAGTGTAGTCTAGCATGTTCACTGTGTGGCGTGCGAATGGAGCGCCATTTCAAGGAGAGCACCATGGGTGCAGCCGAGAACAAACAGCTTTTTCAGGAAATTTTCGCCGGTGTCCTTTCCGAAAACTCCATCCGGGCTAGATTGGCACCGTAGGGCGGAATCATAGCATCATTTTGGACGATGGCTGCGATCCTGCTTACGCTCTGGCTGTTCGTCGTTGACCTATTCAAGTCGAGGAGCAGGCTCGAAGCCGAGAATTTGTTTTTGCGTCATCAACTCAACATCGCGGTGCGGCGAGCACCATCGCATGCTCGATTGAGCGGTGGTGACCGCGCGTTGCTCGTATTGATGACCAAGCTCTGGCCGAACTTGGTCGATATGGCCCGGTTGGTTCAGCCGGAGACCACAGCGTCGGGGCCGTATGTACTTGATCGTTGGGAATCGACATGCTCACCTCCCAAACGCTCGAACCTAGCTGAAAGCGAACAATGTTCTCGTGGGAGCGCCAGTTGGACAAGAGTGAAATATGCTGGCTTGAAAATCCTTTCTAAATCGGCCGAACACATTCGGCATAGCGCCGGCCCAGCAGTGAGAGAAGAATAGCTCTGGCGCTACGACGATAAAGGCGCGCCTCTCTCTGCTGACGTTCGCCACCGTTCGCTGCAATCCGGCGATTTCTTCGTGGGTAAATCTGTAGGTTCGCAACAAGGCCGATTCGTAATCGATCGATATTCAATCGCAATTTCTGCTTTTGTGCAGACACTCCCTCCGCCAGAAGTTTGTTCGCCGTGCTTTCAGCGGCCGTCCTTTGGCGACTGCTCGTTTTTCGATGGTTGGCTTGCTCCCCCCAAGCCCGGTCCAGGCCGAGAAGTTGCGACCGGATCGAAAGACTTTGGGATCGGGGACACTCGCGACCAGCGCGGTGGCTAACAGCGGACCGACGCCTGGAATGCAATTGAGGCGCTTGCTGGTTTGATTGGAGCGGTGCCAAGCTAGGATTATTCGATCAAAGTCCAACATCTGCTTTTTGAGACTGAGCAATTGGCTGCCGAGTACGGCAAGGCATGCACGCTCCGCTCTGCCGCCGAGGTATTATCCTCGCCGCCAAGATCGCTGAGATTGCACGGCCCGAGTCGCCTTGATCCTAGATCAAGTGATTTGCCAGCTAGAAGTTACTTTTTGACGTGAGGGTTGGCTGCCTGTTTGACCATTTCTTCGGCCAAACTTTTGCAGCAGTTCCCGTCTGGCTGGGTCAGTTTCCGTCATCAACGGCGCGCTAAAGTTTCCGCAGGTTTGGGTGCGCTAATCTGCGAACGCGGCCTTGCCCCATCGCGCACGAACATTAGCCAGGAAATTTCGAGCATCCCGAGACAACTCGATACCAAGTCCCTTCAGTCGATCTTCCTGCGCTAACGGCACCAAATAGGGCCGAAGCGGCGCAAGTCCTCGATCGGTCAGCGTCCCGCCATTGTAGGCAATCTGCACGCGTTCGATCCAGGCGCATAGTTCTTGCCTTCCATCGGAGCTGATGAGCGCCGGGAAATGCGATTGATTGACTCCTGAATACGAGAGCGGAGCGTCGGGCAATATTTGATTTCTGATAATCCAGACCCTGCGCCCGTGTATGAAGCCGTAGCTCGCGTCCGATGGAGCGTTCCATTGGGCTTCGTCCAGAATGACCCTGATCTCCACGGGCATAAGCCAAAGACCGGAGCCACTTTGCGTTTCCGTAAGGCCTGGGTGGTCTGACAATTTTGCAGTTTGGCTGTCTTCACCCTGAAGCAGCCAGCCCTCCTGTAACGAATCTATAGCCACCACTTCAGCAAGGAGCTCCCGCGCAGTATTTGCTTGGAGAACTTTCGTGCCAGCGTAAAGGAATACGCCAGCCGTTATTAAACTGGCTATTACGGCGCCGATCACAAAACCGAGGATGACCCTCCAACCCGTCATTTGATCCCCGCCGCACCCGCTGAAATAAATTTTTCTCTCTGGTCATTATCATCAACGAAGAGTCTTGCAAAGACACCCTAACTAACGCCTGCTGCGAGAGCCGCGGCGGACAATCGCGGCGAATATCCTCAAGATAGTGCTTAAAATTCGCCGGTCCGTATGCCATGTAATTTACGGGTTGCGTGGAATGTGTGCGCATCCGTTGGGCGCGACGATCCGGAATGAATGTCGCGCCAAAGGGGGCGATATGCCCAACAATCGAACGCCAGCAGGAAAGTCACGTCTGCTTCCGGTTGCGTTGATCCTGTTCGCTGCATTCGCGCTCTCCGCCTGCGTCCAGTCCGAGACGCCATTGCTGGCCGGGTCGAAGCCGCTGCTCGGAATGCAATTCAAGCTGACGCTCTATCAAGACTTTATCGAAGGAAAAGCGCGGTCCGTGAAAACGGCGGTCTTCCGCTGGCATGGCAACCACTACGCGCTTGTCCGTGGCGATTCCTCGGGCGTACAATACTTCGTGGTTCAACCCTTCGACGGCGGCGATTTGCTCATCGAGGCTGACGAAAATAATCACGTATATCTCCTTGGCCGCAAGCTGGCGGAAGGGACCTATCGCATCCTGCCGGTCGATCAGAATGACGTCGATGCAGCGACGCGCGACCGGACGTGCGTAACGAGAAATCCAGTAATTTGCACGATTAAGACGCGCCGGCAGCTTGACACCTTTGTCCGCGCAGCCGCCGCCAGGACGGGCGGCCAACGCATTGTGGGGGTGATTTCCACAACCGCGAAGTGAAGCGGGAGAACGAACTGTCCACCGCCGCGCGGGCCTAATCCGAAGAGGATTGAGATCTCTACCTAGTAGTTGCGGAGCGCCAAACGGCAGCGCGCAACCGCCGGATCCTGGCTGACCATGACGCGAATGTAGGCGACGGCGCGCGCGGCTTCGGCATGGGTCAACGTCAGGGGAAGCCCGGCCTGCTCGGCCAGTGCCCTGCACGCTGCGGGGACGGACACGCGATCCTCGGCACGCGAGGGCAAAGCGAGCAGCAACAGAGTTATCACTGCGAGTACGGCAGGCATCCCGAGATACTTACTCAACATTCCCCAGACGACTTAATGCCTGCAAGATTGCCCCTTCGCGGCTGCGCCAGCAAGACAGATCATGAGCACGTCGACTGCAAATGGTGTAATCTGACCGCCAGCGATCTTTATAGTTCGGGTTTTACCGCAATGTCAGGATCACAAATCATGTCGAGCCGTAAGCCGCCGGTGCCGCCGGCCAGCCGCAGCAACAAAGGTCCGAAGAGCGAACCGAAAATGTTGAAAGACAGGAAGTTGGTGAAGCATGAACATCATGCCAACGCTGCGGAAGAGGGTGACACCGCCAATATCAAGCAGAACACCACGAACAAGGGTTACTTCCGCGGCCGGCGGCTCAGTTGAGTGGAAGACGGACTAGCGGAGTTTCAGCTTTGGCAAAATGCTGCAGATAACAAAAGGCCAGCTTGTGCTGGCCTTTTTAGCTGCCGAACGCACGAGTGCGGGCCTCAATCGAAGTCAACCTACCCGTACTCAGCAATCTGCGTGGCCTAAAGTCGAAATCCTTTTCCGGTAAGGACCGCACAGGAGGCCCAGACTGAAGCCAAAACTGCCTCCCGACGCGAGAGCGTTGATCCCCACCTCCGTTGTGCTGCAGCGGTTACACGACGAGGCGCCGGCCAACTCCTTCACACTAGGCTGGCTCATGGGCAACCTGAGGATCGCTCCTTCGGCATCATCATGCTCCTGCTCGCGCTGGTCGCGATGGCACCGGGTATCTCAATAGTAGCAGGCCTGTTGCTTATGATCCCCGCGGGCCAAATGATCGCGGGGCGGCCCGCTCCGGTTTTCCCGCGCTCCATCGCCGCGCTTCGGTTGCCGACGCGGCACCTCGCCGCTTCGGTGCAGCGAGCCGTACCGGTGCTCAGATATCTGGAGAAGGTGATCCATCCGCGCTGGCCCACCCCATTCGAGGCAACTAAGCGCCTTGTCGGCGGCATCGTCGTGCTGCTGAGCACCACCTTGGTGTTCACTCCGATCCCTCTGAGTAACGTCGTACCCGCGCGCGTGATCGCCCTCATCTCGCTGGCCTATCTCGAGGAGGATGGACTCCTGCTCTCGATCGCCCTGCTGGACGCGCTCGTGGTGCTGGCGGTCGAGTTGGCGGTGGTCTGGAAGACGGTCCTTGGCGCAAAATGGATCATCGGCTTGTGGTAGACGATGATCGCCGCCGCCACCGTAAAACCAAATAGTGCGCAGACCTTGATGCTCGGCGAACCGATGTTCGGAACGAGAAATTGCAGAAATAAAATCTTTACGCACAACGCTCTTGATCGAGACCGCTGGCACTGCCGCAAGCAGCGCTAAAACCAGTTAATTCCCACCAGCGGCAGCACCCGCTCAAGGATCGCCGCCACGCAAATCAGCACCACGAGCAGTTTGAGAAGATTTGCTAAACGGCTGTCATTGACGAACCTGTCGATCGCCCAAAAACAAATTGCGCCGACGACGCAAATAATCAGAACCCCGATTAAGACTGAAAGCATGGATGCCCCCTTTGCTGGTACGGTAATGGGCCACGGCCGCCGCGAGTTATGCCGCTGTCTCGCAAAGTGCACAGCGGAAATGTTTGCGGGCCGGAATACCCCAGCACCGCAAATGACCTTAGTTCTTGCCCTCGTATCCTCGTACGTCGATCAGCGGCCGCTGCCGCCGTAGGTGGTAAACAGGCGCTTCTGCGTGTCATCGAGACTGTTGAGCAGCGGCTCCTCCGCGTCGGCTAGCTGTTTCAGCGCCACGCTGGCGGCGCTCAAGTCCTCGGCGCGCTGGCGTAAAGCCGCTACGGGGCTCGCCGGTTTTTGTTCCTGGTACCGCTCGACGCGCAGCAGAGCAAGTCTGCGCAAAGCCGCTTCATAGGCCGGCCAGTTCTTTTCCTGATCGGGGATCAGTTTCAAAGCCACGGCCCTAGTCTTCAGACAACAGTGCCGAGAAGTTTACCGATGCCGGCGGTGAGAACTCTCAATCAACCGATGCGGTTGACGAATTGCTTCTCCGGGCGCTGCCGAACACGGCTCATCCGATATCCTTATGTCACGTCAAATTCGCCCAAGCAGCATAAGGACGACAATGATAATCAAGATAACGCCAATGACGCCGACGCCGCCGTGGCCATAGCCATAACCATAGCCGCCGAAGCGACCACTGAAGCCACCAAGCAGAAAAATGATGAGAACGATAACGAGAATGATTCCCAACGGCGACATGATATTATTTCTCCTTTGAGGCGGAAAATTATGAAAACAGCACCGTAAATCGCGCTCCTTGATCCTTGTCGCCTCGACCAATGAGCAATTCACCGCCGATCCGTTTGACGAGAGACCGAATAATCCTCATTCCGAGACCTTTGAGGTCGGCAGGATCGAAAATCTCTGGCAAACCCATGCCATCATTGGACACCGACAGCGCGTAACCCTTTTCAGGATTGGGGTCCAACCGCACCGTGATCCGGCCGGTGCCGTATTTGGCTGCGTTCGTGATCAGTTCGTTGGCGATGAAGCCCAGCGGAATAGCGGTGACTGCCGGCAAATCGATTTCAATCCCTTCGACGACGACAACTCGCTCGGGACGCGCCGAGGACAGCATCATGGAGAAATCGCGACAAAGGTCTTCAAGGTATTGCTTGAGCCCAAACGATTTTACGCCGTCCAAGGAGTGAAGATGGTGATGGATGCGCCCGATTGTGGCAATGCGGTCGGCCGCGGTGGCCAATTGCGAAGCGGCCTCGGCACTTGTTGATGCCCGGCTTTGCAGCGAAAGCAGACTTACGATCATTTGCAGGCCGTTCAACAGCCGATGATCGGACTCTTGGTTGGAAATCGCCTGTTGCTGGATCAGCTCGTCCTTTTGGGAAAGCAGAGCCTCATCCTCGGCGAGCGCCTGCCGCAGCCTGATTTCCTTGCGCCTGTGTCTTGTCAGCTCGCGTTCGTAGCTTGCGGCCGTGCGGCGCTCCGAGTTCTTAAATAATGCGATTGGCGGTGAATTCGCTCTAGGCGACGAATGTTCGATGGTCATTATGTCGTCCTTTCCCGTATCTCGGCGTTGTGGCCTGGATACCCGGACTGACGTAAATCTATGGCCGAGATAGCCAAGATGTATTGATGCAAATCAATCATGTCCGATACCGGACATTGACCTTGCCGCCCCGACTATCTCGCTGTACCGGCAGTCTTTTTATTTCCGTCGTCAAACCGACACATGACACGGTCGCCAACCAAACCCGCGGCGGCAAATTCGGGATTGGACGCGCGTTGCAAGCTCGAACGCGTGCGCGGGCGCGTTGCTTGTTAGTTATCTTGCCGCCTCTTTCCGAGCGAAGTCGAGTAAAATGTCCGCTATCGGACATTATAGCTTGCGTCGCCCGCCGGAAAGGCGCAGCGTAATTTTCTGAATTGTATCCGCTAGCCCGATGGAGGCTGCAATGGATGCAATGGACAGGTTCGTCAACCGAGAAAATATCGATCGATATCGCAGGCTTGCCAGCGAAACGACCGATGCTGTCGAACGGTCACGAATCATGAAGTTGCTGGCCGAAGAAGAAGATGCGAAGTTCAAGTTGGAGGCGAGCCGCAAAAACGGCGCCGCCAAAGGAAGCTCACCGGTCAGCGCAACAACCGAAAATCGCACCGAGATTGATGGAGAGGGGCGGCGAAGTGGCAGCTAGCCGCAAGGCTGCGGAGCCGCCTGCCAACCGGTTGCTCAGTTTGCTGCCGCCCAGGGATTACAGACGGCTGCGCCGCCATCTTCACCGTGTGCCGCTTGCGTACCGGCAGTCACTTTACCGGGCCAACAAGCCGATCGAATTTGTCTATTTCATCGAGACCGGCGTCGGCTCCCTGGTGAACACCATGGCGAATGGCCAGGCGGCGGAGGTCGGAACAATCGGCAACGAAGGGTTGGTGGGCTTGCCGCTTTTGTTTGGAGACAACAGGGCGCCCACCAGCGTTTACGTCCAGGTTCCCGGCGCCGGCCTGAGAATGAAGGCAACGCTGTTCACGAAGGAACTGGCGCGAAGCGCTTCGATGCGAACGGTGATGCTTCATTACGCGCACGCCTTCTTTAACCAGGTCGCGCAGTCCGCCGCGTGCAATCACTTTCATTCCATCGATAAGCGGTGTTGCCGCTGGCTGCTTATGACGCACGACCGCATGCAGTCGGATGAGTTTCTGCTCACGCAGGAATTCCTGGCCATGATGCTGGGCGTACAGCGGACCGGGGTAACGGTTGCGGCGGGCGCGCTGCAACGCGCCGGTTTCATTCGTTACAGCCGCGGCAACGTCACGATTATCGACCGCCGCGGCCTGATCCGCCGCTCCTGCGAGTGCTATGGCGTTTCCAAGCGAGAGTTCGATCGTTTGCTCGGAGGTCGCGCAAAACTTCAGGTCCACTCCAAGCGACGAGTGTCCAGTGTCCGACATAGTTGATCGGTATCAATGCAACCAACCTAACCCCATGCACCATACTTGCGACAAAAGTCCGAACAGGCTGGAGGAAGTTATGTCGACGTTAAAAATTGGAGTTGCCGTGATTGTTCTTGCGGCCGCGCTGTCGATCCCGGCCTACGCCGCTGAAAATAGAGGCGGCGGCGGCGGGGGGCATGGCGGCGGCGGTGGACATGCTGCCGGCGGCGGTGGCCGCAGCGGCGGCGGCGGTGGACATGCCGCTGCTTCGCATCGCGCAGCTCCGCAAAGGGCGGCCGCGCCAAGCGCGCGCGGTGCTCAATCTTCGGCCGGCCACACTCCGGAGACCAATGCCGCCGGTCAAAAAACCCTGTTTAATTCGACCGGCAACGCAACGCGCAACGCAAACATCAAAACCCGCGCTGTGCGCAACACGTTGAACTCGCCGTCAGTCGCCGGCGCATTGCGCAACACCAGCGCGTTACGCAATCCGCACAGCCGCGCCAACCTCACCGCGCGTGCGGCGACGGCGGGATGGCATGACGGACGCGATGGTGGCCATGGCTGGTGGCGACACGGCAACGGTGGCTACGGATGGGTCGGCCCGCTGTACTGGCCGTTCGCCTATTACGACCTGTACGGCTACGCGCTGTGGGGCTACGGCTACGACAACTCGTTCTGGGGCTATGGCTACGGCGATATTTACGCCGGCATATTCGCACCCTACGGCTACGACGACCTTACCGGTTACCTGCCGCAATACGCCGCCAGCAATCCGAGCGATGCCGGGCAAACGCCGCCCGCACCCGCCGCGGCGGCGCCCGATCAGCTGACGCAAATGTGCGGCGCGGACACCAACGACATCGCCGGCCTGCCGATCGATCAGTTCAAGCAAGCCATCCAGCCGACCGGCGAGCAAAGCGCCGCGCTTGATGATCTAGCCAACGCGTCGCAAAAGGCGGCGCAAGATCTCAAGGCCGCCTGCCCAACGGACATTGCGCTCACCGCTCCGAACCGGCTTGCAGCCATGCAACACCGCATCGAGGCGATGATCGCGGCGGTGGCGACGGTGCAGGCGCCGCTGGAAAAATTCTACGGTCTCCTGACCGACGAGCAGAAGGCGCGCTTGACCGCTCTCGGCAACGATCAGCGGCAGAGCAAGGGCGCCAACGACACCACCGGTTCGCTCACCCAGAGCTGCGCTTCGGCGCAGCCCGGCGTGATGGAATGGCCGACAGCCGATATCGACCAGACGGTGCGTCCAACCGACGCGCAGCGCGCAGAGTCTTACCGCGCTGCAAAACGCAACTGCCCAGGCGGCGGATTTGCTCAAGGCCGCGTGCCCGACCAGCGATCCGCTCACGCCGCCGGCGCGGCTTGCGGCGGTCGGCAAGCGTCTCGCCACCATGCTGCAAGCAGTCACGATGGTGAGTTCTGCGCTCAACAACTTTTACGCAACTTTGTCCGACGAGCAGAAGGCGAGGTTCGAAGCGATCGGTCCGCAGCGGACGGCCCAGCTCGAGACGCTTGAAGTTGCACCGCCCACAAACCTGCGCAGACCATACCTTCCCGGCCCCGAACAAATCATCCGGCGCTTGCTGTCGCCATTGTAGAGCATTCGATCCGTCGGAAATTAGCGAACCTCAGCGGAGGTTGCATGAAGGTGATAAAGCCACGATTCCCGTCAGCGCAGCAAAGAGCATCGTGCTTTTTGACCAGACCGTGTGGCCCGACATACCGAGTGCAAATTCGGATAAGCCTGACGTCTCAATCAAGGTGAAATGCATTATTTGCCTGGTGGCCGGACTGATGATCGGGACTTGGGCCGTGGAAGCTAAATACGCGATGGCGGTAGGCCAGATCGGCTTGCGCGATGTGATGCGCTGTATCAGTGCGGGGCCTTGATTGACCGAAGAAGAGCGAACGAAAATGTCGCGTCAGTGACGAATGAGAGTCGGCGGTTTAACTCCGACGACATGCCTCCCGTATCGCCAGCCTCCAAGAAAAAACCTGGAGCGACTTTTGCTTAATGCCGGCGGCTATTGAGCAATATTGCTCAGAAGCGGACGGCGCCGAAGGTCACTACATACCGTTCAGGGGAGCCCGATGAGCAAGGAGCCTCGACAATGAATCCCATCACCGTATTTCTGACTGTCGCCTGTCTCGCGGTAGGCGTGGGATTGGGTGCAGCCGGACACCTTTATCTGGGCGTGCCGGTCGTGATTGCCGCGATCATCATCGCCGCCGCGTTGAAGATGGCCAACACCTGGCAAAAGTTCGTCATCCTGCGCGCCGGAAAATTGCTTGGCGTCAAAGGACCCGGATTGTTCATGATTATTCCAGTCATTGATCACATCGTCGCTGTCATCGACGAGCGCATTCAGACCACGGCGTTCAGCGCCGAGGAGGCGCTGACGAAAGATACCGTACCGGTAAACGTGGACGCGATCATTTTCTGGTTCGTCCACGACGCGCAGAAAGCGGCCTTGAACATCACTAACTACCGCGAAGCGATCGATCGGGTCTCGCAGACGTCGCTTCGCGAAATGATTGGGTCGTCGATGCTCTCGGCGCTGCTGTCGGAGCGCACGGCCGCCGACGAACTCTTGCGGGGCGAGATTGGCCGCAAGACCGCAGACTGGGGCATCTCGGTGAAGTCGGTCGAGATCCGCGACGTAGCAATCCCGGTCGCCTTGCAAGACGCCATGTCGCGGCAAGCTCAGGCGGAGCGCGAGAAGCAGGCGCGGGTTATTCTCGGATCGGCCGAGGCGGCGATCGCGGGCAAGTTCGTCGAGGCGGCCATGACCTATGCCGATCACCCCGCCGCCCTGCAGCTGCGCGCCATGAATATCATCTACGAGACCACCAAGGAGCGCGGCGCCACCATCCTGATGCCGACATCGATGGTCGACAGCATGAATCCCGTCGTGGCGCTGGCATTGGCGGGACAGAACGCGGCAGCGCAAAAACCGAACGGACCTGCGCCGTCCTCACCCAATACGCGGAAAGACGACGTCGCGACGCCGCAAGCGGCCATTGGGTAAACGGCGGTGGTGAATGGAGCCAAGCATGCTGGATAAGCCGTTGCCTAAGCCCGCCAATCTTTCGCTGTTGAGCGTCCCGGCGTTCTGGCCGATGGCGATGGCCGCGGAAATGCTCGAGCAGGGTACGGAGCTTTACGCGCGAAATCTTAAATTCGTCGATGAAGAAATCAAAATTCATGAGGAACTAAGACCTGCTTTGGCGACGGTAAACAAAGTGCGGCTCGATCTGCGGACCATGGTGTTGCGCGATTACGGCAAGCCAGGCGGAATTCCGACGCTCATCGATGCGCCTCATGCCGGTCACACGGCGATGATCGCCGACTACCACAATGGCCAGAGCCTCGTTGAGACGCTGTTGGCCAAAGGAATTGGCCACATTGCCTTGACCGATTGGAAGTCGGCGACCATCGATATGAAAGACCTTGAGATCGACAACTATCTCGCCGAGGTCGTCGTCGCGATCGACGATCTTGGTGGCCGGGTGAACCTCATCGGCCTCTGTCAGGGCGGCTGGGTAGCGGCAATGGTTGCGGCGCGTTTTCCCGATAAGGTGAACGCGCTTGTGCTCGCCGGCACACCTATCGATACCGACGCCGGCAACGGGCCGATCAAACGCATGGCGCATGATTCTCCCGTCTCGTTCTATCGAGAACTGGTCGAACTTGGCGGCGGACTAATGCTGGGCAAGTACATGCTGGCGGGCTGGAAGAATATGCATCCACGGCAGCATTACATCCAAGATCAAATCGATCTTTACGAACATATCGACGACCCGGCGTTTATCGCCAAGGAAGAGACGTTCAACAGCTGGTACGAAAATCCGATCGACTTGCCGGGGCGTTGGTATCTCCAGGTGATCACCCAACTTTTCAAGGAGAACCGGTTCGCCAAAGGCGAATTCGTCGGCCTCGGCCGCAAGCTCAACCTGCGTAACATCACCTGTCCAACCTACCTCCTGGCGGGCGCGAGCGACGATATCACGACGCTCGAACAAGTCCTCGATACCGCCAAATATCTTGGCACGCCGAAGAACCGCATCGTTCAGGAAACGGTTGCCGGCGGTCATATCGGGCTGTTCATGGGAGCGCGCACGCTTAAGGAGCATTGGCCGCATATCGCGCATTGGATCGCTGCCCAATAACCGCTCGGTGTCGCGCCGGGCGGTAAAGCCGCTCATGCCGGACCTGTCGGACATATTTGCGCCATGCAGACCATCGTGAACAAAACATTCAAAGAGATCGCCGTCGGTGACATTGCGACGGTCGAGCGCACGTTGCAGGCCGGCGACGTGCGGGCCTGGGCCGCAGCCTTTGGTGAAGTAGACATGCTTGGTGGCCCCGGCGAGAGTCAAGGGGCAGCCGGCATCGTTACGGCTATCCTGACCGCGCTCGTTGGCTCGGCCCTTCCGGGACCTGGAACCTCGATTTGCACAACCTCGGTGCAGATCAAGGGTGCGCTGCCGATCGGCGCGGCGATGACGGCGCGCCTCGTCGTGCGGGAGAAGCGGCCGGATCAGGGGGGCGTCGTGCTGGACGGCCAGTGCACCGACCCGGCCGGTCAGGTCTTCGCCACCGCGATCCTGGAAGTTCTGGCACCGGCGACACGACAGCAATATCAGGTGGCGGAGCATCGTCTCGAAGGGCTTATCGAGCGCTGCAAGGGGCTCAAGCCGATGCTGACCGGCGTGGTGCACCCATGCAGCGCCGATGCGTTGGGTGGCGCGGTGGAAGCCGCTGAAGCCGGGCTGATCTTGCCCGTGCTGTTCGCCCCCGAGGCTGAGATCCGGCGGATCGCGGATCAGGCGCATTTGGATATCGCCAAGTGCCGGATCGTGGCCACCGACGGTGCCGAGGACTCGGCGCTGAAAGCTGCCATGGCCGCCGGCCACGGTGAGGTTGCGGCGCTGATGAAGGGCAGCCTGCACACCGATGTGCTTTTGCACGCAGTCATGCAGAAGGAGGCGAAATTGCGCACAGGTCGATTGATCAGTCACTGCGTGATGGTATCGGTGCCGACCTATACGCGCCGCTTCATCATCAGTGACGTCGCCTTGAACATCGCGCCCGACACCGATCAGAAGCGCGACATCTGCCAGAACGCAATCGGGTTCGCGCGTGCCCTCGGGATCGGTTTGCCGAAAGTAGCCGTATTGGCTGCGGTCGAGATGGTGCAGACAAAAATGCCGGCCACTCTCGATGGCGCAATTCTGGCCAAGATGGCCGATCGCGGACAGATCGTCGGCGGCATTGTCGACGGGCCGCTCGATCTCGATGCCGCGGTGGATGCCGAAGCCGCGCGGATCAAGCACATCTCGTCCCCGGTCGCTGGCCTTGCCGACATACTGATCGTGCCGAATATCGAGGCCGGCAACATGGTCTACAAGAATCTCGCTTTCATGGCCGATGCGCAGATCGCAGGTCTAGTCGTCGGTGCGCGGGTGCCGGTGATCCTGACCAGCCGCGCCGATACCGCCGCCGCCCGTCGCTTCTCGGCCGCGGCCGCCGTGTTGTACGCCGATGCGCTCACGCGCGATCCGACCATCCTGCTCCCTGAAACCGCGGAGTGATCGGCTATGAGTGCGGCCAGCGTCAGCGAGGCCATCGTCGTGGTCAATGCGGGTTCTACCAGCCTGAAGTTCGCCGCTTACGCGGTCGACGCAAGCAGGGCGCTGCCGCTGCTCTGCCGCGGCCTGATCGACAGTATGGAAGGTGATCCCCATTTTGTCGTCAAGGATGCGGCCGGCAAGGAATTGGGCGCGCATGAATGGGGCAAGGGCCGCGCGATCGACCATAAAGCGGCGCTGCATTTCGTCATCATCTGGCTGGAAGCCAATCTTGGTGACAGCAAGGTGATCGCCGCCGGCCACCGTATCGTGCTCGGCGGCACTCGCTTCAAGGCGCCGGCGCGGATAGACAGCGACGTGCTGACGTATCTCGACTCGCTTGTGATCATGGAGCCGTCGCACCAGCCCTACAACGTGCTGGGAGCCCGCGCGCTGGCCGAGGCGTTCCCCGGCCTGCCGCAGGTGGCATGTTTTGACAGTTCGTTCCATCGGACGATGCCGGAGGTGGCGCAGATCTATGCGTTGCCAATGGATGTGCGCGATGCTGGGGTGCGGCACTGGGGCTACCACGGCATTTCCTACGAGTACATCAGCCGCCAGGTGCCGAAGTTCGCACCGCAGGCACGGCGCGTCATCGCCGCGCATCTCGGCGGCGGCACCAGCATGTGCGCCATGCTGGACGGGCGCAGCGTCGAAACCACGATGGGCCTTGGCGCCGTGTCAGGCCTGCCGATGGCGACGCGCTCTGGCGATGTGCCGTCTGACGCGTTGTTCTATCTGCTGCGCCGTAAGCTGTTCGACGACGCGTCGCTGGAGAAGATGCTGTACGAGCGCTCCGGCCTGCTCGGCCTATCCTGCATCAGCGACGACATGCGGGTGTTGCAGGAGAGCACGGATTCGCGCGCCGCCGCGGCGGTTGAGTATTTCGTTTACGCGATGACCAAGTATGCCGGCGCCTACGCGGCCGTACTCGGCGGGCTTGACGCATTAGTATTCACCGCCGGCATCGGCGAGCACTCCGTCCCCGTCCGCGCTGCGCTGTGCGCCAAGCTTTCGTGGCTCGGCGTGAAGCTGGACGAGCAAACAAACGCTTCCGGCGGGCCGCGCATTTCCGCGCCCGACAGCGGCGTGTCGGTCTGGGTCATCCCCACCAACGAGGAACTGATGATCGCACAGCATACGCTGGCGCTCGTTCGCCCTTAGCAGAAACTTGAAGGACATCCGTCATGGAACCAAAAACGGCCTCGCCCAAGGCTCTCGCATCCAAGCCGGGATCGAAACCCACTGCGAAGGACGATTTGAAATCGCTGCCCCTGGCAGAGGTTGAGAGAAAATTAGGATCGACTGCGGACGGCCTCACTCAGGCCGAGGCGCAAAAGCGGCTGACCCAATACGGGCCAAACGAGATTGAAGAAAAGAAGACCAATGAGCTCCTGAAATTCCTCAGCTATTTTTGGGGTCCCATCCCATGGATGATCGAAGCGGCGGTGATCCTGTCGGCGGTGGCCCAGCATTGGCCAGACTTTGGCATCATTCTTGTTTTGCTTTTGGCCAACGCGGTCGTCGGCTTCTGGGAAGAACACGAGGCGGGCAACGCCATCGCTGCCTTGAAGGCCACGCTGGCGATCAAGGCCCGGGTGAAACGCGATGGGAAGTGGGTCATGCCGGCAGCGCGTGAGTTGGTGCCTGGCGACGTCATCCGCGTGCGTATGGGCGACATCGTGCCGGCGGATGCGCGCTTGCTGGACGGCGACCCAATCGAAGTGGATCAGTCCGCGCTGACGGGCGAGTCGCTGCCCGCCACGCGCAAATCCGGCGAGGCAGTGTTTTCCGGTTCGATCGTTCGTCAGGGCGAAATCGGCGCATTGGTCTATGCCACGGGTGCGAACACCTACTTCGGCAAGACGGCGGAACTGGTGCAGGGGGCGCAAACCGTCAGCCACTTTCAACGCGCGGTGCTCAAGATCGGCAATTACCTAATCATCCTCGCGGTGGTTCTGGTGGCGACGATTATTGCCTTCGCGATCTTCCGGGGCGACCCGATCCTCACCACGTTGCAGTTCGCCTTAGTGCTGACTGTAGCCGCGATTCCGGTGGCCATGCCCACGGTGCTGTCGGTGACGATGGCGGTCGGCGCGCGCCTGCTCGCTAAGCAAAAGGCGATTGTCACCCGGTTGGTGGCGATCGAGGAATTGGCGGGCGTCGACGTGTTGTGCGCCGACAAGACTGGCACTCTGACCCAGAACAAACTGACGCTCGGCGATCCGTTCAGCGTGGACAATGTCACCGCCGAGCAAGTCATCCTCAACGCCGCGCTGGCGTCGCGCGCGGACAATAACGACACCATCGATCTGGCCGTTCTGGGCGGCTTGAAAAGCGATCAGGCCTTGAAAGGCTATAAGGTCACTCATTTCCAGCCGTTCGACCCGGTGCATAAACGCACCGAGGCGACTGTCAAGGGCACGGATGGAAAGGCGTTCAAGGTGACGAAGGGCGCGCCGCAGGTGATCTTGGCATTGTCCGCTAATTCCGCTCAGGCGAAGCCCGCGGTCGACAAAGCGGTCAACGAATTCGCCGCGCGCGGCTTTCGCTCCTTGGGCGTGGCTCGAGCCGAGGGAGACGGCAAATGGCAGCTTCTGGGTGTGTTGCCCCTGTTCGACCCGCCCCGCGACGATGCCAAGTCCACGATCGCGACCGCGGAACACATGGGCGTGAAGGTCAAGATGGTAACCGGCGATGCGCTGGCCATCGCCCGGGAAACCGCCAAGACACTCGGGATGGGCACCAATATCCTTGATGCCCGCAGCCTGGGCGACGAAAAACAACAAGCAACGACGGCGGTGGCGAAGGCCATCGAGACGGCGGACGGTTTCGCCCAGGTTTTCCCCGAACACAAGTTCCACATTGTCGATGACCTGCAAAAGCGCGGTCACATCGTCGGCATGACCGGCGATGGGGTGAATGACGCCCCCGCGCTGAAGAAAGCCGACTGCGGCATCGCCGTTTCGGGCGCAACTGATGCCGCGCGCGCGGCGGCGGCCATTGTGCTGATGACGCCCGGCCTGTCGGTGATCATCGACGCGATCAAGGAGAGCCGGAAGATCTTCCAGCGGATGAACAGCTACGCGATTTACCGCATCGCCGAAACGTTGCGCGTGCTGTTCTTTATGACGCTGGCGATCTTGGTCTTCAACTTTTATCCTTTGACGGCGGTGATGATCGTGATGCTGGCGTTGCTCAACGACGGCGCCATCCTGTCTATTGCCTATGACAACGTTCATTACAAGGACGCGCCTGAGGCCTGGAACATGCGCCTGGTGCTGGGAATAGCCACGGTGCTGGGCATCATTGGCGTCGTCGCCGCGTTTGGCCTGTTTTATCTCGGCGAGCGCGTCTTTCACCTCGACCGCGCGCATATCCAGACGCTGATGTACCTGAAGCTGTCCGTTGCCGGACATCTGACGATTTTCCTGACGCGCACCCGCGGCCCGTTCTGGTCGATACGCCCGGCGCGGATCCTATGGGGCGCGGTGCTCGGCACGCAGATGGTAGCGACCCTGATTGCGGTGTACGGCGTGTTCATGACTCCGCTCGGCTGGGGCTGGGCGGGATTCGTGTGGGGCTATGCTCTGGCGTGGTTCCTCGTGAACGACCGTGTCAAACTGCTCGCATATCGGATTTTCGATCCTGCCAAAACCAGGACCCTCTCCGATTTGAAGCCGGCGGCGCTTTTAGCGAGCACAGGTTAGATCATGGTCACGATTGCTGCGGCTCCCGACACGAAACTTCGGTCAGCCGGTTTGGCAGCTGCTGCAAAGAACGATCCGCCGAGCGGCTTGACGAGCGATGAAGCGGGTCGCCGGCTGGCGAAATTCGGGCCGAACGCGACTCCCGATACGGCGCTGCATCCATTACGGATGGCGCTGGAGAAATTCTGGGCGCCAGTTCCGTGGATGCTCGAGGCTGCGATCGTTCTCGAAGTGGCGCTCGGCAAGGATGTCGAAGCCGGGATCATCGCCGGCCTTTTGGTGTTCAATGCCGCCCTCGGGTTATTTCAGGAGAGCCGCGCCCAGGCGACCCTTGCTGCGCTGAGGTCGCGGCTTGCGCTCAACGCGACCGCCCGCCGCGACGGTGCCTGGAAGACAATACCCGCGGCTGAACTGGTCCCCGGCGACGTGGTGAAGCTTTCCCTCGGCGCGGTGGTTGCCGCGGATGTGAAGCTCACCGCCGGAGGAGTCCTGCTCGACCAATCCATGCTCACCGGCGAATCCGTGCCCATTGAAGCCGGGGCAGGCGTGCAGACTTATGCCGGGGCGCTGGTCAGGCGCGGCGAGGCGGTGGCGGAGGTTACGGCGACCGGAGCGCACACCAAGTTCGGCCGCACCGCCGAGCTCATCCGCACCGCCCACGTCGTGAGCACTCAGCAGAAGGCGGTGCTGCGGGTGGTGCGCAATCTCGCCGGATTTAACGGCGTCGTCATTGTGCTGTTGGTCGCTTACGCGTGGCTTCTCAAGATGCCGCTCGACGAAATCATTCCTCTGGTCCTGACGGCGATACTTGCGTCGATACCGGTGGCGCTGCCGGCAACCTTCACCCTGGCCGCGGCGGTCGGTGCCCGTGCTCTGGCGAAACTGGGCGTGCTTCCGACCCGCCTCTCCGCCGTCGATGAAGCGGCTTCGATAGATGTCCTGTGTTCCGATAAGACCGGCACGCTGACCCAAAATGCGCTGACTGTGACGACGGTGCATGCGATGCCCGGCGTTGACGAAGCGCATGTTCTGGCGCTCGCGGCGCTGGCGAGCTCTGATGGCGGACAGGATCCGGTGGACGGAGCCATTCGCACGGCCGCCGGCAGCAAGCCCATCGTTGATGCGCCGCGATTGGTCAAGTTTGCGGCCTTTGATCCGGCGAAGAAGATGTCCGAGGCGGCTGCAACGGATTCGACGGGGAACCCGCTGCGTATCGTCAAGGGCGCCTCTGCCGTGGTCATCGCTCTTGTACAGCCGTCGCCGACTGCGACGCCAGCGGCGAATGAACTCGAAGCAAAAGGCTTCAGAGTGCTGGCGATCGCGGCCGGGCCTCCGACGGCGCTAAAACTCGCCGGACTTATCGCGCTCAGCGACCCGCCGCGCCCAGATTCGGCGGCACTGATCAGCGAATTGCATGGATTGGGTGTGCGCGCCGTGATGGTGACGGGCGATGCGCCGGCGACCGCGGCTATCGTGGCGAAAGCGGTGGGCCTTGATGGCGCCGTTTGTCCTCCGGGGCCAATCCCCGATGCCGTCCATCCCGAGCAATTCGCGGTCTTCGCCGGCGTGTTGCCGGAGGATAAGTACAAGCTCGTCAAGGCGTTTCAGAATGGCGGCCATACCGTCGGCATGTGCGGCGACGGCGCCAACGACGCGCCGGCGCTGCGACAGGCGCAGATGGGAATAGCGGTCTCGACCGCAACCGACGTAGCCAAATCGGCGGCCGGCATGGTGCTGACCGTGTCCGGCCTTGCCGGCATCGTCGCCGCCGTCAAGGAAGGCCGTGTGATCTTCCAGCGCATTCAAACCTATACGCTAAACTCGATCATCAAGAAGATCGTGACGGTGCCGTTCCTGATCGTTGGCCTAATCATGACCGGCCAGGCGATCCTGACCCCGCTGCTGATGGTCATTGTGATGATCGCCGGCGATTTCCTGGCGATGTCATTGACGACCGACCACGCGCGACCATCGCCGATGCCCAATGCATGGCGCATTGGCAGATTGACGATGGCCGGAATTGTGATGGCTAGCTGCCTGCTGGCCTTCAGCTGCGGCGTTCTGTTTGTCGGGAAGTTTGAGCTGGGCCTTAGGATGGATGCGCTACGAACGCTCGCATTTATCGTCTTGGTGTTCGGGAGTCAGGCGACCATCTACGCCATTCGTCAACGCCGGCACCTGTGGGGCGCTCGCCCAAGCCTGTGGCTCGCCCTATCGTCCGTTGCCGATATTGGAATTGCTTCGACATTGGCCGTCGGCGGAATTTTAATGTCGCCATTGTCGGCCTGGATCGTCGGCGGCACGCTTGCCGCCGCAGCCGTCTTCGCAGTCATCCTGGATTTGGTGAAAGTTCCGGCGTTTCGCCGGCTTGGCATCACCTAGGCCGTCACTCAGCGTCGCGAGGAATTAAAGATGAGGATCAATTCAAAAGACTTTCGCGTACGGGAAGGAGAGGATGTCGATCTCGCAAAGTGGCCGACCGAGGTCGAGCCTAAGTACAAGTCGAAAGAGCAATACAAAAAGCTGTTGGAAGACCACGTTGCGCAATTGAGTTCACAACAGCAGCTGCTCTACGCGTCAAACCGGTATGCCGTCCTGCTGATCTTTCAGGCCATGGATGCCGCCGGCAAGGACGGCGCCATCAGCCACGTCATGTCCGGGGTCAATCCGCAGGGCTGCCAGGTATTCAGCTTCAAACATCCCAGCGCGGCCGAATTGGAGCACGACTTTCTCTGGCGCACCACGCGCGATCTGCCGGGACGCGGGCGGATCGGCATCTTCAACCGCTCCTATTACGAAGAGGTGCTGGTCGCCCGGGTGCATCCCGAGATACTGCGCAGCGAAGCGATCCCGAACACCCCGCATCACGACAAGAAGATTTGGCAGGAGCGCTATCGCTCGATCACGAACTTGGAGAGGCACCTGCACGAAAACGGCACCCGTATCGTCAAGTTCTACCTTCACCTTTCCAAAGAAGAACAGCGCAAGCGCTTTCTGGCGCGCATCGACGAACCGGCAAAGAACTGGAAATTCAGCTCAGCCGACATTGCCGAGCGAAAATTCTGGGACCAGTACATGAAGGCCTATGAAAAATGTCTCGGCGCGACCAGCACCCGGGCCGCTCCTTGGTATGTCGTTCCCGCCGACGACAAGGAGAACGCTCGGCTGATCGTGTCGCGGATCGTCCTCGATACGCTTGAAGAGCTCAAAATGACCTACCCGAAAACGAGCGCACAGCGCCGTCGCGAGTTGCAATTGATCCGCAAGCAACTCGCAAAGTGAGATTTTCAGGCACATTGGCGTCAGAAGATCATGATAAAGTAGAAGGCGATGTATACAAGCATCCTGATGCCAACGGACGGATCGGAACTCGCCGGCAAAGCCGTCCAGCACGGCATCGCCTTGGCCAAGCGGATCGGCGGCAAAACCATCGCGCTGACGGTCTTGCCGCCTTTTCATACGCTGACGACTGACGCGAGGATGATCGAGGATACGCCAGCTCAGTACCAAGCACGCATGCATAAGCAAGCCGAGAGAACTCTAAATGCCGTTGCCGGCTGGGCGAAGGCAGCGGGCGTCGCTTGCGAACCGATCCAGGTCGAGCATGAACATCCATACCAGGCGATCGTCGACACCGCGACATCGAAAAGCTGCGATCTCATCGTCATGGCTTCGCACGGCCGCCGCGGCATTTCCGCGTTCGTGCTCGGCAGCGAGACGGTCAAAGTCCTTACGCATTGCAAGATTCCGGTGTTGATCTATCGCTGACCAGCTCGGTCGATCCCAAGGGCGTCTATCGTTGCGCTGGATCAGGGCCGAGCATTGCCGGCTGGAGAAGCTTTAGGACCCGACAGGAGGTCTGATCGAAACGTCCGCTCTTGAGCGGAGGGGATAAGGGAGGAAATCTTGGCGGTTGTTGTGCTTGCACACGGCGCCTGGTCGTCGGCCTGGGCATGGAAGAAAGTGCGCCCTTTGATGGCGGAGGCCGGGCATCAGTTTTTCACACCGAGCTATACCGGTCTCGGCGAGCGCGCGCATCTGGCGAGTCCATCCAACGATCTGGAAACACACATTCAAGATGTGTTCGGCGTAATCACCTACGAAGACCTGCACGATGTGGTGCTGGTCGGCCATAGCTACGGCGGCATGGTGGCGAGCGGTGTCGCTGACCGCGCGCGCGACCGGATCGCGCAATTGATCTACCTCGACGCCTTCGTGCCGCACGACGGTCAATCCCTGGTCGATCTGACGCCGGGCGAGCGCGAGCGGCTCTTGGGCAGCGTGAAAACCGGCGACGGCTGGCGGGTTATGCCTAATCCAACTCCGCCGGACACCTCACCGGAGGATCTGGCGTGGATCACGAAATTCCGGATGCCGCAGTCGGTGAAGTGCTTCGAGCAGAAGCTTCCCTTGCAGTTCCCGCTCACTTTGCGGCGCGCCTACATTCATTGCACGCGCTATGCCGATAAAAAGCCGTTCGCTCAGTTCGCCGAGCGCGCCCGGCGCGACGGCTGGCCGTGCTACGACCTTGACGCCAGCCACAGCCCGAACGTCACCGCGCCAGCGGCATTGATGGATGTGCTCAGGCAAATTCTGCCGCGATAGGCATTAACCGGGCGCGCCTATGCCTGTGAATTGCCGCTGAAGACGGTTGAACCAGTCTCGAATCAGCTAGTGTGATTCGCATGGGTTACGAGTCCCGCGAGTTCACCGTTAGCAGTGGGTTTTTCCTCGGCGTCGAGCAGTCCGCGACCGGGCGCGCCTGGCGCGACCGGTTGGACGAGCGCGGCTCGGCGCGGGCGCTGGCGATTGCGCAGCGCCACGATCTGCCCGAACTGCTCGCCCGCATCATCGCCGGGCGCAATATCGACGTGGACGCGGTCGACGCGTTTCTCGATCCGACCGTCAAGCGCTCGATGTCCGACCCGAACGTGCTGACCGCCATGCCGGAAGCGGCGTCGCGCATTGCCGACGCGATCACGCGCGGCGAAACCATCGCGATCTTCGGCGATTACGATGTGGATGGCGCGACCTCCGCGGCTTTGCTGGCGCGCTTTCTCCGCCACACCGGCATCGACCCGCTCATCCATATTCCCGATCGGCTGTTCGAAGGCTACGGCCCGAATGTCGAGGCGATCCGCTCGCTCGCCGCGCGCGGCGCGACGCTGCTTGTCACCGTCGATTGCGGCACCACCAGCGTCGAGCCGTTGGCTGAAGCACGCAAGCTCGGCCTCGACGCCGTGGTCATCGACCATCATCAGGCCGATGAGACGCTGCCGCCCGCGGTCGCGATCGTCAATCCCAACCGGCGCGACGATCTCTCCGGCCTCGGCCATCTCGCCGCCGTCGGACTCGTTTTCATGACGGTGGTCGCGGTGAACCGCGAATTGCGCGCGCGCGGCTTCTGGACGGCGGAGCGGCCGGAGCCCGATCTGCTCGGCTATCTCGACGACGTTGCGCTCGGCACGGTCGCCGACGTCGTGCCGCTGATCGGATTAAACCGCGCCTTTGTCGCCAAGGGATTAATCGCGCTGCGCCGGCGCGAGCGCGCCGGTCATACCAGCCTGATGGATGTGGCGCGGCTCAACGGCCCGCCGGAAGCCTGGCATCTTGGCTTTCTGCTCGGTCCGCGCATCAATGCCGGCGGGCGCATCGGCCGCGCCGATCTCGGCGTGCGGCTTCTGATCGAGGACGATCCGGATGCAGCTGCCAAGATCGCCGCCGAGCTCGACCGCCTCAACCGCGAGCGGCAGGCGATCGAGCTCGATACCGTGGCGCAAGCGGAAGCCGAAGCCATGGCGGCGCTGGGCCTGGAAGAAAAAGGCGCGGTGATCGTCACCGCGGCTGAAGGCTGGCATCCGGGCATCGTCGGACTGGTGGCGGCGCGGCTGAAAGAAAAATTCAGCCGTCCGGCCTTCGCCATTGCGCTCGAACCCGGCGGCATCGGCACCGGCTCGGGCCGCTCGATCGCCGGTGTGGACATTGGCCGCGCCGTGCGGCGCGCGGTGGCTGAAGGACTGATCGAGAAGGGCGGCGGTCATGCCATGGCCGCGGGCGTGACCTTGCGTAAGTCGGCGCTTGCGCAATTTCGCGCTTACTTCGAAGCGGCGCTTGCGCCCGACGTCGCGGTTGCGCGCCGCGCCAGCGGGCTGACGGTCGACGGCGCGGTCAGCGCCGCCGCCGCCAATGCCGATCTGGTGGCGCTGATCGAGCGCGCCGGCCCGTTCGGCTCCGGCAACCCCGAGCCGGTGATCGCGCTGCCCGCGCACACCGTCGCTTACGCCGAGGAAGTCGGCCAGGCGCATATGCGCGTGCGGCTTAAATCCGCCGACGGCGCGGGCGTGTCCGCCATCGCTTTCCGAGCCGGCGGCCAGAAACTCGGCGCCGCGCTGCTGCAGAGCCGGGGCCGGCAGGTGCATGCCGCCGGCTCGTTCGCGCTCGACCGCTGGAACGGCGAGGAGCGCGTGCAATTCCGCCTCACCGACATCGCCCCGGCGGAGCCGTTTGGGGGACGGTGAGCGGATCGTTGTCGGCTTGGCCGTATTCATTCACCGTAACGTCAGAATAGCTCTCGTATTGATAAATATATTTCGATGATGGGCTGGCTTTTGTCCGTTTCGATCATAGATTGTGTAAGTAGTTTGAATGATGACATTCAAATCATATTTCAACACCTCTTGGAGAAATACTATGACTCAAGACAACAAAAGCCAGCCGCAGCAGGGCGGTCAAGTGAACAAGCCAGGCCAGCAGGGTCAGCAACCCGGCCAGAACCCGGGTCAGCAGCAAACGCAGCAGCCCGCTCAGAAGCCGGGGCAGCAGGCACAGCAGCCCGTTCAGAATCCCGGCCAGGGCCCGAGCAAGACCTGAATTCGAGCGAACTCCGCCATCCGGCGGGGTTCTCGTTTTCAGACCGCTCTGAAGTCAAGCTCCAGGATGACGGATCGCACTTGGGAATGGTACCGCAAATTGCGCTCGTCGAAGACGGTCCTGGCTCGTACCGGTTCACCTTTGCTTCAGCACGAGGTGAAATGTCTGGCCGCGTGAGCGTGGGTATTGAAGGTCCGCCGGACAAAAGGTCGGGCGTTGATCGAGAGCAGGCGGCAAAGAATCAGATTTTGGCCCTATCAAGAGAATTTGCAGAGGCGTGCGGAGAATGACGCCGAAGAACGAGCAGGGGATAGCCGGCACCGCCGCGTTGTTCGATTACACGACGGACGCCAAGCTGTTCTCGTCGAAATTCAGCCGACGCGGGCGTCATCCGATCATTTACCGGCGCTTCGGGTCCGCAGCGGAAGCCATCCGTTTCGCGATCGAGGACCTGCCCGCGCAATCTCTTGTCGGCACCTATCTCGAGGTCGATGAGGAGAGGTTCCCGAGCGCGGAAATCCGCCAGCTATACGCCAGCTCGCGTTATCCTCTCGCACGCAAGGCAGCGGGTCCGCTCGCATGATCGCGCGCTCGCTCAACGAAACCGTCGTCTTCAGCAAACCATTTCTGCTCAAGGGCGTCGATCGAACTCTTCCGGCGGGAGACTATCGGATCGTCACCGACGAGGAATTGATCGAGGGAGTTTCTTTTCCGGCCTACCGGCGCGTTTCAACCATGATCTTCGTGCCGGCAACGCCGCACGGCTCTTCCGTCGAAATGGTGACGATTGACCCGCTCGACCTTCGGGCAGCGCAGAATCAAGACGCCCTGTGACAGTCCGCTAGCGTTCGCTTGGCCGCTATTGGCACAATGCGGCGAACGGGGCTATTGAACCTCCTTCTCTGCCAGGGAAGAGGGCGCTTAATGGCCAAGCTCAATCTGTCGATCGCGGTGCGCGATTACGACCGCACTCGGCCATTGTCCGACGGGCTGGTGCAGATCGACGGCGTCGATCCGGTATTCATGGCGCTGCCGCCGGAAGAGATTTTCTTTCGCGCCTTCCGCCACGCCGAATTCGATATCTGCGAATTGTCGCTGTCGAGCTTCACGGTCAAGACCGCCCAGGGCGACTGCCCCTATGTCGGCGTGCCGGCGTTTGTCTCGCGCACCTTCCGTCACACCGCGATCTACGTGCGCACCGACCGGATCAAGAAACCCGCCGACCTCAAGGGCAAGAAAGTCGGCGTGCCGGAATATCAGCTCACCGCCGATGTCTGGGCGCGCGCGATTCTGGAAGACGATCACGGCGTCAAGCCGTCCGACATCCACTGGATCCGCGGCGGGCTGACCGAAGCGGGACGGCTGGAGAAGATCACCATCAATCTGCCGAAGGACGTGAGACTGGAAGACGCGCCACGCGGGCGCACGCTCTCGGCCATGCTGGATGCCGGCGAGATCGATGCGTTCATCGGCCCGCGCGTGCCGCCGGCCTTCGAGCGCGGCGATCCGAACGTCGGCTGGCTGTTTGCCGATCCGGTGGCCGCGGCCAAGGATTATTATAAGCGCACCGGCATCTTCCCGATCATGCATCTGATCGGCGTGCGGCGGGAACTCGCGGACGCGCAGCCGTGGCTGCCGGCGGCGGTGTTCAAGGCGTTCGAGAAATCAAAGACCATTGCGCTCGAGAAACTCAGCGACACCTCGTCGACCAAGGTGACGTTGCCGTTCGTCGAGGAGCGTCTGATGGAAGCGCGCGCGCTGATGGGCGAGGACTTCTGGCCTTACGGCGTCGCCGCCAACCGCAAGACGCTGGAGACCTTCCTGCGCCATCATCATTCGCAGGGTCTTTCGCCGCGGCTGGTCAAGGTGGAGGAGATGTTCCACCCCGGCACGCTGGAGACGTACAAGCTTTAGTCATTCCGGATTGCCGCGAAGCGGAAAGTCCGGAATCCATAATACCGGTGCTTGTGGATATGGATTGCGGGTTCGCGCTTTCGCGCGCCCCGGAATGACGTTACTTCCCCGGCTTCAGCTTCACGTGGATATTTTTTTCCTGCGTGTAGGCCAGCATCTCTTCCATGCATTCCTCGCGGCCGATGCCGGACTGCTTGTAGCCGCCGAACGGCGCGCCGAGGAAATGCTTGGAGACTTCATTGATCCAGACGAACCCCGCCTGCACCGCGGCGGCGGTGCGGTGCGCGGTCGAAAGATTGTCGGTCCAGATCGAGGCGGTCAGGCCGTACTCCACGGAATTTACCTGTTCGAGCATCTTACCCTCATCGCTCCATTTGAAGATCGACAGCACCGGGCCGAAGATTTCTTCACGCGCGATGCGCATGGTTGGCTGCACGTCGGCGAACACCGTCGGCTCGATGAAGAAGCCGTCGGCCAAAGCCGGGTCGCACGGCTTGCCGCCGCCGTGGAATAGCCGCGCGCCTTCCTGTTTGCCGGATTCGATGAAGCCTAAGATGCGCTCGTACTGGGTCTTTGAAATGATCGAGCCCATGGTAGTGGCGCGGTCGGTGGCAATGCCCGGCTTGAAGTGCGCGATCTTGGTTTTCACCTTCGCCAGCACCGCGTCGTGGATTTTCTCGTGGATGAAAGCGCGGCTGGTCGAGCCGCAGGATTGCCCGCACCAGGTGAAATTCATGCCGCCGACCACGCCGCCGGCAACGTCGTCGGGATCGGCGTCGGGGTAGGCGATCAGCGCGTTCTTGCCGCCGAGTTCGAGCATGACGGGCTTGAGTGTATCGGCGGCCGCTTTCATCACCGCGCGGCCGGTCGGCACCGAGCCGACCAGCGCAATCATGGCGACGCCGGGATGCGCCGCGAGTGCCGAACCGGCCTCGCGCCCGCCCGGCACGATGTTTAGCACGCCCGGCGGCAGGATGCCGCCGATCAATTCGGCGAGCCGCAGCGACGACAGTGGCGCCTGTTCCGGCGGCTTCATAACGACGGTGTTGCCGGTGGCGAGCGGCGCGCCGGACTTACCGGCGCAAAACATGAACGGGTGATTGAACGGAATGATGCGGCCGACCACGCCACGCGGCTCGCGCACCGAGAAATTGACCACGCCCGGACCCATCGGGATCGACGCGCCTTTCATCTCCGTCACGAGCCCGGCGTAGAAATCGATCTGCGCTGCGGCGACCGCGGCATCCATCACCATCTCGTGCACCGGATTGCCGCAATCGGCGGCGTCGATCAAAGCGAGTTCATCGGCATGCTCGCGCAGCACATTGGCGATGCGCTTGAGCAATCGCGCGCGTTCGAGCGGCGGGGTGTTGCGCCAGCCGTCGAACGCCGCCTTCGCCGCGGCGACCGCGGCGTCGATGTCGGCTGCGCCGCAATCGGCGACCGGGCCGAGCGATTCACCGGTGCCGGGATTGATCGTGTCCGCGTAGCGGGCGGATTTTGGCTTGTGCCATGCGCCGGCGTAATACGCGTCGCGGTGCTCGGGCAGATGGAGCTTTTCTTGTTTGACTTGTTTGAGCGGCACGGCGGTGTTCATGGTTGTTTCCTTATGTTCAGTTTTTGGCCCGCGTCATGGCCGCGGTCATGCTGGCGCTGTAGCCGGGCTCGACGCGGGCGTCGACAATGGCGACTTGTCCGGCATCGACCGCGGCGATCGCCTTCTCCAGCGCCGCGGCGAGATCGGCCGTGTTGCTCACCGGGCCGAAGCCGGCGGCGCCTTGCGCGCGCCCCATGGCGGCAAGGTCGATATCCGGATCGGTCATGCGCTGGCCGATCCATTTATTCTCGATCGGACGCGAACGCATGCGCGCCACCCGTTCCTGGTGCAGCTCGTCGTTATAGAATGAGCGGTTATTGGCGATCACGAATAGGAGCGGGATTTTGTAATGCACCGCGGTCCACACCGCGGTGACGCCCATCAGGTAATCGCCGTCGCCGCAGATGGCGACCGGCAGCCGGCCGGAATTCTTGAGCGCCAGCGCGGCGCCGACCGAAATGCCCGGCCCGCCGCCGACCCCTCCGCCGCCGTCGGAGCCGAGGAAATCAAGCGGGTGGCGGAAAATCCACCAGCGATCCTCCCAGGAAATCGGCAGATGGGTCAGTGTTGTTGGCCGGTCGCCAAGCACTTTGCGGAGCGTGCGCGCGATGTGCTCGTTGGTGAAGCCGGGCGGTTCGGTGTCGGGCGCCGGCGCGC
The DNA here is from genome assembly GCA_963747855.1 of uncultured Alphaproteobacteria bacterium. Lineage (GTDB taxonomy): Bacteria > Pseudomonadota > Alphaproteobacteria > Rhizobiales > Xanthobacteraceae > BOG-931. The sequence goes on from CAVVGN010000002.1 coordinate 811,382, forward strand.
GTGGTACAGGCGCGACGCGCGGCTTGCCGCTCCCGAGCGCCTTGAGCAACTCCGGCACGACCAGATCGGGATCGGCGGAGATGAACAGATCCACCGGCGGCAGCGCCTGATAATCCATGCTCCAGCCGTTATGAATGCGGTGGTCGAGCGAAACCTGAATGATCTTTGGGGCAGGCGAGGGGCCGACGGCGCGCAATGCGCCGGCAAGATCGACCCAGTCGAGGCTGACTATCACGTCGGCATTGCGGGTCGCCGGCACGCTCTCCGCCGTCACGTCGCGCGGCGCGCCCGCATGCAAGGGATGGTCGGTCGGAAAGCTCGCGCCGATTTTCAGATCGGTGACGACGATGGCGCCGAGTGCTTCCGCCACCGCGACGCGCGCATTCCAGGCCGCTTCGCTGCGCGAGGCGCGTCCGGCGAGGATCACCACCTGCTTGGCCGATTTGAGCAAGGCCGCGGCCTTCGCGATCAGATCGGCCGGTGCGGCGGTGGCGATTTCGGGCATGTAGCGCGCCACGTCAAGCGGCGGCAGTTGCTCGGCGAGCTTCGCCTCCTGCATCTCGGCGTCGAGATTGATGTAGACCGGGCCTTGCGGCGCGGTGTTGGCGATCCAGGCGGCGCGGATCAGCGCCTCGCGGGCGGCGCCGGGCGAAGCCGGCTGGTCGTCCCATTTGGTGTAGTCGCGCACCAGTGCGCCTTGGTCGCGCGCGGTGTGGATCCAGTCGATCCAGGGCCGCCGCTTGACTGCATCGACCGGGCCGGTGGCGCCAAGGACGAGCATCGGCATGCGGTCGCACCAGGCGTTGAACATCGCCATGGTCGCGTGCTGCAGCCCGACGTTGGAATGGACCGCCGCGGCCATCGCCTTGCCGTTGACTTTGGCATAGCCGTGCGCGATGGCGACCGCAGATTCCTCGTGCACGCAAAGGAGCATTTGCGGCACGCGGTTGCCGAGATAATTGACGATGCTGTCGTGTAGGCCGCGATAGCTCGCGCCCGGCGTGAGCGCGATGTAGGGAATTTCCAGCGCGCGCAACGTCTCGGCCACCACGTCGCTGCCGAAGCCGGGCGTGTTGGCGCCGGCCTGCGCGGGCCGCTCCAGCGCGCCGGTCGAGGAATCGGCGGCAGTCTTGCCGGTAGGGCGCGCGCTTGCGGGTTGGGACGGCGGCATCGGCGGGGCGTTTCCTCAAAATTCCAGCGTTGCAGGGGATCGAACCGGATCACGAGCCCTGACGCAAGCGGGCCAGGAGCTTGACGCCGGCGTAACCGTCGGCCGGCTCCAGGCCGACCCGGCGCTGATAGTCGCGCACCGCGAGCGTGGTGCGAAGACCGACCCGGCCGTCGGAACCACCAGTATCGAAGCCGAGTTTGGTCAACCGCTGCTGGATTTCCTCGATTTCGGCCAGCGTCGGTGAGGGTTCGCTGCCGGGAAACTTTTGCACGAACGGCGCGCCGCCGGCGCAAAGATCGCCGAGATAGACCAGCGCCAGCGCATAGGTCATCGGCGGGTTATAGCTTTTCGCCGCGAAAAAATTCGGCCCAATTAGAAAAGCTGGACCGCCCGGCACCGGGACCCACAACCGCGCCTTGGCGTCGGGCAGCGGGAACGCTCCGCCATCGGCGCGGGTCACGCCGCGCTTTTGCCACTCTGCATAGCTGCGCGCGCCGTCGGTCTTTTGCGACGCGCGCACTTCGTAACCCCAATGCTCGCCGCGCCGATAGCCGCCGCGCTCGACGAAGTAGCGCGCGGTCGAGGCGAGCGCGTCGTCCGGCGGACCATAAGGCGAGATTTTTCCGTCGCCGTTGTAATCGACGCCGATGTGCAGCCAGACTTCCGGCATCCATTGCGTGTGCCCCATGGCGCCCGCCCACGAACCGATCATTTGCGGTGGCGTGCCCCAGCCGTTTTGCACGATCAACAATGCGTTGATCAGCTCCTGCTCCCAATAGGCGCGGCGGCGCGGCTCGGCCCAGGCGAGCGTCGCCAGCGAGGGAATGACCGGGCGCATGTGTTTTTTCTCGACCACAGGATCGCCGAACGCCGTCTCGATGCCCCAGACGCCGAGCATGAACGAGGTCTCGACCCCGTAGTCTTTTTCGATCCGGGCAAACAGCGGCGCGTATTCCTTCGCTTTCGCCTTGCCGGCGGCGACTTTCCAGTCGGAGGTGGCGCGGTTGAGATATTGCCAGAATTGTAAGCTGAACTCGGCCTGGTTGCGGAGCGCGTCGAGGCCGGTCGTGTCCGGCTCAACTGCGCTCATTACGCGGTCGTAGGTCTCCGGTGCGATGCCGCGCGCGATCGCCTTTGGGCGGAACGCTTCGATCCATCGCGCGAACGACATGCGGGCGGCCGCCGCGCCCGCTTGTCTCGACAGCAGCAGTCCAGCACACGCGCCGGCGATGGCCTTTAATGAAGCGCGTCGCGCAATGCTCGGTAGTTGCGGCGCGCTCGCTGGCTTTGTGGTCACGGCCGGTCTCGCTTTTCGCTGCGGGCTCGGCCGGCACCATAGCATCCGCCGGCGCCGGATTGGACGTTGCGGTCGCCTCGGCGGCAGGGGAGGAGGCGGCCGGCGCAGCCTCGACCACCTGTCCGCGGCCGCCGATCAGGCGCTCGTAGGAGGCGACCAACGTCGTGTACGGATTGACGAACAGCCAGCCCTGCCAGGTCGGCACCTGCATGTTGAAGTGCAGGTGATAGGACGTGCCGCCCTCGCGCGCGCCATAGTCGCCGACCGGCCCCAGCACGTCGCCTTCTTTGACCGCGCGGCCGCTGACCAGGCCGGCAACGTCGAGCATATGCGGATTCATGTGCAGATAGCGGAAGCGGATGTGCTCGCCCGGCGCGTCCGCGGTGAGATAGAGCGCCTCGTCGCCGGCATTGCGCCAGACCATGCCGTCGCGCGCTGCCACAACCTGATCCTGATAAGGCTCGCAGCGGTCGGCGTCCTCGTTGCGCAGCTTGCATGAACTCGGCCGGATATCCTCGCCCTGATGGCCGAGCCCGGACGGGCATTGCGTCACTTCGTAATGGCGGTGCTCGCAGAAATTATCCCGCCATGGATAAGCGTAGTTTTTCGTCTCGTCGTTGAACAGGCGAATGTCGTTGACGCGGCAGCGATAAGCTTCTTCCTTGCCGCGGCCGCCGAGCCGCACGAGGCCGGTGAGGTCGCAATTGCCCCAATTCATGAACGATTGCGAGTTGATGTAGGCCGGCGCCTGCGCGATCGGGAAACGGATATCAGCATAGACGGTATTGTCGCCGCGGCCGCCGGTGCCCTGCATGCCGGTCCCGGGCAGGAGATTGCCCGAAGGGTAATAAGTAAAATCCGGCGACGTTTGCTCCGGCCGCGCAATGGTTTGCGGCGCCGGCGCAGCGGCCACCGGCGCGCCGCCGGCGACGTGCAGCGCCTTGACGAAACGCAGCATCACCTGATCCGCCTCGCGGCAGGTGATGTGCCGGGCGCGCCGGCCGTCGGAGCACAGGATCGAGACGAAATAGGGCACGCCGAAACGGGTGAACACGTAACGGAGCCGGTTTTCCAGCAGCACGCGACGCACGCCGGGAAAATCGTGATCGAGCTCCGGCACTGCTGTGCCCTGATCGGCGGCGGAGCCGTCTAGCTCGTAGATCACCGAGGAGGCGGAAATCTGCACCTCGGCCGGATGAACCGACGAATCCTTCTGCGGAACCCGAAACGCGGCGTCGTAGCCCGACGGACCGGGAACGAAAAAACTCGGCGTACCAAAGTCTGCAAAGTATTTCCCGGCCGCGCCGGAATTGCCTTGGGCCTGGTCGCGCAGGAAGGCCGCGACATCGAGCGGAAGCAGCACCGGCACGCCGCTTGCCGCAACGTCAGGAAGGATCTTTCCGGTCGCCGTGTTGAGCGACGCGAACGCGTCGGCGGCTTCGGCGCGGGCCGCGTCCCAATCGGCCGCGAATGTGGTGATGCGCGGGCCTTTCATCTCCGGCGCGGCGGCCGCAAGGACCGGCGCCGGTTGTGGCGCATCCGCAGGCGCGGCGTCTTCCGCCGCGGCGGGCGCGGCGAAATGCAGCGCGGCGAGATAGCAGAGCGGCAGAGTGGCGCGCGCTATCGTCATTGGTGGGCGGCCTGTATTTCCGTCCCGGAGAGCGTAGCGACAAGTTTTTCGACACTAGCAGCGAAACTGTCGATGTCGAAATTCAGCGGGTCGTCATGGCCGTTGGCAATGTCGGCGTCGAGCGCGGCATGGAAGGCGGGAATGAGCCAGCGTCCCGCGCGCACGCTGGCGATGACGTAAACCAAAGCAAGGCGGTCATATTGCGCGGCGGTGAAAGCGGGGTTGGGCGTCTGCGCATCGTTGCCGCGGCCGCGGCCGGCACTCCTGCGCGGCTGGATCAGTTCGACGTGCAGGAACAGTCCCTTCAGCGTTCCGGCAAAATTCGCCGCCTGTTCGAACCGCGTCTCCCGCCACGGAATTGAGAGTTCGTGGCTGAGCAGCATCTCTCCAACGCGGTTGATCACGACGTGCGCCTTGCCCCAGCCGTCGTCGCATTTGAAGTCGGCAAGTTTGTTGAAAATCGCCTCGCCGTTGATGTCGGCGGGAAAAGCGCGGCGTCCGTAATTCGGGCCGCTGGTATCGTGAATGACGAAATAGCGCGCCATCGGCGCGTCGGGGTCGTTGTCGTTGGCACGCGAAACCGGCTGCCAGAGGTAAGCGGCGAAGTCCCATTCCAGATCGAGCTTGGAGAGGTGGCCGCTCAACGCCTTGCGGCTCGGTAGGCCGGCCTCCGAGCCGACGCGCTGTTCGAGCGTTGCCGGCAGGCTTTCCAGCGTCGGGGCGAGATTTCGCGATTTGTCCATGCCGCGCATCAGGCAGCGCGCCTGCTGCGCCGGTTCGCCCTGAAAACTTAAAGCACCCCAATCGAACACGCACGGCCCCATGGTGTTGACGAAAAACGGCGGCCGGAAATGATTGGGCTTGCAGTCCGCGCTCCACGCGGCGTTTGCGGAAACCGCAAGCAGCACGCTGGCAACACCGCGCGCAATCCACGCTGTGCAGAATCGGCGGCTCCGGTCGGTTATTTTCGGCGCGTTCACGGTCTCGGTTTCCAAACTCGGTTCCTACTATCCCGATCAGCGCGCGTGCTGCCAAGTCGGGCATTCCCCTGCCGGCGCAAAATCAGCATAAAAAGTTCTCCGTCCCGCCGCCGGAATAGAAAAACGTGCCCGCCATGAATGTTTGTTCAGCGTGCGTGGTTTGCCCGCGCGTGTTCCGGGTGCATAGCGGCGTTGAATCCGCGGCCGCCGGGCGCCTCTTACGCCGGCTAAGCCCGCGGTTTATGTTGTCGAGCGGCAATCCCGCGAGCCGGCGCGAAGGAGTTTGACTATGGATCAGGTACTGGAACGGCCCGAAACGATCCCGCAGATCGAGGCGACGCTGAATTATCTCATCAACACTGGCGATAAAATCGTCACCGAAGCCGGTCCCGGCGGCACCGCCGATATGCGCGGCGGCAAGCTCGATCCGCGCCGGGTCGTGATCCGCAACGGCCGCCTGCACGGCGACTTCGCACTCGACCGTGAGGGCTTCCGTTTCGTCCGTCACGACACCGGGGTCGCCGACTTCTACAAAGACGACGACGTGCGCCGCGTCTATTACCCGGAGATGGAAGCGCTGGTGAAGAAAGAGAGCGGCGCCTCCCGCGTGGTGGTTTTCGATCACACCCTGCGCACCGGCGACGATGCTTTGCGCGAACGGCTTAAAATCCGCGAAGTCGTGCCGCGCGTGCACAACGATTACACCGAATGGTCGGCGCCGCAGCGCGTGCGCGATCTTTTGCCGGATGAAGCCGATGCGCTGCTCAAGCGACGTTTTGCCATCGTGCAGGTTTGGCGCCCGATCAGGCTCCCGGTGGAAAGTTTCCCGCTCGCCCTATGTGATGCGCGCACGATCGCGACGGATGATTTGATCGTGTCCGAGCGGCGCTATCAGCACCGGGTCGGGCAAACCTATGCCATCACCTATAATCCGGACCACGCGTGGTTCTGGTTCCCGCGCATGCGGCGCGAGGAAGCGTTCGTGTTCAAGGTGTTCGATTCGCTCAAAGACGGCCGCGCCCGCTTCACCGCGCACACCGCCTTCGACGATCCGAATTCGCCGCCAAATGCGCGCACGCGCGAAAGTATCGAGATCCGCACGCTGGCGTTTTTCTAGGACGTGTACTCATAAAACGCGCAAGCAAATGTCCGTTTAGACGATTGGGCAAGTGAAAGGCAGCTAGCGGTTTACATCCCCGCTTCACCTTGCCAATCACACGCGCCGCCCGCTTGAGTGAACTTGCACGAATAGCTACCTGACCCCTTGATGTTGTGTTTGCCGGTGCCGCCGAGCCAGGTGAATTTGCCCTGTCCCGTCATATCGAATGCGCTACCTTCTTTGGGAGTGACCTTGTCGGTACCCTCCCAGCTAGAATAGGTCACGTCGCCATTAGGAAAATGCGCGGTACCGTAACCTTTAACCGTCTCATCAGCGCCAGCGTTATCTACTTGCTCAACGGCACTGTTCCAATACTCGCCCCACACCGGGCTGGAAGTCTTCCATACCCAGGTGCGTTGTTGGATGCTGTGCCCCGGCTTATCGGCGACGAAGGCATTCGTCTCGGACAGCAACTGAAAGTCCTTATCGACGCCCGTGACTTTTTCAGCGGCTACAGCTGGCAGAGACGCTAACAAAGCCACAGTCCCTGCGAACATGATGGCTAGCCTTTGCGTTTTCATTTTCCTCTCCCACTAGGGTCGATTGTCTTTGCCTGAGTTTCCCGGCATGAACCAATAGCTAAACGATAGCAGGGTTCCCACACTCCCCGCCAATCAACTTTTTAAGGAGAGCCCGATAACTGGCGACTTCCGTTATTGGCCCATCGCGAAAACGCTGGCCGCCGCGAGATGTGTCTGCATCTTGGCGGTCAAAGCTGACAGTAAACAGCGCTGGTTTATCGCTTCGATCTTAGGGTAGCGGCCTAATCCTTCGCACGCTCGATGTAGGAGCCGTCGGCGGTCTGCACCACGATCCGGGTGCCGGTGGAGACGAAGGGAGGCACCATGGTGCGCACGCCATTGGACAGGACCGCCGGTTTGTAAGACGAGGCGGCGGTCTGGCTCTTGATCGAAGGTTCGGTTTCTACCACTTCCAGCGTGGCTCGCGGCGGCAGCTCGATGGCGACCGGCTTGCCTTCATGCAGGCTGATGGTGACTTCCATCTCCGGCTGCAAATAAGCGGCCTGGTCGCCGATGATGTCGGCCTGCAGCGCCACCTGGTCGTAGCTCTCCATATTCATGAAATGGAAGCCTTCGCCGTCCTGGTACATATACTGATGCTTGCGGTCCTCGACGAAGGCGCGCTCGACCTGTTCGGTGGTCTTAAAGCGCAGCGACAGTTTCACGCCGTCCGCGATCCGCTTTACGTCCATCTGGGTCACCGGCGTGCCCTTGCCGGGATGGATATTCTCGGTGGCAACAATGACCCCGAGTTTGCCGTCGATTTCGACGATATTGCCTTTTCGCAATGAGCTGGCGATGACTTTCACGGTGTCCTCAATACTGGGAATACTGGGCGGGATTCGGCCCGCACCATAGCGATCCTGAGCCTGTGCGCTAGATGTTTTTCGTCAAACCGGGAACAAGGTTATGCTGAGCGTTCCGCCTGTCTCGCCCCTCTGGGACCCGCATATTCACGCCGACCGGCGACCATTTCTGCTGGTGCGCGGCCGGATCGTTACCGCTTTGCGCGGGTGGTTCACGGCGCAGGGGTTCATCGAGGTGGAGACGGGCGTTTTGCAGGCCTCGCCCGGCAACGAGACCCATCTGCACGCCTTCGCCTCAACGCTTGTGACCACGGACGGCGCGAAGTCGCCGCTTTATTTGCGCACTTCGCCGGAATTTGCCGCCAAGAAGCTGCTCGCCGCCGGTGAGCGCCGCATCGTCGAATTCGCGCGCGTGTTCCGCAACCGCGAGCGCGGCGCGCTGCATCATCCGGAATTCACCCTGATCGAATGGTATCGCGCCGGTGAACCCTATCGCGCGGTGATGGACGATTGTCTGGCGGTCATCAAACGCGCGGCGGAAGCTGCCGGCACCAACCGGCTGACCTTCCGCGGCCATTCGATCGATGTGTTCGCCGCGCCGGAGCGGCTGACCGTGGCGGAGGCGTTCAACCGCTATGCCGGCATCGAACTGTTGGCGACCTTGGTCGGCGGCGAGCCGGACCGCGACGGCCTGGCCCGCACCGCGCGTTCAGCCGGTATCCGCATCGGCGACGATGACCGCTGGGGCGACATTTTCAGCCGCGTGCTGGTGGAAAAGATCGAGCCCAATCTCGGCATCGGCAGCGTCACTATTCTCGACGAATACCCGTCGGTGCGGGCGGCGCTGGCGCGGCCTGCGCCTGACCGGCGCGTCGCCGAGCGGTTCGAGATTTACGCCTGCGGCGTCGAACTCGCCAACGGCTTTGGCGAACTGACCGACCCGGCCGAGCAGCGAACGCGGCTGGAACGCGAGATGGCCGAGAAAGAGCGCATTTACGGCGAGCGTTATCCGATTGACGAGGACTTCCTTGCGGCGCTTGCAGCGATGCCGCAGGCTGGCGGCGTCGCGCTCGGCCTCGATCGCCTGGTGATGCTGGTGACCGGGGCGTCCCGCATCGATCAAGTGTTATGGAATCCATTGCCATGAATGCACGTCCGGCGAGGTTGCGCGGCGGCCGCTCGCTTTGCGAGCATGGTTTTGTGCCGCGCGAACGGCTCGGCGCGCTGGCCGAGGTCGCCGCACGCTACGCGGTCGCGATCACACCGGCGATGACGGAGCTGATCGATCCGCGCGATCCGCACGATCCGATTGCGCGGCAATTCGTGCCGGATGCGCGTGAACTTGTGCAAGCGCCGCAAGAAGGCGGCGACCCGATCGGCGACGATGCGCATAGCACGGTGGAAGGCGTGGTGCATCGCTATCCCGACCGGGTGTTGCTGAAAGTCATCAATGCTTGCGCGGTCTATTGCCGCTTCTGCTTCCGCCGCGAGATGATCGGGCCCGGCCGGGGAGGGCTGTCGCCCGCGGCGCTGAACGCGGCGCTCGATTATATCGGCGCGCATCCGGACATCTGGGAAGTCATCTTAAGCGGCGGCGATCCGCTGATCCTGTCGGCGCGCCGGCTCAAGGACGTGGTGGCGCGGCTTGCCGGCATCGCCCACGTCAAGGTGATCCGCCTGCACAGCCGCGTGCCGGCGGTGGCGCCGGAGCGGATCAATGCTGCGCTGGTGCGCGCGTTGCGCGCCCGCGGCAAGGCGACCTTCGTGGTGCTGCACGTCAATCACGCGCGCGAGCTGACCGGGAAGGCGCGCGCGGCCTGCGCGCGTCTAATCGACGCCGGCATACCCATGCTCTCACAATCTGTGCTGCTGCGCGGCGTCAACGACGATCCGCAAACGCTCGGCGCGCTGATGCGCATGCTGGTCGAGTGCCGGATCAAGCCCTATTACCTGCATCACGCCGATCTTGCCCCCGGCACCGCGCATCTGCGCACAACCGTCGCCGAAGGCCAGGAACTCATGCGTTCGCTGCGCGGCCGCTATTCCGGCCTCTGCCAGCCGACCTACGTGCTCGATATTCCGGGCGGCCACGGCAAATCGCCGATCGGCCCCAATTATTTGAGTGAAGATGGCGCAACGGTCGAGGATTTCACCGGCCGGCGGCACATTTATCCGCCGCGCCGCTAAGTCGCGTTCTGCCAAAATGCTTGGAGTTATGGCTGCCGGTTACGCGGCGGCGCATTCCTGCGCTGGGAAGAATACGGCCGTCTCGAATCCATAGCCGCAGGTTTCGCACGACCAGGTGTGACGCACACATCGTTCGTTGAGATGTTCGGACCAGTCGGGCGCGAGCAGCCAGGCGCTGCATTGCGGACAGACGTTTTTCTCGTAGGTGACGATCCGTCGACGCGCCGTGTCGGTGAGCAGTGCCATTATCTTTCCTCCTGCCACACCCCCTCCCGACGCGGACCGTAGGCAGGGTCTGTGGCATCACCGTGACGCAGGCGAGTTGGAAAGCGCATGTTGCGCGGCAGCATGACGCGCACCTGAGCGCGCGATCGCTCGATGGAACAGTATGCAATGTCATCACACTATTAGCGCGTGCACCGGACAGCGGGTCGCCGCGGCCCACGATGCGGGTCTCACGACGCGAGAAAAAATCCGTCAAATTTGACGGTTGCCGCGGTATCGCCAGCCCAGAAACGCGATGATCATGCCGCAGATCAGCAGCGGCAGGGCCGCCGCATAAAAAATCGTTGCCGGCTGCAAGCGCCAGCCGAGGAGGACGCCGATGAGCAGAGGTCCGCCAATCCCGCCGATGCGGCCGACGCCGAGCGCCCAGCCGACACCGGTCGAGCGGATCGGCGCGGGATAAAACATCGCGGTCAGGGCAATCACGCTTTTCTGCCCGCCGCTGATGCAGAAGCCGGCAAAAAACGTTGCGGTCATCAACAACCAGCCGGTGCCGGTCAAGGCCACGCCGGTAAGCCCGACAAAGAAAACACCGGCGACATAGAGGAGAGCCAGCGAACCGAAGGGCGACAGCCGGTCCATGGCGGGGCCGACGATAAACGCCGCGACGATGCCGCCGATCGTCGTCAGCGACGTCGCCAGCGCGACTGAATTGACCGAGTAATTCAGACTAGTCAGGATCGGCGGCAGCCAGCTTTGCAGGGCATAGAATTCCGCCAAATTGAGCACGAAGACGACCCACAGCAGCAGAGTTCCCGCGCTCCGCCCCGATTGAAACAGGCTGGCCACGGCGTTTTTGCGATCGGTGGCGTGGGCTTCCAGCCCGCTAGGCGGTATTTCGGCGAGCGCCGGATCGACGCGGTGGAGTGCGCTCCGGATGCGTTTCGGGTCAGCGCCGCTGCGGATCAGGAAATCGAGGGATTCAGGCAGATAGAAATAAATGAACGGAGCCAGTGCCAACGGCGCGATCGCGCCGGCCCACAAGAGCGACCGCCAGCCGTAGAGCGGGATGAGCCAGGCGGCGGCGCCGCCGGCCGCGGCGAAACCCAACGACAGGCCACAGTAGATCGCCAGCACGAAGGTGGCGCGAAAGCGTTTCGGCGTGAATTCGCTGGTCAGGGCGACCGCGCTCGGTATCGCCGCGCCGAGCCCCATGCCGGTCACGAAGCGAAGCCCGATCAGCTCGGCAGCGTTGGTCGCAAGCAATGTCACCAGCGTCGCGATGCCGACCGCGATGGTGGCGATCAACACCATGCGGCGATGGCCGAGCCGGTCCGAAAGCGGCGCCAGAAGCAGATAGCCGATCAGCAGCCCGGTCAGCGCCGAGGAGAAAATGGGGCCGAGCATTTGGCGCGGAAGCTGCCACTCCTTGGCGATCAGAGGAGCCATGTAACTGATGGTCTGGGTATTGAAGCCGTCGAGAAACATGACGAAGCCGCAGAGGCAGACGATGCCGTATTGCGACAAGCTCACCGGCCGCGCGTCGACGAAGCTCGTGACGTTGTGGCTTTGAAGCGTTGCCGTCGGCTGCATCGGCATGGCAATCACGCCTGCATCCGCGCCGGATTTTCTCTCAAGGCGGCAACCGCGGCCTGCTCGACGTCGTAGTCGTAAAGCTTTTTGCGGAAGTCCGCCGAAGTGGCGATCTCCCGGTCGCGCTGCTCGAGGCTTTTGTAGCGGGAATCGTAGCGAAGACCGTTCTTGCGCGCTTCGGCCTGAATGAGATCGGTGCGCACGCGGCGGAAGCTCTGATAGTGCCGCAGCGTTTCGGGGATCGCTGCGCCGTTGCAGCCTTCGAGCAGAACCGCGAGTGCGACGCCGTCCTCGATCGCTTGGTTGGCGCCTTGCCCGAGATGCGGCAGCATCGCGTGCGCGGCGTCGCCGAGCAGCGCGAGCCGCCCGTTCGTCCACGCGGCCAGCGGGCGGCGGTCGTACAGCCCCCACCAAAAGCAGCTCTCGATCTTGCCGATCAGTTCAACTACGCGCGGATCCCAGCCGGCGAACGATGTTGCGAGCTCGTCGCGATCGCCGACCGCCGACCATGATTCCACCGTTTGGTTTTGCGTCGGAACGAAGCCGACATAATTGAGCAATTCGCCGCGCCGGACCGGAAACACCATGAAATGCTTGCCGTCGCCCATCCAAATCTGGTGTGCCTCCTTTCGCCAGCCGGGAAGCTTCGCGCTGGCAACCAGGCCGCGATAGGCGCGCGAGCCGGAATATTCCGGCGTTGACGGCGCAACGACGTATTTCTGCAGCACCGACTGAATGCCGTCGGCGGCGATCACCACTTCGGCGTCGGCAGTGTTGCCGGTGGCGAATGTCAGGCGCGCCACATCGGCGTCCTGGTCGAAGGCGACGCAGCGGTGGCCGGTGCGAACCGCGGCAGCGGGCAGGGCATCCGCCAACGCGCGCAGCAGATCGGCCCGGTGCATGCCGTAGAGCCCGTTCCACCCGCTTGAATCGGTAGTCAGCACCCGGCCGACCACGCTGCCGTCCATCCGGTAATATTCCGAACCCTCGCCGACCTTTGCACCGACGGCGGCAAGCGCCGGCCCAAGCCCCAGCCGCTCCAGCTGGCGCAGACTGTTCGGATAGATAAAGACGCCAGCCCCGACCTCGCCCAAGGCGGACGCTTGCTCGAACACGGTCACGTCAATGCCATGGCGAATGAGCGCATTGGCGGCGGAGAGCCCGCCAATGCCGCCGCCGACAACAGCGGCGCGAATGCGCTTACTCGGCATGTTTCCTCCCAGCGTCACGACCTTCCTCATCCCGCGGTCGCGCAGAAGTGCCAAGCGTATACGCATCTGGGCGCCCGCGAAAACCAGCAGAAGTGTGCTGATCGTCACATCGCGCTTTACGATAGCGGCATAAAAACTGGCCACTGAAAGAACCCGAACAACGAGGTGATGTCATGAAAAAGCTTTTCACCACTGTGGTTGCGGTTGTGGCGATTGGCGCGGGTGCGGTCGGATTGTCGAGCACGGCGGCCGAGGCGCACTGGTATGGACCGCACTGGGGCTATGGCTATGGCCCGGGCCCGTTCATCGCCGGCGCGCTTGTCGGCGGCGCGGTGGCCGCCGCGGCAACTGCGCCCTATTACTACAATGGTCCGTACGGCCCGTATTACGGCCCGGCCTGCCGCCCGGTGTGGAACGGCTATGCCTGGGTGCGCGGCTGCTACTGATCCGCAACTCCACGGCAATTAAAATCAAAGGGTCTGCCCGTCGGTAGACCCTTTCTCTTTAGAATCATCGGAGGCGATGTGGCGCGCCCTACGGGACTCGAACCCGTGTTACCGCCGTGAAAGGGCGGTGTCCTGGACCGCTAGACGAAGGGCGCGGGGCCGCGCCAAAGGCGCGGCTGCGAAGGGCGCGACATATAAAGAGGAATGGAATGGGCGGCAAGGTAAGCGCCGGCCGCGGCCGCGACCATCACCAATGCCCGGTATTGGGCATGGATTTCCAGGGCTCCTGCGGCGGCAGGGCCGAGCCCTTCTGCAACAGCTCGATCGATTGCTTGTCCGGCGACCGCACGAACGCCATCATACCGTCGCGCGGCGGCCGGTTGATGATCACCCCGGCCTTCATCAGCTTCTCGCAGATGGCGTAGATGTCGTCGACCTCGTAGGCGAGATGGCCGAAATAGCGCGCCTCGCCGTAGTCCGCGTTGCCTTCCCAATTGTAGGTAAGCTCGACCAGCGGCGCCTCGCGGCCCTTCGGTCCCCCGGCGACCAATTCGCTATCGGCGGGCGCCGTCAGGAACACCAGCGTGAACTTGCCCTTGTCGTCGACCCGCCGGCGGGTCTCCTTCAGTCCGAGCTTGTTGCAATAGAAGTCGAGCGCGGCGTCGAGATTGCGCACGCGCAGCATTGTGTGCAGATACCGCATGATGGCACCTTGTATGGAGTTGAAACTTCGCCGTTCCCGTTTCCTTGGGCTTGCATAAGCTATGTATGACAAGAGCGTGAGGCTAGACAGCGAGCCCGAAGCCGACCTCGCCGGCGTCATGGCTGACCTCAAGGCGATGATCGGGGCGGCAAGCGCGATCCTGCCCTTCACCGGCGCCGGCATCTCGACCGAATGCGGCATTCCAGATTTCCGCTCGCCCGGCGGGATCTGGACCAAGAACCGGCCTATCCCGTTCGACGAATTCCTGGAGAGCCAGGAGGCTCGCAACGAATCCTGGCACCGCCGCTTCGCCATCGGGGCCGAATTCGGCCATGCGAAGCCCGGCCGGGGGCACAATGCGCTGGCCAGCCTCTACCGCGCCGGCAAGGTTCCGGCGGTGGTGACGCAGAACATCGACAATCTGCATCAAGCCTCTGGCATCGCTCCCGAACACGTCGTCGAACTGCACGGCAACACCACCTATGCTCGCTGCCTCGATTGCGAGCAGCGCTACGAGATTTCCTGGGTGCAAGCGCGCATGGAAGCCGGCAACGGATGCGCGCCCGACTGCACCGCCTGCGGCGGCTACATCAAGACCGCGACCATCTCCTTCGGGCAGGCGATGCCGGATTCCGCAATGCGGCAGGCGGAGGCGCTGACATTATCATGCGACGTGTTCCTGGCGATCGGCTCCTCGCTGGTGGTTTGGCCGGCGGCTGGATTTCCCTTGATGGCCAAGCGCAACGGCGCCCGGCTGATCATCATCAACCGCGAACCGACCGACTTCGACGACATCGCCGATCTGGTTGTGCGTGGCGACATCGGCACCGTGCTCGAACCATTCGTCGATCGCGCGTCATCCACCGATGTTCACAGGCTGTGACTTTTTAGCCCAGTGTTGCATTTTTGTGCTTTTCCCCCGGACCGCCAGTGTTATCTTCGATTCAAGAGATTCGTTTCGTGAGGCGCCCGCGCGGGGCGCCGGCACAAGAGCGGCGGCGGTCACGGCGTCATGTCGTCGGACGGGATCGAACAAAAATCAGCGGGGCTTGGCCTCGGACCCGACGTCGAACTCAATGATGAGTCGGCGGCCAACGTCATTGAAATGTCCGGCGTCATCAAATGGTTCGATGTTGCCAAGGGTTACGGCTTCATCGTGCCCGACAACGGCATGGCGGACGTGCTTCTGCACGTCACCTGTCTGCGGCGCGACGGCTATCAGACCGCCTATGAAGGCGCCCGCGTGGTGTGCGAAGTGCTGCCGCGGCCGAAGGGCCTGCAAGCCTTCCGCGTCCTGTCGATGGACGAATCGACGGCGATCCATCCGGCGCAGATGCCGCTGCCGCGAACCCATGTTACCGTCACCCCGACGAGCGGCCTCGAACGGGCACAGGTGAAATGGTTCAATCGGCTTCGCGGCTTCGGCTTCCTCACACGCGGGGACGGGACGCCGGATATCTTCGTGCATATGGAAACCTTGCGCCGGTTCGGCATTGCCGAACTGCGGCCGGGGCAGTTCGTCCTGGTCCGTTTCGGACCGGGGCCGAAAGGCCTGATGGCCGCCGAAGTGCGCCCGGAAACCGGACCGAGCGGTCCGGCCTCGCACTAGGGCGCCGCCTCGCGGCTTCCCTTTCCCGTCTTCATGGTCCCCCGCTTTTCGCCATTGCCCTGCTTTTGGCCGCCTGTACTGCGGCGCCGGCATTCGCCGCCGGCGAAGCGACGCTTGAGATCGTCACCAAGAGCGGCGTGCGCCCCTTTACGGTCGAGCTCGCCACCAACGATGCCGAGCGCGAACGCGGCCTTATGTTCCGCAAGGAATTGCCGGAAGGCCGCGGCATGCTGTTCGATTTTAAGGAAGAGCGGGCGGTCTCGTTCTGGATGCGCAACACCTTCATCCCGCTGGACATGATCTTTATCCGCGCCGACGGACGCATCCTCAGCATCGCCGAAAACACCAAGCCGCGGTCGGATGCACTGGTTCCTTCGGGCGGCCCGGTGCGTGCCGTGCTTGAGGTGATCGGCGGCACTGCGAAGAAGCTCGGCATCGCTCCGGGCGACCGGGTAGAGAGCCCGGCTTTGCGTTAATGCGTCCAGGCCTCGCGGCGCGGAAAGGCGAAATTATCCGAATAGGAAATGTGCTGGCGGACCGGCGGCTTGCTCTCGAACACCTGGTAGGGGATGCCCTCGCGCTCGCAAAAGGCGATGGCTTCTTCCTTGCTGTCGAAATTCAGCCGGACTTCCTGCTTCATGTCGGCGGAGCTCGTCCAGCCCATGAGCGGCTCGATGATGCGCGGCTGCGCCGGCTCGTAATCGAGCATCCATTCCTTGGTGTTGGCCTGGCCGGACTGCATCGCCGTGCGGGCCGGCCGGTAAATGCGTGCAGTCATGAAACCTCTTGTTTCGCGAAAGACTATGGCAGGATGGTCGGGGCAGCAGGATTTGAACCTGCGACCTTCTGCTCCCAAAGCAGACGCGCTACCAGGCTACGCTATGCCCCGCCGGTCGCGCCGTTGAATAACATTTTTCCGTAGTGCACGGCAACCGAACGCCGCTCGCCTCAGGCGGTCGCGCGCTCGGCGCCAAGCTGCCGGCCCTGCAACGCGGCGCGCTGGCGCAACAGCGACACAAAGCGTTCTTCCGGCATCGGCTGGCCGAGCAAGAATCCCTGCCCGTAATCGCAGCCCATGCTGACCAGCGCCAGCGCCTCGGAGGCCTTCTCGATACCGACGCCGACGGCGATGCTGCCGAAGCCGTGCGCCAGATCGATCACGGTCTTGCACAGCGGCGCGTTGACCTTGTCGATGCCGCAATCGGCGACGAAAGCGCGGTCGAGCTTGAGCTCGGCGAACGGCAGTTTCTTAGCCCGCGTCAACGACGAATAGCCGCGGCCGAAGTCGTCGATCGCCAGAAACACGTCGAGCGGCCGAAACTTTTCGGCAAGCTCGTTTGCGAGCGTGAGTTCGGTGACGATCTGCTCCTCCAGCACGTCGATAATCACGCCCGGCCATTTCTCGTATTGCGGCCGGTGCGCCTGCACGATGTCGGCAACCGCGATCTTGACCAGCGCGTTGACCGGAATGTTGACCGCGAGCCGCAGATGGACGCCGAGGCGGGCGAAGGCGAGGTTGGCCTTCAGCCCGCATTCGAGCGCCCGCTCGGAGAGCGTGATCAGCTCCGGTTCCTTGGCGCCCGGCATGAACGCGCCCGGCATGAGCACGCCGTTCTGCGGATGGCGCGCGCGAGCGAACGCCTCGACGCCGACCAGTTGTTTTTTGCGCAGGTCGATCTTCGGCTGATACCAGAACTCGATCCAATTGTTGCGCAGCGCCTCTTGCAACTCGACGCGGGTTGCCAGCGCCGGCGCGTGACCGAGCTTGAGGTCCTGCAAAATGGTCAGAACGGCGGCGGTCTCAAACGGCTTCTTGAGCGACGCCAGCATCTGCAGGCGGTGCTGCTGGCCGATGCTCTTGACGTGTTCGAGCACGGCCGAACCGCGGCTGCTCATCAGCTGGACGTAGCCGCTGTAATTCTTCTTGCCGAGCGCGACCACGCATTCGATCGCGTCGGCGGACTCCAGCGCGATGTTGAGGAATACGAGGTCGGGCGCGCGCTGCGCTATAGCGGCGCGAAAGCTCTGGCCGTCGGCGAATTCCTCGGTATCGAGTCCGGCGCCGTGCAGAACGAGCGACAGAAAATGCCGGATGCTGCCGTCGCCGTCGACGATAAAACATAGCGGCGCGCGCGCGGCTTCCGCTTGCTCGACGGGGTCGCGCGTCGTCGTATCGGGGGCGACCATTGCCGGCTGCGCCGCTGTTGGACTCGATGGCCGGGACCTGTCCCGGGCGCGCAATCTTCGAAGCAAATTATTAACCGCCGGTTTCGACCGGCGCCTCGGCAGGAATAGCCGACACACGCCAAGGTCAGCCCTCGGCGTGCAGGGTTTTGCCGCCGGCCGTCACCGGCCTGGCATTGATCAGCACGAAGGCCATGATGCACGGCCCGTTGCCGCGGTTGACCCAGTTATGGATGGTGCCGCGCTGCACCAGCACGTCGCCCGCCTGCAGATGCACCTCGTGGCCGTCATCGAGCTGCATGTCGATCTCGCCGGCGATGACCACCGCGTAATCGATCGAGTCGGTGCGATGCATCCGCGGCGTGGCGCCCGGACTGAATTCGATCACGCGAAACACGGTACCGTTCGGATGCGCGGTGCTGACCTTGCGAGCGCTGCCGTCATCCGCGCCGGAATTGTCGGCGGGGAATCCCTCGGTCGTCCACACCACGCTCGCCGATATGCCTGGACGTGACGACACCACGTTCTTGGTTGTCTCATCGATGGCAATAACCGCGCGCCCGTGCGCGTCATGGCCGGTCACCACCCGGCGCACCTGCAAAGTCATGTCGCTGCTCCTCTTCTGGCAAACGAGAAGCATTGCACAGACCGGGACGCACACGAAGTCGTTACCTGGGTGTGCCCGGCCGGGGCAGCAATTGTGATTGGCGTCCCGCGGATGTCCTGCCGTACACATCCGCTTGGCCCCTCGATGAGACGCGCCACGCCGGATACCGTGGAGAGACAAATGAAATTCATGAGCATCCTGCTTGCCATACCGTTCGTCGGTCTGGGCGTAACGGCGGCCAGCGCCGCCGAGCCAGCGGTGTCGATCCCGGCCCCGGCGATCGAAATGCCGGCGCCGGCAAGCGCCGGTCCGCAGACCGTCGTGCTGGCGGGCGGCTGCTTTTGGGGCGTGCAGGGTGTGTTCGAGCACACCAAAGGAGTGACCCAGGCCGTGGCGGGTTATTCCGGCGGTAAGAAAGAAACGGCGCGGTACGAGATGGTCGGCACGGAGCGGACCGGCCATGCCGAGTTGGTCGCGGTGACCTTCGACCCGCAGCAGATTTCATACGGCAAGATTTTGCAGATTTATTTTTCGGTCGCGCACAATCCGACCGAGTTGAACTTTCAAGGTCCCGACCGGGGGCCTTCATATCGCTCGGCCATCTTCTACGCCAACGACGAGCAGAAGCGCATCGCCGAGACTTATATCGGACAGCTCGACAAGGCCCACGTCTTTCCAGGCCCGATCGTGACCAAGCTTGAGCCGCTGACGGGATTCTATCCGGCTGAAGACTATCATCAGGACTTTTTGGTCCTGCACCCGTCCTACCCGTACATCGTGTTCAACGACCTGCCCAAGGTCGACAATCTGAAAAAGCTGTTCGCGGACTACTATCGCGACACGCCCGTCAGGGTGATGGCGTCGAACAAGCCGACGCAATAAACGCTCGGGCCTTTCTTGCGCCGCCGGAATGACGCGTTCCGCGGCATTTTGCGTCTCTAGCCATCGCCCCCTGCCCTGAAGTATCGTCTTTTCCATAATCGATAAGGCGGATCGTAACGCGGTCCGCTCCGGAAGGGACAAAGGGGAGATACGCCATGGCTACGGCAACCACATACGCGCCGCTACCGCAGGCCGAACACAGCGCGCAATTGCGCAAGGCGGTCATCGCTTCCACCATCGGTACGGCGATCGAGTGGTACGACTTTTTCCTCTATGGCACCGCCGCTGGCCTCGTTTTCGGCAAGCTTTATTTCCCCAACCAGGATCCGCTATCGGCGACCTTGCTCGCCTTTGGCACCTACTTCATCGGCTTCGCCGCCCGCCCGGTCGGTGCCGCGATCTTCGGCCATTACGGCGACCGCATCGGCCGCAAGGCGACCCTGATCGCCACGTTGCTCTTTATGGGCGTCGCCACTTTCCTTGTGGCCTTCGTTCCGACCTATGCTTCGATTGGCATTTGGGGCGCGGTGTTGTTGACCGTGCTGCGGGCGCTACAGGGCATTGGTGTCGGCGGGGAGTGGGGCGGGTCGGTGTTGCTGGCGATGGAATGGTCGCGCACGCACGGGCAACGCGGGCTGGTGGCGTCATGGCCGCAATTCGGCGTGCCGTGCGGTCTGCTGCTGTCAACTGCCGCGGTCACTGCCTTTAGCGCGTGGTCAGGCGATCAATTCATCGTCTGGGGCTGGCGGATTCCGTTCGCGTTGTCGATCGTACTGGTCGGAATCGGCCTGTGGATACGCCTCGGCATCCTGGAAACGCCGGTGTTCCAGAAACTGCTCGACGAAGACAAGGTCGAGAAGGCGCCGATCCTAGAAGTCATCAAGAAGCAGCCGAAGGAGATCATCCTCTCAGCCCTGCTGCGCATGTCCGAGCAAGCGCCGTTCTACGTCTTCACCGCGTTTGTCTTCGCCTACACGGTCGGCACGCTGCATATGTCGCGCAACTTCATTCTCAGTGCGGTGATGGTGGCGGCTGTGGTCTCGTTCATCACCATTCCGCTGTCCGGCCATATCTCCGACCAGATCGGACGCCGAAAGATGTATCTGATTGGCGTAGTGACGATGGGGCTGTTCGGATTCCTCTATTTCGGCATGGTGGATACGGCGATCCCGTCGGCGGTATTCATTGCGATTGTGCTCTCGCTCATCCCGCATGATATCCAGTACGGGCCGCAAGCGGCGCTGATTGCGGAATCGTTTACGCCGCGGCTGCGCTACAGCGGGGCGTCGCTTGGCTATCAGCTTGCCTCCATTATCGCCGGTGGCCCGGCGCCGATTATCGCGACCGCGTTGTTTGCCACCTATAAGACCGGATACGCGGTCGCCATCTACATCGCCGCCTGCGCCGTCATCAGCCTGATAGCGGCAGCGTTCATGCCGGACTACACCGGCAAGGATATTTCGGCGGAGTACGACGCCTGACGAACTTTGTTCGTCACAGCGAGGAGCACCGCAACGATCAATCCGGTTCTTGTAGCGTGTTAATCCGGACTGCTTCGCTGCGCCCGCAATGATGAGCCGAAATCGAGACGGCGTTGGCGTCGCCGCGGCGCGGCCGTTTTACCTTCAACTCTGGTTTCTAGTGCTGGTCGCGATGGCGATCGGTGTAGGGCTTGGCCAGTTCTACCCGGCCATCGGCGTCCGCATGGAGCCGTTAGGCGACGCTTTCATCCGGGCGATCCGGGTGCTGATCGCGCCGATCATTTTCTGTACGGTCGTGCACGGTATAGCCAGCATGGCCAACATGGCAAAAGTCGGCCGCGTGGCGCTCAAGGCGCTGATCTATTTCGAGGTTCTAACTACGGTCGCGCTGGTCATCGGGCTCGTCGCGGTCAATCTGTTCCAGCCCGGCGCCGGCATGAATGTGGATCTCTCGCACATCGACACGTCGAGCGTCGCGCCGTATCTCGAGCAGACTCACCGGCGCTCCACGGCGCAATTTCTGCTCAACATCATCCCCAACACGTTCATCGGCGCCTTCAGTGAAGGCAATGTGCTTCAAGTCCTTTACATTTCGGTGCTGTGCGGCTTCGCCCTGAGCGCGCTCGGCGACGCGGGCAAGCCGCTGACCGACCTGATCGATGTCGCTTCGCGGTTGTTCTTTCGCATTGTTGCTATTGTCATGTGGGCGGCGCCAATCGGCGCGTTCGGCGCGATTGCGTTCACCGTGGGCAAGTTCGGCACCGGCTCGCTCGTTTCGCTCGGCAAGCTGATCGTCACCTTCTATACCACCTGCCTCATTTTTATTTTTCTCATCTTGTGGCCGATCGCGCATTGGTGCGGCGTGAATTTGCTGCGCTTCATTGGCTACATCCGCGACGAACTGTTGATCGTGATCGCGACCACGTCTTCGGAAACCGTCCTGCCGCGGATCATCAACAAGCTCGAGGTGCTCGGCTGCGAGGAAAGCGTTGTCGGCCTGGTCATTCCGACCGGCTATTCGTTCAATCTGGACGGCACTTGCCTGTACCTCGCGACGGCAGCGGTATTTTTGGCGCAAGCGACCAATACGCCGTTGTCGATCGAGCAGCAGATCGGACTTCTGGCGGTGCTGCTGGTGGCGTCGAAAGGCGCTGCCGGAGTCGCCGGCGCAGCCTTTATCGTGCTGGCGGCGACGCTGGGCGCGGTTGGATCGATTCCGGTCGAAAGTGTGGCGCTTATTCTCGGCGTGCACCGCTTGCTGTCGCAGGGGCTTACGCCAACCAATCTGATCGGCAACGGCATCGCCACCCTGGTCATTGCCCGATGGGAGGGGGCTCTGGATGAAGGCCGAATGCGGGCAACGCTGGGCGGTTAACGAACCGCAATGGAAATGAAAAAAGGTCCCGCAAGGTTTGCGGGACCTCCTTATTTGCCGGAGTAGCCGGCTGCGCCAACAGACGCAGCCGATGCGTTGGACAGGTTATTCGTAATTCTTCTTGCAGGGCGGATTGTCACGTCCAGGCGGGACGAACTTGTCGAACACCGCCTTGGAGAAGCCGAGCCGCTCTTGGACGTCGGGTATGGTCTTCACGACCTTGCTGATCAAGTCGCCGTTGTCGGCCTTGACCACTTCAGTGACGAAGTTGGTCCCGATGGCCTGGCGGTTCTCGTCGAGCGTGATCTTTCCGTTCGGTGCGTCGAGCACGATCTTGCCCAATGCCGCACGGAACTTCGCGTTGTTGTTGGAAAGATCGCCCTTGACCTCGTCCAGCGCCTTAAACATGGCGTCGGCCGAGTTGTAGTAGTTGATGGCAAGCAGCGAGGGACTGGCGAACGCGTTCTTGAAGTAACCCGTCTTCGCGTGAGCTTGATAGGCCTTCACGAATGCCTGCCACTTCGGGTTCGGGTCGTTGTCGGCCATGCCGCTGGCGGCAATCGTGCCGATCAGCGCATCCTTGGCCTTGCCCTTCGACGACAACACGGTCTGGTCGACCATGATCGAGCCGCCGAGCAGATGGGCGTGGCCGCCGGCCTGCTGGTACTGGTTGAGGAAATTGACCGCGTCCGCGCCGCCGAGGCCGAGATAGATGGCGTCGACGTCATCGGGCAGCGATGAAATGACCGAAGCGAAGTCCTTGGTGCCGAGCGGCACCCAGAAGCGCTTGCTGATCTCGCCACCGGCCTTGCAGAACTCGACCGTTAGTCCCATCACTTGCGTGTAGACGAAGGAATAGTCTTCGCCGACGGTCGCGATCTTCTTGTAGTGCTTGACGTTGTAGGCGTAGTCGCCAAGGCCCGCTTGCCACTGCGCGCCGTCCATGTTGGTGCGATAGAGAGTAGGCGACGGGGTGACGCCCGCGGACGGATCGCCATACGTCGTTTCCAGCGCGCCGGACGCTGCGTTCATGACCGTAATTTGCGGCTGGGTCTTCGAATAGTCGCGGATCGCGATGCCTTCCGAACCGGAAAGCGGCGAGATCAGCATGTCGACCTTGTCCTGCTCGACCAGCTTCTTGGCGGCGCGAATGGCCGAATCCGGGCTGGCGTCGGTGGCGCCGACGATGGACTCGATTTCCCGGCCGGCGACTTTGCCGCCGTGCGCTTCCACCGCGAGATCGTAGCCGCGCATGCCGTCCTCGCCGAGGACGGTATATGTGCCTTCGAGTGTCGCGGTGACGCCCACTTTGAGTTTGTCGGCGGCGTTAGCCGACCCGGTTGCGACGAAAGCGGCAAATCCGGCCGCGGTCGCCAATAGCAAGCCCTTGCGCATGAGGTTCCCTCCTGATGATGAGCGCCGTGCGACAGCGCCCCTTTTTGAACCGGCCGATTTCGCTTGCGCGTTATCATCGGGGGAAACCGTCGCCCCCGCTTCCGGCCGAACCCAAATCGTAGCAGCGGCCGGGGCGCGGCGACAAGCTGCGGAGCGAAAGAGCCGGTCGCCGAACCGTGTCTGCCAGTCTGATTCTGGATTTCTTGCGGCTAGGGCTGAGCGCGGTGAACCGCCGGCGAGCCTCCGTGCCCACTTGTCAATCGCTGCGCGCCGTCGTTTAATACCGCAAATAAAACAACGATATGCGTTGGGAGGACGACCTGATGAGCACGGCGCTGGCCGTCTGTCATGGCTCGTTTGGGCGGGTCACGGTCTATCGGCTCGATAAGCCGATGCGCACCCACGCCCACCGTGAAGGGCATTTGACCTTTTTGCTGAACGGCCCGCCGGCCATTGTGACGATCGACGAAATTCCCCATCTCGTCGACCAGGGTGTCGGGGTTGCGATCAACCCTTGGCAGCCACACGCTTTTCAGCCGACATCTGCCAATCAGGCCTCGGTTTTTCTGGTTGCTTATATCTGCGACCGCTGGCTCGACCGCGACCAGGAAGAGAGGGGCAGGCTTCGCTTCGGCGCCAATGCGATCCAGGTCGGCACGACACTGCGTTCGATCTGCGCAAGCCTCGCCCATGTGCTGGTGACAAACGCCAGCTACCGGATCGTCAATCGTTATTTAAATCAGCTCTTTGACGCGAGCTTTGATGCATCCTGGCGAAGCGCTCGGCGATCCGATCTGTCGCGGCGGCGCGAGGCCCCGATCGATTTCCGGGTGCGCAAATCGCTGCGCATCCTCGATGACGGACTTGCGCGGGGCATCGAGCTCGACGCTGTGGCACGCGATGCCGGGTTGTCACGCCCGCATTTCTTCAAGCTTTTTCGCGAGAATACCGGCGTCACGCCCGCGCTTTACGCCAACACCATGCGGATCGAGCGGGCGCTCGACCGCCTCATGAGTTCGCAAAACTCGGTCACCGACATCGGTTGCGAACTCGGCTTTACTTCTCAAAGCCATTTTACCCATTTCTTTTCGTCGCACGTGGGGATAGC
Organism: uncultured Alphaproteobacteria bacterium; assembly: GCA_963747855.1. Classification (GTDB taxonomy): domain Bacteria; phylum Pseudomonadota; class Alphaproteobacteria; order Rhizobiales; family Xanthobacteraceae; genus BOG-931. Next base: position 835,952 of record CAVVGN010000002.1, read on the forward strand.
GCCCACGCAGTACCGGACGATCGCCAGGGTCGTCAGCGAATAGACCACAAAAATCAGACTAGCGAGCATGCCGAGCGCCTGCCGCTCAGGTAGTTTTTCCTGTTGGAGGAACACACGGTGGCGACCACGTTCGGCAACGAAGGCCCGGCCGAGGGCGTCGGGCGCGGCGACGCGCTCGGGCGCTGGATCGGGCGTCATCCGGCGGCCGCGCTGATCATCGCCGTCGCGGTTATTTTCGCGCTGTGGCTCGTGCTGGCACCGTGGCCAACCGGTTTCGAGGACGTTTTCGGCAAGAAGCGCCTTTTCATCAACGCGATCTTCAACGGCATCACCCTCGGCGCGCTTTATTTTCTGGTCGCCACCGGTTTCACGCTGATCTTCGGCCTGATGCGCAACGTCAATCTTGCGCATGGCTCGCTGTATTTGTTCGGCGGCTATATGGGCTACGAGGCCGGCGATTTGACCGGCTCGTGGCTGCTTGGTTTCGTCGTCGCGTTTATTAGTTGCGCCATTGTTGGCATGGCCATGCAGTTTTTTATCTTCCGCCGGATGGAGGGGGAGGATCTGCGCCAGACGCTGGTAACTCTCGGCCTGTCGATCATCTTCTCCGATCTGATGGTCTGGGTCTGGGGTGGCAATGCGATTCAGATCGATACGCCGGACTATTTGTTGGGGCCGACGCCGACACCCATCGTGGTAGCGGTCAAGTCAAGCGGCGAAGCGCTGTTCCTGCAATATCCGCGCGTGCGGCTCGTGATTTTCGTGGCCGCAGTGGTGATCGGCATCGGCATGTGGCTCGCGCTGCATCGCACGCGCATCGGCGTGATGATCCGCGCCGGCGTCGACGATCGCGACATGCTCTCGGTGCTCGGTTATCGGGTCCAGCTTCTGTTCATTCTAGTGTTTGCGTTCGGCGCCGGGCTAGCCGGCATGGCCGGCATCGTCGGCGGCACGTTTCAGTCGATCTCACTCGGCGAGGACTCGCATTTTCTCCTGGCGTCGCTGCAAGTGGTCATTGTCGGCGGCATGGGATCGATCCCTGGGGCGGCGCTGGGCGCCATCATCATCGGCTGCGCCGAACAGCTCGGCCAAACCTATTTCCAGAACTATGCGACCGTCCTGACCTTCGTGATCATGGTCATCGTGCTCGCAATTCGTCCGCAAGGACTGTTGGGGAGACGCTGATGGCGCTGGCGCAAATCACCGATTCCCCATCGCTCGGCGAGGTGCAACGCCCCAGTACGCTCTCGCGCTTCGCCTCGCAGCACGCGGCCATTTTGTTGCTCGCCCTGGTGCTGCTCATTCTGCCGGCGGTCGCCAGCGATTTCATTTTTGTTCAGGTGGTCGGCTGGGCGATGATCCTCGGCATTATCGCGTTGTCCCTGATGTTTCTTGCCGGTTATGGCGGCATGGTCAGTCTCGCGCAAATGACGGTGGCCGGCGTGTCCGGTTACATGGTCACCGTATTCGGCGCGAGTTCGCTGCCGACGATCAGTCTTTTCTGGCCGTGGTGGGTCGCCGCCCCGATTGCTATTGCCATCGCCGTGGCTTTCGGCACGTTGACCGGCGTGCTCTCGTCGCGGACCGAGGGCATCTACACGATCATGATCACGCTCGCGATTGCGGCGGCGTTCTTCTATCTGACCCTGCAGAATTGGCCCATCTTTAACGGCTTTGCCGGCTTCACCACCATCCCCGCGCCGGTCGCGTTCGGCATCAATTGGAAGCACCCGATGCCGCTCTACTATTTGATCCTGTTCTTCGCCGCGCTCAGCTACATGGCAGTCCTTTATGTCTCGCGCGCGCCGTTCGGGCTCGCCTTGCAGGGCGTGCGCGACAATCCGCGCCGCATGGAAGCGATCGGCTACAATGTCACTGCCCATCGGGTAGCGGCCTACGCTTTTGCGGCGCTGATCGCCTCGATCGGCGGCATCCTGATGGTGTGGCTTAACAACCAGATCTCGCCCGGCTCGAACGGGGTCGAGGCGTCGATCGATCTTTTGATCATCGCGGTGGTCGGCGGCCTCGGTCACCCGATCGGCGCTTTTGTCGGCGCCATCATCTACGTGGTGTTGCGCACCTTTGCCCTCGAACTCGCTAGTGGCGATCGGGCTCGACGGCCGGCGCTTTCAGACCCTGATCGGTCTTTGCTTTCTCTGCATTGTCTTGTTTTCGCCGGACGGCGTCATCGGGCTATGGCGGCGCTGGCTAATGGGTGCGCGCGCCCCCGGCGGGAGGAGCGGCTCGTGAGTTCGATCGCCGAACGCCTCGCCGCCGCCGGTACCGGCAACGCCATTGAATTGCGCGGCGTGAGCCGGACGTTTGGCGCGCTCTCGGCCCTCACCGATATCACGCTGAATGTGCGGCCGGGCGAGCGCCGCGCGGTGCTCGGCTCGAACGGCGCCGGTAAGACCACGTTGCTCAATTGCGTCACCGGAGATTTTCCGCCGACGTCCGGGACCGTGCGCTTCTTCGGCGAGGACGTAACGACGCTGCCGCCGCACGAGCGCATTCGCCGGGGTTTGCGTCGCACCTATCAGATCTCGCTTTTATTCCAACGCCTCACCGTGCGCGAGAATGTCTATCTCGCCTGCCGCGGCGTCTCCCGCAGCCGCTTCTCTTTCATCCGCACGCGCGCCAGCGACCCGATCATGCAATCGGTCGCCGACCTGATTTCGCTCGCGCATCTTGAAGGAGTGGCCGATCGGCCGGTCGGCGAGTTGGCGCACGGCCAGCAGCGCCAGCTCGAAATTGGGCTCGCGCTTGCCGGTGCTCCGCGCTTTATCCTGTTCGACGAGCCGGCCGCAGGCCTGTCGCCAAACGAGCGCGGCGACCTTGTTGCCATCCTGACCGCGCTGCCTGCCCATGTCGGTTATATCATCATCGAGCACGACATGGACGTGGCGCTGCGCGTGGTCGAGAGTGTCACGATGATGCACAACGGCCGTATCTTCAAGGAAGGTGCGCCGGCCGAAATCGAGGCCGACCCCGAAGTGCAGGAACTGTATTTGGGAGGTGGCCATGGTTGAGCGTCGCCCTCCCGATTTGCTGGAAATCAGGGGACTGAACGTCTTCTACGGGCGCAGCCACGCGCTTCAGGGCGTCGATCTGAAACTCGAGCACGGTGTGCTGTCGCTGGTCGGCCGCAACGGCATGGGCAAGACCACGTTGTGCAATGCGATTGTTGGTTTGATCCCGGTGGCAAGCGGGTCGATTCGATTCATGGGTGAGGAACTGGTCGGCCGCTCGCCGGCGGAGATCGCGCAGCTCGGCGTCGGTTACGTGCCGCAAGGCCGCCGGCTGTGGCCGTCGCTCACGGTCGACGAGCATCTGCAGCTCGCCGCCAGCGGCAACCGGGCGAACTGGACCATTCCGCGCATCTACGAGACCTTCCCGCGGCTTGCTGAACGCCGCAACAACCGCGGCAACCAGCTGTCCGGCGGCGAGCAGCAGATGCTCGCCATTGCGCGCGCTTTTCTGCTCAATCCCCGGCTGCTCATCATGGACGAGCCGACGGAAGGCCTGGCGCCGGTCATTGTCGAACGAGTCGAGGAGCTTCTTCTCAATCTTGGGGAACAAGGCGACATCGGCGTATTCGTCGTCGAGCAGAATATCGGCGTTGCCACCGCCGTCGCCGAAAAAATCGCGATCATGATCAACGGCCGGGTCAACCGGATTATGGAGGCGGCGCGGCTGGAAGCCGATCGCGACTTGCAGCAGCGGCTCCTCGGCGTCGGTCAGCACGGCGCCGACGATGCGGACGAGGAAACGGTTGCAACGGCGGAGCCGCAGGGCGAGCGGCGGGTCGCCAAGCCCCGCGGTCCGATCCGGGTCTACAATTCCAATCCGACGCTGCCAACACGGTGGTCGCAGCCGGTGCCGTCGGTCCAGATCGAAAACAGTGCGCGCACCCGCACTACGGCGCCGGAGCCGGCCGCTAACGCGGCAGCGCCGGCGGTCGAATTGCGGCCGATCCATCGCGGCGGCGCGGCGCCGGTCATCGTCGCCGGCACACTCGACACCAAGGGTGACGAGCTTCGCTTTATCCGCGATCAGATCGCCGGCTCAGGCGTGCGCGTTTTGCTGGTCGATCTGTCCACCTCCGGCAAGCCGTCGCCTGCGGATGTGCCGCCCCACCACGTCGCCGCCTATTTCCGCGGCGGGCCGAACGTCGTGTTCACCGGTGATCGCGGCGCGGCCATCACCGCGATGGCGCAAGCCTTCGAGGCCTGGATCAGGCGGCAGGAGCCGGTCGGAGGGCTGATCTCGGCGGGCGGATCGGGCGCGAGCTCGCTGGTCGCTCCCGCGATGCGCGCACTGCCGATCGGCGTGCCGAAAGTGCTCATTTCGTCCGTGGCTTCCGGCAACGTCGCACCCTACGTCGGGCCGTCAGACATCATGATGCTTTATTCGGTGACGGATGTCGCCGGGCTCAACTCGGTGTCGCGGCAAATTCTCGCCAATGGTGCCGCGGCAATCGTCGGCATGGTGAAAGCGCGCGGCGCCACCAGTTCCGGGCGCGAACCGGCGCGGCCGGCAAGCAGCAAGCCCGCCATTGGTCTCACCATGTTCGGGGTAACGACGCCGTGCGTCGATGCCATCGTCGATGCGCTGGAGGATGACTTCGAGTGCCTTGTTTTCCACGCCACCGGCGTCGGCGGACAATCGATGGAGAAGCTGGTCGATTCCGGCGCGCTCTCGGGCGTCATCGATATCACCACGACCGAGGTGTGCGATCTCCTGCTTGGCGGCGTGCTGCCGGCAACCGAGGATCGTTTTGGTGCGATCGCGCGCACGCGCGTACCCTATATCGGCTCATGCGGCGCGCTCGACATGGTGAATTTTGGGCCGATGGAAACCGTGCCCGAGCGTTATCGCGGCCGCACGCTGCAAGTCCATAACCCGACCGTCACACTGATGCGCACGACGCCGGAGGAGAATACGCGCGTCGGACGCTGGATCGGCGAACGGCTCAATCTGATGGATGGGCCGGTGCGTTTTTTCCTGCCCGAAGGCGGCGTATCTGCGCTCGACGCGCCGGGGCGTCCCTTCTCGGATCCGAACGCCGACACGGAACTGTTCCGCGCGCTGGAAGGCACGGTGCGCCAGACGGCGACGCGGCGGCTGATCCGCATCCCGGAGCACATCAACGATCCGCGCTTTTCCGACGCGATCGTCGCGGAGTTCCGCCGGCTGTTCGGTGGCCGGCTGACGCGTCGCCGGGTGAGGGGATAAAGATGGCCCGCATTCCGCGCTCCGACATCCTCGCCCGCTTCCGGGCCATGAAAGCGCGAGGCGAGCCGATCATCGGCGCCGGCGCCGGCACCGGCATCTCCGCCAAGGGCGAGGAGACCGGCGGCGCGGACCTGATCGTCATCTACAATTCCGGCCGCTATCGCATGGCCGGGCGCGGGTCGCTCGCCGGCATGATGCCATTTGGCGACGCCAACGGCATTGTGGTCGACATGGCGCGCGAAGTGCTGCCGGTGGTTTCCGGCACGCCTGTTCTGGCCGGCGTCTGCGGCACCGACCCGTTCCGCCAGATGGACGTGTTTCTCGGCGAAATCGCGCGGCTCGGCTTCAGCGGTGTGCAGAATTTTCCGACCGTCGGCCTGATCGACGGCCGCTTCCGCGTTGGTCTTGAGGAAACTGGAATGGGGTATGAGCGCGAGATCGAGATGATCGCCAAAGCTCGCGCGCACGATCTTCTGACCACGCCTTATGTGTTCGATCCCGCGGAAGCCGCCGCCATGGCGCGCGCCGGCGCCGACATCCTGGTGTGCCATTTCGGCTTGACAGTCGGCGGCACGATCGGCGCCACCACCGCGGCACGGCTAGAAGATTGCCCCGAATTGACCGACGCCATGGCGGAAGCCGCGCTCGCGGTGAATCGCGACGTTTTGATTCTGGTGCATGGCGGCCCGATCGCCGAGCCGGCCGACGCCGAATATGTGCTGGCGCGCGCCCGGCACTGCCACGGTTTTTACGGCGCCTCCTCGATGGAACGGTTGCCGGTCGAGCGCGCGCTCCAGGCGCAGGTTGCAAAATTCAAAGCGATCAAGAAAGTACAGATAACTAAAGAAACGGCCCGTGTCGGCTCCAGCGGTCGGCGGGCAGGGAGGGAGTAAGTAAGATGTCCGTCGCCATTCTCGGCAGCCTGATCATCTGGCTGATCGTCGCGGTCATCGTCATCGCGATCGTCGTTTATTTCGTCAACTGGCTCTACCGCCGTTCGTCAAAGGAGCTGTCCTTCGTCCGCACGGGTCTGTTCGGCGAAAAGGTGGTGATCAACCGGGGCGCCTTCGTCCTTCCCTTCATCCACGAGGTGACGCCGGTCAACATGAACGTCCTGCGCATGCAGGTGGTGCGCAACCGCGAGGATGCGCTGATCACCAAGGACCGCATGCGCATCGACATTAAATCCGAGTTTTACGTCCGCGTGCCGCCGACGCGCGAGGCGGTGACCACCGCCGCCGCCACGCTCGGCCGCCGCACCATGAATGTCGCCGAGCTCGATGCGCTCCTCTCCGGCAAGCTCGTCTCGGCGTTGCGCTCGGTTGCCTCCGAAATGACCATGGAGGAAATGCACGAGCACCGCGGCGACTACGTCAACCGCGTGAAAGAAACCGCGCACGAAGGTCTCAAGCAGAACGGCCTAGAGCTGGAATCGGTGGCGATCACCGACCTCGACCAGACCGACCTGGAATTTTTCAACCCGTCGAACCGGTTCGACGCGGAAGGCTTGACCAAACTCATCGAGGACATCGAGTCGCGGCGCAAGTTGCGCAACGACATCGAGCAGGAATCGATGATCCTGATCCGCAGCCGAAATTTGGAGGCGGAGAAACAAGCCCTCGAAATCGACCGCGAGAGCGAAACCGCCCGCCTCAATCAGGAGCGCGATATCGAAGTGCGACGCGCGGTGCAGCGCGCCGAATTGGCGCGCGAGCGCTCGCTGCGCGACACCGAGGCCGAACAGGCGCAGATCGGGGCCCGCGAGGAGGTCGAGAAGACCCGCATCGCTCACGAGCGGGCATTGGCCGAAGCGCGGATTACGTCCGAGCGCGACATTCGCGAGCGCGAGATCGAGCGCGGCCGACAGGTCGACGAAGCTGAAATCGCCGCCCGCGAACGGGTCGAACGCGCCCGCATCGCACAAGAAGGCGTCATCACCGACGCGCGCATCGCCCGGCAAGAGGAAGACCAGCGGCGCGAGATCGAGCGGGTCCGCTCCGTCGAGCAGGCTGAAATCGCCGCGCGCGAGGAGACCGAAAAGGCGCGCATCCAGCAGGAACTCGCGGTTGCCGTCGCCCGCATTGCAAAGGAAGAAGAGAACCGCCGGCTCGAAATCGAGCGCGCCCGCAACCTGGAGCAAGCGGAAATCGCGGCGCGCGAATCCACCGAACGCGCGCGCATCGCGCAGGAGCGCGTTGTCACCGACGAGCGCATCGCGCTGGAGGAGGAAATCCGCCGCCGCGAAATCACCCGCAACCGCGCCATTGACGAAGAGGAGATCGCGGCAGCGAAGGCGACCGAAACCGCCCGTATCGCGCGCGAAAAGGCGCTTGCCGCGGACCGCATTGCATCCGAGCTTGCGACCCGCACGCTGGAGATCGAACGCAACCGCTCGCTGGAGGAAACCGACATCGCCGCGCGTGAAGTGATGGCTGCGGCGCGCATCCAGCAGGAAGAGCGTGTCCGTACCCTCGACATCGCCCGCAATCGAGCGACCGAGGAAGCCGAGATCGCGGCGCGTGAGGCCGTCGAGGCGCAGCGCATCGTGCAGGAGCGGAAAATTGCGGTCGAGCGTATCGCCGCCGAGGAGGAGACCAGAAACCGCGAGATCGCCCGCATCAAGGTCATCGAGGCGGCGGAGATTGCCGCGCGTGAGTTGACCGAGACCGCGCGCATCGCGCTCGACAAGAAGATCGCCGCCGACCGCATCGGGGCCGATCAGGAAACCCGCGGGCTGGAAATCGCCCGCAACGAGGCGATTGAGTCCGCCGAGATCGCCTCGCACCAAGTGATCGAGACAGTTCGTATCGCCGAGGATCGCAGGCTCGCCGCCGAGCGGATCGCCCGCGACGAGGAGGTGCGAACGCTGGAAATCGCCCGCAATCGCACGGTCGATACCGCGGAAATTGCGGCGCGCGAAGTGGTCGAGGCAAGCCGCATCGCGCAGGAGAAGAAAATCGCCGCCGACCGGATCGCCGCCGAGCAGGAAACCAAGTCACTCGAAATCGCCCGCGAGGAGGCGATCGAGGACGCCGAAATCCGGCGGCGCGAGGCGGTCGAAGCCGCGCGCATCGCCACCGAGCTGGCGCTCGAGCGCGAACGGATTGAATCATCGAAGACCCGCGAAGTTCTCGATGTCGAGCGCCGCAAGGTCCTCGAAATCGCCGAGCAGGACCGCTCTATTCAGATCGCGGCCAAGCTCACCGAGCGGGCCGACGCCGATCGCAAGGTCAAGGAAGCCGACATCGTCGCGGCCCAACAGGTCGGCCGCACCGACGTCGTGCGCGAGCAGACTATCGAACTCGCCAGGCTGGAGCGCCGGCGCGCGATCGAGCAGTTCGAAGTCGCTCGCGGCCAGGCGTTGCAGGAAGCCGAGATCGCTGCCCGTGAGGAAGTCGAACGGGCGCGGATCGCTTCGGAGCGCGGCATCGACGAGGCGCGGATCTTGCGGGATCGCGAGCTACGCCAGCTTGAAATCGCCCGTGAAACCGCGGTCGAGAACGCCCGCATGGAAAGCGCGATCGAAATCGCCCGGAAATCGCGCGAACAATCGGCGGCGCAAGCCGATGCCGAAGCCGCGCGGGCGCAAGCGGTCGAGGCCGAGGAGCGGGTCACGACCGTGCGCGAAAGCGAAGTGGCCCGGCGCCGGCGCCAGGTCGAAGTGCTCATCGCCGAGAAGGAGGCCGAGGAAGTGCGTATTGCCGCGGCGGCCGAGCAGGTGCGTGCGGCGGTGGAAGCCGAATTGCAGCGCGCGTTCAACGAGGCCGAGAACGTCCTTTCCGACGCTTCCCGCGCTTCGCTGTTCCGGCGACGGCTGCTGGAGCGCATCGAAGGGATCGTGCGCGAAAGCGTCAAACCCATGGAGAAGATCGAAGGCATCCGCATTCTGCAGGTCGACGGTCTCAACGGCGGCGGGGGCGGCCGTGGCGGCCGCAGCCCGACCGACGAGGTGATCGATTCGGCACTGCGCTATCGGGTGCAGGCGCCGATGATCGATCAGATCCTCGCCGAGATCGGCATCGAAGGCGGCAGCCTTTCGCGCATGCCAGGCCTCATCCGCGAGGCGCGCGACATGCAAGGCATCGGCAAGGAGACCGCGAAAAAGGCGCCGGACGAGGGCGGCGGCGGCGCCAGCGGCGGCGGATCCCCCGGATAAATCCGGAGCAGCCGTTAAACGGAAACGGAGGAAGACAGCCTTATGGCCCGGGTCTATGTGTCGAGCGTCATCAACGGCCGCTCCGATCGCGTCTGGGCGCGCGTGCGCGATTTCAACGGCTTGCCCTCCTGGCATCCGGGGATCGCGGAAAGCCGCATCGAGAACGGCGAGCCCTCGGACAAGATCGGCTGCGTGCGCGACTTTCGCCTGCGCAATGGCGACCGCATTCGCGAAAAGCTGCTCGGCCTGTCCGACTTCGACCTTTTCTGTACGTACTCGATTTTGGAATCGCCGATGGCGGTCGAGAACTACGTCGCGACCTTGCGGCTTACGCCGATCACCGACGGTGAGCGGACTTTTGTCGAGTGGACGGCGGAGTTCGACTGCCCGCCGGAGCGCGAGGCCGAATTGGTCTCCAACATCGGCGGCGGCGTGTTTCAGGGCGGCTTCGATGCGCTCAAGCGGCAATTCGGAGGCTAGGCGGTGATCCGCATTGTGCGCTCAACCATTATCGACGCGCCGACCGACCGGGTCTGGGCGCTGCTGCGCGATTTCAACGGTCACGACCGCTGGCATCCGGCGGTCGGCAAAAGCACCATCGAGCGCGGTCAAAGCGCCGACAAGATCGGCTGCGTGCGGCATTTCTTCCTGCGCGACGGCGCGGAATTGCGCGAGCAGCTTCTTACCCTTTCCGATCTCGAACAAACTTTCAGCTATTGCCTGCTCGATACCCCGGTTCCGCTGTTTAATTACGTCGCCCATGTCCGCCTGGCGCCGGTCACCGATGGCGACCGTACCTTTTGGGATTGGCGCTGCACGTTCACTACCCGCAAGGGCGAAGAAACGGAAATGACCCGCATGGTCAGCGAAGACATTTATGAGGCCGGCTTTACGGCGATCCGCGCGCGTCTCGCCTACTCATCGGGATTGGAGGGTCGCGCGTGACCGTCACGATCAAGACCTTCGACCGGCTGGCCGACGCGGCGAACGCGCTGTCGAGCGAGCGCGGCGCGCATTTTTTCGGCGGCGGCACGCTGATCGTACGCGCGATCAACGAAGCCGATCCTTCGGTGCAAACGGTCATCCGCTCGACCGATCCGAGCCTGCAGCACCTTTCGGTCTCGTCCGGGCGCATCGAGCTCGGCGCCGGCGTCACCATGGCGGAGATCCTTGCCGAGCGCGAGCTTGCCTTTCTGCATCCCGTAGCACGAGCGGTCGGCGGACCGGCGGTGCGCGAGGCCGCGACTGTCGGCGGCAATTTGTTTGCGCCGAGCCCGTACGGCGATTTCGCCGCGGCGCTGCTTGCGCTCGACACGACTATCATGTTCGCCGGCGGCTTCGGTCAGCGCGAACTGCCAATCGAGGAATTCCTCGGCCGCCGCGACCGCAATACCTCGCTGGTGTCATCGGTCGCGTTCCGACGTCCGGCCGCCGATGCGTTCCGTTTTCACAAGGTGACACGCGTGCATCCGAAGGGCATTTCGGTGCTTTCAATTTCCGCCCAACTGCCGCTGACAAGCGGCCGCGTTACCGGCGCGCGTATCGCCTATGGCGCGATGGGAAAGACGCCGGTACGCGCCAAAGCGGCCGAACGCGCGCTTGAGGGCCGTTCGCTCGATGCCGCCGGAATCGCTCCGGCGCTTGCGGTCGCCGTCGACGGAACGTCGCCGTCGGACGATGCCATCGCCAGCGCCTGGTGGCGGCGCGAGATTCTTCCCGTTTATCTCAGCCGGCTACTACTTGGCGCTGCGCGCGCATGAGGCTGCAATGAAAACCCCGATCCAGTTTCATCTCAACGGCGAAGCTGTCGCCGCCTTCGTCGAAAGTGGCGCCAATCTGCTCGACACATTGCGCGAGGCGGTCGGCGATCTGTCGGTCAAAGGCGGCTGCTGGCAGGGCACCTGCGGTACCTGCACGGTGCTGATCGACGGCGTGCCGCGCGTCTCCTGCGTGACGCTCGCGGAAGCCTGCGCCGGCAAATCGGTCGAAACCGTTGCCGGCTTGCGGCGCGGCGCCGACCTGCATCCGTTGCAGCACGCCTTCATGGAGCGATTTGCCGCCCAGTGCGGTTATTGCACGCCGGGTATGCTGATGGCGGCCAAGGCTCTGCTCGACCGCAACCCAAATCCAACGCGCGCCGAAGTCGTCGACGCGCTCTGCGGCAACATCTGCCGTTGTACCGGTTACGAGCCGATCATCGAGGCGGTGATGGATGCCGCCGGCAGCGACAACCGTCGCCGCGCCTGAAGGACAACGTGATGCTGGAATTCCGTAAAGACATCTTCGCCGACGAACGCGACGACAACCTGATCGAAATCGGCCAGCCGACCGCGCGCCAGGACATTCTCGGCCACGTCACCGGCACCTCGCCCTATTACGATGACCACCGCTTCGCCAATTTGCTGCATCTGAAAATCCTGCGCAGCCCGCATGCGCATGCGCGCATTCGTTCGATCGACGATTCCGCGGCGGCGCGCGCGCCCGGCGTGAAACGGATCATCCGCGCGGGCGACGTTCCGGTTAATCTCAATACGCTGTTGAGCCTGATCCAGTTCGGCAAGGACGACGAGCCTTCGCTTGCCTCGGATTTCGTGCGCTATAAGGGCGAGCCGATCCTCGGCATCGTCGCGACCTCCGAGCGCGCCGCGCTGGAGGCGTTGCCGCTGGTGCGGATCACCTACGATCAGCTTCCGGCGGTATTCGACGTCGAGGAAGCGCTCAAGCCTGGCGCACCTTCGGTCAACGCGACCTATCCAAAAAACACTTTCGAATATTACGGCAAATACGATCACCAGAAATTGCGCTTCGGCGACGTCGAGGCAGGCTTCAAGCAAGCCGACATCATGCTCGAAGACCGCTACCAGATGTCGCCGATTGAACATGCGCCGACCGAAACCAACGGTTCGATCACTGTGCCCGACACCAACGGGCGCTTCATCGTCTACACCTCAACGCAGGCCTTGTTCTTCTCGCTCGACACGTCGGCGAAGATCAACGCCATGCAGTCGAACCAGCTGCACTTCATCGGCGGCACGGTCGGCGGCGGCTTCGGCGGCAAGGTCGACACCCTGACCGAACCGCTTTGCGTCCTGGCGGCTAGGTTGACCGGCGCGCCGGTGCGCTACCGTTTCAGCCGGCACGAAGAAATGCAATTCGGTTCGCCGCGCGGCGCCGAGCGCATCTACGTGAAGGACGGCTTGACCAAGGACGGGCGGATCGTCGCGCGCTCAGTGCGGGCTTACTTCGATTCCGGCGCCTACACGCGGCTGTCGAGCTACGCTGTGGTCAAATGTGTCGCGCACATCCCCGGGCCGTACACGATTCCGAACGTGTACGCCGACGTGTATTGCGTCTTCACCAACCGCACGCCGGCAACGGCCATGCGCGGCTTCGGCGTCACCGCGCTCGACTTCGCCCTCGAATGCCACATGGACAAAGGCGCGGTCGCGGTCGGCATGGATCCGCTCGAATTCCGCATGCTGAATATGTATCGCGACGGCGACATGAAAGCGCACCGGCGGGAAGCGAAGAACTGCGCGCTGATCGAATGCGCGCAGGTTACCGCCGAGAAGGCGGGCTGGGCGCTGCGTGACGAGTTCCGCCGCATGTCGTCGCGGCAGGGCGGCTCGCCGGAACGCGCCGGCGTCGCCGACCGTTCGCGCACGCCGCAGCTGGCATCGGCGAAACTGGTTCCGGCCAGCGCTCCAGATCGCGCGCGCGCACCAAGTCCGCCGCCGGCGCCGCAGCGCGTCGCCTATGAACGGCCGATGCCGGCCGCGCCGGTGCAGACCGCGCCGCCGCCACCACCGCGCAGCGCCCCGCCGCCACCGCCGCCCGCACCGCCGCCCGCATCGCCGGCCGGCTCGACCCACGGTGCTCCGCGTTTCTCTTCCGTCTTCGGCACCAGGAGGCGCTGATCATGGCCAAGCATCGCGGGCGCGGCGTCGCCACCATCAATTATCCGATCGGCATGAATCTCGGCGGCGATCCCAGTCAAGCGCTGGTTCACTCAAACCCGACCGGCAAGTTCACCGTCGCGCTGTCGTCGATCGACCTCGGGCAGGGGATGAAATCGGTCACGCGGCAGATTTGCGCGGAGACGTTGGGCGTGCCGGTCGAGGACGTCTATGTCGATACCGCCGATTCCGACACCGGGCCGCACTGCATGGGCTCGTTTGCCTCGCGCGGCACGCATCGTGTCGGCAACGCGGTGATGACGGCGGCGCGGGAAGCGCGGGCTGTCATGCTCGAAGCCGCCGCCGAAGAATTGGAAGTCGATCCGGGCGACCTCGAAACCGACGGCAAAGGTTCGATCCGGGTGAAGGGCGCGCCGCATCGTTCGATCTCGGTGCGCGACGTCGCTATCGCCGCGCAATTCCGCCAGGGAAAAACCATCTCGGGGCGCGGCATTTTCCTCGTTCCGCTGTCCGACGTTGACCCGGAAACCGGCGAAATGTCGCCGGCGACCTGCTACGCGCATGCCTGCCTGATCGCCGAAGTCGAGGTTGACGATGAAACCGGCGAAGTGAGTGTGCTGAAAATGACTAGCACTTACGAGATCGGGCGCGCGATCAATCCCAAGCTGGTCGAGCAGCAGCTGGTCGGCGGCTCGTGGATGGGGATGAGTCACGCTTTATACGAAACGCCGGAGCCGTATTACCCAAACAGCCGCGACGGGCCGCGCGACTTTAACGAATATCTGATGCCGGGACCGGGCGACATCTGCCCACACGATATTGTCGTGCTGGAGCGTCCCGCTCCGGACGGCCCGTTCGGCGCCAAGGGACCGGGCGAGATGTGCGCCAATCCGGTGCTGCCGGCAGTCGCAAATGCGGTGTTCAACGCAGTCGGCGTGCGCATGAATGAACTGCCGATCACGCCGGAAAAGATTTTGCGTGCGCTCAAGGAACGCGGCGGCGCAGGCGCGCAGGCACGCGCACGGTAACGACGCATGGCTGTCCGTCACAAGATTGTCGGCATCGACAGCCCGCGCAGCCTCGAAGAAGCGCTGCGGGCTGCTTATTACCTTGCCGACGAAGAGCTTTCGACCGCCGCTTATCTCGCGCTCGCGCTCGGCAAACCGTTGTTGCTCGAAGGCGCCCCCGGCGTCGGCAAGACCGAAGCGGCCAAGGCGATTGCCGGCGTGCTCGGCCGGCAGCTCCTTCGCCTGCAATGCTACGAAGGCATCGACGCGGCGGCCGCGCTCTACGAATGGAATTTTCCGCGCCAGATGCTGGCGCTGCGCCAGGAGAGCGAAGCCGGCAGCCATACCGATATCTACCGTGACGAATTCCTGATCGAGCGGCCGATGCTTGCCTGCCTGCGCCGGCCGCAGGAAACCATGTTGCTGATCGACGAAATCGACCGTTCCGACCACGAATTTGAGGCCTTCCTGCTGGAATTCTTGTCCGACTTCCAGATTTCCATCCCCGAGCGCGGCGCCATTCGCGCCTATGAGCGGCCGGTCGTGATCCTGACCTCGAACCGCACGCGCGAGCTGCACGAGGCGTTGCGCCGCCGCTGCGTCTATCACTGGATCGACTATCCGTCGCCTGAGCGCGAAATGCGCATCATCATGATGCGCGCGTCCGGCGTCAGCGAACGGGCCGCCCGCGCGGTGGTCGCCGCGGTCGGACGATTGCGCCGCGAGCCGCTCGCCAAGCTGCCGGGCATCGCTGAAGCGGTCGAATGGGCGGAGGCGGCGAGCTTGCTCAACGAGCAGGGCGCTCGCTGGCCGGAAGCATTCAAGCGCTCGCTCGGCGTTGTACTCAAGGACGAAGACGATCTCGTTCACATCGCCCCGAAGATCGACGCCATTTTGGTGGAGGCGCAGGCGTGAACGACCTGACGCGTCCGATCGCCCACTTCGTCGAATTTGCGGCGCTGCTCCGCCGCGCCGGCTTTGCCGTTGCACCCGAGCAAACCATGGCCTGGCTCGCCTCAATCGAGCTGTTGGGCCCGCACAGCATCGGCGATATCCGTCGCGCCGCGCACGCGATGCTCGCGCCGCCGCCGGAGCGGTTCACCGATTTCGACGCGCTGTTCGACGCGCATTTTCTCGGCACGCAAAGTATCGTGCCGGAAGCGGCGCCGAGCGAGGACGAGCCGATGCGTGCGGCCGAGGATTCCTTGGTCGGTCCGGAGCCGCTGTTCGGCGACGAGACCCGCGAATCCGGTGCGCAGGCGACCGAGGCCGAAAGGCTCACCGCGCGACGGCTGACGCCGGGCGGGGAGGGCGAGATATTGCGCCGCTTTGCCCGAGAGTTACCGAGCCGCGTGCCGCGCCGGCGCGGCTATCGCTGGCGGTCGGGGCGCGGCGGCACCGCGACCGATGCGCGCCGGATGTTCCGCGATGCCATGCGCAATGCCGGTGAGTTCATTCGCCTGCGTCACCGCCGGCGGCGGCTTCGCCAGCGGCGCATCGTCGTCCTGATCGACGTGTCCGGCTCGATGAAGGAACGCACGCAGGCGCATCTGGCGTTCGCTCACGCGCTCATGCGCGCCGCGGCCTCAGTCGAGGTCTTCACCATGGGGACGCGGCTGACGCGCATTTCCCGACCGCTCCGGCTGCGCAACCGCGAGCAGGCGCTGGCCACCGCGTCGCTTTTGGTGGCCGACTGGGATGGCGGCACGCAAATCGGCGACGCGCTCAACGCCTTCCTTGCGGTTCCGCGTTACGCGGCGCTGGCGCGCGGCGCTGCGTTGATCGTGCTTTCCGACGGGCTTGAACGCGGCGATCCGACGGCGATGACGGAGGCAGTTGCGCGGCTCGCGCGGCTCGCCTGGCGGATCGTCTGGCTCACGCCGCTCGCCGCCGATCCCGGCTTCGAAGCGCGCACCGCCGGACTGGTCGCGGCGCGGCCGTTCCTCGACAAGCTTGGCGACGGCGGCTCGATCGATGCCATCTGCGACAGCGTCCTCGACATGGCAAGCGAGGCGGCATGACGCCTATCATCGACGCGCACCATCACATCTGGCGGCGGAAGGATCTGCCGTGGCTCGATGGGCCGATGCAGCCGCGCATCTTTGGACCATATGAAGCGATCCGGCGCGATTATCCGATCCAGGAATTTCTCGCTGACATTGCCGGCAGCAACGTCGTCAAATCGGTTTATGTGCAGGCGAACTGGGCCAAGGATCGCTTCGAGGACGAGGTGGCCTACGTGCAGCAGGCCGCCGACGAGACCGGCTTTCCGCACGCCATCGTCGGTTATTCCGATTTTCTCGTGCCAGATGTGCGCCCACAGCTCGACCGGCTCACCAAATATCGCGGCATGCGTGGTTTGCGCATGCAACTGCAATGGCACGAAAACCCGCAATTCCGCTTCGCCTCGGCGCCCGATCTGGCGCGCGATCCGGCGTTGCAGAAAAACGTCGCGCGGCTCGCCGATTACCGCTGGAGCTTCGATCTCCAGGTCTTCTCCGGGCAAATGGACGGCGCGGCGGAACTTGCCGCCAGCGCGCCGAAAGTCACCTTCATTTTGCAACATGCGGGCATGCTGGAGGATTTGTCGGATTCCGGCTGGGAAAAATGGCGCGCGGGCATGCGTAAGCTCGCCACCTTAGCGAATGTCGTGTCCAAGCTTTCGGCGCTTGGCACCTTCATCCACAAGAACGACCCGCAACATATCGCAGCGATTGTGCGCGAAACTATCGCTATCTTCGGCGCCGAGCGCTGCTTGTTCGGCTCGAATTTTCCGGTGGAGAAGTTATGGACCGAATACGCGCCGCTCGCGGCGGCGTTCCGCGCCGCCGTGGAGCCGCTCGGCGCAAACGTTGAGCGCGCGGCCATGCACGACACGGCTGTGCGCGTTTATCGGCTTAACGAATAAGGGGCAGTGACCCGAATAGGGGAGGGTAGCATGGCGTTAGAGATCAAAGTCCTCGACTACGGCGACATCGAACTGGAATCGAGCTTCCTCGTGCTCGGCCGCGACTGCGGCCGCACGCGGCGGGTAGCGACGCTTGGCTTTCTCGTTCTCGGCGGCACCTGGCCGGTTGTGATCGATACCGGCTATCGCTCGAACCAGATCATGGAAACGCTCGGCATGCGCGGCATGCAATCACACGAGACCATGATTGAGAACCAGTTGAAGAAGCATGGGCTCAAGCTCGGCGACGTGCGTTATGTGCTGCACACCCACCTGCACATCGACCACGCCGGCAAGGACGATTTGTTCCCGATGAATACCGCGGTGGTCATCAACCGCCGCGAGCTGGAATATTCGGTCTCCGGCCTGATGCATCCGCAATATCCGGCGGTCGACATCAAGCATTTAATCGATCGGTTGCACACCAAGGGCGCGCTGCGCTTCATGGACCTGGAGACAACCGGGCCGGTCGAGCTGATGCCGGGCGTAATCTGTGAAGCCGCCGGCGGCCACACCGAGGGCTCGATGAATATCATCGTCAAGACCGCCGACGGCGACGCGACCATCTGCGGCGACGTGATCTATGACTTCAACGATCAGCTGGTCGAGCCGTTCCGCGAAATCGGCGACATGGAGCCGCGCGTTACCGGCAATCACGGCACCACCAAGCGGCAGGAGAAGGCCGCAATCAAGAAAGTGATGGCGCGCTCGCGCTTCGTGCTGCCGATCCACGATCGTCCGGCGCTGGTCGAGATGGGGCAGGTGGTTGGCCGCCTGCAAAACTCGGTGCCCGGCCCGATCGTGCAATCGCTGCCGAAACGCAACTGGTTCCCGGCGTAATCAGGGGAGGCGTCCAATGAGCCTGCACACCGCGCAACGCCGCGAGTTCACCGATCTGATCGATCTCGACGCGCCGGTCGAAAAGCTGGCCGGCGGATTCACCTTCACCGAGGGCCCGATCTGGCATCCGCGCGATCAGTATCTTCTGTTCTCCGACATGCCGGCGGACGTGCGGCGCCGCTGGGACGAACGCGGCGGCGTGCGCGAGGTGATGAAGCCGTCGAACAAATGCAATGGCATGACTTACGACGCCAATCTCGGTCTCGTCATTTGCGAGCACGCAACCTCGAGCCTCGTCCGCGAGCGTGACGGCCGGAGCGACGTGCTCGCCTCGCATTTCGAGGGCAAGGAATTGAATTCACCGAACGACGTGTGCGTGCGCTCCGACGGCTCGATCTATTTTTCCGATCCATGGTACGGCCGCATGCCGGTTTACGGCGTCGAGCGGCCGCGCCAGCTCGGCTTTCAGGGTGTTTATCGCGTGCCGCCGGGCGGCGGCCAACCGCTGCTTGTGGTCGACCGCAACCTGTTCGAGCAGCCAAACGGCCTCTGCTTTTCGCCCGACGAACGCATTCTCTATGTCAACGACACGGTGCGCGCGCTCATTCGCGCCTTCGACGTCAACGCCGACGGCACGCTCGGGCCGGACCGCATCTTCGCCTCCGGCATCCGCTCGGAGCTTGAGTCCGGCGTGCCGGACGGGATGAAATGCGACAGCGCCGGCAATGTCTGGGTGACGGCGCCGGGCGGTGTGTGGGTCTATTCGCGCTCTGGCGCGCTCCTCGGCAAAGTCAAAGTCCCGGAACTGGTCGCCAATCTGCACTGGGGAAAGTCGGACTGGCGCACGTTGTTCATGTGCGCCACGCATTCGCTCTACGCGGTCCGCACCAAGATCGGCCCGCACATCGAGCCGTTTATGAAAGCGAGCACCACGGCGTCGACCGCCGGTGCATCGTCGCCGTCGTCACCGCCGCAGCCGGAGCGCGCAAGCGCCGGCGCGGGCGGCTTGCGGCTCGATCCGTCGCGCTGCGCACTCATCATCCAGGACATGCAGAACGACGTGATGATGGACGGTGGCGCGTTTGCCTCGTCCGGTGCGCCGCAGCACGCACGCGAACAGAACGTGGTCGAAAACATCCGCCGGCTGGCCGAAGTCTGCCGTTCGCGCGGAGTGATGATCATTCACGTCTGGTTCGTGGTCGAACCTGGCGCGCCGGGCGTGACGTTGAACGCGCCGTTGTTCGAAGGGCTGGTCAATTCCAAGGCGATGGTGCGTGGCACCTGGGGCGCAGCGCCGGCGCCGAGCCTTGAGCCGCAGCCGGGCGACCACATCGTCGAGAAGATCCGAATGAGCGCGTTCGAAGGCAGCAACCTCGAGATCGTGCTGCGCTCGGGCGGCCGCGACACGCTGATCAATACCGGCGCGTGGACCAACATGTCGGTCGAGCACACCAGCCGCACCGCGGCCGACAAGGGCTATTTCGTCGTGGTGCCGGAGGATTGCTGCTCGACCATGAACGCTGACTGGCATCGTGCTTCGGTGCAATACGCGCTCACCAATGTCGCGGCCGTGACCAAAGCCGACGAGGTCATTGCGGCGCTGAGCTAAGCCGGCAGTGCCAGGCCTTCGGCGGCAAACGCTTTCTGCACCGCAGGCCGCGCGGCGAGGCGGCGCGCATGCGCGGTCCATTGCGGAAAGTCGTCCGCCATGTTGAAGCCAAGCACTTGGCCGCGGCCCCAAATCCAGTAAACCATGAGCAGCGGATCGGCGACGCTGTAGCGTTCGCCCAGCGCCCACGGCCCGGCGCCGATTTTTTCTTCGACCGCTCTCCACAAATCGTAGGCGTTCTTCTTGCCGGTTGCCGCCACGTCGTCGATCGCGCGCGGGTCGGAGGCGTAACGGGCGGCGCGGCGAACGTGGACGAAAGCCGGTTGAATGGTCGACGACAGCCAGTTGAGCCACTCGGCGCAGCGCGCTTCCTCGCGCGGATCCCAAGGCCACAGTCCGGACGCGGGATGGCGCGACGCGATGTAGCGCAGGATCGCCGGCGCTTCGGTCAGCACCCAGTCGCCGTCGGCGAGTACCGGCACCCGGGCCTTTGGATTGACGCGCAGGAATTCCGGGCTGTTCTGCTGGCCGGAGCCGATGTCGACGCGGGAAAGCTCGAAGCGGTCGCCGACCTCCTCCAGCACGATATGCGGCGCCAGCGAGCACGCGCCGGGCGAATAATAAAGTTTTACGCTCATGGCGGTGGCTGTCTCTGTCTCAATAGGTCGCGCGCCCGCCGGAGAGGTCGAAAGCCGCGCCGGTGGTGAACGAATTCTCGGCGCTCGCGAGGAAGCAGATCATCGACGCCGCTTCGTCGAGCTCGAGCATGCGGCCGCGCGGAATTTTCGAAACGATCATGGCCAGAAAATCCGGCGCCTGGCTCATCGCCAAAGTGGTCTTGGCGACCGCAGGCGTGACGCAATTGACGCCGATATTGTAGCCGGCGAGCTCCTTGCCGAGCGATTTGGTCAGCGCGATCACGCCGGCTTTCATCGAGCTATAGGCCGGCGCTTTCGGGTTGCCCTCCTTGCCGGCGACCGAGCTTAAGTTGACGATGCGGCCGTAATTCGCGGCGATCATGTGTGGCACCACTGTGCGGCAGCAATAAAACGTGCCGATCAGCCCGACATTGACCACGTCGCGAAAAGCCTCGGGCGGATATTCCCAGGTGTTGGCGTTGGGGCCGACAATGGCGGCGTTGTTGATGAGAATGTCGATCCTGCCGAAATGTCTCAGCGTGGATTTGGTCGCGGCTTCGACATTGGCGAGATCGGCGATGTCGACGGTGAGGCCGAGCACGTGGTCGGGCTTGCCGATGCGCTTGACCGTCTCATCGAGCAGGGCCTTGTCGCGATCCCAAATTCCGACTTTGCCACCCGAGGTGAGGATGCGGGTTGCGACCGCAAGCCCGATGCCCTGGGCGCCGCCCGTGACAATGGCGACCCGATCCTTCAGATCATAGAAGTTCATTCACGTGCCTCCCTGGTGTCTGGCACGATAGCAAAAACCCGCAGCGGGCTGCCGCTGCCCTGCAAGATTTTCAGCGGCGCCGCGACGATCAGCGCGCCGGTTGCCGGCAAAAGGTCGAGATTGCACAGGCACTGCAACCCATATTTGCCGGCGCCGTGCATGTAATAATGACAGGGATAGGGGGGTATGAAATGCGCGGCCTGGCCGGCGTCGGTGCCGATGGTCTCGGTGCCGAAGCCGAGCACGTCGCGCTCGTTGACCAGGAGGCGCACGCAATCAGGATCTGGGCCGGGCGTGTGCTGGCCGGCTTCGTCGAGATTCTGGTAGGCGACCGGGTCGTTGCGCTTCGACCAGTCGGTGCGCATCAGCACCCAGGCGCCGGCGGGAATGCGGCCGTGGCGCCCCTCCCATTGCTTCACGTCAGCGGCGGTCAGGAGAAAATCGGCGTCGACTTTGGCCTGGGCGCTGCAATCGATGACGCAGGCCGGCGCGATGAAATGCGCGGTGGGAAGCGTATCGACTGCATTGTTCGGCAGATCGCGTCCAGAAATCCAGTGGATCGGCGCGTCAAAATGCGTGCCGCTGTGCTCGCCAAAGCTGACGTTGTTCCAGTACCAGCCGGGCCCGCGCTCGTCGTAGCGCGAGACTTCCTCCATGCGGAACGGACGGCATTGGCCGAATTCGGGCGGCAGAACCATGGTGGGAAAATTCGGCGACAGAGTCTGCGTCAGATCGACCAAGCGAACGCCGCCAGACGTAAGGAGATCGCCAAAATCAGATCGCGCGCGCGGTGCGGGCATGCGCGCGCTCGATTTGGCGGCGCCTTTCTTACGCGTGCTCTTCTTCTTTGCTGCTTTCATCGGCTGGTCTCGCCGAGTTCGCGCTCAAGTGTCTTCGGACTTTCGAGATTTCGGGCGAGCCAATCCTGCGCTACGTCGCCCGGATAAACGTCTTCCACCGAACCTTTGAGCGCTTCGACCGCGGCTGCAGCGAGGGCGGCGGCCGAGAGCTTTGGCGGCATTTCAAGCTGATCCCATTCGTCATCGACCGGACCGGGAAACAGGTTGATGACGCGCACACCGGCCGGACGCAGCTCGGTGCGCAGGTTTTGCGAAAGCGACCAGGCTGCGGCCTTGGATGCCGAATAGGTGCCGTGCGGCGGATAGTTGGATAACGCGTAAATCGAGAGCACGTTGACCCAGGCGATGGCGTTTGCGGCGCCGTCGGCTGCGCGGGCCTTGAGCGCGGGCGCGAATTCCTGCGCCAGCCGCAGCAAACCGAAATAGTTGATGTCCATTTCCAGTTGCGCGGTCTCGACGCCGCGCCGCGCCGCCAGCGAGAAAGCGCGATGGCAATCGTTGGTGTTGACGACGATATCGACCTTGCCGCCGATCTCGCCGGCCAGCTCGCGCACCGAGCGACTGTCGGTCACGTCGAGCGGAACGACTTTCGCCTGCGGCAACTCACGCAAGCCGTCGAAGCCAGTGGTTTTCTTCCAGGGCTCGGCTGCGCCGATCCAGATCAGGTCGGCCCCGGCCGCCGCGAGCGCGCGCACGACCGCCTGTCCGACCGCCGACTTGCCGTCGCTGACGAGGATTTTACGCGCGCGCGGATCGCAGGTCATTTCGCGCAGTTTCGGATCGTCCGACAAATGAGGTCTCCCTCGTTCGGGCACGGCAACCAACGCCGCCTGGCCGGCCCGATCGAGCGCGGCCTCGACCCGCACTCGGCAAGGCGGCGCGCCGACGCTCTCATACACAAACGCCATGACGTTGACGCCGGAATCGAGCCGGACATTGCCGATCCGCCACGGTAGGCGCTCGCGAAAGTAAAGTTCTTGGGCCGCGCGCAATACGGTGTCGCTGATGAGTTCGCCGCCGCCGTCTTGTCGGCGCCAAGCGAGCCGCCGCGACAGGCAAGCGCGGCAAACTTCGCGCGGCGGGTATTGCATCGCGCCGCAATCGAGGCAGACCTGCAACTCCAGCCGTCCGCGCGCGGCGGCGGCGGTGAGCCCAAGCGCTACCCGGCTTCGGGTAGCCGGCGGCAGCGTCGGCAACCGGGTTCGCTCGACCGGATTTTTGCGCTTTGGGCGCTTGGCTATTTGAGACAAGGGTTCCTCCGGAAAAACATTATAAGTCAGGCCGCAGCTAGCACAGCGGCGCCGCTACAAATTCCCCGATCGTAATTGATCATGCCGAACCCCGAGACCAGCCCGTGCCTGGCGTCCGGCACGCGCGCGCCGAGCGTTTGCCCGGTGAGCTGGCGGATCGCTTCGACAATGCCGAGATGTCCGCCCGCCGCGCCGGCCTGGCCCACCGATAACTGCCCGCCGGAGGTATTGAACGGGAAGCTGCCTCCAACCTCGAAGGTATTGGCGCGGATGAAATCGGCGCCGCCGCCTTCCGGGCAGAAGCCGTGACCTTCGAATTGCAGGACATTGATGACGGGATAATCGTCATAGGTTTCGATGAAATCCATGTCTTTCGGACCCACGCCAGCCTGGGCGTAAAGCTCGTCACGATCGAGCGCCCAGCCACCGCGATCCTGGATCGGATCGTCGGGAAAAGCGTTGTGCCGCTCGATTGCGCCAAGAAGACGCGCGAACGGCAGTCCGAGTTTTTCCGCCGTTTCGCGCCGCATCACCAGAAATCCTTCAGCGCCGGCGCAGGGCATGACGCAATCGAACAGCCGCAGCGGATCGGCGACCAGCCGCGCGTTGAGATACTGATCGAGCGTCAGCGGCTTTTTGAACAAGGCCAGCGGGTTTTTCAGTGCGTTGCTGCGTTGCGCGACGCACAGTTTGCCGAAATCCTCACGCTTCGCCCCATGCGCGCGCATGTAATAGGCGGTCATGAGCGCGAAGCTCATATTCGGGCCGCCCGAGCCGTAGGCATAGACCGCGTCCTGCGCGAATTGGCTGAAGCTTGCGGTGTTGCGGCGAAAGCTGTCGGTGTGATTGGTGTCGCCGCCAATGCAGGCGACGATGTCGGCGTCGCCGTTTTGCACCGCGCGTGCGGCGCGGCGGATCGAGACTACGCCCGAGGCGCCGCCCATCGGCACGTGGTCGAGCCAGCGCAAGGTCATGCCCAGATGCTGCGTCAGGCCGACGGCGGTATCGGGCGCGAGCGTAAAGCTTGCGACCGCAAGGCCGTCGATCCGCGCTTTCGGAATCTTCGCACCGGCGATCAACTCCGCCACCGCGCGGCCGAGGAACCAATGCGCACCGCGCGTCGAGTAACGCACATAAGGGACCGTCACCGGCGCGGCCAGCACGACATCGTCATAGCCACGCGCCGTCATCCAGTGGATCCGCCGAGATAGGTCGTCACCACGCGTGCGTCATGCGCCAGCGCCGCGGATGGGCCTTCATGGGTGATCTCGCCCATTTCCAGCACGTAACCGTAATCGGCGGTCTCGAGCGCGGCGCGCGCGTTCTGCTCGACCAGCAGGATCGACACGCCGAGCTCGCGCAGCGAAGCGACGATGCGAAAAATCTCGCGCACCATGAGCGGCGCGAGACCGAGGCTCGGCTCGTCGAGGAGGAGGAGACGCGGCTGCGCCATCAAGGCGCGGCCGAGCGCCAGCATCTGCCGCTCGCCGCCGGAGAGCGTCTGCGCCTTCTGCTTCTGCCGTTCGGCCAGACGCGGGAAGCGGGCGAACACCTGCTGCAGTGACTGTTTCATATCCGACCCGTTGCGACGCCGCGCGTAGGCGCCGAGCAGCAGATTGTCGGCGACCGCCATGTCGCCGAACAATTCGCGCTGCTCAGGCACCAGGCAGAAGCCGCGTTCGACGCGCTCCTCGACGTCGACCTGCGCGAGATCGACGCCATCATAGATCACTTGGCCGCGCGAGCGCAGCAGCCCGGCCATGGCCGCAAGCAGCGTGGTCTTGCCGGCGCCGTTCGGCCCGATCACAGTGACGATTTGGCCTTGCTGCATGGCGAGGCTGACTCCCCGCACGGCCTCGACCTTGCCGTAGGCGACGTGAAAGTCCCTGATTTCAAGGAGCGCCGTCATGCGACACTGCCGAGATAGGCTTCCTGCACCCGCGGATCGGCGCGCACCGACGCCGGCGTGCCCTCGACCAGCTTCGAGCCGAAATCCATCACCACAATGCGATCGACCAGACCCATGACGAAGTCCACGTCGTGTTCCACCAGAAGGACGGTGACGCCCTCATTGCGCAACGAGCGCAGCAAATCGGCGAGCGCGGTTTTCTCCGGCCGGCTCAAACCCGCGGCCGGCTCGTCGAGGATGACCAGCGCTGGATCGGCGGCAAGCGCACGCGCGACTTCGAGAATGCGCTGGCGACCGAGCGGCAGATTGCCGGCGAGACCGTAAGGCTCGTCACCGAGCCCGACGCGCTTGAGCTGCGCGAATGCTTCAAAGCGGGCGCGCCGCTCCTCCTGCCGATCGAGCCGCAGCGCGCCCTGAAAAAATCCCGCGTGGGTGCGCGGATAGGTGCCGAGCAGGACGTTATCGATCAGCGACAGGCTTGAACGCAATTTCACGTGCTGGAACGTCCGGGCGATGCCGGCCTCGGCGATGCGGCGCTGGCCCGCGCGCGTGATGTCCTCGCCGAGGAAAGAGATTTTGCCGTCGTCGCACGGCAGTGCGCCGGTAATGAGATTGAACACTGTGCTCTTGCCGGCGCCGTTCGGACCGATCAGCCCGACGATTTCACCGGCCTTGACCTCGAAGCCGACCTGGCTGACGGCTTCAAGGCCGCCGAACCTTTTAAGCAAACGCTCGACGGTGAGGAGCGGCGTGCCGGTCGGCGGCATTGAGCGGCGCGGCAGCGGCGCGGCGGAGGCGATCGGCGGCTTTGGCGCGCTGGGGATAAGGCGCAGCACGAACGGCATCACGCCGCGGCGGGCGAATTGCAGCGCCAGCACGTAGATGATCGCGAACACGATCACTTCCAGCTGCTCGCCGTTGCGCGAGAAATGCGGCAGCGCGTCCTGCAGGACATTTTGCAATAGCGTAATCAGCGCGGCGCCGACCATGGCGCCGAGGATGTGGCCCGATCCGCCAAGGATCGCCATGAACAGATATTGGATGCCCATGCGCAGATCGAACGGCGTCGGGCTGACGAAGCGGCTCATATGCGCGTAGAGCCAGCCGGAGAGTCCGGCGAGCAAGGCCGCAATGACGAACGTGATGAGCCGGATGCGAAACACGCTGATGCCGAGGCTCTCGACCATCACCACCCCGCCGCGCAGGCTGCGGATGGCGCGGCCTTCGCGCGACTCCAATAAGTTCGCGATCAGGATCGTGGCGGCGAACAGTACGCCCCAGATCAGATAGAAAATCGCCGTGGTCGGTTCGAGCGACAGTGAGCCGATGAAAATCGGCGGCACGTCGGCGATGCCGTTATGCCGGCCGAGCGCTTCGAAGTTGCCGAACAGAAAAAAGATCGCCAGCCCCCAGGCGACTGTGCCAAGCGGAAGATAATGTCCACCAAGGCGCAAAGTGACGGCGCCGAGCAGCGCCGCGACCAGTCCGGTCAAAGCAAGTCCGAACAAGAGGCCGAGCCAGGGCGAAGCGCCTTCCGCCGTGGTCAGCCAGGCGGTGGCGTAGGCGGCAATGCCGACAAACGCGGCCTGGCCGAATGAGGTCAGTCCGCCGAACACCTGTGAGCAGCACCACGCCGAGCGCTACCAGCGCGTAAATGCCGATGTAATTGAGCAGCGTGATGGTGAATGAAGCCGCGTAAAGCGGCGCTGCCGCCAACAGCGCAAGCACGACGAGCGCGAGCAGCATAAAAGCGCCGCGCGCCCTCATCCCTCGACCTCCGCGTCTTCTTCATCGGCCTGGCCGAGCGACAGCGAGCGCCACAGCATCACCGGGATAAGCACGCTGAACACCACCACTTCCTTGAGCGAACTGTCCCAAAAAGACGCGAAGCTTTCGAGGATGCCGATGAAGAGCGCGCCGAGCGCGGTGCCCGGATAGCTGGTCAGGCCGCCGATGATCGCGCCGACAAACGCTTTGAGCCCGATGATGAAGCCCGAGTTATAATAGAGTGTCGTGGTCGGGCCGATCAGGATGCCGGAGATGGCGCCCAGCAAAGAAGCCAGTGAAAAAGCGACCGTCGCCGTATTCGCCGGACGGATGCCGACGATGCGGGCGCCGATCCGGTTGATGGATGTCGCCCGCAGTGCTTTTCCCGTGAGCGTCTGCTCGAAGAACAGAAACAGCAGCAGGCTGAACACGGCGGCTGTGGCCACCATCAATATCGTCTGTGACGTGAGCACGATGGTGCCGAGGCGAAAAATCTCGTTGGTCAGCGGCTTGGTGCGGAATCCCCTCCGGACCGAAAAACAACAGCCCCAGTCCGGACAGGCCAAAAGTCAGCGCCACCGAAACGATGAGAAGAAGGAGAACCGAAGCGTCGGCGAGCGGGCGCAGCGCAATCCGCTCGATCAGCGGCCCGATCGGCACCACCAGCGCGATGGCAAGCGGAATTTGCGCCCATGCCGGCAGGTGTCCTGCAGTGAAAAAAACGATGCCCGCCGGAAGAAGCGGCAGCACGCCGTAGCCAAGAAGTCCGCGCGCGATACGCTGCGGCTGGCGGCGGCGCAAATGGTGGCCGGTCTCGACCAGACAGGCCAACACCGCCAGCGTGGCGATCAAATAGACGGTGCCTGGCATGCGGCCGAGCTGCATCGTCGCAAGCGTCAGCGCCGAGAAGGCGACGATGTCGCCGAACGGCACGAACACCACACGGGTGACCGAGAAGATGAGGACGAGGCCAAGCCCGACCAGAACGTAGATCGACCCGGTAGCGATGCCGTCGATGCCGAGGATGAGGCCGATGTCAGGTGTCATGCGTGCCCCAGCGACTTCGCGCCTGCGTCGCTTCGCGCCGTCGCCGAGCCAAGAAAACCATTGCCGCAAAATTGTTTCAAGCTTAAAAAGTCTCTCAGAACGCCTGCTGGGAAAGCGTCGTCCGATAGCAGAGATACGGGAGGTTTTTCGTGAAAAAC
Source organism: uncultured Alphaproteobacteria bacterium (assembly GCA_963747855.1). Lineage (GTDB taxonomy): Bacteria > Pseudomonadota > Alphaproteobacteria > Rhizobiales > Xanthobacteraceae > BOG-931. Next base: position 864,064 of record CAVVGN010000002.1, read on the forward strand.
TTTGTGCGTTTTGTTGCCGGCGCGGCGGCCGTTTCGTTGACGGCGCTGCCGGCGGTGGCGGCCGACATCAATGTGGGTCTGATCACCGCCATGACCGGACCGGGCGCCTCGATCGGCATTCCCTACGCCAAGGGAGCCGCGGCTGGCGTCGCCTACAGGGACAGCGTCGACGGAACCAAGCTCAATCTGATTCAACTCGACGACGCGACCGATCCCTCGACCGCCACCCGCAATGCGCGCAAGCTGATCGAGCAAGACAAGGTCGACGTGCTGATGGGCTCCGGCTCGACACCGAGCTCGATCGCGATTACCGCGGTGTGTCACGAGCTCAAAGTCCCGTGCATCACTCTCTCGCCGGTGAACATGCCGGGTGAACCAGGCTCGTGGATGATTTCGATGCCGCAGCCGCCGACGCTGATGGTGTCGGTGGTGGTCGACTACATGAAGTCGGTCGGCGTGAAGACAGTCGGTTACATCGGCTATAGCGACGGTTGGGGCGATCTCGTTTACGGCGGCCTGGAAAAATCCGCCGGCCCCGACGACATCAAGATCCTGACCAACGAACGTTATGCCCGCGCCGATACGTCCGTTACTGCGCAGGCACTGCATATCGTCTCGGCCGCGCCGGATGCTGTGATGACCGGCGGGTCTGGGACGCCCGGCGCGTTGCCCTTCATTGCACTGCGCGAACGCGGCTACAGCAAGGAGATCTACGGCACGCCGGCGATCATCAACCCGGATTTCGTTCGCGTCGGCGGTCCTGCGGTCGAGGGCGTGATCGCTTCAACCGGGCCTGTGGTCGTGGCCGACCAGCTGCCGGACAGCTATCCGACCAAAAAAGTCTCGCTCGAATATCAGGCCGTCTATCAGAAGGCCAACGGCGAGCCGGCACGCGGCGCGTTCGGTCCCTACGCGTTCGACGGCTGGCTGGTGCTGCTCAACTCGGCCAAGCGCGCGCTGGCGACCGGCGCCAAGCCCGGCACGCCGGAATTCCGCACCGCTTTGCGCGACGCGCTGGTGACCGCCAAGGATGTGGTCGGCACGCACGGCGTCTACACCTTCCACCCCGGCGACAGCTTCGGCGTCGACAAGCGCGCGCTGGTGCTGGTCAAGCTCGTCGACGGCAAGTGGAAGTTGATGCAGTAGCTTTTCATCCTTCCCCGCTTCGCGAGGAAGGACGTTTCAAAGCCCCTTCGGATTGGTCAAAAACTCCTCGATGATTTCGGGCGGAGCCTTGACGTAATCCGACACGCGGCTGACGCCGAGGCCGGTCAGCTTGCGCAGCTTGACCGCAAGCTCCGCCATCTTCACCACGATCGGAATGCCGTTGATCACTGGCGCGCCGTCGACCGCATGCGCCTTGATCGCAGAAAACAGCAGCATCGGAATGCCGCCGCCGGGAATGAGCACGTCGCAGCCGGCGGCGACCAGGGGCTTGGCCTGCTCGGCGAACAGCCGCTCGACCTCGACGGCGAGCTTGTCCAATTCATACGCCTTCAAAATCTGTCCCGGCTCGAAGGTCATGGCGTGCACGCCGGTGACGCGCTTTTCCAGCCCGTATTTGCCGATCTGGTGGTGAAACCATGAAATGTAGCGCGGATTGATGGTGACAATGCCGCTTCGTTGCCCGAGCTGGCAGGCGTATAGCATCGAGGCTTCGCCGAGCGACACGACCGGAATGTCGACCACCGAGCGCGCTTCATAGAGTCCGGCGTCCTGAAAGTGGCCGATGATGAAAGCGTCATAGCCTTCGCGTTCGGCCTTGACCGCATTGCAGATCACTTCGCGCGCACAGCGGAATTCGACGATCGGATGCGCGTAATTATCGTGCGGGCTGATGCCTTTGACGTCAACCGTTGTCCCGGGATCGACGATTGCCGCGAGATGGCGGCGAAGCCGCTCCCAATAGATCCTGCCGTTCGGCTCGTCGACGTAGCTTTGGTACCAGATGCGCATCGGGTTTGTTCCTAAAGGCTGAAGCTCGCGACGCTGGTCCCCCCGCAGACGTAGAGCACCTGGCCGGTGACAAAGGAATTGTCCGGATCGGCGAAGAACATGACGGCGCGGGCGACGTCGTCGCCGCAGCCGAGCCGGCCGACCGGGATCGATTTGGCGAGCGCGGCTTCGCGCTCGCTGCCTTCCGGGATCACTTCGCGGAACATTTCCGTGTCGGCGATCGGTCCCGGCGCCACGACGTTGACGGTGATGCCGGCGGGCGCAAGCTCGAGCGCCCAGGTCCGTGCCATGCCGACCATTCCTGCCTTGGTCGCCGAATAGACCGTGCGGGTCTGCAAGCCGAGCGCCGCGCGCGAGGAAATCAGTACGATGCGGCCGAACTTGCGTTCGCGCATGCCTGGCAGCACCGCCTGCACGATCAGGATGGCGGCGCCGAGATGCAGCTGCGTGAGGTCATGCAGGTCTTTCTGCTTCACGTCGGGGAGAAGACTCGCCCGGATCGCGCCGGCATTGTGGATCACGGCGCGAATGGGGAATTTGCCGGCGACCTCGGCCGCGGCCTGCTCGGTCGCCTTCGCATCCGTGAGATCGAGTTCGACCGCGCACAGGGCTCCGTCTGACCATTGCGGCTTCCGTCGCGCCAGCGACACCACCTCATAGCCGGCACCGAGGAGCCGGCGGCAGATTGTCTCGCCGATGCCGGCGCTGCCGCCGGTGACGATCGCGACCGGACACTCACTCATCCTGTACTCACATGAAAAGCTGGATGCTGCGCAACGCAGCGTCGCAATTGACCAGATCGACGCGCTTTAATTTGATCTTGAGCTTGCCGCCGATCACCGCAAGCGTATGCGTCGCCCACGCGGCGTACAGATCCTGTTCGTCAAGCCGGGTCTCGACGTAATGCATCGGCGTCCAGGTGATGTATTCGTTGCCCGCTTCGTCGCGCTTGTCGATCTGCGGCGTCTGCAGCACGTGATGGCAGCGGCTCTTCGGCTTCTGCGAAAAGGTGCGGTTGCCTTTGAGCCGCTCAATGCGGATTTGCAAGAGAAGCTTGTCTTCGTACAGCAGCGATGTGGAGAGCCGCGGATCGGTCTGGCCCCATTCCAGCGGCATCCAGTAACGGCCGTCGTCGGCGAACAGATCGAGCCATTCCTCGAAGCGGTGCTGGTCGATCAGCCGCGCTTCGTGCACGACAAAGCCGATCAAATCCTGGTCGGTCGGCACGCTCATCCGCGCTACATCGACAGCGTCATGAATTTCGACCAGGCGCGGAACTGGTTGCGCATCTGCCATTCCGACGTGCCGTTGATGACGGCGGTTTCTTGCTCGAGTTCGGCCGGATCGTAAAGGCGTTGAATGTTGACCCACGGATTGGCGTCGACATGCAGCCCCTCCTGCGCGCGCTCGTACATTTCGAGGTCGTCGTGCCCGACGATCGAGGTCGGCGCGTTGACCAGGCGGTTGTAGGTCAGCGTGCGTTCCAAGAGCGCATCCGGCGCGTCGACCAGCCGGAAGGTCCAGGATTCGGCGAGTGTCTTGTCCGGGGCGATCGGCTTGAACAGGCGGATCGACTGGATCGGCCCTTTGACCGTGAAGTTCGGAAAATACGAGGTGTTGTGCCGGTTCTCGTCGAGGATCGCTTTGGCGCGCGTTTCGCCGTAGGCGGCGATCATCTTATCGAAATATCCGGGGATTGCCGAATAGTCGGAATGGATCGAATGGTGCACGCCGGTGTGGCCGTGGCCGTTGCGCCAGACGCGGATGCCCATCTTCTCGAAAAACTCGTAGGGCGACATGAACGGCGCGTAGATTTCGACCGCCGGATGCTTCTTGTTGGCGCCCGGCGCCATCTTCTTCCACACCTCGATTGCCGTTCCGGCCGAGGATTCGTGCGCCACCATCGGATGGCAGGTGTCGGTCAAATTCTCGACCAGCATTTTCCAGTTGCAATTGTGCATGTAGCGCAGCACGCCGCCGGCGATTTCGAGCCGCCCGGCCGGCGAGCGGTCCACCATGTTGTCGATGGTCGAAAGGCTTTCGCCGAAATAGTCCTCGAAGTCCGGCCCGGCGTCGCTCAATTTCGCGAACACGAAGCCGCGATAATTTTTCATGTGCTTGACGTGCGGAATGCCCTTCACCGCGACGCTGTCTTCCAGCCCGGTATGCTCGTAGCCCTTGCGCAGCGGGATCGCCAGCAGCGAGCCGTCGGTCTTGAACGACCAGGCGTGATACGGGCAGCGGAAAAACTTCCCGGCGTTGCCGCAGGTGTCGATGGTGATGCGCGTGCCCTTGTGCGGGCAGCGGTTATAGAGGACATGCACGGCTCCGTCGGTGTGACGTACCATCAGCACCGGCTGGCGGCCGATGGTGGTGCCGTAATAATCGCCGGCATTGGGAATCTGGCTGTCGTGGCCGACATAGATCCAGGTGTTGGCGAACAGGTGATCCATCTCCAGGTCGAAAATGTCCTGGTCGACATAGACGTCGCGATGGACCTCGGTTTCGCGCACCAGATCGTGCACGGCTTTGGCGTTGTCTTTATAGTGGCCCATCTTTCGTCCCCGTCGTCTTAAAGGTCCAGCACCAGGCGCGGCGTCTTGGCGCGGGATACGCAGATTTGCATCACCTTGTTGGCGGCATGCTCTTCGTCGCTGAGGATATGGTCGCGATGATCGGGCACGCCTTCCAGCACGGCGACCTGGCAGATGCCGCATTCGCCGCGCTGGCAATCGTACATCGGATCAATGCCTTCCTCTATCAGCACCTCCAGGATGCTTTTGTCCGGCGGCACCAGGAAGGTGAGCCCGGAGCGCTTGAGCACGACCTCGATCTCGGTATTTTCGGCCATCGGGCGATCCGCCGGCTGATGCTTTAGACTTAAAGTAATGGCCCGCCGGGCTTTGTGCTATGGCAATGTCGCTTCCACCTGAAGGGCGGAAACGTCGATCCATGCCGGCCGGCCAGTCGCTTCCTGAGCTTTTTTCGCCGTCCGAGCGCACGGTGCCGCGGATGCTGGCGCGCCAGGCCGAACGCTACGGCGAACGGCCGGTCATTACCATCGGCGGGCGGGCATTCAACCATTCCGAATTGCGCGATGCCGCGGCCGGGTATGCGGCCGCGCTTGCCGCAGCCGGCATCAATCTGGGCGACCGCGTCGCCATCATGTGCGGCAACCGCGCCGAACTTTTGCTTACCATCCTCGGCAGCGCCTGGCTTGGCGCCATTGCCGTGCCGATCAACACCGCCTCACGCGGCGCGCAGCTCGAGCACATTCTGGCCAATTGCGGCGCGCGGCTCATCGTGATCGAACGCGAACTCGCGCCGGTCCTCGCTTCGCTCGATCGCGGACACATCGCGCTTGAGGCGCTGTGGGCGGTAGGCGAGGGGCCGGCGACGCATGTGCCGCATCTGAAATCGCATGCGTTTCCCGCGCCCGCGGAGCCGCTGTTGCCGCACCCATCCGAGCCGGGCGACACTTTCGCCATCCTCTACACCTCCGGAACGACCGGACTGTCGAAAGGCGTGTGCTGTCCGCATGCGCAATATTTCTGGTGGGCGGTCTATACCGGCGGGATGCTCGGGCTGCGCGAGGGCGACGTGCTGGTGACGACGCTGCCGGTGTTTCACACCAACGCGCTCAACGCCTGCTTCCAGGCGTTGCTGCACGGCGCGCACATCGTGGTCGAGCCGCGCTTCTCGGCGTCGGGCTTCATGTCGAGCCTCGTGCGGCACAAGGCGACGGTGACCTATGTGCTCGGCGCCATGGTGCCGATGCTGCTGGCGCAGGAGAAAAATTCCGCCGACCGCGCGCACAATGTGCGCATTGCGCTCGCGCCGGCCGTGCCGGCGCATTTCCATCAGGCCTTCACCGAGCGCTTCGGCTTCGGCCTCCTCGACGGCTACGGCTCGACCGAGACCAATTGCATTATGGGCGCGCTGCTCAACGAGCAGCGGCCGGGGTGTATGGGGAAGCTCCTTCCCGGCTTTGCCGCCCGCGTGGTGGACGCGCACGACAACGAACTGCCTGACGGGGAAGCGGGCGAGCTTGTGCTCCGCGCCGACGAGCCGTTTGCCTTCGCCACCGGCTATTTCGGCATGGCCGACAAGACGGTCGAGGCTTGGCGCAATCTCTGGTTCCACACCGGCGACCGCGTCATCCGCGAGCCGGACGGCTTTTACCGTTTCGTCGACCGCATGAAGGACGCCATTCGCCGCCGCGGCGAAAACATCTCCTCCTATGAAGTGGAGCAGGTGCTCGTCGGCCACCCGGCGATCGAGAACGCCGCGGTGTTTCCGGTGCGCTCGGAATTGGCCGAGGACGAGGTGATGGCCGCGATCGTGTTGCGCGCTGGCGTGAAAATCACGCACGAGGGTCTGCTCGATTATTGCCAGCCGCGCATGCCGTATTTCGCCGTGCCGCGTTATCTGGAATTTGTCGATAATTTGCCGACGACCGAGAGCGGCAAGGTGACCAAATATAAACTGCGCGAGCGCGGCATCACCGCCGCCACCTGGGACCGCGACAAGGCCGGATATAAGGTAGCGCGCACCGCGCGGGGCTGAAATCAACGGGTTTTCGTAGCGGTGGCAGAATGCGTCGCGCGTATGACAGGGATGCCGCTATGCCGCCCTATTATCGTACCATAGCGTACAAATCGCTCGACTTCGTCCGCATATGAGCGCACGGTCCGGCCGCGCCCCGATCGTTATGGATTCATCGCCCTGGCCGCTTCGGCGGGATGGGAGTTTGCCGTGCGCAGAATTATTCAAGCGAATATCGACGAGTTCAAATTGCTCCTAAAGACGAAACCGATCCCACCAAGCGCGGGGTGGTGCGGCGCCTTCTCGACGAGGAGGAGGTCAAGCTCAAAGATTTGACCGAGCACAAAGCGAGCGAAAAGAAGGCCTATTAGCGCATCTGGCTCCACGGGCGCCAATGCGTCGGTGCAATATGGACCGGCTTTTTGGTTGACGCATCGGCCCAATCCATCCCGTGCCTGCGGACGGGAAATACCAGTGCATGGACTCCAAGCTTGTCCATGACGCAGACCTCAAGATCGACGTTAGCCGGCGCGATTGAAACCGGCAACCATTGTTGTTCTGGCAATGTATGCACCTTGCCCATAAATTAAACCTAGCCAGCCCTGTGCACCCCGCATTGACCCAAATCAAACCCGGCTGCCCGCTCCGCCCGGCGGAATAGCCGCCCCCGGCACTGAACCGGCTACAAGCCCGCGCCGTATAGGGATAAGGTTTGGCGTCTGAGTCGCGCGTTGTCCGCCATTTCATTGGTCTGCGGGCTGTTTTGGGCGGCGTTCCTTCGGAGGGTGCGCTGGTGCGACATGTCTTTATTTTGGCCGCGCTGACGCTGACCGCCTGCGCCCCGCCGGGTGCATCGGGGGGCAACAGCTTCATGAGCGCCATGCACCCGTCGCAGGACTTTTGCGCCTCGCGCGGAATGACCCTCGATGCGACGACGAAGCAATGCGTAACGCCGCCGGCGACGCCTTCGCCGTCACCGCCGGCGGATGCGGCAACGGGATCGTTGCCGCAAGCCGCGCCAGCGCCGAAGGCCGCAGCAGCGCAGAAGTCCGCACCAGCGCAGGCCCAGGCGGTGCAGGCGGTGTCAGGGGCGCCAGCACCAGCGGCACAGGCACCGGCGCCGCCGCAGCCGCGCGCCGCCGCAATGGTGCCCATCGAGCATGATGCGATGATTTATCCCCAGCTCGCGCAGAACATCGAGCTCATAACCGAACTCGCCCATTATGTACGCGCAAGCGGCTATCGCTGCGACAGCATCAGCGCGCTTGCGCCGGTTGCGAGCGGGTACAAAATTGTGTGCAACCGCTCCAGCTACAAATATGCGATCGAGTATAAAAACGGCCGCTCGATCGTGACCGTGGAGTAGGGCGCCCGGCGGCAAAAACCGCGCTGGAATTTATTCGGACCTCGCCTGCGCGGACGAACGCTGCTAACGAGCGGCATGACGATTTTGCTGGTGCGTCACGGCGAGACTGACGGCAACGCGGCGCGCATTCTGCAGCGGCCCGACGCGCCGCTCAACGAACGCGGGATGCGCCAGGCGAAAGCGCTGGCGCGCCGCGTGCTCGCCCAGGGCTTCGTTCATGTCCTGTGCAGCGACTTGGCGCGCGCGCGCATGACGGCGGAAGCCCTCGCCGCCGGCTCCGGCGTCGCGATCGAGGAAAGCCCGCTGCTGCAGGAGCGGAACTTCGGCGATTTGCGCGGCAAACCCTATGCCGAATTGACCGAAAATCCGTTTTCACATGATTTCGCGCCGCCCAACGGCGAGGACTGGCCGACATTTCACGCGCGCGTCGCGCAAGCCTTCGCGCTGATCGTCAGCCGGCGCCGCGGCGTCAACGGCGCGTTGGTGGTGGTCACGCATGGTCTGGTCTGCCGCGCCCTCGCCGAGCGCCACGCGCTGTTGCCGGAAGGCGTCGCTGTCCCGGAGCGCTTCGACAATACAAGCATAACAATAATGCACGAAGATGCGCCGCACAGGGTCAGCCTGCTTAATTGCACCCGGCACCTTACGACGGCGCTCGAAGCGGATCGAGCTGGCGGCGCGGCGTAGCCGCAGCAGATGCGAACCACTCTAACGACAAACTTCGCGGCTTAAGCCGATACAATCCTGCGAAGCGCGTCGGCGCGAAGCAAGATGGCGACCCCGGCAGGATTCGAACCTGCGACCTTCAGCTTAGAAGGCTGTTGCTCTATCCCCTGAGCTACGGGGCCACGCGGGGAAGTTTATATAGCGCGGACGTTAAAACGCCTAGCAAACACGGCGGTTTGCGCCTCGGCCACGGCTTCGACACGATCCTTGCCTCTGATTGTGGGGCGGGCGAAATTGCGCGCCCGTGGTGAGGAGATCATCGGATGTTGTCGCCGTTCGTTCGCGCCGGCCTTGCCGCCGCGCTGCTCGCCGTTGCGTCGTTTGCCGCCGCCGTCTCCGCCAACGCCGCCGAAAAGCCCTACCAGAACAGCGGCCTTGCCGACGCCGCCATCACGCTCGAAGCGCAGATCAAATCCGACGCCGGCGCTCCGGCAAAGCCTTTGCCGCAGATCCGCAAGGACGCCGAAGCCGCTTTCACCAAAAATGACTTCCGCGCCGGCATGGCGCTCCTTGGCCAGATCGTCGCCGCGGCGCCGAACAATTCGACGACGTGGCTCCGCCTCGCGCGCACCATCATGCAAATCCGCCCGGCCGACGACAAGGAGAAGGCGCTGCTGCTGGAGCGCGCTTCGACCGCGGCCTACATCGCCTATCAGCGCGCGACCGCGCGCAACGAAGAGGCCGACAGCCTTGCTTTCCTCGGCAACGTGCTGGCGCAGCGCGAACAATGGCGGCCGTCGCTCGATGCGCTCCGCCTCTCGCTCGAATTGCGCGAGGTAGCCGACGTGCGCGGGCAATACGAACGGCTGCGCGAGGTCCACGGCTTCCGGGTGCTCGATTACTCGGTCGACGCCGACACGGCGTCGCCGCGTGCCTGCTTCCAGTTCTCCGAAGACTTGCCGGCGCGCACCGATTTTTCGCCCTTTGTTGTGCTGGCCGGCACCGACAAGCCGGCGGTGTCGGCGGCGGAGAAGCAGTTGTGCGTCGAAGGCTTGCTGCACGGCGAAACCTACAAGATCACGTTGCGCGCCGGCCTGCCGTCCACCGTGCACGAGACGTTGTCGAAGTCGGGCGATTACGCCATCTATGTGCGCGACCGCAAGCCGTCGGTGCGCTTCACCACCAAGTCTTATGTGCTGCCGCGCACAGGCCAGCGCGGTATTCCGGTCGTCAGCACCAACACCAAGAGCGCGGCCATCGAAATCTTCCGGCTGGCCGACCGCAGCCTGGTCGATACCGTCACCGGCGAAAATCGCGGCGGCGGCGACTTCCAGCGGAGCCTGAGCCGCTACGACGTCGAGCAATTGCGCGAGTCGCGTGGCGTATCGGTGTGGAAGGGCGATCTCACGCTCGAAACCGCGGCGCTGAACGCCGACGTCACCACCGCGTTTCCGGTCGATCAGGCGGTCGGCGAACTCAAGCCCGGCGTCTACGTGATGGTGGCGCGGCCGCAGGAAACGAAAAACCTCGACAACAATTTCGAGGCGCTGGCGACGCAGTGGTTCATCGTCTCCGATCTGGGCTTAACCTCGTTTTCCGGCAATGACGGCATTCACGTCTTCGTTAATTCGCTGGCGACCGCGGAGGCCAAGAAGGAAGTCGAGCTGAAGCTTATTTCGCGCAGCAACGAGGTGCTGGCGACGCGGCGCACGGACGCGACCGGCCACGCGCAGTTCGAGGCAGGCCTGACCAGCGGGGAGGGCGGCGCTGCGCCCGCCATGCTGACCGCCAAGGACGGGCAGGGCGATTACGCGTTCCTCAATCTGCGCGGTGCAGCGTTCGATCTGACCGACCGCGGCGTCGGCGGCCGGCCGGCGCCGACCGGGCTCGATGCGTTCGTTTACAGCGAGCGCGGCGTCTATCGCTCCGGCGAGACCGCCTATCTCACCGCGCTGCTGCGCGACACGCACGGTGCTGCGGCGCTTGGCGTGCCGCTGACGCTCGTGGTCGAGCGTCCGGACGGCGTCGAATTCCGCCGCGCGTCGGTCGCCGATCAGGGCTTGGGCGGTCATCCGCTTACGCTCGCGCTGCCGGCATCGGCGCCGAGCGGCGCCTGGCACGTGCATGCCTTCACCGATCCGAAGCGCCCGGCGGTCGGCGAGACGAGCTTCCTCGTTGAAGATTATGTGCCGGACCGGATCGAGTTCGATCTGACGTCGTCGAGCGGGCACATCTCGCAAAAAGTCCCGGCCAAAATCGAGGTCGCCGGGCGGTTCCTCTACGGCGCACCGGCCGCCGGTCTCGATCTCGAAGGCGAAGTGACAATCGCCGCCACCAAGGAGCGCACCGGCTTCGCCGGTTATCAGTTCGGCCTCGACGACGAGGAGATCGAGCCGCTCCAGCAGCCGCTGGAAGATTTGCCCGACACCGATGCCGCTGGCAAAGCGAGCTTCAGCGTCAATCTCGACAAAGTCCTTTCCGGCACGCATCCGCTCGAAGCGCGCGTCGCCGTGCGCATGGCCGAGCCCGGCGGCCGCGCCGTCGAGCACAAGGTCGTGCTGCCGGTGACCGCAAGCGGCGTGATGATCGGCGTGAAGCCGCAATTCTCCGGCCGTTCGCTGGCCGACGGCGCCAATGCCGCCTTCGACGTGATCGCCGTCGCGCCGGACGGCGCAGCGATTGCACAACGCGGCCTGCATTACGAACTGCTCCGGATCGAGACACATTATCAATTCTACAAGCACGACGGCCGCTGGAATTACGAGTCGGTCAAGACCACCAAGCGCGTTGCCGACGGCAAGATTGACACGGCTCTCGACGCGCCGGCACATATTTCGCTGCCGGTGAATTTCGGCCGCTACCGGCTGGAAGTCTCCTCGCCCGATCCGAACGGCCCGGTCACGTCGGTCGCATTCGATGCCGGCTTCTACGTCGAGTCGAACGCCGATACGCCCGACATGCTCGAAGTCGCGCTCGACAAAAGCGAATACGTGCCCGGCGACACCATGACGGTGGCGGTGACCGCGCGCACCGCTGGCCGGCTGACGCTCAACGTCGTTGGCGACCGCCTGCTCGCAAGCCAGACCGCCGACGTGTCTGCGGGCGTCGCGCAGGTGAAACTGCCGGTCAGCCGCGACTGGTCGACCGGTGCCTATCTGGTCGCGACCCTGCGGCGGCCGCTCGATGCGCCGGAGCAGCGGATGCCGGGCCGCGCCATCGGCGTGCAATGGTTCTCGATCGATCGCGCGGCAAAGACATTGAGCGTGGAGCCAAAACCGCAGGCGCTGATCCGGCCGAACTCGGCGCTGCACATCCCGGTGAAAATCTCCGGTCTTGCCGCCGGCGAGGAGGCGCGCGTCGTCATCGCCGCGGTCGATGTAGGGATCCTGAATTTGACCAACTACAAGCCGCCGTCGCCGGACAATTATTATCTCGGCCAGCAGGCGTTGTCGGCCGACATCCGCGATCTCTACGGCGAATTGATCGACGGCATGCAGGGCACGCGCGGGCAAATCCGCTCCGGCGGCGACGAAGGCGCGCAATTGCAGGCAAGCCCGCCGAGCGGGCCGCCGGTCGCGCTTTATTCCGGCCTGGTGACGGTCGGCGCCGACGGCAATGCAGCAGTCGATTTCGACGTGAGCGATTTCTCCGGCACGATCCGCGTGATGGCGGTGGCGTGGGCGAAGGACAAAATCGGCCATGGCAGCGCCGACGTAGTCGTGCGCGATCCGGTAGTGCTGACCGCGACCTTGCCGCGCTTCCTGTTGCCCGGCGACCATTCGAACCTGCATCTCGATCTCGACAATGTGGAAGGCGGAGCCGGTGACTACACCATCGCCGTCACCAGTACGGGCGCCATTGCCGCAAACGCCACGCTGAAATTATCGTTGAACGCTACGCAGCGCGGCGCGGCGAATGTGCCGCTCACCGCCAGCGCCGCCGGCAATGGCAATATCAAAGTGAGCGTGAACGGACCCGGCGGCTATGCGCTTTCGCGCGCCTTCACGCTGACGGTGCGGACGCCGACGCAGATCCTGGCGCGGCGGACGGTGAAGCCGCTCGCCAAGGGCGAAAGCCTGACGCTATCGAGCGATATGTTCGCCGATCTCGTTCCCGGCACCGGCGCGGTGTCGGTTTCGGTCGGCGCTTCGGCGGCGCTCGACGCCGCGGCTCTGCTCGCGGCGCTCGACCGCTACCCGTATCGCTGCTCGGAGCAGATCACGAGCCGCGCTCTGCCGCTCCTTTATGTCAGCGAACTGGCCAAGGGAAATCCGGCGGCCGCCGACGTGGCCGCGGATCAACATGTCCGCGATGCCGTTGAGGCGCTGCTGACCCGGCAGGATGGCAATGGCTCGTTCGGCTTGTGGGGTGTCGGCGGCGACGACACCTGGCTCGACGCCTATGTCACGGACTTTTTGACGCGTGCGCGCGAGCGCAAGTTTGCGGTGCCCGACGTTGCGTTTCGGCTGGCGCTCGACCGGCTGCGCAACGTCGTCGCCAACACCTCCGATCCGGACAAGAATGGAGCGACCGGGCTTGCTTACTCGCTTTACGTGCTGGCGCGCAACGGAATGGCGCCGGTCGGCGATCTCCGCTACCTCGCCGACGCCAAGCTCGACGCGCTGGCCACGCCGATCGCCAAGGCGCAAATCGCCGCCGCGCTTGCCATGATCGGCGACCGCACGCGCGCCGACCGCGTTTACGCGGCGGCGCTCGCGGCCATGTCAGCCTCGGCGCAACCCGACCTCGTCGGCCGCGAGGATTACGGCTCGACCTTGCGTGACGCCGCTGCTGTGGTGGCGCTGGCGAGCGAAAGCGGTGCGCCGCGCGCCACGGTAGAGGCGGCGGTGCAGCGGGTCGAAGCCGCCCGCGCGAATCTGCGGCTGACCTCGACGCAAGAAGATGCGTGGCTGCTGCTTGCGGCGAACGACATGGCCAAGGACGCCGGCAAGATTTCGCTCAATGTTGGCGGCGCCGCGCTGACAGCCCCGCTCAATCGCACCATCCGTGCCGGCGATTTGAAAGAGCCGCTGCACATCGCCAACACCGGCGAGGACGATGTTTCCGCGGTGGTGACGGTGACCGGCGCACCGGTCACGCCGGAGCCGGCGGCCGAAAAAGGCTTCAAGATCGAGCGGACGACCGCCGACATGGGCGGCAACCCGGTCGACGTGAAAACCTTCAAGCAGAACGCCCGTCTCGTCGTGGTGCTGAAGATTACCGAGGCGCAGCCGCAATTCGGCCGCGTGATCGTCGCCGATTATCTGCCGGCTGGGTTCGAAATCGACAATCCGCATCTCGTTTCCTCCGGCGACACCACGCTGCCGTGGATCACCGACGCGGTCGAACCGGTCAATGCGGAATTCCGCGACGATCGGTTCACCGCCGCCTTCGATCGGAAGAAGGACGACGCGCCGGGGTTCACGGTCGCCTACGTCGTGCGCGCGGTTGCGCCGGGCCACTATGTGCGGCCGCAGGCGCGCGTCGAGGACATGTACCGGCCGGACCGCTTCGGCCGTACCGCAACCGAGAGCGTGGAAGTGGCGGCGAAATGACCCGAACTCGTCGTTGCGAGCGCAGCGAAGCAATCCAGCCTATTGCATGTCTTGTGGATTGCTTCGTCACTTCGTTCCTCGCAATGACGCGAACTAGGGTTCGCATTGCCGTACTTTGTGTTTTTTTGGCCGGCATCGCGGTGCTCGGTACCGCCGCCGGGTGGATCGTTGTTCTCGGTCCAACCCCGCTCGGCAACGATCTCGCCTTCTCGACCCGTGTGGTTGACCGCGATGGGCGCTTGCTGCGCGCTTACGCCACGCGCGAAGGCCGCCGGCGCTTGCCGGCGGTGATCGCCGACGTCGATCCGCGTTTCTTTGCCATGCTGCTGGCCTATGAAGACAAGCGCTTCCGCGCCCATCATGGTGTCGATCCGCTGGCGCTTGCTCGCGCGGCATTACAGCTCGTAGGCAGCGGGCGTATTCGTTCGGGCGGCTCGACGCTGACCATGCAGGTGGCACGGCTGCTTGAGCCACGCAGCGGCCGCAGCGTTTGGGCGAAGCTTCGCCAGATGGTGCGCGCGATCGAGTTCGAAGGCGCGCTCGGCAAGGACGAAATCCTGTCGCTCTATCTCGATCTCGCGCCCTATGGCGGGAATATCGAAGGCATCCGCGCCGCCTCGCTCGCCTATTTCGGCAAGGAGCCGCGCCGGCTCTCGCTCGGCGAAGCGGCACTCCTGGTCGCTCTGCCGCAATCGCCGGAGCTGCGCCGGCCGGACCGTTCGGCGGACGTAGCGCGCGGGGCGCGAGACCGGGTGCTCGACCGCTACGCGGCGGCAAGCGCTGTTCCGGCCGACGAAATCGCGTTGGCCAAGGCCGAGCCGGTCCCGGCGGGACGCCGGCCGATGCCGATGTTGGCGCCGCACGCTGCCGATCGGGCGGCGGCGGCCATCGCGCCGGGCGGAGAGATTCGCCTGACGATCGATGCCGACCTGCAAAAAAATCTGCAGGAGCTTGCGCGCGAGCATGAGCGCACGCTAGTGGCGACGCTCGGCCCGGACATCTCGCTCGCCATGCTGGCCGTCGACAACGCCACCGGCGATGTGCTGGCCCGCGTCGGATCGCCGGATTATTTCGACCAACGCCGCGCCGGCCAGATCGACATGACGCAAGCGCTGCGCTCGCCCGGCTCGACGCTCAAGCCGTTCATTTACGGGCTCGGCTTCGAGGACGGCCTCATCCACCCGGAAACGCTGATCGACGATCGCCCGGTGCGCTACGGCGCTTATGCGCCGCAAAACTTCGACTTTACGTTTCAGGGCACGGTGACGGTGCGCAAGGCGCTGCAGCTCTCGCTCAATCTGCCGGCGCTTGCCGTCCTCGATCAAATCGGCCCGGGCCGGCTCGCCGCGCGGCTGACGCAAACCGGCGTCGCGCTGGTACTGCCGGATGGCGAAGCGCCAGGTCTTGCCATCGGTCTCGGCGGCGTCGGCATCAAGCTTGCCGATCTGGTGCGGCTTTATGCCGGGATTGCCCGACTCGGCATCGTGTTGCCGCTACGCGAACTTGCGCGTGACAATCCGGGGCAGGGCAACCGCCTGCTGACGCCGGTCGCCGCCTGGTATGTGAGCAACATTCTGATCGGCGTGCCGCCGCCGGATAGCGGTGTGCCCGGACGCATCGCGTTCAAGACCGGCACCAGCTACGGCTATCGCGACGCCTGGTCGATCGGCTTCGACGGCAAGCGCACAATCGGCGTCTGGGTCGGTCGTCCAGACGGCGCGCCGGTGGCGGGGCTGATCGGGCGTTCCATTTCGGCGCCGATCCTGTTCGATGCCTTCGCGCGACTGCCGGGACCGCCCGCATTACTGCCGCGCGCTCCCGAAGGTGTTGTATCAACAACCAGCGCCAAGCTGCCGCCACCGCTGAAGTATTTCCGGCCAGTTACAGCCGCCGGCGAGGCGGCGCAGGCGCGCCTGCACATCCTCTTTCCTCCCGACGGGAGCCGCCTCGATTTGCGCGTGTCGGACGGTGAAGCGGGGCCGATCCCGTTGAAAGTCACCGGTGCTGTTCCACCGCTCACGGTTCTGGTCAACGGCATGCCCTCGACACCACAAGCGCATGGCGCCTTGTTCTTTCAGCCCAAGGGTCCGGGCTTTGCGCGCGTCACTGTCATCGACGGATCGGGAGCCGTGGACAGCGTCATGCTGCGGCTCGACGGCGCTTCGCAGGCGATGGCCGCCGCGCCCGGCGCGCGCGCGGACTGCGCGGTCATGCCCTGCGCTAATCCCTGACCCGCCTGTTTCCCCGCTGGTGGGTTTTCACTAAGGTCGCGATCTTGCAACACACGGCAACCAATCTGCTGCGCTGGATTTCGGCCATCGGGCGCGCGCCGCGTGCGCGGACGCCGCGCTGGCCGGCCGGCGCGTGGGCCACAATCGTGCTCGGCATTGCAGTCATTACTGTCGTCGCGATGTTTTTGCTCGACGCGACGGCCAGCGCCTGGGCGCGGCATCTGCCGCACGGGGTGGCCGATCTTGCTGAGGAAATCACCGTCTTCGGCTTGTCCGGCTGGTTCCTTTACCCGCTCGCGCTCATCCTGATATTTTTGGCGGCCCTGACCGGACCGTCATTGCCGCCCTTCGCGCAGGAAATAATGGCGCTGTTTGCGGCCCGCGTCGGTTTTCTTTTCACCGCGATCGCCCTGCCGAGCCTGTTCGGAACGATCGTCAAGCGGCTTATCGGCCGCGCGCGTCCATTTGTCCCTCCGCTTGATGATCCGTTCGTTTATATGCCGTTCGCGTGGCAGCCCGAATACGCCAGCATGCCATCCGGCCACGCCACGACCGTCGCGGCGGCGGCGATCGCATTTGGCGCCATCTGGCCGCGCTGGCGCCTCGTCATGTGGCTCTACGCGCTGATCATCATGCTGACCCGCGTGGTCATCAACGTGCATCACCCGAGCGATGTGCTGGCGGGCGCGCTGGTCGGCATTGTCGGCGCCCAGTTGGTGCGGCGGTGGTTCGCGGCGCGCGAACTGGCGTTCGCACCCGACCTGCGGGCAAAGCCTGGTCCGACCTGGCAGCAACTTGACGCACTGGTGCACGCCATCGTGCAAGCTCCGGTAAAGTCCGGCAATTAGGCGGGTGCGGCCGCCGCCAGCGCGGCAAAGCCGCGCTCCAGGTCGGCGATCAAATCCTCGACCGCCTCAAGTCCGATGTGGAAACGCACGGCCGGGCCGCCCGGCGCCCAGCGTGTCGCGGTGCGCACGCCGGCACAATCGAACGGAATGGCAAGGCTCTCGTAACCGCCCCACGACGCGCCGATGCCGAATAATTCGAGCGTATCGAGGAAGGCGTGCACCGCCTGCTGCGGCACCGGCTTGAGCACGATGCCGAACAGTCCGCAGGCGCCGCTGAAATCGCGCTTCCAGACGGCGTGGCCGGGATGGCTGGCAAGCGCCGGATGCAGAAGGCGCAACACTTCCGGCCGCTGCTCCAGCCATTTCGCCACCGCGAGACCGGATCGATAATGCCGGTCGAGACGGACGGCGAGCGTGCGCAATCCGCGCTGGCCGAGGTAAACATCGTCCGGTCCGACGCACCAGCCGTTCAGATAGGCGGTGCGCTTGAGGTCGCCCGCGGTCGCGCTGTTGGCCGAGACCATCCCGATCATCACGTCGGAATGGCCGCCGATATATTTGGTGCCAGCCTGGATCGAGAGATCGACCCCGAAATCGAGTGCGCGGAAGTAGAACGGCGTCGCCCAGGTATTGTCCATCAGGACGAGCGCGTTGTTCGCGTGCGCTACTTTGGCGATGGCGGGAACGTCCTGCATCTCGAAGCTGAGCGAGCCGGGCGATTCAAGATAGACGGCTCTGGTATTCGGCTGCATCAGTCCGGCGACGGCGCCGCCGGCGAGCGGGTCGAAATACGTTGTGCTGATGCCAAAGCGGTTGAGAACCTGATCGCAGAAGCTGCGGGTGGGCCCGTAGGCGCTGTCGGTGACGAGGACGTGATCGCCGGCCTTGAGCACCGACAGAAGGGCCGTGGAAATTGCCGCCAGTCCAGACGGCAAAAGTGAAACGCCCGCGCATTTCGGTCCTTCGAGTTCTTGCAGCGCGAGTTCGAGTGCTTCCGTCGTTGGCGTCCCGCGCCGCCCATACTGATAGCGGGCGCGCCGCGCGACAAAGTCGTCGGCGCTCGGATAGAGCACCGTGGAAGCGTGATAGACTGGTGGATTGACGAAGCCGTGATAAGAAGCCGGGTCGCGCCCGCCGGTTACTACCGTGGTTTCGGGGTGCCTGCTGGTGCTGCCTTTTTCGCCCTTTTTCATGGCCCTGTCTCTAATGCGACTTGCGACGTTAATTCTGCCATTACTTCGGCATCATGCGTCGGCGTCAACCCTTGACGTTGCGGTGCGATCGTTCTCAACTGCCGGCCCGCAGGTGCCCACCGCGAAAGGCTTGATCATGAGACGCTTCGCCACCGCGTTCGCTTTCGTCATGGCGCTGGCGTTGGGTGCACAAGCTGCGGCAGCCGACACGCTCGCGGCAGTCAAGCAACGCGGCGAACTCGTTTGCGGAGCAAACGGAACGCTTGCCGGATTCGGCATGCCCGATCCGCAGGGCAATTGGACCGGCTTTGACGTTGATTTTTGCCGCGCTATTGCCGCGGCGATCTTCAACGATCCGCAAAAGGTCAAGTTCGTGCCGCTGACGGCAAAGGACAGGTTCACGGCGCTGCAATCCGGCGAAATCGACGTGCTTTCGCGCAACACCACCTGGACGCTTTCGCGCGACACCTCGCTTGGGCTCGATTTCGCCGCCGTCACTTACTTCGACGGACAGGGCTTCATGGTGCGGAAGGCCCTCAAGGTGAGCTCGGCGCTCGAGTTGAGCGGCGCGTCGGTCTGCGTGCAGCAGGGCACCACCAGCGAGCTGAACCTCGCCGATTACTTCCGCTCCAATCACATGAGCCTCAAGACGGTTACGTTTGCTACCGGCGAGGAAGCGCTCAAGGCTTACGAGTCCGGCCGCTGCGACTCATACACCACCAATTCGTCGGGCCTCTACGGGGAGCGCCTGGAGCTGAGCGAACCGAGCCAACACATCGTGCTGCCGGAAATCATTTCCAAGGAACCGTTGAGCCCGGTGGTGCGGCATGGCGACAATCAGTGGACCGACATTGTGCGCTGGACGCATTTCGTAATGATCGACGCCGAGGAGCTCGGCATCAACAAGGGCAATGTGGACGCCAAGCTCAAATCCGACGATCCGGAGACGCGACGGCTGCTCGGCGTCGAAGGTCAATACGGCGAGGCTCTCGGCCTGACCAACGATTGGGCCTATCGCATCATCAAGCACGTCGGCAATTACGGCGAGAGCTTTGAACGCAATGTCGGCCAAGGGTCGCCGCTGAAGATCGTGCGCGGATTAAACGCGCTGTGGACCAAGGGCGGCCTGCAATACGGTCCGCCGGTTCGCTAAAGCCCCGCCGTGTCGCAGCAAGCTCTGCCGCGACCCGCGCGCCGCCGCCTCGGCGGCATCGTGCTGCAAATCGCGCTCGTTGTTGTTGTCGGCGGGCTGGCTTATGGGGCGGCCTATAACGCCGCGCTCAACCTTTCGCGCGCGCATATCGCCTCCGGCTTTGGCTTTTGGAACAACACTGCCGGCTTCGACATCAGCCAGACGCTGATCGCTTATTCTGCGAGCACGTCGAGCTTCGGCCGCGCTTTCTGGGTCGGCCTTCTAAACACGCTTTTGGTCGCCGGCGTCGGCATTGTGCTTGCAACCATTCTCGGCTTTGCCATCGGCATCGCGCGGCTGTCGCGCAATTGGCTCCTCGCGCGGCTGGCCGGCGGCTATGTCGAGCTTGTGCGCAACGTACCGCTGCTGCTGCAACTTCTGTTTTGGTACAACGCGGTGCTCAAATCGTTGCCGCTGCTGCACGGGAGCATGGCGCTGCCCGGAGGGTCGGTCCTCAACAATCGCGGCCTATTTCTGCCACGGCCGCTCTTTGCGGCGAATTTCAGCGCGGTGGTCGTTGCCCTCATCGTTGCTGTTGCCGCCGCGATCGGCCTGAATATTTGGGCACGCCGGCGCCGTGAGCGCACCGGCACGGACTGGCACATTCTTTGGCCGGCGATTGGTCTGGTTGTCGGCGTGCCGTTGATAGTTTTCGCAGCCGTCGGCTTTCCGCTTGGTTTCAGCGTGCCGCAAATGGGGCGGTTCAACGTCAGCGGCGGGGTCGAGATCCTCCCCGAATTCGCTGCGCTCACTCTGGCGCTCTCGGTTTACACCGCGGCCTTCATCGCCGAGGTGGTCCGCGCGGGGGTGCTCTCGGTTTCGCATGGCCAAGCCGAAGCGGCCCAGGCGCTTGGCTTGCGCCCGGGACAGACCCTTCGTCTTGTAGTGCTGCCGCAGGCCACGCGCGTCATCGTGCCGCCGCTCACCAGCCAGTATCTTAACCTGATCAAGAATTCGTCGCTGGCCGTCGTCATCGGCTATCCCGATCTCGTGCAGGTTTTTGCCGGCACCGTGCTCAACATCACGGGTCAGGCGGTCGAGGTTATCGCGCTGACCATGGCGGTCTACCTTGCCATCAGCCTGTTCACGTCGCTGATGATGAATCTCTATGCGCGCGCGACTGCGATTGCGGAGCGATGAGATGAGCGCGATCGGCGATCAGGCTTATCTGCGTGCGCTCCCGGCGGAAAAACTGCCGCCTCCGGCCGAGCGGACCGGCGTTATCGGCTGGCTGCGCGAAAATCTTCTGTCCGGCCCCGCCAACATCGCGCTGACGCTTATCAGCATCTTGCTGGTTCTCTGGATAGCGCCGCCTTTGGTGAGGTTTTTCTTGATTGACGCGGTCTGGTCGGGCTCCGGCCGGGATGCGTGCGTGGCCTCGTCCGTGCAGCCAGATCCCGGCGCCTGCTGGGCGTTCGTGCGGGTCTGGTTTTCCTATTTTGTCTACGGCTTTTATCCGTTGGCCGAACGCTGGCGGGTCGATCTGTTCTTTCTCGCTTTGGCGCTGGGGCTGGTCTGGCTGGCGCGGCTGTCGGCGCCGCGCCGCGACATCGCTGCGCTCTATTTTTTCGTGGTGCTGCCCATCCTGTCCTTCATCCTGCTGCACGGCGCGCCGTTTATCGGACTTGTGGTGGTGCCGACCTCGCTGTGGGGCGGCATTCTCGTCACTGTGGTGGTGGCGACCATCGGCATTGTGTTCTCGCTCCCGCTCGGCATTTTCCTTGCATTGGGCCGGACCTCGGACATGCCGGTCATCAAGCTGGTTGCTGTGAGTTTTATCGAGTTCGTCCGCGGCGTGCCGCTGATAACCGTGCTGTTCATGGCCAGCGTCATGCTGCCGCTGTTTGTTCCCGAGCAGTTTGCGCCCGACAAGCTGGTGCGCGCGCTGATCGGCGTCGCGTTGTTTGCCTCCGCCTATATGGCGGAAGTGGTGCGCGGCGGTCTAGCCGCGGTGTCGCGCGGACAATATGAGGCGGCGCGGGCGCTCGGATTGACCTATTGGCGCATGATGGGGCTGGTGATTCTGCCGCAGGCGCTCCGCGCAACGCTTCCGAACATCGTCAACACCTTCATCGGGTTGTTCAAGGACACGACACTGGTCTTCGTGGTCGGGATTTTCGATTTTCTGCGGACGATCGAAGCGGCGCGCGCCGATCCTAAATGGGCGGCGCCCAACACGACACTCACCGGCTATGCTTTCGCCGCGCTCTTTTACTTTATCTGCTGCTATGGCATGTCGCGTTATGCGCACGGCGTCGAAGCGTATTTGACTCGCGCCGGCAGGAGATAACGCGCGATGACCGAGCTTACCGACAATCCGGCGGCGGCGCTGCCCGAGGTAGCCGTTGAAGTCACCGGCCTGAATAAATGGTACGGCGATTTTCACGTCCTGCGCGACGTCAACCTGACAGTTGCCCGCGGCGAGCGCATTGTCATCTGCGGTCCGTCCGGCGGCGGCAAGTCGACGCTGCTTCGCTGCGTCAACCGGCTCGAAGACTGGCAGCGCGGCCGAATCGTGGTCGACGGCGTCGAATTGACCGACGATCCCAAGCATATTGTGGCGGTGCGGCGCGACGTCGGCATGGTGTTCCAGCAGTTCAATCTGTTTCCGCATCTCACCGTGCTGGAGAATTGCACTTTGGCGCCGGTCTGGGTGCGCCACATGCCGAAGAAGGATGCCGAGGCGCTGGCAATGAACTATCTCGCCCGCGTGAAGATCCCCGACCAGGCCGACAAATATCCGGCGCGCCTGTCCGGCGGCCAGCAGCAGCGCGTCGCAATCGCGCGCGCCTTGTGCATGAATCCCAATATCATGCTATTCGACGAGCCAACCTCGTCGCTCGATCCCGAAATGGTCAAGGAAGTTCTCGACACCCTGGTCGAACTTGCCGCCGACGGCATCACTATGCTGGTGGTTTCGCATGAGATGGGATTTGCGCGGCAGGTCGCGGACCGGGTGATTCTGATGGATGAAGGCCAGATCGTCGAAATCAACGCGCCGGAAAATTTTTTCGGTGCACCGCAGCACGAACGCACGCGGTCGTTTCTCAAGCAAATTCTACATTGAACCGCGGATTTTGCCGCGCTCCGGCAAGATTACCGAACTTTAATCCGGCAAATTGCGCCAGAAACGTCGGTCAAACAAGCGCCTGACAAACCATTCATCGATCTGTCGAAACTTTAACTTGAGCGGCGACCGCGCCAGCCTTTTACTCGCGCCACATTGAATCTCTCTTTTGGAGGAGAACATGTTGAAGCCACTGGTCGTTGCGACGGCAGCCTTAGCCATCGCCGGCTCGTCTCTTGTTTATGCGCAGCAGCGTTTCGGCGGAAATGACGGTTATAACGACGGCGGTCCGCGCGTCGAACACCGGCATATGCCCAGCCCTGAAGATATGGCTGCGTTCACCGATGCGCGCATCGCCGCGCTTAAGGCGGGTCTCGAACTGACGCCGGATCAGGCCAAGAACTGGCCGGCCTTTGAGCAAGCCTTGCGCGACATGGCGCAGTTGCGCATCCAGCGCATGCAGGCGCGCGCAGCGGCCCGGCAACAGGAGCAGCAGGGCCAGGCGCAAACCGCGCCGTTCGACCGGCTCGGCCGCCGCGCCGACAATCTCGCCAAGGTCAGCGCCGTGCTCAAGCGGATCGCCGACACCGGTACGCCGCTCTACCAGAGCCTGACCGACCCGCAGAAGGCCCGCTTCCAGAAGCTGGCGCGAATTCTGCGGCCGCATCACCATCATATGCATGCGCGCAACGAAGGCGGTCAGCATAGCTGGCGCGAAGGCCAAGGTTACGGGCATGACGGCTGGCAAGGCCGTCGGTGGTGGAAGCACCACCGCTTTGGACAAGACGACCAGGATCAGGGCGGCCACATGCATCGCATGATGGGCACTAACGGCCAGGAATCCGAACTCTAGATCGCGCAATCTCGTGCACCGGTGTCCGCCGAACCCTCCCGCGGCGGGCCCAAAAGCGGAAGCCGCAGGGCCCCTGCGGCTTTCGCATTTTTAGGGCACGAATTAGCGCGTCAGCGGACCGCCGGCTTTCTTCCAGGAGGCGATGCCGCCCTCGATATGACGGGCGGACGCCAGTCCGGCGTCCTGCGCCGCCTGCACCGCCATCGCCGAGCGCTCGCCGAATGCGCAATAGAAGACGAGGTGCTTGCCGGTCGCTTCCGCCAGTTCTCGCAACATGCCGCCGGCGCTCACATTCTGCCGCAAATCCGCGTAAGGCGCGTGCAGCGAGCCCGGAATGACGCCGTGTTTCTCGCGTTCGGTATTTTCGCGCAGGTCGATCATGGCGATGTCCGGCCGCCCGCAAACGGCGATGGCGTCGGTTGCCGACAGCGCCCAGCCTTTGCGCGCGATGTCTTCCTGGCGGAGTCCGACGTGCATGTTAGCCGGTACCGCCACGTCCATCATCTTCGGGTTGGGCAGCTTCAGATTGTTCATCAGTGCAACATACTCGTCGACCGATTTGACCTTGAGCCGCGGGTTAAAGAATTTCTCTTCGCCGATGGTCGAAACGGTTTCGCCCTTGTAGTCGTGGGCCGGATACACCAGCGTTTCGTCAGGCAGCTTCATCAGCTTGTTGAAAATGGAATCGTATTGCGCGCGCGGATCGCCGTTCTGGAAATCGGTGCGTCCGGTGCCGCGGATAAGCAGCGTGTCGCCGGTGAACACGCGATCGTTGAGCAGGAACGAATAGGAATCGTCGGTATGCCCCGGCGTATAGAGGACGTTGAGGCTTAAGCCTTCAATGCCGATGCGATCGCCTTCCGCGACCCGCATGGAGACGACATCTGCGTGGGTCTGTTCACCCATCACTGTGATGCAGTGCGTTTGATCGCGCAGCGCGCCGAGCGCGGTTACGTGATCGGCGTGCAGATGTGTGTCCACCGCCTTGACCAGTTTGAGGTCGAGTTCACGCACGAGTTGAAGGTAGCGATCCACCCGTTCCAGCACCGGGTCGATGATCAGCGCCTCGCCGCCATGACGGCTCGCCAGCAAATAGGTGTAGGTCCCCGAGGTGGAATCGAACAGCTGGCGAAAGATCATGCGCCTCGCGCTCTCTCCCGGAACATTACCGCGCGGCGGATGCTGCGCAGCCCTCCGGCTTGAAGTATCGCTTGGTCGATGCCGGATTGTTCGCCAGCGCCGCCGGCGCCGGGATCGGCCTAGGGGTAAACTCGCCGCCGCAATTCGGACAGTGTCCCTTGAGGATGTTATCCACGCAGGCGCGGCAGAACGTACATTCGAAGGAACAGATCATCGCATCGCGGGAATCCGGCGGCAGATCGCGGTCGCAACATTCGCAGCCCGGCTTGAGCAAAAGCATGGGACGCTCCGGTTCGGCTTTCGCTTAAGTTTAGCGCCAAACCGACCGCAGGGCGAGCGCCGGAGCGGAAATGCTAACCGCGTTCCACCGGAAGATCCGGGCGGCCGCCCCATTCCGTCCACGACCCATCGTAGAGGCCTTTCGGCTCCTTGCCGATGGCGTCGAGTGCGAAAGTTAGGATCGCCGCGGTCAGCCCCGAGCCGCAGGTGGTGATGATCGGCTTGTCGAGATCGACCCCGGCATCCTTGAAGGCCTTCTCGATACGCAGACGCGATGCGAGATGGCCGTTCTCGATCAGCCGCGGGAAGGGGACATTGAAGGAACGCGGCATGTGCCCGGATCGAAGTCCCGGGCGCGGCTCCGGCGCCTGGCCGGAAAAGCGCTCCGCCGAGCGGGCATCGACTACCTGCACGCTGTCGTTTGTCAAAGCCATGCGCACGTCGGCAAGGAGTGCGACCGCGCCAACATTCATTTCGGCATTGAATTTTTTCGGTTCGCGCGTGCCGTCGCCCTTTTCCAGCGGGCGGCCTTCGGCTTTCCATTGCGGCAGTCCGCCGTCGAGGATGCGAACGTTCTCGGCGCCGAACAGGCGGAAGGTCCACCACACGCGCGCCGCCGAATAAAGCCCGGTGCTGTCGTAAACGACGATGGTGTCGCCGTCGCCGATGCCGAGCGCGCCGGCCGCCTCGCCGAACTGCGTCGGGCCGGGCAGCATGTGCGGCAATTCAGTCGAGTGATCGCTGACCGCGTCGATGTCGAAAAACACCGCGCCCGGAATGTGGCCGGCGCGGTATTCTGCTGTGATGTCGCGTTTCTCCCCCGGCGGGGGATAGGAGCCGTCGACCACTACAAGGTCGCGGTCGCGCAAACGCTCGGCGAGCCAATCCGTCGAGACCAGCCAGCGGCTGGTCGGGGAGGGCTTGGAGCTATCTTCGGGTCTAAGCATGACGATCCGTTACGACAACGCGCCCGCAGCCACGATGTTCAGGTATAGGGAACTTTGATTTGCGAGCGGCGCTCGAGCCAAGCGGGGACCGGCAGGTTCTTTTCGCGCAGGAATTGCGGATTGAACAGCTTTGACTGGTAGCGCGTGCCGTAATCGCACAGGATAGTCACGATGGTGTGGCCAGGTCCGAGCTCCTTGGCTAGCCGCACGGCGCCAGCGATGTTGATGCCGGACGATCCGCCGAGGCACAGCCCCTCATGTTCGAGCAAATCGAAAATGATCGGTATCGCCTCCGCGTCGGGGATTTGGTAGGCGACGTCGATCGGTGCACCTTCGAGGTTTTTGGTGATCCGGCCCTGGCCTATGCCTTCGGTGATCGAGGAGCCTTCGGACTTCAGTTGGCCGGTCGTGTAGTAGCTGTATAGCGCGGCGCCCATCGGATCGGCGAGCGCGATGCGCACCGCCTTGTTGAACGATTTTAGCGCGATCGCTATGCCGGCGAGCGTGCCGCCCGTGCCGACGGCGGATACGAATCCGTCGACCTTGCCGGCCGTCTGTCGCCAGATTTCCGGTCCTGTCGTTTCTATATGTCCCTGCCGGTTCGCGACATTGTCGAACTGGTTGGCCCATATGGCGCCGTTCTTTTCGGTCTTGACCAATTGCTCGGCAAGCCGGCCGGACAACTTCACATAATTGTTCGGATTGGAGTAGGGCACGGCCGGCACTTCGACGAGCTCGGCGCCGCACAAGCGCAGCGTGTCCTTCTTCTCGCTGCTTTGGGTTTCGGGGATGACGATCACCGAACGGAATCCCATGGCGTTGCCGACGAGCGCAAGCCCGATGCCGGTGTTGCCGGCGGTTCCCTCGACGATCACTCCGCCGGGCTTGAGCGTGCCCTTTTTCACCGCGTCCTGGATGATGAACAAAGCGGCCCGGTCTTTGACCGATTGTCCGGGATTTATGAACTCGGCCTTGCCGAGAATAGTGCAACCGGTCGCAGCGGATACACGCTTAAGCTTGATCAACGGCGTGTTGCCGATTGCTTCGACAATTCCGTTGCAAAACTGCATCGTCACACAATCCCGAAGGGCGGCGACCCTAAACGACTAAACCCTTGGAAACAAGAGTTGTTCGAATGCCGCTGATGCCCGAAAGATTGACGAAACCATAGCGCCGGATGGACCGCCCCGGCCTCCGTCTATTCACTGATTTTTTCCGGCGCCGGGTGTAATCCCGGCAGTGACGGGGTCTGCGGCGATCACTAGCGGGTAGCTCGGTTGAACGCGATGAATCTCGACGTCAATACGTTGTTTCTTGTGACGATTTACGTGGAAGCAATCCTCGGATTGCTGCTGCTGTTCGTTTGGGCACAAAACACCGCGATCACCGCAGTGGCTTGGTGGGGCTTTGCGCATCTGTTGCGGGCCGGCTCGGTGATGCTGTTCGGGCTGTACGGGTCGGTTTCCGACCTGATCTCGATCGACCTCGCCAACGTTATCCTGTTCACGGCGTTTGCGTTGACCTGGACCGGCGCGCGCGTATTCGACTATCGCCGTCCGCGACCGGCGCTGATATTCGCTGGCGCTCTCCTGTGGCTGATCGCGAGCCGCATTCCGGGCTTCAATGATTCCTTCGAAGTGCGCGTGCTGCTCTCGTCAGGCATCGTCGCCGCTTACACCTGGGGTGCGGCATACGAATTCTGGCGCGGGCGTAGCGAGCCGCTGGTTTCGCGATGGCCGGCGATCTTCATGCTGTTCGCGCATGGTGCGCTGTATCTGCTGCGCACGCCGATCGGCGCCATGTTGCCGTGGCTGCCGACCACCAACCAGCTGTTCGAAAGCGTCTGGCTGACGGTGCTCAGCTTCGAAGGACTGCTGTTTACGATCTCAATTGCCTTCATCCTGCTCGCAATGGCGAAGGAGCGCACCGAGTACCGCCACAAAACCGCGGCGCTGGTCGATCCGCTGACCGGCGTCGCGAACCGCCGCGCCTTCCTGCAAGACGGCGAGGCGCAGCTCAAACGGCAGGCGACCGATCCGCATCCGACCGCGGTGATGCTGCTCGACCTCGACAAGTTCAAATCGATCAACGATCGCTTTGGCCATGCCGTCGGCGACCGGGTGCTGGAAATCTTCGCCGACGTCGCGAGCGGCTCCATGCGTCACATCGACTTGTTCGGGCGCCTCGGCGGCGAAGAATTCGCCGCGCTATTGCGCGACACTAATCGGGACCGGGCAATGACGGTCGCCGAACAGATCCGCACCGGCTTCGCCGAAGCCACCCGCGAAGTCGAGGGCCGATCGGTGGGTGCGACGGTGAGTATCGGTATCGTCATCAGTCATGACGCCGTGCTCGATCTTTCCGCGCTGCTGGCGCAAGCCGACCACGCGCTGTATCGCGCCAAGGATTCCGGCCGCAATCGCATCGAAATAGCCTCGATCGAACTGATCCTCGACCGCCCGCGCCGCGGTTCCGGCGAGGTGATTGCAGTGAGCGGCAGGGGAACGCCGGCGACGAAGTCGGCGGCGTGAGGAAACGTTCCGGCAAGTATTTTTACCCACGCCATAGTCGTGGTGCTTTTAAGAGATCGGTGACGCGCGACTGGTCCAATCACCCGCAACGGTGATGCGGGTTGTTCGCCGCGATGATTCATCTTCACGTTCTCCTGGTCGATGGCGAAACCGATGCACGGCAGGCGGTGGAAGCCGCGCTGTGGTTCACCGTGCGCGATTGCGCCTCCGGCGCGGAAGCGCTGACGGCGGCGGTCGCGTGGCGGCCTGATCTCATTCTCCTCGACATCGTCGTGGCCGACCTGGATGGCCCGGCGGTGGTGGCGCGATTGCGTGCCGACAAACGCACGGCGCCGATCCCGGTCGTGTTCCTGACGGCCTGCCGGGAGGTCGCCCAGCACCACCGCTGCAGGATGCAAGGCGCTGTCGGTATCATAAAGAAGCCGTTCGACCCGCACACGCTTGCCAGTGAAGTCCGCCGTCACGTTGCGATGGAGAATATCCTCTCGCCGGCGCGCGAAGGATTTTGCGGTGTCTCAAAGAGGACGCCAGCGCCCTTTGGGTCTGGCGTCGTGCCTGCGCCAGAAGCCTTCAAACGTCGCCATGGCGCGCATTACCGAGATAGCGCATTCGCTTGCCGGCACCGGCGGAACTTACGGCTTTGCCGGCATTAGTTGCGTTTCCGCCGCGCTTTCCGACGCGGCCGAAAACCACCTGGCGGGCCGGGGCGGGCCGATCGAGGTCGAACGGGCACTCAACCGCCTGCTCGAGCGGATCTCGCCTTAGCCGGAGCGCTGCCCTGTCTTGGGTACTGTCCGCTTTGCATGGTCGCCAACCGCCGGAACGGTTCATCTTCCCGCCGGGTTTTGCTAGGCTAAACAGGTATCGCCGCCCCGGCCGGGAGATTCTAAATCATGCTCGACACCGTTACGCGCCAAGCTGCTGCGCCATTCGATACCGCCCGGCTCGACCGGCTGATGGACGACGCTGGCATCGACGTGCTCTTCGCTACATCCAAGCCCAACGTGCAGTATCTGCTTGGCGGCCATCGCTCTTTTTTCTTCGACACCATGGATGCGATCGGGATCACGCGGTACCTGCCGGTGGTCGTTTACGTCAAGGGCGCCCCGCAAAAGGCCGGCTATTTCGGCCATCGCATGGAAGGCTACCAAACCGAAATCAAGCCATTCTGGGTATCGGAGACCAACACCAAAAGTTCGGGCGCGGTCGACGTGATGCAGCGCGCCGCCGATTACATCCGCAAGCTGACGGCGAAACCCAAACGCATCGGTATCGAGCTTGCATTTATCCCGGCTGCTTCGGCGGATGCGCTGCGCAAGGTGTTCCCCGACGCCGAGCTCAAGGATGCACTTTTCGTGCTGGAGCGGCTGCGCGCGCGCAAGACCCCGGAAGAACTGGAAAAACTGAAGCGAGCGTCCGATCTCGTGATCAATTCCATGCTCGCGGTTTTCAAGGAGCACGGCGTCGGCTCGACCAAGCAGGACATGGCCGAGGCGCTGCGCCGCGAAGAAACGATGCGCGGGCTGATCTTCGATTATTGCCTGATCGCGGCGGGAGCTAGTCACAACCGCGCGCCGTCCGACCAGCGATGGGAGAAGGGCGACCCGCTATCGGTCGATTCCGGCGGCAACTATCACGGTTATATCGGCGATCTGGCGCGCATGGGCGTGGCCGGCGAGCCCGACGGCGAACTGGTCGATTTGCTGGCCGAGGTCGAAGCGGTGCAGCAGGCGGCATTCAAGCCGATCCGGGCCGGCGTCATTGGTTCAGAAATCTATGCCGGCGCCGAAAGCGTGTTGAAGAAATCAAAATTGCACAACCATTACGAGTTTCTTGCCCACGGCATGGGCCTCGTCAGCCACGAAGCGCCGCGGCTCACCAGTACGGGTCCGGTTCCCTACGATGGGTATGACGCGGACAAGCCGCTCGAAGCCGGCATGGTGATTTCGGTCGAGACGACGCTGCTGCATCCGCGCCGCGGCTTCATCAAGCTGGAAGATACGGTGGCGGTCACCCCGGCCGGTCACGAAATCTACGGCAATCGCGCGCGCGGCTGGAATCGCGCCGGCCGCTGAGCCTTATTCGGCTGGTGACAGGGCCGCCTGGGCGCGCACGACGCCGTAGCGGCGGTTGCGCTCAAGCTCTTCGATGTCGCGGCGCAATTTGTGCAAATAGCCGAAATAGGCGGTCCCGCCCACCACCCAGAACGCACCGGCGATGCCGAAGATCCCCGGATCGGCTTCCGGAAATAACTCCCTGATCGCTACACACGACACTCCCCAGGCGACCAAAACGACGAGTGCTCGCGAGAAAAGGTAAGCCATGATTCATGCCTCGCTGAATGCAGTACGCGATGGTGCTGGTGTATGGTTGCCGGAAGGTAAAGGCTTACGGCCGGGATGAGCGGCCTTAAGCTGATGCAAGGAGGTTGCGATGCGTGTCGTCGCTCTTGAAGAGCATTTCACCGTGCCGGCGCTGGTGCGCAAAATCGACCCGGACGTCATCGCCAGGCACGGATTTCCGCCCGGCTTCCATTCCTCGCTTGGCGGCAAAATGTCCGATCTCGGCGCGGCGCGCCTCGCCGACATGGACGAGGCAAGCATTACAATGCAGGTGCTGTCGCCCTCCGGCCCGGGCGCCGATCTGCTCGATGGCGGCAAGGGCATCGCGTTTGCGCGCAGCATCAACGATCATCTGGCGAAGGCGATTGCTTTGCATCCCGACCGCCTCGCCGGTTTTGCGCATCTGCCGATGCGAACGCCGGAAGCGGCGGCCGACGAGTTTGAGCGGGCGGTGCGCGATCTCGGCTTTTGCGGTGCGCTGATTAACGGCCTGACTCAGGATCGCTTCCTCGACGATCCGCGCTTCGATCCGATCCTGGCGCGCGCGGTGCAACTCGACGTGCCGATCTATCTGCATCCGAATTTGCCGCCGCAGTCGGTTCGCGAGGCGTATTACGGCGGCCTGCCGGGGTTGACCGGATTTCGGTTGGCCTCGGCATCCTGGGGGTGGCATTCCGAAACCGCCATTCACGTTTTACGCTTGGTCGTTTCGGGCACGTTCGACCGGCATCGCAAGCTCAAGCTCATCGTTGGCCACATGGGGGAGGGGTTGGCGGCCATGCTGGTGCGGGCCGACAAAACGCTTGCGGATCATGTCGGGCATCTGTCGCGCTCGGTCGCGCAGACCATTCTCGACCAGGTCTGGGTCACGACCAGCGGGCTTTTCACCAAGCCCCCGCTTGACGTCGCGCTCGCGGTCTTTGGCATTGATCGCGTCATGTTTTCGATCGACTATCCGATCGCCAGCAATCGCGTGGCGAGAAATTTTTTCGATTCGCTGACGCTGCCGCCCGCAGACATGGAGAAATTTGCTCACGGTAACGCCGACCGGCTGCTCAAGCTCTTACCAGCCGCCGGTAATTAAAGTCGAACGCGAAATGGACGGTATTTGATGTCGAGCATTCGGCTCCTCGCGCTGCTGCCGTTCCTGGCCGTGCTGGTCGGACCGTTCTTCGTCAATCGCGTGACGCCCTACATTTTCGGCATGCCGCTCCTGCTCGCCTGGCTGGTGGCGTGGATCCTGCTCACCGCCGCGATCATGGCGGTGATTTTTTATTTTGATCCCGCCAATCGCGAGGACGCCCAATGAACGGCGCACTCGCCGGCATCGTCGGCGCCGCTTTGCTCGCGCTGCTGCTCGGCTTGCTGGCGCGGCGCGGACGCAGAATGGGCCTCGAGCAATGGACGGTCGCCGGTCGCTCGTTCGGTGCGCCGCTGGTTTTTCTGCTCTCGGCCGGGGAGATCTACACGACGTTTACGTTTCTCGGCGGCAGCGGCTTTGCCTACGGCCGCGGCGGCCCGGCGTATTACATTCTCGCCTATGGCGTGTTGGCCTACACTATGTCGTATTTCCTGCTGCCGCCGATCTGGCGTTACGCCAAGGAACATTCACTCTACTCGCAGCCAGACTTTTTCGTCCGCAAATACGACAGTCGCTTGCTCGGAGTGCTGGTTTCGCTGGTCGGCATCGTGGCGCTCGTTCCCTATCTGGTGCTGCAGTTCAAAGGACTAGGCATCATCGTCGAGGCTGCCGGCTACGGCGCGATCGGGTCCGCGCCCGCGATATGGATCGGCGCCGCCATTGCCACCGTCTATGTGATGGTGTCGGGCGTGCGCGGTTCGGCGTGGACCGCGGTAGCAAAAGACATTGCGATCCTCGCGGTCGTCGTTTTCCTCGGCATTTATTTTCCGTTGCACTATTACGGCGGGTTTGGCGCCATGTTCGCCGCCGTGGAAGCGGCCAAGCCCGGCTTCACCATCTTGCCGGCCAGCGGCGAGGGGGTTTGGTGGTTTTCCTCGACCGTGCTTTTGACCGCGCTCGGGTTCTTTATGTGGCCGCACGCTTTTGTGACGATCTACACGGCGCGGAACGGCCAAGTCATCCGGCAGAACGCGATGTTGCTGCCGCTCTACCAATTAATCCTCCTGTTTGTCTTCTTTATCGGCTTCGCGGCGATACTGCAGGTGCCCGGCTTGAAAGGCCCGGACGTCGACCTCGCTTTGTTCAAACTCTCGGTAAAAACCTTCGATCCCTGGGTGGTCGGCCTGATTGGCGCGGCCGGTGTGCTCACCGCGATCGTGCCGGGCTCGATGATCCTGATGACGGCGGCAGCTTTGATTGCCAACAACCTTTACCGTCTGGCTGATCCGTCAGCCGACCACGTCCGTGTTTCGATGATCGCCAAGCTGTTTGTAGCGCCGGTCGCGCTGGTCGCGGTCTACTTCGCGCTGCAAGGCGGACAGACCATCGTGGCGCTGCTGCTGATGGGCTACAGCTTCGTCACTCAGCTTTTCCCGGCGCTGGCGCTGAGTTTGGCGCGGAACCGCTGGATCACCCGCGAGGGCGCGGCGGCCGGCATCGTCGCCGGCGTCGCTACCGTCGCGGCGGTAGGGTTGACGCGCACAACCATTGGCACGCTCATTCCCGCGCTGCCCGCGCAAATCAAGGAACTCAACGTCGGCATCGTCGCGCTTGCCATCAATATCGCGGTGCTCGTGCTGATGAGCGCCGCGACGCGGCGTCGCGCCGTAGCTGCCAACCCAAGGCGATCCCCGGCGGCCTAAAGCGGCTGGTCTGGCCCGAATCTTGATTGTCACGGACCGGGATATGAAACAATCGTGACCCGCGAGGTGTCAGGATGGACGTGGCGAAGCCCAAATCCCTGCGCGACCGGTCACAGGAGCATCCGCATGGCCAGTCTTTCCTGGCTCTGACTGCGCTCGGCGTCGTTTTCGGCGACATCGGCACGAGCCCGCTCTACACGTTTTCCACCGCGCTGAACGCGACCGGGCACAGCCCCGGCGCAACCCAAGTGCTCGGCATCGTTTCGCTCACCTTTTGGGCGCTGATGATGCTGATCTCGGTGAAATACGTGATCTTCGTGCTGCGCGCCGACAATGACGGCGAAGGCGGTATTTTAGCACTGTTGTCGCTGGTCGAGCGTCCGCACGAAACTGACGCGCGCGTGAAATTGTCTTTGGTAGTGCTGCTTGGCGTGATCGGCGCGGCGCTGCTTTACGGCGACGGCGTCATCACGCCGGCGATCTCGGTTTTGTCCGCAGTCGAAGGGTTAAAGGACACGCCCGGCGTGGCGAGCCTCATCATGCCGATAACGCTGCTCATTCTGATCGGGTTGTTTGCGATTCAGTATCGCGGCACCGGCAGTGTCGGCCGGCTGTTCGGGCCGGTGATGGTGGTGTGGTTCGTCGCCATCGGCGTGCTCGGCGGCATCAATATCGCGGCCGCCCCGGAAATTCTCAAAGCGTTCAATCCGTATGAAGCGGTGCGGTTCGGTTTGGCCAATCCGCGCGGTCTCTTTGTCGTTCTCGGCGGCGTGTTTCTCGCCTTGACCGGCGGCGAAGCGCTCTACGCCGACATGGGCCATGTCGGCCGCGCCGCCATCCGCCAGGCTTGGTTCGGACTGGTCCTGCCGGCGCTGGTGTTGTGCTATTTCGGCCAGGGTGCGCGCGTGCTCGGCGATCCCAAGGCGGTCGAAAACCCGTTCTATGCGCTCGCTCCTGCCTGGGCTGTTATCCCGATGGTGGTCTTGGCGACGCTCGCCACCATCATCGCCTCGCAGGCGCTGATCTCCGGTGTGTTTTCGATGACGCGGCAGGCGATCCAGATGGGATTGAGTCCGCGCTGCAAGATCATTCCAACCTCGAGCGAGGAGGCGGGGCAGGTCTATCTGCCGACCGCGAATTGGCTGCTCGCGGCCGGAACCATTCTCGTCGTGCTGATGTTCAAGTCGTCCGACGCGCTCGCCTCCGCTTACGGCATCGCGGTGTCCGGCACCATGATTGTCACCACCATCCTGCTTTATCACCTCGCCGCTGAGCGCTGGCGCTGGCCGCCGATTGTCGCTGCGCTCGTGATCGCGCTGTTCGCTGGCATCGAGGGGATTTTTCTCGTCTCCAATTCGCTCAAGATCGTGCAAGGCGGCTGGTTCCCGCTGGTCGTCGGCGCCGCCATGGCGACGCTGATGCTGTGCTGGCGCAAGGGATCGCTGGAGGTGCGGCGGCGGCTTTATGACATGTCCATGCTGCCACTCGAACGCTTCCTCGAATATGTCGACGATCTGGTCATCGGCCGCGCGCCCGGCCTCGGCGTCTGGCTGACCAAGGTCGAGCACGGCGCGTCGCCGATGCTTATTCGCCACCTCCAGCACAATCGCGTATTCCACGAGCGGGTCGCGCTGTTGAGCTACGTGTTCGAGCGCCGCCCGCGCGTGCCGTTCGGCGAACGCCACAAGGTCGAGCGCCTCGGCCATGGCTTTTATCGCGTGCAGGTGCGGCTCGGGTTCATGCAGCAGCCGGACATCCCGCGCACCCTGGAGAATATTCAAATTCTCGGCTTCGATTCCGATCTGCCACACAAGCATTTTTATCTGGCGCATGAGACGGTGGTGCGGCGCGAGAGGGGCTCGTCGATGGGGCCGGTCAGCTTCGCGATTTTCTCCTTCCTCAACAAGATTTCGAGCCGCGCGCCCGACTATTTCAATATTCCGCACGACGGGGTAATCGAGGTCGGCTTCCGCATCGAGATTTGACGCCAGTCGCAGCCACAAAATCAGCTCGACATTTCGCCGTCTCTCGCGCGACAATACGCGTGGAAAACGCCGGGTGTGAGCATGTCCGACCATTTCGACGAGCTGGAAACGCGCGCGCCAGAGCTGCGCGAACGCGAACAGTTCGGCGAATTGCCGAGCCTGATCGCCCATGCACTGAGCGCCTCGGGCTGGGCAGAGCAGCTTGCCGGCGTTGACCCGCTCTCGGTCACTTCGCGCGATGCGCTGTCCAAGTTGCCGGTGCTGCGCAAATCCGACCTTAAGGACCTGCAGCAAAAGACCCCGCCGCTCGGTGGCTTTGCCACCCGCCCGCCCGGCCGGCTCAAGCGGCTGTTGATGTCGCCGGGTCCGATCTTCGAGCCGGAGGGCCACGGAGGGGATTTCTGGAATTCGTCGCGCGCCCTGTTTGCCGCGGGCTTTCGTGCCGGCGACGTCGTGCACAATTCCTTTTCGTATCACCTCACGCCCGGCGGATTCATCCTCGAAGCGGGCGCGCACGCGCTCGGCTGCGCCGTTATTCCCGGTGGCGTCGGCAACACCGAGCAGCAGATCGACGCCATCGCGCACCTCAAGCCGATCGGCTACACCGGAACGCCGGACTTTCTTAAAATCATGTTTGATACCGCCACCAAGACCGGAAAGGACGCCTCCTCGATCAAGCGCGGGCTGGTCTCCGGCGCGGCGTTGCCGTCGTCGCTGCGCGCCGAACTCAAAGCGCGCGGCGTGGCGGTGATGCAATGCTACGCCACCGCCGAGTTGGGCGTCATTGCCTACGAAACCGAAGCGCTCGAAGGCATGGTGATCAATGAAAGCGTGATCGTAGAGATCGTGCGTCCGGGCACCGACGATCCGGTCGCCGAGGGCGAGGTCGGCGAAGTTGTCGTCACCTCGTTCAATTCCGATTACCCAATGATCCGGCTCGCCACCGGCGACCTCTCCGCCATCATGCCCGGCCGCTCTCCCTGCGGTCGCACCAATGCGCGCATCAAGGGCTGGATGGGACGTGCCGACCAGACCACCAAGATCAAGGGCATGTTCGTGCATCCCGGCCAGATCGCCGAAGTCGCCAAGCGCCATCCCGAGCTTGGCCGCGTGCGGCTGTCGGTTAAGCGCGAAGCCGAGCAGGACGCGATGATGCTCGCCGCCGAATGTTCCGCGCCGGCGGGCGAACTCGCCGACGCGGTCGCTGCTACGTTGCAGTCGGTGACCAAGCTGAAAGGCCGCGTCACCTTGGTTGCGCTCGGCACATTGCCCAACGACGGCAAGATCATCGCCGATGAGCGGCCGATCGGGTGAAAGCACCGCGCGTCGCGATGCAAGGTCACAACGTGTCCCAAATGGGTATCAAATGGATTGTTGCTCGGAGAACCCCAATGCAGCAACGGATCGCGGATGTGACAAAGTATGCCGGAAGCCGCCGCATCGCGCTCGGCACGCTCGTCGCGGGCGCTTTGGTATCAAGCCTCACGGGGGCGCAGCGAAATGAGGCGCGCGGACAAGCAACGAGCTCTCAAGATAGCCTAACGGCGAATTTTCAAAACCAGCATGAGACCGGCCACCGTTTCCACATCGACCCGGCCGATCTGCCTGCGCCCAAGACCGGTCCCATCGTTACCAATCGATCTCTGATTGTGCCTTACAGCGGGCAAACACTGAAGGTGCCGCCCGGCTTTAAAGCTACACCGTTCGCGACCGGACTGGTAAATCCGCGGCGCCTTCTCGTTTTGCCCAACGGCGACGTGCTGGTGGCCGAGCAGAGCGCCGGCTACCTGACGTTGTTGCGCGATGGCGGCAGCGGACGCGCTGTGTGGATGGATCGCCATGTCGAGGACCTGAACCGGCCGTACGGCCTGGCTTGGCAAAACGATCACGTGCTGGTGGCGGACCAAGATGGCATCTGGAGCGTGCCACACATCCTCGGCGCTCTCCGGGCGGGTAGAAGCACGGTGCAGCGCGCCGATCAGGTACCACCCGGCGAACGTAAGCCAGTCGCTGGCGCCTATGGTGCAACGATGATCACCAAGAAGGGCGTATTCGGCATCGTGCAGGGTCATCAAAATCGGCACCTTGCGATTGATCCCAAGTCGGGCGCCCTATTCGTCGGCGTCGGCTCCTCAGGCAATCTGGGAGTCGAGCCCGAACCGAAGGCTACCATTCAGCGCTTCGACGCAGACGGCTCAAATCAGACTACGTTCGCGTCCGGCATGCGCAATCCGACGGCACTCGCTTTTCATCCGCAAACTGGCGAACTTTACGCGCTGGTGCAGGAGCGCGACGGTCTCGGCGATCAGCTGCCTTCCGACTATCTGACGCGTGTTCAGCAAGGAGGATTCTACGGCTGGCCCTACGCCTATATCGGCAAGCACCCGCAGGCCGGTTTCGCCAATCTCGCGCCCGACAAGGTGAACGCGACAATCACGCCCGATCTGCTGTTCGAGGCACATTCGTCCGTCATGGACATCGTGTTCTACGAAGGCGAGCAATTCCCGCCCGAGTATAAGGGTCAGGCTTTGGTGGTGCTCAGGGGTTCGTGGAACCGTTCGGAACCCACCGGCTACAAGGTCGTGCGCGTGCCGTTCAAGAATGGCCGCCCCGAAGGCCATTACGAGAATTTCGTCACCGGCTTTTGGATTTCTGGCGAGCAACGGGCCGAGGTCTGGGGACGCCCCGCCGCGCTAGCGGTCGCCAAGGATGGCTCACTATTGGTTGCTGACGACACCGGCGGCACGATCTGGCGCATTACGTATACCGGTGAGCGCGACAAATGATCGTGCGTAGGCACCGCGTGACTTTTGTAGCGCCCGGCACATTGCCGAACGACGGATAAATCATCGCCGATGAGCGGCCTATAGGGTGAGCCGCAAGCTGCGCCGCAGCCCCAAGCGTGCTTGCGTGCTTATTTCTTCTGCGCGGTGACGACTTGCTTGCAGGCGGGAGCAAGCTCGCCGAAGTGCTTATCCAGGCAGGCGATGATGCGACCGCCGCCCGGCATGGTGCCCTTGCAGTATTTGTCGTAGTCGCCTTGGCATGCTGCTTTCTGCTCGGCCGTCATCTGCGCAAAAGCGCTGCTGGAAAACGCCAATGCAACAATCAGAACAAAAAAGCGATGCGCCGGCATGATGTCTCTCCGAAGGGTTGGTGGGTGAAGTCGAGGGGTAAAGTCGTGGGCGCAGGGGAGCCTCTGCGGAAATGGCATAAAGAGTCCACAACCTCAAGGTTGCTGGCGCGACAGCTTGAGTTTTCCGTGGCTGCGGAAAAACAGTTCGCGCATTTGGTCTTCCCCGATCACCCGGCTTAGTTCCATGATTCCGAAGAACGGAATAAGGGCCACGAACGCGCCGTGGCGGCGCCGGCGATGATGCCGATTACTTTCCTATGTGCTGCAAAGCCGGTCATTGACAGCGCTTAAGGGCCGCGTCGTTTGGTCGGGTCAGACCCGCCGTCGGATGATCGGCGGAGAGTGGCGACAGTCCGCCCCCCGCGTCGGCGATCGCTGCGCTTTAGAAGCCGAAAGACTTCTCGCGCAGCGCGTCTTCGTACTCTTTCTTCAGGACCTTCACCTTGCTGCGCATTTTGTCTTAGGCAAAGTGAGCGCCCTCCCATTTGTCAACGTCGGCTATCGTGCGATTGACTGATGCAAGAGCCTCTTCCTGTTTAATCGCGGCGATCAATTCCTTGACCGCCGCTTTGTAGACGGCCCGCATGTGATCGAGTGGCGTCGCAGGCTTCGCCGAGGTCTTCCGCTTGGCGGCGCGCTCCGCGCCCGTCCGAACAAGCTTTTTTGCTTTGGACATGGCAGCCCCTTTGTCTAGATGCCTAACCAAGCGCATGTTTGATGAAGCTATCGTGACAACCGGCTGGGTGCGCCCTGGCCAACTCCTTTATCGCGGGGCGGGCGGATAGGCCGTGCTGACGGTGTCTCGTCAACTCCCGCGAAACTTCGCCTTGCGCTTGCCGTGAAAGGCTTCAACGCCTTCGCGGAAGTCGTCGGATTGGCGCAAGCGGCTGTAGCTATGGCCTTCCAGCTCGATGGCGACCGACAGCGTGGCATCCTCGGTGTCGTTGAGAAGCTTTTTGGCGGTCCGCTGCGCCAGCGGCGAGAAGGCACGCAGCTCGTCGACCAACGCGTCGGTTGCTTTTTCTAATTCGCCGTCGGGCACGCATTCGGTGGCGATGCCCCAGTCGAGCGCTTGCTTCGCCGGGATGCGCTTTGATCGCATCACGATGTCCTTGGTGCGGGTGATACCGACGATCTTTTGCAGCCGTGCCGAGCCGCCCGAGCCGGGAATCTGGCCGAGGCGCTGCTCGGGCAACGCGTAGAAGCAGGTTTCCGAGGCGATGCGGAAATCGCAGGCGAGCGAAATTTCAAAGCCGACGCCGAAGCAATAGCCGCGATTGGCGGCGATCACCGGCTTTGAGCAGCGCGCCGGCGTGGCGATGTTCCAGGCGAGCCTGGATACGTGCTCCGGCGTCGCTTCCAGAAAGCCCTTGATGTTGCCGCCACTGGAAAAATGCTCGCCAAGGGCGCGCAGAACGATCACGCGGATGCGCGCATCCTCGTCGAGTGTCTCGAAGACGAGGCGCAATTGGTCGCGTTGCGGCATCTCGATGACGTTCAGCGGCGGCCGGTCGAGGATAACGTCGGCGCGCTCGCGCTCCGGATCGATCTCGACGCGAAACCCATCGAGGCGGGCAAGCCGCGCGTCGGCGAAAGCCATCGGCGTGAAATTGGATGTGCTCATACCGGTTTTCCTTGTTCACGCCTTTCGCGATTGTCGTGGGCGGGACCGCGTTCGGGACGATAGTCGCCGGCGACGAGCTTTCGCCGCAACAATTTGCCGACCGGCGATTTGGGAATGTCCGCGACAAATTCGTAGCGGCGCGGCCGCTTGAAATTGGCCAGTCCGGAGCTGCGGCAATAGGCATCGAGCTCCGACGGCTCCACGGCCGCGCGCCGTTTGACGAAGGCGCAGACGATCTTTCCCCACCGCTCGTCAGGCAACCCGGCGACCGCGACTTCGGCCACGGCGGGATGCAGCGACAGGCAACTTTCGATCTCGACCGGGGAGACGTTCTCGCCGCCGGTGATGATCAGGTCGTCGACGCGGCCGGTGACGAAAAGGTCGCCATCCGTGTCGAACAGGCCGGTATCGCCGGTGAAATACCAGCCGTTACGAATGGCGGCTGCGTCGGCGTCGGGCCGGCGCCAGTAACCTTCGAAGGATTCATCGCCGGCGATCAGGGCTACGATCTCGCCTTCCTCGCCGGGCATGGCGAGCTCATCCGCGGATTTCGCGCCAAGCGGCACCACACGCAGCATCTGATTGATGCCGGCGCGGCCGGCGGAGCCGGGCTTGCGCGCCGCTTTCTGGTCGATGCTGAAGGTATAAATCTCCGTGCTGCCGTAGTGGTTGACGAACAGGTCGGGGCGAAAGGCGTCATCGAGTTTTTGCAGCAGCGCATCGGTCATTGGTGCACCGGCGAAACCGAACTTGCGCACCGAGGTTACGTCGGCGCCTGCGAAGTCGGGATGATTGACGAGATCGTGATAAAGGGTCGGCACCAGATAAAGATTGCTCACCCGTTCGGCGGCGATCAGACGGAGCGCGCGGCCAACGTCGAATTGCGGCAGGCAAACGAAAACGCCGCCAATAAGCGACATGGCGAGCAGCGAGCGGACGCCCATGGTGTGGTAGAGCGGCATGACGCCGAGGGTGCGCTCGCCGTGCGCGTAAAGATTC
Source organism: uncultured Alphaproteobacteria bacterium (assembly GCA_963747855.1). Taxonomy (GTDB): domain Bacteria; phylum Pseudomonadota; class Alphaproteobacteria; order Rhizobiales; family Xanthobacteraceae; genus BOG-931. Next base: position 905,303 of record CAVVGN010000002.1, read on the forward strand.
TGCGCCACATGCGCGACGGCGGCGGCCCGTTCGGCGCGGTGCCGGCGTGGAACGCCTTTCGGTCGCGACGTGGTGCCTGAGGTGTAGAGCATCAGCGACCATGCATCGGCGTTGACCCGCGGGAGCGCCTCGGTGGCCCTGCCCGCGACGAGTTGCGCGAAATCGAGGTCGAATGCGCCGTCGCCATCGACCGCGATGCGCGCTAGCTTGGCCGCGCCTTTTGCGGCGGCCGCGGCGGCGGCGGAGACGTCCTGATAGGCAACGGCGCGCGCCCCGGAATTTTCGAGATAAAAATCGATCTCGTCGTCCTTGGCGCGCCAATTGACCGGCGTGACGATGATGCCGGCGAACTGGCAGGCCCAGTGCAGCGTGCCCGCCTGCCAGTTGTTTTGCAGCAAAGTGACGAGATGGTCGCCGGGCTTGAGGCCTAAATCTTCGAAGGCCGCGACCAGCGCGGAAATTTTTTCGTACCACTCCCGATAGCTTAGCCGCAGGTCGCCATCGACGACCGCAAGTGCATCCGGATCGCGCGCGACGCTGGCGAGAAAGCTCGTGCCGAGATCAAGCATGCGCGCGTGCCTCGCGCCGCTGCCGCGCCGCCGCCAGCGCCGCCTTGACGATCGAGGCATAGCCGGTGCAGCGGCACAGATGGCCGGAGAGAAACTCGCGGATTTCCGGCTCGCTGACATTGGGCCGCTCGTCGAGCAGTGCGTCGAGCGACATCAGGATGCCGGGCGTGCAGAAGCCGCACTGCAGGCCATAATTGTCCCGGAACGCGCTTTGCAACGGCGAGAGTCTGTCCGCCGCCGGCGCCAGGCCTTCAACGGTGCGGATGTCGGCGCCCTCCGCCTGCACCGCCAGCGCGAGGCAAGAACGCGCCGGCACGCCGTCGATTTGCACCGTGCAGGCGCCGCACACGCCGTGTTCGCAGCCGACATGCGTGCCGGTTGCGCCGAGAACGTGGCGGATGAAATCGCTCAGCAGCATGCGCGGCTCGGCAAATCCGGAAACGGCGCGGCCGTTGAACGTGAAGCGAACGCGATGCGGGGAACCGGAGGTCAGGCGCGGCATGCAGCGGCCTCCTGCAAGGTTTGCAGTCCGAGTGCGCGGACCAGACGGCGGCGGTAGTCCGCGCTGGCATGCAGATCGTCGCGCGCGTCGAGAGCGCGCGTGAAATCTTCAAACGCCTCGTCGAAATTGCTTTTACCCAGCAACGGCAGGTCGCAAGCGATTGGTTTGTCGGCCACGCCGCCGACCGCAAGTCGGGCCTCGCGCGCGTTGACCACCGCCGCACAGGCGACAATGGCAAAATCGCCGTGCCGCCGGCCGATCTCGCGGAACGCATAGCCCGTGCCAGCGCGCGCCGCGGGAAAGCGCACCGCTTCGATCAGTTCATCGTCTTTGCGATCGGTTGACATGATGCCGGTAAAAAACGTCTCCGCGGTGATCCGGCGTGTACCCTTTTGCGAGCGCAGCTCGATCTCGCCGCCGAGCGCGACCAGCACCAGCGGCAGCTCGGCGCTCGGATCGGCGTTGGCGACCGAACCGCACACAGTGCCGCGGCTGCGCGTCTGCGCGTGGCCGATCCACGGCAGGGCCGCGGCCAACAACGGTTGGCGCTTGTCCAGCTCCGCGTATCGCTCCAATGTGCGCTGGCGAACGCTCGCGCCGACGCGGATCGTTCCATCTGCGATCTCGATGCGGTCGAGTCCGGGCAGCCACATAATGTCGAGCACGACGTGCGGCCGTGCCATGCGCATGCTCAGCATCGGCACCAGCGTCTGCCCGCCAGCCAGGATGTTTGTGTCCGCGCCTTCCGCAGCGAGAACGTCGAGCGCCTCGCCGAGGCTTTCAGCGCGCACGTAATCGAACGCCGTCGGCTTCACGACGCTTGCTCCCGGGCAAGCCGGGCCGATTTTGTTTCGGCCTTGTCGATCAGCGCCGCGAGTTTGGACGGGGTCGCCGGCAGATCGATTGTCGCGAGCGATAGCGCATCGGCAATCGCGTTGGCGATGCAGACCGGCGTCGACATGCAATTGCCTTCGCCGACGCCTTTGGCGCCGAGCGGCGTGAACGGGGAGGGCGACTCGTGCTTGAGGATGACCGGCTCGGGCACTTCCATCGCGGTCGGTACGAGGTAATCGGCGAACGTGCCGGACAAAAAAGCGCCATCGGGCGCATAGGCGTATTCCTCGTACAAGGCCGCGCCGAGAGCCTGCGCGAATCCGCCGTTGATCTGCCCCGCCACCATCGCCGGATGCAGGACACGGCCGCAATCGTGCATGGTGACGTAGCGGTCGATCCGCACCGCAGCCGACATCCGGTCGATCTCGACGCCACAGAAATCGAAGATGAAACCGTGGCACAGCGAACTGTTCACCTCGTCGGCATCGTTCGGGGCGGTGAGCTCGGGCGGCGTCCAGAATACCGTCTCTCGGATCATCTGCCCGATATCGGCAGGGAGCGTGCCCGGCGCCCAATGCCCGGCGGCGGCAAGCCGCGCAAACGGCAGCGAATTATCCGGATTGCGGCGGGCAGCGATGCGGCCGCCTTCGAACACGACCTCCGCGGCCGCCACGTTGAGCTGCGCTGCGGCGGCGCGCGCAAGCTTGTCGCGAAGTTTTTCCGCCGCCATGCGCGCCGTGCCTGCGACCGCCGGCGCGAAGCGGCTGGAATAATTGCCGGACGCGATCGACCAACCGTCCTTGGCGGTGTCGACGTCGGCGGTCACGCGGATGTCTTTCGGCTTGAGGCCGAAAACATCGGCTACGACCTGCGCAACCACCGTGCGATGACCCTGACCCTGCGGCACCGACGCCACCTGCACGGAGACTGTGCCGAGCGGATCGAAGCTGATGGTAGCGGTCGCTTGCGCGCCGTTCTTCGGTCCGGCGCGGCGGCGCTCTTCCGGCGTCAGCGCCGCCGTGATGTAGCCCATATTGGAGACGCTTGGCTCGACCACGGCGGCAAAGCCGATGCCGTAAAACCTGCTGGCGGCGCGCGCCTTGTCGCGGCGCGCGCTTAATTCGTCGAGCTTGCCGTCCGCAATGGCGGTGTTAAGTGCCGCGGCGAAGTCGCCGGAATCCAACAACGCGCCAGTCGCAGTCCGGTAAGGCATCGCCTTCGCCGGCACGAGATTGCGGCGGATGACGTCGAGCGGATCGAGTTTCAATTCGATCGCGATGCGCTGCATCATCCGTTCCAGCGGGTAATAGGCTTGCGGACCGCCGAAGCCGCGGTTGAGCCCGGTGGGGGTCTTGTTGGTGAGCACGATGCGGTTGCGGATTTTGACGTGGCGGATGGCGTAGGCACCGGTCATGTTGCCGTGCATCCGGTAGAGCGTGGCAGGTTCGGGCGCGCGCAAATAAGCACCGCAATCCTCGAGCTGATCGAAAGCGAGCGCGCTGATGCGGCCATTGCCGTCCACCGCCGCCTCCAGCGTAGTGACGCGGTTGGTTGCCGACACTGAAGCGGCGAGATGTTCCAGCCGGTCCTCGATCCATTTCACCGGCCGTCCCGCAACGCGTGCGGCGACCGCCATTAACACGATGTATGGGAAGACTGCTTGCTTGACACCGAAGCTGCCGCCGGAATCCGGTGGGGTGCGTAGCCGGAAGCGGTTGCCCGGTACTTTGAGCGCACGCGCCATTACCGGATGCAGCGAAAACGGTCCCTGGAAATTAGCCAGTACGTCATACGCATCTTCGCCGGGATCGTAATCCGCGATCACGCCGTAAGTTTCGATCGGCGTGCAGGAGTTGCGCGGGTAATGCACGTTGACGCGGATGCGATGCGGCGCGGCCGTGAACGCGCCGTCCGGATCGCCGTACCGAAACGACCGCTCGCCGACCACGTTGGTCTTTGCCGCGGGATGCAGGATGGGCGCGTCCGCCGCGGCGGCGGCCAGCGGATCGACGACGGCCGGCAGCGGCCGGTAGCGCACCTCGATGAGCTCGATTGCGTCTTCGGCGCGATAGCGATCCATGGCGACCACAACGGCGACCGGCTCGCCGACGTAGCGCACGCGCTCGATCGCGATCGCCCAGCATTCGATCGGCGCCGTGATGCCGACGGCCAAACTTGCGGACAGCGCCTTGACCTCGGCGCCGGTGATGACCGCCACGACGCCGTCGGCGGCGCGCGCCGCCGTGCAATCGATCGCCTCGATGTTGGCGTGCGCGTGCGGCGAGCGCAGGATCGCCGCGTGCAGTGTTCCCGGCGGCACGCCGAGATCGTCGATGTAGCGGCCGCGGCCGGCGAGCAAAGCCGCATCTTCGAAGCGGGGAATCGAGCGGCCCACCCACCCCGTCGGTTCAGGCGTCGTCTCGCTCTCCGCAACCATCGGTCTTCCTACCCGGCCGCGGACCGGCGACGCTCTGCTACGGCGGTGTTAAAGGCGATAAGTGGCTCCCCGGGCCGGATTCGAACCAGCGACCAACCGGTTAACAGCCGGTTGCTCTACCACTGAGCTACCGGGGAAAAGCCTGCTCGCGTTGGCGCCGATATAACAAACGAGCCTCGCCTTTGAAAGGGTTGAGAACGGCTTACAGTTATCTCTCTGCGAAAGAGTGTGGAGGCCACGCCCGGAATTGAACCGGGGTACACGGTTTTGCAGACCGTTGCGTAACCACTCCGCCACGTGGCCGTATGTGGTTGAAGGTTTAGGGCAATTCGGAGCCTTGTAGATAGTCGTGAGGCTCGTTGCTACCGAAATTGCTAGCGGACACTATTTTGGCCCGGCGAGCCGCCCTTTAGCAACCTGCATTGCTGAGTCAAGCTTGACCGCCGCGTCGCTCTGCATCGAAATCTAAACTAATTCCGACTGACGCATGTCCCAACCGTTCCGATGCGATCTTCGGATGCACGCCGCTGGCAAGTTGCCTCAAATCATGGAAGCGGACCCGCGGCAGATCCTTTATGCGGCCAATAAAGCGGGCGAACTCGTAGGCAAGGCTGAGCGGCTGATGTGGCTCGCCATCGGCGCGGGCACACACAAGGGTTTCGCCGCTTTGCCCGATGCCGAGCACAAGCAATCCCTCAGCTTGTCGGCGCTTGAGCCGGCGCAGGTCCTCGACTGCGTAAGAGGGCAGGGCGATGACGCGGTGTCGGCCCGACTTTGGCGGCTTAAATCGGATGCCGGTTTTGATCTGCTCAAGGCTCTCCATGACGCGAAGCGTGCCGCCATCGAGATCGACGTTCTTCCAACGCACGGCGAGAATCTCGCCCCCGGCGCATTCCGGTCGACAAAGCCAGCAGCACCGGCCAATAGACCCGACTATGGGCGATAGCCGCCAGTCGCCGCGCCGACTGCTCTGCCTGAGTGTCACCAAGGTACGGCGCTCGACCTTCGGCAGACGCTTTTTGAAGGCGTCGGCCGGGTTGCGTAATGTCGGCTTGTCCCTCAGCTTCAGACATACCGCCGCGTCGCACTAAGTGACAAAACGGGCTAGGGCGCGACAATTGGTATCTCCGTTACCGTCGAGCCGATGACGCTCCTTACCTTCCCGCTCCTGTCGCCTCGGGCCTAAGATAAACAATCAGGCAACAAATACACATCTTGAAAACACGCCAATTCACGAGCGGCCAGAGTGTCCAGCATGTTCGGCGCTGATGTATCTGGCGCTCATTGAGCCGGAGAAGCCGGGTTTCGATCGCCGCACCTTTGAGTGTCCGAGGTGTCAGCACACAGAGACCGTTGTAGTGGAGTTTGCCTCTTAGGCCAGCTTGCTTTTTGTACGGCCCGCGCTTGCCCGGCGATAACGTGTGCGGGCCCAAATGCCGAAAACAATAGATGCCCCGCCCCAGCGCCTCCGTGTTGTCTGTCAGTGCCTCTGGTGCTGTTCGGGCGTTAAAACCGGCGATGGCTCTTCGGGCATCTTCTTTAGAATGTCGCGTTAGCGCTGTGTTGCCAAGAGCGCCGGCTGCGGCTCTGCGTTTCCTGTGGATGGCGCGATCGCCCAGGTCGAACGATTTAATCTGCGCCGGGCCGGCCCGCGCTTGCCCGGCGCGGATCACGCGGCAAATTGCTTGAGCTCGGCTCGTGGCCTTTTCAAAACGAGCACCTTACCACCCCGACCGCTCGCATAGATCGATACCAATTCCCATCCGTCATCGCCGAGTGTGTTGAGTTCCTCCGCGACGTCACAGTAAGCATTCCGTACAACGGTCCGGTATTCCCACTTTCGCATTTAGTTCTCCTTGGCTCGTACCGTTCGGATGGAGGAATTGATCAATCGCGCTATAGCTCGAAACAACAAAACCATAGAGTTCGCGCCGCTAGGTGTCTGTGACGGCCATCACACCAAAAATCGATAAAAAAGTGGTTTACCGGTCCATCTTGTTGGTGAAGCGCCCGCAAAATGGTAGTTATCTCAACATTCCCGGTATTATGGCGCAAACGCCACTAGCTTTTGGAGTGGTTGCGCTCCAATTCTTTCAGCATGCCGGCAAGCGATATTTTAGAGAAACGCTTGATTACGTCGTCCGGTCCGTCCAGCGCGAGGCGCAGTTTAACGTCCCGCCGTAAAGACCGCTCGATCAGCTGGCGTATAGCTTCCCGCGAAGGGGGCGCCTGACGATTTAGAATTTGACGCAACATAGCCATGCCGGAAATTAGAACCGTCACGATCCTAAAGCGCAAGTAGGCAATGGCGGCCGTGAAATCAGACTGCCACTGCCAGATTTTCTCAGCCCTTAGACCCGCGCGCCACTGGAAAAAACCAGAATGGCGCAAGCGCTGCTCAGCTCGCCGCCGCGCTTTACTTTATGGCCGCTGGATTGGCGTGTAGCTGCCAAGCGTTCCAGTCGTTGTTGATGTTGCAACGGCGGTTATCTGCGCTTTGCCGTCCTTAGGCAGATTGGCCGGTGTACCTTCCGGGGTGGAGTGCAGCTCAACTGCCGTTAAGTTTCTCACAGGCGCGAGAGATTCGAACTGTGGACATCCCCGCACCCTCCTGATGCGACTGACACCTCGGCAGGCTATGATTTAAGCCGTTCCCGATTTCTTGGAGATGGCGTTATGGCGAAGGGTACGGTGAAGTGGTTCAATTCCCAAAAAGGCTACGGATTTATTCAGCCCGTGGGTGGCGGCAAGGACGTGTTCGTGCACATATCCGCGGTTGAGCGCGCTGGCATGTCGTCATTGAATGAGGGGCAGTCAGTCGAATACGAGGTGGTCGAAAATCGCGGAAAGGCCGCCGCCGAAAATCTCAAAGTATCGAGATAGCAGGCGCGCGGCGCGGCATTATTTCGGCCGGCACTCGACGCCTTCCGTGGACGGCACCATGCGCAGCGCGATAGACACGTCGGCGGTGTCGGCGGCACGCGCGACCTTGTCGAGCTGGTCCGCAACGTGGCGCCAAGTCGAGCGCTCGCGGCGATCTTCCGGACTCTGGGAATGACCAAGGTCCGCGGCAACGGCCGGGACCAATCTCGGTGGGGCACGCGATACTCCTTAAGCGTTTTATCCACAGACCGCACAGAGGAACAGCCGTTCCCTTTGACATTCAGGGCGTTCTGCTTGCGTTCAGGCAAAAAGCCGAGCACACGCCGCATCTCTGAAATCGCTTTGGGACAATCTGTCCCTCGATTAAAGCGGCGCTTTCACGAAACGTCCTGCGAACGTTCTGCGCTTATACACCGGCCCCCGAAGTCCTCATCACCTTCGGAATCAGCAGCAGCAGCAGTCGGCACGCTTTCGCACGGCGCTCATGGCGGCATCGTGTCCGGTCGATCGCTGCGGGCTAGGACGCGCGCTCGATCACAAAGCATGACGAGCCGGCCAGGGTATTGCGAGCACGCCCAGCGATAGATGCGACGGGCAAGTTTAAGCTTTTCTTCGCGGGCAAGCTCGGCCTCGATTCCGGCGCCTTCGCCCTCACGGAATAGCTCGACGGTGTATTCTGTCATCGCCTTACCGGTGCTTAGAAGGGATCGCCTGCGGTGACTGACCGAAAGAAGATCGTCGAAGCGTGGCTTGCAAGCAAGCAACTAGACCGGCCGGAAAATTATCTCAAACGCGGTCGGCTTCTTGCTGGAATAGCGCTTCCGATTTGCATTCCCGTTGGATCGTGATGCATACCTGGGCGGAAAATTTTGGGACGTTCGATCGCGGCGAGCAAGAAGATATTGAAGCCGAGATGAGCTTGCGCAAGGTCGAGCCGCCGTTTGATCAGACGAAGGAAGCGTTGGAAAAAATTCTGCGCAGATCAAAGAAATCCGACGCTGACCCGCTCAATCATGCGGTTGAGCAAAAGAATTGACGACGAAATTGCCCGGTTCGAGAACGCCATCAAAAGTAAGAAACACTGATAGGGCCGCGGCAGCGGTCCCCCGGAACGGAACGTGTCCGAATTGCTACCGGATTTGCTATCGAACGGGGAAGCATGAGCCGGGACGGGCTGTTACGCGATGGCGCAGAGGGAGCTATTTTGCAGGAGAAAACAGCACATATGGGTACGTAGTGGGATAGGGATACACGGCCAACACAGAATTTGATGACCGTTGCGTAACCACTCCGCCACGTGGGCTCTGGGGCACTGCCGATCACCCTTCGGCCGATGCCCGACTCCGCGCTCTATAGAGGAAGCGGGCCGATCCCACAACGGCGGGAGAGACTGACATGAATAGGTTGCGGCGGGGTGCATGCTTGCGTTTTGCCAGCGCGTGTCGCACAACGCCTCGCGAATTCTGGCACGGGTCTTGTAGGAACAATTGGCATGTTCGACGCCGCCAACGTACGCCGTTTGATGGTGGATGGCCAGATCCGCACCGCTGACGTCAACGACGCCGATCTGCTGGACGCCATGACCACGCTCCCGCGCGAGCGGTTTGTGCCGCCCCGGCTTGCGCCGCTGGCTTATCTCGACAACGACATTGAAATCGCGAAGGGCCGGGCGCTGCTGCGGCCGATGGTGCTTGCCAAGCTTATCCAGGCCGGGCGGTTGCGCGAGGGTGACCGCGTCCTCGATGTCGCGTGCGGCACCGGCTACTCGTCGGCCGTGTTGGCGCGATTGGCAGGATCGGTGGTCGCGCTCGAGGACGATGCCGATCTGGCGCGCCGGGCGCGGGAGGCGCTCGCTTCAGTCGGCGCCGATGCGGTTGAGGTCGTGGTTGGACCGCTGGCCGCGGGCTGGGCGGCAGGCGGTCCTTACGATGTCATCCTGCTCAATGGCGCAGCCGAAACCGTGCCGGAGGCGCTCGGCAGTCAGCTCAAGCCCGATGGTCGTCTCCTCGCGGTATCTGGCCGACTGCCGGCCACCAAGGGGACGATTTTTCACCAAGTGGAAGGCCACTTGGTCGGCCGGCCGATTTTCGACGGCGCCGCCAAGCTGTTGCCGGGCTTCGCGACGCCCCAATCCTTCATCTTTTAGGCGATGCCCGGCTGCATTTGCCCGAGCGGCAGGGGGGGCAGGACCACGTGTGGCGCTTTATGTGCCTGTAGCCAGAAATAATAGAGCAAAACCAAGGGTGGGGGTTTCGCCCTACCTTCCACCCGCATAGTCTTGTTTCTTAGTCGCGTCGGCTGCTCCGTTCGCCGCGACAATGGGGTATTGTCTGATGCAATCCCGCGGGGGACGCGGGGAGGGGCAGGGCAGCGTATTTCCATGCGTCGAGGGGTGCGGGCTTATTTCCTAGCCGCTACGTGGCTGTGTGTGTCCGGCGTCGGGCTTGGCGTAGCTATGGAAAGCGCGCTGGCCGATACGCTTGAATGGGCCCTGGTGCAGGCATATCAGAACAATCCATCACTCAACGCACAGCGCGCTGCCTTGCGCGCAACCGACGAAAACGTACCGCAAGCGTTATCCGGCTATCGCCCGAAGCTGAGCATCACCGCCAATGGCGGCTACAACTACACCAATTCGACCTCGGCATTTCCGCTCACGACCGGCGGGCCGATCAATACGATTCAGTACGCCGAGCCGTTTTTGTCGCGCGGTGTCGGCGCGACCGGCTCCTACACGGTGTTCAACGGTTGGCAAACGGCCAACCGCACCCGCCAGGCCGAGAGCCAGGTCGACGCCATGCGTGAGACTTTACGCGTCACCGAACAACAGGTGCTGCTCGATGCCGCCACTGCGTACATGAACTTGCTGCGCGATCAGGCGATCCTCGACCTCAACCGGCGCAACGTCGAAGTCCTCACCGAACAGCTCAAGCAGACCCGTGATCGTTTCAATGTCGGCGAGGTGACGCGCACCGACGTGGCGCAAGCGGAATCGCGGCTCGCCGCGGGCCGCTCGGCGCTGCTCGGCGCACAGTCGAATTACGTGACGTCGCAAGCCAATTACCGGCGCGTGATCGGGGTCGATGCCGGCCGGTTGGCGCCCGGCACGTCGGTCGACCGGCTTTCGCCGAACACGCTGCCGCACGCCATCGAGCGTGGACAGACGCAAAGTCCGTCGGTGCTCGCTGCCGCCTACGGCGTCGACGTGGCGGCGCTGGCGGTGAAGGTCAGCGAGGGCACGCTCTATCCGAACCTGACTTTGTCGGGGAGCGTGACGCAGGCCACCAACCCGGCGTTCGAAGTCGTGCGGCAGACGGCGGCCGCCGCGGTCGCGACTTTGACCGTGCCGATTTATCAGGGCGGCGCCGAGTATTCCGCAATCCGCCAGTCCAAGGAAACGCTCGGCCAGCAGCGGCTCAATCTCGACGTTAATCGCGATCAGGCGCGCGCCACGGTGGTGCAGAGTTGGGGCCAACTCGACGCCGCTAAGGCGCAAATCGAGGCGACCACCGCGCAGGTCAACGCCGCCGAGATCGCGCTCAACGGCGTGCGCGAGGAAGCGCGCGTCGGACAGCGCACGACGCTTGACGTCCTCAACGCCCAGCAGGAGCTGGTGAATGCCCGCGTGGCGCTTGTGACCGCCCAGCACGATCGCGTGGTCGCCTCCTACACACTGCTCGCCGCCACGGGCGGCTTGTCGATGCCGCACCTTGGACTGAACGTCGATATTTACGATCCAATGGTCCACTACCAGCAGGTGCGCGACGCCTGGGTCGGTGTGCGTAATCCCGACGGTCGCTAGTCCAGCGCCGGGCGAAACCCTCTGGGTGATTCGCCAACCGGTTCGGGTTGCGTTCGACTTTTGCCATGACATACTTAACGATGGCGTTGCATAGTTGCGCATATGTGATTTGCGGCCGGTCGCCATTCACCCTGATTTTCGTTGGTGGCAGCTGCGACGGGGGACACGCACGAAATAAGGCGAGGATGCGCGCATGACGCAGCCGGCTAAAGCACAAGAACCGTCGATGGAGGAGATACTCGCCTCTATTCGACGCATCATTGCCGACGACGACGCCAGCAAGACGGCCCCGCCGCCGCGGCCGGGGGCTCCGCCGCGGCCGGAGGAACCCAGCGCGCCTGTCGCTGATGAGTTGGTGCAACCGCCGGCGCCCTCAAGCCTTGAGGAGCAGGCCGCGGATATTCTCGATCTCACGGAATCCATGGCGGCACCCATGCCCGCGCCAAGCCCGATGCCTGAGCCGGCTCCGCAGTTTCGCAAGATCGACGGTCATTCCGATGTGAGCTTCGATGACGCCGAGCCAAAGTCCGCGATGCCGAAGTTGGCCGAAGCGCCGCACGGCGGCGGGCGTGATCAGCTTCTCTCCGGCGTTACCAGCGCCGCAGTGGACTCTGCCTTCAACGCCTTGGCGCAGACCGTACTCGTGCAAAACGCGCGCACGCTGGAAGACCTGGTACGCGAGATGCTGCGGCCGATGCTCAAATCCTGGCTGGATGACAACTTGCCGGGAATGGTCGAGCGCCTGGTGCGGGCGGAGATCGAACGCGTCTCGCGCGGCCGCTAGGCTCCCCTCATCACTCCACGCATTATGTGCCCTTAAGTGCGGCTGCGAGCTTTTGCGCTTGTTCCGACAGCACGGCCGGATCCTCCTGGACACTGGCCGGTGGCTTTAGCGCGACCCCATTCTTGCGCGGAATTACGTGAAAGTGCAGGTGAAAAACGACCTGGCCGCCGGCCGGCTCGTTGAATTGCTGCAGGGTTAGTCCGTCGGCGCCGAACACCGTCACGGCCGCGCGCGCGATCGTCTGCGTGGTCGTCATTAGCTGCGCGAGATCGTGGGTTGCGATGTCGAGGATGGTGCGGACGGCGGCCTTGGGAATGACCAGGGTATGACCGGGTGCGCGCGGCATGATGTCGAGAAAGGCGAAGGTCTTGTCGTTCTCGTAGACCTTGTGCGACGGCAATTCGCCGCGCAGGATTTTTGCAAAGAGATTGTTCGGGTCATAACTCGGCATCGTGGGCTCCCCCCGGCGAAATGTGCGTGCTCAATCGGCTTTGACGCGATCATCGTGCCGATACGGACCGGCGGCGGCAAGTTCGGTGCCGGCGGCCGCCACATAAGCGCGCTCGCGCGTCAAATAGTCGGCGATTGCTCGCCGCAGCGCCGGATCGGCGATGTAATGCGCCGAGTAGGTGGTAGCCGGCATATAGCCGCGAGTGATCTTGTGTTCGCCTTGCGCGCCGGCTTCGACCCGGCGCAGCTTGTGCGCAATTGCGTAGTCGATCGCCTGATAGTAGCAGAGCTCAAAATGCAGGAAGGGATGATGCTCGATGGCGCCCCAGTGGCGCCCGAACAAGGCGTGTGAACCGATAAAATTAATCGCGCCGGCGATCCAGCGTCCGGCGCGTTTTGCCATGACCAGCAAAATGCGGTCGCGCATGGTCTCGCCGACCAGCGAAAAGAACGGTCGCGTGAGATAAGGCCGGCCCCATTTGCGCGAGCCGGTCTCGGTATAGAACGTGAAGAAGTGATCCCAGACGTCTTCAGTCAGATCGCGGCCGGTGAGCCAATGCACCTCGATGCCGTTCGTCAATGCGTCGTGGCGTTCGCGGCGGATGGTCTTGCGCTTGCGTGCGGCGAGCGCCGCGAGAAAATCGTCGAAGCTCCCATAGCCGGCGTTTTCCCAGTGAAATTGCTGGTCCATGCGCTGGAGGAATCCCAACTCGCCGAGCAAGCGGCATTCCGGTTCGGTCGCGAAGGTGACGTGCACGCCGGAGGCGTTGTCGATGCGACACAAATCGAGGAGGCCGGCGACAAGCGCGCGCCGCCTGTCGTCGGTATGCGGACCGGGGGGCACTAGCAGCCGGGGGCCGGTCGCCGGGGTGAACGGCACAGCGACCTGCAATTTCGGGTAATAGCTGCCGCCGGCGCGCTCATAGGCATCGGCCCAGCCGTGGTCGAAGACGTATTCGCCTTGCGAATGAGTCTTGAGATAGCAGGGCGCTACCGCGACAGGAGTGCCCTCGCCGGTTGTCACCATGACATGTTGGACACGCCAGCCGGATCGGCCGCCGACCGATTTCGAGGCTTCCAGCGCAGATAAAAAATCATACGATAAGAACGGGTAATACGTCTGTATGTGATCCGATATGTGAGCTGGAGAGGTCTCGTCCTCACATTTTGGATGAAGCGGCGGATTGGCGCAGGCGTCCCACGCTTCGGCGCCGATTTCGCCGATGGCATTCACGGCCACAACCCGCAGTCCTTCGGTTCCGGGCGAGGTGCTCCCCGGCATCCGTTTGTCGCTCCTCATGGCCTGAAATTCTCAAAAATCATCTGATCGGCCCAACGTTCGGCGCGCCGCCGCTCGACCGGCGTGCGCACCACCCAGGTTAGCAGCGGCAAGCACAAAATGTGCCGTGCGAGGAAGGGTGCCAAGGCCGGAAGATTATCTACCGCATAGGCGACGAATTGTGGCCGCGCGGGCAGGGCCGGCAATAGCGAACCCATGCCGCGGCGCAGGCGCGGCGGCATTTGATCCCAATAGGGATGTGGCCGGTATTTGGCCGCCACGATTCCTCGCGGCAGGCTGGGGGCCTTTTGCCGCAGCACGTCAAGCTGCGAAGGATCGAACGACATCGGCGCGACCGGCCCGCGATAGCCGGACAGTACCGCGGCCACGCGAAGCGGAAGCCGCGCGTCACCATCAAAGCGGCTCTTGAGCTCGGGAAGGATCGGAACCCGCCCGCCGACCAGATCGCACAACTCACCTAGCGTCATGATCCGCGCATCGCTGCCGCGAAACGGCACGCGCTTGAGATCGGCGGCGCTCATCCGGTCGAGCTGGCCTTCGGCTTCGGTTAGCCGCCCCAGCACGTCGTCGTGATGCACCATGGCTTCGCCATCGCCGCTCACCTGCAGGTCGACCTCGATGCCGTAGCCGGCTACGACTGCCGCGCGCACCGCCGCGACGCTGTTCTCGATGATGCCGGCAGTCGCGTCATGCAGGCCGCGGTGAGCGACCGGCTGCGCGGTCAGCCAGTCGAGCGCGCGTGTCACCGTTTCAGGACACTTCAAACAGGCCTTCGACCTCCATTGCCGCGTTTTGCGGCAAGGCCGAAACGCCCACCGTGGTACGCGAATGCCTGCCCTTGTCGCCAAAGACGGCGACCATCAAATCGGAGGCGCCATTCATCACTTTCGGGCCGTCGGTGAAACCGGCGACCGCGTTGACGAAGCCACCCAGCCGCACCACGCGCACGACTTTGTCGAGATCGCCAAGCGCGGCTTTCACCTGCGCCAAGAGGTTGATGGCGCAGGCCCGCGCCGCCTTCTGACCGTCCTCGACGGAAATGCCGCCGCCAAGCTGGCCCTTGGCGACCAGAGCGCCGGCTTCGAGGCAAATCTGTCCGGAGACAAAAAGCAGATTGCCGGTGCGCACGAACGGCACGTAGTTGGCTACCGGCGCGGCCGGTTGTGTGAGCGTGACGCCGAGTTCGCCCAATTTCTTCTCCGCCGTGCCGGCCATTTCGTCCTCCAGTTCAATAAAATTGCGGGCTTTTTCGCCGGTGGGACATTAACACGCAACGCGCTCGGAGGAAGTGATCTACGGTTGCGGCTTGTGCGTAAGGTCCTTATCTTTGCGCCATCCGAAAGACAAAAACGCGTATTGAGTTGTGCCGGGGGAAGCCTTTCTTAGGGGTGGGGCAACGGAAGAAAGGTTCACGTCTGTGGCACGCGGCGCTTTCCTGGCCTGCATTCTCGCTTTTGCCGCTTCCGCGCCGGCGGCGCATGCGCAAACGGCTCCCGTCGTGCTGGTGCCGCACCGCGCCATCTACGATCTCACGCTCGGTCAGGCGCGCGACGCTTCCTCCGTCGCCGCCGCGCGCGGGCGCATTCTTTACGACTTCGACGGCAATGCCTGCGACGGCTATACGCTGCAATTCCGCCAGGTGTCCGAGCTTGATTCCGGCGAAGGCAAGGTATCGACCAGCGATCTGCGGTCGACCACCTGGGAAGGTGGCGACGCCAAGCGTTTCAATTTCACCTCGCAGAATTTTTTGAACCAGAACCTGGTGGATTCAGTCGACGGCCATGCCGAGCACGGCACCGCCGCGACCGCGGTTGATCTCACCAAGCCCGAGCACAAGGTGCTCGATATCGACGCCGCCGCCGCATTCCCGACCCAGCACATGATCCGCGTGATTGTGGCGGCGCGCGCGGGCAAATCCACTCTCGATTTTCCGGTCTATGACGGATCGGACACCGGCGACAAAGTCTACGATACGCTCACCGTGATCGGGCGGAAGCTTGCGCCCGATCAGCGCAAGCATGACGATGCAGCCGACAAGGAGCCGAAACTCGCGTCTATACCGCGCTGGCCGGTGACCATCAGCTATTTCGAAAAATCCAAGAGGCAGGAAAGCAGCGAGCAGACGCCGGTCTATGCCATCGGCTTTGAATTGTATGAGAACGGCATCTCGCGTGCGTTGTCACTCGATTACAACGATTTTGTCGTTACCGGGAAACTATCGTCGCTGGAAGTCAAGCCGGCCAAGCCTTGTAACTAGCGCGCGTATCGCCGATCAGTCTTTGCCCGGTCGTTCGAACGCCAGTCCCCTGATCACCGCATCCTCGCCGAACCGGGCGCGCACCCGATCGACGGCGTGCTCGGCTTCGGCTGCGCGGCCGTCGACGAAATCGGCCGGATCGGCCTCCTCGGCGGAAGTCAGCGCACTCATACCGACTCCGAGCAGGCGGTATTTCGTGCCGTCGGTCTCGCGCTCGAGTAGCGTCCGGGCGGCGGCGAAGATCTTGCCTGCAAGCTGGGTCGGCGATCCGAACGAATGCGCTCGCGTCCGGATCTTGAAGTCGGCGGTCTTCAATTTGAGCGTCACGGTGGCGCCGGCGAGCGCCTTCTCCTTCAGCCGCGCCGACAATTCCTCGGTTTGCGCCCACAGGATCCGTTCGAGCGTGTGGAAATCGCCGATGTCGCGGTCGAAGGTCGTCTCCGACGACACGCTCTTGACCTCACGTTCGGCGCTCACCAGCCGCGCGTCGATGCCGCGGGCGAGCCGCGCCAGCCGGCGGCCCTCGTCGCCGTATTTGCGCATCAAATCGATCTCGGTTGCTTTTTGCAGATCGGCGATCCGATGAAATCCGTCGCGCGTGAGCCGCGCCGCGCCGACCTTGCCGACGCCGAAGATGAAGCTCACGGGCTTCGGCGCCAGAAACGCCGCCGCCTCGCCACCGCCGAGCACCGCAAATCCACGCGGCTTGTCGAGATCGGAAGCGATCTTCGCAAGGAATTTGTTACAGGACAGTCCGATCGACACGGTGATCGCGAGCTTGTTCTCAACGTCGGTCGCAAAGCGCGCCAGCACCTTTGCCGGACTGTGGCCGTGCAGCCGCTCGGTGCCGGACAGATCGAGGAAGGCTTCGTCGATCGATAATGGCTCAACCAAAGGGGTCAGCGCCCGTATCATCTGGCGGACCTCGCGGCCGATGCGGGCATACTTCTCCATGTTCGGCCGGATAACGCGCGCCTGTGGGCACAGCCGCAGCGCCTCGAACATCGGCATCGCCGATCGCACCCCGTACGTGCGCGCGACGTAGCAGGCGGCGGCGACCACGCCGCGCTTGCCGCCGCCGACGATCACCGGCTCGGCGGCGAGCGCCGGATCGTCGCGCTTCTCGATGGTGGCGTAAAACGCGTCGCAATCGACATGGGCGATCGAGAGTGCATCAAGCTCGTCGTGGCGCATAAGCCGTGGCGAGCCGCAGGCGGCGCAACGGACCGATCGCGGCACGGCGTCGGTGAGACAATCGCGGCAGAAAGCGCTCACCGGGTGTTACGCTCCTGACGTCCCCTTCCGAGCGCGCTACGGGCGCGCCCGATCTCTGCCGGGTCGATACCGGCGCTGTCGGCGAACGCAACCAAAAGACTCTCATCGGCGAGCATATGGTCGAGCACGCCGGCGAGAAAGCCGGATTCCCTCGCGGCGGCGCGCATTTGCTGCGGAGGTATTCCGGTCATGTCGAGGAAGCGGGCCAGCTGGTCCGGCTGCTCGGCGATGAACGCAAGCGCCTTAATTGCCAGCATTTCCGCCGCGTGCCTGGTTTCGCCAGAACGGCTTTTCATGCGGTTCCATTTGCCTTTCCGTAATAAATCCCGGCTAGCTTCGATGCGTTCGCGCGGCCGGGGGCAGGTGAGGGACCGGGATGGCCAAAACCGTCCTAATCGTGGAAGACAACGAGCTCAATATGAAGCTCTTCCACGATCTGTTGGAAGCCCATGGCTACAACACCGTGGCGACGCGCAACGGCATCGAGGCGCTCGATCTTGCGCGCAAACATCGGCCTGACTTGATCCTGATGGACATCCAGCTGCCGGAGGTCTCCGGTCTGGAGGTCACCAAATGGCTCAAGGACGATCAGGATCTGCGCGCCATTCCGGTCGTGGCGGTCACCGCCTTCGCCATGAAGGGCGACGAAGAGCGCATCCGCGAGGGCGGCTGCGAGGCTTATCTGTCGAAGCCGATTTCGGTCGGCAAATTCATCGAGACGATCCGTCATTTTCTCGGCAGTCCGTAAAGGTAGCGAATGACTGCACGTGTTTTGGTCGTTGACGACGTTCCGGCCAACGTCAAGCTGCTTGAGGCGCGGCTGTCGGCTGAGTATTTCGACGTCGTCACCGCGATGAGCGGGCAGGAAGCGCTGACCATCTGCGAGCGCGCCGAATGCGATCTTGTCCTGCTCGACGTCATGATGCCCGACATGGACGGCTTCGAAGTGTGCCGGCGGCTCAAAACCAGCCCGGCGACGCATCACATTCCCGTGGTCATGGTGACCGCGCTCGACCAGCCATCCGATAAGGTGCGCGGCCTTGAGGCCGGTGCCGACGATTTCCTGACCAAGCCGATCGCCGAACTGGCGCTGATTGCGCGGGTGCGTTCGCTTGCCCGGCTCAAGATCGTCACCGACGAGCTGCGCATGCGGGTAATGACCTCGCATGACATCGGCATTGAGTCGCCGGAACGCGAAGCGGTCGCCGATACTGGGCGCGGCGGGCGCGTGCTGATCGTCGACGATCGGCCGTCGTCGTATGAGCGCATCGCCTCTACGCTCGCCACTGAGCAGGCCGTCGAGATCGAGGCCGATCCGAACGAGGCGCTGTTTCGCGCCGCCGAGGGCAATCACGACCTCGTCATTGTGTCGCTCGGGCTGGAAAACTTCGATGCGCTGCGGCTGTGCAGCCAAATCCGCTCGCTCGACCGCACCCGCAACGTGCCGATACTCGCTATCAG
Organism: uncultured Alphaproteobacteria bacterium; assembly: GCA_963747855.1. Lineage (GTDB taxonomy): Bacteria > Pseudomonadota > Alphaproteobacteria > Rhizobiales > Xanthobacteraceae > BOG-931. Next base: position 923,857 of record CAVVGN010000002.1, read on the forward strand.
CGATCCGGACAACAACCCGCGCATGATGCGCGGGTTGGAAATCGGCGTGAACGACTTTCTGATGCGCCCGATCGACAAGAACGAGTTGCTGGCGCGGGCACGCAGCCAGGTGCGCAAGCGCCGCTATACCGAGCGGCTGCGCGAAAACGTGCAGATTTCCATCGAGATGGCGATCACCGATGCGCTGACCGGGCTGTTCAATCGCCGCTACATGGAAAATCACCTCGGCACGCTCATCGAGCAGGCGGCCGTGCGTGGCAAGCCGCTCGCGGTGATGGTGCTCGATATCGACTATTTCAAATCGATCAACGACAGTTACGGTCACGACGCCGGCGACGACGTGTTGCGCGATTTTGCGCTGCGCATCAAACGCTCGATCCGCGGCATTGACCTCGCCTGTCGTATTGGCGGCGAGGAATTTGTCATCGTCATGCCGGAAACCGACATGGCGGTGGCTGCCATGGTGGCGGAGCGGTTGCGCCGCCGCATCGCCTCCGAGCCGTTTCCAATCAATCAGGGAACTAGAAGCCTTCCGGTCACGCTCTCGATCGGAATCGCGGCGTTGCGCGGCAAGGACGATAACGCGGCGGCCTTGATCAAGCGCGCCGACCAGGCGCTGTATCGGGCCAAGCGCGACGGGCGAAACCGGGTCGTGCCGGACGCGGCGTAACGGTCAATTTCGCCGCTTCCAACTGATATTTGCGGATTGATTTCGCCGGCCGTTGGGATAGCCTGACCTTGAAATCAGGCATGAAAATCGGCTTCCGCCGGACCAAACAAATCGATCCCGAGAAGGCGCGGTGCATCGCGTAGCCCTGCGGAGCGCTCAGGTCTGCCGCATCTCCTGGGTCCGTGGGGTTCGGCCGGCACGGGGGCGGTGTGCGAGTGGCCTCCTCATGACGTCGCTCCCGGCCGGCCACCTGCCGTGTGAGCGTTAAAAAGGGCGCCAAATGACGCCCGTTTTGTTGCAGGGCGGCAGTAAGCCTATTTGATCTTGGATTCGCGAAATTCGACGTGCTTCTTGGCGATCGGATCGTACTTCTTCTTCACCAGCTTGTCGGTCATGGTGCGCGAATTCTTGCGCGTCACATAGTAGAAGCCTGTGTCGGCGCTGGAAACGAGTTTCACTTTGATGGTTACGTTCTTGGCCATGGGCGTTTATCCATTCGTTGGCCGCCAACCTAGTCGGCAAGCCGGTAATGTCAAGAAATCCCCGTGGGGGCCTGGGACGCGGCACTAAAGAACGTTGCGCACCGAGCGCTTGTGGACGACGTGGTAAAATGGAACCGGATGGTCGCGGTTCATACCAGCGGCGATACGATCACGCAGGTCTTCGAGCACGATAGTCGTGATCCGCGGCATTTCGAGCCTGCTTGCCTCGGTAATCGGCAGCCAGACGAGCTCCACCAGTTCGGCCTCGGGGCCGACAAGGCCTTCGACCTTCTTGGCGACGGCGGAGATGTCGGCGGCGAAAAAGCGGCTGTCGAAGCGGCGCGGGCGATTGGTCGGTGTGATCGCGCGGGCGACAAAATGGATGGCGCTTAGGTTGGGCAGTACACCCGCTTCGGCGAATGCCCGCCACGGCCCTTCGGGGGTGGTGATTGAGCCGCCGGCCCGCGCTCCCAGCATCAGTCCGGTCTCTTCGTAGGTTTCGCGCACGGCGGCGAGCGCGAACCCGGCCGCTCTCGCCGCGTTCGGTTTTCTGACCTGCCGCGTCAGCCGATCGGTATCGCGCGCATGCAATGGCGCGGCGACCGGCATCAGCCGGTCGGTAGGCTCGACCCGCCCGCCGGGAAACACGAATTTGCCGGGCACGAATTTATGCCGCGAGTGCCGGCGGCCGAGCAAAACCTTCGGTACCGTCTCGGAGCGATCGATCAGGATCAGCGTTGCCGAATCTTTCGGACGCAGATACGGCAGCTTCACGTCATCGCCGACGCCGCGATCGCCCTCGCGCGGATCGATCAGCCGGCCACCCGGTACCGCGCTTTCAAAATCGTCGCTCATGAGGCTCTGCCGCGCTTGTCGCGGTGTCCGTGCCGGTCGTTCCGGCCGAACTTTCTCTGTTGCGGCGGCTTGTGTCCAGTGCGGCGGCTCGCGCCTGCCCGCGGCGGTCCGATCAGACGGAACCGCAGCGCGCCCGCAACCGGCGCCGCTTCGACCAGTTCGACCGTGACCGGATCGCCCAACCGATAGGTGGCTGAATTGCCGACGAAGGCGCGCCCGGTCTCGTTGAAACGGAAATATTCATCGCCGATGTAACGCGCGGGGATCAAACCGTCGGCGCCGGTTTCGTCCAGCTCGACGAACAGGCCGGCGCGGGTGACGCCGGAAATGTGACCGTCGAAAGTGGCGCCGATGCGATCCACCAGGAAATGCGCGATCAGGCGATCGGCGGTCTCGCGCTCGGCTTTCATGGCGCGGCGTTCGGTGGCGGAAATGTTGGCGGCGACTTCCGCGAGCGAGGCTGTATCCGTTTGGTCCGGCAGGCCGTCGTTGCCGAGCTTGACGGCGCGGATTAGCGCGCGGTGCACGATCAGGTCGGCGTAACGGCGGATCGGCGAGGTGAAATGAGCGTAGCGGCGCAGATTGAGGCCAAAGTGGCCGAAATTCTCCGGCGAATATTCTGCCTGCGCCTGGCTGCGCAGGACGACTTCGTTGACCAGCCGCTCGAAATCGCGGCCCTTGACCCGTTGCAGGATAGTGTTGAACGCGTCCGGCTGCAGCGTGCCGCCCCTAGGCAGCGAAATCTCGAGCGTGCCGAGGAATTCGCGCAGCGCGTTAAGCTTTTCCGGGGACGGCTCGTCATGCACGCGGTAGATCAGCGGCACGCGGACCCGCTCGCAGGTTTCCGCCGCCGCGACGTTGGCGAGGATCATGAATTCTTCGATCAGCCGATGGGCCTCCAGCCGCTGCGGCATGACCACCCGATCGACCGTGCCGTCGGATTTCAGCAGGATCTTGCGCTCGGGCAAATCGAGATCGAGCGGCCCTCGCTCGTCGCGGGCGTGGCGCACCGCTCGGTAGGCGGCGTAGAGTGGTTCGAGGATCGTTACGGTTATCGGTTCGGTGATTTCGTCCGCGCGTCCGGACACTGCGAGCTGTGCCTGCTCGTAAGACAGCCGCGCAGCCGAGCGGATCAAAACGCGATGGAATGTGTGCGAGCGTTTGCGGCCGTCAGCGCCAATCACCATGCGCACCGCAAGTGCAGCGCGATCCTCGTTCGGCCGCAGCGAGCACAGATCGTTGGAGATGCGCTCGGGCAGCATCGGCACGACCCGGTCGGGGAAATAGACCGAATTGCCGCGCTCGGCGGCGGCGCGGTCGAGCGCGGAGCCCGGCCGCACGTAATGTGCGACGTCGGCAATGGCGACCGTGACGATATGGCCGCCGGCATTGCGCCGATCGACATCCGGCAAGGCGTGAACGGCGTCGTCGTGGTCCTTGGCGTCGGGCGGATCGATGGTGACGAAAGGCTGGTCGCGCCAGTCCTCGCGGCCTTCGGCGGTGACGGGGCAAGCGGCGTTCGCTTCGGCAATCACTGCGTTTGGAAATACATGCGGGATGCCATGGGCGTGGATCGCGATCAGGCTGACCGCGCGCTCGCTTTTGAGCGAACCGAGCCGCTCTACCACGGTGCCGGTCCGCAGGCCGAGACGGCCGTCCGCCGCCACTTCGACCGCTACGAGGTCGCCGTCGGTGGCGCCGCCGGTGCGGTCAGCGCCGATCGTCAGTTCGCGGCCCAATTGTTTTTTGTCGATCGGGACGAGGCGGGCGCCGCCGCCAGGCAGGCTGCGGAAAATGCCGAGCACGCGCTGTTTGGCCCGGTCGATCAGCTTGATGACCCGGCCGATCGTTTCATCGTCGCGGCGCTCGACGCGCAACAGCGCGCGGTCGCCGATGCCTGCGATTTCGCCCGGACGGGCGCGGCGCGGAGTCGCAACATGGATGATGGGCGGCGCGCCGTGCACGTGCTCGTCCCATTCGGTCGGCCGCGCCAGTAATTCCCCGTCGGGATCGCGCCCGGTGATGTCGGCAAGCACGACCAGCGGCAAGGCGCCGGCATGATGCAGCCGCTTCCGCCGCCATTCGATCTGGCCGTCGTCGGTGAGTTCGCGCAGCATGCGATTGATCGCGGCGCGGTCGGCATTCTTGGCGCCGAACGCGCGGGCGATTTGGCGCGCGCCGACTTTTCCGGTGCGCGCGCGAATGAAGGCTAAAAGCTCCTCGCGCGAGGGGAGGGAGTGCCGTTTCATAGGGCGCTCTTTGGCGCCAGAGCGTAAAAGGTGGCGTGACCTGAGAATCTATTCGGCAGCTTGTGTCGTCTTGCGTTGCGATTTGTTGGCGGCAGGGCGTTTCGCCGCGCGTGCGCCGGGCCGTTTGGACGAAGCCTTGATGTGGCGTGAGGTGCCCGGCGAGGGCCGCTTGGCCTTGCGCGGACGCGCGTGCGGGGCGGGAGCGCGATCGGCGCGGGCGTCGATCAAGGCGGCGGCCTCCTCAAGCGTGATGGTTTCGGGGGTTTTGTCGCTCGGTAGCGTCGCGTTGACCCCTTCGTGGCTCACATACGGGCCATAGCGGCCATTCTTTGCCACGATCGGCCCGCCTCGGCTCGGATGCGCGCCGAGGGTACGCCCCGGATCGGCGCCGAAACGGCGGAAGCGCTGTGGCTTGGCCTTCTTCTCGGCGATCAAGGTCACGGCGCGATTGAGACCGATATGGAAGATCTCGTCGCCGACTTCGAGGTTGGCGTAAGTCTTGTCGTGTTTCACATACGGCCCGAACCGGCCGATGCCAGCGATGATCGGCTGCCCGTCTTCGGGATGCAGGCCGATCTCGCGCGGCAGCGAGAGGAGCTGGAGCGCGCGGTCAAGGGTGACCTCGTCGGGCACTGTTCCCTTTGGTAAACCTGCGCGTTTCGGCTTTTCGCCGTCTTTGACGGTTTCGCCGAGCTGCACATAAGGTCCGAAGCGTCCGCTGCGCAAAGTCACTTCGAGCCCGGTCTTTGGGTCCTCGCCGAGCTTCTTGTTGCCGATCTCGCCCGATCCGTTGGCGGATACCGTGAGCGGCCGCGTGTAGCGGCATTCGGGATAGTTCGAGCAGCCGATGAAGGCGCCATACTTGGAAAGCTTCAACGTCAGCCGGCCGCCGGTGCAGTTCGGGCATTGGCGTGGATTGGTGCCGTCGGCGCGCGGCGGAAACAAATGTGGCGCCAGCAAAGCATCGAGCGCATCGAGCACGTGCGTGATGCGCACGTCCTTGATCTCGTCGACGGCGCCGATGAAGTCGCGCCAGAAATCGCGCAGCACGTCGCGCCACGGCACTTCGTTATTGGAGATGAGATCGAGCTTCTCTTCCAGGCTGGCGGTGAAGTCGTATTCGACGTAATGGGCGAAGAAGCTTTCGAGGAAGGCGACGACGATACGGCCGCGGTCCTCCGGATACAGCCGGCGCTTGTCAAGCCGCACATATTTGCGATCCTTGAGCACCTGCAGGATCGAGGCGTAAGTCGAGGGGCGGCCGATACCGAGTTCTTCCAGGCGCTTGACGAGCGATGCCTCCGAATAGCGCGGAGGCGGTTCGGTGAAGTGCTGATTGGCTGCGATCGAGCGCTTCTCCAGGCGCTCGCCAGTGTCCATCGCTGGCAGGCGGCGCGCCTCTTCGTCTTCGGGATCTTCGTCCTGGCCTTCCTGGTAGACGGCGAGGAAGCCGTCGAACTTCACCACCGTGCCCGTGGCGCGCAATTCCAGCGCGCGCCCGGCGACTTTCGCGTTGATGTCGACGGTGGTGCGCTCAAGCTCGGCCGATTCCATCTGGCTCGCGACCGTGCGCAGCCAGATCAGCTCGTAGAGTTTGGCCTGATCCGCATCGAGAAAGCTTTTCGTTTCGCTCGGTCGGCAGGCGAGGTCGGTGGGCCGGATCGCCTCGTGCGCTTCCTGTGCGTTTTTTGCCTTGCTTTCGTACCGGCGCGGCGCGCCCGGCACGTAATTGGCGCCGTAATCGGTTTCAATCACGTTGCGCACGGCGGTGACCGCCTCAGGGGCGATCTGCACGCCGTCGGTGCGCATATAGGTAATGAGGCCGACCGCTTCGCCGCCGAAGTCGACACCTTCATAAAGACGCTGGGCGACCCGCATGGTATGCGCGGGGGCAAAACCGAGCTTGCGGCTTGCTTCCTGCTGCAGGGTCGAAGTGGTGAAGGGCGGTTGCGGATGCCGCTTGACCGGCTTTGCCTCGACTGAGGTGACGGTGAAGGCCGCGGTTTCCAGCGCCTGCTTGAAAGCCTCGGCTTCGGCGCCGGAGCCGATATCGAGCCGCTGCAGCTTCTGGCCGTCGGCGCCAATGAGGCGCGCTTCGAAGGTCTCGTTGCGCGGCGTCGCCAGTGTCGCAATTAGCGACCAATATTCCTTGCGGACGAATTTCTCGATTTCCAGCTCGCGATCACAAACGAGCCGCAATGCGACCGATTGCACGCGGCCGGCCGAGCGCGCACCCGGGAGCTTGCGCCACAGCACCGGCGAGAGGGTAAAGCCGAACAGATAATCGAGCGCCCGGCGGGCGAGATAGGCGTCAACCAGCGCCTGATCGATCCGGCGCGGATGCGCCATGGCCTCGGTTACCGCTTGCTTGGTGATGGCGTTGAACACGACCCGTTCGATGGTTTGGCCGTGAAGCGCCTTCTTCTCCTTGAGCACTTCCAGGACGTGCCAGGAAATCGCCTCGCCTTCGCGATCGGGGTCGGTGGCGAGAATGAGCTTGTCGGCGCCTTTGGCGGCGCGCGCGATGTCATTGAGGCGCTTCTGCGCCTTGGCATCGACCTCCCAGATCATGCGGAAATCGTGGTCCGGATCGACCGAACCGTTCTTGGGCGGCAGGTCCCGCACATGCCCGAAAGAGGCCAAAACCTCGTAGCCACGGCCGAGATACTTATTGATCGTCTTCGCCTTGGCGGGCGATTCCACCACTACCAGATTCATGTTAACCTAATGATTTATTGGCCTTTTTGCGTCTGTCGGGCATCTTGCGACGCCTCCCGGCCGCCGGGAACATGGGTAACGCAGCCCCACCTGTCAAATCGTTACCCTCGGGAACCGGCGCCCGAGACGGCCTGAAAACGCAGCAAAACATAGCAAATTGCCGTCGTTTCAAAATAAAAGTGTCATGGTCGAGAATTACACCTAATGGTTGCTTTTCGGGCAGATATATCTAAAACAGATACATCGACCATCAAAATTAGCCGAACCGCCGCTCAAAAGGGGCTTCCCAGCCGTGACCCCGCCAGGTGCAGCCGAGCGTTACGTCGCCAGCGCCCCGGAAGCTGCCCTTTACATTGCCTCTCTTGCCGATGAACTGGCGCGGCTCGCCAAGAGTCACGACCTTGAGGCCCTTGCCTACATTCTCGACATGGCGCGCATGGAGGCCGACCAGATCTCCAAGCGCCTGAACGAATAACGGCGCCCCCTTACAGCGTCCGCACGCCGACACGCTCGAGGAAAGCGCGGCCCGGATAGCCGTCCTGAATCATCCCGTAGCGCCGTTGCAGGTCGCGCACCGCGTCGCGCAGCTCGAAGTCAAAATGGCCGTCGAAATCCGCGACTTTGTAGCCGAGCGCGGCCAGGCGGCGTTGCAGGGCGATGCGCTGTGGGCGTGATGGCTGGAAATCGTTCGCCGGCCAGATGGCGCGGAAGGAAGGCAAGCCCCGCAGCCGGTCGGCAAGCGCCGCGACGGCCAGCGCATAGGCGTCCGAGTTATTGAATCTTTTGAGCACGATGAAATTCTCGGTCACGAGGAACGCGGGTCCCGCGGCGCCGCTTGGGAAGAACAGGATCGCATTGCCGGCCGCCGGCAGCGTGCCGCCGTCGGCGCGGCGCAATCCGCGTGCGGTCCAATCGGCGAATGTGCCGCGGCTGAACCGGTAGTCGAAGTTCTGCGGCACGGTCGCCTCGAAGCCCCAGGGCAGATTCGGCTGCCAGCCCCATTGCCGCAAATAATTGGCGATTGAAGCGAGCACGTCCGGCACACTCCTCCAGATGTCGGCGGTGCCGTCGCCGTCGAAATCGACCGCGTATTTCAGATAGCTCGACGGCAGGAATTGCGGCTGCCCCATGGCGCCCGCGTAGGAGCCGAAGAATTCGCTGCGTGGAACATGCCCCCGCTGCAAGATGTGCAAGGCGGCAAGAAGTTCGTCGTGGAACAGCGGATGCTGAAAGCGCGCGGCGGCGAGCGTAGCGATCGAGCGGAACACGTCCCAATGCGACTCGCTTTCACCAAATGATGACTTCGACGCCCCAGATGCTGACCAGGATATTGCCGTCGACCCGGTATTTGCTCTCGATTGCCCGCAAGGTTTCGGCCCATTGCGCCGATTTTCGCAAGCCAGCGGCGATGCGTAACGGGGAGGCGAGGCTGGCAATATACGGGCCAAACGGTTTTCCGTATTCGGGCGCGTGCCGCATGGCGCCGAGTACGTTCGGATCGGGCGTCACGCCGGCAAACGCTTCGGCGAATGTCGCTTGGGTTATGCCCTGCTTTTCCGCATCCGAGCGCAGCGCATCGAGGAATGCCGCGAAACTATTGCCGGTTTGACTGCGCGCGGCGACCCCGCCGCACAGCAGCGCGAGCACCGGCAACGCGAACCGCCACGTCATCGCCGCCCCATACGCATTGCCGGAGTGTCGGTCAATCGCCGGCACATCTGATTTCCCACCCGGGAAAGCTTGCGTAAAGGTCACGCGAGCGAAACGAGCCCGCCGCCCTGGCGTTCCAGCCGGCCGGCGAGCTCAAGCTCGAGCAGGACCATGCGCACGACCGATGGTGATGACTTTGACAGGCGCACGAGGTCGTCGATCTGCACCGGCGCCGGGCCAAGCAGGCCGACAATGCTGGCGCGCTCGTCGGGCGCGGGCTCGACATCGTCGCGAGGCTCGCCATCGGTCAATGGCTCCGGCTCGCGGGCCGGCATTGTCTTCTCCGTTATGATCGGCTCAAGCACGGAAATCACGTCGGCGGCTTCGGTGACCGGGGTCGCACCCTGCTTAATCGGCCCGTTCGTCCCCTCGGCGCGCGGATCGAGCGGCGAGCCCGGCACGGCGAACACTTCACGGCCTTGTTCGAGCGCCAGCCGCGCGAGCCCGACCGTTTCGCCGCCTCGACGATGACCACGCCGACCGAAAGCCCCGAAATCAACCGATTGCGACGCGGAAAATCTCGCGCGCGCGGTTCCCAGCCGAGCGGCATTTCCGACAGTGCCCCGCCGGTCGCGAGGATGGCGTCGAGAAAGTCGCCGTCCTCGGGCGGATAGACGCGATCGTGTCCGCCGGCGAGCAGGCGATCGTTCCGTTCGTCAGGCTCGCGCCATGCGCGGCGGCGTCGATCCCGCGCGCCAAACCGGAGACAAATGGCGAAACCCGCTTCGGCGAGATCGCGCGCAACCTTTTGCGTGAACTTTAAGCCCGCGCCCGAGGCATTGCGCGAGCCGACGATTGCGACCATCGGCAACGACAGCGCGCGCTTCTGTCCGCGGACGGCAATAAGCGGCGGCGCGTCGTCGATCATCTGCAAGCGCAGCGGATAGGCGCCGCCAGTCGATCCGTTGCTCGTCCGTGAGTTGGACGCCCTCGCCAAGCTTACTCACCGCGCCCCCAAGACGCGTTTGCACTTTGCTGGGCCTTACTGGAAGCATACGCCTAAACCGCGTGGGTCAGGAGCCATCCGCGGCGCTCGCGCCGGCGCCGATTTTACCCTCGGTTCCGCGACAGAGCCGCACGATGTTGCCGCGATGCATGATCCACAGCAGGATCGACAGCACGGAAAACGCTTGCGCACCCTGCACGTCGCCGAGAAACCACAGCAAAATTGGGGTCGTGGCGCTGGCTACCAGCGCGGCGAAAGAGGAGTAGCGTGTTACCGTCGCGACTGCGAGCCACACCGCGCAAAAGGACAATGCCGCGGGCCAGGCGAGCCCAAGCAGCACACCGATATAGGTCGCCACGCCCTTGCCGCCGCGAAATTTTAGCCACACCGGAAACAGGTGGCCGAGAAAGGCGCCAACCGCGGCGACAAACGCGGCGTCGCGATCGAAGGCTGAGCCGGCGATGAGCACCGCCGCCGTGCCTTTGAGCATGTCGCCGAGCAACGTCGCGCCGGCCAAGCCTTTGTGGCCGGTGCGCAAAACATTGGTTGCGCCAATGTTGCCGGAGCCGATCGCGCGCAAATCCGGCGCGCCGGCGAGCCGTGTCAGCAGGATACCGAACGGGATCGAGCCGCAAAGATAGCCAATGACAAAGCTGGCGGCATCATCGAGCGCGGGCATAGCGGAAGCCTACTCAGCCGGTCATTCCTGCGAAAGCCGAATCCAGCTATCCCGCGCCGGCCTTTTTCCCGCGTTCGCGCGGCGCAAAGCCGGCCGCTTCCGCTTCCGCCTCGCTGCCGCAAATAACCAGATGCCGAAGTTTCTCCGCCGGCGCCTGCGCCAGTACGCCCAATCCCGGCGTAAAGGTCTTGCGGGTCATATCGCCGACGAAGAAATGCGCCGCCGTCTCGGCTTCGATGTCGGTCTCGCAATAAAGGCAGCGTAGCGTGCAGCCGGGCGCGGAGCTTTCTGGGATGACGTAGAATTTGTTGGCGGCGTATTGCCGCTCCGCCGGATCGTTGGTGATGCAGTTCGAATTGACGCAGCGGATGCCGCGCCCGATCGGCTGCGTATAGACCGGATAGTCGGATTTGGCGAAACCGCCGGCGAATTTGTGCAGCCACTTGTTGCGGTGCAGATGCAGCAGCAATGAAATCAGTGCCATGCGTACCGGCACGCCGTAAGCGGCCTGACGAAAATAGATGGCGCGGCGGTCGCTATCGAGCGCGGCGTCGAGTTCGTTGACCCGCGGCAGCGGGTGCATCACGCTGGCGTGCGAATATTTTCCCTCGCGCAGGAATTTGGCGTCGATCTTGGGATAGGGCCGCTCCTTTTCGGTCCAGCGTTCCTTCTGGAAGCGCGTAACGTACACCGCGTCGATTTTTTTCTGCAGCACCAGGCCGTAGTCGATTTCCGGCTCGGCATAGAGCGATAGCTGATGCGGCTGGTCGGCGGTTACATAAAGCGCGTCGATTGAATCGGCCTGGCTCGGGGCTTTCGACACCATGCGGCAACGAAACTCCTCGCGCAGCCGGCGGTCGACATGCGCCGGAAGCTCCATGCCAGGCGCGGGAAGGGGGTCGATGATCGCGCCGAAGCGGGCAAGCGCGTAAACGAACGAATGGATAGTGCGGCTGCCCTTGAGGTCGCCGGAAATCGCGACCTTCATGTTCCTGAGCCCCTTATTCTTCGAGCGGAGCGTAAACAGGTCGCAGAGCGTCTGGGTCGGATGCTCGTGACTGCCGTCGCCGCCGTTGATCACCGGAATCTGCGAATACTCGGCGGCGAGCCGCGCCGCGCCGTCGCGCGGATGGCGGATTACGATGATGTCGGCGTAATTGCTGGTGACGCGGATGGTGTCGGCGAGACTTTCGCCCTTGGCCGCCGAGCTGACCGCCGGGTCGGCGCTGGTGATGTTGGCGCCGCCAAGCCGCAGCATGGCGCTTTCGAACGACAGCCGGGTGCGGGTCGATGGCTCGTAGAACAGGCTTGCCAGGATGTATTTGGAGGCGATCGTGGAACCGCGGCCGATCCGGTATGGGATATTCCGGTCTGAAAGCTCCCGCAAAAGCCCTGCCGCGACCTGGAAGATTGTCTCGATCTCCTTATTGGTCAAATCGTTGATCGAGACGATATGGCGCGTAAGCAGCTGTGGTTTCGTCATCAAAGCGGTGCTATAGGCCCAATCGAAGCGGTCCGGCAAGCCCGCCGCAGGTGCGGCATGCTATAATGGTTTGAACTCTTTGAGGCGAACCGCCATGACCACCGTCCCGCGCTTCGATACCGCTGAGGTTTTCAACCAGTCACCGGCTTACGAAAACATCGATTTGTTTTCGAGCGATCTGCCGCTGCAGCAGGCGGTCAAGGCCAACGGCGCGAAGGCGGATTTGGCCGCGCTCGCGGCCTTCGGCCGGCAATGGGGTACGGCGGAGATGTTCGCGCAAGCCCGCCGCGCTAACGAGAATCCGCCGAAACTCTACCGGTTCGATCCGAAGGGCTTTCGCCGCGACGTGGTCGAGTTCCATCCGGCCTATCACGATCTGATGCGGACGAGCGTGGCAGGAGGGCTGCATGCCTCGAGCTGGACGGAAACCGGTACGCGCGCCGCTCCGCCGGCAGAGGTGATGCGGGCGGCCCGCTATTACATGGTCTCGCAGATCGAATGCGGGCATTTATGCCCGATCACCATGACGCGGGCGGCCCTTGGCGCGCTGTCCTCAAATCCGGCGCTCTTGAAGCAGGTCACCGCGAAAGTGGTGACAGCGACCTACGATCCGTCGTTCCGGCCCTGGTTCGAGAAATCGGGCATGACACTCGGCATGGGCATGACGGAAAAGCAGGGCGGCACCGACGTTCGCGCCAATTCCACCACCGCTACACCGACCGGCGATTTTTATTCGATCACCGGGCAAAAGTGGTTCATGTCGGCGCCGATGTGCGACGCCTTTCTGGTGCTGGCGCAGGCGCCGGGCGGGCTGACTTGTTTCTTCCTGCCGCGCTTTAAGCCGGACGGCACGGTCAATGGGCTCCGCTTCCAGCGGCTCAAGGACAAGCTCGGCAACCGTTCCAATGCGTCCAGTGAAGTCGAATTCGCCGACGCCTATGCTCTGCGGGTCGGCGACGAAGGGGCGGGTGTGCGTACCATCATTCAGATGGTCCAGCTTACGCGGCTCGACTGCGGGCTCGCCTCCGCCGGATATATGCGCATGGCGCTGGCGCAGGCCGTGCACCATTGCCGTTACCGTTCGGTTTTCCAGAAACATCTCTACGACCAGCCGATGATGCGTGCCGTACTCGCCGATCTCGCGCTTGAAGTGGAGGGTGCGGTGGCGCTTATCATGCGGCTGGCGCGCGCTTTTGATCGCGCCGCGACCGATCCGCGCGAGGCCGCTTACGCGCGCGTATTGACGCCGGCGGCGAAATACTGGATCTGCAAAACCGCGCCGGGCTTCATCTACGAAGCCATGGAATGTCTCGGCGGCAACGGCTACGTCGAGGATAGCGTATTACCGCGGCTCTATCGTGAAGCGCCGCTAAACGCGATCTGGGAGGGCTCCGGCAACGTCATGTGCCTCGACGTGCTGCGCGCACTCAGACGCGATCCCGAAGCGTCCGATTTCATCGCCGGTTTGGCGAACGACGCCTCGTCGTTGACCGGCGACAAAGCGCCCCTCATCGACCTGACCGACGAATTTACCGATGAGCGCGATGCGCGCATTCTCGTTGGCAGGCTCGCGACTTTGGCTGCCACCGCCGCCCTCGCCAAAACGGCCCCGCCCGATGTAGCAGACGCATTCGCGCAAACGCGGTTCTTCCACGCGCATGCGGCTCTGTACGGCGCCGACAGCGTCGACGCGCGCACCACCCACATTTTGTTGCAGCGCGCGCTGCCGGAGGGCTAGCCGTGGCGGGCGTCCCGCCGGAAGTCCTGCAAAAAACGCTCAACGCCTATTTCGCGGCGATCGCGGTGCGCGACGCTCAGCGCATCGCCTTGGTTTTCGCAGAGGACGGCGACCTCGAAGACCCTGTCGGTGGTCCAATCCGCCGCGGTCGCAAAGAAGTGGCGGCCATGTTCGCTGCCGGCGTCGCTAGTCTGGCGACAGAGGTGAAAATCGAAGTGCTCGCAGCGCTGCCTTGCGGCAACAGTATCGCGGCGCATTGGGCAATGACCGCCCGCGGACGGGGGGCCGCGAGATCAAGGCCGAAGGCATTGACGTGGTGCAGTTCAATGCCGAGGGTCTGATTGTGCGGGCCGAGGGCTACTGGAACGCCAACGCGTTTCGCCAGGCGCTCGCTGCGGCATAGAAGCTAACCATTTCGGGAAAGGCGATCCAGCGCGCCCTGCAAAATATAGGCGGCGGCGTGCTGATCTATCACCGCTTTGCGCTTCGCGCGGCTGACATCGGCTTCGATCAGCGCTCGCTCAACCGCCGCCGTCGAGAGCCGCTCATCCCATAACCCGATCGGCAAGTCGGTGAGTGTCGCGAAATTGCGCGCAAATGCCCGCGTTGCCTGCGCGCGCGGTCCTTCGCTGCCGTCCATATTGACCGGCAAACCCAGCACAAACCCGACCACGTGCCGCTCCGCAGCCAGCGCCAGGAGCCGGCCGGCGTCGGGACCAAACTTCGTGCGGGCAACGGTTTCCACCGGCGTGGCAAGCCGCCGGTCGGGATCGCTCGCGGCAACGCCGATGGTTTTGCTGCCGAGATCGAGGCCGATAAGCGCGCCGCGCGGCGGAAGGAGCCGCACTAAATCTTCAAGGGCAAGCACGGGCATGCGGTGTCGTTAGCACACGGTCCGTCGGCGCAGCCACGCTGTCGCGCCACCTTCCGCGCACGGCACTGTACGATTAATCTCCGAGCGACAAAGGGAGGCGCCGATGACATTCACCGTAGCCAGCAACAGCTTCAAAGACGGCGACTATCTTCGAAGCGATTTCATTCTGTCAGCCGATTTTGGCTTCGGCTGCGCCGGCGGCAACAAGTCGCCGCATCTTCGCTGGTCGGGCGCGCCACAGGGAACCCAAAGCTTTGCCGTCACCTGTTATGATCCCGACGCGCCGACTGGCTCGGGCTTCTGGCACTGGCTGGTGGTGAATATCCCGGTGAATGCCAGCGAGCTAGCGGAAGGCGCCGGCAGTGCCGGCGGCAAGCTGCCGGCGGGCGCGTTGCAAACGCGCACCGATTTCGGCGCGGCTGGCTATGGCGGCCCGTGTCCGCCGGCCGGCGATCATCCTCACCGTTACCTGTTCACCGTTTTCGCCGTCAAAGCCGACAAGCTCGACGTGAAGGCCGACACCTCGGCCGCCGTCGTCGGCTTCAACCTGCATTTCAACACTTTGGCGAAGGCAGAGATCATGGGGCTATTCAAGCGGTGAGCGGCTACAGCGCCCGATGGCGTGCGCGAACCCCATCAAAAAAGACAACGCCCGCGCAAACGCGCGGACGCTGTCTTTACGGCCAACTCTTTTGGGTTAGTCGTGCACGTGGTTGGCAACTATGCGTTCGATATCCGAGCGGGTGATGCCAATATCGGCGAGCTCACGGTCGCTCAGATAGGAAAGCTCGCGCCGGACGGAACTTGCGCGCGTCCAAGCGTGCAGGAGACGGGTAATAGAAGCAAACATGGCCTTATCATCCTTTTCCCCCGGTAAGGGTTTCCGACGCTGCCGGAATCGTAATTCGAATATAAGCGCGCCGGGGTCCTCTGCATCTGATTTCGTTGCAGTGCAGCTAAGACGGCCACGCATGTCATGGCATTGAAGATGAAAGGGATTTTTAACATCAACGCGTAGATCAGCCATTTAATTGGTGCATGGCACGCCTGCATTGCGCCACGAGACGATCGTTTGTCCGCCGCACTTTTTCGCTGATATCGCGATGGCGTCGTGTCAATCGGGGAGCGTGCGATGGAGACCCGTCGGGATCATCGGAAGTG
Source organism: uncultured Alphaproteobacteria bacterium (assembly GCA_963747855.1). Classification (GTDB taxonomy): domain Bacteria; phylum Pseudomonadota; class Alphaproteobacteria; order Rhizobiales; family Xanthobacteraceae; genus BOG-931. The sequence goes on from CAVVGN010000002.1 coordinate 939,422, forward strand.
GGCGGAAGAATGCGTGGCCATGGCCCAGGCCGCCGGCCATCCGAACGACAAAGCGTTATGGCTGACGCTCGCGCAATCGTGGGTGCGACTGTCGGAACACGTGGCGCGCGCTGAGGGCGGTAATGACGCCAGCGGCGACGAACGCGCGGCGTTATCTCCGGAATAGGCAGAAGAAGGCCTAAGCGGCCGCGTCAGCGATGCGGCGAAGTCACACGCCGTGACCGGCGAGCACCATCTGGCAGGCGTTACTGATCTTCGGGCGGTTGGTTTGCAGGCAATTGAGTATGGCGAAGACGTCGGCATCCTCGCCGTCTTTCAACATGTTTTTGCAAAATCGCACCACGTCGGGGTGGCAGGCTGCACGTTCCTGTTCGTTGCCTTGCCCGAGCGGGCTGGCGACCGGCGGAGGTTGCGGCGGCAATTGCGCGGACACCATCGTCCCTGCAGCCAACAGAACGGCAATCGTCAAGACGATCCTGCGAAGCATGCTGCACCCCCTCCAGGTAATGGCCCGCACCGAACACTATCTCACAGCTGCTCGCCGCACGCACGCGCCGTGAAAAATGGCTGATGATTTTTTGCGTGGATGAAATGTGGCGAGAAGGACGGATTCGCCCGAAAGTTATGGTGGGCGGTGACGGACTCGAACCGCCGACATCCTGCGTGTAAAGCAGACGCTCTACCAGCTGAGCTAACCGCCCCGGCGTAGGAAATTTATCCCCGCCGGATAGCGGCGCGCAAGGGCGATCGTGCGGGGCATCCAATTACCAAAAGTTCGACGCCGCGCATAACGGCGCGGCGGCGTTTGACTCTCGCAACGAATGACATTTCATCACCCGCCCGCCGCCGCACAGCGCAACCGCTGTGCCAACATGCGGGCGGTGATGAACGATCGCCGGAAGCGCTTAGATGGCTTCCTTCAGTTCTTTCGAAGCCCGGAAGGCGACTTTCTTGCTCGCCTTGATCTGAATCGCTTCGCCGGTGGCCGGGTTACGGCCCATGCGTGCCGCCCGCTTGCGAACCACCAGAATACCGAGGCCGCCGATACGGATGCGCTCGCCTTTTTTCAGGTGCTTGACGATGTTGCCGACCAAGCCGGCCAAAATCGCTTCCGACTGCTTTTTCGTAAGTGCGTTGTCTTCCGCTAGACTTGCGGCGAGATGCTTCAATGTAACGGTTGTGGCTGGTTTGGTCGCCATTGGACCCTCCTCCGATGAAGCGAATAACGGGCTAAAAGTGCCCGTCATGTCGATGCAGTTAGACAATTCGGCTTCGGCTGACCACGCTTGTTTTGCCGATTCCACCGATGTTTTCGTGTATCGCGCGCTATGTCGGCTTGCTCTGTGGCGCGGACATGGCGGGCCGAAAAGGCCGATTTGCGGCCCAAATCCTTGACTTGCAACCGGCCGGGCCTTAACTGCGCACCGCGTCCGCGGGGGCGTAGCTCAGTTGGTTAGAGCGTCGGCCTGTCACGCCGAAGGTCGCGGGTTCGAGTCCCGTCGCTCCCGCCATGAATTCAAGCATTTAGCGCGCTTTTTCCGATCGGTTTTGCAATCGCCTGCGTGCCGCCGCAACGTTTCAGGGATGCGCCGGTTTCAGGGATGCGCCGGCCCCATGAATACAAAAGGCTGCCTTGCGCCTTTTTGTGCACTGCGCTAAGGGTCCAAAAGTCAAGTTTTCCAGCGCGAATCCGCTTTAGATTTGGGGCAAATCGGCGCGGTCCCGGCTTGCGCGGATCTGTCGTTTGGGGGGCATGTTCCTCAGGTAGGGACCAAGGCCGTCGATGACGGCCAAAGGAGCTGCCAATGACTCAATCGCTCCAGCAACTACTCCTCGCCTACCTCCCCCTTGTGGTGTTTATCGGGGTGGCGGCCGTGATCGGAACGGCGCTGCTTCTTTCCTCGTTTATCCTCGCCTATAAGAACCCGGATCCGGAAAAGTTGTCCGCCTATGAATGCGGCTTCAACGCATTCGACGACGCGCGCATGAAGTTCGACGTCCGCTTCTACCTGGTCGCCATCCTGTTCATCATTTTCGATCTTGAAGTGAGCTTCCTGTTTCCCTGGGCGGTAGCCTTCGGCAAGCTCGGCCTATTCGGTTTCTGGTCGATGATGCTGTTCCTTGCGGTGCTCACCATCGGATTTATCTATGAATGGAAGAAGGGAGCGCTCGAATGGAACTGAGCGAACCCGCGATCCGCAAACCGCGCAAGGAACTGGTCACCGCGCGTCCGGCGCAGCCGGGCGGTACCGACGATCCGTTCTTCACCAATCTCGACGGCGAACTTTCCGATAAGGGATTTTTGGTCGCGGCCGCCGACGATCTCATCGCCTGGGCGCGCGCCGGCTCGCTGATGTGGATGACATTCGGTCTCGCTTGCTGCGCGGTCGAAATGATGCAGATGTCGATGCCGCGCTACGACGCCGAGCGTTTCGGTTTCGCGCCGCGCGCTTCGCCGCGACAGTCGGATGTAATGATCGTCGCCGGCACGCTTACCAACAAAATGGCGCCGGCTTTGCGTAAGGTCTACGACCAGATGCCGGAGCCGCGTTACGTCATCTCCATGGGCTCGTGCGCCAACGGCGGCGGCTATTATCACTATTCCTATTCGGTGGTGCGCGGCTGTGATCGGATCGTGCCAGTCGACATCTATGTCCCAGGCTGCCCGCCGACCGCCGAAGCCCTGCTGTACGGCGTGCTGCTGCTGCAAAAGAAAATCCGCCGCACCGCCACGATCGAACGCTGATATGGATGAGACACTCGACACGCTAGGCCGCAGCATTTCGGACGCGCTTGCGGCTTCGGTTCTCGGCTACCAGGTTGTGCATCACGAACTGACGGTGCGCGCCAAGGCCGGCGACATCGTTTCGGTGATGCGCTTTTTGCGCAACGACCCGCGTTGCCTATTCTGGAACATTGTCGACGTGACCGCGGTCGACTGGCCCGGGCGCGAACGGCGCTTCGACGTCGTCTACCACCTACTTTCGCCCAAACATAATGTTCGTGTCCGCGTCAAAATCGAGATCGACGAGATGACGCCGGTCCCGTCCATCATTGAAGTCTTTCCCGGCACCGATTGGTTCGAGCGCGAAGCCTACGATCTGTACGGCGTTTTGTTCACTGGCCATCCGGACATGCGGCGGCTCCTGACCGACTACGGCTTTGATGGTCATCCGCTGCGCAAGGATTTTCCGCTGACCGGGTTCGTCGAGGTGCGCTACGACGACGAGCTCAAGCGCGTCGTCTATGCGCCGGTGCGGCTCGCACAGGAATTTCGCAACTTTGATTTCCTGTCGCCGTGGGAAGGGACCGATTACGTGCTGCCGGGCGACGAGAAGGCCGGGAAAATAGGCGACGGCGGGCAGAAATCCTAATGGCTGCGACGGGCGAACGCAACTTCACCATCAACTTCGGGCCGCAGCATCCGGCGGCGCATGGGGTGTTGCGTCTCGTGCTGGAGCTCGACGGCGAAGTGGTCGAGCGGGTCGACCCGCATATCGGGCTCTTGCATCGCGGCACCGAAAAACTGATTGAACACAAGACCTATCTGCAGGCCATCCCGTATTTCGACCGCCTCGATTACGTGGCGCCGATCAATCAGGAGCACGCGTTCTGCCTCGCGGCGGAGAAGCTGCTTGAGATCGCCATCCCCAAGCGCGCGCAGGTGATCCGCGTGCTGTACTGCGAAATCGGGCGGCTGCTTTCGCATCTCCTCAACGTCACCACCCAAGCGATGGACGTCGGTGCGCTGACACCGCCGCTGTGGGGTTTCGAGGAACGCGAAAAGCTGATGGGCTTTTATGAGCGCGCGTCCGGCTCGCGCATGCACGCCGCTTACTTCCGCGTCGGCGGCGTGCATCAGGATCTGCCGCCGAAACTGATCGACGACATCGCCGCGTTCTGCGACCCATTCCTCAAGGTCTGCGATGATCTTGAAGAACTGTTGACCGGCAACCGCATCTTCAAGCAGCGCAACGTCGACATCGGCGTGGTGAAGCTGGAAGACGCCTGGGCGTGGGGGTTTTCGGGCGTGATGGTGCGCGGCTCAGGCGCCGCCTGGGATTTGCGCAAGGCGCAGCCCTACGAATGCTATTCCGAGTTCGATTTCGACATTCCGGTCGGCAAGAACGGCGACTGCTACGATCGCTACTGCATCCGCATGGAGGAGATGCGCCAGTCGATCCGCATCATGAAGCAATGCATCGAAAAACTGTACGCGGCCGACGCGCAGGGGCCAGTCGTGGTCGAGGACAACAAAATCACGCCGCCGCGCCGCGCGGTGATGAAGCGATCGATGGAATCGCTTATCCACCACTTCAAGCTTTACACCGAGGGCTTTCACGTCCCGGCCGGCGAGGTTTATGCCGCGGTCGAAGCGCCGAAGGGTGAATTCGGCGTCTATCTGATCTCCGATGGCAGCAACAAGCCGTACAAATGCAAGATCCGCGCGCCGAGCTTTGCGCACTTGCAGGCGATGGATTTTCTGTCGCGCGGCCACATGCTGGCGGACGTCTCCGCCATTCTGGGAAGCATCGATATCGTGTTCGGCGAGGTGGATAGATGAGCGTCCGCCGCCTCGCCGAAAAGCAGCCGCCGAGCTTTGCGTTCACGCCGCAAAATCTAGAATGGGCGAAAGCGCAGATCGCCAAATATCCGCCCGGCCGCCAGCAGTCCGCCGTCATTCCGATCCTGTGGCGCGCGCAGCAACAATGCGGCGGTTGGCTGCCCCAGAAGGCGATCGAGGCTACCGCCGAGTTGCTCGGTATGGCGAAAATCCGCGTGCTCGAAGTCTCGACCTTCTACACCATGTTCAATCTGTCGCCGGTCGGCCGCTTCCACGTGCAATTCTGCGGCACCACGCCGTGCATGCTGCGCGGCGCCGAAGCACTGAAGACAGTCCTGCACAAGGTGATCGGTCACGAGAACGAAGTCAGCGGCGACGGCGTCTTCTCCTGGACCGAAGTCGAGTGCCTCGGCGCCTGCGTCAACGCGCCAATGGTGCAGATCAACGCCGATTATTACGAGGACCTGACGCCGGAGACGCTCACTCGCATCCTCAATGATCTGGCGGCGGGCAAAACGCCGAAGCCAGGCCCACAGATCGACCGCGTCAATTCCGCGCCGGTCGGCGGCGCCAATACGCTGACCGATCCATCACTCTATAAAGTGACGGCGCCAACCCAAAGCGGGCCGGCGCTGCGCGACTCTGACGCCAAGAAGCCGGGCGAAGCCGCCAACGTGCACGAAGCGGCGGTGCCGAAACCGCCGATTGCCGACGCCACCGATCCGAGGCGCAACTGACCATGCTCGCCGACAAGGACCGCATCTTCAAAAATCTTTACGGCCACCATGGCTGGGGCCTCGACGGCGCGCGTGCGCGCGGCGGTTGGGACGGCACTAAGGCGATTCTGGAAAAGGGACGCGACGCCATCGTCAACGAAGTGAAGGCGTCTGGCCAGCGCGGTCGCGGCGGCGCGGGTTTCCCGACCGGACTGAAATGGTCGTTCATGCCGAAGCAGTCGAATGGACGGCCGAGTTACCTCGTGGTGAACGCCGACGAGTCCGAGCCCGGCACCTGCAAGGACCGCGAGATCATGCGGCACGATCCGCATCTGCTGATCGAAGGCTGCCTGATCGCCGGTGTCGGGATGGGCCTCCATACCTGCTACATCTATATCCGCGGCGAGTTCATTCGGGAGCGCGAGCGGCTTCAGGCAGCCGTCGATCAGGCGTACGACGCGAAACTGATCGGCAAGAACAACAACATTCACGGTTACGACTTCGACATCGTCGTGCACCACGGCGCCGGCGCGTATATCTGCGGCGAGGAAACCGCGTTGCTCGAAAGCCTCGAAGGCAAGAAGGGCATGCCGCGGTTGAAACCGCCGTTTCCGGCCAATATGGGCCTCTACGGTTGCCCGACCACTGTCAACAACGTCGAAACTATCGCGCAGGTGCCAGACATCATGCGTCGCGGCGCCGCCTGGTTCGCCGGCATCGGCCGCGCCAACAACACCGGCACAAAACTCTTCTGCATTTCCGGCCACGTCGAAAAGCCGTGCAACGTCGAAGAGCAGATGGGTATTCCGCTGCGCGAGCTGATCGAAAAACACGCCGGTGGTGTGCGGGGCGGCTGGAACAATCTGCTCGCGGTTATCCCTGGCGGCTCCTCCATGCCGCTCGTGCCGGCCGGACCCGATCAAGCGGACACGCTGCTGATGGATTTTGACGGCTGCCGCGAAAAGAAATCGGCGCTCGGCACCGCCGCCGTCATCGTCATGGACAAGACCGCCGATATCGTTAAAGCGATGGCGCGCATTTCTTATTTCTACAAACACGAGAGCTGCGGCCAGTGCACGCCGTGCCGCGAGGGCATGGGCTGGATGTGGCGGGTGCTCACGCGCATGGCCGAAGGCCGTGCGCAGATGCGCGAAATCGATATGCTGATGCAGGTCACCCAGCAGATCGAAGGTCATACCATCTGCGCCTTCGGCGACGGCGCCGCCTGGCCGGTGCAGGGCTTGCTGCGGCATTTCCGGCCGGAGATCGAACGGCGCATCGCGGAATACACTGCCAATCCGGACACCGAAGGCGTGCTCGATCCGCCGGTGCACGAAGCGGCGGAGTGAAAGCAATTGACCAAGCTCATTGTCGACGGCAAAGCAATCGACGTCCCGCCGGAATACACGCTGCTCCAGGCCTGCGAGGCCGCCGGCGCGGAGATTCCGCGCTTCTGCTTTCAGGAGCGGCTTTCGATCGCCGGCAATTGCCGGATGTGCCTGGTCGAGCTTGCCGGCTCCCCAAAGCCGGTTGCGAGCTGCGCTTGGGGCGTGCGCGATTGCCGGCCCGGCCCGAAGGGCGAGCCGCCGGAAGTAAAAACCCGCTCGCCGATGGTGCGCAAGGCGCGCGAAGGCGTAATGGAATTCCTGCTTATCAATCATCCGCTCGATTGCCCGATCTGCGATCAGGGCGGCGAATGCGACCTGCAGGACCAGGCGATGGCCTACGGCGTCGACCAGAGCCGTTTCCGCGAGAACAAGCGCGCGGTCGAGGACAAATATCTCGGCGCGCTGGTCAAGACCGCGATGAATCGCTGCATCCAGTGCACGCGCTGCGTCCGCTTCGCGACGGAAGTGGCCGGCGTGCCTGAACTTGGCGCCATCGGCCGCGGCGAGGATATGGAGATCACCACCTACCTCGAAGAAGCGATGACGTCGGAATTACAGGGCAACGTCGTCGATCTCTGCCCGGTCGGCGCGCTCACCTCAAAGCCATACGAATTCGCGGCTCGGTCGTGGGAGCTGAACAAAACGGAATCGATCGACGTCATGGATGCGCTTGGTTCCGCCATCCGCATCGATACGCGCGGGCGTGAAGTCATGCGCATCCTGCCGCGGGTCAATGACGACGTGAACGAAGAGTGGATCTCCGACAAAACTCGCCACGTTGTGGACGGTTTGCGCACGCAGCGCCTGGATCAACCCTTTGTGCGCGAAAACGGCAAATTGCACCCGGCGACCTGGAGCGCTGCGTTTGCCGCTATCGCCAAGAAGCTTGCCCGCACCAATCCCAAGCGCATCGGCGCACTGGTCGGCGACCTGGCCGCGGTCGAGGAGATTTTTGCGCTCAAGGATTTAATGACGCGGCTCGGCGTCAGTAACCTCGATTGCCGGCAGGACGCATCCGCTTTTGATCCGAAGTGGGGCCGCGCGAGCTACTTGTTCAATTCCACCATTGCCGGCATCGACACCGCCGACGCGCTTTTGCTGGTCGGCAGCAATCCGCGGCGGGAGGCGGCCGTGCTCAATGCCCGCATCCGCAAGCGTTGGCGCAGTGCGAAAAGCTTTCCGATCGGAATGATCGGCGCGAAGGCGCCGCTGACCTATTCTTACGATTATCTCGGCGCCGGTCCGGAAACGCTCGCCGGTGTCGCGCGCCACAGCTTCGCCGATGCGATGAGCAAAGCCGAACGGCCGCTTGTTGTTCTTGGCGCGGATGCAGTCGCGCGGCCGGACGGCGCGGCGATCGCTTCGCTCGCGGCCAAGGCCGCCATCGATCTCGGCGCGGTCAAGGACGGTTGGAACGGTTTCAGCGTGCTGCATCAGGCGGCCTCCCGCGTCGGCGCGCTCGATCTCGGCTTCGTGCCGGGGGAGGGCGGTCTAACCGCACGACAAATGGCGGCATCCGGCACGCTTGATGTCATATTCTCGCTTGGCGCGGACGAAATCGACATCGCGCAAGGCGCCTTCGTCATTTATATCGGCACCAACGGCGACCGCGGCGCTTCCCGCGCCGATGTGATATTGCCCGGCGCCGCCTATCCGGAAAAATCGGCGACGCACGTCAATACCGAAGGGCGGGTGCAGATGGCCACGCGCGCGTCCTTCCCGCCCGGCGATGCCCGCGAGGATTGGGCGATCCTGCGCGCGCTTTCGGATGTGTTGGGCAAAAAGCTTCCTTACGATTCCCTCGCGATGTTGCGGCAAGCGCTCTATCAAGCATACCCGCAGTTCATGCGCGTCGGTCAGATCGCCTCCGGCGATGCGGCCGACGTGCGCAAGCTTGTCGCGCTCGGCGGAAATGTGGACAAGGCGCCGTTTCGTTCGAACATTGCGGACTTTTACTTTACCAATCCGATCGCGCGCTGCTCAGCGGTGATGGCGGAATGTTCGGCCATTGCCGGCGGGCGCACCGACATGACGGCGGCAGAGTAAGGCACGGCAGAGATGGAAGCGTTCTGGTCGGGATACGTCTGGCCACTGGTGATCATGGTGGCGGAGAGCGTGCTGCTCCTCGTCATCCTGCTGATTGTCGTTGCCTATGTGCTCTACGCCGACCGGAAAATCTGGGCGGCGGTGCAAATCAGGCGCGGGCCGAACGTCGTCGGGCCGTGGGGTCTGTTCCAGTCCTTCGCCGACCTCTTGAAGTTCGTGCTCAAGGAGCCGGTCGTTCCCGCCGGCGCTAACAAGGGCGTGTTTCTGCTGGCGCCGCTAGTCACTTGTACGTTGGCACTCGCCGCGTGGGCGGTGATCCCCGTCAGTGCCGGGGTGGTGATCTCAAACATCAATGTCGGCGTGCTTTATATCTTCGCGATCTCCTCGCTCATGGTCTACGGCGTGATCATGGCGGGCTGGTCGTCCAATTCGAAATATCCGTTCCTCGCGGCGCTGCGTTCGGCTGCGCAAATGGTGTCGTACGAAGTCTCGATCGGCTTCGTCATCATCACCGTGCTGCTTTGCGTCGGCTCGCTCAACCTCTCGGCTATCGTCGAGGCGCAGAACACTCGCTTCGGCCTGTTCGGTTGGTATTGGCTGCCGCTGTTGCCGATGTTCGTGATCTTCTTCGTCTCGGCGCTGGCCGAAACCAACCGTCCGCCATTCGATCTGGTCGAGGCGGAATTGGAACTAGTCGCTGGTTACATGGTCGAATACGGCTCGACTCCGTACATGATGTTCATGCTCGGTGAATACGTCGCCATTGCCACCATGTGCGCGATCGGCACGATCCTGTTTCTTGGCGGCTGGCTTCCGCCGTTCCCGGTCGTGCCGTTCACGTGGATACCGGGGCTGGTCTGGTTTGTGCTGAAGGCGAGTTTCCTGTTCTTCATGTTCGCCATGGTGAAGGCGTTCGTGCCGCGCTATCGCTACGACCAGTTGATGCGGCTCGGCTGGAAAGTGTTTCTGCCGATCTCGCTCGCCATGGTCGCGATCGTCGCCGGCGTTCTCGAAGTGATCCGAGGCTGACATGTGGCTCGACCAGGCGGCACGTTCGATTTTCCTCAAAGAGTTCGCTCGGGCGTTCTTTTTGTCGATGCGGTACTTCTTCAAGCCGAAGGCGACAATCAATTACCCGTTTGAGAAGAACCCGATCTCGCCGCGCTTCCGCGGCGAGCATGCGCTGCGCCGTTACCCGAACGGCGAGGAACGCTGCATCGCCTGCAAGTTATGCGAGGCGATTTGCCCGGCACAGGCCATCACCATCGAAGCCGGCCCGCGCCGGAACGACGGCACCCGCCGCACCACGCGTTACGATATCGACATGGTCAAATGCATCTATTGCGGGCTATGCCAGGAAGCTTGTCCGGTCGATGCCATCGTCGAAGGACCAAATTTCGAATTCGCCGCCGAGACGCGCGAAGAACTTTATTACGACAAGGAACGGCTACTCGCGAATGGCGACCGCTGGGAGCGCGAGATCGCCAAAGCCATCGAACTCGACGCCCCGTACCGGTAAAACGCCGCGACCATGATCCTGCAAGCGATCTTCTTTTATCTGTTTGCCGGCGTGTGCATCGCCTCGGCCATCATGGTGATTGCCGCGCGCAATCCGGTGCATTCGGTGCTGTTCCTCATCCTCGCCTTCGTCAACGCCGCCGGTCTGTTCGTGCTAATGGGCGCGGAATTCCTCGCAATGATCCTGATCGTCGTTTACGTCGGCGCTGTGGCGGTGCTGTTTCTGTTCGTGGTGATGATGCTCGACGTGGATTTCGCCGAATTGCGCCACGGCTTGCTCAATTACCTGCCGATCGGCGCGATCGTCGGCGCGATCCTTTTGGTCGAGCTTATCTTCGGGGTGATCGGCTGGGTCATCACGCCGGGTACGCCGAAGACGATCACCGCGCCGATCGCGAGCGACATCAGCAACACGCAAGCGCTCGGGCTCGTGCTCTATACCCGCTACGTCTATTTCTTCGAAGCGGCCGGTATGATTCTGCTGGTCGCCATGATCGGCGCTATCGTGTTGACGCTCAGCCACAAGCCGAACGTCAGACGCCAAAGCATCAGCGACCAACTTGCGCGACGACGATCCAGCGCGATCGATGTCGTGAAAGTGAAATCGGGGCAGGGGCTGTCATGATTATCGGCCTCGGCCACTATCTGACGGTCGCCGCCATCCTATTTACGCTCGGGATTTTCGGCATTTTTCTCAACCGCAAGAACGTGATCATCATCTTGATGTCGATCGAATTGATCTTGCTGGCGGTCAATATCAATCTGGTGGCGTTCTCGTCGTTCCTGAACGATGTCGTCGGGCAGGTCTATGCGCTGATCGTGCTGACGGTCGCGGCGGCCGAAGCCGCGATCGGACTGGCCATCCTCGTCGCATACTACCGCAACCGCGGCTCGATCGCGGTTGAAGACGTCAATCTGATGAAGGGCTGAGCGGGGACATGTACGAGGCGATTGTCTTCCTGCCGCTTCTCGGCGCCATCATTGCCGGCGTTATCGCGCTTATCGGCGCGCGCGCGCGCTACCCCGGCGAGAATCCGCCGCCGCCGCACGACGATCACGCTGCCCCGCTAGTGCCGGAGCATGTCCACGGCGCGCCACGGCCGGAAACCGAACACGCCGAAATCGATCAGCCGAGCCTGGAGAAAGACGAAATCGCCGAGCCGACCGCCGGCTCGCAGGCCGCCGAGCTGATCACCACGACGCTGCTCGGCATTTGCTGGGTGCTCTCCTGCATCGCCTTCATCGATGTCGGCCTGCACGGGCACGACGCGCACGTCGCTATCTTCAATTTCATCACTTCCGGTGACCTGAAGGTCGATTGGGCGCTGCGCATCGACCCGCTCACCGTGGTGATGCTGGTGGTGGTGACCACCGTGTCCGGGCTCGTGCACCTCTATTCAATCGGCTACATGGCCGGCGATCCGAATAAGCCGCGCTTTTTCTCGTATCTGTCGTTCTTCACCTTCGCCATGTTGATGCTGGTGGCGTCCGACAATCTGGTGCAGCTGTTCTTCGGCTGGGAGGGCGTCGGGCTCGCAAGCTATCTGCTGATCGGCTTCTGGTTCCATAAGCCGGAGGCCAACGCCGCGGCGATCAAGGCGTTCCTGGTCAATCGGGTCGGCGACTTCGGCTTCGCGCTGGGCATTTTCGCCGTGTTTCTGCTCACCGGATCGCTCACCTTCGACACCGTGTTTGCGCAAGCGCCGACTCTGTTCGGCAAGACATTTCATTTTCTGAGCTTCAACGTCGATGCGCTGACGCTGATCTGTCTGCTCTTGTTCATGGGCGCCATGGGCAAGTCGGCGCAGTTCCTGCTTCACACCTGGCTGCCCGACGCCATGGAAGGCCCGACGCCAGTGTCGGCTTTGATCCATGCCGCCACCATGGTGACCGCCGGGGTGTTCATGGTGGCGCGGCTGTCTCCGCTATTCGAGCTCTCGCCCGACGCCAAGGCCTTCGTCGTCATCATCGGCGCAACCACCGCAATGTTCGCGGCGACCGTCGGCCTCGTGCAAAACGACATCAAACGCGTGATCGCGTATTCGACCTGTTCGCAACTCGGCTACATGTTCGTGGCGATGGGGTCTGGGGCCTATTCGATCGGCATGTTTCACCTTTTCACGCATGCCTTCTTTAAGGCGCTGCTGTTCCTTGGCTCCGGCTCCGTGATCCTCGCCATGCATCACGAGCAGGACATCCGCAAAATGGGCGGCCTGTGGCGAAAAATTCCCTTCACTTACGCGATGATGCTGGTCGGCACGCTGGCGCTCACCGGTTTTCCCTTCACCGCCGGCTTTTTCTCCAAGGACGCGATCATCGAGGCCGACGACACCGTCGCCGGCATCGTCGCCAGCTACGGCTTCATCATGACAGTCGGCGCGGCGGCGCTGACCTCGTTCTATTCATGGCGGCTCATTTTCAAGACCTTCCACGGCCAACCGCACGATCATCATCACTATGAAGCGGCGCATGAGAGCTCGCTGACGATGCTCGTTCCGCTGGCGATCTTGGCGATCGGCTCGATCGCCGCCGGCTGGCCGTTTCTGCACCTGTTCGAGGGGCGCGGCGCCGAAGAATTCTTCCGCAGTTCGCTGACCTTTGCGGCCAACAATCACGTACTCGAAGCCATCGAGCACCTGCCGCTGGCGGTGTCGTTGGCGCCGACTGTAATGATGGTCGGCGGCTTCCTGGTCGCGTGGCAATTTTATATCCGGCGTCCAGATATTCCCGAGGCGCTCGCGCGCGATCAGGGCGTGCTCTACCGCTTCCTGCTCAACGCCTGGTATTTCGACAAGATCTACGACACCATTTTCGTGCGGCCGGCGATGTGGCTCGGCCGGCTTCTTTGGAAAGGCGGCGACGGCTTCGTCATCGACGGTTTCGGACCCGATGGCGTGTCGTCGCGCGTGCTCGACGTGACCCGCAACGTCGTGCGCCTGCAGACCGGCTACCTCTACCATTACGCTTTCGCCATGCTGATCGGCGTTGCCGCCTTCGTCACCTGGTTCATGTTCGCAGGGGTGCATTGATGACGAGCTGGCCGATCCTGTCCGTCGTCACCTTCCTGCCAATTGTTGGCGCGGTGTTCATCGCCTTCCTGCGCGATGACGCAGCCGGCGTGCGCAACGCCCGCTGGGTCGCGTTGTGGACCACGCTCATAACGTTTGCCATCTCGCTGATCCTGGTGTGGCGGTTCGACCTCACCTCGGCCGACTTCCAGTTCCTGGAGAAGCGGCCGTGGCTCGGCGGCGCCATCACCTATTCAATGGGCGTGGACGGCATTTCACTGCCATTCGTGATTCTGACCACCGCGCTGATGCCGATTTCCATCCTGGCGAGCTGGACCGCGATCCAGAGCCGGGTGCGCGAGTACATGATCGCATTCCTGGTACTTGAAACGCTGATGGTCGGCACCTTCTGCGCGCTCGATCTTGTGCTGTTTTACCTGTTCTTCGAGGGCGGCCTCATTCCGATGTTCCTGATCATCGGTGTGTGGGGTGGGCCGCGCCGGGTCTACGCGAGCTTCAAGTTCTTTCTCTACACCTTGCTCGGCTCGGTGCTGATGCTGCTAGCCATCATGGCGATGTATTGGGAGGCCGGCACGGCCGACATCCCGACGCTGCTGCACCACGCCTTCCCGCGCACGCTGCAAACCTGGGCCTGGTTCGCGTTCCTTGCGTCTTTCGCCGTCAAGATGCCGATGTGGCCGGTTCACACATGGCTGCCCGACGCACATGTGGAAGCGCCCACGGCCGGTTCGGTCATCCTCGCCGCCATCCTGTTGAAGATGGGCGGTTACGGATTCCTGCGTTTTTCGCTGCCGATGTTCCCGCAGGCCTCGCTCGAACTGGCGCCGCTGATTTACACGCTGTCCGTCGTCGCCATCATTTACACGTCGCTGGTCGCCTTGATGCAGGAGGATGTGAAGAAGCTGATCGCCTATTCGTCCGTGGCACACATGGGCTTTGTCACGATGGGCCTGTTCGCTATGACCGCGCAGGGCGTCGCCGGCGGCATTTTTCAGATGATCTCGCATGGCATCGTTTCGGCCGCCTTGTTCCTCTGCGTCGGCGTCATCTACGACCGCATGCATACGCGCGAGATCGCGGCTTATGGCGGGCTGGTCAATCGCATGCCGCTCTACGCCTTCGCCTTCATGGTGTTTACGCTGGCCAATATCGGGTTGCCGGGCACGTCGGGATTCATCGGCGAGTTTTTGACGCTGATCGGCACCTTCCGCATCAATAACTGGGTGGCGACGCTGGCGACGGTCGGCACTATCCTCTCGGCCGCCTACGCGCTGTGGCTCTACCGGAAAGTGATCTTCGGCAAGCTGGAAAAACCGAGCCTGTCTCACATTAAGGATATCGGCTGGCGTGAGATCGCCGTGCTGGCCCCGCTGGTCATCTTGACCATCGTGTTCGGCGTCTATCCAAAGCCGGTCCTCGACATGTCGGCGGCCTCGGTGACTCAGCTGATCGACAATTTCCAGCATGCGGTGTCTAGCGTGCGGGCTGCGGCGCTGGTGAGGTGAGGTGAGGTGAGGTGAGGTGAGGTGAGGTGAGGTGAGGTGAGGTGAGGTGAGGTGAGGTGAGGTGAGGTGAGGTGAGGTGAGGTGAGGTGAGGTGAGGTGAGGTGAGGTGAGGTGAGGTGAGGTGAGGTGAGGTGAGGTGAGGTGAGGTGAGGTGAGGTGAGGTGAGGTGAGGTGAGGTGAGGTGAGGTGAGGTGAGGTGAGGTGAGGTGAGGTGAGGTGAGGTGAGGGGATGTACGCGGCGCCGACCATGACTGGATTAATGCCGCTTTTGCCCGAGCTCGTTCTCGGAATTGGCGCCATGGCGCTCTTGATGCTGGGCGCGTTTCGTGGCGAGCGCACCACGGTTGTCACTGATGTGCTCTCGATTGCGCTGCTGGTGATCGCGGGCGTGATTGTCGTTTTATTGCCGGCCGGAAAGCTTGTCGCCTTCGACGGCAGCTTCGTGGTCGATGACTTCGCACGCTTTCTCAAAGTCCTTGCGATTCTCGGCTCGGCGACGGCGATCCTGATGTCGATCGATTATGACGCGCGTGAGAAACAGCAGCGGTTCGAGTATTCCGTGCTGATTGTGCTTTCGACGCTCGGCATGCTCATGCTCATCTCGGCCGCCGATCTGATCGCGCTCTATCTTGGGCTCGAATTGATGAGCCTGCCGCTTTACGTCGTGGCGGCGAGCCATCGCAGCTCCCTCCGCTCGACCGAGGCGGGATTGAAATATTTCGTGCTCGGCGCGCTGTCGTCCGGCATGCTGCTATACGGAGCGTCGCTGGTTTACGGCTTCACCGGCACGGTGAACTTTGCCGGCATCGCGAAGTCTGCCGCCGAATCCGGTCCCGGGCTGATCTTCGGACTAGTTTTTCTGTTTGCCGGCTTTTGCTTCAAGGTCTCGGCCGTTCCATTCCATATGTGGACGCCGGACGTTTACGAAGGTGCGCCGACGCCGGTAACGGCGTTCTTCGCCGCCGCGCCGAAAGTGGCCGGCATCGCCG
Organism: uncultured Alphaproteobacteria bacterium; assembly: GCA_963747855.1. GTDB lineage: Bacteria > Pseudomonadota > Alphaproteobacteria > Rhizobiales > Xanthobacteraceae > BOG-931. Next base: position 955,177 of record CAVVGN010000002.1, read on the forward strand.
TTTTCGTGCGCGTCTCGGTTACTGCTTTCCCGGGCATCACTGCCCAGTGGCAGGAGATCGTCGCTTTCGTCTCTATCGCGTCCATGCTGCTTGGTTCGTTTGCCGCGATCGGCCAGCGCAACATCAAGCGGCTGATGGCGTATTCGTCGATCGGCCACATGGGCTTTGCGCTGATCGGGCTCGCCGCCGGCACCTCGGAAGGCGTGCAGGGGGTGCTCGTTTACATGGCGATCTACGTCACTATGACGCTTGGCACCTTTGCCGTGATCCTTTCGATGCGCCGCGACGGCGGCATGGTTGAGTTGATCGATCAGCTCGCCGGGCTCGCCCGCACCCAGCCGACTATGGCGTTTATGCTGGCGATGCTGTTGTTCTCCATGGCTGGCGTGCCGCCGCTTGCCGGTTTCTTCGCCAAATTCTACGTGTTCCTCGCCGCCATCAAGGCCGGGTTGTACGTGCTTGCAGTGATCGGCGTGCTGGCAAGTGTGGTCGGCGCTTACTATTATCTCGCCATCATCAAAGTCATGTATTTCGACGAGCCGGCCGAACGCTTTTACCGCATGCCCAACGAGCTGAAAGTCGTACTCGGCGTCAGCGCGCTGTTTAACATCCTGTTTTTCGTCTATCCGGGGCCGCTCGTGGGCGTGGCGAGCGCCGCGGCTCATTCGCTGTTCTGATGCAACTCGACCCCAGCGCGGTTGACGCGCGGATAGGGCTCGTCGCTCTCGGAACCGTCGGCTCGACCAACCAGGAAGCGCTCGACCGCGCCGCGCGCGGCGAGAGCGGGTCTTTCTGGGTCACCGCAGAGGCGCAAACCGCGGGCCGAGGACGGATGGGCCGCTCGTGGAACTCACCGCCGGGAAACCTTTACGCCAGCCTGTTGCTGCGCGACCCGTCGCCGTTCGAGCGCGCGCCCGAGCTTGCGTTCGTCGCGGTGCTGGCGCTGCGCGACGCGGTTGCCGCCGAAGCGCCCGCGCTGGCCGGCGAACTTCGCTTCAAATGGCCGAACGATCTGTTGCTTGGCGGCGAGAAATGCGCCGGCATTCTGATCGAAGGCGAAGTCGATCCGGGTAAAACCGCAACCGTTGTGATCGGCATCGGTGTCAATTGCGCCCACCACCCACCGATGGCCACGACCGCGGACGGTGAGGCTGCAGCCGCGCGGGCGTTGCCGTTCGGCGCCCAGGGGGTGCTGTTCCCCGCCACCGATCTGCGCGCGTATGGAGCCGAGATTACGCCGCCGCAATTATTCGCACGGCTCTCGGCAACCATGTGCGCGCGCATTGCGCAATGGGACCGCGGCAGGGGCTTTATCGCTATCCTCGGCGACTGGCTTACCCGGGCGAGCGGGCTCGGCGAGGAGATCCACGTCCGTCAAGGCGGCAACGATAAAATCGGCCGCTTCGTCGGTCTCGACCGGGCCGGCCGGCTTGTCCTTGAGCTGCCGGGCGGCCGGACGGAAAAGATCGCGGCCGGGGACGTGTTTCCGTTTGTGCTGCGCGGGCGACGAATAATCCCGAGCCGGCGGGCCAAATGATAGCGCAAGGCGAACTTGTGTTCGCGCCGCTGGGCGGCATCGGCGAGATCGGGATGAATCTCTCGATCTACGGCGTCGGCGACGCGCGCGGGCGCAAATGGCTAATGGTCGATTGCGGCGTGTCGTTTGCCGCCGAAGAGCATTTGCCGGGAATCGATCTGATCCTGCCGAATATCCGCTATCTGATCGAGGAACGGCGCAACATTGTGGGTCTCCTGCTGACCCACGCCCATGAGGATCACATGGGCGCGCTGATCGATCTGTGGCCGCGGCTGAAGGTGCCGCTTTATGCCACGCCGTTCGCGGCGGCGCTGTTCGAGGCGCGCCGGCTGTCAGAGCCCGGGGCACCCGAAATACCGGTAAACGTCGTGCCTCTCGGCGGCCATGTCTCGCTCGCGCCGTTCGAGATCGACTTCATCAATGTCGCGCATTCGATTCCGGAATCGAACGCGCTCGCCGTCCGCACGCCGCTCGGCACCGTGCTGCATACCGGCGACTGGAAGATCGATTCGACGCCACTGATCGGCGCGCCGACCGACCAGGCGAAACTGTCCGCACTCGGCGACCAAGGCGTGCTGGCGCTTGTCGGCGACTCTACCAATGCGGTGCGCGACGGCCGCTCGCCTTCGGAAGCCGACGTGGCGAAGACGCTCGCCGATCTTATCCGCACCGCCCCGGCGCGCGTGGCAGTCACTACCTTCGCTTCGCATGTCGGCCGCATCCGCGCCGTCGCCGAGGCCGCGCGCGCCGCCGGCCGCGAAGTCGTGCTGGTCGGCCGCGCCATGGAGCGCGTGGCGCAAGTCGCCCGCGAAACCGGCTATCTCGACGGCGTGCAGGATTTTCGCGAGATGCAAAGTTACGGCTATTTGCCGCCCGACAAGGTGCTGGCCTTGTGCACCGGCAGTCAGGGCGAGCCGCGAGCGGCGCTGTCGCGCATTGCCGAAGACGAGCATCCGGAGGTCACGCTCACGCGCGGCGACCGGGTCATCTTCTCCTCGCGTACCATCCCCGGCAACGAGAAGGCGGTGGCGCGGGTCATCAACGGCCTGGTAACGCAGGGCATCGAAGTCATTACCGATCGGACGCACCTCGTTCACGTCTCCGGCCATCCGCGCCGCGCGGAATTGCTCGACATGATCGGTTGGGTGCGGCCGCGCATTCTCGTTCCGGCGCACGGCGAAGCCTTGCATCTCGCCGAGCACGGCAACCTCGCCCGCGGGGCAGGGGTGCCGGAGGTCGTGGTTTGCCGTAACGGCGATCTCGTCCGCCTCGCCCCCGGTAAAGCCGAGATCATCGACGAGGTGCCGTCGGGCCGTCTGTACAAGGATGGCGCACTTTTGATCAACGCCGAGGCAAGCACGGTCGCTGCGCGCCGGCGCTTGAGCTTTTCCGGCATGGTGTCGATTGCGCTCGCGGTGGATGAGAAGGGTTCGCTGCTGGCAGACCCTGAGATCGAACTGATCGGCATTCCGGAAACCGACACCGGCGGCCGGCCGATGGCGGACATCGCTCACGACGCGGTCGAGGAAGCCTGGCAGGCATTGCCGAAGCCGCGCCGGCGCGATCCCAACGAAGTGGCGGAGGCGATACGGCGCGCGGTCCGCGGCGCCATCGCCGACCGTTGGAACAAGAAGCCAATCTGCCACGTCCACGTGCTGGTCGTATGAATGTATGATGCGGCGGCTGGACTTGAGGAGCGAATACCATGATCGGCAGGCTCAATCATGTAGCGATAGCGGTCCGTGACATCGGCAAGGCCGCGGCGCTGTACCGCGACGTGCTTGGCGCGGACGTGTCAGCCGCCGTGCCGCAGCCGGACCACGGCGTGACCACGGTGTTCATCACGCTGCCAAACACCAAGATCGAGTTGTTGGAACCGCTCGGTGAGAATTCACCGATCGCGAAATTCCTTGAGCGCAACCCGGACGGCGGCATGCACCACGTCTGCTATGAGGTCGAAGATATCTGCGCCGCGCGCGATGCACTCAAGCAATCTGGGGCTCGCGTGCTCGGCGATGGCGAGCCGAAGATCGGCGCGCACGGCAAGCCGGTGCTGTTCCTGCATCCGAAGGATTTTTCCGGCACGCTTGTTGAGCTGGAACAACGCTAGAGCATGATCCGGAAAAGTGGACACCGGTTTTCCGAAAAGATCAGGCTCCGCTAAAGAGACAACATGCCGGTCACCACCGCTGTCGCGATCTTTTTTCTGATCTGGTGGGTGGTGCTGTTCGCTGTTCTGCCGTGGGGCATCCGCAGCCAGGACGAAAGCGGGGAGGAGGTGGTGCCGGGCACCGACCCGGGGGCGCCCGCGATCCCGCATTTACGCCGCAAGCTCGTTTGGACCACGCTGGTTTCGGCTTTGATCTTTGCTGGCTGCTATGTCGCTTATGTCGAGCATTTGGTGACGCTGCAGAGGCTTATGGCCCCTTTTGGCCGCAGCTGATGGCGGGGTCGCCGCCCACAAAAAAACAGCAGGGCCAAAGCCCTGCCGGAGACTTCTTCATCTCATCCTTTATCCGAGCCTGTACTCTTGACGATCAGGCTTGTCGGCATGCCGGCAGCGTTGAATTCGCGCCGTTGGACCATCCTCCCAAGACTTGGACCGCGTCCCGGGAACCAAGGATGAGGTATCCCGCTCCGGGATCGGGTGGTTGTTGGTACTCGATCTTCCTACCAATGTCATCATCTTACCAGGCTTCCGTGACAAAAAATTAGCTCCCGGCGGCGCTTTTGAGGACCACCGAGCGACGCACCGCCCTTGCGTTTCCGCCGCCGTTGCGGATTCACTCACCCACCCGATTCTCACGAGATTTCATGCGACTTTCCCGTTACTTTTTGCCAATCCTGCGCGAAACCCCGAAGGAAGCGGAGATCGTCTCCCACCGTCTAATGTTGCGTGCCGGCATGATCCGCCAGGAGGCGGCCGGCATTTACGCCTTCCTGCCCCTCGGGCTTCGCGTCCTTGACAAGGTCTGCCGGATCGTACGGGAGGAACAGAACCGCTCCGGCGCCGTCGAACTGTTGATGCCGACCATCCAGTCGGCCGAGCTCTGGCGCGAAAGCGGACGCTACGAGGCCTACGGCAAGGAAATGCTGCGCATCAAGGATCGGCACGAGCGCGAAATGCTCTACGGCCCGACCAATGAAGAGATGATCACCGAGATTTTCCGAGCCTATGTGCGGTCCTACAAGAGTCTGCCGCTCAATCTCTACCATCTGCAATGGAAGTTCCGCGACGAAGTGCGTCCTCGCTTCGGGCTGATGCGCGGACGCGAATTCCTGATGAAGGATGCCTATTCGTTCGACCTCGATTTCGAAGGCGCCAAGCACGCTTACAACCGGATGTTCGTCGCTTATTTGCGCACCTTCGCCCGCATGGGATTGCAGTCGATCCCCATGGTCGCCGAAAGCGGGCCTATCGGCGGCAATCTCTCCCACGAGTTCATCGTGCTCGCCGAAACCGGCGAGAGCGAGGTGTTTTGCCACCGCGACTATCTCGACTTCAAAGTCCCGGACGCGGACGTGGATTTCGACAACTTCACCGGCTTGCAGGCGATCGTTGACAAATGGACCTCGCTCTACGCGGCGACCTCGGAGAAACACGACGCCGCCACTTTCGCCAAACTTCCCGGCGACAGGCAGATTTCGGCGCGCGGCATCGAAGTCGGCCAGGTGTTTTATTTCGGCACCAAATATTCCGAGCCGATGAAAGCTGTCGTCACCGGCCCGGACGGCGCCGAGCGGGCGGTGCATATGGGTTCCTACGGTATCGGGCCGACTCGGTTGGTGGCCGCCTTGATCGAGGTGTTTCACGACGACGCGGGGATCAAGTGGCCGGAAGCGGTGGCGCCGTTTACGGTCGCCATCCTCAATCTCAAGCAAGGCGCCGCCGACACCGATGCGGCTTGTGAGCGGCTTTACGGCGCGCTCTCGGCTAAAGGCGTCGATACGCTCTACGACGATCTCGATGAACGACCCGGCTCGAAATTCGCCACCGCCGACCTGATTGGAATTCCCTGGCAGATCCTGGTGGGCCCGCGCGGGCTCGCCGAGGGAAAAGTCGAGGTCAAGCGCCGCTTTGACGGGTCGCGGGAACTGATGAGCCCGGAGGACGCGCTTGCGCGGGTCGACGGCTAAAGCGATGCCAGCCGCACTTTGCGCGATCTTTCGCGGCTTGAATAAGCCAGAATCATGTGAAACTCGAAGCTCTCGCGGGGATCAGACATAAATGCGAGAGTCGACCGGAACCCATCCGTTCGCGCCGTTCGAGTGGATGCTGTCGCTGCGCTACCTGCGTGCGCGGCGCAAGGAAGGATTTATTTCGGTCATCGCCGGGTTTTCCTTTCTCGGCATTATGCTCGGCGTCGCCACGCTCATCATCGTCATGGCGGTGATGAACGGCTTTCGCCAAGAACTGCTCGACAAAATTCTCGGCCTCAACGGCCACCTCCTGATCCAGCCGCTGGAATCGCCGCTCACCGATTGGCAGGCGGTTTCCGACCGCGTCTCCAAGGTGCCGGGCGTGCGGCTCGCGGCGCCGATCGTCGAAGGCCAGGCGCTGGCGTCGTCTCCGTTCAACGCCTCGGGCGTGCTGGTTCGCGGCATCCGCGCCGGCGATCTCGCCAAGCTTTCGTCGGTCGCAAGAAACATCAAGCAGGGCACGCTAGAAGGCTACGACGAAGGGCAGGGGGTGGCGATCGGCTCGCGGCTCGCCGAGCAGCTGTCCGTGCGGGCCGGCGACAATCTCACGCTGGTGGCGCCGCGCGGGGCGGTGACGCCGATGGGCACGACGCCGCGCATCAAGTCCTACAAGATCGCGGCCGTGTTCGAGATCGGCATGTCGGAATACGACGCCGCCTTCGTGTTCATGCCGCTGGCCGAAGCACAGGCCTATTTCAACCGCGCGGGCGACGTCACCGCAATCGAGGTCTATACCGACGATCCCGACCGGGTCGATCGTTACCGGCCGCTGATCACCGAAGCCGCGGCGCGGCCGATCTACATGATCGATTGGCGGCAACGGAACGCCACCTTCTTCAACGCGCTTCAGGTCGAGCGCAACGTCATGTTCCTGATCCTGACGCTGATCGTGCTGGTGGCGGCGCTCAACATCGTGTCCGGCCTGATCATGCTGGTGAAAGATAAGGGCAGCGACGTCGCCATCCTGCGGACCATGGGTGCGACGCAGGGCGCCATCATGCGCATCTTCCTGATCACCGGCGCGTCGATCGGCGTGGTCGGCACGCTGGTCGGCTTCCTGTTCGGCACGATCATCTGCCTCAATATCGAGTCGATCCGGCACTTTCTGTCCTGGCTGACCAACACCGAATTGTTTTCCCCTGAGCTTTATTTCCTCTCCCGGCTACCGGCTAACATGAATGCCGGCGAGACCACGGCCGTGGTGGTGATGGCGCTCGGCCTGTCGCTGTTGGCGACGCTTTATCCGTCTTGGCGGGCGGCGCGGCTCGATCCGGTCGAAGCGCTGCGCTACGAGTGATTTCAAGCCCCATGGATCAGACCACCACCATCATGGAGCCCGCCGCACCCGCCGAGGAAGCCGATAATCCGATCTTGTTCCTGCACGAGATTTCGCGCCGCTTTCGCCAGGGCGATTCCACGCTCGACATTCTCAAGGGCGCCGAGCTTGCTATATGGGCCGGGCAGTCGGTGGCCTTAGTTGGTCCGTCCGGCGCCGGCAAATCGACCCTGTTGCAAATCGCGGGGTTGCTCGAACACCCGGACGGCGGTGAGGTCTATATCGACAGTCGCGCCACTTCGCACCTGACCGATACCCAGCGCACCCGCATCCGCCGCACCGAAATCGGCTTCGTCTACCAATTCCACCATCTCCTGGCGGAATTCTCCGCGCTGGAAAACGTCATGCTGCCGCAAATGATCCGCGGCCTCAAAAGCAGCGAGGCGCGAAAGCGCGCCGCGGAGCTTTTGAGCTATCTCGGGCTGAAGGACCGCCTCGTGCATCGGCCGGCGGAACTCTCCGGCGGCGAGCAGCAGCGGGTCGCCATCGCTCGCGCGGTCGCCAACGCACCGCGCATCCTTCTCGCCGACGAACCTACCGGAAATCTCGACGTGCGCACCTCCGAGCACGTTTTTGCCACGCTCAATCAGTTGGTGCGCGCATCGGGGCTCGCGGCCGTAGTGGCTACTCACAATCTGGATATCGCCGCGCAAATGGATCGCCGAGTGACCATCCGCGATGGCGCGGTGGTCGAGCTCGACTAGCCGGCGTCATAAAAAAGGCGAGGCAGCCTCGCGGCAGCCTCGCCGGTATTGTTCGTCACCCCAGCACAGATATCAGCAGGGAGCGCACCAGCAGCGGTACGGGCCGCAAACCCGGTGCATGCCGGGTCCACACCAGCGGCCGAAGCCGAAGCAGGCCGTCCTATGGATGATTGTGGCGTTTTGCGCCTGCGCGTTGATGCTGCCCGCGCCCAGCGTCTGCGCCTGAGCGGTCAAGGCCACCGATCCCAGCAAAAGTGCTGTTGCGGCGAATGTGATTGTGAGTTTGCCCATCTGGGCCCTCCGTTTGTTGTGGTGAATAGATCGTAAAAGAAGAACACGACGAGACGGCAACACTTGTCTTTATATCGGCGTATCTGAGCCGACGATGAACAAGTATACGCATGAAAAAGCCGTTCGGTTCAGCCAGGTCGCCGGCGCTTGCATCGTGGATTGAAAGTGACCCACTGCCACCCTTGACATTAGAACAATATGAGAACTATGTTCTTTATTCGTTCTGGGGGTGCACATGGTGCGCGCGTTCGCGGAAGAAGCTATGGCGCTGACGTCGATCAGCCTGTTCCTGGCGATGATTGCGGTCTGGGCGCAAGTATTCGGCGTCATTTGAGATAGTCGCCACGTCCGAGGGGACGGTGAAAACTCTCCTGTGCGCGGCTGTGCGCAACTGTGTCCGATGATGGACAGGTTCACGCGCATTCCCGCATCCTCGCCACTCGCAGAATCGCCAATTGCGAGTATCTAGCCCGTCATGCCTGCCGCCAAAACCTCCCCTGGCTTCGTGCATTTGCACGTTCACTCGTCTTATTCGCTGCTGGAGGGCGCGCTCACCATCGGTCGGCTGGCCGAGCTTGCCCGGAAAGACCGCCAGCCGGCACTGGCGCTGACCGATACCGACAACATGTTCGGCGCGCTCGAATTCTCGGAGAAACTGGCGAGCGCCGGCATCCAGCCGATCATCGGGTGTGCGTTTGCCGTCGATTTCGGCGATCAGGAAGTCCGTAACGCGGCGCTGGCGGAAAATTTCCCGCGCATCGTGCTGCTGGCGGCGCACGAGGACGGTTATCGCAGCCTGATGCGGCTATGCTCGCGCGCTTATCTCGATACAGTGCAGACGGAACGGCCGCACATCAAGGCGAGTTGGCTCGACGGCGAAGCCGGCGGATTGATCGCATTGAGCGGCGGTCCAGGCGGTCCGTTCAACGCCGCAATCGTTGCCGGGCAGGGGGCGCTGGCGGTTGCCCGCTGCGAGGATCTGCAGCGCCGGTTCGGCGATCGCTTGTATATCGAGCTACAGCGGCATGGCATGGATGCGGAACGCACGGCCGAACCCGCCTTGATCGAACTTGCTTACGCTCGCGGCCTGCCGCTCATCGCCAGCAACGAGCCGTTCTTTGCCACGCGCGAAGATTACGAGGCGCACGATGCACTTCTGTGCATTGCCGAAGGCAAGCTGATCGCCGACGGCGACCGCCGTGCACTCACGCCCGAGCATCGCTTCAAAACCCGCGCGGAAATGGCGTCCCTGTTCGCCGATTTGCCGGAAGCACTGGCGGCGACGGTCGAGGTGGCGGAGCGGTGTGCGTTCCGCCCGCGCACACTGGCGCCGATCCTGCCGCGGTTCTCCACACAGCAAGGAAACGAGGCGGATGAATTACGCCGCGCTGCGCTGGCCGGACTAGAACGCCGGCTCGCGCGTTACGGCGTCGCGCAGGGCCATACTGCGGAGGAATATAATGTGCGGCTCGATTTCGAGCTCGGCGTCATCGCCCGCATGAAATATGCCGGCTACTTCCTGATCGTCGCCGACTTCATCCAATGGGCCAAGGCGCAAGGTATTCCGGTTGGGCCGGGCCGCGGCTCCGGCGCGGGCTCGCTGGTCGCTTATGCGCTGACCATCACCGATCTCGACCCCATCCGCTTCGGCCTCCTGTTCGAGCGCTTCCTCAATCCGGAGCGCGTCTCCATGCCGGATTTCGATATCGACTTCTGCCAGGAGCGGCGCGACGAAGTCATTCATTACGTGCAGCAGAAATACGGCCGCGAGCAGGTGGCGCAGATCATCACCTTCGGCACTTTGCAGGCGCGCGGTGTTCTGCGCGACGTCGGGCGCGTGTTGCAAATGCCCTACGGCCAGGTCGACAAGCTGTGCAAGCTCGTGCCGCAAAATCCGGCAAATCCGGTCACGCTCAAGCGCGCGATCGAGGACGAGCCGCGGCTGCAGGCCGAGCGCGACCGCGATCCGGTCACGCGGCGTGCCTTCGATATTGCGCAGCGGCTCGAAGGGCTGCACCGCCACGCATCCACGCACGCCGCCGGCATCGTCATCGGCGAACGCTCATTGAGCGAATTGGTGCCACTCTATCGCGATCCCAAATCCAACATGCCGGTGACCCAGTTCAACATGAAGTGGGTTGAGCCGGCCGGGCTGGTGAAATTCGACTTTCTCGGTTTGACCACGCTGACCGTGCTTGACCTCGCGGTCAAGCTGGTAAAACGGCGCGCCATCGACATCGATCTCTCCAATCTGCCGCTCGACGAGGCCAGGACGTTCGAAATGCTGGCGCGCGGCGAGACGGTCGGCGTGTTCCAGGTTGAAAGTCAGGGCATGCGGCGGGCGCTGGTCGACATGCGCCCGGATCGTTTCGAGGACCTGATCGTGCTGGTGGCGCTCTACCGGCCCGGACCGATGGCGAACATCCCGACTTATTGCGCGCGCAAACTCGGCCAGGAGCGCACCGACTACCTGCATCCCAAGCTGGAACCGATCCTGCGGGCGACCTACGGCATCATCACCTATCAGGAGCAGGTGCAGCAGATCGCGCGTGATCTCGCTGGCTACAGCCTGGGCAAAGCCGACATTCTGCGCCGTGCCATGGGTAAGAAGGACCGCAAGGAGATGGCGTCGCAGCGCGACAGTTTCATCTCCGGCGCGGTCGAGCGCGGCATCGGCCAGGCCGACGCGGAAGCGATCTTCGACACCTGCGCCAAATTCGCAGAATACGGTTTCAACAAATCGCACTCTGCACCGTATGCGCTGCTGACCTATCAAACCGCCTACATGAAGGCGAATTACCCGGTCGAATTTTTGGCCGCATCGATGACCCTCGCCATGGGCGACACCGACAAGCTGGCGGAATTCCGCGCCGAGGCCGAGCGGCTCGGGATCAAGGTCGAGCCGCCGTCGGTCAATCGCTCCGGCGTCGAATTCGACGTGGACGGCAACACCATCCATTACGCGCTGGCCGCTTTGCGCGGCGTCGGCCGCCAGGCCGTCGACAGCATCATCGCCGCGCGCGCCGAACGGCCTTTTACCGGCCTTGGCGACTTGGCCGCCCGGATCAATCCGCGCGCCGTCAACAAACGCGTGCTCGAAAGCCTCGTGGCTGCCGGCGCGTTCGACCCGATCGAAGGCAATCGCGCGCGGGCCTTCGCCGCGGTCGATGCGATGCTCGGAACCGCCCAACGCACGCACGAAGACGCCGTCATCGGTCAGTCGGAATTGTTCGGCGGGGCGGCGGCGCCGGCGCCGATCATGCTTCCCGAAGTTGAGCCCTGGCTGCCGGCGGAGCGGTTGCAACGCGAATTCGAGGCGGTCGGATTTTTCCTTTCCGGCCACCCGCTCGACGATTATGCCGCCGCGCTCAAGCGGCTGCGTGTGCAATCCTGGGCCGAATTCACCCGCGCGGTGAAAGCGGGCGCCGGCGCCGGCCGCGTGGCGGGAACGGTGGTGGCGCGCACCGAACGACGCACCAAGAACGGCAGCAAGATGGGTATCATCGGGTTGTCCGATCCGAGCGGCCATTACGAGGCCGTGCTGTTCGCGGAAGGCCTGGCGCAATATCGCGATCTGCTGGAGCCGGGCACCGCTGTGCTTTTGTTCCTCACCGCCGAAGTGCAGGGTGATGAAGTGCGCGCGCAAATCCAGACCGCCGAGCCGCTCGATCGGGCCGCCGCCAAGACGCAGAAGGGGCTGCGTGTGTTCCTGCGCGATGACGCCCCGATCGAAGGCGTGGCCAAGCGGCTTGAACCGATCCGGCCGCCGTCCGGCCGCAACGGCGGCGAAGCGGGCGACGGCGAGGTCAGCGTCGTGCTGATGCTCGACAACGGCAACGAGGTCGAGGTCAAATTGCCCGGCCGTTTCAAGGTGTCCCCGCAGATCGCCGGCGCCATTAAGGCGGTGTCGGGCGTGGTGACGGTGGAAGCACTGTAGATTCCCTCGCAATAACGGGCCCGCTCACCACATATGCTGTCGCAGGCGCAGCGCGCTAAGAACCGCGCCTTCGCCTTTCCCCATCGATATTGAACGCCCCGACCATGCTTCGGATTGAGAATCTCATTTTTGATGCCTGGGGCCGCCGATTTTTCGATGGCGCGAGCGTCGCTGTCCCAAATGGAACGAAGGTCGGGTTGGTCGGGCGAAACGGTGTCGGAAAATCCACCCTGTTTCGGCTTATTCTCGGTGATCTCGTCCCGCTAGGTGGCGAGATCCTGCTGCCGAAAGCCGCGCGGATCGGATCGGTCGATCAGGAACACCCGGCGACGCCCACGTCGCTCTTGGACACCATTCTTGCCGCCGATACGCAGCGCGAAGCGCTTACTGCCGAGCTCGAAACCGCGGCGCCGGAAGAGCTAGCCGAAATCTACGCGCGGCTGAACGAGATCGACGCTGACCGCGCGCCGTCACGAGCAAGCGAAATCTTGAGCGGCCTCGGCTTTTCCAACGCAGACCTGGATCGGCCAATGGCCGAATTTTCCGGCGGCTGGCGCATGCGGGTTGCGCTCGCCGCAGCGCTGTTCGCGCAGCCGGATGTGCTGCTGCTCGATGAGCCGACCAACTATCTCGACCTTGAAGGCGCGCTCTGGCTGGAAGCCCGCCTCAAGAAATATCCACACACTGCCTTGATCATCAGCCACGACCGCGAGCTTCTGAACAATTCGGTCGACGCTATCCTGCACTTGAGCGCAGGCAAGCTCGAACTCTATACCGGCGGGTACAACGATTTTGAAACGCGCCGCGCCGAGAAGAGCCGGCTGCAAGCCGCGACCAAGACCAAGCAGGACGCGGAGCGCGCGCATTTGCAGCGCTTCATCGACCGGTTCAGGGCAAAAGCCAGCAAGGCGACGCAAGCGCAGTCGCGCATCAAGCGGCTGGCCAAGCTCGAACCGATCGCCGAAGTGGTGGAGGAGCGCGTCGCGCCTTTCACGCTGCCGTCGCCGATGCGTCCGCTGGCGTCGCCCCTGGTCCAGCTCGACGGGGCGGCAGTCGGCTACAACGACAGCCCGGTTCTGCGCAATCTCAACTTGCGGCTCGATGTCGATGACCGCATCGGGCTTCTCGGCGTCAACGGCGCCGGCAAATCCACGTTCGCCAAGATGCTGGCCGGAGCGTTGCCGCTGCAATCGGGCGAGATGAAACGCGATCAGCGCATCCGGGTCGGCTGGTTTCATCAGCACCAGATCGAAGCGCTTGACCCTGCCGATACGCCGCTTGAGATTTTGCGGCGCGCGCTTGCGGACGACAGCGAATTTTCGCGACGCTCGCGATTGGCTCAGTTCGGTCTTTCCTTCGACAAGCAGGAGACCACGGTCGCCAATCTTTCCGGCGGCGAGCGCGCGCGGCTTCTGCTGAATCTTGTGGCGATGGCGGCACCGCATCTCTTGATCCTCGACGAGCCGACCAACCACCTCGATATCGACAGCCGGCGCGCGCTGCTCGATGCGCTCAACGATTACGAAGGAGCCGTCATCCTCATTACTCACGACCGCTCCCTGATCGAGCTCGTCGCCGACCGGTTGTGGCTGACCGCCGACGGCCGCATCAAGCCGTTTGCCGGGGACATGGACGACTATGCCCGTTTCGTCCTGGAACGAGCCAAAACCGGAGCGGCGCCGGCTGGGCCGGATCAAGCGCCGGCGGAGCGCAGTCAATTCGATGCCGCCGCCGCGGCGCGGCTGGCGGCCAAGAAAGCCGCAAAAAAGCGCCGGCGGCGGGGCCTTTGACCGGCCGCTCGCGCCGGTTCCAACGTTCAAGTTGCGTCGAATGGGCTTATGTCTATATAAGCTCGTCGACTTCAACTTCACACGCGGACCCTGGCCTTAACAGCCGTCCGGTGTCCCCACCGCAAGGTGAGGGCTCATCGGTCCGCGGCGGATCAACCGGAGAACCATAATGGCGCTGCCCGACTACAGCATGCGCCAGCTGCTCGAGGCTGGCGTTCACTTCGGCCATCAGGCCCATCGCTGGAATCCGAAGATGGCTGAGTACATCTTCGGCACCCGCAACAACATCCACATCGTCGACCTTACGCAAACCGTCCCGATGTTGCACCGCGCCTTGCAGGCGGTCAGCGACACGGTGGCGCGCGGCGGTCGCGTCCTGTTCGTCGGCACCAAGCGCCAGGCGCAGGACGCGATTGCCGAAGCCGCCAAGCGTTGCGCGCAATATTACGTCAATTCGCGTTGGCTCGGCGGCACGCTCACCAACTGGAAGACCGTGTCCAACTCGATCAAGCGGCTGCGCACGCTCGAAGAGATGCTCTCGTCGAATGAGGCGCAGGGCTACACCAAGAAAGAGCGGCTGACCCTGCAGCGCGAGCGCGACAAGCTCGACCGCGCGCTCGGCGGCATCAAGGACATGGGGGGCCTTCCCGACCTCGTTTTCGTGATCGACACCAACAAGGAAGACATCGCGATCAAGGAAGCACGCCGTCTGAACGTTCCGGTGGCGGCCATTGTCGATACCAATTGCGATCCGGACGGAATCACTTTTGTTGTCCCGGGCAATGACGACGCGAGCCGCGCCATCACACTTTATTGCGATCTCGTCGCCAAAGCGGTGATCGACGGCATTTCTCGCGGACAGGGCGAACGGATCGACGTCGGTGCGCTGGCCGAGCCGCCGGCAGCCGAGGAGCTGCCGAGCGAGACGGACAAACTCGGCTTCCAGCCACTGTCCGGACCGCGGGGCGTTGCCGACGATCTCAAGAAATTCCCCGGCGTGTCGCCGGCGATCGAAAAGCAGCTCAACGATCTCGGCATTTTCCATGTCTGGCAGATCGCCGAACTCTCGTCCGTCGCCGCGCACAAGATCGGTGAAGAGGTGGGGTTGCCGGGCCGGGTCGAGGGCTGGATCGCCCGAGCGAAAGAACAGACGGCGGCCGAGGCGGAGTAACGGCTTCGGGCACGCTGTAGCCGCGGAACGTGAAGTTTTGCGTTTGAATGATTATCTCTCCGTGCGGTGGATTGCGGGCTCGCGTTTGTCGCGTCCCGGAATGACGGCAACAAGGATCGACTAACATGGCGAATATCACCGCCGGCATGGTGAAAGAGCTCCGCGACAAAACCGGAGCCGGAATGATGGATTGCAAGGCGGCGCTCGGCGAATCCGGCGGCGATCTTGAAGCTGCGGTCGACTGGCTGCGCAAAAAGGGACTGGCCAAGGCCGCCAAGAAGGCGGGACGCGTCGCCGCCGAAGGCTTGATCGGCGTGGCGGTCAGCGCCAACAAAGGCATCGTCGTCGAGGTCAATTCCGAGACCGACTTCGTGGCGCGCAACGATCTGTTTCAGGGCTTGGTGAAAATCATCGCCAATGTCGCGCTGACGGCCGGTGCCGACGTCGAGAAAATCCTCGCTGCACGGGTCGGTGACCGCACCGTTGCCGACGCCATCAATGAGACCATCGCCAAGGTTGGCGAAAACATGACGTTGCGCCGCGCCGCCGCCTTGTCAGTCGGCAAAGGCGTGGTGGCGACCTACGTGCACAATTCGGTGAGCGACGGGCTCGGCCGGATTGGCGTGATCGTCGCGCTTGAATCGTCCGGTGACGCCGACGAACTTAAGGCGTTCGGCCGCATGGTGGCGATGCATGTCGCCTCCGCCAATCCGCAAGCGATCGAGGCATCCCGCCTTCCCGCCGCCACCGTCGAGCGCGAAAAAAACGTGCTGGCGGAGAAGTTCAAAGCGCAAGGCAAACCCGCTAACGTCATCGACAAGATAGTCGAGTTGGGGCTCAAGACCTTCTACAAGGAGGTATGCCTGCTCGATCAGGGCTTCATCTTCGACGATAAAAAGAGCGTGGCGCAGGCATTGAAAGAAGCCGAGTCCAAGGTCGGCGCGCCGATCAAAATCGGCGGCTTTGTGCGTTACGCGCTCGGCGAAGGGATCGACCGGCCCGGTGGAGATTTCGGCGGCGAAGTTGCGGCGCTGGCGGGCGCGCACTAAAGCATGATCCACCTGCCGCGCCGAAGCGGCGGCAAGGGGCGAAACGTGACGATGGCGAGGTCGAACTATCGACGGGTGATCGTCAAGCTCTCCGGCGAGGCCCTGAGCGGGCCGGAGACGTTCGGCATCCATCAGCCGACGATCGATGATTTCGCCGCCGATCTCGTCGCCGCCCAAAAGCTCGGTATCGGGCTCGGCGTAGTGGTCGGCGGCGGCAACATCTTACGCGGGGCGCAAATCTCCCAAGACGGCCTTTCCCGGCCGACCGCCAACTCGATGGGAATGTTGGCCACGGTGATGAACGCGCTCGTGCTGGAAACGGCGATCGAACGTGCTGGCGTGAGCGCTCGCACCATGTCGGCGCTCGCCATGCCGCAGGTGTGCGAAACCTATGAACGGCAGCGCGCGCTGCGCCATCTCGAAGACGGGCGCATCATCGTGTTCGCTGGCGGCACCGGCAATCCGTACTTCACCACCGATACGACGGCGGTATTGCGAGCCGCCGAAATGGGATGCGACGCCGTGTTCAAGGCCACCGACGTCGACGGCGTCTATACCGCGGATCCGAAGAAGGATCCGAAAGCCAAACGCTACGAGCGGCTCGATCACAAAGAAGCGCTCGACCGCAACCTGAAAATCATGGATGCGACGGCGTTCGCGCTTGCCCGCGAGAACCGAATGCCTATCATCGTTTTCTCGATCCGCGACAAGGGCGCGATCGAAACAGTCTTGCGCGGAAAGGGTCACTTTACAACTGTCGGCTGATCGCCCGACCGGCGAAAAACGGCCGCGGAATTGCGGAGGGCGCCATGGCAACGACGACATTCGACATGAATGACATCAAGCGCCGTATGCAGGGCGCGATCGCGGCCCTCAAGCAGGAGCTTGCAGGCTTGCGCACCGGGCGCGCATCGAGCGGGCTGCTCGAACATCTCCAGGTCGAAGCCTACGGCAGCCACATGCCGCTCAATCAGCTCGCCACCATCGCCGTCCCGGAACCGCGAATGTTAAGCGTGCAGGTTTGGGATCGCTCCATGATTCATCCGATCGAGAAAGCGATCTCGGCCGCCAATCTCGGATTGACCCCTTCGACCGAAGGCCAGTTGATCAAGCTGCGCGTACCAGAAATGAACGAGGAGCGGCGGCGCGAAATCGTCAAGCTCGCACACAAATATTGCGAAACTGCGCGCGTCGCTATCCGCCACGTCCGCCGCGACGGCCTCGATCTCCTCAAGAAGCTCGAAAAAGAACACAAGATCAGCGAGGACGAGCAGGAACGCCATTCCGGCGAGGTGCAGAAAGCGACCGACGCGACCATCGGAGAAGTCGACAAACTTCTGGCCGGCAAGGAAAAGGAGATTATGACCGTTTGAGCGACGCGGCCCGATCGAGAGAACAGGCACAGCTGCCGCTTCTGCAGGGAAGCGACAGCTTCGACGTGCCGCGCCATGTCGCCATTATCATGGATGGCAACGGGCGCTGGGCGGCAGCTCGCGGCCTGCCGCGGGTCGAAGGCCATCGCCGCGGCGTGGAAGCGCTCCGCCGCACCGTACGCGCGGCCGCCGATCTCGGCATTTCCGTCTTGACCATCTTCTCCTTCAGCTCGGAGAATTGGTCGCGCCCGCCGTCGGAAATCACCGACCTGATGGCGCTGTTGCGCCGCTTCATCCGCAAGGACCTGGCCGCATTACACAAGAGCAACGTGCGGGTGCGCGTCATCGGCGAACGAGAGGGCCTGGATCGCGACATCCGCCTGTTGCTGCAAGAAGCCGAAGACCTCACGCGCGGCAACAACGGATTGACTTTGGTGGTCGCGTTCAATTACGGCGCACGCCAGGAGATCGCGCTTGCCGCGCGGCGGCTCGCCATCGAGGTAGCCGAGGGGCGGCTGTCGGCGGCGGATGTGACGCCGGAGCGCCTAGGCGGGTATTTGCACGCGCCAGATATTCCAGACCCCGAAGTGATTATCCGCACGAGCGGCGAGCAGCGGATGTCGAACTTCCTGCTCTGGCAAGCCGCCTATAGCGAACTCGTGTTTGTACCGATCAACTGGCCCGATTTCGATCGCGACGCGCTGGAAGGCGCGATCGTGGAATACCGCCGCCGCGAGCGCCGCTTCGGCGGATTGGCCGCGAGCGCCGGAACCTGACCGCAACCACGTGAGCGCGCCCGACCATTCCAACGGCCGCGCCGGCGAAATGCGCGGCGAGAGCAACCTGCGCACACGCGCGGCTTCGGCGGCCGTCCTTATCCCCGTGGCCCTGATCGCCACGTATATCGGCGGCTGGCCATTTGCCATTCTCTGCATAGTCGCGGCTAGCGGCATTCTGTGGGAATGGATTTCGCTGGCTGCCGGCCGTGCCGAAGCCCGCATCCTCGTGCCAGGATGGGCCGGATTGCTGATTGCCGGCGCCCTTGCGGCCTTAGGGCTGCCGAGCGCTGCGGCGGGCGTGATGCTGGTCGAGGCTGCGCTGGCAGCGCTTGCGGTTGTTGCGTGGCCGCGCGACGATGGGAGCCTCGATCCCGCAGGTTGGGCCGCCGGCGGCGTTGTCTATGCCGGTGGCGCGCTATTACCCTCGATTATGCTGCGAAATGACCCGAATTGGGGTCTCACGGCACTTTACTTTCTCTTCGCAACTATTTGGATTACCGATATTTTTGCTTACTTCTGTGGACGGTTGATCGGTGGCCCTTTGTTGTGGCCGGCCGTCAGTCCAAAGAAAACCTGGTCGGGGGCGATTGGGGGAGTGGTCGGGGGCGTTGCCGCCGGTTTTGCCGTCGCCTATGCGGCGGGGACCGCTAAGCTGGGGATTGTCGGGATCGTGACGCTGTTCCTCTCTGTGCTGGCCCAAACCGGGGATTTGTTCGAATTGAGCGTGAAGCGGCGATTTGGCGTGAAGGACGCAAGTCAGCTCATACCCGGCCACGGAGGGCTGATGGACCGGCTAGACGGCTATGTTGCCGCCGCCTTTGCCGCAGTGCTGATCGGCATTTTGCACGCCGGAATGAGTTCGCCGGCGGAGGGCTTGCTGGTATGGTGAGACAATGAACCAAAGCCAGCCCCTTGCCCGCGTTGAGCTTTCGCCCGTTCCGCGAACCGTCACGCTGTTGGGCGCGACCGGCTCGATTGGGTCAAGCACGGTCGACTTGCTGCGCCAGGAGCCCGGCCGCTATCGCGTCGAGGCGGTGACCGCGTATCGCAACGCGGCCGCGCTTGCTCGGCTGGCGCGCGAATTCGGCGTCCGCTTCGCGGCCATTGCCGATCCTGCCGTTTACGCGGAGCTCAAGGACGCATTATCGGGGTCCGGGGTCGAAGTCGCCGCTGGCGCCGATGCGATCGTCGAGGCGGCGCAACGGCCGGCTGATTGGGTGATGGCGGCCATCACCGGCGCCACCAGCCTAAAACCCACCCTTGCCGCCGCCGAACGCGGCGCCACCGTTGCGCTCGCCAACAAGGAATGCCTGGTCTGCGCCGGCGCGCTGTTCATGCGGCAAGCCGCCGCCGCTGGCGCGCGCGTCCTGCCGGTTGATTCCGAGCACAATGCTATTTTTCAGGCGCTGGGCGCCGGTCGGCGCGAGGATGTGCGCCGCATCATCCTGACCGCGTCCGGCGGGCCGTTCCGCACCTGGCCGCTAGAAGCGATCCGCAAGGTGACGCTAGAGCAGGCGCTCAAGCATCCGACCTGGATGATGGGGCAGAAAGTCACGATCGATTCCGCTACGCTGATGAACAAGGGCCTCGAACTGATCGAGGCCCATCATCTGTTTGCGCTCGCGCCCGATGCGCTTGACGTCGTTGTGCACCCGCAATCGGTGATCCACGGTCTGGTGGAGTTTCGCGACGGCTCGGTCGTGGCGCAGCTCGGCTCTCCCGACATGCGCATTCCGATCGCCCATTGTCTGGCCTGGCCGGTGCGAATGGGGACGCCCGCCGCGCGGCTCGATCTCGCGCAACTTGCCACATTGACCTTCGAAGAGCCCGATCCGACCCGTTTTCCGGCGCTGGCGCTTGCGCGCCAGGCGCTTTCGGTCGGCGGCGCCGCACCGACCGTCCTCAACGCGGCAAACGAAATCGCCGTACGCGAATTCATCGACCGCAAGCTGGGCTTCGCCGGGATCCCGGCGCTGGTCGAGGCGACGCTTGACGCCGCAGAGCGCCAAAGCGCGATGGGCGAGCCACAATCGGTCGAGGACGCGATCGCCATTGACCATAATGCAAGAAGGTTAGCGGCCGACCTCTTGCCCGAAATTGCCGCAATGGCATCCTAGCGTTAACAAGGGCGGGAATTCGTGGGTGGGGCAGGCAACGTTATGGGGTCGTTCTTATTGTCGCATCTGCACGCGCTCGGCGGTGGCGTCGTCGGGTATGTCATTCCCTTTTTGTTCGTGCTCAGCCTGGTCGTGTTTTTTCATGAGCTCGGCCACTTTCTGATCGCGCGCTGGTGTGGCGTGCGCATCCTGGTGTTCTCCATCGGTTTCGGCCCGGAAATCGTCGGCTTCAATGACCGCTACGGCACACGCTGGAAGATCTCCGCCATTCCGCTCGGCGGCTTCGTCAAGTTTTTCGGCGACGAAAATGCGGCCAGCGCGCCTGACACGGTCCGCGTCGCAAGCATGAATGCGGAAGAGCGCTCGCATAGTTTCATCTTTCAGCCAGTGATCAAGCGGGCGGCAATCGTCGCCGCCGGACCATTCGCGAATTTTCTCCTGGCGATCGTGATCTTCGCCACCGTGTTCATGCTCTACGGCAAACCGACCATGAGCGCGCGCGTTGATTCGGTGCAACCGGGCAGCGCCGCCGCGGAGGCGGGCTTCAGGCCAGGCGATCTCGTGGTCGCAATCGATGGCCGCGCTATCGATAACTTTGCCGAGATGCAGCGTGTGGTCAGCGCCAGCGCCGGCGAAACGCTCAGCGTGACGGTCGATCGCGATGGCACCAGCACCGTGCTGCAAGCCACGCCGGCGCTCAAAGAAGTCAAGGACAACTTCGGAAACGTCCAGCGCATCGGAATTCTCGGTATCAGCCGGTCGATGGCGCCGGAAGACTTGAAACTGCGTCCGGTCGGTCCGGCTCAGGCAATCGCGATGAGCGTTGAGGAAACGTGGTCGGTCATTGACCGGACCATGCGCTATATCGGCGGCGTCATTGCGGGGCGTGAGGCAGCCAATCAGCTCGGCGGCCCGATCCGGATTGCCCAGATGTCCGGCCAGGTGGCGAGTTTCGGCTTTGTCCCGCTGATCCAGCTTGCCGCGGTGCTGTCGATTTCAATCGGGCTTTTGAATCTGTTTCCGATCCCCCTGCTCGACGGCGGTCACCTTTTGTTCTACCTGATCGAGGGGGTGCGGGGCCGTCCGCTCTCTGAAAAGGCCCAGGAAGTGGGCTTTCGTATCGGCCTCGCGATCGTCTTGATGTTGATGATATTTGCAACTTTCAATGACATCGTTCATTTGACAACGTCTTGAGTTGGCGCCGAAAAGTGGCCTCGTTGCATCGGGGGACGGGGCTTATTGGCATGCCGCAGGACTGCGGGGAGAATTTGTCACTGTTTTGAGACGTAAGCTGAGGGAGACTGCGAGCAATCCGCCCTGGGGGGCGGCCACGGGGGTAGTAAGGGCGTTTTTGCGAATGAAGATGTGTGTTTGGGTAAGACGAGGGCTTGTCGTGGCCGGCTTGCTCCTCGCCGTGGTATCGAGCGTGGGCTCGGGGGCTGTACTGGCGCAAACTGCGCCGGGCAGTGCCGCCGTGAGTTCGATCGTGGTGGAGGGCAACCGCCGCGTCGAAGCCGATACCATCCGCTCCTACTTCAAGGTCGGCCCCGGCGAGCATGTCGACGCCGCCAAGATCGACAGCGCGCTCAAGGCGCTTTATGCCTCCGGCCTGTTTCAGGACATTCGCATCTCCCAGTCGGGCGGCAAACTGGTCGTCACGGTGGTGGAAGCGTCGGTCATCGACCGTATCGCCTTCGAAGGCAACAACAAGATCAAGGACGAGCAACTCCTGCAGGAAATCCAGTCGAAGGAGCGCGGGACGATGTCGCGCGCCACCGTGCAAGCGGATGTCCAGCGGATCCTCGAGGTCTATCACCGCAACGGACGCTTCGACGTGCAGGTCGTCCCGAAAATCATCGAGCGGCCGAACAATCGCGTGGATCTGATCTTCGAAGTCAAGGAAGGCGAGAAGACGGGCATCAAGTCGATCATCTTCGTCGGAAATCACGCCTATTCTTCCTATCGCCTGAAGGAAGTGATCAAGACTTCCACGTCGAATATCCTGAGCTTTCTACAGACCACCGACGTCTACGATCCGGACCGCATCGAGGCCGACCGCGATCTTATCCGGCGCTTCTACCTGAGCCACGGCTACGCGGACGTGCAGGTTGTGTCCGCCACCGGCGAGTAC
Organism: uncultured Alphaproteobacteria bacterium; assembly: GCA_963747855.1. Taxonomy (GTDB): domain Bacteria; phylum Pseudomonadota; class Alphaproteobacteria; order Rhizobiales; family Xanthobacteraceae; genus BOG-931. Next base: position 977,592 of record CAVVGN010000002.1, read on the forward strand.
GATCCGGCGCAAAAGGGATTCATCATCACCTTTGCCATCGAGGAGGGAGCGCTCTACCATTTCGGAACGGTGGACATTCAGTCGAACATCCGCGCCGTCGACCCGCAGAGCGTGAAATTCGCGCTGCGGATGCACCCGGGCGGGGTCTACAACGGCGATGCGGTCGAAAAGACGGTCGAGGATTTGACCGTCGAGATCACGAAGCACGGCTATCCTTTCGCTACGGTAAGGCCGCGCGGCGACCGCAATGCGCAAACGCACACCATCAACGTCCTGTTTGTGGTGGATGAGGGCGCGCGCGCCTATGTCGAGCGCATCAATATTCGCGGCAACACGCGAACCCGCGACTATGTAATCCGGCGCGAATTCGATATTTCCGAAGGCGACCCATACAATCGCGCCTTGGTGGATCGCGCCGAGCGGCGCATCAAGAACCTGAACTTCTTCAAGAACGTGAAAATCACCAACGAACCCGGTTCGGCGCCCGATCGGGTGGTGATCAATGTCGACGTCGAGGAACAATCGACTGGCGACTTTTCCGTTATGGGCGGCTATTCGACCGCTGACGGATTTATGGCGCAAGTGTCGATTTCCGAGCGCAACTTGTTCGGTTCGGGCCGTTACGCGCGGGCGTCGGCCACGGCCGGACAATATATCCGCGGCGTCGAACTCAATTTCGTCGAGCCCTATTTGCTGGATCAGCGGCTGTCCGGCGGCATCGACCTGTTTGCCCGTGAGCAGCTGTCGAGCCCGTATCTGTCCTACGGCACCGAGAATATCGGCGTGAATCTTAAGTCAGGCATTCCGTTGCGCGAGGATTTGAGCCTGCAAGTACGTTACTCGGCGTTTTGGCAGGCCATCAACATTTCGGGTGAGCTGAGCGATTGCAACAACGTCGATCCGAATTTCTCCACGTTTTTCCCTACCCCCAACGCGGTCACTGCGGCGACTGCGGCGGGTGTCCTCGCAGCAGCCTATCCCGGTTATGCAACTGCCCCGGCTTCGCAAAACAACTGCCTATACACGCATTCCGGCGGTTATACTTATTCAATTTACGAATCGTCGCTGCCGGTCCGGTTCGAGTCAGCGCAGGGTGGCTATCTTACCTCGCTCGCCGGCTATGGCCTGAACGTTAACACCCTCGACAACAATAAGCACCCGACCAACGGCGTCCTCTTCAGTTTCGGCCAGGATTTCGCCGGTCTCGGCGGTGACGCTTACTACATGCGCTCGGTTGCGGATTTCCGCGCCTATTACGAAATCGTCTCCGACCTCGTCGGCATTCTGCACCTGCAGGGCGGCAACATGCTGGGCTTCGGCGATTGTCCACAGCAAGGCGCCTGCAATTCGAACGGCGGTTATGTGCGCCTGCTCGACGACTTCAAGATGGGCCCGAACGTCGTGCGCGGCTTCGAGCCGGCCGGTTTCGGTCCGCGCGACATCACGGCGGGGACGTCGAACGACACGCTTGGCGGCACCAACTACTGGGGCGCGAGCCTTGAGGTGCAGTATCCGCTGTTCTTCCTGCCGAAGGACGTCGGACTGCGCGCTGCCTTCTTCGTCGATAGCGGCGCGGAATGGGGCTACAAGGGCGAAACCGCGTGGCCGTCTAACGGCGAGGTCAATGGCACAATTACGACGAGCACCGGCGTCAGCTATTTTTGCGGCAATTGCGCCATGCAATACGTCGATTCTCCCGTGCCGCGCATGTCGGTTGGCGCCAGCTTGATCTGGGATTCGCCGTTCGGTCCGTTGCGGTTCGATTTGGCCTATCCGATCCTGAAACAGTGGTACGATCGCACGCAGTTCTTTCAGTTCGGCGGCGGAACGCGGTTCTGATCGCAGCGCCGCGATGTGCCGGGGCGTTATGCCTGATTCCCTCCTGACCAACCGCGAATTGACGCTCGGCGAGATCGTCACGCTTACCGGCGCCAAGGCCGGTCCTGGCGTTCCCCTCGATCGGCGCATCGGCAACATTGCGCCGCTCAATTCTGCGCGCAGTTCTGACATCGCCTTTCTCGACAACGCCAAATATCTCGATACGCTGGCGCACACCCACGCCGGCGCTTGCCTGATCGCGCCCCGTTTCGCGGACGCAGCGCCGGCCCGGTTACCGGTTCTGGTGACGCCGGAGCCGTACCGCGCCTTTGTCGCAATCGCGCGCGCGCTGTTCCCGACGGCGTTGCGGCCATCCTCCTTGTTCGGTGCGACCGGACGAGCGGCGAACGCGCTGGTGCACCCATCGGCGCGGATCGAGGCCGGTGTGACTATCGACCCCATGGCGGTTGTAGGCCCAGGCACTGAAATCGGCGCGGGCAGCCTGATCGCCGCCGGCGCCGTCATTGGCTCGAACGTGGCCGTCGGCCGCGATTGCGCGATCGGCGCCGGCGCCACGGTGCTGCATGCGCTGATCGGCGATCGTGTGATCATCCATCCGGGTGTTCGCATCGGGCAGGACGGATTTGGCTTTCTCCCATCGCCGCAGGGTCACCAAAAAATACCGCAGCACCGGCGCGTCATCATTCAGGATGACGTCGAAATCGGCGCCAACACCACGATTGACCGCGGCTCCACCCGCGACACCGTTATTGGCGAGGGCACCAAGATCGACAATCTCGTGCAGATCGCGCACAACGTCTCGATCGGGCGACATTGCCTGATCGCCGGACAAACCGGAATATCCGGCAGCTCGCAAGTCGGAGACTTTGTGATGATGGGAGGGCAAGTGGGCCTCGCGGATCACGTGACCATCGGCTCCGGCGCGATGCTCGCTGCCCAAAGTGGTTACATGTCCGACGTTCCTGCCGGCGGGCGTTACATGGGAAGTCCGGCCCAGCCGGCGCGCGAATACATGAAAAGCGTGGCCGCCCTTCGCCGCCTTGCCCGCAGCGGCGACAAGAGCCGCAACCGGGACGGAGAGGCGGAATGACAGGGAAGACGCTTAACGCCGCCGACATCCGCGAAATACTTCGGCTGCTGCCGCATCGCTACCCGTTCGTCATGATCGATCGCGTGATCGACATGCGCGGCGATGAGCACGCCATCGGCATTAAAAATGTCACGTTCAACGAGCCGCATTTTCTCGGTCACTTTCCGGACAATCCGGTTATGCCGGGCGTGTTGATGATCGAAGGCATGGCACAGACTGCGGGCGTGCTGTGCGTGCGCACTTTGCCGTCCGATGGCCCGCGCTCGATGTATTTCCTGACGATCGACAAAGCGAAATTTCGGAAACCCGCGGTACCTGGCGATACCATCGAATATCACGTGAACAAAATTTCGCATCGCCGCAACATGTGGTGGTACCGGGCCGAGGCCAAGGTCGGCGGTGAGCTGATCGCCGAGGCGGAAGTCGGCGCCGCCATCACCGAGCGTTAGATGGCGATCGATCCGACCGCGCGCATTGCCGACGGCGCGCGCGTCGCCGACGGCGCGGAGATCGGCCCCTATTGTCTGGTCGGCCCGCAGGTCGAATTGCAAACTGGCGTGCGCCTGATGGGGCACGTGAACGTCGCTGGCGTCACCAGCATCGGCGAAGGCACGTTGGTTTATCCCTTCGCGTCGCTGGGCACACCGCCGCAATCGACGCATTACCGCGGCGGCGCAACGCGGCTCACGATCGGCGCACGGTGCGATATTCGCGAGCACGTCACCATGAATACCGGCACGGAAACCGGCGGCGGCATCACCCGCGTCGGCGAGCGCTGCCTGTGCATGATCGGCACGCATATCGGGCACGATTGCCTGGTCGGCAACGAGGTGACGTTTGCCAACAACGTCGTTCTCGGCGGTCACGTTACGGTAGGCGACAATAGCTTTATCGGCGGGCACGTCGCCGTTCATCAATTTGTTCGGGTCGGCGAGGGTGTGATGATTAGCGGCATGTCGGGCGTCGCCGACGACATCATTCCGTTCGGCTACGCGCTCGGCCGGATCGCGGATCTCGGCGGTCTCAACATCGTGGGATTGCGGCGGCGCGGTTTGACACGGAGCGATTTGCAGCGGCTGCGCCGGGCGTATCGCGCGCTGTTTTTCGGTCCCGGCGTATTCGCCGATCGCGTCGAGGCGGTGGCAAGCGATTACGCCGCCGACCCGCTGGTACAAAAAATTATTGCCTTCATTTACACCACAAGCAAACGCGCGTTGATGCGGCCCAATGCCAGAGCGAAACGCGAGAGCGAAATCGATGCGTCCTGACGAGCCGGTTGCCGCAATCGACCGTCTGGCGCGCGCGCCGGTAGCGATCATCTGCGGCGGCGGCCATTTCCCGGATGCGGTCGCCGCAGCTATCGCCCAGCGTGGCGGCCGTCCGGTTTTATTCGGGATCAGGGGCTGGGCCGATCAGAAGCTACTGGACCGCTACCCGCACCACTGGATCGCGCTCGGGCAATTTGGCCGTTTCTTGCGCCTTGCCAAGGCCGAGCATTGCCGCGATGTGCTGTTCATCGGCAGCTTGCTGCGTCCGCCAATTACGCAAATTCGTCTCGACTGGCGGACTCTGCGCGTGTTGCCGCGCATCCTCGGCGCTTTTCGCGGCGGCGACGATTGGCTGCTCAGCGGATTGGCGAAGTTGTTCGAGGAAGGCGGCATGCGCTTGATCGGAGTGCAGGATGTGGCACCGGAGCTCATGGTGCCGCAGGGTGCGCTCGGCGGCATGCGCCCGTCGCCGCAAGACGACGCCGACATCGTGCGCGCGCTTGAGCTGATCGCCACGCTCGGGCCATTTGACGTGGGCCAGGCCGCCGTTGTTGCGGGCCAGCATGTGCTGGCGGTTGAAGCGGCGGAAGGCACCGACAATATGCTCCTTCGCATCGCCGAACTGCGGCGCCAAGGCCGGGTGACGACGCCCACAGGCGTCGGCGTACTGGTCAAGGCGCCAAAACTCGGACAGGACCGCCGCTTCGACTTGCCGGCGATTGGTCCGCCGACAATTGAAAACGCCGCGCGCGCGGGTCTGGCCGGCGTCGCGGTCGCAGCCGGCAGCACCATGATCGCGGAACCGGCGAAGACGGTCGCGGCCGCAGACCGCGCCGGAATTTTCTTCGTCGGCGTGCGCGAGGATCGCGCCGGATGAACGAGCCGTACCGGCCGCTGTCGATCTATCTGGTCGCCGCGGAAGAATCCGGCGACGCACTCGGCGCGGCCCTGGCCAACGCGCTGGCCGCGGGCGCGCAACGCGTGCAGCTTGCGGGCGTCGGCGGGCGCGCGATGGCCGCCGCCGAAATCGTCAGCCCGTTTCCGATCGAGGCGCTGTCGATCATCGGCGTCAGCGCAATTCCGCGCCGGTTACCGACGATTCTGCGTCGCATTCGCGAAACGGCGGATGCCATCGTCGCGGCACGGCCGGACGGGCTCGTCATCATCGACAGCCCGGATTTTACCCACCGCGTCGCCCGGCGCGTGCGCGCGCGCGCCTTCAATTCCGATCCTCGATTATGTGTCGCCGTCGGTCTGGGCCTGGCGCGCGGGGCGGGCCCGCGCCATGCGCGACTATGTCGATTGCGTGCTTGCGATCTTGCCGTTCGAACCCGAGGTTCACGCCCGACTTGGGGGGCCGCCGTGCGTCTATGTGGGCCACCCGCTGATTGAACGTCTTGCCCAATTGCGTCCCAATGCCGATGAAGCGCAGCGCCGGAGCACCGATCCGCCTCTGGTTCTCGTCCTGCCCGGTAGCCGCGGTGGCGAAATCCGCCGGCTGATCGCAATTTTCGGCGCAACGGTGGCGGAGGTAGCGGCCCGCTTCGGGCCGCTTGAGCTCGTGCTGCCAACTGTAGCTCATCTTGCCGCCGACGTCCGCGCCGCCGTCGCCAACTGGACGATCCGGCCCCGCGTCGTGGTCGATCCCGAGCAAAAATGGGCCGCCTTTCGCACCGCGCGGGCCGCGCTCGCCGCGTCCGGCACGGTGACGCTCGAATTGGCACTGGCCGCCGTTCCGACCGTCGCCGCCTATCGGATCACGCTTTTGGAGGAGATGATTGCGCGCGCCTTGCGGATGCGCGCCAGGCTTCCGACCATTATCCTCGCCAACTTCGTGCTCGGCGACATCGTCGTGCCGGAATTTTTGCAACGAGACTGCACGCCGCAAAATCTTGCCGGCGCGCTGCTGCTGCTGCTCCGCGATACGCCGGAACGGTCGCGGCAAGTCGAGGCGTTTGCCGGTCTCGACCGCATCATGGCCGTCGAAACAACGCCCAGCGCCAAAGCTGCCGCCACCGTGCTTGAGGTCGTCCGCAAGCGAAAAGACCGTGCATCCAGGACGGCCGAAAGTTAACTGCCTTACACGGCACGCTCTATCAATACACCGATCAGCCTGTTATCCAACATCATCTTCCTCCGGGTTTGGCGTCCAGTTTCGCGTGCGAATGACCAAAAAAGCTGAAAAGCGGACTTCCCCGATCCGGGCGGCGATCACTGGCGTCTGCGGCTATCTGCCACCGGATGTGCTGACTAACGCCGAACTCGCGCGCATGGTCGATACCAGCGACGAATGGATCGTCGAGCGCACCGGGATCAGAGAACGGCGGATTCTCAAAGGCGAGGGGCTCGGCACCTCGCACATGGGCGCCGAAGCGGTGCGCGGTCTTCTGAAAAAGACCGGTACCGCGCTAAGCGACGTCGAACTCCTTATCTGCGCGACCACGACTCCCGACTTCGTGCATCCGGCCACGGCCAATCTCATCTGTGACATGGTAGGCATTCACGGCATCGGCAGCTTCGACGTTCAAGCCGCCTGTTCGGGCTTCATCTACGCACTGACCGTAGCCGCGCAATTCATTCGCGCCGGGACCTATCGCAAGATTGTAGTGGTAGGCGCCGACAAAATGTCAGCGGTCGTCGATTACACAGACCGCGCCACTTGCGTCATCTTCGGCGATGGGGCCGGCGCCGTGCTGGTTGAACCGAGCCGGAAATTCGGCATCGTCGATACCATGATCTGCTCGGACGGCTCCGGCATGCCCTATTTACATCAGCCGGCGGGCGGAAGCCGCATGCCGCCGACGGCGGAAACCGTCGCCAGACGCCTGCACTCCGTTCATCAGGAAGGTGCCGCGGTTTACAAATTTGCCGTCGTCGGCATGACCGAGGTGGTGAATGGCCTAATGCAACGAAATCATCTCAAAAAAGACGACATCGATTGGTTCGTCCCGCATCAAGCCAATAAGCGCATCATCGAGACGATCGCTGCGCGCATGCAGCTTCCGATGCAGCGCGTCATGATGACAATCCACAAATACGGCAACACCACCGCCGCCACGATCCCGCTTTGTCTTTGGGATTACGAGCCCAAGCTCAAAGCTGGAGACCGGATGTTGCTGGTTGCTTTCGGCGGTGGCTTCACCTGGGGCGGCATTTACCTGACCTGGGCATACGACCCGTCGCCCACGCCGTAAGGATCCCGCTTTCGGGTTCTGAATCTAATCAGCGAATTTCAGACGCGCCACGATGTCTTCCCGCTCGACCGCCTCCAGTGCGTCGAGAAACGCGACCCGATACGAACCCGGACGCGTCGTCTTATCCGCCGCCATCTCGCCGGCAAGGCCGTAGACCGCAACTGCCGCGACCGAAGCGTCAAAGGGATCGGCGCAGACCGCCGCCAATGCCCCGGTGACCGCAGACAACGCGCAGCCAAGCGCAGTGACTTTCGCCATGACCGGGGAGCCGTTCGCCAGTTTCACCACCCGCTCGCCGTCGGTGACGATATCAACCGCTCCGGTGGCGATCACCGTGCATCGTTGATACTTGGCAAGACTGACGGCGAGCGCCAGCGCTTCTTCCGCGGTATTGGCGCTATCGACCCCCTTGGGCGCGGCGCCCGCGCCGCCGGCGACCGTCATGATCTCGGACGCGTTGCCGCGAATGATCGAGGGTCGGCGCGGCAAAAGTGTTTTCACCGTATCGGTGCGCAGCCGCGTTGCACCGGCGCCCACTGGATCGAGTACCCATGGTTTGTTGTTGCGGGCGGCGGCCTCCGCCGCCAGGACCATCGAATCCACCCATGACGCCGACAACGTTCCAATATTGATGACAAGCGCGCCGGCAATTGCGACAAATTCGGCTACTTCTTCCCGCGCGTGTACCATCGCCGGTGACGCACCGATGGCAAGCAGCGCGTTGGCGGCTATGTCCATCGACACGTAATTGGCGATGTTGTGCACCAATGGCCGCGCCGCCCGCATGGCGTTGAGCAATTCGGCGGTTTTGGCGGCGATCACTGCGCGGTTTGCGGTCACAATGACATCCCGGTTCGAAATACCAGTAATAATCATAGGCTGTTGTCGCCGCCCGTTCCACCCGCGAACCGGTTATAATGGCGCCCGGAGGAACGCCGTATGCACGATACGACCGCCGTCGTTACGTCCCAGCACCGACCGCTCGTCAGCCGCAGCGGCAATGCGCGCTATCCGAAGTTGCATCGGCGCTATCCGCACGTCACTTATCTGCGACGACGCGCGCGCAGCCGCGTCCCGCATTTCGCTTTTGAATATGCCGACGGCGGTGCCGGCAACGACGACGCCGGCATCAAGCACAATTGGACGGCGCTCGACGCCGTCGAGATCGTTCCGCGGTATGGCGTCATGCCGACCCTGCCGCCGTGCGACGTGGAATTGTTTGGCCGGCGTTACAGTGCCCCGATCGGAATAGCACCGATGGGCGGGCCGGCAATTGTGTGGCCGGGCGCCGATGCCTATCTCGCCGGAGCCGCGCAGCGCGCTCGCATCCCGTACACGTTGAGCACGGTCGGCGGCTCCACTATCGAAAATATCGGCGAGATCGCCCCCGACGTGTTCTGGTTTCAGCTCTACCGCTTCGCCAACAACGGCCATGCCATCGGCTTCGATCTTGTCCGCCGCGCTGAAGCCGCCGGTTGCCGCACCCTCGTGCTCACGCTGGACGTGCCGGTACGCTCAACGCGACCGCGCGAAGCCGCCATCGGACTTGCCGGGGCGTTTAAGGTCGACCTCGGCATTGTCGTGCAAAGCGCGCTGTCGCCCGGCTGGACAATGGCGCTCTGCCGGCATGGGATTCCCCGCTTTGTCAATATTCGCCCCTATGCCGGCGACAACATATCGCTGAGCGAACTCATCGCCTTCACCCGGCGCGAAATGGGCGGTGCGTTCACTTGGGACGAGATCGCGAGGTATCGCGAACGCTGGAAGGGTGTGTTGGTCGTCAAGGGAATCTTGCACCCGCAGGATGCCGAGAAGGCGGTAGCGCTGGGCGTTGACGGCATCATCGTTTCCAATCACGGAGGACGCCAGGTCGACGTGCTGCCGGCGCCGATTGATGCGTTGCCAGCAATTGTCCGGCAGGTCGGCACGCGTATCATCGTGATGATGGATTCCGGCATCCGCAGCGGCAGCGACGTCGTGCGTGCCTGTGCGCTCGGCGCCACTGCAACCTTCGCCGGCAGGGCCTTCCTTTGGGGGCTGGGCGCGCTCGGCGGGGAGGGGCCTGGCCACGTCATCGATCTCTTGTTGGAGGAGACGCAGACCGCGCTCGGCCAATTAGGCGCACATTCGGTTGCGGAACTCCGTTCGCTGACCATCCGGCACCCGGGTGCGTTGCAATTCTGACCCGCAGCCGTTCGTGTAGTGCCGGCTGCGGGTGCCCGCTATAGATTGGCCATTCGACTGGAAACTCATCATGACGGTATCGGCCCAGCACGCAATCGAAGCCACCGACGATCGGCTCGCTGCGCGCAACGCGCTAGTGCTGGCCGTGGCGCAGGCATTGGCCGGCGGCAATAACATCGTGATCGTGGCGACCGGCGGCATCGCCGGCTCGATACTGGCTCCGAATCCTGTGTTGGCGACGTTGCCGATCAGCGTCATGGTGCTCGGCATGTGGATTGGCACACTGCCGGTCGGCATGCTGGCGAAGGCCTTCGGCCGCCGCTTCGCGCTGCAGGTAGGCTCCGCGTTCGGCGTACTCTCGGGCGCCATCTCCTGCACGGCGATGCTTTCCGGCTCGTTTGCGCTCTTGCTCGCCGGCACCTTGTGCGGCGGCCTCTACGCGGCCGCGCATCAGTCGTATCGTTTCGCCGCCGCCGACACCGCGAGCGTGCAGTTCCGCGCCAAGGCCATATCCTGGGTGCTGGCCGGCGGCGTTTTTGCCGCAATTCTTGGTCCGCAGATCGTGATCCTCACCAAGGACGTATGGCCGGCTTATCTGTTCGCCGGGACATATTTGGCGCAATCTGCCTGCGCCATTGTTGCCGCCGGCGTACTGACGCAGCTGAAAATCCCGCGCCCGCATTCGCCACAGACTTTCGGCGACGGAGCGCCGCTGCTCGATATCGTGTGCCGCCCGCGATTTATCGTCGCCGCCGCCTGCGGCGTAGCCAGCTATGTAATGATGAATTTGATGATGACCGCGGCGCCGCTTGCCATGGTGATGTGTAACCATTCGGTCGGTGAAGCTGCCCTTGGTATCCAGTGGCACGTCATCGGTATGTATGCTCCGAGCTTTTTGGTCGGCGGGTTGATCCTGCGGTTCGGGCTACGGGCGATGATGGCGGCGGGGTTGGTTTTGATCCTGGCGGCAGCTTCGATCGGCGTCCTCGGCGTGGCGCTGTGGAATTTCTGGCTGGCGCTTGCGCTGCTCGGGGTCGGATGGAATTTTTCCTTCATCAGCGCCACCATGCTGGTAACCGAATGCCACGGGCCACGCGAGCGCAACAAAGTGCAGGCCTTCAACGATTTCCTGGTCTTCGGCTCGATGGCGGTCGGCTCGTTCTCGTCCGGCGCGTTGTTGACGAGTTATGGCTGGGCAGCCGTGAACGCGCTGGTCTTTCCGGTGGTGCTGGCGGCGGCAATCTTGCTGACCTGGGGCAGTCTGGTGCGGCGAGCCAACCCGGTCTAAGCGCTCATCTCCTTCCATTTTCAGTCGAATTTGCCGGCGGAAAGATCCTTCGCCGCCGTTGCGCGGCGCGTTCGTTTTTGGCAATGTCCGCCGCGATTTGCGCCGACCGCGCGTTTGAGTCCTTGTGAGTTCTTGGCGCTCCTTTCCTTTAGGGCCGGGTTGACCTCTGGCCCCATCAACCGGGGTATCTCCATGACGACGTTGTGGCTCATTGTTTTGTGCGGCGTGCTCGCGATCATTTACGCGATTTGGGCCACGACTTCCGTGATGCGTGCCGATCCCGGCAGCGAAAAGATGCAGGAGATCGCCGCGGCAATACGCGAGGGTGCGCAAGCCTATTTGCGGCGGCAATACACCACCATTGCCATCGTCGGTGTGGTGATTTTTTTGATCGTCGGCTATTTCCTGGGCTGGCTGGTCGGGGTCGGCTTTGCGGTCGGCGCCATCCTGTCCGGCGCTGCTGGCTTCGTCGGAATGAACGTCTCGGTGCGCGCCAATGTACGCACCGCGCAAGCGGCCATCGGGTCGCTCGCTGGCGGGCTCGAACTTGCTTTCCGCGCCGGCGCGATCACTGGCCTTCTGGTTGCCGGGCTCGCACTGCTCGGCGTGACGCTTTATTTCGGGTTCCTCACCGGCACGTTGCATCTTGCACCGAATGACCGCACGGTAGTCGATTCCATGGTGGCGCTCGGCTTCGGCGCTTCGCTCATTTCGATCTTCGCGCGGCTGGGCGGCGGCATATTCACCAAAGGCGCCGACGTCGGCGGCGATCTCGTCGGCAAGGTAGAAGCCGGCATCCCGGAGGACGATCCGCGCAATCCCGCGACCATCGCCGACAACGTCGGTGACAATGTCGGCGATTGCGCCGGCATGGCCGCCGATCTGTTCGAAACCTATGCGGTGACAACGGTCGCCACCATGGTGCTGGCCGCAATCTTCTTTAGCGCGGTCTCGATCGAGATGGTGACCACGATGATGACCTATCCGCTCGCGATCGGCGGCATTTGCATCATCGCTTCGATCATCGGCACGTTCTTTGTGCGGCTTGGCGCCAGCCAATCGATCATGGGCGCCCTCTACAAGGGCATGATCGCCACCGCCATTCTGTCGCTGATCGGCATCGCCGGCGTGACGCATTATCTGATCGGCTTCGGGCCGCTCGCCGGCGTCAATTACTCGGGCGCCGAATTGTTTTATTGCGGCATTGCCGGCCTGGTCGTGACCGCTCTGATCATCGTGATTACCGAATATTACACCGGCACGAATTATCGTCCGGTGCATTCGATCGCGCTGGCTTCCGTCACCGGCCACGGCACCAACGTCATTCAAGGGCTCGCGGTCTCTTTGGAAGCGACCGCGCTGCCGGCACTCGTCATCATCGCCGGCATTCTGGTCAGTTATAACCTTGCCGGTCTGTTCGGCATCGCCATTGCGGTGACAACCATGCTGGCGCTCGCCGGTATCGTCGTCGCGCTCGATGCGTTCGGTCCGGTCACCGACAACGCCGGCGGCATCGCCGAAATGGCCGGTTTGCCGAAAGAGGTGCGTAAATCGACCGACGCGCTCGATGCAGTCGGCAATACCACCAAGGCAGTGACCAAGGGCTATGCTATCGGTTCCGCCGGGCTCGGCGCGCTGGTGTTGTTCGCCGCCTACAATCAAGACCTGAAATTCTTTATCGCCGGCGCCGACAAGCACCCGTATTTCCAGGGCGTGATGCCGGATTTCTCGCTGGCCAATCCCTATGTGGTATCCGGGCTGCTGTTCGGCGGCATGCTGCCGTATCTGTTCGCCGCGATGGGTATGACGGCGGTCGGCCGCGCCGCCTCTTCGATCGTCGAGGAGGTCCGCCGGCAATTCCGCGAGAAGCCGGGCATCATGCAGGGCAGGGACAAACCAGATTACGGCCGCGCCGTCGATCTGCTCACGCGCGCGGCGATCAAGGAGATGATCGTACCGTCGCTCTTGCCGGTTCTGTCGCCGATCATCGGATATTTCATCATTTACTTCATTGCCGGCGGCGGGCCGCAAGGCAAGTCGGCGGCGTTCTCCGCGCTCGGCGCCATGCTGCTCGGCGTCATCGTCACCGGCCTGTTTGTCGCCATCTCGATGACCTCGGGCGGCGGCGCATGGGACAACGCCAAGAAGTACATCGAGGACGGCCACTACGGCGGCAAGGGATCAGACGCGCACAAGGCCGCGGTAACGGGCGATACGGTCGGCGATCCCTACAAGGATACCGCCGGACCGGCGGTCAATCCGATGATCAAGATCACCAACATCGTCGCGCTGTTGCTGCTCGCTATCCTGGCGCACTAACGCATCAGGACGTTACGACAACGGTCCGGCGATTGGCGTGGTCGTCGCGCCGGACCCCGCAGCGGTGAGCCTTGGCGTCACATCGGCAGACCGAGGTGGGCATTCTCGATGGTGTAGAGCAGCTGCTTGACAAAATTGACGTCCGAACCGGCGGTCGGCGTCTTGCGGCTGACGAAATCGAACACCTGGCCGTCCTTGATGCCGTAGGACGCGACGCGTTGCACACGCCGATCCCGGTCAAAATAGATGGCGATCACGCGCTGGTCGGTGATCGTCGTCGGCAGGAACGAAGCCGCGCGCTCGGCCTTTTGCGAGATGTAGTAGAACGCCTCGCCCGACACGGTAGCGACCGTTGACGGCGTGCCAAGCACAATCAGGACCTGTTCCTGTGATGCGCCCAGCCGTATCTGCTCAAGCGCACCTTCCGGCAGCACGTAGCCGCGCTGGAAGGTCTCGCCGAAGAAGCAGCCGGCAAGAGACAACGCCAGCACAGCCGCCAAAGCCGCCGCCGCAAGCCTTCCTTGCTTCTGCACAACACCCCGCCGCATTTCCGGCAATCCACTTGTCTCCAGGAGCCGCCTGCCGTACCCCCGAACGGTTAAAATGGCAATTCGCCGCGGCCCGGCGAAATAGTCGAAGCGGCGCTGATGAGTTGAGATAACTGCATGATCTTAGAGGCTTTTCGGCGCGGTCACCACGACCGCAATATGCAGGCTTTGTATGGCGCCATCGTGGCGCAGGCGCGTTCCGCGGCGTTCTACACCGCCTATGGGGTGCCGGACACCGTAGAGGGCCGTTTCGAGCTGATTGTGCTGCATCTCGTGCTGGTTCTAGCCCGGCTCAGTTACGCCGACGACGACTCGAGCGCCGGTAAGGGCGGCCGCGTCGCCGGCCAGCTTTTGTTCGACGTCTTTTGCCGCGACCTCGATCACAACTTGCGCGAGATGGGCACGGGCGACTTGGCTGTGCCGCGGGAAATGCGGCGCTTCGGCGAGGCGTTCTACGGCCGGCAGGCGGCTTATGGCGCGGCGCTTGCGGCAAGCGGCGACGGTGAGCTTGAGAAAGCGCTGGCCCGCAATATCTTTGGCGTAGCCAGCATCGACGACAATGCGGCGCGGCTAGCACACTATGCGCGCGCGGTGGTCGCGCGGCTCGATTCCCAGCGTGCGGGCAGCCTTATTGCCGGTAACGCCGCTTTCCCCAATCCGGAGACGCCCGCTTATGCCTGAGTATCCAACCGACGACCTAGCCCCGATTCCTTGGCGCGTGCCGGTTGCTGTCGAAGATGTCGCGGAATCCGGCGAGCGTATCGACTTGGCGGCGGACGCGGACACGCGTGCGGCCGTGGCGCGTGTCGCCGGCTTGCGCGATTTGCCGCGGCTGCAGGCGACGTTTGACGTATCGCGCTATGGCGCCGGCGGCTTGCGCGTCGTCGGCCGGATTTCGGCCACTGTCGGTCAGTCCTGCGTGGTGACGCTCGAGCCGCTCGCCAATGAAGTGGCCGAGGAGATCAATCTTTTATTCGTGCCGCAAGCGGTTGTGGTCCGGGAAGCCGGCGAGGCCGCCGCAACGCAGGCGGATAATGACGATGCCGAGCCACTGATCGGCGGCTTGATCGATCTTGGCGCAATCGCAATCGAGTTCCTTATGCTCGGACTCGATCCGTATCCGCGTAAACCCGGCGCCGTTTTCGAGCCACCGCAACAAGCAACGTCGGACGAGAGCCCATTCGCCGCTCTTGCGGCCCTCAACCAGGATGGCGATGGCCGCTGATCGCGATTGTTTCCGGGCGCCGAACCGCTATTCTCGCTGCGGCTTCGTCTCCATCATGCACCAACAAGAAAATGCGGCGCATGATCCGGCCGGGTTGAACCGGATCGTGGACTAGGATCGCGGACACTCGATGTCGCAAATGGTGCGAATTGCCGTCGATGCGATGGGGGGAGATCACGGCCCGGCTGTGGCCGTCGCCGGCGCGGAGCTGGCCTTCGCGCGCCATCCGCAAAGCCGGTTCGTTTTCTTTGGCGATTCCGCCGTACTCGCGCCGCTCTTGGCCAAGCGGCCGGCGCTGCAACCGGTCTCGCGCCTCGTTCATGCCGAAATCACGGTGCGGATGGAGGACAAGCCGAGCCGGGCGCTGCGCTACGGACGCCGCATATCGTCGATGTGGCTCGCCATCGAGGCGGTGAAAAAGAACGACGCCGACGTCGTTGTGTCGGCCGGAAATACCGGAGCCCTGATGGCGATGTCGAAATTCGAGCTCAAGACTTTGGCCGGCATCGAGCGGCCGGCGATCGCCGCGCTCTGGCCGACTCTGCGCGGGGAATCGATCGTGCTCGACGTCGGCGCATCAATCGGCGCGGACGCCGAGCATCTCGTCGACCTCGCCGTAATGGGAGCGGCGACCGCGCGCATCCTGCTCGGGATCGAGCGGCCGACGGTCGGCTTGCTCAACATCGGCGTCGAGGAGGTCAAGGGCCTCGAACCGGTCCGCGAGGCTGGCCGTATTTTGCGTGAGCAGCCGCGTCAAGACATGGATTATCTGGGCTTCGTCGAAGGCGACGACATCGGCATCGGCAAGGCCGACGTCATTGTCACCGAAGGCTTTGCCGGCAACATCGCGCTCAAGACTGCCGAAGGCACAGCCCGTCAGATTGCGGAATATCTGCGCAGCGCCATGTCGCGTTCGCTCGGCGCGCGCATCGGCTACCTGTTCGCGCGCTCGGCGTTCCGGCAATTGCGCGAGCGGCTCGATCCGCGCCGGGTGAATGGCGGCGTTTTTCTTGGCCTCAACGGCATCGTCATCAAGAGCCACGGCGGCACCGACGCAGAGGGCTTCGCCGCCGCCATCGAGCTTGGCTATGGCGTAGTCAGCGACGATTTGCTGGCGAAGATCACTGCCGCGCTCGCGCGGCCGGGTCGAGAGCCGCTGCGCGCGCTGGGCGGAGCCGCATCATGACTGTACGCCGTTCGGTCGCGCTAGGCTGCGGCGGCTACCTGCCGAACCAAGTTTTGACCAACGCCGAACTCGCAAGCAAGGTCGATACTTCCGACGAATGGATCGTGCAGCGCACCGGCATTCACGAGCGCCGGATCGCCGCGCGCAACGAAACAACTGGGACGATGGCCACCCAGGCCGCACGCGCCGCGCTCGCGCATGCGCGGATCGATGCGCAGGCGATCGATCTGATCGTTCTCGCCACCTCGACGCCGGACAACACGTTCCCGGCGACCGCCGTCTCGGTGCAGGCCGATCTCGGCATCACACACGGCGCCGCCTTCGACGTGCAGGCGGTTTGCTCCGGATTCGTCTATGCACTTGCGACCGCCGATGGATTGCTCGAATCGGGTGCCTTCAACCGCGCGCTGGTGATCGGCGCGGAAACGTTTTCGCGCCTGCTCGACTGGACCGACCGCACGACCTGCGTGCTGTTCGGCGACGGCGCCGGCGCGGTGGTGCTGGAAGCGCAAGAGCTCGCCGGCACGCACGATGACCGCGGGCTCCTCACCGTGCGGCTGCGCTCCGATGGCCGGCACAAATCAAAGCTTTATGTCGACGGCGGGCCATCCTCGACCGGGACTGTCGGTCATCTGCGCATGGAGGGACGCGAAGTATTCAAGCACGCGGTGGCCATGATCACCGACGTGGTCGAGGACGCTTTCAAGACCACCGGCATGACGGTAGCCGACATCGACTGGTTTATTCCGCACCAGGCCAATAAGCGGATCATCGACGGTTCGGCGCGCAAGCTAGGCATCCCGCCCAACAAGATCGTCACCACGGTCGACCGACACGGCAACACCTCGGCGGCTTCGATCCCGCTGGCCATGAGCGATGCCGTCGCCGACCGGCGCATCAAGCGGGGCGATCTGCTGCTGCTCGAAGCGATGGGTGGCGGCTTTACCTGGGCGGCGGCTCTGTTGCGCTGGTGAAAAACCGCCCCTGCAAGGGCGTTGACCGCCCTGCGAGAACTTAATATCGTTGATAATTCAGTACGATACGATGATCGATTGCTATCGATCGCCGAGAGCGGGGCTGGCGATGACGAGAAAGACGATCACGCGGGCGGATTTGTGTGAAGCCGTCTACCAGAAAGTCGGCCTTTCGCGCACCGAATCCGCCACGCTCGTCGAATTGGTTCTCAAGGAAATCACCGATTGCCTGGAGCGCGGCGAAACGGTGAAGCTGTCGTCGTTCGGTTCGTTCGTGGTCCGCAAAAAAGGCCAGCGTATCGGTCGCAATCCCAAGACCGGTAAGGAAGTGCCGATCTCGCCGCGGCGGGTGATGGTATTCAAGCCGTCCGCCATCCTTAAGCAGCGGATCAATTCGCCGGACGGTAAGGAAAACGGCAAGTCATAACCGCGGGGTAATCGGCCTTGGACAAGGCGCCCGACGCATTCCGCACGATCAGCGAGGTTGCCGAGGAGATCAACGTTCCTCAGCATGTGCTGCGCTTTTGGGAAAGTCGGTTCACGCAAATCCGGCCGCTCAAGCGCGGCGGCGGCCGGCGCTATTACCGCCCGGACGACGTGGATCTGCTGCGCGGCGTGCGCCACTTGCTATACGGCGAAGGCTATACCATCCGCGGCGTGCAGCGGATTTTGCGCGAGGAGGGGCTTGCGTTCGTGCAAGCCGTCTGGCGTCCCGGCGCCGAACCGCCGCCCCCCGATGTCGAACAGGCCGATGCCGACGATATGCAGACGGACGTCCCGCTTCCCACCGAACCGGAACTGTCTTTCTTCGCCCGCGCGCCGGAACCCGCCGATCCGGCCAGCGCGCGGCGTGAGCCGAGCATCGTTCCGCCGGCGCCGCGCGGCGGCAGTCTCGGCGTCGAGGCAAGGCGCAAACTGCAAAGCGCGCTTGACGAACTAATCGCCTGCCGCGAACTGATCGACGCGACGTTCGCCGACGCGTCAGACGCCCAAGATTAGCCGGCCGGCGCTCGTCTTCGGCGCGCCTTTCGCCATCCCAAAATTTTAAATGTGATGCGGAACGGTGTTGCCGGGCTTCTGGTGATGAATGACGCGTTTGGTTTGCACGGGAACGCAACCATGCACGCCACAGACCGAGACGACGCGCTGGATCAGCGCACTGCGCGCCACCGGCGCGGCGGCCGACGTCATTGCCATCACGCATTGACCTGTCATTGCGCCGAAGAGCATGGCGGCGGCAACAGCGGCAAGAAAAGAGCGCATGCGATCCCTCACCCGAATCAGATGCGATATCATAACCGACTTCGTGGGGTGACTTTGCCGGGGGCCGGTCAAATCGATGCGGATAATGGGAATGGTCGGAGCGGCGAGATTCGAACTCGCGACCCCCAGTCCCCCAGACAGATTCCATAAACTGATCTAAGCCGTAAGAGACCGCACGAGACTTGTAAACCATTGTTTCATATGGCATACCCTCAGTCAAAAGGCCGATCCAGACCGCCCTAGACAGAGGTAAACCGTGCACGGATTCTTCCCATACCATTCCCGGAAATCGTAAAACCCCAGCAAATGCGACTAACTGACAGAACCGTCACCGCCTCAAGCCCAATTCTTCCCAGCGGGAAGAACGAACATATAATCTTCGATGAGGATGTCCCCGGCTTCGGTTTACGGCTGCGAGCCGGTCGAAAGGATGCGGATGCCGGGAATGGCCGCCGTGGTGGTTCACGGACTTGGATATATCAATATTGGCTGGGCGACCGGAGTCGCCGCATTACGCTTGGGAAGCACCCGAAACTCAGCGCCAAGCGTGCTCGCGAGTTGGTGGACACGCTCGCCGCCAAGGTCGCGCTGGGGCAGGACCCCGCCGCCGAGAAATTTGAAAGCCGCATACACCCGGAGTCGTTTGAGGCGGTGCAGACGCTATTCCTCGCCGCCCAAGCGCAGCGGCTAAAGCCGCGTTCCTATGCCGAAGTCGAAAGACATCTAACTGTCCATGCAAAGCCTCTGCACAATCTGCCGCTGGTCAAAATTGAACGCCGAGACATTGCCGACTTGCTGCGAGCTATCGCCACGGAAAGCGGGCCAGTGGCCGCCAATCGCGTCCGCTCTTCAGTCTCGGCAATGTTTGGCTGGGCGATGAAAGCGGGGAGGGCGGAAACGAATCCGGCGGCCTTCACGAATAAGGAAAACGAGCGCCCGCGTTCGCGCGTCCTGACCGCCGCTGAGTTGCGACAGATATGGACCGCGCTCCCTGACGGCGATTTCGGCACTATCGTCCGATTGCTTATTTTAACCGGCCAGCGGCGCAACGAAATTGCCGATCTGCGGCGGTCGGAAATCGACCTCAAGCGCGGCACGATCACGCTGCCGCCAGAACGTGTCAAAAATGGCCGCCAACATATTGTTCCAATGTCGGACCCGGTGCGGGCGTTGATAAAGGCAACGTTAAAAACAGACGAGCGCGATTTGGTTTTTGGCTGGGGCGAGGGCGGCTTTTCCGGCTGGTCCCGCTGCAAGGAACGCCTCGACGCCAGCCTTCAGCCGCCAATGCCGCCGTGGACCCTGCATGACTTGCGCCGGACAGTCGCTACGGGATTGGCTGACCTCGGCGTGCAGCCGCACATAATCGAAGCGACCCTCAATCATGTGTCGGGGCATAAAACCGGAGTCGCCGGAATCTACAATCGCTCAGCATACGAAGAGGAAGTGCGCGACGCACTCGCGCTTTGGGGCAAGCATGTGCTTGAGGTCGTGAATGAGCGGGCGAAACCCAAACGCTCCGGTCGAAAGTGAACGCACGTAACGAACAACAAACAAACAACATGTGTGAAACGGGAAAAGCTGGGACAACTGGTCGCCGCGTGGCTGAATAAGCTCTATTGATCCGTCTCGCGCGGTGTAAATAGGCCGCAAAAGACGGAGGCAGATATATGAAACTCGCGGTCGAAAATATTGGCGACGAATATTTGTCGCTTACTCGCGAACAGGTGGCCCGCGCGCTAGGCGTCAGCGTCGATACGCTTGACTACCTTCACCGCCGAGGTGAAGGGCCGCCACGGTTCCGCGCTTCACCGAGGCGCTGGGCCTATCCAGCGGCAAAATTCCGAAAATGGCAGGAGCAGCGCACCGCCGAGTGCGCCGCCTAATACCGCATGGTCCAAATAGATGAAGACCCCGTCGCTGGTGACGATGGGGCTTCGAGTTACTGGGACTCGCCTGGCTGGCGAGAAGCCGCGCGCCAATACCATGCGAATCGTTCCTCGCTAGGTGGGTGGGCGTTGGCGAAAGCTAGTGTTGGCAGCAAATCGCCGATGACCGCCAAAGCGGAGCTGGTTAACGACGCGGGACCGCATGAGGGCAGCCGACTCCTGAGCGAGATAGAAGCCTTCCTGTCCCGTTTTGTTATCTACCCGTCAGAGGCAACGCGCGTCGCGCACGTCCTTTGGATTGCGCATAGCCATTTGATGGGTGTCTGGGAAAGCACGCCGCGCCTTGCGTTTTTATCTCCGGAGCCTGCATCCGGTAAAACCCGCGCGCTTGAGTGTTCTCTGTTACTAGTTCCGACGCCGGTCGAGGCGATCAACGTCACGCCGGCTTACCTCTTTCGCAAGGTTGGAAGCAAAGACGGGCTACCAACCATCCTCTATGACGAAATAGACACGGTCTTTGGACCGAAGGCCAAAGAGAACGAGGAGATTCGAGGTTTGCTAAATGCCGGGCATCGGCGTGGCGCTGTTGCTGGCCGTTGTGTCGTAAAGGGAAACAATGTCGAGACGGAAGAAATACCCGCATATTGCGCCGTGGCGCTCGCTGGCCTCGGTTGGCTGCCAGATACGCTGTTATCCCGGTCAATTGTTGTCCGAATGCGCAAACGGAAACCGGGCGAAAGTGTCGAAGCCTTCCGAAGGCGTGTGCATGAACCGCAGGGTCACGCTTTGCGTGATCGGCTGGCGCGATGGGCCACAGCCACGGCAGACAAACTGATCGACGTATGGCCGGTTATGCCGAGCGGCGTCGAAGACCGTAACGCCGATATGTGGGAGCCACTGGTAGCGGTAGCCGATGCCGTAGGCGGGGATTGGCCAAGGCGCGCACGGGCGGCGGCGGTTACGCTTGTTACGTCTGCAAGGGAAATAGAGCCGAGTCTCGGAATTCGCCTATTGGCTGACCTACGGACGGTTTTCGGCAACAGGTCTGAAATGGCAACTGAAGCCATCCTGCGTGGGCTTTACGGCCTAGAGGAGGCACCTTGGAACGACCTTAAGGGAAAGCCGCTGAATGACCGGGCTCTCGCCCAACGCCTGCGCCAATACGATGTCAAACCAACTGTCCTCGCTGGCGGCGCGCAGCGAGGGTATAGGCGCGAAGACCTGCGCGACGCTTGGGAACGGTATCTCCCGCTCCTCTCGCCTCCTGATGAAAGCGTAACAAGCGTAACAGGCGTAACAGGAGGGAATGCTCCGGATGTTACGCTTGTTACGGATGTTACGCTTGTGGCAGATGACGAAAGGGGGGCGATCTGCGCTCAATGCGGCGCTGGTCCTTCGACGAGTCCGCCTAGCGGCGCGCCGACCGTGAGGGTGAAAAACGGCAGCTCCGACGTTTGGGTTCACGCTACCGGCTGTTATCGGTTTTGGGTTCGCGATCACCCTCAGTGACCGCACGGCTATCCAGCACCCAAGCGGCAATACCGGCGCTACAAATTTTCTTGCGGACTTTCTTGATCTTGGCCCGATTGCGTCTCTTGCTGCGCAATTAGGTTTTGAATCAAAGTGTTCAGCCAGTAATCGAGTCGTCCCGAAAACTCGCTTAAGCGATCATACAAATCCTCAAATGCAATGGCGAAGTTAGAAATCTGAACGGCGGTATAGGCATAGATTGGCGCTTCCCCGAGCGGTTGTTTCCTCGTGTTGTAAAGACCAGGAAGTAGGAAATAGCCGTTTGCAATTTGCTCGGCCCTCCCGTGTGCCACATCGTTCCGGCGACCGGCCCACCCTTTGCATTGGCCCAAAAGTGGTGCGAATTCGTTCTCGAAGGGGAAAGCGCGGTCGCCATAGTAATTGAGAAAAAAGCACTTTCCTGCTGCCTGGACCATTTCCGAGCGGCTCATAAAACTAACTATTGAGCCGTAGGCACGTATCGCGGGTTCTTGTTGCGGAAATTGGTGCGCGCTGTGCGTAAATCGCGCGAAAAGTTGGGCAAGTGCCTCCTCGACCAGCTCCCAACTCGAAAGTGCTTTACCAACAGCGCTATAAATTTCGCCAATCTGCGCGTCGCCGCTCGCAAGCCGTGGCGGGATGTCCCAGGGATTCCTCATATCCAAAGCATCCGATCAATATGGCATTGAAGAAGCCGAACAACGCTTTCAAAGAATTCTGCAAGGCGCACTTAGCGACCCTCCCAAGCCGCTGAAGGATATTCCAAAACGTAATGCCGTGTCTCCTTTGCCGGTCGGCGATGGTTGGACGACTTTCGCTGACGACGCGGGGCTTGACTCTTACTGCGAATCATTCCGAATCCAACCCTCGGGATAGGGCTGTTATTCCCACCAGAGGGTAAATATGGGCAAGCAAATCGTCGCCCAAAAGCTCACGGCCACGCAGATCGAGAGGGGCACGAATCTGCCGCCTCGCCTCGAAAGCATTGGCCGCGAGATTGAAGCAAAGGTCGCCAAGTTTCAGGTCTATGAGACCAAGGCGAGCGATTTCGCGGCCTCGATTCAGGCGCTACTTAACGAGGCTAAGGGTTACTGCAACGAAGCCGGATTCGCCGCCTTTCGGAGGCGATTTTGCCCGTCGCTCGGAAAATCCCGCGCTTATGAAATGTTGGCCATTGCCAGCGGCAGGAAGACTCTGGCGCAGGTAAAGGCCGCTGGCGCAGCCCGCCAAGCCAAATATCAGGCGCGATTGAAGGCGGTGGCGGCGGTACATTCCGTCAGTGACGGAAAGCCAAGTACCCTGCGGCAGTTTACCGCCTCGGTGTTGGAGCTTGTGTTGCTCACGGCCACCACCAAACCAGCGGAATTTCGCAAGACGACTGCTCCGGCAACCGACTTGAAACAGCTTGCCGCTTTCCTGCGAGCTGTGGCGGAGAAAGTGGCGTGAGGGCGAGAGCTACCAAGAGTCGGTGGCCGTCGCGTCCATTGGACAATCAATCCGCGAGTATGCCGCCTTACAATCACGCGGCGCTCATTGCCGGGCGGACGATTTATCCGAGTACTGTGCGGGCTGGCCGCGACAAGTGGGCGTTGAAGAGCGCCGCCAATACCGCAAAGATCGGCGGTCAGATTCTCAAGGGCAAGTGGATAGGATTCCCGGCATATACGTTGACGCTCGAAGAGCGCGCTACTTGTCCGACAAGCTGTAAACACTGGCGGTCCTGCTACGGCAACAAAATGCAATTCGCCGACCGCGTGCAGGCCGGGCCGGACCTTGAATGGCGCTTGGTGCGCGAGGTGGCTTTATTGGAGGCCCGTCACCCGAACGGCTTCGCAGTCCGGCTACATAACCTTGGCGATTTCTACTCGGTCGAATATGTCGAGCTTTGGCGTCGATTGCTTGAGCGACATTCGGCGCTGCACATTTGGGGTTACACGGCACGCTGGCAGGTCAAGGATGACCCGATTGCGGCTGCGCTTGCCGACATTGTCGGTAAGAAATGGAATCGGTTTGCGGTGCGACTCTCCAACGCGCCGCCGTCGCTCAGGGTGCCGAAGACGATCACCGTAGAACACCCGAAACAAGTCCCCGAGGACGCGGTCCTTTGTCCGGAGCAAATCGGCAAAACCGAAAGCTGTTCGACTTGTGCGTTTTGCTGGCAGAGTAAGCGCCGGGTTGCATTCCTTCAGCATTAAATGCGACCACGCATGACTCAATGCTTCCACTGGATATGATGGACCGCATCATTTATCAAAACGATGTCAATCGGGCCGCCGACGCCAGCATCAATTGTGCCGACTGCTCCGATATAATCAATCATGGCACTAACAGCTTCATCTTTTGTAGTATCACTTACCTTCTTAGGTTTTGTTATAAAATCAAACGTGTTCGGTTCTTTGAATTTGAACCGAAGAAGACTGACAAGCGCGTCATCACTAATGCTATTGTGATCTCCAAAGCGCCAAAACTTGCTGTTGTTTCTATGCTCGGCTCCCGAAGCGATAAGAATCAGTTTTAGATCATCTGCCAGAATTCTGTCCCCCCATCTGAGCCATGGAATCCGCGTTTTCCTATCATAGCCAAATATAATTAGCGCACCCAGCGACTTGCCAACTAATTCTTTGTGCATTTTTTCTTTATCTTCGGCTGGCAACTTCTGAATTTTACTGTCGAGAATAGGCGACAAATCCGAAAATAAAGACGGCGCTTGCATGTCGGTCGTTGTGTCAAGAAATGACTTAAATTCGGCGAGAAAATCGAGAAAAACAACACCGTGATTGCACGGGTCAACATCGTTATCCCGGTCCGCAACGGCGCGCAGGCCGGTCAAAGCAACAATCGCCGAATCTCCCACTTGCATAAGCTTGTACGCATCGTCGCAGTGCTCAGTCTTTTCTGAATTCGTTGTCCTGCTATCAGCCGCAACCACCCATCCATCATTTGTTGGGACAGCAACAATAAGTGTCCCGCAAAGAAATGCAGCCGAAACGGATAAGCACATGTTGTTCTTTGCCTTCGGCAACTCTCCCAGATCAAAAAACTAGGTCACGACCTTAGATATAAAATAACCCTTGTGGCGAATACATTGGGAAGTCTCAACGGTATTTGGATAAGACGCCATCGAGGGCGACGCATTTTTTTATTTGGATCACGCGGCAGCGAGTGCAGCGTTCTTCCGCTTCCTGCGCCAGCCGAGCAGACCTAACGCGCCGAGGCCGGTGGCGAAGAGCGGGAGAGCAGCGGGGACGGGGGTTGACGCTGGGCTAAACTCCACGAAGTAACCCACTATATTGTCGCCCGTGATTGCAGGGTCGCCACTTGCCAAACCAAATCTGGCGTCGGCCCATTGTCCATTTTGGATGCCAAATTCTCCTTCAACTCCAACATTCATGTAGACCGCACTGAACACAGCTGCATCGTTAGGTTCGTGCCCGCCCCAATTCGCAAAGGCACCGGGAACCGGGGTTTGACCTACCGAAAACAGTTTTAAGGCGGAGGACGGCACAACCCAGTAGGCAGAGCCGCCGTCGGGTTGCCCTTGGCCATCTGGACTCGTTCCGCCGAAGACTTCTCCGCCGAGCCACGCACCGCTGAACGTAGAGTAAGTTGTCGGAACGAGGCTAAGAAGGAAACTGTTCTCCGTCGCTGACGTGACTGTTGCCAGATACCCGGTAGCGCCGAGATAGCTCATCGAAGCGGCGTCGGCTTCCGCCGGTGCCCACGATAGGCCGGGGTCCGAGACGTATTCATAATAGTTGGACCCGAATTGAACCGGAGCGGCTAAGGCGGGTACTGCTGCCACCAGCACCGCCGTTGCTAATATAAGTCGCGGTGATGTAAACGCAGCCGTCCAAAATAGCAGCGCTGCAACACAGAAAAGTTTTGCTTTAAGCACAAGAACCCCCCGCGTCATCGAACTACGGTCCCCGCTTCCAATTATCATCATAATTGACGGCGCTGCATAGGGCCTACCGGCGCAGCTACGGCGTGACAGCCATATGCCATTTTAGTCTTCGGTTTTTTGTTTGGTGAAAGTTTTTGGACGCCTCCTGCGAACCATCGACAAATAAATTATCGCCAAGGCTGCTAGTAACACGCCGCCCACTACCAAGATGATCGTTGTCGCCATTTGACGTTCCAATCAAACTCACGAATTTCCTCATTATTATATTTTGCAATTTTGGCCGCGAACCTGCTCAAGCAAAGTTTGGGTTGCTCGCACAGCGGGCGGTATAGATAATACCGCGACCCTAGGGGGACGGTGATGGCCCGATATTATTGCCAGCGGTGTGGGCGGGTGGTGAACGGTGGCAGCCGTTGGGGGGACATTGTCGTAAATCGCGCACTTGTCGGCTGCACTGTTCCCGATTGCCCGCTGAAAGCAGCGATGAGGCAAGACGCTGGGAGGTCCTTCAAGATTCTTTTTGTGTTGCCGATGTTGGGCCTCTTCGTCATCGTCGGCTTAGCGGTCCTTGTTGGTATTTTTCGCGTCAATAAAGGGGCTACCGACGTGGCCCCTCCGCAGCTGCCAACATCACTATCGTCACCGACACCAGCGCCGGTGCCGAACAGCATCCCGCCGGGCTCTTTCATCGTGACGCTCCAACGCCCGGCCTGGCCCGGCGGTGTATGGTTGTTTACTGATCGTAATGGCCGCAGACAGGCGACCCCTGACGCACTCGTCGGCCCTGCTCCACGGAAACTGATGGGTGATGATCGCAGCGCCAATTTCGTCGCCCATTTCGAAAACGGTTCGCTCCATCTTGATCGTCGCGTCGATCAAACCCAGTAGTGGAACGGGTTCTTCACAACGCCGAGTCATCTGTTGCCAGTTTTCAGTCGGGATTTTTTTGTCATAGGCCTCGGTTTGCAAGGGAAAAATCCGGCTGAGACCGCCGCGACGGAGCGGGCCCCGCCCGGATAGTACGGCTCCCATTAGGGCATCGTGGTTCGCGTCAGACTCAAACGCGACGGCGCTGGCGCTGGCCGCTGGCGTCGGAGGCTACGGCAAATGAATGACGCGGTCCCGGTGATCGGCAATGCCGAGCGGTGACGCGGCGGCGAGGGCGGGGGGATGATGCTATCTCCAAAAGAATTGCACCATGAGGGATTCACACTGGTCATATTCTGCTCTATTGTGCGACCAGTGTCGTCCTAACTCGGGGGGATTGCCAATGAAAGCCGCTCACCTCAAGGTCGTCAAACAAACTAATATGCGACCAGTAGGGCGCAAGCCGAACTTAGCCTATCGTGTTCGCGAGCATCTGACTGAGGACGAGCTAGACAAGCTGCTCGCTGCCCTCAAGCGCAATCGCCACGGTCATCGTGACTGGCTCGTCGGCCTCCTCATCTACCGGCACGGCCTTCGTGTCAGCGAGGCGTGCGATCTGCGGTGGGACGACATCAACCTCGCCAGGCGCACCATCATTATCCGCCGTCTCAAGGGCAGCGATGACAGCACGCATTATCTTGAACGCGATGAGCTTGCCGGGCTCAAGGCGCTTGCGCGACGATACATGCTCAGTGGCCTCAAGTCGTCCTATGTCTTCGTGAATGAGCGAGGCCATCCGTTTGGCCGCATGGGCATTGCCCGCATGATCGAGCGGGCAGGCGAGGCCGCCAAGCTGTCATTCCCGGTGCATGTCCATATGCTCCGGCACAGCACCGGCTACGCGCTGGCGGGCAAGGGAATGGACACGAGACGCCTTCAGCACTTCCTCGGCCACGCCTCGATCACCAATACCGTCCGCTACACGGCGATGAGTCCGGAGCCGTTCAAGGACATTTGGCGGTGATGTTAGGACCTAACAGGCGTTAGACTCACGCTCTCGCGTTGCCGCGTCATTTCCGCGCTACTCTGGCGGTTCATAAGGCTCTGATACCATTGCGTGGCATTGGCGCTTCCCGGCTCATACGGGCAAGTCTCGATTTCAAGCGGAGCGTTGGCAGCGTATTCAGCGATAATGTCGGCGGCTTTGTTGAGGCCTACCGTCGCAAGCTCGACGGCGATTTGCTCAAGCTCCTCGCGGTATGGGCCAAACCGGCGGTA
Source organism: uncultured Alphaproteobacteria bacterium (assembly GCA_963747855.1). Lineage (GTDB taxonomy): Bacteria > Pseudomonadota > Alphaproteobacteria > Rhizobiales > Xanthobacteraceae > BOG-931. Next base: position 1,005,417 of record CAVVGN010000002.1, read on the forward strand.
CTCATCGCGCGCAAGAAGCCGGTCGAAGCACTCCCGCAAGCCTTCCTCGCCCTGCAGCTTGTACAGGAAGCCGCAAACCTCGCTGATCGAGTCGAAGGCGTCGAAGGGGCTCGGCTCCTCCGCTGGTGTATCCTCAAGCAACTGGCGCGGCATCGCCTACCTCGATTAATGCTGGCAACTCATTCTCGACATCGGCTCCGAGGTAGCGTTGCGCCAGTCGGTAAGCCTGAGCAAAAGTTTTGGCCTCGGCGAAAAGCTCGACATCGACGGTCGTCAGCGTGGCATCAATCTCTCGCGGCAATATCTGGGCGACGACTCGCACAAATGCGGTGGGATCGTCTTGAACAACACGCTTGAGTGCATTTGCTCCGGAGCGGGTCCACTCATCAAATAAATCGCTTACGAAAGCTTCCCCAAGCTTATTCCGTGAACCTTTCGGACGACCGCCCTTACCAGTATGGCCCACTACAAACTGGCCGGTCTCAGGATCACGCTCATCAATTTGCTGACTGTCTGACGGCATCTAACTCATCCTAACGAGGCGTCGTGATTAGGTGCCCCTCCGGGGGCTCCGCTAGGGGCCGGAGGGGCTCATCGGCACGGCACTGTACTTCGTCGCGCGAGCCGATTCCGAAACTTGCCAACAGCGACTTCAGCGGCCTCCACATCCGGATGGTTGCGCAGCCGCGCCGTGATCGTTCAAATCGGCTGGCCGTTGGGAAGATGCCGAGACCCACAGGCGCGGGCCGATGTCGTGCCTTGAAATCGTCGGCCATTTAACCGCCGTCGCCCTGCGTGACCGATAATGTCAAAACGCAACTCGACAATGCGCTGCTGTAAATGCGGATCGCCGCAGGCGGTGCCCAGAATGTGTAGCTGACACCGTCGGGGAAGATCGTGCTGGCTGTGTAAACAGTCTCCGCCGCGCCAATGGAATTGAACCAAGGGGACGAACTCAAGCCCGTCCATATCGGCAGAGTCGGAGCGGTGACGCTGCCAGTCGGCGGATAGACCGAAGAGCCAGCCGAGTCGGCCAACTGAATGTCATTGCCGGTCCATTGAATCGAAAACGTCCCGGTCGCCACCGACGAGGACACCGTAAGCTGGGTCAGTACAGGCCGCCCGCCGCGCCAGTTGCAGCCGACCGGAGCGGAGGGTCCGGGAACCCCGCTGGTGGACAATGAAACTGTAGCAATCGGCACTGGGTTCTCGAAATGTTTTACCTAGCAAATTCAATGGATTATAGACAATGTTCTTGGTTTAGTCCATACTTTGTAACAAACACTACGCACGAATAGGAAAGGACGCAGAACATGGCGGACCCAAACCCACACGAGGCGGCGCTTGCCCGCGCCGTACACGAGGCCGAGTTCGAAGTCGCCGAGGCAAATGCACAGCCGAGCGGACCCCAGCGCATCGAGCGCATCAACCGCGCCGACATCGAGCTGATAAAGGCTGGTCAGCGTCTCGACCACTATCTCAGTGGTCAAGCTGGTGCGCCAATCAAGGTTGAGCGATAGGAAAATCTCATGTCTGACGTTGGCTTAAAAGCGGCACCACATGTCGGAGCTTCACCGCCGGACAGTCATCAGGCCGCAGCGAAACGACCGCGCGGGTTACGCAAAGGCCCGCCCGCGAGATTCACTCACAGAATTACTTTTTCGGTCGCAAGCGATCAGGTCGATACGTTGGCCCAAGCCACACGTATTTACCGAGCATCGGAAGCTTTCGTGCTGCGATTGGCTTGGGACAATTTTTGCCGCGCAAACAATCTGACGGCGGGAGCGCCAAATGGCCGGTAACGAGTTCGCAGAAAGGGCCGCTCAACTGGCGGCGATTGAAATTCAGGACCGCCTAATCAAGGCGCAGCGCGATTTTGAGGACGCGCAGAGGAGCCAAGACGATCAACTCGCCGCCGCTGCCGTCAACGAATACGTGGACGCCAAGGCTAAGCTAGACATGTTGACGCCAAAGCCCCAGCGACAAAACAAAGGCCAACTCTCCGCTGCGACCCGCAACTTTCTAAGCCGCAGAGTCGCTGGCGGTGACGAGCTAACACCGCAACGCTGGCAGGATTACCTGCGTGGCCATCATCGCGCCGTCACAGCAGGTTGGACACCGGACACCCCGGAATATTTCGCGGCAGTCGCGGGCCACGTTGATAACCAAGGCGATGGCCGGTTGCCGCCGCTCGATGAGCGTGAGGCCGCGCGCATCAGCGGAGTAAGCGAGCAAGAGTACGCGCAAAACGCACAGAAGCTCCGCGCGCTAAAGGCACGCGGCATGTACTCCGAATGAAGGAAAGGAAAACTCCGGTGGCAAAGCTCATTGACGACAAGATTTATGATCGCGGTCGGATCATCACTGGCAACTCCAAAAACTTCTACTCGAAAGCTAATCCCCACGGACCATACCAATCGACACATCGCCCGGACGCCGACAATGCTCCACCGGCTCAGTATTTCGAGGGCGCACCCACTGCGCGGAATCTCCGCGACTGGGCTGAGTGGGCCTCCAAAAATTCCGGCCCCGCTATAGCGCCCGGCATTGGCCGCAAAGGCGAGTCCGGCAGGCAGCGAAAGCCCGCCGCCAATAAGCCGTAAGCCAATGGCGTCGTTGCGCCGCCGTAAGCCTTCACCCGATGTCGATACTGCCTCGACGCCGATTGCGGAGTCGGAGGGCGTAGAAGTTCTTAAGCAGGAGATTGAGGCTCTACGGCGTGCTGCAGATCACCAGCAGCATGAAGAGCCGACGCTAAGTGCGGACGACCGTCGCCGCGAATGGCTTGAAGCTACTCCGGCTGCACGAGACCACGCTGGCAGGCTGAATGACATCCACAAGGAAATCATCGCAGCGGGCTTCGCTGATACTTCGCCCGCATACTTTGAGGCGATGGAAGAACGCCTCGCTCAGTTACAGAATCCTCCGGTAGGCGCGCACGTCGCCGAAGAAATGAAGCAACACGTCGCAGCCAGGACAGATTTATCGCCTGGGCCGAGCGAGCAGGCGAGCGCTGCGCACTTCAGTGCACCAGTATCCCGTGGCGTTCCCTCGTTTTCAGCAAGCCGCAGCGGCCCGGTGCGGCTCACACCCCAGCAAAGAGAGTTCGCCAAGGTCGCCGGAGTGAGTGAGGTGGAGTACGCAAAACAGCTCGAACGGTTCTTGGAGTTGAAGGCGGCGGGCGAATACGGGGGCGGCCAGTGAATTTGAATACCTTAGCCGCCGTTGTGACTGAACTCGGCGGCACCGTGGTTCCGGCAGACACCTTTCAATTCGACTTGCCGCTGGCCGATGTCAAAGAAGTGGTGCCGAAAATTCACGAGCTGGGAGTCGGAGTCCGCAAGCTGAGCGAGCGAGTGGAAGACAATCCCACGAAGCTATTCTCGCCAATCACTGTTGCTCGACTCGAACTGTATCATCGCAACGAGGACTGATGTCGTGCTGCTAAAGGGCGAGTGCATGGTGCATACCACCACCATGCTGTTTTCCATCCACGGCGAACCAAATAATTGGCAGCTAACTGTCTCCGCCCCCGGCAATACCTATCTCAATCGCATGACCAATGACGCAACGCCTTATGCGCTGTTGGACGAGATGTTGATGGCCGCGTTCGACTCCTGTTGCCGTCAATTTCCGGAGCGAACACCGCCGCCGAAGCCAGCGCCGCCGTCATTCCAGAAACGAAAGCCACTCAAGCTGAGAGCCGGCCGATGAGACCGCGAGCCGTTGACGACCTCACCGACATCGTAATCCAAATAATCGACGCCGGATTTCCAGTAGAGCGAGCGAATCCGTGGTTGATCTATGTGTTCGACGCCGAAGGCCGCCCGTGGCCTGTCCCGGCCCGCCTCATGGGCCGCGACGAGATTCTACGCTACGTCGAACAGCGCTTCGGCGCGACTGCGGCTAGCTACGTCGCCGCGACCCCGGCGCTGACATTGCACTAAGAGCGTGTCGCTCGTAGCATCGCTAAGTTCTTTCCCACTCAGCAGGGGGTGTCCTGTATGACCGATAGCCGCTATACGAACGTCGCTCTTACGGTAATTGCACTAGCGCTGATGGTTATTGCTATTGAAAATCTTGTTCATCCAAGCAGCGCACAATCGTCAACGATACAGCCCGTGGCGGTCTGTGACATAATCAGTCATGTATGCCTCGATGTACAACGTGATATAAATGGCAGCTCTATTAAGGTGCAAGCGAGATAAGGCTCAAGACTGTTTCACGGAAATTCCGAAAGCGTCGCTAAGGACGTCGTTTTAGCACACTGCCTTAGCCAAAAGCGTGAGCAAACCTATTGCAATGACTGGCGGCGCTGCCAGCAGCCCAGGACCAAGGCGTGAAACTAGCGACAAACCTTTCTCTGATGACCGAGCTACATACCTTCCCAATCTGACCATTGCGTAGTCGAGCAGCACAATTAGCGCGAGCCAGGGCATTACAAAAAACCTCGACAGGGCTACCACGGCCAATGCTGCGAACAAGGGAAGAAAAATGGTTATCAGTTGTTCCTGCATTTTAAATTTAGGGATCGAGGACCATAAATTGTTGCCGCACGCGAGAGATGTTCCCAGAGAACCAATATCCTTCACGATCTGTACAAACAACGTTGCCGAATAGCCCAGCTGTGGAAGCTTCTCAAAATACAGCGCTCTCAGATGATCGGCGCACTCGACTGCGCTGAGAGCATTCCGACGACAGATCGCGCCCGCATCCTCCACGAAGCTTGGATTCGGAAAAATCCAGTGCACCCACTCCGGCCCGCTACTTTGATTAGTGGGCAAGGAGTCAAAATCGACTCCCGCAACCCGAAGTTCCACGCCTATCAAAGCCTCACCAATATGATAGTTGCCGACTGAAAGAGTGTATCCGTATTCAAGCCATTTATCCGCGACACTCGCCTCGTAGACTTCTTCGACGGAAATATTGAACGCACGCCCAGCGACTACGGTTAGCACCAGGAACGCAAGGATAAACAAAAAGTCGATTGCTAATCCCCGGAACATACTAAAAAGTATTTTTAAGAGCGCTTGCCAGACCTGAAAGCGCTCGTGCCCGAACTTGCGTACCAATGCTACGCCGTTCAAAATAGAAATGGACAGCGATGCCGACAACACTATGAAGATTGCGGATGTCAGCGCCACTGCTTCCAGATACTGATTAGCAACGGAAATTTCCGTCCCGAGATTTCGGCTGTAATCCAAATATACCCACGGCCAATTTTGAAGCAGCCAATTTCGCTCTTCATCACCTATTTGGAGCGTCAACCCTCGCAACCAGAAATCCAAGTAAACTCTGAGCCCCGTTATATGAAGTGTGTACCACGCTAGCGCCACGAGGAACGCCAGGAGGAGCATCAACCAGAGTTTTACAAACATCGTTTCGGTGCGCGCTCCGAGCACCTGATAGGATAGGTTGGACAGTGCCGCCATAATCGATTGAAAATTATTTGAGTTTGCGGAGAACTTTTGTTGCAGCTCATCATAGTCGAACGAATTTTTAGGGAAAAATAGAGAAGCCAAGCGTCCAAACAACGTAGTGATGATCAAAACGAGAAGGACAGTCATGATCCCGTCCATCACCGCGCTGGACTTACCCCGCCTCCACCAAAGGCACGATGCGACTTTAGCGCGGAAAGCGGAATGTCGCAGAAGAATCTGCGAGATGTCTGCCTTGGGTCAAACGGCACCGAGCCATTAGGTGACGGGTGCGGATTAATGTCTGCTGTTGCCCCAAGAGCGACCATTCGGGGATTGGTCTTGAAGGTTGCGGAGAGTCGTATCCGACTTGTTATTGCTTGAGGTCTATGAGCAGGCGGTCGTGGACCCTTTCGGAGGCGACGAAGGCATAACGTGCAGCAATTCTTCCCATACCGTTTCCAACGGCTTTTTTGGGAAGAATCCTGTCCTCAAAATCTTGTATAAGTCCTTGGTGTAATTGGTCGGAGCGGCGAGATTCGAACTCGCGACCCCCAGTCCCCCAGACTGGTGCGCTAACCGGGCTGCGCTACGCTCCGTTGATGCGGCGGACTATAGTGAGGGGCTCCCAGGCGCGCAACCAGCGCTCGCTCCCTGACGCTCCCCCGCGTAAAGTGCCCTGCCTTCGATCGCAACTCCGCACACTAACGAGCATCAGCCACCGTGAAACGGATCTACAACGCAACGCTCAATTCGTTCCATGGCCTGCGTTACGGCATCATCCACGAAGCAGCGATCCGTGAGGAGGCGATCCTGCTCGGGGCTGGGCTCCCGCTCGGTCTCGTGATCGCACCGAGCGTCGGCTGGTACGTGCTCTTGATCGGATCGCTGCTGGTCCTGTTGGGCATCGAATTTCTCAACACCGCGATCGAAAAACTCGCAGACCACGTCACGCCGGAGCATCACATCGACATTTTGCGGATTAAGGACTACGGCTCGGCCGCGGTATTCTGCGGCATTTGTCTTGCCGGCCTTACCTGGCTCGCCGCGCTGACCGTGCGGCTGGGGCTGCTCTGAACGGCAATATGGCGAGTACGCCGCCGTTACGCGGCGCTCGGCAGCATGACGCCGTAGGTTGACGCTTCCCGTTCCTGCCGACGGCGGAAATTGATGGTCGCCACGGTCAGACCCCAGGTCATGCCGAGCAGCAGGAAAAAATGGCGCCAATGATCGGTGTCGACGATCAGCCCCTCGAACGCCTCACCGACAAAGGCCGCGTAAGCGGCGATCAGATAGTATTGCCAGGGCGTGCGCACCAAGGCGGCGGGCAATCCGATCGCGAGCGTGACCAGGACGAACGTCAGGTAGGCAATGCCGCCGAGCCAGCCATAGACCAGAAAGCCTTGCATGTAGACGTCGTGCTGCTGGGTGCCGTAGAGGCGACTGAACTCAAACGGCCCGAGCCCGTTCGGGTGATCGAGGATCACGCTGAGCGCGAGCTTTTGTTCCCAGAAACGGCCCCCCGGCCCGACGTCGTAGGGCTGGATGGTTTTCGCCCGTTCCAGAAACAGATCGTGCACCGAAGGAATGGAGATCGCCACAACGAACAGCAGCAACATAGCGACCACCGCGCCAACGGAAAACAGCATCGCGCGGCCGCGCATGCGGGGGTCGGGCGTAGCGACAACGAGCAACAGCACAACCGTGACAGCCGAGATGGCGAAGTGGCCCCAGGCTCCGCGCGAGAAGCTCAAAAACAGGCCGCCGAGGAGAAAGATCGAGATCGCCGTGGCGGGGAGCCGCACGCCGCGCGTCATCAGCTCGATCATCAGCAACAGGAGCGGAAAGATCAGGAACGGCGCATAGACGTTCGGATCCTTGAAGGTCGCGCTGACGCGGTCGTTTTCGAGAAAAATGTCGGAATGCGGCAAGAGGTGAAAGAAGCCGATATAGCCGGCGGCGGTCGCGATCAGCGCCGCGATCAGATAGCCGCGGCGTACGATCGCAAGCCGCGTCAGATCGCCGTCGCAGAACAGCGCGGCGAACATGATGGCCGCGAGCGCCATGTAAGACGACGTCGCGGCATATTGCGGGTTTGCCTGCTGGTCACTCACCTGGATGAGCGAGAGGTAGCCTCCGATAAGCCACACTGCCAGGAGCAGCACCAGCGGAACGAGCTTGTGGTCGAAGCGCACGCGCGCGCCAACGCACACCGCGAGCAGAACAATCATCAGGAGATCATGCGGCGAAGGCTCGACGAACGCGATCGAGCTCAACAGCACAGTGACGAACAGGATGAAATTGAGAAACCGCGCTGGCAGGCGCCGCGCGACGGCAAACGGCTCACCGCCGGGCGCGGCGGCCGCAGCTCTGCCGACGCCGGTCAATAAGTGTTCTCCGTGCGGATCAGCGTGAACGGCGTCTGGGCGAGGATGTAAAGGTCGAGCAGGATCGACCAGTTCTCGATGTAGTAAAGATCGTGCTCGACGCGGCGCTGGATTTTTTCCTGGCTGTTGGTTTCGCCGCGCCAGCCGTGGATCTGCGCCCAGCCGGTCAGTCCGGGCTTGACCCGATGGCGCGCGAAATAGCCGTCGACCGCCTCATCATAGAGCCGGTTTTCGGCCTTGGCCTGCAAGGCGTGCGGACGTGGCCCGACCAGCGACAGGTTGCCGGTAAACACCACGTTGAACAGCTGCGGCAATTCGTCGAGGCTGGTCTTGCGGATGAAGCGGCCGACCCGCGTCACGCGCCGGTCGTTCTTGCTGACAAGCTTGCTCGCGCTTGCGTCTGTCGCATCGACATACATCGAGCGAAACTTCCAGATCTCGATCAGCTCGTTGTTGAAGCCGTAGCGCTTCTGCTTGAAGAATACCGGTCCGCGGCTGTCGAGCTTGATGGCGAGCGCGACCAGGGCCATGATTGGCAGCGCGCAGATCAGCGCGATCGTACCGACGATTTTGTCGAACAGCCATTTCATCACCACGTCCCAGTCGGCGATCGGCTTGTCGAAAATGTCGAGCACGGCGACATTGCCGACATAGGAGTAGGAGCGCGGACGGTAGCGGAGCTTGTTGGTGTGCGCGGACAGCCGGATATCGACTGGCAGCACCCAAAGCTTCTTGAGCATCTGCAGGATGCGGCTTTCGGCCGAGATCGGCAGCGAGAAGATCACCAGATCGACACGGGTGTTGCGGGCGAATTCCACCAGATCGTCGACGGTGCCGAGCTTGGGGACGCCGGTGCAACTCGCACTCGCGCGCTGGTCGCCGCGGTCGTCGAACACGCCGATGACGCGCACGTCGGAATCGCGCTGCGAGGCGAGCGACTTAATCAACGTTTCGCCGTTGGCGTCAGCTCCGACAATAACAGTGCGGCGCTCGAGACGGCCCTCGCGCGTCCAGCGTCGCACCAAAAGGAACAACCCGCGCCGGAACGCGATGAGCGCGAACAGCCCGAGCACGTAGAACATGCCGAGCCAGACGCGCGAAAAATGGTCGCCGGATTTGACGAAGAACGACACGCTGATGGCGATGAGAAAAACCACCGACCAGGCCGAGGCGAGTCGCATATATTGCTTCTCGTGCCCGCGGAACGCCTGCACCTGGTAAATGTCGGCGACCTGGAAGGCGAACATCGCCAACAACGCGATGCCGCCGATCGCAGCGAAGTAGCGCCAAGCGAAACCGTGCGCCGGCACGACGTAAGCGGCGTAGCCGGCAAAGCCGATCACTACGACAATGGCCGTTTCGATCAGGCGGACGGCGCCGGCAAGCACGATCGGCGACAGCGCCGACTCGTAAGGCTGCTCGGCAAGCGAAGCGGCGGCGGGCGAGAGCGGCGTCGCATGTTCTACTCGCGGCGCGGCCTGCATCGCCTCCGAAACGGCGGACAGCACTGCCGAAGGTGAATCGAAGAGCGCGCTTTGTTCAGGTTTGGACATCTCTGCCACGCATAGATCGTTCGCGTCCTCGCGCGGAACGCCCCCGCGGCAGTCTGAGCGCCGAACTAGTAAATAAAGTCCGAAAATGTCAACGGAACCGGGAAAGTTTGCGCAGCGCGATGGCTTCGCGATAAGCGGCAAGTCCGCCTTCGACCATCGCGTCGAGCGAAAACTCCGCGTGCACGCGCGCCCGCACGCGGTCAGCCACGCGCTTGATTTCCGCCGGTTCGTCGAGTGCCGCGGCAATCGCCGCGGCGAGGGCTTCGGGATCGTTGGCGGCGACGAGGCCGCTTGTCACCGGGCCAAAGATTTCCGAGATACCGCCCACGCCGGTAGCGAGGATCGGCAGGCCGCTGGCGGCGGCTTCGAGTAGCACATAGGGCAGCAATTCGGTGTGCGAGGGCATCACCAGCATGCGGCCCATGGCGAAAGCTTCGCGCGCCGGCCGATAGCCGGCAAAGCGCACCAATTCGCCGACATCGAGCCATATGGCGAACGATTTGAGTTCGCCCTCGAGCGGGCCTTCGCCGGCGATGGTGGCGCTCACCGGCCGGCCGGATTCTTGAAGTCGCGCCAGCGCCGTAATCAGCACATCGAAGGCTTTGACCGGCCGCAACTCGCCGAGGCAGACGAGATCGGTGGCATCGGCGGCCGGAACGATCGGCGCGAATTCCTCGTCGCTGACGCCGTTATGCACCACGCGGACGACGGCCGGCGGGCGGCCAATCGCGGAGCGGAAAAGGCCTGCCACATAAGCGCTCTCGAACAGGAACAGATCGGTGCGCCATTTTAGGACCCATTCCAGTGAGCGATAAAAGCCGCCGGTGAGCGTGCCAGGCCGGTAGAACAGCGAGCCGCCATGCGGGGTGATCACCCGAATGGCATTCGGCGCGGTCGGCGCGAGCCGCACCAAAGCCGCACCCTTGGCGCCATGGCCGTGCAGCACGTCGGGCTGGACTTGCGCGATCCGCCGCACGATTGTGCGCAATGCGCCGATGTCGGAGGGATGCAGCTCACGCGCGATCCGCACGCGCTCAAGCCCCAGCTCGAGCTGCGGCGTAAGCTCGGCCAGAACAGCATCGGCGCGCGCGCCTCCGGTGGTCGAATCGACCACCAAGCCGACGCGATGCCCGCGCGCGGCCTGGCCGCGGGCGACGTCGAGCACATGGCGGAACAAACCGCCGAGTGGCGCGCGCAAGATGTGCAGGATTTTCAGGGCCGGGCGATGCGCAGCCAACGGCGCCGCGTCCGCTTCGGTCGTTATCTCTGCGGCCGCGGCCCGCGCATCCGCCATGCGGTGAAGCCCCCATATAGCCCGTGCGAATCCGTAAAATCCGCGGCGGCGCGTTAACATCGATAGAGCAATGCCGCGGTTAAGAAAGCTTTCACGGGCGACGAGCCAGGTGTGGTCCTTGCGGGCGCGCCCGGCATGGACACACAGGCCGTTTAACGGGATAGCAACCTTAATCGATTGTTATCGGCAATCGGTGTTACGTGCGCAGTGTTGTTGCCTGCGTCGGTACAAACCCGTCAGCGTGGGAGCCGCGAATGAATTTGGCGCCGCCACCGCCACGACCGTATCTGCGTGACGCATTCAGCGACACGGATCTGGATTTGGGCGCGCTTGGTACGGCGCTGTGGCGCGACCGCTTCAAGATTCTGCGTCCGGCGCTAATCGTCGCTTTCATCACCTTCCTCGTCGTTTTCATGATACCGGCCAAATACCAGGCGGAATCGCGCCTGTTGCTGCTCTCACACGACAACATTTACCTGCGTTCCGACCTCGACAAGGACATCCTTGACCGGAACGTGATCGATCCGGAGGCGGTGATCAGTCAGGCGCAGATCGTGCTGTCGCGCGACCTCGCCAGGGAAGTGATCGTTAAGCTCAAGCTCAACGAGCTGCCCGAATTCGATCCGGCGCTATCAGGCGTGTCGCTGGTCAAGTCGCTGTTGGGCTTTTTCGGTGTCATCAAGAATCCGCTCTCCATGACTCCGGAGGAGCGGGTGCTGGAAGCCTATTACGACCGGCTCATCGTGTTCCCGGTGGAGAAATCGCGCGTCATCGTGATCGATTTCCTGTCGGAAAACCCGGAGCTTGCCGCGCGCGTCGCTAACGCCGTCGCCAACGCTTATCTGGAGCGCCAGCAGGCGGCAAAACAGGAGCAGGCGAAAAGCGCCGGCGTCTGGCTCGGCGGCGAAATCGACGAGCTGCGCAAGAAGGTCGCCGAAGCCAATTCCAAGGTCGAAGCGTTCCGCGCCAAATCGAACCTCCTGGTTGGGCCGAACAACACCACGCTATCGGCCCAGCAGCTCGGCGACCTCAACGCTCAGCTTGCTGCCGCGCGCGCGCAGAAGGCCGACGCCGAGGCGAAGGCGCGGCTGATCCGCGACATGCTCAAATCGGGCCAGCCAATCGAATCCTCGGACATCCTCAATTCCGAGCTGATCCGGCGGCTCTCCGAGCAGCGGGTGACATTGCGTGCGCAGCTTGCCGAGCAATCCTCCTCGCTGCTCGACAACCACCCGCGCATTAAGGAGCTGAAAGCGCAAATCGCCGACCTCGACCAACAAATCAGGAACGAGGCGGAAACCATTGCGCGGTCTATGGAAAACAATTCTAAGCTTGCCGACGCCAAGGTTGCGGCGCAGCTTGCCGCATTCGACCAACTCAAGAGCCAAGCCGCCACCACGAACGAAGACGACGTGCAATTGCGCGCGCTCGAACGTGACGCCAAATCGCAGCGCGATTTGCTCGAATCGTATCTGGCCAAATACCGCGAGGCGAGCGCGCGCGACACGCTCGCGTCGGCGCCGCCGGACGCGCGCATCATCTCGCGCGCCACGGTGTCGAACGTACCGGCCTATCCGAAGAAGCTGCCAACCGTGCTGATTGCTTCACTCGCCACCATGGTGCTGTGCGCCGGTTTGGTTTTGACCCGCGAATTGCTCGCGAGCCCGGCTTATGGCGTGCCGGCGCCCGCCCGTGCACCGCGTTTTTTCGGCGGGGGCGAACCGGCAGTGCCGAGCGCCAAGGCTGGATCGCCTGCGTCGATGTTCGCAGCCGCACCTGACGTTCCGCCGGAAAAGGTCGCAGTCGCCGCGGGCACCACTGACGAACCCAACCCGGCCTCGCCGGAATCGCTCACCAAACGCTATACCGAGATCGTGCGCAGCCCCGCGCCGGTCGGCGTGCCAGTCTCAGCAATCGAGGAATTCGCCCGCAATCTGCAGCAAGTCGGCTTCGCCGGCCGCCAGATGGTATTCTTCGGCGCCACGCCCGAACTCGACACCACAAGCATCGCGATCAAGTTCGCCCGCGCCATGGCGCGCGACGCACGCGTTGTGCTGATCGGCCTCGGTTCGGGCGACGCCGCCATCCGCGACATTTCCAACGATCCGGGCGCGCCGGGGCTTGCCGAGCTTGCCGCCGGCGTCGCGTCCTTCGGCGCCATCATTACCAAAGACCGCGCGTCCGCGCTTAACTTGATCGCTGCGGGTGGCGCCTCGCGCCACGGTCTCGTCGGCACGCCCGGCATGGCGCAAAGCTTCGCCGCGCTGGCCAAGGCCTATGCTTACGTCATCGCTGACGCGGGCGCGCTCGGCGGGCCGGACATGATCGCGATCGCGCGCATGATCCCGTACGCTGCTTTGGTGGTCGAGACACTGTCGGGCCTAGCCACCCAGAAAGCGCGCGATGCGCTGATCGAGGCGGGCTTCGAGGACGTCACCATCCTCGTCTCCGGCCGCGCCGAAGCCGGGGCATCCGGCATACCGGCGCAACAAGCGGCCGCGTAGCCGCAAGTCATACTTCGTTGCCGGACTTGTGACCGACAATCCGCACTTAAAGCGCTTGAATGGCGTCACATAAACGCCGTGGCGGCAAAGGATTATCAACCAAATAGGGCGGATAGTGAAAGCGGGGCGCGAGGCCAGATCGAACCCGCGCGCGACGATCAAATTACGGGAACGAGACGTGTATTGGGTGCGCTGAAACAGACCATCATCCGCGGCGGGCTGGAGTCGCTGTTCTTCACCGGCGCGCATTTCGCGCTGAAGCCGTTTGTCGGCGGCGTCGGCGCGATCCTGACTATGCACCAGGTGCGGCCGCCGCGGCCCGACCGTTTCCAGCCCAACCGGCTTCTAGAGATCACGCCGCGCTTCCTGCAACGCGTGGTCAAGCTGCTGCGCCGCTCGCGCGTCGACGTGGTCTCGCTCGACGAGATGCACCGCTGCATGACCGAAGGCGATTTCCGGCGCCGCTTCGTGTGCCTGACCTTCGACGACGGCTATCGCGACACGCTCACGCACGCGTATCCGATCCTCAAGGCCGCGCAGTTGCCCTTCGCGGTTTACGTACCGACCAGCTTTCCCGACCGGCTAGGCGAATTGTGGTGGCTCGCGCTGGAGGCGGTAATAGCCAAGAACGATCGCATCGGCCTGATCATCGACGGGAAGAACCGCACCTTCGACTGCCGCACGCTCGCCGATAAGCGCATCCTGTTCGACGAGCTTTACTGGTGGCTGCGGAGCCGGCCGACCGAGGAGGAGCTGCGCGCCGCCATGCGCGATCTCGCCGCTTGCTATTCAGTCGACATCGCCGCCTTTTGCAAGGATCTGTGCATGGACTGGGGCGAGCTCGCCGAGCTTGCCGCCGATCCGCTGGTCACCATCGGTGCGCATACGGTCAATCACCCGATGCTGGCGAAGCTCCCCGAAAAACTCGTGCGCTCTGAAATGGACTTGAGCCGCTCTGTGATGGAGGCGGCGCTCGGCACGCGGCCGGCGCATCTATCCTATCCGATCGGCGATCCGACCTCGGCCGGGCCGCGCGAATTCAAGATCGCAGCCGAACTCGGTTTTAAGACCGCGGTCACGACGCGGCCGGGCGTGATTTTCCCCGAGCATCGCAAACAGATCACGGCGCTGCCGCGCATCTCGCTCAACGGCGAATATCAGCAATTGCGCTACGTGCGGGTGCTGCTCTCCGGTTCGGCGACCGCGATGTGGAACGGCTTTCGCCGCGCCGAGGCGGCGTAAGCTTCCGTCATTTCTTATTAGGGCGCGACATCCAGCTGACGATCGGGATTGCCGGCGCCACCCAGCCGATGCCGGCGATCACGTAATAAGCGACCGAAGTGATGGCGTGGTCGCGGATTGCGGGAACTTGCGCCAGCGCCATGGCGAGAAGCGCCCAGACGATCACCAGGACGAACAGCGCGACCGCGCCGATGAATTTGCGCAGGCGAAGCGGCATGCAAACGGTACCATGTAACGTCATTGCGGAAGCACGGCGCAGCACTATATCGTCCGCGCGCCTGCGACAAGCGACCCCGACGATGAGCGACAATCGCGCAGATCCGACGCATATTCGGGCCGTCCGGCTGTGGCTTTATGCCGTCGCCGCTTTGGTGCTGGCGATGGTGCTGGTCGGCGGCGCGACGCGGCTCACCGAAAGTGGTCTTTCGATCACCGAGTGGAAGCCGGTGATGGGGGTTTTGCCGCCGCTCGACGCGCAGGCGTGGCAAAGCGAGTTCGAGAAATACCAGGCCATCCCGCAATACCGCGAACTCAATCGCGGCATGAGCCTCGATGCGTTCAAGACGATTTACTGGTGGGAATGGACGCATCGTTTGCTCGGCCGGTTGATCGGCGCAGCATTCCTTTTGCCGTTGCTGTTTTTTCTGTGGCGCGGATTTGTGCCGGCGTCGCTGCGCCCGCGGCTGTGGTTCATTTTCGGTCTCGGCGCGCTGCAAGGCGCGGTCGGGTGGTGGATGGTCGCGTCCGGGCTCGCCGAGCGGGTCGAGGTCTCGCAATACCGGCTGGCAACCCACCTGACATTCGCCGGCCTGATCTATGTCGCGCTGATCTGGACCGCGCGGCGGCTCGACACGGATGCGGCCACGCCGGCGCCTGCGCGCATTCGCTTCGGCGCCGGAGCTTTGCTGGTTCTTGTGCTGGTGCAAATCTATCTCGGCGCGTTGGTCGCCGGGTTACGCGCCGGTTATGTCTACAACACCTGGCCGGCGATCGATGGTGCGTTCGTGCCCACCGCCGCACGCTTGTTCTTCGTCGCACCTTGGTGGTGCAATTTCTTCGAGAATGCGCTGACCGTGCAGTTCGACCACCGCATATTGGCCTACGTGATCTCTGGGTGTGCGGTGCTGCACGCCCTCGATGTCGAGCGGTCCGTCAAGACTGACGCTGTCCGCGTCGGCGCGTTTGCGCTGTTCTTCGCGGTCACGCTGCAAGTGGCGCTTGGCATCCTGACGCTAGTTTTTAACGTGCCGATGCCGCTGGCGCTCACGCATCAGGCGGTTGCGATGCTGGTACTGACGATCGTGGCGCTGCACGCGGCGAATGTGACGGTGCGCGTCGGTCACTCCGGCGAGCAGCCAAAATCGACCAAACCGGAGGCTATAACCTCCGCATCCGCAGGCTAATCAGCCAGCGCCTGGTCGAGGTCGGCGATGATGTCTTCCACGTCTTCGATGCCGATCGACAGCCGCACTACATCGGGCCCGGCGCCGGCCTGAATCTTCTGGGCGTCGCTCAATTGCCGGTGCGTGGTAGAGGCCGGGTGGATGATGAGCGAGCGCGTGTCGCCGATGTTGGCGAGATGCGAAAACAGTTTGACGTTGGAGACAAGTTTGACGCCGGCGTCGTAGCCACCCTTGAGTCCGAAGGTGAAAACCGCGCCGGCGCCGTTCGGACAGTAGGTCTTGGCGAGGTTATGATAACGGTCGCCCGGCAGGCCCGGATAGCTCACCCAGGCGACCTTCGGATTCGCGGCGATCCATTGCGCCACCGAAAGGGCGTTGTCGCAGTGCTTGCGCATGCGCAACGGCAGCGTCTCGATGCCGGTGAGAATGAGAAAGGCATTGAACGGGGAGAGCGCGGCACCGATGTCGCGCAGGGCGAGCACGCGGCAGGCGATGGCAAAGGCGAAATTGCCAAACGTCTCGTGCAGTACGATGCCGTGATATTCCGGCCGCGGCTCGCACAGCATCGGATAGCGCCGCTCGCGCGACCAGTTGAAGGTGCCGGCATCGACGATGGCACCGCCGATCGAGTTGCCGTGACCACCGAGAAATTTGGTCAGCGAGTGCACGACGACGTCGGCGCCGTAATCGATCGGCTTGCACAGATACGGGGTGGCCAATGTGTTGTCGACGATGTAGGGCACGCCAGCGCGCTTGGCGATTTGCGCCACCGCCGCCATGTCGGTGATGACGCCACCCGGGTTGGCGATCAACTCGGTGAAGATCGCTTTGGTCTTCGGCGAGATCGCGCGCTCGAACGAGGAAATGTCATCGGGATCGGCCCACACCACGTTCCAGCCGAAATTCTTGAACGCGTGAGTGAACTGGTTGATCGATCCGCCATACAGCTTCTTCGAGGCGATGAATTCGTCGCCGGGCTGTAACAGGCAATGAAAGACGAGAACTTGCGCCGCATGGCCGGACGCGGTCACCAACCCGGCGGTGCCACCTTCCAGCGCTGCGACGCGCTCTTCCAGCACCGCATTGGTCGGGTTGCCGATGCGCGTGTAAATGTTGCCGAAGGTTTGCAGGCCGAACAGCGAAGCCGCGTGATCGACGCTTTCGAAGACGTAGGAAGTGGTCTGATAGATTGGCGTGGCGCGAGCACCGGTGGTCGGGTCCGGTTGTGCGCCGGCGTGCACGGCAAGCGTGGAAAAGCCGGGAATGCGATCGCTCATGTGCCGTTCCTTTCCGGCCGAGGCATAATGTTTCTCGCGGAGGAAAGCCACGATGGATTGGATAAGGCAGGGCCGTCAAGCCTTGCAGATTGTTCCAACTAAAAAACAAAACCGCCGCGCCTCGCAGCGCGGCGATTAGAAAGCGGCGGTTTGAAAATAGTATGCTTCGGCCGCGGCGGATCTCAGCCGCGCCAGTGCGTCAGCGCCACGCGGCAAGGCCCGGAAACGCGGGTGCGGTTGGAGAGCAGGCAGTGTGCCACACGCTCGCGGTCGGGAATGAATTGCCCGCACACCGTCATGGCATCGCTCACGCAGGCGTTCTGGCTTTCCTGCGCCTGTTGATCACCCGCCAAGGCAGCGGTCGCAAGCGCGCTGGAGAAGACGGCAAGGAACAGCATTGAACCGATTGTCATGGCTCGCTACTCCGATTTCGACGTTTTGCTGTCCGCACGAGAGCACAGCTAGTCGTGCGTCAATCGCAAGAATAACGGGCAGGGAGGCCACAAGTTCCGGACCCGTTCAGGCGTCGCCGCCTTCGCGATCGATCCGTTCGGCCGCGGCCGCGGCTTGCGTCGTCCCGCCCGGCACCGAGGCGCGATTGAGCGACAGGCGCTGAACGCCGCCGCTGGCAGTCGCCCTTTTCGCGGAGATGGTACGGGTGTTGACCCCCATCCATGCAATTTCCGATGACAGCCGGCCATATTCGATCTTGGGGCAGCGGTTCATCACCACCTTCATACCGCCCGCTTCGGCAAGTGCCGCGGCTTCGTCGTTACGGATGCCGAGTTGCATCCAGATCACCTGCGGCCGCGGATTTAACGCCAACGCCTCCTGCACGATCGGCAAAGCATGGCGGGAGGAGCGGAAGATATCGACCATGTCGATTGCGCCGGGCACGTCGCCGAGCCGCGCGTAGACGCGGCGACCAAGAATCTGTTCGCCGGCGCGCGAGGGGTTGATCGGGATCATCGTATAGCTGCGCTCAAGCAGATATTTGAACGCGAAATAACTCGGCCGGTTCTCCTTCTCGGAAGCGCCGACCATCGCGATCGTCTTGACGGTGTTGAGGATGCCGCGAATGTAGCTATCGGGATAAGAATCGTAATTCATCGTGCGTGTCGAACTCAGCGATCTTCCCATTTGGGCTCGCGCTTTTCGATGAAGGCATTGATGCCTTCCTCGGCGTCGCGCGCCAGCATGTTCTGCGTCATGACCTCGGACACGTAGCCGTAAGCCTCGGCCAGCGGCATTTCGAGCTGGCGATAAAAGCCTTCCTTGCCGATCTTGACCGTCAGCGAAGATTTGCCGGCAATGCCGCGCGCAATCTTGACGGCTTCCGCCCGCTCGCGGCCCGGCGCGACCACGCGATTGACCAAGCCGATGCGTGCGGCGTCCTCGGCGGAAACCGCTTCACCGGTCAACAGCATTTCCATCGCGTGCTTCGGCGACACATTGCGGGACAAGGCGACCATCGGGGTCGAGCAAAACAGCCCGATATCGACGCCCGGCGTCGTGAACTTCGCTTCCCGCGAAGCGATCGCAAGATCACAGCTTGCCACCAATTGGCAGCCCGCCGCGCTCGCTGGTCCCTGCACCGCAGCGATCACCGGCTGCGGCAGGCCGACGATCTGCTGCATCACGGCGCTACACGTCGTCATAATGTGCTTGAAGTAGGCGCGGCCACGGTCGTCCACGCCGCGATGGCGGGTGAGTTCCTTGAGGTCATGGCCGGCGCAAAATGCCGGCCCGTTCGCCGCCAAAACGACCGCGCGCACGGACATATCGTGTGCGATGGCGGTGAACGCATCGCCGAGCGCTTCCAGCATGGCCTCGGACAGGGCATTGCGGCTCTGCTGCTGGTTGAGCGTAAGCACCGCGACCCCGCCATCGTCCTCTCGCAGAAGGATCAGATTGGACGTTGGGTCGGCTGCAGCCGCGGCGGATCGTGTATTCATCGCCTTGGTCCTTCGGTCCGGTCCGTCGGTGCGGATTGGCAAGTCAGCAAGCGCATTGTATCCGATCCGCACAGGAGAGAGCAGGGGCATGAAAGAGATGGCGACGCCGAAACTCTCGGCCAAGGAGCTTGAGCGTCTGCTTGAAGCCGAATTCCCCGGCATGTTCAAACGCAACGGCGGTTACGGCATCGATAAGGTCTGGGTCGGTGGAAGCCGCATTCGCAAGTATTACAGTCCGCGCTCGTTGCGGCCGGGCGGTACGATCGCCGGCACCACCCTGATGGCACTGGCCGATTTTGCTCCTTATGTCGCGATCCTCGCCAGCATCGGCTGGGTGCCGCTCGCCGTGACCACCAATCTGACCATCAACTTTCTCAAAAAGCCTGCCCAGCGCGACCTTGTGGCCGAAGCGCGAATGATCAAGCTGGGCAAACGGTTGGCGGTGGCAGAGGTCGCTATCAGCTCCGACGGCCAGGACGAACTTGTGGCGCATGCGACCGCGACGTACTCCATTCCGCCGTCAGAGGTTAAATAATACCTCCACCCCAAATCGTTGTAATATTGGCGAAATAGCCGGTCAGGCGTGTTGACGGAAGGCAGCCTGCCGGATACATACCCGCCCAACCAGTCGGCTTAATGCCGGGCTTTCCCCGAACGGATACGCAGATGAAAACCTATTCGGCCAAGGCCGCCGAAGTCGAAAAGAAATGGGTGATGATCGACGCCGAGGGACTTGTCGTCGGGCGTCTCGCCTCGATCGTTGCGCTTCGGTTGCGCGGCAAGCACAAGCCGACGTTCACGCCGCACATCGACTGCGGCGACAACGTCATCGTGATCAATGCGGCCAAGGCGATCTTGACCGGCCACAAGGTCGAGCAAAAAGTCTACTACAAGCACACCGGTTATATCGGCGGTATCAAGGAGCGCACGGCAAAGTCGATCCTTGCCGGACGTTTTCCGGAGCGGATCGTCGAGAAGGCGGTGGAGCGCATGTTGCCGGAGGGTCCCCTGGGCCGCCGTCAACTTGGAAATTTGCGGGTTTATCCGCACGCCAAGCACCCGCACGAAGCGCAGCAGCCGGAAAAGCTCGACGTCGCCGCCATGAACCGCAAGAATAAGAGGGTCGCCTGATGGCCGAGACAATACAGACGCTGGAGGAGCTTTCGACGCTGAAACCAGCCGCAGCGCCGCAGCCGCCGCAATACGTGCAGAAGCTCGACAAGCAGGGCCGCGCCTACGCGACCGGCAAGCGCAAGGACGCGGTGGCGCGTGTTTGGATCAAAATGGGCGCCGGCAAAATCGTGATCAACGAGCGACCGGTTGAAACATATTTTGCTCGACCGGTGCTGCGAATGCTGATCCAGCAGCCGCTGGTGGCCTCCAACCGCCAAGGTCAATTCGACGTCGTCTGCACCGTCTCCGGCGGCGGGCTTTCCGGCCAGGCGGGCGCGGTGCGGCACGGCTTGTCCAAGGCGTTGCTGCGGCACGAGCCGGATCTGCGCAGCGTGCTAAAGCGTGGCGGATTCCTCACGCGCGATCCGCGCGTGGTCGAGCGCAAGAAATACGGCCGGGCCAAGGCACGCCGCAGCTTCCAGTTCTCGAAGCGCTAAGCGGCCTGGCGGCCGTTGTCGCGCTCAACGCGGCAGCGGGAACGCCAAGTTCTCGCGCGTATAGATTTCGTCGACTTCGGAAATCGCTTTGAGATCTGGCGTATAGAGAAGCGCCCGATGCTCGAACAGATGTGCCGGTATCGCGAGCGTTTCCCCGGGATGATCGGGCGGCGGCGGGCGGCTCTCCCAGCCATCGTCCAGCGGCTTCCACAACAGCTCGACCGCGAAGGTTTGCCGAAACGGCTTTAGCGCCGCAACCGCGCGGCCGAAGGAAATATCGGTCGTTTCGAGCAGCCGGTTCATTTCCGCGGTCAACCGCGACGGAACGTACCAGTTATCGGCTTCCGACAAGACCCGACTGCCGCAGGCCAGCTCGACATGGCGAAACTTGACCGGTTCGTTCGTGCCGATCTGCAATTGGCTTCGCTGCTCGTTGGTGACCGGCTTGTCAACGCTGCGGTCGAGGCGCGCGCGAATTTTCGTTTCTTTGGCGAGCTTGTGATCGGCGCACCATTTGTCGAGCGTGAAGGTCGCGCTGCGCGCCGAAAGGACCGTAGCATTGAGCGTTTCAATCACCGCCAAAGCTTCGACACGCGCAACAAATGTGTCCGGCCATGCAGGCGTCGTCGTCTGCGCGGCCGTCGATGTGATGCAAACGCCGCTGGCACCAAGCATGACGATCACTGCGCTGGCCCGAATAAAGTACCGCATGCAGGCGTAGGTACTGGCCGCTCGTTAATATTCAATACCGCCGCGTATTTTCCCTTCATTTCCGAAAACTTTTTGCAAAAGCTGCGCGATAAGCGAGACGCTTGACAAAGCGTGACCGCAAACTTTCACCAGCCGGCGCGGAACGGTCATACGCATTTGTACTCATGGGATGCTACGCACTTGTCCGCAAAACCGTGCAGATGGAACCAACCGGTTCATGGCCACTTTCGTTCAAGCCTCGCTTGCGCTCGACTTCGGAACCCTGTTCGTCGTCGCGATCTGCGTCACATCGTTACTCGGCCTTTTTCTGCTTTACGCCTGGACGCAGGAGCGCATCATGGCGCTGGCTTGGTGGGGTGTTGCCTACCTGCTGGGAGGCGCTTCCGGCGCGCTTTGGCACCTCAGTGACACGATCGCACCGCTGGCTGCGAGCCTTTCGACCACGCTCCTGTTTGTTGCCACCGGCATGATCTGGAGCGCGGCGCGCATGTTTCACGGCCGGCCGGTTCGCTGGATCGCCACCCTGTTCGGCGCCGCGTTCTGGCTGATCGCTTGCTTCGTGCCAGCATTCGCTGTTTCGGCGGCGTCCCGCATGGTTGTGAGTTCCATGATTGTCGCCGGCTATACCTTCATGACCGCCGCCGAGTTGCGGCGTGAGCGGCGGAAATCGATGATCCGGCGCTGGCCCGCCGCGTTCGTTCCGATGCTGCACGGAGCAATCTTCCTTTTTCCGGTGGCGCTCGCCACCCTCTCCCCCGACAACGGCAGCGCCCACAGCGTTGCGCGCGCCTGGATCGCCGTGTTTGCCATCGAAATTTTACTCTACGTCGTCGGCACCGCCTTTATCCTGCTGATTCTGGCGAAAGACCGCACGGTGCATGCCTACAAGGTCGCCGCCGCGACCGATCCACTGACCGGCGTGCTTAATCGGCGCGGATTTTTCGAAGCCGCCGACAGCATGATGACTCGTCACCGCCGCGCCCAAGCGCCGATCAGCTTACTTGCCTTCGACCTTGATCACTTCAAGTCGATCAACGACCGCTACGGACATGCGGTCGGCGACGCGGTTTTGCAGCTTTTCGCCAAGGTAGTGCGGCAAACGATGCGGGCGAACGACATCGTCGGCCGGCTTGGCGGCGAGGAATTCGTCGCGCTATTGCCCGGAACGCTGGCCGACGCCGCGACCGCCGCCGAACGTGTGCGGGCAGCGTTTGCAACCGCAAGCCTTGTCCGCAGCGGTCAGCATGTGGCAACGACGGTGAGCATCGGCGTCGCCGGCGGTTCGCCGTTGACGGCCATCGACCTGATCATCTCGCGCGCCGACACGGCGCTCTATCGCGCCAAGAGCAATGGCCGCGACCGCGTCGAGACCGCCACGGAAGAGATCGTCGAGGCGAGCGCGCCGCGTGCGGAAGAACGGAGCGAAATGATCCGGCGCAGCAGCCGGGAAAAAGAAAAGAGCGCCGCAACCGGCGGCGCCCTGCAACGTTGCATCGCTTGAAAGCAATGCCGGGAGAGGCGGCAGCGCTTTTGCGCTACGCCGAATAATACATTTCGAACTCGACGGGATGCGGCGTGTGCTCGAAGCGGATCACTTCGGTCATCTTCAACTCGATGTAAGAATCGATGAAGTCGTCGTCGAACACGCCGCCGGACTTGAGGAAGGCGCGGTCCTTGTCGAGTTCCTCGAGGGCTTGCCGCAGCGAGCCGCAGACCGTCGGGATCTTCTTCAACTCTTTCGGCGGCAGATCGTAGAGGTCCTTGTCCACGGCCTCGCCTGGATTGAGCTTGTTCTTGATTCCATCGAGACCGGCCATCAGCATGGCGGCAAATCCCAGATAGGGATTTGCGAGCGGATCGGGAAAGCGGACTTCCACGCGCTTGGCCTTTGGATTGGTGGTGTACGGAATGCGGCACGACGCCGACCGGTTGCGCGCCGAATAGGCGAGCAGCACCGGCGCCTCGAAGCCAGGGACCAGGCGCTTGTATGAATTTGTCGTGGGATTGGTGAAGGCGTTGATCGCCTTGGCGTGTTTGATGATGCCGGCGATGTATTGCAGGCAGGTCTCCGACAGGTCGGAATATTTGTTGCCGGCAAATACCGGCTTGCCATTTTTCCAAATCGACTGGTGGCAATGCATGCCGGAGCCGTTATCGCCATACACCGGCTTCGGCATGAAGCAGGCGGTCTTGCCATAAACCTGCGCCACCTGCTGGATGCAGTATTTGTAGATCTGCAGGTGATCCGCCATTTGCACCATCGGCGAGAACTTCACGCCAAGCTCGTGCTGGGCGGAAGCCACTTCGTGGTGGTGCTTCTCGACCTTCACCCCCATGCGCGCCATGGCGGCGAGCATCTCGGAGCGCATGTCCTGCACCGAGTCCTGTGGCGGGACCGGGAAGTAGCCTTTCTTGGTCCAGATGCGATGGCCGGTATTGCCGCCTTCATAGACGGTGTCGGCGTTGGACGGGAATTCCACTGAGTTCGAGCTTGAAACCGGTGTTGTAGGGTTCGGCCTTGAAGCGGACGTCGTCGAACACGAAGAATTCGGCTTCCGGCCCGAAATAGATCGTATCGCCAACGCCCATCGACTTGACCATGCCCTCCGCCTTCTTGGCGATGCCGCGCGGATCGCGCGAATACGGCTCGCCGGTGGTCGGCTCGAGCACGTCGCAAACCAGCACAAGGGTTGTTTCGGCGAAGAACGGATCGATACACGCGGAACCCGGATCGGGCATCAGGCACATGTCGGATTCGTGAATCGCCTTCCAGCCGGCAATCGATGATCCGTCAAACATTTGGCCTTCGGCAAACGTCTCCTCTTCAATCATCGAAACGTCGAAGGTGACGTGCTGCCACTTGCCGCGGGGATCGGTGAAACGGAAGTCGACGTATTTCACGTCGCTGTCCTTGATCATTTTCATGACATTCTTCGGCGTCGTCATGGCGTACGTGCCCTTTCGTGCTCATGGTGGATGCTTGATCGCAAATGATCGAAATTCAGCCCGGCTGCGGCCGGGCGCGAGCAATCAGATCAGCGCATCAGATGGCGTCAACTCCGGACTCCCCCGTCCTGATCCGGATCGCTTCTTCGATCGTTGACACGAAGATTTTTCCATCGCCGATCCGTCCGGTCTGGGCGGCACGACGGATCGCGTCAATCGCTTTTTCGACCATGTCGTCGCCAAGCACAATCTCGATTTTCACCTTGGGCAGAAAATCCACCACGTATTCGGCCCCCCGGTAGAGCTCGGTGTGGCCCTTCTGGCGTCCAAATCCCTTAGCCTCGGTGACGGTGATCCCTTGCAGCCCCACTTCCTGCAGGGCCTCCTTCACCTCGTCGAGTTTGAAGGGTTTGATGATCGCCTCGATTTTTTTCATCGCGTTTCATCTCCCGGCTCCGGGATGGCCGCGACCATCAACTAGAGCCGAGCCTTCGTTAGCAGTTACTGTGCCAAGGCCCGAAAGCCATGAAAACCGCAGCCGGATCAGACCGCTATACAGCCGTCCCCATCCCTGTTCGACGCGCCGGCAAATGCCCCTGCTAGCAAATTGGGCATATTGCCTATTAACGCGTCAATGGCTGAAACAACAAGACCGGCGATGTTCGCAAGCTGCCACAATCGTTATCCTCGCGCCCCATGATTGAGCTTTTGACCACGGCCGAGATGGCGGAAGCCGACCGCCAGACCATCGCTGGCGGGGTGCCGGGTATTCACCTGATGGAGCAAGCGGGCAGGGCGGTGGCCGATGCGGTCATCGCCCGGCACGCTGCCGGCAGCCAGGTCGCCGTCGTCGCCGGCCCCGGTAACAACGGCGGCGACGGTTTTGTCGCCGCGCGGCTTTTGGCCCGAGAAGGCTATCGCGTGGCGGTGATGCTCGTTGGTGCTTTTTCGCGGCTTAAGGGCGACGCAGCGCGGGCGGCAAAGGAGTGGCCCGGTCGCGTCAGCGACGATCCAGGACTTCTTGCCACGGCCGACGTGATGATCGACGCACTGTTTGGCGCCGGCCTCGATCGGCCGGTGGAAGGAGCCGCGCGGACAATCATTGAAACAATGAACGCTCTCGCAAAGCCGGTCGTGGCCGTAGATCTGCCGAGTGGGGTTAATGGCACTTCCGGCGCGGTCTTGGGCGCTGCCGTCAACGCGACGCAAACGGTGACGTTTTTTCGCAAGAAACTGGGGCATCTTCTCCTGCCCGGCAGGCTCCATTGCGGCGCGATTTCGGTCGCTGACATTGGCATTCCGAAATCGGTGCTGTCGGGCATAGGGCCGAAAACATTCGAGAATGTTCCGGAGCTTTGGCACGGACATTTCCCGCTGCCGGCGCGGGGCGGCCATAAATACGACCGCGGACACGTCGTCGTTGCATCGGGCTCTTCGTGGTCGACCGGTGCGGCGAGGCTCGCCGCGCGCGGAGCGCTACGGGCAGGCGCAGGGCTCGTGACTATCGCAAGCCCGCGTGAGGCGCTCGCTGTCAATGCCGCGGCGAGCCTCGCCGTGATGGTGCGACCGGTCGACCGCGCGGCCGAACTCGAAAAATTCCTTTCCGACCGCCGATTCAACGCATTGGCCGCTGGTCCGGGCATGGGCGCGAGCGATGCGACGTGTGAACTCGTCCTCACGGCGCTCGCCGGGGAACGCGCCGTGGTTCTGGACGCCGACGCTATCACGAGCTTTGCTGCCGATCCGTCGCGGCTCACCAAGGCGCTGCGAAAAAGGCAAGGCCAAGCCACCATCCTCACACCGCATGAAGGGGAATTTTCCCGTTTCTTCTGGGCCTTGGACGCAAAAACTAAAGTGGGATCAAAGGTCGAAAGAGCGCGCCTTGCGGCCAAGCTCACCAACGCCGCGATCATTTTGAAAGGGCCCGATACGGTCGTGGCTGCAGCGGACGGACGCGCCGCGATCGCGGCAAACGCTCCGCCTTATCTCGCAACTGCTGGGGCCGGCGACGTTCTCACCGGCATGACGGCAGGACTTCTTGCCCAGCGTATGACCGCCTTCGAAGCGGCCGCCGCTGCCGTCTGGCTGCACGGCGAAGCAGCCGCGGCATTCGGTCCGGGCCTTATTTCCGAGGATTTACCCGAGCAATTACCGCAGCTTTATCGGGGGCTATTTTGTTAGTGCCTGGTCTGCCGTGCGTGATATAAGCCGCGCCACCTGGCCGCCCTCCGGTCGCGGGCGTGGCGGAATTGGTAGACGCGCGGGATTTAGGTTCCCGTGACGAAAGTCGTGGGGGTTCGAGTCCCTCCGCCCGCACCAGCAGGGCGGATGTTTTTTGCAAGCGTTGCCGGACGCGCGACCTCCGGTCTGATCGAGTTTCAAGAGTTATGTCCATGCAAGTGACTGAAACTGCCGCCGCGGGCCTCAAGCGCGAATACCGGGTCGTTGTCCCGGCGACCGACCTTGAGGCACGAGTCAAGGAGCGGCTCGACGATCTTAAGGACCGCGTGCAGCTGCGCGGTTTCCGGCCGGGCAAAGTCCCGGTGGCGCATCTCAAGCGCGTCTACGGCAAATCGGTCATGGCCGAAGCGATCGAAGCGGCCGTGCGGGACAGCCAAGGGGAGATTGTGGCCAAGCTCAAACCGGGCGAAAAGCTCGCGACCGAGCCAAAGATCGTATTGCCGGAAGATAAAACGGCCGTCGACAGCGTCATCGAAGGAAAATCCGACCTCGCCTACACGGTCGAGATCGAGGTCATACCCCCGATCACACTCACCGATTTCAAGACTATCAAACTTACCCGTTTGACCGCTGCGCCCTCCGACAGCGAGATCGATCGGGCGGTGCAGACCCTCGCTGAACAGAATCGGCCGTTCGTGGCCAAGAGCGAGGCTGCAGAAAAGGGCGACCGCGTCACGATTGCGTTTCAGGGCTCGATCGACGGCACACCGTTCGAGGGCGGTACCGGCGAAGACGTGCCGCTGGTTCTCGGCGCGGGTCAGTTCATCCCCGGCTTCGAGGATCATGTTGTAGGCCTCAAGGCCGGCGACAGCAAAACTTTCAACATTAAATTTCCTGATGACTATCGGGCGACCAATCTTGCCGGCAAGGAAGTGACCTTCGCCGTCACGGTGAAAGCGGTCGAGGCGCCCGGCGAGATCAAAGTTGACGATGACCTAGCCAAGACGCTCGGACTTGAGTCTCTGGCCAAGCTGAAAGACGCCCTCAAGGAACGGGTGGTTCGCGAGCACGCGCTCGCGTCGCGCCGCAAGCTCAAGCGCGCGCTGTTCGATCAGCTCGACGAGCACCATAAATTCGAGCCGCCGCCAAGCATGATCGAGCAGGAATTCGACAACGTTTGGTCGCAGATCGAAAAAGAGCTCAAAGAGCAGGGCCGCACCTTTGCAGACGAGGATACGACCGAGGAAAAGGCGCGCGTCGAATACCGCGCCATCGCCGAACGGCGGGTGCGGCTCGGTCTGGTGCTCGCCGAGATCGGCGAAAGAAACAACATCAAGGTTTCCGAGGACCAATTGAAGGCTGCCTTGATGGATCAGGTGCGGCAGTTCCCCGGACAGGAGCGGCAGATCTGGGACTATTACCAGAAGAACCCAAACGCGCTTGCCGCCCTGCGCGCGCCGCTGTTCGAGGACAAGGTTGTGGACTTTCTGACCGAGCTGGCCGAGGTCACCGACAAGCAGGTGTCCCCGGAGGAACTGCTCAAGGAAGACGAGGAATAAGGTCGGCAACGGCACTATCCGCCGCGATCGATCGACCACAAACGGGCAGGCGTCTTGTGGCCGGAACTTCCGCACCTATCTGCCGTAATTGCATAGCAGATTTTGAGGCCGTGCACGGGCTGCGGCTTCGACAAATCCCGCGGAACTCAAGCCACACTGTGTATTGAGCCTTGAAAAGCCCTGAGAGGTGACACCATGCGCGATCCCAAGGAAACCTACATGCAGTACCTCGTGCCCATGGTGGTCGAGCAGACCAATCGCGGGGAGCGAGCGTACGACATCTATTCGCGCCTCCTGAAGGAGCGGATCATCTTCATCACGGGCCCGATCGAGGATGGGATGGCTTCGCTGGTGGTCGCCCAGCTCCTGTTCCTCGAGGCGGATAACCCCAAGAAAGAAATCTCGATGTACATCAACTCGCCGGGCGGCGTCGTTACTTCGGGCCTGGCGATCTACGACACCATGCAGTTCATTCGCCCCGCGGTCTCGACCCTCTGCACCGGTCAAGCCGCCTCCATGGCCTCGCTGCTGCTGGCGGCCGGCGGCAAGGATTTGCGCTTCGCCTTACCCAACGCCCGCATCATGCTGCATCAGCCGTCCGGCGGGTTCCAGGGCCAGGCCACCGACATCATGCTGCACGCCCAGGAGATCCTGAATCTCAAGCGTCGGCTCAACGAAATCTACGTCAAGCATACCGGTCAGCCGCTCAAAAAGATCGAGGATGCGCTGGAGCGCGATATGTTCCTGACCTCGGAAATGGCCAAGGATTTCGGTATTATCGACAAGGTGATCGAAAAACGGCCCGAGGAACCCGGTCTTAAGACCGAGCAGCCCGCGCTCACCAAGGTTTGAGCCGGATGGGCCGAAATCGACCCGCCCGGAAGCGAGTTTCACCACTGCGTCAAGCCGATTTTCGAAGGTGTGCTCAGGAAAGCACTCCAGTGCAAACTCGTGTTATCGTTAATAGATTCTTGATTGGCATGCCGTTAGCATGCACGTTTATACCAGTGATCCGGGTAGGGTGAGGTAACGCGCTTTTGGGTACGGACTGCGGTAGGTGCTACGGTTTCTTAGCGCAGCGGTTGATATGGTAGCGAGGGTCTAAGACGTTTCCCTCGCGGTAAAGACGGAGACGGGAATGAGCAAAGTCGGCGGCGGCGATTCCAAGAACACGCTTTACTGCTCGTTCTGCGGCAAGAGCCAGCACGAGGTGCGCAAGCTCATTGCCGGCCCGACCGTCTTTATCTGCGACGAGTGCGTCGAACTGTGCATGGACATTATCCGCGAGGAGAACAAATCCTCGCTGGTCAAGTCGCGCGATGGAATTCCTACGCCGCGCGAAATCCGCAAAGTGCTCGACGATTACGTGATCGGCCAGGACCACGCCAAGAAGGTTCTGTCGGTCGCCGTCCACAATCACTACAAGCGGCTCAATCACCAGTCCAAGCACAACGACGTCGAACTGGCGAAGTCGAACATTCTGCTGATCGGGCCGACCGGCTCGGGCAAAACACTCTTGGCCCAGACGCTGGCCCGCATCCTCGACGTGCCGTTCACGATGGCGGACGCGACCACGCTGACCGAAGCGGGCTATGTCGGCGAGGACGTCGAGAACATCATTTTGAAGCTGTTGCAGTCGGCCGACTACAATGTCGAGCGCGCGCAGCGCGGCATCGTCTATATCGACGAAATCGACAAGATTTCGCGCAAATCCGACAATCCTTCGATCACCCGTGACGTGTCGGGCGAGGGCGTGCAACAGGCGCTACTCAAGATCATGGAAGGCACGATCGCCAGCGTGCCGCCGCAGGGCGGCCGTAAGCATCCGCAGCAGGAATTTCTCCAGGTCGACACCACCAATATCCTGTTCGTGTGCGGTGGCGCGTTCGCCGGGCTGGAAAAGATCATTTCTGCCCGCGGCCGCTCCACCTCAATCGGCTTCGGCGCCAGGGTGATGGCGCCCGAGGACCGAAAGCAGGGCGAAATCTTCCGTGAGGTCGAGCCGGAGGATTTGCTGAAGTACGGGCTCATTCCCGAATTCGTCGGCCGGCTGCCGGTCGTAGCGACGCTGGAAGACCTCGATGAGCCGTCGCTCAAGCGCATCCTCACCGAGCCCAAGAATGCGCTGGTGAAACAATACCAGCGCATGTTTGAGATGGAGACGGTTGACCTCACGCTCGCCGATGAGGCGCTTTCTGCGATTGCACGCAAGGCGATCGACCGAAAGACTGGCGCGCGCGGCCTGCGTTCCATCATGGAGAGCATCCTGCTCGATACGATGTTCGATTTGCCGAGCCTGGAAGGCGTCGAGGAAGTCGTGATCTCGCGCGAGGTGGTCGAGGGCGCCGCGCGGCCGCTTTACATCTACGCCGACCGGTCCGATCGCACCGGCGAATCCGCCGGCGGCGCCGCGAGCGCCTGAGCGGTGGCGGGTTCCGGCACCCCCAATTCGGCACGCGGCGAACCGCGGCGGCTTCAGGACGGCGCTTTTACCTCCCAAAACCGGGCTTTCTTGACACGCCGGGACCGCAACGCCACCTATAATTTGCGGTTACAAAAGCCTTTTGACGGCCGCGCACTATCCGGGCAGGGGGTTCTCGACTGCTCTTTGGGAACGGACAGACGACCGTTCGACCCTTCCCGGCCACACGGCAGTCTGTTGCGACAGCGCAAATTGCGGGTCGTGATCGACGTGCACAACAATAAGGAAATGGGGCCATGACCAGCGCCGCCAAACCGAAGCCGCCTTTGACCACCGGCGAGAGCCGCGCCTATCCGGTGTTGCCGCTGCGTGACATCGTTGTATTCCCGCACATGATCGTTCCGCTATTCGTCGGGCGCGAGAAGTCGATCAAGGCGCTCGAAGAGGTGATGCGTTCGGATACCTTTATTCTGCTAGCGACGCAGAAAAACGCGTCCGACGACGATCCGGCGACCGATGCGATCTTCGGCATCGGCACGCTGGCGAGCGTCTTGCAGTTGCTCAAGCTGCCGGACGGCACCGTCAAGGTTCTCGTCGAAGGCGCCGCGCGCGCGCAGGTGAAGCAATACACCGATCGCGAGGATTATTACGAAGCCGACGCGACCGTGATCGCGGATACGTCCGGCGATCAGGTCGAAGCCGAGGCGTTGGCCCGTTCGGTGATCAACGAATTCGAAGGCTATGTGAAGCTCAACAAGAAGGTTTCGCCGGAAGTGGTCGGCGTCGTTCAGCAGATCGACGAATATGCCAAACTCGCCGACACGGTCGCTTCGCATCTCGCCGTCAAGATTCCCGACAAGCAGGTTATTCTGGAGACGCCCAGCGTCACCGAGCGCCTGGAGAAGGTGCTGGGGCTGATGGAGAGCGAAATCTCGGTGCTGCAGGTCGAGAAGCGCATCCGCACGCGCGTCAAGCGCCAGATGGAGAAGACGCAGCGCGAGTACTACCTCAACGAGCAGATGAAGGCGATCCAGAAGGAGCTCGGCGACGAGGACGGCAAGGACGAGCTCGCCGAGATCGAAGAGAAGATCAAGCGCACCAAGCTCTCCAAGGAGGCGCGCGAGAAAGCGCAGCACGAGCTCAAGAAACTCCGCCAGATGTCGCCGATGTCGGCGGAAGCGACCGTGGTGCGCAATTATCTCGACTGGCTGCTCTCGATTCCCTGGAACAAAAAGTCCAAGGTGAAGAAGGATCTCACACTCGCCGAGCAAATCCTCGAGGCCGATCATTACGGCCTGGAGAAGGTCAAGGAGCGCATCGTCGAATACCTGGCAGTGCAGCAGCGCGCCAACAAGCTCACCGGACCAATCCTGTGTCTGGTCGGCCCACCCGGCGTCGGCAAGACTTCGCTCGGCAAATCGATCGCCAAGGCGACCGGGCGCGAGTTCGTGCGCGTCTCGCTCGGCGGTGTGCGTGATGAGGCCGAGATTCGCGGCCATCGGCGGACCTATATCGGCTCGATGCCGGGCAAGGTCATCCAGTCGATGCGCAAGGCGAAAACCTCGAACCCGCTGTTCCTGCTCGATGAGGTCGACAAGATGGGCGCCGATTTCCGCGGCGATCCCTCATCGGCGCTGCTCGAAGTGCTCGACCCCGAGCAGAACCACGCGTTCAACGACCACTATCTCGAGGTCGATTACGACCTGTCCAACGTGATGTTCATCACGACGGCGAATACGCTGAACATTCCGCCGCCCTTGATGGACCGGATGGAGATCATCCGCATCGCCGGCTACACCGAGGACGAAAAGGTCGAGATCGCGCGCAAGCACCTCATTCCCCATGCGACGGTCAAGCACGGGCTGGACAAGGAGGAGTGGTCTATCGACGAGGGCGCGCTCCTGACCATGATCCGCCGCTACACCCGCGAAGCGGGCGTGCGCAATCTTGAGCGCGAGCTTTCGACGCTGATCCGCAAGGCGGTGAAGGAACTCACGATCAAGAAGAAGGACTCCGTGCAGGTCACGGACGAAAGTCTGGCCGATTACCTCGGCGTGCCCAAGTTCCGCTACGGCGAAGTCGAGGCCGAGGACCAGATCGGTGTCGTCACCGGGCTTGCTTGGACTGATGTCGGCGGCGAGCTTCTGACCATCGAAGCCGCCATGATGCCAGGCAAAGGCAAGATGACCGTTACCGGGAATTTGCGCGACGTGATGAAGGAATCGATCTCGGCGGCGGCTTCCTACGTGAGGATGCGCTCGGCCGCATTCGGCATCGAGCCGCCATTGTTCGACAAGCGCGACATCCACGTGCACGTGCCGGAAGGCGCGACGCCGAAAGACGGCCCGTCGGCCGGCGTGGCCATGGTCACCGCCATCGTTTCGGTCATGACCGGCATCCCGGTGCATCGTGACGTCGCGATGACCGGCGAGATCACCTTGCGCGGCCGCGTGCTGCCGATCGGCGGCCTGAAGGAGAAGCTGCTCGCGGCCCTGCGCGGCGGCATCAAAACCGTGCTCATTCCGGAAGAGAATGCCAAGGACCTGGTCGAGATCAACGACAGCATCAAGAGCGGTCTCGACATCATTCCGGTCTCGCGTATGGATGAGGTGCTGGCACGGGCGCTCACGCGCAATCCCGAGCCGATCGTGTGGGAGGAGGCGACGGCAAAGCCCGTCGATGTCGCCGAGACGATCGAGGAGGACGCTTCCGGCTTGACAGCACACTGACCGCTTACTGCGCCGCAAATTATGGCGGTGGCAAAGTTCCAACAGGTTGAAAGACGGCGCCTTGGCGCCGTCTTTTCGTTCCGGCGTCAGTCATGAATGCGGCTGCGCGTGTTCGGGGAGACACAGCGCGCCGAAATTCCATCCGCCCGATTGGCTTCGCCGGCATATCGGCTACAATTTCACCGGGTCAGGGCTGTAACGCGTGGGGTTCACGATGAGAGTCATTTATCCGTTGGTCGGCTGTCTCACTCTCGCTTTAACCGCGGGTGCGAACGCCGGTTCGTTGTCGGACGATTTCTGGCTGCTCGGAAACTTTACCCAGAACGTGCCGTGCAAAGGCGATGGGAGCGATCCGGTTGAAGTCAAAGTCAAGGTCACACCAACGGAGATCGATTCGAAAGTCGGCGCCTGCACCTTCCTCGACACCAAGGAGGACGGCAAAAGTCTCAAGGCGCATGTCGAGTGCCAATTTCCGGCCGGACCGCTGATCGGCGACATCACGTTTACCCAAAAGCCGAACAACACCATCGATTTCGTCGATCGCGACAAGACCTACACGGCAACGCTTTACCGCTGCCCGAAGTAACGGTGGGCGAAATTGACCCCTGGCGCGCCCCGGATCGATGCTAAGATGGTTTTGCGCAATTGAGGGGGGTCCGCATGCTTCGATACGCCGTGGCCGGCGCAATGCTGGCCGTTTTGTTGCCGGTGACGCCGTCCTTTGCCGTCGCGGCCAAGGTGAAAATGGCGACCTGCAAGTTCGGCGCCGACGATCAAAAGCTCACCGGCGCCGCCCGCAGCAAATTCATGAAGAAATGCATGCTGAACAAGGACGAGCCGCGCGGCGCTCCGATGGCCCCGCCGCCCGGCGCGCCGCCGCCGGCACCACCACCGCCGCAGCATTGATACATTTTGTGACGAGGAAAACGCTCGATGAAAATGATTGCTTACCTGCTCGCGATCATCTGCGTCATTGCCGCGGTGATGTATTTCGTCATGCCGGCCGGATCGTTGCCGACCTTCATGCCGGGTTATGAGGCAGGCTCGGCGCACATCCATCACAAGCACGCCGCCATCGCCATCATCGCCGCCATTATTCTGTTTGTGATCGGCTGGTTCGTCGGCCGCCGTCAGCCTTAAGCCGCCTGGGCTTTCGCTCAGCCCGCGCCGCGCAGCTTGCGCTGCACGCGTTCGTCGAAGCGCGCCACGCTGACCACGACGCGCTGGTGTGTGCCGCCGCCGATCAGCTCGAAGGTATCGCGCGCTTCCACGCGAAAGGTAATGGTGCGGCCTTCCACGCGCACCACTTCGGCCGTCGCCGTCACTTGCAGGCCAACCGGCGTCGCCGCGACATGGCTGACGTCGAGGTGGATGCCGAGGCTTTGATGGCCGGACGGCAGCAGGTGCTCGACCGCATTGAGCGCCGCCGCCTCGATCACGTTGATCATGACCGGCGTGGCCAAGACGGCAATGCGCCCGGAACCGACGAAGGGCGCGGTGTGCTCCGGCTCCACCACGATTTGCGCGCTGCCGGCGAGACCGGCGCTGATGCGAGTAAGATCGACCATGATTGCTTCGCCCCTGACTGCCGGTCCTTGGCCAATCTTGAGCCGAATGTCTAGCTTGCCGGGCCGCAAGCCGCGCGGTCCAATGTGCCAATGAGCCAGCCGTCGTCGCTGCCGCCGCTGCGCACCCTGTTCTTCGAGGACCTTTCGGTCGGCATGACCGAGCGTCTGTCGAAGACGGTCGCCTCGTCCGACGTGGTCGGCTTCGCGCAATTGACCGGCGACCGCAACCCAATCCATTTGTCCGAGCACTTCGCCGCCAAGACCTCGTTCGGCCGGCGGATCGCACATGGGCTCTATACCGCGAGCCTGATTTCCGCGGTGCTGGGCACGCGGCTTCCGGGGCCCGGCGCGGTTTACATCTCGCAGACGCTCAACTTCCGCGCGCCGGTCAAGATCGGCGACACGGTTGTGGTCACGGTGACCGTCGCCGAACTCATCCCGGAAAAGACCCGGGCGCGGCTGTCCTGCCTGTGCGAGGTCGGCGGCGAAGTCGTGCTCGATGGCGAGGCGCTGGTGAAGGTGCCGAGCCAAAAAGCCGCGCGCGGCAAGCGCCCGCTGATGAAGCTTTGACGCAGGCCTGAGCGATTGAGCCCGGCTCCAAGCGGCGCTACGCTTTGGGCGCAACATCCCGCCACCCGGATCAACCGGCGCGGCGCGTAACAGGGAGGAGACTGATGTCACACGTCGATCCGCGGCTCGCCGGCAAAGAAGCTCCGCGCGTCTCGCGCGAGCAGATGGAGCGCGGCTACGTCGCGCGCGCGAATGCCAAGGGCTCGAACCTCGCCTTCCTCGACCAGCGGCTGCCGCGC
The DNA here is from genome assembly GCA_963747855.1 of uncultured Alphaproteobacteria bacterium. Taxonomy (GTDB): domain Bacteria; phylum Pseudomonadota; class Alphaproteobacteria; order Rhizobiales; family Xanthobacteraceae; genus BOG-931. The sequence goes on from CAVVGN010000002.1 coordinate 1,040,984, forward strand.
TACGAGCGCGAGATCATCAACATGGTCGGCATGGGCGTTACCGAGAACGCCGAGCTTCGCCCGCACGTCAAGGCCGGCGCCGAAGGCTTCTCGGTCACCTATATCCGCGCGCCCAAGGGCTGTGGCGCCGCCTTGCACCGTCACGCCACCGAGGAAGTGTTCATCCCGGTGCAGGGCAAGTGGCAGGTGTTCTGGCTTGAGGGCGAGCAGGAACGCACGCTCGATCTCGACGAAGGCGACGTAGTCAACGTGCCGATCGGGATCTACCGCGGCTTTCGCAATCTATCCGACCGGCCGGACGCACTGTTGATGGCGGTGGTCGGCGGCCCCGACGCCGGCAAGGTCGACTGGCATCCGTCGGTGGTCGCCGAAGCGCGCAAGACCGGGCTATCGGTCGACGACGACGGCAACCTGATCGTCGCCAAGCCCGCGGCCTGATCGTCTCGCCGTTACTGCGAGGAGCAAAGCGACAAAGCAATCCAGATCGTATCGCAAGACTGGATTCCTTCGCGGAGCTTGTCATCGGGCCGGCCACTTCGGGCCGGACCCATTGGCTCGCAATGACGACGTCCCAGTTCTTGTTTACGCCGCGGCGGACACCTTGCCGCTGGCCGGCACCGACGCGATCGTCTTGAGCACGCGCGAGGCGATCTGGTACGGGTCGCCTTGCGAGTTCGGCCGCCGGTCTTCCAGATAACCCTTGTAGCCGTTGTTGACGAACGAATGCGGCACGCGGATCGAGGCGCCGCGGTCGGCCACGCCGTAGGTGAAGTCGCCGATCGCCGCGGTCTCGTGCTTACCGGTCAACCGCATGTCGTTGTGCGGGCCGTAGACCGCGATGTGTTCTTCGCGGTGGTCGGCGAATGCCTTCATCAGCGCCTCGAAATACTCCTTGCCGCCGACTTCTCGCAGATAGGTGGTCGAGAAGTTGCAATGCATGCCCGAGCCGTTCCAGTCGGTGTCGCCAAGCGGCTTGCAATGGAACTCGATGTCGACGCCGTATTTTTCGGTCAAGCGAAGCATCAAATAGCGCGCCATCCACATTTCGTCGGCGGCTTTCTTCGAGCCCTTGCCGAAGATTTGGAATTCCCACTGGCCCTTCGCCACCTCGGCGTTGATACCTTCGTGGTTGATGCCGGCGGTAAGGCATAGATCGAGGTGCTCCTCGACCATCTTGCGGGCGATGTCGCCGACATTCGAATAGCCGACGCCGGTGTAATAGGGGCCCTGCGGCGCCGGGTAGCCGCTCGACGGGAAGCCGAGCGGGCGGCCGTCCTTGTAGAAGAAATATTCCTGTTCGAAGCCGAACCAGGCGCCCGGATCGTCGAGAATGGTGGCGCGCGCATTCGACGGATGCGGCGTGCCGTCCGGCAGCATGACTTCGCACATCACCAGCACGCCGTTGGTGCGCGCGCCGTCCGGATAAACCGCGACCGGCTTGAGCACACAGTCGGACGAGTGGCCTTCCGCCTGCTGCGTCGACGAACCGTCGAAGCCCCACAGCGGCAGCTGCTCGAGCTTCGGAAACGATTCTAATTCCTTGATCTGCGTCTTGCCGCGCAGGTTTGGCGTCGGCTTGTAGCCGTCCAGCCAGATGTATTCGAGTTTGTATTTGGTCATGGTGTCTCTCTGTTTGCGATCTCACTTTGCAAATTCCCGACGGTCTCGCATCTCGTGCCGCGAAAAACGTCAGAAGGAGGCGATGCCCACTTTGCCGCCAACGGCGCCCGGCGGCCGCCTCCCAGCGCAATTTCAAGCATTTAGCGTGCCAGCCCCGGTGCCAAACGTGTCCGCGCGGCAAGCCCGCCGGAGCCGCGTCAATTCGCGGCGAAATCGCTGCGGTGGGAATAAGCAGAAACCCGGATGCTTATATTGTAGCCATGCGCTGATTTTCTGTGAGGCATGCCGAACAAACGCCGGGCAAAGCATTATATTAACAACAACTCAGCGACACTTAAAAACAATGACGCGCGGCGATGCGCGGCGGCCAAGGAGCCGAACATGACCACCTCCAACTCAGCAACCGCGACGATCTACACCTTCCCGCCCAGGGGCCGCTTCGCGGCGGCGGGCCAGCAGCAAAATTCCGCCGCGGGCGCTTTGGCGAATGCACCGCTGCCGCGGACCCTCGTGGCCGCTTCTGGCAGCGGCTGGTATCACGACGAAGCGATCCGCGCCGACAGCAAAGCGCCGCGCGGGCGGAAGAATTAGGCGCGCGTCATTCCGGATCGCCGCCCAGCGGCGAGTCCTGAATCTGTAACCACAGACGCTCCAGAATATCCTCGACACACCACGATTATGGATTCCGGGTTGCGCTTCACGCGCGCCCCGGAATGACGGGGTGCCGTTACTCATTGCTCCCCAACGCGCGCTTGAGGCCGGCGCCGTGCGCGCGTACTTCCGCCGGGCGGCGGCCGCGGATCACGCCGCCGTCGATGACGATGTCCTCGCCGTTGATGAAGGACAACTCGTCGCTCGCCAGGAACAGCGCGGCGGCAGCGACGTCTTCGGGCAATCCGGCGCGCGGGATCGGCTGGAACGCAACGATCTCCGGCTTGACGCGCTCGGCCGTGGCTTCCGCGGCGTCGCCTTCGAGCCCGAGCGCCTTGCCGAAAATGCCGGTGGCGATTGCTCCCGGCGAAATCGAATTGGCGCGCACATTGTCCTCGCCGAGCTCGACCGCCGCGTAGGTGGTTAGGTGTAGCAGCGCCGCCTTGGCCGCGCCATAGAAGATCGAGCCGTAGCCGGCGCGGTGCGCGCCGACCGAGGCGACGTTGATGATGCTGCCGCTCCTTTGTTTGCGCATGATCGGGGCGGCGTATTTCATATGCGCCAGCGCGCCGCGCACATGCACCGCAATCATGCGGTCGAACTCGTCGAGGTTGAGTTTCTCGACCCGGGCATAGGGCGAGCCCATGCCGGCGTTGTTCACCAGCACGTCGAGGCGGCCGAATTTGTCCATTGCCGCGGCGATGGTGCGCGCCGCGTCCTCCTCGCGCGCGGCGTCGGCTTCGACGAAGGCCGCGCCGGTCGCGCTCGCCACCTCGTCGCCGAGCGCCGCGCGTCGACCGCTGAACACCACGTGTGCGCCTTCGTTGACGAAGCGCTCGACGATGCTGCGGCCGATGCCGCTGGTGCCGCCGGTAACGACGGCGACCTTGTCTTTCAACCGCATGGCATGCTCCGAAATCATCGTCCGGACGGACGCTACCGTGTCGCGCGCGGCGGCGAGCGCGTCAAGCCGCGGCCACGAGGTCGCGATACGCTGTATGCTTGTCGATAAAGGCGCGCACGAACGGGCAGACCGGCACAACCTTGAGGCCGCGACCGGCGTTTCGGTATGCAGCAGCGCCATCACGTTGCCGGCGAGTTTATAGTTCATCACCGCGGTGACGCCGCCATCGTCGAGCTCGAAGCGGGAGAGGGCGGTGTTATCGCGGACGGCGGCGGGCATGGGGTGAGTGTAGGGGTGGCGCAAGCAGGGCGGAAGCCGCCCACGTTTCGTTATGGCCGGGCTTGTCCCGGCCATCCACATCTCGTCCCATCGGGCTTCGAAAAGACGTGAATGCCCGGCACGAGGCCGGGCATGACGAAAATATGGTAATATTGGATCATGAAAATGAACGCACCAGCACATCCGGGCCGTCTGCTGAAACGCGAGTTGAACGCGCGAACGCTAAGCGCCAACCGGCTTGCACTCAACATCGGCGTGCCGTCCGGCCGGATCACCGATATTTTGAATGGCCGCCGCTCGATCACCGCCGACACCGCCGTCCGGCTTGGCCGTTATTTCGGTAACAGCGCGCAATTCTGGCTCGATCTGCAAAGCCGGTACGACGTTGCGGTAGTCGAGCGCAACCGCGGCGGGGAGATTACCCGCCGCGTGCGGCCAGCAGATGCTGCGTAGGCCAACGCCGGGAACCGGAGGCGAAATGTTCGAGAAAGACGAAGTGCTCAAGGAGCTGCATGGCCGCCTGGTGGCGGCGGGCATCAATCCGCTCGACCCGAAGGTGCAGGCGATCAGCGAGGTGGTAAACGCGTTCTACGCGGAGAAGACTCGCGAGGTGTTGCAGCAGATGCAAGCCGTGCTGAGCAAGATCGAGACGTGACGTCGTGAGTACGATCCGGCATATCGACGTGCCCGATTACGCGGCGGCGCATTCGCCCTATTCGCACGCAGTCGCCGCCAACGGCTTCGTGTTCGTCTCCGCACAGATTCCGGTGCGGCGGGGCGGTGGCCCGACCGACATCGCCGGCACGACCATGGCCGAGCAGACCCGCCAGTGCCTGCGCAACGTCGAGACCGTCCTCAAAGCCGCCGGCTCGTCGCTCGACCGCGTTGTGAAGGTCACCGTGCTGCTGGCGCGGCCCGATCTCTATCGGGAGATGAACGATGCCTATGCCGAGTTCTTTCCCGGCGCCAAGCCGGCGCGCGCCATGGTCTACTTCGGCGCCGACATTCCCGGCGTGCTGGTCGCTATCGAGGCGATCGCGGTGGGGCCCTAACGTTCGTCATCGCCGGACAAAAAGCGCCAACGGGTTCGGCCCGAAGTGGCCGGCCTGATGACGAGCTCCGCGCCCAACGTCTTGGGTTTGGTCCCGCCGCACCGGAAGGTGCGAGGCTGGTTTAACCTTTTGTGCAACCTGGATTTTCGCCCAGTGGGTTCGTTCTGCAAAAAAACAGCTAAAAGTAGCATCTCCCACGCATACACTTATCGCGCTGAACTTTTTAAATTACCGCCAGGGGCGCCTAAGATCGCTCCCTAGCGCCTACTACTCCGCCGCCTCTATCCTTTTCTTCTTCCGCGCCGCGGTGCTACGGGCCAGCACCGACTTCAGAAACGCGCCAGTGTAGCTGCGCTTCACTTGCACCACGTCTTCCGGCGTGCCCGCGCCGACGATCTCGCCGCCGCCGTCGCCGCCTTCCGGGCCGAGGTCGATGATCCAGTCGGCGGTCTTGATCACTTCCAGATTGTGCTCGATCACCACGACGGTGTTGCCGCTTTCCACCAGCTCGTGTAGCACTTCCAAAAGCTTCGCCACGTCGTGAAAATGCAGGCCGGTGGTCGGCTCGTCGAGAATGTAGAGCGTGCGGCCGGTCGCGCGTTTTGACAGCTCTTTCGCGAGCTTGACGCGCTGCGCCTCGCCACCCGAGAGCGTGGTCGCCTGCTGGCCGACATGGATGTAATCGAGGCCGACGCGGCGCAAGAGCGTGAGCACGTCGCGCACCCGCGGCACCACCTTGAAGAATTCCAGCGCCTCCTCGACCGTCATGTCGAGCACGTCGGCGATGGATTTGCCCTTGAACAGCACTTCCAGCGTTTCGCGGTTGTACCGTTTTCCTTTACAAACATCGCAGGTGACGTAGACGTCGGGCAGAAAGTGCATCTCGATCTTGATCACGCCATCGCCCTGGCAGGCCTCGCAGCGCCCGCCCTTGACGTTGAACGAAAAGCGGCCGGGCTCGTAGCCGCGCGCCTTGCTCTCGGGCAGGCTGGCGAACCATTCGCGGATCGGCGTGAATGCGCCGGTATAGGTGGCGGGGTTGGAGCGCGGCGTCCGCCCGATCGGCGACTGGTCGATGTCGATGATCTTGTCGAGATGCTCGATGCCTTCGATACGGTCGAAGCGGGCAGGGGCTTCACTGGCGCCGTTCAACCGCCGCGCCAGCGCCTTGTAGAGCGTATCAACCAAGAGCGTCGACTTGCCGCCGCCGGACACGCCGGTGACGGCGGTGAACAATCCCAGCGGAATTTCGGTGGTGACGTTTTTCAAATTGTTGCCGCGCGCGCCGATCAGCTTGAGCACGCGCGCCGGATTTTTCGCCCGCCGCTCCGGCACCGCGATCTCGCGTACGCCGTTGAGATATTCGCCGGTCAGCGAATTCGGATTGGCCATAATATCGGCGGGCGTGCCCTCGGCGACAATGCGGCCGCCATGCACGCCGGCGCCCGGCCCGACATCGACCACGTGATCGGCGGCGCGGATCGCGTCTTCGTCATGCTCGACCACGATCACAGTGTTGCCGAGGTCGCGCAGCCGCTTCAGCGTCTCCAGCAACCGCGCATTGTCACGCTGGTGCAGCCCGATCGACGGCTCGTCGAGCACATAGAGCACGCCGGTTAGCCCGGACCCGATCTGCGAGGCAAGCCGGATGCGCTGGCTCTCGCCGCCGGACAAAGTCCCGGACGCGCGCGACAGCGTCAGGTATTCGAGCCCGACATCGACCAGGAATTTCAGCCGCGCGCGGATCTCCTTGAGAATCCGCACGGCGATTTCATTCTGCTTGGCGTTGAGCTTGTCCGGCAGCGCGCCGAACCAGGCCGCGGCGGCCTTCACCGACAGATCGGAGACTTCGCCGATATGCTTGCCGGCGATCTTCACGCACAACGCTTCGGGCTTGAGCCGGTAGCCGTGACAGGCTTCGCACGGCACGTCGGTGAAATAGCGGGCGATCTCCTCGCGCGCCCAGTCGGAATCGGTTTCCTTGTGGCGGCGCTCGAGATTGGTGATCACGCCCTCGAACGGCCGCTTGGTGTCGTAAGCGCGCGCGCCATCGTCATAGGAGAAGCGGATCTCGGTGTCGCCGGAGCCGTACAGGAGCGCATCCTGCGTCTTCTTCGGCAGCTCCTTCCATTTGGTGTCGAGGGTAAATTTGTAATGCTTGCCGAGCGCGGCCAGCGTCTGGATGTAATAGGGCGATGACGATTTCGCCCACGGCGCGATCGCCCCTTTGCGCAAGGTGCGCTCCTTGTCGGGGATCACCAGCTCGGCATCGATGTGCTGCTCGACGCCGAGCCCGCCGCATTTCGGGCAGGCGCCGAACGGATTGTTGAACGAGAACAGCCGCGGCTCGATCTCCGGAATGGTGAAGCCCGACACCGGGCAGGCGAATTTCTCCGAGAACACGAACCGCTCGGTCGTCTCGTTGCGCTGCCGGTTGGCTTTGCTGTTGGTCGTGGTGCCTGCGGCCGGCGCGGCATCCGCCAGCTCCGCGACCGCGAGCCCATCGGCGAGCTTGAGCGCCTGTTCGAGCGAGTCCGCGAGCCGCGCGGCGATGTCCGGCCGCACCACCAGCCGATCGATCACCACGTCGATGTCGTGGGTGAATTTCTTGTCGAGCGCCGGCACGTCGGCGATCTCGTAGAACGCGCCGTCGATTTTGACGCGCTGGTAGCCTTTTTTCAGAAACTCGGCGAGCTCCTTGCGGTACTCGCCCTTGCGCCCTCGTACCACCGGCGCCAAGAGATAAAGCCGCGTACCTTCCGGCAGCGCCAAAATGCGATCGACCATCTGCGAAATGGTCTGGCTTTCGATCGGCAGCCCCGTCGCCGGCGAGTAAGGGACGCCGACACGCGCCCACAGAAGCCGCATGTAATCGTGGATCTCGGTGACGGTACCGACGGTCGAGCGCGGATTGCGCGAGGTGGTCTTCTGCTCGATGGAGATGGCGGGCGACAGGCCGTCGATCTGATCTACGTCCGGCTTCTGCATCATTTCCAGGAATTGCCGCGCGTAAGCCGACAGGCTTTCGACGTAGCGCCGTTGGCCTTCGGCATAGATGGTGTCGAAAGCGAGCGAGGATTTGCCCGAGCCGGAAAGGCCGGTGAACACCACGAGCTGGTCGCGCGGAATGTCGAGATCGACGTTTTTGAGGTTGTGCTCGCGCGCGCCGCGGACGGAGATGATGCGGCCGTCTTTTTCGCCGTGCGGCTGGCGCGCCGCGCGGTCGCGCTTCTTATCCGCGCTATAGAACAGGTCGCTCATCACTCGATCCGCTCGTCCGCGCGCAGGCGAGGCCCCAGGCTTTCAGCGAAATCCGTTCCGAAGCAATCTGGATTCCCGCCTTCGCGGGAATGAGCGGTGGAATCCAAGGTGGCCTCAGGATCGCCCGCCGAACATAGTGAGAACGCTCATCCTTTGCCAGTGCGCGGCTGGCGCCCGTCCCCGGAAAAAAAGCCGGACCCGCATCGCTCCGGCGGGGCTGCCACGCGCCAACGAAAAACCCCGGGCCAGAGGCCCGGGGTTTGCGTCGCCCGATCGAGTGTCGTTGGGTTACCAGCCGAATTTGTAGTTGATGCCGAGTGTCACCAACTGAAGGTTGCGACCGCTGCCGGTGAACGAGGTGCTGGGGAAGGACGTGAAGCCTGCTGGAGTCACAAACGTCGCGCCGTTTAGTCCGATGAAGTCGTATTCGACGCGTCCCGACCAATTGCCCCAGAAGGCGTATTCAAGACCGACGCCCGCCGTCCAGCCATAATTGTTGGTCGTGCCGGCGACCGAAATACCTGAGGCCGAGTCTGTAAGGCGAGAATTGCTTGATCCGACCCACGCGAAGCCGCCCTTGCCATAGACAAGCAGACGGTCCCACGCATAACCCAAGCGGCCCGTTACCGTCGTCAACCAACTATTGTTGATCGTGAGCGTGGCGGTGCTGCCGCCGGCGCCGGCAACGCTGGACCCGTTATTGGAATTCGGGGTCCAGTCGAACATTGCCTCGGCGCCAATCAGGACGCCGTTGCCGAATTCGTAATTGGCGCCGACCTGGCCGCCACCGAGAAAATGGGTGTTACTCTGTGAGGTGAAAGTAGCACCCGGACCGGAAAAGCTGCCGCTACCATAGCCGGCCCCAAGGTTGCCGCCGATATAAATTCCCGTCCAGTTGTAATAGGGGACCGGTGCCGGGACATAAGTGGCCGGTGCTCGCGGCGGCGGCGCCGGTGGAGGCGGTAGGTCGGCCGCAAACGCCGGTCCGCCGATTGAGAGCGCGAACGCCCCAGCAACCAAAATACGCTTCATGATGCAACTCTCCTATCGGCCACCCGGTCCGCGCATTGCTGCCTAACCCGCGTGGCTACCAATGACAACCCCACGTCCCGCCCATTCTGTAACTGAAATCGCGGTGTTTCGGAGTCACCAAAACGCAACAGCCGGGGCAAATCGTGTGGCCATTTTGTGCCGATGCCATCGCAATTTCTGAAGGATCCCCGCCGCGTCAGCACCGAATCCTCCTGACAATTCCGACGCTAGGCTGGTTAACGCAAAAGCGCGGCGCTCCGCGGCACGGATCCAGCCTGCGCGGGCCGCTCTGCGGACACCGCTAAAATTAAGTTAAAAATCGAGGTGCTTGCCGTGTCGGTCCTTGCCGCGTCGGTCCTTGCATTGGGCGAACCTTTCTGCCAGAACAAACAAAGAACAACACTGCGGGACGCCTTCCGCCGGTATGCGTGTGGATAACGCCCCGCGCGCCGCAATGGCGCTTGCGGGGGGTGAGCGCGCCACTAGGTTGGTGGCGCCGCAGAACAGCGAAGCAAAGTGTCCGGAAGCGAGGTGGACCATGGCAGGCAGCGTCAACAAAGTCATTCTGATTGGCAATCTGGGCGCCGACCCGGAAATTCGCCGCACCCAGGACGGACGCCCCGTCGCCAACCTGCGGCTCGCGACCTCGGATTCCTGGAAGGACAAGGCCACCGGCGAGCGCAAGGAAAAGACCGAGTGGCACCGGGTGGTGATCTTCAACGAAAATCTGTGCCGGATCGCCGAGCAATATCTCAAGAAAGGCTCGAAGGTTTACATCGAGGGCGCGCTGCAAACCCGCAAATGGCAGGACCAGTCGGGGCAGGACCGCTACTCGACCGAAGTGGTGCTGCAAGGCTTCCGCGGCGAGCTCACCTTACTCGATCGCGCCGGAACGAGCGGCGCCGGCGGGGGCGGGGACTTCGGCGCCGATGATGCCGGCGGCGAGTTCGGCTCGTCCGGGCCCACCCGCAAGGTCGCGGCTGCAGCCGGCGTCGGCGCGCGCGGGGCGCGCGGCGACATGGACGACGAAATTCCGTTTTAGTTTTCCAAAGCATCATTGCGAGGAGCGCAGCGACGAAGCAATCTAGGCTGGATTGCTTCGCTCCGTTCGCAATGACCAGCCGCGATGCTCGATCTCATCTTCGCCATCAAATTCGTGCACCTGGTCGCCGCCGCGGTGATGCTGGGAACCTGGCTCAGCATCGCGATCTTCATGCTGCTCGCGCACCGCTCCGGCAACCCGTCGGTGGTGGCGGTGACGTCGCGCTTTGCGGTAACCGCCGAGAAGCGCGTGATGATCGCGGCGCTGGCGCTGCAGCCGGTCAGCGGCTTCGCGCTTGCCGGCGCGATCGGTGTTTCGCCAGTCGGCGAATTCTGGCTGGTGCTGTCGCTCGCGCTCTACATTCTGGTCGCGGCGGCATGGATCGTGGCGCTGCGCATCGAAATCCGCATCCGCGACCTGACGCGCCAGGCGGCGCTCGACAATGTGCCGCTCTCGGACGCGTACCGCGCGCTGTTTGCCCGCTACAGCACGCTCATCTGGCCGGCGCTTGCCGGCACTGTGCTGCTGTTCCTGCTAATGACTTGGCAGCCGAAATTGTCGTGAGTGTTCCCCCGCGCGTGGCCCTTCAGCCGGCGAGCGCCAGCTCTTCCCGGTCGCGATCGGCGAGCGCGGCGAGCGCCGGACCCGCCAGCACGTATGTCAGGCAGTTCGGCAGATGGGCGAAGCCCTCTCGCTGGTAGAAGCGCTGCGCCGGATTGTCGGCACGCACGGTGAGTTCAACGATCGGGCTGCCGAGCTTGTATGCGTGCGCGGCGACGCGTGCGGTGAGCGCACGGGCGACCCCGCGCTTGCGGTGCGCCGGCTCGACGAACAGATCCTGCAGAAAGACGACCGAACCGCTCCAGCCGGTGATCGCGCGCTGGCTGCAGGTCGCCATGCCGATCACCGCGTCGTCGATCTCGGCGACGAAGGCGGTGAAGCCGGCGCCGGGGCCGAAGCCGTCGCGCAACCAGTCGGCCGCGTTGGCGCGCACCGCGTGCAGCAAATCCTCGCCTTGCGCCAACAGGCGCTTAAGCCGCATCAGCTCGGGAATATCGACCGGGCTGGCGGCGCGTACGCGCAACGCACCCGGCCGCGGGACTTTCGTATCCATGCGCGGGGCTCAAACAGAAATGTCGATTTTGCTGCCGACCTTGCCGGTCGCACTGGCGGCACCGGCGACGCTCGAGCTTTGCGCATCGACGTCGGCAATCGACGAGGCGTGATGCTTGCCGTGTTTGTGCTGGCCGCCGGCCTGCTGCACCAACGGGGTCGGCGCGTAAGCTCCAGCGGCGGACACTCCAGTAATGGCCATGATCTGCTCTCTCAGGGACTCATGCTGCCCCAAGCGAATCTGGCCTTTTATAGTTAATGGAGAATTGACGCTTTCAGCCGCCCGCGACCGCGCGGATGCCGTCGACCACGAATTGCACGGCGAGTGCGGCGAGCAATACGCCGAGAAGCCGCGACAGCACGATATTGCCGGTCAGGCCGATAAGCCGGCCGATCCGTTCCGCCGAGAAGAAGGCGATGAGGCTCGCCAGTGCGACTAGCACCACGACCGTGAGCAGGATGCCGAGCAGCAGCGGGCTGCCGGCGGCGCGTCCCGCCAGCAGCACGGTCGCGGTGATTGCGCCGGGACCCGCGAGCAGCGGGATGGCGAGCGGGAAGGCGGCGATGTTGCGCACATGCTCTTCCACCGCCTCCTCGGCGGCTTGCCCTTCGCGGCGCATGCGCACGCCGAACACCATTTCGAAAGCGATGGCGAACAAGAGAAGCCCGCCGGCGATGCGGAACGCGGTCAACGTGATGCCGAGCGTGCGGAACAGCCAATCCCCTATCAGCGCGGCGCCGATCAGGATGGCGCCGGCGATGAGACTGGCGCGCACCGCCACGCTTTTACGCGCCTCGCGCGGCAAACCCTGAGTGATCGCCAGAAAAGTCGGCGCGAGGCCGACCGGATCGACCACGACGAACAAAGTCACCAGCGCGGAGATGGCAAAATCGAGCGGCATGACCCGTTCTTAGCAGGCGGCGCGGCTTGCCCGAAGGAACGCGCGCCGGGTGAATTTTTGCCGCCCGTTCACGGTTCCCGAATGCCTGCAATAAGCCATTGAAAATACTCGATAACATCCTATTTATAACCCGCCGAAAGGGGTAGCGAAAATGCCAACGATCGGCTAAGAAAATCGAGCGCAGATTCGTCGCAGATTCTTGCCCAGGATCCGTCAGTGGCAGACCAGGACATAACCCCGCCTTTCGACGGCGGCGGCTCAGATATTCGTCCCATCTCGATCACCGAGGAGATGAAGAGGAGCTACCTCGATTACGCCATGAGCGTGATCGTGGCGCGCGCGCTGCCCGATGCGCGCGACGGACTGAAGCCCGTGCACCGGCGCATCCTCTTTTCGATGCACGAAAACGGCTACGAGTGGAACAAGCCGTATCGCAAATCGGCGCGCGTAGTCGGCGACGTGATCGGCAAATATCATCCGCACGGCGACCAGGCGGTGTACGACGCGCTGGTGCGCATGGCGCAGGATTTCTCCATGCGCCTGCCGCTGATCGACGGACAGGGCAATTTCGGCTCGGTCGATGGCGATGCGCCGGCGGCGATGCGCTACACCGAGGTGCGGCTCGAACGCGTCGCCGGCTCGCTGGTCGAGGATCTCGACAAGGACACGGTCGATTTCCAGGCCAATTACGACAATTCCGAGCGCGAGCCGGTGGTGCTGCCGGCGCGCTTTCCCAATCTTTTGGTCAACGGCGCCGGCGGCATCGCCGTCGGCATGGCCACCAACATCCCGCCGCACAATCTCGGCGAGGTGATCGACGCCTGCGTGGCGCTGATCGACAATCCGCGCCTTTCCGTCGAGGACCTGATCGCCATCATCCCCGGACCGGATTTCCCGACTGGCGGCCTTATTCTCGGCCGCCAGGGCATCCGCGCCGCCTATCATCTCGGCCGCGGCGCCATTGTCATGCGCGGCAAGGTCGAATTCGAGACTTTGCGCGGCGAGCGCGAGGCGATCGTCATCTCCGAAATTCCCTACCAAGTGAACAAGGCGCACATGGTCGAGCGGATCGGCGAATTGGTGCGCGAGAAGAAGCTGGAAGGCATTGCGGCACTGCGCGACGAATCCGACCGCGACGGCTATCGCGTGGTGATCGAAATGCGGCGCGACGCGGTGCCCGACGTGGTGCTCAACCAGCTCTATCGTTTCACCGCGCTGCAGTCGTCGTTCGGCGCCAACATGGTGGCGCTCGACGGCGGCCGACCGCTGGTGATGAATCTGAAGGATCTGCTCACGTGCTTCATCGCCTTCCGCGAGGAAGTGGTTTATCGCCGCACCAAGCATCTGCTCGGCAAGGCGCGAGATCGCGCGCACGTATTGGTCGGGCTGGCGATTGCGGTCGCCAATATCGACGAAATGATCAAGCTGATCCGCGGCTCCAAGGATGCCAACGAAGCCCGCGACGAATTAATGAAGCGCGACTGGGCGGCCAAGGACGTGGCCGCGATGGTGACGCTAATCGACGATCCGCGACACAGCGTGTCGGCCGCCGGCACCACCAAGCTGTCCGCCGAGCAGGCGAAAGCCATCCTCGATCTGCGGCTGCAGCGGCTAACCGCACTCGGCCGCGACGAGATCAAGGTCGAGCTCGACAAGCTCGCCGACGAGATCGCGGACTATCTCGACATCCTGCGCTCGCGCGCGCGCATCCAGACGATCGTCAAGGACGAGCTCGCCGCGATCAAAAACGAATTCGCTACGCCGCGCCGCACCGTGATCATCGATCAGGAAGGCGAGATGGAAGACGAGGACCTGATCCAGCGCGAGGACATGGTCGTCACCGTCTCGCATGCCGGCTACGTCAAGCGCGTGCCGCTCTCCACCTACCGGGCGCAGAAGCGCGGCGGCAAGGGTCGCGCCGGCATGCAGACCCGCGAAGAAGATTTCGTCACGCGGCTGTTTGTCGCCTCGACCCACACGCCGGTGCTGTTCTTCTCCTCGCGCGGCCAGGTCTACAAGGAGAAAGTCTGGCGGCTGCCACTGGCGGCGCCGCAGGCGCGCGGCAAGGCGCTGATCAACATCCTGCCGCTCGAGCAGGGTGAAAGCATCACCACCATCATGCCGCTGCCCGAGGATGAAAAGACCTGGGACAAGCTCGACGTGATGTTCGCCACCACGCGCGGCACGGTCCGGCGCAACAAGCTTTCGGATTTCGCCGACGTGCGCCGATCCGGCATCATCGCCATGAAACTGGAGGAGGGCGACGGCATCGTCGACGTGCAGATCTGCACCGAGAGCGACGACGTGCTGCTGACCTCGACCGCCGGCCAATGCATCCGTTTCCCGGTCACCGACGTACGCGTGTTCCAGGGCCGCACCTCGGTCGGTGTGCGCGGCATCAATCTCGCGGAGGGCGACCGGCTCATTTCGCTGTCGATCCTGCGCCACGTCGAAGCGTCCGCGGACGAGCGCATGGCGTATCTGAAACGCGCCAATGCGGTGCGCCGCGGAACCAACGGCGAGACCGAGGAGGCCGGCACCGACCTGGAGGAAGCCGAGGGCGCGATCGAGCTCGGTCAGGAGCGCTACGCTGAATTCTCGGCCAAGGAGCAATTCGTGCTGACGATTTCCGAGAAGGGTTTCGGCAAGCGCACGTCGTCCTACGAGTACCGGACCACCGGGCGTGGCGGCAAAGGCATTGTCGCCATGGCGATCACCGAGAAGAACGGCCGGCTGGTCGCGTCATTCCCGATTGAGGACAACGACCAGATCATGCTGGTGACCGACGGCGGCCAGTTGATTCGCTGCCCGGTCGACGGCATCCGCATCGCCGGACGCTCGACCCAGGGCGTGATCGTGTTCTCAACGGCCGAGGGGGAGAAAGTCGCCTCGGTCGAACGGCTGACCGACGAAGGCGAAGAGAGCAACGGCGAATGACCGCCCCTGTTGCCCGGCGGCGACCGGCCGAGTCGCTCTAGTTTTCGTCTGGAAACGTCGGGCCAGGACGCGCGCCGTGATAGTTCGGGTCTCCGGCAGGCCACGTCGATTGGCACGGCGGAAATTGGTTCTTATACGGCCACGTGCATCCGGCCGGTTCTCGCGCTGGCACCGCGCCGTACAAATTCCGATGCGTGGTCGTGGCTTGCCGCGAATGCGGCTTCGCCGCGGGCTTTGGCTGGTTCGCGGCCGGGGTCTGCGTCCCGTCCGGCTGCGGCGCGGCCTGCGCGCCCGACAGGGACGGCAGCGACAACGCGAATGCGGCGAACGCCGCAATTGCCAGTGGGCGCAGGCAAGACTTTGGCGCGATCATGCAGTCCTCTTAGGCGTCGCCCCTTGTTGCATTGTCAAAATTCCGCCTTCGATAACGCGGATTCTCGCGCAATGGCCGCTATGACTCGCGGTCACATTTTGTTGTTCCCGCAACCGGCTCGCGCGGCCGCCACTTGCCGGATGTGCGTATATTGGCACAATGGAAGCCCGGTAGAGCATGAATATGAAGCTTTTTTGGCTTTGCGGACTTTCGGTTTTGGCTTTTTCGCTTCCGGGCGCCGGAACCGCACTCGCCGATCCGAAGGGATTGTGGTTGGCGCAGGACGGCGCGCAGGTGCGGATCGCCAAATGCGGCCAGCAGGCGCTGTGCGCGACGGTCGCCGCCGCCAAGTCTCCGGTCGATCCGGACACCGGCCAGCCTTGGACCGACAAGCATAATCCCGATCCGAATGAACGCGGCCGGCCGCTGGTCGGCGTCTACGTTCTCTACAACATGATCCCCGACCAGCCGGGACGGTGGTCGGGAACGCTTTACAACACCGACGACGGCCACACCTATCCGGGCCACCTACTCGAACTCAACCAGAGCACGGTGCGGATCGAAGGCTGCGCGATCGGTATTTGCGGCGGCCGCAATTTGACGCGCCTTCGTTAAGCGGCGATGCGCGCCGCAAGTCCGGCGCCGAAGGCGTCGTAGGCTTCGGCGAGCCGTTCCAACACGACGTCGGGGTCGTCGGCGGTCAGCACGCGGCTGCGCTGCGCCTTGCGCGCATCGTCGGAACTTCCCGCGGCCGCAGCCGCGGCGTCGAGCGCCCAGCCGAGATGCTTGCGCGCATTGCGCATGCCAAGCGCGCGGCCGTAATGCGCCAGCATGTCGAGATAGAGAGCAGAGGCGAGCGCGAGCTGCTCGCGTAACGGCGGCGGCGGCGCACGTTCGCCGGTTGCGAGGTAGCGCGCGAGCTGGCCGGGAAACCACGGCCGGCCTTGCGCGCCGCGGCCGACCATCAGCCCGTCGGCCTGCGAGGCAGCGAGCGCGGCATCGGCGTCGTCGAAACTTTCGATGTCGCCGTTGACCACGACTGGGATCGACAGGCACGCCGTGACGGCGCGCACCGCCGTCCAATCCGCGCGGCCTTTGTAGAACTGGCAGCGGGTGCGGCCATGCACGGTCACAAGCCGCACTCCGGCGCTTTCCGCCCGCGAAGCGAGTTCGGCCGCGTTGCGGGTAGCGTCATCCCAGCCGAGCCGCATCTTCAGCGTCACCGGCATGCGCGCGGCATTCACCACCGCCTCGATCAGCGCGAGCGCGTGATCGAGATCGCGCATTAGCGCCGAGCCGGAGGCGCCGTTGGTGACGTGCTTGGCCGGACATCCCATGTTGATGTCGATCACGGCCGCGCCCGCATCGGCGGCAATGCGCGCTCCCTCCGCCATCCAGTGCGCCTCGCAGCCGGCGAGCTGCACGACATGCAACTCGCCGCCGTGATGCTCGACGCGCTGCCGCGCCATGCGCTTTCCCGCGGCGAGCGCGGCGCAGGCGGTCATTTCCGAAACGACCAGGCCGGCACCGAGCCGCGCGGCGGCTCGCCGGAACGGCGCGTCGGTAATCCCCGACATCGGCGCGAGGAAAACCGCGTTGGGCAAGCGGATCGGGCCGATGCTGATCGGTCCGGCCTTTCGCCGTGGGTTGAGGGCCGCAAATGTGCTCATGTCAATCGTGGGTGCGGCTCTGCTTTTGCCAGTCGAGCGAGACCCAGAACATCGCCAGGAACAGCGGAATGGCGACGACCGAAAGCCCCCAGGCAGTCTGGTAATACGCCGTGCGCCAGTCGACCAATGACACGAGGTGATTGATCTCCGCCGTGTAGTCGAGTTTGTCGGGCGCGGCGCACTCGACGTAGTGTAGGAAGCGGTAGGAAATCTCGGCGACGCCGAGGCAGAGCGCCGCCGCCGAGAGCGACACGACAATGACCAAAATGGCCAGCCAGCGCGCCGGTCCGCGCTTGCGGAAAACGTCGCCCTTTTCGGCGGCGAAGGTCGTGGCGGCGACAACAATGCCGTCGAAGGCGAGCAGCGCCAGCCCTTTGGTGTCAAGGATGCTCAGAATATCGTAAAGCGTCTTGACGATCTCCCCGCCATCCTTCGGAACGATTTGCGTTCCGGCGGCGTGAATCAGTTCGATCTTTTGCAGAAGGTCGCAGTCCAAGATCGTTTTCCCACAATCGCGCGCCGGCCGCGGATTCGTTTGCGGCTGGATTTACTAGCCCGAGAAACCGCCGCCGTCGAGAAAGTCCTGTTCAGCTGCCGTCGTATCGCGCCCGACCGTGCGGTTACGATGCGGAAACCGGCCGAACTTCGCGATGATATCGCGGTGGTCGGCGGCATAGCGCATCTGGCCCTCATGGCCCAGCACGGTGAACAACCGCACGCAGCGCTCCTGATCGGCCAAAGCTTCCGAATGCATGAACGGCATATAGAAAAAAAGCCGCAGCGTTCCGTCGACAGTCCGGTCAAAGCCGCGCGCGATTGCATGGTCCGCCACCGCGCGCGCCAGCGGATCGGTGGCGAACGCATGCGGGCTGCCGCGGAACATGTTGCGCGGGAATTGATCGAGCAAAATGATCAGCGCCAGCGCGCCCTCGGCGCTGTCCTCCCAATCGGCCAATTCGCCGCGCGCCGCCGCTTCATGCTCGGAAAGAAATTTCGCGCGGACGGCAAGGTCGAAGGCATCGTCCTTCTCGAACCATTTGTCCGACCCGGCTTCGCGCCAGAACGCGACGATTTCGGTTGCGGTTGCGGCGCTTGCCAAAGCGGCTCCTACTGTCCGCGGCCGGCGGCGCTGGCGAAACGCTTGGCTTCCTCGGCCGCCCGAAACAGTGCCTTCGCCTTGCTGATGCATTCTTGCTGCTCGAACTCCGGATCGGAGTCGGCGACGATTCCGGCGCCGGCCTGCACATACATGACGCCGTCCTTGATCAACGCGGTGCGCAGAACAATGCAAGTATCCATATCAGCGCCGGCGGAAAAATAGCCGACGCAACCGGCGTAAAGCGCCCGCTTTTCCTTTTCCAGCTCGTCGATGATCTGCATGGCGCGTACCTTCGGCGCGCCCGAAACCGTGCCAGCGGGAAATCCGGCTGCCAGCGCGTCGAGCGGATCGCGGTCAGAGCGCAATTTACCCTCGACGTTGGAGACGATGTGCATGACCTGGCTGTAGCGCTCGATAAAGAATTGATCGGTGACATCGACGCTGCCGATATCGGCCACGCGTCCGACGTCGTTGCGGCCGAGGTCGAGCAGCATCAGATGCTCGGCGCGCTCCTTCGGATCGGCAAGTAGCTCTTCTTCCAGCGCCTTGTCTTCGTGCAGCGTCGCCCCGCGCCGCCGCGTGCCGGCGATCGGGCGGATGGTGACAGTGCCGCCGCGTACCTTGACCAAGATTTCCGGGCTTGAGCCGGCGACCGCGAACGAGCCGAAATCGAGGAAGTACAGATACGGCGACGGGTTCACCCGGCGCAGCGCGCGATAGAGGGCGAACGGCGCGAGCTTGAACGGCGCCTCAAACCGCTGCGACAGCACTACCTGAAAAATGTCGCCGGCGAAGATGTATTCCTTGGCGCGCAGCACCATGCGCTTGAATTCGGCGACGGTGGTGTTTGAGCGCGGCGTCACATCGAGCGGCCCGGCATCGGTTTCGGCCGCGGATTTGTCGAGCGGGCGGTCGAGCGCGTCGATGGTCTCCGAAAGCCGCTCGACCGCGCGCGCTAATGCCGCCTTCGCCGTCACGTCGGCCTGCGGACGCACCGGCGTCACCAGCGTGATTGTGTCCTCGACCGCATCGAAGGCGATAATTAGGGTAGGGCGCACCAGCATCGCATCGGGAATGCCGATCGGATCGGGACCGGGTGCGGCCAGCGTGTCCTCCATCAGCCGTACCATGTCGTAGCCGAGATAACCGAACACGCCGGCCGCCATCGGCGGCAGCGTCTCCGGCAGCGCGATTTGGCTTTCGGCAATAAACGCGCGCAAAGCCTGCAGCGGCGGCGCGTTTGTAGGCATAAAAGCCTCCGCGTCGCTCTGCGGCGCGCGGTTGAGCTCCGCGCGGGCGCCGCTGGCGCGGAAAATGACGTCCGGCGCAAGCCCGATGATGGAATAACGGCCGCGGCTCTCGCCACCTTCGACCGACTCGAGCAAGAAGCTCATCGGGCTTGCGTTTTTCGTGATCTTGAGGAACGCCGAGACCGGCGTTTCCAGATCCGCCACCAGGGTGGTCCAAACCACCTGCGGCTCGCCGGCGGCGTAGCGCGCGGCAAACGCTGCGGCCGGCGGCTCGACCTGCATGTCTAGTTGATATCCGCCGGTGCGCTGTTGCTGAGCGCTTGCTCCAGCGCCGTCTGATTGACGCTGAGGCCGAGCTTGTCCTCGACCGAGACGACATACTGGCTTTGAATGTCCTCGACCACCTGCCTCTTGATTACGTCGTCGAGGTTTTGCAGCTCGGCGACATTGGTGTCAGGCTTCGGATCGGTCACGCCAGTCACACGGAACACGTACCACTGGTCCGGTCGCTCGCCCTCGACGCTGCCGAAGCCGTCCTTGGCGGTGTGAAAGACCGCGATAGTAATTTTCGGCGACAACGTGCCGCCCGCCACCTGGCGCTTGAGCTTGTCGGCGGTCTGCAAGGTCAGTCCGTCGGTCTTGGCGAGTGCGTCGAACGGCGTGCCAGCCTTGAGCTTGTCGAGGATGTCGGACGCCTTGGCTTTCAGCCGCGACGCAATCTCGTCTTCGCGCCAGCGCGCCTCGGCGTCGCTCTTCACCTCGTCGAGCGTGCGATCGTGCGCGGGAGTGATTCCGGCGACAGAGTACCAGATGTAGCCGCCGTCGACCTCGATCGGGTCGTTGTCGACACCGACGTCGGAATTAAACGCAGCACTGACTACCTGTCCGGCGTGGGGCAGGTTAGCGACTTTGCCGCTGGCATCGCGCCCTGACCGGTCAACCTCGAAGCTTCCCACCGGCAGGTTCAACTTCTTCGCCGCCTGTTCGAGCGAAGTGCCCCCGGCGCGATCGTCCTCGATCTTGTCGTGCAAGCTTTGCACTTCGGTCTTGGCGCGCTCGGCGGCGATGCCGCTGCGAATCTGCGGGGCGACTTCGGCGAGTGTTTTGTCGACCTCCGGCTCGATTTTGGTCACCGTCACAATCACCGTACCGAAGCGCCCCTTAATCGGTGCGCTGACTTCGCCGTCCTTGAGCGCGAAGGCAGCTTCAGCGACCGACGGATCGAGGATGTCCGATTTCTTTACCGTGCCGAGATCGGTGTCGGACTCCTTCAAGCCGCGCTCCGCCGTGAGTGCGGCGAAAGTCATGCCGGCCTTGAGTTTGGCCTCCGCCGCGTCTGCCTCGGCTGCGTTCGGGAATACGATCTGCTGGACGTGCCTACGTTCGGGAACAATGTAGCGGCTGGGATCCTTTTCATAAGCCGCTTTTATGTCGGCGTCGGATACTTCCATCCACTGGCCGATATCAGCGGGCGTCACCGACACCGTCACGATCTTGCGGTATTCCGGAGCGCGGAACAGGATTTTGCGCACGTCGAAATATTTTTGCAGCTCGTCCGCTGTCGGCTGCGGAATGTCGCTGGCTTGGGCGGGGCCGAGCGTCAGATATTCGATGCTGCGTTCCTGGTTCTGGAACTGATTGATGGCTGAAAGCCAGGCCTTCGGCACTTGCAGGCCGCCGGTGAGCGACTCGATGATCTGCCGGCGCAGCGTCACGCGCCGCTGCTCGAACATGAAGCGCTGCTCGTTGTAACCGGCGTCGCGCAGGATTTGTTCAAACCGCAGCCGGTCGAATTTCCCGGTCGGGCCGAGGAAGGCCCGATCGGTGGTGATGCGGCTGACGATGTCCGCGTCAGAAATTCCAAGCCGCATTTGCCCCGCGCGCTGATCGAGCGCGGATTCAGCGATCATGCCGCCCAGCACTTGCCGATCGAGACCGATGGCCTTCGCCTGCTCAGCCGGCAGCGGACGGCCGAGCTGGCGCTGAATCTGCTGCATGCGGTTCTGGTAGGCGCTGCGGAACTGGTCGATACCGATTTCGGCATGACCGATCTTGGCCAGCGTCGAGCGGCCAAAGCCGCGGAAAATATCGTTGATGCCCCAGACCGCGAAGCTGATGACCAAGAGCCCCAACACCACGCCCATGACGGTGCGGCCGAGCCAATTGGCGGAAGCTTTGCGGATACCTCGAAGCATAATGTCCTGCGCGTGAAGTGAATGCAGCGGGCCTCAATCTGCGGCGGCGCACTATAAGGACCGCGACCGATACCCGCAACTGACGGGATTTCCAAGAAAATCGTCCCCTGAAACGCCTCTTTTCCGCGTGCAAGGCGTCTGCTAACGGCTGTTGTCGCAGGCTTCGCAAACTTAAAGAGAAGACCAAGGATCATGGCCCGCCGCTCGCTGCTTGCCGGCAACTGGAAAATGCACGGTCTGCAAAGCGCCGCGGGCGAGCTGAACAAAATCATCGCCGCCGCGGACGGCCTTCCCAAAGCCGATTTGATGGTCTGTCCCCCGGCAACGCTGATCACGACCTTCGCCGCGGCCGCGCGCGGCTCGCGCGTGCTGATCGGCGGCCAGGATTGCCACCCGCTGCCTGGCGGCGCTTATACCGGCGACATATCGGCGGAAATGCTGAAGGATGCCGGCGCTGCCGCCGTCATTGTCGGCCATTCCGAGCGCCGGCAGCATTACGGCGAAACCGACGAAACGGTGCGAGCAAAAGCCCGCGCGGCGCACCGCGCGGGGTTGCTCCCGATTATTTGCGTCGGCGAAACGCGCGCCGAACGCCAGGCCGAGCGCGCCCTTATGGTTGTGCGCGCGCAACTCGACCGCTCAGTGCCGGACGATGTTTCCGAGGCGGTCATTGCCTACGAGCCGGTGTGGGCCATCGGCACCGGCCTGACGCCAACGCCCTCCGACGTCAGCGAAATGCATGCGGCGATGCGCGAATGGCTCGGCTGCCGCCACGGGGTCCGTCTTTTGTACGGCGGCTCGGTCAATCCCGCCAATGCTGGCGAACTTCTGACGGTCGAGAACGTGGACGGGGCGCTGGTCGGGGGCGCAAGCCTCAAAGCCGAGGAATTCCTGGCGATTGCCGCTGTTTACCGCTAAGCCGGACCGCCCCGACGCGGCCATGGAAAAACCGCGTTGGATCATGTAGAGACCCACCCGGCTTCCTATATCGGGAGCACGGCGGGCAAAACCGCAAGCGGACATCAATCGAAATGCTGACTGTTATCATAGTCGTCCACCTGATGATCGTGGTCGCCATGATCGGGGTGGTATTGCTGCAAAAATCCGAAGGCGGCGGCCTGGTCAGCACGTCCAACAGCGGCTTCATGACCGGCCGCGGCACCGCCAACGTGCTCACCCGCACAACGGCGGCGCTTGCCATCGGATTCTTCGTGACCAGCCTTGCGTTGTCCTGGCTTGCCGGCTTGGGCCGTCATCCAGCCTCGATCATCAATACCGGCGCGCCGCAGGCGCCGGGCAATGCACCGGAAGTACCGTTGAGCCAGAGCGGCCACGGCATACTCGATCAGTTGCGCGCGAAGGGGCCGGTTGGCCCAGCGCCGGCCGAACCCGCCCCCGGCGGACCGCAAGTCCCACAGTCGAAATAGGTTTCCGCCCAATGATGCAGATGATGGCCCCGGCAGTGTTCACAAAGCCCGCGGGGCGAGCTTCCGCGCGGCATGAAGGTTCCGTCGCAGCTTTCGGGGGTTGCAGGGTTTTTCACAGAAATTTTGCCACCCGCTCGGCTGCCATTCCGGAATATCGCTCGTGGAATCGAGCGATCGGGGCTAACGTTTAAATCTCATGGCGCGGTACATCTTCATCACCGGCGGCGTGGTTTCCTCCCTAGGCAAAGGTCTCGCTTCCGCGGCGCTCGGCGCGCTCCTGCAGGCGCGCGGCTATAAGGTGCGGCTGCGCAAGCTCGACCCGTATCTGAACGTCGATCCGGGGACCATGTC
The DNA here is from genome assembly GCA_963747855.1 of uncultured Alphaproteobacteria bacterium. Lineage (GTDB taxonomy): Bacteria > Pseudomonadota > Alphaproteobacteria > Rhizobiales > Xanthobacteraceae > BOG-931. Next base: position 1,064,142 of record CAVVGN010000002.1, read on the forward strand.
GCCCTATCAGCACGGCGAAGTATTCGTCACCGACGACGGCGCGGAAACCGATCTCGACCTCGGCCATTACGAGCGCTTTACCGGCCGGCCGGCGACGCGCACCGACAACATCACTACCGGCCGCATCTATCAGGACATCCTCACCAAGGAGCGGCGCGGCGATTACCTCGGCGCCACCATCCAGGTCATTCCACACGTCACCAACGCGATCAAGGATTTCATCCGCGACGGCAACGAGGACTTCGATTTCGTGCTGTGCGAGATCGGCGGCACGGTCGGCGACATCGAAGGACTGCCGTATTTCGAGGCCATCCGCCAGCTCGGCAATGACCTGCCGCGTGGCCATGCGGTTTATATTCATCTGACGCTGATGCCGTTCATTCCCAGCGCCGGCGAATTGAAAACCAAGCCGACCCAGCATTCGGTGCGCGAATTGCGCGCGATCGGCATCCAACCTGACATTCTCCTGTGCCGCTCAGACCGGCCGATTCCGGCGAGCGAGCGCAAAAAACTCGCGCTGTTCTGCAACGTGCGCGAAAGCGCGGTGATCGAGGCGCTGGACGTCGACAATATCTACGCCGTGCCCGAGGCCTATCATGCGGGCGGACTCGACGATGAGGTGCTGGCCGCCTTCGGCATCGAACATCCGCCCGCGCCGGATCTCGCTACGTGGCAGCTGATTAACGAGCGCATTCGCAATCCAGAAGGCAATGTCACCATCGCCGTCGTCGGCAAATACACCGGCATGAAGGATGCTTATAAGTCGCTGATCGAGGCGCTCTCGCACGGCGGCATCCACAACAAGGTGCAGGTCAATCTCGACTGGATCGAGAGCGAGGTGTTCGAGAACGAAGACCCGGCGCCGTTCCTCGAGCATGTCGACGGCATTCTGGTGCCGGGCGGCTTCGGCCAGCGCGGCGCCGAGGGAAAAATCCGCGCCGCGCGCTTCGCCCGCGAACGGCAAGTGCCATATTTCGGCATCTGCTTCGGCATGCAGATGGCGGTGATCGAGGCGGCGCGCAATTTGTGCGGCATCGAGCAGGCGAACTCGTCCGAATTCGTGCAAACAAGCGAGCCGGTCGTCGGCCTGATGACCGAATGGATGAAGGGCAACGAATTGCATAAGCGCGGCATCAACGGCGATCTCGGCGGCACAATGCGGCTCGGCGCATATCCCGCGCTGCTTGCCCGCGGCAGCAAGGTGGCGGAGATCTACGACGCCACCGAAATCTCCGAGCGCCACCGCCACCGCTACGAGGTCAACACCGCCTACGAGGACCGGCTGGCGCAGCACGGCATGCGTTTTTCCGGCATGTCGCCTGACGGGCTATTGCCGGAGATCATCGAATATGCCGACCATCCCTGGTTCATCGGCGTGCAATTCCATCCCGAGCTGAAATCGCGGCCCTTCGCACCGCATCCGCTGTTCGCGTCGTTCATCGGCGCTGCGGTCGAGCAAAGCCGGCTAGTGTAGCCTTCTCGTCATTGCGAGCGGAGCGAAGCAATCCAGTCCTTCCGCGCTCCGATTGGATTGCTTCGGCGCTGCGCCCCTCACAATGACACAACGGAGGAAAACCCATGATCTACGAGTTGCGCATCTATTCCTGCATTCCCGGCCGGTTGCCGCTTCTGCTTAAGCGGTTTGCGGACCACACGCTGAAAATCTGGGAACGGCACGGCATCCGCCAAGCCGGCTTCTGGACCGTACTGGTCGGCGACGGCAACAACGACCTGCATTATCTGCTTGCATGGGAATCGCTTGCCGAGCGCGAAAAGGTCTGGGAGACCTTCCTCGCCGATCCCGCCTGGATCAAGGCTCGCGACGACAGCGAGCGCGACGGGCCGATCATCGCCAACATCAAGAGCGCGTTCCTCAAGCCGACGGCGTTTTCCGCCGTCAAGTGACGAGGCCAGCCGGTTGACCGGCGGCGCTGCCGCCGTCATGGTCACCTCCGATGAAGCCCATGCCAGTCAAACCGAACGCCACGGTGACGGTCGGCAAGGTGCGCTTCGGCAACGCGCTACCGCTGGCCTTGATCGCCGGACCGTGCTTGCTGGAAAGCCGCGCGCATGCGTTCGAAGTGGCGGGCGCGCTCAAGGAGATCGCCGCCCGGCGCGGCATCGGCTTCGTCTACAAAACCTCGTTCGACAAAGCTAACCGCACAAGCGGCGCGGGCGCGCGCGGTCTCGGCCTCGATAAGGCGCTCGCAATCTTCGCCGAGCTGCGCGAGAAGCTTTCCGTGCCGGTGCTCACCGACGTGCACGGCCCGGAGCAATGCGCGCGCGCCGCCGAAGCAAGCGATATTCTGCAAATCCCGGCATTTCTCTGCCGGCAGACCGATTTGCTGGTCGCCGCTGCCAGGACCGGCAAGCCGGTCAACGTGAAAAAGGGCCAGTTCCTGGCGCCCTGGGACATGAGGAACGTGGTGGAGAAAATCACCAGCGCAGGGAATGCCAACGTGCTGGTCACCGAGCGCGGCGTTTCCTTCGGCTACAATGCACTTGTCTCCGACATGCGCGCGCTACCACTGCTCGCTAAAATAGGCGCGCCGGTGATCTTCGACGCCACGCACTCGGTGCAACAGCCGGGCGGGCAGGGGACATCCTCCGGCGGCGAGCGCGACTTCGTGCCGGTGCTGGCGCGCGCCGCGGTCGCCGTCGGCGTCGCCGGCCTATTCATCGAGACGCATCAGGACCCGGACCGGGCGCCGTCCGACGGCCCGAACATGCTGCCGCTCAAGGAACTCGAACCGCTGATCGAGCGGCTGATGGCGTTCGACAAGCTGGCGAAGAGCTAGAGCGCCGTACCACCTATTTCAGATAATTGCCGACGAAATCTTCGAACTCACGCCGGTTCTTGCACGGCTTCGTTTCTTTGATGGTCGGAATCAGCAGGCAAGACGCCATGTTGCCGTTGGTTTCGAGGTAGAGCGCGTACATCGTGCGGCTAAAGGCATCGATCAGATAGGTTGTGTCCGAGATTTCCCGGTTGATCGATGCCGTTTTGTGGACCAGCAGAAGACAGCTGTTCACCTCGTCGCTGAACGCGGCCCGATAATCGTTAGCGACGATTTCGAAATCGTACTCCGACGTTCTCCAATACGGAAACGTATTCGTGCGTCAAATCCTGGAACGAGTTCTTCGCCTGCGTTTCGCAGCTGGCGCGCTCATGCGTGGGGTCGGCGCGCGCGATGCCGCCGGACGCGACCGTAGCTATCGCCTGAAGCGCAATTGCGAGCGCGCAAACCTTTAGTTTCGAGAAATGGGCAATCACCGGCGTTCCCACAACATCAGCAAACGCCAACGTTCACAGAAACCTCAGACCGAAGGCACCTTCTCCTCGGCCAGCATCTCGCGCACCAGCGGCATGACCTTTTTTCCGTAAAGCTCGATGCTCTGCATCATCGCCTCGTGTGGCAGCGTGCCGGCGGAATATTTCATATCAAAGCGCACGATGCCGAGGGCTTTTGCGGTCGCGGCGATCTTGCGCGCCACCGTCTCCGGCGCGCCGACATAAAGCGAGCCGCGCTCGATCTCCTGCTCGAATTGCGCGCGGCCGATCGGCGGCCAGCCGCGCTCACCGCCGATCTTGTCGTGCATGGCCTTGTAGCCGGACCAATATTCCTCGCGCGCCTGCGCGTCGGTCGGTCCGACATGGCCGGGCGAGTGCACGGCGATGTCCTTCGCCGGCCGGCCGAATTGGGCAAAAGCGCGGTGATAAAGATCGACAAAGGGGCGGAAGCGCTTGGGATCGCCGCCGATGATGGCGAGTGCGAGCGGCAGATCGTAATGCGCGGCGCGCACCACCAATTCCGGGCTGCCGCCGACGCCCACCCAGGTCCGTAGCGGGCCGTTTTCGACCGGCGGATAGACGCGCTGGCTTTTCAGCGGCGGCCGCAAATGGCCCTGCCAGGTCACGAACTCGTTGCGGAGCACCGCCACGAACAGGTCGAGCTTCTCCTCGAACAACTCCTCGTACTGGGCAAGATCGAAGCCGAATAGCGGAAACAACTCGGTGAACGAGCCCCGCCCGACGGTGACTTCGGCGCGGCCGCCCGAGGCGGCGTTGAGCGTCGAGAAGCGCTCGAACACGCGGATCGGGTCATCGGAGGAGAGTACCGTCACCGCCGAACCGAGCTTGATGCGCCTGGTACGCGACGCGATCGCCGCCAGCACCACTTCCGGCGCTGACACCGCGAAATCGGAACGGTGATGTTCGCCGACGCCGAACGCATCGACGCCGACCGCGTCAGCCCGTGCCGCTTCATCGATTACGTTGCGGATGACTTGCGCAGGGCTCAAAAGCGCCCCGCCGGGGCCCTTGGTCACGTCGCCGAACGTGTCCAAGCCGAATTCAAAGGTCTTTGCCATGCCTGCCCATTAAATGGGGCGCGGAAAGCGCCCTGCAATCACGCTCAAGTAGAGTGCGCCCGGCCCCGGCGCAACGTCGCGCGCCGCGGTGAACCCGCAAATCTGCCGATCGGCCGGGGCAGGGCCCGCGAAAATGCCGGAAGGCGAGTGCCCTGCGACGGTCCGTGCCGCATGTTCGGCTTGATTAGCGGCCCCGAGCGCGGTCAAATCGTTCATTCGGGGAGCCAAGCGAAGCCTCCAAATAACAACGAAGCGCCTCCGCGCCGCCCGGCGCGGCAATCGGAAGGATGCAAACCATGAAGAAAACAACTTTCCTGGCCGCCGCCGCGCTGGCGCTTGCCGTGAGTCCGGCGATGGCCCAGCAGAAAACCGTCAAGGTCGGCTTTATCAGCACGTTCAGCGGCCCGACCGCCGTCATCGGCAACGACATGCGCAATGCGTTCGAGCTTGGCCTCGACCATCTCGGTCGCAAGCTCGGCGGCCTGCCGGTCGAGGTCATCTACGAAGATGACACGCAAAAGCCGGACGTCGGCGTGCAAAAGACGCAGAAGCTGATCGAATCCGACCACGTCGACTTCGTCGTCGGCTATATCTGGTCGAACGTACTGCTGGCATCGCTCAAGCCGCTGGTCAATTCCAAGACCATGACGGTCGTCACCAATGCCGGCGCCTCGAAATTCGCCGGTGAGCTGTGCTCGCCTTACGTGTTCTCGACCTCCTGGCAGAACGACCAGACGCCCGAGGCGATGGGCCTGTATATGAATCAGAAGGGCGTGAAGAGCGTTTTCCTGATCGGTCCCAATTACGCGGCCGGCAAGGACATGCTGGCCGGGCTCAAGCTCACCTACAAGGGCAAGGTGGTCGGCGAGGAATATACCCGCTGGCCAGATCAGCTCGACTTCTCGGCCGAACTTTCAAAGGCGCGCGCGTCCGGCGCCGAGTCGATTTTCGTTTTCTATCCGGGCGGCGCCGGCGTGCAATTCGTGACGCAATACACGCAATCCGGCCTCAAAGGACAAATTCCGCTCTATCAGGTGTTCACCATCGACGAACTGTCGATCCCGCGGCTCAAAGACCTAGCGCTAGGCGTTCCCGGCGCGCAGGAATGGGTGAACGACTTGCCGAACGAGGCTAACAAGAAGTTCGTCGCCGACTATATCGCCAAGTACAAGCTGCGGCCGTCCTATTACGGCGCGCAGACCTATGACGCGGTCGGCCTGATCAACAGCGCCGTCACCGCGGTCAAGGGCGACCTCACCCAGAAGGAGGCGATGCGTAAGGAAATGGAGAAGGCCGACTTCAAGTCGGTGCGCGGCCACTACACCTACGGCAACAACCACATCCCGATCCAAAATTTCTATTTGCAGGATGTGGTTAAACAGGGCGACGATTACGTGCTCAAGACCGTCGCCACCATCGTCAAGGACGATCAGGACCGCTTCCACGACCAATGCCCGATGAAGTGATCGAGCGACGCTAGATTTGCTTGACCAGCAGGAGCCGCCATTCTTGGATGGCGGCTCCTGATTGCTTATGGCGACGGATGCTGTATTTCATCGAGCAATGCCTTAACGGCGTGCAGCTTGGCATGCTGCTGTTTTTGCTGGCGGCCGGGCTGACGCTCGTTTTCGGCATCATGGATCTGGTGAATTTGGCCCATGGCTCGCTCTACATGCTCGGCGCTTATTTCGCCGCCACCTTTGCGGTCTTGACTGGAAGCTTCGTCACCGCCGTCATTTTGGCGCTTATTGCGTCGCTCATCGTCGGTATGGTGCTCGAAGTCGTCGCGATCCGGCGGCTCTATCAGCGCAGCCATCTCGATCACGTGCTTGGCACTTTCGGACTGTTGCTGTTCTTCAACGAGGCGGTGCGGCTGATCTGGGGACCGGCTGGGATGACGCTCGCCTTGCCGCCGGCAATGCTGACTGCCGTGCAGATCATTCCCGGCATCTATTATCCGCTCTACCGCCTAATCATCATCCTCGTCGCCCTGGCGGTGGCGGCGCTGCTTTATTTGGTGGTGATGCGGACGCGGCTCGGTATGCTGATCCGCGCCGGCGCATCCAACCGCGAGATGGTCGGCGCACTCGGCGTCAACATCAAGCTCCTCTACACCCTGGTGTTCGGGCTTGGCGCCGCGCTCGCCGGCTTTGCCGGGGTGATGCAGGCGCCGATCCTGACCGTGCAGATCGGCATGGGCGAGAATATTCTCATTCTCGCATTCGTCGTCATCATCATTGGCGGCATCGGCTCGATCCGCGGCGCCTTCGTCGCCGCGATCTTCGTCGGGCTGATCGATACCGTTGGACGCGCCTTCCTGCCCGACCTCCTGCATCACATGCTCAGCACCAACGCCGCGGCGACTTTGGGCCCGGCGTTGTCGTCGATGTCGATCTACATGGTGATGGCGGCGGTACTGGTGTTCCGGCCGGAAGGATTGTTCCCGGCGGCGAGCCGATGAGCGCATCGTTCGAAATCGTCGCTCAACGCAGCGCCCGCGACCTGGCTGAGCCCGCGTGCGGCCGTCACCGTCGTGCTGCTGGCGGCGCTCGCGCTCCTTCCGCTCTATACGACGCTGACCGGCAATGCGTTCCTGCTGACGTTGTTCACACGCGTTTTGATCCTCGCGATCGGCGCGGTCAGCCTCAACCTCATCATGGGGTATGGCGGGATGGTGAGTTTCGGCCACGCCGCCTATCTCGGCGTCGGCGGCTACGCCGTCGGCATTCTTGCCAAAGAGGGCATCGGTTCGGGATTCATTCAGTGGCCCGTGGCGGTCGCGGCATCGGCACTCTACGCGCTCGTGGTCGGCGCGCTCAGCCTGCGCACACGCGGCGTTTATTTCATCATGATCACGCTCGCGTTTGCGCAAATGATCTATTACGTCGCCATCGGGCTTGACCGTTACGGCGGCGACGACGGGCTCACCATCTACCGGCGCAGCTCCTTCGCCGGCATTCTCGATCTTAACAGCAAGACGCTGTTCTACTACGTCTGCTTCGCCGTCTTGCTGGCGAGCATTTATCTGGTCGCTCGCATTGTCAATTCGCGCTTCGGGCTTGTGATCCAAGGAACCCGCGCCAACGAGCGGAGGATGCGGGCGATCGGCTTCCCGACTTTTCGCTACAAGCTCGTCTGTTTCGTGATCGCGGGCGCGCTGTGCGGACTCGCCGGCGCGCTTCTTGCCAACCACACCAATTTCATCAGCCCGGCGATGATGCACTGGACGCGCTCGGGCGATCTCATCGTCATGGTCGTCCTCGGCGGCCTCGGCACGCTGTTCGGGCCGCTGATCGGCGCGATCGTGTTTCTGTTGCTGGAGGAAGGGTTGTCGCGGCTGACCGAATATCCCGACCTGATCCTCGGGCCGATCCTGCTCCTCGTCGCCATCTACTTGCACGGTGGCATCGAAGGCCTGCTGGAAGGCCGTCGCCGTGGCTGAACCGCTCCTCCATATCGAGGGCCTGACGAAACGCTTCGGCGGCGTCGTGCCGGCTGACGCCGTCACACTGTCCGTTGCGCCCGGCGAAGTGCACGCGGTAATCGGGCCGAACGGCGCCGGCAAGACCACGCTGATCGGGCTTCTCAGCGGCGAGCTCTCGCCGCAGCGGGGACGCATTCGCTTCGACGGTGCGGACATCACGCACTTGCCGGTTTACCGGCGTAGCCGCCTCGGCCTGGCGCGCTCATTTCAGATCACCTCGCTGCTGGTCGGCTTCACCGCGCTCGACAATGTCGCGCTCGCCGTGCAGGCGCATCGTGGCCATTCGTTCCGGTTCTGGCGGAACGCGCGCCGAGAGGAGGATTTGCGCAGGCCCGCGCTGGAAGCGCTCGACCGCGTCGGCCTCGCCGACCGCGCCGGCATGCCGGTCGAGCGGCTAAGCCACGGCGAGCACCGCCAGCTCGAAATCGCCATGGCACTGGCGACGCAGCCGCGCTTGTTGTTGATCGACGAGCCGATGGCCGGCATGGGTCCGGACGAATCCGCGCAAATGGTCCGCATGCTGCAAAAGCTCAAAGGCAGCATGACTATTCTCTTGGTCGAGCACGACATGGAGGCCGTGTTCGCGCTCGCCGACCGCCTCACCGTGCTGGTTTACGGCCGCATCATCGCCAGCGGGGAGCCGGCGGCAGTACGAGAAGACGCCGGCGTGCGCCAGGCCTATCTTGGCGAAAAAGAAAGCGGGCCGGGGGCGCGGCATGGCTGAAAAGTTGCTCGACGTCACCGGCATCGAAACGAGCTACGGTCTGAGCCGCGTTCTGTTCGGAATTTCGCTGTCGGTCGACGCCGGCGAAATGGTTTCGCTGATGGGGCGAAACGGAATGGGCAAGACCACCACCGTGCGCTCGATCATGGGACTGACGCCGCCGGTTGCGGGATCGATCCGCTTCGCCGGCACCGACATCGGCGCGCTACCGGCGTATCGCATTGCCAAGCTTGGGCTCGGCCTGGTGCCGGAGGGACGTCAGGTGTTTCCCAATCTCACTGCGCGGGAAAATCTTGTCGCCACCGCCGCCAACCGCAGCGGCGCGCGCGAGCCGTGGACCATCGACAAGGTCTTCGCGCTGTTTCCGCGGCTGCAGGCGCGCGCCGCTGCGTTTGCCAATATTTTGTCCGGCGGCGAGCAGCAAATGCTGGCGATCGGCCGCGCGCTGATGACCAATCCGCGGCTGCTCATCCTCGACGAGGCAACCGAAGGGCTGGCACCGCTGGTTCGTGACGAGATCTGGCGCTGCCTCGAACTTCTGCGCCGCACAGGCCAATCGATCCTGGTCATCGACAAGAACGTGGACGCGCTCACCCGCATCGCCGACCGCCATTACATCATCGAGCGCGGCCGCGTCGTGTGGACGGGAAGCTCGCACGCTTTGGCGGCGGCGCCCGATGTCCAGCACCGCTATTTGGGGATCTGACCTCGCGCCGCGGTCGTCCGGTCGCCACCTCCATCATTCGCCCTGGCGGGCGGTTTCTTCGTCGCGCGGATGCAGCCAGTTGTCAACGATGATGGCGACAAGCAGCACCACTCCGCGGATGATGTTTTGTACCTCGGTATTCACATCCATGATGGTGAACGCGTTGAGCAGCGTGCCGATTAACGCACAACCGACCACGACACTGAACACGCCGCCGCGGCCGCCGACCAGACTGATGCCTCCGAGCACCACAACGAGGATGACGTCAAAAATCTGCGTGCCGATAATCACAGTATTGGTCTGCATGTTGCCGGTCTGGCCGATCCAGACCAGTCCGGCGAGCCAGGCGAATACGGCAACCAGCACATGCTCCAAAAGCGTCAACGGCCGAAGCGCGATACCGGAAAGCCGCGCCGCGTCGGGATTATCGCCCTGGGCGTAAATGAAGCGGCCGATCGAGGTCCGCGACAGGAAGGCGTGCATGACCAGCGCCGCCGCGGCGAACACAGTAATCGGCATCGGCACGCCGAACAGCGTACCGCGCCCGGCGAACAGCAGCGCCGCGGCGTCCTGCGGGGCGTAGACGACGTAAACCGGCGCGATCCAGTACGCGGCACCGTAAACGACCAGCGTGGTCGCAAGCGTGACGAACAGCGCAGGGGCCTCGACGAAAGCAACCATGACCCCGTTGACACAGCCGACCGCGACCGCGATGGCGAGCGCCAGCACCGCCGTCCAGAATGGCGGCAGCCCGTGCTGGTTGGCGATGAGAGCGACGCCCCAGGGGCACGCCATCAGCGCGATCTCGCTTAGATCGATGCTGCGGCTGATGACTATCAGCCCCATGCCCAGACCAAGGATGCCGAGAATTGAAATGCTGCGGATGAGGCCCAGGATATTCCGTGTCGTCGCGAAGCCCGGCAGTGCCACGGCGAAAACGATCAGCAAAATGATGACGATTGCGGCGACGACCTGTTCCTGGCTGAGCCGGCTCAGGTTTCGCCACCAAGGCGTCGTCTTGGCGGGCGTGGCCGATGTCACAGATGCCATGTCGCGCTTCTCCTCGGCAAAAAGCCGCGTGATCAGTGAATCGCTGCGTACATGATCTTATCCTCGGTCGCCGTCGCTCCGTCGAATTCGGCCACGATGCGGCCGAGGCGAGCCACCAGGATACGATCCGAGACGGCTAAGATTTCCGGCAGATACGAAGAGATCACCACGACTGCCTTGCCTTCGTCGGCAAGACGGCGGATTTGCGCGTGGATTTCAGGGATGGTGCCGACGTCGACGCCGCGGGTCGGCTCGTCGAAGATTACTATCGACGGATCCTGCGCGAGCGACTTGGCGATAACGACCTTCTGCTGATTGCCGCCGGAGAGTTCGACAATGCGCGCCTTGCGCTGCAGCGCGGCGATCTTGAGCCGTTCGACCCAATAATTCGCCAGCTTGCCGCGCTTGAACGGCGACAGCAAAAAGCTCCAGCCGGTTTTTGTCGCAAGTTTGCTCACATAGACGTTGTCGTCGATGCGCATCGTCTCGAAGTAACCGTTGAGCTTGCGGTCTTCTGTGATGTAGCAGATGCCGTCATTGATCGCCTGCTTCGGCACCCGATAACGGATCGGCCTGCCGCGCAGATAGATTATCCCGCCGTTGATGAGATTGCGCTTGAGCGCTCCGTAAATGATCTTGGCGATCTCGGTCCGCCCGGAGCCGATCAACCCAGCGATGCCGACGACTTCTCCGGCATAGACCGAGAACGACATGTTCTTGACCACCGCTCCCATGGTGACGTTCTCGACGGTCAGCACCTTTTCTGCGGCTTTGTGCCGAGACTTGCCGTCGCGGTCGGTCGAATAGTGGGTCTGGGTAATGTCGCGACCGACCATGTAGCGCACCAGTTTTTCGCGCGTCATCTCCGCAGTCTTGGCACTGACGACGACCTTGCCGTCGCGCAGCACCGTGATGCGATCGGAAATCTTCAGCGATTCTTCCAGCGCGTGCGAAATGTAGATGACGGCAACACCGCGCGCGCGCAGATCGCGCACGAGATTGAAGAAATGCACGATTTCTTCCGGCGTGAGGCTCGCGGTCGGTTCGTCGAAGATAATGATGCGCGCCTTGTTGTAGATGGCGCGGGCGATCTCGACCATTTGCCGCTTGGCGGTGCCGAGCAGCGCAACCGGGATCGCCGGGTCGACCTGAAAATTCAGCGACTGAAGCAGCTGCTGCGCCTGGATGTTCAGCGTGCGAAAGCGGGTCAGCAGCTTTTCGTTGCCGAGCTCGATGTTCTGCGCCGCCGTCATGGTCGGCACCAGACTTGTCTCCTGGTAGACCATGCAGATGCCGGCGGCGAGTGCATCGCGCGGCGAATGGAAGTCGACCGGCTTGCCGTCGACGCAATACGTGCCTGACGTGAGCCGGATCGCGCCGGCGATCGCCTTGCACAGTGTCGATTTGCCGGCGCCGTTCTCGCCTACAAGCGAATGCACTTCGCCCGGATAAAGATCGAAATCCACGTCTTCGATGGCGTGAACGCCGCCGTAGATCTTGCAGCCCTTGGTCACGCTCAGCACCGGCTCGCGTACGCCTTGTGGCGTTGCCTTCTCGGCGGAGCGATCGAGTAGTGTTATCTCATTCATTGCTGCGCACCCGATTGTTGCAGCAGCACCCGCCCACTGCCTTTCGAGACAATGACGACGCCTTGCCCGGTTTCGATGGCTGAGGTGATGCCATGATTTTTGCCGCCGACGCGGCTGTGCAAGGTCTCGACCACCTCGCCGTCGGCGTCGAGCCGGCGCGAGCAGTCCATAGGAGCGCGGCGGTGCCCAGGGCTTTTCGATGCCGAGGGCTCGCAGCCCGCCTAGCTGCAGCGGTTCAAGGCAGTCGCGCGCACTCGGAATGACCGGTGCGATCCAATAGGGGCGGGGAATCGTCCGCATCATCTCGTAGCGGAAATCGTCTTCCTTCAGCACGAATTCCACGAGATGGGTGCGAACACCAAAGAAACTGAGCCAAAAGCCTCCGCCGGCGGCGTTCGTTAGACGTGACGGATAACCCGGCATGTTGCGGATTACCACTTCCGTCGCGCCGATAGCGCCTGGCGTCGAAATGCGCGCGCGGCTCAAACAATGGCCGAAGCTCTCGGTGAACCACAGGTGCCCGTCCGGCGCGACCGCGAGACCGCCCGGATAATTTAGCCCGCGCAGCAGAACGCGCGCGTTGTTCAACGTCGGTCCGCAGCCCACAATTCTGCCGAGCGTATTGAGCTCCATCAGATCGACGCACCAATCGGCGGCGGGGTGGCGGGTGCTGCCATCGCTGACAAAGATCGTGCCGTCAGGTGCGACGGCGACGGCCGTGAGGCAATGCAGCGGCCCGCTTTCGATCTCGTCAAGCAGGGTCTTGCGGCCCGACGAATCGACCGCCGCCAGCCCGCGCGCCGTGCAGGCCAGAAGGCGGCCATCGGGATGGAAAGTGAGCGCGCCCACTTCGTTGTCGAACTCAGTAAATACAGTGCGTTCCGCGTAGCCTTGGCCGCTCAACCGCCACACGTTGTTGCCGGCCGAAACGCAGATCGCGCCGTCCGGTGCCTCGGTGACAGCATCACAGCCGGGCAGGGGCTCACCGATCTGCGTCGTGCGTTCGAGTCGGTCGTTCGGGCTAAACGCGCCGTCCATCGAGGGGATCGCGTGCGGGTCGCGATCCTTGAAAAATATCTGCTCGAGGTCGCGCCGCAGGTAAGTGATAAAACTCATCGCATCACGCCCGCCGCTTGTTGCCCCAATACGCCTCAAACCCGGTCCAGGTCGGATCACAATGCGCCGGATCGAGCTTGATGCGCCCGATGCGGTTATTCTCCAGGCCGCCGAGATAGAGGTAGCCCTTGTGTTCCCGCATCGAGGTCAGGGTCGCGTGTGAGACGCCGCTCGGGTCCCAATAGGACTCGAGCACGTTGCCGGCGTCATCGAATTTGACGACGCAACCGTAATTCAGGTTCGGTCCCAGCCATTCGTCGGTCGGCACCTGCTTTGCCATGCGCCGCCGGAAGGCAGCCTTCTCCATGGAAAGGTCGAAGCTTGGCGTGCGCACGCCGACTAGCGCCAGCCAATAGTTTCCATCAGAGGCCCGATTGATGTTGTCGGGATGTCCTGGAATTTCGTCGATCAGAATTTCCGTCGTCCCGGCCTTCGGACCGGCAAGCCAGTAGCGATAGACGCGGCAGGCCGTGGTCGAAGCGATCATCACCGAACGGCCGTCATGCGAAACGCACATGCCATTCGGGAAATAGAAGCTCTTGATCAGTTTGCGGGTCTTGCCAGTCGTCGGGTCGTGACACAGCACGCGTCCGTTCGGCCGGCCTTCGACGACCTCAAGCGGGTACGTCGCCGCCTCGTAGCGGGTAGTGCAATCGCTGAAGTAGATTTTGCCGTCCGGCGCGATATCGAGGTCGTCGGCCATGCGCACGCGTAAATCGTCGTTTAGCTTGGTCCATGTGCGGCTCGTTTCATCGGTGACCTTGAACACTTCACCGCTCGGCTTGATGCCATAGACGCCCATGCCGCCGACGCAGACAATCAGATTCTCATCCTTGTCGAATTGCATTCCGTAAGGGCGGCCGCCGATGTGGGCGAACACTTCGCGGTTTTCAAAGTTTGGGCCGGAAAAGCGGATGATGTTGCCGTCGCGCGTACTGCCGTAGAGCCGGTCCTGCCGGTCGAGGATCACATCCTCCGGACCTTCAACTTGATCGAGCCCGATAGCCTCGGCGCCCACCAGCCGGTCGTTCTGTGCGTACGGGGATTTGCTGCCGCGCTCAATCGACGGCGACGGCGACAGCGACAGCACCGCCGGGTTGACGTAGATTTTCTGAATGACCTTGCCGCGGTTCTTCGCCCATTTCACGTCGATGCCGACGGCGACGAGCAAGATGATGCCGGTGATCGAAGACGTGACGTAGCCCGGGATGCCGACGCGAACGAGCCCGTTGGTCATCGTAAAGATGATGATGGCGCCGAGTATCGCGCGCCAAACCGTGCCGCGACCGCCAAGAACCGACGCGCCGCCGATGATAACCGCGGTCAGCGCCTGAAATTCCCAGCCCACGCCGGTGGTCGAATCCGTGCTGCCTTGACGCGCCGCATAAAAGATTCCGCTCATGGCGCACAACGCGCCTGACAACATATACGTCCCCAGCAACATGCGCTGGACGCGGATGCCGGCATGGCGGGCCGCCTTGCGGCTGGCGCCGATCGCGGTCAGATGCCACCCGTAGCGGGAACGGCTGAGAAAGATGTGACCGATAAACAGGACGACGATCAGTGCCGCGGCGTTGATCGGCACGCCCAGCACGCTGCCCTCGCCGAGAAAATCCCAAGCATCGCTCTCGACGGACGTCGTGGCGAAGACGGTCGCAAACCTCTCATTCAGGAGGTTCACCCCTGCACGCACGATAATCAGCGTCACCAATGTCGTCAGAAAGGGCCGTGCCTTCAGATAACCGATGAGGAAGCCGTTGCATGCGCCGATGGCTGCTCCGCTGATCAAGGTGGCGATCACCACGAGCCAAACCGGCAGGCCAAGTACGAACAGGCAGAACAGAGCGGTGAAGTTGCAGAAGGCGAAGATCGCTCCGACGCTCAGGTCGATGCCGCCGGAAATCAGGCTAAACGCCATACCGAGCGCGACGAAGCCGAATTCGGCAAACAGCCGCATCAGCGACAGCGCATTGCTGAGAGTGGCGTAATCCTTGATGGTCAACGAGAAGTAGAGCGCAAGCGCGATCATCACCGTGAAGGGAATGACTGGCTCGAACCATTGCTTGAGCAACAGTTCGGACAGAAACAACCGCGGCGAGAACGAATGCCCCAATCGTTGCGCCGGACGGTTCGGCGCCTGCAAGGCGCTTGTCGACATCGGCCTTACTCCACAACTGGACCCGCCCCCGCCTCTGCGGCGGGAGCGGCTAATTCAATCGGCAACGATTGCTTGCGGCTAGTTCGACGCCGTCGAGGTCGGCGGCTTCGGCACCGGATAACAATTCGCGCCGCTGGCGTTGCTCTTATCGAGCCAGACCGGACGCGTGTAATACTCCTTGTGTACGGTGCCAGGCTTGGTGCCGCCTTCGAGCAGCGTCTCGGCGGCGACGAAAGCGTCGTGCCCTTGTTCGGTCGCGGTGTAACTCAGGAATTTGTAGAAGTTTCCTTCCGCGACCTGGTTGCAATCGAGCTGCGAGCCTTCGCCCGAGGCGTAAACCTTTACCTTGTCGATCTTTCCGGCATTGCGGATGGCCTGCGCGGCGCCCGATTGCATGATGCCCCAGAAACCGATGCTGGCGCACAGGTTGGGATGCTGCTGAATGACCGTGGCGGTGATTTCGAGTGCCTTATTGGCATCCCAGTTCGCCGCCTGGTTGGACACAACTTTGATCGCACTGTCCTTTTTGAGCGTGTCCATGACGCCGGCGATCTGATCAACGCTCGCCGCAGCGGCGAGCTCGCCCTGGACGATCTGCACTTCGCCGGAGGTTCCGCTTCCCGTTCCGCACGCCTTGACCACGTCCGCGGCGAGCATGCGTCCCACCTCGTACCAGTCGGCGCCGACAAACGCATCCGACTTGTAGTTCGATGACATATTCATTTGGATCACGTGGATGCCTTCCAACTCCGCGCGCTTGAGCTCCTTCATCAGCAGCGTGACGCTCGGATTCTGGACGACGATAACGTCCGGCTTTTGGTCAACCAGAGCCGTCAGCGCCTGTTGCATCGCCGACATATTGAGGGCGGGGTCCCGGATGATGAATTTCATGCCGCGCCATTCGGCTTCGTTCTTGATGACACGTCCCCATTCATCCATAAGCGGTACGCCGGTGGCGATCGGCAAAAAGGCGATGGTCTTGCCTCTGAGGTCCTTGTCATAATCGGCGCGCAATTCGTGCGCCGTCTTGGTTTCTTCCTGAGCGCGCGCAGTGCCCTGCAGGCCCCAGAGAGCGAATGCCGTCAGCGAAACGGCAATGCCCGTCCACCAATATGTTTTAGTCATCGTCTCTTCCTCCCTTTTTGAAACACACCTCCCGGATTCCCGGAATTTTTATTTCGATTATAACCGCAGTTGTTATCGCGCGATACGACCATCGCCCGGCGGCCGCGGAGTCCGTGCCAACGGATTTCATTCCCCGGCCGGCTGCGTCTTCAACCGCAGGGGCCGAATACCGCCAATCCTGTCGCGTCGATCACGGCCTTTCAAACAGAATTGTGTGCCACGTTCCACTTTTGTACCGCCGAGAAGGAAATGCAGCTGCGCACAGATATGGATAAGGTAACGGACAAGCCGGCGGCTTTATTTTCGCCTGTTGGGGACTTCGGGAGATCCGGAGATTATGCGGCTTGAGGGAAAAGTGGCGCTGGTCACCGGTGCGGGGCGCGGCATCGGTCTGAGTCTGGTACGCCGGCTTGCATCGGAGGGAGGGCGCGTGGTTGTCAATGACCTCGATGCCGAACAAGCCGAGGCGACTGCGCGCGCAATTCGAGAGGCCGGCGGCGCGGCGATTGCCTATCCGGGGAGCGTCACCAGTGATGAATTTCCGCGCGGTTTTATCGGCAAGGCCGTTGAGGAGTTCGGCGACATCCACATCCTGGTGAATAACGCGGGCTACATCTGGAACGGGCCGCTGCACAAAATTACCGACGACCAATGGGATGCTATTCAGGACGTGCATCTTAAGGCGCCGTTCCGCATTCTTCGGGAACTTCGCGGCTTTTTGGCTCCTCGCATCGCGGAGGAGCGCCGGTCCGGAGTAGTCATTCACCGCAAAGTGGTGAATGTGTCGTCGGCTTCCGCCACCGGCGGCGCTGCTGGACAGGCGAATTACGCGGCGGCGAAAGCCGGCCTGCACGGCCTCACGCGGTCGCTCGCGAAGGAATGGGGTCCGCTAGCCGTCAATGTGAACTGCGTCGCCTTCGGATACATCGAAACGCGCCTGACTCAGGAGATCGTCGGCGAGACCGCCGTGATGATCGACGGCGTGCCGCGGCGCGTCGGGCTGACCCGTCCAATGATCGAGGCGATCAAAGAGCGCACCGCCTTTGGTCGAGCCGGCAACGCCGATGAAGCGGCGGGAGGCATCATGCTGCTGTGCCTTCCGGAATCCGACTACGTTACCGGGCAGATTTTGCAGGTGGATGGGGGATTCATCAATTGAGATGGCGGCAAGCTCGCATAGTGCTGCGAATCCAGCCCCTGAATGGTAGAATCATGGCAACCGGGGGAGGGGGGCATGTTCAAGGACGGTCTGTTGAAGGGCCGGCGCATCCTGGTGACCGGCGGCGGCACCGAACTCGGCAAGGGCATGGCGGAAAAATTTCTGCAGCTCGGCGCCGAGCTCTTCATTTGCGGACGGCGCAAAACGGTGTGCGAGGCGACGGCCGCCGAATTGACCGCGAAGCACGGCGGCAAGGTCGGCGTCTACGGCGTCGATATCCGCGATGCGGCCGCGGTCGACGCCATGGTCGCCGATATTTTTGCCCCCGGGCCGCTTACCGACCTCGTCAACAACGCCGCCGGCAATTTCATTTCCCGCACCGAGGATTTGTCGCCGCGCGGCTTCGACGCGGTCGCCAACATCGTCATGCACGGAACCTTCTACGTCACGCAGGCGGTCGGCCGGCGCTGGATCGCCGGCGGCCACCGCGGCAACATCGTGTCGATCGTGGTGACCTGGGTCTATAACGGCAGCCCCTATGTCGTGCCGTCAGTCATGAGCAAATCCGCAGTGCACGCCATGACCATGTCGCTCGCCACGGAATGGGCCGGCCACGGCATCCGGCTCAACGCCATCGCGCCCGGCGTGATCCCGACCGACGGCGCTGCCAAGCGCTTAAGCCCGGGCGAGGGGCCGAGCGACCGCACCATCCGCTCCAATCCGATGAGCCGCGTCGGCACCATGGAGGAACTGCAAAATCTCGCGACCTTCCTGATCGCGCCCGGCTGCGACTGGTTGACCGGCGAGACCATCACGCTCGACGGCAGTCAGGCCCACGCCACCGGATCAAATTTCTACGAGCTGCGCCAGTGGAGCGACGCGCAATGGCAGCAAGCGCGCGCCGCAATCAAGGCGCAGAACGAGAAGGACAAGGCGCAGCGCGGCGTGTAGCGATCGGAGCAAACAACAAATTATGTTGTGGTTTATTCATTTGGTCTGCCACCCGAACCCCGCTAGCGCGAAGGTTGGTGGAAGGGGTGTCCGCCATACTCAATTGATCTTATGCACGTTTTGGCCCGCTATTTGTCGCACCACGCAATTACCTACAACCCAGAAAAACCGGGCCGAACGAAGTCCGTGATGGCAACCATGCTGCAACCATAAGCATGCGCGCAAAGCAGCGGGTATGCTAAGCGGCATGCCCGGCTGCTGGGCATGCCCAGCTGCTGGGCATGCTTGCCTGGTAAGCATGCGCGGCAGGCGCCCATATAAAACGCTCTGCACCGCTCCTCGTCGATACGCGGCAACCATGCTTTCGCTGGTAAACATAAGGGCGTGCGCGCGGGTGCTCGGGGATTTGCGATGTCCGTCTTTGTCCGGCATCTACGTTGTGCGTTGCGCCTGTTATAAACTCCGGACAACATTGCTCACGAAAGTCATCGCGCTTTCGACAAACCATCTGGAGGAGCAATGTCCGGAAAATCCAAACGCCGCAAATCCGCAGGCTCGTTATCGCATTTTCGGGAGCAGGTCGGCTGCAGCGTCAAGCAAGCCGAGAAGGCCACCAATCTCGGCAAGATGACTATCTACAACGCCATCGCCGACGGCCGAATTAAATCAAAGCTAGTCGGCGGCCGACGCATCCTGGATGTAGCCTCGGTTCTTGCATTGATCGCGCCAGGATAAATCCGCCGGCTACACACCAAGCCGGCGCGGCGGTGCCGGCCGTACATCGCTTAATCGAAGCCGCGAAATGACCGCTTGAAACACCACGGCCGCCGCGCGGGGGCTTTTGCGCGAACGGCCGGGGCAGCGAAATAGTAACGGCAGTCTTCAACCGACCCGCCATGTACGCGAAGCCCTGACCGAGCGCAAGGCACCGAGCGGCTTCCGCAATGGGAGATCGCAATGCCAATCGAAACGACCATCAGGCTGGTCTGCATCAACGGGCAAATCCGAAAGTCAATTGAATATCCGCTCGACGCCTTTATTGCCGCCTACAAAATTGACGAGTCGCGGTTGCTCGCGGCCCAGGTAGCGAGATCGCGATGAGCATCGAGGCCGCGCTATTCGGGACGATCGGCAACGACGCCCAACGCAAGACGTCGTCGAAGGGTAAGCCCTATCTGCGGATGAACGTTCGCGCCGGCGAAGGCAACGCCGCAGCATGGGTCAGCGTTATGGTATTCGACCAGGACACCATTGCCACCGCCGACAAGTTTGTGAAGGGCGCGCGCATCTATGTCGAAGGCAAGCTGAGCCCGACATCATGGACATCCGAAAGCGGCGTCGAGCGCCATGGTTTGTCCGTCATGTCTTGGCACTGCCGATTGGCGAACATCGGCCGCAATAGACCAGAGCGAAAATCCAAACCGCCGCGACAAGACCGCGTCCAAACACTGCAAACGGCGGCGGCAGAATCCATATCGTTTAACGACGAGATCGGATTTTGAGATGAGCACCCGGCGTCGCCTTCCCGATCACCGTGAAAGCGAGACATTCAACCTCGAATGCGGCGGCGTCGCACTCGATATGCTCGCGGTCTGCAAATGAATGCGTCGCTCCCGAACGATCCATTTGCCGAGCACATGCCGGCTGTCGCGCAGGCGCTATACGGCAAGCCGAATCCGCATCAATCAAAGCCAGGTAAACCACGCTGGGGCAGCAAGGGCAGTCTGGCGATCGATGAAGTTCGCGGCGTTTGGTACGACCATGAGAACGGAACCGGCGGCGGTCTGCTTGATCTAATTAAGCGCGAAAAGAGCCTAACCGGCGCTGACGCCTTCGACTGGCTCAAGTCAATCGGATGCGAAGTCGATCGAAAGCCAAAAGTGAACGGCGCCACGCCGCGCACCACGCAACGCGCGGCACGGCGCAAAATCATCGAAAGCTACGACTACATCGATCTCGACGGCACGGTGATTGTGCAAGCACTTCGCTTCGGCTTTCTCAACTCCAACGACGAGCTCGAAATTAATGCCGCCGGCAAGCTCGAGAAAACCTTTGGGCAGCGGCGGCCCTATCCCAGCAATCCGAAAATCTGGATTTGGGGCGCCAGCGCCGGCGAGTACATGCGCAAGGGGTCGGGCCAGGACTGGTATCGGTTCAATGAGCAGGGCTGGGAAAAACTGCCCACAACGCGCGAACGCCAAACGTTCGAAGCTGCCAAGGTCATTCCGTATCGACTGCCGGAATTAACCGAGGCCATCGCCTGCAACCATCCTGTTTTCATTGTTGAAGGTGAGCAGAAAGTCGAGGCTCTGGCGAAAAGGAATTTAATCGGCACCTGCAATATCGGCGGCGCCGGCAAGTGGACTGCAGCGCACGCGGCTTATTTGCAGGGGGCAGATGTGATCATTCTGCCCGACAATGAGGACAGTGGGCGCAATCATGCCGAGCAAGTAGCGCAGAGCCTGATTGGCATTGCGTCACGCATTCGTATCCTCGAGCTGCCAGGACTGGAAATCAAAGGCGACATTGTCGATTGGCAGAAGCAGCACACGCGCGAAGAACTCGACGCGCTAGTGGAGCAGGCGCCGGAATGGCAACCACAGGAGCCGCCAACAGAAACGCCGAGCCAAATTCATTCCAAATCTGGAGAGATGTTTACCGCTGACGCTCTGCGCACCATGACTTTTGATCCAATCAAGTACGTGGTGCCGGGCTTTATCGTCGAAGGCCTCACGCTATTTGCCGGCAAGCCCAAGATTGGCAAGTCGTGGCTGTTGATGCACGCGGCTTGGGCGGTCGCTGACGGCAACTACACGCTCGGCGGCATCTCCTGCGAGGCTGGTGATGTGCTGTATGCCGCGCTGGAAGATAAAAACGCCGGCTGCAACGGCGCATGACTAAGCTTTTCGGTCTGGCACCATGGCCATCGCGGCTGACATTCGTCAACGACATGCCACGACTGGCCGAAGGTGGACTGGAATTCATCAAGAACTGGGTCGAGGCCCGCAGACTACCGCGACTGGTGATCATCGACACGTTGGCCATGGTGCGCATGCCCAACCGCAGGGACCAGAATTCCTATGATGCCGATTATGCCGCGGTGAAGGATCTGCGGGATCTCGCGACCAAGCATGGGATCGCTATCATCCTGGTGCACCATTTGCGGAAGGCCGAAGCCGACGATCCATTCGATACGATCAGCGGCACGCTCGGCCTGACCGGCGCGCCCGACACCGTCATGATCGTCTTCCGCGAAAGCGGCGGCATCCTGCGACAAGCCCGCGGCCGCGACATTGAAGATATCAAGAAGGCGATAGAATTCGATCCGGGGACTTGCACCTGGAGCATCATAGGTGATGCCGAGGCGGTGCGCCGCTCTGCCGAGCGCAATGCGGTCATCAAGGCGATGGAGGAGGCTAACGAGCCGCTCAGTCCGCACCAGGTGGCTGAAGTCTGCGGCATGAAAATCGCCAACGCCCGCCAGCTCATGAGCCGGATGAAGAAAGACGGTCTCATCAAAAACGCCGGGAAGTTCGGCAAGTACGAGATGGCAACCAAACCAGACGAGCAGCCCAAACCATGACCCAAACTGACTTGCAGTCATGGTTGTCATGGTTGGTGTCATGGTTGCACCAAGCTATTGATAGAACAATGTTCTTTGCAGCAGCAAACCATGACAGTACACAAAAACCTCCATTATGGTGATTATGGTTAGGAGAGAAAGTCCGAAGCTAGAGAACATTCTGGCCTCCTCCCGGCTGCTGCCGCCCAAAACCATAATCAGTGTGACAGGTGTGACAGGGTCTTCGTCCCGCTCCAGCCGACCCCATATTGCCGATGAAGCGGGCTATCGCCGTCGTGCATGACTGCGGCAAAAGTTGAGTGGCGGCAGCGAAAGCCGAAAGCACCGTTTGGCAGCCGAAAGCACCGTTTGGCGGAGACGCCATCCTCCAATGCAATTTGAAAACGCTCGCAAATTTGCCGAACGCCGCGATTACCCACATTGTTGCCTACGAGCAGCGCCGAGCTTGGCAGCATGGGATTTGCTCGAGGTACGGGCAAACACGCACCAGCGACCACCGCTGAGTCATGGCGACGGCATTTGTCCGCTGCCGAGCCTTTATGCGCACGGTAGAGACTTCCCTCTCAGCAGAGATTGATTACTGCCGCCCGCTCGCGAGCTGTTGGCCCTCCCATTTCATCGGCGCGATCGGCAGCGCTGGCCAGCGATCCGGCCATTCCTGCATCGGGCCTGACCACCTTTCCAAATCGAGGGGTGGGGAGGAAAACGGCCGCCGCCGATTTTTCCGACCTGTCCGCTCCCTACAGCGCGGCGCCTTGCAAATTTGACCGCCTGCCGCCGGGGTGGCCAACTGAGGCGGCTATCAAAAGCTGTTGGCGATGTGGTGGAGCATATCGATCAGGGGGCGGCTGTAAAAGCCACCGTAGCGAGTTTGATCGATCCAGTAGCCGACCAGAAGGCCAATGCACACGATAAAGGAAGCGCGCATTCAAAATGCTCTTCGGCGCCGCCAGTATCGGGACGATTGGTTACTAATCTACAAAGCGGCGAAAAGTCCAATGAAATGGGCACAAGCGCTGCTCCCCGATGCTGTGCGTTGCGCTCTGAATTGCACCGGCTGATTTTGTCTCGCATGCGCCAGAACAAAGCATCATGCACCGAGCAGCTATTGGTGCATCTGACACCCGAGCTGCGTGATCGAATTGAAGCTATCGCTCGCGAGGAGGGCCGCAGCCTGTCGAACACGGCCAGGCGCCTTTTGGAGCGTTCGACCGCTGAGCGTGGCGAGGCCGCAGCATGACCGCCAGTTTGCAAATCGTCAGCGGAAGCGCTTCGGTTTCAGGCGCGATCGACGGCGGCAACTATGGCCGAGCGCAGTCGGCATCGCGTCCGGCGGTACTGTGCAGGCGGAAATTCTCGGCATTGATGACGCAACTTGGATCGCAGTCGGCCCCGCACTCTCGTCCGGCGGCACTGGATTAGCGACCGTTGAACTGCCGCCGGGACAGGCCGGCATCAAGGTTACGAGCGGCGGCTCGGCAATATATGCGGCGCTGACGCGGATCCCCGCCTAAAGGCAGCACATAAGGCAAACGCAATGATGAAACTCCCGGCCATCCTGAAAGCGAATGACACTTCCGGCATGATCGACGCCGCCGAGCGCGCGATCGACAAGGCGCAAATCAGTATTGAGCGGCTGACGGCGGAACGTGAAGCTGCGCTTGCGGGCAGCGATGACATCGACGCGGTGCGCAAGATTGATGCGGCGATCGCTGACGAACGCGGTGCCATTGCTGCGCTTAACGACCGGCTGGCGATTCTGGAAACGCGACGTGCGGAAGAGTTGCGGATTTACCGCGAGCGCAAGCATTGGCGCGCGGTTAAACGCTTCGAGGCAGCATTGCCAAACCGATTGCGTGCTGCGGCCGGGCTTGAGGATGCGGTGAAGGCCGTTGCCGTCGCTTGCCCTGAATTTGAGGCGTCCTGCAATGCTGCGGAGCAAGCCTGGCCGCCCGAAACCCTGATGTGGGGCGTCCGCCACATTCGCCCGGATCGCGCCGGGCTCTGCTGCGACAATGTTTTTCACTTGTCGGTCTGGTCCGCCGCGGCTCCTACGGCTTTCCTGAGCCTGAGCCGAGCGAGTTTGCTGCACGCGCGGCCACTGCTGACAAGCGCGCCGCTGGATTTGTCGCGGACGAACTGGCGCACCACCAACAGCTGTTGGCCGACTTGCGCGAGTAGCCCGGCCTGAGCTTGAGCCCGAGCATCAAGAAGAGGAGGCGACCTAGATGGTTGCCCTGACCGCTGAGGAAATTGCCGTCATGAGAGACGAAATCGCCAAAGGATTGCTGCCGCCGGACGCGATTGAAAAATATCTGGAGGCAGAGGCATTGAATGTTTTTGGGCACGATGCACGCCGCGATCGAGACGGCAATTGGATAGAACAAGGGATCGGCAGCCGCGGGAACGAAACGGCCAATCACTACGCGGCGATTTTGAATTACGAGGGCCGTGAAGCGTACGAAAAGGCTGTTGCCGAAATTTGGGGCCGCGACCCACGTCGCGCTGCGGCGATCGGTTTGCCTGAGTGGTGCGAAACGTAGGTGCAATTGCAACAAACTGGATGAACGATCATGAACGTACTGAACTGCAACCAAATTGATCACAACGGCCAAGTGTGGTCGCCCGAGATGGCGGCGTACGCGCTGCACCGAGCTGATGAATGATCCGAAAATTGGAGAGAGTGCACTCGCGGCGATGGAAGGCAAAAGAATTAGCCGACCTCTACAAATCTCACGCTGGGGACGAGCGCCGAACCACCGGGCGGATGCGGCTGATGTGATGGCGCGCATGAGCGAGGGTGATATGGCGCGCGAACACCAGCGCCACGCCTCTGGAGAAATCAGGTAGCGCCATCCACTCCGCAGGAAGAATTTGAATTTGAACGGGGCGAGGTGACGCGGCTCCAGAAAGGAAACCTCAAGGCGCGATATTGAAGCCATGAAACAGGACAAGGAATTCGTGCGCAAACTCATGAACGGCGATTTGGAGGCCCGCCGCAAATGGGACCGCTGGCACTGGGTTGCCTTCGCAGCGCGCGAGGTTGAAGGCTAATGGCCGAAACAGCAAACCCGACGACGCCCGGCATGCATAACCATTTCAATCCACAGCGCCGGCCGCAGATCTGAGTAACCCGCGAAAGGAAATCGACCGAGTGTTTGGCGAAGATGCGCCGATCATTGAGGGCATCGCCATTGAGGTAGGGCATGGCTGCCAGCCGGTTGCCAATCAACTCGTCAACCGAGTGCTCGCGATCCATAACACCGATGGCGCTAACGCAGCGCGTGCGCTGCTGAAAAAATTGATGGCCGGCGGTTATTTCAATTCGCGTGACGCAATTAGCCTGCTGGTCGGCAAGGGCCTCATGAGTGAGGACACCGCACAAAAAATGAGTATCGGGCTCAGCGAATGACGGAGCATGAGCAAAATTTGTCGGCCCAGGAAAAGGCCGTCTACGGCCACGATGCCAAACGCGATCCCGTAAGCGGCAGAGTTTTTGAGCAGGGCCGCGGCGCATTGCCGCGAGAAATCCAAGCTCAAAACTTCTTGCGCGAGAGGGGAGGTGAAATCAGTGAGGCGCGCCCTTTGTAACTATGACGCCTGCGGGCGAACTGGATCGGATGCTGACGAAGGCTATCGCGGAGTTTGGGAAAAAGACGATGCCGGAATGGGGGTAAATCACTCGCGGCTGACGTGCGCGTCGGGTTGGCCGGCTTGAAGAAGAAATTGGAGGCGCTGCGCCTCGACGCTGCTGGGGCCGTCAACGAGCTGGCAACCGAAATCACCAACGGCGAGGAAGGCGTAAAGCGCATTCGCGCGGAAACCGCAGAAGTTAAAGCGGCGTTCGCCGAAATACTTGGGAGCGAGGAGGGCCGATGATCGCCGCTGCTAAGCGATCCAGACAATGAGCCTGATCGCGCCATACGTCAGCGCTGCGGTCCAGCCCACGGAAAGCAGCACGGCTGCCGCCAAAACAATTGCGTGGATCTTCGACATTTTGCTTTTGCCTCTTTGGTGCGGGACCGCAAGGGAGTGCCACCAGAGCGGCCCCGCGTGCAAAACCGAGCTGGGGCTAGCGGGAAGCCCGGCCCTGCACCGGCCGCAGCAGCGCCCTGCTGCGCGAGCGAGCACAAACCGAAATAAACCTTGACCTCTACGTGGTGATTAACGATGCGCGCAGCGTCTGACTGCCCGCGCGATGGCGGCCGCCAATATCGCGGTCGCTTTGCACCCGACAACGGACATGGCGGTGCCCGCGCAAAGTGTCGCTAAGGGCCAGATTTGGACTTATGCGCGGCAACAAACGACGTGAATTAGCCCATTCAACCAACTCGTCGGCGCGCGTCGGGATTGTCGCGGCACAAAGATGCACTTGACGTTAATGCTGAGCCAGAACTCGTCGGCAATTTGACAGGCAAGTCAGCAGGTTTGCTGCCTGTCAAATGAGGTTGAGCCATTATTCTTCAGGCGCGAGGCATGATAATCTTCTTTCCTAGAGGGCATCTGGCTTTCGATGCAATTGGGGAAGGCTATCGTGAGGCGCCGGGAGTTCGTCACGCTGCTTGGCGGCGCGGCCGTGTGGTCGTCAATTGCTAATGCGCAGCAGCCGCAGACCGGCCTGTCGTTGATCGGCGTGCTTTGGCCTTGGAAACCGCCTTCTCCGATCCTGTTGAGCTATTCGAAAGCTCTCCGCGAAGGTCTTCAAGAAGAGGGCTATACCGAAGGTCGGAATATCAAAACTGAAAACAGATATTATGAGAACTTGGACGGGTTGAAAAAAGCGGCAGCTGAACTCGTAGCCCTCAACGTCAACGTTATCGTTGCTGCGGGTGGCACTCCGGCGGTGATAGGCGCCATGCACGCGACGAAGAACATAGCCATCGTCGGTGCAAACATGGCTGACCCGGTTGCTGATGGGCTGGTCGCTAGTTTGGCGCGACCTGGAGGCAACGTTACCGGCAACACTTTCTTGGGTCCCGAATTAGAGCCCAAGCGCCTCCAATTGTTACGAGAGATCGCTCCTCAGGCCACCCACATAGCGGCGCTTCGGCATCCTGGAGTCTTACAGTGCAGCAACGATGCAACATATGCTGGCGAGTATCGAGGAAGCGGCCAAGGCGAGCGGGGTGATGCTTCAGGTTGTCGACGCCAGCGGCCCCAATGATTTTGACAGCGCATTTGCAGCAATGGTTGCCGCACGAGCAGACGCGCTTATCATCTTGCCGAGTCCAATGCTCTACGGGAATTATCGTCGGCTCGTTGATCTGGCGGCAAGTTACCGATTGCCCACTGTGTATGTGTGGAGGGAAGCTGTGGAGGCTGGCGGCCTAATGTGTTACGGCGCCGACATTACGGACCTCTCGCGTCGTGCGGGCAAATACGTGGCTAAGATTTCTCAAAGGCGCAAAGCCACGTGATTTACCCGTTGAGCAACCCGTCAAGTTCGTATTGGCGATTAACCTCAAAACGGCCAAGGCGCTCGGTCTGGCGGTTCCGCCGACGCTGCTCGCGACCGCCGACGAGGTGATCGAGTAAGCGTCCAGCCGTTTTTTGAGGTGCAAATTGACAACCGCAGCTTAGGACCGCTTGGGGTCACGAGCGACTGATTTGCGATGTCCGTTGTCATGTCCGCTTCTGCCGAGAGCGGACATTCGCCGAAACCAGCTAGCGTGTTGCTCTTTGCAATTTTGTTAGCCGGCCCGCGCTTGCCCGGCGCCTGCGCACATTGCTCATAGAGGTGGCGCTGTTTATTTGATACGTTTAGCGAGCGCACGAGCCCTTGGCCCTATTAGATCGCTGTGATCGCATATTGTGATGAGTTAAATCGCCCCATTTTGTAGAGGCCTATAGATCAAAATAACGTCCTTCGCGAGATGGCAATCCATAAACCCCTTTAGGGGACCATCCAGCTTGTGGTCGCTCATTTTCCCGGGCAGCCTCTCTGGAGGGTTGGCGCGCTTACAACGGTTGAACTCCGCCATAGCGTCTTTGATGCTCGGGTTTTCTTTTAATAGTCGTTTCCAGGTCTCTCTAAATCCGGGAGCTAATTCCCACTGTATTTGTGGTTTTGGATCGTCGGCCATCACTCACGTTCTAGCCAATCCATCATATCAACAACGTTGTCGAATTTTGCTTCGGGTTCATCGGCCGCAAGCTTCAATACTCGCTCCACCATTTCAGGGTTATAGTCTTCGCCATCGGGAGGTGCAGTTTCATTGAGCCGAACGGCCTCACCTGCGCCGGTAACGGGCCCGCCAGTGCCCGCGTGGTATTCCGCGCTGACAACGCCAGCCGTGTACACCCCACCGCTGCCGCCGCCGTAATACAAGCCGCCCAACGAAACGCTGTTAGTCGCGTTAGTCGCGTACGATAACCAGTTGAACTCCACCACCTGCATGCTGCTGCCGGTGCCCGCTACAGTGCCGGTGCCCATTACAATGGTTGCGCCGGTTGCTCCAGCAATCAAAGCGATGTGGGTTTCGCCTTTCGGTCCCGAGACAATCTCTGTCACAGGGTACAGGCGAGCGACGGGACGCTTCTCACGTTCTAGAACGTGAATGGCCATTTTGCAGACCCTACTTCTTTTTCTTTAGGCGATTGGGCACACGCGCCTGGTTGGCCATTATGATCTGCATCTGATAAATAGGCTCCCCCTCAGCATTAAATTGGCCGGTCATCTTTTTCACCTCCAGCAGCACAGCTTTGGCGCGGATAATCGTTCCGTCTTCGAGCGCAAACTCACTCCACCCTTCTTTAGTCGATACGATGTCGACTGGCTGCCATGGGCCTCTCGGATCGTAGCCGAAGTCGAGTGACAGCCCGCCGGGCGCCAGCAGCGCGGTTGGCTTCGCAGGCTGTGTGAGTTGCCGATGTTTTTGCTGTTTGTTTTTAGACATGGCTACCCAACTCTCTATGATCGCGAAAGCTTCTGGCGCACGGAGAGCGGACGAGATTGATGGCCATTATTGGCGTGCTGAACATATTGGGCCTGCGCTCGCCGATGACCTGACACGGGTTATTTCGGGATCCCAAATGCACCGCAAACCATACGCTAATGGCGTATATAGTCGCAACGGGCGCTTTATACAGTCTTAAGCGCAACCCGGAATCGCGCGTAAATACTATGTTTTTGCGCTTGGCACCTTGGCGAAGTTTACAGCGCGCGGGCCGCGCTTCGTCCCGGGCGTGAGCAGCATCGCCGCCAGGGCATTCGGCTCCTACCCGCCTGGCGGCTTTGGCGAGCTGATCCGGCACTCATGGCGGCATCGTGTCTGGCCGATCGCTGCGGGCCAACACGCGCGCACGGTCACAGAGCATAACCAGCCGGCCGGGGTATTGCGCGCACGCCCAGCGATAGATGCGACGGGCAACGTCGAGCTTTTCCTCGCGGGCAAGCTCGGCCTCGATGCCGGCGCCTTCGCCGCCTTTGTGGAATAGCTCGACGGTGTATTCGGTCATTGCGGCCGCGGTGCGTTGCGGCTTCCCCTTGCCGGCGCACAATGTACGCCATGCGGCACGATGCACGCCTACAGATTCGGTTGCCGGCGGCCAAGCGCCGCGAGCTCGACGAGCTGGCGGCAGACACCGGATTAAGCAGCGCCGACCTCGCCCGAATTGGCATTCGCTGGCTGCTGGCGCACCGCGATGTCTTGTTGCGCATGCCAATTGAGGCAATCCATGCGGCGAGGGCGGGAAAGTGAGCAGTCGTGCCCCCGCGAGCCCAAACGAGACCTGGGGCGAGATAGGCCCGGCGATGCGCGCCCTGCCGAACGATCGCTGGCGCACGTTTGTCTGGCATTTCGTTATGAAGCCGGGTCATGGGGCTGCCACGCAGGCCTATCGGGCATGCGGGCTAGGCCAAAGCAGCACGCCGGCAAACCAGGCCAGGGAGGCACATCGGCTGTGTCAGGACGACCGCGTCATCGCCGCGATCTCCGAAGTGACGAAAAAGGTATTGAAGGTAGCTCAACCGGAAGCGGTCAAGGCGGCGCGCGAGATCATCCGCAACCCGGAGCATCCTGCGCATGGCAAGCTCGTTATCGCCATGCTGGACCGCACCGATCCGGTTGTGACCCGTCACGACATGCAGGTCGTGCACCGCGTCATCGATCCCGACCAGGAAGCGCTCGAGGAGCTGCGGGCGGCGCGCCAGCTTGGCGTTACGCGCGAGCGGCTCGTTGAACTCTTTGGCGGCAATGGGCTGGCGCGCCTGGAGCGCCTTGAGGCCGCCGACGCTGCGCAACGCGCCGCTAAGGCCAAATTGATTGATGCTGAAGTGATCGAGGCCGAAATCATCGAAGCGCAGACACCGCTGCCCGCGGACGAGCCCGATCCTGAAATGATCGGAGATGAATTTTGACCGACGAAGCCCCAGATCCGCAGCGCCTGATCAAGCTTGTCAGGCAAACATTGTCGTCGGCCGAGCGCCGCAAGAAATATCGCCACATCGATTTTCTTGATTCGACGTTCTGGTATCCGACCCAATTGGCATTCTTCGCCGCCGGCTCAAGCGGCGTTCACCAGCGGTTGGTTTTTGGAGGAAATCAGACTGGAAAGACGCTTGCTTGCGCGGCGGAAGTGGCGTGGCATTTAACTGGCCAGTATCCAGATTTCTGGCGCGGCAAGCGTTTCACCAAGCCGATACGCGCTTGGGCAGTGGGCGAATCCGTGATCCTTGTGCGCGATACGCTGCAGCGGAAGCTTTGCGGTGACGATGAGTTCGGGACTGGCACGATTCCGCTAGAGAGCTTCGCCAAGAAGCCGATCATGGTCGCCGGCGGGATGCAGGCCGTCGATACGCTGTTTGTCACCCACGAGACGAACGGCGTTATTGACGGCGTGAGCAGCCTGACGTTCAAGACGTTCGAGATGCGTCGCGAGCGGCTTCAATCTGAAAGTGTTTCTCTTATTTGGATCGATGAAAAGCCGGACGAGCTTGTGTATTCGGAACTGTTTGCTCGCACCAGCGCGACGGACGGTCATCTGATTGTCAGCTATACGCCGGTCGGCGCCGGTGGTGGTGCGGGCATTACTTACAAATTCCTGAGCGAACCGTCATCCGATCGCAGCTCGCATCGCATCGCCGGCGAGGAGGCCAAACATATTTCAGCCGAGCGCCGGGAGGAACTGGCTGCTGGCTACAGCGACGCCGAGCGTGAAACGAGATTGGAAGGCACGCCGCAGCTAGGCACGGGCCCGGTTTTTCCGCTCGAGCTGCTACCCGGTCTGATCAAGAGCTTTGATCCCGACACGCTGCCGCTGCAAACACGCTGGTGCGTCGGTATAGATTTTGGCTTTGATCACCCGTTCGCGGCTGTTCTGATCGCCTGGGATAATTACCAGGATCATGTTTGGGTTGTTAACAGCTTCCGCATGGAGCGATCATCAGCGCAATACCATGTCCAACGCATATTTTCGATGTGTAACGGCCTGAAAATTCCCGTCGCGTATCCGCACGATGGTGCCCAGCACGACAAAGGTTCTGGCCTAACACTTGCGAGTCAGTACAAGGCATTTGGTGCCAACATGATGGAACGGCACGCGACCAATCATGGCACCAACAATTACAGCGTCGAACCTGCCCTCGAGGAAATCCGTTCGATGATGTACGGCGGCCGGCTGACGATAGCCGGGTATAATCACGAGCTGCTGGATGAGCTGCGCAACTACCACCGCGATAAATCGTTTCGTGTGGTGAAACAGCGGGACGACATGGTGAGCGCGATGCGGTACGCCATAATGAGCCGCCGCTCGGGCAAGCCACGGCCTGAGTGTGATGGAATCGGCTACGGCAAATTTCCCTTCTCGTTGCAGACTGCCAATCGTGGGCCCGCGTCACGATTTGCGAAGGGCAGCATGAATCATCCTGACGGCGGCTTCGACATTTTCGGCGTTTAGAGCCGGGGCGCCCAATGTCAGATAACCGAAAGCTTCGCTTGATCGCGACAGTGCGCGCGTATGACACCGACGCAAAAATCTACATTCAGGATAAGCACCCCTCGGGTTATCGCCATCTCGTCGCTCAATACGGCGAGGGCTACAGCGGCCGGAATGATCTGCCGACCGCAGAAAACGGCTGCCGGGAATTCGCAGCGGGAATCCCGCACGACATGAGCGAGCAGGAAATTCTCAACGTCTGGCTGCTCTGGCCGATGAAGCCGGGAGCGCCGTATCCGAAATGGGAAGTACCCGCGCGAGTGGAGGGCAGCCCGATGCTGTATCGCTGGTGGGCTGGCGAGAAGCCGCGCTGAATTATTTGCTTGGGTTAAGCGCGTAGCTGCACAATCTTGCCCTGCGGCTTTGACCCGCAGAACTTAGCCCAGGCTTCCATTAATCGGCGGCGCTTTTCCAGAAGGTCGCCGCGTTGATAGGCAGCTTCTGTCTTGTCTTCGAGCACATGGGCAAGCGCGGCTTCGATAACTTCGCGAGGAAAATTTGATCGCTCTGCCGCCCACGTGCGGAAGGTTGCGCGAAAGCCATGCACCGTAAGATCGGCCCGGCTCATTCGGCGCAATACGGTCAGCATGGCCATATTTGAAAGCGGCCGATCATTGGGCAACGACGGAAAGACAAATTCGCCGACGCGTAAGCCCTTGGCGCGATCGAGGACTGCCATGGCGGCTGGTGACAACGGAACGCGTTGTTCTCGACCGCCCTTCATGCGAGCAACCGGAACGATCCAAAGACGATCAGTGTGGTTTATTTCGTCCCAGCGGGCGCCTAGCACCTCTCCCGTTCGCGCCGCCGTGAGAATTGTAAATTCGAGCGCAAGGGCTGCAGTGCCCTCCCGGTCCCGAATAGTCGCCAAGAAATCGGCTATCTCGTCGTAGGGCAGGGCAGGGTGACTGGTCGGTCGGCGGCTTCCTTTGGGAATTTTCGGAAGCTTGTTGAGCAGCTGCACGGTGGCAGCGGCAGGATTTCGAAAGCCGGTGTCGTCAGGGTCCGCCGCATAATCCAGAATGCTCTCAATGCGCCCGCGGATGCGCCGCGCCGTCTCTTGTTTCTCGGTCCATATGGGCCGAAGTAAATCAACTATGTGACCGGCAGTGATTGCTGCCGCTGGTAAATTTCCGATCGAAGGATAGACGTAGTTTTTTAGCGACGCGCGCCATTGCTCCCGATGCTTGGCGTTGCGCCAGCCGTCTTCGTGCGCCTGAAGGTATTGTTCGGCGCGCTCTCGGAATGTGACGGAACTTCTCTCTTGAACGCGTTTCCGAAGCTTTGCTTCTTTGCGTTCCAGAACCGGATCTTTTTCTTGGAGGAGCAAGGCGCGTTTAACATCGCGGGCGCGAAGTGCTTGGGCGAGTGTTAGATTGCGAGCGGAACCGAGCCCAAGCCAGCGGGCTTTGCCCGCAAACGA
The DNA here is from genome assembly GCA_963747855.1 of uncultured Alphaproteobacteria bacterium. Taxonomy (GTDB): domain Bacteria; phylum Pseudomonadota; class Alphaproteobacteria; order Rhizobiales; family Xanthobacteraceae; genus BOG-931. The sequence continues at coordinate 1,097,517 of CAVVGN010000002.1, forward strand.
ATATCTGAAAATCCAAGAGCGTGATTCTGGTCCGGCGACCTGCAGGAAAAGTCCGCGGTCGCAGCGGTGCAATCCGGGTGTGGTGAGCTTATCGATGTCAGCCTGTTTCATCGGCTTGTCCTCCAAACCAACGCGCCTACCTACAAGATAATCGCGGTCAAAGCCGGACGTGTCAAGACGCCTGTTTGAGGGAATCGTCAGGTTTTGTTGGTACTTCCGGACTATCGCGGACAAAGCCGGACTGTATTCTGGTGGAAGGGGTGGGATTCGAACCCACGAGAGAGCAGAGCCCTCTGCCGGTTTTCAAGACCGGTGCCTTAAACCACTCGGCCACCCTTCCAGCATTGAAACATAAGCACAAATCGGTTGCCGGAATGAGAACACGTCGGCAACCGGTGAGGCGTTGGACACAAGTTGGACAAATCTCGTTTCACGCCAGACCGCCCTTGGTCAAGGCGCCGATGATTTCCGCCGCCTGATTGTCGGCCTTCTTGGTCCGCTTGGCATAGCAGCGAAGCATCGTCGCCGGGTCGTGGCCGCACCGAGCCGCGACAACCGCCGGCGACATGCCACGGTCGACCAGGTGGGTTTCATGGGTTCCGCGCAAGTTATGCACCGCAAGTCGGGAGAACCCGAGCCCTGTGGCCTTACGCGCAAACTCTTTGGTTACGCTCCGCGGCCGGCGCAGCCGCGTGAACGAGAAGCCTTCGTCCGGCGCCAGCGGATTGGGAAACATGAGCGCGTCGCCGCCAGCTTCACCAGGGACAGGTCAACAGGCGCATCGGCTGGCACGCCGGCCATGATCCGCAGGTGACGCTCCCGTTCGGCAACGAGAAGCGCAAGTAGATTGTCGTCTATGGTGATCGTCCGCTTATGGGCTTCTTTACCAGCGCCTGCATCCACAACCATTTCAATCCACAGCGCCGGCCGCACGATCCGGCAAATCCGTGTAAGCATATCGACCGCGTGTTTCGCGATGACACGCCGATCATTGAGGGTCTGCCGATAGAGGTCGGGCACGGCTGCTTGCCGGTTGCTAATCAATTGGTGAACCGAGTGCTCGCGATCCAAAACACCGATGGCGATATTACCGCCCGTGCGTTGCTGAAAAGGCTGATGGCGGGCGGTCATTTCAATTCGCGCAACGCAATTAACTTGCTTGTTGGCAGCGGCCTCATGAGTGAGGACACCGCGCTCAAAATGAGCATAGGGATTTCGTGATATTTCCAGAAGTGCGGGACCGCAGAGGCAGTCCCCACCTGAGCGGTCCCGCGGGCAAAACCGAGCTGGGGCTAGCGTAGCTCGGCCCTGCACTTCGGCCGTAGCAGCGCTCGAGTGCGCGAGCGAGTTCAAACCAAAATAAACCTTAAAGGCTGCGGCCCGAAGGTCGCACCGAAACCCGACACGGTGATTAACGATGCGCGCAGCGTCTGACTGTCCGCGTGATGGTGGCCGGCGGGCCGCGGTCGCTTTGCACCTGACAACGGACATGGCCGTGCCCGCGCAAAGTGTCGCTAAGGGCTAGGAAGAGACTCTTGCGCCGCGGCAAGTTGGACGGCCCGGAAGCAGAAAGACCGCCTCTCTCCGAAATCCGATCAGGTGTTTTGATCTAGTGGCAGCGATAGCCGAGCCGTTCTGCCGCTTCCTGCCCCAACCGAACAGACCCATCGTGCCGAGACCCGGGGGAGAAGCGGAGAAGCGGGATAACACTCGGCCTCACGGCCCGGTAACCGTAAGTGTTTTTCGCCTTCGCCGCCCTCTTTGAAAAGTTCGACCGTGTACTCAGTCATCGTGGCTGTTGCGTTGCGGCGTCTGCCGATGTTGCCACATTGGGCGACATGGCAAAACCCAAGCTCAAAAGGCGGCTGGTTGTTCGTATCGCCGCACCGCTCATGAACAGGCTCAAGACGTGCGCGACGGCCGGCCACTATCGAGCTTCGTGCGCAAAGTTCTCGCCGAGGCGGCCGATAAGCGGGCAGCTGAAACCCGGAATCGCTGCCCGTGGTGCCGGACGGGGAGAGCTGGGGCGCACGAGGAGATTTTGAGCTATCACCGCGACGAGGATTACAAGATCGTGCGGCTGCTTCGACGAGCTAATTTCAGCCATGCGCTATGCTTTCATGATGCGAGCCCAAGGGAAGTGCTTGACGGTTGCGAAAGCTACGGCCGAGCGCCGGGCGTCAGTGGCGCCGCCGAATACGATCCACGCCACCGCGTCCGCAGTCGCGGCAGGAAACGCGGTTCGCAAAAGGCAGTGTAAATCATCCCGGCGGCAGCTACGACATTTTTGGGACTTGGTCGCGGCGATCGCTTCGGCCTTCCATCATTTTGCGAAGGCAAAACGCGCCCACCGCGTAAGTTCGCTGCGCTTCCAAGGCCGCAATCAGCCTACCGTGGGGGATATCATGCATGAACGACCGTAATTTATTGAAAACCTGTTCGGGCAATGCGTCGTCATAATGCGCCACAAGTTCGCAGACTTCCATTAGCTGAAGATAGGTGGCGCCGACGACAATTTGGCGCCCCTCGTGCCTAGGGTGCCACTGCTCATAGGCCAATACCGCGGTGGCAAAAGCCCTAGCGTGATCAGCGGGAATAGGGGACGACTTATTGATCATGCCGCGTCACCGGACACAATGTTGGACACAAACGCACTGAAACAGTTTGATACTCGACGACACTGCAGTTGCACAGCAGCGACCGCTAATGCCCGCAAATGCGGATCAAATGATACGCCGCGTCACAGCACATTATAACGTCGGCCGCCTTTCAAGACCGGTGCCTCAAACCACTCGGCCACCCTTCCATCGCACCGGAATAACAAGACTTTTTGACTTGCGAAAATTGCAAATAACCTCGTTGCTACCGAAAAATTCTATTCCGCTACCGGCAAGCCGAAATGCAGCGTCGAAATGGGCCGCGGCGTCAGTTTATCGTATCGGCGACGTGTGAATAAAGATCGAGAGTGGTTGTGATGGTTAAGCGGCCGAAACGCCAATGAGCCATTAGAAGCACCCCGAACGTTTCGCGCGCCTTGCCAGTAGTTGATTCGGAGCTCCTTTTAGACCTTGAATCGCGGCCTGTGCGCCGAGATCAACAACAACACCAGCATGTCCGGTGTAGCGCGAAAACGTCTACTTGCTGCACTGCGACCTGCGTGCCTGCGCGACAAAATCCCCGCGATGTTCATCAATATGCCCGCTGCCTCAGATACTGCGGCGGGCGCGAATGTCGGCTTCCGAGGGGAAAGCTGCCGCGACACAGCCATCTTCCTATTCGGCTGCCGCAGGATCTTTTAGCGCCACCCGAAATGCAGCGTCGAGACGCGCTGCGGCATCCGTCTGCATCGTGTCGGTCACATGCGAATAGAGGTCGAGCGTCGTCGTTATCGTCGAGTGTCCCAAACGCTCTTGGGCGACCTTGGGGATGCATGCCAGCCTTACTGAGCCCGAGGTATTGCCCTACGAACCCTCAAGGCTTGGCGCTGTCGCCATCGGCGACGGCGAGGATTTCGCAGCGATCTTGAGAGGGCAATCGAACAGAGCGGCAGGGCGCGCGAGCTTAAGCAGGTTGAGGCCCACGCGGTTGACCTCACGCCTGAGAACGCGCCTAGGACAATTACAAAAACAGGAACTTAGAGAAGCTGTTCACAACCTTGTGCCATGTGCGAAATTTTCATTTTCGCGACATCTTGAACATTATAAGGTTGGAGCCGCTCTCATCCCCATGACGAGCGCGGCCCCGGTCTTTCGTCCCCAGTCCCCCGACACCCCGAGAGATCGGGGCCAACATTACCAAAGCGAATTGTGGCTGCGAGTAGGCGCAAATTCGGTTGCGTACTAATTCTATGGGCTGTTGCAGTTACGCCACACACTCAATCCACGGCACAAATCCGGAACAACGAGCAAAGATTGTTTGGCCAGGGGACAGAAACCTGTTCTGTCCCTGGCTGCTCGCCTTCAGGGCAACGCGAGTCTCGAAATCGTTGAGGGGCTCCGTTGTAGCTACGACCGATTCGACAAAGCCACTCCGGCTTCGCGTCGCGCTAGCGCCTCCTGCCGTCGATGTGGAGTGAGTTTAAGCTTGCGCCAAACCGAACGCCACGAGCCTGAGCCCGCTTCCGCCCTCGTCGGCGCGAGCCTTGCTCAGCTCACGCTCAAACTCCGCTAGCCCACCCAGCACGGTCAGCATCAGTCGTGCTCGCAGGCTATCGGACGCTAGGGGTATTTGTTTATCTGAATTTACAGCGTGGGGATTTCAGTGACTGGAAGCGGCGAGCGGTCTCCAGGCCCAAATGTCGCCGACACACACTCCGAACGGTCGGACGAGCTTTTCAACAAGTGACTGACTCACTTCAACCTCGAAGCCGTTGTCTTCAAGTATCGTCACGAGCTCGGCGACCTTGCGATCGCGTCCGTACTCATGATACTCGATTGCAGCGCGCTCGATCCGACACCAGCAGGCGCGGCTGACGTTTCTCAGAACCTCAAATTCGCTGCCCTCGCAATCGAGCTTCAGATAATTCACGACCTGGATCCCGTGCTCGTCCATGATGCGTTCGAGCGACATCTGCCGCGCGTTGATGCGGCGTGAAGGCCCTGCGGAGACCGTTCGATTGGTCAGTCCAGCAATGATCCATCGGGCCAATCGCGCCGCAGTGCTTTGCTTATATGGCCACGGCACCGATAGCCTTGCGTCATACGCGATCGCTTCCCAGCCAGGATGATAGATCAGCTCCATCGTTCCGCCATCACTCCCGGCAGCTCCCTCCACGGCCGAGACGTTGCCGAGACCATTTCGTTCAACGTTCAACTTCAGGCATCCAAATGACACGGGATTAGGTTCGACGCTGACGATCCAGCCCTGCGGAACTTGCGGCGCCGCCCAGAGGACGAACACGCCGATATTGCCACCTATGTCCAACACGGAATCGCTTGGTCGCAGCTCAAAACCTGCACGAACGTAGCGGCTCTGCTTAAAGATTTCCCACCTTAAGTATTTGGCGAGCGGTCTCATCGATTCGGATGTCAGGTGGCATATCGTGCCATTGGGAAGTCCAACCCGCAGTTTGGCCGCCATACTCGCCGTCACGTTTCTGCACATGCGCCTGGGAGCCGATACCATCGCATAATACGGCATTCCCGGCATGACCGCATCTACAGTGAGCATTTACGTTTCCCGACTCTTTTGCAAGATGGACGCGAAGTACGGCAGTTGCCGATTGCTGCAACCCACGAAGTTTGAGCTGCCGTCAATCTCAATACGGCGGACGCGCTCGGCCCCCCGCGGCAAAAATGCTGTGACCGCTGACGATGCGATCGCATCAGACCGCCATTTCCGCAATTGGGCCTGAGCGTCACTTCGCTGCGCCAAACAATAAACAATAATGTCGCGAGGGACATCATTCCACCGCACGGTGGAGCTCGAGTTTCCTCCTATCGCGTTTGATCCTGCGCGGTTCTCATGCTGCTGCCATGGCCTGTTCCCGGGTCCAACGGAACTCGCTGCCGTCAACCCAGATGCGGTGCAGGATCACGGCCAACCTTCGTGCCAGAGCCACAATCGCCTTTTTCATCCCGCGGCGCCGGGCGATCTGCATCGCCCAGGCCTTGAGCCAGGACCATTTCTTCGACCGCAGCATGCTCTGCGCTGCTTCGTAGAGCATGACCCGCATCATCTCATCGCCGCAGCGCGATATTCTGCCGCTGCGATCGATCTCGCCGGATTGATACTTGGAGCATGTCAGTCCAGCAAAATGGTCCATGCTGCGCTTCTCCTTCTGATGCTTGAGGCGGTTCACACGGACCTCGTTTCACCATCAGCCTGAAGCGCAGCACCCAAAATCTTCAGCTATCCACGAGCTGGCCGGCCGATTACCCCATCTGTTGGAGTAACAACGGACATTGATCGGCACGGGTACTCAAAGCATCGGTCGTGACTGACCCATGGCGGACATGAGTTCGGTGAGAATTTAGCCTGTCGCGGGCGCCGTGAGGTCCAAGAAAGATTTTCGCACGGCGGCGATGCCCGCCGGCGCTACGGTCATCCCTATGTGGCCGATGCCGGGCACGATGGTGATGCGCATATCGGGCCGCACTGGCTCGAACAGGGGCGCAAAGCGGTCAGGATAGAACAACTCGTCGGCGCCGCCCACCAGGAGTGCGGCCGGCCTCCTGCTGCTTCCGATGGCGGTCAAATAGTCGCGCGGCGCCCCGAAATCGACCGCGAGCCTGAACGAATAGACGCTGGTGAGATTCGGGACATCGGGTGAGGTCGCGAAAGCGACGATGGGAAGCCCGTTAAACCAGCCGACGCCGATGCGGTTCAACATGGTCAATGCGATGATGCGCGGTTTCGCGACGGAGGCCCAGCCGCCCGTGCTTGGCCGAATGGTCGGCGCACTCTGCGGCAACGCCGGCGAAATCATAAGGAAGCGGTCGAAAAGTTTCTCATCGGGCGTACTAATCGCGCGCAGAACGAAGCCGGCACCTGAGGAGAAGCCGATTAGTGAAAAGCTGGCAATGGGATGGAGCGGCCGCAGCACCACGACGAAATCGGCGAGATCATCCTCAAGCTGACCGATATAGTCGATATCGCCCTTACGCCCGACATCGCCATGGCCGCGTACAACTGGCACATAAACCGACGCGCCTGCGTCGCGCAGCGCCTTGGCGAGCGGATGCATGCCGGCGCCGTCGTCGGACGAGCCGTGAACCAGTACCACCACTTGCGCGCCGCCGCCCTCATAAACCCGATAGCCGAGCTTGACGCCGTCGCGCGCGATATAGGTCTGCACACGTGGCAAATCGCCGAAATCGACGTCGGCGAAAGGTTCGCTGATCGAGGCCAAAGGCGGTGGCTTCACGGGCGCATCGAACGCCAACACGCCCCCGAACGAGCCCAAAACCACGACGATCAAAACGGCGAGAGCCCAGAACAGTTTGCGCATCCAATGGTCCTCGGAAATCGGGGGTTAATGGCACCAAATTGCCGCGCCATTTAAACCAGATTATTCGCACTCAATCGGCCGTGTCAGAGCGATCTTGCTCACTTTGAACTCGCGGACGGCTATGCAGCCGATGAAGAAGTGGTCCGTCGGCAATGACTGCTGCTGGCCCATCGCGTCATTTCGCGGCAACGCACTAATTCGGTCGCTTGCGGCTGGCCTGGTTGGTGGCGAGGGTTTTTCGATCGATGCGAGCCTGATCAGAGCTGATGCCGGCAAGCAGAAACGGCTCCCGGGGGATCAGCCCATTGCGTGGCCACGGGCCGAAGAAGCGTCGCGCGCGGTTCGCGAGTATCTCGCCGCTCTTGATGCCGCCCACCATGACGAGGAGAACGGCGGTGATGACGGTGGTTTGAGCGGTGGCGGCAACAGACCCAAGCCGCCAAAAGAAGTATCATTGACCGATCCGCAGGCGGCATGGGTTGCAAGGAAGAACACTGATGCCTTTTTCGCTTACGACGCCAACTATCTGATCGACAACAAGGCCGGGATCATCGTCGACGCCGAAGGTACACGCGCCAATCGTATAGCCGAGATCGCCATCACCGAGACGATGATCCAGCGCGTCAAGGACCGCTTCGATCTTGAGCCGCGGCAGTTGGCAGGTGATACCGCGTATGGCGCGGTCAGGCTGCTCAAGTGGTTGGTGGACCGTCGGATCGCACCGCACATCCCGGTCTGGGACAAGTCGGCACGCACCGATGGCACCTTTAGCCGGGCCGACTTCGTCTTTGATCGGGAGCGCAACGTCTATATCTGTCCGAAAGGAAAGCTGCTGCACACTACCGGAACAGTCATCGACGGCGGTACACTTCGCTATCGTGCCTCGAAGCGCGATTGCGATGTCTGCGCATTCAAAATGCGGTGCTGCCCTCACACTCCTTCGCGGTGGATTCCTCGCGATATTCATGAGGACGCACGCGATGTCGCCCGCGCATTGGCCAAAACCGCCGCTTTCGAACAATCACGCCGGGAGCGCAAAAAGGTCGAGATGTGTTTTGCTCACATGAAGCGAATCTTCAAACTCGATCGACTTCGACTGCGGGGCTTAAGTGGTGCCAAGGATGAGGTCCTACTGACCGCAACCGCTCAGAACCTGCGGCGTCTCGTCAAGTTTCTCTGTCGACCGCCGCCATCGCTCAAGGTCCCCTGTGCAGCGTAAGCTTCGGTCACGCAGTTAGAGGCTCTCAGCGGAAAACCCATAAGCTGACGAACGCTCAAATCCAGCCCAGCGGCTAAAGGCGGCCGAGTTTCGCAACACAATCGGAGAGAAGCGGACATCAGCCGGCGGGCAAAATCAATTGCGTCGGTCGCGAATGACCCAACTGCGACATTGGCTGTGCACTGCGGCAATGCTTTTGATGCCGGTTTCAGCCCTATCAAAGCACACGATTAAAACGGTACGATGCCGTCCTGAGCTGGTCGGACATGCAGCGCCGCGAATTCATTACGGTCAATTAGGGTTTCATGGCGGACAAAACCGTTCACCGCAGGCTTGCGGCCATTCTCGCCGCCGATGTAGTCATCTCTCACAGGAAACAGCAGTGGAGCCGTGTCCATGCGCGGGCTAACGATGCGGTTTTTTGCAGCATGGTCGATCGTCGGATTTGCGGCCAACGCGTCTGCTAACGAAAAAGTCAGACTTGCGCAGAATTCGGGTACGATAACTTGTATGATGACCTGCAATTCTCAGTACGCAAATTGCCAGTCCTCCTGCCTAGCGATCGGGTCGCAGCAGCAGTCCAGCCCGAGCGGTCTCAGAACCAATGCTGATCCCAATGCGAATCAGGTCTGCCTAGCAAGCTGTACCAACCAGCAGCTACAGTGTCAGATAGTTTGCGCACGCTCGTCGCCATAGCAGTAATCGCGCCGGTTCCGGGTTTGAGTATGGCCAGCAAAAATCACGCACTGCTGATGGATTCAATTGGCCTCACTCAATGCCGATTTGTCGCCCTGAATCTCTGAAATTGCGCGCACAAGGAGCTCGCTTCCTTGCTCTTGCAAGAGCCTAACCTTGGATATCGGTAGGACCTTGCCGCTTATGGCCCTTCGCTGCCAGATGCAAGCGGTCAAATAAATTGATAGCGGTCAGAGCAACAAGGGACGTACGAGCACACCACGCTCACTCTGAATGACGGGAGTAAGTCAAGCCTACGCGGCGGCAGGCTTGGTCATGCGTTGCACCGCGGCCTCGACAAGACGCTGTGTCTCTTTCGAGAACCACCGGTCGACAAGCTCGTCGAGATGAGCGTCGTCAAGCGCATGCATACGCGCCGCCAAAGCCTCGCGTAAATAAGTTTAGCCGCCCCGGTGGCTTTGCACCTGAAAACGGACGTGGCCGTGCGCGGCGCTTGGTGTCGCGATGGGCCAATTACAGAAGTTAGTCTTGTCCGCTCAACTCACTGAATGTGATTTAGATAAAAGAGCGCAGCCTGTTCATAGGATTGGCTGATTATTAGATTTAGATACAGTGGCGGAGTTTAAGGGGTAGTCATTTTCCTTTTGGAAAGCTGCCGCCATGTCCGCGTACAAAATTGCATCTGCCTGTGCTGGTGCGATACTAGGTATGACGGTTGCCGTCTCCTTGGTTCATCCTTCCACTGAGACGAATGACGGAAAGTTTTCCAAAGCTGAAAAGCTCGATGCCTTGGGTAGCCGGCCGGGTGTGGAATGCCCAATGTTTGATTGGCCGTATGGCTGCAAGTGGCATCCGCGATTAGCCGCACGAACCAAGAAGCACGCAGGCCCGCCCGCGCTTGCCCGGCGCAATCAATGCGTGAGCTGGCCTTGCTGATCTTTCAGACAGCTTGGCGATCTTCGCTGCGATCCGGCGTGCCGGGCCGGCCGGCGCTTGCCCGGCGCCCTATGGGCTTTGAAACCACATTCCCCGCGCGGGGCCTCTCTGTTGTCTGCCGGGCATCTGGGGCTGCTCGGGCGTCAAAACCGGCAGGGTCGATGGCCCCCCTGTGACAACCCATTCAGAATGGCGCACTAACGCCGTGTTGCCAAGAGGACCAGCGTTTGCCCGGCGCTACTTTCGGACCCAGCGGCGTGCGATCAAGTGGCACGTCCCGCGGCTAACACATTGACATTTGCGTTGCGCCTGACGCTGTTTTCTTGCAGCACCAGTCATAGCTGCTTCCGCATTGAGCATAGACCGAAACCGTGCCAAGCAAGACAGCGCTAACGATAGCCAGAGCCACCGCTATTTTCCTCATCGGTGCCTCCAACTCCCACTCTTGAAACCCTTCCACCAACTCCTGCCGTACAATTTCGTACTCCCAACGCAACGGCCGTGCCGCGCCCAGCTTCCGCTGCCACGCTTTCCAATTCATCGAGGATGTCATCCATTGACTTGCCCTTGTGTGTTCGCCCCATGGCCCGTCCAAACAATTTGCCTGTGGGTCAGGGCGCAGTAAAATATTTTAGCGCCGGCATCGAAATCGGCGCGGTCGCTCGGCTGCGCGGTGCGGTATCACCGCCCGGCATTCGACACCCTCCAGCATGAGCGCGTGGCGCAGCGATATGGCCGGCATCGGCATGATCGTCGCCGGCGGCTGCTTGCTCAAGCTGCGTAGCGACGTGGCGTCAGGTCGATCGCGCTCGGCGATCTTCCGGCAGAGATGCCGCATCAGCTCGCGCACATCGGGCGAGCGTTTTGAGTGTCAACCAAGCCGGCCGGGACCAATCGGGGTGGTGACGCAACGCTGGCTCCCCCCTAACAACAAGGGGGGAGCCCCGGCAAGCATGGCCGGAGCTCCTAGTCCACGTAGGAAACAGCGGCCCGGAGGAGCCGGACAGCCATTGCAGTCTGATTAACCTTCACGCAACCGCGCGACCTAATTGTTGCAAAGGCAATCGCGTTCCGCCGGTCCGCAGTTTCTTGGCGACATCGTGTCCGACCGATCGCTGCGGGCCAGTATGCGCGCGGTCGCACGCGAAGGCTTAGAAGTTTGGCAACTCAATTAGCGGAATACTGGCGTCGCGCCGACGATCGGCCCTAGGTGGAGTACGGCGGCGCAGCGGCGAGTTGGCCCGGATGTACGGCCGGCTCGCCGTTTTTTGAGGCGGCGCGGGTACATTGCCCTTAGCGCTGCGTCAGTCGCGCCAGAACCCCTTGAAGCCGCGCCAACATCGGTAAATTTTTCTGACGGCCTTTTTTGTGCCGCCAGACCGCCATTTTGGATGCGAAAAATGCTCTCGGGTATAGGGGGGCGTAACATGAAGAATTGGGTGCCGGATTGGCGGGTGGTCGTTGCATGGTTGGCGATTACCTTCGTGGGTGCCGTAGTTTATTTTCTGCCAGTAGCGCGCCTTATCGAGAGGTTTGCAGAGTAAGGCGGCACAATATTCGAACTGTGGACATCCCGCACCCTCCTGATGCGACTGACACCTCGGCAGGCTATGATTTAAGCCGTTCCGATTTCTTGGAGATGGCGTTATGGCGAAGGGTGCGGTGAAGTGGTTCAATTCCCAAAAAGGCTACGGATTCATTCAGCCCGTGGGCGGCGGCAAGGACGTGTTCGTGCACATATCCGCGGTTGAGCGCGCTGGCATGTCGTCATTGAATGAGGGGCAGTCAGTCGAATACGAGGTGGTCGAAAATCGCGGAAAGGCCGCCGCCGAAAATCTCAAAGTATCGAGATAGCAGGCCGCGCGACCTTGAACACAAGGCGCAGGCCCGGCTGCGATGCTGTTTCGACATAGGCCCGAATTTCGTTTGCTTGCTTGAAAGCTGTCGCATCATTCAGCAGCCGGTCGATGCGTTCCTTTTCGATCCCGGCCTGTCTTTCGCGCTCTTGTCTTTCGAGTTCGGCTACTCTTCGGCGCGCTTCCCCCTCGAGTTGCGCCTTTCGCTGTACCTTCCAGTGTAGTTGGCGCGAACGGACTCCCGATATCTAATTTCTCCCGCAAAGATGATCTCGATGGCTATATCGCGTAGCTTCCGCTCGATGCGTCCGTTCTCGACATCAGACCAAGAGTGTCGAGCCTCCTCACCCCCGGATGAGACAAGAATATCGAAGCTCAGCGGATCGGCTCTATGAACAGATTTCTTCCCGGCGAGCGGCCGGTCACTTCGCTCTAGTCTAAGCGGTACCGACTGCCCGCCTACGCGAATACCAAGATCGCGCCCATCGTTCCCGCGCAACCAAGGCGCAAAGCCGACAGCAGCCATCGTGTAGAATAGCGCGCTCAAAATGTGCAGGCGTCGCTGCTCTCACTGCACCTCGAACAGCGGTTTGTCCCACGAGTATGTCGAAGATTGTTTCTTCTTGCGGCGCTCATCATCCTCTTCCAGCAAGCGTCCGATGAGCGGGGGTGGCTGAGCGAGCGAATCCTGGACTTTGATCTTCCCGGTTATCTTCAATGCTCGTTTGCGTGTCTCCCTGATGTCCTCTGGAAATTCGGGCGGCAACGGTGGGTCTTCGTTCGAGACCTCGTACCAGCGATAGGGTCGACCGCCGACGAAGACCTCGTCCGGCGTCCCAGGACCGCGCGGCGGAAGCGGACTCCGCATCACCTTTTTGCCGGCTTGCAACTTGGCCCAATAGCCACGTCTGGGAACTGGAATTCCGATACTACGACATGCCTCCGCCAACGCCACATCCGAGATCTCGAACTGCGTCACGAGTCTTTCGATTGGCCGCGACCAGACCAACTCGTAGAGTTCGCCGCGCGTCAACCGCTGCGCCATGACCGTCCTCTCGGGTTTTGAACAACGAATTCCGTCGCGAACAAAAAGCGATCATTGCTGCCCAAATTGCTACCGAACACGACGGGACCAGCCGTGATCGAAACGAACAGCGAACGCTGCGAACAACAAAAACGTTAGATAATTTGGGACGTTAAGTGACTCGTCGGTACGAGCGGGGAGGGCGCCCTTCGAATTTCAAGACCGGTGCCTTAAACCACTCTCATGCGCGATCACGATTTTGCCACGATCTGAAAGTGCGCTCATACGAGGAATGAATCGTTGTGGACGTTATAGACATTTTTAACGGCCTGTGTTCTAAGCATCCGCGCCGGCCACATCATGCTGGCAACACCCCCAAAAAAACTCCAGCAACTATCGAGAAAAGGCACCGCTGCCAATGTCGACAATTGCAATGACCGTAACTGAGTATCTGCAAGACAAACTGGCCCCACACTGGCCAATCTTCGTACGCGTCACCTTCGGGGCATTCATCGGCAGTCTCGTTCTTCTGCTGATCCTGACTTACGCCAACGTGCCGATCATAAGTGGGGTCTGACCAACTGCGAGCCCGACGACGCACGGGGCGGAGCGGGCATCGCAACTTTCCATTCAGGATACAAATCCGTCCGCGCATTTTCGCCACATTCTAACCACGCTCGGGCTTGATACCTTGGCGGTTGGGATCGGGGACGATGCGGGGTCGGGCAGTAAGCGCGGCAATCAGACGGTTTGCGCCGATCGGCGCCGCCGCAATTCTTTGCGCGTTCCTGGCCAATTGCTCGAGCGGCGTTGATTCGCGCTACGGCGTCGCGGCGAGCCCGCGTGTCGTCGCAGACGGCGAGCCGGTGCCGAAGGGCGGGGGCGTTTATCGCGTCGGCGCGCCCTATGTGGTCGCCGGCCAGACCTATTATCCGGAATACAATCCGAATTACCGCGCCGAGGGGCTTGCCTCCTGGTATGGCGAAGATTTCCACGGCCGGCAGACCGCAAACGGCGAGGTGTTCAACCTCGACGGCATCTCGGCGGCGCATCCGACCTTGCCGCTGCCGAGCTATGTGCGCGTGACCAATCTCTCCAACGGCCGCTCGCTGATCGTGCGGGTCAACGATCGCGGACCGTATCATAGCAACCGGATCATCGACCTGTCGATGAAGGCGGCGCGGCTGCTCGGCTTCCACAATGCCGGCACCGCGCGGGTGCGCGTCGAATATATCGGGCGGGCGCCGATGGAGGGCTCCGACGACCGCGTGCTGGCCGCGACCTTGCGTCAGGACGAGCCGGCGCCGCCGCCAGGCAGCCTCAGGCTTGCCGGCACGCCCATCGTCCCGGCCACGTATACGCAGACGATCGGCTCCGATCCGCCGCGCTTTGCCAGCGCTTCCTTTGCCAGCGCCACCGCAAACGACGCAAGCCAGGCGCTGCCGCCGACGATGGCCTACGCGCCACAGCCTGTTGCCAACGACGGCAGCGACCAGCTCCTCAACGGCCGCGGCCTTTACTGACTTCTTTCCGTTTTCGTAGTTATCGCGCGGCGGCACCTTGGCCGCGCCCTATTGCACGCGCCAACTTCGCATGAGATTTGATCGTCGACGCTCCGCGAGGGAGGCGGCGTTGCTGTTGCCACATGCGCACGTCCGATTGCCGAATTGGCTTTGCGGCGCGACGCTGGCCGGGGCGCTCGTTTGCGCGCTCGCCGCGCACGCCGCCACGAACATGGCGACCAAGAAGGACGAGGGCTACCAGACCAGCGTCCCCAACGCCGTCCTGCTCGACCCGGAAAGCGACAGTCTCCTCTACGACAAGGGCGGCGACCAGCTGGTCGCGCCGGCGAGCCTCGCCAAGCTGATGACGCTCGAATTCGTCTTCAACGAGATCAAGCAGGGCCGGGTCGAGCTCGACGACGAGTTCACCATCAGCGAGAACGCCTGGCGCAAGGGCGGCGCGCCGTCGCACGGCTCCACGATGTTCGCCGCCATTCACAGCCGCATCAAACTCGACGATCTCATCCGCGGCATCATTGTCGATTCCGCCAACGACGCCTGCATCGCAATCGCCGAGGGTCTGGCCGGCAACGAAACCGCCTTCGGCGCGCTGTTGACAAAGCGTGCGCGCGCGATCGGGCTGGAAAAATCCACCTTCACCAACGCAACCGGCTATTCGGATCCCGATTTGCGCGTCACCCCGCGCGAAATGGCGCAGCTCGCGCGCCACATCGTGAAGACTTATCCCGATTTCTATCCGTATTTCGCCGAGCGCGAATTCGCCTGGAACAACATCCGCCAGCAGAACCGCAATCCGCTGCTGGCCATGGGCATCGGCGCCGACGGGCTCAAGACCGGCGAAACCAGCGAGGCGGGCTTCAACCTGGTCGGCTCGTCGGTGCAGGACGATCTGCGGCTCATCGTCGTGGTGATGGGGGCCAAATCCGAGAAGGAGCGGGCCGACGAGGCGCGCAAGATGCTCGACTGGGGATTTCACAGCTTCGAATCGCGCGTGCTGTTCGCCGAGGGGCAGACGGTCGGGGAAGCCAAGGTGTTCGGCGGCGCGGAGAGCTACGTGCCGCTGGTCGGGCCCGGCATTGTCCGGGTGATGGTGCCGAAGAGCGGCGGCGAGCGCTTGCTCGCGCGCATCGTCTATGAGGGTCCGGTGCCGGCGCCAGTCGTGAAGGGCCAGGGGATCGGCAAGCTCAAGGTCTGGCGCGGCGAGAACCTGGCGCTCGAAGTGCCGCTGACCGCGGCCGAAAACGTCGGCCCGGGTACCATGACCCACCGCGCCATGGATGCGGCAACCGAGCTGATGATCGGCCTGTTACGGGCCGGCGTGAACAAGCTATGATGGAAGGTCTGTGGCTTAGGCGGGGCCGGTGCGGGTGGTCCGAACTGCGCCTATATTCAACACACCATAGGCGTTTGCGTTCAGGGCGAAGATGGCGCCGCAATGCATTGAGTTCTAATCATTTTGCGTCGACACGCGAAGGCGGCGAACCGGGATCTGGATGCGCGGAAAGTTCATCACTTTCGAAGGCGGCGAGGGCACCGGCAAGTCGACCCAGGCCGCGACGTTGGCGCGGCATCTGGAACAGGCCGGGATCGCCGCGCTTGTGACGCGCGAGCCGGGCGGATCGCCCGGCGCCGAAATCATCCGCCATGTGCTGCTGTCGGGCGCCGCCAAGCCGTTCGGACCGGAAGCGGAGGCGATGCTGTTTGCCGCCGCGCGCGACGATCACATCCGCTGCACCATTCTGCCGGCGCTCGATGCCGGCAAATGGGTGATCTGCGACCGCTTCATCGATTCCACCCGCGTCTATCAGGGCGTGGTGGGCGACGTCGATCAGCGTTTCATTAAGGCGCTTGAGCGGGTTTCGGTCGGCGACCTCGTACCCGATCTGACCTTCATGCTCGACGTGCCGGTCGCGCTGGGACTCAAGCGAGCCGCGGGACGGCGCGGCAAGAACACAGCCGACCGCTTCGAAGCCGAGGAATTCGACTTTCACCAGAAACTGCGCAAAGCCTATCGCGCGCTTGCCGCGACCGAGCCGCGCCGCTTTGTCGTGGTCGACGCCAGCGCGCAGAAAAAGATGGTGGCCAAGCGCATCTGGCAGGCGGTGTGCGAGCGGCTCGCACCGCAGCTGGCGGAGGGAAGCCTGGAGCATGCGGCCTCATGAGTGACGAAGAGATTGAGTTCGCGGACGCGCCGCCGCCGCGCGCGACCAGCGCCCTGTTCGGCCACGCCGAAGCCGAGGCGGCCTTGCTCGCGGCCTATCGCGGCGGGCGCGTTCCGCACGCTTTCCTGCTGATCGGCCAGAAGGGCATCGGCAAGGCAACGCTCGCCTATCGCATGGCGCGCTTCGTGCTCACTCATCCTGACCCGGCGGCGCCGGCCGCGCAGTCAGCGGCCTCGCTCGCCGTCGATCCCGAAAACCCGGTCGCGCGCCGCATCGCCGCACAGGCGCACGGCGATCTGCTCATCCTGGAGCGCACGGAAAACGAGAAAGGCGTGCTGCGCCAGCAGATCGCAGTCGAGGACGTGCGCCGCACCGTGCCGTTCTTCGGCGCGACCGCGGGCGAGGGCGGCTGGCGCGTCGCCATTGTCGACGCGGTCGACGAGCTCAACCGCTTTGGCGCGAATGCGCTGCTCAAGGTGCTGGAAGAGCCGCCGGAAAAAGCGATGCTATTTCTGGTCTGCCATTCCGCCGCGCGCGTGCTGCCGACGTTGCGCTCGCGCTGCTCGGTGATGACCTTGCGGCCGCTGGCCGAGGCTGACGTCGCCGCCGCACTTGCCGCCGCCATGCAATTGCCGGCGGACAATCCGCACATCGTCGCGGCAGCAGCCGCCGCCGACGGCAGCGTGGCTCGCGCGGCGGGTTTCCTAGACGAAGACGCGCTGGAATTGCGGAAGCGCGCGCTCGACCAGCTCGCTCGCTTGCCCGCGCTCAATCCCAACGCGTTACATGCGCTAGCCGACGCCCTGGCCGGGGTCGATCCGCTGCCGCTGCTGGCTTTCGTCGATACCATCAACGGTTGGCTGGCGGGGCGCGTCGAGCGCGACGCCGGCGCGCTCAGCCGCGCAGCCCCGCTGGCCGAGGCTTTCGCGCGCATCAACCGGGCGACGCGCGACGCCATCGAATACAATCTGGAGCGAAAGCCTTTGATTTTCAGTGTTTTCGGCTTGCTTGCCGAGGCCACGCGCGGTTGATACCAAGCCTGCATGTCCGGCCAGCCCTTTTACATCACCACCGCTATCGCTTATCCGAACGGCGTTCCGCATATCGGCCACGCGTACGAAGCGATCGCCACCGACGCGATCGCCCGCTTCCGGCGGCTGGAAGGCTATGACGTTTTCTTTCTCACCGGGACCGACGAGCACGGCAGCAAGATGCTGCAAACGGCGGCCACGGAGAAACTGACGCCGCGGCAACTGGTCGAGCGCAACGTGCCGCGCTTCCAGGCCATGGTGAAGCTGCTCAATTGCTCGAACGACGATTTCATCCGCACCACCGAGCCGCGCCACTATCGCGCCTCCGAGGCAATCTGGGAGCGCATGCAGGCGAACGGCGACATCTATCGCGACAAATATTCCGGCTGGTATTCGGTGCGCGACGAGGCCTATTACGACGAGAGCGAAACCCGCCTCGACGACAAGGGCCAGCGGCTCGGCCCCAACAACACGCCGGTCGATTGGGTCGAGGAGGAGAGTTATTTCTTCAAGCTCTCGGCCTATGCCGACAAGCTGCTCGCCCTCTACAAGAGCGATCCGGATTACGTGCTGCCCAAAGAGCGCATGAACGAAGTGGCAAGCTTCGTGCGCGGCGGCTTGCAGGATCTGTCGATCTCGCGCACCACCTTCGATTGGGGCGTGCCGGTGCCGGGCGATCCGAAGCACGTGATGTACGTCTGGGTCGATGCACTGACCAACTACATCACCGCCGTCGGCTATCCCGATACGAACAGCGCGAAATTCAAGAAATACTGGCCGGCCGACCTACACGTCATCGGCAAGGACATCGTGCGCTTCCACGCGGTGTATTGGCCGGCTTTCCTCATGTCGGCCGGCATCGCCGTGCCCAAGCGCATTTTCTCGCACGGTTTCCTGTTCAACCGCGGGGAGAAAATGTCGAAGTCGGTCGGCAACGTGATCGACCCGTTCGATCTGGTCAAAGCTTACGGTGCCGATCCGCTGCGCTATTTTTTCCTGCGCGAGGTGCCGTTCGGGCAGGACGGCAATTACAGTCACGAGGCGATCGTCAACCGCATCAACGCCGACCTCGCGAACGATCTCGGCAACCTGGCGCAGCGCTCGCTCACCATGGTGGCGCGGCAATTCGGCGGCGCGCTGCCGAAGCCGGAGACGTTCTCCGCCAACGATCAAACCATGCTTGCCGCCGCCGACGCTATGATCGCGAAGGCGCGCGAGGCGATGAAGACACAGCAGCTGCACCAGGTGCTCAATGCGTTGTGGGCGGTGGTCGCCGACGCCAACCGCTACTTTGCCGGCGAGGCGCCCTGGGCGCTGGCCAAGACCGATCCGGCGCGCCAGGGCACGGTGCTCTACGTTACAGCGGAGGCGTTGCGGCAGATCGCAATTCTGGCGCAGCCGTTCACGCCCGCTTCCGCGGAGAAACTGCTCGATTTGCTCGGCGTGCCGGCACATGAGCGCGATTTTTCGTTCCTCGACGGCGAGCATCGCATCGCCGCGGGCGCAACGCTTCCCGCGCCAACGCCGGTGTTTCCGCGTTACGTCGAGCCGACAATTGCCGCCGCGCAATAGTCATGCTGCAAAGCCATGCTCGTTGACAGCCACTGCCACCTCGATTTTCCGGATTTCGCCGACGAACTCGACGCCGTGGTGGCGCGCGCGCGCAACGCCGGTATCGATCGCATGGTAACGATCTCAACTCGCGTGGCGCGGCAGGCGCAGGTGCTGTCCATCGCCGAGCGCTTTGCCGATGTTTATTGTTCGGTCGGCACGCATCCGCATTACGCCGACGAGGAACTCGACGTCACCGCCGTCGATCTGGTCGCCCGCACGCGTCATCCGAAAGTGGTGGCGCTCGGCGAAGCCGGGCTCGATTATCATTACGAACGCGCGCCGCGCGCCGCGCAGGAGCAGGGCTTCCGCACCCACATCAAGGCCGCGCGCGAGACCGGGCTGCCGCTGGTCATTCATTCGCGCGACGCAGACGCCCACACCGCGCGCATCCTGGAGGAGGAAACCGGGCAGGGCGCCTTCCGGGCCGTGCTGCATTGCTTCACCGGCGGCCGCGAACTCGCCGAACGCGCCATTGCGCTCGGGCTGTTTATCTCCTTCACCGGAATTTTGACGTTCAAGACCTCGGACGGGCTGCGGGCAATTGCCGCCGCGCTGCCGGCCGACCGCATCCTGGTCGAGACCGACGCGCCTTATCTCGCGCCCGGCCCATATCGCGGCAAGCGCAACGAGCCCGCATACGTGGTCGAAACCGCGAAAGTGCTGGCGCAAGCGCGCGACGTGTCTTTTGAGGAAATTGCCCGCAGCACGACCGACAATTTCTTTCGCCTGTTCAGCAAAGTGCCGCGGCTGGGTGGCGCGGAGACGTTTGTGCTTGCGCCAAAAGTTAACAGTCCGGCGGCGTGACCCTGACATTCACCATTCTCGGCTGCGGCTCATCTGGCGGCGTGCCGCGTCCGGCGCTGGGCTGGGGCGATTGCGATCCGGGCAATCCGAAGAACCGCCGCCGGCGGACTTCGCTCCTGGTCGAGCGGCGTTCCGCAGGGGGCGCCACCCGTGTGTTGATCGACACCCCGCCCGATCTGCGCGAGCAGCTGCTCGACGCCGAGGTCAATTGGCTCAATGGCGTTCTCTATACCCACGAGCACGCCGATCACACCCACGGCGTCGACGATCTACGCGCCTTCTTCATCCGGCAGCGGCAGCTGATCGACGTTTATCTCGACGAACGGACCGGCGCGATGATGCAGTCCCGCTTTTCTTATTGCTTCAAGTCGCCGCCCGGCAGCGACTATCCGCCGATCCTCAAGGAGCACCGCCTCACCGCCGGCCGCCCGGTCACCATTCCCGGGCAGGGCGGCGCCATCGAGGCGCTGCCGATCCTCCAACAGCACGGCGACATACCCTCGCTCGGTTTCCGCTTCGGCCCGTTCGGCTATAGCTGCGACCTGAGCGGCCTGCCGCCGGAAAGCGCTGAGGCGCTCGAAGGCCTCGACGTCTGGGTCGTGGACGCGCTGCGCTACCGGCCGCATCCGAGCCATTTCTCGATTAGCAACGCGCTCGGCTGGATCCAGCGGCTCAAGCCCAAGCGCGCGATCCTGACCAACCTGCATGCCGACCTCGACTACGAGGTTCTGCGCAAACAATTGCCGCCGCATGTCGAGCCGGCTTACGATGGGATGACGATCAGTCTCGCGGAAACCCGCGCTGCATGGGGGTTATCGCGTTATGTTCCATAATATGTCTTATGCGAATGGCGGATTAACACGCTAAATACGCCGCGCGCCGTAATTACCTGTTCCGCTTGTGGAGTCCGCCCGACCGCCCCTGCGCGTGGCCCGCCGCGGAACTTTGTGATGGATTTTCCGTTGCATCACACGACAGCGCGCGTCCAAGTAAAAAAACCGATTTTCCCTCCCATGCCATTGAAGGTGACCGCCGTGAACAAAGTCCGAGCCCTCGATACGCGCCGCAAGGTGACGCCCGCCCTCGATACGCCGACCGACCTGTCCGACCAGGCGGTGCGCGAAATATCGGCCAAGCTCAATGTGATCCTGGCCGACGCGTTTGCGCTCTACCTCAAAACCAAGAATTTCCACTGGCACGTCAGCGGCCCGCATTTCCGCGACTACCATCTTTTGCTCGACGAGCAGTCCGAACAGATCTTCGCCACCACCGACGAACTCGCCGAGCGCGTGCGCAAGATCGGCGGCACCACGCTGCGTTCGATCGGCCACATCGCCAAGCTGCAAACCATCAGAGACAACGACGAGACTTTCGTCCCGGCGCACGAAATGCTGCGCGAGCTGATGAACGACAACAAGCATATCGCCGCCGCGATGCGCGAATGCCACGAGCTCGCCGACAAGCACGAGGACGCCGCGACCGCGAGCCTGCTCGAAAATTTCATCGACGGCACCGAGCGGCGCACCTGGTTCCTGTTCGAAGCGAGCCGCGCCGCGCAAAGCTAGCCTCAACGTCATGGCCGGGCTTGTCCCGGCCATCCACGCCCAGCGCCTTGGAACATCAAGACGTGGATGCTTGGCATGAAGCCGGGGATGACGACTAAAGGGACGACGTCCCGCGCTGTGCTAGGGTGCGCGCTTTGAGGCGCGAGACCCCTCATGGCCCCTTCCCGCGATATCGCCCAGCTGATCGAGATCATGGCGGCGCTGCGCACGCCCAAGACCGGCTGTCCGTGGGATTTGCAGCAAAACTTTTCGACGATCGCACCCTATACGCTGGAAGAAGCCTACGAAGTCGCCGACGCGATCGCACGCAACGATCTCGCCGATCTGAAAGACGAGCTCGGCGATCTCCTCCTGCAAGTGGTGTTTCATGCTCGCATGGCGCAGGAACAGGACGCGTTCGATTTTGGCGACGTGGTCGGGGCGATCACAGCAAAACTGATCCGCCGGCATCCGCACGTTTTCGGCGACAAGCGCGCCGGCGATCCGCAGGCGGTCAAATTGTTGTGGGAAGACATCAAGGCGCAAGAGAAACAGGAAAGGGCAGCAGGCCGCCGGGCGACGCCGGACGGGGCACTGGCGGGCATTCCCGTCGCCCTGCCCGCACTGACCCGCGCACTTAAACTACAAGCCAAGGCAAGCCGGGTCGGCTTCGACTGGAACGACCCGCGCGCGGTGCTGCGCAAAATCCGCGAAGAGATTGGCGAGATTGAGGAGGCACTCGACGACGGCGATGCGTCAGGCGCCGCGGCCGAGATCGGCGACCTGCTGTTCGCCGCGGTCAATCTGGCGCGGCATCTGCACGCCGATCCGGAAACCTTGTTGCGGCAAACCAATACGAAATTCGAACAGCGTTTCGCGTCCATCGAGGCGGCGCTCGCCACGCGCGGCAAGGCGCCGCAAAATTCCACGCTCGCCGAAATGGACGCGCTGTGGAACGAGGCGAAAAAGGCGGAATAGCGCGCGCCGTCAGCGCGCAAACCGTTCCCGCACCTCGTTAGCCCGCGCCGGGTCGGTGCGCACCGTCATAGCGACGCGCCCGGTTTGCTCGTCCACGGTCTTGCTGATGACCTCGGTGTGACGATGCAGCCAGCTGACGCCGGCGCCGTCTTCAGCTTCGAGTTCAAGCGCGATGACCGTGCGCCCTGCCGCCAGCCGCGCCTCGATCGCCGCGGCGAGCGTAGCGAGCCCCCGCCCGGTGATCGCCGACACCAGCACCGGCCGAGATTCCTCCGGCCGGCGGTCGGCGAGATTTTGCAGCCGCGCGCGGGCTTGCGCGTCGAGGCGGTCGATCTTGTTCCACACTTCGATCATGGTGTGGCGGTCGTTGGCGTCATGCGGATCGATGCCGAGCTGGCGCAGGATATTCTCTACGTCAACCAATTGGGCCTCGGCGTCTTCATGCGAGACGTCACGCACATGCAGGATCACGTCAGCCTCGATCACCTCCTCCAGCGTGGCGCGGAAGGCGGCGATCAGCATGGTCGGCAGATCAGAAATAAATCCGACCGTGTCGGAGATGATGATGCGCGCGCCGTGCGACAGATCGACGGCGCGCAACGTCGGATCGAGCGTCGAAAACAGCATGTCGGCGGACAACACCCGCGCCCGCGTCATGCGGTTGAACAGCGTCGACTTGCCGGCGTTGGTGTAACCGACCAGCGCGACGATCGGATACGACACGCGGCGGCGGCTTTCGCGATGCAGCTCGCGGGTGCGCTTGACCTTGACAAGCTCGGCCTCGATCTTGGCAAGCCGCTCCTCGATCATCCGGCGGTCGGCTTCAAGCTGTGTTTCGCCGGGACCGCCAAGGAAGCCGAAGCCGCCGCGCTGGCGCTCGAGATGGGTCCAGGAGCGAACCAGCCGGCCTTTCTGATAGGTCAGATGGGCGTGTTCGACCTGCAGCGCGCCTTCGCGTGTGCGCGCACGGCGGCCGAATATTTCCAGGATGAGACCGGTGCGGTCGAGCACCTTGGCGCCCCACTCCTTTTCCAGGTTGCGTTGCTGCACCGGCGAGAGCGCGCAGTCCATGACCACGAGGCCGGCATTTTCGGTCTTCACCAGGCCGGCGATCTCTTCGACCTTGCCCTTGCCGAGATAGGTCGCCGGCCGCACGGCGGAGAGCATGACGATGCCGGATTGCTCGACCTCGAGATCGATGGCGCGCGCCAGACCGATTGCTTCGTCGAGCCGCGCGGCCGGCGGCCGTTCGGAGGCCGCGACTTCGCGAGGACGCGCGCCGCAGCACCGGCTCGATCACCAGCGCTCGGCCTGTCACCGAGCCAGTCGGGCTTAGCCGGTCAGCGCGCGTGTCGCGGCGGCGCGGCTCCAATCAGACCTTTTCCCCGACGGGCGCATCCTCGGCGCCTTCGAAGAGCTGCACCGGGTGCCCCGGCATGATGGTCGAGATCGCGTGCTTGTAGACGAGCTGCGAATGCCCGTCGCGACGCAGCAGTACGCAAAAATTATCGAACCAGGTCACCACGCCTTGCAGCTTGACGCCGTTCACCAGAAAGATGGTGAGCGGGATTTTGGCCTTGCGGACGTGATTGAGGAAGGTGTCTTGCAGGTTTTGTGAGCGGTCGGCTGCCATGGCCGTTGTTTCCGTTCTTGTACCGCGGGCCCCTTCCCCGCGGGTCTTTTTTTACGCTTCCTTAAAATGGGGTGGAACGCGAGAAGGCGAAACCACCCCAAGTTACTCAATTAGACGGCAGGGCGGCAGGCGATGCAAGTCCAATTGGCGGAAGCCGAAACGAATGTGCTTCCGGACCGCCGTCCCGGAGAACAAATGGCCTGCCGCGCGCTAGCTCTGCTCCGCATAAAGGTGAAATTCGCGGCGCAAAGCGGTTGCGACCGGACCCGGCTTCCCGTCCCCGATGACATGCCCGTCGATGCGAACCACCGGCAGCACAATCTGGGTCGCCGCCGTCACGAAAGCTTCGCGCGCCGCGTAGGCTTCCGCGAGCGTGAAAGGCCGCTCTTCCAGCGAAAGGCCCTGCGCCTTGATCACATCAAATAGCACGGTGCGCGTGACGCCGCGCAGGATTCCGTGATCGGCCGGGCGCGTGGCCACGGAACCTGCCGCGGTCACGATCCAGGCGTTGGTCGAGGCGCCCTCGGTGACGCGGCCGTCGTTATCGACGAACCACGCGTCGCGCACGCCCTGTTCGATCGCCGCCTGCCGCGCGAGCACATTGGGCAAGAGCCCGATGGTCTTGATGTCGACGCGGCCCCACCGGTTGTCCGGTGCGCTAATCACGGCGATGCCTTGGGCGGCAAGTGCCTCGTTGCGCGCGCGGTTAAGCGGACGCGCGGTCACCACCAGGCTCGGTTTGACCTCTGGCGTCGGAAAGCCGTGGTCGCGCCGCGCCACGCCGCGGGTCACTTGCAGATAGACGTTGCCGTAGCCGATGCGATTTCGCGCCACCACTTCGCGCAGCACCACGCCGAGCGTGCGCGGCGACATCGGCGCGCGGATGCGCAATTGCCCGAGCGAGCGCTCTAACCGCGCCAGGTGGCGCCGCTCGTCGATCAGCCGCCCTCCCCGCACCTCGCACACTTCGTACACGCCGTCGCCAAACTGATAGCCGCGATCCTCGATGTGCACCTTGGCGTCGCGGAACGGGAGGTATCGGCCGTTGACGTAAGCTACGCGCGACATGGTGCACGGGATCAGTCGATCCCCAGCGCTTTGAGCTTGCGGTGGAGCGCCGAGCGTTCCATGCCGACGAACTCGGCGGTGCGCGAAATGTTGCCGTCGAACCGGCTGATTTGCGCCAGCAGATATTCGCGTTCGAAAACTTCGCGCGCCTCGCGGAGCGCCAGCGTCATCAGATGATCGCCGCCCTTGCCGTTCGGCATGGCTGGAATCATCGAGCTCACCTCCTGCGGCAGCATCGCGGCGGTAATCACCGCCTTCGGATCGCCGCCGGTGAGGATCATCAGCCGTTCGACGTTGTTGCGAAGCTGGCGCACATTGCCTGGCCAATCATGCGATTGCAGCACTGCGAGCGCGTCGCTGCCGACATTGCGCTTGGGCAGGCCGGTGGTCTGCGAAATCTGCGTCATGAAGTATTCCACCAGCTCGGGAATGTCCTCACGGCGGTCGGCGAGGCCGGGCACGCGGATCGGCACCACTGAGAGCCGGTGATAGAGATCCTCGCGGAATTTGCCGGCGGCGATGTCGGCTTCGATGTCGCGGCTGGTCGAAGAGACAATGCGCACGTCGACCGTGACCTTGGTGCTGCCGCCCACGCGCTGGAAGGTCTGATCGACCAACACCCGCAAGATCTTGTTCTGCGTCTCGCGCGGCATGTCGGCGATCTCGTCGATGAACAAGGTGCCGCCGTGCGCCTCTTCCAGAGCGCCGACCTTGCGGCTTTGCGTGCCGTTGCCCGCTTCAACGCCGAACAGTTCGACCTCCATCTGCTCCGGCATGATGGCGGCGGCGTTGATGACGATGAACGGCCCGTCGGCGCGCGCGGAAAGTGCATGCAAGGTGCGCGCGGCAAGCTCCTTGCCGCTGCCCGAAGGTCCGACGATGAGGACGCGACTGTTGGTCGGCCCGACTTTCTCAATCGTCTGCCGCAACTGATTGACGGCGGGGGAATGCCCGACGATGGTCGACGCGAGCGGGCCGAGCTGCTTGAGCTCCCTGACCTCGCGCCGCAGCCGCGAATTCTCCAGCGTCCGTTCGGCGACCAGGAGCAGCCGGTCGGCCTTGAACGGCTTTTCGATGAAGTCGTAAGCGCCGCGCTTGATCGCCGAGACGGCGGTTTCGATATTGCCGTGGCCGGAAATCATAACGATCGGCAGATCGGGATGCTCCTGCTTGAGCAAATCGAGCATTTGCAGACCATCGAGCCGGCTGCCTTGCAGCCAAATGTCGAGGAAAACGAGATTGGGCCGGCGCGCAGCCACAGCGGCAAGCGCCTGGTCGCTATCGGCAGCCGTGCGCGTGCCGTGACCTTCGTCCTGCAGAATACCCGCGACCAACTCGCGGATGTCGGTTTCGTCGTCAACGATCAGGATATCGGACGCCATGATCAGACCGTCGCCGCTTGTGTTTTCGCCTGTTCGGGCGGCGCTTCGATTGTCTCGGCGGCGAAGCGAAGCTGCATCCAGGCACCGCGCGCGCCGGGATTTTTCTCGGACGCGTCGCGCAATTCGATATTGCCGCCATGTTCTTCGAGAATGCGGCCGACGATCGCCAGGCCCAATCCGGTGCCCTTCTCCCGCGTCGTCACATACGGCTCGAGCAGCCGCGCCCGGTTCTCTTTGGGCAAACCGATACCGTTATCGATGACGTCGATCACGACATCCCTGCCGTCGCGCCGTGCGCTGACCGTGATACGGCCCTTGCCCAGCGTCTCAGGCGGCACCGCCGCGATCGCTTCGGTCGCGTTCTTAATGATATTGGTGAGCGCCTGCGAGATAAGCCGTCTATCGAAACGCGCCGGCATCGTCTCCGCCGGCAGATCGACGTCGAAATCGATGTCGGGGTGGGCGACGCGCATGAGGAAGACAGCCTGACGCACTGTATCGGCCACATCCTCTCCGGCGATCACCGGTTTCGGCATCCGGGCAAAGCGTGAGAATTCGTCGACCATGCGCTTGATGTCGTCGACCTGGCGCACGATCGTTTCGGTGCACTGCTCGAACACGACGGCATCCTCGACAATCACCTTGCCGTATTTGCGGCGCAGCCGTTCGGCCGACAACTGGATCGGCGTGAGCGGGTTCTTGATTTCGTGAGCGATGCGCCGAGCGATATCGGCCCACGCCGACGTACGCTGCGCCAGAACGAGCTCGGTGACGTCGTCGATGGTGATGACGTAACCGTGCTCGGCCTCGATGGCTTGTTCGCTGGTAACGCGCACGGAGAAATTGCGCTCCTGCCCGCTGCGGCTCACCGTCAGCTGGCGCTGGACCAGGCGCTGATTTCCGGCCTGCGCCGCCTCAAAGATTTCGGCGAGTTCCGGCGCTACTTCGGATAGCGGACGGCCCAGCGCCTCCCCTTCCGTGCGCGCGAGCAACCGTTCAGCCGAGCGATTGAGGATGGAGATATGACCATCCGCGTTGACGCCGATGACGCCGGCGCTGGCGCCGGCGAGCACGGCTTCGGTGAATTGCCGGCGGCTATCGATGACATCGCGCGCGCGAACGATGTCATCGTGTTGCGCGCTTAGTTCGGCCGTCATCTTGTTGAACGTTTCGCCGAGCTGGGCGAGATCGCCCTCGGAGCGGCGGATCGGCACGCGCACCTGAAGGTTGCCGGTGGAAACGACATTGGCGGCGCCGATCAGGCGGCGGATCGGCGCAACCAGCCGGTTGGCGAAATCAAGCCCGATCCAGGCCGACGACAACAGAACGATCAGCGCAATGACCGCGAACATCAGGGCGAACGCGATCTGAATGCCGAGCCGGCGGGCTTCCAGGTTGGCGTATTCGCCGACGCTTTCCTGAGTCGCCCGCAGCTGCTGCACCACGCGCGGATCGAGCACGCGCGCGGCGTAGAGATACATGTCATCATACCCGTGCAGCTTCACGGCGGCGGCGACGTGATCGCCTTCGGGAATAAGCGCGACCTGCGGCTCGCTCTCGGTGATCTGGGCGAGCAATTGCGCCGACGGCAGCACCACCGCCTTGTCCATTTTCACGTCGGCGCGCTCGACCGTCGAACCGTCTGCGCGAATGATCATCGCCGCCGACAATCCGCGCGCGGTCGTTTGTGCGGTGAAGAACTGGCGGAATTTCTCCCGGTCGGTGTCGAACATCGGCTTGGCGCGACCAAGGTCAAAAGCCATGGCCATGATCTCGCCGCGGATCGCTTGCGCATGCTCCCTCACATAGGCGTCGGCGACGATCAGCGATTGCTCGATCATGGCGCGAGTGCGCGTCGAAAAGAAGCGATCGAGGCCGCGATCGAGCGTGGTCGAAGCGACCACCGCGACCAGTACGGTCGGCACCGCCGCGATCACGGCGAACAGGCCGACGATCTGCACATGCAGCCGCGAGCCGGCGTAGCCACGCCGGCGTGCGCGCACAACCACCCATACTTCCCGTCCGATGATCGCGAGCAGCAGGAGTCCGGCTGCAAGGTCGGCGAGCAGAAGCTCGACCACCACCTGATGCACCGGCGCGATCGGGGTCAGTCCGGCCAGCACCATGAAGGTGGTGGCGGCGGACAGAAGGGCGATGCCGACAGCGATGGCGCCAATCAGCCGGGAGGCACCCGGCACCGGCGTAGTTGCCGCGGGATCTAGGGACGCCACCGGCCCCGGGGCCGCAAGCGGCGGGTCGAGCGGAGCGACTTGCTCGGCAGTCGTCATAGACGCCCTAAAAACACGGGACTTGTGCGGCGCAGGAACGAATGGAGCCCCGGGCCCATTCGCGCCAGTGATGCTTTTATACAACAATGTTGCCGGATTGTGACAATTCCTAGGCGCTCGCCCGGGTCAAGCCGGGGGTCGCTCAGGCACCACTGGAGCGAAAAATCTGGATTTCCAAGTCGCGGATCTTCTTGCGCAGAGTATTGCGGTTGACGCCGAGGAGGTCGGCTGCGCGAATCTGGTTGCCGCGGGTTGCCGCCAGCGCGGCGGACAGAAGTGGTGCCTCCACCTCACGCAGGATGCGGTGATACAGGCCGGGCGGAGGCAAGCCCTCGTCGAAGCCGGAAAAATAATGCGCGAGATAGCGCTCGACCGCGTTCGACAGATTCTCGTCGCCGCGGTGGCTTTCGCCCGGCGCGGTGAGCGCGGGCTGCGACAATTCGGCGTCGACCACGGCAGCGGTGATGGTTTCCTGCGGATAGAGCGCGGCAAGACGCCGCGCCAGATTTTCAAGTTCGCGCACATTGCCGGGCCAGCGATGCCGGCGGAGGCGATCGAGCGCCACCTGGTCGATCTGCTTCGCCGGCAGGCCCTCACGCTCGACTTGCGCGAAAAAATGCCGGATCAAGTCGGGAATATCCTCGATGCGCTCGCGCAACGGCGGCAAACGCAACGGCACCACGTTGAGCCGGAAAAACAAATCCTCGCGGAACAATCCCTGCTGGATCAGCTGCCGCAAATCCTTGTTGGTCGCTGCAATGATGCGCACATCCGCCTTGATCGGGGTGCGACCGCCGACCGTGGTGTATTCGCCCTGCTGCAATACGCGCAGCAGCCGCGTCTGCGCTTCCATCGGCATATCGCCGATCTCGTCGAGGAACAGCGTGCCGCCCTCGGCCTGCTCGAAGCGGCCGGCGCTGCGCGTATTGGCGCCAGTGAAAGCTCCCTTCTCGTGGCCGAACAATTCCGACTCAATCAGGTCGCGCGGGATCGCCGCCATGTTGATGGCCACGAACGGCCCGGTGCGGCGCTTGCCGTAATCGTGCAACGCGCGCGCCACCAGTTCCTTACCGGTGCCGGATTCGCCGGAGATCATCACCGTCAGATCGGTCTGCATCAGCCGCGCCAGCACGCGATAGATTTCCTGCATCGCCGGCGAGCGGCCGACCAGCGGGATCGACTCGAAATCCTCGACCTTGGCCGGCGGCCGCGGCCGCTCCTTCGGCTCAGACAAAGCACGGCCGACGATGGCGATCAGCTCTTTCAGATCGAACGGCTTGGGCAGATATTCGTAAGCGCCGCGCTCGGAAGCGCGGATCGCCGTCATAAACGTGTTTTGCGCGCTCATCACCAGCACCGGCAGATCAGGTCGCGCTTTCTTGATGCGAACGAGCAGATCGAAGGCATTTTCGTCCGGCAGCACCACGTCGGTGATGATCAGGTCGCCGTCGCCCTGGCTGACCCAGCGCCACAACGTGGCCGCGTTACCCGTCGAGCGGACTTCGTAGCCGGCCCGGGACAGCGCCTGGTTGAGCACCGTCCGGATGGCGGAGTCGTCATCGGCGACGAGGATGTTTCCCGCGGGCATCAATGATCCCCTCGCGACGCGACCGCAGCCTCTGCTTCCATGCCGTCGCGCACATAGACCGGCATCAGCACGCGAAAGATGGTGCGGCGCGGCTGCGACTCGCACTCGATAATGCCGCCATGGTCGCCGACGATCTTCGCCACCAGCGCAAGCCCGAGCCCCGATCCGGTCGGCTTGGTGGTGACAAACGGATCGAACAAATGCGGCATCAATTCTTCGGGCACGCCCGGGCCGTTGTCCTTCACGCAAAATTCGAGCGGCAACGAAATGCGCATCTTGGCGCCCGGAACGGACAGCCGCACGCCCGGCCGAAATGCGGTCGAAAGTGAAATCTCGCCGCCCGGACTGTCGCCGATCGCTTCGGCCGCGTTCTTCACAAGATTGAGGAACACCTGAACGAGCTGGTCGCGATTGGCCAGCACCGGCGGCAGCGACGGATCGTAATCTTCGATGAATTTGATGTGGCGGGCGACGCCAGATTGGGCGAGCCGCTTGACGTGATCGAGCACCACATGGATGTTGATTGGCTCGCGTTCGACCGGACGCTCGTCGGCGAACACTTCCATGCGGTCGACCAGCTTCACGATGCGGTCGGCTTCGTCGCAAATCAGTCGCGTGAGCGTGCGGTCGTCGTCTCCAGCCGATTGTTCGAGCAGCTGGGCGGCGCCGCGGATACCGGACAGCGGATTCTTCGATCTCGTGCGCGAGCATGGCGGCGAGCGCGATCACGGAGCGGGCCGCGCCGCGATGGGTAAGCTGGCGATCCATCTTGTCGGCGATCGAGCGCTCTTGCAGCATCACCACCACGCACTCCGGCTGTTCAGGCAACGGCGCGACGTACAGATCGACGGCGCGATCGCCGGGATTGCGCGGGGTGCCGAGATCGACCTTGTATTCGTTGACCGCCCCGCCGCTTGCGCGCACCTGCTCCACCAGGGTGAGCAACGGACTGCCGAACGGCACCAGATCACGGAGCAGGTGGCGGCGCAGCAGCGGGAGCGACACCTCGAAAAAGGACTCAGCCGCGACATTGGCCTCGGCCACCTTGCCGTCGGCGGTCACCACGATAACGGGATGCGGCAACGCATTGAGAACCGCATCGGCGGCCGTCCCGGCAAGGATCGCCTTGGCGGTTGTCATGCGGGGAGGCTCGCCTTTGTCATATCGCGGGACGAATGGCCGCAGATTCGGTGGAATGAGGCGGTTTTGCACACGAATTAGGCGGTGAAATGCTTCTGCATATAGTTTAGCCACTCCGCCGGAGAGGCGCAAGTGCTGCACTGCAATATAGTCAATCTGGCTGGGTTTCCGGAGCAGCACAGCTGTGGATGACTGTCCGTCGGGCTGCCGGCCCGCCGAAACGTTGCCAGTTCGCACATTTGCGGCACATGCGCTAAAGCGGTTCCGGAAATCGCGAGCGGAGTGATGTTGGATGAATGGCAAGGTGGCGGCTGTGGTTGTCGCAGCCGGTCGGGGCCATCGCGCCGGCGGCGAGATGCCGAAGCAATATCGGGAGATCGCCGGCGAACCGGCGATCCGGCCAGCTCTGGAGGCCTTCCTCGGGCATCCGCAGATCTCGTCGGTTCAGGCGGTCATCCATCGCGATGACATCGGTCCTTTCGAGGCCGCAACCGCCGGAATGAAAAATCTGCGGCCGCCAGTTTGGGGCGGCGCGACGCGGCAGGCGTCGGTTCGCGCCGGTCTTGAAGCCTTGCGCGCCGACGCGCCCGATTTGGTTCTCATCCACGATGCCGCGCGGCCGTTCCTTTCCCTTGCGCTGATCACCCGCGCCATCGATGCCGCGCGCGCGCATGGCGCGGCAGTGCCGGCCGTCGCCATTGCCGACACGGTGAAGAAGATCGACGAGCACGACTTGATCACCGAGACGCTCGACCGAAATCGTCTGCGCACAGTACAGACACCGCAGGCTTTCGCCTTCGATCTGATCGTCGAATCGCATCGCCGTGCCGCCGCCGCCGGCCGCAACGATTTCACCGACGACGCCGCGCTTGCCGAATGGGCGGGTCATCGGGTAAGCGTGTTCGCCGGCGAGCCCGGCAACGTGAAGCTCACCACCCATGATGATTTTGTTCGTGCTGAGGCGCTGCGTGCCGCAACGCTCACGGACATTCGTACCGGCAGCGGGTTCGACGTACATGCTTTCGCCGACGGCGATCACGTCATGCTCGGCGGCGTGCGAATTGCCTATACGCGCGGCGTGACCGGACACTCCGACGCCGACGTCGCGCTGCATGCATTGGTGGACGCAATCCTCGGCGCGTTGGCCGAAGGCGACATCGGCCAGCACTTCCCGCCCAGCGATCCGCAATGGAAAGGCGCGCCGTCCGAAAAATTCTTCGCCTTTGCCTGCGAGCGCGTGCGCGCACGCGGCGGCCTAATCGCACATCTCGACGTCACGATCGTGTGCGAGGCGCCGCGGGTATCGCCGCACCGCGACGCCATCCGTGCGCGCATCGCCACCATCGCCGGCGTGCCTGTTGGCCGCGTCGCAATCAAGGCGACCACCAGCGAAAAAATGGGCTTCACCGGCCGCGGCGAAGGCCTGGTGGCGATGGCGACCGCGACCGTGCGGCTGCCGTGGAGCGCAACGTGACTGGCAAGGCGTTGCGCGCGGCGGCAGCGCGCGTACTCCAACTGTCCCGCGCACATGGACTGAAAATCGCCACCGCTGAATCCTGCACCGGCGGGCTGGTGGCAGCCGCACTCACCGACATTGCTGGATCATCCGACGTGATCGATCGCGGCTTCGTCACCTATTCGAACGATGCCAAACAGCAAATGCTCGGTGTGTCGGCCGCAACGCTCAAGCGCCACGGCGCGGTCAGCGCCGAGACCGCCGCGGCCATGGCCAAAGGCGCGCTGAGGAATTCGCAGGCCAATCTGGCGGTGGCGATCACCGGCATTGCCGGTCCTGGCGGCGGCTCAAAAGAAAAGCCGGTCGGCCTGGTCTATTTCGCCGCCGCCAAGCGCGGCGGCCGCCGCCTCGCCCGCTCGCGCCGCTACGGCGACATCGGCCGCGACCGCGTTCGCGCACGCTCCGTCACCGAAGCGCTTGCGCTCCTGGAATTGCTGGCGAAAGCCTAGCCGACACGTGGTATTATTTGCGCTCGACTAGGAGAACTTTACAGACGGCGCTCCCGTTATTGGTCGTTGTATGCGACGGCGTGATGGCGACCGTGCTCACCGTGCCGGCCTTGACGTTGATATAAACTTGCCGTCAGGGCCAGCGACCCGCAGTGAGCAGTCGGTAAGGGCATAGGCGACCGAGACGCTCATATGCGAGTGCGGCTTGTCGGTCTGGCCCGGCTGCCAGGTGCCCGCAATCATGCGAAAGCTCGTATCCTCGAAAACGAGCTTAAAGACATCGGGATCGGCCTTGTAGGTCGGCGGCGATTCCTGAGCGGATGACACACCCGCCCCAACAACGGCAGCGGCGATGCCTAGCGCAATCGCTGATCCACGCAACATTGGTCGTCTCCCCTGAATTGATCGAACAACGCGAGCGAATGACAACGCTACCCTACCCGCTTTGCCGGGGCCGAGCGGCTACGCCGCGCGCGTGCCGTAAACCTCATCGGCGCGGCGCTCGAAGGCGCCGGCGAAGCGGCGAAAGGCAGTGTCGAACATCGCCCCCATTAGCAAGCCCAACGTGCGGCTCTGAAACTCGTAGGCGATGAAGAACTCGACGTCGCAGACGCGCGCCTCGACCGGGCGGAATTTCCAGGTGTTGTTGAGCTGGCGAAACGGACCTTCGAGATACTGCACCAGGATTTGCAGATTGGTCCGATCGAGCGTTACGCGGCTGGTAAAAGTCTGCCGAACGAGCTTATAGGCTACCGTCATGTCGGCAACGATGATGTCCTTGCCGCCCTCTTTCCGGCGCTCGCGTACAATAAGCGACTGGCAGAGCGGTACGAATTCCGGATAATGCTCGACGTCGGCGACGAGATCGAACATTTCGGCGGCGGCGTGACGCACGCGCCTGGTGCTTGACAATTCCGGCATGGTTTAGCGCGCCGCCCGCGACGCTTTGAGCCGCGCAAAATCCTCGCCAGCGTGATGCGACGAGCGCGTCAGCGGTGTCGCCGAGACCATGGAAAATCCCTTGGCGTAAGCGATCGCCTCAAGCGCCTTGAATTCTTCCGGCGGCACAAAGCGCATCACCGGATGGTGCTTGCGCGAAGGCTGCAGATACTGGCCGATCGTAAGGAAATCGACGTCGGCCGAGCGCAGGTCGTCCATCACCTGCAACACTTCGTTCCGCTCTTCACCCAACCCGACCATGATGCCAGATTTGGTGAACAGCTGCGGATTGAGCGCCTTGGCGTGCTGGAGGAGTCGCAGCGACGCGAAGTAGCGCGCACCCGGCCGCACGGTGAGATATTTCGACGGCACGGTTTCGAGATTGTGGTTGAACACGTCGGGCTTCGCCGCCACTACGGTCTCGGCGGCGCCGGTCTTGCGCAGGAAATCGGGCGTCAGCACCTCGATCGTCGTCAGCGGGCAGCGCCCACGAATGGCGCGGATCACTGCAGCGAAATGGGCGGCGCCACCGTCGTCGAGATCGTCCCGGTCGACCGAGGTAATGACGATGTGCGCCAGCCCAAGCTTGGCGGTCGCGTCCGCGACGTGGTCGGGCTCGGCCGGGTCGAGCGCGCTGGGCAATCCGGTCTTGACGTTGCAGAAGGCGCAGGCGCGCGTGCAAGTATCGCCCATGATCATGAAGGTGGCGTGCTTCTTCTCCCAGCACTCGCCGATATTCGGGCAGCCGGCTTCCTCGCAGACGGTATGCAAGCCGTTCGCGTGGACGATATCACGCGTCGCCACATAGCCGGCAGATGTCGGCGCCTTGATGCGGATCCAGTCGGGCTTGCCCGGGCTCGCCTGGTCGGGCCGATGCGCCTTTTCCGGATGACGGGGGCGGACGCCCTGCACGGTATCAACAATAACGGCCATAAGGCCTCCGGAGCGGGTAAGTGCCCGTGACGAATACTTACGAGGCGATGCGGCGCGTCGCAAGACGGCCGGAGTGCGGCCGTCGTCGCGCAACAATAGCGGCGTGATGAACAATCAGTTAGAAATCACGCGCGGTTCCGCCTTTCGCGACATAAAGTTTCGCCACAATAAAATGGTCGATTGATTTCGGGAGCGGCTATCGGCGAGAAACTTCTGTGATCCCCCGCGGGAAAGAATCGGCGGCGCTTGCCCTCCACAGATTTGGCTTCGGCCCGGGCTCTGGCTTTGCCGTTTCCGGCAACTCGATCGCCGCCATAGCCAACGATCCGCGCGGCGCGCTCCTCGCCGATCTGGACCGCCCCAAGGCCGGAATTCTTCCGGCCGCTCTGCCGTCCAGCGCGCAGGCAGCGCGTACCGTATCCGACTTCCGCGCCGAAGAGCAGGCAAACAAGAAGCTCGCCCAGCGGCTCAAAACTGAAGCCGACGCCAGGGAAGCCATGGCCGGCCCCGATCCAATGAAAGCGGGCCTGCCGCAGCAGCCTAATCAAAAAACGGCCGAGAACAAACAGCCGCCCCTACCGCAGCAAATAATGCAGGACGAGGCCGCCGCGCGCTTCGAGGCGGCGGTCGCCGCAAATATCGGCTTCGTTGAGCGGCTGGTGTGGTTCTGGTCAAATCATTTCTGCTTATCCGCCGACAAGGACGTCGCCATGGCCGGGGCCTACGAGCGCGAAGCAATCCGGCCGCATGTTCTTGGCCGCTTCGCCGACATGCTGGTTGCGGTCGAAAGCCATCCGGCGATGCTGTTCTATCTCGACAACGTCCAGTCGATGGGCGCGGATTCAATCGCCGGCATCAACCGCGACAAGGGGCTGAATGAAAACCTTGGGCGCGAGATTATGGAGTTGCACACGCTCGGCGTCCGCAGCGGTTATTCGCAAGCCGACGTGACGAGTTTCGCCAACGTGCTCACTGGCTGGACCATGATCGATCCCGCTGAGCCCGCGCATGGCGGCGAATTTATATTCAACAAGCGGCTACACGAGCCCGGCGCCCGCAATCTGCTCGGTAAGAGTTATTCAGAAGGCGGCGTCGAACAGGGCCGCGCTGTGCTGGGCGACCTTGCGCACCATCCGGCGACCGCGCAACACGTCGCCCACAAGCTCGCGCGGCACTTCGTTGCTGATGAGCCGCCGCCAGCGCTGGTCGGCAGGCTCGCCAGGACTTTCCGCGACACCGACGGCAATCTCAAGGAAGTTTCCAAGGCGCTGGTCGCCGCTGACGAAGCGTGGATGCAAGCGCGCGGCAAGCTCAAGCCGCCGTCGGAGTGGATCATCGGCACGCTGCGAATGACCGCTGGCCGGTGGAAGCTCGCCGCCGGTGCTAACGGAAATAATGTCGACATGGCATCGCCGGGCATCGACCGCGGGTTGATCAATCGCCTGCTCAAGATGCAGGCTGTGCTGGGCGAGCCATTGTGGCGGCCGCCGGCCCCGAACGGCTTTCCCGATACCGATGCGGCGTGGATCGACGGCGTGCCGCGCCGCCTCGACGTCGCCAATCAAATCGGCCGCCAATTGCCGCCGGAGACTGATCCCCTGGATCTTCTGGAACGCGGGCTCGGCCCACTCGCCTCGGCTGACACCCGCCGAACGGTCGCGCGGGCGGAAAGCCGCGAGCAAGCGTTCACGCTGCTGGTTATGGCGCCGGAATTTCTGCGGAGATGATGATCATGAGCCGACCGCACGCATCGTCACGGCGCCAATTCTTGCTGTCCTCGGGCACTTTGTTCGCGTGGGGCTTTCTGCCGAAGCTCGCGCACGCTGAAGGCCGCGATCCGCGTTTTCTCGCCATCGTCTTGCGCGGCGCACTAGACGGACTGGCCGCCGTGGCGCCGTTCGGCGATCCGGATTGGGTGGCGTTACGCGGTGAGAACGCGTTGACGCTGGATGGCAAGACTCCTGCGCTCAGGCTCGACGGTTTCTTCGCGCTCAATCCGTCAATGCCGAATTTACATCGCATGTTCCAGGCGAACGAGGCCATCGTGGTGCACGCCTGCGCCACGCCCTACCGCGAGCGTTCGCATTTCGACGGCCAGGATTTGCTGGAAAGCGGCTTGTCCAAGCCGGCGCCGAGCGACAGCGGCTGGCTCAACCGCGCTCTGTTCTCGCTCGCGCCCGGCGGTCGCGTCAATCCCAGAGGCGGCAAGCTGCTGGGCGTCGGTCCGACTCCACCGCTGATCGTGCTCGGTCCGGCGCATGTTTTGTCGTGGTCGCCGCAAAATATGATGCCGGCGAGCGACGACACCGCCGCGCGGTTGCTCGAGCTTTACCGGCATACTGATCAAGGTCTCGCCGGCGCGCTGGAAGAGCATGCCCGCCTGGTGGCGATGGAGCGTGCCGGCACGATAGCGCAAAAACCAGGCGGTCCACGTCCGGCCCAGGCGCGGAGCTATTTTGCCGACGCCGCCGGCATGGCGGCTAAATTCCTGGCGCAACCGGACGGGCCGCGGGTCGGAGCGCTCGCGCTGGACGGCTGGGACACGCACAACAACGAAGGCATAGCTACCGGACACCTGTCGCAGCTCCTCGGCGCGCTCGACGGCGCGCTGGCCACGATCGAAATCAACATGGGACCGGCCTGGCGCAAGACGGTGGTTGCGGTGATGACAGAGTTCGGTCGCACCGCCCGCATCAACGGTACGGACGGTACCGACCACGGTACCGCGACCGTCGCACTCCTTGCCGGCGGCGCGCTCAAGGGCGGTCGCGTGCTCGCCGATTGGCCCGGACTGAATGGGGCTGACCTTTACGAGAACCGCGATCTCAAGCCGACCACGGATTTGCGCGCGGTGCTC
Organism: uncultured Alphaproteobacteria bacterium; assembly: GCA_963747855.1. Classification (GTDB taxonomy): domain Bacteria; phylum Pseudomonadota; class Alphaproteobacteria; order Rhizobiales; family Xanthobacteraceae; genus BOG-931. The sequence continues at coordinate 1,135,646 of CAVVGN010000002.1, forward strand.
AAAGGTCTGCTGAGAGATCACCTGCGCGCCGACGAGCGTGCGCTGGCAGAGAACGTTTTTCCCGGCAGCGCCGGCGTCAAACCCATGGCGGGGCTGGTTGGTTAGATATTCAGCGCGCGACCATACGCGTCCAGCACAGCTTCCTTCATCATCTCCGACAAGGTCGGATGCGGGAATACGGTGTGCATGAGCTCTTCTTCGGTGGTTTCGAGATTCATCGCGATCACGTAGCCCTGAATGAGCTCGGTCACTTCCGCACCGACCATGTGCGCACCGAGCAGTTGACCGGTCTTTTTGTCGAAGATCACCTTCACCAAGCCCTGGTCCTCGCCCAGCGCGATCGCTTTGCCATTGCCGACAAAGGGAAAGTGTCCGACGCGGATGTCGAGCTTTTTGTCCTTGGCCGCAGCTTCCGTCAGTCCCACCGAGGCGATCTGCGGCGTGCAATACGTGCAGCCCGGAATAAGCCGCTTGTCCATCGGATGCGGATGCAGCCCCTTGATCGCCTCGACGCAGATGACGCCTTCGTGCTCGGCCTTGTGCGCGAGCAGCGGCGGACCAGCCACGTCGCCGATGGCGTAGATGCCCGGCACGTTGGTCTTGCACGCGCCGTCGGTGACGATGGCTGCGCGCTCGGTCTTCACGCCGAGTTTCTCTAGGCCGAGATTCTCGATATTGCCGACCACGCCGACTGCGGAGATGACCCGCTCGGCGGAGAGCGTCTGTGTGCCGCCCTTGCCGTCGTCGATGGTCGCGGTCACGCCGTCCACCTTCTTGTCGAGCTTGGTCACCTTGGCGCCGGTGAGAATCTTGATGCCCTGTTTTTCGAAGCTCTTGCGCGCGAAGGCAGCGATTTCAGCGTCTTCCACCGGCAGGATCTGCGGCAGCACTTCGACCACGGTCACTTCGGCGCCGAGCGCGCGGTAGAACGAGGCGAATTCGATACCGATCGCGCCCGAGCCGACCACGAGTAGCGATTTCGGAATACGGTCGGGCACCATCGCTTCGAAATAGGTCCAGATCAGCTTTTTGTCCGATTCGAGCCCGGACAGGACGCGCGGCCGCGCGCCGGTCGCGATGATGATGTGCTTGGCCTGGTATGAACCGGCGCCGAGCGTTCCCTTGGGCGCTTCGGTCTTGCCGGCCTTTACGGTGACTTTTCCGAGCGCGTCGATTGAAGCCTCGCCCCAGATCACCGCAACCTTGTTCTTTTTCATCAGGAAGCCGACGCCGTCGTTCAGGCGCTTGGACACCGCCCGCGAACGCTTCACCACGGCCGCAGGATCGTATTTCACTTCGCCCGCGGACAATCCGTAGTCCTTGGCGTGCTGGAGATAATGGAAAATCTCCGCCGATCGCAGCAGCGCCTTAGTCGGAATGCAGCCCCAGTTCAGACAGATGCCGCCAAGATAGTCGCGCTCGACGATCGCGGTCTTAAATCCAAGTTGCGCCGCCCGGATGGCGCAGACGTAGCCGCCGGGCCCGGAGCCGATAATAATAATGTCGAAATTCGTGTCAGCCATTCCAACCTCACGCTCTCGCTACCTTAACCGTCATGCTCCCGCTTGTCGCGGGCAGGACAATAAATGAATTGCGCCTTGAACCAAGTTGAAGTCCCGGCAGTTCACCTATGTAATGCGCCCACAGGAGAAATGGGGGAACGCCGTGATCGGGATCGTGAGGCGGGTCGCCATAGCGATATGTCTGTTTTCGCAAGCAGGGTTCGTAAACGCCGCCGACCTTAATGTGTACAGCAGCATCGCCATGCGCGGCGCACTGGAGGAACTGGTTCCGCAGTTCCAAAAGGACACCGGCAAGACACTTGCCATCACTTGGGGTACCGCCGCAGCGCTGACCAAGCGCATTGAGGCCGGCGAACCGGCTGATATCGCGATTCTTACGCGCGCAAATATCGATGCGCTGGACAAGGAGGGCAAGCTCTTGATCGGTACTGTCGTTACGCTTGCGGCATCCGGCATCGTCGTTGCGATCAAATCGGGCGCGCACAAGCCCGACATCTCCTCGGCCGAGACATTCAAAGAGGCGCTGCTTGCCGCAAAATCCATCGCCTACAGCAATCCGGCTTCCGGCGGCGCTAGCGGCGTTCATTTCGCGACCGTGCTCGATCGGCTGGGGATTGCCGGCGATATCAAGTCCAAAACCAAATTCCCGCCGCCCGGCGGCAATGCCGCAACTCTAGTCGCCACGGGCGAGACCGAACTCGCCATTCAGCAAAAACCGGAAATCATGAACGCCGCCGGCGTGGACGTCGTAGGTCCCCTGCCCGGCGATCTGAACAAAGTCACGGCTTTCGCCGCAGGCGCCGTTGCGGACTCCAAGAACGCGGACACGGCGAAAGCGCTGATCAAGTTCCTGCAATCACCGGACGCGGTCAAAGTCTTCAAGGCCAGTGGCTTCGATTCCGACTGATCCTTTGCACGCCGGCGCTCAGACGTATTGAGCGATGCCGTTGCCAAACGACCAGTTTTCTTTTTTGACTTCAACGAGATTGATAAAGACATCCTCTTTACGCATGCCCGGATTTTCCGCCAAGAGTGCGGCGACGCGGGCGAAGAACGCCTGCTTTTGTTCGGTGGTGCGGGTATCGTTTGCCGTGATCTGAATGATCACTAGGTCGTCGGTGTGGGCGATGCCGAGGTAGCTTTCGGCGAAAACAAAATTATGCGCTTCATGCTCGTTGACGACCATAAAGCGATCGTCCTTCGGCACGGCGAAGTCGTCAAGCATAGCGCGGTAAATCGCGCCGCAAATCGCCTGCTTGTAAGCGAGCGGTTTTCCGCGCCGCATGTCGATCCGGACCAGCGGCATTTCACACCAGCATCATCACCGGGTTTTCGATCAGCGCCTTGAACGCGCCGATCAGCTGTGCGCCGAGCGCGCCATCAACCGAGCGGTGATCGCACGACATGGTCACGCTCATGATCTGCGCGGCCTCGATCTGGCCGCCGCGCACCACCGCGCGTTCCTCACCGGTGCCGACCGCGAGGATGGTCGATTGCGGCGGATTGATCACCGCCGTGAAGTCCTTGATGCCGTACATGCCGAGGTTGGACACCGACGAGGTGCCGCCTTGATATTCCTGCGGCTTGAGTTTCTTCGCGCGCGCACGCGCCGCCAACTCCTTCATCTCGTTGGAGATCGCCGACAACGATTTCGTTTCGGCGTTGCGGACGATCGGCGTGATCAGTCCGGCCGGCAGCGCCACGGCGACGCCAATGTCGGAATGCTTGTGCTTGAGCATGCCGGCTTCGCTCCAGCTCACATTGGCGTCGGGCACGCGCTGCAAGGCAAGCGCCAGGGCCTTGATGACGAAGTCGTTGACCGACAGCTTGTGAGCGGGCTTGCCGTCCTTGTCCTTCGCCGCCGCGGCGTTGATCTCCTCGCGCGCCGCCGCAAGCTTGCCGATGTCGCAATCGATGGTGAGATAGAAATGCGGGATGGTCCGCACCGAGGCGGTCAATCGCTGGGCGATGGTGCGGCGCATGCCGTCGTGCGGGACGAGTTCGTAACTGCCCTCTTCATAGAGCGCGCGGATTTGCTGATCCGACATCGACGGCGCAATTGTGGATGCGCCGGAGGGAGCGGCAGCGGGCGCGCGCAGGTCCTTGCCGTCCTTCGCCGCTGCCACGTCGCGCGCGATCACCCGGCCATGCGGGCCTGAGCCGGAGATGCGGCCGATGTCGATGCCGGCGTCTTTGGCGAGCCGGCGCGCCAGCGGCGAAGCGAAAACTCGATTTGCCCCGTGCCCGCTGGTCTGCGCTGCTTCACCCGCCGCCTTCGGCTGCGGAGATGCAGCTGCCGGCGTTGGCGCCTTCGCCTGCGGCCCGGGTGCGGGCGCAGGTGCGGCACTCGGCGCCTTCGGCGGCGGCGAAGCGCCCTTCCCGGCGGCGGCTGCTGCGGCTTTCGGATCTTCGCCCTCCTGCGCCAACACGGCGATCAGCTGATTGACCGGCACGTCGTTGGTGCCTTCCGGCACCACGATCTTGGCCATCACACCGTCATCGACGGCCTCGTATTCCATCGTCGCTTTGTCGGTCTCGATCTCGGCGATGACGTCGCCGGTCTTGACCGCCTCGCCTTCCCTCTTGAGCCATTTGGCGAGGTTGCCCTTCTCCATCGTGGGCGACAAAGCCGGCATCAGGATGTTGATGGGCATTTCTGTTTCCCGGGCGCGGCAACGTCACCGAAGAGGCGATCAGCGATAACTTACAGTTTTAGCCGCCTCAACCACCTCGGCGACCGACGGCAGCGCGAGCTTCTCCAGATTGGCGGCGTAAGGCATCGGCACGTCCTTGCCGGTGACGCGTATCACCGGCGCGTCCAGATAATCGAACGCGTCCTCCATCAAGCGCGCGGCAATTTCCGCACCGACGCCGGATTGCTTCCAGCCCTCCTCGACGGTGACGAGGCGGCCGGTCTTCTTCACCAACTCGATAATGGTCTCGGCATCCATCGGTTTAAGCGTGCGCAGATCGATAACTTCCGCAGAGATATTCTCTTTCGCGAGTTCTTCGGCGGCTTTGAGCGCATACACCATACCCATCGACCAGGCGACCAACGTCACATCGTTGCCGGAACGCACGATCCGTGCGCGGCCGATCGGCAGCACGTAATGGTCAAGCTTCGGCACCGGCGACGACACGCCGTAAAGCAGCTCGTTCTCGAGAAAGACGATCGGATTGGGATCGCGGATCGCGGCCTTGAGCAGACCCTTGGCGTCGGCGGCGTTCGAAGGCGCGATCACCTTGAGCCCCGGAACGTGCGAATACCACGACGAATAATCCTGGCTGTGCTGGGCGCCCACGCGCGCGGCCGGCCCATTCGGCCCGCGAAACACCATCGCGACGTCAACCTGCCCGCCGGACATGTAACGGGTCTTCGCCGCCGAATTGATGATGTGGTCGATCGCCTGCATGGCGAAATTAAAGGTCATGAATTCGACCACCGGCTTTAGCCCGGCGAGCGCCGCGCCGACGCCAAGTCCGGCAAAACCGTGCTCGGTGATCGGCGTGTCGATGACGCGCTGCGCGCCGAATTCCTGCAACAGGCCCTGTGTGACCTTGTAGGCGCCCTGATACTCGGCGACCTCTTCGCCGATCACGAACACATCTTTGTCGCGGCGCATTTCCTCGGCCATGGCGTCGCGCAACGCTTCGCGCATGGTCATGGTGACCATCTCGGTCCCGGCGGGGGTTTCCGGGTCCGGCAGCGCGGTTGGCACCGGCGGCTCGACGACGATCTTGGTTGCAGTGGACGCAGGCGGCGTCGGTGCCGTCGGCTTGGGCGCCGCTGCCCGTGCAGGAACTACATCCGCGATGTCCGGCTTGCCATCCTCGAGCGCCGATTTGTCCTCACCCTCTGCGAGGATCGTGGCGATCGGCGTATTGACCGCGACGTCGGCGGTGCCTTCTGGGACCAGGATCTTACCCAGCGTGCCTTCATCGACCGCTTCCACTTCCATGGTGGCTTTGTCGGTCTCTATCTCGGCGATCACGTCACCGGATTTTACGGTGTCGCCTTCTTTCTTGAGCCACTTGGCAAGGTTGCCCTTCTCCATGGTCGGAGACAAAGCGGGCATGAGGACTTGGGTTGGCATGGCGGGCTGACGCTATCACCGATACACGTCGGTATAGAGTTCCGAAGGTTCGGGCTCGGCATCGTGGGTGGCGAATTCCGACGCCTCGTTGACCACGGCGCGCACGGATGCGTCAATTTTTTTCAGTTCGTCCTCGGTCGCCCACTTTTTCGCCAGCAGCCGGGCGCGCACCTGCTCGATCGGATCGTGCTCGGTGCGTACCTTGTCGACTTCTTCCTTGGTCCGGTATTTCGCCGGATCGGACATCGAATGGCCCCGATACCGATAGGTCATCATTTCAATGATGGTCGGACCTTTGCCGGAACGGCACCAGGCAATCGCTTGCTCGCCGGCCGCCTTCACCGCGCGCACATCCATGCCGTCGACCTCGACGCCGGGAATGTTGAACGACACGCCGCGCTTGGAAAAATCGGTCTGCGCCGAGGAGCGCGTGACCGATGTGCCCATGGCGTAACGGTTGTTTTCGATGATGTAGACCACCGGCAGCTTCCACAGCTCCGCCATGTTGAAGCTTTCGTAGACCTGCCCCTGATTGGCGGCGCCGTCGCCAAAAAAGGTGAGGCAGACGCTGTCATTGCCGCGATATTTGTTGGCGAAAGCGAGTCCCGTGCCGATGGGCACGGGCGCGCCGACGATGCCGTGACCCCCGTAGAAATTCTTCTCGCGGGAGAACATGTGCATCGAGCCGCCCTTGCCCTTGGAATAGCCACCGCGCCGGCCGGTAAGTTCGGCCATGACACCTTTCGGATCCATGCCGCAGGCCAGCATATGGCCGTGGTCGCGATAGCCGGTGATCATCTGATCGTCGTCGCGCTTAACCATCTTCATGCCGATGACGACGGCTTCCTGGCCGATATAAAGGTGGCAGAACCCGCCGATCAGACCCATGCCGTACATCTGGCCGGCCTTTTCCTCAAAGCGCCGGATCAGCAGCATCTGCCGCAGCGCCTGCAACTCCTGGTCTTTGCTGAAATCGGCGATCGGACCGGTCTGTGCGGTTGCCTCCGCGGCGGGAGGCCGTTGGTCGCCGGGTTGGTCCATTTCTTTCGTTTTGGCGACGGCCATCAGCGCTCTCGACACTTCAAGGGGTTCCATCCCATAGCCGAAATCGGCTGATGGCGGAAGTCGGCGGGCCGCCTTCGGTTCCGGCGAACAACCCGTTGGCAGTTAAAATTATTTCGGGAAGGACCGCGCCTGGTTCAAGGGCGGCGGTCGGGCACGGACGTAGGCGAAACGACCATCAACGTGAGGTCATTGGGGTGGGCGTAATCGAGCAGCGCCCGGGCGCGCTCGTCGAGCATGTCGGGATCTAGCTGGTCGGATTTCAATAGCGCTATGCGGCGCTCCCATTGGCGGCGCTCATGTTGCAAGCGGGTAAGCTCGTTCGAGAGCGCCGCGACCTGCTGATCGATGTCCTGCTTGGCCTTCAGCCCGTGGTTGCCGGAAAACGCGTTGATGCCGAAATAACCGATCAGCAGGGCTGCCATCACGTAGAGGCCGAGGGCGGTGAGGATTGAGCGCAAATGCTTCCGGGTGACCATGCCGCAGCATGAAATCTTGCGGCTTAAGGCTGGCTTAATGCCTTGAACGCCGCGCGTCCGGCATAGATCGCCTGCGCGCCGAGTTCCTCCTCGATCCGCAGCAGTTGATTGTATTTCGCAGTGCGGTCGGCGCGCGCCAGCGAGCCGGTCTTGATCTGGCCGCAGCTGCACGCAACCGCCAGGTCGGCGATGGTGGAATCCTCGGTCTCACCCGAGCGGTGCGACATCACCGCCGTGTAGCTGGCCTTGTGCGCGGTCTCGACCGCGGCCAGCGTCTCGGTCAGCGTGCCGATCTGGTTGACTTTGATCAGGATCGAATTGCCGATCCCGTTTTTGATGCCCTCGGAGAGCCGCGCCACGCTGGTGACGAAAATGTCATCCCCAACCAGCTGGCAGTGGGCGCCGATTTTTTGCGTCAAAAGTTTCCAGCCGGCGAAATCATCCTCGGCCATGCCGTCTTCGATAGAGACGATCGGATAGTTTTTCACCAGCGTAGAAAGATACTCGACCTGCTGCCCGACCGAGCGCGTCTTGCCCTCGCCCTTGTAGCGATAAGCGCCGTCGCTGAAGAATTCGCTTGACGCCGGATCGAGCGCCAGCATGACGTCCGAGCCAGCGCGGTATCCGGCTTTTCCAATCGCCGCGAGCACGAAATCGATCGCGGCCTCGGCCGAGGGCAGATTGGGCGCGAAGCCGCCTTCGTCACCGACGTTGGTGTTATGGCCGGCGGCTTTGAGCGCGGCGCGCAAGGTGTGGAAGATTTCCGCGCCGGCGCGCAAGGCTTCCGCGAACGAGGCCGCGCCCAGCGGCACAATCATGAATTCCTGGAAGTCGATCGGGTTGTCGGCGTGCACGCCGCCATTGACGATATTCATCATCGGCACGGGCAGAAGTCGCGCGGTCGTGCCGCCGATGTAGCGGTAGAGCGGCAGTTTGTTCGCGGCGGCGGCCGCCTTGGCGGTGGCGAGCGACACGCCAAGGATGGCGTTGGCGCCGAGCCGGCCCTTATTGGGCGTGCCGTCGAGTCCGATCATGATTTCATCGATCTTGACCTGCGCCTCGGCGTCCATGCCGCTTAAGGCGTCGAAAATCTCTCCGTTGACAGCTTCGACCGCGTTGCGAACGCCCTTGCCGAGATAGCGCGCCTTGTCGCCATCGCGCAGCTCGACGGCTTCATGGGTTCCGGTCGACGCGCCCGATGGCACCGCGGCGCGGCCGCGCGAACCGTCGGCCAGTACCACATCGACCTCAACAGTCGGATTGCCGCGGCTGTCGAGGATTTCCCGCCCAATGATATCGACAATGGCAGTCATGATGGTCCCGGTTTTGCCAGCCGCGCAGCGGCTTCTACAGGATGGACGAGGCTCTTGTCATGCCCCGCCAAGCCGGGCATTGCACTGCCCCATGCCGAAGAAGCGTCTGCAACTTGGCCGCCCGACGCCAATTCCCGCCTCACCCGACCAGGCGGCGCTTGACCGCGTGCCGAACCCGCATCCGCGGACAAACTATGTCGCCCGTTTTACCTTTCCCGAATTCACCGTGATGTGCCCGGTGACCGGTCAGCCGGACTTCGCGACCTTGGTCATCGACTATGTGCCGGAAGCGTGGCTGTTGGAGTCGAAATCGCTGAAGCTCTATCTCAACAGCTTCCGTAATCAGGGTGCGTTCCACGAGGACTGCACGGTGGCGATCGGGAAAAAGCTTGCCGGCCGGCTCAAGCCGAAATGGCTGCGCATCGGCGGATACTTCCATCCGCGCGGCGGCATGCCGATCGACGTTTTCTGGCAGGCTGGAAAACTGCCGCCCGGTGTCTGGGTGCCCGACCAGGGTATCGCCACCTATCGGGCGCGGTAACTTTCTCCTGCGGTAAATTGCTTGTAGTGAAACCCGCGCTACTGAAATAAGGTCTCTGACGCGCCGTCCGTGGCATAGGTTCAACGGGGATCCATATGAGAAAGACTGTCGCAAAAATCATTGTGGCCGCCGCAATGGCCACTGCGTCAATGTCGCCGACCTTTGCCGCGATGATGACGCCCAAACCGTGCGCCGCTCCGCAACTGCGTTGCACCGGCGAGTGCGACAAGGACCATTGGTGCAAGGTCTATCTTTGCAGCTTCAATAAAACGGTGCTGTCGCCGTTCCCCTGCAACCAGAAAGACGGCGGCTGCTGGCAGCCGCATTGCTGACCCGGCACGCGCTGAGGCGTAACTTCTTTTTTTGCCTGAGCCGACGGGCACCTGTTGGCCAGAACCGCTTGAAATCGGTGGCAGGTCGAGCCAGCTATCCTCGATGAGCCGCCATACCAAGCTCGCTCGCCGCATTTCGTTCGTATCACTCGGCTGCCCGAAAGCCCTGGTCGATTCCGAGCGCATCATCACGCGCTTGCGCGCGGAAGGGTACGAGCTCGCACGCGATCATGCCGATGCGGATCTCGCCATCGTCAATACCTGTGGTTTTCTTGACAGCGCGCAGACGGAATCGCTTGCAGCGATCGGCGCGGCGCTGGCCGAAAACGGCAAGGTCGTCGTCACCGGTTGTATGGGCGCGGAGCCGGAAAAGATCACCAAGGCCTATCCGAACGTGCTGGCGGTGACCGGACCGCAGCAATACGAAAGCGTGCTCGAAGCGGTGCATCGCGCTATCCCGCCACTACACGACCCGCATCTCGACCTCATTCCACCGCAGGGCATCAAGCTGACGCCGCGACATTACGCTTACCTAAAGATATCAGAGGGTTGCAACAATCGCTGCACGTTTTGCATTATCCCGAAATTGCGTGGCGACCTGGTCTCCCGTCCTGCCGCCGACGTCCTGCGCGAAGCCGAGCGGTTGGTCGCCGCCGGCGTCAAGGAACTGCTCGTTATCTCGCAGGACACGTCGGCCTACGGAATCGACGTCAAATACGCCGATAGCGAATGGCAGGGCCAGAAAATACGGGCGAAATTCATCGATCTTGCCAGGGCGCTCGGCGAATTCGGCGTCTGGGTGCGGCTGCATTACGTCTATCCGTACCCGCACGTCGACGAGGTCATTCCGCTGATGGCGGAGGGCAAAGTGCTGCCTTATCTCGATGTTCCATTTCAACATGCAAGCCCCTCGGTCCTCAAACGTATGCGTCGCCCCGCCGCCCAGCAGGAAACCGTCGCACGCATCCAGCGATGGCGCGCGCAATGCCCCGCTTTGACGATCCGTTCGACCTTCATCGTCGGCTTTCCTGGGGAAACCGAGGAGGATTTCGCCTTCTTGCTCGACTGGCTCGGCGAGGCCGAACTCGACCGGGTCGGCTGCTTCCGCTACGAGCCGGTCGCCGGCGCCGCAGCGAACGATCTCGCGGAAGCGGTGCCGGCCGCGGTCAAACAGCAGCGCTATGAACGGCTGATGGCGCGCCAGCAGGAGATTTCCTGCAAACGCCTCAAGCGCAAAGTCGGCAGCCGCGAGCGCGTTATCATCGACGAAATCGGACCAAGTGTTGCCAAGGGCCGTAGCCGAGGCGATGCGCCCGAGATCGACGGCAGCGTGTTTGTGCAAAGCCGCCGCCCGCTTCGGGTCGGCGAAATCGCGACCGTGAAGATCGAACGCGCCGACGAATACGACCTGCACGGCACCGTCGTGGGCTACTAAATCCGCCCTCCGCTCGGGGCAAACGCTTGTTTTCGCTGGAATTGAGCGACATTCGGCGCTTTCATGCCGCGCGAGGCGCCAAATCGTGACCGCGATCTTCATCACCGCGACCGGGGCCGACGTCGGCACCACCCTCGTCGTCGCCGCGCTCGTTCGGCATTTGCGGCAGGTCGGCCGGCCGGTCGACGCCATCAAACCGGTTGCGACCGGCTACGACCCGGCGCAAGCGGCGATGAGCGAGACCGGCACCTTGGTTTCGGCACTGGGTCTTCCGTTCACGCCGGAATCGATCGAGCGCCTTTCACCCTGGCGTCTTCGCGCCGCCTTGCCGCCCGATCTGGCCGCACGTCAGGAAGGCCGAAGCATCAACGTGGACGAGGTTGTCGCCTATTGTCGGGCCGAAATCCAAAAGCGGCGCGGCGTTCTCTTGATTGACGGTGCCGGCGGCGTGATGGCGCCGCTCGACGATCGCCGCACCATGCTTGACGTGATGATGGCGCTGCGCTTGCCGCTTATTCTCGTGACGGGGTCGGATCCGGGCGCCATCAGCCATACGCTGACCACGCTCGAACTCGCTGTTCCGGCGCGACATGAACGTGCTCGCCACCATCGTCAGCGAGACACCCGGAAGCAATGTTGCGCTCGACGATGTCGTCGCCAGCATTGGCCGCTTCGCCGGGCCGGTGATCGGGCTACCGCGGCGCCGCGCTTAGGCCGCCAGGCCATGCGGTTAGGGGAAAAACCGCAGCTTCAGCGCGGTTTCCAGCGTGCCTTCCAGATTAAACAGCGCGTGCAGCAAAAACGTCAGCAGCAGCGACCCGCTGCGCCAACGCATCCAGCCGAGAAACAATCCGATAACGAAAATCTGCAATAAGCCGGTCCAGTCGTACTGAACGTGCAATAGCGCCCACAGCAGCGAAATCACCACGATTGCCGGCCAGGCGCCGCGGTCCGAGCGGGCCCAGCCGCGAAACAAAAAGCCGCGGAACATGATTTCCTCGCCGGCCGGCGCCACGATGATGGCGCCGACGAGCAACGCCGGCAGCCATCCCCGCGCTGCGGCAGTCGTATAGGATTGCAGTTGAAACGGCGTCACCAGCGGATACCCGGCGAGATGCAGCAGCAGATCGCCGGCCGCAATCAAGACCACGAGCAGAATCAGGCTCAGCGAAAGGTCGCGTGCCGTCGGCAGCCGCAATGCCAGGTAATCGGCCGGCGGCGCCCGCGCCAATGCCGCCGCGAGCACGATGATCGCGATGGTGATCGGGTCGGCGATGACGATAAACAACGTCACCATCGCGCCGTCGAACGGCACCACCAGAAGCGAACTCAAATCGCTAAAGCGAAACCACAGCAACACCGCGAGCGCGATGAACTGACCCGCCACGAAGGCGAGTAGCGCCCATCCGAGCGTCGCCCAATAACCCCAGATTTTCATGTTCGCCTCGTCATTTCCGGGCTCGCGCATGCGCGCATCCCGGAATGACACTCACGGGATCAGGATCGAAGAACCGGTGGTGGCGCGGCCTTCCAGATCACGGTGCGCCTTCGCCGCGTCACCCAGCGGATATTTTTGGTTGATCGGAATCTTCACCGCCCCGCTGCCGACCACGGCGAATAGATTGTTGGCGATGGCGAGCAAATCCTCGCGTTTGGCGGCGTAAGTGCCAAGCGTCGGACGGGTGGCGAACAAGGAGCCCTTAAATTGCAGCACATTGATATCAAACGCCTTGATCGGTCCCGACGCGCTGCCGAAACTCACGAACATCCCGAGCGGCCTGATGCAGTCAAGGGCCGCGGGAAAAGTGGCCTGACCGATGCCATCGTAGACAACGTCGCACAATTTGCCGCCGGTTATCTCTTTCACACGCGCGACGAAATCCTCGTCTCGGTAGAGGATGGTATGGTGACAGCCGTTTGCGTGCGCTAGCTCCGCCTTCTCCTTCGACCCGACCGTGCCGATGACGTTTGCACCGAGATGATTCGCCCATTGGCAGAGGATGAGGCCGACGCCGCCGGCGGCGGCTTGCATCAGTACATTCATCCCCTTTTCGACCTTGAAGGTGCGGCGCAGGAGATATTCTGCCGTCATCCCCTTGAGCATCATGCCGGCAGCCTGCTCGTAGCTGATGTTGGCCGGAAGCTTCACCACGCGGTCGGCCGGCACGTTGCGTTCGGCGGTATAACAGCCCGGCCCCTGGACGTAGGTCACACGATCGCCGCGCTTGAACTCGCTGATGCCGGAGCCGACGTCGACCACCTCGCCGGCGGCTTCATTGCCGGCGACGAACGGCAACCCGCCCGGCGCGGGATAGAGTCCGCTACGAAAATAGGTATCGATGAAATTGACGCCGATAGCGTGTTGCTTCACGCGCAGCTGGCCCGGCCCGGGCGCGGGAACCTCGATTTCTTCGTAGGTCAGGACCTCGGGACCGCCGACTTTATGCACGCGTACCGCCGCAACCATTTTCCTCTCCTGCAAATCCGGGCCCCGTTCGCGCGGGGAGCGGGATCATAGGTTCTCGCCACGGCCGCGCAAGGGATCAGTCAGCGCCGCGCAACAGCCCAACGATCACGAAATAGACAGCGAGCGCCGCCAGCGCCGCGGCCGCCCACAATGGCGGAGCGAGGTCTTGCGCGAGCGCGCTCAGCGCCAGCAACGCCCATAACACCAGAGCCGCCATATTGAACACGCGCCAGCGCGGCACCCGCACCGGATGAACGAAATGGATGGGGGCGAACGTCGCCGCGGCCAGCACGGCGACCGCGAGCGCACCCATCCAGGGCGCGGGCTTAAGTACGAACAGATAAAATGCCACGACATTCCACAATGCCGGAAAGCCGCGAAAATAGCTGTCGGAGGCCTTCATCCGGCGGTCGGCGAAATAAAGCGCTCCGGTCACAGCGACGACGAGGCTGAGCGCGAGCGCCACCGAGTCCGGCAAGACGCCGCCGGTGGCAATGGCATAGGCCGGTACAAACACGTAGGTGGCATAGTCGACCACGAAGTCGAGCATCTCGCCCGACCAACGCGGCAGCGTTTCGGCCACCCGCAACTTCCGTGCAAACGTGCCGTCGACCCCATCGATTATCAGAGCCACTCCGAGCCAAACGAACATCCGTGTCCAATTGCCGCCGACCGCCGCGACCAGCGCCAACAGCGCACAAGCGGCGCCGGTCGCGGTGAAAACGTGGACGGTGAACGCGGCGGCAAGCCATGGCATTCCTTTCTGCCCGGGCGTTTTCGAGTCCAGGTTCGAGTCCATGAGCATGAGTTTACACGCCAATTCAGCAACGCCCCATTCCTTTGTCGTTGCGCGGATCTCGGCATACATTTGCCAAGACAAATTCACATGGAGAGCCCGTGGCCCTCGCAGACGGCGGCAAGGAAAGCATGAGTGCGGAAGTCGCCGTGATCGGCGGCGGGCCGGCCGGCCTGATGGCCGCAATCGCGCTCAAGGCCGCCGGCGTCGATGTCCTGATGATTGCGCCGGTACCGCCGGACGACCATCGTACGACGGCGCTCCTTGCCGGCTCGGTGACCGCGCTGACGACGTTGGGGGCGTGGGACGCGTGCCGTCGGCGCGCGGCGCCGCTCACCGCAATCCGCATTATCGACGATACCCGGCGGCTGGTGCGCGCGCCCGAGGTGCATTTCAACGCCGTGGAGATCGGCCTCGATGCCTTCGGCTACAACATCGAGAACCGCCATCTCATCGCCGCGCTCACGACCCGCGCAGAGCAGTTGAAGATCGCGCGCCGAACCGTTGCGGCGCTAGCCCTCACAAGCGATACCGCCGGCGTCACCGTCAAACTGCCCGACGGTATGGTGCGGGTGCGGCTTGCGGTCGGCGCCGACGGGGCGCGTTCGCTCAGCCGCACGGCGGTCGGCATCGGCATTGACCGGCGCTCGTACCCGCAGACCGCGCTCACGCTCAACCTTGCGCATGCGCGCCGGCACGACGACGCGTCGACGGAATTTCATACTGAAAATGGTCCGTTCACGCTCGTGCCCCTGCCCGGCCGCCGTTCAAGCCTGGTGTGCGTGCTCGATGCCGCACGCGCGGCGGCGCTCGCCGCCATGACTGATGCCGAGCTTTCGACCGAGATCGAGCGCCGCGCCCACTCGCTGCTCGGCAAGATGAGCGTCGAGCCGGGCCGGGGCCTCTTTCCGCTCACGGTCGAGACGGCACATTCATTCGCGCACGCGCGCATTGCGCTGATCGGCGAGGCGGCGCATGTGGTACCGCCGATCGGTGCGCAGGGACTTAACCTCGGGCTGCGCGACGCAGCGGCGCTCGCCGAACTCGTTGCCGACGCAAGGCGGCAAAACGCCGATGTCGGCGCGCCGGAACTGCTGGCGCGTTATGACGCGGAGCGGCGCGCCGACGTCGTAAGCCGGCGGATCGCCGTCGACCTCCTCAACCGCAGCCTGCTGACCGATCTTCTTCCGGTCCAGGGCATGCGCGGGCTGTCGCTTTACCTGGTCGACCGCATCGGGCCGTTGCGCCGCGCGCTGCTGCGCGAAGGCGTCATGCCGGTGGCGTCGCAACCGCGCCTGATGCGCGGCGAGATGGTGTGAAAAGCAGTTAAATCCTGGGCACGGCCTACCGTGAAAAATGGCTTGGCGAGGTCCCGTCGTTCATCCTACCGTTACCTTTGGGCCGAGGGTGCTGACTTATGAAGTTGCCGCGCAATTTTTTTAAGCCGCTCGCGATCGGAGCACCGGCGCCGCCGCGCGAATTGCCGCTCAAGCTCGAGCGCATGATCCATTTCGTGCCGCCGCACGTCGAGAAAATGCGCGCCAAGGTGCCCGAGCTCATTGTCCAGGTCGACGTCGTGCTCGGCAATCTCGAGGATGCGATTCCGGCCGACGCCAAGGAAGCTGCGCGCACCGGCTTCATCGCCATGGCGCAGGCCAACACATTTGGTGCCACCGGGCTATGGACGCGGATCAATGCACTCAACTCGCCATGGGTGCTTGACGACATCCGCGATGTGGTCGCTGCGGTCGGGCAAAAGCTCGACGTGATTATGCTGCCCAAGGTCGAGGGCGCATGGGACATTCATTATCTCGATCAGCTCCTGGCCCAACTCGAAGCCAAGCATGCGATCAAGAAGCCGATCCTCGTTCACGCCATCCTCGAGACCGCCGAGGGCGTGAACAACGTCGAGGCCATCGCGACGGCGTCACCGCGCATGCACGGCATCAGCCTCGGTCCCGCCGATCTC
Organism: uncultured Alphaproteobacteria bacterium; assembly: GCA_963747855.1. Taxonomy (GTDB): domain Bacteria; phylum Pseudomonadota; class Alphaproteobacteria; order Rhizobiales; family Xanthobacteraceae; genus BOG-931. The sequence continues at coordinate 1,151,657 of CAVVGN010000002.1, forward strand.
GCCGCCTCGCGCGCAATGAAAACGACCCGCGTCGGCGGCGGCCATCCCGATTACAAGGTGCTGGCCGACGCCGCTCCGGGCGCCGCGGATGCTGCGCGCGCGGCGTATCAGCAGGATCCCTGGCACTACACCATGGCAAAGATGGTTGATGCCTGCGCCGCTGCCGGCATCAAAGCCTTTTACGGTCCGTTCGGGGATTTCTCCGACCCCGCCGCCTGCGAGGCGCAGTTCCGTAACAGCTTCTTGCTCGGCTGCGCCGGCGCCTGGACCCTGCATCCGTCGCAAATCGCCATCGCCAAGCGAGTTTTTCGCCCGATCCGGCGGAAGTCGCGTTCGCCAAAAAGATCATCGCAGCCATGCCGGACGGCGGCGGCGCGGTGATGATCGACGGCAAGATGCAAGACGATGCCACCTGGAAACAGGCCAAGGTTCTGGTCGATCTCGCACGTCTCGTGGCGGCGAAGGACGCGGACATGGGGGCGCGCTACGGATTGTGAGAAAAACGGTAAATCATGCCATGAATGGAAACTTGGTATTCCGCCAGCGCGCCGCCACAATTGTGGCATTGCATGCCGCCATTGAAGAAGTCTGAAATGAATTCTGAAGAGGCCGAGAGAGTGTCCGCTACCCCGAACAAAATACGCAGCGCCAAATACCAGATCGGCCAGGTAGTGCGGCACCGCCTGTTTCCGTTCCGTGGTGTCGTCTTCGACATCGACCCGATCTTCAGCAACACCGAAGAATGGTACGAGTCGATTCCGGCGGACGTGCGCCCGCACAAGGACCAGCCGTTCTATCATCTGTTCGCCGAGAACGATGAGACGGAATACATCGCCTACGTCTCCGAGCAGAATTTGTTGCCGGACAACAGCGGCGAACCGATGCGCCATCCGCAAGTGGCGGAAGTGTTTGTTCACGACGGCAAAGGCAGCTATCGCCCCCGCCAAACAAACACTCATTAATTTCTTTCGCACCCAGACGCGCGGCGCAATGCGGCGCCGGCGCGCGTTCGACCGGTTGTGAGTTCTGTCCTCGGCCTATTGGGTCTTGCCGGCGGCCGGCGGCGCGGCCGAAGAGGTCGGGGCGCCCTGTTGGCTCTCGAGCTTCTTGCGCGCTTCGTCGGCGCGGCGTTGCAGCTCTTCCTGCAGCTTCTTCTGCTGCTCCTCGAAAACCTTGGGATCGGTCGGCGGGCCGTCATAGGCCTTGGCGAAATCCGCAAGCGGCATCACGACGCTGATTGGCTGTCCGGTCGCGTTGATCGCCTGGATCACCAGCCCCTGCCCTTTTTTCAGTTTGCCGATCAACTCGGCATTGGCTTCGTAATCGGCCATGCAGCCGTTGGTGAAACAGATGACATAGGGGGCGGTCATCGGCTGGTTCTGGTCGACGATTAAACGGGTGCCGTGCGCAAGCTGCATGCCGAGCGGCAAGGTCACACGCATGATTTTCTTGTCTATCCCCTCCGGCTCGATCAGCACGGCCGCCACGACCGGCTGGCCGAACTCGACGCGGGCGTCCTTGCCGGTGAAGCAAACTTCCTTGGCATTCGGATCCGGCGGTTGGCCCGGCGCGCCCTTGAGGCAGAATTTGGTCCACGGCGAGAAAATCAGCTGGACCTGTTGCTGGCCGTTCTGAACCGTTTGGCCTTGCACGCCGCCGGGCTGCTGTTCGGCGGCCGGCGCGGGTGCGGTGGCGGGAGGAGCAGCTTCCTGCGTTTCCTTGGCCTTGGACTTCTTCGCCGGTTTCGCCTTGGCAGCTGGCGCCGCTTGCGCGGGTGGCGTGGTGTCGGTCTGTGCGAACGCCTGCGTGCCGAGCGCCAACCCCGAGCGCGACGACGAGCGGTATGCTCAGCGCGACTGCTTTAACGAAAGCGGCTGCGAGCGTCCGGCTCGCCGGCATTGCCGCGGCCGACGCGGTCCAATAGGTCATGTGATGCAGTCCCTCGTTTGCTGTGCCGCTGCAAATCGACGCTGACCGATTTGCGACTGCTAACGACGCGCCGGCGCACAGGCCGAGCGGGCTGCCCCTTAATGCAACGGTCATCGGCGCAGATTACGGCAACAGCGTGACACGCAATCCGGTTGGACCCTCCCGGATAGCCCAGTTGGCCGGCAGATAAAGCGCGCTCTATGCCGGCGCAACGTCGCGCTGGGCGTGCGTGCTCGGCCCGCCCAAGCCGGATCATGTCCAGACGCGCCGATCGACATGTTTCATGTTTAATGACATCGCCGCTGCCGCCACCCGCGCCGCTTTGCCGCTGGCCGCCACGCTATGCTGCGCCGCCTTCGCCGTTTTCGCCGCGGCGGGCCCGCGGCGCCGCAAGCCGCCCACGCCATCGCCATGCACGGCGCGCCGGCCATGCCGGACGGCTTTTCCGTAGCTCCTTATGCCAATCCCGACGCGCCAAAGGGCGGACGGCTGGTGCAAGGCGTGCTGGGAACGTTCGACAGCCTCAATCCGCTCATCGTCAAGGGCTCGCCGGTGCCGGTCGATCCGCGGTTACGTGATCGAGAGCCTGATGGCGCGCGGCTACGACGAGCCGTTCACGCTCTACGGCCTGCTCGCGCGGACGGTCGAGACCGACGATGCGCGCAGCTTACGTCACCTTCTCCTCGACCCCGCGGCGCGTTTTTCCGACGGCGCGCCGGTGACTGCCGAGGACGTGATCTTCTCCTGGCAGCTTCTGCGCGACCACGGCCGTCCTAACCACCGTGCCTATTATTCCAAGGTCGCAAAAGCCGAGAGCCTCGACGCGCGTACCGTGCGTTTCGATCTTGCCGGCAGCAACGACCGCGAATTGCCGCTGATCCTCGGGCTGATGCCGGTGCTGCCCAAGCATGCCATCGATGCCGTCACCTTCGAGGACACGACATTGGCGAAGCCGGTCGGCAGCGGCCCCTATGTCGTGGCCAATGTCGATCTCGGAAAGAGCATCACGCTTCAAGCGCGACCCCAATTACTGGGGCGGCGCGCTTGCCGATCAATCGCGGGCTAGTGGAACTTCGATGAACTACGCTTCGACTATTACCGTGACGCCAACTCCTTATTTCGAAGCGTTCAGGTCCGGCCTCTACGACGTGCGCGCCGAAAACGATCCGAGCCGCTGGCGGACCGGCTATGACATTCCGGCCGTGCGCGACGGGCGCATCGTCAAGGAAGCATTTCCCCGACGGCCTGCCCAAGCTTGAACTCCGCCTTCGTCTTCAACACCAGGCGGCCGATCTTCTGCCGACATCCGCGTGCGCGAAGCGATCACAACTCTTGTTCGATGCCGAATGGGTCAACCACAACTTTTCTATCGATCTTTATCGGCGCAGCGCGAGCTTTTTCGACGGCTCGGAACTTGTCCGCCTATCAGCGTGCCGCCAACGCGCGCGAGCGCGCGCTGCTTACGCCGTTTCCCGGCGCGGTGCGCGCCGACGTGCTCGACGGCACCTGGTCGCCGCCGACGACCGACGGCTCGGGCCGCGGACCGCGCCGGCCTGCGCAAGGCGCTCGCGCTCTTCCCGCCGCCGGCTACGAGCTCAAGGGAACCGCCCTGCGCGCGCGCGCGGCGGCCGGCCGTTCGTTCGAGATCATGGTCACGAGCCGCGACGAGGAGCGGCTGGCGCTGGCTTTCGCCAGCAACCTCGCCGCGCCGGCATCGCGCGCAAGTGCGGCTGGTCGACGCCGTGCAGTACGATCAGCGCCGGACTTCGCCTTCGACTTCGACATGATCGAGTACCGCTGGGAGCAATCGCTGTCGCCCGGCAACGAGCAGAGCTTCTATTGGGGCTCGGCCGCCGCCGACGAGCAGGGCTCGCGCAACTATATGGGCGTGCGAAGCGCCGCGGTCGACGCCATGATCGCCGCCATGCTGCGCGCGCGCGAGCGCCGGATTTCGTCGCCGCCGTGCGCGCGCTCGACCGCGTGCTGATCTCCGGCTGCTACGTCGTGCCGCTGTTTTACCTGCCGGAGCAATGGGTGGCGCGGCGGGAATTACATCGCGCATCCGGCGCGAACCTCGCTCTTCGGCTATCTGCCGGAAACCTGGTGGCGTCAGGACCGCAACGGACGCTGCAATGATCCTCGGCGATGGCGACAAGTGCGACGACCGGCGCGATATCGGGCCGCTGTTCCGTCGACGAAGTGTTGCGCCGCGTCGCCGAGACGCTCCCGCGCTGGCCGATGCCGCCGAACCGCGAGGCGTTCACCGACGCCGCGCCGCGCCGGCTGACCTATGCGGAGGCCGACCGCACGGCCGGCGCATCGCCGCACGGCTGCGCCGCATGGGGCTGCCGGCCGACGCCATCGTCGGCGTCCAGCTTGCCGAATATCGTCGGAGAATATTCTGGTCATGCTCGGCGTGTTGCGCGCCGGCATGATCGCTGCGCCGTTGCCGCTTCTCTGGCGGCGCGCCGATGCCGTCGCCGCGCTGGCGCGGATCGGCGCCAAGGCGCTGATCACTTGCGGGCGCGTCGGCGCGTTCAATCGTGCGCAATTCGCGATGCGCGTGGCGGCGGACGTGTTCTCGATCCGCTATGTATGCGGCGTTCGGCAAAACCTTCCCGACGGCGTCGTGCCGTTCGACGATTTGCTTGCTGCCCGCGCCGTGGCTGCGCCGCCGCACGAGGCGCGCCCCGATGATGCCGACACACATCTTGCCGCCATCACTTTCGACGTCGGCGCCGGCGGCGGCGTGCCGGTGGCGCGCAGCCATCGCGAGCTGCTGGCCGGCGGCTTCGCGGTGATGCAGGCAAGCGCGCTCGCGCCGGATGCCGGCAATTTTGTCCACGATGCCGCCCGCGTCCTTTGCCGGCATGTGCCTGACGCTGCTGCCGTGGCTCATCGGCGGCGGGATCCTCTCCTTGCACCACCCGTTCGACCCGGGCGTCCTTGTGCATCAGCGGCGGGAGGATCGCTGCGGCGCGGTGGTTCTGCCCGGCGCGCTCGCGCTTTCGCTCGCCGAGACCGGGGCGTTCGCGGTCGACAGCCCCGCCGGCGTGATCGCGGCATGGCGCTCGCTCGAGCGGCTCGCGGCAAGCGCGGCCTGGCGCGAGGCCGACGTGCGCCTCACCGACGTCTCGATCTTCGGCGAGGCCGGCATGGTTCCGGCGCGCCGCGATGATAACGGCCGGCCGCGTCCGCTTGCCTCAATCGACACAATCCAGGTCGCGCGCACCGAGGCCGGTACGGTTAGCTGCGCGGGCCGATGGCGCCGCATCGCGTGTTTCCAGCTCGGCATCGAGCGATCTGGCCTGCCCTATTTCAAGATCGGCGCCGGCGGCTGGATCGATACCTCTTATCACTGCCGTGCCGACGCCACGACGCAAGAGTTGACCGTCACCGGACCGCCGGCCGGCATGGTCACAATCGGCGGCTATCGTTTCCCGCTGCGCGACCTCGCCGAGGTGGTCCGGCGGATCGACGGCGCCGCTACCCTCATCGCTTTGCCTTATCCGGTGATCGGCCAACGGCTGATCGGCAATGCGCGCGACCCCGTTACGATGCAGGCGGCGCTTGCCGCCGTCGGCGTCAATCCGCTCGTTATCGCCGCCTTCCGCGACCGCAGCGCCACCGCTTATTGACGCGGCGTTAAGGGCGCTTTGGCATGCTTGGCCACCTTATCTTCCAAGAGCTTCCTCCTCCCCATGGCATTGCAAGGCCCGTTCCTGGTTGTTGGCGACAGCCCCGCGCCGGATGTCGTCGAAGCGCTGCGCAATGCCGGCAGCTTCCCGATCGTCGAAACAGGCTGGGCGGATGCGCCCGACGCGCTCGCTTCGGTCACGCCGGAAGCGGTCGTGCTGGCCGAGCCTTGCGCCGACGCAACCCGCGCCGAACATTTTACCCGTGCGCTCGCCGAACGGCTCAAGGCCGGCGACGGCGCCTACATCCCGGTCATCGCCCGCACCCGCGAGGACGCGCCGGCGCCGCTGCCCGACGCTTTGGTGATCTCGGCCGCCGTGCCCGCCGTCCGCATCGCGCGCCGGGTCAGCGCGGCGCTCCGCGTGCGCACCCTGCACGCGACGGTATTGCGCCGCACGCAGATACTCGCTGCGCACGGCGCGCCGCCGCCCGAACTGCCGCAGAACGATGCGCTCGAGGAAGCAACCGTCTTGGTCGCCGGCCGCGGCCGCTCCTATCCGGCGCTCGGCGTCGCGGTCGGCGAGCGCGTCAGCCTCGTCGGCGCGCTTTCCGTCGAGAGCGCCGCGCGCGCGCTCAACGCCCGCGACATCGACGGCATGGTGATCGGCGACGGCTTCGGCCCGCGCATCGTCGAAGCGCTCCTGACCGTGCTCGCCGAAGATATGCGCTTTCGCGATTTGCCGGTCGCGGTGCTCGGCGGCCATCCCGACACCGTCGAGGATGTTTATCAGCATCTGCCCAATCTCGACCGCGTGGCAGAAGGCCCCGAACGCCTGGTCGACCGCTTCCTGCCATTCGTGCGCCTGCACGCCTTCGCCGGCCGGCTCAAGCGCATGCTTAAATCGCTCGACGCCAAGGGCATGATCGATCCGAACACCGGGCTCCTTGCGCATGACGCATTCTGGCGCGACCTCAACCGCGCGGTGGACGACGCGGAAAAGCGCGGCGTCGGGCTCTCGATCGCGCGCTTTGCGTTCGAAAAGGCCGACCGCCGCGCCAGCCTCGACGCGGCGCGGCTTCTGGCCCGGCTGATGCGCCAGGTCGATTTCGCCTGCCGCGAGGCCGACAATTCGATCTTCGCGGTGTTCACCGAGACGGATCTGCGCGCCGCCCACGTGATCGCGCGGCGGATCGCCACCGTGCTCAATCACACCATGCTGGCGCCCGACATCGAGCATGGCGGCGGCATCGAGACGGCGGTGACCTTGGCGACGCTCAAGCCTAGCGATAACGTTGATTCCCTGATCGCGCGCGTGGTCGGCGAGGTTGCGCGCGGCTGAGCGCGGCACCATTTGACACTGGCGATTGCCGCTCCTGCGTTAGACTGAAGACGCACCGATTCGAGACTGGTCATGACGCCTCCTGAGGATTCTCGACTCCGCCGCGCTACACATCGACGTCGTCTCCGACGTCGTCTGCCCGTGGTGCTTCATCGGCAAGCGGCGGCTGGAAACCGCCCTGACGCTCGTTCCCGACATCCCGATCGAAATCAACTGGCGGCCTTATTTCCTCAACCCCTGGATTCCGCGCGAAGGCATCGACCGGCAGACCTATCTCGAGACCAAATTCGGCTCGCCCGAGCGTTATGCCGTGATCGCCGAGCGCGTCGCCGCCGCCGCGGCGATGGAGGGCCTCCTCTATGCCACCGACGCCATCAGCCGGCAGCCCAACACGCTCGACTGCCACCGCCTGATTCTTTGGTCGCGCAGCGCCACCGATCCGGGAAAAATGAAACAGCGGCTGATGGAGCTCTACTTCTCCGAAGGCGCCGACCTGACCGATCCGAAGACGCTGATTTCCGCTGCGGTCGATTGCGGCATGGACGGCGACCTTGTGCGGCGGCTGCTCGCCAGCGACGCCGACGTCGACCGCGTCGAGGGAGACGCCAACGCGGCCAAGGAAGCCGGCATCGACGGCGTGCCCTGCTTCATCTTCGGCGGCAGCGTCATCGTCACCGGCGCGCAGTCGCCGGAATATCTCGCCAACGCGATCGAGCGCACCGCCGGCCGCCACACGCGGCTGCGGGCGTAACCTCATCGTCACCACCGGGCATAGCCGTTCAAAGAACGGCGTCGCTCCGCTCGCCTATGACCCGGTGCTGACAATGGTGGATTTCATTGCCGAACCTGATGACGGCAACTGCGAAAAATACAGCCGCGGTCTGCGGGCGGAAAGACGCCGAACGGCGGGAAACATGATGGGCTTCGGGACACGGAGTTCGTGTAGGATGACTGAAGCGATACCCATCAACGGTCTGATGGGGGCGAGCGACGGGTTTCGCCGCGCTCAACCCATCTGCGGGCTCTGCCCCGTTTGTTTCCGAGGAGGACACCACCATGGCCAAGGACAATATGCTGGATTGGAACATCACCCTGGACCAACTGACAGAAAATATCGCGGAGGAGGTTCGCGGGTCGGTGGACAAATACTTCAATTTTCTCCAGCAAAATCTTCTGAAGGCTGTTTCGTCCTACCCGCTGGCCGGGACTGACCTGGGTGAAATCGTCAAGGTCTCGGCCGAGAAGAACATGACGATGACGCGCGACTACGCGCACAAGCTGAGCCGAGCCAAGGATTTCATGGAGCTCGTGCCAATTCAGACCGAATTCATGCAGTCGCAATTGTCTGCATTTGGCGAGCAGATTAAAAGCCTTGGCGAAGCTTATACAAAGGTGGCGACGGATGTGCTCAAGACGCCTGTCGCGCCAATTCCGACCGAATTCATGCAGTCTCAATTGGCTTCACTTGGTGACCAAATTAAAAGTCTTGGCGAAGCTTACACCAAGGCAGCAACAGACGTGCTCAAGGCGCCTTTGGTCAAGGTCGGTTGATGAGGCGACGCTGTTGGTAGCTTTGCGTTTTGCGTTCACGTCCGCGCCATCCTGCCCCGCGCTAGCGGGGCGGATGCGTGCGTCATTGCGAGCGATAGCGAAGAAATCCGGATCGACGCCGCCGCAATGGATTGCTTCGCTTCGCTCGCAATGACGGTGATCGTCATGGCCGGGCTTGTCCCCGGCCATCCACGTCATGTCGCTGATTTCATTTCACTCAATCCGAGCTACGCTCGCTCAACCGGATTGTGCTTATTCAGTGAGTGTTTTTACTGCACAGCCTGGCCGAAATGCATCAACAGCACCTTGACCCCCTCGCGATGACCATCTGCATCTTCAATCTCAATTGTCGCGCGCATCGGACCGGATCTTTGCCGAGGCTCATCGCGCGCTAAAATGGTGCAACTCACGGGCAGCGTTTGCCATGCACCGATGAAGTTTCCCGAGATATGCGGCGTACCGAGCACGTTCGCATTCTGCGCTCGGGTAACAACGAGCCCCGCCTTTGATTTTAGGCTGACGATGCGCGCTTTCATGACATGCACAGGCTGGGTGGAGCGGTTTTTCACCACGCAATGCACTGCGACTTGTGTGATGCGTGAGCCATCTGGTTGCTTCGACACGCCCAAATGGCATTGTCCTTCAACCGGTGTAACCAGGAAGTATCGGTTTTGCTCGCGGTAGCGCAGATATGTCAACACCGCTTCGGTAATCGGTTTGGCGGCGCGCGTTAGTACAAAAATCCAAGCCTCCCGAATTTCGAGGTGCTGAACGATACCCTCGCACGTTTCGCTCTGGTGAAATTCCAGCATTAGCTCGTAACCTTGGCCGCAACGAACACGATAACGTCGCAATCAGTTCGTGCGCGGCAAGACCGGTCATCTCTCCGGCACAACGCGGCAAAAGGAACGATAAGTTTCACTTCGTTCGACCCACCCCACAGCACTGTCACGCCGCCCTCCGCCCCTTCTCCGCGATCCCGGCGAGCGTGCGCAAAATCCCGGCGGCGCCTTTCAGCCGCGCGGCCGGCGTCTCCCAGTCGTCGAAGAACACGACCTTCATGTCGGGGCGCACGCGCGCGCCTTCCGGGTGGCGGCCGATATAGGCGATCAGCCCTTCCGGATTGGCGAAGACGCTGTCGCGGAACGACAGCAACGCGCCCTTCGGCCCGACCTCGATGCGCTCGACATTGGCGCGCCGGCACAACGCCTTGATGCCGACCACCTGGAGGAGATGCTCGACCTCGCCGGGCAGCGGGCCGAAGCGGTCGACCAGTTCGGCGGCGAACGCCTCGATGGCGCGGTCGTCCTCGATCTCCGACAGCCGCCGGTAGAGCGCGAGCCGCACCGGCAGATCGGCGACATAATCTTCAGGAATGAGCACGGCGGTGCCGATGGTGATCTGCGGCGACCACTTGTCGGCGGCCGGCGTGCTCAAGCCGGCTTTCAGGCTCATCACCGCCTCTTCCAGCATCTGCTGGTAAAGCTCGAAGCCGACTTCCTTGATGTGGCCGGACTGCTCGTCGCCGAGAAGATTGCCGGCGCCGCGGATGTCGAGATCGTGCGAGGCGAGCTGGAAGCCGGCGCCGAGCGTGTCGAGCGATTGCAGCACTTTGAGCCGCCGCTCGGCCTGCGCGGTGATGCGGCGGTTGGCGGGCAAGGTAAGCAGCGCGTAAGCGCGGAGCTTGGCGCGGCCGACGCGGCCGCGCAGCTGGTAGATCTGCGAGAGCCCGAACAGGTCGGCGCGATGCACGATCAGCGTATTCGCGGTCGGAATGTCGAGGCCGGATTCGATGATGGTGGTGGACAAAAGCACGTCGAACTTGCCGTCGTAGAACGCCGCCATCACGTCTTCGAGCACGGAGGCCGGCATCTGCCCGTGGGCGACGGCGACGCGCACTTCCGGCACATGCTTGTCGATGAAGGCCTTCGCCTCCGCGAGATCCTCGATGCGCGGGCAGACATAGAAGCTTTGGCCGCCGCGGTAGCGCTCGCGCAACAGCGCCTCGCGGATCACCACGCCATCGAACGGCGCGACGAAGGTCCGCACCGCCAGTCGATCCACCGGCGGGGTGGCGATGATCGACATTTCACGCACGCCGGAGAGTGCGAGCTGCAGCGTCCGCGGGATCGGCGTCGCGGTCAGCGTCAGCACATGCACCTCGGCGCGCAGCTGCTTGAGCTTTTCCTTGTGCGCGACGCCGAAATGCTGCTCCTCGTCGACCACGATCAGGCCGAGGTCCTTGAACTTGATCGTCGTGCCCAAGAGCGCATGCGTGCCGACGACGATGTCGATGGTGCCGTCGGCGAGGCCGGCTTTGGTCTTGGCGAGCTCGGCTGCGGACATCAGCCGCGACGCCTGTGCGACTTGGACCGGATAGCCGCGCAATCGATCGCTGAACGTCTTGAAGTGCTGGCGCGCGAGCAAGGTGGTCGGCACCACTGCCGCCACCTGCTTGCCGTTCATGGCGGCGATGAAGGCGGCGCGCAATGCCACTTCGGTCTTGCCGAAGCCGACGTCGCCGCAAATCAGCCGGTCCATCGGCCGGCCGGAAGCAAGATCGGCGAGCACGGCTCCGATGGCGGCCTGCTGGTCGTCGGTCTCGTCATAGGGAAACCGCGCGCAGAATTCGTCGTAGAGGCCGGTCTCGATCGTCAGCCGCGGCGCTTCGTGCAGCGCACGTGCGGCGGCGACCTTGATCAATTCGTTGGCGATCTCGCGGATGCGGTTCTTCATCCGCGCCTTGCGCGACTGCCAGGCGACGCCGCCGAGCTTGTCGAGCTCGACGCCGGCCTCCTCCGAGCCGTAGCGCGACAGAAGCTCGATGTTCTCCACCGGCAGGAACAATTTGTCGCCGCCGGCGTAATGCAGCTCCAGGCAATCGTGCGGCGCGCCGGCCGCCTCGATGGCGCGAAGCCCGATGAAGCGGCCGATGCCGTGATCGACGTGGACGACAATGTCGCCGGCGGCAAGACTCGTCACTTCGGCGATGAAATTTTCCGCGCGCTTTGACTGCCGGCGCGGGCGAATGAGCCGCTCGCCGAGAATGTCCTCCTCGGTGATCAGTGCCAGCTCTTGCGTCTCGAAACCGGAATCGAGCCCGAGGACGGCGAGCGCGACTTCGGCGCGGGTGCGGGCGAGCGCATCCGGCCAGGAGGCGACCGATGTGAGATTGAACAGGCCGTGCTCGGCGAGCACATGCGACATGCGTTCGCGCGAGCCTTCGCTCCACAGCGCGATGACCACGCGCTTGCCGTCGGCCTGCCGCATCTCGGCGTGGCGTTTGACCGCCTCGAACACATTGGCGCCAGGTTCGCTGCGCTCAGCAGTGAAGTTGTGGCCGGCATGCGCGCCGATCTCGATGGTGTCGCCGGCGCTTTCGGCGGCGAAGGGCGAGAGCCGCGCCAGCGCCGACGCATCGAGAAGCGCGCGCCATTCCGCTTCGGCGAGATAGAGCCTGTCCGGCGGCAGCGGCTTGTACGGCGCACCGCCGCCGGGCTGGTCGATGGTCTCCTTGCGCGCCTGATAATAGTCGGCGATCTGCGCCAGCCGCTCATGCGCGGCCTCGTCGGCCAGGGGCTCGATCGCGACCGGCGTTGCCGGCAGATAATCGAACAACGTCTCCATCTTCGGATGAAACAGCGGCAGCCAATGCTCGATGCCGGCGGCGCGGCGGCCTTCGCTCACCGCTTCGTAGAGCACGTCGTCAGGCGAGGCGACACCGAAGGCCGCGACATAGCGGGTGCGGAAGGCACGGATGGTTTCCGGCGTGAGCTGGAATTCGGCCATCGGCACCAGATCGAGATTGCGCAATTCCGCGGTGGTGCGCTGGCTCTCCGGATCGAAGCTTTTGATGGTTTCCAGCGTGTCGCCGAAGAAATCGAGCCGCACCGGCGCGTTGAAGCCGGGCGTAAACAGATCGACAATGCCGCCGCGCACCGCGTAATCGCCGGGCTCGCGCACGGTCGAGGCGCGGTTGAAGCCGTTGAGCTCGATCCATCCGATCACGCCGGCCATAGGATGCAGGCGCCCGGCGGCGACCGAGAGCGATTGCCGCGCCAGCGTCTCGCGCGGCGGCACCCGCTGCAAAATCGCGTTGACGGTGGTGAGCACGATGGCCGGCTTGCCGCCGCCGGCGCGGACGAGCCGCGCGAGCGCGGTCATGCGCTGCGCCACGATCGCCGCATGCGGCGAGGCGCGGTCGTAAGGCAGGCAATCCCAGGCCGGAAATTCCAGCACCTCGATCTCGGGCGCGAAGAAGGACAGCGCGCGCGAGAGCGCCGCCATGCGCGGGCCGTCGCGGCAGACCACCGCGAGGCTGATCGCCGGCGCGTCGCTGCCCGCGGCGAGCGCGCGCGCGAGATCGGCCAGCACCACGCCTTCGGCGCCGTCGGCGACGCCGGACAAAAGCAGCGGACGTCCGGCTTTCAGCCGCGCGGCCGGCGAGACCGCAGGCGTTCGCACCTTTGTGCTCATGCCTTGTCCCCGGCGCGCGATGGTTCGCCCCGCGCATGGAACGCTTTGAGGCTCGTCAGCACCGCGGTGTCGTAATCGGCGGGAATAGCTTCGGTCCCGGTCACCCAGGCGTAGAGGGCTGCATTCGGCGCCTCGATCAGCCGCTCGAAGTCGTCGAGGCCCGCGGCATCGAACGCCTCGATATGCGCGTCGGCGAAGCGGCCGACGATCAAGTCCATCTCGCGCACGCCGCGGCGCCAGGCGCGGAACAACAGCCTGCGCCGCCGCTCGTCCAGTCCCGCGCTCGATCGCTCGGTCATTGGGGAATCCGGTGAAAGTCCAACGCCAAAAGCCCGGACGGGCCGGGCGAGGCGTATATAGAGGGCGACGCTGCAAATGTCAGCGGGAGTTCAATGCGACCGCCGGTACTCAATCCGCTGTTTGCGACCCTGTCGGCGCTGCCCGGCATCGGGCCGAAGCTGGAAAAGCTGATCGACCGCCTGCTGGTGCGCGAGGGCGAGAAAGCGCGCGTCGCCGATCTCTTGTTTCACCTGCCGACCGGTTTCGTCGACCGGCGCAACCGGCCGACGCTCTCCGACGTCGTGCCCGACACGGTGGCAACCGTGGCCGTCACCATCGGGAAGCACCGCCCGCCGCCGCCGAACCGGCCGCGCGCGCCCTACAACATCGAGGCGAGCGACGAGACCAACACGCTCACCATCACCTATTTCAACGCGCGCAAGGATTACCTGGAGAAGCTTCTCCCGGTCGGCGAGCTTCGTTACCTCTCCGGCACCGTCACGCTGTACGACGGCCATCTGCAGATGGTTCATCCCGACCGCGTGGTCGACGAAGCCGGTCTCGCCAGGCTGCCGCTGATCGACCCGGTCTATCCGCTTACCGAGGGCATTCACGAAAACAGCCTGCGCAAGGCGATCGACGCCGCGCTCGATCGCCTGCCAGCTTTACCCGAATGGCAGGACGACGCGTGGAAGAAGCGCAATCATTTTCCCGGCTTCGCCGAGGCTTTGCGCACGGTGCATCGCCCGGCGGCGCCGGAAGACCTCGATCCGCAGAGCGCGGCGTGGTCGCGACTTGCCTACGACGAACTCCTCGCCGGCCAGTTCGCGCTCGCGCTGTTGCGCGGCCACATGCGCAAGCGCCCCGGCCGAGGCAGCGCCGCCGAAGGCCGTTTGCGCTCGCGCATTGCCGCGGCGCTCCCCTATTCGCTGACGCCGTCGCAGGATCGCGCGGTCCACGACATCATCGCCGACCTCGCCCAGCCGAACCGCATGCTGCGCCTCCTGCATGGCGACGTCGGCTCCGGCAAGACGGTGGTGGCGCTCCTTGCCGCCGCGACCGTGATCGAAGCCGGCCGGCAAGCGGCCTTCATGGCGCCGACCGAGATTCTCGCGCGACAGCATTACGCCACTATCGCGCCGCTCGCCGCTGCCGCCGGCATCCGGCTCGCCATCCTCACCGGGCGCGAGCGCGGCCGCGAGCGGCCGGACATCCTCTCGGCGCTCGCCGCCGGCGAGATCGATCTGATCGTCGGCACGCATGCGCTATTCCAAGACGACGTCGCCTTCCACGATCTCGCACTCGCCGTCGTCGACGAGCAGCACCGCTTCGGCGTGCACCAGCGGCTCGCTTTGGCGCGCAAGGGCGAGGCGGTCGATATCCTCGTTCTCACCGCGACGCCGATCCCGCGCACGTTGGTCCTGACCTATTTCGGCGACATGGACGTGTCGGAGCTGCGCGAAAAGCCGGCCGGCCGGCAGAAGATCGACACCCGCGCGCTGCCGCTGGAGCGGCTCGGCGAAGTCATCGACGCGGTGAAACGCGCGCTCGACGACGGCCGCCGGGTCTATTGGGTCTGCCCGCTGGTCGAAGAATCGGAAACAAGCGACCTCGCCGCCGCCGAAGAACGCTACGCGGCGCTGAAGAAGCGGTTCGGCGACACGGTGGCGCTGGTGCACGGGCAGATGCGCGCAGCCGACAAGGACCGCGCCATGGCGCGCTTTTCTGAAGGCGCCGCGCGCATCCTCGTCGCCACCACCGTGATCGAGGTCGGCGTCGACGTGCCGGAGGCAAGCGTGATGGTGATCGAGCACGCCGAAAGGTTCGGGCTGGCGCAACTGCACCAATTGCGCGGCCGGATCGGCCGCGGCCCCGAGCGCTCGATCTGTCTCCTGCTCTACAAAGCTCCGCTCGGCGAAACCGCGAAGGCGCGGCTCGCCATCCTGCGCGAAACCGACGACGGCTTCCGCATCGCCGAGGAAGATCTGCGGCTGCGCGGCGAAGGCGACGTGCTCGGCACCCGCCAGAGCGGCCTGCCCGGCTTTCGCCTAGCGCGGCTCGAATTCCACGGCAAACTGCTGAGCGCGGCGCGCGAAGACGCCAAGCTGATGCTCAACCGCGATCCGAAGCTCAAGACGCCGCGCGGCGCGGCATTGCGCCAGCTTCTCTATCTGTTCGCGCGCGACGAAGCGATCAGGCTCCTCGGCGCCGGCTAAATCGCTTGTGAGGCAGCGAGCCGGTCCGGGCCGAACCGGTTCGGTCCGTCCGTTCCCCTGGCGCAGTACCAGATGATCAAGATGATCCAGCCGACGATGGGAACGAACGCCAACAGGAACCACCAGCCGGTGCGGTCGAGATCGTGCAGCCGGCGGACGGTGACGGCGATGCCCGGCAACAGCACAGCAAGCCCGAACAGTGTGGTCGTCACCTGATAGCCGATCACGTAATCGACGATCGACGTGACGATTTCGGCGAGAATGATGAACAGCACCCAGTACCAGTATTCCGACCGGCAGGCCCGATCCGAGAAATTCACGTAGTTGGAAAATCCCGACGTAATCGCTTGTCCGAAGTTCATGACACGCCTCCGCAGCGTCCACTCATTTTATCGCATTGGCAAAGTTAGCGAGGCGGCTGTTATTCCG
This sequence comes from uncultured Alphaproteobacteria bacterium, assembly GCA_963747855.1. GTDB lineage: Bacteria > Pseudomonadota > Alphaproteobacteria > Rhizobiales > Xanthobacteraceae > BOG-931. The sequence goes on from CAVVGN010000002.1 coordinate 1,167,513, forward strand.
CCGGGCTCGGCTCGGTCTTGCGCACTGCCGCCGCAGCGCGTGCGGTGGCGGCGAGCGCCGCGAGCTTCTTCTGCGCTTCCTCACCGCCCGGCTGGATGATGCCGGCGGAAATCAACAGCGACATCGCCTGCTCGACGGTAATGTCGAGATCGATCACGTCGCGCTTGGGCACATAGAAGAAAAATCCGGTGGTCGGGTTCGGCGTGCAGGGCAGGAACGCCGAGACATGCTCGGTCTGCGGCAAGTGCTTGGCGATCGGCGCGGTCGGCGGCTGGGTGAGGAACACCAGCGACCACATGCCCGGCGCCGGAAACTCCACCAGGCCGACATGCCGGAAACTCGTTTCGGAGCTTGAGAACAAGGTCTGGAAAATCTGCTTGGTGGTGCGGTAGATCGGCCGCACGATCGGCATGCGGTTCAACAGGCTTTCGCCGAAGCCGACCAGCCGGCTACCGACCAGGTTAGCAGTGAGAAAGCCGAGCAGCGTTAAAGAGAAAAGCGCGATGATCAGGCCGAAGCCCGGAATGGTGACCGGCAGATAGGTTTCCGGCAGATACGGCGCCGGGATGATCGGCCGCACCAGATTGTCGACCCAGGTGACGAACCACCAGATGATCCACAGCGTCACCGCTGCCGGCCCTGCGACCACAAGCCCAGTGAGGAAGTAATTGCGCAGCCGACTGACCGCGCCGGATGACGTCCTGGCCGCGGCCGGCGCTGCTCCGCTCTGGTCGCTATCGGTCATCGAGGGGTCCGGTGTGCGCGCCGGCGTTCCGGCGTTGCCCTCTATACCGCGAGCCGGTCGCTTCGGACAGTGCCGCCGGCACGGCCCTGCTCCGCCTTATTCGACGGTCACCGACTTGGCGAGGTTGCGCGGCTGATCGACGTCGGTGCCGAGCGCGACCGCGGTGTGATAGGCGATGAGCTGCACCGGCACCGCATAGACCAGCGGCGCTATTGCAGCCGGCATGGTCGGCAAGGTCAGCGTCACCTGCGGCTGCCCGGCCGCGGCGGCGGCGCCCTTTGCGTCGGTCAGCAAAATCAGCCGCCCGCCGCGCGCGGCGACTTCCTGCATGTTGGAAACGGTCTTCTCGAACATCGGGCCGGACGGCGCGATCACCACCACCGGCATGGTCTCGTCGACCAGCGCGATCGGGCCGTGCTTGAGCTCGCCGGCGGCGTAGCCTTCGGCATGGATGTAGGAGATTTCCTTCAGCTTCAGCGCGCCTTCGAGCGCGAGCGGATAAGCGGTGCCACGGCCGAGATAGATCACGTCGCGCGATTTCGCGAGATCGCGGGCCAAAAGCTCGATCTGCGGCTCAAGCGCCAGCGCTTCGGTCAGGTGCCGGGGCACTTCGATCAGCGCATGCACCAATTCCTTTTCTTCGCTGGCGGAAAGAGCGCCGCGGGCGCGGCCGGCGGCGAGCGCAAGCGAGGCCAGCGCCGCGAGTTGGCAGGTGAACGCCTTGGTCGACGCTACGCCGATCTCCGGGCCGGCGAGCGTCGACATCACAATGTCGCTTTCGCGCGCGATGGTCGAGCCGGGCACGTTGACGATCGACAGCACGTGCTGCTTGTGCTCGCGCGCGTAGCGGAGCGACGCCAGCGTATCGGCGGTTTCGCCGGACTGCGAGATGAAGATCGCAAGCGCGCCGGGATCGAGCGGAACCTCGCGGTAGCGGTACTCGGATGCGATGTCGACTTCGACCGGCAGATGCGCGAATTGCTCGAACCAGTAACGCGCGACCATGCCGGCGTAATAGGCGGTGCCGCAGGCGGCGATCGACACGCGCTTGAGATCGCGGAAATCGAATGGCAGCCGCATCGGCAGCTGCACGCGCTCGGCAACCATGTCGAGATAATTCGCCAGCGTATGGCCGACCACTTCCGGCTGTTCGTAAATCTCCTTGGCCATGAAATGGCGATGATTGCCTTTGTCGATGAGCATCACCGAGGCCTGCGACTTGAGCACCGGGCGCTCGACCCGCTTGCCGCTCGCGTCGTGAATCTCGGCGCCCTTGCCGTTGACCACGACCCAGTCGCCGTCTTCCAGATAGCTCACGGTGTCGGTGAACGGCGCAAGCGCAATCGCATCCGAGCCGAGATACATCGCGTCGTGGCCGTAACCCACGGCCAGCGGAGAACCCTTGCGCGCGCCGATCAGGAGATTGTCCTCGCCGGCAAAAAGAAAAGCGAGCGCGAACGCGCCGCGCAGTCGCGGCAGCGCCGCCTTGACCGCTTCGACCGGCGAACGGTCGCGCCCGATCTCCTCGCTAACCAGATGAGCGATGACTTCGGTGTCGGTTTCGGTCGCGAACTTCACGCCCTTATCCTGCAGCTCGCGCCGCAGCTCGGCAAAGTTCTCGATAATGCCGTTGTGCACGACCGCGAGCCGGTCGGTCGCGTGCGGGTGGGCGTTGTTCTCGGTCGGCCGGCCGTGCGTCGCCCAGCGGGTGTGGCCGATGCCGATCGTGCCGGCAAGCGGCTCGCGCTCGAGCCGTTGCTCGAGATTTTTCAGTTTGCCCTCGGCGCGGCGCCGTGCCAGCACGCCGCCTTCCAGCGTGGCAACGCCGGCGGAATCATAGCCGCGATATTCCAGGCGCTTGAGCGCGTCGATCAAAAGCGGCGCGACCGGCTCGTGACCGATGATCCCGACAATGCCGCACATCCGCTCGAACGATCTCCCGCGCCGCGCCGCGGCGGAACTTAAGGCTCTTTGCGTTAACCGTAAGCGTCGAGTCTAGCCGATACCAAATAAAAAAATGTTTCGGTTCGTGACAGCCGCAAGCGATTGAAAAAGCCGCTTAATCGTGCGCTTGCGGCTTCTTTTTGCCGAGTGATTTAAGCGAGTGCAAGCGCGCCGCGCCGCCTTCCTTAATCACTTGGCGGCCGCGCGCCAAAGCGAGCGCGCCCGCCGGCACATCCTTGGTGATGGCCGAGCCGGAACCGACATAGGCGCCCGCGCCGATTTCCACCGGCGCGACCAGCGCGGAATTGGAGCCGATGAACGCCCCCTTGCCAATCGTGGTGCGATGCTTCTCGGCGCCGTCGTAATTGCAGGTGATCGTGCCGGCGCCGATGTTGGCGTCGGCGCCGACGGTCGCGTCGCCGATATAGCTCAGATGATTGGCCTTGGCGCCGGCCTCGATCGTTGCTTCCTTGACCTCGACGAAATTGCCGACACGCGCGCCGGCGCCGAGCCGCGTTCCCGGGCGAAGCCGCGCGAACGGGCCGACCGAGGCGCCCTTGCCGATATGCGCGCCCACGAGATGCGAGAAGGAATGGATGACGGCGTTGTCTTCCACCGTCACTTTTTTGCCGAACACCACGTAAGGCTCGACCACGACGTCCTTGCCGAATTTGGTATCGGCGGAGAGGAACACCGTCTCCGGCGCAACAAAAGTGACGCCACCGTCGAGCGCGGCCTTGCGCAGACGCTGCTGCGCAACCGCTTCCGCTTCGGCGAGCTGGCCTTTGGTATTGATGCCGCGCACTTCGTCCTCCTCGACTTCGATGGCTACGGATTTGAGTTTCATGCTGTTGGCAACCGCGACCGCGTCGGTCAGGTAAAATTCGCCCTTGCGGTTGCGATCGCCGATCCGCTCCAGGATTGTGAGCACCTGCGCACCGGCCAGCGCCATGATCCCGCCATTGCATAGACGGATCGCTTTCTCGCCGGCGCTGGCGTCAGCCTCCTCGCGGATGGCGATAAGCTTTTTATTGTTAAAGATGAGCCTGCCGTAACCGGCCGGATCGGACGGCCGGAAGGCGAGCACCGCGACCGCGGCGCCCGTGGCCAGCGGCGCGCGCAGCCGCTTGAGCGTCGCCGCGCGAATAAGCGGCGTATCGCCGTAAATGATCACGACGTCATCCGCCCGCCGCTTGAGCGCCAGCTTCGCCGCCAGCACCGCATGCGCGGTGCCGCGCCGCGACCGCTGGACGAAGCACTCGGCCTTCGGCGCAACGCGCCGCACTTCGGCCGCGACCGCATCCTGCCGCGGACCAATCACGACGGCGGTGGCATCCGCCTTCGCCTCGGTAATCGCGGCAAGCACATGCGCCAATAGCGAGCGGCCGACGACCGCGTGCAGAACCTTCGGCAAGGCCGAACGCATGCGGGTGCCCTCGCCGGCGGCAAGCACGATGGCAAGGCAAGTGCGACACTTCATCCGGAAGATCTCCGCGGCGCCCTCATAAAGCATCATCCGGCAAAGTGGAAACGCCAGCGGCGGCCAGTTGGCTTGCCGCATGGCGGCAAAACGTTCGGCAACCGGTCAAAATCGGGAATCTGCTATTTTAGCGCTGATTCGCCTGGCAACATCGGGAGCAACAGCAGGATGCTGGGTCGAGCGCAGCCTATGCCGGCACGAAAAATTGCCGCGAAGACGACCTCCCCGCTGCGGCGGCTCGAGCCGCAGTGGCTTTGGGGATCCGCGGCGGCGCTCGCGCTTGGCGTTGCGATCCTCGTTGGGCGCAGCGATACCGGCGTTCAACGCATTGCCGTCGTCGCGTCCGCCCTTAATCTCGGCTCATCGCAATCGTTCCACGCCGGGCAAAATCCCGCGCACACATTCGACACCGAGGCCGCCATCCGCCATCTCGGGCAAGTCGTGCGCGGAATGGCCGAGGACCAGGACCATTTGAATGCCCGTCTCGTTGCGATGGAGCACAATCTGGACGACATGACGGGCTCGATCACCCGCCAGATCGAGGCGGCGCAAACCGCGCCGCCGACCGCCTGGCCAGACCCGAATGTTTCAACGTCGGAAGCGATCGCCGCCATGATCGCCCCTCCCGCCGTCAACTCGGCAACCGCGCCACAACCGGCACCGGATATGCCGGCCGCGACCCCGGCCGGCTATGGCGCCGACATCGGCAGCGCGACGTCGATCAAGTCACTGCACGCGCGCTGGACGGCGTTGCGCTCGGCGCACCCGGACCAGTTTGAAGGTTTGCGGCCGGGCGTGATCGTGCGGGACAATCCCCATTCCAACCGGCTCGAATTGCGGCTGGTCGTCGGACCGTTCCCGACGGCCGAGGCGGCGGCACAATTGTGCATTTCGCTGGCGTCCACGCGGGTCAATTGCCAGCCGACCATGTTCGACGGCCGGCTCGCGTTGCAGTGAGCGGCGCATTATGATTGCTGCATCTTTTTCAAGGCGCAGCAAATATGCGTCCGCTGTTTGTACCCACCGCGCGCCAGACCAACTGGCTTTTGATCGTCGCTTTTCTCGCGCTCGGCGAGGCGATGTATCTGCGTTATCACGTGATGGAAAATTCAACGGTGTCGCTCGCCTGCCAGGCCGGGCTTGCCACGTGGCTTTGCGACACCTTCCGGCTCGCGAACATTTTGTACCCGTATCAGGTTTTCGGCGGCGTCGCTCTCGCGGCGGCGCTGCTTAATCTGCTGCGACCGTCGATCGTTTTTGTCACGCTGGCGCTGGCGGCGACCGCGATCGGCGTGGTGCTGCACAATGCCGACCTCGCGGCACTCGCGGCCGGCGTGCTTATCCTGAGCCTGGCGCGCCCCGCACCGAAGACCCTGTGAAAGCGAGCGCGACGGCGAGCGTAAGCGACGCGGCGCAGAACCAGACCGCCTGCCAGTTGGCAAACGTCTCGTTGAACAGGATGTAGGCCGCGCACGCGACCAGCACGGCGGCCGCCAAAGTCTCCGCGTTCCCACGCAGGCCCCAGGTACGCGGCGCCGATGTAGCGATGACCAGATAAGGAATGGTGGCGGCGGTCAGCGGCGCAAACGGTATGTTGCGGTAGCGTGGATCGAACACAAGACCAAGCGCGGCTTCAACCGCGAGCAGCATCAGTGCGATCAGCGTTCCGCCGATCAGCCAATCGAGTGTATCACGGCGCTCCCCGGCGCGATGCAGGAGCGCGGCAAAGCCTAGCGCCGGGCGGCCGGCCGCGCACGCCGCCGCACAGACGATCGGTGCCGCTACGGCGACGACGGCAAAAGCGACCGAACGGATCCAGCTGCCAATACTGAAACTCTCGATCACCACCGTCTCGAGCGTCCAGCCGAGCAGGACCGCGGGCAGAAACGCCAGGACCGCAACGCGCGCCCAGAGGACCGGCGAAAGCCACTTTTTGCGTCCGGTCGCAAACGCCCCGGCAAACGAAAGCACTGCAAGAATTATTCCGGCCAGCGCCTGCTCCATCCAATGCGAATGGTCGGAGACCTTGCCGCCGGCCAAGGGGAATTTCGGACCGCCGGTCGCGCGATCGAAAATCCCCCAATAGCCGCCGACCGCGCCTTCGAGCGCGCGTTTCCACGGCTGATCGAAAGCCTCGATGACGTTGAGCCGGAACTTTTGCTGCCGCGCCAGCGCCAGCGTCTCGATAATGGCGCGCGCCTGGTTCGACGGCGAAGGCCGCGCCCCCTCGCGCATCCGGCCGGCGCTCGGCCAGCCGAACTCGCCGATGACAATGTCCTTGCCCGGCATCGCGGCGGCAACCTTGGCCCGGATGGCGGCGACGTGCGTGGCGGCCCTCGCCGCCGGGATCGGGAAATCCTCCCAATAGGGCAGGATATGAATGGTGACGAAATCGACCGCGTTCTGCACGTCGGGATAACGCAGCCAGAATTCCCAGACATCGGCGTAAGTGACCGGCACAGCGACCCGCGCCTTGACGTCGCGTATGATCGCAGCGAGGTCGTTAGCCGACATTTCCCCGCGCAGCAGCACCTCGTTGCCCACCACGATGGCTGTGACGACGTCGGGGTAGGATTTGGCGAGCGCGACCGACGTCTCGACCTGGTGGCGGGTCTTTTCCCGATCGCTCGACACCCAGATGCCGTGCATCACCTTCACGCCGTGGCGGCGCGCGCTTTCGAGGACAGCATCGGCGCCGTCATCGACCGAATAAGTGCGAACGCAGCCGGTGTATTTAGCGAGGAAAGCGATGTCCTGTTCGATCTGCCAGGGCGGAACGTGGGTGCCTTCAACCAGCGGATTCTGCGTGCCGCGGAACGGCGCGTAAGAGACGCAATAGAGCTTTTCGACGGTGGCAACCGGCAAGGAGGGCAGTTCGACCGGCGCGCCAAGCCACCACCAGGCGACGCCGACGAGAACGGCCGTCAGCGCAAAAAAGCCAAGCGGAGCGCCGATCGCGGAAGGGTTTGGCGTGCCGGACACCCTCTGCCATTAACCTTGCCCGCGTCCGCTGCCAAGATCGCGACAAAGATTGGTGTCTCCCGAACGTTCGGCGCTGGACAAACCGCTGTTGTTGGGCTGTTGTCGGCACCGAAAAGAAGCCGCAATGACGGCTCACCCGGTGGCGGAGGAAGCCCCTTTTCGGCTTTCTTCGGCCCAATAGATATAAGTGGAACATGTCGCAAAGAGCGTTTAGCTTTGCCAGCGGAATCAGCGCCGCGTTTTTTCTAGCGGCCCTCACCGGCCCCCTTGCCCCTTCCGCTTTCGGCCAAAGCAACGACGCCAAACCGGCGGATAAGGCCGCTCCGGCCCATCAAGAGGCCGGCAAGGAATCACAGAAAGTCGACGAATACGCCGAAGCGCAGCATGCGCTTACCGGCCCGGCCGGCAATCCGGAATGCGTCTGGCTTGGCAGGCGCGTTGTTGGGCTTCTTTGGCGCGATGATCTCGATACCGCCTTCCGCCATCTCGATCTGTACGACCGTTTTGGCTGCCCGAGCGCGCACATCCAGGCGTCATTCCGCTGCCTGATCCTGCATGGAAACAACATCGATCCGAAGGCCGCCGATACGCTCAACGCTAGGATTCAGGCCTGCTGGATCAGCCCCACGTCCCCGGTTATTCCCGCCCCGACCGCAGCGGCCGCTGGTCCCGCGCCTGCCAGCCATTAGGCGTGCACCTGACGGCCCGCCACTTGCATGTCGGAAACAAAAAGCGGCGGAACAAAAACGTTGTCTTGAATTTGCCACCTCTGGGAGCTACCTGTGAGGCACCGCTCATCGGCTGCCTATTTCCTACCCATCGCCGCACCTTGGGGACAGGTTCGGCCGCTTTTCTCATCGCCCCACTTGGTTGAACGTTAATGCGCACCGTCGCAGCCGTGCTCGCGCTTGTAGCGTGCGTGCATGCCGGCTTGTGGGCCTTGCTACGGACTCCGGAAACGGCTCCAGACTTTACTGGGCAGCTGGCCAGCGTCTCCTATGCTCCCTTCGTCAACTCCAAACATCCCGACTATGGCGAGCGGCCGACCCCCGAGCAGATCCGCGCCGACCTCAGGGCGATAGCCCCCTATACCCGTGCGATCCGAACCTATTCGTCGACTGGCGGCGGTGAGCTCGTCCCCCCGATCGCCGCCGAGTTCGGCCTAAAGGTCACCGTCGGCGCCTGGATCGACAAAAATCAGGACCGCAACGAGCGGGAAATCCGCTCGGCGCTTGAGCTGGCCCGCCACAACAGCAACGTCAACGCGATCGTCGTCGGCAACGAGACGATGTTGCGAACGGAAACCAGCGCGGATGACCTCATCAAGCTTATAAAGAGGGTGAAGAGGGCGAGCCCAGTCCCTGTAACTACAGGAGAAATCTGGTCCGCCTGGATCGAACATCCGGAGTTGGCCTCGTCGGTCGATTTCATTGCCGCGCATATCTTGCCGTACTGGTCCGGCTTCGACGCCGCGCACGCGGTCGACAGCTCAATCGAGACCTACGACCAGCTGCGCCGTCTCTATCCCGGCAAGCGGATCGTGATTGCGGAGTTCGGCTGGCCGAGCGCCGGCTACAACTTCCGCAATGCCAATCCCGGCCGCATGGAGCAGGCCGCAATTCTCCGCGATTTCGTCAACCGGGCAGAGGCCTATGGCATTGACTACAACGTGATCGAAGCCATCGATCAGCCCTGGAAAACCATGGAGGGCGGCGTCGGTCCCTATTGGGGGCTGCTTGACGCCTCGCGGTACGCTAAATTCTCCTGGACCGGGCCGATCACCGACCCTGATTATTTCAAGCAGGCCGGCCTCGCCGTCCTGCTCGGTCTCCTGCTTTCGCTGCCGATCCTCGCCTTGAGCGGTGCGACGGTGGCGCAAGCGCTCACCCTCGCCACATCGGCCAACCTGGTCGGCGCCTGGTGCACGGCCATCGTCGCGTTCTGGACCGGCCATTATTTCGTGCCCGGCGCGGCCTTTGCGCTGGGGCTTGGTATTTTGCTGCTGATACCGCTGGTCGCGATTGCGTTTGCGCGCATCGAGGAAATCGCCGCTGTCGCGTTCGGACGGCAGCCGCGCCGGCTGGCGTCATCTCCCCCGCTCGTTCCCGAGGCTTTCGCGCCGAAAGTCTCGATCCACATCCCGGCCTATTGCGAGCAGCCGGACATGCTCAAGGCCACGCTCGATGCGGTGGCGCGGCTGCAATATCCGAACTTCGAGTGCGTGCTGGTGATCAACAACACGCCCGATCCCGCCTTGTGGCGGCCGGTCGAAGAGCACTGCGCCACGCTTGGCGATCGTTTCAAATTCGTCCGGGTCGAGAATCTTGCCGGCTTCAAGGCAGGCGCGCTGCGCCTTGCGCTCGCGCACACCGCGCCCAACGCCGAAATCATCGGCACCATCGATTCCGATTACGTGGTCGAAGCCGACTGGCTCAAGGATCTGGTGCCGATGTTCGCCGATCCGCGCGTCGGCTTCGTGCAATCGCCGCAGGATCACCGCGACGGCACCCGCACGCTGATGCATCGCGCCATGAATGCCGAATACGCCGGTTTCTTCGACATCGGAATGGTGCAGCGGAACGAATTCAACGCCATCATCATGCACGGCACGATGGTGCTCATTCGCCGCGCGGCGATCGACGACGTCGGCGGCTGGTCGAGCGACACCATCGTCGAGGACACCGATCTTGGGCTCGCCATGCTCGAACGCGGCTGGCACGCGCATTACACCAATCGCCGCTATGGCTACGGCCTGTTGCCGGATACGTTCGAAGCCTACAAGCGCCAGCGCCAGCGCTGGGCGTTCGGCGGCTTCCAGCTCGTCTGCAAGCACTGGCGCCATATGCTGCCGTGGTCGCAGACGCTCTCGCGCGAACAGAAGCGCGAATATGGCCTTGGCTGGCTCAACTGGCTCGGCGCCGAAAGCGTGGGCGTCATCGTCGCGCTTCTCAATATCGTCTGGGTGCCGGTGGTGGCGTTCGCCAACATCGCCGTGCCCGACAAGGTGCTGACACTGCCGATCCTCGCCGCCTTCGCGGTGTCGGTCGCGCATTTCGCCGCCCTTTACCGGATGCGCGTGCGCATTCCCCTGCCGCAGATGCTCGGCGCCGTCTGCGCCGCCATGTCGATGCAATGGACAGTGGCGCGCGCGGTCGGCACCGGCGCGCTGCGCGAACGCCTGCCTTTCCTGCGCACCGCTAAGGGCGGCGCCACGAGCAAGGGCGAATTCGCGGCGTTCTGGGAAGCGGTGATCGCCGCGCTTTTGCTGATCGGCGCGGTCATCCTGGTGGCGATGAACTTCAAGCAGGTGCACGAAATTAATATCTTTGCATTCGTGCTGGTGGTGCAAAGCCTGCCGTTCCTCGCGGCGGTGGCGCTCGCGGCCATCGAAGGCACGCGCTTCAACACATTTGCTTACTGGCGCGGCGTCGAGGCCCGCTTCGTCGAATTCCTGCCGCGGCCGAAGATCGCCGTCGAGGCGCCGAAGCTGCCTGCTGAGAACCGCGTCGAGGCGGCGCAGTAGGGTTTTCAGCCGGCGAGCGCGGTTTCAGCCAATTTCACCCAGTAAGACGTCCCCACCGGGATCGCTTCATCGTTGAAGTCGTAAGCCGGGTGATGCAGCGCGGCACTGTCGCCGTTGCCGACCCAGATGAACGCACCGGGCCGCTCTTCCAGCATGTAAGCGAAGTCTTCGCCGCCCATCACCGGCGCGACGCCAATCCTGACCTTGTCGCCGCCGGCGATCTCGCGCGCGACCGACACCGCGAAATCGGTCTGCGGTTCGTCGTTCACCAGGATCGGATAACCGGGCGTTAAGGTGAGTCTTGCCTTAGCGCCGTAAAGCCGCGCCGTGCCTTCGACCACTTCGCGCACCCGCTGCGCGACCAGATCGCGGACTTTGGGCGAGAGGCTGCGCGCGGTGCCGCGTAGACGCGCCTCACCGGGAATAACGTTGTCGGTGTGGCCGGCCTCGAACATGCAGATCGAAACCACGGCGGCCTGCAGCGGATCGACATTGCGCGCCACGATCGACTGCAGCTGATTGACGATCTGTGCGCCGACCAGAACCGTATCGACCCCGTAATGCGGCCAGCCCGCGTGCGCGCCAACGCCTTCGAGCTCGATGTCGATCGCGTCGGTCGAAGCCATCATCGGCCCGGAGCGGATGGCGAATTCACCGACCGGCAGGCTCGGCGCGTTGTGCATGCCGAACACTTTCTGAATGCCGAAGCGGTCGAGGAGGCCGTCGCGGATCATGGCGCGCGCGCCGGCGCCGCCCTCCTCGGCCGGCTGGAAAATCACGATCGCCGTGCCGGCAAAATTGCGCGTGTCGGCGAGGTATTTGGCGGCGCCGAGCAGCATGGCGGTGTGACCGTCGTGGCCGCAAGCGTGCATCTTGCCCGGCACCGTGGATTTGTACGGCAGTTCGTTTGCTTCCTGAATCGGCAGTGCATCCATGTCGGCGCGCAGCCCGACTACCTTGTCACCCGGTTTGTGGCCGCGGATGACGCCAACTACGCCGGTGCGACCGACCCCGGTCACGACTTCGTCGCACCCGAACGCCTTGAGCTTGTCGGCGACCGAGGCCGCAGTGCGGTGCACGTCGTAAAGAAGCTCCGGATGGGCATGAAAATCATGCCGCCAAGCGGCGATCTCGGCCTGCAAATCGGCGACGCGGTTGACGATCGGCATTGCGGTTTTCCTCGCGCCGTGTCGGCGCCCTTCGGAACCTCGCAATCTAGCAAATCGGGACGCGGCTTGCGAACCGGCGCGGAAGGCTGGTAACCGAAGCGACTTTTGAGTATGGAGGGCGCGCGCGGGCCCGTAGCTCAGTGGTAGAGCAACTGACTTTTAATCAGTAGGTCGCTGGTTCGATCCCAGCCGGGCTCACCAACAAAATCAATAGGTTACTTTAAAATACGCCCGGCCGACAAAACCCCACGTGTCTGCGTTATGTCTGCAAAGTCATTGCCGCGCGCTTGAGCCCAAATAGCACTTGGGATTGCGTCGTTTTTGTTTCCGCGGACGCACCGAATTTGATGTTCTCGGCGGCAATTGGCGCCTGTCGGCGCGCGCATCCATAAGGAGATTGCGTTGCGTTACACACCCTACTTCGTCATGGTCACGGCGCTCGGCTTTGTCGTCGTGCACACCACGGCCGCGGCCGAGTTCTGCGTCGCACATCCGCTGTCGGTAAACTGCGAACACCCACCGACCCTACCCGATGAGCAGGGCCCTAAAGCGCCGTTCGGATCTGCTAATATGCGGACTCTGGTCACGGCCGGCTCCACGGTTGCGATGCCCCCGACCGCTGTCATTCAGCTGTAAACACGTCGATGTCACCGCTGGGATGGTTCGGGCTGCCTTTCGCGAACTGTGTCTCAGGACTGCGCGCGGGCCGCGCTGGCCGCGGATCGTATTGCCCGCCATCAATGCCCGGCGCCCGGCCATAGGCTTCGCAGGCATCAAGCAGCTTGCCGCTATAGCGCATCATGAAAGCGTAGCGCACAGCGCTGATTAAATCGTCGCGAAGCTTCACAATCTTGTAATCCTCGTCGCGGTGATAGTTCAAAATCTCCTCGCCCAGCTCGCTCATGTGGCTGGCGATCGCGAACGCACCGCGCTTCATGTAGCCGCACATCTCCTCGATCGCTGGCTCGGTGTGGTAGCCGCCGCCCTTGTTCTCGGCGTGCTTGCCCAGCATCGGAGCGCCAAGCCGGCGGTAAACATCGGCGAGCGCAATGCCGCTGCCCTTCTCATGGGTCAGGCCGTCATGTGGCCAGGCGATCGGAATGCGCAGCCCGCGGCACATGCCGGCGATACGCTTCACATGATACAGGGCTTCGCTCCGCTCCATTTTGAAGCCATCGACGACAAAGAATTCGTCGATTTCCGGCACCCAGGCGCACAACGCAGCCGCGAACGGATGGCCAAACCCGAAGTCGATGCCGACAAGCCACTTCGCCCAGCCCCGAATATCCTTGTCTGGGTCGAACGCACGCATCAGGCTTTCAAGTGGAAACGGAAACACGCGGGCAATGCCGAGCTGCGGAATGCCCTCCAAACGCGCGTCGCGCTCATGCGGCAGATACTCCTGCGCCAATTGCTCGCGGCGTTCCGGCGGAATGTGCTTCGCGTCATCGCCGGTAATGCGGATGTCGATGCGATCGGGCGAATATTCATTCAAAAAACGGTAGGTAAGTTCACCTCCTCCCTTGAGCGGGGTATAGCTCAAAAACAGAATGCCATCGGTCGCCGTCGTGCGGGCAATCAACTCGCTGTAGATTTCCTCGCTGCACCGCTCATCAATCCAAATCCAATCGACGGATTCGGCCTGCATCTTCTCGGCGCCCTGCTCGAAGCTTTTGAACGTCGCGGTCGATATACCGTCGCGCGCGCCGTCCGTTGCGTGTGTGACGCTCATCGTGTCGATCGAGCCGGTCCCGCCGGGCACCATGATCGGCCTGCCGGCGAAGTCAGCAAGCGGGATCACGCCAGTTCCAAACTCGCCCTGCATCGCGGTCAATTTCTTTTGTGGTCCGTCGCGGACAAGCGTGCGCTCAGGACCAATTACCCAGCCGCGGGTCGGCTTGATGAAGCGCCGGCCGGTCCACCAGCGAGGATATGCGCCGGTCATATGCAGCCCGGCCTCGAAAGCGCAGCAGAATGATTTGCCCGTTTGATTGCCGCCGCGGATCAGGCGTTGATGATGCTTGGCGCCAGCAGCAAAGAACCGCAACTGCGGCTCGTACCAATCCTTTCGGCCCCAAAAGTCGCTGACATTATATTTGCGGCGGTATTCGGATGACGTGTAAGCCTGGCGCGCGAGACGCAGCAGCTTTGCCGGATCGGGCGTCTCGTTATCGGTCATGGCTTGCCTCTCGCTGGTGTTCGATGATCTTCGCGGCATCGGCGCGGCGCGCGTTGTCGATGGCTTCCAGCGCCTCAAGGCGATCAAGCCCGTTCGCGCCGTACAGCTCGACTAGCTTCTCTCGCGTGGCGCCAAGCTTGCGAGCAGCGCGCAATTCCTCAAGCGCCTCATGGTCGGGATCGAGCGTGCGGTGCGTCACGTCGATTGAATGTTTTGTGGCCACCGGATCGACGCGATCGAGCAAGCCCATCACCGCTCTTGCGTGGTCACGGTGTGCCGGGTCGCGAATCAAATTGAACAGCGCAGCGACGGCTTCGGGATGACCGACGCGGATCACTTTGCGGCTCTCCTCGGCGATGGCCGCAATCACGCGCTCGTCGCGGCTCATGTGATGCGCCTCTTTCGATAGCGTGGCGGCCCTGCTGTTCTTGCCGTAGCCGGCCTTGCGATAGGCTCGCGTCAGGGCGCCATAGCCGGGCTTCTCCGTGACTAGAAAGCGGACGAATGCCCGCTGCCGCTCGTTCAGCGATTTCATGGCCGGGCCGAGTTCGCCCCAGCTTTCCGCTTCCGGCGATACGGGCGGCGATACCGGCTTCATGCGCTCGCCCGCTTGTCGGCAGCCTCGGCGAGAACCTTGCGCACGAAGCTTGACAGCGGCCGGCCGTCACGTTCGGCGCAGGTCTTGAGCTTGGTTATGAGCGGCGCCGCAATGCGGATGGCTAGCCGCCTTTTGAGCTTGCGTTTTGACATGTCGCCCAATGTGGCAACATCGGCAGACGACGCAACGCACCGTCTTGCATCCAGAGTTCTGCCGCCCCATTTGAGGCTTTGGCGTTAAAACTTTGGGGAAATTATGTACACTAAGTTATTTGCAAACCACGGAATTCCAGACGCAAACTGCAGCATTGAAGTGCGTCGCGATAATCAAGGATTGCCGCGGCTGTGGTTCCGCTCGACCGGTAATCCCATCGTCGGTCTAGACCTGACGGGCGCGAGCCAGTTGCGACAAAATCTTGAGCATTCTGGCGACACGGCGCACGCTGAAGAAATATCGCGTTTCATCGAGGAAGCTAAGGCGCTGGGCATCGGCGCTCCCTAGTCCTGGCATCGTGGTGCCCCCTCGCCGCCTCGCGCCGCCTTGGATTTCGAGGATGAGCCGCAGCAGCCGAGCAAGCGCGGAAGGCCGATCGCCAAATGGCCGAATATACCGTTGAGCTATTCAACAAAGGCGGCGAAGGCGCTGGAATCGAGGCCGAGCTTGCCCGCGAGGAAAAGCTTGATGTTGCCCGTCGCATCTATCGTTGGGCGTGCGCGCAACACCCCCGCCGGCTGGTCATGCTCTGCGACCGCGCCCGCATACTGGCCCGCAGCGATCGGTCGGATACGATGCCGCCATGAATGCCCGGCGTAAGCGTGCAGATTGGTCGCGGCCCCTGCCCCGCCCGTTGGTCATCCCAAAGGTCATGACACTCAAAACGCTCGCCGACGTGCGTAAGCTGATGCAGCATTTGCCGGATGATCGCCGTGAGCGTTCGACCTGGCGCCACGTCGCGGACCAGCTCAATCAAGCAGCCGGCGGCGCCGACACCGCCGACGTATCGATCGCGCTGCGCATGGTGCTGTCCATGGAAGGCGTCGAGTGCCGGCCGAAGTGAAGTCCCGCCGCTTCCCTGCACCCTGGACGATTGATGAGCAAACCGAAAGCTTCATCGTCAAAGACGCGACCGGGCATCCGATCGCCTACATCTACTTTGAGGATGAGCCGCAGCGCCAAATGTCAACAAAACGAATGTCGCGTGACGAGGCATTCCTTATCGCGGTGAACATTGCCAAGCTGCCGAGCGTGCCGCGGGGGATCTTGAGGGATATTCCGAGGCCGCCAAATTCAGCAAGCAGCGACTAGCGCCGGCAAGCGCGGTGCCGGCGCGCAGCGATCGGCCGGACACGATGCCGGAATAAGATCGCTGCGGAAGCGCCTCTATCCCGCGCGCGTTAGAAAATCTTTAGTGCTGATTTGTTTTCCGAATGATCGGCAATCTTGCCGTCCCGCTTCGGTGGTTCGCCATAGCCAACGCTAAACGACCGGGAGTCGTCCTTTTGATACTCGTATTCCGGCATCTTTGGTTGGTCTGGTTCGGGCATATCCTGTTTAGCCTTTTTCAGCGGGGTATTGGCCACCATAGGAAACCTCCGCGGGATTGAGCGTAGCATTAAAGTAGTGCTTCCGGCGCACCCACTTAAAGCCCTCGTGCTTTGTCACGACGGCGATATCGGTCTCTCCTCCAACAGTGTCGGCTCCCGGTAAGAAACGCACGTAATGCTTGGTTGTTTCAACTAAAAAATCAGCGAAATCAACCGCATCCTGCACCGGAAGGGCGCCATGGAGGAAAGGCGCCTGCAGCTTCTTTAACAACGTGGCGGACGCGACATTTACCTGGTCTGGCGACAACCCGGCCTCGGTCAACGCTGCCTTATGGTTAAGGCCGATTCCCATTACTAGTCGGTAAATAGCCTCTGGCTGGCCACCCCAGCTCAACCCACTGTCCTTCCCTAAACACTCAGGAGCCGGCGACGAATTGGCCTCCCCCTGTATCTTTACGAGCCACCGTTCGGCGCTTCCGGTGCCGCTTGGGTACCCGCCAACGTAAAATGACATCTCCGCTTTGGGCTTTTCCGGCAATGCGGCAAACTTCTTCTCAAATAGAAACTTGCGCGCCTTGGTCGCCACTTCCTCGATAGAGTAATTGGCGGGATTGATGGTGTAGTCTGGGTCATCCCCCATCAATAATTGCCGCAGGTCCTTCGCGAGAGAAGTTATGGATTCTGGCCCTATGTTGCCAAGGCCGCAGGTCATCGCGCAGATCGGCAATTTGCGATGCAGATTGTAAACCTTATGACCGTACCGCAGCACATTGATAATTTCGGTGCCGTTTGGATTTGTGCCGTAGGACAATGTGACCGCACTATCCGCCGCGAACACCAAACAGTCATTGACTTGCACTGCAACGCAGATCGTCACGCACACCCCCGACTCGGGTTGTGGCCGTAACTCTTCACAATCTGCCACATTTGTAAAGCCGCGCCGGGCGAGTTTCACCATCATCATCGTTCGCGCCGGGCAAGCGCGGGCCGGCCTGACAAAATTGCAAAGAGCAACACGCTAGCTGGTTTCGGCGAATGTCCGCTCTCGGCAGAAGCGGACATGACAACGGACATCGCAAATCAGTCGCTCGTGACCCCAAGCGGTCCTAAGCTGCGGTTGTCAATTTGCACCTCAAAAAACGGCTGGACGCTTACTCGATCACCTCGTCGGCGGTCGCGAGCAGCGTCGGCGGAACCGCCAGACCGAGCGCCTTGGCCGTTTTGAGGTTAATCGCCAATACGAACTTGACGGGTTGCTCAACGGGTAAATCACGTGGCTTTGCGCCTTTGAGAATCTTAGCCACGTATTTGCCCGCACGACGCGAGAGGTCCGTAATGTCGGCGCCGTAACACATTAGGCCGCCAGCCTCCACAGCTTCCCTCCACACATACACAGTGGGCAATCGGTAACTTGCCGCCAGATCAACGAGCCGACGATAATTCCCGTAGAGCATTGGACTCGGCAAGATGATAAGCGCGTCTGCTCGCGCGGCAACCATTGCTGCAAATGCGCTGTCAAAATCATTGGGGCCGCTGGCATCGACAACCTGAAGCATCACCCCGCTCGCCTTGGCCGCTTCCTCGATACTCGCCAGCATATGTTGCATCGTTACTGCACTGTAGACTCCAGGATGCCGAAGCGCCGCTATGTGGGTGGCCTGAGGAGCGATCTCTCGTAACAATTGGAGGCGCTTGGGCTCTAATTCGGGACCCAAGAAAGTGTTGCCGGTAACGTTGCCTCCAGGTCGCGCCAAACTAGCGACCAGCCCATCAGCAACCGGGTCAGCCATGTTTGCACCGACGATGGCTATGTTCTTCGTCGCGTGCATCGCGCCTATCACCGCCGGAGTGCCACCCGCAGCAACGATAACGTTGACGTTGAGGGCTACGAGTTCAGCTGCCGCTTTTTTCAATCCATCCAAGTTCTCATAATATCTGTTTTCAGTTTTGATATTCCGACCTTCGGTATAGCCCTCTTCTTGAAGACCTTCGCGGAGAGCTTTCGAATAGCTCAACAGGATCGGAGAAGGCGGTTTCCAAGGCCAAAGCACGCCGATCAACGACAGGCCGGTCTGCGGCTGCTGCGCATTAGCAATTGACGACCACACGGCCGCGCCGCCAAGCAGCGTGACGAACTCCCGGCGCCTCACGATAGCCTTCCCCAATTGCATCGAAAGCCAGATGCCCTCTAGGAAAGAAGATTATCATGCCTCGCGCCTGAAGAATAATGGCTCAACCTCATTTGACAGGCAGCAAACCTGCTGACTTGCCTGTCAAATTGCCGACGAGTTCTGGCTCCGCATTAACGTCAAGTGCATCTTTGTGCCGCGACAATTCCGGCGCGCGCCGACGAGTTGGTTGAATGGGCTAATTCACGTCGTTTGTTGCCGCGCATGAGTTCGAATCTGGCCCTTAGCGACACTTTGCGCGGGCACCGCCATGTCCGTTGTCGGGTGCAAAGCGACCGCGACACGGCGGGGCCACCATCGCGCGGGCAAGGCGCTCCTCGCATCGTTAATCACCGCGTCGGGCCTTAAGGTTTATTTCGGTTTGGGCTCGCTCGCGCAGCAGGGCGCTGCTACGGCCGAAGTGCAGGGCCGAGCTACGCTAGCCCCAGCTCGGTTTTGCACGCGGGGCCGCTCTGGTGGCACTCCCTCTGCGGTCCCGCACCAAAGAGGCAAAAGCAAAATGTCGAAGATCCACGCAATTGTTTTGGCGGCGGCTGTGCTGCTTTCCGTGGGCTGGACCGCAGTGCTGACGTATGGCGCGATCAAGCTGATTGTCTGGATAGCCTAGTCAAACACGGCCCAAGCTCCCCCCGGTATTGGGCGGGGAAGGGCACTGACACCCCCTCCCCGCCGCCGCTATCCTGATAGGCGCCATCCGAATCAGGAGCGATCATCATGACCAATCCCAAATGTCCACATTGTAAATCTATGCAGTTTGAAATCACCGAAGATGAGCCTTTAAATGCGAACTACAAGATTTTCATCGTTCATTGCAAGTCTTGCGGTGCTCCGTTCGGCGCAATGGAGTACGCCGTCGCGGGAGTTTTGTTGGCGAAGCAGGAGAAAACGCTGGCCCAAATTCAGGAGTCTCTTTCAACGGTTGACCGCCGCGTACGGAATATCGAGCAGGTTTTGCAGCACCGCCGATAAAACTAGCCGCAACAGTTGGTTTACTCCCCACACCGCGCGCCAAATGTTCTGCGGTATACGGTAGGTCTCGCGCCCAAGCTGGAACTGTCATGTTTTTGCTTCTATGACCAAGCGAACTAGAAACATCACAAGCCTGCAGCAGCCGCTAAGGCCAAAAGACCTTGGCTCACAAGTCCGGCTTTAAACTTTTCCTGATTGATATTGCCGATGACGAGAAGCTTGTCGCGCATCGCCCAGGCTGAGTCATTGCCGTCCGTTTTTTTAATGCGCATTAAGTGCTGCACGAGTTGGTCCTCGACCGATCGGCATCCATGCCCGACTTCGATCGGCAGTCCCTCAATGATCCGCGCGTCCTCGCCGAACACGCGATCGATTTCCTTTCGCGGATTTGCCGGATCATGCGGCCGGCGCTGCGGATTGAAATGGTTATGCATGCCGGGCGTGGTCGGGTTTGCTGTTTCGGCCATTAGCCTGCAACCTCCCTCGCGGTGAACGCCACCCAGTGCCAGCGGTCCCATTTGCGGCGCGCCTCCAAATCGCCGTTCAACAATTTGCGAACGAATTCCTTGTCCTGCTTCATGGCTTCAATATCGCGCCTTGAGGTTTCCT
Source organism: uncultured Alphaproteobacteria bacterium (assembly GCA_963747855.1). Lineage (GTDB taxonomy): Bacteria > Pseudomonadota > Alphaproteobacteria > Rhizobiales > Xanthobacteraceae > BOG-931. The sequence goes on from CAVVGN010000002.1 coordinate 1,187,444, forward strand.
TCTGCAGCCGGGTCGCCTCGCCCCGTTCGAATTCAAATTCTTCTTGCGGAGTGGATGGCGCTACCTGATTTCTCCAGAGGGCGTGGCGCTGTTGTTCGCGCGCCATATCACCCTCGCTCATGCGCGCCATCACGTCAGCCGCATCCGCCGGCGGCGGGTTCGGAGCGCGGCCCCAGCGTGAGATTTGGTAGAGGTCGGCTAATTCTTTTGCCTTGGCCGGATCGCCCGCGAGTGCGCTCTCCACAAATTTCGGATCATTCATCAGCTCGGTGCGGCGCGTAGCCGCCATCTCGGGCGACCACACTTGGCCGTTGTGAATGATATTTGGTTGCGGTTGCGGTTCGTTCATGATCGTTCATCCAGTTTGTTGCAATTGCACGGCTAGCGTTTGGCCGGCCGCTCAGGCAAACCGATCGCCGCAGCGCGACGTGGGTCGCGGCCCCAAATTTCGGCAACGGCCTTTTCGTACGCTTCACGGCCCTCGTACTTCAGAATCGCATCGAAGTGGTTTTTGGACTCGTGCCAGCGCGACCCTATGCCTTGTTCCTGAAAGGCGCCGGTCTTGGGATCGCGTTTTGCATCGTGCCCAAAGACATTCAATGCCTCTGCCTCCAGATATTTTTCAATCGCGTCCGGCGGCAGCAATCCTTTGGCGATTTCGTCTCTCATGACGGCAATTTCCTCAGCGGTCAGGGCAACCATCTAGGCGGCCTCCTCTTGTTGGTGCTCGGGCTCAGGCACGCCCTGCTCGCGCAATTCGGCTAGTAGCTCTTGGTGGTGCGCCAGTTCGTCAGCGACAAATCCGGCGGCGCGCTTGTCGGCGGTGGCCGCGCGCGAGGCAAACTCGCTCGGCTCAGGCTCGGGAAAGCCGTAAGAGCCGCGGCGGACCAGACCGGCGAGAGAGAAGCATTGTTGCAGTAGAGCCCCAGCGCGATCTGCGCGGATGTGGCGGACGCCCCACATCAGGGTTTCGGGCGGCCACACCGTCTCCACCGCGTTGCAGGACGCCTCAAATTCACGATACGCGACCGCAACGGCCTTCACCGCATCCTCAAGCCGGGCCGCGGCACGCAATCGGTTCGGCAATGCTGCCTCGAAGCGTTTTACCGCCCGCCAATGCTTGCGCTCGCGGTAAATCCGCAACTCTTCCGCACGTCGCATTTTCAGAATTGTCAGCCGGTCGTTAAGCGCAGCAATGGCGCCGCGTTCGTCAGCGATCGCCGCATCAATCTTGCGCACCGCATCGATGTCGTCGCTGGCAGCAAGCGCGGCTTCACGTTCGGCCGCGAGCTGCTCAATGCTTGTTTGCGCCTTCTCGATCGCGCGCTCTGCCGCGTTGATTTTGGCGGCGGTATCATTCGCTTTCAGGATGGCGGGGAGTTTCATGATTGCCTTGTCTCCTGTCAGGCCGGGATGCGCGTCAACGCCGCGTAAATTGCCGAGCCGCCGCTCGTAACCTTGATGCCGGCCTGTCCCGGCGGCAGTTCAACGGTGGCAAATTGAGTGCCACCAGAGGAGAGTGCGGGGCCGACTACGATCCAAGTTGCGTCATCAATGCCGAGAATTTCCGCCTGCACCGTGCCGCCGCTGATAATGCCGACCGCGCTTAAGCCATAGTTGCCGCCGTCGATCGCGCCGGAAACCGATGAGCTTCCGCTGACGATTTGCAAACTGGCGGTCATGCTGCGGCCTCGCCACGCTCAGCGGTCGAACGCTCCAGAAGGCGCCTGGCCGTGTTCGACAGGCTGCGGCCCTCCTCACGCGCAATGGCTTCAATTCGATCGCGCAGCTCGGGCGGCAGATGCACGAGTAGCTGCTCGGTGCATGATGCTTTGTTCTGGCTCATGCGAGACAAAATGAGCCGGTGCAATTCAGACCGCAACGCACACATATGGCTCTGATTTTTGCCGCGGCTTCGGATGGGGAGCGAACACTAGCGAGAACTCGGCGGCGGCCGTTTTCCTCCCCACCCCCTCGATTTGGGAAGGTGGTCAGGCCGGACGCAGGAATGGCCGGATCAATCCGCTGGCCAGCGCTGCCAATCTCGGCGACGAAACGGGAGGGCCACGCGGGCGCGCGTTTAGGTTTATCTCTGCTGACTACCTAGAACCATCCGTGCGCATAAAGCCCTTCGCCATGACTTAGCGGCAGCCATGGATTAGCGTTTCGTGGCGATGGCCCGAATATCGGGGATTAGGCTGCAACGCTTGGCTGATGGCGCCAATGCCGCGTGCGTCGGGTTTTGCGCTTGACCAGGCGGTGCCCGATGCGGGCAATGGCTTCACGGTCCTCGACGGCGACAAGCTGCAAACCGAGCGCGCCCATGATGGCGCAGAACGAAATCGGCCCTAAGCCTCTGCTCGGGTTTGGCCCTAATAGCTTTGCGCTGTAGCCGCGATGAACGCCTGAGACATCGTCGAGCGTCTCGAAAGTCACGTCCAATGCTGCCATTCTGGCCCTGGCGATGGCGAGCAAATCAGCGTAATTGCGGACGATCCCGAGTGGCTCAGTCATTGAATGTGCCGACACGGTGCAGACACGCACTGCCAATAACTAGAGAAAATGTCAATATATCGAATGATCTTCGCTTGGACCGCGTGATTGAATATCACAGGCCGTACAGTCATGGCCGGGATCGGACCGTACGTAACACGGCGCAGCTCAACGGCCGGCTGCCCAGCGGAAACGCTCAGGTTTTGAAGAATTCGGGCGAACGAAAAGAGATTGAGCTGATTATCGAGTCATTTGCCCTGTACGATAATCCCTAAACCGTACAGCACCGTACAGCACCGTACACCGTACAAAGCCCTCATGCCGTGGTGTACGTACGGTGTCTCCCCCCTATAAGGGGAGACCGTACCGTACAGCCCGGGGGCCGGTTTGTGCTTCACGTACGGGCTGCCAGCCAAACCAAGTCGCCGTCTACTCCGATCACATGCTTGGCCTGCAATTGGGTGCGCAGTTCGGAGAAGCGGGCGCGTGGGTTCCCGGCTGCCGGATCAAGGACACAGCGCCGCAACAGTTCGGCCCGCCAGTCGTCGGCGGTGATTGCTTTGAGCCCTGCCGGCAGTCCATCTTTCGGTGGAAGGCTGATGCCCTTGACTAAGGTTGCCTCTGCGAGCGCAGCGAGGGCTAGCTGCTGACGTTCGCTAAGTGAGCGGCGGCCAACTACAGAGGTGGCGGCGCACAACAGTTCGCGCGATACGATGTGGACACCGAACGCCTCGCCGTCCTCGTCCTTGCCAAAATCGATTGGTTCAAGACGAAAGCTTGTTATGTCGCCTGTCTGGGCGTCGTTTGCCTTATTTATTGTTGCCGTCTTGATCGTGTCGCCAGTGAGCTGAACGAGCAAGTCAACATCTGCCAGCCGGGCGTTTGAGCCGCGCTCGCCTTTCGTCGCGTCTTTGCCGGTATGGCCGATGCTGGCGATATGCAGGTTTTTTTGGTCCAGGACTCGCCGTAGGTTCGCCAGGGCGGCGTTTTGGTCTTTGGCTGCGCTTTCGTCACCACCGCCTGCTGCGATTGCCTTCGCGTAGGTATCAACAATGCATAGCCCGACTTCGGAGCCGAAACGCTGCTCGGCTGCATCGACGGTGGCGACGATCAAGCCGGGCGCGTTCCGATGCATCAGGTCGAGAACCTGGCTCGCCACCGCGATCGGGAGGTTGTCGAACCCATCGCGTAGCTTGTGTGCCAGGAGGCGGCGTTTAACTAAGTCCGCTCGCTCGAGCGCAAAATAGATCACCCCGGCGCTCTCCTTGACGCGGTAGTTTCGCCAATCCTGGCTTGCAGCGAGATGCACGGCTAAGTCGGTGAGCAGCGCTGACTTTCCCAGACCGGGCGGTGCAATCCATGACGACGTTTCGCCGCGTGCCAAGACGTTTTTGATGAGCCATGGCTTCGGCGCCGCATGTGTAAGTTCATTGAAGTACGTGAGATGAACGGCATCAGACTTTGCACTGGCGGCGCGCGTGTTGATCGGCTCGACTTTTGTCGGCGGTTCAGTCGCCTGGAAAAGTTCCTCGGGATCTATCGTGCGACTTTGCGGCGCCGTCTCGCTTCGGGACTTCTTTCGCTCTTGTCCGGCTTGCCAACTGCGGCGCGCGGATTCTGGGCTCATTCCGCCGTAGAGCGGGTCGGTGAGCCACGGCTTATCGAGGATGGTCGTATCTTCGGCGAAGACGTCAGACATTGACATCCTCATATCGCTTGAAGGCGTCGGCTAGAATTTTCTGTGCAGCATCCTGTCCGATGATAGCCACCAAGCCGGTATGCTCGGCGTCAAGCTGCAACTGATCGACGGCCTCGTGTAGATTGTATTCACCAATCGACCATAAGTAGGCACGCGCATCGGCGCGGGCTTCAAAAGCCTCAAGCGGATCAGCGCCGGGTTTGACGATAGCAACTGCGGCGCTCATTGCGACACCGCCAGCTTGTCGAGCGCAACGCCCAGCGGGCCGGTGGCCTTCCCGCGGGGGTCATGGTTCAATGCCCGGCGCAATCGCGCTGACTTGCAAACGCGATTCTGCTGCGTTAAATGCACGGCGCTGATCCTTATTTTCTGATCCTCAGAAATACGAGCGCCGCCCTGGCCGGGGCGGCGTTCTCGTTTAAGCGGAAGCGGTCTGTCGTTGTGGCGCTCGGGGTCGTGTCGATCGTTGTTCGCGTTCGCGGAGCCAAGCCAGCACGCCGGCACGCGAGTAGAATGGTTTGCGTCCGATTTTGGTTATCGGCGGTCCGCTTCCATTGATCCGCCAGATATGGAGCGTTTTTGTGCAGACGTTGAGCTCTGCCGCGAGCTCGTCGGGCTTCAAGTACTCATCGAGTAGGTTGGACTTTGGCTGCATTGCGAACCCCATTGGTGGACGTTGGGGTAAGAATGGAGCAACCCGAATTTAATTCGAGACAGCAATTAGCCGGTGCGCAAAATTTCTATTTGCACCCCAAAATCTATTTGCGGCGTGTGGCCTTGCGTGCAGCTCTGCGAGCCGTTTTTAGTTTCCCGTCAATATAACTGCCGGCGTCCTGTCCCATTCGCGGCTTGCCATAGTGGCCCGACTCCACAAACTGCGTGACAATCTTCTCCCGCACTTCTCGGATCGTTGGGCGGCGGACCTTTCCGCTTTTCAGAGCAGCAAGCCTTTCGGCGAGCCGATCGCGATATTTGCTTATCTGGTCGGCCTCAAAGCGCGTTATCACTTTTCCAGTTCTTGTTTTGCCGAGCCGCAGGTTTTCGTCGATCTCGGCAATCCACTTGGCGAGGGTGGCCGGTGTTGCACGGTAATATTCTTTCTCTCTCTGATAGGTTGCCTGCCAATCAATCTGGAATTGTTTTGTGCTTTGGTGCGGTCCGCTTTTGCGACGCGCTGGCGGCGGGGGCTGCTCGCCCCTCTCCCGCCGCACTGCCTTTAGGATTTCTTCGGCGAGAAACTTTACAGCAGATAGGCCATCGTCTTTTGCCGTAAGCTTGAGCTGTGCGGCCATAACGTCACAGTCGGTTCGGATTCTTATGAACAGTTCGACAACTCGATCGAAGTGGAGGCGGTTCGCGCCCGCCAACAATGATCGCGGGGCGTTATGCAAAGGATGGTCGCTAGAATTCCCCTGGCTGCCGCTTGCCGGCCACGTCAGGCTCCCGCGCGGCGGCGTTTGCGATCGGCTAAATTTTCGACATTTGCAGGCGGAGGATCGAGAATTTGCGTGACCAGCCTGTCTAGCGCCTCAAGTACCTTTTTCTTTTCCGGCAGATAGTCGTGGCGATCGTACACGCCGCGCACGCCGGGGATGACGTGGCCTATGGCGCGTTCAGCGTGATCTTCGGAAACCCCTGCCCGGCTCATGAGGCTTCGCGCCGTGCGTCTTAGGTCATGCGGTGTCCAGCGCTCTACCTTTCCGCGGTCGTCGGCTTTACGACGCGCGGCAATCTTTTTATCGAGCGTAGCCTTAGCCTTGCTGTGGCCGCTAAAAGGCACCGTGCCGCCAGTCGTCGAGAACACGAACGGGCGCTTGGCATAATCTTTCGGCCGCGTGCCAATTAGTTTGCGCACCGCGTTGGTGAGCGGAATAGCGTGATCTTTTTTGCTCTTGTGCCGCGATCCGGGAATTGTCCACACGCCGTTACTGCTGTCGATTTCATCCCACCGCATATTTGCCGCTTCCTTTAGGCGAGTCGCGGTATGCAGAAGCGTTTTCATATAAGCGGAATAGCAGCTCGGCTCTGTCATCGCGTCGAGTGACGCCCAAAGGTCGCGGATTTCATCGTCGGAAAGGATGCGCGAGCGGGCGCGGTCCTTTGTCTTTGTTCGCGCCATGCCCTTGACGATCGGGGACCGGAAATCGTCATCGTTGATTGCGCGCCAATTGAACGCCTTGCGAATGTAGGCAAGCGTCCGGTCGGCCATAACGGGGCCGTTTTCGTCCGCGATCGTATCGAGCATTTCGACAACCTGAGACCGACGCAAATCATAGACGCCAACCTCGCCGATCGCCGGCTTTACCAGCCGTTCGAAGGTGCGCTTGATGATCTTGGCCGTTCGCAGCTTTGCGTCTTTATCGACGTAGCGCCCCCCAAACTTGTCGAGTAAGTCGCCGATCGTCTCGCCGGCCGGTTTGTTGCCATCCTCAAGCCGTCGGGTGCGGTCGGGGCGCGGGTCTGCCCCGCTGCCAGGTGTGCTTATCGCCTCGGCACGTGCCTTCGCTGCGATGATGGCGCCAAGCACGGTTAAGCTGCCGCCACTCGCGTTCTCATCCCAGCGACCGAGGGTTTCGAGATAGGGCGTTCCCCCCACGCGATGAAACCAAACGAACGACTTGGTGCCGGCGCTGGTGACCCGCACGGCAAATCCCGATGGCGCTCTTTTCCCCTGCAAGGTCGCGGCGCTGAAGTAATGCAGCTTGTTCCCCTTGGGGGGCACCGGCAGAGCTGCTACAATTTTTTCGCTGATCTTTTTCGCCATTGGATGATGCCTCGTGTCTGCGATATGTCTGCACAGCGAACGTGGTCTGAGTGTTGGCGAACGTAATTGATAGTCACTAGGTGTCAATGAAAATGGCGATAGAATCGGCGTTATTTCGTGCAGACACGAGAGAATGAAATCAAAGCCAATGGGTTAGGAAAAGCGACCTGATTAGACTTTTAATCAGTAGGTCGCTGGTTCGATCCCAGCCGGGCTCACCATCCTGCTTCACGGGCTGTCAGTTGGACCCGTCATGAGCGTCTTTGCCGTCAATTATCTCTGCCGCGAAGTGCTGCGCGATCACGCCTTCCGCGCGGCGATGAAAGCCGATCCGGCAAAGGCGCTGGCGCCGCTCGATCTCACCGACGACGAGCGCGACGCACTGCTCGCCGGCGACGTCGGCGCGCTCTACCGCATGGGCGTCAACGGTTTCCTGATGGGCTATCTCGCCCGCTTCGAAGTCTGCGGCCTCAATGTGCTGACTTACAACAACCGCATGCGCGCGGTGAAGGTCGACGAAATCGGCCAGCCGGTCTGAGCCCGCTTACAGGCTGCGGATAAAATCGATCAGCGCGGCGTTGACCTCGGCTGGCCGCTCCTGCTGGGTCCAATGCCCGCAGCCGGGCAGAATGATCGTCTCGCGCAGTCGCGGCACGAATTTCGACAAATTCGGAAGCAGCCGGTCCATGCCGGCGAAATACATCACCAGGTCGCGGTCGCCAACCATGTAGAGCGCCGGGACCGTCACCTTCAGTCCGGCGAAGGGCCCCATCAGCTCCCAGCCCCGGTCGATGTTGCGGTACCAGTTGAGCCCGCCGCGAAAGCCGGTGCGCTTGAACTCGGTAACATAAAAATCCACGTCGGCCTGCGTCAGCCATGGCGGCAACGGCGGCGGACTGGTCAGGCCGCGCAGAAACCCGCTCTTGCGCGGCACCATGCCGACAGGGTCGCCCGGCGCGCGCAGATGCGAGCCTTCGCCGGAAGCGCCGAACAGCATCGCGCGCACGGTCAAATTTGGATCGCGCTCGAGCTCGGCTTCGGCGACGCCGGGCTGCTGAAAGTAGAGTTGATAGAACAGCGCCTCGTCGGTTCGCGGCATGACGCTGGTCGGCCGCGACGAGCCGCGCGGCCGGAACGGCACGCTCAAGCCGATCACGGCGCGGAAGCGGTCCGGGCGTAATTGCGCCGCGTGCCACGCGACCGGCGCACCCCAATCGTGACCGGCGATCACCGCGGTCTCGGCGCCCAAAGCGTCGAGTACGCCGACCATGTCGCCGACCAGATGGAACAGCGTGTATTTTTCGATCTCGGCCGGGCGTTCGGTCTCACCGTAGCCGCGCATGTCCGGCGCCACCGCCTTGAAGCCGGCATCGGCTACCGCCTTCAGCTGATGCCGCCACGAATACCAGGATTCCGGAAATCCGTGACAGAGCAGCACGAGGGGGCCCTCGCCCTGCTCGGCGATGTGCATGCGGATGCCGTTGGTTTCGATCGTGCGATGCCTGACTTCGCTCATGCCCGCGCTCCCGATTTGCCGAGATAATTCTCCTTGTACCAGTCGACGATCGCGCCGCCGGTCGTGATCCATACCTCCTGGCGCGATGCGATGTGCGCAAGCGCCTTGGCGAAATATTTGCTGCGGTGCGGATAGCCGACCAAAAACGGATGCAGGCAAATCGACATCACGCGGCCGGTCTTGGCTCCGTCCTCGTAGAGCACGTCGAACTGGTCGCAAATCATCTGCCCGAACGTTTCCGGGCTCTGGTGCAGATCGAGCAGCGCCGGAATGTCGTTGATCTCGGTCGAATACGGCATGGCGATCATCGAGCCCTTTTTCACCCGCATCGGATAAGGCTGGTCGTCGTTGACCCAGTTGCCGACATACTCGATGCCGTTTTCGGCGAGGATATCGAGCGTGCGAACGGTTTCACTCAATGCCGGGCTGAGCCAGCCGCGCGGCGCCTTGCCGACGCTTTTGCGGATGGTGCCGACCACCTCCTTGATCAGCGCCCTCTCCTCCGCCTCCGTCTGGCTGTTGATCAGCGTCGAGTTGTTGGTGCCGTGCCCCATCCACTCCCAGCCGAGCTTCTTTCCTTCCTCGATGATGCGCGGGTAATGCTTGCAGACGTCCGAGTTGAGCGCGACGGTGCCCTTCACGCCGTATTTCTCCATTGACTCCATCATCCGCCAGATGCCGACTCGCACGCCGTAGTCGCGCCACGAATAATTCAGCACGTCCGGGTTGACCGGGATGGCGGTAAGCCGTGTCGAGGGCCGGTCGAACAGGAAGTGCTCGATATTGGGAATGACCCACACCGCGACGCGCGCGCCGTTCGGCCATGACAGGCGCGGTCGGTCGATAATGGCCGAATAATCGAAGCGGTCATGCTCCATCGGCACCGCCGGTTGCGGCGGCGATTTTTTCGCGGTGCGTTTCTTCGCTGGCTTGCGCGGCACGTTCCCCTCCCGGATGATCGTGCTAGTGTCGCACAACAAATGCGTCGAAGTCAGGAAGGAACGTCAGGAATGGCCAACATCGTCGCCGGGTTCGGCGTGCCGCATACGCCGGTGTTTCCGTTCTTCGTCAAGCGCGACGGCCCGGAGAGCGAAACCGCCAAGCTGTTCGCGGCGCAGAAAGAACAGCTCGCCGCGGCGCGGCCGGACGTCATCGTGATGTTCGATACCGATCACCTCAACACCTTCTTCCTCGACAACCTGCCGATCTTCGCGGTCGGCGTGGACAAGAGCTTTGCCGGCCCGAACGACGAGCCGCGCGAAATGCCGGTGTACAAAATCCCCTCCTCGGTCGAACTCGCCGCGCATATCCGCCAGACCGCGGTGGCGGCGGGCTTCGACGCCGCGCTCACGCAGCATTACTCGGTCGATCACTCGGTCGCCGTGCCGCTGCATTTCCTCACCCCGGAAATGCAGGTGCCGGTCGTTCCGTTCTTCATCAGCGGCCATGTCCCGCCGTTGCCGTCGGCGCAACGCTGCTACGCGCTCGGCCAGGCGGTAGCGCGCGCGATCAAGTCGTGGCCGGCGCCACTCCGCGTGGTCGTCATGGGCAGCGGCAGTTTCTCGCTCGAAGTCGCAGGGCCCCGCATGGCGCCCGGCCGCACCGACGGCGTGCCCGATCCCGACTGGGCGTGGAGGATCATCAAGTTGATGGAAGAGCAACAGATCGACACGCTGATCAAAGAGTCGACCGAGCACCAGATGCTCAAAGCCGGCAATGTCGGCGGCGAGGTGCTTAACTGGATCGCCATGCTCGGCGCGATCGGTCACCGCAAGCCGAACTACATCGCCCCGCAGATGCAGAACGGCCACGCTTACGGCGTCTGGCGGTGGAACTAGCTGGTGGCCTGCGAATGCTCTGATTTCAGGGAGCGGCGGGCGAATAAGCGTTTATTGGTGGCCGAGATCGCTTCCGTCGCCTCATCAAGCGCGATGCGTTCCAAGCCTATCTGCATTGCTTGTAAATTGGCTCGAACAACACGCTGAAGCGTTTTCCTTCCGCTGAACTTGGATTGACGTTGCTCAGCCCGTCCATGACTCTCGAATAGTCAGGACCAAGTTGTTGCGCCAGGCTGTCGGCCCTGGTGCTCAGAGTTTTGACCGCATTGGCATCTTTTTTCTGCTCGGCTTGATCGACCTGCCTCAGCACCTTGCCCATATCGCAATAAGCCTGCAGCTTGGCCTTGTCGGCGCCGATCGCTTGCACGACTTTTTGTACATCCGCGACCGAAGGCTTTGGCGCTTGCCCTCCGGCGCCATTCTGTTGCGCTTGTGCAACGACGGGAGTTGCCGCGAATAGCAAGGCAGCTGTTGCGAGCTTGAAGTTCATCGAGCCTCCTTACGTGAACGGCTGGAAAATGAACTCCGATTGCCGCCGATCGGCGCGCGTTAGTCAATCGCGGCGAGGTTCTGACTCAAGGCTTTGCAGCATTAAATTTCGGAAAGGATTCCACTTGCACGCAGCGGCCTATCGAATTTGATTTACGCGGGCGCTGCGCAAATTTGAAAGCGCAGTACCATTGTGCGTGCCGGGCCGGGCTGCGCGATCAGCACCTTGCTCGGCAAATGACGAGCCGGCGGGTACAGTGGTCAAGCAACTCGCCGCGGTATTGGCAATAATCGAACTGCTGGTTGCAGCGCCTGTTACAATAATCATCGGCAAGTTCAATCTTCTCCGACGGCGACGATCTGCGGTTGGAAAAGCAGGCACCCTCGGCTGCGTGACAGGACACCGGCGAGGCGTAGCCGGCTGGTATCAAACCTTGCGGTTGCCACGGCGGAACATCTGCGATCGCCAGGCAACCTAGTCCGGTGGCTAACACAAGCGCCAAAGACGATTTCATTGGCTTGGCTCACTTGAATCCAGCGTCGTTCGAGGTGCCGGTTTTGTGGCGTGAAACTCACGCGGGCGTCAACCGGACAGTCTACGTCGTCCGCGTCAACCCGCCGTTGACGTAAAGCGTCTGCCCGGTGATGAAGGCGGCATCGTCACTCGCCAGAAACGACACCGCGCCGACAAGATCGGTCGCGACTTCGCGGCGCTTGATCGACTGCATGTGCGCCATCAGGTCGAACAGCGCCTCATTCGACATGCCGCCGGGGATTTTCTGTGCCAAAGTGCCGGGCGTTTGCGTCAATCCCGGCGCAATCGCGTTGACGGTGACGCCGCGCTCGCCGAATTCGGTGGCGAGCGAGCGGGTAAAGCCGATCACGCCGGCCTTGCTGGTGATGTAGTGGACGAAGTTCGGCACCAGGAGGTTGACCGTATCCGAGGCGACGTTGACGATTCGGCCCCAGCCCTTTTTGCGCATGCCGTCGGCAAACGCTTTCGTCATCAAGAACATGGAATCGAGATTGACGGACAGCACGCGCCGCCAGTCCTCGAAGCTGATGTCGTCGAAAGTCTGCATCGGATAGATGCCGGCATTGTTGACTAGGATGTCGCAACCCGCGCCACTCTGCTCGACCGCCTCCCGAAGCGCGGCAACGCTTGCCGGATTGCTGATGTCGCATTCGATCGAAGCCGCGATGCCGCCGGCGGCTTCGATCATGCGCATGGTTTCGTCCGGCTTGGCGCGGTCGGCGATGAAAATCCGCGCACCGTCCTCGGCGAGCCGCACCGCCGATGCCTGGCCAATGCCCGCCGCACCACCGGTAATCACCGCGGTTTTACCCGCAAGTCTTTTCGTCATTGGCCTCCTCCCATTTTCGCCGCGCTAGTGCGGTGGATTTGAATGTTCTTACAATTGTGCCGAAAACCTCGCATAAGAAACTTCAAATCCGAAAAACCGCACTAGAATTATAAATTTGCTAGTGTCTCTTTTGATTCCGAAGTTCGCATGAGGAGTACACCACAAGATATTGCGAAATTCGGAATCCGAACACTAGTGTTCGCATATAACGGCGCAAGCGAGAAGGAGTGCGGATCGTGACTAGCGGCAAGGATGACGAAGAGTTTTTCCGCCAGCGCGGCTTCGGCATCAAAATCGGATTCGGCGAACGGCCGGCGCTGATCGTCATCGACATGCTCAAGGGCTTCACCGATCCGACGATGCCGCTTGGCGCCAGCCTCGATGCAGAGATCGAAGCCCAAAAGCCGCTCCTTGACGTCGCGCATGTGCGCGCCATTCCGGTGATTTTCTCGACCGTCATGTACGAGGAGGCTGACATCAAGGATGCGGGCATCTGGGCGCTCAAGCAGAAAGGCGCGCGCACGCTCACCGCAGGCTCCGACGCGGTCAAGGTCGATCCGCGGCTCGCGATGGCGCCGAACGACATCCTGCTCGTGAAGAAATACGCCTCCTGCTTCTTCGGCACCGACCTGGTGCCGCGCCTGAACAGCCGGCGCATCGACACGCTGATCATCACCGGCTGCACCACGTCGGGCTGCGTGCGCGCCACCGCGGTCGACGCGGTACAAAACGGTTTTCGTCCGATGGTGGTGCGCGAAGCGGTCGGCGACCGCTCAAAAGCTGCGCACGAGCAAAGCCTGTTCGACCTCGACGCCAAATATGCCGACGTCGTGTCGCTCAGCGAGACTTTGCACTACCTCAAGACGGTCGGCCATAACCGGCCGGCGTGACCGATTTCAGCCGTCGGTGTCGCAGACTTATCGGAACCGGCCGGGTCGATGCGAACAATAGGACGCGATCACCTTGCAATTTTTCACGTTGAACGACGCACATTGCGCCATCGCCGCCTTCCCCGCGCTCTGTTCGTCATTACCGTGGTCCGCGCCCCAGCCACAGTCGTCACCCGCGGCGTGTAATACCAAACCGTGGTCTCGCAGTCGCTCTTGCAACATTCTTTCTTGGCGCGGGCCTCAGCCTGTGCCTGGTTACCGTAGTTCTCGGCATAACCGACGTCGCCGCCGCCCGGACTGTAGGCGATAGCTCCGTAGCTTCTGCCAGAACCGGAATGGCCGGACGGCCCGGTGCAGCCGGCGCCCACGGGGGCCGTATTCGATGCAATAACCTTGTTTGGGATCGGCCCTTTTGCATTCCGTGGGGCAATAAGCCTGAGCCGGCGTCGGCGCGCCCGCCAACATCACGATCCAGATGCCGAACGCAGCCGCGGCACTTGCTTGCGCCCTTGTCATGGCTTGTTCCTGTAAGTCCGGCTGGAACTGGTGCACGCCCTAGAACATCGGATAGGCCGGGTTGAGCGGCTGCCCGAATTCAGCGCGGCCGAAATTCTCCGCCGGCACGTCCCAGTTCATCACCACATGCGAAGAAATGGCGTGCACGTCGCGCCACGCCCGCTGCGCCGAATTGTTCTCCATCAGCCCGCTCGATCCCGCGATCTTAATCAGCGCGTCCATGGCTTCGCGCACCATGCGCATGGCGTAGGTGAAATCGCGGCGCAGCAGCGTGCGCGTCGGCAAATTCATCCCGGTATAGTCCTTGCGCGCGATCGAAAGCGCGCGCCGCGCCAGAAGCTCGGCGGCATCGATTTGCGCGCCGATCTCGGCGACTTTGAGCTGCACCGGCACGTGCTGGGCGATGGCCAGCTGCGTGTAAGTCAGGTAACGCTGCCGCGTCCATTCCACGAAATCGGCATAGGCGCCGCGCGCGGCGCCGAGCGCAGGCGCAAGCAGCGCGTAGGAGTGAACGGCGATGAACGGCGTGCGGTAGATCGGATTGTTGTTGATCTTCGATCCGGGCGATTGCGCGTCGCGCAAGCTCGAGAACGATACGCTGCGATGTTCGGGCACGAATACGTCTTCCAGCACCGACGTGATCGAGCCCGACGCGCGCAATCCGGCGCAATACCAGGTGTCGTCCTGCTTCACCTGCGACACCGGCACGAGATAAAGCCGCATGTCGGGATGGTCCTCGCCCGGCCGGAAGGCGAGCCCGCCGATCATGATCCATTGCGAATGCCGCAGGCCGCTGCACCACGCCCAGCGCCCGTCGAGCCGGTAGCCGCCCGGAACGATCGTCACCTTACCGGTCGGGGCCGCCGACGTGGCGATGCAGGCCGCCTTGTTCTCGCTCCAGACGTCGTGCTGCGCCTCGTCGGGAAAGTGCGCGAGAATGCAGGCGTGGTCGGCGAGATAATTGAGCACCCAGGCGGACGACGCGCAGGTCGATCTACCAAGCTCGATGGCGATGTCGAACGCCACCTCGTGGTCGTGCTCGTAACCGCCCCAGCGCTTGGGTTGCAGGGTGTGAATGAGGCCGGCCTCGATGTATTCCTCGACGGATTCACGCGGAATGTCGCGATTACGCTCGGCCACCACCGCGCGCTCGCGCAATTTCGGCGCCAGCGCCCGCGCCCGCGCCACCAGTTCCTCGGCGCTTGGAATCTTGGCAGATACAGGGGCTGACCGCAGTTCGGCGACACTCATGGCGTTCCTCCGTTTTGCCAGCGAGGTTGCGCCAGCGATTGCCGGGAATCAAGCGCGCCGCGCGCTTGATCCGGTGAGCTTTCCGGTGCCATCATCGATGTGACGGAACGCGCGCCGGCGCGCGGTAAAAAAGATACGCCGGACGATCGGGGGAAACATGCGTCTCGGCTTTTTTATGATGCCGGTGCATCCGCCGCACCGCAGTTTGACCGAAACCCTGGAAGAAGACACCGAGAAGTCGCTTCTCGCCGACCGGCTCGGCTTCGAGGAATTGTGGCTTGGCGAGCATTTTTCCGCGACCAGCGAGCCGATCCCCTCGCCGCTGATGTTCATGGCCCGTTTGCTGCCGCAAACAAAAAATCTGCGCTTCGGCACCGGCGTGATTTGCATTCCCAACCACGATCCGCGCGTGGTCGCCGCCGAGGTGGCGCAGTTCGACCACATGAGTCGCGGCCGCTTCATGCTCGGCGTCGGGCCGGGCGGGCTGTTGTCGGACTTCGAATTGTTCGGACAGACCGACGTTACAATGCGCAACCGCAAGGTTATCGAATCCGTCGGCATCATGCAGCGGATCTGGTCGCAGGATCCGCCTTACGAGATTGACGGCGAGTTTTGGCAAGTCCGGTTGAAAGACAACGTGATTCCTGAACTCGGCGTCGGCTATATGCCGAAGCCCTACCAGAAAGGCGGTCCGCCGGTGACCTTGTCGCTGGCGAGCCCGAACTCTTCGTCGGCGCGCACTGCCGCACAGCAAGGCTGGGGCATCATTTCGGCCAACATCATCCCGACCTATTCGGTCGCCTCGCACTGGAGCATCTACAGCAAGGCCTGCGCCGAACTCGGCAAAAAACCGTCCAGCGAGAACTGGCGCGTGTCGCGCAACATCATGGTCGCGCCCAGCGACGCCGAAGCTTCCGATCGCGCCTTCGGCGAAAAATCCTCCAACCGCTATTTCTGGACCTATATCCGCGCCGCACTCGGTGGTGTCGGGCTGTTGAGCATTCTCAAGCCGCGGCCGGACATGACGGACGAGGAAACAACCGTCGAGGCGATCACCGAAGGCTGCATCCTTTACGGCTCGCCCAAGACCATGCTCGACAAGCTGGTCGCCTTCCGCGACGAAGTCGGTCCATTCGGCACGCTGTTGATGACCGGCCTCGACTGGGGCGGACCGAACGAAGCCTGGGAACGCCAGACTATGACGCTAATGGCCGAGCAAGTGATGCCCAAGTTTAATAAGCACGCCGGCGCGCAGGCTGCGGAATAGGCGCAACGGCACGGTTTTGAATTCGAATTTATTGCGCTGCGAAGGCCACGAGACTTTCATAATCGCGTCGCAGCGCCGCCACAGACTCCGCCCACCATCGCGACCGTACAGGGCTTATCGGGGTGCGGGTTTTGAACGTCGAGGAGAATCGACGATGAGCATCCAACTCGCCTGCAACAACGAAGTGGCTGCGACTTTCGATTTCGGCCGGCCGCGATGCCCGCGCTGTAGCAGTGTCTTGCTCGTGGCCGAGCGATCTGCGTTCAATCTCAAGGGCCGCATTTGTCACGCTTGGTCGTGCGACGATTGTACGCACGAATTCGTGACCTCGATCCGGTTGTGGCCGTTGGCCGCGTAAGGTTTCTGCAAGTTCCGTTGCGTTTGTTGCGTCATGGCCTCGCATCGGCGAGCGTCGCGCTTTTCGGAAAACCCGGTGAGCCAAGGGTGCCGCCGCCGCCCGAGCCCCGGGAACCGCAACGGTCGCTGCGACGTTGAAGCAGCGACCGTAAACGCCGGCCGTTCGTACGATGTCATCGCGCCGGGTCGTTGCGTCAGTCGAAGCGCGATCGTTCAGTGACCCGCCGGCCCGGCGTATCCTGCGGCCGGCGGGTTCTATTTTTAGGGAGTTCCGCTGAATTCAGAATTTCTCAGAAACGAAGTTCCGCCCTCGCAAAGTAGCTTGGTCATCGTATCTGTTCTTGTTGGGTCGCTTCGGCAGTTTCACCTTACGTCGCGACACCTTCTCGTATGGAATTATCTTCAGGATCCGCGCAATGCAGTTCAGCCATCCACGCCGCTCGTCGTCAGATTTCACAATGTGCCAACGCGCATACTTGACGTCGGTGGCTTTTAGCATCGCGTCACGGGCCCGCGAATAATCGTACCAGCGTTCCTTGGATTGCACTGTCGGCTGCTTTGATACGAGCCATTTCGCTAACGCCCAAAATCAACGCGCCGGAAGCGGCTCATCGCGAAAGCGAAGTAGACCGAACCGGGATCCAGAATGATGCGGGAGTGTCTGCACAAAAGCAGAAATTACGAAGGAATATCAATCAACCGAGAATCCGCCTTGTTGCGCACCCCCAAATCTACCCACGAAGGATTGCCGGATTGCAGCGATCAACAGTGAACATCAGCGGTCGCATCGCTAGGCTCCAGCGCTTGGGCTAATCGCGGCGGTTCCGGATCGGCTGCATGCCTCGCCTAAAGTGAGCAAGATTGCTCCAACACCTCACAACTGACTCGTGTACAGTCACCACAACAGATTTCACTCGAAAGGGTTGGACCCCCGATTCCGGACCATTGGATGCGCAAAGTGCTCTGGGCTCTCGCCGGTTTGATCGTCCTGATTTTTGGCTCGCCGGACCTGGCATAAGCGACGTTGGCCTTCTACCGTGCTGACACGATCGCATCAGTTGAGGAGCTTTGCGTCTCGAACGAGCAAATCTTGAACTCAAGCGTCCGCAACGAATTCGATGCCTTTTTGACTAGTATATGGCGGATTAACGGCTAAGCCTTTGGAGGCGGTGTGAAAGAGTTTTTTAAAACGACTATCATTGGCGGCGTATTGTTCCTTCTGCCGGTGGCTTTCATCTTATTCGTTCTGTCGTATGCATTGCGGCTGATAAAGAGTTCTTGCCACGCCGATCGCTCACGGCCTTCGCCTTGATCAATTGGGTAGCGTCGCGGGCGTTGGCACCGCCACCATTGCGTCGGTTGTTGCACTCATCCTCATTTCTTTTGCCGCCGGCATTGTTGCTCGCACCGCCATTGGTAAGCGCATTACTCGCTGGTCCGAAAAATCCTTGCTCGGCCATATTCCCTACTATCAGTTGGTGAAAGGTATGGCCGAGGGCCTCGCACAGATTGAGAGTGCAAGCGGCCTAAAGCCGGTGTTGGTCAACGTCGGCGCCAGCTGGCAGATTGGATACATGCTCGACGAGCAGCTTGACGGCGGCTGGATCGTGGCATTCGTGCCGCGGGCACCTTCGCCGTTGTCGGGCAGTATAATGTACCTCCCGTCGGAGCAGGTACGGCCGCTAGACATCACTTTGGTTCAGGCAATGTCAATTGTGAAGGCCATGGGCGCCGGGTCCAGTGCCGCGCTGCGCGGCGTGGATCTCAGACTGCCAGGTGCCAATCACTGAAACACTGGCGCGTCAACTCGCGCCTCCCGGCGCGCGATCACTTCACGCGTCGTCGGTATCTGCTTCACGGCGAGCTTTGCGGTCGCTCGTTCGCCTTTGGGCGTCTATGGCGGCAAACTGGGAAGAAACTCAGCAAATATGCCGCAGCTAGCCGCCGTTGGCGAAGGAAAATCAATCCCATGCGACTCCCGGGTTATTTGCACCCGAAATTGACTCGTAGGAGGCCGCCGGATCAACTGCGAAATGTCAGCGGATGCTGCCACTTCCGAACGAGCAACTGGTAACCGGCCTGCACACCGTTCACTTTTACAAATACAAAGATCAAAGCGGCTCTGCCGCGACTTCGGCCGCGAAATTCAAGTGTGCCGGGCCGCCTGTAGCGACGGACCGACAACTTTGACGGTGAAAGCATAATTGTGGCCCGATCGAAGACCACAACAATGAACGCAGGTCTGTCAGCAAATTTGACTGCCTATTGCAAAGAAATGGTCATTCCGGCCAAGCCTAGAGATACTTGAAAACCAACCTGCGCGCCGTGCACTTCAAGAATGACACCCTTTTCGTTCTGAAGCCGCGCCGCCTGTGCGCCCGCTACGAAAGCGGCGCCGGCACCCGCCGCCCCATAAGTGCCCACGATGTCATAAGGACTGTGCAGATTGTGAGCGGTCCCTACCAGGTCAACCGCCGCTATCCCGAGCGAGCCGATCCCGACGCCGCCGATGCTCAGTCGATATGCATGTCCGTGGTAGTACAAAACTCCGCTGCCACCCCCAACGCCGAGAATGAATCCAGCCTTGACAATATGAAGTCGGACCGATCCGGATTGGGCACGAGACTCCGTTGAACCCCCCGCCAGCATTGCCGCAGCAATCGAAATTGCCGCCACTAGTTTGATCGCACGAATGAAGCTCAACATCGTCGCCTCCTAAGTTGTTATCGTGTTTCCGACCCACGGTGGCCCAGCATGTCGAAACAGACCGCCGGCGCGTCCTAGGGTTACCAACCTCGTTTACATTTCAATCTACCGATAAAACGTTGCAACCGCTACGAGTTACTACAATGAGAAATGCTGCCCACTTTGTGACGTCTGTTCCTTCCCGAAGGCGAACGTCATTGGGCATTTCTTGCACGTCTGCTCGGACAGGTAGCTACATTTTGCACATCAAGTAAAGCAGAGAGCCGATCCGCGGAAGTGGATGTCGGTTTCGCGTCAGGTTTTCGCATATCGTCGACCTACTGGCCGTCGGGATTACGCACACCGACCCAGGCGTCGCGCACCTGCTGGTAGTGGACCATTGGATCGTAAATATCGACGTTCAGTCCAAGGTGCGGCATCGACAAGCCGCCCGTGGCGGCGAGCAGTGTGTAGGAGGCGACCACGCGATCGTGCTGGGCGGTCACAAGCGCCACGCGGGCATTCACCAGCTCCTGCTGGGCGTTGAGGACGTCAAGCGTCGTGCGCTGTCCGACGCGCGCTTCCTCGCGCACGCCGTTGAGCGCGATCTCGGCGGCGTTGACCTGCGCGGTGGTCGCCTCGATTTGCGCCTTAGCGGCGTCGAGTTGGCCCCAACTCTGCACCACCGTGGCGCGCGCCTGATCGCGATTAACGTCGAGATTGAGCCGCTGCTGGCCGAGCGTTTCCTTGGACTGGCGGATTGCGGAATACTCGGCGCCGCCCTGATAAATCGGCACGGTCAAAGTCGCGACCGCGGCGGCCGCCGTCTGCCGCACGACTTCGAACGCCGGGTTGGTGGCCTGCGTCACGCTCCCCGACAAAGTCAGGTTCGGATAGAGCGTGCCCTCGCTGACCTTCACCGCCAGCGCCGCCACGTCGACGCCGTAGGCGGCAGCGAGCACCGACGGACTTTGCGTCTGTCCACGCTCGATGGCGTGCGGCAGCGTGTTCGGCGAAAGCCGGTCGACCGACGTGCCGGGCGCCAACCGGCCGGCATCGACCCCGATCACGCGCCGGTAATTGGCTTGCGACGTCACGTAATTCGACTGTGCGCCGAGCAGCGCCGAGCGGCCCGCGGCGAGCCGCGATTCCGCTTGCGCCACGTCGGTGCGCGTCACCTCGCCGACATTGAAACGATCACGGGTCTGCTTGAGCTGTTCGGTGAGGACTTCGACGTTGCGCCGGTTGAGGTCGAGGATCGCCTGATCGCGCAGCAAGTTCATGTACGCAGTGGCGGCATCGAGCAGCACCTGTTGTTCGGTGACGCGTAAAGTCTCACGCATGGCGTCGACCTGGCTCTCGGCCTGGCGGGTGCGGTTGGCCGTTTGCCAACCGTTGAACACCGTGTAGGAGCCGGTCGCGCCGACACCGCGCGACAAAAACGGCTCGGCGTACTGAATCGTATTGATCGGCCCGCCGGTCGTGAGCGGAAATGCCGAGGTCGAATTGGTGTAGTTGTAGCCGCCATTGGCGGTGATGCTCAGCTTCGGGCGATAGCCGGATAACGCTTGCGGTACGTTTTCGTCGGTTGCGCGCAAGGCAGCGCGCTGTGCGTTGAGTGATGGATTGTTCTGATATGCCTGCACCAGGGCCCATTCAAGCGTATCGGCCAGCGCGCTTTCCATAGCTACGCCAAGCCCGACGCCGGACACACACAGCCACGTAGCGGCTAGGAAATAAGCCCGCACCCCTCGACGCATGGAAATACGCTGCCCTGCCCCTCCCCGCGTCCCCCGCGGGATTGCATCGACAATACCCCATTGTCACGGCCAACGGAGCCAACAGGGGGCGTCAATGCGGCCCCATCTCATTCAGAATTTCTCGGGAACAAATTTTCGCCCTCGCAACGATGCTTGATCGTCGTATTCACCCTTCGCACTGCGTTTTGGTAGTTTGATTTTTTGCCGCGATATTTTCCTGTAGGGAATGAGTTCAAGCATTTTCGTAATGCAATTGAGCCGTGCGCGCTTCTTGTCGTCGGACCTCACGATGTGCCAAGGCGCGTACTCGACGTCGGTCGCCTTGAGCATGACATCGCGTGCTCGCGAATAATCGTACCAGCGCCGATAGGATTCCAAATCCATTGGACTAAGCTTCCACTGCCGAAGTGGATCGTTGATCCGCGCCCGGAAACGTTTCTCTTGCTCTTCCTTCCCAACCTCAAGCCAGAATTTGATCAGAATGATGCCGGCGTCGACTACGTATTTCTCGAATTCGGAACAGACAGCGAGGAACCGCTCTACGTCCTTTGTGTTGACAAATCCCATGACGTTTTCAACGCCTGCACGGTTGTACCAGCTCCGGTCGAAGATAACGATCTCACCGGCGGCGGGAAAATGCTCAATGTAACGCTGAGCATACATCTGTGTTTTTTGCCGATCGGAAGGCGCTGGCAAAGCGATGACCCTGAAGACGCGAGGGCTCACTCTTTCCGTGACAGCTTTGATCGTTCCGCCCTTGCCCGCTGCGTCACGGCCTTCGAACACTATGATGACCCGGCGTTCCTTCGCTTTGACCCAATCTTGCACGCGGCAAAGTTCGACTTGAAGTTTGCGAAGCTCCCTTTCGTAGAACTTGCGCTTCATTTTGGCGTTGCCTTTTGTTTCTTCTCGCGCGGTTGTCTGCATTGGCATTAGCCTCCGAAAATGACACGCCGAAACCGGCTCATCGCGAAGGCAAAGTAGAAGGATCCGATGATCAGCATCGCCAACAGCGGCCGCCATACCAGAGTTATGTCGGCTCCGCGAAACAATACAGCCTGCGCGAAGGAGACGAAGTGAGGCGTCGGGCTGATCGTTCGCATGGTGTATTGCAGCCACAGCGGCATGCTTTCCATCGGCGTGCTGCTGCCCGACAAAAGCTGCGTCACCATCAATACCGGCATGGCGAGGAGACCAAATTGCCCCATCGTCGTTGCCAAGGTGCCAAGCAGGATGCCGAGGGCGGCGACGACCAAGGCGTAAAGAGCGGCGCCGACAAGGAACAAAATTATTGAACCGTTGATCGGTGCCCCGATCCATAAGTGGACAACGAATTGTAGAGACACCATAGCGGCGACAAGAATCACGAGACCGTTGGCGAGCATCTTGGCCAGCATGATCTCGGCCGGCACGACCGGCATGACGAGGAGATGTTCGACGGTACCTTGCTCGCGCTCGCGGATCAGAGCGGCGCCAGTCAGGATCACCGTGAGCAGCGTAATTTGATTGATGACCTGCGTCATCGCCGAGAACCAGGCCGTTTTCAGGTTGGGATTGAACCTTGCGCGCACCACAAGGTTGATGGGGTTGATTGGCGGCCGACCGAGCTGGGTCACGAAGTTCTGCACCTCATTGGCGATGGCGGTTTTTAAATAATTGGAGCCATTGCCGGCCTGCGCCACCGCCGTAGCATCGACGTTAATCTGAATCTCCGTCTTGCGCTCAGCGATGACATTAGCCTGAAAATTCGGGGGTATTTCTACTACCAGCAGCAACTCGCCCTTATCCATTTTTGAATCAATGTCGGATGCGGAGATCTGCATGGCAGGCTGGAACGTCGGTGGCGCGAGCCCGGCCGCAATCTGCCGCGACAATTCCGAGCCATCTTCGTCGACGATACCGACCGAAAGGTTGGTTGCTTCGGTGACCGCGCCGGTCGCCACCGTATTGACCGAAATGCTGAAGGCGTACGCGACCAGCACCAGCATCGTCGGATCGGCGCGGATGCTTCGCAGCTCCTTGATGACCAGACGAAAGATGTTGGTGACGTGATCGCGCAACGTCATCGCTTTCACTTCCGCGAGCTTAACCGTCGGAGGCGCGGCAGACGGCATCTCATGCCTCCTGTTTGCGAAGGAAAAGGAGCGAGAGGATAAAATAGGCGACTGCGATTGCCGCGATCGCGGCGATACTGCGCCATAGGTCCGCCATTCCAAGGGCTTTCGCGAAGACACCAACGGTCACCGGCTGGTACCAGGCCGAAGGAAACGTCAAGCCAAGGATTTTAGCGCCGCCAGACAACGAGGAAACAGGCGCGAATAAGCCGGAAAAGTTCACCGCCGGCACAATCGAAAGTATCGCAGTAGCAAAAACCGCGGCAACCTGTGTGCGGGTGAAGGACGAAATCAGCTGACCAAAGCCGGTGGTCGATACGACGTAAATGATGGTCGCGATCAAAAGGGTCAAAAACGGTCCTTTCAGCGGCACGCCGAATAGGAAAATCGCCATGATGAAGAGGAAGACAAAGTTCACCATGGCAACGCCGATGTATGGAATTTGCTTGCCAAGCAAATACTCGAACTTAGTGATCGGCGTTGAGCGGAAATTGGCGATGGAACCTGTTTCTTTCTCGCGCACCACGGCAATGGCCGACATGATCGCCGGTATGAGGCAGAGCATCAGCATAAACACACTGGGCACCATGGCGTTGACGCTGAGAAACGACTGGTTGTAGCGAAACCGGACTTGGATATCGCCGTCGGTCCAGGAATTCGGTGACCCTGCTCGCTTTAACTGTTGTTGAAAATCTTCTCCCTGCTTTCGCACCACGCCGGTGACGTAGTTTCGCGCGGTCTCGCCGCGAAAAGTCATGGCGCCGTCGACCGTCGCATCGACTTCGGGCCGCGAGCCGTTCAGGAGATCGCGACCAAAGCCGGCTGGCACCTCGACCACAATTTGTGTGTTACCGCTTCGCAGCCGCCGATCGGCTTGGGCCGCGGACGTGATCGGTGCTTGCAAGGAGAAGTATCGGGACCCGGAGAAGCCATCAATCAGCTCTCGGCTTTGCGGCGTGTTGTCCTGGTCGAACGCCGCCGTCTGCAGGTTCTCGATGTCGAATGAAATGCCGTAGCCGAATGCGAGCATCAGCAGAATCGGGCCGAATATCGCAAATGAAATCCGGATCGGATCGCGGAGCAGCTCGACCGTCTCGCGCCGGGCATAAGCCCAAAGGCGGCCCAGGTTAAAACGCCTCGGTATGCGCGTTGTCTCGGCCGCCGCTGGCTCCGCGCCGGGCTTCGGTGGTTCGACCTCCTTGGTGCGATCGATGCCAGCCGCATCGGCGAGATAGCCGACGAACGTATCCTCAAGCGAGTCGCTGCCGCGTTCCTTGACGAGATCGTGAGGCGCACCGACGGCAAGCACTTTGCCCGCGTGCATCAGCGAGATGCGGTCGCAGCGTTCGGCTTCGTTCATGAAATGGGTCGTGATGAAGATCGTCACGCCTTCGTCGCGGGAGAGGTCGATGAGCGTGCGCCAGAAGGCGTCGCGCGCGATCGGATCAACTCCTGAGGTTGGTTCGTCGAGAATAAGGATGGCGGGCTCGTGAAGGACGGCAACTGCCAGCTGGAGACGTTGCTTGATGCCGAGTGGAAGGCTGTCCGGGCGCGAGTCGGCCGCTGTCTTGAGATCGTACCGTTCGAGCAGCTCCTCGACGCGAGGCGCGATCTTCCCATGCGGCAGATGATAGAGCTGCGCGTGCAGCTCGAGGTTTTGCCGCACGGTCAGTTCGCCGTAAAGTGAAAAAGCCTGCGTCATGTAGCCGACATTGCGCCGAGCCTGCATGTCGTCCGAGCCCATCGGCTGTCCGAATAGCTGGCAGGTGCCGCTGGTTGCCGGTAAGAAGCCAACCAGCATCTTCATCGTCGTCGACTTGCCGCAGCCGTTCGAGCCGAGGAAGCCGAAAATCTCACCGCGCGGGATCTTAAAGCTCACGTGGTCAACCGCGACGAAGTCGCCAAATCTGCGCGTTAGCCCCTCAGCCGCGATCGCCGGCGTCTCGTCCGGCGAGGCGACGCGCGGGCGTACGACCACCTTCTGGTGCAAGGCGCGCTTGGCCTCAGGCATCAGCGCGATGAAGGCTTCGTCGAGATTGGGCTCGCCCGTCTTGGTGAGCAACTCTTTTAAGCTTCCGGTGGCGATGATTTTGCCGTCATCCACCGCCATCAGCCAATCGAAACGCTCGGCCTCGTCCATATAGGCCGTAGCGACGATCACGCTCATCTGCGGCCGCCGGGCGCGGATCGTGTTGATCAGATCCCAGAACTGGCCGCGCGATAGCGGATCGACGCCGGTCGTCGGCTCGTCAAGAATGAGTAGGTCTGGATCATTGATCAGGGCGCAGCACAGGCTGAGCTTCTGCTTCATGCCGCCGGAAAGCTTTCCGGCCGGCCGATCCTCGAACGGATCGAGCGCGGTAGCGGTCAGAAGCTCGGTGATCCGGGCACGGCGCTCGGCAGCCCCTTGGCCGAACAGCCTGCCGAAGAAATCGATATTTTCGAAGACGCTGAGCGTCGGATAGAGATTGCGGCCCAGGCCCTGCGGCATGTAGGCGACGCGGCCGCGGATAGTTCGCAGATTCTCCGCCTTCGACAAATCCTCGCCGAAGACAATGACTTTACCGCTCTGAATCCGGCGCACGCCGGAAATCAGCGCAAGCATTGACGATTTGCCGACGCCGTCAGGGCCGATCACGCCAACCATAATTTTTGGCGGGATATCGATCGTCACGTTATCGAGTGCGAGCGTCGTACCGTAACGGTGCGAGACGCCATCGAGCCGAGCGATCGGAACCTCGCTCATTGCGGCAGCTTGACCTGCAGATCGTCAGGCCAGGGCGTTGCTGGATTGCTGCGCACGACGCCGATCCCGCGCACACCCGTTTTCACCCGCCGGCTATACTGCTTAAGGACTTCCGCATCCAATTGCAGTTTGGCGCGAAACATCAGCTTTTCGCGCTCCTCACTGGTTTCGACGGTCTTCGGGGTGAATTGCGCGTCGGCAGCAACAAAACTGACCTTGGCCGGAACAACATATTCCGGCGCCGGGTCAAGAATAATGCGCGCTTCGCTGCCGATTTCCAATTTTCCAGCGGCGGCTGCGGGCAAGAAGATGGTCATGTACACGTCGTGCAAGTCAAGAATCGTCATGACCTTGCCCCCGGCGGCCACCACTTCTCCGTTGCGGGCGAGCAGATATTGCACTCGGCCGGTGCGAGGCGAGACGAGAACGAGATCGTGCAGAATCGCCTCGATGCGCTCGACCTCGGCCTGCGCGCTTTTGATTGCGGCATCCGCCTGTTCTCGTTGGGCCTGCGCGCCAACGACACCTGCTTGCGAACTCTCATAGTTGCGTTGGCGTTGATCGAAGGTTTGCTGGGTGATGGTCTGGGTTTTGATGAGTTCCTGTCCGCGCTCGAAATCGCTCTTCGCGGCGGCAACCACGGCCTTGCGCTGATCGATTAGCGATTCTGCTTCGGCCAGCGCTTGTTTGGCTTTCTCCAGATTCGACTGCGCCGCCCGGAGCTGCGCTTCATATTCCGGAGATGATACGCGGCCAACGACCTGTCCCGCCTTGACTTCACTTCCCTCCTCTACGGTGACATCGACCAACCGACCCGGATATTTCGCGGCGACGTCCACTTGTGTGGCTTCGACGCGACCGTTGGTCTTGACGATACCCGCTGGCAACGTTTCGCCGAGCAGGCGGTCAAGCAAACTGCGAAATTTCGACTTCGCCTGTGCGGTGGGGGACAGCAATCCTTCGAGGGAAGGAGACAGATTGCTCACCGGCGGCGGCACGCTCACGGCGGCGAACAGGAACACCAGCATGGCGCCCGCAAGAAAGCGAATAAACATTGTAGTGTCCTTTTCGAAGTCGCGCGTGGACGACCGCGCAATCCCCAATGTTACTAAACGATACAGCCCCCGGAGCGCCAGATCGATCATTGATTAAGTTCAAGCGGGCCGCAAATGTCGATACTTTCATGCACACAGAAGACACCAGAAATCGAATTTGCCGACTGTGCTCATGTACTTAGCAGCGAAACCGTGTGCCGTGCGATCATCAGCTCTTCGTCAGTCGGCACGACATACAGCCCAACATCGCTCTCCCGCCGCGAGATCAGCGATTTGCCCGCGTCGTTTGCCGCTGGATCAATAACGGCACCGAGCCAAGCAAGCTTCTCCGCGACGCGGGCCCTGATCTTAGTGGAGTTCTCGCCGATCCCGGCTGTGAAGACAAATGCGTCGAGTTCCGCCGAGCGCGGCGGCAAGTAATCCGGCATTCAATCCAATTCGATAAACAAAATAGTCGACCGCAAGCGACGCGGCGGGCACGTCACTAGCCTCAAGCTCGCGCATATCGTTGCTGAGCCCGGAAATTCCCTTAAGGCCGCTTTCTCGATAGAGCAGATTTTCGACCTCCGTCGCTGTCATCCGCTTCTGGGATATCATGTAGAGCAGAACGCCAGGATCGATTTGACCAGAGCGCGTGCCCATCGGCAGGCCGTCTAGGGCGGTAAAACCCATAGTGCTTTCGACGCTCCTTCCGTCGGCAAGGGCGCACATAGATGTGCCGCTGCCGAGATGCGCGATGATCACGCGTCCCTTAGCTACGCTCGGTGCGACGTCCCGCAAGCGGCCGGCAACGTATTCATAAGAGAGTCCATGAAATCCATATCGCCGGACTCCCTCGCGATAGAAATGTTCGGGGATAGCATAGCGGTCGGCAACTGCACTGTGAGTGCGGTGGAACGCCGTGTCGAAGCAAGCAACTTGAACTAGTTCCGGACGACGGGCAAGGAGCGATTTAATCGGGGCAAGGTTGTTGGGCTGATGCAGAGGCGCAAGTACATCGTATTGTTCCAAGCGCGCGAGCACTTCCCGATTGACGACGACAGGGCGGTCGTATTCCGGGCCGCCGTGAACAACGCGATGGCCGACAGCAACCAATTCGACCGATTGGCTTTCCCGCAACCAGTCTCCGGCGACCGTGATGGCCGCAGGAACATCGACGATTTCGTCCGGTGGATAAGACTTGTCGATGAGCTGAGATCCGTGGAGACTCTCCGCGCGCAGCCGTGGCCGGGTGCCAATCCCGTCGATCTGTCCTTTGATGAGACGTAGCGGATCTTGACGTTCCAAGATTGCAAATATTTGGAATTTAACGCTCGACGACCCTGCATTAACGACGAGAACCGCATCCTCGGGCAAGATTACACCGCCGGAACGCTTGCCGCTTTGCGTCGCGCCGCGGCATAGAGCACAGCGGCGGCGCATGATGCCATGCGACTGCGCACCGAGTCGGCACGCGAGGTCAGCACGATGGGCACGCGTGCGCCGAGCACCAGCCCCGCCGAATCCGCTTTTGATAGAAAGATGAGATTCTTTGCCAGCATGTTGCCTGCCTCAAGGTCGGGGACCACCAAGATCTGCGCCCTGCCGGCAACTGGAGAATGAATCCCCTTAATCCGTGCTGCCTCCGGATCAATTGCGTTGTCGAATGCGAGCGGACCGTCAAGGATTCCGGCTGTGATTTGTCCGCGGTCAGCCATCTTGCATAGCGCCGCTGCGTCGATGGTCGATGGTATTTTGGAGGTGACGGTCTCGACGGCGGAGAGAATTGCAACGCGTGGCTCTCCAAGCCCAATCTGGGTGAACAGATCGATCGCGTTCTGAACAATATCGCGCTTGGCGTCAAGGTCGGGAAAAATATTGACCGCGGCGTCGGTAATGAACAACGTTTCGGCGTAGGTCGGCACGTCCATGATGAAAACGTGACTTATCCGTCGCTCGGTACGCAAACCGGTACTTGACGCGGTAACGGCCCGCATCAGTTCATCGGTGTGCAGACTGCCCTTAATCAACAATTCGCCCTGCCCTGCCCGGATTAGTTCTACCGCCTTTGCAGCAGCCAAATCGCTATGGGCAACATCGACGAGTTCGAGCCCTCCAATATCAAGCGCGTGTTCACGGGCAACGTCGGTGATCTTTGCGACCGGCCCGACAAGAGTGGCACTGATAAGTCCAATCTTGGCCGCCCCGACTGCGCCGCGAAGCGAAGACTCGTCGCAAGGGTGCACGACGATCGCTCTTGCCGCCGCGACCTGCTTCGCCTCGGCGATGAGCCGGTCGTATTTGGATAGCGGTGAATCAGGAACGACAGGTGCTGCGCGAGTGGTGTTGCTATCGGGCACGGACCGCATTGCTAATCAACTTCTTCCTGCGTTTCTCGCTTTGACAGCGATTTCTATCACGACGCTTTTGCTTGTGGCTTTGCCGGATTATCGGATGCGATGGCAAACTTTCCGGGCGCGGGCAACCTATCATGGCTATTGAATAATCGCTCAACCTTTTCAATGCGCTCTCTATCCTTTGGCGACTGTTCGCCACGCGCATTTAGTACCTGGCAAATCAAGTTAAAGGCGTCTTGCCGCAAACCCGCATTTTCAGGAAGCATCGATGAAATCGCGGCGAGAGCGCTATCCGTGTCTATCAGCAGCATATAAAACTGCTCGCGGACGGTTTCCTTGAACACAGACAGCGGTAAATCGCTTTGTGTTTGGCGGATGCGGCGCACGGCTTCGAACCCGCGTTCATCAACCGCTGCCCGGTCAATGCCGGCAAATAAGAGCGCGCGGATCACGGCCTCGTGCAATCCGCCGGATGTCATTTTCGATTTTAAATCCGCAAGTCGTTTATCGATGAGTTCTTGATGAAGCGCGCTTTTGGCAGCCTTTCGCGACGATCGGTTCGCGCTAGCGTCAATGCCGAACGCCGCCTGCAGCGTCGACGAACCGTAGGTCGCCATAAACATGCGTTCCGCGAAAGCCTCACAGCCATTGCGCCAAGCGTCGAGCGCAGCGACAATTTGATCGGATACTTTCTCCTGCACCGCAACGAATGGGTTATCAGCGGCTACAGGCCGTCGGTTCTCGCGCACTTGCTCGGCCAGCGTGGCGATCGGCGCCGTTAACGGGTTCGCATTTGAGAAAAATTCATACTGCAGCCGTAACGGATGAAGTTGGCGCATCAGATCCGAAAACGGAGGATTGACGAACGCCCGAACGACGGGCTGCATGAACGTGCGATATAGCGCGAGATTTGTTTGTGACACTCGATCGACAGTCGCGAAGCAACGATCGTCCGCAGCGGCGTTGCCGCCAAGCGCGCGGATGTCGTCGAGCGTTCGCATCTCACAGCGCATGACCCAGTCGCCACTGACAAGATCGGGTCTCGCCGTTTCATCGGTCTTTTTTTCAAAAACAGCTTCATAGAGACCAGGTGGCAGCGTATCGATCAGATCTATATTGCTTGAAAATTCGTCATGCTGCTTTCGCGCGACGCCGCCGGAAACGAAGATGCCCAAATGCCCGACTTTGTCGTGGATCGTGTAGATGATGGTTTGGCCACAGGAACGGATTTCATCCACGTTTTGATACAAGTCGAGAATCCATCCGAGCGCCTGCTGTGGCGGCGTGACGTTGTCGCCCTCGGAACAAAATACAACAATCGGCGAACGGATATTGCGAAGGTCGATAGTTAGCCCTTCTGACGTTTGGATGTTTCCGGCAGCAAGGTTGTTGCCAACGAATAACTCGTCGACGATAAACTGGATCTCCTCGGCATTGAGGTTGACGTGACCGCCCCACCATCGCTCGAAGCCGAGATAGCGGGGCGTCTCGGTGTCAATCTTGGAGTAGAGGTTGTACTGTTTAGTCCAAAGCGTGTTTGCAGGATTCTGATTTTCGAAATTCTGCACTAGCCAGGCGCCGTCGAATTTACCGTCGCCTAAATCGCTGGCGAACGCCGTCAGCCAGCTACCGCCGAGCAGGCCGCCGGAATAGCGCATGGGATATTTGCCGTGCACACCCTGCCAGTAGGAAAGCGGCGAGCCGGCGATGATGATCGGACCGAACAAATCGGGACGTATGGCGGCAAGCATCATGATTGCCCAGCCGGCTTGACAGTTGCCGATCACGCAAGGTCGGCCATCGGCTTGGGGGTGCAATTCCAAAACCTTTTTAAGGAATACTGCTTCGGCGCGCGCGATATCCTCGATCGTCTGGCCGGGCATGGGCTCCGGTAGGAAGCCGATGAAGTAGCATGGGTGCCCCGCTTTAAGAGCGACGCCGATCTCGCTGTCGGCCTTAAAACCACCGATACCAGGGCCGTGGCCTGCGCGTGGATCGACAATGACAAATGGCCTCCGCGTCGGATCGATCTCGACGCCGGTAGGCGGAATAATCCGTACAAGGCAGTAGTTGACCGGCTTGTCGAGGTGACGGCCATCGACAACGAGTTCAACCTTATAATCGAGCACGTGGGGGGCGGTTTCGGCTAAATGTTCACGATATTGATTGCCGCGCTGCCGCATCACGTCCAAAAACAAGACGTTTCGCTGGGCTGCGTCGATGGCGTATTCGATCGCGGAACCAAACAATCCAAAAAACGGTACGATCGCATTGGTCTTCGATGGAACGCCACTGGTTTCGGTCATAGAGTTCGCCTTCTGCTATCTTGCCCAATTGCGGCATAGCACACTAAATAGGGAACTCCATGGCGCTTTGACCTGCATCAAACAAGCCTAAGCGGTTCCTGATAACCAGAAATCATGTTGAACTCGTGACAGGGGGCTAATCTGTGGCCGTAAGTGGTTGGGCTTTTAATTGCGTTCCGTGATCGCCGCGCCACGCTCATTGAGACCGGCCTGGAAGTGTCCGTAACTCAGGTCATCGCCGCGACCGAGGCCGAACTTATCGTACCCGACAAAGTTCCACCTATGGCGCTGTCGGAAAATTCGTGAGTGAGCGTTCCCAACGAGCCGCTCAGCACCCCAGACAGCAAGAAGGAATCCGCGATGATACCTGCTGTGAAAGCTAAACTTCTCGAAGGCAAGAGAGGGCTCATTGTCGGCATTGCCAACGAGAATTCGATCGCCTGGGGCTGCGCCAAGGCTTTCCGCGCATTCGGCGCCGAGGTTGCCGTGACTTACCTCAACGACAAAGCCAAGAAATATGTTGAGCCGCTTGCCCGCGAACTGGAAGCACCGATTGTAATGCCGCTCGATGTCAACACGCCGCGCCAGATGGAGGCGGTTTTTGAACGCATAGCGAAAAAGTGGGGTACGCTTGACTTTGCCGTGCACTCCATTGCCTTTTCGCCAAAGGAGGCGTTGCAGGGACGCGTCGTCGACGTGTCGCGAGACGGCTTTCTCACCACCATGGACGTATCGTGCTGGACGTTCATTCGCATGGCGCATCTGGCGGAGCCGCTCATGCGCAAGGGCGGAACCCTTTTCACGATGACCTACTACGGCAGCCAGATGGTTGTGAAGAACTATAACATCATGGGCGTCGCTAAAGCCGCGTTGGAGAGCGCGGTGCGTTATCTCGCCGCCGAGCTCGGACCGAAAGGGATCCGGGTCCACGCTATCTCGCCGGGACCGCTTGCGACCCGCGCCGCATCTGGAATTCCGGAGTTCGACACTTTACTCGACAAGGCAAGAGCAAAGGCCCCAGCGCGCAGACTCGTTAACATTGACGACGTAGGCGTCGCTACCGCGTTCCTCGCGCACGACTCCGCTCGCCTAATAACCGGCGAAACGCTTTACATCGACGGTGGCTACCACATTATCGATTAGGGCTCCGGCGCTCGACCGGCCCAGGGGGCATGACGGCATTCATTACAAAAGAGGCGCTGGTGCACGCGGTATCCGCTGATCCAACATTTCGAAGCTGCGGGCGCGGTCGCCGTGCCTAGGATTCGCCACCGCTTTTCCGCCCACGAGGCCGCTCGCCTCATTACGGGCGAGACCCTCTGCGTCGATGGGGGCTATCACATCATCCATTAGGTTTGAAGGCGCGGAACTCGCCCGCCTAGGCTTCGATACTAGATAAAGAGCCCTGGCAATTTTCTACGGGAAAAGAACTCAGCCTCGGGAAGGCGCCGAATGGATTATTCGCGCCCCGCTCGCCACGCTTCGATCTGATAGCGATCTGTCAGACCAAACTCTTTCTTCAAAGCCGCCAACAAACCCAATAATTTCCTCTCGTCTTCTTTAGAATAGGCTTGACGTCTAAGTCTTGCATCTACAGCCCCTTGAAAGGCCGCGATAGCCAACGAATAAAATTCCGCGCCGCGAATGAAATGACGATCGACTGTTTCTCGTATGCGTTGGCTAAGCTGATCAGCAGGTATATCGCCTTGGAAGTATCCCTTTAAAAATTCCATCATCATCAGCCGTTTGGCGCGGAGGCGACGGCGCCGGTGGGCCAAGTAAATGTATAGGAGAATTCCGACGAAACACGCTCCCCAAACGATGCTAATTATTGTGTCGCCGTCCATGAGCTTCGCTTCCACGTTGCCGATTACTCTTAGTGAAGGCGCACAGATTTTACGCTAGGGTTGGGTCAAGCTCGTTACCGAGCGTTGTCGCTTACCCCGCTCTATGAGCACTTCCAACCTTCCCTTTCGCGCCGCCTTCTTGAGACCTGCGTGATCGCGCTCGGTTTGGTCAGCGTACGCTTCGCTACCTCGCGAGATTGGATGATGTCGGTTGAAACTTGATAGGTATCGTTCGTTCTTGTTCCTCTCCGGTTAGTGGTTGCTTACCCGCCATATTCCTTCGCGCTATCCCTCATCCCTGTCCGGTGTCTCCGTGCGTACGGGCGATAAATTGCCGTGCAAGGAGATTCACTGGGCCGCGCAGAATGAAGTAGGGCACGAGCGCCAGCACTGTCGCGGTGAAGATCAATTCAAGCAAGAAAATGCCTTCGTGAGTGATGACTTGGTAGATGGCATCGAGAGTCGCGGCCACCGAGAATGGGATGCGCATGTCCTTCCACCCGCCATGAATTAATTGCCAACGGTACTGCGGGCTCGTGATGGCGGCCCACAGATAGGCAGGGCGGCCCTGTCTCGCGTCCTTGACACCGGCACGCAGTGCCAAAATCGAAGCAATCGCCGGCTGAAGGATGAACCGCAGGTTCAGGCTTCCGGTCGGACGCGCCAGGAAGTTTTCCCATCCGCGCGCAATCATATCGATCATGAAGCTCATGTTGGCCTGAAATTATGGCGTCATTGACTTATCGTGTCGACATCGTCGGCTTCGGCACCGCTCACGAATGGCCTTCGCCCGGTCTGATTCCGGGCCTTACGGAAGTAAGGAGTTCGGCGGACGCGAGATCAAGCGAAGATTACCCGCCGATAAGGTCTGTGCATTTCAATAGCG
Organism: uncultured Alphaproteobacteria bacterium; assembly: GCA_963747855.1. GTDB lineage: Bacteria > Pseudomonadota > Alphaproteobacteria > Rhizobiales > Xanthobacteraceae > BOG-931. Next base: position 1,221,623 of record CAVVGN010000002.1, read on the forward strand.
GTGAGTGCTCAGGTGAGCTGAAGTGTAACGTGCACGACCTGAGATTCTCGCCTCGTACTCACACGAAGGCCGCTTTTCTCAAATACCTTCAACATTGGTACATTTTCCGGCAACACTTCCGCAACGAGCTCATGCAACCCGGCTTCACGGGCGATCGAAACTAGATGGCGCAACAGTGCGGCGCCGATACCTTGCCCCTGGTATTGGTCGACAACTGCAAACGCTACTTCCGCCTGCCCGGGCTTCAAAACGACATAACGTCCGCCTCCGGCAATTAATGGTCGGTGGCCTTCTTCCACCACCGCCACTAACGCCACATGGTTCGCGAAGTCGACGTTCAGAAAGAATGACGTCTCCTTTTCGGTAAATTGGCGTCTTACAGAAAAGAAACGTCGGTAGAGAGACTGGGCACTTGTTCGTCCGACAGCCGCCAGCATGTCATCCCGATCTTCTGGTCGAAGGGCGCGGATTTCTGCACGAAGCCCGTCGCGCAGCGACTTAACTGCCGAATACTCGGCGAGGTGTGGCGTGATCGGCAATTCTTCAACCAGCTTACAGGGTTTGGTGAAGCTGTCGGACTCGATTTCGGATTCCCTTGTAACCAACAACTAATACATCCCAAAAACTCGCCATACTAATCTACCTCCTCAATCTACATGCAAAAAGGGCGGTCAGCGCCCTTCGTTATCTGCGGTCAGCGGCTTTCGTTATCTAAAGGGATGGTCCACAATAACCACGCCCTGGGCAGATACAGGGGATGGTGGCCTGTGGCACGTTCTGAAAGACGCTCGCCGACGTCGCCGGCCCTTTTCCTCGTAATGGTCTTTGCAAGTTTTTTTTGCCAACACGCGTCGGCCGATGAAAGCGGGATAAGCTTTTGGCAGCCCGGCACGTTTGCTAATCTGGCCGCAGTCCCAGGGTCGCACGGATGGTCATTCACCGCGACCTATTTTCACGCGAGCCTTGCTGGCGGGAGCAACGTTGCGACAGCGGATACGCTTCCCCTTTTCCCGCAGGCCAAACTAACAGCTCAACTCGACGCTGATATCAAGACGAATGTCGATATTGCGATTCTCACGCCCGGCTACACGTTCGCAACACCGGTTTGGGGCGGGCGCTTGGCCTTCAACCTATTTGTGCCGGTCGGCGGGGCCACGACGAAAATTGACGCGTTAGTGACTGGTGCTCTGGGACCAATCGGGTTCGCCGCCCAAAATGTCATCAGCGATAACTCACGTCGTTCGGTGATCCAGCCCCCCAGCTTTCATTAAAATGAAATCAAGATGTGAACAATTTTATGGTCTATAGTGGTGATTACAACGCGGACCGCATCGTCAATCTGGGCAAGGGCCATGGCGCTCTCGACGGCGGTTTCGGTTATACGTATTTCAGCGAAGCCACAGGTTTTGAATTTTCCGCAGTTTCTGGCTTGACCTATAATTTCAACAACCCATACACCGATTATCAGAACGGAATCGATTGGCGTACGGACTTAGAGGCTTCGCGTTTCCTGTATAAGCGGTTCTTTGTCGGTGCCGTCGGCTATTTTTTTAATCAGCTCATCGCAGACAGCGGCTCCGGCGCAACGCTTGGCGCTTATGAGTTGCGCATCGCCGCAATCGGGCCGGAGCTTGGGGTTTCGTTTCCTGTCGGAGAAATGCAGGGTTCCTTGGCCCTTAGGGGTTATTGGGAATTTGCGGCTCAGAATCGGTCGTCCGGTTGGAATACTTGGTTGGCTTTTTCAATTGCACCGACGGAGAAGCAAATTATCGCAAAATAAATGGCCGTAAGCCGGTATTTGACAAAATACCACTCGCGGTCGCTGCAATTGCCGCTCGGCAAATGCAGGCGATGGCCTAGCAACAAGTTTGCACCGTTGTTACGCTTGCCCACAATGCGAGCAAAGAGCCACCAGGCCATTCGTCGAGTGGCGCTGGATTTGGGCGAGGTTTCAGCATGACAACCGATTTGAACGACTATTCGCTGCCGACAATCTTCCTCGTGAGCATCGTCTTCATCTTTGCAGCGAGTGAGGCTGGCCGCTTGCTCGGCGTACGCGCCTCTGGTCGCGGTGGGGACGATGTGTCAACGCTGGAAGGCGCGATCTTCGGGCTGTTGGCACTGATGATCGGCTTTACCTTCGCCATGGCATTGTCACGCTTTGAAGCGCGGCGCGATGCCGTAGTGAATGAGGCCAATTCGATTGGGACTACGGCGTTGCGTGCGCGCCTTCTGCCGGCACCGCACAACGTTGATATACTTAAATTGCTCCGGGAGTACGTGCAGATTAGACTTAACATCATGCAGCACGCCCCGCGGTCGGCGGAGTTAAATGCCGCAATTGAACGCTCGAATGAGATTCAGGAAGCACTCTGGAAGCAAGCGAAGCTTGTGGCCGTGAAGGATAGCAGCGTGGTTCCGACGGGCCTTTTCATCCAGACGCTGAATGAGATGATCGACAACCAAGGTAAGCGTCTGGATGCGTTGCGCAACCGCGTGCCAAATGTCGTCCTATTAGCTCTTTATGGTGTCGCTCTGGTTGCCAGCGCCCTGGCCGGTTATGCCAACGGGCTGGAGGCGCGGCGCGTGCGGTTGCCAGTCTACACTATGGGATTGCTGGTCGTTGCCGTTATTCTTCTGATCCAGGATCTCGACAGGCCAAACACCGGCTTCGTCAAAACCAGCCAACAGCCAATGGTCGATGTAGCTGCGGCCATTGCATCTTACTCCGACTAGGTGCGCCGACCAGCGTTGGGAATGTCCGCTTTCGATGTCGGCTCAACCGGTCGATGCAACACCAGCGGTGAATCTCACCGAGGCTCAACTGGACGAAAGAGGCTAATCACCGAAGATTGCGCGCGCCCCCATCGACGCACGACCGTACAGATCCACGACATCATCGTTCACTAGGCGGATGCAGCCGGAATTCACCGAGTTTCCGATCGTCTTTGGTGCGTTGGTCCCGTGAACGCGTGAGCTTCCATCGTCGAAGCCGATAAGGCGCGCACCGAAGGGATTGCCGGGACCGCCCGGCATAGTGCCAAGTGAAACGAGCTTACCCTCGACCATCTGGGCTGGAGGTTGCCACTCAGGCCACTCCATTTTGCTTGATACATGCCGCAGTCCAGCCACATCCGCACAAGGCTTGCCGACGCCGATCCCGTACCGCAACGCGACCAGATTCGGCTGGATCAAGTAGAGGAAGTGCTGTTGCTTATCGATGATGATGGTCCCGACCGGGTGTGTCGTTCGATAAAAGACCGGCTGACGGCGAAAGAAGAAAGGCACTTCGGCATCCGTCGAGCCGCCATCGACGCCGGGTGCGAGGTCTCCGTCGGCGGAAGTCGCGGCGCCAGTTCGACGCGGCCCCGCCCGATCATTCGTGGTCTCGGTTTTGCTCGCCGGCGGCACCTGACTGCTGTGCCGTGCGGCCTGAAACGCGTAGACGCCGGCGACAACGGCCGCAAAAACGATGGCCGCGGCGACCCACGCGATGCGGTTTAGCCAACGCAGCGGAGCATTCGGCCCCGTGGCCAAGGGGGCCAACGAGTCGCCGGTAAGTTCACCCCGCGGCGGAAGTCTGGGTTCGGCGTCCAGTTCGTTCCTACCAGCGTTCTGCGCAAATTCGGATTGGATTGTCCTTATGGCGGCTTCCAGCGTGTCTGTTTGAAGCTTGATTTCCGCCCTCGAGAGCGGCGGCCGCCGAGCGCGCAGTTGGTCGAGCAACAACTGCCGTATCCGATCAAAGACGTTATTGCGCCACTGCGTGTTTGTAGAATCGCCCTTCCTTAGGCCTCGCCACAGAATTGAATAATAGTCCGTCATTTTGCCGAAATGGACCTTGTCTAGCTTTCTGACCTCAAGATCAGGCCGCTATCATATTCAATCAATTTATTGAACAGTTGTGAAGCGCAGGAACGGACCACCCGTTACTCCTGACCAACGGAGACCTACTAAGATCGCCGCCATTCGCTTGGCCGGCAATTAAGTTCCACCTATGTGTGTCAGGTGGGGCGTAGTGCGTACTGTGATCTGGTATCCGACGCAAAATAGTTTTGCTTTTGAATGTGAACCATGAGCACATTCATTGTCTCGTGGGAACGCGGAAGAGGAGACCGGTATGATCGCGACAACATTACGAGCGCTGGCAATTGCTCTCGTCTTTGGGATGTCGCACGCGGCGTTCGCACAGACCCCTCCTGCGACCCAGCCTGATGCAGGGTCACAGTTGTTGAGCGCCGGAGAGCTCGAGGCGCTGGTTTCTCCGATCGCGCTATACCCCGATCCGTTGCTGTCGGAAATCCTGATGGCCTCGACCTATCCGCTCGAGATCGTTGAAGCAGAGCGTTGGGCGAACAAAAACAAAAACCTGCAGGGCGATCAGCTCAAGGCTGCCGTTGACAAGCAAAGCTGGGACGACAGCGTGAAGTCGCTCACCGGTACGCCGTCGGTACTCGATATGATGAGTGACAAGCTTGACTGGACCCAAAAACTTGGCGACGCCGTGTTGGCGCAACAGGCCGACGTTATGGCTGCAGTACAGCGGTTACGTACGAAAGCTCAGGCCAACAACAAGCTTGTCTCGAACGCCCAGCAAACGGTCACGACGCAGCAGCAGGACGGCACGCAGGCGATCGTCATTGCCCCGACACAACCAGATACAATCTACGTGCCGTATTACGATCCCGGCACTGTCTATGGCTCGTGGCCGTATCCGGATTATCCGCCGTATTATTGGCCGGCACCGGGTTATATCGCAGGCGGAATCATCGCCACCGGTATCGCCTTTGGCGCCGGCTACGCGCTAGGCCGCTGGGCCGCTGGGGGCTGGGGCGGCGGTTTCAACTGGGGCAACAACAATATCAACATCAACCGCTCAACCAACATCAATAACATCAACCGCAATTGGTCGCACAATCCGGCACATCGTCAGGGCGTACGCTACGCTAACGCCAACGTCGCGCAACGTTTCGGCGGCAATCGCGCCGGCGGAGTGCAAAATCGCATGGATTTCCGCGGCAGAGATGGGCAGCTGGGCGGCAATCGTCCCAACGTAGGCAGTGGAGTAGGCAATCGCCCAAGCGCCGGCAACCTGCCGAGCGCCGGCAATCGCCCAAACGCCGGCAATCGTCCAAACGCCGGCAATCGTCCAAGCGCCGGAAACCGCGCCGCGATCAACAGACCGGGGGGCGGCAACGCTTTGGGTAATATTAGCTCCGGCAGAGCGGCGAGCAGGGATTCGAAGTCGGGGCCGCGCAAGCTTCAGTGGCGGCGGCTCGCGCGGCGGCGGCGGGGCCAGCGCCGCCCGTGGCGGCGGCTCGCGCGGCGGTGGTGGCGGTTCGCGCGGCGGCGGTGGCGGACGGCGCTCCGACGCGAGGCTGAAACAATATATCGTTCTGCTCGGTCGCCTCGACAACGGCATCGGCCTCTATCGCTTCGTTTACAACGGAGGCAAGAAAGTTTTCGTCGGGGTCATGGCGCAAGAAGTCCAGGCCGTGATGCCTGAGGCCGTCGCGCGCGGACGCGACGGCTACTTGCTGGTTTTCTACGACAAACTCGGTCTGAAGTTCCAAACCTATGACGACTGGATCGCGACAGGCGCGCGCGTGCCACCCGCGCCGCTTTTCCACTGACCGTTCGGAACCGAAAGAACGGCACATAGACCACATCGAGGATGTCATGCTCACAACCCACGCTCTTTCTGGCTCCCGCTATATGGCAACGCTGGGGTGGCTTGCCTTCGCTACCGCGATCTTTTTGCTTGCAGTGGCGTCGGTCGCCGACGCGCAACAGGACTACAGGACGCCGCAGGAGGCTGTGGACGCCCTCGTCGCCACGGCAAGAAGCGGCGATCCGAAAGCAGCACTTATCGTTCTTGGCCGCGACGGCGAGGACATCATCTCGTCCGGCGACAAGGTAGCTGACGAGGCGGTCCGTAAGCGGTTCGTTGCGTCCTACGACGCTAAGCACCAGATCATGATCGAAGGCACCCGCAAGGCAATACTGGTGATTGGCGACAATGATTATCCGTTCCCGATACCGCTGCTGCGCGTCAAGGGCATGTGGTCGTTCGATACTGAAGCTGGGCGCCGTGAAATCCTTTATCGGCGTATCGGCCACAACGAACTTGATGCGATCCAGACCTGTCTCGCTTATGTCGACGCGCAGGACGAGTACGCCGAGAAGGATCGCACTGGTGCTGGGGTTGGCGTCTATGCCCAGCGCTTCATCAGTGAACCCGGCAAGAAAGATGGTCTCTATTGGCCATCGGCACAGGGCGAGGAGGAAAGCCCGCTCGGTGAGCTTTTTGCCGCAGCAACCAAGCAGGGTTACCGCACCGGCGAAGGCCGCTCGCCTTATCACGGTTACTACTACAAGATCCTGACTGGTCAGGGACCGGCGGCGGTCGGCGGCGCCGCCGATTATGTCGTGCGGGGCAAGATGATCGGCGGCTTCGCGCTCGTGGCCTACCCGGCTGAATATCGCAACTCCGGCGTGATGACGTTCATCGTCAATCACGAAGATGTCGTCTTCCAGAAAGATCTCGGGCCGGATACCGCCACACTTGCCGAGGCCATGACGTCATTTGATCCCGGACCAACTTGGAAGAAAGTTGACGCGACGGAAGCGGCGAAGTGAGCATACGTGACAGAGACGATGAAACGCAGTGCCTAACGAAGAGAAACTGCGCGCGGGCCCGGCAATAGTGACAAAAGATCTCTAAAGGCTGTTACACGCCGGGGAGCAAACATGTTGCGGCGCGAATTTGTTTTTGGACTCGGAGCATCCGCAGCGCTGATTAGTACCAGTTACCCGGTCACAAAAAGTGTTGCCGATGTTAAGGCGTTGAACCCGGGTGAGTTCATATGGCACCCCGAACTCTCGCCGCGAGGACCAGTGGTCGTTGTTGTTTCGTTGCCGCTCCAGTTGGTTCATGTCTACCGGAACGGAATAGCGATTGCGGTTTCGACCTGTTCCACTGGCGCTTCCGGGCACGGTACCCCGACCGGGGTTTTCACCATTCTTCAGAAGCGCGAAGAACATTATTCAAGCACCTACAACAATGCGCCGATGCCGAATATGCAACGGCTAACCTGGCGCGGTATCGCGCTACATGCCGGTCATCTACCGGGATATCCCGCCTCGAAGGGCTGCATTCGATTGCCAATGGAGTTTTCCAGGCTCCTATTTTCGATCACCGGACTTGGCACATCAGTAATTATTGCCGACCGGACCAGCGCCCACAGCACCGTCGTCGAGCCCGGATTTGTCCTGCCGAGCAGCGTTGCCGAAGTTGCTAAAAAAGCCAGTACCGAAGCCGCACAGACGCACGCTCAAAGAAAATCCACGTCCGGAAATAATTTCGCTTCAATTCTTGTCTCTGGCGCCGACCGCAAAGCCTACCTCGTGATCGACGGAGCCGTTACCTTCCAAACACCTATAAGCATATTGGAAGACGCCAAGCCGCTCGGCACGCACTTATATTCACTTGTCGGTCCATCACCAGACGGCCATTTTCTGAAGTGGAACTCCTTTGATATCGGCGATGATCCGCAGACCAGCACAACGGTCGATCTTTGGTCAGATCCGGTCCTTAGACGGATAGATTACCTCGACGGTGCGGCCGTCAAACAAGTTTCCCGAACTCTGCGCTCTGGCACGACCATGGTGATTACCGATCTTGCAGCAACCGCAGATACCCGGACCGGACCGAATTTCACGGTTATCACGGAGGACCGCGCGATAGCGGGAACGCAGATAAAGCGCTAATAAAAAGATCGAACGAGTGCTAACCGCTTCCGTTTCATCCACGATACCAAAATTCAGGCGCAGCATAAACTCGACTCATGTTGCAAACCAGTCCTGGGTCTTGCTCGAAACGGACGAGACCGAGGCCGGGGTCATCGTCGCGGCCCCGATCTCGGAGGGCGTGAAGCCATCGGTGCATCGTGTAACGATGAACGCCAGCCCCGCGCGCATAGCGGCTTGGGCTCCGGCCTTCTTCGAGCGCCACGGCCAGGAAGGTGGTGACGAACGTGAACAGTATTGAGTCGCGTAGGTTGACGAGCGGCTAAGCGCCCACAACAGGTGCCGGATCGTTCTCTGAACTGTTGTGAGCGCGCCCTCAGACATTTTAGCAAAAGAAAAAATCAGGTCACCAGCCGAACTTATAGTTGAGCCCGAGTGTCACCATCTGGAAACTGCGACCTGAGCCGGTGAACGGACCGATACTCGTGCTGTTGATGCCGATGTAGTCGTATTGCAGTCGCGCCGAGAGAGTGTTCCAGAACGCCCATTCGACGCCGGCGCCAACATTCCAGCCGTAATTACTGTTGTTGGCATAACACCCTGCCGGTGGAGTGGTCGGCCCAGTGACACAGGAATTTCCTGAACCGAGCCACGCCCAGCCGCCTTTGCCATAGAAGTGGCGCGGCAATTTAGCGGACGTATTTTGTAAATTCATACTGTTACGGTGCGAGGTCACTCCGCGTTGTTTTGATCCAAATCAACAAAAAGCCCCATAGCAACTCATATGGTAGTAATGGCAATAGCGGGACCAGATCGTAGATTATCTGCGATGCGGTTTTGATTTTGAGAAGGAACGCCAAATGAGTCGAAGGGTCATCGGGTCATTCTTTTTCGCCGCATTGTTACTCTCGCCGCTCAGCGCCCTAGCGCAAACACCAACCTCAGCCACGCCTGCCGCAGCCAACACCGCGCAACATCTAAGCTCTGAACAACTTGATCAGTTGGCTGCGCCGATCGCGCTGTACCCGGATCCTTTGCTGGCAGAAGTTTTAATGGCGTCGACTTATCCCGTTGACGTGGTGCATGCGGAACGCTGGCTTGAGGACCATAAAAACCTAAGTGCCGATCAGCTAAAGTCCGCAGCCGATAAAGAACCGTGGGACCAAAGCATCAAGGCACTAGTGGCGACGCCGGACGTGTTGGCGCTGATGAGCTCCAAGCTCGACTGGACGCAAAAGCTCGGCAATGCCGTGATTGCGCAACAGGCGGACGTCATGGATGCAGTGCAGCGCCTGCGCGCCAAGGCTCAGGCCAATAACAAGCTGTCGTCGACAAAGGAGCAAACGGTAAAGGTGGAGCAGGTCGACAACCGGCCAATCATTGCCATTGAGCCGACCGACCCAAACACAATCTATACGCCGTACTATGATCCGGCGGTCGTCTACGGTGAGTGGCCCTATCCCAACTACCCGCCCTATTATTGGCCCACGCCCGGTTATATCGGCGCTGGGCTTATCGCCGGCGGTATCGCCTTCGGTGTCGGTTATGCCTTGGGTCGCTGGGCTGGGGGCGGCGGGTATTGGGGCGGCAGCGTCAATTGGAATAATAACAACATCAATATCAATCGGCCGATCAACGGCAACGGCACGCGCTGGCAGGGTGGTGCGGGCAATCGCGGGCATGTCGCTCATCGCGGCGGTCGGCAGCAGGGGCTGAATTTTCGCGGCAGCCGCAGGCAGCAAGTGCTCAACCCGGGCGCCGGGCGCGGCAATCTCGGCAATCGCGGCGGTGCGGGCAATCGCGGGCATGTCGCTCATCGCGGCAGTGCGGGCAATCGCGTGAATGCCGGTAATCGCGGCGGCAATAGAGGCGCAGTCGCTGGAAACCGCGGCGCACGCGGCGCGAGCGTTGCACACCATCGCGGGGGCGGTCGCCAGCATGCTGCCGCACGCGGCGGCGGGCATGCGCGCGGCGGTGGCATGCGTGCCCATGGCGGCGGTCATGGCGGCGGTCATCGCGGCGGTGGCGGAGGTCGTGGCGGCGGTCGCCGATCCGATATCATGCTGAAGCACGATATCGTACTGCTCGGCTATCTCGAGAATGGCCTTGGCTTCTATCAATTCAGCTTCAACGGCAGCGATAAGCCGTATGTCGGCGTACTCGCGCAGGAAGTGCAGCGCTTCGCGCCCGAGGCGGTCACCCGCGGCTCGGACGGCTACCTGCAGAGTCTATTACGAGAGGCTTGGGCTAAAGTTTGAAAGCTACGACGCGTGGCTCAAATCAGGAGCACAAATTCCGCTCGGCACGGCCGCACGATTTCGCGCTAACGAGTAGCAAATAATTCGAGTTGGCAACTAATCTCCGCTTTTAATGCGGTGATGGATCGGCTCAATCCAGTCCTAGGCTCGCAGCGGTACGACGAGCAGTACGACCTCGCACGGTCGTCACTCGTCTAGGGCCCAAAGGTTTAAAGCGTTTCTCCGGCGCCCAAGGGATATCGAGGCGGTCGGCGTGACGTTCACCCCGATTTTCAACTACCCGATCGACCTGGACCGTCTGAACCGGGGTCCGAACTCATAACCAGTAGGAAAAAGCGGCTGCGATGCGAGCCTCACCGCCGATCTCAAGAGTGGCGGCGGTCGCTGCCGGCAGGAAAACCGTCATATAGAGGGTTAGCGGGCGAAGCTCTAGACAACCTCCTCGCGCCGGTCGCCCTTCACCGCCCATTGCTCCAGGGTGGTGCCGAGATAATCGGCGAAGCGGCCGCCGGTGATGGCCGCGCGCGCGTTGGCCATCAGCTCCTGGTAATAATAAAGATTGACGATTGAAAGGAGCGTGCCGCCGAGCGCTTCGCCGGCGCGAAACAGGTGATGCAGATAGGCGCGCGAGAAATCGCGCGCGGCCGGACAATTACTCTCCGGATCGAGCGGCTGCGGATCGTCGGCGTGATGCGCGTTCTTGATGTTGATCGGGCCGAAGCGCGTGAAGGCGAGCCCGTGACGCCCGTTGCGGGTCGGCAGCACGCAATCGAACATGTCAATGCCGCGCGCGACCGCGTGCAACAAATCCGCGGGCGTGCCGACCCCCATTAGATAACGCGGGCGATCCACCGGCAATGCCGCTGCCGTCGCGGCGACCACATCCAGCATCACTTGTTGCGTCTCGCCGACGGCGAGCCCGCCGATCGCATAACCGGGGAAGCCGATATCGGCGAGCGCCCGCGCGCTTTGCGCGCGCAGGTCCTGATCGTCGCCGCCCTGCACGATGCCAAACAGCGCGCGCGCGGGCGTCGCGTTCTCGAACGCGCGCTTGCAGCGTTCCGCCCAGCGCAGCGACAATTGCATGGCGCGCTCGATCTCGCTCCGCTCGGCCGGCAGCCGCACACATTCGTCGAGCTGCATGGCGATGTCGGAGCCGAGGAGGATTTGCACTTCCATCGCCCGCTCCGGCGTCAATTCGACCATCGCGCCGTCGAGGTGCGAGCGGAAAACGACGCCCTCTTCGCTCACTTTGCGCAAGGCGGCGAGCGACATCACCTGAAAGCCGCCGGAATCGGTGAGGATCGGATACGGCCAGCGCATGAACGCGTGGAGTCCGCCGAGCGCGGCGATGCGTTCGGCGGTCGGCCGGAGCATCAGGTGATAGGTATTGCCGAGCAAAACCTCAGCGCCGGACGCGCGTACGTCGTCGTGATGCACGCCCTTGATCGAGGCCTGCGTGCCGACCGGCATGAAGGCCGGTGTGTGCACGACGCCGTGCGCGGTTGCGATCTCGCCCGCGCGCGCGGCGCCGTCGGTGGCGGTTATATGGAAGGAAAACGCGTCGGCCATGTCGTTATCGGCTCGATTGAACGTAGCAGACGCGGCAGCCTAAACGAAGCTTCACCTCGTCCGCGGTTGGCGCAGCTTGAACATTTCGATCCGCGCTTATAGGGTCAACCACCCCGTTGGAGGAGCACGACATGAGCGCGGATGGAAACTGGAATCTGGTGGTGTCCACGCCAATGGGCGAGCGTGCGGCCACCCTTTCGGTGAAGGCCGATGGCGGCGCGCTCAAAGGCACCCAGGCGGCCGACGGAAATTCGACGGACATTTTCGACGGGACCGTTAAGGGTAACGACGTGGCGTGGAAAGTGTCGATCACCGACCCGATGCCGATGACGCTCGAATTCACCGGCACGATCGATGGCGACAAGATCGGCGGCAGCGTGCAACTGGGAGTCTTCGGCAGCTCCTCGTTCAGCGGCACCCGCGCCTGACAAACCTGCTTATTGATTGAACCCGGTTCGATGCCCGCGCTCGCGAGGCATTGCGCGGTCCTTCATTCGTCCGCGCTGTTACGAAACAACAGACACGCGTCGCCGTAGGAATAGAACCGATAGCCGGCGGCGATGGCGTGCGCGTAGGCGCGCTGCATCGTTTCAAGCCCGCAGAGGGCGCTGACCAGCATGAACAAAGTCGAGCGCGGCAGATGGAAGTTGGTCAGCAGCGCGTCGATTGCGCGGAATCGATAACCGGGCGTGATGAATAGCGCAGTGTCACCGGAAAATTCCGAAAGCGTACCGTCCGCGGCCGCGGCGCTTTCCAGAAGCCGCAGCGCGGTCGAGCCGACCGCGACGATGCGCCCGCCGGCGCTACGCGCCGCATTGAGCGCGGCCGCGGTTTCCGCGCTCACGCTCCCGCATTCCGGCTGCATGCGATGATCGGACGTATCTTCGGCCTTCACCGGCAGAAAGGTGCCCGGCCCGACATGCAGCGTCACGCGATGCAACACGATGCCGCGTTGTCGCAGGCGTTCGACGATCGCTTCAGTGAAGTGCAAACCCGCGGTCGGCGCCGCTACCGAACCTTCTTCGTGCGCGAACATGGTCTGATAATCCGCACGGTCCCGCTCGTCGGCAGGCCGGCGGCCCGCGATGTAAGGCGGCAAGGGCATGTCGCCGCGCTCGGCCAGTGCCTGGTCGAGCACAGCGCCATGGAACGCAAACGACAGCGTCACCTCCCCACCTTCGCCTTTTGCCTCAACCGTCGCGTCGAGCTGGTCGAGAAAGCAAACGCGGCCCTCACTGCCGAACCGGATGACGTCGCCGACGGCCAGCCGCTTGCCCGGTTTCACCAAAGCGTTCCAGCGCGAGCCGTCGAGCCGCCGCACCAGGGTCGCGGCAATGGCCGGCTCGCGCTCGCCGCGGCCGATGCGGCGGCCGTGCAGGCTGGCCGCAACGACTTTGGTGTCGTTGACGACAAGCGCGTCGCCGGCCGCCAACAATTCAGGCAAATCCCGAACGCTGCGATCCTCAAGGCCCGGTGACCCGTCTGGCCGGACCACAAGCAGCCGCGCGCTGTCCCGCGGCGAAGCCGGCCGCAGCGCGATACGGTCTTCCGGTAAGACGAAATCGAATAAATCGGTGCGCATTTACACGCGGGGATAAGCAGAAAGCTGCGAAACTATTTTGCGGAATCGTGGTCGATGGTCCGATCGTCGACGAAGCGGATGGCGATCGGATGGCCGGCGACCGCTTCCCCCATCGCTTCGCTGAAGTGCAGCGGCACGCAGCGCTTGAGCGCCGCGTCGACCGCGTCGCGATAGATGTCGCGCACATCGCTCGGCGCATCGTGGCTCGCATACGTGACGCGCGGCGGTGCGATCATCTCGCCGTCGCGCTTGAACGCAAAGCGGATGGTGTATTCCATGCCGTGGCGCGCCTCTTCTTTCGGCGGCGGCACCCAGCAGCCGCGCAGCGCGAAAAACATGTCGCTGATCGAATCGAGTGCCTGATCGTCCGCTTTATGGTCGTCCGCCGCGTGCAACTCGGCGCCGCTATCGCCGCCGGCTGGTTTGTCGGCCGGCTCGTTGTCGTCTGTCGAAACGATGGTCAGCCGGAAGCTGTCGCCGAACGGCACCGGGTATCCCGGAAAACACGGGCCATGCTGGAAGACGCCGCAGAACGACGGATGACAGGGATGTCCGTTGAGCACGCTGCACGGCGCGCGTGCTGGCGGCACGTGGTTGAGCGCCGCAGCCCAGGTTGCGGCTGCGTGGCCGAGAAGGCCAATCGCGCCGACGGCAACAGCGATCGCTGCACTGGCCGCGCGCATGGCTCCTGTTACTTTACGTCGGCCGCCACCTGCATGTGGATGATGCGGTCGGGTTTGCTCGGCGGCTCGCCGCGCTTGAGCTTGTCGATGAACTCCATGCCGCTGACGACCTGGCCGACCACGGTGTATTGGCCGTTGAGGAACGAGCCGTCGGCGTACATGATGAAAAACTGGCTGTTGGCTGAATTGGGATCGCTGGTGCGCGCCATGCCGACCGTACCGCGCTTGAACGGCACCTTGGAAAATTCGGCCTTGAGGTCCGGGTGTTTCGAGCCGCCAGTGCCGTTGCCGTATTGGCCGTCGCCGGTTTGCGCCATGAAGCCGTCGATCACCCGATGGAACGGCACGTTGTCGTAAAAGTGCTCGCGCGAAAGCAGCTTGAGCCGCTCGGCGTGATGCGGTGCGTCGGTATTCAGTTTGATGACGACCCGGCCGTAAGTGGTGTCGAGGTAGATGGTATTTTCGGGGTCGAGACCGGCGGGAAGCGGATCGGCGGACACTTGAGCAGCACACATGATAACAAACACTAGTGCAAGGATACGGGTCATGTCATCTCCCGGAAGGAGGCTCGGTCAGCCTCGTTTCAGTTCTTGGTTCAGCTTTTGGCGAACTTCTTTTTCAGCCGCACCGCCACGGCAGACGGAACGAAGGCGGAAACATCGCCGCCCATGCCGGCGATCTGGCGCACCAAAGTGGCGGTGATCGGGCGGACTTCCGGCGAAGCCGGCAAAAACACCGTCTGCACTTCCCCCGCCATGGCAGAGTTCATGCCGGCCATCTGCATCTCATAATCGAAATCGGCGGCATCGCGCAGGCCGCGGATCAGAACCGTGGCCCCGAACTCGCCGCGCCGCCGTCACGACCAGGTCGCCGAACGTGGTGCAGGTGATTTCGCAGCCCGCTTTGCGGCCAAGCGGCGAGCAAATCTCGTCCAGCATGGCCACGCGCTCGTCCGGCGAGAACAGCGGCGCCTTGCCGGGATGAATACCGACCGCAAGCACCAGCTTGTCGACGAGCCGCACGGCGCTCGCCACCACGTCGAGATGGCCGTTGGTGATGGGGTCGAACGACCCGGCAAAAAGCGCGGTGCGCGGCATGGCGCGGGTCTAGCCCGCACTTTCGCCAATCGCAAGGCGCTTCTCGGCCAGAGCTTGCGTTTGTCACTGGCACATGACCGGATATCCTGCTGATCTGTCTGCCGGCGCCGCGCGACACCCGGAAAAATGAATACGCCGTCATCACCCGATACCAGGATCGTGCGGCGCGCCGCAGATCCGGCGTCGCGCCGGGTCACGGCGGATATTTGCGTCGTCGGCGCCGGCATTGCCGGCACGTCCGCCGCACTGACCGCGGCGCGCACCGGGCGCAAGGTGGTTCTGGTCGACGGCCTGCCGGTGCTGGGCGGCCAGGCGGTCAATTCGATCATTGGCACGTTTTGCGGCCTGTTCGGCAACGGGACGCACGGGCATCAATTCACCCACGGCATCGCCGACGACATCTTGCGCGAGCTCGGCGCCAAGGAACAGCAACTTTATTTCCGGCACGGTCCGCGCACCACGATTGTTTATTACGACGAAGTCGCGCTCGCCCGCTGGATCGAAGAGGCGATCCGCAGAGCCGGCATCACCATCGTTCTCGGCGCCGTGCTCCGCCGCGTGCAGGTTGAAAGCCGCCGCGTGCGGCGGATCGAACTCGCGACCCGCTACGGCGACGTGCAAGTCGAGGCAACTGGATTCGTGGAAGCGAGCGGCGACGCAGCGCTTGCCTGGCAAGCGGGCTTCGCGTGCCGCGAGCCGGCGGACGGGCCGGTGTTCGGCACGCAGATGGTTGTGCTGGAAAATATCGACGAAGCCAGGCAGCCGACGCGCGAGGAGATTGGCGTGCGCATGAAGGAAAAAGGCGATGCCTACGGGCTTGTCCGCCGCGAGGGTCTCGCCTTCATTATCCCCGGCCGCGGCATCGCGGCGATGAACATGACCCACGTCGAGACGCCACTCGATCCGCTGGAAGCGTCCGCCAAAACGCTGGAAGGCCGCGACCAGGCGGATCGCGCCATCGCGCTCCTGCGCGATGAATTCCCCGAATGTTTCGGCCAGTGCCGCGTGCGCGCCTACGGATTTCCTGGCATCCGCCAGACCCGCTGTATTAAAGGACGCACGCAACTTTCGGTCGACGACGTAACGGCGGGTACGCGCTTTCCCGACGCGATCGGGCGCACCGCCTGGCCGATCGAATTGCACGATCACGGCAGCGGCCACCGCTGGCACGCTTTTCCGGAGGATCACGTCCATTACATTCCGCTGTCGTGCCTCACGCCCGCGGACGCCGACAATGTGGTCGCGGCCGGCCGCTGCATCGACGCCGATACCGCCGCGCTTTCCAGCGTGCGGGTGATGGGGCCATGCATTGCCATGGGCGCCGCCGCGGCGCATGCGCTCGATCTCGCCGGCACCGGCAGCGTGCACCAGATCGACCTCGCCGCGTTGGCCGAACGCGTCCGCGACAACGTCGAACGGACCGACTGAAGCGCCGCGCCAGGCGCCGGAAACCAGCCCAAACCCGAAAATTATCGTTTCGATTGCCGGAACCGAGCGAATTCCGGTGCGTTTTCAATGCAGTGCGGGAACCAGCAAAAGTGTGATGTGCATCAAGGAAAGCCAAGGCAAAAGGGCCGAAAGTAAAATAATGGAAGTGCGACCCGAGCGAAAACGCACCGGCGGAAGCCGGCCAGAGGGCGCAACACAGGCAACAGGGATTGGTGTCATGCTGAGAACCGTTTACGCCATTAGCGCGGCCGCGATCGTGGCCAGCGCCTTTGTGACCGCATTGAGCATAGCCGACGTCGTGGACGCGCGCGGGTCCGTGCCGGGCGTCAAGGCCGACCGTGCCGACGCGCGGCCATTGGCCCGCGACTGCTCGCAGAATTCGTGGCCTTATTTCGAGGCCGTCTGCCTGCGCGATACCCGTAATTCCTTCGGTCAGGCCCGCGACGTCCGCATCGTCTCGGCGGATCGCTTGGCGGGGGCGTCCGCGCATTAAGGCTGGGCGACCGGATAAGCCGGTTAAGGTCAATTCTATCCTGAATTTGGGCTAAGAGCCCGGCAGCAGAAACTGCGCCGGACTCTTTATGATTGTCCTGATCGACAATTACGACAGTTTCACCTTCAACCTGGTCCATTATCTCGGGGACTTGGGGGCGCAGGTGCGCGTGCATCGCAACGACAAGATTTCCAGCGCCACCGTCATTGCCGCCGATCCTGAAGCTATCGTCCTTTCCCCCGGCCCCTGCACGCCGAAGGATGCCGGCATCTGCCTCGATTTGATCCACGCCGTTGCCGGCAAAATCCCGATCCTCGGCGTCTGCCTAGGCCATCAGGCGATCGGCGACGCCTTTGGCGGCAAGGTCGTGCGCGCGCCGGTCCCCGTGCACGGCAAGCTCTCGACCATCCGCCACGACGGCACCGGCGTGTTTCGCGGCATCAACGCGCCGTTCCAGGCAACGCGTTATCACTCGCTCGTGGTCGAGCGCGCGAGCCTTCCCGCCGCGCTGACCGTGACCGCGGAGACGGACGGCGGCCTGATTATGGGGCTGGAGCACAAACGGCTGCCGGTGCATGGCGTGCAATTCCATCCCGAAAGCATCGCTTCCGAGCATGGCCACTTGATGCTGAAGAACTTCCTCGACATCGCCGCGGCATGGAATTCCGCCAACGGACGCCGGCAGGCAAAGCAAGCCGACGTGCCGGCGCGCCAGCGCGCGTCGGCACATTGAGAGCGCAGCCGTGACCGACACCTTCAAGGGAATCATCGGCAAAGTGGCGACCGGCGCAACGCTCACGCGCGAGGAAGCCGCCGGCGCGTTCGAGCAAATGATGTCGGGCGAAGCGACCCCCTCGCAAATGGGCGCGCTGTTGATGGCGTTGCGCGTGCGCGGCGAGACCGTCGACGAGATCACCGGAGCGGTCAGCGCCATGCGCGCGAAGATGCTGCGGGTGACCGCGCCGCCCGACGCGATCGACGTGGTCGGTACCGGCGGCGACGCGTCCGGCTCTTTCAACATCTCCACGTGCGCCGCGCTCATTGTCGCCGGTGCCGGCATTCCAGTCGCCAAGCACGGCAATCGCGCGCTGTCGTCGCGCTCGGGAGCCGCCGACGTGCTCGGCGCGCTCGGCGTCAATATCAATCTGACGCCGGACGCGATCGGCCGCTGCATCAGCGAAGCCGGCATCGGTTTCATGTTCGCGCCGGCGCATCATCCGGCAATGAAGAACGTGGCGGCCACCCGCGTCGAAATGGGCACGCGCACGATCTTTAACCTGCTCGGCCCGCTGTCCAATCCGGCTGGCGTCAAGCGGCAGATGATCGGCGTCTTCTCTAAGCAATGGACCCAGCCGCTGGCGCAGGTTCTGAAAAATCTTGGTGCAGAAAGCGTGTGGGTCGTGCACGGCTCCGACGGGCTGGACGAAATCACCACCTCCGGCCCGACCGCCGTGACTGCTCTGCATAACGGTCACGTTAAGAGCTTCGAGATCTCGCCGGAGGAGCTTGGCCTTCGCAAGGTCAAGCCGGAGGCGTTGCGCGGCGGCGACGCGGCGGAGAACGCCGGCGCCGTCAAGAACGTGCTGGAAGGAAAGCCGTCGGCGTTTCGCGACGTGGCGCTTATCAACGCCGCCGCAGCGCTGGTGGTCGCCGGCAAAGCGAACGATCTCAAGGACGGCCTGCATGCCGCCGCTCATTCGGTTGATTCCGGCGAGGCGGAAGGCAGGCTCGATCGCCTGATCGCGGTCTCGAACGCGGTTGCCGATAATGACTGACATTCTCGCCGAGATCGCCGGTTACAAGCGCGCGGAAATCGCCGCCGCCAAGCGCGCACGGCCGCTCGCAACGTTAGAAGCCGCGGCAAAAGCCGCGGTGCCGCCGCGCGGTTTTTTGGCCGCCATCGAGCGGCGGCTCGCCGCCGGCAAATACGCGCTGATTGCCGAGATCAAGAAGGCGAGCCCGTCGAAAGGTTTGATCCGCGAAAAGTTCGATCCGCCGGCGCTGGCTGCAGCTTATGCGTCCGGCGGCGCAACCTGCCTCTCCGTCCTGACCGACACGCCCTCGTTCCAGGGCTCACTCGACCATCTGCGCGCCGCGCGCGCCGCCTGCCCGCTGCCGGTGCTGCGCAAGGATTTCATGTACGAGCCCTATCAGGTGAGCGAAGCGCGCGCTGCCGGGGCCGATTGCATCCTCATCATCATGGCCACGGTCGGCGACCAGGCCGCTGCCGAACTGGAAGCGGCAGCCATTGCGCTCGGCATGGACGTGCTCGTCGAAGTGCACGACGAAGCCGAACTCGCGCGCGCGCTCCGGCTCAAATCGCGGCTGATCGGCATCAACAACCGCGACCTCAAGACGTTCGTCACATCGCTTTCGACCTGCGAGCGGCTGGCGAAGCTCATTCCCGCCGGCCACGTCGTGGTCGGCGAGAGCGGCGTTTACACGTCCGATGATCTCGCGCGGCTCGCCAAATCCGGCATCTCGACCTTTCTGGTCGGCGAAAGCCTGATGCGCCAGGACGATGTCGCCGCAGCGACCAGCGCGCTGCTCGCCGCCAACGCCACGCTCGCGCCGGCGCGGTGACGGCGTGGCGCGGGCGAAAAAGCTCACGCATTTAGCGAGCGGCGGCACCGCCCGCATGGTGGATGTTTCCGGCAAGCCCGCGACCGAGCGCGAAGCCGTCGCCGAAGGTCACGTGCGGATGAAGCCTTCGACGCTCGATATCGTGCGCAGCGGCAATGCCAAGAAAGGCGACGTGTTCGGCGCCGCGCGCATCGCCGGCATTATGGCGGCCAAACGCACGCATGCCTTGATTCCGCTTTGCCATCCGCTCGCCATCTCGCAGGTCGAGGTCGATGCAGTGGCGGACAACGACTTGCCAGGCATCAAAGTCACCGCGCGCGTCAAGGTCGCAGGGCAAACTGGCGTCGAGATGGAGGCGCTGACTGCGGTGTCGGTCGCCTGCCTCACCATCTACGACATGGTGAAGGCGGTCGACCGCGGCATGTGCATCGAAGGCATCCGCCTGATCGAGAAAACCGGCGGCCAGAGCGGCCATTATCGCGCGGAGGAGTAATCGTGGCGGCGTTGTTGTCGGTCGCAGACGCGCTCACCCGTGTGCTGGAGCACGCGCGGCCGCTACCAGCCGAAGAAGCGCCTCTATCGGAAGCCGACGGCCGCGTGCTCGCTTACGCAGTCAAAGCGCGCCGCACCCAGCCGCCGGCCGACGTTTCCGCCATGGACGGTTACGCGGTGCGCGCCGCCGACGTGGAAAACGCGCCAGTGCGGCTGAAAGTCGTCGGCGAAGTGGCCGCCGGGCGGCCGTTGGCGCGCGCGATCGGCCCGCACGAGGCGGCGCGGATTTTCACCGGCGGCGTGATGCCCGCCGGCAGCGACACAATCGTCATCCAGGAGCACGCCAAGCGTGACGGCGATCAGGTGGAGATCGAAAGGCCGTCGGCGAAAGGCCGCCACATCCGCGTGCAGGGTCTCGACTTCAAGGCGGGCGAGACGCTTCTGCCCGCCGGCCACCGGCTCACCGCCCGCGACCTGACGCTCGCCGCCGCCATGAACCATCCGTTCGTGCCGGTGCACCGGCGGCCGAAAATCGCGCTGTTTGCGACCGGCGACGAATTGGTGCCGCCCGGAATTGAGCCGGGTCCGGGGCAGATCGTCTCGTCCAACACGTTTGCGCTGTCGGCGGTCGCTCGCGGCGAAGGCGCCGCCGTCGAGGACCTCGGCATCGTCGCCGACCGGCTCGATGATACGATTGCGACCGTGCAGCAGGCACGTCAAAACGGCGCCGACATTCTCGTCACCAGCGGCGGCGCCTCGGTCGGCGACTACGATCTGGTGCAGAAGGCGTTTGCCGCCGAGGGCATGACGCTGTCGTTCTGGCGTTTGGCTTTGCGGCCGGGCCGTCCGCTGATGCACGGCCGGCTAGGCGGCATGCATGTGCTCGGCCTGCCCGGCAATCCGGTCTCCGCTTTCGTCTGCGGATTTTTGTTTCTGGCGCCGCTGATCCGCCGCCTCGCCGGGCGCAACGATCTCATGCCGCCTGTCAAGTCTGCGATCCTCGGCTGCGATCTGCCGGCGAACGACGAGCGCGCCGATTACCTGCGCGCGACGCTCAAAGACACGACGCAAGGCCCGGTCGCGACGCCTTTCCCGATCCAGGATTCGTCGATGATGGCGCCGCTAGCGAAAGCCGATTGTTTGCTGGTCCGCGAACCGTTCGAGCCAGCGGCAACGGCCGGCAGCGCCTGTCGCGTCATCAGGTTCTAGCATTTAGGCGCGGTTTTCTACCCGCGAAGCCCGGCGCCCTTTGCACACCGGGCTTCGTATTCATCGGTCAGTGCCAACCGCCGGTCCAGTTGAAGCGCCAAACGAGTTCGGTGAACACGGTCTGCGTGGCAAGATTGGACCGCAGACCGGTGCCTGACGGCAGGCCGGTCGCGGTCACCAAAGCACTGGTGTTATTGCTTTCGAAACTCGAATACCTGTACTCGGTTCGCAAAAATAGTCCCGACATGAGCCAGCTTAACGACGTCTCGGCGCCGCCGCCCAGGAACCAGCCATTATAATTTTGCGACGGAACAGTGATCGGCGGAGCGAAAGTGGGGAAGCTGACCGAGTTGAGGTGCGTGCCGGTGTAACCGCCATTGGTGTAAATGAGCACGCTCGGCGCTACTAGAACACCAGCGCGCAGGCCGCCAACCCACGCGCCCGTTTCAGTCATGTCGCCGGTGAACCCGCCAGGCGACGCTGTGCCTCTGAAGTTCATGAACGCATAATCGCCGAACGCACCAACAACGACGTTCCAGTTGAGTAATGGAAATTGATAATCGCAGCCGCCGCCGGCAATGCCCATCCAGCCTTGGCCGCCGACGTCGACAGTCGCCGTGGCGCCGACCCCCGTCAAACTCTGGTTGCTGGTCATCAGGCCGGCGCCGCCGCCGCCGCCGATATAACAGCCCGTCCATGTCGGTGGCGCGGCCATCGGCGGCGCTTTGTAGAAAGACTGCTCGGTCGGTGGCGGCGGTAGGTCGGCGGCAAGCACCGTGCCCGGAGTAGCGACCAGCGTTGCAAGGGTCAACCAAAGCGCGCGTTTCATAGCCATCCCCTCTGGCGGACCGTCAGGGTCCGCAGGTTGCGTCGCATTGTAACGCTATACGCCGCCAAATCGGCGTTGCCCGCAAAGCACAGTCTGGAAAGAACTTACGGCGGAAAGGCAAGCGGCGGCGCAAGAGCATCCCGCGGAGGCACGTCAAGATGCCGGTAAGCGCCGGCCGGATCGTTAAATTCCAGCGTTAAGCGCCCCCTTGGCTGGGCAAGCGATTTCTTCACTTCAAATTAAGTGGTTGCGGAACACATATGGAACGGATAGTGTCCGTTCATGATTTGTTTCGGCCTTAATGGGGCCTAGGGGGAGGCGTCGATGCTCACGCGCAAACAAGCTGAACTCCTGCGTTTTATCCATGAGCGCCTGAAAGAGGCCGGAGTTCCACCATCGTTCGACGAGATGAAGGATGCGCTCGATCTGCGCTCCAAGTCGGGGATCCACCGGCTGATTACGGCGCTGGAAGAGCGCGGCTTCATCCGCCGCCTGCCCAACCGGGCGCGCGCCATCGAGGTGATCAAGCTGCCTAAGTCAGTGGCGCACGGCATGGTGGCCGGCGGGCGGCGTGGGTTCACCCCGAGCGTCATCGAAGGCAATCTCGGCCGCGGGCGCACGGCTTCCGATGATGACAGCGGCCGGCCGGTAGCCGTGCCGGTCATGGGCCGTATCGCCGCCGGCACGCCGATCGAGGCGATCCAGACCCGCAGCCACACCATCAACATGCCGCCGGACATGCTCGGCACCGGCGAGCATTTCGCGCTGGAAGTGCGCGGCAATTCGATGATCGAGGCCGGCATCCTCGACGGCGATGTCGCGCTGATCAAGCGCAGCGACGCCGCCGACACCGGCGACATCGTGGTCGCACTGATCGACGACGAGGAGGCAACGCTCAAGCGTTTCCGTCGCCGCGGCGCCTCAATCGCGCTCGAACCCGCCAACACCGCCTATGAGGTGCGCATCCTGCCGCCCAACCGGGTGCGCATTCAGGGCAAGCTGGTCGGACTGTTCCGGCGGTATTAGGCCTTTCCGTTTCTCCCCGCGAAAGCGGAGACCGAGCCTGGATTCAGCTTGCGCGGGAATGAGCGGGTTATCACTCCCCAGCCTCCAGATCCTCGACGCGCGGTGTGCGTCACGCGGCGCGTGATGGCGTAACGGAATTGCCTGCATCGCCCGATGTTGCCGCGGCGGTGCGCGCCACGGGAGCGCGCTAGCGAGGAGGTTTGTTGAAAAGCCGAGGCGCGGTTGCTAGTTCGCCGCAGCCACTTTGGCGTAGCTGTCGCGCAGGCCGACCGTGCGGTTGAACACGAGTTTTCCGGGCTTTGAATCCGGATCGCGGCAGAAATAACCTTGGCGCTCGAACTGGACAGCATCGCCGGAATTTTCCGCCGCCAATGCCGGTTCGACCCGCGCTTTCGCCAGAACGTCCAGCGACTGCGGATTGAGGTCGGCGGCAAACGCCGCGCCATCTGGATCGGGCCGCGAGAACAGCGGGTTGTAAAGGCGCACTTCAGCTTGCATCGCGTCCGCCGCCGACAGCCAATGCATGGTGGCCCTGACCTTGCGGCCGTCGGGGGCGTTGCCGCCTTTGGTCGCCGGATCGTAAGTGCAGCGCAGCTCGGACACCTCGCCGGCGGCATTTTTCAAAACCTCGCGGCAGGTGATGAAATAGGCGTAGCGCAGCCGAACCTCGGCGCCCGGCGACAGCCGAAAGAATTTCTTCGGCGGATTCTCCATGAAATCGTCGCGCTCGACGTAGAGCTCGCGACCGAAACGGATACGGCGGGTGCCGGCACTCGCATCGTCCGGATGATTAGCCGCCTCAAGCTCCTCGTGCCGCCCCTCCGGGTAGTTCTCGATCACAACTTTCAGCGGCCGCAACACCGCCATGCGCCGCTGCGCCGTCTTGTTGAGATGCTCGCGGATGGAGAATTCCAGCATCCCCATATCGACCACGCTGTTGGCCTTGGCGACCCCGATGCGCCTGACGAAATCGCGGATCGCTTCCGGCGGCACGCCGCGGCGACGCAAGCCGGCGAGCGTCGGCATGCGCGGATCGTCCCAGCCGCCGACATGGCCGCGGCGTACGAGCTCGGTCAGCACCCGCTTCGACAGGATGGTGTAAGTGAGATTGAGCCGCGCGAATTCATACTGATGCGGGTACGACGGCACCGGCAAATTCGCCAGGAACCAGTCGTAAAGCGGCCGGTGATCCTCAAATTCAAGGGTGCAGATCGAATGCGTGATGCCTTCGATCGCATCCGACTGGCCGTGAGCGAAATCGTAGCTCGGATAGATGCACCATTTTTGGCCGGTGCGCGGATGCTCGGCGTGCAGGATGCGATAGAGCACCGGGTCGCGCAGGTTGATGTTGCCGGAGCCCATGTCAATCCTGGCGCGCAATGTCCGCGCGCCGTTGGGGAATTTGCCGGCGCGCATGCGGCGGAACAGGTCGAGATTTTCCTCGACGCCGCGGTTGCGGTGCGGGCTTTCGGTGCCGGCCTCAGTCAGCGTGCCGCGGGTGAGCCGCATCTCCTCCTGGGTCTGGTCGTCGACATAAGCCTTGCCGGCGCGGATTAGATGCTCGGCCCATTCGTACAGCCGCTCGAAATAGTCCGACGCGTGAAAGAGATTGCTGCCCCAGTCGAAGCCGAGCCAGCGCACGTCGCGCTCGATGGCGTCGATATATTCCTGCAACTCTTTGGTCGGATTGGTGTCGTCGTAACGCAGGTTGCACTGGCCACCGAATTCCTCGGCAACCCCGAAATTGAGACAAATCGACTTGGCGTGGCCGATATGCAAATAGCCGTTCGGCTCGGGCGGAAAGCGGGTGACGACACTGCTGATCCGGCCGCTGTCGAGATCGGCGCGAACGATGTCGCGGATGAAATCCTGACCCGCTTCGCGTGTCGCCGTATCCGCCGCTATCATGATCTATTCGCGATCTATTCGCGTCCTGCCGCCGCGAAGCCGATGCGCGGCGCGCCCGGATTGGACAAATTGGCCCGCCGGGTCAAGTCCGCGCGGGCGGAAACCATACCGCCCTTACTTCTTTTCACTGATGATTGTGCTACACGAGCGCGCTGCATCAGCATCGGACCGCAATGAGCGTCGTCGTCCGCTTCGCCCCCTCACCTACCGGATTCCTGCACATCGGCGGCGCGCGCACGGCGCTGTTCAACTGGCTTTACGCGCGCGGACGCGGCGGCAAGATGCTGCTGCGGATCGAGGACACCGACCGCGAACGCTCAACTCAGGCCGCCATCGACGCCATCCTCGACGGGCTCACCTGGCTCGGCATCGATTGGGGCGGCGACGCGGTTTATCAGTTCTCCCGCTCCGCCCGGCACCGGGAAGTGGTCGAGCAGCTGCTCGCGTCCGGCCACGCTTACCGCTGCTACGCCAGCGCGGAGGAACTGACGCAAATGCGCGAAGCCGCGCGGCGCGAGGGCCGCGCGCGGCTTTATGACGGCCGCTGGCGCGACCGCGATCCGGGCGAAGCACCGCCCGGCGTCAAGCCGGCGATCCGGCTCAAAGCGCCGCTCACCGGCGAAACCGTGATCGAGGACCAGGTTCAGGGCCGCGTAGTCTGGCAAAACGAGAATCTCGACGATCTCGTTCTGGTGCGCTCCGACGGCACGCCGACCTACATGCTCGCCGTGGTGGTCGACGATCATGACATGGCGGTGACTCATGTCATCCGCGGCGACGATCACCTGACCAATGCCGCCCGGCAGAAACAGATTTATGACGGGCTCGGCTGGCCGGTGCCGGTGATGGCGCACATTCCGCTCATCCACGGCCCGGACGGCTCGAAGCTCTCCAAGCGGCATGGCGCGCTCGGCGTCGATGCCTATCGCGCCATGGGCTATTTGCCGGCGGCCTTGCGCAATTATCTGGTTCGGCTCGGCTGGAGCCACGGCGACCAGGAAATCTTTTCGACCGGGGAAATGATCGCCGCCTTCGACCTGCCGCAGATCGGCCGTTCGCCGGCGCGGTTCGATTTTGCCAAACTTGAAAACCTCAACGGCCATTACATCCGCAACAGCGCCGACGCCGAGCTGCTGTTGGCGATCGATCAGCTCCTGCCGCATGTTGCTGGCGGGCCGGCCATTGCCGAGAAGCTCACTCCGCGGGCGCGCGAACAGTTTCTGGCGGCCATGCCAAGCCTCAAGGAGCGCGCCAAGACCCTGCTCGAGCTCATTGACGGCGCTCAGTTTTTGTTCGCCGGCCGGCCGTTGCCTTTGGATGAGAAAGCCGGCGCTTTGCTGACGCCGGACGCAAGGATGATTCTGCGCGATATCGCCGGCGGGCTTGCGGCGGTCGAGCCGTGGACGGCGGAGGAGATCGAACGCGCGATCCGGACATTCGCCGAGACCAAGGGTCTAAAGCTCGGCGCAGCAGCACAGCCGCTGCGGGCGGCATTGACCGGGCGCACGACCTCGCCGGGAATTTTTGAAGTGATGGTCCTGCTGGGCAAGAGCGAGAGTCTGGCGCGCATCGCCGACCAGGCGGCTGGCTAACGCCGCCGCGCGACAGCCCGGCCGGAACCGCTGCCGCCGGCTTTTACAGCCCGCACGGCAGCGGGCTGGCGCAAGTCCAGATAACGGCCTATTTTCTTGCAGTGCACACTCCGTTGCGCTACGGCAACGGAGCCGGATCGGCATTGCTGCACCCGTGTTTCGGCCCGTCGGCCGCGTGCACCGCACTGTGAAGGCTGTCAGACAGCGAGGATGCGATCATGGACGCGAAAACCGGCGCGAACACCACGAATACCAAGACTGGCAAGCTGACGCTCGGCGACAAGAGCTATCCGTTCCCGCTCTACGACGGGACGATCGGTCCGCAAGTCCTGGACGTCAGCAAGCTCTACGGCCAGACCGGCATCTTCACCTACGATCCGGGCTTCACCTCGACCGCGAGCTGCGAATCCAAGATCACTTATATCGACGGCGATGCCGGCGTGCTGCTCTACCGCGGCTATCCGATCGACGACCTCGCCGAGCACGGCGATTTCCTCGAGACCTGCTACCTCCTGCTCTACGGGGAATTGCCGACCGCGGCGCAGAAAGAGAATTTCGACGATCGCGTGGTCCATCACACCATGGTCCACGAGCAGATGAGCCGGTTCTTCCAGGGCTTCCGCCGCGACGCGCATCCGATGGCGGTGATGACCGGCTGCGTCGGCGCGCTGTCGGCATTCTATCACGACTCCACCGACATCACCGATCCGACCCAGCGCATGGTCGCGTCGATCCGCATGATCGCGAAATCGCCGACGCTGGCGGCGATGGCCTACAAATATTCGATCGGCCAGCCGTTTGTTTATCCGAAGAACGAACTCGATTACGCCTCGAATTTCCTGCGCATGTGTTTTGCGGTGCCGTGCGAGGAATACAGGCCAAATCCGGTGCTGGCCCGCGCCATGGACCGCATCTTCACGCTGCATGCCGACCACGAGCAGAATGCCTCGACTTCCACGGTGCGGCTTGCCGGCTCGACCGGCGCCAACCCGTTCGCCTGCATCGCGGCTGGCATCGCTTGTTTGTGGGGTCCGGCGCATGGCGGCGCCAATGAGGCGGCGCTGAAAATGCTGGGCGAGATCGGCTCGGTCGATCGCATCCCGGAATACGTCAAGCGCGCCAAGGATCCGAACAATTCATTCCGGCTAATGGGTTTCGGCCATCGCGTCTACAAGCATTACGATCCGCGCGCCAAGATCATGCAGAAAACCTGCCACGAGGTGCTGCATGAGCTCGGCGTCAACGATCCGCTGCTCGACGTCGCCATGGAGCTCGAGCGGATCGCGCTGCACGACGAATATTTCATCGAGAAGCGGCTCTATCCGAACGTGGATTTCTATTCCGGCATCACGTTGCGCGCGATGGGCTTCCCGACCTCGATGTTCACCGTGCTGTTCGCGGTGGCGCGCACGGTCGGCTGGATCGCGCAATGGAAGGAAATGATCGAGGATCCGCACCAGAAGCTCGGCCGTCCGCGCCAGCTCTACACCGGATCGCCGCGGCGCGAGTACCAGCCGATTTCGCGAAGGAAATAACTTTATCGTCATTGCGAGAAGCGAAGCGACGAAGCAATCCAGACTTTGGTCACTCCCATCTGGATTGCTTCGTCGCGCTCGCAATGACGAAGCTAAAAATGGCTGTAGGCCGCCTGCCTGAAGGTTAACGCTCTACCATCGCGCAGAAAACGCGCGCCCTCGCCTTGCCCGATCCGCCCGATCTCGGTCACCGTCACGCCGGCAGCCTCCGCGGCTGTGCGGAATGCCGGTAGCTCGTCCGGAGCAAGCGTCAACAAGATTTCGTAGTCGTCACCGCCGGTCAGCACGGTCGTGATCAATTCCGGCGCGGCGGCGATCGCGGCGCGGCCAGCGTCCGACAACGGCACGCGGGCAACGTCGGTTTCGGCGGCGACCGACGAGGCGCGGCACAATTTGGCGAGATCGCCGGCGAGCCCGTCGGAAATGTCCATCGCAGCCGACGCGTGTTGCAGCAGTGCGGCGGCGAGCGCGTTACGCGGCTCGGGCAAGAGATAGCGCGCCACGAGACGCGCGGCCATGGCGTCGGAGAGCTTCCAGGTTTCGGCAACGTTTTTGTCGCGGCGAACTTTCACGCCCAACGCCGCGTCGCCGATCGTGCCGGTAACGACGACCGCGTCGCCGGCCCTGGCGGTCGAGCGGCGCACCATTTTTCCGTGCGGCACCGCACCGAACGCCGCAATCGTCGCTGAAAGCGGTCCGGGCGTGTGATCGGTGTCGCCGCCAAGGAGTGGACAATTATAGCGTTCGATATCTTCGGCGAGGCCGGCGGCAAAGCCGGCCAGCCAGGCCTCGCCGGTGCCGGCCGGCAGCGCGAGCGACAGAAGAAAACCGACCGGCCTGGCGCCCTTGGCCGCGAGGTCGGACAGATTCATGCGCAGCGCCTTGCGGCCGATGTCGCGCGCCGCATCGTCCGGCAGAAAATGCACGCCTGAGATCACACCGTCGGTCGTGACCACCAGATCGCAGCCGGGCGGCGGCGTAATCGCAGCCGCATCGTCGGACAGCCCGAACGCGCCTGCATCCTTCGCCAGCGGCCGGAAAAAGCGTGCGATCAAGCGCTCCTCGGCCAATTCATTGATGGTGTTCGACATCGCGCGCCACGCTTTTAGCGGAACACGATCTTTTCGGGAAACCGGTTTCCACTTTCCCGGATCATGCTCTAAACATTTACCAGCGTTTGCGACTTCGAGGAAATGCAGTGGAGCCGTTCGACCTCTATTCGCCGGCTATCGATGCCGATCCGTTCCCGTATTACGCCGCGCTGCGCGACAAATATCCCTGCTACTGGAGCGAGGGCGCGCAGCTTTGGATCCTGTCGCGCTACGACGACATCGTCGAGGCGGCACGCGACTGGCAGACCTTCTCGTCCACGCAAGGCAACATGGTCGACGAATTGCCCGGCCGCGCCGGCGCGACGCTCGGAACCACCGACCCGCCGCGCCACGACCGGCTGCGCGCCTTGACCCAGGCCGCCTTTCTCAAGCGCAACCTCGAGGCGATGGTCGAACCGACGCTGGAAATCGCCGACCGCGCGCTTGAGCGCATCGTCGCGCGGGGCACGTTCGAGTTCATCAACGACTTTTCCAGCCAGATCACCGTCGGCCTGTTATTCCGCAGCATGGGGCTGCCGGCGCGCGACCATGCCGACATCCGACGCAAGGTGATCCTCGCTGTATCGACCGATAAAAGCGCCAAAGGCCGCACGCCCGAGCACATTGCCGCCTTCAAGGAATTAAGCGACTTCCTCACCGCCGAGGTGGCAGTTCGCCGCGCCAATCCGACCGACGATCTGATCACCCATCTCGCCGAAGCCGAGATCGACGGCGACCGGCTCAGCGAGCGCGAGATCGTGCTCACCACCGCGACCTTCGTCATGGCCGGCGTGGAATCGCTGTCGAGCTTCATGAGCATGTTCGCGCTCAATTTGCACGATTATCCCGACGCGCGGCGCAAGATCGTCGCCGACCCGGTGCTGATCGCGCCCGCGATCGAGGAATCGCTCCGCTTCAACACCTCGGCACAGCGCTTCAGGCGCACCGCCACGCGCGACGTCGAGAGGCACGGCGAAACCATCGAAGCCGGTGACAAGGTTGTGCTCGCCTTCGGCTCCGGCAATCGCGACCACCGCAAATTTCCCGATCCGGACACGTTCGACATCGCCCGCCGGCCGCTGGGCCATCTCGGCTTCGGCTCCGGCAAGCATTTTTGCCTTGGCGCGCAGATGGCGCGGATGGTGACCGAAATCGCCATGCGGCGCTTTCTTGAGCGCGTGCCCGACTATCACCTCACCGCCGACAAGGTTGCCTGGAATTCATCGTCGAATTTCCGCAGCCCGAGCGCGCTGCCGTTCGAACGGGGCTGAACGCGTGCCTATTCGAACTCGCCGGGGCGCACCTGCCGCGCCAGCTGGTCGAGCACGGCATTGACCATGCCGGTCTCGTCCTTGTCGACGAAAGCCGAAGCGACATCGACATATTCCGACGCGACGACGCGCGCCGGCACGTCGCGGCGGTGGTTCAATTCGTAGGCGCCGGCGCGCAGCACCGCGCGCAGCACGGCCTCGATGCGCTTGAGCGGCCAGCCGCGGGCGAGCACGGCGTCGATCTGCGGATCGAGAGTGCCCTGCTCGCGCACCACCCCGCCGACAATGTCGCGGAAGAACGCCGCTTCGGCAGGGAGATATTGCGCGCCTTCCACCTCGCCGTCGAGCCGGTGGTTTTCGAATTCGGCCAAAATGTCGTTCAAGCCGGTGCCGGCGAGGTCCATCTGGTACAGCGCCTGCACGGCGGCAAGCCGCGCCGCGCCGCGTTTGTTGGCCTTGCGGTCTTTGCCGGCGGCGGCGCGCGCCATCGGCTTATTTCTCCCGCGTCAGCCGGCGCTTTAACCGCACCAGCGCCAGCGCCGCGCGCGCCGCATCGCCGCCTTTGTCCTGCTCCTCGACGCGCGCGCGGGCGAGCGCCTGCGTCAGCGTATTGACGGTGACGATGCCGTTGCCAATCGGCAGCGCGCGCGCAACGGAAAGGTCCAGCAATCCCTGCGCGGACAGTTGCGAGACAATCTCGAAGTGAATGGTGTCGCCGCGGATCACGCAGCCAAGCGCCACCACGCCGTCATAGGGGCGCCCCTTGTGCTTGGCGGCATCGCAGGCAATGACGATGCCGGCCGGGATTTCGAGCGAGCCGGGCACACTGATGCGTTCGACCACGGCGCCGGCGTCGTTGAGCACCTTCATCGCGCCCGCGAGAAGGTAATCGGCAATATCATCATAATAGCGCGCTTCGATGATCAGGATGCGCGCACCCTTGACGCCGCCCGTCTCACGCTTGCTTCGCCGCGGCCCGGCCATGGCTCCATCTCCCCTTAATGCTTGGTCGCAGCAGCCGCGCGGCATAGCGGGCCATCTGATCCACTTCGAGATTGAGCCGCGCGCCCGCGCGCAGCTCGCCGAAAGTCGTGACTTTGAGCGTATGCGGAATGATCAACACCGAAAAAACATCGCCTTTGACCTCGTTGACGGTCAGCGACACGCCGTCGAGCGCGACCGAGCCCTTCAGCGCGATGAAGCGCGCGAGCTCGACCGGCACCCGCAACGTCATCCGCGCCATGTCGGGCAGATCCTCGCGCGCGATCAGTTCGGCAATGCCGTCGACGTGGCCGCTGACCAGGTGGCCGCCGAGATCGTCTCCCAGGCGAAGCGATCGCTCCAGGTTGAGCCTGGTGCCGCGCCGCCAGCCGGCGGCCGTGGTGACCAGCAGGGTCTCGGCCGCGGCATCGACGGCGAACCAGGAGCGATTGCCGGCACGCCCGCGCGCCACCACGGTCAGGCAGGGGCCGGAACAGGCGATGGAAGCGCCGATGTCGATAGTGTCGGGGTCATAGCCGCAAGCGATGTCGAGGCGGCGCAGGCCGTCCGACTGTTCGCTCACTTCAACAACCTCCCCTATGTCACTGATAATGCCGGTGAACACGACGATCACCCTCGCCCGAAAAAATCGCAGACATCGCCCCCGACGGGCGCGGACGCGAGTACCTTCAAGTGCGATGACTGGGTCAGCGCGGTCAGCGGCAAGCCTTCGAGTGCGTCAATGCCATCGGCGCCGACGCTCTTCGCCGAGCGAAACACGATCGCTTCATCCGCGAGGTCGGCGGCGACGAACGAGGCCGCAACGGTCGGGCCGCCCTCGACCAACAGGCGGGTAATGCCCCGCCCGGCGATGAGTTCGAGCACGGCGGCGAGATCGAGGCGGCCGATGCTTAGCTGCAATCGCAGGACTTTAACGCCGCGTTCCCGCAACAACGCCGCCTCCGCCGCGCGCGGCGCGTCCATCCCGCAGATGACCCAGACCGGCGTTTGCCGCGCGGTCTTGGCTAGCCGCGACGATGGCGGCAGGTGTAATCCGCCGTCGAGAACGATCCGCACTGGCGAATCCTTTTCCATGCCCGGCAGGCGGCAGGTCAGCAGCGGGTCGTCCGCCAGCACGGTGCCGATGCCGATCATTATTGCGTCATTTTGCGCTCGCAGGAGATGAACCCGCTGGCGCGTTTCGGCGCCGGTGATGGCGAGCGGCTTGCGGCCGGCGGCGCCGGCCTTGCCGTCAGCCGAGACCGCGAGCTTGAGCGTGACATTTGGTCGGCCGTCACGCATGCGACGGATGTGACCGGCATGATCATGCCGCGCTTCTTCGGCGCCGATGCCGGTTGCGACCGTTACGCCCGCGGCGCGAAGCCGCGCGTAGCCCTGCCCGGCCACTTTCGGATTCGGATCTTCCAGCGCCGAAACGACCCGCGCGATGCCGGCGGTGACAATGGCATCGGCGCACGGCGACGATTTGCCATGGTGCGAGCAAGGCTCGAGCGTCACGTACATCGTCGCGCCGCGTGCCGCATCGCCGGCGCGGCGCAAGGCTTCGACCTCGGCGTGCGGACGGCCGCCAGCTTGTGTCCAGCCGCGCCCGACGATGACGCCGTCCTTGACGGCAACGGCGCCCACGGCCGGATTGGGCCAGGTGCGGCCGAGGCCGCGCCGGCCCAACGCCAGCGCCAGCGTCATGAACCGCCGGTCATCCGCAGCCTGGTCGGGGTGTTCGCTCGCTTTCCCGTTCGCTGGCTTCGTCACCTGGATACTCGCATGCGCACTCACTTGCGTGCGATCTCCGCCGCCTCGTCAGCCGACAATTCGGCGAGCGCGGTTTCGAAATCCTTGGCCTCACGGAAATTGCGATAGACCGAGGCGAAGCGGACATAGGCGACATCGTCGAGATCGCGCAAATAGGCCATCACGGTTTCGCCGATCGTTTCCGAGGAGACCTCGCTTTCGCCCTGGCTTTCCAGCTCGCGCACAATTTTTGACACCATCTGGTCGATACGTTCGGGCTCGACCGGCCGCTTGCGCACGGCGATCTGCACCGAGCGCAGGAGCTTGTCGCGATCGAACGGCACGCGCCGGCCGTTGCGCTTGATGACCGTCAGCTCGCGCAATTGCACGCGTTCGAAGGTGGTGAAGCGGAAATTGCACGACAAGCAAACGCGGCGGCGGCGGATGACCGAGGAATCCTCGGTCGGCCGCGAATCTTTCACCTGCGTGTCGAGGCTTCCGCAACTCGGACAGCGCATCGCCCGCCCCTAGCCCTCGTAGATCGGGAACCGGCCGACCAGACGCTTGACCTTTTCGCGCACGCTTTGCTCGGCGGCTTCGTCCGCTTCGGCGCCCTTTTGCGCCAAAGCGTCGAGCACTTCGGCGATCATCGTCCCGACCTGCCGGAACTCGGCGATGCCGAAGCCGCGCGTCGTGCCGGCCGGCGTGCCAAGCCGGATGCCCGAGGTGACGAACGGCTTTTCCGGATCGAACGGAATGCCGTTTTTGTTGCAGGTGATATGCGCGCGGCCAAGCGCGGCTTCCGCCACCTTGCCGGTGAGCCGCTTTTTGCGCAGATCGACCAGCATCAAATGCGTGTCGGTGCCGCCGGAGACGATATCGAGGCCGCAAGACTTCAGCGTTTCGGCGAGCGCCTTGGCATTCTCGACCACGCTCTTGGCGTAGAGCCGGAACGACGGGCGCAGCGCTTCGCCGAACGCCACCGCCTTCGCGGCGATCACGTGCATTAGCGGGCCACCCTGCATGCCGGGGAACACCGCGGAATTGAGCTTCTTCGCAAGCTCGTCGTCGTTGGCGAGGATGGTGCCGCCGCGCGGCCCGCGCAACGTCTTGTGCGTCGTGGTGGTGACCACATGCGCATGCGGAAACGGCGATGGATGCACGCCGCCGGCGACGAGCCCGGCGAAATGAGCCATGTCGACCATGAGATAGGCGCCGACCATGTCGGCGATCTCGCGGAAGCGACGGAAATCGATGATGCGCGGATAGGCCGAGCCGCCGGTGATGATCACCTTGGGCCGATGCTCCTTCGCCAGCCGCTCGACCTCGTCCATGTCGATCAGGTGATCGTCGCGGCGCACGCCATACGGCACTGGTTTGAACCAGCGGCCGGACAGATTGACCGGCGAGCCGTGGGTTAGATGCCCGCCGGCGGCGAGATTGAGCCCCATGAACGTGTCGCCCGGCTGCATCAGCGCCATGAACACTTCGGCATTGGCCGACGCGCCCGAATGCGGCTGGACGTTGGCGAACGAGCAGCCGAACAGCTTCTTGGCGCGATCGATCGCGATCTGCTCGGCGATATCGACGAACTGGCAGCCGCCGTAATAGCGCTTACCCGGCAGGCCTTCGGCGTATTTGTTGGTCAGCACCGAGCCCTGCGCCTCAAGCACGGCACGGCTGACGATATTTTCCGAGGCGATCAGCTCGATTTCGTCGCGCTGGCGATGAAGCTCGAGCCGGATGGCCTCGGCGATTTCCGGGTCGCTTTCGCCCAATACGGCCGAGAAGAAGCCCTCGGGCGAAACCGCCTTATCGTGCCGAACCGACATGGTCTGCCTTGCCTTATCTCGCTATTCCGCCCGGGGAGCGCATGCAATCAGCCGGACGACCGCCCGGCGATAGCATACCGGGGCGCGGGCGCAAGGTCTTGTGAACGGAGCGGGTCGAACCCCGCTACATTTGCGGATATTTGGCCGGCCGCGGCCGGCGAAGCGCTATAAATTCGTGGTCGCGATCGGCGCGCCCGGCAGACCGTCTTTGCCGTAAATGTCTTCGCGGAATTGCACCACGCCGTCGGCCGTGGCCCAGCCGGTGATGTAGACCCAGTGCAGCGGCACCGGCTTCTTCAACTCGACGTTCTTTTGCTCGCCGGACTTGATCACCCGATCGATGTCCTCGAGCGACCATCCCTTCATGCCCTCCAACAGCCAGGCGACCAGCTGGCGCACATTCTGCACACGCACGCAGCCCGACGAGTGGAAGCGGAAATCGTCGCCGAACAAATTCTTCAGTGGCGTGTCGTGCATGTACACGCCGAAGGCGCTGGGAAAGTTGATGCGGATCGAGCCGAGCGAATTGAAGCTGCCGGGGTCCTGCTTGAACGAGTAATGGGTCGCGTCCTCGGAATACCAGTTGATCTGCGACGGCTCGAGTTCGCGGTGACGCGAATCGAAGATGCGGATGTGGTTACTGGTGAGGTAATCCGGCTGATCCTGCATCTTCGGAATAAGGTCGCGCTGCACGATCGACGGCGGCACCGTCCAGTACGGATTGAAGTTGATCTGGATGATCTTGGAATTGATCTCGGGCGACGGCCGGTCGGGCTTGCCGGCGACGGCGGTGTGACGCGACACCGCCACGCCATCCTCGATCGCTTCGATGCGCGCCGCTGGAATGTTGCACACCACATAGCGCGGCGACAAATTCGCGCTCAAGACGCGCAGCCGCGTGACATTGACCTTGAGCTGCGCCAGCCGCACCGGCGCCGGCACGTTGACCGCCGCCAAGGTCTCCGGCCGGATCACGCCGTCGATGGTCAGCCCGTGCCGCGCCTGGAAGCGCCGCACGGCAGCCTCGACGTAGGAATCGTAGATGTCGTTGCCGGCCGCATTCGGATCGATGTCGCCGGACACCGCTAGGCGCGCGCGCAGCACGCTTACCGCAGCATGCCGGTCCCCCACGCGCAGCACGCTGACCGACGGCACGGAGGGCCACCCGCCGCGCGCAACGATATCGGCATAGCGATCGATCGCCTTCTCGGTGGTTTGCGCGGTCGCCGTAGAAACGGTCGGCTCGGTCGCGCGCGGCATGCGGATGGTGCGCGAGGCATCGTCGAACTTCTGCCCCAACTCACCGTGCTGCGTGTCGCCGATTAGCTGGTCGAGCGCGGCGTCTTCCGCCGCGGCGGCGCGGGCAAACGCGCCGGTCAACGCGGCCGCGCCAGCCAAGCGCAGGAAACCGCGCCGGTCAGCACGGCGGCGATTGTGTTCGTCGGCATCCCTCATCGAGCGTCGATCCAGCACAGGATGAAGGCCGAAATTGGCCAAGGAACGGCGCATCCCGTGGTTGGGGGTTAGCACGAAGAACCGGCCGCCCAAAGGGGCTTAGAGCCTCATGCCTGCCCGGTGTGTTGTATGATCGCGCCCCGGAAGGAGAATCATGGGCCCGCTTCGGCTTATTGCCGCACCGATCCGCGCCATCGTGCGATCACGGGTCGTCCAGCTCGTCGCCGTGTTGGCGATTGTTCTGCTGCTGGACCATTACTCATTCGACTACCCGCTGCTGCGGCAGATTTCGGCGGGTCTAAAGGCGCTGGTCGATGCGACCGTGCAGTTCTGCGGGGAGTTGTTTCGCGTCGGGATTTTGACCGATCCTGTACTGCAGGTCGGCCTGATCATCGCCTACGTCTATCTCGTGTGCCTGTTCATCGTCTTCATCCTGCGCGCCGTCTTCGAAAGCTTCGTTGATCTGGTCGGACGGAATAATTTTTTATGGCTGCGAAATCCGATCGCCCGCGAGCGCGGCATCGCCGCCTATCGCGCCTGGGAGCCGCTTGAGAACATCCGGCCGAAACATGTTCCGCAAGCGAAGTGGGAGGAGACGTATGCGTGGCCCGCCAACGACAAGCCGCCCTACCCGCCGCTGGCGCGGCAATTCGCGTACGGCCTTTTGATCTATTTGATCTTCGCCGCGGCCATCGTCGTGCTGCTGCAAATTTTCACACCGTTTCCGGTTCTGACCTGGCTCGCCAGAGTCGTACATAAACCGTGACGCAGCAAGAAGACCCCGGCCGTCGAGCCGGGTCAGTCCGCGCCAGTACGACGAAAACTCTGATCGGTTTACAGCCGATAGAGAATCTGGTCGGTCCAGAACCGCTCGAGCCGGTGCAGCGCCTTGTTGAGCACGCTGAACTCATCGGCGTTGATGCCGCCGACCTGCTCCACCGTGCGCACATGCTTCTGATAGAGCGCATCGACGGTGTCGCGCACCTCGCGGCCCTTGTCGGTCAGCTTGATGCGCACCGAGCGCCGGTCCACGCGCGAGCGCTGATGATCGAGGAAACCCATCTCGACGAGCTTCTTGAGATTGTAGGAGACGTTGGAGCCGAGGTAGTAACCGCGCGTGCGCAATTCGCCAGCGGTCAGCTCCTTGTCGCCGATATTGTAGAGCAATAGCGCCTGCACCGAGTTGATGTCGGCGCGGCCCTTGCGGTCGAATTCGTCCTTGATGACGTCGAGCAGACGCCGGTGCAGGCGCTCGACGAGCGTAAGCGCTTCCAGATAGTGCGGGCGAATGTGGTCGAACCGTACCTCGCGTTCGGCGGGCTCGACCGTCTTAGCGACGGCTTTCATCTTTGACGCCTTTCCCAAAATTCTTTTGTTTGCGACGGGCCCTGTTTCCCCGTCGTATCGCGTCAACCTACCGGCGAGGGTCTAAGATCAGTTTAAAAGACAGGCTAAAAATAGGGTTTATTCGCCGCGCTGCCGCACGTGATTAAGCGTTGATTTGCGCGGGTTTTCGACAGGTTTTGTTCACCGTCTTCGGCCACCGATAATGCCGTTGTTTTCGCGCGTTCTTGGCTGGCCAAGTCGCAGCGGCACGAAGACTGGTGGGAGAGGTAGGACTCGAACCTACGAAGGCGTAAGCCAGCGGATTTACAGTCCGCCCCCTTTGCCACTCGGGACACTCTCCCGCACGTCTCACCTGGAAAGAGAGCGACGTGAAGAACCGGCAAAGCCCGCCGTAAAAGACGAGAATTCCGTGGGGCGTTTTATGGTGTCGGGCCGACGCAGTGTCAACCGCGGAACCGGCTTTCAACCATTATCGGCTGGCAACCACGGCCACCTTCGCCGTTTTCGTTTCCCCGAGCGCCCCCGCCGCGGCAAGATAAATCGCCGCGCCGAGCGCAGCGCCGATCAGCCAGCCCCAATCGCCGACGCTGAGGATCACGCCGTGGGCGCCGATCAGCGACAGTCCGATCGAGACCGCGCCGGCGATGCCAAGCGCCACCAAAGCTGCCGGGTTCCAGCCGCTGCGGTAGTAAAGCGCGCCGGCCGGCGACAAAGTGTAAAGGTCGGCGAGCGCGATCTCGCCGCGTTTCACCAAGTAATAATCGGCGACGATGATGCCGAACATCGGACCGAGCACCGCGCCGAAAATCGAAACGAAAATCGTGATCGCCTGCGCGCTTGAGACGAACAGCCATGGGCAGACCAGCACCGAAAGGATCGAGGCGATCAGCCCGCCGATGCGGAAGCTGATGAGCTGCGGATTGAGGTTGGCGATGTCGTAGGCCGGCGACACGAAGTTGGCGACAATGTTGATACCCATGGTGGCGACGATGAAGGTTAGCGAGCCAAGGATCACGACCCAGGGATTGCCGATCCGCTCGACGATGCGCACCGCATCCATGATCGCCTCGCCGAACACTTTCAGCGTGCCGGCGGTGACGATCACCGTGATGATGGAAAACACCACGAAATTGACCGGCAGGCCGAGGAAATTGCCGGCCACCATCGCGCGGCGGTTTTTGGCGAAACGGGCGAAGTCGCCGAAGTTGAGCAACAGCGCCGCGAAATAGGCGACGATCAGCATGGCGGCGCCGGCCATGTGACCCAGGTTCGATCCGGCGACCGGCGGCGAAAGCTGCAACGAGAGGCTCGACAATCCGGTTTGCGTTAGCACCCAAATCGCCAGCGCAAACATCACGACATAGACCGCCGGTCCGCAGAAATCGATGAATTTGCGGATCGTCTCCATGCCGTTGAGAAAGATGAGAAGCTGGAACAGCCACATGAACAGAAAGCTTCCCCAGCCGAGCGGCGAGAGGCCGAGCATGCCGCCTTCGCGCCAGGCCACCGCTGCCGGCAGAAGCGTGATCACCAGCACTCGACCGCTTTCGAAGCGAAGTACGTCTGCACGCCGTACCAGACGATGCCGACAATGCCGCGCACCGTGGCCGCGAGATTGGCTCCCACCACGCCGAATGAAATGCGCGCGACCACCGGATAAGGCACGCCGTATTTCAGTGACGGCGCGCCGATCAGATTCATCAGGCCGAACACCACCATGATGCCGACGATCATGGAGAGGAGAACCTGCCAACCTGTTAGGCCGAGAAAAAACAGGCTGGCGGCGAAAGTATAGCCGCCGACCGAATGCACATCCGACATCCACATGGCGAAAATGTCGAAAATGCCCCAATGCCGCCCGGCCGGCGCCGCCGGCGCGAGGTCTTCGTTGTAAAGTTTCGGATCGGCGCCGAGAACGGCCAGAACCGCCGGTGCAGTTGCTGAATAACATGACATCTTGCTCGCTCCACGCGCCGGTTAAGGGTCGCACCAAAGCATCGTGCAAAACACAGGCCACGATAAGCGCAGCCCGCTCGCTTGGCGCTTAATTCGCCCCGCGCTATGGGTTCCCGCCATGAAGAACCCGCGAAAGCAAGACTTCCGGCGCTACGCGCCCCGCCACCAAGGACCGTCGCCGCTGCACTTTCGCCGGCCACGAGGCGGGGACGATGACACAGTCATTCTCTATGGCTGGCATACAGTGACCGCGGCGCTGGCCAATCCGGTGCGCCGGTTCCGCAAGATTTTTGCGACCGAGAACGCTCTGCGACGGCTGGCCGACGATGGCGTGGCACTGCCGGTCACGCCGGAGCTGGTGCGGCCGGATGCGATTGCCGCGAGGCTTTCGCCCGACGCTGTGCATCAGGGCATTCTCGCCGAAGCCGATCCCCTGCCCGGTCCGGAACTGA
Organism: uncultured Alphaproteobacteria bacterium; assembly: GCA_963747855.1. Taxonomy (GTDB): domain Bacteria; phylum Pseudomonadota; class Alphaproteobacteria; order Rhizobiales; family Xanthobacteraceae; genus BOG-931. The sequence continues at coordinate 1,261,817 of CAVVGN010000002.1, forward strand.
CCGATCTGGCGGCTGCGGGCATCGTGCTGGTGCTCGACCAGATCACCGACCCGCACAATGTCGGCGCGATTTTGCGGACGGCTGCGGCATTCGCCGTCTCGGCCATTGTCACCACCGCGCGGCACAGCCCGGAAGCAACCGGCGTGCTGGCGAAATCCGCCTCCGGCGCGCTCGAACTGGTGCCGATCGTGAGCGTGCAAAATCTCGCGCGCGGGCTGACCGAGCTCAAAGAGCAGGGATTCCTGGTTGTTGGACTGGACAGCGCCGGAACCGACGATCTTGCGGCGACGCCACTGACCTTCCCGCTCGCGCTGGTTCTCGGTGCCGAAGGCAAAGGCTTGCGGCAAGGCACGCGCGCCATCTGCGATCGGCTGGCGCGGCTCGATCTGCCAGGCGCGATCAAAAGCCTCAACGTATCGAACGCAGCCGCGCTGGCGCTCTATGTCGCCAGCCGCGCGCTGCGTTCAAGCTAGAGCAAAATCCCGATGCTACCCGCGGGTGTGCAGCGGATACCGGCGATGCCAGTAATAATGATGGACGCGGTGGGCGTAGCGCACATACGGGCGATAGGGATAGTGCCCGATATACGGATACGCGCCGGGAGCAGCGACCCCCTCGCCCGGTGAATAGCTCAGCTGCGGGATCATGATGCCGGGGCCGGAATATTGCGGACCCTGATTCACGATGTAGATCGGCGCCATGTAGACAGGCGCCGGGCCCGGACCACCGAAAAATCCGCCGCCGCCAAAAAAGCCCCCGTTGCAGCCGCAGCCGCCCCCCCAGCCGCCCGTATCCCAATGATCGACCGCGATCGGCGCCGGCGCGAGCAGCAGCGGCGCGGCCGGCGGCGGAACCGGAACCGGCACCGCATACTCGACCGGCGCTGGCGCAAACACGACCGGCGGCGGCGGAGCATAAGTCACCGCATAACCGTAGCCGCCGCAACCGCCGCAACCGGCGAAAGCAGCGGAACTAAAAACCGTGGCGAGCAAAGTCGCGCCCGCCACCAGAGCAACGCGGAACAAAGACATGAGAACTCCCCTCTCCAAACGGCCTGCCTTCGCAGGGCGCATTACTTTTGATGACCGTGATCGTGGTTATCGTGATGATTGTCGCGGCCGTTGCCGATCGAGATGCCGATCGGCGGCGCCGGATATGGCGGATAGTCGGTGACCGGACCGGGCGCTGACTGGCTCGACCAGCTTTTGCGGTAGCTTTGGGCCGGCGGCGGCAGCGGCCGATCGGGCGCAGGTTCGATCTCCAGGCGGCCGTAGCCCGGTTCCTTGCCGGTCTTCGGGAAAAAGCGGGGCTCGTTGCGCGCGCCTGGTGACAGCGCGGCGGGCGCAATGAACACCGGCGCCAGGCGGTAAATCACCGTCGGCGTGACTAGTCCCGGGCGCGCCAGGCCGAATTCGCCTTCGACGACCGCCCACGACGCGTCGACCCCGTTTATCACGACGGGAACATCCAGCCGGCCGGGAATGACAACGACCGGCCCGAGCTGGGCGAGCGCCGGCGAAGCACTGATGGTAAGCAGCAGGGCCGCTTGGGCGATACGCATGCAAAGAATGGTAGGGAAATCACCGGTCAAATTCGTTTAAAACGCCCGGATTCAATTGGTGAATTGCGCGGTAACATTAATTGCGGGCTACGGCGGCGCTGCCACTCGCCCTTTCGGCCCGGGCGGACGACCCTTCAGCCGGACACGACTTTCGGCTTACGACCTCTGGCGGACAGACAGCCCCCCTAGCGCGGATTAGCCTGGTATGTTGGGCTTGTGGCGGGCGCCGGGACGCGCCCTGTCCACTCTCGGGCAAAAAGGGGAAACGTCCATGACGACGATGGCGATCAATCAACCGCGCTCAGGCGGCATGACGAGCGAAGAACGGCTCGTGATCTTTGCTTCCTCGCTCGGCACGGTTTTCGAATGGTACGACTTCTACATCTACGGCACGCTCGGCGCGTTCCTGGCGAAATACTTCTTCTCCAATGTGCCGCCGAATGTGGGCTTCATCTTTGCGCTGCTGGCGTTCGCCGCCGGCTTTGCCGTGCGCCCGTTCGGCGCCCTCATCTTCGGCCACTTCGGTGACCTGATCGGCCGCAAATACACCTTCCTCGTCACCATGGGCCTGATGGGTATCGGCACGTTCTTCATCGGCGTGATCCCCGGTTTCGCGAGCTGGGGAATTATGGCGCCGGTCGTGCTGATTGCATTGCGGCTGGTGCAAGGGCTTGCGCTCGGCGGCGAGTATGGCGGCGCGGCGATCTACGTCGCCGAGCACGCCCCTCCCGGCAAGCGCGGCTTCTACACGTCGTGGATTCAAACCACGGCGACGCTCGGCCTGTTCATGGCGATCCTCATCATCCTCGGCATTCGCACCAGTATGGGCGAAGCCACGTTCGGCGATTGGGGCTGGCGCATCCCGTTCCTGCTCTCGGCGATCCTTCTTGCCGTCTCGCTGTGGATCCGGCTCAAGCTCAACGAATCGCCGCTGTTCACGCGCATGGTCGAGGAAGGCAAAAACTCCAAGCGGCCGCTGTCCGAAGCATTCGGACAATGGGCTAACGCCAAGATCGCGATCCTGGCTTTGTTCGGCGCCACCGCCGGCGAAGCTGTCGTGTGGTATGGCGGCCAGTTCTACGCGTTGTTCTTTCTGACGCAAACGCTGAAAGTTCCGGGCGTCACCGCGCAGATCATGATCGCAATCGGGCTCATCATCGGCACGCCCTGCTTCATCCTGTTCGGCTGGCTATCGGACAAGATTGGGCGAAAGCCGATCATGCTCGCGGGCTTCGCGCTCGCGGTCGTGACCTACTTCCCGATTTTCCAGGGCATTACCCACTTCGCCAACCCGAAGCTAGAGCATGCGCTGGCGGCAGCGCCGGTGACGGTGACCGCCGATCCGGCAAAGTGCTCGTTCCAGTTTAAGGCGACCGGCACTGAGAAATTCACCACCCCCTGCGACGTCATCAAGTCGACGCTGGTGGGCCTCTCGGTGAACTACGACAACGTCACGGCTCCGGCCGGGACGGTAGCGAGCGTGAAAATCGGCGACCAGACCATCGCCGGCGACGCGCCCGATGCCGCCAAGCAGATCGCTGCGGCGGTGAAGACGCACGGCTATCCGGCCGGCGCCGATCCGAACGACATCAATTACGTGATGACGGTGATCCTGCTCGCCATCCTGGTCGTCTATGTGACCATGGTGTACGGCCCGATCGCCGCGTGGCTGGTCGAGTTGTTCCCGACCCGCATCCGCTATAGCGGGTTGTCGCTGCCCTACCACATCGGCAACGGCTGGTTCGGCGGCTTCCTGCCGGCCACCGTGTTCGCCATTGTGGCGGCAACCGGCAACATCTATTCGGGTCTCTGGTATCCGATCATCGTTGCCGCGATGAGCTTCGTCGTGGCGCTGATCTTCCTGCCCGAGACCAAGGATCGCGACATTACCCAAATCTGACGCGAGAACATCGCAAATGTTAAGCGGGACGGCGGAAACGCCGTCCCGCTTTGTTTTCAGGCACCCTTCACGTCGAGCTGCACGTCGACGTTGCCGCGCGTGGCGTGCGAATACGGGCAGATCTTCTCGTGCGCCTCCTTGGCGAGCGCCGCCAATTCCGCCTGTGGCAGGCCTTGATCTTCGACGTACAGCTTGACGGCGAGCCCGAAACCGCCGCCCTCGCGCGGCCCGATCGATACGTCGGCGGTGACGCGCGCCTTGCTCGCGTCCTTCTTGTGCTGCTTGCCGACGAAGTCGAGCGCGCCGCCGAAGCAAGCCGCATAGCCGGCGGCGAACAGATGTTCCGGCGTCGCGGTGCCGGGCTTGCCCGGTCCACCCATCGCCTTCGGCACCGAAAGATCGGCAGAAACGACACCGTCGCTTGACTGCGTGTGCCCGTTGCGTCCGCCGGCGGCGGTGGCAGTCGCGGTGAAAAGCGGCTTGATCGTGTCCATGACATTCACTCCTATGGGTTGCTGTTACGCGGCGCGGATGAATTCCGCGACGCGCTCGCCGATCATCATGGTCGGCATATTGGTGTTGGCGCTCACGATCGACGGCATCACCGACGCATCGGCGACGCGCAACCCTTCGACGCCGTAGACCCGGCATTCCGGATCGACCACGGCGAGCCGATTGTCGGCGGAGCCGATGGCGCAGGTCGACGCCGGATGAAAGCTCGCGCCGGTCGCGTCCAGAATTTCGTCGTCGGATAAAGAATAGATATTTTTCTCGTCAGCGATCAAGCGTCCAGGCTTAATCGCGGCACCGATGGCGGCGCGCCGCAGCGCCCCCGGCGCATTGAGCACCACCGTCGCCGCCACGGCTTTGGCAAGCCCGGTATAGCCTGCGCCGTTGATCAACCGCAGCGGCGCCTGCCGCGGCATCAGATAAATCTCCTCGACGCAGGACCGCACCGCCGGCTCGAGCAACAGCCGTTGCGCGAAACGCGCCGACATGATCATGCGCCGGCGATCGACCGGCTCGGCGAGGAATCCCTGCTCCACGCGCGGCGGCACGTTGGGGTCGGCCGAACACAGCGCCACCACGCCGCGCGACACCGGCGCGTACAAACAGCATGCCACCATCGCCATCCGCAGCCCGAACGGCTTCGGGCTGATGCGCCCGGTGTAATAGTGAAACAGATCGCCCGGACTGCCGCCCGGCACGCCGGACGAAAACCGGAAGCTCGTCATGATGTAATGCTGCGCCGCCGCCGGCATGCGCGAGCCGGGCTTGAGTGCCACGGCGAAATGCAGCTGCGGATGGTTTTGATAGTTTCGCCCGACGCCCGGGCGATCCGCCACGACCGCAATGCCGAGCTTGCGCAACTCGTCCGCCGGACCGACGCCCGAGCGCAATAGCAAAGTCGGCGAATGAATCGCGCCGGCCGACACCACGAGTTCGCGCGCTGCGAGGGTCTGTGGTTCGCCGGCGCGATCGATCATCACGCCGGCGACGCGTGCGCCCCTGAACGCGATGCGCAGCACGCGCGTGCCGGTCATGATCGTCAGGTTGGGACGCGCCCTCACCTGCTCAGTCAGGTAGCACCGCGCACTGGTGGCGCGCTCGTGGTCGTGGCTCAGCGGCGTCGGGAAAAATCCGTCGGCATCAGTGGCGTAAATATTTTCATGCGACGCCGCGCCTTGCGCTTTCGCCGCATCTTCCAGACGGCGCATGTAAAGCGGCCACACCTGGCGCGGCAGCCGCTGAACAACATTCGGCCCGCGCACGTTGCGCTGTGGGACCGGCTCATCGAGATCGTTGGTCATCGCCTGGAAGGCCGGCAACACGTCGCGCCAGCCCCAGTTACGCGCGCCCGCCTGCTCCCATCGCTCGTAGTCGTGTGGCAGCCCGCGCAGCGCGATCATGCCCATGACGCTCGATCCACCACCCATGACGCGCGGCTGCAGGAACGGCACCGGCGCTTCACCGTTGCGAAACGTCGTCATCAGCGGCCAGAAATAATTCCGGTTGGCGTAAGCGATGGGAAAAATACTGCGGATGTCTTGCGGTACCGCGCCCGGAACCGTGTCCGGCCCGGCCTCGATCAGCACCACTCGGCAGGACGCATCTTCCGACAGGCGGGCAGCCACCACCGCGCCAGCCGAACCCGCGCCCACGATAATTACATCGGCTTCCTGCATGCGCTGTGTCCCCGGCTGACGACGATGCTGCGCTTATCGAAGCTCCGGCCAGATGAAACGCCGGGCGACGACGTTGCGCAAATATGCGGCGGCGGCGCACAGCGCCGCAAAAATCGCCGCCACAGCGGCGACTTCCAAAGCGCGCGCGGACACGGACGCTGCCGGGTGCAGCTGTCCGATGGTCTTGACCAGCGCCGCCAGCGCGCCAAGGCCGGCGCCATATCCCGCGGCGCGAGCAATGCTCCAGGGCCGCGCCTGCCCGGCCGACACATGAAACGACGGCAACGGCATCTTATTCGGCGGCCCTGACATGCGCCGGCTCCAGGCTAAGCCCGGCGAGATCCGGCAAGACGAGGCGGAGAAGCTCGGTGTCATCGCGCGCCACCAGCGTGGCGGTCTCACCTTCAGCAAGATGCAGCGCGGTCAGCCGCCGATACGGCGAATCATGCGCGATGCCGGCGCCCGCCAGCACCAGATAGACGCTGCGCCCGCCGGCGCGATACCTGGCGCCGCGCGCAATCTCGATCAGTTGTGCCGCGCATTGCCGCTCGGTGAAAACGCCGAGCGGCTTCTCGCGCACGCCCGGCATCCCGGCGATCGGCAGCCAGTCGTAATTTTCCGGGTCGAGCATGACCGGATCGCGGTAACGCGGCTTCGGATAGTCCATGCGGCGGCCGTGCATATGCTCCCAGATCGCCTGATAGGCGTCGGAGTTGCGGCGGCCTTCGACGTCATCGTTGCGGCGGAAGATGCCGGCCTCGAACGTGCCGAACTTTTTCAGCTGCTCGGTGCCGGCGGCGACTTCCTGCGGCGACAGATAGCCGTTGCCGCTGGCGCCGCCGAATTGCAGCACAGCGGTGACCGAACGGCCTTCCGAGCTTTGCGGCCCGTAGGCGACGCCTTCCGGGAAATAGCCGAGCGAGCCCGCTTTCATCTTGCCGTTGCGGTCAAAATTCGACGTGCCTTCGAGCTGGTAGCGGAACTGATCGAAATTGTGCCGGTGACGCGGCGAAACGAAATCGCCGTCCTGCTGGCCGATGCCGAGATGGAAATTTCCGGCCGTGCCGGGCGTGCCCTCCAGCAGATGCCGATAGTGAAACGTGCCGCCGCGATGTTGCAGCCCGCGCGCCCACGCGACTTCGTCGCCTTGCACGATTTTCATCGTTCACTTCACCGTGACGGTGATGACCTGCGACATGATTGGCGGATTGAACGGAACATGCGACCAATCGCCGAGCACGAGCTCTAGCGTGTGTTTGCCGGGCGTCAAGGTCACCATGGCCTCGGTCTGGCCGCCGCCGAAATGCACGTGCTTGGCGTCGGCGACAATCGGCTGCTTGAGCTCGTCGGCCGACAGCGTGGTGTCGATGATCAGATGATGATGGCCGGTGTTCGGCTTTTCCACGCCGGCCGGCGCGACGCCCATGCCGCTCAAGCCGAACTGCACCTTGAACGGACTGGTGACCGTGTCGCCGTCCTTCGGGCTGATGATATAGACCTTCGCATTGGGCGGCGCGGCAGTCTGCGCCAGCGCGAGCGCGGGAAATCCGATCAGCGCGGCGAGCAACAAGCCGCGATGGAATGCCAAATTCGCAAGCACGGCGTTTCTCCTCTGGACGATTTATCTCTTATCCCCGGCACCCACAGGGAGAGTGTCCAAGATCCACCGCCGCCGCGCAATGGGCGTCCGGCGGGCAAATTTTCGTGCTCGCGTGTTCTTGACTTTCCCGCGACCCGGTCTCATTCGAGGGTCGCGCGACGACCTTGGAATTAGCCCGGTTAGCTCAGCGGTAGAGCAGCGGTTTTGTAGTTCGGCTGCGACCATCACTTGGCATTTTGTTCCGTCCCAACAGGTACTGAATTATTTACAGAATTTGGTTCTAGGGTCTGATCTGGTTTCGGGCCGTGCCGGTGTCTGCCACCCTGTTGGGTAGCAAAATGGTAGCAATTCGTTCGAGCTTTGTTCATTCCCGAACAGCCAGCCATCCTGTGGGACCGCAGCGTTGAATACTGACGGCCCTGACCGCAAATTTTTCGATAAACGTTTAAGGTGGACGCTGCGAAGCGCACCAGACGAAAGTGCGTGCAGCAAGCTCTACAATGCATCATACGGAATGCGCCGACCATAATACGCCCGTCTTGCGGCGACACCATGAAGCATGTCCGCAATGTTCGCGCGCGATGGGGCAAGACCTCGTTCGCAGATTAGCGCCCGACAAATCCGTGCCTTTCCGATCCGCACATTTCTGAGCGATAGTGCTCATACGGCTGCAGCTTATTGCGCTTGATGTTGTGCATTGCCTGGGCCGACCGCCCATAAGCAAAAGGACCGCTGCAAAGTGTCCACCAGGTTGAGTGACCAATTCCCTTCCCGCCGAAAAATGTCTAGGATTGGCGTGGAAGGTCTTGTGATGGCAGCCAAAAGCCGACGCTCGTTCGATACAAAAACCTTTCTTGCTCGTGTGGGCAACGGCCGCAGCGTCGGCAAATTCCACAAGGGCCAGGTGGTCTTTTCGCAAGGGGATGCCGGCGATGCGGTGTTTTATATCCAGAAAGGCAAGGCCAAGCTCACCGTCGTTTCCGAGCAAGGCAAGGAAGCGGTCATCGCCATCCTCGGCACGGACGAATTCTTCGGCGAGGGATGTCTGGCCGGGCAGGCGCACCGGATAGCGACCGTCACGACCATGACCGACGCGGTCATCGCGCGCTTGGAAAAGTCAGCCATCATCAAAGTCATCCACGAGGAACCGGCGTTCTCGGAAGTGTTCATTGCCCATCTTCTGGGCCGGGGCATCCGAGTCGAAGCCGACCTGGTCGATCAGCTGTTCAATTCCAGCGAGAAGCGGCTTGCCCGCCTGCTGCTGCTGTTGGCGAACTTTGGCAAGGACGGGGCCCCCGAGCCGGTGATCCCGAAAATCAGCCAGGAGACCCTTGCGGAGATGATCGGAACCACCCGTTCGCGCGTGAGTTTCTTCATGAACAAATTTAGAAAGCTGGGCTTCATCGAATACAACGGCGGCATCGAAGTTCACAGCTCGTTGCTGAACATGGTCCTGCACGACCAGCCGCAAATCAAAAATTAGTATTGCAGGTTTTGCGGATAATGGTTCAGGCGCAAAGGGCGTCGCCGGACGATGCCATCCAACAGCTTCCGATGTGAGCAATCTTGCACAGCTTTCTCGCGGCCGGAAGCCTTAGCCGAAAGCCTTAGCCGGAAGCCTTAGATTGAGCCATCTGATGGATGGCGCGTCGCTGCAAAAGCCGGGGCATGCCCGGGCGAATTATGCGGCGTCTATGACGCGATCGAAATTCTGGCGATTGCAGCTGGCGTCCTGCTTATCGTCGCCATCACATTTTTCTTCTGACGTTGGCGAGAGAGATACCCATGCCTTTGATTTTCACACTTATGGTCGGACTGGTTGTCGGCGTTCTCGGCACCATCTGGTTTTACAGCCGCCGCGGCCAGATTTCCGCGTATGGAAAGGAATACGGACCAGCGCCGGTTGCGAGCGCTGAAGCGCCGGTGGCTGACAAAAGCACAATCAGCGTAACGTGGCCCAAATGGTGACGAAAAGCCGCGCCAGCTCGTTACTGAGAGTCGCATAAAAAAACCCCGGCTATGACCGGATAGCCGGGGTCTCGTACGTACTCGTGAACGCTGCGTACATAGGCGCCTGGAGGCCGGGGGTGGGGCGTGGGCCGAGCAAGCGCTTACTTTCGGCCGCGCATATCGCTGAATCTGTAAAGAGAATCTCTAAAGAATAGCTCACTCTTAATCGGTGGTGGATAATCGGCACAACTCTCAGCCGGGCCATTGTTCATCAGCGCGCAAAAAAGCAGCTCAAGCGGAACACGCCGGTTTGGTGCTTGACGCATCGCATCCGCCCCCGCGGAGCAATGAAACCTCGCTTGCTCACGAAATAAGCTTTTGGGTCCGCCGACGCGCAGCATTTGAATCTAATCCGTTGTTCGCCGGAGGTGAGCAATATTGGACAGTTCCGAACCGGTATTAGGGTCTTTGATTAACTGACGAGATTCGGTCTCCGCAGAGAGACCGATGACGGGAAACGCCGATATTGCGGGCCGATCGCCCGCCACTTGCAAGGAGTTCGTTGATTTTTTTGTGAGGTGGGTCATGGAGCCAAGCGAACAATCGACGACGTCCCTACCGGCAGGCGTGAGGACGAGACTTAATGGAGAATTGCTCATAGATCTGCATGAGGCGAGCGCGCTCGCCCAGGCGATTGTGGACACTGTCCGCGACCCTCAGCTGGTCCTCGATCAGGATTTGCGCGTCGTCACCGCTAACCGCGCTTTCTATCGGACGTTCTGGATGAACCTTCAGGACATTCAGGGTCGCCCGATTTACGGGCTGGGCAACGGCCAGTGGGATATCCCGGAGCTTCGGTTGCTGTTGGCAGATGTCGCTCCACAGCACGCCGCGATGGAGGCTTACGAAGTCGAGCGCGATTTTCCCGGTATCGGACGACGCTCGATGCTGCTGAACGCACGCGAGGTGTTCAATCACGGAGGTGCCCGCAAGCTCATTCTCCTGGCATTCGAAGACGTCACCGACCGGCGCGACGCCGAACGGGAAATATCCGAGCTGCTGCAACAGAAGGAAACACTGTTGCAAGAGATGCAGCATCGAATTGCCAATAGTTTGCAGATCATCGCCGGCATCCTTTTACTGAAAGCGCGGGCTGTGCAGTCGGAGGAGACACGGTTGCACCTTCGCGACGCGCATGTGCGGGTCATGTCGGTAGCGGCCGTGCAGCAGCAACTGCAAGGCGCGCGACACGGCGAGCCGATCGAGATCGGTCCTTACCTATCAAGGCTGTGCGATACCTTGGCCGCTTCCATGATTGGCGACAGTCGCCCAATCTCCGTAAAGGTGGAAGCCGACGCCGCAGCGGTCGCATCCAACGAGGCGATAAGCATGGGGCTGGTCACCACGGAACTCGTGATCAATGCGCTCAAGCACGCATTCCCAAACGACAGCGCCGGCGAAATCCGGGTCAGCTACGAAGTGGACGAAGCCAACTGGCGTTTGTCGGTATCCGACGATGGCGCCGGACTGCGGCAGGACGAAAGCGGCCGCGCCCATACCGGCTTGGGGAACAGCATCGTCGAAGCGCTCGCGCATCAACTCAAGGCCTCCGTCGAGACGACCGTTCGATCGCCCGGCGTAACCGTCTCAATGGTCCATCGCGCCACGTAAACTTCATGGGATTCCACACTGCAAATTGCGAAAGGGATAGATCATGTCACTAGGACTTATACTGATTATTATCCTCGTCATTTTCCTGCTTGGCGGCTTCAGCGGACGCTTCGGCGGCTACGGTTACGGCTACGGGCACCGCGGCGTTGGCGGCATCGGCATCATCCTTATCATTATCCTCATTCTGGTGGCGTTGGGGCGGATTTGACGTCTGACGCCAATTTCATGTGAGCATTTTTATACAGACGCTATCCGCCGCCCCTGACTTCATCGTGGATGCCGATTTCTTTTACCGAGGGGAAACCTCATGTCTTCGCAACTTCATTTGCCGGTCCACGTAGCTCGTGTGGGCTTGCAAAAAAATGCACCGATAAAACTTCAGCCGGCCGAGCGCGATCTCATGCTTGCTGCCGTTCCTCGCTTGCGCGCATTCGCGACATCGCTCACCGGCAGTGTCGACCGCGCGGATGACCTTGTGCAGGAGACGCTGCTGCGCGCCATTGCCAACATCAATTCGTTCACCCCGGGAACGAACATGCCGGCCTGGCTCTTCACCATCCTCCGCAACCTGTTTCGGTCGCAATATCGCAAGCGACGTCGCGAAGTCGAGGACGCCGACGGCAGCTACTCCGCCAGCCTGACATCGCATCCGCGGCAGCAAAGCCGCATGGAATTGCAGGAACTATTGACCGCGGTCGGAACGTTACCAGTCGTTCAGCGCGAGGCCTTGTTGCTGGTTGGCGCTTCGGGCTTCTCTTACTACGACGCGGCCGCGATCTGCGGGACGGCGATAGGAACGATAAAGAGTCGCGTCAATCGCGCGCGCCGGCGGCTCGCGGAGTTGCTGGAACTCGACGAGGCGGCTGAGTTTGATCCTGATCCCACGACCGCTGACGAGGCCCGATCAGCAATAGCGTAAAGGCAGTAGGCGGCCGCGTTTAAATCCTTAAGCGGCCGCCTTGGTGAAGTACGCCGTTTTCAGCGCTGGCCTAATAACCACCACCGAGGATGCCGTTGATCGCGCCACCGACCACCGGAATTCCGTATCCAGGGCATCCACCATAGGCGTAGCCGGGACCATAGGCGTAACCGGGGCAGCTATCGTAGATCGGTCCACCGTACCCTGGTCCAGCGCGGTAGCCGCTGCCGTAATGGGCAACATGACCGCCACGCGCCTGCGTGGCATGTCCGCCCGGATGTCCGGGATGAGCAGCTAAGGCATTCGTCGCGAGCGGCACGCAACCGAGTGCGACCGCCGCAGCGAACGTGATGAGTGTTTTACGAAGCATGTGCTTCTCCTGTTAAAGGACTCAAACAAATTATTTGTGTGAGAATGACAACAACGCCGGGTGGCCGCGAAGGTTGCTATCGATGCGGACACGTTCGCGTGTGCGCGAGGCGAAATCGGGTATGCAATTAGAGCGCGCCCGGTGAGCAATTTTATCCAGTCTCCACTCAGCCGTTAGGCCAGCATTGTCACAATTTTCCTCAACAGAAAAAAACATTATCCAGAGCGAAGTTTGTCAGCCAAAGGTTTCACAGAAAGGCTCGCCAATGTTCGCTGCCGAGCAATATCGCGCCAAAGCGATCGAATATTCCAACCTGGCTATGGTCGCGCACAGCTTCGACGATCTGCGCGAATATCAAAGGCTCGAGTGAAGCTTCACCGAGCTTGCGGATAATGCGCAATGGGTAACCGCCATTATGACAAGACGGTTCTCGCAGTGCGGAACGCCATGCAGCAATAAAGACTCAACACATGAATCATTTCGCTCGCGCGCTCATGTATCATTCGCTCGCAATCCTGAGCGCCGGACTAATCCTGGTATTTAGTTCGATTGCGGGTCCAGGCGCCGAATACTGTCAGCAACTCGAGGCGCTCGCCGCTCAATATGCGGGCGTTGCGCTCACCGGCGAACAGAAGCAACTCAAGCGGAAGATGGTGGCTTGTTACTCAACCCACTGCATCCGCAGCGCCCGCCGCTGAGCTTTGCGGCGCGGCACACCCGCGCGGAATGGGCCGTTGCGAATGTAATTCCAGTGCACACCCCTTGATCGCTTTTCGTTGACTGGCCGCGCGTTAAAACTTCTCCAGCCGGCGGTGCTCCGCCCTGATCCAGCGCACGGTGCCGGTGACCGAGCGCATCACCACCGTCTGCGTCTCGATCATGCCGTCGCCGAACCTGACACCGTCCAGCATCCGACCGTCGGTGACGCCGGTCGCCGCAAACAGGCAGTCGCCGCGCACCATGTCCTCGATCTGGAATTTCTTGCGCGGATCCTTGATGCCCATCTTGCCGGCGCGTTCGCGACGCTCCTCGGTATCGAGCACGAGCCGGCATTGCATCTGGCCGCCGATGCAGCGCAGCGCCGCCGCCGCCAGCACGCCTTCGGGCGCGCCGCCGACGCCGAGATAAATGTCAATGCCGGTTTTCTCCGCCTCGGCGGTGTGGATGACGCCGGCCACGTCGCCGTCGGAAATCAAGCTCACCGATGCGCCGACCTTGCGCACCGCGGCGATCAAATCGGAATGGCGCGGGCGATCCAGCACCATCGCGGTGATGTCCTGCGGCTTTACCCCCTTGGCTTTCGCCAGATCGAGGATGTTTTCGCCGGCGGGGGCATCGAGATCGACCACCCCCTTGGGATAGCCGGGACCGATGGCAATCTTGTCCATGTAGACGTCGGGCGCGTGCAGCAGCGTGCCATCCTCGGCCATGGCGATGGTGGCGATGGCGCCCGGCATGTTCTTGGCGCAAAGCGTCGTGCCTTCCAGCGGGTCAACCGCGATATCGACTTTAAATCCGCCGGGGCTGCCGACTTTCTCGCCGATGAACAGCATCGGCGCTTCGTCGAGCTCGCCCTCGCCGATCACCACCGTGCCGTCGATCGGCAGATTGTTGAGTTCGCGCCGCATGGCGTCGACCGCAGCCTGGTCGGAGGCCTTTTCCTCGCCGCGGCCACGCAACCGCGCCGCTTTGACCGCCGCGCGTTCCGTCACCCGCACGATTTCGAGCGAGAGAATGCGCTCGAGCATCAGGCTATGCGGAACGGTGATCGACGCCATGGCAATTTCCCAGTTTCTAGTTTTTCTCGATCCGGATCACTTGCGGGCGGCCGGAGATTACACGGTCGCGGCGCACGGCGGCGAGCGCCTTGCGCACCGCATCCTCGCTGGTCGCATAAGTAATGAGAATAACGGGGACAGGTTCTCCGGAACCCCCGGGGCGGCCGTTGCGTTCCGGCCGGAACTCGTGGCGCTGGACGATCAACTCCAGCGAAATCTGCCGTTGCGCCAGCCGCCGCGCGATGGTGGCGGCACTGCCGGGCCGGTCGCGGGCCAAAAGCCGGATGTAATAGCCGCCTTCGTGGCGCTGCATCGGCGCCTTGCGGATCGCGGTCATGCGCGCCGCCGGCCGGCCGAACGGCGGGGTTACGACGCCGCGCGCGATGTCGGCCAGATCGGCAACCACCGACGAGGCCGTCGCCATGCCCCCCGCGCCGGGGCCGACCAGCGTGATCGGCGACAATCCTTCGGCGTCGAGCGTGACCGCGTTGGTCACGCCCATCACCTGGGCGATGGCGGAATCCTTGCGCACCATGGTCGGATGCACGCGCTGCTCGATTCCGGCCTCGGTCTTAACTGCAACGCCAAGAAGCTTCACCCGGTAACCGAGTTCGGCGGCCGCATCGAGGTCCGCGAGCGTGATCGAGGAAATGCCTTCGACGTAGATCGCGGCGGGATCGACCTTGGTGCCGAACGCAAGGCTCGCCAGGATGGAAAGCTTCTGCGCGGTGTCGTGACCCTCGATATCGAAAGCGGGATCGGCTTCGGCGTAACCGAGCCGCTGCGCCTCGCGCAGGCATTCATCGAACGAAATCCGATCCTGCTCCATGCGCGAGAGGATGTAATTGCAGGTGCCGTTGAGAATGCCGTAGATGCGCGTGAACGAATTGCCGTTGAGTCCCTCGCGCAAGGTCTTCACGATCGGAATGCCGCCGGCGACCGACGCCTCGAAATTGAGCGCGACACCACGGCGCTCGGCGAGCGTCGCGAGCTTGTAGCCGTGCGCGGCGAGCAGCGCCTTGTTGGCGGTGACGACGGGCTTGCCGGCGGCAAGCGCGGTTTCCACCGCGCGCTTGGCCGGATTGCCCTCACCACCGATGACCTCAACCAGCACGTCAACGCCGGGATCGGCAGCGAGCGCCGCCGGATCGGCGACCCAGCGCATCTTCTTCAAATCAACGCCGCGCTTCTTGCCGCGCGAACGCGCGCTGACCGCCACGATCTCGATCGGGCGGCCGCAGCGCGCGGTAAGCTTGTCGCGCTCATGCTGCAGGAGATGGACGACCGCCGCGCCCACGGTGCCAAGACCGGCAAGACCGACTTTCAACGGCTTGGCCATCAACGTCGCAGCCCGGAGAGGAGAAAAGCGCGGCTCGACTAACGCCGGGTCGCGAGCGGTACGACGTTGTGCAGCATTTCCGGCCCGGTTTCAAGAAAGCGCCGGATGTTGCGCGCGGCCTGCCGGATGCGCTGCTCGTTCTCGACCAGCGCGATCCGCACATGGCCCTCGCCATGCTCGCCGAAGCCGGCGCCGGGCGATACCGCAACGCTTGCTTTCTCGACCAGCAAAGTGGCGAATTCGACGCTGCCGAGCGTCTGGAACGGCTCCGGGATCTGCGCCCACGCGAACATCGAGGCGCGCGGCGCCGGCACCGTCCAGCCGGCGCGGCCGAACGAGTCGACCAGCGCATCGCGCCGGCGCTTATAGGTCGCGCGCATTTCGTGGATGCAATCGTCGGGGCCGTTGAGCGCCGCGGTCGCCGCCACCTGGACCGGCGTGAACGCGCCGTAATCGAGATAGGATTTCACCCGCGCCAGCGCCGCGATGATGCGCTCGTTGCCGACGGCAAAGCCGATGCGCCAGCCCGGCATGGAATAAGTCTTCGACATCGAGGTGAATTCGACCGCCACGTCCATGGCGCCCGGCACCTGCAGCACCGACGGCGGCGGATTGTCGTCGAAATAAACCTCGGCGTAGGCGAGGTCCGAGAGCAAAATGACGTCGTGCTTTTTCGCGAACGCCACCAGCTCGCGGTAAAAATCGAGATCGGCGACGCACGCGGTCGGATTGGACGGATAACAGGTGACAATCGCGATCGGCTTCGGGATCGTGTGCTTGATCGCGCGTTCGAGCGCGCCGAAGAACGCGTCGTTGGCTTCGACCGGCACCGAGCGGATCGCGCCGCCCGCCATCAGGAAGCCGAAGACGTGAATCGGATAGGTCGGATTGGGAACGATAATGACGTCGCCCGGCGCGGTGATCGCCTGCGCGACGTTGGCGAAGCCTTCCTTGGAGCCGAGCGTTGTGACAATCTGCGTGTCGGGATTGAGTTTCACGCCAAACCGGCGCGCGTAATAACCGGCCTGCGCGCGGCGAAGTCCTGGAATACCTTTCGACGCGGAATAGCGGTCGGTGCGCGTCTTGCCGATCGTGTCCTTGATCTTTTCGACCACGTGCGCGGGCGCCGGCAAATCCGGATTGCCCATGCCGAGATCGACGATGTCGGCGCCACCGTTGCGCGCGGTCGCCTTGGCGCGGTTGACCTCCTCGAACACGTAAGGCGGGAGGCGGCGGATGCGATAAAATTCTTCCATGGTGTTCCCGGGCGCGGCGGGCTTAAGCGGCCCGCTCCACTCTTATCATGGCCGCGCGTAGGACGTCGCGGGCGCCGTCGTGTCGCTGGCGGCCGGCGTCTGCGCCGAAACCGGCTGCACATTGGCGGGCGGCTTCTGCTGCGAGGGCGGATTGCCGGTGGCGGCCTGCGCTTCGGTGCTCAGATGGTCGCGCTCATTGAGCAGGTTATCGGTCGCCTGCTTCACCTCATCCGGGGTCAATGTGGTGTCGGCGCGCGGGGCCGGCATATCGTGCACCGCCGGATAGCTCAGATCCGAACAGCCCGACACGAGACACCCCAGCGCGGCGGCGGCCGCGACCGTCCCAAGCGTGCGTCCCAGCATGCGTCCGTTACCGTTCAAGCAGTCACCCAAAGCGGCCGCGGCGCGACGGCCGAGTCCCCTCTTGCTGGATTAGCTTACTGCCCCAATGGTTTACAAAAGCCGACCGAAAGGGCACAAGCCATTCAAATACCGCGCTAATATGGTCGAAACAAGGTGCCAAAGCACCCGCTCCGCTGCCTTGCGGGCGCGATCGGTGCGGGCCATGTCTGCTGGCACGGACAATGCTTGAGCCGGCTTATAGGTGAGGAATGCTGGTGCCGCCGCCGCCATCGCAGCAACCGATGAAGATCGGCTCCGTCGACGTCGAGGAGTTTTCGCATAATCTAGCGCGGCTCGTCGAAGAGGGCGGCCGGGCGCTGGCCGCCTACCTCAAGCCGCGCGAGGACGGCAGCGGCAACCGCGAGATGGCGGACGAGGTCAACGAAGTCGTCAAGACGCTCGGGCAGGTAGCGCAATATTGGCTGGCCGACCCGCAACGTACGATCGAGCTGCAAGCCCGCCTCGGCAAAGCGTATCTCGATCTGTGGGCTTCGGCGGCAAAACGGCTTGCCGGCGAGCAGACCGAGCCGGTCGTGGCGCCGGCCGCCAACGACAGGCGCTTCGCCGATCCGGCATGGAGCTCGAACCAGTTTTTCGATTTCCTCAAGCAGGCCTATTTGCTCGGCACCCGCTGGGCCGCGCAGATGGTCAACGACGCAGAGCTTGATCCGCACACCAAGCAGAAGGCCGAGTTCTACATGCGGCAGATCGGCAACGCTTTGTCGCCGTCGAATTTCGTCCTCACCAATCCCGAATTGTTACGCGAGACGCTGACCAGCAACGCGCAGAATCTGGTGCGCGGGATGCAGATGCTGGCCGACGACGTCGTCGCCGGCCGCGGCGATTTGCGCATCCGCCAATCCGATTCCTCGATGTTCGCGGTCGGACGCAATTTGGCGATCACGCCGGGCAAGGTGATTTATCAAAACGAGATCATGCAACTCCTACAATACGCGCCGACGACGCCGACGGTGCTGAAAAAGCCGCTGCTGATCGTGCCGCCCTGGATCAACAAGTATTACGTGCTGGATCTCACGCCGGAAAAATCCTTCATCAAATGGTGCGTCGATCAGGGCATCACCGTGTTCTGCGTCTCGTGGGTCAATCCGGACGCGCACCTGGCGACGAAGAGCTGGGAGGATTACGTCCGCGAAGGCCCGCTGGCGGCGCTCGACGCCATCAAGGACGCAACCGGCGAGGACAAGGTGCACACGATCGGCTACTGCGTCGGCGGCACCATCCTAGCGGTCGCGCTGGCCGCCATGGCGGCATGGCACGACGAGCGGATCGTTTCCGCGACGTTGTTCGCCGCCCAGGTCGATTTCACCTATGCGGGCGATCTCAAAGTTTTCGTCGACGAGGAGCAACTCAAGACGGTCGAAGAGCGCATGGCTCAGCGCGGTTACCTCGAAGGCAAGTCGATGGTCACCGTGTTCAATCTGCTGCGCTCGAATGACCTGATCTGGCCCTACATCATCAACAATTATCTCAAGGGCAAGGCGCCTTTCCCGTTCGATCTCTTATACTGGAATTCGGACGCGACGCGGCTGCCGGCGGCGAACCATTCGTTCTATTTGCGCAATTGCTATCTCGACAACCGCCTGACCAAAGGCGACGCCAAGCTCGGCGATACCCCGATCGATCTGCATGCGATCAAGATACCGGTCTACAATCTTGCCACCCGCGAAGATCACATCGCGCCGGCGCGCTCGGTGCTGCTCGGCTCGACGTTTTTCGGCGGGCCGGTAAAATATGTGATGGCCGGCTCCGGTCACATCGCCGGCGTCGTCAATCCGCCGGACAAGCGCAAATATCAGTATTGGACCGGCCCAAAACCGACCGACGCCGATCTAGAGGCGTGGCTAGCGAAAGCGACCGAACATCCCGGCTCGTGGTGGCCGGATTGGCTGGCCTGGCTGAAGGAGCAGGATCCGACCGAAGTCCCCGCCCGCGTCCCCGGCGACGGCAAGCTCACGCCGATCGAGGACGCGCCCGGAGGCTACGTGAAGGTGCAGGCGTAAGCATTTGGTTTCGCTTACGGAAACAACGCCACTTGCTCGAGACCAATGGTCTCCGGATGGCCGAGCATTAGATTCATATTCTGCACCGCCTGGCCGGAGGCGCCTTTGGTCAGGTTGTCGAGCGCGGAGCCGATAATAGCGCGGCCGGCGACGCGGTCGGCGGCTACCCCGATGAAGGTCATGTTCGAGCCGCGCACGTGGCGGGTCTGTGGCAGCGCGCCGAACGGGAGCACATGCGCGAACGGCTCGTTCGCGTAAGACTTCAAAAGGATCGCATGAAGGTCCTGCGGCGACGCCTTCGCACCGCGCACATAAATCGTTGACAGGATGCCGCGATTCATCGGCACCAGATGCGGGGTGAAGCTCGCGGTCACCTTGCGCCCCGCCGCCAGCGAAAATTCCTGGTCGAGCTCGGCCATGTGCCGATGATGGCCGACGCCATAAGCATGGAAGCCCTCGGACACTTCGGCGAATTGCATGTCCTCGCGCGCGCCTCGCCCCGCGCCGGTCACACCTGACTTGGCGTCGATGACAATCTCGTCGGGATCGATCGCCTTGGCGCGCAGAAGCGGAATGAGCGCAAGCTCCGCGCAGCTCGTATAGCAGCCGGGATTGGCGACCAACCGCGCCGCCTTGATTTCGTTGCGGTAGATTTCGGTCAGGCCGTAGACCGCCTTCTTCTGCAGTTCGAGCGCGGCATGCGGATGTCCGTACCAATGCGCGTAAGCCGCCGGGTCTGCGAGACGGAAATCGGCGGACAGATCGACCAACTTGAGCGCCGGCAGCCGCGCCAGCAAATCCTTGATCACTGTCTGCGTGGTGCCGTGCGGCAAGGCGCAGAAGACGAGATCGAGACCGAACGCGGGCCAGTCGACGCCATCGAGCGCGGTCAGCACCGGCAGCGAATACGGCGCGAATTGCGGAAAGACGTCGGCCATCGGCTTGCCCGCGCGGCGATCGGCCGTCAGCAGAGCAATTTCCACATGCGGATGGCGCAGCAGCAGCCGCACCAGCTCCGCCCCGGTATAGCCGGAGGCGCCGAGGACGCCGATCTTTGCCTTTTTTCCTGTCGCGGACATAATTCAACCCATTGGCTTGAACAACAAAGCCAGCGTCCGCGGGAGAATGTCGGGAAAGCGTGCCGCGAAAGCCGGCGGCACGAGCGTTTACGCGCGAACGCCCGCCCGTGCCGTGTCGCTACGGCGGCGGCGCGTGGCGGCAATGGTCATCGACCGTGTCATGGGCCGCCATATAAAGGCCGTGCGGTGCAGCGTCAATGCGGCGCCGGCAAACTCAAAGCGCCGCCTCCATGGCATAGTTGACGCTGATTCGCGGCGCTTCGTTGCGGTTTGCCGGCCGGCTACCACATGCGAAAGGCCACCGAACAGGCAAGCCCCCAGACGGGACAACGTGGGAAAAACAGCAAAAAGCTCCAAGACGCCCGATTTGTTCGCCGATCTCGGCGAGCGGGCGAACGCACGCCGCGCGGCGCGTTCCAGCGGCGGATCGCCGCGCGTAGCGGCGGGCGACGCCGGCTATACCGCCAAGCATATCGAGGTGCTGGAGGGGCTCGAGCCGGTGCGCCGGCGGCCGGGCATGTATATCGGCGGCACCGACGAGAAGGCGCTGCATCACCTGTTCGCCGAAGTGATCGACAACGCCATGGACGAGGCGCTCGCCGGCCACGCCGACTGGATCGAAGTGGAGATGGCGGCGGACGGCTTCGTCACCGTCATCGACAACGGCCGCGGCATTCCGGTCGATCCGCACCCGAAATTCAAGAACAAGTCGGCGCTGGAAGTCATCATGTGCACGCTGCACGCCGGCGGCAAATTCGATTCCAAGGTGTACGAGACCTCCGGCGGCCTGCACGGCGTCGGCGTGTCGGTGGCCAACGCGCTCTCCGAGCGCATGGAGGTCGAGGTAGCGCGCGGCCAGCGCCTCTACCGCATGGCGTTCGAGCGCGGCAAGCCGAAGACAAAATTGCAGGACGCGGGCAAGGCGCCGAACCGGCGCGGCACCAAGGTGCGCTTCCGCCCCGACCCGCAGATTTTCGGACCGAAAGCGCATTTCAAGCCCGAACGCGTGTTCAAGATGACGCGCTCGAAGGCGTATCTGTTCGGCGGCGTCGAAATCCGCTGGTTCTGCGCGAAAGAGCTATTGCACGGCATCGATGACGTGCCGGAAAAAGCAACCTTCCATTTCGAGGAAGGACTGCGCGATTACCTTGCGGAGACACTGAAAGAAGCGACGCTGGTCCATCAGGAAATCTTCACCGGCAGCGCCGGCAAAATCGGCGCGCACGGCGCGGTGCAATGGGCGGTGGCCTGGACCGCCGACGCCGACGGCTTCCTCAACTCTTACTGCAACACCATTCCAACGCCGGACGGCGGCACGCACGAATCCGGCATGCGCGCGGCGCTCACGCGCGGTTTGAAGGACCATGCCGAGCGCGTCGGCCAGGGTAAGTGTGCCGCCGCCATCACCTCCGACGACGTCATGGTCGGCGCCGGCGCCATGCTCTCGGTGTTCATCCGCGAGCCGGAATTTCAGGGCCAGACCAAGGACCGGCTCGCCACCGCCGAGGCGCAAAGGATCGTCGAGCAGGCGATCAAGGACCCGTTTGATCACTGGCTCGCCGGCAATCCGCTCGCCGCCAACAAGCTCCTCGATTTCGTGGCCGAGCGCGCCGAAGAGCGCTTGCGCCGCCGGGCGGAAAAGGACATCGCGCGCAAGAGCGCGGTGCGCAAACTCCGCCTGCCCGGCAAGCTCGCCGACTGCACCAATTCGGCGGCGGAAGGCTCGGAGATCTTCGTGGTCGAGGGCGATTCCGCCGGCGGCTCGGCCAAGCAGGCGCGCGAGCGCGCTTCGCAAGCGGTGCTGCCGCTGCGCGGCAAGATCCTCAACGTGGCATCGGCCGGCAAGGACAAGCTCGCGCAGAACCAGCAGCTTGCCGATCTGGTCCAGGCGCTCGGTTGCGGCACCGGCGCGCATTATCGCGACGAAAATCTGCGCTACGGCCGCGTCATTGTCATGACCGACGCCGACGTGGACGGTGCTCACATCGCTTCGCTGCTGATAACGTTCTTCTATCAGGAGATGCGCGGCCTGATCGACAACGGCCACCTTTATCTGGCGGTGCCGCCGCTTTACCGCTTAAGCCACGGCGGCAAGACAGTCTATGCGCGCGACGAAAAACACCGCGACGCGCTGCTGAAAAAGGAATTTCACGCCAACGCCAAAGTGGAAATCAGCCGCTTCAAGGGGCTCGGCGAGATGATGGCGGCGCAGCTCAAAGAAACCACCATGAACCCGAAGACGCGCACGTTGCTGCGCGTGGTGCTGCTTGCCGACGAGCATAAGAACACCGAGAAATCGGTCGAGCGGCTGATGGGGACGAAACCCGAAGCGCGCTTTGCCTTCATCCAGGAACGCGCCGAATTCACCGGCGAGGAATTGCTGGACGTTTAAGGGGAAAGTCCGGGGCCGAGCGAAAGCGAGGAACCCGGAATTCATATTCGCCAACCTGTGGCTTTGGATTCCGGGTTCGCTGCTACGCGGCGCCCCGGAATGACCGCCTAACTTCCCAGCCGAGCCGCTAAGGCTCAGTCTCATAACCGACCGAAGGAACAAAGCCATGGAGATAAAACGCAACGGCACGCAGCCGTCCGGCAAAGGATCGGCAGACTATTTCACCGGCACGGTGCGCATCGACCCACTGTTCGAAGCCCCCTCACCCGCACGCGCCCGCGGCGCCAGCGTCACCTTCGAACCTGGCGCCCGCACCGCCTGGCACACGCACCCGCTCGGCCAGACACTGATCGTCACCGCAGGACTGGGACGTGTGCGGCGTTGGGGCGGTCCGGTCAAGGACATCCGTCCCGGGGATGTCGTCTGGTTTCCACCCGGCCTGAAGCACTGGCATGGCGCTTCGCCGAAAACAGCCATGACCCATATCGCCATTCAGGAAGCGCTCGACTGCAAGGTCGTCGACTGGCTGGAAAAAGTGACCGACGAGCAATACGGCGCCTGATCACGGCGCGCGCCCGCCAATAAATTTAATGTCATCCATATTGACATCAATATGAATTGGCGTCATTCTAAGTGACATGAAAGCAAAAAAGCGCCGTTACGCGATGACGTCGCGCGCGGCGAAGGCGGATGCGACCAAAGCGCGGATCAGAGTCAGCGCCATGGAACTCTATCGCCAGCAGCCGATTGAGGATTTCACGCTCGAGCGCATCGCCGAGCGTGCCGAAACCGCGGTGCGCACGATTTTGCGCGCCTTCGGCAGCAAAGAGGATCTGCTGTTTGCCGCCCTCGCGGAGCTGGTGAAGACCGGGGTGTCGCTCAAGACCACCGTTCCCGGCGACATTCCGGCGGCGGTGACTGCGATCTTCGATGTCTACGAAACCATGGGCGACCTGGTGATCCAGCGGCTCAACGACGAGCGGCAGCATCCGGTCCTTAAGCCTCTGCTCGATGAGGGTCGCGACAATCACCGCAATTGGGTCAAGACAACGTTTGCACCTTATTTGGAGCGCGAGCACGGCAATGCGCGGACGCAGCTACTCAATGCGCTGATCGCGGCAACCGACGTCTATGTCTGGAAACTGTTGCGCCGCGATCGCAACGTATCGAGGGCGGCGGCGGAAGCCGCCGTGCACAGAATCATTTCCGGGATCACGCAGCAGGAGAAGGCAGATGGCACGGATTTTTTGGCTGAACTGGTCCGGCGGCGGCAACCTGCCGCCTAGCCTTGGCGTCGCCCGCGTTCTCAGCGAGCGCCGCCATCAAGTCGCGTTCGCCGGACGGCCGGAAATGGTGCCGCGGGTGAAGACTGCGGGCTTTCGCGCCATCGAGATCACCGACGCTTACGCGCAGGTCGACCGCTATCCGCAGGGCCATTTCATGACGCGCGCAGCCTGCTACCTGACCTCGCCGGCGGTCGAAGCGCAGGTGCAGTCGATCGTCGCCGCCGAGGCACCGGACTTTATCTGCATCGATGCGATGTTTCCGGCCGCGCTTGCGCACGCCGGGGATTTTGGCCGCCCCTCTTTCGTGTTCGTCCACACTTTCGTGTTCCGCCAGCTCGATATGTGGCGGAGGTTCTTCGGCATATTCGACGGCATGCGCCAACAAGCAGGCTTTCCCGGCTTGCCATCGCTCGACAATTTATGGCGTCCGCGCGACCGCATAGTTTCGACGAGCGTCGGCGGGTTCGATGCGGCGCCGATTCCCGGCTGGGACATGGTCCGCCATGCCGGCCCGGTGCTGGAAGACGAGAAATTCGCTGTCCCGACGCCCTTGCCGTGGCCCGCCGACGACGCCACGCCGCTGGTGCTGGTCAGTTTCTCGACGGGGTTCGAGCAGCGCAATGTGGACAAGGTTCAGCGCACGCTCGACGCGCTTGGCGATCTTCCCGTGCACGTGATTGCGACCACCGGCGGCATCGTCGCGCCGAGCGAAGTCGCGACGCCGCCGAACGCCATCGTGCTCAACTACGCTGCGCACGATCCGATCCTGCAGCGCGCGGCTTTGGTCGTGACCCATGGCGGCCACGGCACGGCGATGCGCGCGCTGAAATACGGGGTGCCGATGGTCGTCATCCCGGGGCCGGCCGGCGATCAGCCCTACGTGGCCGCCGCGGTGCAGGAATGGGGCGCCGGCCGCGCACTTGCGAGCGACGCCAATGTCGAGGCCATTCGCGCAGCGGCGCAGGAAGTTCTTTCCACGCCGTCATACCGCGCGAACGCGCGGCAGCGCTCCGCGGCACTGGCCAGTGTCGACGGGGCGGCCGGCGCCGCCGATGAGATTGAAGCGTTCCTTGGCGTCAAGGGAACAGGCGGCCGAGCCGCGCAGACCACGCCACGCGGACAAAGCCGGCAGGTGGCATAGGGAGCGCGTCAGCTCGCCATCCACTCCGCCAACGCCTGGTTCACCGCCGCCGGCCGCTCCAACGTCGAGAGATGCCCGCAATCGGGAATGACGACGAGGGGAGCGCCGCGAATGCCGGCGGCGATTTCTTCCGCAAGCTTCGGCGGCGTCAGCTGATCGCCGTCGCCGACCAGAACCAGCGTCGGACAGGTAATCGTCGAAAGCACCGGCCGCGCGTCGGCGCGGGACATGATCGCCTGCGTCTCGCGCAGGAACGCCCCCGGCCCGGTTTCTTCAGCCATCGCGCGGACGATGCTTTTCAATGCCGTGTCGTTAAGACGGTCGCGGTGGACGAACACGGGAAACAGCCGTTCGGGGATTTCCGCGAAGCGGCCGGTTTTGGCGAGCTCGATCAGCGGCAGGCGGGCCGCGGTCTGCGCCGGCAGTTCGGCGCCGACGCGAGAATCCAGCACAGCAAGCTTGGCGACCCGTTCTGGCGCCTGGCGCATGACCTCGAAGGCGATATAGCCACCGAGCGAAAGGCCGGCGAGCGCGAAGCGCGGCGGCGCCGCGGCGAGAATGCGCCGCGCAATTGCCTCGATCGAGTGATCGCGCGTGTGATCGGCGACGGTGACCGCGCCAAACCGCCACAGCGCCGGAATTTGCTCGGCATAGAGCCGCGCCGTGCAGAGCAGCCCCGGAACCAGAACAATCGGCAGACCGTTCGATGAAATCGCTGACATGCTTCCCTTTGGGCAGTTGCGACGCGCCGCGACGCGGAAAAATGCAGGAATCCTTTTAACTTACAACGGAGCGGCCGGTTGACTTTGTCCCGTTCGATCCTATGTTCCGGGCACGCAAACTGCGGTGGATTCGATGTTTCGACGCCTATTCACCGTCCCATCCATAGGGTCCTGCGCCCGGCGCGGGCCCTGATCTGAGGGTTCATGACGTTCTCGCATCTCGGCTTATCCGAAAAAGTTCTCTCCGCTGTCGCTTCGGCCGGTTACAAGACCCCCACCCCTATCCAAGATCAAGCCATCCCGCACGTGCTCGCCCGGCGCGACGTGCTGGGCATCGCCCAAACCGGCACCGGCAAGACCGCCGCCTTCGTGCTGCCGATGCTGACCATGCTCGAACAAGGCCGCGCCCGCGCGCGCATGCCGCGCACGCTGATCCTCGAGCCGACGCGCGAACTTGCCGCGCAGGTGGAAGAAAGCTTCGCCAAGTACGGCGTCAATCACAAGCTCAACGTCGCGTTGATCATCGGCGGCGTGTCATTCGGCGACCAGGACACCAAGCTGATGCGCGGCGTCGACGTGTTGATCGCCACGCCCGGCCGCCTGCTCGATCATCATGAGCGCGGACGGCTGTTGCTGAGCGGCGTCGAGCTTCTCGTCATCGACGAAGCCGACCGCATGCTCGACATGGGCTTTATTCCGGACATCGAGCGCATCTGCAAGCTTGTACCCTTCACCCGCCAGACTTTGTTCTTCACCGCCACCATGCCGCCGGAGATTCGGCGCATCACCGAACAGTTCCTCAGCAATCCGGTGCGCGTCGAGGTTTCGCGTCCGGCCACCACGGTCGCGAACACCGCGCAACTGCTCGCCAGAACCGGACGCGATCCGCACGAGAAGCGCGATACTTTGCGCCGCCTGATCCGCTCGGCCGAAGGCTTGAAGAACGCCATTATCTTCTGCAACCGAAAGCGCGACGTCGCAACGTTGCATCGTTCGCTCATCCGCCACGGTTTTTCGGTGCT
This sequence comes from uncultured Alphaproteobacteria bacterium, assembly GCA_963747855.1. Taxonomy (GTDB): domain Bacteria; phylum Pseudomonadota; class Alphaproteobacteria; order Rhizobiales; family Xanthobacteraceae; genus BOG-931. The sequence goes on from CAVVGN010000002.1 coordinate 1,288,412, forward strand.
GGCGCTGCACGGCGACATGGACCAGCCGGCGCGGACAGCCGCGCTCGAAAGTTCCGCAAGGGCGAAGTGGCGCTGCTGGTCGCTTCCGACGTCGCCGCACGCGGCCTCGACATTCCCGAAGTGAGCCACATTTACAATTTCGACGTTCCCCATCACGCGGACGATTACGTCCACCGGATCGGCCGCACCGGCCGCGCCGGGCGCACCGGCACCGCTATCACGCTGGTTGCCGGAGGCGACGACCAGAAAGCGGTCGCCGCGATCGAAAAATTGATCGGCCAGCCGATCCCGTGGATGAACGGCCCGCAACCCGAGGCGAGCGCGGCGCCGGCTCCGCGCCCGGACGCGCCGGCGCAACGGGAGCGGCCACACCACGGCCGCAAACCACACCGTCCCGCCGCCGCCTCCGCTTCAATCGCGCATATTCTGCAGCGGCCGCCGCAAGCGGCCAAGCCGCGCAATGAAGACGCCGATACGTCGCATCTGCCGGCATTTTTGCTGCGGCCGGTGCCGCTGAAGGCTTAAACTTCCCCGACTTTCTCCTAGCCGCCAATAGATTTCGGCGCCGCCCGCCGGTTACGCCTTATCCGTTTACCGGTCCTTCACGGCTTTCTCCTAAGTTTTTATGTGATTTACAGTGGCCGTTCGCGCCGCCGGATATTCCAGATTTATTGGACGATCGGAGACGAAGACATGGCCGTGCCCAACGACGAGCACGAACGCACCATCGCCTTCGCCGATATCGCGCTTCAACAAATCCGCGCGCTGCGGCAACCGGCTTCGCCGCGAAATTTCGAAATCTGGTACCAGTACGCCACCGGTTACAGCCCCGAGCTCAACCGTTCGATCAACGAGACGCTGGCGCAAAAAGGCTCGCTCAGCGACGCCGACGTCGACCAGATTTACACCACCTATTTGTCACCCAATCACCTGAGCGACCGCATCAATTCGGTCGGCTCACGCATGATGACCGAGATCAAGCAGGTGCTCGACATGATCGACGCCGCGGCCGGCTCGGCGACGAATTATTCGGCGAGCCTCGCCGACGCGAGCGAGACGTTGCAGGGCGCCAACGACGGCGCATCGCTGCGCGTGGTGATTGAGCGGCTGGTGGTGGGCGCCAGGGAGATGGAGACCAACAACAAGAAACTCGAGGCGCGGCTTTCGAGTTCGCGCCAGGAGATCGAGCAGCTGCAGCAAAACCTTGAAGTGGTGCGGACCGAGAGCCTGACCGACCCGCTGACGACGCTGGCCAACCGCAAGTTCTTCGACAGCGAGCTCGCCAAGGCGATCGCCGAGGGCAAACAGGGCGGCGAACCGCTGTCGCTATTGATGTGCGACGTCGATCACTTCAAGTCGTTCAATGACAAATACGGTCACGTCACCGGCGACCAGGTGCTTCGCCTCGTCGCCATGGCGGTCAAACAGAACGTCAAGGGACAGGACATTGCCGCGCGCTACGGCGGCGAGGAATTCGCCGTCGCGCTGCCGAAGACGGCGCTGCGCTCGGCGACCACCGTCGCCGATCACATCCGCCGCGCGGTCATGACCAAGGAATTGATCAAACGATCGAGCGGCGAGCGGCTCGGCCGGGTGACGATTTCCATCGGCGCGGCGCTATTACGCGCCGACGACACCGCGCATTCGCTGATCGAACGCGCCGACAATTGCCTTTACGCCGCCAAGCGCAACGGCCGTAACCGGGTGATCTGCGAACGCGATCCCGAGGCCGGCGGCGGCCACACCGTTAGCGCGGCGAAGGTGGCGTAATCCGCAATTTCCTTATCGGGGCGTGCCTATCCGCGGTAACGCAAGCCGCAGTCGATCAGCGCGCCACTTTTTCAATCGTGGCCATCAGCGTCTGTCTTGGGTACTTCTTACAATAATTACTGACGCGTTTGCTGTTGGCCCGGTAGCGGCTGATGTCGAGCGTTTCCAGGTTTCTTTGCGCGTTCCAGTAACCGCTCATCCAGGCACCGATCAAAACCTCTTTGTCGTAGGAATAGTTCATAAATTCCCGGCACGTGATCGCGGCCATCTCGACCTTAACCACCGCCCTGTTCGGATCGCCCTGGAAGGCCGCGGTCCCGGTGGCGCGCGCCAGACCGGTCATGACCAATTCCCCGGGATATGTGGCGCACCACGCTCTCACGCTCGCGGTGTTACGCGCCTGCGCCCCCATGTCGATCCAAGTGTAACCGGTCTTCTGATTGAAGTAACCGCCGACCCACGAGCCGAAGACGTCGGATTGCTCCGGCGTCATGGCGAGATAGTCCGCACAGGTTACGCGCGACATGTTGATGACGACCTGGGCATGCGCCGGCGACGAAAAGATCAACCCCAGCAGCATCGCTTGCAAAACAATCAAGCAACCAACGACTTTCCGCATTGACGCTCCCCTCATGTTTGTTACGTTTGGCGCGTCTCTCACCAATGCGCCGGGCCCCTGAATAAACAACAGGTTAGCGAGAGTTTGTTGCACTGGGAAGGCTAAAACGAACCACCTTCGGCCGTTGTTTTTCCGCGCCACGGACCAAAATTGCAGCGTTCTTTATCAAAGCTCATTTTCGACAAACGAAATCATATTTTTGACAGCATGTCAGCGTTGCTGACATTGTTTTAGGACGTTTTAGAACGCTGCCGCAACATTGTGAACGAGAACGTCATATTCCGCGGCTCAAATGCATGATTTAGTGACGCTTCCGGCCTGGAAAATCGCACGGGGGCGACACCGTGGTTCGCGAAGGCACCTTCGACGTTGTGTTCGTTCCCGGCGGTAAGTTCCGCATGGGCTCAGACAAACATTATGCGGAAGAGGCGCCGGCCCATAGCGTCAAGGTCAACGATTTCTGGATCGACCGCACCGGAGGAATCGAGTTTATGCGGCCGTGGACCGAGCGGGTCTATGCCGTGCCGCCGGAGCAGGTCGTCGGCTCGTCGATCAAGACCAAGTTCCAGACGCGCGACGGCCAGCCGGAGCTGTTCCGATTGCCGGATGTGCACTTCATCGATGACGGCCCGGGCAAGCCGGTGGGCATCAACGAATATATTGGCCGCCGCCCGATCGCGGCGTTCGGCAATTCCGACGGCGATTTGCAAATGCTGCAATGGACGACGATGTCCGGCGGCGTCCGCCTTGGCCTCCTCGTCCATCACACCGATGCGGTCCGCGAATACGCTTACGACCGCAACACATCTTTCGGCCGCCTCGACAAGGCGCTGGACGTGGCGGTAGTGAACCACTGGGTCGTAGTCGACATGAAAAAGGATTAGAGGCGCATCTTCGCGTTTGAATAACAGTATAGTTGCCCCGGATCGACGTCATTTTTGGATCATGGACATGACCATCCCCTCCCCTAACTCGGCGCAAATCGGTCAGAGCAACGGAACGCTGGGCGACGAACCAGCATCGCGACGCGATCTAAAAGAGCGGGCCAAAGACCAAATCAGAAATTTTGCGCTGATGTTTGTTTATCTTTGGGTCATGTTTGGCATGATGACGCTCCACGAGTTGATCGTTCTCGCGCAGCACAACATCGATTATCGATTTCACGGACTTGCCGTCATCAATGCGCTCGTTTTTGCCAAAGTGCTGCTCGTCGCCGAGGATCTGCGCCTAGGGCACAGGTTCGACGATGCGCCGCTGGCCTATTCGATCCTGGTCAAATCATTCCTGTTTGGCGTCGCGCTTATATGTTTTCATATTTTAGAGCGCGTGCTGATCGGAATGTGGGATGGCAAGCCGGTCGCGCAGAGCATTTCCGAAGTCGGCGCCAACAAGTTGCCTGGAATCGTGTCGCTCGGAATCATTTCGACCGTCGCGCTGGTTCCCTTCTTCATTTTGCGAGAGATCAGCCGGGTGATGGGGCCGGATAAATTCTGGTCGCTGTTTTTTCAGCGCAGAGGCCCGTGAGCCGTCGACTTGGGGAACGAGCCATGAGGCCATTGTTGATCTCAGTCATCGTGTTTGCGTGCGTCTTGGGCGGAACATTTCTCGGAATGTTTTTACGCCAAAGCTTGCCAAAGCACCATCTGACCAAAGATACCAAGGACGTCGTCAGGCTTGGAACTGGTCTGATCGGGACCATCGCCGCTCTCGTACTTGGCTTGGTCATCGCCTCGGCGAACAGCACCTATCAAACTCAGAGCAGTCAGGTCCAGCAGCTAACCGCCAACGCTGTTTTGCTCGATCGCACGCTGGCGCAATACGGGCCGGAGGCTGATTTGGCCCGCGATCTGCTTCGCCGCGCTGTCGCCGCTATGGCCGATCGGATTTGGCAAGAGAACGGCTCTTATTCCACAAAGGCAGAACCATTCGACGCAAGTGCGGCTGGCCTATCGCTGTACGACGAAATTCTGAAGCTGTCGCCGCGAAACGACGCGCAACGCAACCTCCAGGCGAGGGCTATCGGCACCGCCAATGCACTGGCGCAAACGCGCCTGCTGCTGTTCGCAAGCGCTGGGGCGGCAATTCCCATGCCCTTCCTTGTGGTCGTGATTTCCTGGCTCGCGATCATATTCGCGAGCTTCAGCTTGTTCGCCGAGACCAATGCAACCACCGTCGTCGCCCTGTGCATTTTCGCCCTTTCGGCATCTGCCGCAATCTTCCTGATCCTCGAGCTTAGTCAGCCGTTCGCGGGCCTGATGGCGATACCCAGCGAACCGCTGCGCACCGCGCTTGCGCCGCTTGGCTCCTAGGAAGAATTGAGATCGTTTCGAGTTCAAATGAATGTTATCAACAGTTCAGAGCGGAAGAGGAGTCCGGTATGATCGCGACAACACTTAGGGCGCTGGTATTTGCTCTCTTCCTGGCAGTGTCGCAGGCGGCACTTGCGCAGAATCCACCGGCCCAATCTGACGCGGGATCGCAGCTATTGAGTGCCGGGCAACTCGATGCGCTCGTTTCCCACATCGCGCTCCACCCCGATCCGTTGCTGTCGGAAGTTATGATGGCGTCAACTTATCCGCTCGAAGTCGTCGAGGCCGAGCGGTCGGCACACGCCAACAAGAACCTCACCGGCGATGCGCTCAAGGCCGCGGTCGACAAGCAAAGCTGGGACGACAGCGTGAAGTCGCTGACCGATACGCCTTCCGTGCTCGACATGATGAGCCAGCAGCTCGATTGGACACAGCAGCTCGGTAACGCCGCGCTGGCGCAACAGTCCGACGTGATGGCCGCAGTGCAGCGGCTACGCGCGAAAGCGCAGGCCAACCAAAAGCTCGCGTCGAACCCGCGCTCGGTCAACATCAACAACATCAACCGCGGCAACAACAACTGGGTGCACAATCCGGCACATCGCCAGGGCGTGCGCTATAGCAACTATTACTATAAAATCCTTTCGATGCGGAGGCCAGGCGCGCCGGGCGGCGCGCCGAATTACGTCGTCAACGGCAAGATGATCGGCGGATTCGCGCACGTCGCTTATCCGGCCGACTATCGAAATTCCGGGGTGATGACGTTCATCGTCAGCCAAGAGGGGAAGGTCTTTCAGAAAGACCTCGGCCCGGAAACCGCCACCGCCGCGGAAGCAATCACAGCCTACAATCCCGACCGGGGCTGGAAGAAAGCCGACGCGACCGAAGCGGCGAAGTAAATACGGATCACTCTCTTTACTGTTGGCGGCATCGGCGACGCAAGCAACGGACCAGAGTCTCAATTGCTTCGAGCATCGATCCGAACAAAGATTCAGCATGGCGTCATCGACAAGTATATCGGCGACGCCATCATGGCGTATTGGGGTCCGCCCTTTAACGAGGATACGGATCAAGCGCGGCTTGCCTGCCTTGCTGCCCTCGACATGGCCGCGCGGGTCTCTCCCCTGTGCACCGAGCTGCCGGAAATCCTCGGCGTACGCAATGTACCTCCGCTGGATATCCGTATCGGCATAGCGACCGGTGAGGCATTGGTCGGCAGCATCGGGTCGGAACTGATGATGAGCTACACGATCATGGGCAACTCGGTGAATTTGGCCTCACGACTGGAGGGCACCAACAAGGTCTATGGCCCTCGGATTCTGGCCTCCGAAGCGACCGCCAGGGCCGCCACGGAAGTTGAGGTACGCGAAGTCGACCGCATCGTCGTGCTCGGCCAAAAAGAACCGCAGGCAGTGTTCGAGGTGATGGCCCGCAGGGGCGAGCTGACGGCTGCACAAGCGGAACTCCGCGCGCGGTTTAGCGAAGCGCTGGCGGCATATCGGGGAAAACAATGGGAAGAAGCGCGCCGCAGCCTCGTGTCGGCGCTTGCAGTCGTTCCGAGTGACGGACCATCTCTGACGCTACTCAAACGCCTGGACACGTTGCAGGCAGCGAACCTGGCGGAAGACTGGGACGGCGTCTGGCACCTGGACCAGAAATAGCGTTGCGGAATCTTCAGCCCATCAGAGTGACAAGCGTGCGGCGCCGGGACATGGGATTTGCTGTCGCGTTTCGTCTGGCCGGCGCGGTCGCGCTCTTTACTCCCGTGCTGGATCAGGCGAAGGCGCAGCAAGCGCCGCCGGCGTCCCAGCAAGGCACCGGCAACGTCACAGCAGCCGAAAACGACGGTGAGGACTTCACCCGGCCGCAAACTCTCATTCAGTTGCGCGACGTTTATCAAACCGCACCCGGAAGCGGCAGCACGCCGGGAACGACGCGCACCGTAACAAGCGATAGCGCCGTATTGCGTGCAGATCTGAAGATCGATCTTGCGCCGCAGTGGACTCTCGCTTTGCGCGGCGATCTGCCGTTCACCACCAAGAATCCGATTACTGCCGACAATCCGGGAGGCGACTATGTCTACGGGCTCGGCGACGCGGACGTTCAGGCGGCGCTCATCAAGACCTTGAATGCACGATGGGCGGCCGGCGCCGGCCTGCGCATTGTCGCCCCGACCGGCACCAACGACCTGACCGGGGGCACCTGGCAGGCGCTGCCGATCGTCGGCGCGCGCTATATGTTGCCGGAAATAAGCGAAGGCAGCTTCTTTACCGGGCTGGTGCGCTACGACGTGAGCTTCGCAACGGCCGTGCTGTCAGCAAGAAAAGTCAGCACTCTGCAGCTTGATCCGTTATTGAATATCGCGCTGCCGGACCGCTGGTTCGTTACGTTTTATCCCGACCCGGATATTCGCATCAATTACGGCGATCCCATTACGGGACAAACCGGGCGGCTGTTTTTGCCGGCGGACGTGCTGGTTGGACGCAACTTGACCAAGACCACCGTCCTGTCGCTGGAGGTCAGCGTCCCGATCGTCAAGCAATACCCGGTATACGATTTCAAGACAGTGGCGCGCCTGAATATCAACTTCTGACGGCGCGTCGGGCTTGCGGAATCAGCGGCTAGTGCGCCGCCTCGACACCGGTGGCGGGCTCGATCTGCACGGATTCGCCGCAGCCGCAGGCCGCGGTCTGGTTCGGATTGTTGAAGGTGAACTGCGCCGAGAGCTTGTCGATCTTGTAGTCCATCTCGGTGCCGAGCAGAAACAGAACGGCCTTGGGGTCGACCAGGATGCGCACGCCCTTGTCCTCGATCACCTCGTCGAGCGGATTAACCTGCTCCGCATATTCCATGAAATAGCTCATGCCGGCGCAGCCACCGTTCTTGACGCCGACCCGCACCGCCGCGATCGGATGATCGGCTTTCGCCATCACCGCCTTGATGCGCTCGGCGGCGGCATCGGTGAGCCGCATCACCTTGGGTCTCGGCCGGGGATCGGCCATTTTGGTCACGTCCTCATTCCAGTTGCAAATTGTTGTAGCTCGAAACTCCTAACAATCGCACACACTCCATGTAATGCGCCGGCGACGCCGGCGCAACTCACCACATATTGAGCACGGTGCGGGCCTCGTCCGACATGCGGCTCGGATCCCACGGCGGATCCCAGACGATGGTGACCTTGGCCTCGCGCACGCCGGGCACGCTTGCCACCGCATTTTCCACCTGCGCCGGCAGATCGGCGGCGGCCGGGCAGTTCGGCGTGGTCAGCGTCATGTCGATATTGACCGCGCGGTCGTCGTCGATGTCGACCTTGTAGATCAGGCCGAGCTCGTAGATGTCAGCGGGAATTTCCGGGTCGTAGACAGTCTTGAGCGCGGTCACGATCTCATCGCCCAACCGCGCGATCTCGTCGGAGGGCGGCTCGGCTTCCGCGGCGGCGGGCGCTTCGGGCGCGGCTTCGGATGCGGGTTTCGGTTCGTCGGTCATGTAAAGAAATCCTGCGCCTTGAGCAGCGCCTGCGCCAACACGTCCACCTCTTCGCGGGTACTATACATCGCAAACGACGCGCGGCAGCTTGCCGTGAGCCCGAAACGGGCAAGCAGCGGCATCACACAATGGGTGCCGGCGCGGACGGCGACGCCGGAGCGGTCGATGATGGTGGCGACGTCGTGCGGATGCGCGCCCTTGAGCTCGAACGATACGATCGGCCCTTTATCCTTGGCGGTGCCGAAAATGCGTAGCGAATTGATCTCGCGCAGGCGGTCATGTGCGTAACGCACGAGCCCCGCCTCGTGCGCGCGGATGCGCGGCTTACCGACGGAGGCGACGTAATCGATCGCGGCGCCAAGCCCGATCGCCTGCACGATCGCCGGCGTTCCGGCCTCGAACTTGTAAGGCGGGTCGCCGTAGGTGACCCGGTCCTCGAACACTTCGCGGATCATCTCGCCGCCGCCGTTGAACGGCGGCATGGCTTCGAGATGCGCGTATTTGCCGTACAAAACGCCGATGCCCGTCGGCCCGTACAGCTTGTGGCCGGTGAAGGCGTAAAAGTCGCAGTCGATGTCGCGCACATCGACGTCGGCATGCACCGCCGCTTGCGCGCCGTCGATCAGCACGGGCACGCCGCGCGCATGCGCGATCCGCACCACCTCTTTGACCGGCACCAACGTGCCGAGCATGTTCGACATGTGCGTGATCGCCACCATTTTGGTGCGCGGCGAAAACAGCTTCTCGAATTCGTCGATGAGGAAGTCGCCCTCGTCGTCGACCGGCGCCCATTTGATCACCGCGCCGTGGCGCTCGCGCAGGAAATGCCAGGGCACGATGTTGGAGTGGTGGTCCATGATCGAGAGGATGATCTCGTCGCCGGCCTGGATGCGCTCGCGCCCGAACGAATAGGCGACGAGGTTGATCGCTTCGGTGGCGTTCCTCGTAAAGACGATCTCTTCCTTGCGGCCGGCATTGAGAAAGGCGGCGACTTTCTCGCGCGCCCCCTCGTAGGCCTCAGTCGCCTCGTTGGCGAGGTAATGCAGCCCGCGATGCACGTTGGAGTATTGCGTGGTGTAAGCCTGATTGAGCCGGTCGAGCACGGCCAAAGGCTTCTGCGCCGACGCCGCGTTGTCGAGATAGACCAGCGGCTTGCCGTAAACCTTCGTCGCCAGGATCGGGAAATCCGCCCGGATGCGGTTCACGTCATAGGCGCCGTTGGTCATGACTTTATTCATGACGATGCGCGCGCCTTCAGCCAGGCCACGACCTCATCCATCAGCGCTTCGCGCAAGCCCGCATGCTCGACGCCCTCGACCGCTTCGCCGATGAACGCCTGGATCAGCAACGCTTCAGCTTCCGCCTCCGGAATGCCGCGCGCCATCAGATAAAATTTCAGCTCACGGTCGATGGCGCCCGCGGTCGCGCCGTGGCCGCATTGCACGTCGTCGGCAAAAATTTCCAGTTCCGGCTTGTTGTCGGCCTCGGCGTGGTCGGACAAAAGCAGCGCCCGCGTCATCATCTTGGCGTCAGTCTGCTGCGCGTGCGGCTTGACAATGATGCGGCCCTGGAACACGCCATGTGCCTCGCCGTCGAGCACCGACGTGAACACTTCGCGGCTCTGGCAGCCGCGGGCGATGTGGTTGGCGACCAAACTGGTGTCGGCGTGCTGCTTGCCGTTGAGCAAGGTCGCGCCGCGGATGCCGGCGACCGTCTCCTCGCCGTCGAAATTAAGGAACAGCTGGTTGCGCACCACGGCGCCGCCGGTGGTGAAGGTAAACGTGTTGAATCGCGCCTTGCCGCCGATCGCCGCCGCCAAAGTCGAGACATGCAGCGCGTCGCTCCCCTCGCCGATGATCTTGACGTGATCGACATGGGCTTCGTCGCCGACGAACAATTCCAGCGCGGCGTTGACCTGATAGCCGGAACCGGCTGGGCCTTCATGGCTTTCGATTAGCATGGCGCGCGCGTGTTCGCCGACCACCGCCAGCGAGCGGGTGAAATTTGCCGCAGGCTTGCCGGAGGCCGCGAAGACGAGATGCAGCGGGCGCTCGATGGTCGCGCCAGGCGCGATCCGGATCACCGCGCCGTCGCCCATCAGCGCAGTGTTGAGCGCGACCGCGACGTCGCCGGCCGGCGCGAGCTTGCCCAGCTGCGCGATCGCCGCGGGATCGCCGGCGGTGAGCGCGTCGGCGAGCGAGCCGACGCTCAGCCCCTCCTCCAGCGCGGCGGTATCGGACAGTTCCGGCACAAACGCGCCGTCGACGAAAACGAGACGGCGGGCTTCGATGTCGCCGAGCATTGCGCCAGCGTGTTTGGCTTGCGCCTTCGCCATCGCGTCCGGCGGCGGCGCGAGTGGCTTCGCCTCGCGCATCAGCGCGCGCAAATCGGTATATTTCCAGTCCTCGACCCGGCGATGCGGCAGGCCTTCGCGCGCGAACAGGTCGAACGCCGCCTGGCGCTGCGCCGCGACCGCACCGTCGCCCGGAAGCCGCCCGCGCGCCTCGGCATAGGTCTTGGCCAGCGCCGTTTCCGCCGCCGTCTTGATGACTTTCACGTCAGCCATTCCGTTCATCGGCGTTCATCGGCTTTTCAATCAGGCCGCGGCCTCTTCCTGATATTCGGCGTAGCCGCGCGCCTCGAGTTCGAACGCCAGTTCCTTGCCGCCGGTCTTGACGATCCGGCCCTTGGACAGGACGTGCACCACGTCGGGCACGATGTAATTGAGCAGCCGCTGATAGTGGGTGATGACGATGAAGGAGCGCGACGGACCGCGCAGGGCGTTGACGCCGTCGGCGACGATCTTGAGCGCGTCGATATCGAGGCCGGAATCGGTCTCGTCGAGCACGGCAAGCTTCGGCTGCAGCAGCGCCATCTGCAAAATTTCGTTGCGCTTCTTCTCGCCGCCGGAAAAGCCGACATTGACCGCGCGGCGCAGCATGTCCTGGTCGATATTGAGCTTCTTGGCGACCTCGCGCACGGTCTTGAGGAATTCGGGCGTAGAGAGTTCGGCCTCGCCGCGCTTTTTTCGCTGCGCGTTGAGCGCGGTGCGCAGAAACGTCATGGTGGCGACGCCGGGGATTTCCAGCGGATACTGGAATGCGAGGAACAGGCCGGCGGCGGCGCGCTCGTCCGGCGCCAGGTCGAAAATGTTCTTGCCGTTGAACAGAACTTCGCCCGCGGACGGCTCGTAGCCGTCCTTGCCGGCCAGCACGTAAGCGAGGGTGGACTTTCCGGAGCCGTTCGGCCCCATGATCGCGTGCACCTCGCCGGCGTTCACCGTTAGGGTAAGCCCGCGCAAGATTTCCTTGCCTTCGACCCCGGCGTGCAGATTTTTAATTTCCAGCAACGGCATTTTCTTCCTGCAATGCGTTCGATTGTTGTTTTGCCGCTCGTCCCCGCGAAAGCGGGGACCCAGAGCTGGATTGCCGCTTGCGCGGAAATGAGCGGAAGTAAGCGCTATCCGACCGACCCCTCCAGCGACACCGAGATCAGCTTCTGCGCCTCGACCGCGAATTCCATCGGCAGTTGCTGCAGCACGTCCTTGACGAAGCCGTTGACCACGAGCGCGGTGGCTTCCTCTGCCGACAGCCCGCGCTGGCGGCAATAGAACAGCATCTCCTCGGAAATCTTCGAGGTGGTCGCCTCGTGCTCGAAGTTCGCGGCCGAGTTCTTCGCCTCGATATACGGCACGGTATGCGCGCCGCATTGGTCGCCGATCAGGAGCGAATCGCAATTAGTGAAGTTGCGCGCGCCGGTGGCGCGGCGATGCGCGGTAACGAGCCCGCGATAGGTATTGTTCGAATGGCCGGCGGCGATGCCCTTGGAGATGATCCGGCTGGTCGTGTTCTTGCCGAGATGCAGCATCTTGGTGCCGGAATCGACCTGCTGGTAGCCGTTGGAAATGGCGATCGAGTAGAACTCGCCGCGCGAATTGTCGCCGCGCAGGATGCAGCTCGGATATTTCCAGGTGATCGCCGAGCCGGTCTCGACCTGGGTCCAGGAGATTTTCGCGTTCTTGCCGCGGCAATCGCCGCGCTTAGTGACGAAGTTATAGATGCCGCCCTTGCCGGAGGCGTCGCCCGGATACCAATTCTGGATGGTCGAATATTTGATCTCGGCGTTATCGAGCGCGACGAGTTCGACCACGGCGGCGTGCAGCTGGTTCTCGTCGCGCATCGGCGCGGTGCAGCCTTCCAGATAGCTGACATAGGAGCCCTTGTCGGCGATGATCAGCGTGCGCTCGAACTGGCCGGTATTCTTCTCGTTGATGCGGAAATAGGTCGACAGCTCCATCGGGCAGCGCACGCCCGGCGGCACGTAAACAAACGAGCCGTCCGAGAACACCGCCGAATTGAGCGTGGCAAAGAAATTGTCCGACACCGGCACCACCGAGCCGAGATACTTCTTCACCAGTTCGGGATGCTCGTGGATCGCTTCCGAGATCGGCATGAACAGGACGCCGGCCTTGGCGAGCTCGGCCTTAAACGTGGTCGCCACCGAAACGGAATCGAACACCGCGTCGACCGCGACCCGGCCATAACTGCCGCCCTCGACCTCTTCGCCGTCCCCATTCACCGGCTTCTTTATGCCCAAAAGCGCTTCGCGCTCGCGCAGCGGAATACCCAGCTTGTCGTAAGTGGCGAGAATTTCCGGATCGATCTCGTCGAGCGACTGCGGCGCCTTCTTCGGCGCGGAATAATAATAAATATCCTGATAGTCGATCGGGCCGTATTCGACCTTGGCCCATTTCGGCTCGTGCATGGTCAGCCAGCGCTTGTAGGCGTCGAGCCGCCAGGCGAGCATCCATTCTGGCTCGTTCTTCTTGGCCGAGATGAAACGGACCGTGTCTTCCGACAGGCCCTTCGGGGCCTTGTCGGATTCGATCAGCGTCTCGAACCCGTATTTGTATTGATCGACGTCGATCCGCCGAACCTGATCGACGGTTTCTTGCACTGCCGGCATTCGTCCCTCCGCGCACGGTTTCAAGGACCGCGGGTTGGATTAAGTCGGTATGGTCAGGTGCTTGTCCCTGGTCATCCCCATCGAAAGCCGTTGAACCATTCCAACAGCCGTAAAATCCGTCATCGGAGCAGCGACTTAGGCGGCAATGCCGCGCTGCTCCTTACCACCCTTAGATAATGCACCGGCGAGCTTTCTCCAAGCATTTAGGAACTTTTCGACGTCGGTTTCCGTGGTCGAAAAGCCCCAACTGACGCGGATGGCGCCGCCGGTGAGCGGCGGCGAAACCCCCATGGCGGCAAGGACATGGGAGGGTTGCACCTTGCCGGACGAACAGGCGGCGCCGGTCGAGACCGCGATCCCGTCGAGGTCGAAAGCGATAATCGCGGTCTCAGCCTTCATGCCGGGCACCGCGAACAGGGTCGTGTTCGGCAGCCGTTCGGCGGAGGCGCCGAAAATCACCGCCGATGGGGCGATGGCGCGAATCCCCTCCTCCAGCGTGTTCCGCAACGCCAGCATATGCGCGGCCTCTTCGGCGCGCGCGGCCAGCGCCGCCTCGGCGGCAGCGCCGAACGCGGCAATGCCGGCGACATTTTCAGTGCCGGCGCGGAGCCCCCGCTCCTGCCCGCCGCCGCGGATGAGCGGCTCGGGAAAATGAATGTCCTCGCGCGCGCGAACAAGCGCGCCCGCACCCTTCACGCCGCCGATCTTGTGCGCCGAAAGTGTGAGCAAATCCGCACCGAGCGCGCCGATATCGACCGGGACGCGTCCCGCCGCCTGCACGGCGTCAACATGGAGAAGGCCGCCGGCCGCGTGCACGAGGGCGGCCGCTTCCGCGATCGGCTGGATCACGCCGGTTTCGTTGTTGGCGAGCATGATGGAGACGAGCGGCCGCGTTGTCTGCGCAAGCACCGCGCGCAAAGCCGCAAGATCGGCGCGCCCGCCGGAATCGACCGGAATGTCGGCGACCGCTTCGCGCGGGAAGCGCCCGCCGCTGCGCACCGACGGATGCTCGATGGCCGAGATCAAAAGCTTGCCGCGCGGCTTTTTCTCGTCCGCGGTCTCGATCGCGGGCGTCAGCGCCAGCGCATTCGCCTCGGTGCCGCTCGACGTGAAGGTCAAATGGCCCGGCTGCGCGCCAACGAGCCGCGCCACGTCCTCGCGCGCGGCTTCGACCAGGTGCCGCGCCGCGCGGCCTTCGGCATGCACCGACGACGGGTTGCCGGTCAGCGACAGCGCGGCGGTAAGCGCGTCGGCGGCCTCCGGCCGCAACGGCGCCGTGGCGTTCCAGTCGAAATAGCTGCGCTCGGCCATGCTGGTTATGCTTGCTTTTTGCCCTATGCCCCGTGCTAGAAGTCGCGGCGCTTTGTTTTCGCTGGCCGGATGCACGTCGCCAGTTCAAAAAACTGAAATGGTTTTAGACACTTACGTGCGCCCGCTGGGGCCGTCAAGCGCGGGCAAATTCGTGTCCGCGAGACGGTAAACTGAGGTTTCCGAATGCCCGAAGTCATCTTCACCGGCCCGGCCGGCCGCATCGAGGGCCGCTACCATCCGGCGCGGCAGAAAAACGCCCCGATCGGCATCGTGCTGCATCCGCATCCGCAATTCGGCGGCACGATGAACCACCAGATCGTCTACCAGCTCTATTACGGCTTCGTGCATCGCGGCTTTTCGGCGCTGCGTTTCAACTTCCGCGGCGTGGGAAGGAGCCAGGGCGGCTTCGACCACGGCATCGGCGAACTCTCCGACGCGGCGTCGGCGCTCGACTGGGCGCAGACGGTCAATCCGGAAGCGCGCAGCTGCTGGATCGCCGGCTTCTCGTTCGGCGCCTGGATCGGCATGCAGCTTCTGATGCGCCGGCCGGAGATCGAGGGCTTCATCTCGATTGCGCCGCCCGCCAACCTCTACGACTTTTCCTTCCTCGCGCCCTGCCCGTCGTCCGGCCTGATCATCCACGGCGACCGCGACGCGGTGGTGCCACCGCGCGACGTGACCAACCTCGTCGAGAAGCTCAAGACCCAGAAGGGCATCGTCATCGAGCAGAAAGTCGTTGCCGGCGCCAACCACTTCTTCGACGGCAAGGTGGAAGCGCTGATGACCTCGATCGGCCAATATCTCGACAAACGGCTCGGCACCAAAAGCACCGCCCGCACTAGCGCGGCGTAGGTCCGCGCATCATCGCGAACGCATCGCGTAGGGCGAATTAGTGGCCGGGCTGGTAGCCCCTGCGGCTGCCATCGTTATTGAAGTAATTTAAGCCGCCATCCGCGCTCGGCACCGTATAGCCGATGCGATTACCATTGCTGTCATGGATGCCGTTGGCGTTGTTGTAATTGTTGGCACTGTTTTCCCAATTTTGCGGACTGTTTTTCCAGTTGGCTGAACTGTTCTGCCAATTTTGCGGACTGTTCTGCCAGTTGTTAGGACTATTGTTCCAGTTTTGTGTACTGTTTGCCCAGTTTTGCGCGCTCCGCGAATTTTGCGGAGCTGAGTTCTGGTCGTAGATTTGAGCGAAACAAACGGTGCGCACGAAAGTCACAGACAGCAGCGCGCACAGGTACAAGACGGTCTTAAGCCAGCTCTTCATCGCCAATCTCCCGGATAATGTGCAGAAAGTCCGCACGCGTCTTATGGCCCAGGAGAATCGACTAACAGTCCAAACCTTACGATCGTGTGGTATTTATCCGATCATTTTGCGATAACTCGAGACGATCAGCGCAGCAGCGGCTTTCGGCCAAATCGGTTTATGAGCGCACGTCCTGGCGGGAGGCGTCATCCGCCGTTGTGTTGCCTGCCGGCGCGGCGGCGGATCACGCTGCGCTCATCCGCCCTCTGCGCTTTGCAATCGCGTGGGTTCGGAGGACCAATCGTATGACGAACGATCTCTCGGACCTCGAAATTGCGGTTCTTTGCGACTTGCTGGATAACCCCCGTGCCAATCTAAAGGCGCACAAAAAGGCCATGCTTGATCAGCTTGTTGCGAAGGGACTGGTCGAGCCAGCTAAAGATGAGCCTGCAAAGTTCCAACTGAGTGACAAAGCTCGCCAAATCCTTGCCGAACGTGGCGTGGGAATAAGCGGTGGCTAAAGCCTACGCATCGCGAGCCGACGAAACCCATCCCATCAGCACCTTTTCACGCCCGCCGACCGGATCGCGCAAGCGACTCCTGCCCTGGCTGGTCGCGGTCGCGTTTTTCATGGAGTCGCTCGACACGACCATCCTGAACACGGCCGTGCCGGTCGTATCGGAAGCGCTGCATGTGGCTCCGCTCAGCATGAAGTCGGTGCTGGCGAGCTACACGTTGAGTCTGGCAGTATTCATTCCGATCAGCGGCTGGATGGCCGACCGTTTCGGCACGCGCCGGGTGTTTGCCTCGGCGATCGGCCTGTTCACGCTCGGCTCGGTGCTCTGCGGCCTCACCAGCAACATCCACATCCTGGTCGCCTGCCGCATCCTGCAAGGCTGCGGCGGCGCCATGATGGTTCCGGTCGGCCGGCTCACGCTGGTGCGGACGTTCGAGAAATCCGAGCTGATCCGCGCCATGAGCTTCGTCGCCATTCCGGGCCTGGTCGGCCCGATGCTCGGCCCGATCGCCGGCGGCCTCATCGTCGGCTATTTGCAGTGGCGGTTCATATTCTTTGTCAATCTTCCAGTCGGCATGGCCGGCCTCATTCTGGTTTACCTGCACCTGCCGGATTATCGCGAACCGAATACCAAGCCGCTCGACGTCGTTGGCCTCATCCTGTTCGGCTCCGGCGTAGCGCTGTTATCGTATGTGCTGGAGATATTCGGCGAGCACACGCTGGCGCTGGCGGAAATCATCGGGCTGTTGGCGATTTCGTTCGCGCTGATTCTCGGCTACGGCTTGCACGCCGCGCGGATCGCGTTTCCGCTCCTGGACATGACGCTGTTCCGCATCCGCACGTTTAGCGCCGCCGTCAGCGGCAGCTTCTTCACCCGGCTCGGCATCGGCGGCGTGCCGTTTCTGTTGCCGCTCCTCTACCAGGTCGGGCTTGGCTACACGCCGGTGCAATCGGGCCTGCTTATCATGCCGCAGGCGGCGGCCGCCATGAGCACGAAATTCCTGATGCCGAAAATTCTCGAACGGGTCGGCTTCCGCGGCGTCCTGATCTCGAACACCATCATCCTCGGGCTGCTGCTGATGCTGTTTGCCACCATCGGCGCCGCGACGCCGATCTGGCTCATCGTGCTGCTGGCGTTCGGTTACGGCGCGTTTGCGTCGCTGCAATACACCAGCATGAACACGCTGGTTTACGCCGACATCCCCGACGACAAGGCGAGCAACGCCAGTTCGATCGCCAGCACGATGCAGCAGATGTCGATCAGCTTCGGCGTCGCCGCGGCCGGCCTGACCACGGCGCTGTTCATCCCCCAAAGCCCGGCAACGTCGCCTGAGATGATCTCAGGCCTGCACGAGGCGTTTCTCGCGTTCGGCGCCTTCACCGTCCTGTCCACGGTCATTTTCCACCGGCTCAAGCGCGGCGACGGCGCTAACGAGACCCGGCAGAAGGATCTGCATTTGGGATGATGGGCGTACGATCGCCCAAGGACGGACGGGCGACCAGCGCGGCGTGTTTACGCGGTTGTTCGACGCACTATGGCGAGCCTCGAAGGGCGACGGCCGCAGCGTTTGAGAAGCATCCTTCGAAAGCCGCTTCGCGGCCGCCTCAGGATGACGGAGCGTTTGGCGATTTTCCCCACGCACTTGCCTCTCCGGCACGGCCATTGTCATATCGCGGAAAGGGACAGGAAAACGCGCATGCGGGGCTTGCGGGACAAGACCGTCGTCGTCACCGGCGGCGGCGGCGGCATCGGCGGCGCCGCCTGCCGGCGGTTTGCCGAGGAAGGCGCGAGCGTCGCGGTGTTCGACGTGTACCAAGCGGCGGCCGAGCGCATTGCGGCGGCGATCGCGCAAGCCGGCGGCAAGGCCGCGGCGTTCACCTGCGACATCACCGATCACGCGGCCTGCCAGAACGCGGTGCGCGACGCCGAAGCGGCGCTCGGGCCGATCGACGTCTTGGTCAACAATGCCGGCTGGGATGTTTTCAAATTATTCGCCGACACGTCGCCGGCCGACTGGACGAAGATCATCGGCATCAACCTCACCGGCGCGCTCAACATGCATCACGCGGTACTGCCAGGCATGATCGCGCGAAAAGTAGGCCGCATCGTCAACGTCTCCTCAGACGCCGCCCGGGTCGGCTCGTCGGGCGAAGCGGTCTATGCCGCCTGCAAGGCCGGCCTGATCGGCTTTTCCAAGACCATCGCGCGCGAGCACGCGCGCCACGGCATCACCATCAACGTGGTCTGCCCCGGCGTGGTGAAGACCGACCTCTACGCCAATTACAAACAGGGCGCGCGCAACCCGGACAAGCTCGACGAAGCGTTCCGCCGCGCCATCCCGCTCGGCCGGCTCGGCGAGCCGGACGATCTGCACGGCGCGATCTGCTTTCTCGCCAGCGACGACGCCGCGTTCATCACCGGCCAGGTGATCAGCGTTTCCGGCGGCCTGACCATGGCCGGGTGAAGGCGCAAAGAGCATGAACAACGTCACCCTGCCGCTGACCGACGAGCAGCGCGAATTCCGCGCCACCGCGGAGCGCTTCGCGCGCGAAAAGCTTGCGCCCGGCTACCAGGCGCGCGAGCGCGACGCCAAGATCGACCGCGCGCTGATGCGCGAGATGGGCGCGCTCGGGCTGATCGCGCCGGATCTGCCGGAGAAGCATGGCGGACTCGGGCAAACGAGCCAGACGAGCGGCCTGATCATGGAGGCCATTGCCTACGCCGATCCCAACATCGCCTACGTGCAATTGCTCAGCTCGCTGTGCGGCCAGATTATCGCGCGGCATGCGAGCGATGAGCTCGCCGGCCACTGGCTGCCGCGTATCGTCGCCGGCGAAAGCCTGTTCGCGATCGGGCTGACCGAACCGCGCGGCGGCTCGGATGCCGCCAACCTCGCTTTGTCCGCGCTGCGCAGCAATGCCGGCTATGTGCTCAAGGGCGAGAAAACCTCGATCAGCTTCGCCATCCAGGCCGACGCGGTGCTGGTGTTCGCGCGCACCGGCCGCGCTGAAGATGGCGCCCGCGGCATCTCGGCGTTTCTGGTGCCGATGGATGCGCCGGGAGTCTCTACCTCGCGCCTTAACGATCTCGGCAGCAAGGTGGTCGGCCGCGGCTCGATCTTTTTCGACGACGTGGCGGTTGCGAGCGAAGCCATGTTAGGCGGCGAGAATGCGGGCTTCGTGCAGGTGATGCAGGGCTTCGATTTCAGCCGCGCGCTGATTGGGCTGCAATGCGTTGGTCCGGCGCAGGCCTCGCTCGACGAGACCTGGGCCTATGTGACCGAGCGCGAGGCGTTCGGCGGCCCGCTGTCGCGCAACCAGGGCGTCACATTCCCGCTCGCCGAACATGAGGGCCTGATCGCGGCGGTCCGGCAGCTTTGCTATCACACGCTCCGGCTGCGCGACGCCGGCGCGCCGCACACCTCCGAAGCGGCGATGTGCAAATGGCTCGGGCCGAAGACCGCGGTCGACACCATCCACCAATGCCTGCTCACGCACGGCCATTACGGCTGGTCGCTCGATCTGCCGCATCAGCAGCGGCTGCGCGACGTGATGGGGCTCGAAATCGGCGACGGCACCGCGCAGATCATGAAATACATCCTCACCCGCGAACGGCTGAAGCGGCAGGGGTGAGATTACGGCCGCGCCAGGACGCCGCCGGTCAGCGGGCGCGGCACGCCGGTGGTGGTTGGGAAACTCAGCGGCAGACCGTGCAGGCTGCGCACCGCCAAATAGGCGAAGGCCTGCGCTTCGAGCGAGTCCACCGACCAGCCGGCGGCGTGGCCGGACTCGACGCTGGCCGGCGCGAGACGGTCGGCGAGCATGCGCATCAGCGTCGGGTTGCGCGCGCCGCCGCCGGACACGATCCAGCTTTTCGGCGCGCGCGGCAGAAGCGGCACGATGCGCGCGACCGACGCAGCGGTCAGCGCGGTTAAGGTCGCTGCGCCGTCTTCGACGCTGCGGTTGTCGAAGGCCTCGCCGAGGGGGCCGCGGAAATCGTTGCGGTCGAGCGATTTCGGCGGCGGCTTTGTGAAGAACGGATCGGCGAGGACGCGCTCGATGGCTTGCTCGTCCACTTTTCCGGCTTGCGCGATCTTGCCGTCGGCATCGAGCAGCGCGCCGGTGCGCACGCGCAGGAAATCGTCGAGCAGCGCGTTGCCCGGTCCGGTGTCACAGGCGATCAGCTCTTCGCCGTCGATGAAGGTGACGTTGGCGACGCCGCCGAGATTGAGCGCCGCGACCGGCGCCGCGCGGTCGAGCCGGCGCACGAGCGCGCGATGAAACACCGGCGCGAACGGAGCGCCCTCCCCGCCGGCCGCCACGTCGGCGGCGCGGAAATCGTAGACCACGGCGATGCCGAGCCGGTCGGCGAGTGCCCGGCCGTTGCCGATCTGCACGGTCAGACGCTCCCTCGGCCGGTGCAGCAAGGTCTGGCCGTGGAAGCCGATGACGGTAACGTCGCGGCGACCGATGCCGTTGCCGGCGAGGAAGGTCTCGACCGCTTCGGCATGCGCGTCGGTCACCGCCACTTCGGCCGCGGCGACGGCGCCCGGCCGGGCGTTGCGGTCGGTGATGTTGGCGGCGGCCGCGGTGGCGCTACGCAACAGTGCGCGCTCGGCGCGCGAATAGGTGCGGTAAGCGGTCGGGCCGAACCGGCTGATGACATCGCCATCGGTCTCGATCAGCGCGACATCGACGCCGTCCTGCGAGGTGCCGCTCATCAGCCCGATCGCCATAACCGGCGGCGATTTTGTTTGCGTTGGCGTCGGCATTATTGTCCGGCATTCCTTTGAATCGGAGGTACCGCCTGTTATATCAGCGGCCGCCGCGTTTGGCGCGACAGGCCGGAAAGCGATGAGCATCTACAAGTCCGATTTTCTCAACGTGTTGGCGAGCCGAGGGTTCATTCACCAGGTCTCCGAGCCCGACGCGCTCGACGCGCTGGCGCGCGCGTCGGCGGTGACCGCCTATATCGGCTTCGACTGCACCGCGGCCTCGCTGCATGTCGGCTCGCTGTTGCCGATCATGCTGCTCTACTGGCTGCAGCAGACCGGCCACCGGCCGATCGCATTGATGGGCGGCGGCACCACCCGCGTCGGCGATCCATCCGGCAAGGACGAAAGCCGGCGGCTTTTGACCGACGCGAACATCAACGAGAATCTGAAGGGCATCCGCGCGATCTTCGACAAATTCCTGAAATTCGAGAATGCCGGCGGCAACGCCATCATGGCCAACAACGCCGACTGGCTGAACAAGCTCAATTACATCGACTTCCTGCGCGACGTCGGGCGGCATTTTTCGATCAACCGCATGCTCGCGTTCGAACTCGGTGAAATTGCGGCTCGACCGCCAGCAGGAGCTGTCGTTCCTCGAATTCAATTACATGGTCCTGCAGGCTTACGATTTCGTCGAGCTCAACCGGCGCTACGGCTGCGTGCTGCAAATGGGCGGCTCGGATCAGTGGGGCAACATCGTCAACGGCATCGATCTCGGCCGGCGCCTGCACAACGCGCAACTGTTTGCGCTGACCTCGCCGCTGATCACCACGTCGTCGGGCGCCAAGATGGGCAAGACCGCGGCCGGCGCGGTGTGGCTCGATCCCAATCTGGTGAGCCCCTACGAATATTGGCAATACTGGCGCAACACCGAGGATGCCGACGTCACCCGCTTCCTCAAGCTGTTCACGGTGCTGCCGCTTGCCGAGATCGCGCGGCTCGGCGCGCTCAAGGACGCCGAGATCAACGAAGCAAAGAAGGTGCTGGCCACCGAAGCGACCGCGCTGGTGCACGGACGCGCCGCAGCCGAGGAAGCCGCCGCGACAGCGCGCACCACCTTCGAGGAAGGCGGCGTCAGCGCGAGCCTGCCGACCGTCGAAGTTGCACGCACCGAGCTGAAAGCCGGCATCGGCGTGCTTGCCGCGTTCGTCAAAGCCGGGCTCGCGGCGTCGAACGGCGAGGCCCGCCGCGCCATCGCCAACAACGCGCTGATGGTCAATGACGTTCGCGTCAGCGGCGACAAGACCGCAATCGGCGAGAAGGACGTGACGGCGGAGGGCGTGATCAAGCTTTCGCTCGGACGCAAGCGTCACGTTCTGCTCAAGCCAGTTTAGAGTGTTCGTTGCAGCAAAGATCTAGCGGAAGTTTGGCTGCTCGAAGACCGGTTCGCCGCTGGCCGGGAACTCGAAAATCTTGCGCAGAATGCCGGGCGCGAGCGCCGAGATCGGATTGATCCGCAAAATCGGATTGCCCGCCCGGCCGACCACTTCATAGGTGAGACCGAACAAGCCTTCCTTGTCGCCGCCCATGAACAGGCCGAGCACGGGAATCTGCCCGAGCAGATTGTTGGGGCCATAGAGCGGCACCAGCGTGCCGCGCAGGTGCACGTCGTCGTTCTTGTAGTCGACGACGCCGTCGATGGTGCCGCCGAGCACCGGCCCGCGCACCACGCCGTTGCGCAAGCCGACGCGGCCCGGCATGCGCGCGAAATCGACCCGCATGTTGGAGAAATCGATGGCGTTGGCATTGCGGCGGTTCTGCGGGGCGTTGACGGCGCGCTCGAGCTGGGTTTCGTCACGCACGGCGAAATTGCGGACGCTCAGCACGCCCTGCTGCACCGGGTTGTCGCCGCCGACCGGAGCGTCCATCGCAATCGCCATCTGGCCGCCGCTCATGCGCGAATAAACGTCGGTGAAGCGAAAAAAGGCGCCGGCATCCGTGCTTTCAAGGTAAACCACCGACCGCGCGCCAGCGCGACCGCGCAAATCGCCGGTCAGCGTCGCATCGTGGCCGATCTTGGCGGTGAGGCCGAAACTGCGTATCTCGCCTGCCCGGCGCGACATTTTCAG
Source organism: uncultured Alphaproteobacteria bacterium (assembly GCA_963747855.1). GTDB lineage: Bacteria > Pseudomonadota > Alphaproteobacteria > Rhizobiales > Xanthobacteraceae > BOG-931. The sequence continues at coordinate 1,311,482 of CAVVGN010000002.1, forward strand.
GTCGAGCCCGCGCAGCGCCTCGCCATTGAACCCGACCACCGCGCCAAACCGCATGTCGAGGTCGAGATCGACGGCGCGGCGCTTGCCGTTATTGTTTCCGGACGCAGCGCCGGCCGCGCTCTTGACGAAAGCGCGCCCGTCATAAACCTCGCCGCGCATGACCACGCGCAGAGCGCCGTCAGGCGCGCGATCGATTTTAAGGCTGGTGCGGTCGCCGTCGGAAAAGCCGTAAACCGGGAAGCTCGCCGATTGCACCTCGCCAGAGCCGTCGAAGTCGATGCTGCCTTTGACGCCGCCGCCGGCGCCTTCGATCAATAAATCCTCGATGCGGGTCGATTGCGGCTTGGTCGCGAGCATGAACGTTGCGCGCGCCGGCTTGCCCGAAGGCTTGGCCCAGCCGGGCAACAAACCGTCGATCTGCGCCGATGTCAGATCGGCTTCGACGTTGAAGCGGCCTTCGCGATCAGAGCTGGTGGCGACGCGACCGGCGATCCGGACCGGAACGGAACCGCTGATGGTTCCACCGAGATCAAAGCCGAGATTGTTGCGGGCGGCTTCGTCCAGCGTGCCGGAAATGCGCACTTCTGCATCAGGCTCGCCGCGCGCCTTGCGGTATTCGAGGCTGGCAGGGGCGCCCGCGATCTTGACGTCGCCCTTGAGCTGGAAACCCTGCGGCGTAGCATTTGCTTTCAGCAACGCCGCCTCGACTTTCTGCCCCATGATCATCCGGTCGGCGGAAAAATTCGTGGTATCGACTGCGATCGCGAAGTTCGTCGAGCCGGGCGGCAGATCTTCCTTCAGCGGCATCCCGAGCGTGACCTGCGCGGTCAGATTGCCGCGGATTGTCGCAGGGTCGAATGGGGTCTCGGAAAATTCACGCAGGCGGTCCATGCGCAAAAGCTCGGCCGCGACCGGCACCGGACCCTCAAGCTTGAAATGCACGCGCGCCGGCGGCGCCTTCGGCGCGGTGTCGGGCACTTCGAACACCCCGGACGTCAGCGTAAGCTTGCGGCCGGACGGCAAGTCGGCGGTGGCCTTGCCGAGCGACACCACGGCGTCGCGCCCCACGACACGGATGTTGAGGTCGGCGTCGCGGAGCGCCGGCAGACCCGCGACCGGGCGGAGCACGCAGCCGGTCGCGAGCGCTTCGATCGACAGCCCGTCGTCCGCCACCGGCGGACCGCCGGCTTTCAGATTTTCCAGTGGCGAGTTCACCGCGATGACGATGCGCTCGACCGTGCCGCTGGTCAGATGCTCGTCGAACCAGTCGCGCACTTTGGGTGTGATGAAGGCCGGCCACAGGCGCTTAAGCGCCTCAACCGGCATGCGCGTCCCGGCCAAGCCGGCGGCCAAATGGACGTTGCCGCCGGAGAAATCCATGTTGCCGGACATCGCAATGCCGACGCCGGTATTGCCGATATCACCTTCATCGAGTGTCAACCGCTGCTTGGCGACGTCGTAGTGCCCGCCGACCGTGATCCGGTTGAGCACCAGCGGCTCATCGGTGCTGCTGGCACCGTTGAGCACGACGGTGCCGCCGCCGACCTTGAATTGCCAAATGCCGCCGGAGGCCGGAGCTTCGATCCGCCCAAGCAGCGTGATGCGGGTACCGCCCGACAGAATTTGGAACGGAACCGCTAGAACGCGATTCCCGGCGTCCCATTGCAGCTTGACTTCGGCGCGTTCAATACTGATCCGGCTGTCCTTGTCGTTGGCGTCGCCGATCGAACCGGCCTCGGCAACGATCCGGCCGGTCAGCGTTTGCGGCAAACCGTCGGCACCGATCTCGCCGCTCAAGCTGGCGGATAATGGCGTGTCGATCTGCAGGTTGCCATCGCCGATGCGCGACGCCAGCAGAAGATCGCTCGCCGACACGCGGCGCGCCTCAAGCTGGACTTTGCGAAAACCCTGGTGGATCGGCGTGACCGCGGCCGTGATCCCCCAAGGCCGTTCGGGATTGTCGGAACCGACTGTTATTTCCACGCCGCCGCGGGTTCGTTCGACGCCCACGCTGATGTCATGAAACGTCCAATGCTTGCCGGTGCGCCGATCGTCGACTGTCAGGTTGCCATTTTTCAATCCAAGCTCGCGCAGATCGTGACCGTCGAGGCCGGTTTCGCCGATGCCGTCGATCCAGGCGAACAGCGAGGCGAAGACATCGCGGGCGCGACGCGACGCCGCCTGAGTATCCGCGGTTCCACCGCGCATCGCCGCGGACGGACTCGATTGACCGGTCGCCTGCGCCTTATCTTGCGCCGAGCGCAACAACGCCGCTGCCGCGTTGAGCGGCACCGCAGCGGTGGCGATCGGATGCTTGTCGGCGCCGGCGAAAACGGTGACGCCGCCGTCCTGCTCAATGCGAACCGCCATCTCGGCCCCGACCAGATTGAGGCTTTCGGCGCGCATGCGGCCACCCAACAGGCTCAAGCCCGACACGCGGACTTCGGCTTTAGGAGCGCTGGCGACGATCGTGCCGTCGGCATCGCGCACCACGATGTCGCGCATGCGGACTGCGGCACCGGTAGCGGTGCGCTCGATCTGGGTGCCGCCGACCTGGACGTGTCGGTTGCTGCCGAAGTTCTCCTCGATGGCGGACGCAAGCCAAGGCGTCACGATGTCGAGCTGAATCGGTCCGGCAGAGAGTCGCCACCACAATGCGATGGCGCCAAGCGCAAGGAGACCGCCGAATGTGCCGAGGCCCACGGCCGTCCGCTTCATCCAGCGGCGATTGCGCGCAAAGAAACGGCGAATACGACGAGTGGAAGTAAGCTCACCACCACCGCGCCGGCCGAGGTCCTTTGCCAGTGGCGCGCGGGCGGGCCGGCGCGACGGAACGAACGATCGCCATCGCGGAGGCACTGCACGCTGCCTGTGCTGGTTCGTCATGCCGCTGGGGCGTCCCCTCGTCCGTCGCGACTTTATTGCAGGGTGATTTCGAGCGGAAAATCTTCCCGGTGCGCTTTATCCCCGTGCTTTAGTTCACTGTATGAGATTCCGCATCCATCATGCCAGCCTGCTAAACCCGGCGGCCCGCAATTATCGACCCCGCGCACGCTTCCGCGTAATTTGGGCTAGATGAGCCTCTGAAAGCGACGAAAGGAAGGCGCATGACCCGTAAACTCGACGTCGGTGCCAAAGCGCCTGCATTCACGCTTCCACGCGATGGCGGCGGTAGCGTCTCGCTCGCCGACTTCACCGGCAAAAACCTCGTGCTGTTTTTTTACCCGCGGGCCGACACCTCGGGCTGCACCAAGGAGGCGATCGATTTCTCCCGGCTAAAGGGAGCTTTTGGCAAAGCAAATACTGAAATTCTCGGCGTGTCGGCGGATCCCGTGGCGGCGCAGGACAAGTTTAAGGCGAAGCACAAGCTTTCGGTCGCGCTCGGGTCGGATGAAAAGCGGCGGATGCTCGAGGCTTATGGGGTGTGGCAGGAGAAATCGATGTACGGGCGGAAATTCATGGGCATCGCGCGCACCACTTTCCTGCTCGGCGCCGATCAGCGTGTCATCCGCATATGGCCGAAAGTCTCGATCGAGGGACACGCCGAGGAGGTTTTAGCGGCGGCCAAAGCGCGTTAAGGCCGGGTCGCGCCGCGGCTCCTAAGTTGCCGAAACATTTACCCAATGCGGCAAAATGTTAGCGGCGATTTCCACAAAATTAACCATACCCCACTCAAATCCTCTGCTCGTGCGGCCGACACCGGCCCGGGCGGGGAGCATCTATGTCGGGCTGGAGAACAACGGGGCGGCGGCAGGTAACGCGCAATGGCGCGCATATCGAGCCAATCCCGCACCGCAAGCCGGCCGGCGCCGGCTATACGATCGGACACGCGGGACGGCAGATCAGGCTCGGCCCGGTCGCATTCTGGATTGCCGTCGGCACCGTCGTGATCATGGCCGGCTGGTCGGTGACGACCGCAACCTATTTTGCTTTCCGTGACGATCTTCTCAAAGGCTTGATTGCGCGCCAGGCCGAGCAACAATACGCCTACGAGGATCGCATCGCCGAATTGCGCGCCCGCGTCGATCGCACCACCAGCAGGCAATTGCTGGATCAGGAACAATTCGAGCAAAAGCTCGACGATCTGGTGCGCCGCCAGGCGACGCTGGAATCTCGCGCCGCCGCCCTGGTCGGCGCTGTCGATACCCCGACCGGCTCGCTGCGCAGCTCACGGTCCGACGCACTGGCGGTGCCGCAGGCGCGCGATCGGCGGTCCTCGCTTGAGCATGACGTTGCGCCCGGCAACCACAAGAACGGCAAGGACGGCGACGTCAGCATCAAGCTCTCGCGAATCGAAACGTCGCTGGACCGTGTCGATCGGCACCAGGCGATCGCGTTAGCGGCGATGCAGGAACGCTACGAAGGCAAGGCGCGCAAGCTGCGCGGTGTGTTGGCGGAACTCGGGCTTAAGCTCGACGCGCCCGCGGGCGGCACCGGCGGTCCTTTCGTTCCGGTCAAGCTGCCCGGCGAAGGCAACAATTTTGAACGCATGCTCACGCGCGTGAACATCGCGCGGGTACAGGCTGAGCAGCTCAGCCGCAGTCTGGTTTTTGTGCCCGTGCGCAAACCGGTCACCGGAGAGATCGACATAAGCTCTACTTTCGGCGTGCGCATGGATCCGTTCCTCCATATTCCGGCGATGCACACCGGCATCGATTTTCGCGGCGACATGGGTGAGGCGGTGCACGCGACCGCTGCCGGCATGGTGACCAACGCCGGCTGGAGCGGCGGCTACGGCAAGATGGTAGAGGTCGATCACGGCAACGGGCTGTCGACCCGCTACGGACACCTCTCCCAGATCGACGTGAATGTCGGCGACCAGATCCGCATCGGCCAGGTTGTCGGCCGCATGGGCTCGACCGGCCGTTCGACCGGCCCGCATTTGCACTACGAGACGCGGATCGACGGAGAAGCCGTCGACCCGCAGAAATTCCTCAACGCCGGCGACCGGCTCAGCGGCGGATAAGTTCCGGCGACGCACGCCAGCTCGCCTTTCGGCCGTTTCCTCCATACATTCGGCCCGGCATGGTCCGGGTTCATCACCTGAACAATTCGCGCAGTCAGCGCGTCTTGTGGCTGCTCGAGGAAACGGGAACGCCCTACGAGGTGATCCGCTACGAGCGCAAGAAGAACATGCTGGCGCCGAGGGAGTTGCGGCGGGTGCACCCGCTCGGCAAATCCCCAACGATCGAAGACGGCGGCAAGACATTTGCCGAGACCGGGTTGATCATCGAATATCTGGTTGATCGCTACGGTCAGGATTTGGCGCCAGCGCGCGATTCCGATCTGTACTGGCAGTACAAATATTGGCTGCACTACGCCGAAGGTTCTTTGATGCCGCTATTGCTGCTCAAGCTTATTGTCGACCGGCTCGGACTGCTGGGTTATCCGGCGCGCCCTTTCGTCAAATCGCAGCTCAAGCTGCATCTTGATTTTTTGGAAACCGAGTTGAGCAGCAAGCCGTGGTTTCTGGGCGAGCAATTCTCCGCCGCCGATATCATGTTGAGCTTTCCGCTTGAGGCGGCAAGAGATCGCGCCGGCCTCGATCAGACCCGCCCGAAGCTGATGGATTTCCTTGCCCGCATCCACGCCCGGCCGGCGTATCGGCGCGCGCTCGCAACCGGAGGCGCGTATCGGTACGCGGAGTGAGGCGGCGATTACTCCACGTCTTCGATGGCCTTCGCCTCGCCGCCGAACGCCTTTTGCGCCAGCGCCGCTTCCATGAATTGATCGATGTCGCCGTCGAGCACGGCCCCGGTGCTCGAGGTCGACACCCCTGTGCGCAAATCCTTGACCATCTGGTACGGCTGCAAAACATAAGAGCGGATCTGGTGGCCCCAGCCGATGTCGGTCTTGGCGGCTTGATCGGCGGCGGCCTTGGCTTCGCGTTTCTTGAGCTCGGCCTCATAAAGCTTGGCGCGCAGCATCTGCCAGGCGCGCGAGCGATTACGATGCTGTGAGCGATCGTCCTGGCACACGACAACGATATTGGTCGGAATATGCGTCAGCCGTATCGCCGATTCCGTTTTGTTGACGTGCTGACCGCCGGCGCCGCCGGCGCGCATGGTATCGACGCGCACATCGGACTCCTTGATGTCGATGTTGATGCGGTCGTCAACTACGGGATAAACGGTGACACTGGCGAAGGAGGTATGGCGGCGCGCATTGGCGTCGAACGGCGAAATGCGCACCAGCCGGTGGACGCCGTTTTCGGTCTTGAGCCAGCCGTATGCGTTGCGGCCTTTAACTTCGATTGTGGCGGATTTGATGCCAGCCTCTTCTCCTTGTGTCTCCTCGATGTAATCGACCTTGAAGCCGTGTTGCTCGGCCCAGCGCACATACATGCGCAGCAGCATCGAAGCCCAATCCTGGCTCTCGGTACCGCCCGCGCCGGCGTGGACTTCGAGATAGGCATCGTTCGCGTCGGCCTCGCCGGATAAAAGCGCCTCAAGCTCGCGGCGCGCGACCTCAAGCTTGAGTTTGCGCAGCGCCGCCTCCGCTTCGGCGATCGTTTTCTGGTCGTTTTCGGCCTCGCCAAGCTCGATGAACGTCAGCTGGTCATCAAGTTCCTGGTCGATGCGCACGAGCGCGTTAAGCTGATCGTCGAGCGCGGTGCGCTCTTGCATCACGCGGCTGGCGCGCTGCGGGTCATTCCAAAGAGTTGGATCTTCCGCCTGCCGGTTCAGCTCGGCAAGCCGCGCGCGCGCTTTGTCGACGTCAAAGATGCCTCCTCAGCAGCCCGGCGGACTGCTTGATGTCGGCGATAATGCTTTCGACTTCGGCGCGCATGACGCTGAGCGATGTAATGCTTTGCGGCGCGCGGCGCAACGCACCGACGGATCAGTAAAGCCCTCCGGTGCCGGTTCGCACTGCGCCGGCCGCGGAATCCGGCGAGATCGACATTTGACCGGCATTTCCGCGGTTGTCGGCCCCGATCACCGAGTAGCTGTCGGGCGGCGCGGTCCCGGGCTTGAAGGCTTCCAGAATCACGTGCGTGTCGCCGGGCGTGGCGCGCATGCCGGTCTTCGAATCGACCCGGACGAGCTTGATGCCGGGCGGCACGCGGAACGGAATCGGCGGCTTGTCGGCGAGCGCGACTTTGAGAAAATCGCGCACCACCGGCGCCGCCAGATGCCCGCCGGTCGCAAGGCGTGCGATATGGCGCGGCTTGTCGTAGCCCATGTAGACGCCGCAAACGATATCGGGCGAGTAACCGATGAACCACACGTCCTTTTCCTCGTTAGTGGTTCCGGTTTTGCCGGCGATCGGCTTGCCGACGTCGCGCACGACGGTTGCGGTGCCGCGCTGCACGACGCCTTCCATCATCGAGGTGATTTGATAGGCGGTCATCGGATCGATCACCAGCTCGCGGTGATCAACCAGCGTCGGCTCCGGCTGGTTGTGCCAAGAATCGGCATCGCAGCCGATGCACTCACGCTGATCGTGCTTGTAGACCGTGTGACCGTATCGATCCTGGATGCGATCGATCAGCGTCGGTTTGACCCTTCGCCCGCCGTTGTCGAGCATCGAGTAGGCGGTGACCATGCGCAGCACGGTGGTTTCGCCAGCCCCAAGCGCATACGAAAGATACGGCGGCAGATTGTCGTAGATGCCAAATCGCTTGGCGTATTCGGCAACGATCGGCATGCCGATGTCTTGCGCCAATCGCACCGTCATGACGTTGCGCGACATTTCGAGACCGAAACGCAAGGTCGAGGGTCCGTAAAACTTGCCGCCGTAATTTTCCGGCTTCCATATGCCACCGCCGCCCGGACCCATGTCGATCTCGAGCGGCGCGTCGAGCACGATGGTCGAGGGGGTGTAGCCGTTGTCGATCGCGGCTGCGTAGACAAACGGCTTGAACGACGAGCCCGGTTGCCGGAGCGCTTGAGTGGCGCGATTGAATTGACTCTGATCATAGGAAAAGCCGCCGACCATCGCAAGCACGCGGCCGGTATGGGGGTCCATGACCACCATGGCCCCGGAAATTTCCGGCACCTGGCGCAAACGAAATTGGCCCGGCTCTTTCGCCGGATCGACATAAACAACATCACCAGGCGAAAGCACCTGGCTTACGCGCTGGATCGGCTTGCTCGGGCCGTTTGCCGGTTTCGCCCATTTGACGCCCTCGAGCGGCAGGATGCCAACCTCGCGCGCCTTGACGACGTTGCCGCCCGGATCGCGCGCCGGCTGCAGGCCGATGCGCGCCGATTGGTCGTTGACGTCGAGCACCACCGCGAGCCGCCACGGATCGACATCGGACAAGGATTTCACATCCGCGAGCGCGACGCCCCAGTCGCCGGCAATATCGATCTGCCCAACGGGCCCGCGCCAGCCCTGGGTTTCGTCGAAATTGACCAGGCCGTCGATCATGGTCTTGCGCGCCAGCACCTGTATTTTCGGATCGAGCGTGGTGCGCACCGACAAACCGCCTTCGTAGAGCTTCTTCTCTCCGTAATTCTCGAAGATGTAACGGCGCACCTCCTCGGCGAAATATTCCGCCGCGAAAGTGTGGGCGCCGGTCGGGCGCACGGCGATGTTGAGCGGCTGCTTCTTGGCTTGGTTGCCTGCATCAGCGGTGATGAAGCCGTCCTCGACCATACGGTCGATGACGTAGTTCCTGCGCGCGATGGCCTCTTCGCGGCGGCGGAACGGGTTATAGTTGTTCGGGCCTTTTGGCAGCGCGGCGAGATAAGCGGCTTCAGCAACGGTCAACTCATGAACTGACTTGTCGAAATAAAGCAGCGATGCGGCGGCAACGCCGTAAGCGCCAAGCCCGAGATAAATCTGGTTGAGATAGAGTTCGAGGATTTTGTCTTTGGAATAGGCCCGCTCGATGCGCAGCGCCAGCAGCGCTTCCTTGATTTTGCGCGTGATCGAGACTTCATTGGTCAGCAGGAAGTTCTTCGCCACCTGCTGGGTGATGGTCGAAGCGCCCTGCGGCCGCCGGCTGCTGCCGAAATTTTCCGCATACAACAAGGCGGCGCGGGCGATACCGGAAATGTCCACGCCCGGGTGCTGGTAGAAGCTCTTGTCCTCAGCAGCGATGAAAGCTTTGATGACGAGGTTCGGAACTGCCTGGATCGGCAGATAAAGCCGCCGCTCGTCGGCGTATTCGGCCAGCAGTGAGCCGTCGGCGGCGTGCACGCGCGTCATCACCGGAGGCTCGTAATTCTTCAGCTGAGAGTAATCCGGCAAGTCCTTGGAGAAATGCCAGATCACCGCCGCGGCAGCGGTCACTCCGACGATGAACACGATCGTTCCCGCCGCGAACAGAAAGCCGAGGAACCGCAGCAAAATCTTCATCGTAAAATTCCGCTGCCGGCAAAGAGCGCAACCGGCCGTTCAATGCTTCGCAACGCGCCAAAAACGGCCCGTGCCGATGTGCGCTGCAATGTCCCGGATACCCCGACCCACATTGTGCCCTGGTCGCTCGGTTTTTTGTTCAAACTGAGGCCATTAGCCGCCGTTCCCGGCCTCTAATTCGTACCGGCGTGGGCGCCGGCGGCATGCGCGGCGAAATAGGCATCGATCGCTTGCGCCATCGCATCCGCCGTGCGGTTACGCCAGGACTCTGATAATAGCGATTGCAGGTCATCCCGATTGGACACGTAACCGAGCTCGACCAGCACCGAAGGCACGTCCGGCGCCCGCAGCACGCGGAACCCGGCCGATTTCAACGGCGTCTTATGCAAACGGGTCGCGGTTTTCATCTCACCCGCCAATTTATGCGCGAATTGGAGGGAATAGCCTTTAGTTTCCCGCTCAGCGAGATCGATGAGGATACCTGCAACGTCGTCTGGCTCGGATTTAAGATCGACGCCGGCGATGACATCGGCGCGGTTCTCTTTCTCAGCCAGCCGAGCGGCCTCCGAATCGGTAGCGGTTTCGGAGAGCGTATAGATACTCGCGCCGCGCGCGTCGCCCTCCCCGTGCGGTAGCGAGTTCGGCGTGAATAGAGACCAGCAATGCGGCGCCGGTATCGCGGGCGATCCGCACGCGGTCGGCGAGCGGCACGAACGTATCGTCGCTACGCGTCATCATGACCCGGTATTTCCCGGTTTTTTCGATGCGCACCCGTAGTCGCTGGGCAAAATCGAGCACGATGTCCTTTTCCTCCTCGCCGTGCGGTCCCTTGGTGCCGGTGTCGATGCCGCCGTGGCCGGGGTCCAGCACGACGAGCGGACGCGCGTCGCTGCCCTTGGTCCCGCTGCCACTCGCGCGCGGCAAATCGGCGCGGTTCGGCACGGCTTCGGCCGTACTTTTCCGCAGGAAGCTTTCGCGATCGGTGGCAGCCAGATCGAGCACCAGGCGTGCCGGAGCCCCGTCGCTTGCCTCCACGACAAATGCTTTTTCGATCTGGACGGGCTTGGTGAGATCGAACACAATTCGCGAGCCGCCTTGCATGACCAGTCCGAAGCGGAATGCCTTGATAAGGCCGCGGCCGCTTTCGCCCGTTTTCGGCGGCAGCTGAAACATCACCTGCGGAATGTCGAGCACAACCCGATAGGGGTCGGCGAGCGTAAACGCCCGCAGGTCGATTTTGCGGGTGAAATCCATGACGAAGCGGGTTTGCGATTCATCGCCGCCAAGGCGCGCGTCAGTCGCTACGGGAAGCGAATCGGAGGCGGTTTGCGGACCGCCGGGCCGTTCCGCGGCGGCAGCGGCCGTGGCGAACAGAAGACCGAGGAAAACCCAGCTCGCCGTCCGGACAGCCATCGGTTTTCCAAGCCTCCTCGCCCCTCTTACTCCATTAGGCACGTGTGGTTAACCGAAACTTAGCCACCCATATAGAGGGTGCGCGGACATGGAATAAGAGCCGCCCGGCGATTTGGATTTTCGGCCAGATCCCAGAGCCGCTTGCCAATTCCGTGCCGGCGGCCTTAAGAAGATAGCTGCTGACGGTCAAGGTTCCGGTTGTGTCCCGTTGGGGCATCCGGCACGTCCGCTACGATGGCTCCCGAATGCGGGAGCAAAGGTGGACGCCGCTTTCGCTCCGCTCCGGCGCCGAGAAGCGCGACGCGGATGGGCAAGCGAACGCCGATACCCTCAAAGGAGCAGGGCAACCGGAGCTGACAAGCGGCGCGCGCCGACGAGGCGATCCAATGCCTCCGAAGCGGTCACCGATTACCGTCGGCGCTCAGACTAATCACGGCGGCGTCACGCCGCCGTCCACTGCGGTTTGGAGTTCATGTTCGAGGCGCGACAGGTTCGATCGGTTCCGGACGACGGCGTTCACGCGCCGGCCGGCGGAATGAGAGCCGTTCGCCGTGCCCGGAGTTTCCGACCCGTTTCATTCACCGAACAAGGGCCGTCCCACCGTCCTCCGCTGCTACGGCGCGGGGTGTGCGGCGCGCCTGCCTATACGAGAAATATCCATGGCCAACAAAATGCTCATCGACGCGACCCATCCGGAGGAAACCCGGGTGGTCGTCTTGCGCGGCAACCGCGTCGAGGAATTTGATTTTGAATCTGCGCAGCGCAAGCAACTAAGAGGCAATATCTATCTTGCGAAGGTGACGCGCGTCGAGCCGTCCCTGCAAGCCGCCTTTGTCGACTACGGCGGCAATCGCCACGGTTTTCTGGCGTTCAGCGAAATCCATCCCGATTACTATCAGATCCCGGTCGCCGACCGTCAGGCGCTGATCGACGAGGAAGGCCGGGCGCAACGCGCGGCCGAGGACGAGGCCGATCGCCGGTCGCACCGGCATCGCGACCGTGGCCGCGGCCGGCCCTTTGCCGCGCGGCGCGACGAAGAGGTCGTTCAAAGCGACCACGCCGAAGCGACACCTGCTGGCGAATCTCCAGCCGGCGACGAAACGACAGCGACGGCCGAGGCAACCGAGGCGCCGACGCTCGCGCAGTCGCTGGCCGAAACTGAGCAGGACGAAGCCGGCGTCGAGGCCGAGGACACCGAAGGACCGACGACCGTCGCCGAACCGACCGTGAGCGCGGGGCCGGAGCATCTGCCCGAAAGCGCCGAGTCGACCGAGAACGGGGATAGTGCGGGAACGGTTGGACGCGCAGCTTCGGCTCCCGAAGCGGCAAGCGAATCCGCCGCTTCAGTCAGCAGGGAAGAGAGCGGTGCCCATGACGCTAACGCGGGCGAAGCAACCGTAACTCCCAGTCACGCGGAGAATGGTGAAGACGAGGAAGGCGGCGAAGAAGTCGTTGAATCCGTTGGCGGCGCCGATGCGCTCGAGGAAGTCCCCGACCGCGCGCCGCGCTATCGCCGCCAATACAAGATCCAGGAAGTCATCAAACGGCGCCAGGTCATGCTAGTGCAGGTGGTCAAGGAGGAACGCGGCACCAAAGGTGCAGCGCTCACCACCTATCTGTCGCTCGCCGGCCGCTATTCGGTTTTGATGCCGAACACCGCGCGCGGCGGCGGCATCAGCCGCAAGATCACCAGCGGCGAAGATCGCTCCCGGCTCAAGGAAATCGCCCAGGAACTCGAAGTGCCGGAAGGAATGGGCGTGATCGTGCGCACCGCCGGCGCGAGCCGTACCAAGACCGAGATCAAGCGCGACTTCGAATATCTGCTTCGGGTATGGGAGACGGTGCGCGATCTGACGCTCAAATCCACGGCGCCCAAACTCGTTTACGAAGAGGGTTCGCTGGTCAAGCGTTCGATCCGCGATCTCTATAACAAGGATATCGACGAGATCATCGTCGCGGGCGCCGAGGCGTATCAGGAAGCGAAAGACTTCATGCGCATGCTCATGCCGAGCCATGCGAAGAACGTGAAGCTCTACGCCGACACTCAGCCGCTTTTGTCGCGCTACGGCGTGGAGAACCAGCTCGACGCCATGTTCTCGCCCACCGTGCAACTGCGCTCTGGCGGCTACATCGTGCTCAACCAGGCCGAAGCCCTGGTGGCGATCGACGTCAATTCCGGCCGCGCCACGCGCGAGCACCACATCGAGGACACCGCGCTCAAGACCAACGTAGAAGCCGCCGACGAGGTCGCCCGGCAACTTCGCTTGCGCGATCTCGCCGGGTTGATCGTCATCGACTTCATCGACATGGACGAAAAGCGCAACAACCGCACGGTTGAGCGCCGGTTGAAAGAGGCGCTCAAACAAGATCGTGCCCGCATTCAGGTCGGCCGCATTTCCCACTTCGGCCTGCTGGAAATGTCGCGCCAGCGTATCCGCACCAGCGTGCTGGAAAGCTCTACCGATAAATGTCCGTATTGCGGCGGCAGCGGCCACGTCCGCTCGGTGTCGTCGCTCGCGCTGCAGGTGCTGCGCGCGCTCGAAGAGCAGATGATGAAGGGCGCCACGCATAATCTCATCGTCCGCACCAGGCCGGATGTGGCGCTCTACGTGCTTAACCAAAAGCGCGCGCATCTGCGCTCGCTCGAAGAACGCTTTGCCATCCTGATCACCATCAGTTCCGATGCCACGCTCACTGCACCGCAGACTTTCGCGATCGATCGCGGCGAGCAAGTGCATACCGTCGAGGCGGCCAGAGCGCTCGCAGAGCAAACCCAGTCGCGCGCCGCGCCGCTGGAAGACGAAGACGACCTCGAAGAAACAGACGCGATCGAGGCCGAAGCCGAAGATGTCGACGAAGGCGAGGTCGCCGCGGAGACCGCCATGCAGGCCGGGGAACCGGCAGGCGCGCCAGGCGAAGGCGGCGGACGCCGGCGGCGGAGGCGCCGCCGCGGACGCCGCGGCGGCAATGGCGGCGGCGAAGCGCATGCGCAACATCCGCGCCACGACGCCCCGACCGAAAGCGGCGGAGAGGCGCCGGTGGAGACTTTCGGCAATATGTCGCCGGACGACCTCGCCGAAGAAACCGGCGAGACCGTCATCGCCAATCGCAACGAACCGCACCAGGAGGGTGATGGCCGGCGGCGGCGGCGGCGCGGCCGCCGCGGCGGACGGCGCAATCGGCACGATCGGGAGCACGAAGGCGCACCGTCGGCCTATGAGCGGGATGATTTTGAACCGCAGCAGGCGCAGGCTACTGCGCGGGAGCTAACCGTCCCGCCGGCGGCCGAGCCGAGCTTGCGCGAAGCGGTTGCCGATCTCGACGCCGCACCACCGTTGTCGGCACCGCCCGCGCCCGCTGAACCTGCCGGCCAAATCGAGCCGCGCCGCCGCTCAACGGTGCGCGAGAGGGCCCCCGTTGCGACGAGCGGTATTGAAAACTCGGCATCCACTCCCCAGCCGGCGCTACCTTCGGCCCCTGCCCCGCAGCCGGTCATTACCGAGGTGGGTGAAACCGAAAAGGCCGACAAGCCTAGGCGGAGCGGATGGTGGTCGCGCCGGATTGCCGGCGGCTGACGCAACGGCGGTCGACACGCCATGCAAAGCTCGTGGCTCGACCGCGACGCCGAAACGATCGTCGCCCAGGGAGCGAAGTCGGGGATCGACCGCGATTTTGCGTTGCGTGTCTACACGACCCGGCTGCTCGGCCGCGATCATAAACTCGTGCTGCACGGCGGCGGCAACACGTCACTTAAGACCCTTGCCGTAGACGCCTTCGGCGAAAAGGTCGCGGTGCTCCGGGTCAAGGCCTCTGGCGCCGACATGGCAACGATCGAGCCGGAAGATCTGACCGCCGTCAGGCTCGACGCATTGCGGCTGCTGCGCGCGCGCGATGATGTCGGCGACCAAGAGCTGGTCGCCTTCGAGCGTGCCAATCTTATCGATCCCTTGGCGGCAAATCCATCGGTCGAGACCATGCTGCACGCTTTCCTGCCGCACAAATTTATCGATCACACCCATGCCACGGCGGTGTTGAGCGTGATCGACCAGCCGGACGGCGAGAAAAAGTGCGCCGAGGCGTTCGGCGGGCGGCTTGCTTACGTGCCGTATCTGATGCCGGGGTTCGGCCTGGCCAAAAGGGCCATCGAAGTCTTCGAGCGCACCAAGCCAAGCGCCGGCCTGATCCTCGGCAAGCACGGCATTGTCACCTTTGGCGAGACGGCGCGCGAAGCCTATGAGTGCATGATCGCGATGGTTACGCTCGCTGAAGAGTTTATCTCGCGGAAGAGAAAGGCTGTGGTCGCGGCCAAACGCGTCGGCGATACCGAGCCCCTCATCGCAATCGCGCCGATCGTGCGCGGCGCCTGTAGTCTAAAGGACGAGACAATAGAAGGTGCCTGGCGGCGGCTGGTGCTCGACTTTCGCGCCAGTGACGCTGCGCTACGCCTGATGGACGCCAAAGATTTCGAACGCATTTGCGATGCCGGCGTCATCACGCCGGATCACACCGTCCGCACCAAGAATTGGCCGCTGGTTCTACCTTTTCCCGCGCACGGCAAGCTCGCCGATTTTGCAAAGGCCGCCCGCCAAGCGGCAAACGAGTTTGCGGTTCGCTATCGCGGCTATTTCGAACGCCACAACAAGCGCGCCGGCGGCGGCAAGGTTGAGCTCGATCCTCTGCCCCGCATCGTGCTGGTTCCCGGCCTCGGGCTCTTCGGCCTTGGCCGCAGCAAGCAAGACGCTGTCATTGCCGCCGACATTGCCGAGCAATGGATGGATGCCGTCAACGATGCGGAGGCGATCGGCAAGTTCGAGTCGATTCCCGAGGCCGAGATGTTCGACGTCGAATACTGGCCGCTGGAGCAGGCGAAGCTCGGCGCGCGCAAGGAATTACCGCTCGCCAGCCAGATCGCCGCGATAACAGGCGCGGCCGGCGCGATCGGCCGTGCGACCGCCCGCGCCTTCGCGGCGACCGGCGCGGAAGTCGTCTTGCTCGACATCAATCTTGCCGCCGCGCGCGAAGCGGCTCAAGCGATCGGCCCGACTGCGCTCGCGCTTGCGTGCGACGTGACCGACCCGGCCTCCGTGGGTGAAGCATTCGGCAAGATCGCGGAAGGCTTCGGCGGGGTCGACATCGTCGTCTCCAACGCCGGCGCGGCCTGGCAGGGCCGCATCGGCGAGGTTGACGAGGCAATTTTGCGCCAGAGCTTCGAGCTGAATTTCTACGGCCATCAGCGTGTGGCGCAGGCGGCAATCAAGATCATGCTGGCGCAGAGAACCGGCGGCTGCCTTTTGTTCAATGTCTCCAAGCAGGCGGTCAATCCCGGACCGGATTTCGGGCCTTATGGCGTGCCGAAGGCGGCGCTGCTCGCCTTGATGCGCCAATATGCGCTCGATTACGGCGCCGACGGCATCCGCGCCAACGCCGTGAACGCCGACCGCATCCGTTCCGGCTTGCTCACCGAGGACTTCGTCAAGGAGCGCGCCAAGGCGCGCGGCGTGAGCGAGAAGGATTATATGACCGGCAACCTGCTCCACCGAGAAGTCACCGCCGAGGACGTGGCGCAGGCGTTCCTGCATCAGGTGCTGGCGCTGAAGACCACGGCCGACGTCACCACCGTCGATGGCGGCAATATTGCCGCGGCGATGCGGTGAGCGCGTTCTCAATCGCTCGACAAGATCACGTTCTTGACGATCGGATAGACTTGGTTCTCCCAGCGCTTGCCGGAGAATACGCCGTAATGGCCGACGCCAGCCTGCATGTGGTGGCGCTTGAGATATGGGCGCAGCTTGCTGCACAGATCGTGCGCCGCCACCGTCTGGCCCACCGCACAGATGTCGTCGCGCTCGCCTTCGACCGTCAGCAGCATGGTGCGGCGGATCGCGGCCGGATCGACGGTTTCGCCGCGCCATTTGAGCTTGCCGAGCGGCAGCGCGTATTCCTGAAAAATGTAGCGGACCGTCTCCAGGTAGAATTCCGCGGTGAGGTCGAGCACGGCGAAATATTCGTCGTAGAACGCCTTGGTCGCGGCCGCTTTTTCCTTCTCGCCGTTGGCCAGATTTTCGTAAAGCTCTTTGTGCGCTTTCACGTGCCGCTCGATGTTCATACTCATGAAGGCGGCGAGCTGCACGAATCCGGGATAGACACGGCGAAACGCGCCCGGGTAGCGGATCGGGACCGAGGCGGTCAGCGAGCGCTCGAACCAGGCCATGTCGCGCTTGTTGGCGAGATCGTTGACTTTGGTCGGATTGACGCGGCAATCGATCGGGCCAGCCATCAGAGTCATCGAGCGCGGCTGAGCCGGGTGTCCTTGCGCCGCCATCACCGCCACGGCCGAGAGCACGGCTACGCAGGGCTGGCACACCGCCAGCACATGCGCACCCGGCCCCATCACGTCGAGGAATTTGATCAGGTGTTCGACATATTCGTCGACGCCGAACCGGCCGCAATTGAGGGACACGTCGCGCGCGTTATGCCAATCGGTAATGAAGACGTCATGCTCGGGCAGCATGGTGCGCACGGTGGCGCGCAACAGCGTGGCGAAATGGCCCGATAACGGCGCCACCAGCAGCACGCGCGGCTGCGTGGCGTCGATGTCCTTTTTGAAACGCAGTAAGGTGCCGAACGGCGTGCGGGCGGCCGCTTCCTCGCGCACCCCGACGTCGCGATTGCCGACCTTCACCGAGTGAATGCCGAATGGCGGGCGCGTGTGGGTCAGGCCCGACCGTGAAATCAGTTCATAGGCTGCGGTGAGATTGCGCAGGACCCCATGTTCGGCAAGCATCGGCTGGCCGCCTGCGGCGAGCGCCATGGTGGCCCACGCGCGGATCGGCCCCATCATGTCGGATTGGGTCTGATAGGCGAGGTACAGCATCCGTGATCCACGGGTGCCGCAGTCCATCAGGCGATGAACCCTCGACCCCCCAAACGCGGAAAAGCTAGTGCATTTTGTGTTGCGCTGCGACAAGAATGTGAACATGTTTGCACAGTGGGAGTGGGGCTTAAGGTTGGGTTCGGCGAAAAGCCGCGCACCGGCGGCGCCTTGGGCGCTCTTCCCGATATAACGCATTGATTCAGCGTCAATCTTCACGACGAGCCGAGCGCCATGTCCAAGGCCATTCTCACCATCGCCAGCAAGAACTACGGCTCGTGGTCATTGCGCGGCTGGTTGCTATGCAAAATGGCCGGGTTGGATTTCGACGAGCAGCACGTCGGGACCGACGATCCGTCCACGCGGGCGGAATTGCTGCTGTTGTCGCCCTCGTTTCTGGTGCCCTGCCTGATCCATGACGGCCTGAAAGTGTGGGACACGCTCGCCATCGCGCAGTACCTGCACGAACTCAATCCGGAAGCGGGCCTGTTGCCGGCCGACCGGGCGCAGCGCGCGCATTGCCGGTCGATTTGCGGCGAGATGCATTCGGGCTTCGCCAATCTGCGCTCGGCGCTGCCGATGAATCTCAAGGCGCATTTTCCCGGCTTCAAGTCCTGGGCCGGCGCGCGCGGCGACATCGAGCGCGTCACCGCGATCTGGCGCGAATGCATCGAGAAATACGGCGGGCCTTATCTGTTCGGTGAAAAGCCCTGCTCGGCCGACGCCATGTACGCCCCGGTGTGCGCGCGTTTTGCGACCTATGACGTCGCGCTCGATCCGGTCTCGGCGCAATATTGCAAGACTATCATGGCGATGCCGCTGATGCAGGAATGGATCGCCGCCGCCAAGGTCGAGCCGGACGAACTGGAAGAACTCGACGTCGAGTTCTAAGCGCCGGCGGTCAATCCCACTTCGGCCGGCCGGAAAACGCCCAGTCGATCACGCGCCCGGCGCGGTGCGCCAAGCCGGCAATCTCGGCCATCTCCTCCGCACTGAGCGTAAAATCGAAGATCGCCGCGTTTTCCGCGAGCCGCTCGACTTTGCTGGTGCGCGGAATAACGGCGATCTGTTGCAGCACCAGAAAGCGCAGCGAGACTTGCGCCGCGCTTTTGCCGTGCGACTTGCCGATCCGCATCAGCACATCGTCGTCGCGAGCATTACCTTGCGCAATTGGACTGTAGGCAATGACGGCCATGCCATGTTTCCGGCAAGCAGCGATCACCTTCGACTGATCGAGGAAGGGGTGACATTCCACCTGATCACAGACGAGCGGTGCATCGACCGCCCGCACCGCTTGCTCGATCTGCGCCACGTTGAAGTTGGACACGCCGATATGCCGTGCCAGCCCCTCGCGCCGGACCTTGGCGAGCGCACCGAGCGTTTCCTCCAGCGGTATTTGCGGATTGGGCCAATGCAGCAGCAGAAGGTCGACTTCGCCCAACCGCAGCCGCGCCAGACATTCGCGGGCGGCGCGCTCCAGCGCCGGCGGCGCGAAATGGGTCGGCCAGATTTTCGTCGTGACGAACACGTCGTCGCGCTTGATGCCTGAAGCCCGCAGTCCTTCGCCAACCTCGCGCTCATTGTCGTACATTTGCGCGGTGTCGACGTGCCGGTAGCCGAGCCGCAAGGCTTGCTCGACGATCCGCGCGCAAGCGCGGCCGCGCAATTCCCAGGTTCCCAGGCCCAGCAGCGGAATACGCGCGCCGTTTGCCTGAACGACCGGGAGAAACTGGTTATTCGCGCCCGCCATTTGCACGCCTCCAGAACGGAGACGAGTTATCGCTTGCCACCGAGAACTGCAAAGGCGGCTGCCGGAGCCTGCTCGATCACCTTGAGTAGCGCTCTGGCCGGCCCGCGCGGCGATCGTTTGCCTTGCTCCCAGTTCCGCACCGTTTCGACGGGGACGCCGATCTGCGCGGCAAACGCGGTTTGGGTGAGGCCCGTGCTGCCGCGGACGCCACGAGCGTAAGCGGCGTCGAGGCTGCGGAGTGCTTCGGCGGTTGTCGTGCTATGCGCTAACGGCGGCTTGCCGTCGGCGAACGAAATCGCGCGCTCGCCACCATTGGGCAGCACTTCCATCAGCCGTCCGTCTGCTTTCAGTCGCACGCGCAACATGCGCCTTTCTCCGGTCAGCCGGAAGCATAGCTGATTCGTCGTTGATTCAATGGGTTAGTGGTTCGAATTTATACGCGGCTGACAGGCCTCTGGCTGACTGGGTCAAAGGCCGAGTGATGCGTCAGCCGCTCGTGTCCGGTTGGGTATCGGGTGATAATCAAACGCTGACATTATCGAAGCTCGCGCTATGCCGCCCCTTAAGCCCACGTCACCACAACCCGACCCAGACCGCTCAATTCTCGTCTGGGACGTTTCGACGCGCCTGTTTCACTGGCTGACGGCCGCTTTGGTATTGGCCGCCTATGTGACGTGGCGGCTGGACTGGATGGATTGGCATGCCAGGATCGGCGACGCCGTGCTCACGCTGATCACGTTTCGTCTGCTTTGGGGATTCTTCGGCAGCGATACGGCGCGATTTGCGAACTTCATCGCATCGCCGCGCGCGGCGCTGCGCCATTTGGCGCACGCATTCCGCTGCGAGCCCGACCGTCAGCTCGGCCACAATCCGGCCGGCGGCTTAATGGTGCTCCTCCTCATCGCCCTCCTCTTCGGCGAAACGCTGAGCGGACTCTACGTAAACAATGATGTCGCCGATGCGGGACCGTTGACCGAGCTCGTGCCGGCGCGGATCGCCAACGCGATAACCGCCGCGCACTGGGTCATTTGGGATGCGCTGCTCGTCGCCATCGCGCTGCATCTGCTGGCGATCCTCGTTTATGCGGCCGCGAAAGGTCAGAACCTCGTGACCCCGATGATTACCGGCAAAAAGAAGCTGCCGGCCGGAACACCGCAACCGCGGACGACGAGCGTCATTCGCGCCGCATTGCTGCTCGGCATCAGCGCTTTCGCTGCCGCCCTACTCGCCAGGTACCTGTGACAGCGACCGGTCAGCGCCGATCAGCTCTTCGGCGGCACGACCTGGCCGCGGATCTCGCCGGCCGGATGCGCCGAGGTGTGGACGTTGATGTACCACTGACCGGCGGTGAACTGCGCCGCCTGTTCGGCGGTCAACGTTGCTTCGCCCTTGATCGGGCTGTCGGCCGGGCTGCCTTTGTTGCTCAACCAAACCGTCACCGGACCGTTCGCTCCGGCTGCGGCCGGGCCGTGGAAATGCGCCATCGTCGCCGGCGCCGACAGGCCGCTATAGGTAATGTTCCAGATGAGCATGCGCGTGGCCGGATCGTAGATCAGGTCGGCCGTCCCGCTGCCGGCCGTTTCGACCGGCGGCACTTGTTGCGCGCCCGTCAGCGCTACTTTGAAGGATTCAGGCGCGGCCTTGGCAACCACGGCCCACCCGGCAATCGCGGACGTGCAAACGGCCATAACAGCAATGCGACGCGACATCGAAATCTTCATGGTCGGCTCCCTGGGTCGGTTCGCCCCCGGTTGCGCGGACGGTTGGATTTCCGCCGCTCGACAACCGCTCCTATAGTATCAACGGCCTTCGGCAAGTCGATGACGGCCGCGCCGCGGCACGATCATAAGGCGGTGAAGAACTTCAGCAGCAGGGCGCGGCGCGCGGTCCTTGCCGGCAAGGCGGGCCAAAGCTGCCACATACGGATACTTTGACGAAGCCGCGGCAACCGACAAAAATACGGCGAGTATGCCCGTGCGTGGATAAGGCCAGGAGACCAAGATGACCAAGCTCATACGCGGCGGCACCGTCGTCAACCACGACGTCTCGCGCCGCGCCGACATTTTGGTCCGCGATGGCGTGATCGCCGCAATCGGCGCCAATCTCGACGCACCGGCCGGCACCGAGACCATCGACGCAGGCGGCTGTTACGTGATGCCCGGCGGCATCGATCCGCATACTCACCTTGAACTTGCCTTTATGGGCAGCGTGTCGGCAGACGATTTCGAATGGGGCACCAAGGGCGCGCTTTCCGGCGGCACCACCATGGTTGTCGACTTCTGCATTCCCAATCCGGGCCAGTCTTTGCTCGCGGCCTATCAGGACTGGCGCAGAAAGGCAGAAGGCACCGCCAGCGACTACGGCTTCCACATGGCGATCACCTGGTGGGACAAGCAGGTGTTCGACGAGATGGAAACCTGCGTCAAAACCTACGGCATCAACACGTTCAAGCATTTCATGGCTTACAAGGGCGCGTTGATGGTCAATGACGACCAGCTCTACAACTCGTTTTTGCGCTGCGCGGGCTTGGGCGCGCTGCCGCTCGTTCACGCCGAAAACGGCGACGTGGTCTGGCATCTGCAGCAGCATTATCTCGGCACCGGCGTCACCGGCCCGGAAGGTCACGCTTATTCGCGTCCGCCGGTGGTCGAGGGCGAAGCCGCCAACCGGGCAATTGTCATCGCCGACATGGCGGGTTGCCCGGTCTATATCGTCCACACCTCGTGCCGCGACGCGCACGATGCAATCGCGCGGGCGCGCGCGGCCGGCAAGCGGGTGTTCGGCGAGCCGTTGATCCAGCACCTCGTGCTCGACGAGGACGAATATCGCAACAAGGACTGGGATTACGCCGCGCGGCGGGTGATGTCGCCGCCATTCCGGCCGAAGGAGCATCAGGCGAGTTTGTGGGCCGGCTTGCAATCGGGCTCGCTGCAAGTGGTCGCCACCGACCATTGCGCGTTCACCACCGAGCAGAAGCGGCTCGGCCACGGCGACTTCACCAAGATCCCAAACGGCACCGGCGGGCTCGAGGACCGGATGCCGGTGTTGTGGACGGCCGGCGTCAATACCGGTCGCCTCACCAAAGAAGAATTCGTCGCGGTAACGTCCGCCAACATCGCCCGCATCCTCAATGTCTATCCGAAGAAAGGCGCGGTCGCGGTCGGCTCCGACGCCGATCTCGTCATCTGGGATCCGAAGGCCACCAAGACGATCTCGGCCAAAAAGCAGGTGAGCCGGATCGACTATAACGTATTCGAAGGATTTAAGTGCACCGGCTTGCCGCGCGCGACTTTGTCGCGCGGCGAGATCGCGTGGCTCGACGGCGATTTGCGGGCGACCGCGGGCGCGGGCAAATACGTGCCGCGCGATCCGTTCCCTGCCGTGCACGTCGCCAACGCCGCCTGGCGCGAACTCAACGCGCCGCGCGGCGTCGCGCGCGCGGATGTTACGCCTTAGGCCGGCAACATGAGCACCAAGATTCAAAACCTGCAAATAAATTCCCAGCGGCTGTGGGACACGCTGATGGAGACGGCGAAGATCGGCGCCACGGCAAAGGGTGGGATTTGCCGCCTGACGCTCACCGACCTCGACCGGCAGGTGCGCGATTGGTTCAAGGCCCGCTGTGAGGCGCTCGGCTGCACGGTGACGGTCGACGAGGTCGGCAACATGTTCGCGCGCCGCCCCGGCAGGAACAACGATCTTCCGCCGATCGCCATGGGCTCGCATCTCGATACCCAGCCGACCGGCGGCAAGTTCGACGGCGCGCTCGGCGTGCTCGGCGCTCTCGAAGCCATGCGCACGCTCGCCGAAACCGGTTACGAGACCAACGCGCCGATCGAGATCGTCAACTGGACCAACGAAGAAGGTTCGCGTTACGCGCCGGCCATGCTGGCATCCGGCGTGTTCGCGGGGGTTTTCACGCCCGACTTCGCTTATTCGCGCGCCGACCGCGACGGCAAGACCTTCGGCGATGAACTCAAGCGCATCGGCTATCGCGGCAAGGAAAAGGCCGGCGCGCGCAAGTTCGGCGCGATGTTCGAACTGCACATCGAGCAAGGCCCGATCCTCGAAGACGAAAGCCGCATGATCGGCGTCGTCCAGGGCGTACAGGGCATGCGCTGGTACGAGGTCACGGTCACCGGCCAGGAAGCGCATACCGGGGCGACGCCGATGCGGCTGCGCAAGAATGCGCTCCTCGGCACGGCGCGCATGATTGAGCGGATCGACGCCATCGCCCACGAACACGCGCCGAATGCGGTCGGCACCGTCGGCCTGATCGACAACAAACCGAACAGCCGCAACGTAGTGCCGGGCGAAGTGTTCTTCACCGTCGATTTCCGCCATCCCGACGACAAGGTGTTGGACGTGATGGAAGGAAAATTCCGCGCCGCGCTGCCGGAAATCCTCGAGCCGCTGAAGCTGACCTATAAGGAAGCGCGCATCTGGGATTCACCGGCGGTCAAATTCGCGCCGGAATTGATCGAAAGCGTTCGCGCCGGCACGGAAAGAGCTGGGTTCACATCGCGCGACATTATTTCCGGCGCAGGCCACGACGCCGCCTATATCGCCCGCGTGGCACCGACCACGATGATCTTCGTGCCCTGTGCCGGCGGCATTTCGCACAACGAGGCGGAATCGACGAGCTTCGACGAATGCGCCGCCGGCGCGCAGGTCCTGCTCAACGCCGTGCTGGAATACGACCGGCGGTTGGGGTGAATTTTGCCGCGTGGCGTGCCAAGAGCGGCACTCGCCGCTTCACGCCGAAACGTCGTCGGCGCGTCCCTGGAGCGGATAAACCGGCGCCTCGCTCCATTATTTCGATAAGGCGTCCCAATTTCTCGTCGATCTGCCCGAGCCGGAACGCGGCAAACTCCGCCGCAAGTGCCGTGCGTTCGTCTGTACCCGGCATTTGCTCGTACCGAACGTGCGGGGCGTAGGCGCTGGCGAAGAACGTCCCGTACCGGTCACGAATTGCATTGGCATTTGCTTCGCTCGGAAGTGCCTGGGGCATATTGCGTCTACCTGTTTGATAGAGACCGAAGCTTACAAACGCCGGCGTCGCGCACCCTTGCGTAAGTCATCACCGAAACCGCCCCAGCTCAGCATGACACTGAAGGACTGAACGGCGACAATGATCCACACCATGACGCCGGTGGCTACAAATCCGGACTCGACGGCGAGCGAAAAGGACGGGCTCATACTTCTACCTCTGAGTTATCGAAGAATTTTCATTTGTGTGACTGGTGACGCTGACGCCGAAACCTTTCGCCCCGGTAAAATTCACCCATAAGTAGCAACACGATGTCCGAGCAGACATCTTCTCCGATCGTTTTCTGTTGCGATTAAATTTAACGACGCCCCTAACGCGGCGTTGTCGCACACCGCCGGCGGTCGTCACTAGCAGTGCGGCAAACGCTATTGCGTCTTTTCGAAAATTTCCCTGCCGATCAGCATGCGGCGGATTTCACTGGTGCCGCCGCCGATCTCATAGAGCTTGGCGTCCCGCAGCAGCCGGCCGGCGGGAAAGTCGTTGATGTATCCGTTGCCGCCCATGCACTGGATGGTCTCAAGCGTCATCCAGGTGGCGCGTTCCGCCGCGTAAAGCACGGCGCCGGCGGCGTCCTCGCGCGTGGTTTCGCCGCGGTCGCACGCTTGCGCGACAGCGTAAACGTACGCCTTCGCCGAACTGAGCGCGACATACATGTCGGCGAGCTTGGCCTGCATGATCTGAAAGCGGCCGATCGGCTGGCCGAACTGGGTGCGCTGATGCAGGTAAGGAATGACCAGATCGAGACAGGCCTGCATCAACCCGAGCGGACCCGCAGCCAGCACGGCGCGCTCGTAATCGAGCCCCGACATCAGCACGTTGACGCCGTTACCGACCGTGCCGAGCACGTTCTCCGCCGGCACCTCGCAATCCTCGAAGACGAGCTCGCCGGTGTCGGAGCCGCGCATCCCGAGCTTGTCGAGCTTCTGGCCGGTGGAAAATCCCTTGAAACTGTTCTCGACCAGGAAGGCGGTGATGCCGCGCGCGCCCGCGGTCGGGTCGGTCTTGGCATAGACCACGAGCGTGTCGGCGAGCGGGCCGTTGGTGATCCACATTTTCGACCCGTTGAGCACGTAGCGGTCGCCCTTGCTGTCGGCGCGCGTACGCATCGAAACGACGTCGGAGCCGGCATTCGGCTCCGACATCGCCAGCGCCCCGACATGCTCGCCAGAAATCAGCTTCGGCAGATACCGCTTCTTCTGGTCGGCATTGCCGTTGCGCCGGATTTGATTCACGCAGAGATTGGAATGGGCCATGTAAGACAAGCCGATCGCCGCCGAGGCGCGGGAAAGTTCTTCGCTGGCGACGCATTGGGCGAGATAGCCCATGCCAGCTCCGCCCCATTCCTCTTCGACGGTGATGCCGAGCAGACCGAGCTCGCCGAGCTGCGGCCACAACTCGCGCGGAAATTTGTTGGAGCGGTCGATTTCGTCGGCGCGCGGGGTGATCTTTGCCTGGGCAAAGGAACGCACCGTGCCGCGCAGCATATTGATGTCATTGCCAAGGCCGAAATCGAGGCCCGGCAGGCTATTGAGGATCATCACGCGCACTCCGGCCAGCAAGCGTGCACAGATAACGTGGTAACGATAGCGGTTGGACGGTGGCCTGTCAGCGTCGCAGCAGCCGCTAGCCGGCGGCGGAGCGGGCGGGAGCGGTCACGGCTTTGTCAATTTCGGCGGCCGGGACTGGCCGGCCGAACAGGTAACCCTGCATCTCGTCGCAGCCGGCCAGCCGCAACAACACCCGCTGTTCGTCGTTTTCCACCCCCTCGGCCAGCACTTTCATGCCGAGGCCGTGGCCGAGCGCCACGATCGACTGGATGATTGCCCCGACGTTGGCCGATTTGCCCAACGACGCGACAAAGGCGCGATCGATCTTGAGTTGGTCGAAGGGAAAGGTTTGCAGATAGCTCAGGCTCGAATAGCCGCTGCCGAAATCATCGAGCGCGATGCGAACGCCGAGAGCCCGCAACGCTTCGAGCCGCGTTTGCGCGTCCTTCGGATTGTCGATCAGGACGCCTTCAGTCACTTCGAGCACGACGCGCGAGGAAGCGATGCCGGTTTCGGCCATGATCGCGCCGACGAGATCGACCAGCCAGCGGTCGCGGATCTGTACCGGCGAGAGATTAACCGCGACCGACAAATTCGGCCAGCGCGCGCCGTCCGACAAAGCACGCCGCAGCACGATCTCGCCGAGCTGGGACATCAGCCCGCTTTGCTCGGCGAGCGGGATGAACAAGGCTGGCGGGATGGCCCCGCGGGTTGGATGCGTCCAGCGCAGCAAAGCCTCAACGCCGACCATGGCGCTGCCCTCGGCGGCGACGATCGGCTGGTAGTGGACGTCGAACGATTGCAGCGCGATGGCGGATTGCAGTTCGCGCAGCAGAAAGCGCCGCTCGGCATAGTCGGTTTCGATCTGCGGAGCGAAAACCCGCGTGCGCCCGCGGCCCTCGCGCTTGGCGGCGCGCAATGCAAGGCCGGCGCGCCGCGCCACTTCCTCGCCGGTGTCGCCGTCCTCGGGCGCCTGCGCAAGCCCGATGCCGCCGGTGATCTGCCACATCCGATCGACGAAAATCGGCCGCAGCAGCGCGGACCGCAACGCGTTGCCGAGCTCCGCAGCCGCGTGCGCATTGCCGCCGGGCATAATGGCCGCGAATTCGTCTTCCTCGAAGCGGCCAAGCACGGCTTCGGCGGGCAATCCCGCCTGCAGGTGTTCGGCGATATTGGTCAGGACCGCATCGCCGCCGGCGCGGCCCAAGGCATCATTGACCTCGCAAAGACCGTCGAGATCGATACGCGCGAATACCACGACGCCGGAGTGGAGTTTTCCGACGGCTTCGTTGAGTTTTTCGAGCATGGCGCGGTGATTGGGCAGGCCAGTCAGCACGTCCTGATTGTGCAGCTTTCGCACCGTTTCGGCGCTCCGATCGAGCGAAAGCACGAGCCGCTGCGACACACGCAAAGCAAACAGGCCGCACATTGCCAGCACGAGGGCGATCGCCGCCAATGCGGCCCACAACCCGTCCGTGGCGCCGGCAAGCGCATCGCCCGCGTCCCAGCTGAACCAGCCGACAATGCGGCCGCGCGGATCGTGCAGCGACTGCACTTGGCGGCCGCTTTCACCCGCTGGATCGGCATCGAATCGCAAATCGCCCAATCCAGCGCGGCGGGCGATGCGCCGCATTTGCACGTCGTCCGGAGCATCCAGGTCGCCAAATTCGGCGTGAAACTCGTCGACCGCGCGCTGGAGCGACGCATGCTGTGCGGCCTCAAGCCGCGCTTCACTGACTTGCGTGACCGCAAAGCCGATGACGGCGGACAAAAACATCGCGCCAGCCAGCAACAGCGGCGCAAACAGTGCCAGGCGAGCGGATGAGCCTAAGCTGTCGGCATCGCCGGCGGCGGCTTGCGGCAGCTGCGGACGCCGTAATGCCGCCCACCATTCCCGGGCCGCCGCAGCGGTCATCATACGCAACGCCCCACCGGAAATTACCAAAATACCGGCGCTTAGCTTTAAGCAGCCCTGATTAACGGCGAGCAAAGACCGCACATGTCGGTACCGCGGGTTTTCAACAGGCCCTTGGTCACGGCGCCAATGGTTAACATGGCATTGCAGCCCGCTCTCCCTTAAGGTGGCGGCAGGGGAGGTTCCCGCAAATCCGGGAACCGATGTAGGGGCATGCGAAGCCTTCGGGCGGCGGCTTTCTTTGTTTGTCTTGCGGCTATTGGCGGTCTTGCCGCCGGCGCGCAGGCGCGCGCGCAGGACTGTCCCGGCCATCCAGATGCACTGGGCACGAGCCGCGTGCTGACGCTGCAACCCGGCGAATTCACGCATGTCGGCTTGATGCAATATCCGCAAACGCTGCCGCTTGCTGACAAGGAAGTCGTCCTGACTTTCGACGATGGGCCGCTGCCGCGTTACTCGAATCCCGTGCTCGACATTCTCGCGGCGCAATGCGTGAAGGCGACGTATTTTCTGGTCGGAGAGATGGCGCGAGCCTATCCTGCCGCGGTGCGGCGCATCCATGAGGCCGGCCACACCATCGGCACGCACAGCGAAGATCATCCGCCGCGTTTTCAAAAATTGCCGATCGAGAAAGTCCGGCAGGAAATCGACGACGGCATTGCCGATGTCGGCGCTGCGCTTGGCGATCCGCAGGAACTGGCGCCGTTCTTTCGCATCCCCGGCCTCGCCCGCACCGATGCCATCGACGACGAGCTTGCCGCGCGATCACTGATCGTTTTCAGCTCCGACACGGTGGCGGACGACTGGCACCGCCGGATCAGGCCAAAGGACATCATCCGCCTCGCCATGATGCGCTTGCAGACACGCGGCAAAGGCATTTTGCTGCTGCACGACATCCATCCCGCAACGGTCGCCGCGTTACCGGAACTGCTGAAGCGGTTGAAGGAAGCCGGCTTCCACATCGTGCATGTCGTACCGGCCGAACCGAACCGGATCGAGATTGCCGGACCGCAAGCATCCGCGCCGATCGGACCCTAGCGGGACGTTACGGTCGCGTCGCCATGTAGTGCGCAAGCGCCTGCATGTCTGAAATCTTTCAAATCGAAAGTCACGTCCGCCATGGAGGCAACTCCGGAACCGACGCGCTTGCCGGTTTTGAAGTCGCGCAGCGCTTGCAGCATCACGTCTTCGCGCTGGCCCGCGAGACGCCCCGCCGGGCCGACGCCTTCGTAATCCTCGCCGTGGCAGGATTTGCAGCGGTGCTGCATTGCTAGTTTCGCGCCAGCCTCCGCCAACGTGTCGGACGGCGGCGCCGGATCCACTTTGGGCGGCGCCAGCGACGCATAATACGCACCGAGATTGCGGATCGCCGGATTGTCGAGCGATTGCGCAATCGGCTGCATCACGTCACTCTTGCGGCTGCCGCCACGAAAGTACACGAGCTGCCATTGGATGAAATCATCAGGCTCGCCGGCAAGCGACGGCGTCATCGGTGTCTGCGAGACGCCGTTGTCGCCGTGACAGCCGACGCACCCCTCCGCTAGGGCTTTGCCCGCCGCTATGTCCGCAGCGGGGGCGCGCTCCGCCGAGCCAGCGAGTACGAACACACCAATAAAAAGCGAAGCCGTTAACGGTCTCATCGCGGGAAAACCGCTTATTGCCGGGGCTTGTTCCAAGAAGCCGGCGGGCCCAGGCTGGATTGCTCCGGCCTGGGCCCGCAGCCGCTCAGCAGAAGATCACTTGCTGTAGCTGATCCGGTAGATGGCACCGTTGAAATCATCGGCCACCAACAGCGAACCGTCGTTGGCCACGATGACGTCGTTCGGCCGGCCGAGATACTTGCCGTCCGTGCCAATCCAGCCGGAGGCAAACTCGACCTGCTTGCCGTTCTTGCCGTCCGGATCGACCGTGATACGCATCAGCCGGCCACCCTGGTATTTGAGCCTGTTCCAGGAGCCGTGCTCGGCAACGATGATGTTGTTCTTGTAGTCGGCCGGAAACTGATTTCCGGTGTAGAATTTCATGCCGAGCGGCGCCACGTGCGCGCCGAGATTGACCGCGGGCGGAGAGAACTCCGAGCACTTGTGCCCCATGGCGAATTTCGGATCCGGAATGTCACCCTGGTGGCAATACGGATAGCCGAAATGCTCGCCGAGCCTGGCGACGTGGTTGATCTTGTCGCCGGGAACGTCCTCACCGAGCCAGTCACGCGCGTTTTCGCTAAACCAGTAATCGCCGGTGCGCGGATCGACGTCACCGCCGACACTATTGCGGACGCCGAGAGCAACGATCTCCGCCGTACCGTTGGCCGGGTTGATGTGCCGGACCTGCGAGGTCGAGGTCGGCGGCAGGCAGATGTTGCACGGTGGCCCGAACGCAACATAGAGCCAGCCGTTCTTGTCGAACGTCAGATATTTCCATCCGTGCGGAATGTACGGCGGCATATCGTCATAGACGATCTGCGGCGCCGGCATGCTGCCGATACTCGCTTCGGCGTTTTCGTATTTGTAGATTTTGTCCACGTCGGCGACGTAGAGCGCCCCGTCGCGGAACGCGATGCCGCTCGGGAATCTCAATCCTTTGATCGCCTCTTTGACGACTTTCTTGCCGCCCTCATCGACGATGGCGTTGACGGTCCCGTGACCGCCGAACAATGATCCGACGAACAGCGTGCCCTTGTCTCCCCACGCCATCTGGCGCGCATCGGTCACGCCACTGGCATAGAGTTCGATCTTGAAGCCGGCAGGCAACTTAATCTGCTTGAGCTTGGCTTCGATCTCGTCCTTGGTGAAGCCGGTCGCCGGCGGCAGGGTCTTGAGATAGTTGGTGCCCTTCAGTTCCTGGGTTTCGTCGCCCATGAACCAGTCATCCGGCGGATGGGTCCAGAACTGCTTGTTGTTGGAATCGTAGTGCTTGAGTTCCTCGGTCTTGGCGCCGGAAGCGAACAGGAAACCGGCGACGGCAACCGCAGCAGCGGCGGTAACGATCGCCAAGGCGCTCGTTTTCAGCTTGGTTGAAGCCTTCATATTAAGTCCTCCCGTGGATCGTCTCAGGTGATCTTGTCGGTCAGCGGCAACCGGCCGCGCACGACCGGCGTGGCCGGCATCGGCGCCGAGACTGACGTGCTCCCGTAACCCGCGTATTGCGGTCTTTTTTGGCCGGTTCGGTCCAGCGAACCGACTTTGGAAGGCTAGGTCGCCGCCAATTTCTGTCAAGCGGCTTTGGGCGCCCGCGGCCGAAAGTTCGCCCACCCGCTTTCAAGGTTCCCGATGGGGTTGATGGCGTGGGCAGGGTGCGCTTGGCAAACTCTCGACACGAATAATCGCATTGAGGCCACAGTAGTCGGTCTGCGGGTGCCCAACTAAATCAGCGCTGAACCTTGAGATTCTCTGCCGACGTCTTGCCCTTGTTCGCGACCTCTTCGTATTCGACTACCTGGCCCTCATTGAGCCCACTGAGGCCGGCTCTCTCGACCGCAGAGATATGGACGAACACATCTTTGCCGCCACCCTGCGGCTGAATAAATCCATACCCTTTTTGCGAATTGAACCACTTCACGGTACCTACGGCCATTATCTACTCCCAATAAACTGGTGCCATTGCCACACACCGAGACGATTGTATAAACGGCGTCGGTGACGTGACTTTGATACATCCAAGCGCTGAGATTGGATAGGTATATAGTCGATTTGAATTTGATGTCTGCTGTGGGTCTTGGCTGTGTAAAAACGCAGCGACGAGCGACGAAAATCGCGTGTACGCGCTCGAAGATTGGAGAGTGAGTTCGATTTTGGTTGAGCTGAGAAAAGTTATTCTCGTCGCTTCTTCGTTTTGGAGTTTTTACACAGCCTAGGTCATTGGCAGACACAATGGCTTGAATTCGTGATGTCCGTTCTTCCCAAAAGCGGACGTTGCGGCTTAAGCAGTGCAGAGCCACCCTACGACGACGTTCGAGTCCCGGGTGGGACTATCAAAAGAAATCCTGCTGTAAATTCAAAATCCTCGGTATCGTTATTTGGTGCGGTCGAGAGGACTCGAACCTCCACGGGTTGCCCCGCTAGCACCTCAAGCTAGTGCGTCTACCAATTCCGCCACGACCGCATGTGGGGTGGACGCGAACCGGAACCGGCGCGCGACCGCGCGGATGTAACAGCTAGGCAAAGCGCGGACAAGGCCCGCCGGATATCGGATGGGCGCTTAGGTCACGTCGGGCGAGCGCGGGAGGAGGCGTTTGACTTCAACTGCAATACGGTTGCCGCTGACGATCACGGTCCCCCTCGCCACCGGCATGTTGTTGGCAAGAATGCGGACCTCGTCCTCCTCGGAGGAATCAAGTTCGATGATGGCGCCGCGCCCGAGCCGCAGCACCTGGTGGATCGGCATGGCCGTTTTACCCAACACCACAGCGATATCGATGGAAACGTTGTCGAGTGTCGCCAAGAGGTCCCTCGCGCGGCTTTGTCGGCGTAAAGTCCGTACGGTATTGTTTGACCACGGCATGGTTACGAGGTGATTAACACGCGCAACGATCTGAAATTTGGCCTTATTCCCGCGGCTGGCGTACCGGCGGCAGAATGGTCTGTCAGCGGCAGCCCGGTCGATTACGACACGGCACTCGCTGAAATGACGGACCGTGCGGCCGCGGTGGCGCGCGGCGAAGCAGCCGAGCTCGTCTGGCTTCTTGAGCACCCGCCCATGTACACCGCCGGCACGTCGGCGCGACCCCACGAGCTGATTGAGGCGCGCTTTCCGGTGCGCGCGGTCGGACGCGGTGGGCAATTCACCTATCATGGGCCCGGCCAGCGCGTCGGCTATGTTATGCTCGATCTCAAGCGGCGCACGCCGGACGTGCGCCGCTTCGTCGCCACGATCGAAGAGTGGATCATCCGCACGCTCGCCGCCTTCGACGTGCAAGGCGAACGGCGGGACGATCGCATCGGGGTGTGGGTACGGCGCCCCGAAAAGAGCGAAAAGGCCGAGGACAAGATCGCGGCCATCGGCATACGCGTGCAGCGCTGGGTGACCTTGCACGGTTTTTCGCTCAACGTCGCGCCAGATCTTTCGCATTTCTCCGGCATCGTGCCGTGCGGCGTCGCCGACGTCCGCTATGGCGTGACGTCGCTCGCCGATCTTGGATGCAAGGTCTCGATGCAGGAGGTCGATCGCGTCTTGCGCCGCGAATTCGAGCCGTTATTTGGCGGCGCAGGCGCGGGTCAGAAGCTGGTCAGCACCGAGAACCGGTCGCCGGGGCGGCGCAGCGCCAAATCCGCGGAACCGGCCTCGCGCTGATCGACCGCCTCGACACGCGCGCCGGGCGGGCCGTCGCGGCACAATTCGACCATGGTCAGCACGACTTCCTCGGGGCCGGCGAGCAGCGCTTCGACCGAACCGTCCCGGCAGTTGCGCACCCAGCCTTCAACGCCGAGTTCGAGGGCGGTCAATTCGGCCCAGGCGCGGAAGCCGACGCCCTGCACCTGACCGCGGATGACGACCAGAAAGATCACGTCCATCCGAAATCCTCGAGCTTGCGCGGCCTGGCGCCGCCCGCGCGCTGCGGCCGCCAGCGCCGCAAGGAAGCAATGTAAGCGGGAGGCAATTGCCACTCCAGCGCCGCCGCGATCACAACTTCCATATATCCGGCCTTGGCCCGCCCGGTCCGTTTTGGCCGTGCCAGATAGGTCAGCGCCAAACGGTGGCTACTCCCTTGCTGCAACGGCAAGGTCACAGCGCGGTAAAGACCGCCGTCAACATTCTCCCAGGCGTCGAGCGTAATGCGGTCGCGCGGCGTGAGGCGCCACAGCACGCCGTGAACGCTTTCAACGCGGGCCGGTAAGATCGAGGCGTAGCCATCGCCGGTGATGACAAAACGATAATGCGCCAACGTGGCGATACCGACAGGAACCGCATCCGGCGCATGTCTGCGCATGATGCCGCGGCTCATGTTGGAGCCATAGGCAAAGTGCAGCATTAGCTCGCCAGCTCTGGCACGCTCGGCCGGCTCGCCGCCCAAAGCGTGACGGCAACCGCCAAAATGATCGGAACGAATGCAAGCAGAAGCAACACCGTCACCATTAGCCACGCCACATCGTAATGTGGTGCGCCAAGCAGGATGGCGATCACCGCCACCAGCAGAATGAGCCCGAGCGCACTGGCAGTATTTACGTCGGGAGCTTGCGCGGATAGCGCACCGTAAAACGACGCTGCGACAATGATCATCAGCGCCACCGCCAGCGTGTAGAGAATGGTGGCGGCGGCGGCCAGACTCGCGGTGCGGCCGGCGTCGTGCAGCCGCCTGG
Source organism: uncultured Alphaproteobacteria bacterium (assembly GCA_963747855.1). GTDB lineage: Bacteria > Pseudomonadota > Alphaproteobacteria > Rhizobiales > Xanthobacteraceae > BOG-931. Next base: position 1,345,630 of record CAVVGN010000002.1, read on the forward strand.
CGTGCAGCGCGTACCAGATCCAGATCAGCAGCGCCTGTGCCGCAACAAACGGCCAGAGTCCGGCCCGCATAATGACGTCAGGCACCGTGAGCGCGTGCGACGCCACGCCGGCGAGATAGACGAGAACGACCAGCACAATAAAAAGCTGCGGCGACAACCGCCCGGAAGGGGAGAAGATAATGCGCAGCGCCTGCATGCCGGCATCATGCCAGATTCGGCAGCCTTCTAAGCGAACTCCATAATCACCGCGTCGACGGCAACGCTGTCGCCCGGCTTGACGCGGATCGCCTTGACGATCCCGTCGCGCTCGGCGCGCAAGATATTCTCCATCTTCATCGCCTCGACAACGGCAAGCGTCTCTCCGGCTTTGATTTCCTGGCCTACCGTGACGGCCAACGACACGACCAGGCCAGGCATTGGACAGCGCACGGATTTTTCGCTGCCGGAGAGCTTCTTGGCCGGCATCAGTCGCGCGTAGCGCGCCTCGCGCTCGGTATAAACAAAGGCCTTCACTTCGATGCCGCGATAAGCGAGCTCGAAGCCGTTCGGGATCATCCGCACATGCACCGCGATCGCGGCGCCGTCGAGCGTACCGGTCCAGACCGGCATTCCTGGAAGCCAGTTGGAAGACAAAACGTGGGTGTTGCCGTCCTCGAATGCGACGGTGACAGAGTCGCCGTCGTGACTGACGTCGGCAAACAATTCGCTGCCGCCGAGCCAAATCGCTCGCCGCCGTTCGCGCATCACCGCGCTGTTGAGCTGTCCCGAAATGCGGCGTTTGCGCTCGCCCATCCGATGGTCGATTGTCGCAGCGACAGCGGCGATTACGCGCGCCATCGCGCCGCCCGGCGTCACCCGCCCGAAACCGTCGGGAAACTCCTCGGCAATAAAGGCTGTTGAAAGCTTGCCCGCCCGCCAACGCGAATGCTGCATGATCGCCGCGAGGAACGGGATGTTGTGACGGATGCCCTCGATCGTGAAAGCGTCTAGCGCATCGGCCTGCGCATCGATCGCACCGACGCGCGTCTTGGCGTGGGTGACGAGCTTGGCGATCATCGGATCGTAGTAGAGAGAAATTTCGCCGCCCTCGAATACGCCGGTATCGTTGCGCACGGTAACGCCGTCATGCACACCCTCGGCCGGTGGCCGGTAGCGCACCAGCCGCCCAATCGACGGTGCAAAATTGCGGTATGGATCCTCTGCGTAAATGCGGCTTTCGACCGCCCAGCCGTTAAGTTTGACGTCGCTTTGCTTGAGCTTGAGCTTTTCGCCGGCGGCAACGCGGATCATCTGCTCAACCAGATCGATGCCGGTGACCAATTCGGTCACCGGATGCTCAACCTGCAATCGCGTGTTCATTTCCAGGAAATAAAAACTGCGGTCCTGCCCGGCGACGAACTCAACCGTCCCGGCACTGTCGTAACCGACGGCCTTGGCGAGCGCGACTGCCTGTTCACCCATCTTCGCCCGCGTCTTTTCGTCGAGCAGCGGGCTTGGCAATTCTTCGATAACTTTTTGATTGCGCCGCTGGATCGAACATTCTCGCTCACCGAGATAAATGACATTGCCGTGCTTGTCGCCGAGCACCTGGATCTCGATATGGCGCGGGTCGGTGATAAACTTTTCCAGAAAGACACGGTCGTCGCCGAAACTCGATTTCGCTTCCGAGCGCGCGCGGGCGAAGTTTTCCGCGACTTCGGCTTTGCTGAACGCAATCCGCATGCCTTTGCCACCGCCTCCGGCGGAGGCCTTGATCATCACCGGGTAGCCGATCTCTTCGGCGATCTTGGCCGCCTGTTTTTCGTCTTCGATGACGCCGAGGTAACCCGGCACGGTGGACACCGTGGCGTGGGCTGCGGCTTTCTTCGATTCGATCTTATCGCCCATGGCGGCGATCGCCTCGGGGTTAGGACCGATGAAGACGATGCCGGCCTTGGCAAGCGCCTCGGCAAAAGCCGCTCGCTCGGAGAGGAATCCGTAGCCGGGATGCACCGCCTCGGCACCGCTCTCCTTGCAGGCGGCAACGATTTTTTCGATCACGAGATAGCTTTGTGCTGCCGGCGGCGGCCCGATGGCGATGGCACTGTCAGCCATTTCGACGTGCAGCGCATCGCGATCGGCCTCGGAATAGACCGCAACGGTTTCGATGCCCATCCGGTGGGCGGTTTTGATAATCCGGCAGGCTATCTCGCCGCGGTTGGCAATCAGGATTTGCTTAAACATAGCGGCTGAACACCCGCAAACCGGCCCTTTGGCTTTGCGGGGTCAGCACGAAAATGTCAATGACCGCAGTGCGCTAGCTCGCGGACATCTGGCAGACGGTTGCTGAGGTTTTCGTCTGCGGGCCGCGCCGCGGGTTACATCAAGGCAACGCCGCGGCCGACACGGCGGCCCTCGGCCGCGATCCAGGCAAGAATTGCGGCATCGACGTCATTAAATCCTGCCGGCAACGATGCGGCACGCTGCCGAACCACAATCGGCGAGGACGTGATCACCGCGATCAAAGTCGCAAGGGGGAAACCATTCAATGCCATGCGCGTATTCCTACCGCGCGAGGCTGGCCGCCAAAGGGCGGCGGTGCGGCAAAGTCGGGGCGAGCCGCTGGAAATTTCTTCCCTGATAAACCCGGCGGCAATCCGATTTTTCTTAGATTTCAGGCCAATTCGAACATACAATCCTTAGTGTAGGCTCTAGTATTGCTGCCACCTGCCCGTTATGTAATACGCAGGAATTCCAGAACATTTCGCATCAGCGCACAGAGTACGGAGGATTCCATGGCGCTCCAGATTGGCGATACCGCCCCGGATTTCGAAGCCGAAACAACCGAAGGCAAAATTAAGTTTCACGACTGGATCGGGAATTCCTGGGCAGTGCTTTTCTCGCATCCCAAGGACTTCACTCCGGTTTGCACCACCGAACTCGGAACCATGGCGCGGCTCAAGCCCGAATTCGACAAGCGCAATGTGAAAATCATCGGGCTTTCGGTCGATCCGGTCGAAAACCACAAGAAGTGGTCCGGCGATATCAAGGACGTGGTTGGTTTCGCCCCGAATTATCCGATGATCGGCGACACCGACCTGAAGATTTCCAAACTGTACGGCATGCTGCCGGCCAGCACGTCCGGCACCTCGGAAGGGCGTACGCCCGCCGACAATCAGACCGTGCGCAACGTATTCGTTATCGGCCCGGACAAGAAAGTTAAGCTCGTGCTGGTCTATCCGATGAGCACTGGCCGCAACTTCGACGAAGTATTACGCGTCATTGACTCGCTCCAGCTCACCGCGAAGCACCGGGTCTCGACGCCGGCGAATTGGAAGCCGGGCGAGGACGTGATCCTCGGTGGCGCCATCACCGACGAGGAAGCCAAGAAGCTTTACCCACAGGGCTGGAAGACGCCGAAGCCTTATATCCGAGTCGTTCCGCAACCCCGCTAAGTTCGCGGCGATTGTCTTTTACGCTCAAGGGGCGCGGCTTCGGCCGGGCCTTTTCGTTACGGCACGAGCAGCACTTTGCCGATGTTGTGGCGATCCTGGATAAAATGGTGGGCTTGCGCGGCTTCGTCAAAGCGGAAAGTGCGCGCCATTTTTGGCTTGATGACCCCTTGCGCCGCCAGTTCCAATAATGCGTCTCCCCATTGCCGCAAGCGATCGATTTCGCCCCACATGTGGCCGAGATTGACCCCGAACACGCCCTTGTTCGCATTCATCAGCGACAACGGATTGAATTGAAACCACGGCGTCGTTGCGAGCATGGACAGCATGGAAAGTATGCTGCGTTCCTTGCTCTGCGCCAAAGAGGAAACGCCGAACACGCCGAGCCGTCCGGTGCGCGCGAGGATGCGATATCCCTTCTTGAACGACTCACCGCCAACCGCATCGAGAATAAGCTCGACGCCGCGGCCGTTGGTGATCTCGCGGGTTCGCGTTTCGAAGTCCTCGGTTCGATAATCGATGAGATGATCGGCGCCCAAGGCGCGCAGTTCGGCGTGCTTGGCCGCGGACGCCGTGCCGATGATGCGGGCGCCGATGTGCTTGGCGATTTGCGTCGCGGCAATGCCAACGCCGCCGCCCGCCGAATGGATAAGGACGGTTTCCTTCGACTTCAGACCGCCCATGACGACGAGTTGCCAAGCAGTGAAATAGTTGACCGGAAGGGCGGCGCCTTCCAGCGCGGAAAAGCCTGCCGGCCGTGCAAACACCTGTTTTGTCGGGACGCAGACCGCGTCCGAGTAGCCGCCAAATCGCGTCAGCGCGATGACGTCGCGCCCGACCCAATCTTCACCGGCGCCGGCGCCCGCCGCGTCGACGCGACCACCGACCTCGTATCCGGGCACCACCGGGATTGGCGGCAGATCGGGATACACGCCCATGCGGCCCATGATGTCGGCGAAATTGATGCCGGTCGCCTCGACGCGAATGCGAACTTCGCCGGCCTTGGGCTGCGGATCGGGCGCCTCTTTGACCTGGAGAACCTCCGGTAGCCCGGCACGCGTGATCCAGATTTGTCTCATGGTGCAATTCCCTTTTGCGCCAAGACGCGCTCAATCCCAAAGATAACTCCACCACGATATAGGTCTTCGGCCGCGCCCTTGTTTTTGCGGCGGCAGCGTGCAGACTTCTGTTCCGAAAAAACTCCGCAAAAGGCGAGGAATCTCATGGATGTGCGCGCCGCCGTGGCATTCGCCCCCGGCAAACCGCTTGAGGTTACTACGGTCAAGCTCGATGGGCCGCGTGCCGGTGAAGTGGTGGTCGAGGTCAAGGCGACCGGGATCTGCCATACCGACGAACTCACCCTGTCGGGCGCCGATCCGGAAGGTCTATTCCCCGCCATCCTCGGTCACGAAGGCGCCGGAGTCGTCGTCGACGTCGGCGAAGGCGTAAATTCGGTCAACAAAGGCGACCACGTTATTCCATTGTACACTCCGGAATGCCGCGCGTGTCCGTCCTGCCTGTCGCGCAAGACCAATCTCTGCACCGCGATCCGCGCTACCCAGGGTCAGGGCGTCATGCCCGACGGCACGTCGCGCTTTTCCATCAACGGAAAGAAAATCCATCACTACATGGGCTGCTCGACCTTCTCCAACTTCACCGTGCTGCCGGAAATCGCGGTGGCGAAGATCCGCGAGGACGCGCCGTTCGACAAGGTCTGTTACATCGGCTGCGGAGTCACCACTGGCGTCGGCGCCGTCATCAACACCGCCAAGGTCGAGCCGGGCGCCAAAGCGATCGTCTTCGGCCTTGGCGGTATTGGCCTCAACGTCATTCAGGGATTACGGCTCATCGGCGCCGACATGATCATCGGCGTCGACGTCAATCCGGAAAAGAAAGCCTGGGGCGAACGCTTCGGCATGACGCATTTCGTCAACGCGAAGGACGTTGGCGGCGATCTGGTTGCGCATCTCGTCAATATGACCAAGAGCGGCGCCGACCAGATCGGCGGCGCCGATTACACATTCGAATGCGTCGGCAACGTCAGCCTGATGCGCGCTGCGCTGGAAAGCTGTCATCGCGGCTGGGGCCAGAGCATCATTATCGGGGTGGCAGGCTCCGGCCAGGAAATCGCAACCCGGCCGTTTCAACTCGTCACCGGCCGCGTGTGGCGCGGCACCGCCTTCGGCGGGGCGAGAGGCCGCTCCGACGTGCCCAAGATCGTCGATTGGTACATGCAGGGCAAGATCGAGATCGACCCGATGATCACCCACACCATGCCGCTTAGTGACATCAACAAAGCGTTCGATCTGATGCATGCAGGCAAGAGCATCCGCAGCGTCGTGGTCTACTAGCGCGGGGAGATCGAGCATGAGCGAATTCAAGCAGCCGCCATTCGCCGACTATCTCGGCATCAAGGTCACGCACATTTCCAAGGAACGAGTCACCGCCGAATTGCCGGTCCGTCCCGAACTCGCCACCATGCCTGACATCATTCATGGCGGCGCCATTATGTCCTTTGCGGACAATATCGGTGCGGTGGCGACGGTGGCCAATCTTCCGCCCGGCGCGAGCACCACAACAATCGAGAGCAAAACCAACTTTTTTGCCGCAATTCCGGTGGGGGATACGGCGCACGCCGAATGCGCGCCGCTGCATCGCGGCCGCACCACCATGGTCTGGCAGACCCGTATCACGCGCAACGACGGCCGGCTGTGCGCCGTGGTCACGCAGACCCAACTGGTCCTGTTGCCGAAGAAAGACTAGCGCGCTTCCCGTTCCAGAAGCCTTTCCGAGGCCGCGCCGAGCCCAAGCGCGAGCTGCGGATCGAGCCGCTTGGCGAGCGCGGCGTGCGCCTTCTGCCAAACCGGGATGGCGGCCTCCAGGCGGCGGGCACCCTCCTCAGTGAGCCATACCGCGCGCCGGCGCTGATCCTCTTCCGCGACGGCGATCTCGACGAACCCCGCCGTCTCCAGGCCGCGCAGATTGCGCGATAGCGTCGATTGATCGAGCCCGGTGCGCTCGGCGAGAGCGCCGAGCGTATCGTCGAGCGCGGCCGCGATCTGCGCCATCAGCCCGAACTGCGAAAGGGTCAGGCCGCTGCCGGCCATGCGTTCTTCAAGAAAATTGGTGATGCGCCGGGCGGCAAGCCGGCTCGACCAGCCGGCGCAAGCCGAAATCGCGGCGCGCGCGTCGCGCACGAGCGTCTTGGCGGGGACTTGCGGTTGCTTGACCATAATTGTATGTATTTACATCATTTGTATCTACAAAGGAAATACCGCATGCACCCGCCGCCCTCATTCCATTATGGAGTAGCCAGGCCGGAAGACGTCGCCGGCCTGTCCGGCGGAGAAATGATGCAGGGTCTGATCGAGGGAAAGCTGCCCGCCCCTCCGATCGCGCAGACGCTCAGCTTCTGGCTGGTCGAAGCCGCTGACGGCCGCGCGGTGTTCGAAGCCGACACTGGACCGCATTTGCTCAATCCGCTTGGAATCGTGCATGGCGGATGGGCACTGACCCTCATCGACAGCGCGACCGGCTGCGCCGCACATACACTCCTGCCGCCAGGCGTCGGCTACGCGACGGTCGAAACCAAGGTCAACTTCACCCGACCGATCAAACACGACACCGGACGCGTGCGCGCCGAGGGTCGCGTCGTCAACCGCGGCCGGAAGATCATGACGGCCGAGGGCCGCGTGCTGAACTCGGAGGGGCGCGTCCTGGCGCATGGAACGTCCACGTTGATGGTTTTTGGCAACGGCAAAACGCACGAAAATGGTGCGAAGGTTTAGGATCAAGCGGGTTTATCAGGCGCCGGCCGACGACGACGGTCTGCGGGTGTTGGTCGATCGTTTGTGGCCGCGCGGCCTCACCAAAGAAAAGGGTCAAATCGATACTTGGCTCAAAGAGATTGCACCGAGCGATGCGTTGCGGCGGCGTTTCCACGGGGATCCGGCAAAGTGGAACGAATTCGTCACAACTTACGGCCGTGAACTGGCGCAAGAACCCGCCAAAACCGCGGCGGCCAACTTGCTCACGCGCCTTCGCCGCGAGCCGGTGACGCTTCTCTATGCCTCGCGCGACGAAACGCACAACAATGCTGTAGCCCTGAGAGATTGGCTGGAGCGCAAGGCCTGATTTTCACAGCACCTGATAAAACTTGAGCTCCACTGCGCCTGCTTGGCGTTCGCCACTGGCAATCACGATGTGCTTGGTGATCCAGGCATAGCGGAGGGCTCCGGTCGTAAAGAATGTGGCGCCCCGGAAATAGTAGCTCGCCGGATCGGCCGGCCGCCCGGCCGCGAGCGCGGCGATAACCTCCGGCGGGCCGTGCCGCAGCGCCAGGTTTCGTACTTCGATGAGCGCACCGTCGTCGGTCTGCAAGCTGTAGCGCGCCTCCAGCTCGGCAACACCGTCGTCGCGCAAGATTTGCCAGTCGGCGCCGCCCGTAAGTACGCGGCCGCGCATCTTTGGCCCGGAAAACTCGCCGCCGATGATCGGCACAACACGCCGTCCGCCTTTGCCCACATCGCCTAAGTCGAGCGGTGGGCCGACCAGCACGTTCGCGGCAAGGATGAATTCGAACGTGGGCGCAGACTCCGCCTCGGTCATGCGATCCTCCCGAAGCGGATTGCGTACCGCTCTGTAGATTTCCGATAATCGGTAGCGCGCATCAGCGTCAAGACGTAAAGCTCGCCGGGGCCATCATGTCAGCAAGCGCCGCCAAGCCTAAACTGTTTCCGACCACGATTGCCGGCAGTCTGCCGAAGCCGGCGTGGCTCGCCGAACCGAACAAGTTATGGGCGCTATGGCGGCTGCAAGGCGAAGAGCTCGAGCAAGCAAAGGATGACGCCACTTTGCTTGCGCTCAAGCTGCAAGAGGACGCCGGCATCGACATCGTCGCCGACGGCGAGCAGGCGCGCCAGCATTTCGTTCACGGATTCCTGGAAACGGTCGAAGGCATCGATTTCGACAAGCGCGTCGAGATGGGCATCCGCAACAACCGTTACAAAGCGATGTGCCCGACAGTCACCGGCCCGCTGCGGCTACGCCACCGCGTGCATGCGCGTGAAGCGCAGCTTGCGCGCACACACACCGCGCACGATTTGAAATTCACCCTGCCCGGCCCGATGACCATCGTCGACACTGTCGCCGACGGGCATTATGGCGACCGCGTGAAAATGGCGATGGCATTTGCCACGCTGCTCAACGAAGAGGCCCACGGGCTGGCCGCAGATGGCATTAACGTGATCCAGTTCGATGAGCCGGCCTTCAACGTCTACATGGATGAAGCCGCCGATTGGGGCATCACTGCGCTCGATCGCTCCATCGACGGCGTGAACGCAACCAGCGCGGTGCACATCTGCTACGGCTACGGAATTCCGGCCAACATCGCGTGGAAGGAAGCCCTCGGCGACGAGTGGAGGCAATATGAAAAATTCTTCCCGGCGCTGGCGAAAAGCCGTGTCGATCAGGTCTCGGTCGAGTGCATTCACTCGCATGTGCCGTTGCGTGTGCTTGAACTGCTCCACGGCAAGGAAGTGCTGATCGGCGCCATCGATGTTGCCACCGATGCCATCGAAACTCCGGAACAGATCGCGGACGTGATCGCCCAGGTAGCCAAGCATGTACCTAAGGATAAAATCATCGCATGCACAAATTGCGGGATGGCGCCGATGCGCCGTGACGTCGCCGAAAAGAAGCTCGTCGCGCTCGCCAAAGGAGCGGCGCTGGCGCGGCAGAAACTCGCCTAGTCAGCGATCGCTGCGCGACAGCACGTCGATCAACTCGCCGACCTTGCGCCGTTGCTCGCCCTTATTGCCGGAAGCAATCGCGTGCTCGACGCAATGCGCAACGTGGTCGGCGATGATTTCCTCCTCGGCGCGGCGCAGCGCCGCGCGCGCGGCCGACAGTTGCGTGACGATATCGATGCAATAGCGGTCGTCCTCCACCATGCGCGCAAGGCCGCGCACTTGGCCTTCGATCCGCACGAGGCGCTTGAGCACCGACGACTTGGCATTCGCCTGCATGGCCTCTATATACCCCTCCAGGGTATCATTTGCAACGGGTCGGAAATGCACGCGCATAGCGTCGAAGATCTCGCCACCGATCCGGTGTGCGGGATGAAGGTCGATCCGCGTCAAAACTCCGCATCGCATCGCGCTCAAGGGCCAAGATTTCTTTTTCTGCGGCGCCGGTTGCCGCAGCAAGTTTATCGCCGAGCCCGGCAAGTACCTCGACAAATCCGCCGCACGGCATCCGCCCGCGCCCGACGGCACGATCTACACCTGCCCAATGCATCCGGAGGTGCGGCAGCCCTGCCCCGGCGCGTGCCCGATCTGCGGCATGGCGCTCGAGCCGGAAGCAGGTATCGGCGATGACGGCGGCGAACTCGCCGATATGACCCGCCGCCTGTGGATTTCGGCGCTGCTTGCGCTGCCGGTCGTGGCGCTCGAAATGGGACAACACGTTTTCGGCTTTGCGCCGTTAACACGATCGGTCTCGGGCTTCGTGCAGTTCGCGCTGACAACACCTATTGTACTGTGGGGCGGATGGCCGTTTTTCGTGCGCGGCGCGCGGTCGCTGCAGACCCGCCATCTTAACATGTTCACCCTCGTCGCCATGGGTACCGGGGTTGCCTATTGCTACAGCATCGTCACGGCCCTCGCGCCGCGGCTCTTTCCGGCTGCTTTCGGTGGAGCACACGGCAGCGTCGCGCTTTATTTCGAAGCAGCCGCGGTTATCACTGTGCTAGTGCTTGTGGGGCAAGTGCTGGAGTTGCGAGCGCGGGCGTCCACATCGGCGGCCATTCGTGCCCTGATGCGGCTCGCGCCGCGTCGCGCGCGCCGTGTGCGCGGCGACGGCAACGACGAAGATGTGCCGCTCGAAGCGGTCGCCGCTGGCGACCGGCTGCGCGTGCGACCTGGCGAAAAAATTCCGGTGGACGGCAGTATCATCGACGGGCGCACTGCGATCGATGAATCAATGCTCACCGGCGAAGCCATGCCCGTCGGCAAGGAACCGGGCGCGCGCGTAGCTGCCGGTACTGTCAACCAGGGAGGCAGCTTCGTCATGCGGGCAGAAAAAGTCGGCCGCGACACAATGCTTGCGCGCATCGTGGCAATGGTTGCCGCGGCACAACGCTCGCGCGCGCCGATCGCCCGGCTTGCGGATCAGGTGTCGGCCTGGTTCGTTCCGCTTGTCATCGCGATAGCGATCGCCGCCTTTGCGGCCTGGTCGATTTTCGGGCCCGAGCCGCGCTTTACGTCCGGCCTTCTCGCCGCGGTCGGCGTCCTCATCATCGCCTGTCCGTGCGCGCTCGGGCTTGCCACGCCGATGTCGATCATGATGGGCGTCGGCCGCGGCGCGCAGGCGGGCATCCTCATCAAAAACGCCGAAGCCCTGGAACGCATGGAGCAAGTTGACACGCTGGTGATCGACAAGACCGGCACCCTGACCGAAGGAAGGCCGACAGTCGTGGAAATCGTCGCGACAGAGACCGCCAGCGAGGAGGAAATCTTGGAATTTGCAGCCGGAGTAGAGCGTGCGAGCGAGCATCCGCTGGCGGCGGCGATCGTGGCGGCGGCACGTGACCGCGGCATTTGGCCCCACGACGTCAGCGGCTTTCAAGCTTTTCCGGGCAAGGGGGTTGTAGGCACTGTCGAAGGCCGCAACATTGTGCTCGGCAATGCAGGCTTCTTTATCAAGCATAACATCGCAACCGCTGCGTTAGAAAAAAAAGCCGAGGGGCTGCGCCAAGACGGCGCAAGCGTGGTTTTTCTGGCAATCGACGGGCGTGCGACCGGCATGCTGGCCGTTGCCGATCCGGTCAAACCAACCACGCCGGAAGCGCTGAATTCGTTGCGCGCCGACGGACTGCGCATCGTCATGCTGACCGGCGATAACTACACGACCGCGACCGCGGTGGCGCAGCGCCTCGGCATTAGCGAGATCGAAGCCGAGGTGCTGCCCGATCAGAAAGGTGCCGTGGTCGAAAGGCTCCGGCGTGAAGGCCGCATCGTCGCCATGGCCGGCGATGGGATCAACGACGCGCCGGCACTTGCCACTGCTGATGTCGGCCTCGCCATGGGGACCGGCACCGATGTCGCCATCGAGAGCGCGGGCATCACGCTGGTCAAGGGCGACCTCCTTGGCATCGCGCGGGCGCGGCGGCTGTCGCGCGCGACCATGCGCAATATCCGGCAAAATCTGCTGCTCGCTTTTGTCTATAACGCGGCCGCGATCCCGATCGCCGCAGGCGTTCTTTATCCAACTTTCGGGCTCGTTTTGTCGCCGATGATCGGCGCGGTAGCGATGGCGTTATCATCGGTCAGCGTGATCGGCAATGCACTGCGGCTGCGACACGCGACCCTTTAGTTCTCCGGCAGCGGAATGAACTCCTTATCGTCGCCGGGGATAAGTGCGAACCTGCCGGTCTTCCATTCCTGCTTGGCCTGCTCGATCCGCTCTTTGCTCGACGAGACAAAATTCCACCAAAGATAGCGTGGGCCTTCGAGCGCCGCGCCGCCGAGAAACATCAACCGCGAAGCTTTCGTCGCAGTCACTCCGATCCGGTCGCCGGGGCGAAACACCAAAAGCTGCGGCCCCGCGAACTTGTCACCTGCGATAACGACCTCGCCCTCAGCGACGTAGATCGCGCGCTCCTCGTGATCGGCATCGAGCGGCGCGCTGGCGCCGGATTCGAGCAAGACTTCCGCGTAAAACCACTCCGACACCATGCCAACGGGCGACTTCTGTCCAAAAACCGAGCCGGCGATCACACGGGCGCGCACGCCCGTATCCTCAACGCTCGGCAGCACTGCCGCATCGAAATGCTCAAACAGCGGCGCCATCTCTTCATGTTCGCGCGGTAGCGCGATCCAGCTCTGAATACCAAACATGCCGCCGCCGCTTGTCCGCACGCTCGCGGGCGTGCGTTCCGAATGCGATATTCCCCGCCCCGCGGTCATAAGATTTATTGCGCCGGGCGTAATCTCCATGTCGTTGCCTTCGCTGTCGCGATGGGTCACCCGACCGTCAAACAGGTAAGTCACTGTCGCAAGCCCGATATGTGGATGCGGGCGCACGTCCATGCCGCGTCCGGCGACGAGCTGCACTGGTCCCATTTGATCGAAAAAGATGAACGGACCGATCATCTGGCGCTTTGCGTGCGGCAGGGCCCGCCGCACGGAAAAGCCATCGCCAAGATCGCGCACGCGAGGAACTATAATCAGTTCGAGCGCATCGCAGGAATGCTTGTCGCCGAGCACCGGATCCTTGTCGGGCAACCAGCTCATTGCTTGCTCCCTTTCATAGCCGCCGGGCCACCGGCGCGAATGGCTCCCGCCATCAAGCCATGTATGATAGGGGCGCTCAAGCCGCCACGGTCCCTTTCGGTCAAGCTCTTGGTCAATTCCGTATGATTTCAGCACCCTCATTGACCAGTGTCGGTCTTCTTCTCGGTTTGAGCCTGTTCCTCGGGCTGGCGTTCGAGGATTTTTTCGCGCGCGATACTAAACGTCCCGGCGGCATTCGTACCTTTCCGATGCTCGCATTCGCCGGCGGTGTGCTCTACCTGTTCGATCCAGCGCACTTCATCCCTTTCACCGGCGGCCTCATCGTGCTTGGCGCCTGGCTGGCGATCTTCTATCGACGGCACGTCCAGGAACCCGACGAAGAAGGTGAGCCGAATGTCGGACTGGTAGTGCCGGTCCTCAACGTGCATGCCTATGTGCTAGGCGCCATCGCCTTGGCGCTGCCACCCTGGGTGGCGGTGACTTTCACGGTAACCGCCGTCCTCCTCCTCACCGGCCGCGAAAAGCTGCACACGCTGGCGCGCCGCGTCGAATTGAAGGAGATCATCACCGCTGGGGAATTTCTGATCCTGACCGGCATCATTCTGCCGCTTTTGCCCAACACGCCGGTGACGACGCTCACCACCATCACGCCGCGCCAGGCGTGGCTGGCGCTGGTCGTGGTCTGCACCCTCTCCTATGCGAGCTATCTGGCCCAGCGCTATTGGGCGGCGGCGGCGCGCGGTCTCTGGATGGCGGCCCTCGGTGGGCTTTATTCATCGACCGCGACGACCGTCGTTCTGGCGCGTCAGGCGAAGGCCGACGAAGCGATGCGACGCAACGCCCAGGCCGGCATCACCCTCGCCACTGCCATCATGTATTTGCGCATTCTCGCCGTGGTGGCGTTTTTCAACCTGCCTCTGGCGCGGGTGCTGGCCCCTTCGCTTTGCTGCTTGTCGCTTGCCGGCCTCGCGATCTGCGCGCTGCAATACCGTATCGCGAGGCGACCGGAACAAAATGGGACATCACCGGCGGCTTTGCCCGCCGCCGGCGTCAATCCGCTTGAGCTTGGTCCCGCAGCCTTGTTCGCGTTTTTATTTATCGCGGTGTCCTTCGTGTCGAACTGGGCGAAGGCGCAGTTCGGCGCGTCCGGCATTTACACGCTGGCCGCAATCGTCGGCGTGACCGACATCGATCCGTTCGTGCTCAATTTGGCGCAGGGCGGCACGACCGGCATGTCGGACAGCGCGCTTGCCGCGGCCATTCTGATCGCCGCTTCGTCCAATAACATTCTCAAAGCGTTATACGCCGCTTTTTTCGCGGGCGGGCGCGCGACGGCAGTCAGTGCAGGCGTGCTGGTATTGCTCGCCGCCGCGGGCGTCGGCATTGCGTGGGTAATCGCTGGTCTTTGACCGCTATCGTGGCGCAACCAAGACCTGTTGGAACTGTTCAATCATCTTCTTGGTTAGCGAATTGTCCGATCGCTTTGATAGGCCGGCGCGCCCAGATCGCAGTTCTTTTCAGCCGCGGCGCGTCGCAATTCCGTCTCCTCTGCGAGCACCTTTTCGTAGTCGGCGCGATAGGACAGGTTTCCGATCACGGCGCCTCCGCCGCCTTCGCTGGCTCTATCCATCAGATTCCGCAAATCTCGTTCGCGCGTGGTCTGGGCCGCCAGCGCCGGCGCAAAATCCTTGCAGTGAAATGCGGAATAGCGGCCGGGATCGACGAAGAAAGTGCCCATATCCTGCTTCGTCGAACATCCGAACAGGACAAACGCGGCAAGTGAGCCAACGGCCATCGCCCCGCATCGGCGGCAATGATGAACGTACCGAGACATGTGTTTGCTTGTCATGAAAGGGGCTAATCAGCTACAGCGGCCAGGCCATCAGGCTCACGCGATTTGCAGGCGCGTGCGCCGCGAATAAGGCACTCCTTACCCGGGGGATAGCCGGGTCGGCCTTTCTAGCATTGCAAAGGGGAAGGCGCAGCAATCAGGCGGCGCCGTCAGTCGGCGATCGAGAACTCAACGCCGGACCGCTTCGCCTTTTAGGAGAACATGTACGCGATCTGCGCCGGATGCCGGGCCCACGCAGTCGACGACTTTTTGTAGCGAGGCACCGAGTTTCGGCGAGCGCAGCAACTCTTGGCGCTTACCGCGACGGCCTCCAGAATCGCGTCGGCCGTCCGCGCCACGAGCGCGATCAGGGAGCTTTTGAGCCGCGCCTCATCGGCCGGCTGCATGGCTTGCGCGCTTACGACGTGGCCCAACGATCTCACCAAGATTACGAACAGGTCGGCGCGAAACGCTGCGCACTAAGCTCATTAAATTCTACCGGGTAAGTGTCGCCCGGCAGTTGCCGCGACCGATCTAAATGCGATTAATATGCTTCAAACTGGCGATTTTGGCCTACGCAATAACCGCAATGGAGAGGTCCATGCAGTTCGAACGCACCAATCTTGAGCTCGATGGCGCCGTCGCTATTTTGAGCATGAGCCATCCGGAAGTGATGAACGCGGTGTCGCCGGAGATGCTGGTGGGCATGACGAGCGCGCTTGACGCGATTGCAAAATCAAACGAGCGGATCCGCTGTTTGATCTTGACCGGAACGGGCCGCGCGTTTTCGACCGGGGCCAATTTGCAAGGCCGCGGCAACGGCCTCGAAAAACGCGGCGCCGGGCAAACGCTGGAAACGATTTTTCACCCTTTCATCCGGCGTCTGCGCGACCTGCCCTTCCCGATCATCACCGCGGTCAATGGACCCGCCGCTGGCGCCGCCATGAGCCTTGCGCTGATGGGTGACCTCGTTCTATGCGCGCGTTCGGCTTATTTCCTGCAAGCCTTCCGGCGCATCGGGCTCGTGCCGGATTGCGGTTCGACCTGGTTGTTGCCCCGGTTGATCGGGCGCGCCCGCGCAATCGAATTGTCGCTGCTGGGGGAGCGCCTGCCGGCGGAAACTGCGCTCGCCTGGGGCCTCGTCAACCGCGTCTATGACGACGAAGCGCTCATGCCCGAAGCGCGCAAACTTGCACACGAACTCGCCAACGGCCCGACTGTCGCACTGGGGATGATCCGCCGGCTCTACTGGGATAGCCCGGAAAACTCGTACGAGCAGCAGCTCGACCTCGAATGCCGCAGCCAGCGGCAAGCCGGCGCCACGGAAGATTTTCGCGAGGGCGTGAGGGCGTTCCTGGAGAAACGGCCGGCCAAATTCGTCGGCGCCTGAAATCGGCCGCTGGTGCGGACGGCGGGACTCGAACCCGCACAGGGTTTCCCCCAAGGGATTTTAAGTCCCTTGCGTCTACCATTTCGCCACGTCCGCGCAGCGGAAGCCGTCAGCCAAGTCCGCGCGGCAGTCCTTGTAGCATCGGGTGCGCGTGGGCCGGAAGCGACGGCAGCGCGACCGCTTTATTTATTCTTGTTGTTTTTCGACGCCGGCGACGTGGGGCGAATGTCGCCCCAGGGATCAGCGGATGCTTTCTTGTCGGGAATTTTCTGCATCGCCGCCTCGTAGGCGCGATCGGCGGCTTTGCGCTTTTCGATCTCTTCCTCGGTCAGCGGTCTCTCGACTTTCAGCGGAATGCCGATCGAAGACTGCGATGACGAAGACTGACCGGGAGACTGACCAGGGGACTGGGCCGACGCCGGTGCCGTGAACAAGGCAAAGATCGCGGCAGCGATGAGTTTGCGCTGCATGAAATACTTGCTCCTCCGCCGCCCCCAATTCGCCTCGGTAAGGAAAACCCGCTTCCTAAACGGCATGCCCCCACAGACTATCCCAATCGGCGCCGGAAATATCGGTCACGCGCCCGTCCTTGTCGAAAAATTTGTTAGGCACCTGGAACATGGCGAGCATCAGGCCGCCTTGCGGCGTCCAGGCCACGTGCCGGCTCCCCGCCTCGCGCCACACGAATTCGCCTGCACCGACCGTCAAACCCTGCACCGGACCCTCCTTGTCGGCGAGACTGCCCTCGAGCACGTAAGTCTGCTCGATTTTCACATGCTCGTGGTCGGGCAGCACCGCGCCCGGCGCCAATTTCATCAACGCGGTAACCAGCCCGGTTTGCTTGTCGATCAGCAACGGCTTGACCTCACAGCCGGGAAACCGTGTCTTCTTCCACTCCATCTGGGCCGGCCGCACCACATGCGAGTGCGTTTCCGCGGTGTCGTGCTTTCCTTTCGGCGTTACGGCATCCATGAACGTCTCCTCGGAATGCTTGGCTACAGGCCAGCTTCGTTGATTGGCGGTTGAAACGCGAGCCCGGTGTCCCAGGGAAAATAAATCCAGGTGTCCTGCGACACTTCGGTGATGAAGGTGTCGACCAGCGGACGGCCCATGGGTTTGGCATAGACGGTGGCCAAGTGCGCGCGCGGAACGATTTCGCGCACCACTTTCGCCGTCTTGCCGGTATCGACCAGATCGTCGACCAAAAGCACCCGAGCGCCTTCTCCGCCCCCGCGCGCGATGATCGACTGCGCGACGGTTTTAAGCACGCTCAATTCACCCTGGCTGGTTCCGGTATAGCTCGACACGCATACCGTTTCGATCAGCTTGATGCCGAGTTCGCGCGCGACGATCGCGGCCGGCACCAGCCCGCCGCGCGTGATGCACACGATGGCCTCGAACGGGCCGGCCCCGGTCAAGCGCCAGGCCAATGCGCGGGAATCGCGATGAAACTGGTCCCACGAAACCGGAAAAATTTTTGCAGGATCGCGTGTCGCTGGCATCTCGGCGGTCTGCACATTCGTCTGGGCCATCGCGTCGGTCCCACGGCTGTATGTCACTGCAACCCTAATGCGCCGGACTTGAACTTTCTACCGTGTCCGGCCGCAATGTGGATACGCCCGCTTCAGGCCTTTTGACCCGCCGCAAGCTCACCATGCACGCGTCTGAGCATCGCTTCCACCTCGCCTTTGACGGCGGTAAGCCTTTTTTGATCACGCGAGCGCATCACTACGTGGGCATTGGCGCCGCGTTCGTCCATGAACGGATAGGAGCCGATGATGACGTCGGGATGGGCTTTGGCGATCGCTCCGAGCTCGGTGCCGATATCCCCCTCGCGGCAATTGGCTTGCACGGATTCGGAGAGCATCTTGGCGCCGGTATGGAGCTGCGGGGCGACGTAATCGAGCATCGCTTGCATGACCTGCGGAATACCGGCCATGACAATGACATTCTCGATACGAAAGCCGGGCGCCGCGGAAATTTTGTTGAGCACCAGTTGCGCGCCCGCCGGCATGCGCGTCATGCGCATGCGCGCTTCGTTCATTACACCACCGGTCTGCGCCAGCCGGGCGCGGAGGATTTCGACCGCTTGAGGGTGATAATCGATTGGCACGCCGAATGCCCTGGCGACCGCATCGGCGGTGATGTCATCGTGGGTAGGACCGATGCCGCCGGTGGTGAAAACATAGGTGTAGCGCGCACGCAATGCGTTGAGCGCTGCTACGATTTCAGGTTCCTCGTCCGGAACGACCCGCACTTCCTTCAGATCGATGCCGATGGCAGCCAGATATTCGGCCGTATAGCCGATATTCTTGTCCTTGGTGCGCCCGGAGAGGATCTCATCGCCAATGACCAGCAAGGCGGCGGTGACGATCTCGCTTCCGCTCTTGCGCTCGCCGGCGCCGGTCATGTCACAATCCCTGGCCAAATCTGCGCATAACGCTTCCTCTAGCGCGGCGCCGGCGCTTGCTCAAGCACAGGTGCGCACGCCGAACTCACGGTGTATGGTCCTCGCAGGGAGAGAAAACGTCATGGATTTTTCGGTATCGGACCGGCAGAAACATTGGCGCGACCGCGTCATCGCCTTCATGGACGCGCACGTTTATCCCGCCGTCGAGACCTACGACCGCCAGGATGCCGAGGGCGAACGCTGGAAGGTCATTCCGGTCCTGGAGCAACTCAAGGCCAAGGCTAAAGCCGAAGGCCTTTGGAATCTGTTTCTGCCGCCGTCGGCCGAACACGACCGGGGCGAATATCACGGCGCCGGGCTGAGCAACCTCGATTACGCGCTCTGCGCCGAGCAGATGGGCCGCGTCTCGTGGGGCTCTGAAGTATTCAATTGCTCGGCGCCCGATACCGGCAACATGGAAGTGCTGCATCGCTACGGCTCACCCGAGCAGAAAGCCAAATGGCTCCAGCCGCTGCTTAACGGCGAAATCCGCTCCGCCTTCCTGATGACCGAGCCGGCGGTCGCCTCATCCGACGCAACCAATATCGAGACGTCGATCGTTCGCGACGGCGGAAATTATGTGATCAACGGCCGCAAGTGGTGGTCGTCGGGCGTCGGCGATCCGCGCTGCAAGATTGCCATCGTGATGGGCAAGACCGACCCGAGCCGCACCCGCCACGAGCAGCAATCGCAGATCCTCGTGCCGCTTGATACGCCGGGCATCAAAGTCGTGCGCATGCTGCCGGTTTTCGGCTACGACGACGCGCCGCACGGGCACGCCGAAGTGGTGCTCGACAATGTGCGCGTGCCGGCTGGCAATCTCCTTCTTGGTGAGGGCCGCGGTTTCGAGATCGCGCAAGGCCGGCTCGGTCCAGGGCGCATACATCACTGCATGCGCACGCTCGGCGCCGCCGAAGTGGCACTGGAAAAAATGACCAAGCGGCTGCTTTCGCGCGTCGCCTTCGGCAAAAAGCTCGCCGAGCACTCAGTATGGGAACAGCGCATCGCCGAAGCGCGCATCGACATCGAGATGACGCGGCTTCTGTGCCTGAAGGCCGCCGACATGATGGACAAGGTGGGCAACAAGCCGGCGCAGCTCGAAATCGCCATGATCAAGGTCGCGGCGCCGCGGATCGCGCTGCGCGTGATCGACGACGCGATCCAAGCGCATGGCGGCATGGGCGTCACCAGCGACGCCGGCCTCGCCAAGGCCTACGCGCATATTCGCACGTTGCGGCTGGCGGACGGGCCTGACGAGGTGCACTGCCGAGCCATCGCACGTTTGGAAATGCGCAAATACACCAACGCCCGCGTCTAAGGCGCGGATCAGCTACCGTCACGTTCGCAGTCAGGCGATGGTAACGCCGCCGTCGACGACGATGGTCTGTCCTGTCATGAAGCTTCCCGCCCGCGAGGCGAGCATAATTGCGGCTCCGGCGATTTCGTCGGGCTCGCCGATCCTGCCGAGCGGCGTCTGGGCGTTTCGCCGCTTGAGCATTTCCGGATTTTCCCACAGCGCGCGGGCGAAATCGGTGCGAATAAGGCCGGGAGCGATGCAGTTGATTCGGACGTTATACGGTCCAAGCTCGATTGCCAGATTCCGCGCCAGCTGCAAATCCGCTGCCTTGGAGATGCAATAAGTGCCGATCACCGGACTGCCCCGCAAGCCGCCGATGGAAGACACAATGATGATCACCCCATCCTTTCGCGCGATCATTTGCGGCGCGACCATCGTGATCAGCCAGTGGTTGGACACGATGTTGTTGTCGAGGATCTTGCGCAGCTGCTCGTCGGTGATGGTGTGCATCGGCCCGTAATGCGGATTCGAGGCGGCGTTGCAGACCAGAACGTCGATCCGGCCAAACGCGCGCATGGTTTCGTCAACGAGGCGCTGGAGATGCTCTTTCGATGAGATATTGGCGGACAGTGCCAGCGCACGGCCGTCGCCGAATTTCTTGTTGATGGCGCCAGCCACCTCCTGACACGGTTCGAGGTTGCGAGACGATATAACGACCTTGGCGCCCTGCTCCGCCATCCGCTCGACGATGGCGCGGCCGATGCCACGAGACGAGCCGGTCACCACGGCCACCTTGCCACTGAGGTCGAATAGCGACACGATCATCCTCCCCACATCTGTTGGATTTCGCGCGAGCTTATTTCATAACAACCCGGCAAGCGAGTGAGGAAACCCGTCCATGAGTGCCATCAATCCGGTGACCGATCTGACCCGCGAAGGCGACATTGCCGTCGTCACCATTAACTCGCCGCCGGTCAACGCGCTGTCCGCGGATGTCCGCAACGGCCTGCGCGACGGCGTTTCGCAGGCCGCTGCCGATCCGGCGGTCAAAGCGATCATCGCGATTTGCGCCGGCCGCACCTTCATCGCCGGCGCCGACATTTCCGAGTTCGGCAAGCCACCGAAAGGCGCGACGTTGCCCGAATTGCAAGCCGCGCTGGAAGGCGGCCCAAAGCCGATTATCGCCGCAGTGCACGGCACCGCGCTCGGCGGCGGTTTCGAAGTGGCATTGATGTGCCACTATCGCGTGGCGGTACCGTCGGCGAAATTCGGCCTGCCCGAAATCAAGCTTGGCCTCATCCCCGGCGCCGGCGGCACGCAACGGCTGCCGCGCCTGAGCGGGATCGAGAATGCGCTGGAAGCGATCCTTTCCGGCAATCCGTTTCCCGCCAAGCAGGCGCTCGCCTGGGGCGTGGTCGATGAACTGGCGGATGAGGGAAAGCTGCGCGAAGGAGCGATGGCCTTCGCCCGCAAGGTCATCGACACACATATGCCGCTGCGCAAGATCCGCGACCTTAACGACAAGATCGAGGCCGCGCGCGGCAAGCCGGAGATTTTCGACAAGGTGCGGCGCGAGTACGCCCGTAAATATCGCGGTTTTGAAGCGTGGCAGTCGGCGATGCGCGCGGTTAAGGCGGCGGTCGATCTGCCGTTCGACGAAGGCATGACACTTGAGCGGCGATTGTTCCTCGATCTTATCCCGAGCGCCCAATCGCGCGCGCAGCGTTACGTTTTTTTTGCTGAACGAAAGGTCTGGAAGATCGCCGACGTGCCGGAAGGCACTCCCATCCTGCCGGTCAAGAAAGTCGGCGTGATCGGCGCCGGCACCATGGGCGGCGGTATCTCGATGAATTTCCTCAACGCGGGGATTCCAGTGACCATCGTCGAGACGGCGCAGGAAGCGCTCGACCGCGGTGTCGCAACCATTCGCCGCAACTACGAGAACACCGCCAAGAAGGGCCGGCTGACGGCCGCCGATGTAACGACGCGCATGGGCCTTTTGAGTTCCGGCCTGAACCTTGACGGGCTTTCCGACTGCGACCTCATCATTGAGGCCGTGTTCGAGAATATGGATATCAAGAAAGAGGTTTTTCGCAAGCTCGACAAGATCGCCAAGCCGGAAGCGATCCTCGCGTCCAATACTTCCTACCTCAACATCGACGAGATCGCGTCGGTCACCGGCCGCGCCGACCATGTGCTCGGCATGCACTTTTTTTCGCCGGCCAACGTGATGCGGCTGTTGGAAGTCGTGCGCGGAGCAAAGACGGCAAAACCGGTGATCGCCACTGCCATGCAGATCGCGCGCAAGATCGGCAAGGTGGGCGTGCTGGTCGGCGTCTGCCACGGCTTTGTCGGCAACCGCATGCTGGCGCAGCGCCAACGCGAGGCGCAGAAGCTCATCCTTGAAGGCGCGATGCCGTGGGATGTCGACCGCGTGATCTACGATTTCGGATTGCCGATGGGGCCGTTCGCAATGAGCGATCTTGCCGGCCTTGATATCGGCTGGTCAAGGGAAACCAGCAAATCCTCGACCATTCGCGAAATCCTTTGCGAGATGAACCGGCGCGGACAGAAGACCGGCGCCGGCTTCTACGACTATGACGAGGCGCGTAACGCCAAACCTTCACCGGCGGTGGAAAAGATGATTCTTGATTTCGCCGCCAAGAAGGGCATCAACCGGCGAACAATTCCGGACGACGAGATTTTGCAGCGCTGCGTATATCCGATGATCAACGAGGGCGCCAAGATTTTGCAGGAAGGCAAGGCACAGCGCGCCTCCGACATCGACATCGTCTGGATCAACGGCTATGGCTGGCCGGTCTATCGCGGCGGCCCGATGTTCTATGCCGACCTGATTGGACCCGAGAATGTGCTCGCCGCCATGAAAAAGTTCGAAGCGACCATGGGCGAGGATTTCAAGCCAGCGCCGCTGCTTGAAAACGTCGCTGCCGAGAAGAAGCGTTTTCAAGATTTGTGACAGCAAATGCAAAAACGCGGTGAGCGGTGAGTCGTGCTCATGTCCGACCCAACGACTAAAGTCGATGAACGGATCGGACGGGTCATAGCGGTTCGCGGCGCCGTAATCGATGTGGCCTTCGAACCTGACGCATTACCTCGGCTCGAGGAAGCGCTTGTCGTTGAATGGGATCAGCCGCAGGCGCTGATCGTCGAGGTCCAAGCTCATCTCAACGAACGCGCTGTACGCGGTGTAGCGCTGCAATCGACCGCCGGCCTGCGGCGGGATGTGCGCGTGCGCGCCAGTGGGAGCCCGGTCACCGTGCCGGTCGGCGACGCCGTGCTCGGCCGGCTGCTCGATGTGACGGGAACCACCCGCGATGCAGGCCCACCGCTGCCCCCCGACATGCCGCGGCTGCCGATCCATCGCATGGCCCCACCGCTTGCCGAGCGGAGTCCGGCCACCTCAATCTTCGAGACCGGTATTAAAGTCATCGACCTTCTCACCCCGCTGCCGCAAGGCGGGAAAGCGGCCATGTTTGGCGGCGCGGGGGTCGGCAAAACTGTCGTGGTGATGGAATTGATCCATGCGATGGTACAAAGTTACCAGGGTATTTCCGTATTCGGCGGCGTGGGCGAGCGTTCGCGTGAAGGTCACGAATTGCTGGCGGAGATGCGGCGTTCCGGCGTCCTCGACCGCAGCGTATTGGTCTACGGTCAAATGAACGAGCCGCCGGGTGCACGCTGGCGCGTCGCGCTGACGGCGCTGACAATCGCGGAATATTTCCGTGATGAAAAGCGCCAGAATGTACTCTTGCTGATGGACAATGTGTTTCGCTTCGTACAGGCGGGCAGCGAAGTCTCGGGCCTCCTCGGGCGCCTTCCTTCCCGGGTCGGGTATCAACCTACCCTTGCCACCGAAGTCGCCGCTTTGCACGAGCGGATTGCGTCGATTTCGGGCGTGTCCGTGACGGCGATTGAAGCGGTCTATGTGCCCGCCGACGACTTCACCGATCCGGCCGTGACCGCGATTTCCAGTCACCTCGACAGTATGATCGTCCTTTCCAGATCGATGGCCGCGGAAGGAATGTATCCCGCGATCGATCCGTTGAGTTCGTCTTCGATCCTGCTGGACGCGACCGTCGTCGGCGAAGAGCATTACGGTATCGCCGAAGAAGTGCGCGAGGCGATTGCGCACTACAAAGAATTGCAGGACATCATCTCACTGTTGGGCATCGAAGAGTTGAGCACGGCGGATCGCGCGATCGTGATGCGCGCGCGGCGGTTACAGCGTTTTCTCACCCAGCCGTTTGCGGTTACCGAGTCATTCACAGGCAAGCCCGGCCGGTCGGTGCCGCTGGCCGAAACGCTCAAAGGTTGCCGCGCGATACTCGACGGCGACTGCGACCGTTGGGCGGAAAGTTCGTTTTATATGGTCGGCACCATCGAGGAAGCGCGGCTAAAAGAGGCGTCCGCAAATCGCGACGCAAAACCGACATGAACTTGCTGATAACCACTCCTTTCGCTGTCGTCGTCGCCGAACGCGACGTTGCCGCTGTGCGAGCCGAAGACGAGAGTGGCAGCTTTGGCATATTAGATGGTCACGCCGACTTCCTCACCGCATTAACGGTGTCTGTGGTGAGCTGGCATCATGCCGACAATCGGCAACGCTTCTGCGCAGTCAGGCGTGGCGTTCTGTCAGTGACAAATGGACACGAAGTGGCCATTGCAACGCGCGAAGCGATCGCAGACGACGATCTCGGCCACCTCGAACATGGTGTGCTGACGCAATTCCGCGAGGCAGTCGAGGCCGAGCAAGCGACGCGTACCGAGAGTCTACATTTGCAGATGCGGGCAATCCGGCGGATCGTGCGTTATCTTCGCCCCGACCCAGTAGGCGTTTTTGGTGTGGGATCGTGAATACGGGTGCCGCCGAACGCAAGCCCTCCGCGCCGGACGGAATGGCCGATGCTGTACGTGCGCAACGGGAGCGCCGCGTGCGCTGGCTAACCGAGGGCGAACCGTCGATGGCGCGTTTTGTGGGCCAAATCGGCATTCTCGGTTGGATCATCGTGGCGCCTACCCTGATCGGCCTGTTCACTGGCCGGTGGCTAGATCGCACTTTCGGCAGCGGCATCTTTTGGAGCGCAACGTTGCTGATGTTAGGTGTTACGCTGGGTTTCTGGTCGGGTTGGCGATGGATGCACAGGCAATGACCGGTTTTCCGTTTGCCGCGGACGCGTCGCTCGCACTCCAAGCAGGAATTTGGCTGGGTGCAGGCGCGGCAATTGGAATCAGCTATTTCCGGATGCTGAATTGGAATGTCAGGTTGCTGGCGCTTGGCCCCTCTACGCTTGCCGCAACATTGCTGCCATTCATTCGCTTCGCGCTTCTAGCTGGTGCACTCTGGGCTATCGCCAGCCACTTCGGCGGTCTGCCGTTGGTTGCGGCGACCGGCGGTATCATCGCCGCCAAGGCCGCGGTTTTGCGATTATGGGCGCCGGCATGATTGAATCTCCGCTCGCACTAGAGACCGTATTCTCCGTCGGTCCTGCCCGTATCACCACACCGGTCGTCGTAACTTGGGGGCTCATGGTGGCGCTGGCCCTTGGCGGCTTTCTTGCCACGCGCAGGCTGGCGCTTTCACCAAATCGCTTTCAAGCCGTGATCGAGCTGATCGTGGTGAGCATTTCCGACCAAATCCGCGAAACGATGCGAGTTTCGCCCCGGCCCTATGTCCCGATGATCGGCACCATCTTCCTCTTCATATTAGCTGCGAACTGGTCATCCCTGGTCCCCGGTGTCGAGCCGCCAACGGCACATATCGAAACCGATGCCGCGCTCGGACTGATCGTCTTTTGCTCAATCATTTATTTCGGCGTTCGCGCTCGCGGTGCGGGCGGCTATCTTAAGACATTCGCCGAGCCGAGCATCCTCATGATACCGCTCAACCTCGTCGAGACTTTTACCCGTACTTTCTCGTTGATCGTGCGGCTGTTCGGCAATGTGATGAGCGGCGTCTTCATCATCGGCATTGTTCTTTCGCTTGCGGGCCTGCTGGTGCCGATACCGTTGATGGCGCTCGAGTTACTCGTCGGCGCCATCCAGGCATACATCTTCGCTGTGCTCGCCATGGTATTCATCGGCAGCGCCGTCGGACGAGAACGGGCCGGCGACAGCGAAGAAGGGATAAAATCATGAATTGGATTGAGATCGTCAGCATCTTCGCGGCGGCCATGGCGGTCTCTTTCGGCGCCATCGGACCGGCCCTCGCCGAAGGCCGCGCGGTTGCCGCCGCGATGGATGCTATAGCGCGTCAACCGGAAGCGGCCGGCACGATAGCGCGCACCCTATTCGTTGGCCTCGCCATGATTGAGACCATGGCGATCTACTGCCTTGTCGTCGCGCTTCTGGTGCTGTTCGCCAACCCGTTCATCCATTGACCCATGCGCATCGATTGGTTGACGCTCGCGCTGCAGACCGTCAACGTCATCATACTGATCTGGCTTCTCGGCCGGTTTTTCTTCCGGCCGGTCATGGATATTGTTGTCAAGCGACGGGACGAGGCAAAGAAGCTTCTTGCCGATGCCGAGCGCGCGCGCCAAGAGGCGGCGGACTCGCGCGCTGACGCTGACAGGACGCGCACAAAGATCGCCGCCGAGCGCCAAATATTGATCGCGCAGGCGCAAGACGCGGTACAGGTCGAAAAACAAAAACTGCTGGCACAGTCGTCCGACGAGGTTGCGAAGCGCCGCGCCGCGGCCGAAGCCGCAATCGCACGCGACCGGGTGGCGGCGGAAACCGCCATCATCGAGCACGCCAGCGATTTGGCAGTCGACATCGCGCATCGGGTACTCAACGGCGTTCCTCAACAACAACTTCTATCCGCTTTCGTCGAACAAATTTGCCGTGAGCTGCGTGCGTTATCTCCTGAGGCGCTACAGGGTTTCGCCGCCACCGGCAGTCCGGTTCATCCTATTGAGGTCATAACGGCTGCGCCGCTGTCCGTCGCGGAAATTACCCAGGTACGCACGGCGCTTAATCAGGCATTTGGCGTCGAGGTGCCGCTCGCGTTTCGAAGCGACCCGGCGATCATTGGCGGCATCGAGCTGAAAAGCGAAACCGCGATTATCCGCAATAGTTGGAACGCGAACCTCGGCCGCATAAGGCAGGAGTTGCTTAGTGGCCCGCCCTCTCGTCGAGCTTGACGCTTGGCTCCGCGGCGCCAAGCAGCGTGTTCACGCGCTGTCGCTGGCACCGACAACCGAGCAACTGGGTCGTGTCGAGAAGGTCGCCGACGGCGTCGCGCTGGTTGCTGGGTTGCGCGACGTGAGACTGGATGAGTTGGTGCGGTTCGAGCACGGCCAAGTCGGGTTCGCCGCCAATCTCGATCTCGATTCCATCGGGTGCATTTTGCTCGATGACCCAGGAGGTATCGAGGCCGGCAACCTCGTTCACGGCACCGGCAATGTGGTGCACGTGCCGGTGGGCCCGGGCCTTCTCGGGCGGATCGTTGACCCGCTCGGCCGCCCGCTCGATGGCGGCGCGGCCATCGAGGCGGACGGTTACGAGCCCATCGAACGTTCGGCACCGTCCATTATTGACCGCGATTTCGTCAACCAACCGGTGCAAAGCGGTGTGCTTGTGCTCAATTCGATGTTTGCCTTAGGCCGCGGTCAACGCGAGCTCATCATCGGCGACCGGGCTATCGGCAAGACCTCCATCGCCGTCGATTGCATTATCAATCAGAAATCTAGCGACATCATTTGCGTTTACGTTGCGATTGGACAGAAATCGTCGACCGTCAAACGTGTAATAAACGCAATTCAAACCAACGGCGCTCCGGAACGCTGCATCTTCGTCATCGCGAGCGCCTCGGCTGCTCCCGGTCAGCAATGGATCGCACCGTTCGCAGCATTCACCATGGCTGAATATTTCCGCGACCGAAAACAACACGCACTTGTTGTCATTGATGACATGACCAAACACGCTGCGACGCACAGAGAAATCGCACTGCTGATGAGACAACCGCCCGGACGTGAAGCTTATCCGGGTGATGTTTTTTACGTCCACGCGCGGCTGCTTGAGCGCGCCGCGAAACTTTCCGTCGCCGCCGGGGGCGGTTCGCTGACGGCTTTGCCGATCGCCGAATTGGACGGTGGAAACTTGAGTGCCTACATTCCGACAAATCTGATTTCGATCACCGACGGCCAGATCGTCCTTGATGCCCGGCTGTTTTACGAAGGCCACAAGCCCGCGGTGGATGTGGGCACGAGCGTCAGCCGGGTCGGCGGCAAAACTCAAGCGCCAGCATTACGTCATACGGCAGAGACGCTGCGGCTCGATTATGCTCAATTCCTCGAACTGGAGATGTTCACTCGTTTCGGCGGCGTCACGGAAGCGCACATCAAGGATAAGATCGCGCGCGGGCGTCGTATCCGCGCAGCCCTCTCGCAACCTCAATACGCGCCGTTGCGCCTGGCCGACGAGGTCGCGCTTGTGCTCGCGGTGCAGGACGGGCTCCTAGATCCCCTGCCGCTCGGCGCGATCGGAAAGTTTCGCGCCGAACTCCCCGGATGGCTCGACCGGTTCGCGAGGGAGCTTGTTGATACGCTCCAAAGCACTGGCCAA
This sequence comes from uncultured Alphaproteobacteria bacterium, assembly GCA_963747855.1. Classification (GTDB taxonomy): domain Bacteria; phylum Pseudomonadota; class Alphaproteobacteria; order Rhizobiales; family Xanthobacteraceae; genus BOG-931. Next base: position 1,373,907 of record CAVVGN010000002.1, read on the forward strand.
CTCGGCGATGCCGAACAAGCGGACCTGAAGGCCAAGCTTACCGAATTGGCTGCACAGTTCGCTCCCCCGCCAGCAGCCGTAGCGCTGAAGAGCAGATAATGGCCGAGCGGCTTTCAGACGCTGTGGCGAAAATCCGGGACGTACAGCAACTCGAGGCTGTCGTCACCGCCATCCGCGGAATCGCGGCCTCACGCGCACAAAATGGGCGCGCGCTCCTCGCCGGTATCGAAGCATATACCGCGGTTGTTTCCCGCTCCATCGGAGTTGCTTTGAATTTGTTGCCAGAGAATGTCGGCACTTATGCGCATGAGACGCGCAGACGCGGGCTCATCCTTTTTACCGCCGAACAAGGTTTTGCCGGCGCATTCTCTGAGCGGATATTCGACGCCGCTGGCACCGACGCGAACGACAGCACCTGCCTGATTGTCGGCACCCGCGGTACGGCCATAGCCGTCGAACGCGGAATTAGGCCTGATTGGTCGACTGCCATGATCACGCGCGCCGACGGTGTCCCGGCTTTGGCCAACCGACTGGCAGAAGTTATTTATAGTTACGTGGCAAACAGTACCGTCGCGGCCATCGATATTATTTTCTCGCGTTCGGTCGCCTCCGGCAGCATCGAGATCGACCGCCGGTCCCTTTTGCCGATTGATTTTGGGCGGTTTGCGCTCCCGATCCAGCAGCAGCCACCGCTCACGACGCTCGTTCCGCAGCTGCTGCTCGAACGCCTCGCTGCTGAATACGTCTACGCACAATTATGCGAAGCCGCCGTATTCGCTTTTATCGCCGAGAATGAGGCAAGAATGGTCGCGATGATGGGCGCCAAAAACAACACGGAAACAAAGCTCGCCGAGTTGATCCAATGCGAGCGGCGACTTCGCCAGGAAGAGGTCACCACCGAAGTCGTCGAACTCGCAGCTGGCTCGGAGGCTTCGCGGGCCTAGCCGTTTCCGCTGATGTGAACGATGACGCCGATAACGGCGTTAGTCGCCGACGAAAGCGCGTGCGAGACGAAGCTGAGATCGACGCCGAATTGGCCGCCCACGAGCGGCAACACGATGAAGACCCCAATCAGGACGATCAGCCCGAAAGGCTCAAGACGGGCGACTGCGGCGGCGAGCGGTTTCGGCAGAATGCCGACCAGAATGCGGCCGCCATCAAGCGGTGGCAGCGGAAACAGGTTGAAGACCGCCAGCACAACGTTGATCAAGACCGCGTTGCGAAGATTAGCCGCCAGAAATTGCGCGCCGGCCGGCGGCAAATAAGAGACAAAGTGGAACGCGAGCGCCGCGACGATCGCCAGCGCAATGTTCATCGCCGGTCCGGCGGCGGCGACCAGCACCATGTCGCGCCGCGGCGAACGCAACGCGCGGAAATTAACGGGTACCGGCTTGGCATACCCGAACAGAAACGGCGACCGCAGAAGCAAAAGCATAGCGGGCAGGATGATCGTGCCGAACGGATCGATGTGCTTGAGCGGGTTGAAGCTGACCCGGCCCATTTTCCACGCCGTATCGTCGCCGAGCAGATGAGCAACGAAGCCATGCGCGGCCTCATGGAAGGTGATGGCGATGACGACCGGGAGAACCCAGACCGTCGCGAGATAAATGATGTTTGCCGACAACACCGCATCCATTCCTTTGGCCGCTTCCCGGCCCGCGGAGCACTATAGGCCCGTGTCGCGTCGCGTGTTGCGCAAAAGTTCCTTTGCAAGCGGCGTTTCGCCTCGCTTTCCAAAAATTAATAGCTGCGACAGGTCTCCGTAATGTTGGGGCGCCATGTTCGGCGGAAGCCAAGCCGACATCAGGTCGGATCAGTCAGGAGACAATTCGTCATGACACCCACGCAACCAACTGCACATCAACCGCGCAAACTCAGTGGCCGCCGCGTAACGCTGCTTGCGTCGGTCGCCGAACTCGGCGTCGCCATGCTGGTCGCCGGACCCGGCGGCTACGTTCCGATGAACGTGCCGGCTTGGGCATCCTCCGCAGTCACTGCCGACGCGACCGCGCAGCACCCCGCCAGCTTTGCCGATCTCGTTGCCAAGGTGAAACCAGCGGTTATCTCAGTGCGCGTCAAAATCGATGACGAGGCCGCTAAAACGGCGAGCATGAGCGGCAATGAGGAGGAAGACATTCCGATCGTTCCAGGCTCGCCGATGGAGAAATTCTTCCAGCAATTCGGCTTCCAGAACGTGCCGAACGGCATGCCGCAGCATCGGCACGAAGTTCTGGTCGGCGAAGGCTCCGGCTTTTTCATCTCGCCTGACGGTTATGCTGTTACCAACAACCATGTGGTCGATCATGCCAAGTCGGTGCAGGTAACGACCGATGACGGCACGATTTATCAGGCCAAAGTGATCGGCACCGATCCGAAGACCGACCTCGCCTTGATCAAGGTCAACGGCAAGACCGACTTCCCCTACGTGAAGTTCGCCGACCACACGCCCCGCATCGGCGACTGGGTGGTCGCCGTTGGCAATCCGTTCGGTCTCGGCGGAACGGTGACCGCGGGCATTGTCTCGGCGCGCGGGCGCGACCTCGGCGCCGGTCCTTATGATGACTACATCCAGATCGACGCGCCCATCAACAAGGGCAATTCCGGTGGACCGGCTTTCAACGTTGACGGCGATGTGATCGGGGTCAACACCGCGATTTATTCTCCTTCCGGCGGCTCGGTTGGTATCGGTTTCGATATCCCCGCGCAGACCGCGAAGATGATCGTGGCGCAACTCAAGGAGCAGGGCCACGTCACCCGCGGCTGGCTCGGCGTGCAAATTCAACCGGTCACCGCCGGTATCGCCGAAAGCCTCGGCATGAAGAAAGCCGAAGGCGCGATGGTCGATGAACCGCAAACCGGCAGCCCGGCCGCCAAAGCGGGGATCGCGGCCGGTGACGTCATCGTTGCAGTCAACGGCACGCCGATCAAAGACGCGCGCGAACTCGCCCGTACTATCGGCACGATGGAGCCGAACAGTTCGGTCACGCTCGAAATCTTGCGCAAGGGCGAAAGCAGAACGCTGACCGTCACGCTCGGGCAAATGCCGAACGAGCAACAAGCGTCGGCCGAAACCGGCGCGGCGGCGCCAGAGAACGGCACGGCGCATCTCGGCATGTCGGTTGCGCCGGCGCGCGACGTCAGCGGCGCCGGCGGCAAGGGCGTGGTGGTGACGGCCGTCGATCCCGACGGACCGGCCGCCGAGCAAGGCATCCGGAGCGGCGACGTCATTCTCGACGTCGGCGGCAACGCCGTCGCCAATGCCCAGGACGTCCGCAAGGCAATAAGCGAAGCGAAAGCGCAGGGCAGGCACGACGTGCTGATGCGGGTGAAATCCGCGAAAGCCACTACGTTCGTCGCCGTGCCACTCGGCAAGGCTTGATCTCACCTACCCCTATCCGCGATCGCCGCTGCGCGGCGGTCGCGGACCGCTTTCCGCGTGCTTCGGCTTTCCGCCGCCGGGTTGATCAGGCCGCCTAAATCCTGAGCAATAACGGCGGATGCCCCTGTCCGCGCCCCGCATCCGCCCGTCCGAATTGGCGCAAAGCTTGCTACATTAAGCCTGCCGCCGTTGATGCGGCTGTGGCTTTGATAGCGAGACGTGTGCGGCCGGGGAGCGAAATGTTCGACGAGATGAGGGGCAGCGAAGGCGCGGTTCGCCCGGCCTATGCCGAGCTCGCGCACTGGCTGGGCGAAGTTCCTCCTGACGTGCTCGATTTCCGCCGCCGCGAAGCGGAGCTGTTCTTCCGCCGCATCGGCATCACCTTCGCGGTTTACGGCGACCCCGAGGCGCAGGAGCGCCTGATCCCCTTCGACGTCATACCGCGCATCATCTCCGCCCCCGAATGGCAGCTCCTGCAGCGCGGACTCGAGCAGCGCGTCAAGGCGCTCAATGCCTACATCAAGGACGTTTACGCCCGCCGTGAGATTTTGCGAGCCGGGATCGTGCCGGAGGATCTAGTTTTTCAAAATCCGGTGTTTCGCCCGGAAATGAACGGACAAAAGGTACCGCACGATATTTACGTGCACGTCGCCGGCATCGACATCGTGCGGCTCGACGCCGAAAACTTTTATGTGCTCGAGGACAATGCGCGCACGCCGTCCGGCGTCTCCTACATGCTGGAGAACCGCGAGATCATGATGCGGCTCTTTCCCGAACTCTTCTCGCGCTATCGCGTCGCGCCGGTCGACAATTATCCCGACGAACTCCTGGCGACGCTGAAGTCGATCGCCCCGCCGACCGCGTCGTCCGAGCCCACCGTCGTACTGCTCACGCCCGGTGTCTACAATTCGGCCTATTACGAGCACTCGTTTCTCGCCGACAAGCTCGGGGTGGAATTGGTCGAAGGCCGCGACCTCGTGACCAAAGACGACGTTGTCTACATGCGCACCACCGAGGGCCTCAAACGCGTCGATGTGATCTATCGCCGCATCGACGACGATTTCCTCGATCCCCTGGTATTCCGGCCCGATAGCGCGCTCGGCGTGCCGGGCCTAATGTCGGCCTATCAAGCCGGCAGCGTGACGCTCGCCAATGCGGTGGGCACCGGCATCGCCGATGACAAGGCGGTGTACAGCTACATGCCGGAAATCGTGAAGTTCTATCTCGGCGAAGAGCCGCTATTGAAGAACGTGCCCACCTGGCGCTGCCGAGAGGATGAGCACCTCGCTTACGTGCTCGACAACCTCGAGGACCTGGTGGTGAAGGAAGTGCACGGTTCCGGCGGCTACGGCATGCTAATTGGCCCGAAGGCCGACAAGGCCGCGATCGCCGCATTTCGCGCCAAGCTCAAATCCGAGCCGCGAAATTTCATTGCCCAGCCGACACTGGCATTGTCGACGAGCCCCACTTGCGTCGACGAGGGAATCGCGCCGCGACACGTCGACCTGCGGCCGTTCGTGCTGTCCGGCCGCGATCGCGTGCGTATCGTGCCGGGCGGACTGACGCGGGTTGCGCTCAAGAAAGGTTCGCTGGTCGTCAATTCGAGCCAGGGCGGCGGCACCAAAGATACCTGGGTACTGGACGGATGAGGCGAGCGTAAACGATGCTGTCGCGCACGGCCGACAATCTTTACTGGCTGGCCCGCTATGTCGAGCGCGCGGAATATCTGGCGCGTATTCTGGATACAACCTATCGGTTGACGGCCTTGCCGCTGGCGTATGTCGGCGCTTCAAACGAGTGGGAATCCGCGGTTGCCACGGCTGGTTGCGCCGGTGCCTTTTTCGCGGCTTATTCCGAGGCGAACGAGGAAACCGTCACCGAATTTCTCGCTTTCTCGACGAGCAACCCATCGTCGATCTGCAATTGCATCGAGACAGCGCGCTTGAACGCACGAGCGGTTCGCACCGCTCTCACCATTGAGATGTGGGACACCATCAACAGCGCCTGGCTCGAATTGAGGAAATGGAGCAACGGCCCGCGCTCGCGCGAGGAATTCGCGCGCTTTCTGCGCTGGGTGCAGGAAGCCTCGCTCCGTTTCGACGGCTCTGCTTATCGCACCATGCTGCGCAACGACGCGTATTGGTTCTCCCGGCTCGGCTTGTTCATCGAGCGCGCCGACAACACCGCGCGCATCCTCGACGTGAAATATCACCTGCTGCTGCCGGCGCACGAGCGCGTCGGCGGTCCGCTCGATTACTTTCAGTGGGCCGCGATCCTGCGCTCGGTATCGGCGCTTACTGCCTATCACTGGGTCTATCGCGAAAACGTCAAGCCGTGGCTGGTCGCCGATTTGCTCATGCTCAAGGACGAGATGCCGCGTTCGCTGGCGAGTTGCTACGAAAACCTGGTGCAGAATCTCGATCGCATCGCCGGCGCCTATGGCCGGCAAGGAAACGCCCAGCGGCACGCGCGCGCGGTGCGGGCGCGCCTGCAAAACAGCCGGATTGATGAGATATTTCAGACCGGCCTGCACGAATTCATCGACAATTTCGTCGAGGACAACAACCAGCTCGGAACCGCGATAAGCCAGCAATATCTGCTCTGACAGGGATCAGCATCGGTTCGCAGAACTCTAAGGACAGCGTGACCTTTGCTCGTCTATTCTGGCTGCTGATAAGCTCCTGATCCTTGGCCTGCATGCGCCTTCGCATTGCCCACAAAACCGCCTATCGCTACGACCCGCCGGCCGCCGGCGTCATCGAGGTATTGCGGATGACGCCGCGAAACCACGATGGCCAATATGTGATCGGCTGGCGCATCGATGTCTCCGCCGACGCGCGGTTGAACGCCCACGAAGACGCCTTCGGCAATCTCATGCACGTCTTCAGCGTCGACGGTCCATTCGATGAATTGATCATCAGCGTCGACGGCGAGGTTGAAACCCAAAACACTGAAGGAATCGTGCGCGGCACTGTCGAACGGTTTCCGCCGAGCCTGTTCCTGCGCGACACCGCCTTGACCCAGGCCGACCAGCGCATCCGCGAATTCGCCGAAGGGATCCGCAAGGAAAGCGGCGGCGGTGTGCTCGGCCAACTGCACGCGCTGATGCACCGGTTGCATGACGACATGCGCGGCGAAAGCGACCCCTTGCGTACCGAGGCCGCAACCGCAGCCGAGGTATTCGCCCGCAAACGCGGCGTGGCGCGGGATTTGACGCACATCTTCATCGGTGTCGCGCACAGTCTGGCGATCCCGGCCCGCTACGTTGCCGGGTACTTTTGTCCCGAAGGCTCAGTGGAGCAGCATTCGGGGCACGCTTGGGCGGAAGCATTCGTGCCGGATCTTGGCTGGGTCGCCTTTGACTGCGCGCACCGGGTCTGTCCGACCGATGCCTACGTGCGGGTCGCCACCGGGCTCGATGCACTGGGCGCCATTCCGGTGCGCGGTACGCGCTACGGCAGCGGTGCCGAGACCCTCGCGGTTGCGATCAAAGTCGATCAGTGAAGCCTAGGCGCGCACCGCCGCGCCATTGCTGCCGATGTATCGCAGCCGCTATAAAGATTGCGATCGGGAGCGAGCGAATCGATGACCTATTGCTGCGGAATTCTGGTGCGCGAGGGGCTGGTGATGTTCGCCGACACCCGCACCAACGCCGGGGTAGACAACATCGCCACCTTCCGCAAGCTGCACGTCTTCTCCGACCCCGGCAAACGCATCATGGCGATCGCGTCCGCCGGTAATTTGTCCATTAGCCAGTCGGTCGTGAGCATACTGACCGAAGGTTACGACAATCCGGACACTGGCGAGCATGAAACACTGATGAATGCGCCGAGCATGTTTCAGGCGGCGCAGCGGGTCGGGTATGTAATCCGCACCATTCACTCCACCGAGGGCAAGCCACTCGAAGCCTCCGACGTGAATTTCGACGTCTCTTTCCTGTTCGGCGGACAGATTGCCGGCGAGCGTATGCGGCTATTCATGGTCTATGCCGCGGGCAATTTCATCGAATGCACCACCGATACGCCCTACCTGCAAATCGGCGAGCACAAGTACGGCAAGCCGGTACTCGACCGTGCGGTCGGTTACGGCATGGACCTCTATGACGCGCTCAAGGTGGGACTTGTCTCCATCGACTCGACCATGCGGTCGAATTTGAGCGTCGGCATGCCGATAGACCTGCTGGTGGTGCGGCGCGATACCTGCGACGCCGAACTAATTTACCGCATTGAGCCCGGCGAACCGTATTTCACGGACCTGCGCGAGCGCTGGTCGGCCGCCCTGCGGGCCGCCCATATCGCTATCCCCCGCCCGCCGTATACTAATAAGCGTTAAGCCGCCGGTTTCCCCGGCGGCCGGGTTTCCGCGCCGGTTCCATTAGCGGCCGAAATTTACGCTGCGTTAACTGACACGGCGAATTTCCGGATTGGCGGCAGCGCAAAAGCACCCGGGCGCGAACCGCAAGCGAATTGCAATCATTTTCATCATAAGGTGGGCGCGAGCAAGAATGCCGCCAAAGCGCGCGGCCACAATAACTTAGAGGTGGGACGCGTGATCACTTCGGCGCGGCCGCAAATCGCCGAGGACACGAGCCGGTCGCGTTGGGACCAGGCGCGTTTGCGCCTGATCGCGCCAATCGGCGTAATTGCCGTGGTCGCGGTGGCTTGCCTGCTGATCGCGGTACTGACCTCGGCGCGGCGTGCTAACGAAGTTTCGCTGACGCGCGAGCAAGAGCTTGTCCAGGAAGCGATCATAGCCCGCGGCGCCCGGGTCCTGCGCGAGGTCGAGAGCGTGGCTGCCACCGGCAGCGCCGCACAGGCCATCCGCGTCGAACACGACCGGCAATGGATGGAGCGCCACCTCGGCAATTGGCTTGAGGCCTTTTTCGACCACGACCTTGTGCTTGTCGTTGACGGTTCAGACCGGGTGGAATACGCGCGCTCGCGCATTTCCGGCGATGTCGGCGACATCGGTCTACCGAGCGGGCTTTCGTCCATTCTCAACTTGTCGCGCGGGAAGCTTTCCGCCGCTCCGGACGGCACGATGCCCGTAGCCCGGCAACCGCGAAGCGCCCGCCGCGGCGAGGCGTTGATAAAGAATTTTCTCGACCGACCCGCCATCATTGCCGCGGTTTCCGTGGGATCGGACGACGAACTCGCACACGGCGCCGCGGACGCGCCGGTTGTTATCTCGGTCAAATATATCGATGACCAGATGTTGCGGGATATCGGCGACCGCCTGCAGTTGCCCGGATTGCGCAGCGTGGAGGATCCGGCGCATGCGGCCGGACAGCAGGTCACCGCGCTCACCGACGCACAAGGCGTCGCAATCGCACATCTTGCCTGGCAGCCGACGCGCCCCGGCGGCCAGATTGCCGGCAGCCTGCTGCCTTTCGTCGCTATCGCGATTGCCGGCTTCGCGCTGCTCGCTGGGCTGGTCATGCGCTACATCCGCTATACCGCCGAAGCCATCAGCGACGGCGAAACCCAGCTCCGGCATCTCGCTCTGCACGATCCGGTTTGCGGCTTGCCCAACCGCATCTATTTCGGTGAGCGCCTTGAATCCGTCATCGCCGAAGTCCGACGCGGCGGCCCCTCGGCGGCCGTGTTTTACATCGATCTCGATCACTTCAAGGACGTCAACGACACGCTTGGCCACCACATTGGCGACGAGCTGATCCTCGACGTCACGCAACGCCTCAGCCACGTCATGCGCGGCGATGATCTGGTCGCGCGCCTGGGCGGCGACGAGTTCGCCATCATCACCAGCTGCGCATCCAACTCCTATTCGCTGCAGGCCATCGCCGGCCGCATCATCTCCACCGTCTGCGCGCCTTACGCCATCAGCGGCCACAACATCATCATTGGCGCATCGATCGGCATCGCCGTCATCGACCGGCGTGTCGGCGACGCCGCCGACATCCTGCGCTACGCCGACATGGCGCTCTACCGCGCCAAAAACGAAGGCCGCAACCGTGCGTGCATTTACGATGCAGCGATGGATGCCGACCTGTCGCAACGCAAACTCCTGGAAGGCGATCTCCTGCACGCGATCCGCAACGACGGTCTGGCCGCGGCCTATCAGCCGATCGTCAATTCCAGCGGCGAAATCATGGTGGGCGTCGAAGCGCTGGCGCGCTGGACGCATCCGACCGCCGGGGTGATTTCGCCGGCCGTCTTCATCCCGATCGCCGAGCATTCCGGGCTGATCGTCGAGCTTGGCGAGTGGATGCTGCGCCGCGCCTGCCTCGAAGGCCGCAACTGGCCGGGCTTGACCGTCGCCGTCAACGTCTCGCCGTTGCAGTTCCGCCGTTCGGATTTCGTCGATGTGGTCGAGCGCATCCTCAAAGAGACCGAGTTTGACGCCAATCGCCTGGAGCTGGAACTCACCGAAAGCACGCTGCTCGGCAACCTGGAGACCGCCGAACTCTCCATGCTGCGGCTCAAGGCGATTGGCGTGCGCTTTGCGCTTGACGATTTTGGCACCGGCTATTCGAGCTTGCTCTACCTGCGCCGCTTCCCGTTCGACAAGCTCAAGATCAACTCAAGCTTTGTGCGCTCGATCGAGACCGCCCCCGACGCGGCCGCGATTGTCCATGCGGTGGTCAGCCTCGGCCGCGGTCTCGGCATGCGGGTGACTGCCGAGGGTGTCGAGAACGCCGAACAGCATTTGTTCCTGCGCGCCGCTGGCGTGCATTCGATGCAGGGTTATCGCTTCGGCCGGCCTGGTCCTGCCGACAACATCACCGCCCGCATGGCCTCACCGGACGATTACCGCGTCGGCAATCCCGACCAGGAGATCGCGCTCGCAAGTTGACCCGCTTTTTTTCGCTCTCCTGGCGCCAGCGGAGAGGTGATATCTCCTTATAGCTAATCGATAAAAGAGGAGGCGCCGATGGCTGCAGAGAAGATCGCATTGGTGACTGGTGCGGGCAGCGGCGTCGGTCGAGCGGCCGCTACTGCGCTGGCACGCGACGGATATGCGGTGGTGCTGGCCGGCCGAAAAGCGGACAAGCTTGATGCGGTCGCCAAGGAGATCGCCGGCAAGACGCTGGTCGTGCCGACCGACGTGCGCGAGCCTGCCGCCATCGCCTCTTTGTTCGCGAAAACCAAAGAGACTTTCGGCCGGCTCGATGTTCTGTTCAACAACGCCGGCGTCAGCATGCGCGGGATGCCGCTGGAAGACATTCCGCTCGATCGCTGGCAATCCATCGTCGCCACCAACCTCACCGGGCCGTTTCTCTGCACCCAGGAAGCGATCAAGATCATGAAGGCGCAGGATCCGCGCGGCGGCCGCATCATCAACAACGGCTCGATTTCGGCGCATGCGCCGCGCCCGGGCACGGCCGCCTACACGGCGACCAAGCACGCGATCACCGGGCTCACTAAGCAGACGTCGCTCGATTGCCGCGCCTACGACATTTGCTGCGGCCAGATCGACATCGGCAACGCCGCAACCCCGCTGACGGAAAAGATGGAGCAAGGCATGCTGCAGGCCGACGGCTCCACGCGGCCTGAGGCGCGCATGAACGTCGACGACGTCGGCCGCGCCGTCGCCTACATGGCAAGCCTGCCGCTCGACGCCAATGTGCTGTTCATGACAGTGATGGCCAACAAGATGCCGTTCGTCGGGCGCGGATAAAAGCATGATCCCGAAATTTGGGTACCGGTTTCGAATAAGATTATGCTCAACTAAGATAACCCATGCTCGCGCAGTGGCATGAATTCTACATTTTGCTCGGAACGGCAGCGGCTGCGCTGGTCGCGCTCTTGTTCGTCGCCGCCTCGATCGGCGCCGGCCTTCTGAGTACTGCACGCGGCAGCCCGACGCACACCTATACGAGCCCGATCGTTTTCCATTACACCTATGTCTTGTTTCTGAGCCTGGCCGCGCTCATGCCCATCAATACGGACTGGTCGCTTGCCGGTATTATCGGCGGCAGCGCGGCGATTGCTCTGGTCTATTCATGCACCATCTTCGTCCGCGTCATGCGCGGTTCCGCGGTCGACCTCGACGACCGGCTTAGTTACGGCGCCAGTCCAATGGTCGCGTATGCGGCGGCGCTTGCCGCCGCGGCATTCGTGTTCGAGCGCTCCGCGGTCGGGCCGCCGCTGTTGGCCGGCGCCCTGATCCTTCTGCTCCTGATCAACATCCGCAACGCGTGGGATTTGACGCTTTTTTTCGCGCAACGGCGCGCGGACGGAAACTCCCCTCCCGACACGAAGCAAAGTTAGGACGGCTAGTCGATCGCCTTAACCTCAACCTTGGTGCGTGCGCGCACTTTGGCAAGCGTCTTCACGTCGCCAAGCGCTTTCGCCCAAATGCTGCACGGACTGGCGAGCCGGGTCTCGTCGCCTTGCGAGATCGGCGTGCGGCCGAAGCCGATGGCGATAGCGTGTCCTTCCGGCCAGTAGGCAATCTCGCCGGGGGTAACGATGGCGCGCGCACCCTTTTCGGCGGCGACCTTCACCGGCACTTTGAAATAGACTTCCTCGCCCCACGTCAGCGCCGAGCCGGTCATCGGCAGTGCCGCCGCAATGGCCTTGGCGGTCGGCGTGTCGAGCAGCTCGGCGTCGAGCGAGATCGAGCCGAAGTCGAAGCGAATGCGCATGGTCAGCTCCAATATCACCCCGTGCAAACAGGGTGGAAGATTTCGGCGCGCTCGCACCTTAGCGCGAGGGAGCGTGTAAGATTGGCGGATGACGCTGTTCGGCAACCTGTCCCGCCTCTTCCCCGGCACGCTGCTCTGCGTCGCCATCACCATTGCGGCGATGGCCTTGCAGGCCGTCGAAGTCGAACTCACCGGACAGCCTTACCTCGAAGCGCTGGTCCTGGCGATTTTCTTGGCGTCTCGATCCGGAGCGCCTGGATGCCGGGCGCACAATGGACTCCCGGCATCAATTTCAGCGCCAAATTCGTGCTCGAAGTCGCCATCGTCATCCTTGGCGCCTCGGTCAGCGTCACCACTATTTTGGCGCTCGGCCCGGCGCTGATCCTCGGCGTCGCCTCGATCGTCGCGCTTTCGATCGGGTTTAGCTACGGCTTCTGCCGGGCCGTCGGCCTGCCGCTGCGCATGTCGGTTCTCATTGCCTGCGGCAACTCGATCTGCGGCAACTCCGCCATTGCGGCGGTGGCGCCGGTGATCGGCGCCGAAAGCGACGACGTCGCGTCCTCGATCTCTTTCACCGCGGTCCTCGGCGTCGCCGTCGTGCTCGGCCTGCCGCTCCTCGTCCCGCTCCTGCAATTATCGCTGACGCAGTATGGCGTGCTGGCAGGATTGACCGTCTATGCCGTGCCGCAGGTTCTGGCGGCGACGCTGCCGATCGGGGCGCTCAGCAATCAGGTCGGCACCGTCATCAAGCTCGTGCGCGTTTTGATGCTCGGCCCCGTGGTGCTCGGCTTCTCGCTGTTCGGGCGCAAGCTTCGGCCGCATGCCGAACACGACAAAATCCGCCGACGCCCACGCCTCGATGAGCTTGTGCCGTGGTTCATCGTCGGTTTCCTTGCCGTGCTGATCGTCCGTTCGCTCGGTCTCATTCCGCAAGGCATCCTGTCTGCGACGACACACATTGCCGCGCTATTGACGACGGTTGCCATGGCCGGCCTGGGCCTGGGAGTCGACGTTCGCGTCGTGGCGCGCACCGGCGTGCGCGTGACGCTTGCGGTGACAACCTCGCTGATCGCGCTCGGCGCGATGAGCTACGGCCTTATCCGGCTCGACGCGATTGGCGGGCCGTAGCCGACGTTTCGCTCAGTGCAATCGGAACTCGCCGTCCACCGCGCGAATTTCAGCCGGCTTGATCAGGCGCGCATGCGCGACCGTGACCGAGTGCAATGGACCTTCCAGCTTTTCCAGCCAGAAGTTGAGGAATTTGTTCAGCGCCGGGAACATCGGACAAAGATCGTAGTCCTGCCAGACGTAGGTTTGCAGGAGCCACGGGTGATCCGGCCGTCGATACAGGATGTTAGCAGTGGTCAGCCCATAGCCTTCAAGTTGGCGGCGAAAGTCTTGCGAAACCATCATGGCCTCCGTCCCATCTGCGGGATTGTTCCGAGACTCGCTCCTCCATTACAAGCCTCAAATTTGAATAAGTTGTGTACTTTCAAGGCACTAGCAGCATAGTTGCGTCTGTGCTAACAGCCCACTTGCGTCCAGTTCCATCGCCGAATCAACCGGCCCTGATGAGGCAGGTTTCCTGAGTTGCGGAACAATATTTTCGCGGGCGGACGGAACTGGCGCCGCCGTTAACATTCCTCCAATTTTTTTGGCAATCGAAGGAGACGAGTGCTAATAAATTTTCGAGCGCCTCTTGCGGGCCAAAATTAGCGCCCCCATGTCGCCGTCAGGCGATCAACCAAGGGGTACCCGAGGGGGATCGTTCGTCTCTGAAAACTCAAGTCGATTCAATATCCTAGGAGGACACCATGAAATTCCGCCCGCTTCACGACCGCGTCGTCGTCAAGCGTATCGATGCCGAGGAGAAGACCACCGGCGGCATCATCATCCCGGACACCGCTAAGGAAAAGCCCTCGCAGGGCGAGGTTATCGCCGTTGGCCCGGGCGGCCGCGACGAGAATGGCAAGCTCATCCCGATCGACATCAAGGTCGGCGACCGCGTGCTGTTCGGCAAGTGGTCGGGCACCGAGGTCAAGATCGACGGCCAGGAACTCCTGATCATGAAGGAGTCCGACATCATGGGCGTGCTCGACGAGCAGGTCGCCCGCAAGAAGGCCGCGTAACTAACCACGCGGCTTTTTGATTTAGCAAGATCAAACGGAGTGAAATTCAGATGTCTGCCAAGGAAGTGAAATTTTCGGTCGATGCGCGCGACAGAATGTTGCGCGGCGTCGATATTCTCGCCAACGCGGTGAAGGTGACGCTCGGCCCGAAAGGCCGCAACGTCGTGCTGGACAAGTCGTTCGGCGCTCCGCGCATCACCAAGGACGGCGTCACTGTCGCCAAGGAAATCGAGCTTGAGGACAAGTTCGAGAACATGGGCGCGCAGATGGTTCGCGAGGTCGCCTCGAAGACCTCCGACATCGCCGGTGACGGCACCACGACGGCGACCGTGCTCGCCGCCGCGATCGTCCGCGAAGGGTCCAAGGCGGTTGCCGCCGGCATGAACCCGATGGACCTCAAGCGCGGTATCGACCTTGCGGTCGAGACCGTGGTCGAGGAACTCAAGAAAAACTCCAAGAAGGTCACGTCGAACGCCGAGATCGCCCAGGTCGGCACCATCTCCGCCAACGGCGATAAGGAAATCGGCGACTATCTCGCCAAGGCGATGGAAAAGGTCGGCAACGAAGGCGTCATCACGGTGGAAGAGGCCAAAAGCCTCGAGACCGAGCTCGACGTGGTCGAAGGCATGCAGTTCGACCGCGGCTACATCTCGCCCTACTTCATCACCAATGCCGACAAGATGCGCGTTGAGATGGAAGACCCGTACATCCTCATCAATGAGAAGAAGCTCTCGGCGCTGAACGAACTGCTTCCGCTCCTGGAAGCCGTCGTGCAGACCGGCAAGCCGCTTCTGATTGTTGCGGAAGATGTGGAAGGCGAAGCGCTCGCCACCCTCGTCGTCAACAAGCTCCGCGGCGGCCTCAAAGTCGCGGCGGTGAAGGCGCCGGGCTTCGGTGACCGCCGCAAGGCCATGCTGCAGGACATCGCAGTGCTGACCGGCGGCCAGGCGATCAGCGAGGATCTCGGCATCAAGCTTGAGAACGTCACGCTGGCGATGCTCGGCAAGGCCAAGAAGGTGATGATCGACAAGGAAAACACCACGATCGTCAACGGCGGCGGCAAGAAGAAGGACATCGAAGACCGGATCAGCCAGATCAAGGCGCAGATCGAGGAAACCACCTCGGACTACGACCGCGAGAAGCTGCAGGAGCGGCTCGCCAAGCTGGCGGGCGGCGTCGCGGTGATCCGCGTCGGTGGTGCCACCGAGGTCGAGGTGAAGGAGCGCAAGGATCGCGTCGACGACGCGATGCATGCGACCCGCGCCGCGGTCGAGGAAGGCGTGTTGCCGGGCGGCGGTGTTGCGCTTCTGCGCGCCACCGAAGCACTCAAGAAGGTACGCACCAGCAACGAGGACCAGAAGCACGGCGTCGAGATCGTGCGCAAGGCGCTGCAGGCTCCGGCCCGTCAGATCGCCACCAACGCGGGCGAGGATGGCTCCGTCATCGTCGGCAAGATCCTCGAAAACTCCGCCTACGGCTTCGGCTTCGATGCCCAGGGCGGCGAATATCTCGACATGGTGAAGAAGGGCATCATCGACCCGACCAAGGTCGTGCGTCAGGCTCTGCAGGGCGCATCTTCGGTCGCGGGCTTGCTCATCACCACCGAGGCGATGGTCGCCGAACTGCCGAAGAAGAAGGACTCAATGCCGTCCATGCCGCCCGGTGGCGGCGGGATGGACTTCTAAGTCCACCACTTCAAAAATGCGAAGGCCCGGGAGAGATCCCGGGCCTTTTGCTTTGCAAAATCGTCTCAGGCGACGTCGCCGGGAACGGTCGAATGCTCGCGCGCCGCGCGATGCTCTCCGGCTGCGGCGCCATCCTGCGTCAGCACCTGATCGATAACGAACAGCGGCCGCCGCTTGGTTTCCAGATACATTCGCCCGACATATTCGCCGAGCAGCCCAAACAGGATGAGCTGCGCTGAGCCGATGATCAGCACCACGGTCAGCAAGCTGGTCCAACCCTCGACGACCCGGCCGAGCGCCCAGCTGCCCAGCGTGTAGCCGACCGCCAGGATACTCAACACGCCGAGCAGGAGTCCAACATAAGACGCAAGCCGCAGCGGCATGATCGAGAACGACGTCAGCGCGTCGAAAGCGAGCCCGATCATTTTGGCCAGCGGATAATTGCTTTCGCCTGAGTGACGCGGCGCGCGGTCATAAGCTATCGGCACCTGACGCAGCCCGATCCAGCTCACCATGCCGCGGATGAAGCGATGCTGTTCCGGCATGCTGTTGAGAATGTCGAGAACGCGGCGCGACATCAGGCGGAAATCGCCGGCATCGACCGGCAGGTCGGCGTAGCCGACCCGCCGCATCAGCCGGTAGAACAGCGCCGCCGAGCCGCGCTTGAGCATGCCTTCGCCTTGCCGCTCGCGGCGAAGCCCGTAGACGACATCAGCATCAGCGCGCTGCATCAGGCGCCACATGTCGCCGAGCAATTCTGGCGGATCCTGCAAATCGGCGTCGATGGTCAGGATTTTCTCGCCGCGGCAGGTGTAGAGGCCGGCGGTGATCGCCAGTTGATGGCCGTGGCGGCGCGAAAGATTGATGGCGACCACGTGCGGGTCGCGGCGCACCAAATCTGCCATGATCGTCCAGGTGCGATCGGTCGAGCCGTCGTTCAGCAGGACGAACTCGTAGTCCGAGCCTACCGTCGCGTGCGCGGCCGCAGTCATGCGGCGGTGAAATTCCTCAAGACCCTGCTCTTCGTTGAAGCAGGGCGCGACGATGGATAGAAGCGGGCCATTGCGCGCGTCCAAAGCCACCGTTCGGATCTCCTTCCCCATTGCTCGGCAAAGCTTGCCGTTGCATTGAGCGCTTGCGGTGTCAATGGATTTACGGCGGATCGAGCGGCGGACCGATCGGCCCGGTTAACTTGTACACGCTGTAGTCCTGTATCGGGACGCCGCGCCGCGAGCGCGTCAAGGTCGCCACGAAATCCACCGTCGCAAAGCGGCTGCGGATCAACGAAAGCTCACCGCAATCGCCCCGGCAAACATACATGATTGGGCCTCCAAACAGCACCGGATCGGGCTCCGGCGCGTTGACATAGCGGATGCGGCCGTTGATCTGCTCGACCGGCGCATGCGACGGCAGATAGAACTCAAGCCACGCAGCAAGACCGTAATCCATAGTCAGCACGATTGGTGCGCCAAGCCGGCCGCGCTCCTCGTCCATTTGCGCGCCCAGTTCCTTCCAGCCGGCGCCCAAAGCGCGCGCGGTCGGATCGGCATCGCCGAGCGGAACAATGCCGAAGGCGGCTTGAACATAAATACAGGCCGCAACGACGAGGCCAACCGGCAGCGCAAGCCGCCGCGACCATTCGGCAATTGCGACCCATATGCCGTGCCATCGAATCCGCTCGGCGGCGACGGCCGCGGCAATGACGAAGGGGACGAATATCGGCTCCGGCCAATTGCCTTCGACGCGTCCGTGGAAGGTGTGCCAGATGAAGTAGAGCGCGATCGGCCAGATCATCGCGTTGATCAGAACGCGTGCACCATAAGAACCGCCCTCGCCGCGGATCAGCGCCGCCACGCCCATACAGCCGAGAACAAAAATTGGCGGCGTTGCCAAGCCGATCTCCGCGAGAATGAGCTCGCCGAGATAGCGCAACGTCCATTCGTGCACGACTAGGCGGTTGTACTGATAGAGCACCGAGGCCCAGTGATGTTCCGCATTCCAGATCAGTGTCGGCGAAAATACCGCAAGCGCGATTAGGCCGGAAATCCACGGCCAAGGCGTCGCCAGCCATTTGCGGAGCTCCGGGACCAGCAACAGCCAGGCGAGAATGCTGACGGCGAAAAAGATCATCGTGTACTTCGACAGCATGCCGACGCCGAAAGCGACGCCGATGGCGAGCCACCACGCGCCGCGACCGGTCGCGTAAAGCTGCGCCAGCGTCAGCAGCAGAAAAGCGGTTGCCGCCACCACGGCATTATCCGGCGTCGACAGCACCGAGCCCAACGCGATGACCAGCGTCAGATTAAAGTAGAGCGCGGCCCTCGCGCCGATCCGCTCATTGCCAAACAGGATGGCGCCGGACCGCCATAGCGCCCAGCTGGCGGGCAAGGCGAGCAAGACGTTGAAGACACGCACGCCGAATTGCCTGTTGCCGAACAGCGTGGTTCCAAGCCGGATCAGGATGGGATTGACCGGCGGATGGTCGTAATACCCGCCGGCGATGTGCTTCGACCAAAGCCAGTAGAGGCTTTCGTCGAAGCTCAGCGGGGTGACCGCCGCGCAGACAAGACGAATGCAGACGAGAACGACGATGGTGGCGCCGACGGCCGAAGCATAACGCTCCGGCAAGGTGGCATCCCCAACCGCGACCAATCGAAGCCCTTTCCTGGCATTGCGGCGGGCGTACGGAATGCGGGCGCCGGCCGGGCGGGGCTTCATAGCAGGAGGCCCTCCCCCGCGTCACCAAGGGTCAAATCGCTGCAAATATGCGCGAAAATACGAAGGCCCGGACTTGGGCGGGCCTTCGTCGGTGGCGGGGCAACGCTTGCCAACCTTGACAGAACACGGAGACGACGACGAATGATCAGCGCGCGTTCTTCCGGCGTCGCTGCTTATCGTGGCCGCGGCCGGCGGTGGGTCGAACGCCGGTGCAAGAACAACTTTGACGGCGGGACGTGTAGGGCATATGACGATCGCAACCGGCCAGATCTACGTCGGCATCGGCGGTTGGAATTACGAACCGTGGCGTGGCGTTTTCTATCCCAAGGGCCTCGCGCAGGCGAAGGAGCTCGGCTACGCCGCCAGCCATCTGACCTCAATCGAAATCAATGCCACCTTTTACGGCTCGCAGAAGCCGGAAAGTTTTCGCAAATGGGCGACTGCGGTGCCGGACGGTTTTATGTTCTCGGTGAAGGGAGCACGCTTCGCCACCAATCGCCGCGTACTGGCCGAGGCAGGCGACTCAATCAAGCGGTTCCTCAATTCCGGCGTGCTGGAATTACGCGACCGTCTCGGGCCGCTGCTGTGGCAATTCGCGCCCTACAAGAAATTCGACGCCACCGACTTCGAAAAATTTCTCGAATTGTTGCCGGCAAAAGTCGACGGAAGGAAGCTGCGCCACGTCGTCGAGGTGCGGCACCCGAGCTTCCGCACGGCGGAATTCGTCGCGCTGGCGCGCAACTTCGGCACCGCCATCGTTTTCACCGACCACGCGACCTATCCGTCGTTCGCCGATGCGACCGCCGATTTCATTTATGCGCGCCTGCAACGAGGAAAAAACTCGATCCCGACCGCTTATCCGCCGAAAGAGATGAACGCATGGGCCGAGCGGCTGAGACTATGGGCGCAGGGAAAAGAGCCGAATGACTTGCCGCGCGTCGAACCCGCGCGCGCTTCCGAAAAAGCCATACCGCGCGACGTCTTCGCCTATGTCATCCATGAAGGCAAAATTCGCGCTCCGGCCGCGGCCATGGCGCTCATTGACCGATTGAAGAATTAACCCCGGGGACCGCCATGAATCACGCGAACATCATCGGCTATGTCGCGGCGCTCCTCGGGTTCATCACGTTTTGGATGAAGACGATGGTACCGCTGCGCACGCTCGGCATCGCTAGCAACCCGTGCTTTATCGGCTACGGTTACCTGGCCAGCGCCTATTCGCCGCTCGTCCTGCATCTGCTGCTATTGCCGTTAAATCTTATGCGGTTACGCGAAATGCTGCAGCTGACCAGACAAGTGCGGCGGGCCGCGGACGGCAATCTCAGCATGGACTGGCTCAAGCCGTTCACTTCATCCCGGCGCATCAGCGCGGGCGACGTGTTGTTCCACAAGGGGTCGGCGAGCTTGCGCTTCTCCCGCCCGACAAGACGCGCACGCAGACGCTGCAATGCACTGAAACCGGCGAACTCCTGGAGATCACCTACAGCCAGGTCAGACAACTCTATTATCAAAACCCGACGTTCGGATTTTATTTCCTCGAACTGACCAGCAAGCGCCTGTTCGAGAACATCGCCAAGCTGGAAGCGGAAGTCGCGCGCTTGCGCGCGTCGCAAATCGCACCCGAGGCGGGCTAGTAAATAACGCTGTTTGAGGTGCGCAGTCGTTGCACCAGCACGCGCATGACGTTGAGCGCAAAATACGGCGTGCGGCTCACCATCAGCAAAAACTGCCTTTCGGCGACCGGCACGATGTCCGCGTCGGTTACCGCTACGGCCGAGGCGCTGCGCGGACCGTGATCGATCAGCGCCATTTCGCCGAAGATACTGAGGTCGCCTAGGGTATCGAGGAGGCGGTTGCCCAGGCGGATTTCAACGGTTCCGGTCTTGATGACGAACATTTCCAACGCCGGATCGCCCTCGCGAAAAATGACTTCGCCAGCTTTGTAATTGCGGATCGGGGCGCCGGCGCCCGCCAGCAGGCCGAAATCGACAGGTGTATCCGCAAGAGCCATCGCCATAACGCATCCCCTCATCTGTCCGATTATTGCAATCTCATGACGGCGGTCGGTTACAGGCTTATGACAGCCGATACACCGATTTGCGAGGGGCGGAAGGCGTCGGCGGAACATGCCAACGGCCACGAAACGAAGGTGCGCGTACTTCCGGCGTCACCCGCGTAACCGTGGCCGTCCCACGACGGAGCCATAAGCATCAACGTCAACATTGATTAATGGGGTCGGTTCCGGATTATGCAAGACCCCGTTTTTATGCAACTATTCGGTCGTCGCGTAGTTTCTTGAAGCGATTTCAGCGTCTGAGGGAGCGAAATCATGACCATGCCGCAACGGACCGACGTGGAAGCGATGGGCCGCGCATTCGCGGGCGCCGTCCATCAACACTGGGGCCTATTTCTGGCCGAAGGCATCATTCTCGTTATCCTCGGCCTGGCGGCCATCCTGTTGCCGCCGATTGCCACACTTGCCTTCACCATCATCATTGGCTGGATTTTCCTGGTCAGCGGCGTGGTCGGATTGATCACAACTTTCTGGGCACGGCACGCGCCGGGCTTCTGGTGGTCGCTGATTTCCGCGCTGATCGGCATCGCCGCCGGCGTGGTGCTGCTGCTGTGGCCGTTAACTGGCACGTTATCGCTGACTTTCGTGCTGATCGCTTTCTTCGTGGTGGAGGGCATCGCCTCGATCATGTATTCGATCGAGCACCGCAATCAATTGAGCGGACGCTGGGGCTGGATGCTGGTCAGCGGCATCATCGATCTGATTCTTGCCGGGATCATCTTTGCCGGGCTGCCGGGCACAGCGGCATGGGCGCTTGGTCTTCTGGTCGGCATCAACATGGTGTTCGGCGGCGCAGCGCTGATCGGCATGGCGCTTGCGGCGCGGCATCCGGCGTCAACGTAAGGGCGATCCGACCGAGGTAGCCGGCGGCCGATCACTCCGCCGGCGAGGTTTGCGGCACGCGCGCCCGTTCCACGCCGCTGGCGATATAGGCGATCGCCAGAACCGCCATCAGGAAGCCTAGCGCGATGACCGCGGTGGTGCCGAGCACCAGCGCGAACCCGCCGCGGCCATACAGCAACGCGATCATCGACACCGCTACGCCGGAAACCATGAAGGTCAGAAAGTAGCGCACGGCATACACCCGGCCGCGCCAGGAGTTGGCGGTGTAGCGGGCGATGATCAGATCGTTGACCGTGATTTGCCCGTAGATCGCCGCCATGGTGAAGGCAAGCGCGAACAGCACCATTACCCCGCTCGCATAAGCCGTCCACATCACGCCGGTGAACTGCATCACCGCGAGCGTGGCGAACAACACATGCAGGCGGAAGAGCTCGACCAGGCGGCCGACGGCGATTTGCGCAAGCGCCCCGCAGATGAATACCGCGGTGGTTAGCCCGCCGATCTCAAGGAGCGAAATGTTGCCGCTGACACGCTCATCCACGATCTTCGGCAACGCCACCGACAATGTGTTGAACACGAGGCCCGCCGACAAAGCGACCACGACAAATAGGCCGAAGATAACGGCGGCAGTCATTTTCGGGAGCGCGACGTCGGGCAAGGCGCTGCGAGCGGCCTTGTGTCGGGTCTCATCCGGAATGAGCCAGAGATAAATCGCACCGGTGGCGACGCAGATCAACCCCGGCACCAGGAAAGCGCCCCGCCAGGAAAATGCTGCGGTCAGGACCGCGGTCGTGCCGGCGGCGAGCGACACGCCGAGATTGCCGCACACGCCGTTGAACGCCAGCGTGCGGCCGCGCTGGGTGGCATTCTCGATCACCATGGCGGTGCCGACTGGATGATAGATGGCGGCGAATACGCCGAGCGCGAAAAGGGCCAGGCCCAGCGTCATGAGCGTCGGCGCCAGCGCCGCGCCAACCAGCGACAGGCCGCAGCCGACGTAGAACGCAACCATCATGTTGCGCCGGCTCCAGTGGTCAGCGAGCCAGCCCGCCGGCAGCGAGAACAGTCCGAACGCGATAAAGGACGCGGTCGACAGCGCTATAAGTTGCGAATAAGAACGGCCATAGGCCACTTGCAGCTCGATGACCACGGTCGGATAGACCAGCATCACAAAGTGATCGAGCGCGTGCGCCCAATTGAGGAAGCCGATCGCTAACCGCCGCCGCGACAGATCGGCTGAGCGGGCCGGTGAAAATTCGGTTGATACGTCGGTCGACATGCGCGGGAGTCCCGGTTGGCCGCGCGCAGATATAACGCGCGGCGGCACCGCTACCTATCCCCGATTTTCGCAAACCAGACCTGACCCTTATTGGCAGGCGCCAAAGGGCGTCTTCCAACCCAGCGTCGCGCCGGAGGCTGCAGGCGCTCTTCACGAAGTGGAAACCCTTCCCGGCTAGCGTTTGCGCTCGTCCCGGGGGAGGGGCTTATGGTCAGATTCAAGCGGAATACCGCGTTCGCGGCCGCGACCGGCTTCCTGCTGCTTGCCATGATCGGCGCCGCCCACGCGGCCGGCGCTTTGGCGGTCGGCGCCTGCGGCGCCTACGGCTATGGCTATGACTTCCACAAGGTGGCCGACGCCCGCACTGCGGCAATAAAACAGTGCGCGGGATCGAGCTGCAAAATCGTCGGTTCACTCCGGCGGGGCTGTGCTGCCTTCGCCATCGATGCCAAACGACCCTGCGGCTCGTTTGGCTGGGCGATTAACCCCCACTTGGGCAAGGCCGAGAACGCGTCGCTGCGGCGTTGTTACGAATTCGGTGGGCGCGATTGCGTGGTCCGCGCCTGGGCCTGCGACGAAAAAGGCTAAGGCCACTCTGTCCTCTGGTTACCTTCGAAGCGTTGCCTCTCCGCTATTTTCACCTTGAATATGACTGACTGGTCAGTCATATTCAAATGATATGGCGCGTTCAACACGCAAAGTTTCGGCCCACCCCGCCTCGGCAGCCATTCGCGGCAAGCGCGGCGATTTGCGCAGCATCAAAGCGGCGGCGCGGCACGACGCTATTCTGAGCGCGGCACTTGAGGAGTTCTCCACCCGCGGCTTTGCCGCAGCCCGGCTGGACGATGTCGCGCAGCGGGCAAACGTCGCCAAAGGGACGATCTACCTCCACTTCGATGACAAGGAGGCGCTGTTTCAAGAACTTATACGCGTTCAGCTCAATCCGGTGGTGGGTGCTTTCGAAGCGGCCCTCGCCAGCGACTTGCCGTTACGGACCATCATCGACCAAGCAATCGAAATTTTCGTTCGCGAAGTCTATCTGACAGATCGGAAGTATGTGATGCGGCTGGTGATCAGTGAGGGACCGCGCTTTCCCAAAGTCGCTGAGTTTTACTATCGCGAAGTCCTGGCGCGCCTGCTCAAAGCCGTGCGCGGGCGATTAGAGCGCGCATTTGAGCGCGGCGAGACCACCGACGACGTGCTGATCCGCTTTCCACACCTGCTTGGCGCAGCCTCGGTTATTGCCGTCATCTGGCAGGGATTGTTCGACCGCTTTGAGACGCTCGATGTACCCGCGCTGATGCGGGCTTATTTCGATCGTCTGGTTCCGGACCCGAGGAAGACAGCATGACCCGCGCTGCGACTGTCCTTGCCCTCGTCGCCCTCCTCCTCGCCGCATGTTCAAATCCCGATACCGGCTATCAAGGGTGGATCGAGGCCAATCTGATTTTTGTCGCGCCCGACGAAGTCGGCCGCGTGCAGACGCTTTCGGTGCGTGAAGGCGACACAGTGAGCACCGGCGATCCACTGTTCACGGTCGATGACGATCTCCAGCAAGCCGATCTTGCCCAGGTCAAGGCGTCGCTGACCAACGCGCTGCAGACCTACGATCGCGCTTCGATGTTGCTCAGGACCGGCGCCGGCACGCAGAAAGATTACGATGCGGCCGAGGCGGTCCTGCGCGACGCGCAGGCGCGGCTGAATTCTTCACAAACGCGGCTGTCACGCCGCACCGTGTTTAGCCCGGTTGGCGGCACCGTGCAGCAAGTTTACTACCGCCCGGGTGAAATGGTGCCGGCCGACCGTCCGGTACTTTCGGTCTTGCCGCCAGGCAACATCAAAGCGCGTTTTTACGTGCCGGAGAAAGTACTGCCCAGCATCGGCTACGGCGACGAAGTGAAAATCGGCTGCGACGGTTGCGCCGATGATCTGACGGCGCATGTGAGCTTCATTG
Source organism: uncultured Alphaproteobacteria bacterium (assembly GCA_963747855.1). Classification (GTDB taxonomy): domain Bacteria; phylum Pseudomonadota; class Alphaproteobacteria; order Rhizobiales; family Xanthobacteraceae; genus BOG-931. Next base: position 1,398,576 of record CAVVGN010000002.1, read on the forward strand.
CCAGGCAATCGGAATTCACACCACCGGTCATCTACAGTCTCGATGAACGCTCGAAGCTCGTCTTTCTCATCGAGGCGCTGCCCAATAAGCCGGGCAACCTGCGTGTTGGTCAGCCGATCGACGTTACGTTCCTGGCCCGCCGGCCTGCCCTGCAACCCCAGGCGTCACGATGAACGCGCCGCCGGAGCCGGCCACAGCCTCGCATGGCGAGGCATCCGACATCGTTATCGACGTGCATGGCCTCACCAAATCGTTCCAAGGCCGGCAAGTCGTGCGTAACCTGTCGATGCAGGTCAAGCGCGGGACGATCTTCGGCTTTCTCGGCCCCAACGGTTCCGGCAAGACCACGACTATTCGCATGCTGTGCGGCCTGCTTACGCCCGACGAAGGCGACGGCACGTGCCTGGGCTACGATATCCGCACCGAGGCGGCAAAGATCAAAACCCGCGTCGGATACATGACGCAGCGCTTCAGCCTCTACGACGATCTCTCGGTGCGCGAGAATCTTGAATTCGTCGCCCGCATTTACGGTATGGCGCGGCCAGCCGCCCAGGCCAAGGCGATGGTCGCCCGGCTTGGGCTGCAAGGCCGCGAGGAGCAGATTGCCGGACGTTTGTCGGGCGGCTGGAAACAGCGTCTCGCGCTCGGCGCCTGCACGCTGCCGAATCCAAGCCTGCTATTGCTCGACGAACCGACCGCCGGCGTGGACCCTAAAGCAAGACGGGACTTCTGGAGCGAGATACATGGGCTCGCGGCTGACGGCTTAACCGTGCTCGTCTCCACCCACTATATGGACGAAGCTGAGCGCTGCCACGAGATCGCCTATATCGCTTTCGGCGAAGTGCTTACCCGCGGCACGGTCAATGAGGTCATCGCCAATTCGCATTTGACCACCTTCACGGTCAGTGCGACCAACGGCGAAAATCTCGCGGCGTTGGCAAATGAACTCAAACACCGGCCCGGCGTCGATATGGTCGCGCCTTTCGGCGTCAGCCTGCATGTGTCCGGCCGCGATGTAGCCCCCCTTGAGGCGGCTATTGAGCCCTTTCGCGCGCGGCAGAAACTCGACTGGGAGCCCTCCGCGCCGTCGCTCGAAGATGTCTTTATCGACCTTATGGGCCGCGCCAAGGACAACTTCCAATGAGCCTATTCGCGGCATTCGAAGCGGACGGATTCTGGCGCCGGATCCGCGCGATGCTGCGGAAGGAGTTTTTGCAGCTGCGGCGCGACCGCGTCACGCTCGCCACGATGATCTCGATCCCGCTTTTGCAGCTCATCATGTTCGGCTACGCGATCAACACCACGCCGCGCGACCTGCCCACCGCCGTTCTTCTTCAGGAATCGAGTGATGTCGGCCGTTCGATTCTGGCGGCGCTGCGCAACACCAAATTTTTTAAGGTCACCCGTCAGTTACGCAACGAAGCCGAATTCAACGAAGTGCTCGCATCCGGCAATGTACTATTCGCAGTGGAGATTCCCGCCGACTTCGAGCGGGCGCTGCGTCGCGGGGATCGGCCGGCGCTACTGATCGCTGCCGATGCAACCGATCCGGTCGCCTCGGGCCCGGCAATCTCGGCGCTCTCTCAGGTCGTTGAGACCGCACTCACGAACGACCGCTGGATACCGGCGGGCGGCCAGCTGCCGTTCGAAATACGCACGCATGAGCGCTACAACCCCGCCGCGCTCACGCCGCTGAACATTGTTCCCGGCTTGCTCGGCACCATTTTGACCCTGACTATGCTGATCTTCACGTCGCTGTCTGTCACGCGCGAAATCGAGCGCGGCACTATGGAAAGCCTGCTGGCGATGCCGATCACGCCGCTCGAAATCATGCTGGGCAAAATTGCGCCCTACGTGGTGGTCGGCTTTATGCAAGCGGCGCTGATCGTCGGCGCCGGCGTGCTTATGTTCGGCGTGCCGATCGTCGGCAGCCTTATCGTGCTCGCCGGGCTGACGACGCTGTTCATCGCCACCAACCTCTCGTTCGGTTACACCTTCTCGACGCTGGCCCAGAACCAGTTGCAGGCGATCCAGATGTCGATGATGTTCTTTCTGCCCAACATGCTTTTATCAGGCTTCATTTTTCCGTTCCTCGGCATGCCTCGTTGGGCCCAGATCATCGGCGAGTGGCTGCCGCTCACGCACTTCATGCGGATTGCACGTGCAATCATGCTCAAAGGCTCGACGCTGGCTCAGTTGCAATACGATACCCTGGCGCTATTCGGCCTGATGGCGTTTGCCATGGTTATCGCCCTCACGCGCTTCCGCCGCACGCTCGATTGATAACTGAATGTCAAAGGCGGGTGTGTTGAAGCCGTTTCTGGCGTGACCCGCTGTGCCGCGAAACAGCGGCATCGCGGCGGCGACCGCCGCGCTCAAACTAACGCGAACGCGTACCGAGCCACCACTCCCCCGCGGTGCGCCTCAACACCGCCCCACCGTACCAGCCCGTTTTGCCTGCAAGTCATAGTATGGCAGAGGCAGTCGGGGGAATGACCAAAAAGTTGCGCAACCGCGCGCTTCGCCAAGCGGTGCCAGATCCGGAGTAGCCGTCTTTCTCGAGGAACGCGCGGCCTTAAGTCCGCTCAAGCTCCGCCCTGACCGCGGCAAGCGCCTCCGGCGTGTCAATATCGGTCAGCGCCGCGGTACCGGAAACCGGAACTTCGACCACTGCCTCGCTGTAGCGGCCGATCAGGTGGCGGGCGCCGACGTCGCCTTCGACCGCCATCAACTCGGGGAAAAACCGGCGGGACCAGACTACCGGATTGCCGCGCTTGCCGTCGTGGGACGGCACAGCGATAAGCGCACCCTTGCCCGGGTCGATGGCGCCAATCAGCCGATCGATCATGGTGGCATCAACTTGCGGCATGTCGCCGAGGCAGACGATGGCCCCATCGACATTCGCCGGCAGCGCGGCGATGCCGGCACGCAGCGAGGTGCCGAGCCCGTCGGCGAAATCCTTGTTGTGCACGAAACGCACCGGCAGCCCAGCAAGTGCTGCTTCCACTCCTTCACGCTGATGGCCGGTGACCACGATCACCGGCCGCGCCCGCGACGCGAGCGCCTGCTCGACGGCGATGCGTGCGAGCGGGCGCCTGCCGATTTCGGCCAACAGCTTATTAGGACCGCCCATGCGGCTCGAGCGGCCGGCGGCGAGTACCAGCGCTGCGATGTTGCGCGCCGGCTGCACCGGTTCGTCGCGCGGCTGCGGCCGGGTCACGATCTCCATCAGGAGGCCGCCAACGCCCATGCTTGTGATGTCCTCGCGCGGCACTGGTAGGCCAGCAAGCAGCCGCATCAATACCCAGTCGAAGCCGTTTTCCTTCGGACTGCGGGCGCATCCCGGCGCACCCAGCACAGCATGGCCATCGGCATTACCGATCAGCAGCAAATTGCCGGGATCGACCGGCATTCCGAAATGCTCGATCTGCCCGCCGATTGCCTCAAGCGCCGACGGGATGACATCGCGCCGGTCGGCGATCGCCGAAGCGCCGAACACAATGGTAAGCTCGGCACCCTGCTTGAGCACCTCGCCAAGAGCTATCGCAACCGCCGCCTGATCGTGCGGCACGCGCCGCTCGGCGATGATCGAGGCTTTCGCCGGCGCAAGCCGCTCGGCAGTAATTTTCAGCGTCTTGTCGATCACCTTGGACGACAGGCCGGGCAGCAGCGTCGAGACGACGCCGACCTTGCGGATGCAATACGGCGCAACCTGTATGAGTGGCTTCCCTGCCTCCGCCAGCGCCGCGTCGCGCGCCGAAGCCGCCACCGCGAACGGAATGATCTTGACGGTAGCGATCATCTCGCCGGCGACCACAGGCTTGTGGGCGGGCAAGGTCGCAAGCGTAATGGCTTCGTCGGCACGGTTGAGACGATCGATGGCCTCCTTCTCGACCACCAGCACGCCGGCCTCGCGCGCGAACAGATTGGCGCGGCCGGTAAAAGCGCGATCGACATGGACGCCGTCACCGGCAACCGCGGTCGCGATATCGGCTGCCGCCGCGTCCTCGGACACGTCGTCCGGTTCGAGCCGCGCCACCACGACTTGCTTGATGCCGGCGGCTTTCAGCGCGGCCGCTTCAATCGGGCCAATCAGCGTACCCTTCTTGAGCACCAGTTCGCCCTGCCGGATGGTGTGCACGGCAGTCGCGCCGACGGCCTCTTGGGGCGTGACCGCTCCGAACTTCATGACACCGCCTTGACGAGCGGACGCTCGGCTTCCGGTTCTTCGCGCAATCGTTCTGTAATTTGTGCCATGATGGCGACGGCAATCTCGGCCGGCGAAACCGCGCCGATATCGAGGCCGATCGGCGCGTGGATACGGGAGACGTCGGCGTCGCTCAGACCTTGCTGCTTGAGCCGTTCGACGCGCCGCGCATGCGTCTTCCGCGAGCCCAGCGCGCCGATATAGAAGCAGTCGCGCGACAGCGCGTGCAAGAGAGCGGGATCGTCGATCTTCGGATCGTGGGTGAGCGCGACGAAGGCGGTGTAACGGTCGATGCCGAGCGGCGGCAGCACCTTGTCCGGCCATTCGGCGATCACCCTGACGTCAGGAAAGCGTTCCGGTGAAGCGAACGCGGTGCGCGGGTCGACGATGGTCACGTCATAGCCCAGAAGCCGCGCGATCGGCGCCAGCGCCTGGCTGATATGAACCGCCCCGGTAATGACGAGTTGCGGCGATGGCACGTAAACAGTGAGAAAGACGCGGCCGTTCGAAGTGTCCTCCATGCCGCTTTTGCCGCTGCGCAAATGCTCAGCGAGCACCGCCCGCAGCGGGTCTTGGGCGATATCCGCGGCCTTCACCAGCCGCTGCTGGCCGGTGTCCACGCTCGTCACGACGATGGCGGCCCGCCGCACCGTGCGCTCGGCATTCAGGGCCGTTAGAACGTCGAGCTTCATCGGCTGAGTGCCCTATTCCACCTTCTCGACAAACACCCGGATTGTGCCGCCGCAGGACAGACCCACCTTCCAGGCAGTCTCATCGGCTACGCCGAATTCCAGCATTTTCGGCTTGCCGGAGTCGATGACGTCGAGCGCTTCGGTCACCACCGCGCCCTCCACGCAGCCGCCGGAAACCGAACCGAGAAAATTACCCTGCTCATCGATCACAAGGTTGGCGCCAACCGGGCGCGGCGCCGAGCCCCAAGTCTGCACCACGGTGGCAAGCGCGACCGCCCGGCCCTCTTTGCGCCAATCCTCCGCGGCTTTAAGGATATCGTTGTCGGTTGAGAGCATCAGTCTCTCCCTTCGAGCCGTTATGTCGCGTCAAATATAAGCGATTACGCGGCTTTTTGCACCCAGGCTTTCGGGTCCGTGGCGCGGCCGTCGCCACCCTTGAAAGCCTCGACCAGTGCCGAGATCGACTCCAGATTATGGATTGGCCGGAATTCGTCGACATACGGCAGCATGGTCTTGATGCCGCGCGCCTTCGCCTCAAAGCCCTCGAAACGCAGCAGCGGATTGAGCCATATGAGCCGCCGGCAGGAGCGGTGCAGCCGGTCAATTTCGAACGCAAGCGTTTCGTCCGCATCGCGCTCGAGGCCGTCGGTGATCAAAAGCACGATGGCGCCCTGGGTCAGCACCCGGCGGGCCCATTGCTTGTTGAAAGCATGCAACGACGAGGCAATACGGGTTCCGCCGGACCAATCCGGCACGCTTGCCGAACACGCGGCCAGCGCGTCGTCGGGGTCACGTTCGCGCAACGCGCGCGTGACATTAGTCAGCCGCGTGCCAAACAAGAATGTGCTGACGCGCTTTCGCGTATCCGTCAGCGCATGCAGGAAATGCAGAAAAACCCGGCTGTACTGGCTCATCGAACCGGAGATGTCGAGCAGCGCCACGACCGGCGGCGGCTTCGACTTGGGACCGGCAAACCGCAGATCGATGAAATCGCCGCCGCTCTTAAGGCTTCCGCGCAGCGTGCGGCGCATATCGATGATGTGGCCGCGCGGATGCGGCGCAAGCCGCCGTGTGCGCACCTCGGTCAGCGGCAGGACGAGCCGCTTCATAGCCGCTTTGGCCGAAGCGATCTCGGCATTGGTCATTTGTGCGAAGTCTTTGCGCTGCAACACCTCGCGGTCGGACACGGTCATGCGGGTGTCGATTTCAATCTCCCGCTCCTGCTTGAGCTTGTCCTCAATCCCGGCATACAGCGCTTCCTGAATACGCGTCGCGCCCGCTTCCGGCGGGCGAGGCGCGCTCGCCGGCGCCGCCGGCAGCGCCATCGCCAAAAGTTGGTCGATGTAACCGCGCCGGCGAAAGAAAATGCGGAAAGCCTGGTCGAACAGGACCGAATGCTCGTGCCGCTTCACGAACACCGCATGCAGCGTCCAGTAAAAATCCTGCCGGGTGCCCACGCCGGCGGCTTTCACTGCTTCCAAAGCATCGAGTACCGCGCCGGGTCCGACCGGAATGCCGGCGGCGCGCAAGGCGCGGGCAAAGTAGAGGATATTTTCGGCCAGCCGGCCGGCGGACCTCGGCTGCACATTTTCGTCGGCCGCCATTACTCCGCCGCCCGCAGTTCCGACTTGACCTCGTCGAGCAGCTCTTTGACTTTGCTGCCCTCCAACCGCGCAATGTCATCTTGATATTTCAAGATCACGCCGAGCGTGTCAGAGACGGTCGCCGGATCGAGCGCAACGACGTCGAGTTCGGACAACGCGCCCGCCCAATCGAGCGTCTCGGCGACACCGGGCGACTTGAACAGATCCTGGTTGCGAAGCGCCTGCACGAACGCCACCACCTGCTCCGAGAGCTTCTTGCTGATGCCCGGCACCTTAGTCCGCACAATGGCGAGCTCGCGCTCGGCGTTCGGATAACCGACCCAATGATAGAGGCAGCGGCGCTTGAGAGCGTCATGCACCTCGCGGGTGCGGTTCGAGGTGATGACCACGACCGGCGGATGCGCGGCCTTGATCGTGCCCATCTCCGGGATCGTGATCTGGAAATCGCCGAGCACTTCAAGCAAGAAGGCTTCGAAAGCTTCGTCGGTGCGATCGATCTCGTCGATCAGCAGGACCGGCGCGCCGGCCGTATCGGGCTCAAGCGCCTGCAACAGCGGCCGCTTGATCAGGAAACGCTCGGAAAACACGTCGCGCTCAAGCCGGGCGCGGTCGTGCTCGCCTTCCGCTTCGGCCACCCGAATAGCGATCATCTGCGCGGCGTAGTTCCATTCATAGACCGCTGCCGCGACGTCGAGCCCCTCGTAGCATTGCAGCCGAATCAAATGCCGGCCAAGCGTGGCGGAGAGAACCTTGGCGATCTCGGTCTTGCCGACGCCGGCTTCGCCTTCGAGGAAAATGGGCCGACCCATTTTCAACGCCAGGTAAAGCACCGTGCCGAGCGAGCGATCGGCCAGATAATTCGCTTCGGCCAGCAAACCGACGGTCGCGTCGATCGATGCAGGCAAAGGGCGGGGAGAAGACTTGGTCATGCGCGCAATGTAAGCATCCCCGCCGGTTTTGTCCCGCGGGGATGACCGTTCCTTCCGGTATGGCAAACCGCAGAAAGTGCCTTGCGGCTTACTTCCCAACCGCCTCAGCGACCGCCCGACGCGCCAGCACACCGATCAAATGCGCACGATATTCGGCGCTGCCGTGAATATCGCTGTTAAGGCCGGCGGTCGGAACGGTGAGCCCTTCGAGCGACTTCGGCGAAAACCGCTTCTTCAACGCTTCCTCGAACGCCGGGACGCGGAACACACCGTTGCCGCTCGCACCGGTGACCGCCACGCGGATTTCGCTGCCGCGTTTGCCGACGAACACGCCGACCAGCGCATAGCGCGACGCCTGATTGCGGAATTTCTGATAGGCAGCCTTTTTCGGAATGGGGAAGCTCACTTTGGTGATGATCTCCGCGGGCTCAAGCACGGTGGAGAACATGCCGGTGAAGAAATCATCGGCCTTGATGCGGCGCTTGTTGGTGATGATGGTGGCGCCGAGCCCAAGACAAGCGGCGGGGTAGTCGGCGGTCGGGTCGTTGTTGGCGATCGATCCCCCGATCGTTCCCATGTGGCGCACGGCCGGATCGCCGATCATACCCGCGAGCTTGGCGAGCACGGGCAACGACTGCTGCACGACGGGGGAGGTATGCACGTCCACGTGCCGCGTCATCGCGCCGATGGTCACCGCACGGCCGCTCGGCTCGATTCCGGCAAGGCCTTCGATGCGCGATAGATCGATAAGCATCGGCGGACCGGCCAGCCGCAGTTTCATGGTCGGCAACAGCGTGTGTCCGCCGGCCAAGAGCTTGGCGTCCGCGTTCTTGCTCAAGAGGTTAACTGCCTGCCGTAGCGTTTCCGGACGTTCAAAGGTGAAACCATACATTTTCGCTCTCCGTCATCTCTAAGATCACGCCGCGTGTGGCAGTGACCGGCCCGATTTCTGCAACGCCGCCCACACCGCCTGCGGTGTCGCCGGCATGGCGATCGCTTCCGTGCCAATGGCGTCGGTGATGGCGTTGATGACAGCCGCCGGCGAAGCGATTGCGCCCGCTTCCCCGCAACCCTTGATGCCGAGCGGATTGGATGGACATTTTGTGACGGTCATCGCCACCGTCATCGCCGGCAGGTGGTCGGCGCGTGGCATGCAGTAATCCATGAGCGAGCCGGTGACGAGCTGGCCGTTCTTATCGTAGACCGCACCCTCACACAGAGCCTGTCCGACCCCATGTGCGATGCCGCCGTGGACCTGCCCCTCGACAATCATCGGATTGATCACCACGCCGAAATCATCGACCGCCGTCCAGGCGACGATCTCGGTGTTGCCGGTTTCCGGATCGATCTCCACTTCGCAGATGTGGCATCCGGCAGGGAAAGTGAAGTTGGTCGGATCCCAGAACGCGCCTTCCTTCAACCCCGGCTCGAGTTCCTGGCCGTTGAACTTGTGCGCAATGTAGGCGTTTAGCGCCACACCGCCCCAAGGTACCGACTTGTCGGTGCCGGCGACGCTGAACTGCCCGTTCTTGAACTCGATGTCGGCTTCCGCGGCTTCGAGAAGATGCGCCGCGACCTTCTTGGCCTTGGCCTCGACCTTGTCGAGCGCCTTCATCAACGCCGACATTCCCACCGCGCCCGAGCGCGAACCGTAGGTACCCATGCCGAACTGCACCTTGTCGGTGTCGCCATGCACTATGTTAACGCTGTCGATCGGAATGCCGAGTCGGTCGGCAACGACTTGCGCGAAGGTCGTCTCATGGCCTTGGCCATGCGAGTGACTGCCGGTCAGTATCTCCACCGAGCCGGTCGGGTTTACTCGCACTTCGGCAAACTCCCATAAGCCGACCGCCGCGCCGAGCGAACCGACGGCCGCCGAAGGCGCAAGCCCGCAGGCTTCGATATAGGTCGAGAAACCGATGCCACGCAGCTTGCCGTTACGCGCGGCATCGCGCTTGCGCTTGCCAAAGCCCTTGTAGTCGGCAAGCTCCAGCGCCTTGTCGAGACTCGCCCCGTAATCGCCCGCGTCATAGCAAACGATGACCGGCGTTTGATGCGGGAAGGTCTTAACGAAATTGGTCCTCCGGAACGCTGCCGGATCGCGGCCGGTCTCACGCGCGGCAAGTTCGACCAGGCGCTCGACCACGAAGGTCGCCTCCGGCCGTCCGGCACCGCGCACGGCGTCGACCGGCGCCGTGTTGGTATAAACGGCGTCGACCGCACAATAGATTTGGGGGATGCTGTACTGACCGGAGAGCAGCAACGCGTAGAGATATGTCGGCACGCACGACCAGAACAACGAGGGATAGGCGCCAAGATTGGCGATAGTGTGCGCGCGCAACGCTGTGATCTTGCCGCCGGCGTCGAGTGCAAGCTCGGCGTGGGTTACGTGGTCGCGCCCGTGCGCATCCACCAGAAACGACTCGCTGCGTTCGGCCGTCCACTTGACCGGCCGCCCGACCTTCTTTGCGGCCCAAACGCAGATCGTCTCTTCGGCGTAGATGTAGATTTTGGAGCCGAAACCACCGCCGACATCCGGCGCGATCACCCGCAGCTTGTTTTCGGGCGCGATTCCGGCAAAAGCTGCGAGCACGAGCCGCGCCGCATGCGGGTTTTGGCTGGTCGTGTACAGCGTAAACGATTCCGCACCGGCGTCGTATTCGCCGACCGCGGCACGCGGCTCCATCGCCGCCGGAACCACGCGATTGTTGATGAGATCAATCTTGGTGACGTGGGCAGCAGCGGCGAACGCGACATCCGTCGCAGCCTTGTCGCCAAGGTGCCAATTGTAAACGACGTTATTGGGCGCGATATCGTGAATCTGCGGCGCCCCCGGTTTCATGGTGGTTTTGGGATCGATCGATGCCGGCAGCACGCCATAGTCGACGACGATCTTCTCGGCGGCATCCTTGGCCTGCGCGTAAGTATCAGCGATGACAACAGCCACCTCGTCGCCGACATAACGCACCTTGTCGTGCGCCAGCGCCGGGCCCGGCGCGGCTTTCATCGGCTTGCCGTCGCTGCCGGTGACAGTCCAGCCGCAAATGTGTCCGCTGATCTTGGCGGCGGCGGCGTCCGCGCCGGTGTAGATGGCAACCACACCCGGCATTTTAGAAGCCGCTTGGGTGTCGACCGATTTGATGGTCGCGTGGGCATGCGGCGAGCGGACGAAATACGCGTAAGCCTGGCCCGGCCTGTTGATATCGTCGGTGTAGTGGCCCTTGCCGGTAATGAAGCGGTGGTCTTCCTTGCGGCGCACCGCCGCACCGATCCCGGTCGCACTCATGGCGGTTCCTCCGATTTTTTCTTAAATTAAGTCACCCCCGCGTTTGCGCGGTTATTCGGCAGCCTTGGACGTGGCCCCACTGGCCATCGCGCGCGCTCCGGCCGCAATCGCCTTGACGATATTGTGGTAGCCGGTGCAGCGGCAGATGTTGCCCTCCAGCTCCTCGCGGATCGTCTTGTCGTCGAGGTTGTTGCCTTTGCGGCGCACCATATCGACAGCGGTCAGGATCATGCCGGGCGTGCAATAGCCGCACTGCAAGCCGTGATTCTCGCGGAAGGCTTCCTGCATTGGATGCAGCGGTCCGTCGGCCGGGGCCAAACCTTCGATCGAGAGGACGTCGGCACTTTCCAGTTGCAACGCGAGCACGGTGCAGGATTTCACCGCCTTGCCGTTCACCAGCACCACGCATGCTCCGCATTGCGAAGTATCGCAGCCGACATGGGTACCGGTTAGCCGCAGATTTTCACGCAGCAGCTGAACCAGCAGCGTGCGCGGATCCACGTCAGCGGTGACAGATTTGCCGTTCACTTTGAGGGAAACGGCTGCCATAAGCGCCTCCTCGGGTTCCCGAAAAACGTCTCGTTTGCAGGACGGCTCGCGGCCGTTTGCTGCCCCCAAGGCGAAAACCTGACGATTTTGACGGTTTTTCCACCTTGGAACTACAATTAGTCTGAACCGCGGCCCGGCCGCCGGTCAAGAGAGAACCGGTCACAATCAGGCGTGTAGGCGGCTAGGCCAGTTTACGCGCCCCGTCACGCACTCGGAGGACTGACTGTGGCTGCGAATTTCTGAAAGAAATCGTCGGCCAGCTTCTTCGCCGCGCCGTTGACCAGACGCTGGCCGAGCTGCGCAAGCTTCCCGCCGATCTGCGCTTCGACCGCGTAGCTGAGCAAGGTGCCACCGTCCTTTGGCTCGAGTTTTACGGTGGCGCCGCCGGTCGCGAACCCCGCGATCCCGCCATCGCCCTGGCCGGAAATCTTGTAGCCGTTCGGCGGGTCGAGATCGGACAAGATGACCTTGCCTTTGAATTTTGCCTTCACGGGCCCGATCTTCACCGTCGCCACCGCCTGCATTTCGGTATCCGACAATTTATCGAGCTGCTCGCAGCCGGGAATGCAGGCTTTCAGCGTTTCGGCATCGTTGAGCTTCTGCCACACGGTCTCCCGCGGCACCGGAAGCTGATACTCGCCGTTCATCGTCATCGCCATTGTGCGTCACTCCTCGACCGCCACGCGCGCATCCACTTGCGGTGCCCGAATATCGCTTACCGCCTCACGCGAGGGAAGGCCGGGTTGCCGCGTCAGCCTTGGCTTGGCGCATGCCGGGCGGCTAAAGTTCGATTTCAGGCGGGAGCATCGTCATGCCGGACATCAAAGCCGACGGCTGCACCATTCATGTCGAGGTCGAAGGGGCGGAGCAGGCGCCGGTTCTGATGCTGTCTAACTCACTCGGCACCAATCTGCACATGTGGGACCAGCAAGTGGCGCCGTTCACGCAGCATTTTCGGCTGGTCCGCTACGACCGGCGCGGGCACGGCAAGTCCGACGTGCCAAAAGGCCCCTACTCGATGGAACGGCTCGGCCGCGACGCTCTCGCGATCCTTGACGCGCTCGGCATCGCGCGCACCCATTGGTGCGGGCTGTCGATGGGCGGCATGGTCGGGCAATGGCTGGGCGCGCACGCCCCGGACCGCATCGACAGGCTGATCCTGTCCAACACCGCCTGTTTTTATCCCGACAAAACCTTCTGGGCTGGACGTATCAAGACGGTGCGGGAAAATGGCCTGGCCGCAATCGTTGACGCCAACATGGAACGCTGGTTCACCAGAGCGTTCCGCGAAAGCGCCTCGAGGGAAATGGTGGCCATGCGCGAAATGTTTTTAGCCACCAAGATCGACGGCTACGTTGCCTGCATTGAGGCGATCCGCGATATGGATCACCGTCCACTATTGCCGCAAATCAAGGCGCCAACGCTGGTTATTGCCGGCAGACACGACCTCGCGACGCCGCTAGCCGGCAATGAGTTCATCTGCGAACAAATTCCGGGCGCGCGGCTGGTCGTGCTCGAGGCCGCGCATATCGCCAATATGGAGTTGCCCAAGCTCTACGCCGATACCGTGCTGGAATTTTTGTTGAGCAAGTGAGTGCGTTCAGCCCCGCCGATCGCGAAATTCGTGGGGGGTCGTGCCGGTATGCTTGCGGAAAAAGCGCGCGAAATGCGATGGATCGGAGAAGCTGAGTTCCTGAGCGATATCCTGGATCGGTTGGGTGGTGAACACCAACTGGCGCTTGGCTTCCGTAAGCACGCGTTGACGGATGAGATGACCGGCGGTGACGCCGGTTGCACGTTTGACGTGATCGTTAAGGCGATCGACCTTCATGCCGAGCCTTTCGGCATAAAATCCGAGCTGATGTTCCGTGCGGAAAAATTCATCGACCAGCGCGCGCAACTGCGCGATGGTCGCATCGGCCGGCTGCAATGTAACACTGCCGGTGCGCGCGCGGCTGGCGGCAAGGCGCGCCACACTTACGGCAATGAGCGACAACAGACCGCGCACGGCAACCCGATAGCCTTCGCGCCCGAGGCTGCTCTCCTCGAATAATTCGGCGCACAGTGCCGAGAGGCGGTTGCGTTCGGCGTCGTTGCCGATCGGCACAATTGGATGACTTGCCAGCGCGCGCAATCGCGATAGCGCCTCGCCGCTCCGATCGGCGAGCGCGACGGCCGCATCCTCGGTGAAGCTTAGAACCCAACCCTGCGTGACGTCGGGCTCGAAGCGGTAACCGTGCGCAACCGCGGCCGGCACGAGGATGGCGGATGGCGCGCCGAACGGCAGCCGGGCCGCCTCGAATATCATCTCGCCGCCGCCCCGCTCGATCAGCAGGATCTGAAACAGATTGCGATGCCGATGCGCGCGTATCGTCCAGTCGTGAATTGAGGAGCGCGACGCGACCGTCTCGACGTGGACGAAATCGAAGGCCTGATCGTCGGGCGGATCGCCGTAGAGATGAAACAAGGGCAGCGCATTGGCCATACCGGCAGCATAAGCCGAATACGCCAAGAACAAAAAGCGGCGCCGAAAGCAGATCGGCGCCGCACACAAAAAACGGCAACCCGCCCAAGCGGGTTGCCGTCCTTCTGCCTGTTTTCAGGAAACTCTAGCGGTCCGTGCTGCCCTGCTGACCACCTTGACCGGGCTTCGTCTGCCCGCCTTGCTGGCCGGGCTTCTGCCCGCCCTGTTGCTGCTGGCCAGGCTTCTGGCCGCCCTGCTGCGGGTTTTGGTTGCCCTGTTGGCTCTGCTGCGGGTTCTGATGTTCACTCGACATTGGGACGTTCTCCGGTGATTTTGGGGAAAACCCCCGCCCAGGCCGACAACGCGCGCGAACCGCATAAGTTCCTGTTTCCGAACAGCGCACAATTAGCAACAAACTGTAATTACGAGAAAAAAACGTGTGAATCCGGTGTCGATCGCGCGACGTCGATCCCGCTGCGGAGAAACGCGCCGTGCGTTGTCGCATGTTCGTGCCCCTGTTAAGACGTTTACGGGAATCGAAAGGTGCGGACGCATGGAATATTTCGTCCAGCAGCTCATTAACGGCATCACACTCGGTTCGATCTACGGCCTCATCGCCATCGGCTATACGATGGTCTACGGCATCATCGGCATGATCAATTTCGCGCACGGCGACATTTTCATGGTCGGTGCATTTCTGGCGCTCATTGCTTTCCTGGTCTTGGTCGCGGTCGGCGTCAGCACCGTGCCACTTGCGTTATTCATCGTCCTGCTCGTCTCCATGGCGCTTACCGCCCTGTACGGCTGGGCGGTGGAGCGGATCGCTTATCGCCCGCTGCGGCATTCGTTTCGGCTAGCGCCGCTCATTTCCGCGATCGGCATGTCTATCGTGTTGCAGAATTACGTGCAGATCGCGCAGGGCGCCCGCGTCAAACCGCTGCCGCCGCTGGTCCACGGCGGCTATACGTTGTTCGAGGGCAACGGCTTCGCGGTTCGGCTGTCCAACATCCAGGTCATTATTGTCATCACTACGCTCGCGCTGATGGCAGGCTTTTCGTTTTTGGTCGCCCGCACGCGGCTCGGCCGCAACATGCGCGCCTGCGAGCAGGATCTGAAAATGGCCGCGCTCGTCGGCATCGACGTTGACCGCACCATTTCACTTACTTTCGTCATCGGCGCTGCGCTAGCTGCGGTCGCCGGCCTGATGTTCCTTCTTTATTACGGGGTAGTGGATTTCTTCATCGGCTTTCTCGCCGGCGTAAAGGCCTTTACCGCCGCCGTTCTCGGCGGCATCGGATCGCTGCCCGGCGCCATGATCGGCGGCATCCTGATCGGGTTGATCGAGACGATGTGGTCGGCTTATTTTTCCATCGAGTATAAGGACGTGGCCGCGTTCGCCATTCTCATTATCGTCCTCATCTTCCTGCCCACCGGCCTGCTTGGCCGGCCCGAAGTCGAAAAAGTGTGAAGCGAAGCGGGGGCGGCGTGCTGCGCGAAAGCGAGCCGGACAGACCGCTGGCTTTCCTCGCCGCGGTGAAGGAAGCAGCCATCGCGGCATTGGTCGCGCTCGGTCTTTTCGCGCTGCTGATCGGCATCCGCACCGAACAAGGACCGACCGGCGCGCTGGTCTTCACCACCCGCTTCGGCGCACTTACCGCCATCGTCGGCGCGGTCTTTGCCGCGACTCTGTTGCGCGCCCTATTCTGGCGCGACGTTACCGTCTCTTTTGGGCAAGTAATACCGGCTCCGGTCAAGGCGGCTGCCTCGGGGCTTTCGACCTACGCTGCTGCGGCTTTTCTCGTTTTTGCCCTGATCGTTCCGATCGTTTTTTACGGCAACCGCTATCTGCTCGATCTCGGCATTCTGATCGTCACCTACACGATGCTTGGCTTTGGCCTGAACATCGTGGTTGGCCTAGCTGGTCTCCTCGATCTTGGCTACGTCGCTTTCTATGCGGTCGGCGCGTATTCTTACGCCCTGATTGCGCAGTATTTCGGCCTGTCGTTTTGGATTTGCCTGCCGCTTGCCGGCATCCTGGCGGCTTTCGCCGGCGTCCTGCTCGGTTTTCCGGTGCTCCGCCTGCGCGGCGACTACCTCGCCATCGTGACGCTCGGCTTCGGCGAGATCATCCGCCTCATCCTGCTCAACTGGCAAAGCCTAACCGGAGGCCCAAATGGCATTCCGGGAATTCCCCGGCCGTCCTTTTTCGGCTTGCCGTTCAATTCATCCGGGCACGGGTTTGCGGCCACCTTCGGGATTCCCTACTCGCCGACCCACCGCGTGGTTTTTCTTTATTATGTCATTCTCGCGCTGGCGCTGCTCACCAACTGGGTGACGCTGCGGCTGCGGAGGCTGCCGATCGGCCGCGCCTGGGAAGCATTGCGTGAGGACGAGATCGCCTGTCGCGCGCTCGGCGTGAACACGACGACGACGAAACTCACCGCCTTTGCGATGGGCGCCATGTTCGGCGGCTTCGCCGGCGCTTTCTTTGCCACGCGGCAGGGTTTCATCAGCCCGGAATCGTTCACGTTCACGGAATCCGCCCTCGTATTGGCGATCGTCGTACTCGGCGGCATGGGATCGCAACTTGGAGTGGCGGTCGCCGCGACGGTGATGCTCGGCGGCTTCGAACTTTTTCGCGAGTTCGACCAATACCGGATGCTGGTGTTCGGTGCGGCCATGGTCGCAATCGTGATTTATCGGCCACGCGGCTTGGTGGCGACGCGCACGCCCTCGGTATCGTTGGGGAAACGGAAGGACGTTCCGGGCTCAATCGTGCGGGACGCGCGCACGGAAACACCGGCATGACGGCGCCGGTGCTGACCGTCGAACATTTGACCATGCGTTTTGGCGGGCTGGTCGCCGTCAGCGATTTCTCACTTGTCGTCCGCCCAAAGGAAATCACCGCATTGATCGGGCCGAACGGCGCCGGCAAGACCACCTTGTTCAACTGCATCACCGGTTTCTACAAGCCGACGATCGGAACATTGTCGCTCGCGCATCCCGACGGCAGGTCGTTTCTGCTGGAGCGCATGCCGGAATTCCGCATTGCGCGCGACGCGCGCATTGCCCGCACTTTTCAGAATGTCAGGCTGTTCGCCGGCATGACGCTTCTGGAGAATTTACTCGTCGCTCAGCACAACACGCTCATGCGGGCTTCGGGTTACACGGTGTTGGGGCTATTCGGTTCGCCCGGCTATGCGCGCGCGCAAAGACGCGCCGTCGAGCGGGCGCGCTACTGGCTCGATCGCATCGGATTAATCGATCGCGCGGACGATCCGGCCGGAGCGCTGCCTTACGGCGCCCAGCGCCGCCTCGAAATCGCCCGCGCCATGTGCACCGATCCGGTGCTCCTTTGCCTCGACGAGCCGGCCGCCGGACTAAATAACCGTGAAAGCGCAGAGCTCAATATCTTCCTGCGCGCCATTCGCGACGAGCACGACACCTCGATCCTGTTGATCGAGCATGACATGGGCGTGGTGATGGAAATTTCCGACCATATCGTCGTACTCGATTATGGGATCAAGATCGCCGATGGCCGCCCGGCCGACGTGCGCAACGACCCGAAAGTGATCGCCGCCTATCTGGGCGTCGCCGATGAAGTCGCGCAGGCAGAGGCAAGCCTGTGACCGTGCAAGGCGATCCCCTCCTCTCGCTGCGCGGCGTCAAGGCGTATTACGGCAATGTCGCGGCCCTGAAAGGCGTCGATGTCGAGGTGCACGAGGGCGAAATCGTCGCTCTGATCGGCGCCAACGGCGCCGGCAAGTCGACCTTGATGATGACCGTGTTCGGCGATCCGCGCGCCCGTGAAGGAGAAATCCGTTTCGCCGGCCGTGACATCACCGCGCTGCCCACGCACGAAATCGCCAGGCTCCGCATCGCCCAGTCGCCCGAAGGCCGCCGGATTTTTTCGCGCATGACCGTGACGGAGAATTTGCAGATCGGCGCCACGGTTACGGACGCGGCCGATTTCAACGCCGATCTTGAGCGGGTATTCACCTTGTTTCCGCGATTACGCGACCGGCGGCATCAGCGCGGGGGCACGCTATCGGGCGGGGAGCAGCAGATGCTGGCGATCGGCCGCGCGCTGATGAGCCGACCGCGGCTCATTTTGCTGGACGAGCCGTCACTCGGGCTCGCGCCGCTTTTGGTGCAGCAAATCTTTGCCGCCATCCGTGCGCTCAACGAACACGACAAGCTCACGGTATTTTTGGTCGAGCAGAACGCCTACCACGCGCTCAAGCTTGCGCATCGCGGTTATGTCATGGTCAACGGCGCGATCGCGCTGCAGGGCGGCGGCCGTGAGTTGTTGCAGCGGCCGGAAATACGCGCGGCCTATCTTGAGGGCGGCACGCGTTGAGGCGTGCGGCATAGGCCTACCCTGGCTGCCCTGCTGGGCTGGCGCGAATTGGGCGAGAAAACGCCCGATAGCGGTGGTAAGTTTTCACATGCCGTCCATCTCCTGCCGGAAACGAAGATGAGGAACTTAACAATGAAAAAGCTCCGGCTCAGCGCGCTTGCGTTTCTTGCGATCGTCTTGAGTGCACCAGCGGTAGCGCAGGACATTTCGGTCGGAATCGCCGGTCCGATGACCGGCGGACAGGCTGCTTTCGGCATACAAATGACGTCGGGGGCAACTCAGGCCGTTGCCGATCTTAATGCCGCGGGGGGCGTGCTCGGGAAAAAACTCAGGCTCGAGAGCGGCGATGACGCGTGCGATCCCAAGCAGGCGCGCTCGGTAGCGGAAAAGCTCTCCGGCCAAGGGGTCGCCGTCGTCGTCGGGCACTATTGTTCGTCGTCATCGATCCCCGCATCGGACGCCTATCTCGACGGCGGCATCCTGCAAATTACCCCGGCTTCGACCAATCCGCAGTTCACCGACCGCGGCATGTGGAACACCTTCCGCACCTGCGGCCGCGACGATCAGCAGGGCGGTTTCGCCGCCGCCTATCTCGCAAAAAATTTCAAGGACAAGAACATCGCCATCATCGACGACAAGACGACCTACGGCAAAGGTCTCGCTGACCAAGTCAGGCGCGCGCTCAACGCGGCAGGCGTGAAGGAGAAGCTCGACGAATCCTACAACCAGGGCGACAAAGATTTCACTGCTCTGGTTTCCAAGCTCAAGCTTAACGGCATCGATATCGTCTATGACGGGGGCTATCATCAGGAAGCGGGCCTGATCGTGCGACAGATGCGCGACCAGGGACTGAAAACCATTCTGATGGCCGGCGATGCGCTCGTTTCGCGCGAATTCGCATCGATCACCGGACCCTCGGCCGACGGCGTCCTCTTCACCTTCCCGCCCGATCCGCGGAAGCGTCCGAGCGCGGCCGCCCTCGTCAAGGAATTCAAGGATAAGGGCATCGATCCGGAGGGCTACACCCTCTACACCTACGCCGCCTTCCAGGTGTGGTCGCAAGCCGCCGCCAAAGCCGGGACCACCGATCCGCAAAAGGTCGCCGCAGCGATGCGTGCCGGGACCTGGGACACGGTGCTCGGTCCGATGTCGTTCGACAAGAAAGGCGACATTACTGGCGGCGGCTGGGCGGTCTACCGCTGGGATAAAAACGGCAATTACGATCAGATCACCAATTCCGGCCCAAGCTGATCGTCAGCCGATCTGTCCAAGCATCGGAAAAGTATCGAGCAGCCAATAGCTCACTTGCGTGATCGAGCCGGTGAGAAACGCGATGCCGGTCAGAACAAGCAACCCGCCCATGGCTTTCTCCACCAAGCCTAAATGGGCGCGAAAGCGGGCGAGGAACGCGGCGAACTGCTCGATCGCCAGCGCAGCCACCATAAATGGAATGCCAAGCCCGAGCGAATAGATCGCCAGCATGCCGGCACCCTTGGCGACGGTGTTTTCCGACGCCGCCACTGCCAGAATGGCGGCGAGGATCGGGCCGATGCAGGGCGTCCAGCCAAGCGCGAACGCCAAGCCCATCAAATACGCGCCCCATAATCCGACCGGCTTGGCGACTTCGAGACGCTTCTCGCGCATCAACAACGCGATCGGCGTGAGGCCGAGGAAGTGCAGCCCCATGACAATAATGACAATGCCGGCGACAATAGCGAGCTCGCCGGAATAAGCGCGCAACACCCCCCCGATGGCGCTTGCGCTGGCGCCGAGCGCAACGAATACGGTGGTAAAGCCGAGCACGAACAAAAGTGCGGCGCCAAGCGTCTCACGCCGAACCCGCGGCTCGGATTCAGCGTCAGCGAAGCGCTCGAGCGAAGTGCCGGTGAGATAGACCAGATAAGGGGGCACCAGCGGCAACACGCACGGCGACAGGAAACTGAGCATGCCGGCGGCGACGGCGGCGGCGATGGTGACGTTCATGCGCGCACTCATGCCCGGACGACCAACGCCATGCAAGCGCGGCAGCGTCGCGCCCGCGAGGATGTGATCGTTACCTCCCCCCGGGCGCCGCAGAGACGCTATGATGTGTTATGCGCAACCTCATCACCGACGTAGCCGGGCTGCGGGTCGGCCACGCCGAGGATTCAAAGCTCGGCTCCGGCTCAACCGCGATCGTCTTTGATTCGCCCGCGGTCGCTTCGATTGATCTGCGCGGCGGCGGGCCGGGCACGCGGGAGACCGCGCTGCTCGATCCGGCACAGACCGTCGAGGGCATCGACGCAATCGCTTTGTCCGGCGGCTCGGCCTTCGGTCTGGATGCCGCGTCGGGCGTGCAGGCGTGGTTGAAGGAGCAAGGCCGCGGCTTTGCCGTACGCTCGGCACGCGTGCCGATCGTACCGGCAGCCATTCTGTTTGACCTTCTCGGCGCGGGCGACAAAAACTGGGGGCGCTTCCCGCCCTATCGCGAGCTCGGTTACGCGGCTGCGGCCGGGGCCGGAATCGACTTCGCGCTCGGCAGCGTCGGCGCCGGCACCGGGGCAACGACTGTCAACTGCAAAGGCGGCATAGGTTCGGCGTCGGCGCGAACTGCCGACGGCTGCACCGTCGGCGCACTCGCCGCCGTCAACGCCGCCGGCAGCGTGACGATCGGCACCGGGCCGCATTTTTGGGCCGCGCCGTTCGAGCAAGATGGCGAGTTCGGCGGCCGCGGCTGGCCAAGCGCCTTTCCGCCAAGCGCTTTCAAGCCGATCACCAAGGGCGGCACGCGCGAGAACACGACGCTGGTCGTGGTTGCGACCGATGCGATTTTAACCAAGTCGCAAGCCAAGCGTCTTGCCGTGATGGCGCAATCGGGCTTGTCGCGCGCCATCTATCCTGTGCACACGCCACTCGATGGCGACGTGGTGTTTGCGGCGTCCACCGGGCGCCGTCCACTCGTGGAACCGCTGTTCGGGTTAACAATGCTCGGCGCAATTGCAGCCAACGTGGTCGCGCGAGCGATCGCGCGGGGCGTATTTGCAGCCAGAACGTTGCCGCTCTCCGGTGCGATGCCGAGCTGGCAGGACCAATTTGGCCGGTAACTCAATGCCATCGGCGCCGGTCAACCATGTTGCGTGCCGTGGAAACCACAACCCGCATCTTTCGTTGTGTTAAGCCCGGCCGCCGTTGACTTGCCCAACGATAGAGCCTTCACTTCTAACTAATTGATCGTATTTTGTGGCGAGGTTGCGATGCGGTTCTTTGTCATTGTCATCGCCGGTCTATTGAGCCTTGGGCTCGCGGCCTTTGGCGTCGTTTCGGCGCAGAAAGCGGCGACCCCGACCGCGTCAACGGCTCCGAATGTGCGCGTCGCGTCGCTCGCCGATCACATCCCTGCGGTTCCAGTCCGTCAGCCGGTCAGCGAGGTTGCGCAAGCAAAGGTTAGCGAGACGGCCGCGACTCCGGCCGCCGCTCAAAACGCGCCTGCCGCGCGCGTCCATGTCGCTCAGATTCCGCCCGCGCCGGCAACACCCGTTCAACCGGCGGCCGCCAGACCTGCCGCACTCGCCGCGGCAACGCCAGCCAGCGGCAGCACGCCCGACCCCACCGCCATTCCTCCCTGTGACAAGCCTGGCGGCATGGGCCTCTCCCGCATCGTTGAGATCGACACCACCGGCGGGCCGGGCTTCGGCTTCGAGCATTTCAAGCAATACGACTTCCTGCGCGAAAAAGAGGTCGTGCTGACATTCGATGACGGCCCGTGGCCGGAGAACACGCCGGCGGTGCTCAAGGCGCTTGCCGACAATTGCCTCAAGGCCACGTTCTTCGAGATCGGCGAGCACGCGATGTGGCACCCGGAGATCACCAAGCAGGTGGTCGAAGCCGGCATGACGCTCGGCTCGCACACCTGGTCGCACAAGGACCTGGCGCGCAATCCTTACGCCAGCGACCTCGATCTCGCAAAGCAGGAAATCGAGATGGGCATCAGCGCCGTGCACGCTGCCGCGAGCTCTCCGATTGCGCCTTTCTTCCGCTTTCCCAACCTGCAACACCCGCCGGAATTGCTCTCATATCTCGCCGAGCGCAACATCGCGTCATTCTCGACCGACATCAATTCCTTCGATTTCAAGATGCACAAGCCGGATCAGGTGATTAAATCGGTGATGAGCAAGCTGGAAAAGCACGGCAAGGGCATCATACTGATGCACGACTTCCAGCGCGCCACCGCCGAAGCGATGCCGGAGCTGCTCAAGCAATTGAAAGCGGGCGGCTACAAGGTCGTGCACGTCGTGCCGCATCAGCCGGTGACGACAATCGCCAAGTACGACGAAATGATTAAGCAGCAGGACAAGCTGTCGACCAACAACACCCGGCCGGAATCGAGTGTCCTGCACACGATCGGTGAGTTCAAGGGCTCGCCGGCGCCGGCGTCGGCTACGACCGAGTAAAGCAGGCGCACTTCACCGTCACGCCAAAAATCGCTCCGCGCCGTAAGGCTTCGGATCACAGAACGGCGTCGCGCCGGTCATCATTTCCGCAATGAGGCGCCCGGTCGCGGGACCGAGCGTTAGCCCCCAGTGAGCGTGGCCGTAGGCGAGCCACAATCCGCGCTGGCGCGGCGCTTGCCCGATCACCGGCCGCGAGTCGGGAAAACATGGCCGCGCCCCGAGCCAGGCTTGCGGCTCCACCGGCGCACCGAGCGGAAATAATTCGCGCGCTGCCGGCAACAGCCGATCAAATTGAACGGGCGTCGGACGTGCGTCACGGGCGGCGAACTCTACGCCGGTCGTGATCCGGATGCCCTGCTCCATCGGCGCCAGCACGTAGCCGTTCTCGGCGTCGAGCACCGGCCGCGACAGCACCGCGTTTCCCTGCGGCCGGTAGTGCCGGTGATAGCCGCGCTTAACTGCGAGCGGCAGCTTGATGCCGAGCGGCGCGACGACATCGGCAGTCCATGGACCGAGAGCAATGACCACGTCGCGCGCATCGACCGGGCCCGAGACTGTATCGACGCGCCAGTACGGCTCGGCGCGATGGAGCGTGCGTGCGTCACCGGTCAACGCCACCCCGCCCAAGGCGGCAAAGCGAGCGGCGTAAGCCCGCGTCAGCGCCAGCGGATTATCGACGCTGACAGCGCCGGTCCAATGCACGGCGTGCCGAAAGACCCCGTTAAGCGCCGGTTCAAGCGCTCGCGCGCCCTCACGATCGAGCAAAACATTCGCAATGCCGAAGCGCGCCGCGACATCGAGTTCAGGCGCGAGCGCGGCAAAAGCCCGGTCGGTTCGGTAAAGCTTGAGCCAGCCGCGCCGGCCGAAGTGGCGCTCGGCACCGGCTTCGGCGGCGAGTATTTCGTGCTCGCCGATTGCGCGTGCCATCAATGGGCGCATCAATCGCGCGGTCTCGAGCAGCCGCTCGGGCCGCGAGGCGGCCCGGAATGCCATCAACCACGGCGCGACGCGCGGCAGATACGCTATGTGATAGTTCGCAATCGGTGAACGCTTGAGCGCGATGCGAAGGAGTTCGGCAAAATCCGAAGGGAAAGCCGGCGGAAACACAGTATTGCCCTCGATGATCCCAGCATTTCCATAGGAGGTGCCCTCCCCCGGACCCTGCCGGTCGATCAGCGCAACCGCCACGCCGCGCTTGGCGAGATGCAACGCCACCGACGTACCCACGACGCCGGCCCCGAGAACGATGATGTCGGTATGCGCCAGGACGACCTCCGCAGCGGCTAGGTAATGGCTGCAAAGCCGGTCCGCCAGCTTGTGATAAGGCCGGCGCGTTGCCCGCCGACGTGCGTCGTGTTAGGCGAAACGCGATCGTGGAGAACCAGGTGCGACCGCTCCTTATCGCCCCGTCGATCCTTGCCGCCGACTTCGCCAAGCTCGGCGAGGAAGTGCGCGCGGTCGACGCCGCCGGCGCGGACTGGATCCACGTCGACGTGATGGACGGCCATTTCGTTCCCAACATTTCCATTGGGCCGGACGTGGTGAAAGCACTGCGCACCTACAGCAAAAAAGTGTTCGACGTTCATCTGATGATCGCGCCCTGTGATCCGTATCTGGAAGCGTTCGCCAAGGCCGGATCCGACATCATCACCGTGCATGTCGAGGCCGGGCCGCACGTCCACCGTTCCCTGCAGGCGATCCGCGCGCTCGGCAAGAAGGCCGGCGTGACCATGAACCCGGCCACTCCGATCGACAGTGTGGAATCGGTGATCGACCTCGTCGATCTTATTCTGGTCATGTCGGTCAATCCCGGTTTCGGCGGGCAGAAATTCATTCCGGCGGCGATCGATAAAGTCCGCAAGCTGCGCGCGCTCACGGGCGGCCGGCCGATCGATATCGAGATCGACGGCGGCATCACGCCGGACCTTGCACCCGAGGTGGTGCGTGCGGGCGCCAACGTGCTCGTCGCCGGCTCGGCGGTGTTCAGGGACCGCACGGCGGAGTCCTATCGCAAGAATATCGCGGCGATCCGCCAGGCGGCGGCGCTCGCCCGCGGGGAGGCTGCGTAATGGGAATGCTGGTCGACGGCCGATGGCGTAGTGACGAAGACCCGCCGAGCGAGATCGGCAAGGCCGGCAACTTTCAACGCGTCGACAGCGTCTTTCGCGACCGCATCACCGCGGACGGCTCTTCCGGATTTAAGGCGGAAGCGGGCCGCTATCATCTTTATGTCGCCTATACCTGTCCGTGGGCGCACCGCACGCAAATATTTCTTGCGCTCAAGAAGCTCAAGAGTGCGATCAGTTTGGCGATCGCCATCCCTGGGCTACGTGAAGAAGGCTGGACCTTTCAAGACAATACCGCGTTCCCCGATTGTCCGCACGACCGGCTCAACGGCTTCCGCTATCTGCATCAGGCATACACCGCCAGCGATCCGCGCTACACCGGCAAAGTGACGGTGCCGACGTTGTGGGACAAAAAGACCGGGCAAATCGTGAACGACAAATCGTCCGAGATCATCCGCATGCTCAATTCCGTGTTCGCCGAGGTCGGCGCCGATCCGACGGACTATTATCCGCCGGCTCTCCGCGCCGAGATCGATCGCGTCAATGCGCAGGTCTACGCCAACATCAACAACGGTGTTTATCGTTGCGGCTTTGCCCGCTCGCAAGCCGCTTATGAGGAAGCCTACGACGCGCTGTTCGCCACACTCGACGAGATTGAGGCGCGGCTCGGACGGCAGCGCTACCTCGCCGGCAATCAAATCACCGAGGCCGATTGGCGGCTGTTCCCCACCCTGGTGCGGTTCGACGTCGCGTATTTCTCGCTGTTCAAATGCAACCGCAACCGGATCGCCGATTTCCCGAACCTGTGGAATTACACGCGCGAGCTTTACGCTGTGCCGGGCGTCGCCGAGACAGTGAAGCCGCGCTATTACGTCATGGGCTATTATTCAGTCGGCCGGGTCAATCCAACCGGCATTATTCCGAAGGGCACCCCGGTCGATTTCCGCCAGCCGCACGACCGCGCTCGTTTCGCAGCCTGACGGCCTTGGCCTACCGCCGGCGATATTGAATGCTGACCGACGACAGCCGGTCGCCGAAATGCCGATCCATCCAACCGAGAAATGAGGAAAGAAGCCGCGCCTCATCCCCCCGTTCCGGAGATTTGATCTCCACCTCGATCCCATTCTCCATGCTCGGATGCAGCTTGAGCGATCCCTTGTAGCGGACATGCGTCCAGCGGGCGGCGCGCTTCCCGGCGCTGGCGCGCATGAACGTGCCGCGGCCGTGCTTGCGGATTTCGGCCTGTTTCCTGATCACCGCGCCGTAGAGGCCGGTGCGATCGCGCGGGACGATCTGGAGGAGCTTCATTGCCATGCTCCGGTGATTCGCTGAGGATTTCACAACATCGCATAGCGGGCCGCAATTGTTGAGGGTGGCTTGATCTGCTACAGCGCAGGCGCGAGGTAGCGATGATACCGCGTTACTCCAGGCCTGAAATGACGGCAATCTGGTCGCCGGAGACGCGCTTTCGCATCTGGTTCGAGATCGAGGCGCACGCGGCCGATGCAATGGCCGAAATCGGCATTATTCCCAAGGCCGCTGCGGCGAAAATTTGGGCCAAGGGCAAGAAAGCTAAATTTGACGTCGCCCGCATCGCCGAAATCGAGCGTGAAACCAAGCACGATGTAGTGGCTTTTCTGACCCACCTGGCCGAGATCGTCGGCCCCGAAGCGCGGTTCGTGCACCAGGGCATGACCTCTTCCGACGTGCTCGATACTTGCCTCAACGTGCAGCTCGTACGCGCCGCCGACCTTTTGATCGCCGACGTCGCGAGACTCAAGGCCGTGCTCAAGCGTCGCGCGCGCCAATACAAGATGACACCGACCGTCGGCCGTTCGCACGGCATCCATGCCGAGCCGACGACCTTCGGACTTAAGCTCGCCTACGCCTATGCCGAATTCGATCGCGCCGAAGCCCGGCTTCATGCGGCGCGCGGTGAAGTGGCGACCTGCGCCATATCCGGCGCCGTCGGCACCTTCGCGCAGGTTGATCCCCGTGTCGAAGCGCACGTGGCCGAAGCGATGGGATTAAAGGTCGAGCCGATCTCCAGCCAGGTCATCCCGCGCGACCGCCACGCGATGTACTTCGCCACGCTTGGCGTGGTCGCCGCTTCGATCGAACGGCTAGCAACCGAAATCCGGCACTTGCAGCGCACCGAGGTTCTCGAAGCGGAGGAATTTTTCTCCGAAGGACAAAAGGGCTCGTCGGCAATGCCGCACAAGCGCAATCCGGTGTTGTCGGAAAATCTGGTCGGACTTGCGCGCATGGTGCGCGCTTACGTCACGCCCGCGCTGGAAAACGTCGCGCTTTGGCACGAGCGGGATATTTCGCATTCCTCGGTCGAGCGCATGATCGGACCGGACGCCACCGTCACGCTCGATTTCGCGCTGGATCGGCTCACCGGCATCGTCGACAAGCTGATCGTCTATCCCGCCAACATGGAAAAGAATCTCGAACGGCTGGGCGGGCTGGTCCACTCCCAACGTGTGCTGCTGGCGCTGACGCAAAAAGGCCTCTCGCGGGAAACCGCCTACAAGCTCGTGCAGCGAAACGCGATGAAGGCCTGGAACGGTAAAGGCGAGTTCCTCGCGCTGTTGAAGGCCGACCGCGACGTGCGCAAGCATCTTAGCGACAAGGAGCTCGCGGCCAATTTCGATCTCGATTTTCATTTCGCGCATGTCGATGCGATTTTTCGCCGTGTTTTCGGCCAAAGCTGAGGCCTCCCAGAGCTGATTCGCATCCGCCGCACCCAGGGTAACGTTTGCCCAACTCACCCGCTCTGACGTAACGTCGCGCAACTTTTCGCGCGGACACCCTTTTTGGGAGACAGACGATGGGCCGATTGGTGCGCAAGCCGCAAGCTGCCGAAATCGATTTGCTCGCCGGTCTCGAAGACGTTCTGCAATCCGGCGGCGAAACACCGAAGCCGGCGCAGACCGAGCCAGGCGACGGCTATCTCGAACGGATGGTGAAATATGTTCCGGCGGAGATCGTTGCGTTTTTGATGGTGATCAACGCGATTCTCGAGCAGGCGATGACATCGGGCGGACCAAATGCCGCCATGGCCGGCATTCCAGTTCCCGTCATCGCCGGTGCCGCGCTCGCGATCGCCTGCGCGCTGACGCCGGTGTTTTGCTGGTACGTCCGGCGCGAAGGCGATGCCTGGGTGGTCAACGCTATCGTCTCCACCGTTGCGCTGCCGTTCTGGGCCTACCTCATGGGCGCCGTGGCGTTTGCCAATTTTCACGACGGCGACCTGGCGGCGATCCTGGTGATGTCGTTTACGGTCGTCAGCGGACTGGTGGCGCCAAGGGCGGAAAAGCCGAAGCTGCGCCAGCAGGCCGCCGAAGCCACGCCGCGCGAGACGCCGCGCCTCGTCAACGCTTTGGCCGGCTAAAGCTTCGTGCCGTCACGGCCGGGCGATCATTGCCCGGTCCTATTTCCCATGTCATGTGTCGCCGATGGTGGCCCAAGAAGCGGTTTTAGTCTTCGATTCCGGCCTCGGCGGGCTCACGGTCTATCGTGAGATCGCGGCCGCGCGGCCGGGCACCGATTTCATCTACGTCGCCGACGACGTCGCCTTCCCCTATGGCGTGATGAATGAAGCGGCGCTTGTTGCGCGCGTGGTCGAATTGATGGACGAACTGATCGCGACCCACCGGCCCGATCTTATCGTTATCGCCTGCAACACCGCCTCTACCATCGCCCTGCCCGAGCTGCGCAGAAAATTCTCGCCGCTGTTCGTTGGCACCGTACCAGCGATCAAGCCGGCCTGCGCGGGTTCTGTGACGCGGCGCGTGTCCGTGCTCGGCACCGAGGCAACCGTCAAACGCGAATACACCCGTGCGCTGATCAGCGACTTTGCCGGTGACTGCCAGGTCACGCTGGTCGGTTCCGAGAAGCTCGCCGGCTACGCCAAATCCGAACTCGTCGGCACACCGATCGATGACGCCGCGCTCGCGGCCGAGATCGCGCCCTGTTTCGTCGATGACGGCGCACGCACCGACACCGTTGTCCTCGCCTGCACTCATTATCCGCTGCTTCTCGACCGGCTGCGGCGGCTCGCCCCGTGGCCGGTGAACTTTATCGATCCGGCGCCGGCCATCGCCCGCCGGGTGGGCGATCTGCTTGGCCCCACGCCGCCGGCGCGGCGCGCCGGCGCGATGCGCGCCATTTTCACCTCCGGCCGCGTGCCGCAAGCGGTGCTCGAACGTTTCGGCATTCGCTCGGATATAACGGCCGCGACCGCGCGCTGACCGCTTGCCGCGTCGTTTCACGGCCCTTACGCTGCCCTGCCGGGTAACGAGGGGGACCTGAAACATGACCGTCGCCGTTCAAGGTGAATGCGGCGCATGGTATAATAACCGCTGGAATCAGCTCATCCTCGGCATCATTGCCATGATGGCGATCTCCAGCCCGCAATATGTCTGGACACTATTCACCGGGCCGCTCAACGCGAAACTCGGCACCACGCTGGCGGAGCTCCAGTGGACGTTCTCGCTCTTGATCATCCTGCAAACCTGGCTGTCGCCGCTGCAGGCTTCGCTGGTCGACCGGTTCGGTCCGCAACTCCTCATTGCCATCGGAGCGCTTTTGTCCGGCGGAAGCTGGGTGCTGTCGGCTTACGTCGACAACATCTGGGCCCTTTATTTCACCTACGGTGTGCTTGGCGGGTTCGGCACCGGCATCATTTACGTCGGCATCGTCGGCTTGATGGTGCGGTGGTTTCCCGACCGCCGCGGCCTTGCCACCGGGCTGGCAGCGGCCGGCTACGGCTTCGGCGCGATCTTCACGTCTTTTCCCATCGACAGCATGATCAAAAGCTCCGGCTACGCGCACACCCTGGTTGTCTGGGGCGTCATCCAGGGCGTGATCGGCATCGTTGCGGCCCAGTGGCTGCGCGTTCCGCCGGAGAATTATCAGGTGGAGGGCACGACGACGCAACTCGTTGCCGCGCAGCAGAGCAAGCGCAGCTACTCGCCGCGCGAGATGCTGCAAAATCCGATTTTCTACGTCCTCTTCGTGATGATGAGCATGATGTCGACGAGCGGCCTCATGGTCGTTTCCAATGTCGGGCCCTTCGCCAAGGAATATGGCGTCGCCAATGCGCTGGTGTTCGGCATGGCGGCGTTGCCCTTGTCGCTGACGCTGTCCCGCCTGACCAACGGCCTTACCCGGCCCTTCTTCGGTTGGGTGTCGGATCACATCGGCCGTGAGAACACGATGGCGCTCGCGTTCGCGCTCGAGGCGGTCGCCATCCTGATTTTGTTTGCGTTCATCGATCAGCCGGCGCTGTTCGTCGTCCTGACCGGTCTGGTGTTTTTTGGGTGGGGCGAGATCTTTTCGTTGTTCCCCTCGACTCTCACGGACACATTCGGTCCGAAATTCGCAGCCACCAACTACGGGTTCCTTTATATCGCCCAGGGCATCGGCTCGAT
Source organism: uncultured Alphaproteobacteria bacterium (assembly GCA_963747855.1). GTDB lineage: Bacteria > Pseudomonadota > Alphaproteobacteria > Rhizobiales > Xanthobacteraceae > BOG-931. Next base: position 1,428,601 of record CAVVGN010000002.1, read on the forward strand.
CCTCGGCGGTCCGGCGGCGGCTTTCCTCAAGCAGACGACCGGAAGCTGGACCGCCGTTTTCATCCTGGTCGCTGTCCTCGATGCGTTGACCGCAATCCTTGCGCTTACCGTATTGCGCGGCCTGCGGCGCAGGCATTTTGCCGGCGGCTGAGCGGTACTTTTGGCGCTCGCGCGCTTAGTTTGACAGCTGGGGCCTTTCCCCCTAGAAACCGCGCGCGGCGCGGGCCCAAAGTGGCCCGAGCGGTGTTTCGCGACCCGCGGTTGGCCCCGGCGCTTCGGCGGCCGACCTGTCGGTTCCGGTAATCCGGGACAGAGGAGGGCGCGATCCTCAACCTAGCTTTTTATGAGGACGCGAATGACCAAGCGCCACCAGGCGAAGTACAAGATCGACCGCCGGCTGGGCCAGAATATCTGGGGCCGGCCGAAATCTCCCATCAACAAGCGCGAATATGGCCCCGGCCAGCATGGCCAGCGGCGCAAGGGAAAGCTGTCGGATTACGGCGTGCAGCTGCGCGCCAAGCAGAAGCTCAAGGGCTATTACGCCAACATGTCGGAGCGGCACTTTCACGGCATCTACGACGAGGCCCGGCGGCTCAAAGGCGATACCGGCGCCCACATGATCGGCCTCCTGGAACGGCAACTCGACACGGTGATTTATCGCGCGAAGTTCGTGCCCACCGTTTTCGCCGCCCGCCAGTTCGTCAATCACGGGCACATCAAGGTCAACGGCCGGCGCGTAACCATCCCGAGCTTCCGCGTGAAGGTCGGCGATGTCGTTGAGGTCAAGGAAAAGTCGAAACAGCTCGCGCTGGTCCTGGAAGCAAACGCGCTCGCCGAGCGTGACGTCCCCGACTACATCGAAGTCGACCATTCCAAGATGACGGCAAAGCTCAGCCGCGTGCCCGGTTTGACCGACGTGCCCTACCCGGTGCAGATGGAACCGCACTTGGTGGTCGAATATTACTCACGCTGACGCTGCACGCGAATCGAGCAGCGGTTTCCGGTCGCAAAATAGAATATTGCTGCACCGCTTTCAGAAACTTCGACGTTGTGTTGCAACGCGGCATGTAGCTTCGTTTCCACGTAACGTCGGAGTTATGCACCCCTTTGTCGCGCGCTGCCGAGCGCAAACTTGATAATCCAAAACCTGCCTTGTACGCTCCGCGCCGCTAATTGGTGCACTCGCTACCGATTGCGTACGCATGGGGCTTAACAAGCGAAGGGGAGAACGTACATGGACGCGTTAGGAAGAATTAAAGGCTGGATCGGCTCGTTGACGGAAATCGGGTTGGCGTTGCTGGCGCTCGCGATCGTAGCGGCGCTTCTCGTCGGATCGAATTTGCCGTTCTTCGGCAACGTCACCGGCAACATCGCCGCTCTCGTGAAGAGCCTCGGCGACGCCGGTCTCGTTGGTCTGATCACAGTCGGAATCATCATCTGGCTGTTCTCGGGCCGCAGAGTAGCCTGAACCGCGAACGCGGTTTGCTGACAGCGACACGCGTGATCGAGACAACGTTGGGTGGCGAGCAAGGCTCCCACCCAACGCTTTGAGGTCTGTGAATGCTGGACCATCTGCAAAAGGCCAAGCTTTACCTTTGGGCGTTCGTTGAGATCGGATTCCTGACGGTCCTCAGCGTCATTTTGATTTATTTGATCCTTGGCGCGAATTCCGGCGTGTTTGTTTCCGGCGTCGCGCAAAACGTCATTAAGTTCGCCGGCGCTGTCCCCGAGCAGTCTCTGGTGGGACTGGCCATTGTGCTGGCGATTGTTTTCCTGATCGCCCGGCGCATGCGCTAGGCGGCGCGCTCTTCGGTTCCGGCACGATCAGAAAAAGAAATGACCGAGGCGAACCCGGCCATGATGAAAAAGTTTTTGACCTGTGCCGGCTAGACTTGGGCGCTTACCTTCACCGCAATTCCGCGCTCCTTGAGCAGCGACTTTAACTCGCCGGCCTGAAACATCTCGCGGATGATGTCGCAGCCGCCGACAAACTCGCCCTTTACATAAAGCTGCGGAATGGTTGGCCAGTTGGAATAGGCCTTGATGCCGCCGCGCAGGTCATCGTTCTCCAGAACGTTGAGCCCTTTGTACGGCACGCCCAGATAATCGAGGATCTGGACCACCTGGCCGGAGAACCCGCACATTGGAAATTGCGGCGTGCCCTTCATGAACAGGACGACGTCGTTCTTCTTCACCTCGTTGTCGATGAATTGCTCGATGGACATTGCAAACTTCCTCGTTGGTGTCGCGGGCCGCCCCCGCGCCGACTCTCTAGCTTTGAATGTAAATATATGTACCGCAATTTGTAGGCAAAGCCCATGCTGGGATTTCATGCCTCCCGATCGATATACTTCGCCGGGAAATAAATCAGTCGTATCTTGTGCCAGCCGTAGGAAAGGCTTCCACGGCAGATGCTTCGGACGGACTGGGCGTCCGCTATGGCGTGCCGGTTTGCAGCGCCAGCGCGTGCAGTTTTCCGCCCATTTCGCCCTTGAGCGCGTCGTAGACGATCTTGTGCTGCTGGACCCGCGATTTGCCGCGAAACAACTCGGCGATGACGGTTGCAGCATAATGATCGCCGTCGCCGGCGAGATCGCGGATAGTCACCTCGGCATCCGGGATGCTGGCCCGGATCAGGCGCTCGATATCATTCGCAGCCATAGCCATGGCTACCTCGAACCTTGCTTCCCCCGGCATTCTGGCGATTACCAGATCGGCACCAAGCGGGGAAGCCGCCGGATCACGGTACTCTCGCTTAATCCGGCTTTCCCACCGCATTCTGGCGAAAGCATGTGTGCCGCTGGGGCGTTATGCCGCCGACGCTGCCATGTAGGCCGGCAGCCACGCCTCGTAGCGCGCCGTAAGTTCAGCGACCGGAAGCGGCCGCTCGCCGTCCACCGCGAGAACGCGGCCGCCGGTGGCGCCGAGGCGCGTCAGTGGCACCGCCGCCGCCTTGGCGAGGCGCGCGACGGTGTCGGGGTCTTGGACCGTGACGACGTAACGCGCCTGATCCTCGCCGAACCAGAAGGCATGCGCGGGCAAGCCGGGCGGCGCCTCGAGCACGGCGCCGATCTTTGCCGCCATGGCCATTTCGGCAAGCGCGACCAATAAGCCGCCGTCGGAAACATCGTGCGCCGCCGTCACCACCCCGTCGCGAATCAGCCCGCGGACGAATTCGCCGTGGCGGCGTTCGGCGGCGAGATCGACCGGCGGCGGCGCGCCCTCCTCCCGCCCGCAGATCTCGCGCAGATAAAGCGACTGGCCGAGCCAGCCCTTGGTCTCGCCGATCAGAAGGATCGCGTCGCCTTCGGCCTTGAAGGCAATCTTCATCGACTTGGTGAAATCATCGAGCAGGCCAACGCCTCCGATCGTTGGCGTCGGGAGGATCGCCTTGCCGCTGGTCTCGTTGTAGAGCGACACGTTGCCAGACACGATTGGGAAATCGAGCGCGCGTGCGGCTTCGCCGATGCCGCGGATGGCGCCGACCAGTTGGCCCATGATCTCCGTTCGCTCGGGATTACCGAAGTTGAGATTGTCGGTGAGTGCGAGTGGACGCGCCCCGACGGCGTTGAGGTTGCGCCAGGCCTCGGCCACCGCCTGCTTGCTGCCCTCGAACGGATCGGCCTCGCAATAACGCGGCGTCACGTCGGCGGTCAGCGCCAGCGCTTTCGGACCGTCGTTCACACGTACGACCGCCGCGTCACCGCCCGGCCGTTGCACCGTGTTGCCGAGAATGACGTGATCGTATTGCTCGAACACCCAGCGCCTGGAGCACAAATCCGGCGAGCCGATCAACTTTTCAAGTGCGTCGGCAATGCTAAGCGGCGGCTTCACCGCTGCGGCATCGATCGCCGTTCGATTGGCAGTTTCGCCGAACGGCCGGTCATAAACCGGCGCTTCGTCGCCAAGCTCCTTGATCGGCAGATCAGCCATCACCGCACCGCCATGGCGGACCACAAAACGTTTGGTCGGCGTCGTCTCGCCCACCACCGCGAAATCAAGTCCCCATTTGCGGAAGATCGCCTCGGCTTCCTTCTCCTTTTCCGGCTTGAGCACCACGAGCATGCGCTCCTGGCTTTCCGAGAGCATCATTTCGTAGGCGCTCATGGCGGTCTCCCGGCACGGCACTCTGTCGAGATCGAGCAAGACGCCGAGATCACCCTTGGCGCCCATTTCGACCGCTGAACACGCCAAACCCGCAGCACCCATATCCTGGATGGCGATCACACAGCCCTTGGCCATGATTTCGAGGCAGGCTTCGAGCAGGAGCTTCTCGGAGAAAGGATCGCCGACCTGCACCGTCGGGCGCTTCTCCTCGGCGTCGGTGCCGAACTCCGCCGACGCCATGGTCGCGCCGTGGATGCCGTCGCGTCCGGTTTTCGAGCCGAGATAGACGATCGGCATGCCGACGCCCGACGCCGCCGAGTAAAAAATCTTGTCCTTTTCGGCCAAGCCCACCGCCATGGCGTTGACCAGGATGTTGCCGTCATAGCGGCGATGAAACCGCATTTCGCCGCCGACGGTCGGCACGCCGAAGGAGTTGCCGTAACCGCCGATGCCCGCGACCACACCGGAAACGAGCGCGCGCGTCCGCGGATGGCCCGGATCGCCGAATGACAGCGCGTTGAGGCAAGCGATCGGCCGCGCGCCCATGGTGAATACGTCGCGCAAAATGCCGCCGACGCCGGTGGCGGCGCCTTGATAGGGCTCGATGTAGCTGGGATGATTGTGGCTCTCCATCTTGAACACGACGGCGAGCCCGTCGCCGATGTCGATGACGCCGGCGTTCTCGCCCGGCCCCTGGATCACCCACGGCGCCTTGGTCGGCAGCGTGCGCAAATGGACTTTCGAGGATTTGTACGAACAGTGCTCGTTCCACATGGCCGAGAAAATACCCAGCTCGGTGAAGCTCGGGGCGCGGCCGATCAGCTTTAGAATGCGATCGTATTCTTCCGGCTTGAGCCCATGCTGGGCAATCAACTCCGGTGTGATGGCGGGTTCGCTGGAGATCACGTGTGGCCTAAACCCTCACCCGGCTCGCAACTTCGTTGCTCGCCACCCTCTCCCACAAGGGGAGAGGGAAGTCACGCGGCCTGCTGAAAGTGATCCACAAGCCCGGCGAACAGGCCGCGGCCGTCGGTGCGCCCCATGGCGGCTTCGATATGGTTTTCCGGATGCGGCATCATCCCAAGCACGTTGCCGCGCGCGTTGATGATGCCGGCAATGGCGTTCATGGCTCCGTTATGGTTCCAGTCGGGGTCGATCATTCCGTCCGGCGAGGAATAGCGGAATAGCACTCGCCTCTCGCCTTCGAGACGGGCGATAGTCTCGCCGTCGGCAATATAGTTGCCCTCGCCGTGCGCCACCGGCACGCGGATCACCTGTCCGGCATTGTAACCGCGCGTAAACGGCGTGTCGGACCGCTCGACCCGCAGATAAACATCGCGGCAGATGAACCGAAGCTGCGCGTTGCGCATCAACACGCCCGGCAGCAAACCGGCTTCGCAGGCGATTTGAAAGCCATTGCACACGGCGAGCACAAGGCCGCCTTTGGCGGCGAAGGCGCGCACCGCATCCATGATCGGCGCTCGTGCTGCGATTGCGCCGCAGCGCAGATAGTCGCCGTAGGAAAAGCCGCCGGGAATGACCACCAGGTCGGTGCTGGATGGAAGCTCATGCTCGGCGTGCCAGACCATCGCCGGTTGGTGCCCGGAGGTGAGCCGCAGCGCGCGCGCCATATCGCGTTCGCGATTGATCCCGGGGAAGACAAGCACCGCCGATAGCATGGCGTTCGCAGGACTCCGTTTATCCAGTCACCTCGACCCGATAATTCTCGACCATCGTGTTGGCGAGAAGCTTTTCAGCCGCCGCTTTCAGCGCGGCTTCCGCGCCGGCGCGATCAGCACCCTCGATCTCGATATCGAACACCTTCCCCTGGCGAACGCTGGCCACGCCGCGCACGCCGAGCGAGCGCAGCGCCCCTTCAATGGCCTTGCCCTGCGGGTCAAGGATACCGGATTTCAGCGTGACGGTGACGCGCGCCTTCATGCGAGAAGCTCCGCCTCGTCTTTTCAATATGGATAAATCGCCGCGGCTGCAATGGCCGGCGACCGTTCGTCCCCGCGAAAGCGGCGACCCCAGATTCGCACAGCCAGACAGCAGAATAATTCACTGGATTTCCGCTCGCGCGCGAATGAGCGGAGAGATTCTTCAGCTCTTGACGAGAACCGGGCCGGCGCCTTGCGGCCGCTCGCCCTCGCTCATGATGCCAAGCCGCTTGGCCACCTCGGTATAGGCTTCCACCAGCCCGCCGAGATCGCGGCGGAAGCGGTCCTTGTCGAGCTTCTCGTTCGACTTGATGTCCCACAGGCGGCATGAATCCGGGGAAATCTCGTCGGCCACGACAATCCGCATCAGGTCGTTTTCCCACAGCCGTCCGGTTTCCATCTTGAAGTCGACCAGCCGGATGCCGACGCCGAGGAACAGCCCGGAGAGGAAGTCGTTCACGCGGATGGCCAGCGACATAATGTCGTCGATCTCTTGCGGCGTCGCCCAGCCGAACGCGGTGATGTGCTCCTCCGACACCATCGGGTCGTTGAGCTGGTCGTTCTTGTAGTAAAACTCGATGATCGAGCGCGGCAGCTGCGTGCCTTCCTCGATTCCGAGCCGTTGCGCCAGCGAGCCGGCGGCAACGTTGCGCACGACCACTTCCAGCGGAATGATCTCAACCTCGCGGATGAGCTGCTCGCGCATGTTGAGGCGGCGGATGAAATGCGTCGGCACCCCGATGTCGTTGAGGTGTTGGAATACGTATTCGGAAATGCGGTTGTTGAGGACGCCCTTGCCCTCGATCACCTGATGCTTTTTGGCGTTGAAGGCGGTGGCGTCGTCCTTGAAATGCTGGATCAGCGTTCCCGGCTCCGGTCCTTCATAGAGGACCTTCGCCTTGCCCTCATAGATGCGGCGACGGCGGCTCATCGGAGTGTACCGTGGCTTGGTGAAATCCATGGGATGCCGTGGCTCCAGTTGTGACATCGAGATCCGCGGCGGCGGTGGGCGTGCGACTCAAACGCGGCCCCTCCGCAACCGAAAAGCTAGCTGAACGCGCTGCGGAGTACAATTGGCATAGACCCGCGCGGACCCTGCCGCAACGCCGATGTTTTCGCTCGGACCGGTTGCCTTGACGGGGCACCCTCGATATGCAAGGCCGCATCGCTTCGAGCAGTTCCACCGCAAATTTGGGCGAAAGTCATGACCACATTCGACAAGCGCGAGGAAGCCTTCGAGCAGCATTTCGCGCATGACGAGGAGCTCAGATTCAAGGCCACCGCGCGCCGCAACAAATTGCTTGGCCTGTGGGCGGCCGAAAAGCTCGGCATGGCCGGTTCCGAAGCGAACAGTTATGCGCTTTCGATCGTCATGGGCGAGATCGAGGGCTCCCACGACGTCGCCGGCAAGCTCCGCAAGGATTTCGAGGCCAAGGGCGTCGCCCAATCCGATCATCAGATCGGCCGCATGATGAACGAGCTGATGGAAAAGGCGATCACCGACATCAAGGCGGGCAGATAATAGCAGCGTCTGACCGGCCGCTCCAGCGAGAGTAGCGTTACCAGCATGACCATACCTGCCTTTACCCTTGCCCGCATGCTGCACGCGGGCGAAACCGTCTTCACCGGCTGGTGCAGCCTGCCCTATCCGATTGTGAGCGAGACGCTGGCGCGCGAGGGCTTCCCGGCGGTGGTGCTGGAAGCGCAGCACGGGCTGTGGGACGTGGGACAATTGCTGACCGGGGTCGCCGCCGTGCGCCAGGGTGGCGGAGCGCCGATCGTGCGCGTGCCGGTCGGCGATTTCGCGCTCGTTTCCCGCGTCCTCGACTTCGGGGCCGAAGGTATTATCGCGCCAATGATCAACACCGCCGCCGACGCGCGCGCCTTCGCTGCCTCGGCCAAATATCCGCCGATCGGCGAGCGAAGCTGGGGACCGCATCGCGTCACCGCGCTGGCCGGCCTGCCCGATCAGTCGGTCTATCTGCGCGAAGCCAACGACAACATCGTCGCGCTGGCGATGATCGAGACCCGCACCGCGCTCGAAAATCTCGAGGCGATCGTCGATACGCCGGGAATCGATGGCCTGTTTCTCGGCCCGTCCGACCTGTCGATCGCGCTGTCGGGCGGCAAGAGCCTCGATCCGCAGTCGAAGGAAGTCGACCGCGAGATCGACCGCACGGTTGCGGCTGCGCAAAAAGCCGGCAAGATTCCCGGGGTGTTTTGCCATACCGCCGACCGCGCGGTGGCGCTCGCCAAGCGAGGCGTGCGCTTTCTGGCAGTCACGAGCGATCTGGCGATGCTGCGCGCCGGTATCGGCGGTGCGATCAAGGTGCTTAAGGCTTAAGCGGCCGCTCGGTCGCGCCTGGCAGCATCCGCACCAGCGTGCGGTCGCGAAACGCAAAATGGTGCACCAGCGCCGCACAGCCATGTATGCCGGCGAGGATCAGCAAGGCATTCGCCAGCCATTTATGCACGCCGAGCACCGTCCGCGCCATCGCGCGATCGGCCGGCCACGGAGACGCGAATGAGGTGATCGCGAACACCGGCAAGGAATGCCCGCGCTTGAGCTGCACCATGATCCCGGCAACCGGCACCAACAGGAGCAGCGCATAGAGGGTGAAGTGGCTTACACGCGCTGCTGACTGGCTGAGCCACCTCCAGCGGGTCGCCTCCAAGGGTGGCGGCGAGTCGACAAAACGCCAGACGAACCGGGCGACCAGCAATGCGATAACGCATTCGCCCAGCGTCATGTGGATCAGCAGCACCGCGCCTTCCGCCGACTTCGGGAAATCGTCGATGAACCAGCCGAGCGGCCAGGCGCCGACAACGCATACCAGCGTCAGCCAATGAAAGGCCTGCGGGAAGGCGCCGTAGCGGCCAAGCGAATTTGCAAGCTGCATGCGTGAGGCTATTGTTTTTCGCCAAGGGCCCGGTCAATGCGATCAAGCACGCCGGCAATGTCCATTTCAACCTGTGCCGCCGCTAGCGACACGATTTTGTAATCCCGCTCTGCAAGCCAGGCTAGCTTGTTTGCGCGCGCCTCCGCGCCTGTCGCGGTTTCGTCCGCCGGGACGATGTCGATGACGGTCCGCAGCGGGAATGAAACGAAGTCACAAATATGCGCTCCGATCGGCGTCTGCCGCCTGAAGCCGCGGCCGGCGAAGCGGCGGTCGTTGATCAGGCCCTGCCACAACGCGCGCTCGGCATCGGTTGGATTGCGGCGCAGCAGCCGGGACAGCCCGCGCACCGGCCCGCGCTCGGACGGCACCCGCCCGCCGCCATGCTCGGCAAGCAGCGAGCGCAACATTCCGGCCTCCTCGCCGTCGAGCAATCCGCCGCGCGCGGGGCCTTTGCGGCCTTCGGCGATGGCCGTGATCACGCCGTGTAGAGTCTGAATATCCTGCCGCGTCGGCGCCATGCGGGCAAAGATGTTGCGCAAGTTGATCTGCATGGTCGCGCGCTTGTCCGGCGGGCGGAAAAATTCGACCTTCTCCAGCTCGCGTTCTACCGAGGCATAAAATGCAAGCAGTTGCTCCTTCGGCGCCGGCGCGGACTTTTCCGGCTTGGCGAACGGCAGTTTGCCGCCGGTTGCGGTCTTGAACCATTCATAGGCGACCACCGCCACCGCCTGCGCGAGGTTAAGCGAGGCGAAGGCCGGATTGACCGGCAGGGTGAGAATGCGGTCGGCCAGCGCGACTTCGTCGTTTTCCAGCCCGTTGCGCTCGCGGCCGAAGACGATGGCGACATTTTCGCCGGCGGCGATGTGCGGCGCCGCCAGCGCCGCGACGTCGGCAGCGCCGACGACCGCCTTGGCCTGATCGTGGGCGCGCGCGGTGGCGGCAAACACGAAGGTGCAGTCGGCGATCGCTGCGGGCAGGCTGTCATAGAGCACAGCCGCGTCGAGCACGCGATCGGCGCCCGCCGCCATCATGTGCGCCTTGTCATTCGGCCAGGATGGCCGGGGCGAAACCAGGCGAAGCCGGGAAAGACCGAAATTGGCCATGGCGCGCGCGGCGGCGCCGATATTTTCCGCAAGCTGCGGCTCGACCAGAACGACGACCGGCGCCGGCTCTGCCAACCAGCGTTTGGTTTTGTCGGTCCCGGCTCCGGGCATCGATCGTTTCCCCGCGCAAATGCGTGACGGCGCCATTTCGCGCAATGTCGGCTTTCTCGGGCTTCACGCCAATGCTATAGCGACGCCGCCGGCAACCGCACGATTGGGACGCCGTCCCGCCACGATCCGTCTTCACCCCGTCCGGGATGCAAAGGTCCGCACGCAATGCAAAAAATCAAGGTAGCCAACCCGGTGGTCGAGCTCGACGGCGACGAGATGACCCGGATCATCTGGAAAGAGATTAAGGACAAGCTGATCTACCCGTATCTCGACGTCGACCTGAAATATTACGACCTAGGCATCCAGAAGCGCGACGAGACCCGCGACCAGATCACCATCGACGCGGCGGAAGCCATCAAGAAGTTCGGCGTCGGCGTCAAATGCGCGACCATCACTCCCGACGAAGCGCGGGTGAAGGAATTCAACCTGCACGAGATGTACCGCTCACCCAACGGCACGATCCGCAACATCCTAGGCGGCGTCATCTTTCGCGAGCCGATCATTTGCAAGAATGTGCCGCGGCTCGTTCCGGGCTGGACCAAGCCGATCATCATCGGCCGCCACGCTTACGGCGACCAGTACCGCGCCACCGACTTCAAGGTGCCCGGCCGCGGCAAGCTTTATCTGTCTTTCGTCGGCGACGACGGCGCGGAAATCAAACGCGAGGTCTTTCAGTTCCCCGGTCCCGGCGTCGCCATGGCGATGTACAATCTCGACGGCTCGATCCGCGATTTCGCCCGCGCGTCGATGAATTACGCGTTGAGCCGCGGCTACCCGCTTTATTTGTCGACCAAGAACACCATCGTCAAAGTCTATGACGGGCGGTTCAAGGACATATTCCAGGAAATCTTCGACAAGGAGTTCAAAGACAGGTTTGCCGAAAAGGGCCTGACCTACGAGCACCGGCTGATCGACGACATGGTGGCGGCGGCCCTGAAATGGTCCGGCGGTTATGTGTGGGCGTGCAAGAATTACGACGGCGACGTGCAGTCGGACACAGTGGCGCAGGGCTATGGCTCGCTCGGCCTGATGACGTCGGTCTTGACCACGCCTGACGGCAAGATCGTCGAAGCGGAAGCGGCACACGGTACGGTGACCCGGCACTACCGCCAGCATCAGCAAGGCCGCGAAACTTCGACCAATTCGATCGCGTCGATTTTCGCCTGGACGCGCGGGCTCGCGCATCGCGCCAAGCTCGACAACAACGCCGAGCTGGCGAAATTCGCGACCACGCTGGAAACGGTCACGGTCGGCACGGTCGAAACCGGCTTTATGACCAAGGATCTGGCGCTCCTGGTCGGGCCTGAGCAGAAGTGGCTTAGCACCAGCGGCTTCCTCGACAAGGTCGACGAAAACCTGAAAAGGGCGATGGCATGACGAGCAGCGGATCACGCCGCGCCGGCGCGGCGCCTTTAGCGGTGGCGGCGCTGCTGCTTGGGCATGGCGCTGCGGCAAAACCGCTGCCGGCGGCGATTGCCGCGCCCGGCGCGACACCGGTTGCGACCTTCCACGCCGTAGGCGCGCAAATCTACGAGTGCAAGGCCGGCGGCGACGGCAAGCTCGCTTGGGCGTTCCGCGAGCCGATCGCGACGCTGTTGCTCGACGGCAAAACGATCGGCCGGCACTACGCGGGGCCGACCTGGGAGTACATGGACGGCAGCGCGGTGATTGGCAAAGTCGCCGGCAACGCGCCCGGCGCGACCGCAAACGATGTTGCCTGGCTCAAGCTCGACGTCACCAGCCATCGCGGCAGCGGCATGTTCGACCAGGTGAGCATCGTGCAGCGGCTCAATACGTCAGGCGGCGCGGTGCACGGCGCCTGCGAGCGCTCCGGCACGTTGATGAGCGTGCCCTATTCGGCGGACTACGTTTTCCTGCGCGCGAGCGGGTGACGCTGGCAAGACGCAAGCGGGACGGCGGCAACCTGCTGGCGGAACATACTTGCCGGACCTATCTGTGAGCCATGAACACATCGAAGCTAGGCTTGGGCGGCGTCGCCTTGATCGCGGCGCTGGTTGTGATGCTGGCGGCGGCGCTTTGGTACGCCGCCGGCGCCTGGCTCACCCTGTCGGGGCCGCCGATGCCAGCCGTCGGCTATGTCGCCATGGGCTTCGGCATTTTTTTTTCGCTGATCGTCGGCTGCGGCCTGATGGCGCTGGTTTTCTATTCAAGCCGCCACGGCTATGACGAGCCGACGCGCGCCGACGAAGAGCGCGATTGAAGCGCGGGTTAATTCCCGCCGGCGAATGCACGGTAATCGTTGAACTTTTCGGCAACCCTTCGCGTTCCGGCCCGGCCGATTTGCGGCAATTTGGCGGCGCCAATCAACTGGATTTGAACACTTCCCTGATACCACCGGGCCCGCGGGGCGCAAACCGCCGGTCCTTTGTGTCCGTATGTGAAAGAAAGCGGGCGAACCCGCCAAACTTCAGGGAAGAGGGTAGGCTGTCATGTTGAATTGGAAAAACTGCGTGCGTGGAAGCGCTGCCGTCCTGACGGCTGTCGCGATCGCGCTTGCGCCAGCGAGCGGCTTCGCCATGGCGCGCTACGACGGGGTATGGAGCGTTTCAATCGTCACCAAAAAGGGCGACTGCATCGCCAGCTATCGCTATCCGATGCGCATCGCCAACGGCGTGCTCGGCAACGGCGGCGACATTGCGCTCGACATCAGCGGCAAGGTCAGCGACGAAGGCACTGTCAGGGTTTCGGTCAGCCACGGCGATTCCCGCGCGATCGGCTCCGGCAAGCTTGCGGCGAAGGCCGGCAGCGGCTCGTGGAAGACGACCTCCTGCTCGGGCTCGTGGACGGCCGAGCGGCGCGGCGTTTAACATCGCAGCGTCAAACTTGCGTCCCCTCGCCCCGTGCGGGACAGGGTGCCGAGCGAATGACAATGAGCGAGGCGGGTGAGGGTCAATGCGCAAGCACTGGCAACAACCCCTCGCCCCGCTCGCCCATCCTTGCTACCGCGGAGGGGCTTGCCACCCTCTCCCACAAGGCCACAAGGGGAGAGGGATCACGCCGGCACAACGCCACACATTGAACTTGAAGCTCACCCTTCCGCGGCCTCGTCATCTTCGTCGCGCTCGCCTTCCTGGCCGGCGAGGATCTTCTCGGCAATGAGGCCGGCGTTTTGCCGGACCGCGGCTTCGATCTTGTCGGCGATGTCGGGGTTGGCCTTGAGGAAGGTTTTAGCGTTCTCGCGGCCCTGGCCGATGCGCTGGCTGTCGTAGGAGAACCAGGCGCCCGATTTTTCGACCACGCCGGCCTTGACCCCAAGATCGATCAGCTCGCCGGTCTTCGACACGCCTTCGCCGTACATGATGTCGAACTCGACCTGCTTGAACGGCGGCGCGAGCTTGTTCTTCACCACTTTGACCCGCGTTTGATTCCCGACCACCTCGTCGCGCTCCTTGATCGCGCCGATGCGGCGGATGTCGAGCCGCACCGAGGCGTAGAATTTGAGCGCGTGGCCGCCGGTCGTGGTTTCCGGCGAGCCGTACATGACGCCAATCTTCATGCGGATCTGGTTGATGAAGATCACCATGGTGTTCGAGCGGTTGATCGAGGCGGTGAGCTTGCGCAACGCTTGACTCATCAGCCGCGCCTGCAGGCCGGGCTGGCTGTCGCCCATCTCGCCTTCGAGCTCGGCGCGCGGCACCAGCGCGGCGACCGAATCGATCACCAATACGTCGACCGCGCCGGAGCGAACCAGCGTGTCGGCGATTTCCAGCGCCTGTTCGCCGGCGTCCGGCTGCGAGATCAACAGATCGTCGACGTTGACGCCAAGCTTGCGGGCATAAATCGGATCGAGCGCGTGCTCGGCATCGATGAAAGCGCAGATGCCGCCCTTCTTCTGGGCTTCGGCCAGGCAATGCAGAGCGAGCGTGGTCTTGCCCGAGGATTCCGGCCCATAAATCTCGACCACGCGGCCGCGCGGCAGCCCGCCGACGCCGAGCGCGATGTCGAGCCCGAGCGAGCCGGTGGACACAACGTCGATGTCCATCGATTTGTCGTTCTTGCCGAGCCGCATGATCGAGCCCTTGCCGAAGTTGCGCTCGATCTGCGAAAGCGCGGCATCAAGGGCCTTCGATTTGTCCATGGACGATCCTTCGACGAGACGAAGCGCTACACTCGCTGAACTCATGATCCGTGCTCCTTATGGCCGGGATTCGATAGCCTCACAACGGACGCCAAAGTGGACCCGGAACCGGCACTCTGGCCCCGTCATGGGCGGTGACCGATAACATCAATGTACACTATTTGTTCTCCGTTCGCAATATGTTCTTTTTGGCGTTGGCGGTGCTGGCCCCTTTCCGAAGCCTCTGGTCTCTTTTGAGTTTTCCCGGTGGTCCCTTTTGAGATTTCCCGCTGCGAAACCAAACCCGCGCTGGCGCGTTGTGGTTGTCAGCCACGGAGGACACATCCCATGTGGATCACCGTTTTCGCGGTCACTGCGGCCATGGCCCTTAGTTGCGTCGTGCTGGCCCTTGTCAATGAGTATCGGGAGGATACGCGGAGGTTGAGAAATAGTTTGGTCAGCGGATTTAGTTCGTAAGTACGCGTAGAGGCCGCCTAGTTGGCGGCCTCTTTCTTTTTGACTTCGATTTCTTCATCGGCACCGTAAGCGACTCGGAATCCCATAACGAGCATCTTTAGCCAATTGATCCGCTCATCAGCCGACCAAGGTCCGCTCGCAGGAAGTTTGTTAATCAGGGCCAAGATGAGTGAGTCGGTCGGCCGCCCTCCCTCGTGGCCGCCTCCTAATCCACTAGTGCCCACCGGCTGGAGCGATTGCGGGGACAATTTTGCAAGGGCAAATGGGCACCGCGCAAATGTCTGGCAGGATAGTTGCTTCATAGCCGTCGGCGGGGTTGCCGCCGTGAGGCGGAGTAAATCCAATAGCAAAATTAGCGCGCGCGACGATTCCTCTGACTTCGTCTTTGTATAGCGTCACCTTCCGATGCCTTCCGCCCGAGGATACGCCGCTTTTCGATCCGCACCGCTACGGCGAACTGGTCCCCGGAACATCCACAAGAGACGAGGCGGTCGCCAAGCTCGGACCACCGCAAGGCACGAGCGACATCCCGCGGCAACATCAACTGCAATGGTTCGACCAAAACCCGGTGCATCCGTTCCGCGTCGCGATCCTGTTCGGACCGGACGGTCGCATGATCAAGGTGACCGAGGTGCTCGATCATTAGCGAGCGCGGCAGTGCCAACGTCGCTTTTTCTTCCGTTTCAAAAGGGATCGGGTAGCGAGTCTGTGCGGTAGTGTCACTCACGGCCGAACTTGCTGCGGTTTGTGAGTAATGGAAGCGTTGCGGACTCGACACCGGACGCTTTCGCGCCCATCATCGATCGTCATCATCGGCAAAGTTCTCGCCTGAGGCGTGCCGTTGGCTGAGAGCCGTTTGCGCTCCCGCCTTTTCAGCGAATCGGCGGTGCCAAGCCAAATACGAGATGCGAAAAACTGGCGTGACCGCGCCGGGCAAATGCGCGCTGGCGCTCACGATGGCCGTCCCGAAGCAAAAGCCCTCATGGAAGACCTTGCGAACGATTACGACAAGCTCGCGGACAAGGCTGCCAAGGGGGACGGAAACACCAAAAAGTCGAAGGATGCAGGCCGCCTACGGCAAAGCGAAAAACGCCCGTGAAATCCCTGCTGACCTGCCCGAAATGCAAGCTCGAATTGCGGCTTATCGGCGTCGAGAGCGAAACCGCCAATCGCGACCTCTATACCTTCGAGTGCACCAAATGCGGCCGCCTCGAAGTCAGAGGTGTCAAATTCAAATAGGCCGCCATGCTTGGCGTCTTTCGCTTTTGGTGCTGCCCCAATTCCGAGGGCTTTGTCCTAATTTGAATCCCCCGGTTTTCCTAATTCGCTAGCTAGACTGTCGTGCAGCGAACGAATGGCCGTTCATTTCGAATATACGCGCTTGCAATACACCTCTACATCGGCGGCCGAATAGCCGACCGCTCGACCATCCCGAACACATTGTGCGTACGTTTTGGCATCGGCGGACGGTTTGCAGTTCCCTGATAGCGTGTCCAGGCTTTGGCCACGTGGGCAGTCAGCTTTCGCTGAGCCAAAAGCAAACACGCCGACAAGAACCGGAAGCATCACGATGATCTTTCTCATTCGGCTTGTCTCCAGCCCCCTACAACTTAGCTGCTTAACGTCGCGGCTGGAAGTTACGGGCGTTCCACTGAACAAGGCCGCCCGGTGCCGACCTCAGCTTCCCAGTTTTTTGCCGAGTTAAATCCACGGAAAACCGCGGCCGGAACTTTGACTGCGGCGGCGTTCTCATTAGGCTCGCAGCCCTTCGCAACGGTTTCTCATGGCTTGGGGGCGGGCAATTGGGGCTGGACGGACGGCAATTGTCGTATGCGCAACGTCGCTGCCTTGGCGGCTGTCGGGCTGCTGCTCTGGCTTAATGTCAGGGACTACGGGGCTCTTGGCTTTATCGGCTGCGTGGCGCTGTTTGCGTGCGTCTATCTGATCGGGTCGCGGACCCCGGTTCCCTGACCGAAGGCCGCCACCGGCGATGGAACAAAACCGCCCTCCCCGGCGTCATCAATTCGGCTTAAGCTTCAACCGCCGGCAGCAAAAATGTCCGAAGTGTCGACGGCCGATAGTCTGCCCGCGCTGCCGCCCGACGGAGGCGTCGCGTCGATGTCCATCATTCCGCTGCTGGCGAACTCGTCCTTCGATCCTGAAGCCGTCGAAATCTTAAGTGCCGCCTTCGACGACGCCTGGGAGCAGCTCAAGGCATCAGGCTCGGACTTTGCGCGCCCGGCTTACGAGCGCGGCGCGCGCGAAATCCTCGCCAAATCCATCATCGAAACGGCGCAGCGCGGCGAGCGCGACCGGCGCAAATTGTGCGAAGCCGCGCTCGCATTTCTGGCGCAAAACTACCAGCAATAACTTGGGCGCGCGGCTGCGCCTTTGCGCGCTTTGTTTGTTGCGCCATCGTGGCTGATTGACAAAGCCGTGGCCGCGGTGAAACGCTGAAAGTGGCCACCGAAGGGGGGAATTTCCATGCGCCTGTCGATCGCCGCTGTCGCGCTGATTGCCGCCTTCTCGCTCACGGGGTGTTTTGAAGGCCCGCAGGGACCCCCTGGTCCGCAAGGAGCCGCCGGCCCGGCCGGTCCGGCGGGACCAAAAGGCGACACAGGCCCGATCGGCGAAACCGGCTCGCGCGGTCCGCCCGGCCAGGCCGGTCCCGTTGGCCCGCCCGGGCCTGCGGGGTCTCCCGGACCTGCCGGACTCACAGGCTCGACCGGCGCCGCCGCCTTGCTCGGCCTGCACCCGATCACGATCGAGGCTTGCGGCAAAAGCTGCGAGATCGCTTGCGGCGCCGCGCAGAGGCTCGTCTCCGTCACCTGCCCGGGCGGCGTGATCCGCATGGACAAAACGGCCGAGCCGGAAGCGGCGACCTGCAGCAACGCATCGGGCCCGGCGCTCGGGCTGTGCATGAAGCAGTAAGGCTGCGCGCTACGCCTCGATCACGATCTTCGGCGCCGGCCGGCTTTCGACCGCTAGCCCGTCGCGCACGCGCGCGGCGATGGCGCGGAAGGTTTTCGCGTGCGCCCCGTCCGGATCGCTCGCCACCACCGGCGCACCGGCATCGGACTTTTCGCGGATGTCGAGCGCGAGTGGCACTTCGCCGAGAAACGGCACGTTGAGCCGCTCGGCTTCGGCCCGCGCGCCGCCGTGGCCGAAGATATCAGAGCGCGTGCCGCAATGCGGGCAGATGAAGGTCGACATGTTTTCGACAATGCCGAGCACCGGCACGTTGACACGGCGGAACATGGCGATACCGCGCCGCGCGTCGATCAGCGCGAGATCCTGCGGGGTAGAGACGATCACTGCGCCTTTCAGCGGCACCTGCTGCGCCATAGTGAGCTGCGCGTCGCCGGTGCCGGGCGGCATGTCCACCACCATGACGTCGAGCTCGCCCCATTCGACTTCGCGCAGCATCTGGGTCAGCGCCGACATCACCATCGGCCCGCGCCAGATCATCGGCGTTTCTTCCTCGACCAGGAATCCGATCGACATCACCGGCATGGTGTGGCGCACGATCGGCTTTAATCGCGTGCCGCCGGCGGTCTGTGGCTTCTCCTTGATCGCGAGCAATTTCGGCAGCGAGGGGCCGTAGATGTCGGCGTCCAGGATGCCGACCTTTAGTCCCAGGTCGCGCAACCCAAGCGCGAGATTGACCGCCACCGTCGATTTGCCGACACCGCCTTTTCCCGAAGCAACCGCGATGATGGCGCCAACGCCGAGAATGCCGGCGGGACCCTGCGCCCGCGCGGCTTGCGCTGCCGCGCGCGGCGACGTCGCGCCGCTTTCTGTCTTCCTTCCCCCGCTCGCCGGAGAGGGTTGCGCTGGGGGGCCCGCGCCGCTTGTTCGCTCGCCGGTGAGCGCGACCAACACCGATTGCACGCCGGGCAGCGCGCGCACCGCGCTTTCGGCCTGCGCGCGCACGCTCTCCCAGGCTTTCACTTGCGCGGCGTCGACGGTGATCGAGAAGAAGACCTTGCCGTCATTGGCGACGATGTCGGACAGCTTGCCGGCCGCGCTCAGCGGGCGGCCATCGGGCGTCGGCACGCCCGAAAGCTTCTCCAGCACTTCGTCCTTGAGCGACGCCATGGCCAGTAGATAGGACACCGCGGCATGGCGCTCAATTGGCCTTTGTCATTCCGGGGCAAACCCGGAATCCTTAGTCCCGGTGTAGCGCGTCGGCTCCGCTACCGTGTTGCAACGGCTGTGGCTATGGATTCCGGCTCTCGCTCCGCTCGGCCGGAATGACGGCACGCGGGGAGAGGGAGTGGATACCCGGCTCAAGCCCGCGTATGACGACGCGGTGGGTTGCGACGGAATTGATGGAGAACACCGATGGCGAAGCTCGCGTTTGTGGGCTTGGGCGTGATGGGCTACCCGATGGCAGGGCATCTGGCGGCCAAAGGCGGCCACGCAGTCACGGTTTACAACCGCACCGCCGCCAAGGCCGGCAAGTGGGTGGCGCAATTCGGCGGCAACAGCGCGCCGACGCCCAAGCAGGCCGCGACCGGCCAGGATTTCGTGATGGCCTGCGTCGGCAACGACAACGACCTGCGCGAAGTGATGCTCGGGAAAGACGGCGTGTTCGCCGGCGTGAAGAAGGGGGCCATCGTCGTCGATCACACCACCGCATCGGCGGAAATCGCGCGCGAGCTGCATGCCGAGGCCAAAAAGCGCGGCTTCGAATTCATCGACGCGCCGGTATCCGGCGGCCAGGCCGGCGCGGAGAACGGCGTGCTCACAGTGATGTGCGGCGGCGATGCGGGGCCGTTCGCGCAGGCCGAAAAGGTGATCGCCACTTATGCGCGTGCCTGCAACCTGATGGGCGCGTCGGGCTCCGGCCAGCTTGCCAAGATGGTCAACCAGATTTGCATCGCCGGCGTGGTGCAAGGGCTGGCCGAGGGGCTCCACTTCGCGCAAAAGGCCGATCTTGATATCGAAAAACTCATTGCCACCATCTCCAAAGGCGCGGCGCAGTCGTGGCAGATGGAGAACCGTTACAAGACCATGGCCGCCGGCAAATTCGATTTCGGTTTTGCCGTCGACTGGATGCGCAAGGATCTCGCCATCTGCCTCACCGA
The DNA here is from genome assembly GCA_963747855.1 of uncultured Alphaproteobacteria bacterium. Taxonomy (GTDB): domain Bacteria; phylum Pseudomonadota; class Alphaproteobacteria; order Rhizobiales; family Xanthobacteraceae; genus BOG-931. The sequence goes on from CAVVGN010000002.1 coordinate 1,448,407, forward strand.
AGCGCGGCGCAACGGCGCCCACCTGCCGCTCACCGCTTTGGTGGATCAATTTTATTCCGAGGTTCAGAAAATGGGCGGCAAGCGCTGGGACACGTCGAGCCTGATCGCGCTGTTGCAGCGTTAGCCCGCCGCGGCGCTATCGGCTTGCACGGCGCTGAAGTTTTCAACCTTCTCGCGCGGTCGGAGCTCGTCGGGCGCCAGTCCTTTACGCCTTCGCGCTTGGGCGGGCGGAAACGTCGGAGTGCCAGCGCCGGACATTGGAAAGCACGTCCGGCACTGCTAGCTTCGACACTTTCATGAAATCGACCGCGACCAGGGCGGTGATGTCGGCGACGGTGAAATGCTCGCCGGCGACAAACGGGCGATCCTTCAGCTCGCCGTCGAGGAAGCCGAGGAAGTCGAAAATGCGCGGTTTGTTCGCCTCGCCCCAGGCCGGCACCTGCGGATCAATCAGCGCCTTCATCGCCGGATGCAGATGCTGGAACACGCTGGCGACCGGAAAAAACAGATGAATTTCCGCCCGCCGATTCCACATCTCGACTAGCGCGGTTTCGCGCGCGCCGCGGCCGAACAGCGCCGGATCGGGGTGCAGCGCCTCGAAATAGCGACAGATGGCGATGGATTCGGCGATCGCGGTGCCGTCGTCGAGCACCAGCGCCGGCAGCCGCTGCAGGGGATTGATCGCGGCATAAGCGGGCGCGCGGTGCGCCAACTTGCCAAGATCGAGTTGCTCGGTTGGCACCGTGATGCCCTTCTCGGCGAGAAAGATGCGCACCCGGCGCGGATTGGGCGCCCGGCCAGTGTCGTAATAAAGCTTCATCTTCCCGTCCCTATCCAATTGATACGCCAAGCTTATCGCGCCGATCATGTCGCCGCCAGAAGGGGTTCGCCGAAAGCACTAACGTCTTTAGCCAAATGGAAAGGCTGTCTTAAGCCTCGTCTTAAGGAATTTGGGCGACTTTTGATGCAAATTATCGCCAGCCGCAGACAGTAATGCCCTCAACGACCAGCGAACCGCGCGAGCTTTCCACGCCGGGCGCCGCCGATGCGCCCTCCACCAAGCGCCGGCTCGCAACTCAGCACGTGCGCGAAGCGCGCGACCGGTTGACCTCGACCAGCGGCACGCGGCCGGTGTTCGACTACGAATTGCTGCGCCAGTTCGCGCAGAATCGCCTCTCCGGTTCGCTGGTTACGCTGCTCCTCGTCGTCACCATCGGCGCGCTCTCGAGCCTTTTGACCGGCGCGCTCGCCTCGGGAATCTGGACCGGCGGCGCGCTGATCATCCATCTCGTGATCACGCAGATGTGCCGGCGCTTCCTCGACGAGCCGGCATCGACTGCGAATCTGCGTTCGTGGCGTCTCCGCTTCATCATGCTCGATCTGTTCTTCGGCGTGGCGTGGACCTTCATTCTCATTCGTCCAATTGGCGTCGACGAGCAATCCGGCACGTTCATGCTGTTCGTGATGCTGCTGGTGGTGGCGATCTCCAGCATGCTGGCGTCGAGCCTGCCGATCGCGGTGCTTGCCTCGACGCTGCCTGTCACCGTCGCGATCGCGCTCAACTTTATTCTCAAAGGCACGCTGCACAATTATATCCTGGCGGTGATGGTGCTCACCGCCGAAGGCTACTTCTCCCTGCTCGCCTACCGGCTTTACTCCACGACGCTGGCGACGCTGGAAGCGCGTGCGGAAAAGGATGCGCTGATCGGCGAGCTCGAACAGTCGAAGTCGATCTCCGACGAAGCGCGCCGCCGTGCCGAAGCCGCCAACATCGCCAAATCGCGCTTCCTCGCGCAGATGAGTCATGAGCTGCGCACGCCGCTCAACGCCATTCTCGGTTTCTCCGAAGTCATGAAGGGCGAAATCTTCGGCGCGCATGCGGTGCCGATGTACAAAGACTACGCTGGCGACATCCACAATTCCGGCGTTCATCTGCTCAACCTGATCAACGAGATCCTCGATCTGTCGCGGATCGAGGCCGGGCGTTACGAGCTCAACGAAGAGGCGATATCGCTCAATCGCGTGGTGGAGGATTGCCACCATCTGCTCAAGCTGCGGGCCGGCAATCGCGGCATCACGCTGCACGAATTGTTCGAGCCGGACATGCCTCGGCTGTGGGCGGACGAGCGCGCGGTGCGCCAGATCTGCCTCAACCTTCTGTCCAACGCGATCAAATTCACCCCGCAGGGCGGTGAAATCTGGCTCAAGGTCGGCTGGACCGCGTCCGGCGGCCAATACATGAGCGTCAAGGACACCGGCCCCGGCATACCGGAAGAGGAAATCCCGGTGGTGCTCGCCTCCTTCGGCCAGGGCTCGAATTCGATCAAATCGGCCGAGCAAGGCGCGGGCTTGGGCCTGCCGATCGCCAAGAACCTGATCGATTTGCATGGCGGCACCTTCACGCTGAAATCGAAGCTGCGCATCGGCACCGAAGTGATCGTGACCTTCCCACCGGAACGAGTGATGTCGGCCCTGGCGCCGATTGCCGAGGGCGCCGCGCCGCCGACCCAGCCACAAAACGATTTCAGTTCGTCGATGTCGTCCTCTTCCTCCGACGACTCGACCAACCGCGCGCGACGGGCCCTGTTCGGCGCTTAGCGCGCGCCTTGAAGTTTCCTACATTGCATCGTGAATCGCGGCGGTAAGGAATGACATCCGTGCGCCAACGCCTGTTGTGGCTGCTGCTGGCGGGGCTGACCATCGCCCTGCTTATCCTCATCGCCCGGCATGGCGATGGCTCGATTGGCCCACTGTCGAGCGCGCAATTCGGCTCGCTCGCCTACAAGATCGCGCTCTTGGTCTTTGTCGGCTCCGCCGTGCTCGTCATGTTCCGCGGGCGTTTCGCGCAGGCGTTGACCGCGGCGCTCCTTTGGGTCGTGGTCGCGCTCGTGCTGGTGATCGGTTACTCCTACCGGTTCGAGCTGCGCGGCGTCGCCGACCGCGTCGTGGCCGAGCTTATCCCCGGCCACGTGGTGTCGCACGGACGCAGCGTCGAGGTGGCCCGCGCGTTCAATGGCGACTTCGACGTTACCGCCGAGATCAACGGCGCGCGCGTCGGCATGGTGCTCGATACCGGCGCCAGCTCGGTGGTGCTCACCCGCGAGGATGCAAAAGCCGCCGGCCTGCCGCTGGAAGTGCTGGTCTATTCCGCCAATATCGAGACCGCAAATGGGCGAACGCACGCCGCGCCGGTTACGCTCGACCGCATCGCCATCGGCGGCCTGGTCGAGCGTTCGGTCGAAGCGCTGGTGGCGCAGCCCGGCCAGCTCAAAACCAGCCTGCTGGGCATGAGCTTCCTGAACCGGCTGCAAAGCTGGGAAGTACGCGGCGACCGGCTGTTGCTGCGCGGGTATCCTTAAGGCGCCGCTAGAACAGGCTCACCAGAAACCGCAGCGCGACGAGCTGAAGGAAACAGCCGAAGGCGATCTCGAGCGTTCGGCGGGACGTTCGGTGTGAAAGTTGCGCGCCGTAAGGCGCCACAAAGCTTGCGACCGGCGCGACTACCGCGACACCAATTAAAGAGACGAAGCCGAGCGACAAAGGCGGCAGCAGCGCTTCATGCGGCAGACCGGCAAGCATAAACCCGACGGCGCCCGCCATGCAGATCGGAACCGCTATTCCGGACGAAGTTGCGACCGCGTTGTGGATCGGCCGGCCGTAGAGCGTCAGCACGATCGTTGAAATCGCGCCGCCAGTGACGCCCATCAGCGAACCGGCAAGCCCGATGCCGAAGCCGTATAGCGTCATCGGCACCGTCCCCGGCAATTCAGTGCCGAGATTCCACCGATCGCCCGCGAACAAAAGTTTCATGGCAATCAGCGAGGCGATCACGACGAAGGCAAGGGTCAGCAAGGCGGCAGGCGCAAATGCGGCAATCGCCGAACTGCACGCCACGCCGAGAACGGACGGCAACGCCCAAAGGCCGAAAACGCCGGGGATGACGAGACCCTTGGCGCGGTGGGTCAGATAAGACCGGATGGTGGTCGGAACCACGACCGCAATCGAAGTACCGAGACAAAGTTGCATGCGCACGTCTTCCGGTACGCCGAACACGCGAAACACCTCGAACAGGACCGGCACGATGACCGAGCCACCGCCAACTCCGAACATGCCGGCCAGCAATCCGCTGATGACGCCACCGGCCAGAATCGCAAGGACAAGCCAAAGGATTTCGTGCCAACCGACACCGAGGAACAACATCTGCGCAAACTTTCCGGGAGGGTGACGTCAGGCCGCGATTAATTCGCGGTTTGAATCGTGCACCAGAGCGAGCGCCGTCGTCAGAAGGTCGGATCCGGCCTGGCTCGCGGCGGCGGCGGCAAGCTTGCGGCGATAGGCCCGCGCGCCGGGCACGGCGCGAAACAGGCCGTGCAAATGCCGAGTGATCGCATGAAGCCGCGTGCCCTGCGCCAACTCAAGTTCGATATAGGGGACCAACGCCGCGGCGGCGTGTTTCGGCGATGCAAAGTGTACATCCTCGCCGAAGACGAGCGGATCGACCGCGAGCAGCCGCCACGGCTCCTGGTAGGCGGCCCGGCCGGCCATCACTCCATCGACGTGTTTGAGATGCTCAAGCGCGGCCTCGACACTGCCGATGCCACCATTGATGACAATGGGCAGGCGGGGATGCGTTTGCTTGAGCCGATAAACGCGCGCGTAATCGAGCGGCGGCACTTCGCGATTCTCTTTCGGCGACAGCCCGTCGAGCCACGCCTTACGCGCATGCACGATCAGCGCGTCCACTCCGGCCAGCTCCACCGTATCGGCGAAACTCTCCAGCGCCGGTTCCGGATCCTGCTCGTCAACGCCGATACGGCATTTGACTGTTACCGGTACGGAAACCGCGGCTTTCATCGCCGCCACGCAATCGCCGACCAGGGCCGGCTCGGCCATCAGGCAGGCGCCGAACCTTCCTTCCCGCACGCGGTCGGACGGACAGCCGACATTGAGATTGATCTCATCAAAGCCGAGATCGGAGCCGATGCGCGCGCAGGCGGCAAGCGCGGCCGGATCAGAGCCGCCGAGTTGAAGCGCGAGCGGACGCTCGGTTGCGTCGAACCGCAGCAACCGCATGCGGTCGCCGTGCAGCACCGCACCGGTCGTGAGCATTTCGGTGTAAAGCAATGCGCGGCGCGTGAGCAGCCGATGGAAGAACCGGCAATGCCGGTCGGTCCATTCCATCATCGGAGCGACTGAAAATCGGCGGGACCGACTGAGTGGTGATTTTTCTGTTTTTTCAGTCACTTCGTTAATTCTCATTAAGGCCGATGTCGTACCGTTTTCGGCTCATTTTGACCCATTTTCGCGCCCGTGGTACGACGGCGTCGTACTTTTTGGGTTCCAGTCGTACCGCATTACTGAAAATAGGACCGAACTCAATACACCAACTGAGCCCTCAACGCAGGTAGACTTACCGATGGGTACGGTAATTGGACGGACTCGCAAAGACGGCTCAAAGGCCTTCACCGCCCAGATCGTCATCAAGAAATCCGGCAGGATTGTCCATCGCGAGGCGGAGACATTTGACCGCAAACAAGCGGCCAATGCCTGGATCGTTAAGCGCGAGGGTGAGCTCAAGCGTCCAGACGGACTTGAGCGGAAAGAGGATCCGACACTTGCCGCCGTGATCGACCGTTACATCGCGGAATCGAAGAACGCGGTCTTGGGGACGAAGGCCCAAGTTCTCAAGAGCATCAAGAATAGCGATCTTGGCGAGACCAAATGCAGTGACATTACCAGTCAAACATTGGTGTCTTTTGCGCGCGAGCTGACCAAGACCGTCGAGCCGCAGACGTGCGGCAATTACTTCTCTCACCTTTCAAGCATTTTCACGGTCGCGCGGCCGGCATGGGGCTATCCATTGTCGCGGCAGGAATTCGATGACGCCGTCACGGTGATCAAAAAACTGGGATTGATTAGAAAGGGTAACGAGCGCGATCGCCGCCCGACGCTCGACGAACTCGATCGACTGATGGAGCACTTCGGGCGAATTCGAGCCAACCGCCCCTCCTCCATTCCGATGCAGAAGATCGTCGCATTCGCAATTTTCTCAACGCGACGGCAGGAAGAGATAACGCTGATACGCTGGGACGATCTGGAGGAGGACCGCATCCTGGTCCGCGACATGAAGCATCCCGGCGATAAAAAGGGCAACAACGTCTACTGCGAGCTTCCGCCCGAAGCGATTGCAATCGTCAAATCGATGCCACGCGATGAAGAGCGGATATTCCCCTATTCAACCGATGCAATCAGCACCGCTTTCACGCGCGCGTGCAAAATTCTCGGCATCGAAGATCTGCGATTTCATGATCTTCGGCACGAAGGGATTTCGCGCCTATTCGAAATGGGCCGGACAATTCCGCAGGTAGCAGCTGTTTCAGGTCACCGTAGCTGGACGAGCCTGAAGCGGTACGCCCATATTCGCCATAACGCTGACAAATACGAAAACTGGAAATGGAAAACCCTTCCAGCACCGTGACAAAGGGTCGAAACCCGTACGATGCACTCGCTTCGGACAGGATAAAATAGCAAAGGAGCAAGGATCCGTTGGACGCTCCCGAGATTGCGGTCGCGCGTTATGCCGCGCAAATTTCCCTTTAGGCGCTCTACGTTTCGGGCGCTGCGCTATTTATTTCCGCATGCGTATTTGCGCTTGAACTACGCCGCTGGTTCGACGAGGGCGTGAAATTGTCTGTTTCTATCATGCCCAACGCTAAAATTATTAGCGGCGGTCAGTTTTATCCGAACACCTACCTATCGGCAACAGTCACAAATCGGGAAGTGCTCCGACAACCCTCACACACATGTTGCTCTACAATTATGAAACCCGATTTGCTTTGCTCGTCCCGGATCGGCTGTTTTGGTTGCTAGATCGATTATCGCGGCGCCTGCCAGATCGGCTTATTTCTTGGGTGAAGAAGCTGCGGCCGGAAACGGCGGTCGTTAACAGCATCGGCAATCCCGGTCCAATTCCATTTGTGCTTCAACCTGGGCACACGTGAGTCTGGCATGGCTATACAAACGCCGGGCCTAGAAGAATGGTCAATGAGGGCCGGCTCTTTGTCGGCATCGTAGGCTCTCACAGAGATAGAACGCTGTTCAAGAGGGTCAGGCGCTGGAAGCGGCCAGAAACATAAGTCCGGCGACGAGCAGCGAACGATAAGCGAACTTCTATTCCCGCACCTTCGCATCCGGTGCGGGCCGCAGGCGGAAAAAGCAAAAGAAAACAAAGCCGAGTTTTTAGAGTGGTGGGCCCGGGAGATCGCGGACAAGCTAAAGAATTCAGTGTGCTAACCCAAAGGTGCGGGAAAAGTGCCCCATTGAGACCAAAAGAGAATAACCGCGGCACCCCGCACCTATCGCAGAATCAAAATCCAATCCGGTAATCATCAAGGATGCATTAGCTAACCTCTGGCACGATGTTCTCGAGGCACACGATTTGCGTTACCGGATTACTGTGACAGGCACCTCCTTGGAGTTGCAAATGAACCCCAAAGACGTGGATAAGCCCGTCCATTCGACCTCCCCTAGCGCCGCACGTGTCCGACGTCATCGCAATAGCCGCCGCAGCGGTATGCGTATTTTAGAAATTCCCCTGACCGACGCGGCGGTCGATGCGCTGGTCGTCAAAAAGTATCTTGATGCTAACGAGCGCGCTGACGCGAACGCCGTTGAGGCCGCGATCAGGGCTTTCGTCGCGGACGAACTGGGCCCGCTGTCACGTTGGAGAAACGATGGCTGAGTACGTCGTGACCGGGAGGTGGAAACCTCGGCCGGGAGCATGCCCAAACATCCGCGGCGGGATCACCATCGAGCGCGATCTGCCGGCCAAGACCAAACTATGGCTGACCGGCTGGACCATGACGATTGCCGGCGGCGAGCTTGTGTCGGTCGTGGTCGAGATCGCCGACGCAGGCGGGAGGCCAATTCGATGATCCGTTCCCAAACCCCTGGCGCCGAGCGCATGCGCCAATATCGGCGTCGTCGACGATGGAAGCGGCTTCTCGTGCGCGTCGAATTGGAGCCGGCCGAGATCGAGGTATTGGTCGCGCGCCGCTACCTCGACCCGAAGGACAAAGAGAACTTTGGCCTGATTCAAGAGGCGGCAAATGCGTTCATTTCCGACGCGCTGGTGACGCCGTAACAAAGTGCTACGACGCGGCGTGACGTCGTAACGGTTGCTCTCGTCTTGAGCGAACTAAGCCAGGGTAAGGGCGGGAAGTCCGAGTGGCTGTCAGTTTGTCCAGGGAGCACCCCCCGAGTAATTTTTGCTCCCGTAACGGGCGGTCAGAGGCACGCCGGTGACACACTGAAACATTGTTTCAACAAAACGAGCGATTTGTCGTCAACGGCAAAACCTACGAAGTGCGCCGGAAACGTCGTCGCGCGTTCTGCATCATCGCGTGAGGGGGAATTATGCCACTTGAGACGCTGCTTGAGTGCGATGGCGTGACGCTGACGTGCGATCGCGTGCCCGAGGGGAAATTCAAAGTCCGATCAGGCACATCAACGGTGAACACGACGCTTGAGGCCGACTAGGTGCTCGAGATGCGGTTCCGCAACGGCATCCTGCACATCCTGCGCCGGCCGAAAGTTAACGACCCGGAGGACCTGCCGCCCGATGCGAACACCTACCGCCCGGGTGACGATGTCACCTGTTTTTTGACGACGAAGGTGGCGATGTCACCGCCGAAGGAGACGACGTCTCGGCCGCGGACCCGGAACAGGTCTGACTTTGGAGACGACGTCACCGTCGCGTATCAGCAGCAAGTGAGTTATGCCGGTTGACACGCTTCCCGAGTGCGATGGCGTCAAGTTGACGATCGATCGCGCGCCCGAAGGCAAATTCATAGTCCGATCAGGCACATCAACGGTGAATACGACGATTGAGGCGGACGAGGTGCTCGAGGTGCGCTACCGCGGCGGCGTGCTCCATGTGCTCCACCGGCCGCGCCTCGACGATCCCGACGAGTTACCGCGTCACCCGGATTCCTGACTACCTGGGAGACGACGTCTCGCGGGTTTCGCCCGATGATGTCTGATTTGCGAGACGACGTCTCGGCCGCGGACCCGATGACGTCTGATTTGCGAGACGACGTCTCGGCCGCGGACCCGATGACGTCTGATTTGAGAGACGACGTCTCGGCCGCGGACCCCAAAGGGGTCTGATTTTGGTGACGACGTCACCGTTGGTTCGAAATCCATGAGGCCGCCAACTCCCGAGCCCATCCTTTTTTTTGCGCTTGGCAAATTCCCGCGCCTTCGCAGCGTCAAGTCGGTCCACGGCGTTACGTCGGTATGATGCAAGCCGCGAAGAATTTCGGCCGCCTTCGAACGTATCTGCTGCGGAAGCACACCTAAGTCGGGGAAACTTCGGCGCCGGGCGGATTTTGGCTCATCTACAGGTTCGCGGGATTAGGCAAGGCGCAACGACGCCTAGCAGCGACGCGCGACATGATCGTGGGCGTTGCGGCGTTTGGCGGCTAGTTCTACACTATTAAGCTCGTGACTAAGGGCTGAGTGGATCGTGCCAATCGGAACTCAGCCAGCGGGCCGTTTCATGCGGATGCTTGCGATTGCTGCAGCACTGTTTTTTATCGGCGTTCAGCCAGCAATTAGCTTGAAACCGGAGGGTTATGTGTTTTACGAGGACCGAGATGCACGGGGATGCTGGGGGCTATGCGCGTACCGCTCGTCAATGGCCGCGTGCATATCGTGCGGCTTGTACTATCACGGGGAGGGGCAGAAGCCTATCGTGTTCGCTTATTGTCGAAAGTTGCAGCCAGTATGCGGGCGCAAGTAACTCAACAAGTGATTTTAGTCGCTGCTCAGCTTGGCCAGCCTTGCTTCTGCGATGGGTAACAGCCGAGCGAGATCCGCGCTCGCCCGATTCTCGCTTTGCAACTTCCGTATTCTCACTATCAGATCTCTAAGTCGCGCGCCCGATTCTTCGCCCTGCTCCGAAAGCCGCCACTCGGACCATAACAGAACCCATTCCCAGTCAGCATTGTCACCGTCATCATTGGTGATTTGTTCGGCGAGCGCAGTTGCCTTGCGGAAATTGGCTATTGCCTCTTCGCGACGGCCTAGCGCCACCAATGCGTCGCCGGTCTTGTTATATGCCCAAGCAAGATCATTTTTTCTAATCGCGCTCTTGATTTCGACGGAAGCAATACTTTCCAGCAGCCCGACACCGCTGCGATAACTTTCCAATGCCCCATCGGCGTTAAATTTCGCCTTAAGAACGTCGCCGATACAAATATGAGACGAGGCAAGTAAACGCCGAAACAAATAATTACTCAAATCGCGCATGGCTGCAGGCTCTGCACCCGCGCGACTGGCTTCGCACATCACTCGCGCATCATCGGGCCTATGGAGGCTCAGCAGAGCTTGCGCCAATTGGAAATTAGCCAACCACAAGTGCCACTGCCACAATATGTTCTTCGGATCAGTGAACACCAGGCGTTTGTCAATCGAAACGGCGGATTGAAAAGCTCGGATCGCTTCATCGAGCGAACCGAGTTTTACAAGTATCGCGCCCAAACTTATCTCGCTCCATGCCAGATCACGCTGCCATCTGGAATTATCGCCATTTTTGGCGACAATTCTGCCAAGCATCGATACTGCGGTTCGACAGTGGTCGAGGCCCTGAGTGTAGGCTCCACGCATGCGCAGTCCATCGCAAATGAGCATATGCGACAAGGCGAGGTCGCGCTGTGCGATAATGTCGTTTGGATTTGCAGCGGCAACGCGCTCGGCAAGCGCGTGCGCAATTTGCATGTTTGCCAACGCATCGCTTACTCCGCCCACAAATAGCTCCGCCATCGCAATCTTATCGTAACTCCAAAGCAGGTAATATGAATATTGACCGCTTAAATCGTGACCCGGATATTCTATGAGCGCCCGCAAACTTGCGCGAAACTTATCCAGTGCTTCAATCAAATGCCCGCGGTAAAATTGAATGTCGCCGGCTTTGTAGTCGGAAATGGCCAAATCTGCCTGCCACTCGGCATTATTCGGGTTGCGATCTGTAAGATCAGCAAGGATGCCACGAGCTTCTGCGACGCGTTGTAGGCCATCGTCGGAACGTCCAAGCAGACGGTAGCTATCCGCAAAAGAGAGCAACATCATCGCCTTGCGATGCTTGAGCTTCGCCGTGTTGGCCCCTTTTGCGAACAGGCCGTTGATCGCGCTTTCGGCGCCGCTAAGCAGTTCGAGCGTCAATTCCTGTGGCACCCCGTAGCGATCCGACATTGCGGTCGCCTTCGTTACGATGCCGTATGCGATTTCAATAGCTTCATCGAGCCGATCATTCGATTCGATAAGCTTGCCATAGGCGTAGACGGCGCTTCCGGTAGCCGCCACGGCGAGCAACAGAAATACCCCGGCAAGAGCCCCGAAAAATCGCGCGCGCCGCTTTCGCGCTCGTTCGGCGCGTCGCATGACTTCGTCAAGGCCGAGGCCGAGTAGGCCGGCAATTACCTTGTTCTTGGCCACCTCCTTGCCGTCGCCCTGAGGCCGCGCGTCGGCGGCGAGCGGCTCCTCGGGCTCATCGGTTAGGAGCCCGTCCGGCCCCACCTTTAACCGCAGCGCCGGCGGGAAACAGTCGCTACCGGCTGTGCCAGGCTCGCCTTCCACGATGATCGGAATTACGCGCGGGCCGCCGCCTTTTGCCTTAAAGTAGCGCACCTCCTCGTTGACGTATTTGCTGTGAGCTGCGTTCGGAGAGCAAAGAACGACAAGAAATTGCGAAGCGTCGAGTGCGGTCAGCGATTGCTCAGTCAGGGAGTGACCGGCTGAAAACTCGTCGCGATCGCGGAAAATCGGTCGCAACGTCTTCGGCACCGGTCCCGTTGGGCTTTCTCGCCCGACCAGATCCCGGTCAATGCGATACCGTTCGAGCGCGTTGTGCAGCCAACGCGCCCACGGCGTGTCTCGGTGGCAGTAGCTGATAAAGGCGCGGTATTTGAAGCCGGAGATCTTTTCCAAGAGCCCGCCACCTATGAACGGATCCATCCAAAAACCCGCACAAAACTGTATGCAACTCATGCGGGCTAAACAAGCGGCTCCGATATCATCGCTATGCCGCGTCCGGATGCTGCGGGCTGGATCATCTTATTGAGCCATCAGATTGGATGCACCCTGACTTTTCGTGATAGGCGGCGGGTTCCATTTGCCGGTGAGCGCGTCGGACTTAGGGCCGTATAGGCGCATAGTCAGATTGAACAACCCCTTCGGCGCGGGAAGCCAGTTGGTCTCTTTATCAGTCCCCGGACTTTCGTTCTGGAAGTAAAGGTCAAGAGAGTCGTCCGTATTGTATTTGAATGGCATCCAACTGCTCACCGCGAAGCGATTGAGGCTGTTTGCCACTTGGAAGCCGTCGCTGTCGTAGAGTGTGAGCGACCAAAAGGCATTTACCGGCGGTGTAGCGCCCTTATCGAAGTGGATGGTGTACTTGCTCGCGCCGTCGAGCGGCTTGCCGGTTTCGTCGGCAAGGTTGAGTGGGTAGATCGCATCTTCCGGCAGGTTTGCGCCGAGGCCCAACTGCGCGACGATGGCGCGCTTGAGATAGTAATTACCGTACACGCCCATCGTGTCGGTATTCATCGACCAGTAATTCGCGACCCGGGCAATCGTTGATACTTTCCATGCCATGAGTTGTTGTGCCGCCGCCGGGGCAGCCTCTAGCGCCTTCCTCACGACTGGATCGACCCTGTTAATATCTAAGCTCTTGCCCGGCTCGATGCCGATCCGCTTCATTTGCGCAATGATCGGCTCGTCAGTGAGGTGGGGCGGTTGCAGCTTGAGAAGTTCCGCCGCATAGGTGAAGTAATCGCCGCCCTTCATGGTATCGACCTGAATTTTTGGCGGCGTTTTCATGTCGATGCTCGGATCGAGCTTCACCTCGACCGGCTTGGGCGTCTTGCCCCACTCCGAAAGCGGCGTGATCTTGTAACCGGCCTGAATTTTGTGAACCGCATCGTAATCTGACGGACCGTCAGTCTTGGTGCGGCCAATGATCCAAACGTATGGAGTGGGCGCTTCGATTTGCGTAAATCCTGCCGGTACCGTTCCGCTCCAGCCTCGCGGCGTGACGAGGAAATTGCCCGCGTGCGTTCCTGTGGTGCGCCAGCCCGGCGACGCGAATACGTCTGTCCACATGTCGAGCATCGGCAACAGGTAATAACGCCCGCCCGTGTCAGGGACAGAGACGACCATCGGCTCTTTCGTAAGGTCGAGGTACACGAAGGAGTAGAGCGTATCGAAATTAGGCCGCACGACCTGTCTCATGTCCGCAGTCGGAAACGCCGGGACGTTGAACATCACGTTCATAGGGCCGCCGAGCCCTTTGCCGGGTTGGACATTTGTAAGCTGCTTGCGGGTCACGTCCATGGTAACGAGCGGGTAGAAGTAGATGTAGGCATCCCTAGCAATGGATTGTGCCTCCTGCTCGGTGATGGCGCTCTGTGCTTGCGCGGCGAGCGAGAGGGCAGGACAAAGAAAAAGGCATAGAATGAAGGCAATTGCGCTTCTAGTCATGTCGTTCTCCCAGTTGAATTCGGTCGGCAACCCTATGCCGATAACGTGGCCGGTCAATGTCGGCGATGGGTCACGAGCGACCGATTTGCGATGTCCGTTGTCACGTCCGCTTTTCCCGATAACGGACATTCGACCAAGCGGCTCGCCTATTCCTCTTTGCAAATTTGTTATGCCGGCCCCGCGCTTGCCCGGCGCAATTATGGGATCGGCGATGGAATTCTGGGAAGTGTCTTAGTTTAAATTATAAGTTTCTTATTTATCCACTACTTCCCAAGGGTTCTGGGGAGTGAGCAATTCTGCACAGCTCCATTCGTTAGCAGATCATATTGAGCGTAGATCGCTCCCGCCTGAAAACAGGAGAAGTCGCAAAATGACATTTTCCGAATACACGCTTGAAAACGCGCCGGTTCATGAACGGCCGGAGTGCCCGAAATGCTCGGCTCGAATGTATCTGGCAATCATCGAGCCGGAGAAGCCGGGTTTCGATCTCCGTACCTATGAGTGTCCGAGTTGTCGGCACGCAGAGACCGTCGTGGTGGAGTTCACCGTTTAGGCTGCTTGCTTTTTGTACGGCCCGCGCTTACCCGGCGTGCAACAGGGCTGATCTATGCCACCGTTCCTATACCGCTGCCCGAACACGGGCGACAAGGTTCAGGGTTTTGTCGCCGAGGAAATCGACGATCCCGGCACCTACAAGCAAATCACCTGCCTCATTTGCCAACAGGTCCACTTTGTAAATCCGACCACGGGCAAGGTACTTGGAGAAGGTGAGGAATAGGGACCGGCTGGCCCGCGCTTGCCCGGCGTGTTTTCCACGGTATGCACAGAGAGTAAACGCGACTCTTGCGCAGAATCATTGTGGCGATGATCGTACCTGCGCAAATTCGATTATGGGAGCCACGCTAATGCCGAAGAAAGAACGTTCGTTGTTGCCACATCATAGCAATGCCGATCTTCTCAGCTTTGCCATCGACCGCATAACCGTTCTTGAGAGACTGGTAGCTAGCCTCGCCCTCAAAGCCGGCGCGCATCCGCCCTATGTGAAACGCTGGCAAGAATACGTCCGTGGGTGGCCGGACAACGGAATCGACGCGACTATGACTTCGGAGTCTCAAGACTTGCAGCACTGGGCCAGACACGGATGAAAGCCCCCGGAACGATAATTGGGAACTTGTCGGCATGGCGCTCAAGAAATTCTGAACGATCTAACGCGGTCACGGCCGCACTGGCAAAGGGCGTGTTTCACGGCGGCATCGTATCCGGCCAATCGCTGCGGGCCAGCACGCGGGCACGGTCGCACAGCATGACCAGCCGGCCGGGATATTGCGCATACGCTGCGCGATAGGCAACCCGCGCAAGGTCAAGCTTCGAAATCGCGGGCAAGCTCGGGCTCGATGCCGGCGCCTTCGCCCCCTTTGTGGAATAGGTCGACGGTGTATTCGGTCATTTGCCTTTGCGGTTGGCGTAGGCGTTAGCCGCTGCGGCTCACTTTGCGCCGCCTCAGTTCCTCGTTTCGCTCCCTGATTCTCTCGACAGATAATGGGCTACTTTGAATAAGGCCGAGAAGCGCGCTGGCTCGACGGGACATATTTTCCCATGATTCCGTGAGTCGCACCAAAAGACGAAAACGCCAATCACCTCAAACGCTCCGAGAACAATTCTGCGAGACGAAGTCTCGGGCGCGGACCCCAAAGGGGTCTGATTTTGGTGGCGGACGTCACCGTCGCGGGCCCCAAAGGTAACGATGTCACCGAAACGCCGTTCGGGCGTTGGAACGGCTTCCCGCTGGGCTGGAACGTCGTTCCCGCCAAGCTGAGACCGCCATCCACTTTTGTCGCTCAGTCGCCCAACACCCGGCGCGTGTGTTGCTCGCGCAGTCCGTCGGCGACACTTTTATCGGAAAGGCACACGAGCCCTACTTTTTCTGGTACAACTAAACGCGCCGGCACAAGACGCACAGGCTCTCGCCGGCAATGGCGGCTGGCCTTACCGACAAGCTTTTGTCGATGGGCGATTTAACGGAAATGGTTAGACGCGGTGCTTCCGAAACCCGCGACACGCGGACCGTACAAAACGCGGGCCGCGTGATGCCCCATACTCCTGAGGAATACAGGCGCGCTGCTGCCGATACTCGGAAGCTCGCGGCTCGGGTTACGGATTTTTGGCAACAGCGCGAACTATTGGCCATTGCCGCTAAATGGGACCAACTAGCTGAATATCTGGCTCATAAAATAAACACCTATGCGCCACTCTCAGCTTTCGAACGAGCAAATTTTGCTAGCACTCTCGGAAAGTTACAACATCATCGCCGCCGTCACAAAATATCAGCTCTTTCTAGCGAGTGCTATTGGACTTCCAAAAGATGATGTGGCGCGGAATGAAATAATGACTGCGAGCATGGCAGCGGTGGAAAAAATTCGAACCGAGATCAGAGCGCTCGAACATGAACTTGATCGCCGGAAGATAAAGAGAAACAACGCTTTTGAGGTCCACGGTTGTGGGCGCCCTTAGCAACCGGCTTCCTTACCTGTGGGTGAGACCAACAGTCTGTGAATTCTCTCACAGGTCAACGCCCAGGCGTGGGGGAGGCAACGTAGGACCAGCCTGCCCGGAGCCACGAATGTCTCCGTCTGGCCCGTTGCGTCGTTTGCCGCGACCAGCGATATGTCTGAAGTTGAGGGCAAAGATGGGTTAATCGGCCGAGCAGCTTGTGGATAGCTGAAGAATTTTGGTGCTGCGCTTCAGGCTGATGGTGAAACGAGGTCACCGTGGTTACGGGCCTCAAGCATCAGAAGGAGAAGCGCAGCATGGCATGTTCCGATTTGTCTGGCGGTAGCAAGAGACGACCGATCGGCAGCCGCCTCGGCAGCTTTGCGCCAGCGCTGTTCGATAACTGTATCAAATTGCTCACTTCGGCGGACTGTGGACAACTGGACTCTTTAGCTTAAAGGCTGAGCGAGTGAGCAATTTGGGACAGCCTACCAGGTTCCAGGACGCCCATGATGATGATTAGGAAGACGCTGACGAGGCGTCGCTAGTCAGGAGGCTGTCATGAGTGAGGCCGACCTGTTTCGGCAGTATGCCAAGGAGGCCATAAGCGTGTCCTCCAAAGCAACAAACGACAACGAGAAGCGAAGCCTAATCGACCTCGCCTGCACTTGGGCGCAAGCAGCGTTGATGAGTGAGAGGGTTTTGGGGTCAAACTTCATTTCGTTGCCGCGCGACGATCGCTTGGCCGATGAAACCGCAGATATGCAGCGTGCTCTTTATGGCTTGCCACTCGTCGAGGCGAAGCTTGAGCGGAGCTAGCCGGCCGCAGAAGTAGGCCCCGGGCCGCGGCCACTGATCGAGCACCCGGGTCCGCTGGCGGATCGCCAGACGGACATTCCCCGTTCAACGTTCGTTCTTGGAACAAATCACTCCACCGCATGTTGCCGTATGCGCCAAAAGAGTGCCCGAGGGCATTCGGTTTAGAAGATCGTTTCGCGAGTAACGGGTGGCGGACGGATGGGTCAAGCGCCAGCCATTCTCATAGTTGAAGATGAAGGGCTTATTCGCCTAAGCGCTGCGAAAATGATCGCAGATGCGGGCTTCGAGGTCATTGAGGCCGCCGACGCTGACGAAGCAATACGGATACTGGAGAGCCGCACCGACATCCGCGTCGTCTTCACCGACATTCAAATGCCGGGCTCGATGGATGGCCTTAAACTTGCTCATGCCGTCCGCAATCGCTGGCCGCCGATCAAGATAATTGTGACTTCAGGATTTAATTTTCCAACCGAGCATGATCTTCCGGAGGGCAGTCGTTTCTTGGCCAAACCCTATGACCCAAATACGATTACCGGCGCATTACGCGAGTTAGCGCTCTAAATTCTTTCAGAGCCGGCATCGGCAACTTAAGCGGTACATAAGAGACGTCGACGGGCGCGCCTTGGTCGCGCTGCGCTGACGAGAAAAGAGTAGCCCGGCATCGAGCGAAGGAGATGAGCCCAAAAAACTCGTGCCGAGTAAAACCAAAGGCCCCGCAAGGAGGGGCCTCGGCGGGGCCTTCAGTACGCAACTAGCGCAAGCGCTCGGGGGTGTCGGGGGAACGGGGAAGCGCCTGGCTATCTGCAGCTTCGCACCGGCGCTATCCGGTAGCTGTATCAAATTGCTCACTTCGATGAGTAGTTAACGGGCTGTGGATATCTCAGTGGTGATCGTCATGGCGATCATCATGGCGATCGTCATGGGCATGGCGGTGTCGCGTGGTCATGTAGAGGTTATCATGGTGCCGATGCCGTTGTGGCTCGCCAACGCCAACGCCGACGTTGCCAACTTCAACTCCGACCTCTTCCGCGACGATCATTGGTTTGTCGCCGGCGCTCAAAGAGCCGGCAAATGCCGGCACCGTTAGGAACGGAACAACAAAAAGGGCGAGCAAAGCATTCTTCATGACGTTCTCCTGAGTTATTTTTTGTTAGGTGTCCTAGATAACGGCCTCGTTGAGGTATCGTTCCAGATAGGTCAATTCTATACAGACTACAGAGCACCAAACGCGCATTCTGATGAGCAGCGGGACGGTGAGCGTCCCAAACGAGGATACGGCAATGGAATTGATCCTGATTATCGTTGTACTGGTGCTGCTGTTTGGCGGCGGCGGATACTTCGGTCGCAGTCGAGGGTATTGGTGATACGCTAATGGCCGCTCAGAATGACAAGCACAAAGAGTACGTGCGTTATGCCGAGCATTGTTTGACGGCGCTGCCCGAGGGATCAGATCAGAAATATATCGCCGTTCAACGCGAAATGGCGGTTGAGTGGCTGAAATTAGCGGATGCCGCCCTGCACCCGTTAAAGCGGATGACATAAATCATTGTGGCATCGTCCGGCCGGTCGCTGCGGACTACCGCGGCCACTGATCGGGCACGGCAGGTCCCCGTCGGATCGTCAACCGGATCCGCGGCCGATGCTTCACCGCTTTCGCGAATACCTCACTGGCCTGATCGAGATTGTTGCCGGCTACGGACAGCAGAGACGAGCAATTCTACGTTGCCAGCTCAGCGGCGGCGACTTTGCTCCGCTTCTGTAAAGAGGATTTTGCTTTTCACAGCGCCGCAGTTCACGCATTCGAACCTGTGGACCGCAAGGTCGCGGCGAGTTGGATGTCGCGTCACACCGGCGAACTCTGTCGGCTTGCGGCACTTCGGGCAGGTATCATCCATAACAAGGTCAAAGGACATGCTTGCGACGTATTCTGAAATTGCTCATCGCAGGTATTCTGAAATTGCTCACCGAGTCTGTACAAAATAGCTCACCGGGCACGCTTAGTGAGGCGAAGTACATCGCGGTCTAACACGCAAACGTGTTCCCCGTGACATGCAACCTTTAATTGCGACCGGCGTTGTCATGGTCCTCACAACAGATTTTTGTTGGAGTCATATTAGGAGGCTCGTGTGCTTCATAAAATACTCATAGCTTTCGTCACCGCGGTCGCGCTCGGTTGCGTGCCGATGGCGACAACTGCTTTAGCTGCCCACGGCGGTGGTGGTGGTCATGGCGGCGGTCATGCAGGTGGTGGTCATGCAAGTGGTGGCCATGGCGGAGGACATGCGGGCTACGCTCGTGGTGTTCATGGCGGCGGCTATGCTCGTGGTGGCGGCGGCTACTACGCTGGCGGCGGCGGCTACTACGTTGGCGGCGGACCGATCTATAACAGCTGCGGCGGCTACTACGGCCCCGGCTACGGCTACGGCTACGGCTGCCCCGGTTATGGCGTTCCGTTCGTCGGCGGTGTGGTCAATGGCATCCTCGGCGGCGGCTACTGAGGACATCCGGCGCATTCACAGCGGCCGCTTCAAGACATGAAACGCTGCCCCCACAAGCCGACATTTGCGGGACAGCATCGCTACGTCAGCTAAGGGCCATCGCGTCACTTCGCACTGCTATTTGCCCTCAGCTCGCGCAAGTGATGAACGTGGGTTCCTGCCCAAAGTGAGCTATTTTATACAGTTCCGTCGCATTGAATTGTGCCCAGATACCAAGTTGGCAAGGAGCCGAAATGGACGAGCGGAGCATAAGCCCCAAAAAGACGAGAGGCACGCGGCGCTTTGACCCGGCTCTATTCTTTGAAACGGCGGCCAAGGGCCGAACCATTTCAAAGCATCGCAAGAGCGAAGTCATCTTCGCGCAGGGCGATGACGCGAACGCAGTTTTCTATATTAAAAAGGGCAAAGTCAAAGTCACCGTTGTATCCAAGCAAGGCAAGGAAGCCGTGGTGGCGATCTTGGGTACTGACGAATTCGTGGGCGAAGGATGCTTGATCGGACAGCCGAAGCGATTGGCGACCGCAAGTGCAATGTCCGAATGCGTCACTATGCGCGTGGATAAGACCGAAATCCAACGGGTTCTTCGGGACGAGCCTACATTTTCGCAAATGTTCGTCTCGCACGTTTTGGCGAGGACCGCCCGCGTGGAAGAAGACTTGGTTGATCAGCTTTTCAATTCAACAGAGAAACGGCTTGCTCGATTGCTGCTGCTACTGGCCAATTTCGGCAAGGAAGGTCGGCCCGAACCGCTTATGGCGAAGATCACTCAGGAAACGCTTGCGGACATGGTCGGCGCAACCCGGTCGCGGGTAAGCCATTTCATGAACAAGTTTCGCGAAGCGGGGTTCATCGACTACAACGGTCATCTCGAAGTCCATAGCTCGTTATTGAGCGTGGTCTTGGCCGAACAGCCGCGCACCGTAAAATTGTCGTAGTGGACTTTTCCGGGAGCGGGCCATCAACAGACATTCAGCGCTGCCGAATAAGCATAGCTTGAGAGAGCGCTTTGAGGCATTCTGCGCGAAGCCGAAGAAGAATGGCGATAGGGGTAGTGCTCGATCTGCCGCGAGGTTA